>NZ_JBNAFW010000001.1:2500-2355646 GCF_049800855.1 Aliiroseovarius sp. S253 | reverse complement strand
GAAAAAAGCGCTTGCGGCTGTCGGCGAGTAACCTTAGAACCCACTTCACCGGCGGCGCTGAGGCGCACAACGGGACGCCAGACGGCGCGGACGACGGGGTCGAGAGACGCAAGAGACTGCAAAGTTTGGTTAAAAAACAGAGGCTTATCGGCGGGACGCGCTAAAGGAAACGGCAGCGCATCTGGTTGGTTTTTGTCTCTGGGTTCTGGTTTTACTAGGATCCACGCTCTTTGAAATTGATGGTATCTGAAGAGATATGTGGGCGGTTTGGTTCATTTCGATGAACAAACAACTGCACATATGTCCAACTACCTAGCGAGGCTTTCTTATGAAGGTTTAGCGATGATGGATAGTCAGCTTCACTGTTTGGACGGCTTCTGGTTTACTTTGGTAAACTGAAGCACAACAAACAGAAGTAGGTCCGACCAGCCGGTTGGACCGGAACGTTTCTAAGTCAATTGGAAACAACAGTATGTGCAGAGGTTCGAACGTCAAGGATAAGCAAGTAATTGCTTTTCAACTTGAGAGTTTGATCCTGGCTCAGAACGAACGCTGGCGGCAGGCCTAACACATGCAAGTCGAGCGCAGTCCTTCGGGACCGAGCGGCGGACGGGTTAGTAACGCGTGGGAATATACCCAGTACTAAGGAATAGCCTCTGGAAACGGAGAGTAATACCTTATACGCCCTTCGGGGGAAAGATTTATCGGTATTGGATTAGCCCGCGTTAGATTAGATAGTTGGTGGGGTAACGGCCTACCAAGTCGACGATCTATAGCTGGTTTGAGAGGATGATCAGCAACACTGGGACTGAGACACGGCCCAGACTCCTACGGGAGGCAGCAGTGGGGAATCTTAGACAATGGGCGCAAGCCTGATCTAGCCATGCCGCGTGAGTGATGAAGGCCTTAGGGTCGTAAAGCTCTTTCGCCAGGGATGATAATGACAGTACCTGGTAAAGAAACCCCGGCTAACTCCGTGCCAGCAGCCGCGGTAATACGGAGGGGGTTAGCGTTGTTCGGAATTACTGGGCGTAAAGCGTACGTAGGCGGACTAGTCAGTTAGAGGTGAAATCCCAGGGCTCAACCCTGGAACTGCCTTTAATACTGCTAGTCTTGAGTTCGAGAGAGGTGAGTGGAATTCCGAGTGTAGAGGTGAAATTCGTAGATATTCGGAGGAACACCAGTGGCGAAGGCGGCTCACTGGCTCGATACTGACGCTGAGGTACGAAAGTGTGGGGAGCAAACAGGATTAGATACCCTGGTAGTCCACACCGTAAACGATGAATGCCAGTCGTCGGGTAGTATACTATTCGGTGACACACCTAACGGATTAAGCATTCCGCCTGGGGAGTACGGTCGCAAGATTAAAACTCAAAGGAATTGACGGGGGCCCGCACAAGCGGTGGAGCATGTGGTTTAATTCGAAGCAACGCGCAGAACCTTACCAACCCTTGACATCCTGATCGCGGTTTAGAGAGATCTATTCCTTCAGTTCGGCTGGATCAGTGACAGGTGCTGCATGGCTGTCGTCAGCTCGTGTCGTGAGATGTTCGGTTAAGTCCGGCAACGAGCGCAACCCACATCTTTAGTTGCCAGCAGTTCGGCTGGGCACTCTAAAGAAACTGCCCGTGATAAGCGGGAGGAAGGTGTGGATGACGTCAAGTCCTCATGGCCCTTACGGGTTGGGCTACACACGTGCTACAATGGCATCTACAGTGGGTTAATCCCCAAAAGATGTCTCAGTTCGGATTGGGGTCTGCAACTCGACCCCATGAAGTCGGAATCGCTAGTAATCGCGTAACAGCATGACGCGGTGAATACGTTCCCGGGCCTTGTACACACCGCCCGTCACACCATGGGAGTTGGTTCTACCTGACGGCCGTGCGCTAACCTCTTTGAGGAGGCAGCGGACCACGGTAGGATCAGCGACTGGGGTGAAGTCGTAACAAGGTAGCCGTAGGGGAACCTGCGGCTGGATCACCTCCTTTCTAAGGATGTACCTAGTATGATCGGTTCGCCGATTATCGTGGATACACTTAGCAACAGATCTGTCCTTTGCAGATCTATATCAGACGGACCAGGCCGTCCTCATATCTCTTCAGTGCAATAAATATCAAAGACAGACCTGCCGGTCTGGTAAGGGTCGGTAGCTCAGGTGGTTAGAGCGCACGCCTGATAAGCGTGAGGTCGGAGGTTCAAGTCCTCCTCGACCCACCATTTATATGGGGCCTTAGCTCAGTTGGTAGAGCGCCTGCTTTGCAAGCAGGATGTCAGGAGTTCGAATCTCCTAGGCTCCACCATTACCTTCCTGTCGATTTGACCGTTAAGAACCTTTGGGTTTTTAACCGTCCAATCGGACGTCTTTTACATCGTTTAGAGAGAATACAATAAACAACACTGTTGGTGCCACAAGTGGGTGGTTGCCTCAGCGGTTCTTCCTTCGGGAAGCGGTTGATTTTGGTCCCTTTCCTCGGACCTTCTTCGATATCGCTGCTGAAACGACGGTGTTGTCCAAGTCAAGTACACTAACCAAGATCTGAGAGATCAGATCTTATTGTGCTTCTTAATGGATCAAAGACCGACATCTGCGATCCAGTTCTTCGGAACAATTAAGAAGCGCGGGAAAGTATGCTTTTGGTCCAGTTTGCCCTTCGGGGTGAGATGGCAGATGAACAAAAGGTCTGTCTTCTCCTGGATCAAATCAAGCGCGAGAAGGGCGTTTGGTGAATGCCTTGGCAGTAAGAGGCGATGAAGGACGTGATACTCTGCGATAAGCTTTGGGAAGGTGAGAATAGCCGTTATACCCAGAGATTTCCGAATGGGGGAACCCACCTGACAGTTCATTATAATAACTTCGGTTATTTATAGTGTTCTGAAACAGGTATTTATAGACTGAATACATAGGTTTATAAAAGCAAACCCGGGGAACTGAAACATCTAAGTACCCGGAGGAAAGGAAATCAATTGATACTCCCCTAGTAGCGGCGAGCGAACGGGGACCAGCCGAGCCATGAGTGTGGATAGAATGCGTTGGGAAGCGCAACCATAGTGGGTGACAGTCCCGTATATGAAGCACGATTGGACGTATTAAGTAGGGCGGAACACGTGAAATTCTGTCTGAAGATCGGAGGACCACCTTCGAAGGCTAAGTACTCCTTACTGACCGATAGCGAACCAGTACCGTGAGGGAAAGGTGAAAAGCACCCCGACGAGGGGAGTGAAACAGTACCTGAAACCGAACGCCTACAATCAGTCGGAGGCCCCTTGAGGGCTGACGGCGTACCTTTTGTATAATGGGTCATCGACTTGGTCTATCTAGCAAGCTTAAGCCGTTAGGTGTAGGCGCAGCGAAAGCGAGTCTTAATAGGGCGAATGAGTTAGGTGGATCAGACCCGAAACCGAGTGATCTAGGCATGGCCAGGTTGAAGGTGCGGTAACACGCACTGGAGGACCGAACCCACATCTGTTGAAAAAGATCGGGATGAGCTGTGCCTAGGGGTGAAAGGCCAATCAAACTCGGAGATAGCTGGTTCTCTGCGAAATCTATTTAGGTAGAGCGTCATACGAATACTCCCGGGGGTAGAGCACTGAATGGGTAATGGGGGCCCACAGCCTTACTGATCCTAATCAAACTCCGAATACCGGGAAGTACTATATGGCAGACACACAGCGGATGCTAACGTCCGTTGTGGAGAGGGAAACAACCCTGACCTACAGCTAAGGCCCCTAATTCATGGCTAAGTGGGAAAGCAGGTGAGACGACCAAAACAACCAGGAGGTTGGCTTAGAAGCAGCCATCCTTTAAAGATAGCGTAACAGCTCACTGGTCTAAATAAGTTGTCTTGCGGCGAAGATGTACCGGGGCTCAAGCCATGAGCCGAAGCTTAGGGTGTGCATTTATGCACGCGGTAGCAGAGCGTAGTGTGACATAGTTCCATTCCTCATTAGCATCTTCGGATGCATTTGAGGATCGGAGCTTTCGATGAAGCGGGCGTGTGAGCGATCCCGTGGAGAGATCACTAGTGAGAATGATGACATGAGTAGCGACAAAGGGGGTGAGAGACCCCCTCGCCGAAAATCCAAGGGTTCCTGCTTAAAGCTAATCTGAGCAGGGTAAGCCGGCCCCTAAGCCGAGGCCGAAAGGCGTAGGCGATGGGAACCAGGTTAATATTCCTGGGCCGTGGAGTGGTGACGGATCTCGAAGGTAGTTCATCCTTATCGGATTGAATGGGCTGCTTAGAGGTTCCTGGAAATAGCCCTCCTATAAGACCGTACCCTAAACCGACACAGGTGGATAGGTAGAGTATACCAAGGCGCTTGAGAGAACGATGTTGAAGGAACTCGGCAAAATACCTCCGTAAGTTCGCGAGAAGGAGGCCCAGTTTCTACGCAAGTATTGACTGGGGGCACAAACTAGGGGGTGGCGACTGTTTACTAAAAACACAGGGCTCTGCGAAGTCGCAAGACGACGTATAGGGTCTGACGCCTGCCCGGTGCCTGAAGGTTAAAAGGAGGAGTGCAAGCTCCGAATTGAAGCCCAGGTAAACGGCGGCCGTAACTATAACGGTCCTAAGGTAGCGAAATTCCTTGTCGGGTAAGTTCCGACCTGCACGAATGGCGTAACGACTTCCCCGCTGTCTCCAACATCGACTCAGCGAAATTGAATTGCCTGTCAAGATGCAGGCTTCCCGCGGTTAGACGGAAAGACCCCGTGCACCTTTACTACAGCTTCACACTGGCATCAGACACAACATGTGCAGAATAGGTGGTAGGCTTTGAACTCAGGACGCCAGTTCTGAGGGAGCCTCCTTTGAGATACCACCCTTGTTCTGTTTGATGTCTAACCGCGGTCCGTTATCCGGATCCGGGACCCTGTGTGGCGGGTAGTTTGACTGGGGCGGTCGCCTCCTAAAGAGTAACGGAGGCGCGCGAAGGTTGGCTCAGAGCGGTCGGAAATCGCTCGTTGAGTGCAATGGCAGAAGCCAGCCTGACTGCGAGACTGACAAGTCGAGCAGAGTCGAAAGACGGCCATAGTGATCCGGTGGTCCCGAGTGGAAGGGCCATCGCTCAACGGATAAAAGGTACGCCGGGGATAACAGGCTGATACTGCCCAAGAGTCCATATCGACGGCAGTGTTTGGCACCTCGATGTCGGCTCATCTCATCCTGGGGCTGGAGCAGGTCCCAAGGGTACGGCTGTTCGCCGTTTAAAGAGGTACGTGAGCTGGGTTTAGAACGTCGTGAGACAGTTCGGTCCCTATCTGCCGTGGGTGTAGGATACTTGAGAGGAGTTGCCCCTAGTACGAGAGGACCGGGGTGAACGTTCCACTGGTGGACCAGTTATCGTGCCAACGGTAGTGCTGGGTAGCTATGAACGGACAGGATAACCGCTGAAGGCATCTAAGCGGGAAGCCCCCCTCAAAACAAGGTATCCCTGAGGACCGAGGAAGACTACCTCGTCGATAGGCCAGAGGTGTAAGCGTGGTAACACGTTCAGCTGACTGGTACTAATGGTCCGATAGGCTTGATTTGATCCAGTAGAAGACAGTTCTACTGAAAAATCAAAAGCATACATCACAGTATAACTTGACTTGGAATTGCTCTTTATTCGGTTTGGTGGTCACAGCACCAGTGAAACACCCGATCCCTTCCCGAACTCGGCCGTTAAGCACGGTTGCGCCAATGGTACTGCATCTTAAGGTGTGGGAGAGTAGGTCACCGCCAAACCTAATAAAGAGCAATCAGTATCCTCTCAAAACGATGATAAAAACAAACAAAACGCCGCCGAGCAGAAATGCCGGCGGCGTTTTTGTGTTGGGGGGGGCGTTCCGCGTTCGGGCGGAAGGGAATATACGAGAAAATGAAAAGGCGCGGCCGAGAATGCCGCGCCTTTTAGAGTTTTCGAATTGCAGTGTGAAAGGCACTTCGGCTCTAGTGGCGATCCTATTTCAACTGGATGGGAAGCTCGTTCTTGGCCCTTGGGACAAACCGCCAAACATCTTTGCTGTTGCGCGCCGCGTTGACCGCGCCGGTTAGAGCAGCATCTACAGCAACGCCTACCAAAATGCCGGCCACACCACCGCCTGCATATGGAGCACCGGCCGTTTCTTGAGGAATGAACGGAGTTAGCGTTTGATCAGAACTCCAGTTCCCTTTTTGACATGTCAGCCGCAAGGGCTGGGGTTTGTCCTGCACAAGGGGGATATTCACATGGGCAGGGGTTACAAACTGAACGGACAATTCAGACGAGCGCAGTTGGCATTTTGCCCCCTGAATTTCGCGCACCGTCGAGTCATCGACCTTCAGGAATGTGCGGAAGGTCTTCTTTTCGACGCTTTCAATACGGTCCTGGTTGAACCCTGGGGCTGTTCTAAAACTGATTGAACTTTCGGCAACAGGTTGGGGGTAATTTTCCTTTTGAATGCCGTCAGTACTGTTACAGGCAGCTAGCGTGGCAATGGCTGCGACAACGGGCAACGACTTAAACATCGGTTTCACTTTCTACTCCTTGAAATCCACAGGTCTCGCTTTGGGCGCGGCTACCATGGGGGGAAGTGAAATAAAAGCGCTTTATTATAGGTTTAGGCTGGAGTCCCACTAAGTCGTGAGGTGCGTTTGTGCGGATTGCAGAGTAAGTAAATGAAAAAACTACCGGAACCCACATGCGCCTCTTCGTCCTCACCCTTCTCACCATGACCGCCTTCGCGGCAAACTCTCTGCTCAACCGGGCGGGATTGGCCGAGGGTGCCATTGGCCCCGCTGGATTTGCGGTAATCCGAGTGCTCTCGGGTGCTGTGATGCTGTGGGTGTTGATGGTGTTGGGGCAGAAGGTTGCCCTCAAGCGTACAAACCCCGATTGGATCTCAGCCGGGGCGTTGGCCACATACCTGTTGGGCTTCTCGTTTGCCTATGTTGCGCTGGACGCAGGTCTGGGCGCGCTCGTCCTCTTTGCCATCGTGCAAGTCACGATGTTCGCGGGCGCGGTGAGGGCGGGGGATGGGATCCCAGCGCTACGGTGGTGCGGGATGGCGGTTTCCATGCTGGGGCTCGCTTATTTGGTCTGGCCGTCTGAGAACGTGCAGCTTCCCATGCTCCCATTAATTTTGATGACCGCTGCGGCCATCGGCTGGGGCGTCTATTCGTTGATTGGACGAAGGGCCGTGGAGCCACTTCAGGCGACCGCGTGGAATTTCATCTTTGCCACGCCTATTGTCCTGATCGTCACGCTGCCGTTCATCTGGGGCGAGGCCCTCTCCATTCCGGGTGTCCTTCTGGCCATCACGTCGGGGGCAATCACATCGGGGCTTGGATACGCACTATGGTACCGCGTCTTACCTCAACTCGCCGCCAGCACCGGCGCTCTGGTGCAGCTCTCGGTCCCGGTCATTGCGATGGGGGCAGGGGTCGCTCTGCTGGGTGAAACTGTAGGGTTTCGTGAAGTCGCCGCCTCGGCCCTTGTGTTGGGGGGCATCGCCATCGGGCTTGTCGCGCGCAAATAGCCGAGAAGGCTTGCGTCGCAAAGGCAGCTCGTCTATACGCCCCCGGTGGCTTTACGTCACAGAATCAAAACCAAGAAAAGCCGTGTTTGGCCCCGTATCGCTTCTGGGGTCAGTTCCGGCAAAGGAGAAGCGATATGAAATTGCATGAACTGCGCGACAATCCTGGCGCAACCAAACCCCGCAAACGTGTTGGTCGTGGTCCCGGTTCGGGCACTGGTAAGACCGGTGGCCGTGGTATCAAAGGTCAAAAGTCGCGTTCGGGTGTAGCTATCAACGGCTACGAAGGCGGCCAAATGCCCCTCTACCAGCGTCTTCCCAAGCGTGGCTTCTCGAAGCCGAACCGCAAGAAGTTCGCTGTGATCAACCTGGGCCTGATCCAGAAGTTTATTGATGAAAAGAAAATCGACGCCAAAGACATCAACGAAGACACTCTGGTTGCTTCGGGTCTGGTGCGCCGGAAACTGGACGGTGTACGCGTTCTGGCCAAAGGTGAACTGACCACCAAAGCCAACATCACCGTGACCGGTGCGTCGAAGTCGGCTGTTGAAGCTGTCGAAAAAGCTGGCGGTAAGTTGACCGTCGCTGCTCCGGCTGCAGCTGAATAAGACCTTGTGAGGCGCGCCCCAGCGTCTTACATGTCTAATCACGTTTTCAAGCGCCGCCGGAGCCGGGAACGGTCCGGCGGCGTTTTACTTGATCTAAGGGGGCCTTATGGCATCTGCAGCAGAACAAATGGCGTCGAACATGAGCTGGAGCGCTTTCGGCAAAGCGACCGAGCTTCGCCAGCGCATCTTCTTCACGATCGGGCTTCTGATCATCTATCGTCTTGGCACGTACATCCCCGTTCCGGGGATTGATGCGAACGCCCTGCGTGACTTCATGGAGCAAGCCCAGTCCGGCATCGCCGGTGTGCTTGGCATGTTCACAGGCGGCGCGCTCAGCCGAATGGGTGTCTTTGCCCTTGGCATCATGCCTTACATCTCGGCCTCGATCATCGTGCAGCTTCTGTCTTCCATGTGGGAGCCTCTGAAGCAGCTGAAGAAAGAGGGCGAGCAAGGCCGTAAGAAGATCAACCAATACACCCGCTATGGCACCGTTCTGCTGGCCACGGGTCAGGCCTTTGCGCTGGCAAACTCGCTGCAAGCGGGTGATCTGGTGACCAACCCTGGTGGCTTCTTTATCGCAGCCTGTGTGATTACGCTGGTTGGCGGCACCATGTTCCTGATGTGGCTGGGTGAGCAGATCACCGCACGCGGTATCGGCAACGGTATCTCGCTGATCATCTTCGTGGGCATCGTAGCGGAAATCCCTGCTGCTCTGGCTCAGTTCCTGGCCTCGGGCCGTTCTGGCGCGATCAGCCCCGCCGTGATCATCGGTGTGATCGTGATGATGGTCGCCGTGATTGCCTTTGTCGTGTTCATGGAACGCGCGCTGCGCAAGGTGCACATCCAGTACCCGCGCCGACAGGTTGGTATGAAGATGTACGATGGTGGCTCGTCCCACCTGCCGATCAAGGTGAACCCGGCGGGCGTTATCCCGGCGATCTTCGCCTCGGCCCTTCTGCTGCTGCCGACGACGATCTCGACCTTCTCGTCCGGTCAGTCCGGCCCGATCATGTCGACCATTCTGGCCTACTTCGGCCCCGGTCAGCCGCTGTACCTGCTGTTCTTCACAGCGATGATCATGTTCTTCACCTTCTTCTACACCAAAGAAGTTGCGTTCAAGACGGATGAAGTTGCGGACAACCTGAAGAACCAAAACGGTTTCGTACCCGGCATTCGCCCCGGCAAGAAAACCGCCGAGTATCTGGACTATGTTGTCACCCGCCTGCTGACGCTGGGTTCGATCTATCTGGCCGCCGTCTGCTTGATGCCGGAAATCCTGCGCAGCCAGCTGGCGATCCCGTTCTACTTCGGTGGTACGTCGGTTCTGATCGTTGTGTCCGTGACCATGGACACGATCCAGCAAGTTCAATCCCACCTGCTTGCCCACCAGTATGAGGGTCTCATCGAGAAGTCTCAGCTGCGCGGTAAGAAACGCAAGAAGGCTCCGTCGCGCCGATGAATATTATTCTGCTTGGACCGCCGGGTGCCGGCAAAGGCACTCAAGCCGCCAAACTGGTTGAAGAGCGTGGCATGATCCAGCTGTCGACCGGCGACATGCTGCGCGAGGCGAAAGCCTCGGGCACCGAGATGGGCAAGAAAGTTGCCGCCATCATGGATGCAGGCGAACTTGTCACGGACGAGATCGTTATCGGCCTGATCGAGGAAAAGCTGGAAGGCGACACCGGAGGCGGCTTCATCTTCGACGGCTTCCCCCGCACGTTGCCTCAGGCGGACGCTCTGGGTGCGCTTCTTGAAAAGCACAATCAGACGCTGGACGCCGTTGTTGAAATGCGGGTGGACGACGAGGTGCTGGTTGGCCGCATCGTTGGCCGTGCCGAGGAAGCCCGCAAGGCAGGTCAGCCTGTGCGCGCAGACGACAACGAGGAAAGCCTGAAGATCCGTCTGATGGAATACTACAAGAAGACCTCGCCGCTGATCGGGTACTACTGGGCCAAGGGTGACCTGAAGTCGGTCAACGGTCTGGGCACCATTGATGAAGTACAGGGCGAAATCGCCGAGGTGCTGGGCGCCTAACGGGTCGGCTCACGCTTGGCAGCTTCAACAAGTTCTAGATACTTGTTCCGATATGCGGCGGCTTTGTCCGCCGCATTTTTCGTTTTGACCGAAATGCTGCGGGCATTGCGCCCAAGCAGCAGATACTTGTCATACTCGCTTTCCGTTGCGAGCAGTCTTCTTCCGTCATCACACACAATGATATCGGGATGCTTTTCGGCTATGACTGCATCGGGCAGATCATGTCTTGGATCGTCTTCTGGCAGCCAAATGTCACCGCCCGAATAGAACCTACTCACAGGCTCAAACTTTGCCTTTGAGCAATGCGCTTCGAGATAGGCGAAGATTTCTAAGGGAAGAAGGTTGTCCGTGAAATTGAACTGGCACCGTTCGCCGATTGCGGTCAGATCCTTAGCGCTTTCGACATCTTCCAGACGTGCCATCAGCATCAAGAACTCCAGCGTTCCTATGTTTGCCGCGAAGGAAATCGAGTTTACGGGCTGTGGCCAGTCAAACGTTCCGCTGATCGTGAGGTAACGCAGTTTCGCGCATTGCCCCAGAGGCGAGAAATCTCGCATCGCCCGCAGGTTTTCCATATGGAGTGAGCGCAGTTCAGGCAATTCTGCCAACGGCGAGATGTCGTCAAATCCGGACACATACTCTAACACAACCTCTTCCAATTTCTTCAACTTAGCGATTGCGGCGATGGATTTTGGACGAGCATGTGTGATCCGCAGACGTTTGATTTGATCACACTGTGAAACTGCTTCGATTTGAGCTTGATTGGTTTCGTGCAGAGTGACCTCTTCCAAGGCAGGAAGGTTCTGTAGGTGCTCAATCCCTTGAACGTCTCGGCCTATGGTGACTGTTGTGGTGTCTTGTGGAAGTTCCAAACAATCTTCGACCCAAAACTTGAACCGTTCATCGTTCGGGGTCATCGTCCAGTGTCCGCCTTCGCGATCAAGAAAATCTGCCCAATGAAACTTCAAGATAACCTCCAACGCATGAAACTTGCGTCAAGGAAACACGGACGGATTACCGGATCAACCGAAATGAAAATGGTCAGTTGTCGGGGTCGCCGCAATAGCCTAAACCGTCTTCATCTTAGAGAGGTATTGCACTAGGTCTTGACGCCCAAGGCAATCCCTACTAAGTCACCCCATCCCTTACGGGAATCGGTGTGTTTTCTGGGTCGCTCCCTGAACTGCACCAGACCAAAGAATTCAGCGCGGCCCGCAGGAAAAATCCGGCGGGCTTCCGTTGTGAAAAAAGGTTCCGGAGTTACGGATCCGCAACGAAAGGAAAGACTACGTGGCACGTATTGCTGGCGTAAACATCCCGACCCATAAACGGGTCCCGATCGCCCTGACATATATCACTGGTATCGGCCATACTTCGGCTGCCGCCATCTGTGAAGCTGTGAAAATCGACGTAACCCGTCGTGTGAACGAGCTGTCGGATGCCGAAGTTCTGGCCATCCGTGAGCACATCGACGCAACCTACACCGTTGAAGGTGACCTGCGTCGTGAAACTCAGATGAACATCAAACGTCTGATGGACCTGGGCTGCTACCGCGGTCTGCGTCATCGTCGTAACCTTCCGGTCCGCGGTCAGCGTACCTCCACCAACGCACGTACCCGCAAAGGCCCCGCAAAGGCCATTGCCGGTAAGAAGAAGTAAGGGAGGGTTTGACGAATGGCTCGTGATAAGACTCGCACTAAGCGTAAAGAGCGTAAGAACATCGCATCCGGTGTTGCTCACGTGAACTCCTCGTTCAACAACACCAAGATCCTGATCTCGGACGTACAAGGCAACGCCATCTCGTGGTCGTCGGCTGGTACCATGGGTTTCAAAGGCTCGCGTAAGTCGACCCCGTATGCTGCTCAGATGGCTGCGGAAGATGCTGGCAAGAAAGCTCAGGAACACGGCGTTAAGACGCTGGAAGTTGAAGTTCAGGGCCCCGGTTCGGGTCGTGAATCGGCTCTGCGCGCACTGGCTGCTATCGGTTTCAACATCACCTCGATCCGTGATGTGACCCCGATCGCACACAACGGCTGCCGCCCGCCGAAGCGCCGTCGCGTATAAGAACATTTTACGGCCGGGCCCCGCACGAAGCGAGGCCCGGTTTCCGTCATTTTCACCTCGGGCGTCCTGCCCTTTGGACATGGGGACAGGACAAGTATGGAGGGACGCATGATCCACAAGAACTGGGCAGAATTGATCAAGCCGACACAGCTGGACGTTAAGCCGGGCAATGACCCTGCACGTCAGGCGACAGTTATCGCCGAACCGCTGGAACGTGGCTTTGGTCTGACCTTGGGCAACGCCCTGCGCCGCGTGCTGATGAGCTCGCTGCAAGGTGCCGCTATTACGTCGGTTCAAATCGACAACGTTCTGCACGAGTTCAGCTCGGTTGCTGGTGTACGTGAAGACGTCACCGACATCGTTCTGAACCTCAAAGGTGTAGCGATCAACATGGAAGTCGAAGGCCCCAAGCGCCTGTCAATCTCGGCCAAAGGCCCGATGGTTGTCACCGCTGGTGCTATCTCGGAATCCGCTGGCATCGAAATCCTGAACAAAGATCACGTGATCTGTCACCTGGATGACGGCGCGGACCTGTTCATGGAGCTGACTGTCAACACTGGCAAAGGCTATGTGGCATCGGACAAGAACAAGCCGGAAGATGCGCCGATTGGCCTGATCCCGGTTGATGCGATCTATTCGCCGGTCAAGAAAGTGTCGTATGATGTTCAGCCGACCCGTGAAGGTCAGGTTCTAGACTATGACAAACTGACGCTGAAGCTGGAAACCGATGGTTCGGTTACGCCTGAAGATGCTGTGGCATACGCTGCGCGCATCCTGCAGGACCAGCTGTCGATCTTCGTAAACTTCGACGAGCCGGAAGCTGCTGGTCGTCAGGACGAAGACGATGGTCTCGAGTTCAACCCGCTTCTGCTGAAGAAAGTGGACGAGCTGGAACTGTCTGTTCGTTCGGCAAACTGCCTGAAGAACGACAACATCGTATACATTGGCGATCTGATCCAGAAAACCGAAGCCGAGATGCTGCGCACTCCGAACTTCGGCCGCAAGTCGCTGAACGAGATCAAAGAAGTGCTTTCGGGCATGGGTCTGCACCTTGGCATGGATGTCGAGGAATGGCCGCCTGAGAACATCGAAGAGCTGGCGAAGAAATTCGAAGACCAGTTCTGATTTGACACGGTTTCGGGGGCCGGGTATCTGGCCCCCAAATGCCCGCACTGGCGGGGAACATCTGGGCAATCCTGCCCCAAGGAGAGGGACCGACACGCATCGGTTCTCAGACAAAGCACCGCTCACCTAAGAGCACCAAAGAAGGATTAAGAAAATGCGTCACGCTCGTGGTTACCGCCGCCTGAACCGCACCCATGAACACCGTAAAGCCATGTTCGCTAACATGGCTGGATCGCTGATCGAACACGAACAGATCAAAACCACCCTGCCCAAGGCCAAAGAACTGCGCCCGATCATCGAAAAGATGATCACGCTGGCCAAACGTGGCGACCTGCACGCACGTCGTCAGGCTTCGGCCCGTCTGAAGCAGGAAGCTCTGGTTGCAAAACTGTTTGACGTTCTGGGTCCGCGCTATGCTGAACGCCAGGGCGGTTACGTTCGCGTTCTGAAAGCTGGCTTCCGTTATGGTGACATGGCTCCGATGGCGATCATCGAATTCGTTGACCGCGATGCCGATGCCAAAGGCGCAGCAGACCGTGCCCGTCTGGAAGCTGAAGAAGCTGTTGCAGACGCCGAAGAATAAGAACTGCGTTTCTAACGCGTTCGAAAGCCCCGCCATTGTGCGGGGCTTTTTTGTTGCGCCGGTATCTTCATCACACACCAAAAAGCAATCGGTGGTTGTTTGACATTGTGTTAAGCATCTAAAAAGATAGTCTATCTTTAAACGCTAGATGCCGGGTGGTGGATGCGAAACGATCAGGAAATAGGCATGCTTTTGGCCAAGCTGGATCGCTTGACGCCTTCTGGCTATTCGATTGTATTGCACATCCGCAATGCCTCGCCACATCTGCAATACAAGACCTACGATCCAGCATGGTCAAAATTCTACGCGGAACGAGGCTATATGTTGGCGGACCCAGTCGTGTTCTGGGGGTTTGGCACGGACTCCGCTATCCGTTGGAGCGCGTTGGAATTGCCCGACCCGCACCGAATTCTAGAACAGGCTGCTGAATATGGTTTGGTTTATGGGGTGGCAATTGCCTTTGGTTTAACGTCGTCCCGCACGATCGCTGGTTTTGCACGACCCGATCGAGAGTTCACGGATGATGAAATCTCAGAGCTGCAGACGATTGTAGAGCGGTTGCATAGCATTACAACACCACCTGAAACCCTGACGCCATCTCAGCAGGCAGCATTGCAGCATGTGGCCAAGGGGCATCGATACGCCGAGATCGCTGCGCTCTTGGGTATCTCTGAAAGCGCGTTGAAGGCGCGATTGCGCAGCGCGCGGGAACGGTTGTCTGCGCGAACCACAGCTGAAGCGATCCAGCGGGCGCAAGAAAGCGGATTGATCTGAACTTCGTCGCTTTTCTTCTTTTCCCCACCCACCGAGACGCCTAGTTTCATCCTATGGCTGACCTTTTCGACAGTTCCACAGACCGCCCGGATCGCGGTCATGATGCGCCGCGCCCGTTGGCGGACCGGTTGCGTCCGCAATCCCTGTCCGAGGTGATTGGGCAAGAGCAGGTGCTTGGACCCGAGGCCCCTTTGGGTACGATGTTGGCGGCGGGCAGCCTTGGGTCGCTGATCCTTTGGGGGCCACCCGGCGTGGGTAAGACCACCATCGCCCGTCTTCTAGCCCGCGAAACCGATCTACATTTTGTCCAGATCAGCGCGATTTTTTCTGGTGTGCCCGAGCTGCGCAAAGTGTTCGAGGCCGCCAAGCACCGCCGCGCAAACGGGCAGGGGACGCTTTTGTTCGTGGACGAAATCCACCGATTCAACAAAGCCCAGCAGGACGGGTTCCTGCCCTACATGGAAGACGGCACAATCTTGTTGGTCGGTGCCACAACGGAAAACCCCTCGTTCGAGCTGAACGCAGCTGTGCTGTCACGATCTCAGGTGTTGGTGCTGACGCGCCTGTCGTTGACCGATCTGGAACGGCTGGTACAGCGTGCGGAACAAGAGCTGGGGAAGGCATTGCCTCTGACTGGCGAAGCACGTGAAGCACTTCTGGAAATGGCAGATGGCGACGGTCGTGCGCTGTTGAACTTGGTGGAACAGGTCACAGCGTGGAAGATTGAAGGCAAGCTAGATGTCGAAGGGTTGTCCTCGCGACTGATGAAGCGCGCCGCCGTTTATGACAAGTCGGGCGACGAGCATTACAACCTGATATCCGCCCTGCACAAATCCGTGCGCGGTTCGGATCCGGACGCGGCGCTTTACTGGTTTGCGCGGATGCTGAACGGTGGCGAGGATCCCCGCTTTTTGGCGCGCCGCCTGACCCGCATGGCTGTTGAGGACATTGGTTTGGGGGACCCGCAGGCCCACCGGGTCTGTTTGGATGCGTGGGAAACCTATGAACGTTTGGGCAGTCCGGAAGGAGAGCTCGCCCTGTCGCAGGCGGTGATCTATCTGGCGCTCGCACCGAAATCCAATGCGAACTATGTGGCCTTTAAGGCTGCAATGGCAGCAGCGAAGAAAACAGGTTCTGCGCCTCCCCCAAAGCATATTCTGAACGCCCCGACACGGTTAATGGAGGAGCAGGGCTATGGCGATGGATATGCCTATGATCACGATGCGCCGGACGGGTTCTCGGGGCAGAACTATTTCCCCGACGACATGAAGCGCGACGTCTATTACGTGCCGGTCGAACGCGGTTTCGAACGAGAGCTGAAAAAACGCACAGACTACTTCGCAAATTTGCGCAGAAAACGGCTGTGACAGGAATTTGACTTGCAGCTACCCTTAGGTGAAGGAAAGATGGGAATGATCATTCTTTACGATCATTCCTCTCGACCTCGCAGCCAAAGGAGCCATCTTATGCGTAAAATTATTCTTGCCGCCGCCCTTGCCATTCCTACTGCCGCCCTCGCCGCAGACCCTGTCGAGGACACGATTAAGGCACGACAGGGCTTCTATAAACTGCTGGGTGCCAACATGGGCGTGCTGGCCGGTATGGCCAAAGGTGAAATCGACTATGATTCTGCGGCTGCTCAGACCGCCGCCGACAATATGGGTACGCTGACCATGTATAATGTTGGGCACCTGTATATGCCTGGCACCTCCAACGCGGATTCGGACAAAACCCGTGCATTGCCGAAGATCTGGGAAGACTTCCCCGGCGTGCAGGAAAAAGGCGGTGCTTTTGTTGACGCTGTGAAAGCCATGCAGGCCGTGGCCGGCGCTGGCAAAGACCAAATGGCAGCGGCCCTTGGCCCGTTGGGTGGGACCTGTAAAGCCTGCCACGACAACTACCGCGCCAAGTAAGCGGGTATAGCGACATGGATAATCAGCGTCCTGAAAACGTCGAGCGCGTTAAGCTGTGGGATCCGGCCTTGCGCCTATTTCACTGGGCGCTGGTTATCTGCGTTATTACCGGCTGGATGCTGGGCCGGTTCGGGCCCAACATCATGACCCTGCATTTCTATGCAGGTTATGCGGTCATCGGGCTGTTGGCATTCCGCATTCTTTGGGGATTTGTCGGCTCGCGTCCCGCACGATTTAGCCATTTTCTGTTCGGTCCGAAGAAAACTTTGGCTTATGTGGCGACCATGCCCAAGCGCAAACCAAGCTATTGGCCGGGCCACAATCCGGTGGGCGCCCTGTCGGTCTTCGCACTTCTTGGCATTTTGCTTTTGCAGGTCGGGACTGGACTGTTCATCGACGCGGATGACTTCATCAACACCGGGCCGCTGGTGGATTGGGTCAGCTATGACACAGCACGTGCGGCGGCGGGACTGCACTATCGCCTGTCACTTCTGCTTCTGGTGCTGGTCATGCTGCACCTTGGCGCGATCCTGTTCTATCGCTTCTGGAAGCGCGAAAACCTTGTGAAACCTATGGTCACAGGTTGGAAAGAGGTGCGTAAAGACCACCCGGACGCTTGACAATAAAGGCGCTTGGCCTCAGTCAGACGCCATGATGACACCCCTTCTACAAGTTGCCTTGGGCGGCGCGCTTGGCGCCTCGGCCCGCTATCTCAGCGTGAACGCATATATTCGTGCGTTCGGCGCAGGATTTCCTGCGGGCACGATGATTGTGAATGTGCTGGGCTCGTTCTTAATTGGCGTCATCGTTGTATTGCTGGCGCGTAAGGAAATATCACACATGTCGCCTCTGCTGATGACAGGATTTCTAGGTGGGTTCACGACGTTCTCGGCCTATTCGCTTGAAGCGTTCACGCTGTTTGAGCGTGGACAGATTGGATCCGCCGCGGTTTATGTGATCGGAACGGTTGTCCTTTCGATTACTGCACTGATCGCAGGGGTTATGTTGGCACGGATGGTATTGGTATGAGCGTTCAACTTATCACCCTTGGCCCGGATGAGGCCGAGCAGCGGCTGGACCGCTGGGTTAAACGCATGTTTCCCCATGTGGGGCAGGGCCGGATCGAAAAGGGCTGCCGCAAGGGCGAGTTCCGCGTGAACGGAGCCAAGGTCAAAACCTCGACCCGCGTGGGGCCGGGGGACGAGGTGCGCATACCGCCTCTTCCGACCACCAAGGATGAACGCCCCGCGACGAAACCTAATGCGCGGGTGTCGGATGCTGACGCCAAGATGATCCAATCCTGCGTCATCTATAAAGATGACCACGTGATTGCGTTGAACAAACCACCGGGACTGCCCACGCAAGGTGGCTCGAAGCAGCTTAAGCATGTGGACGGTCTGGCCGAGGCTCTGAAGTTCGAGTGCGACGAAAAACCCCGCCTTGTGCACCGGTTGGACAAGGACACTTCGGGCGTATTGCTATTGGCGCGTACGCAGGCGGCAGCGTCCGGGCTGACCGCCGCAATGCGTCATAAAGAAACCCGCAAGATTTATTGGGCCGTCGTGGCTGGTGTGCCGACCCCCTATCTGGGCGAGATCCGCTATGGGCTGTTCAAAGCAGCAGGTGGTGGACGTGGTGCAGGCGAAAAGATGATCTGTGTGCATCCACGCGCGATGCACGAATATCCAGACGCAAAACGGGCGCACACGCTGTATGCCACGCTCTATCGCGTGGCGAGCCGTGCGTCTTGGGTCGCGATGGAGCCGATCACCGGCCGCACTCACCAACTGCGCGCCCACATGGCCGAGATCGGGCACCCGATTATCGGCGACGGCAAATATGGTGGCTCGTCGCAGGACAATATGGGTGACGGCTGGGGCGCGATGATTGGCGGAGAGATTTCACGCAAGCTGCATTTACACGCGCGCTCGATGACGTTCGAGCATCCCGTGACGAAGAAGCCCATCACAGTCACCGCCGATTTGCCGCCGCACATGGCGGACACGTTCGAAACCTTTGGCTGGACCCCGGATCTGGCCGCTGATGACCCGTTCGAGGCGCTCTGAATGACCACCCTTAAGCTTGCTGTGTTCGATGTCGATGGGACACTGATCGACAGTCAGGATTTCATTGTCGAGGCGATGAATCGTGCCTTCGGTGAAATGGGCGTGGCCCTTCCAAGTCGTGAAGAGGTTCTGTCCATCGTCGGTCTGTCTCTGCACGACGCCATTGCACGTTTGGTTCCTGACCTGTCCGACAAGGACGTCGACATCGCAGCCCAGCAGTACAAAGACATGTTTATCAAACTGCGCGCCGAAAAGGGCGGCGAAGCCGCCGCACCGATGTATCCCGGTGCGCGCGAAGTACTGGAAGTCCTGCATCCGCGCGACGAAGTGCTGTTGGGCGTGGCGACCGGAAAGGCGCGGCGCGGGTTGGATCATGCCTATGATGCACATGATCTTCGCAAGTTTTTCGTGACACACCAAACCGCCGATGATCATCCGTCCAAGCCGCATCCGTCGATGTTGCAGCGAGCGCTGTCCGAAACTGGTGCCGAGGCGACCAATGCGGTGATGATCGGCGATACGAGCTTTGACATGGATATGGGCAAAGCGGCTGGGTTTCGGACCATTGGTGTAACCTGGGGCTATCACCCTCGGGAACGGCTGATCGCGGCCGGTGCAGATATCTTGATTGATGCGTTTGCGGAACTGCCCGCGGCGCTAGACGAACTTTGGGGGACGGCATGAGCGGTTGGGCAGCAAAACGGTTCTGGAAAGAAACGACGGTAGGTGAAGCCGACGGCGGCTTTCAGGTTCTGCTTGACGGACGCGCGGTCAAGACGCCCGCGAAGTCACCTTTGGTCGTGCCGTCGCGCGCTTTGGCCGAAGCCATGGCTGCCGAATGGGATGCGCAAGAGGACGCCGTGAACCCCAACACCATGCCGGTCACGCGCATGTCAAACTCGGCCATCGACAAAGTCACGGTGCAGCACGCAGCCGTTGCCGACATGTTGGCTGCCTATGGTGACAGTGACCTTTTGTGCTACCGCGCCACCACCCCGCAGGAGCTGGTCACACGTCAGGCCGAGAACTGGGATCCGATTCTCGACTGGGCGGTCGATTCTCTGGATGCGCACCTCAAGCCGGTCGCGGGTGTGATGCATGAAGCACAGGATGCGCATTCTGTTCGAAAACTGACGGATTTGGTTCACGGGTTATCTCCATTCCAGTTGACCGCCTTTCACGACCTTGTGTCGATGTCGGGCTCGTTGATCTTGGCCTTTGCTGTAACCGAAAGGCATTTGGATGCAGATGCAGCATGGGAGCTGTCCCGTCTGGACGAGCTTTGGCAGGAAGAATTGTGGGGAAAAGACGAGGAAGCTCAAGAATTGGTTGAAAAGAAGGCCAAGGACTTTGCCCTTGCAGCATGGTATTACTCTGCAATCGGTGGCGAAACTTAATGCAACCAAAGCGTTAGGCGGGGCTAATTTTCTTGCTTTCCCCTAGGTTAAGCATCGCAAATCGCGATGTAACCCTTGACGAAATCTGATCAATACTTTCAAAATCTGAGGCAGTTGAAGGGGGGACACCCTTCTGCATCACTCACTGCGGGCACACATGTTCGCATATAAAGCCCTCAAAAATGGGCAAAATCAGGAAGAGGTAAATATGAAGAAAACCGCTTTTCTTGGCGCATTCGCTGTTGCCGGTATCGCTGCTAGCGCTGCCATGGCTCAAGACGCGTCGACCCTTGATCAGGTTAAAGAACGCGGCAAGCTGAACTGTGGTGTTGCCACCGGCGTTCCCGGCTTTGCTGCTCCGGATGCAAATGGTCGTTGGGAAGGTTTCGACGTAAGTGTCTGCCGCGCAGTTGCTGCCGCAGTGCTTGGGGATTCCGACGCTGTCGAGTTCATTCCGACCACAGGTAAAACGCGCTTCACCGCGCTTGCCTCGGGCGAGATCGACATGCTGGCCCGTAACACCACCTGGACACTGTCGCGTGACGTTGACCTGAAATTCGAATTCGTTGGCGTCAACTACTATGACGGTCAAGGCTTCATGGTTTCGAAAGACATGGGCGTTGGTTCGGCCAAGGAACTGGACGGCGCAACCGTTTGTATCCAGACCGGCACCACCACCGAACTGAACCTGGCTGACTTCTTCCGTGCAAACGACATGGAATACGAGCCCGTTCCGATCGAAACCAACGCAGAAGCTCAGCAGCAGTACCTGGCTGGCGCTTGTGACGTCTACACCACGGACGCTTCGGGTCTGGCCGCTACGCGCTCGACCTTCGAAGATCCGTCGTCGTCGATCATCCTGCCTGAAATCATCTCGAAAGAGCCGCTGGGCCCGCTGGTCCGTCACGGCGACAACAACTGGGGTGACATCGTACGCTGGACTCTGAACGCTCTGATCAGCGCTGAAGAGTTTGACATCACCTCGACCAACGTTGGTGAGATGTCGGCAGCTGCTGGCGATAACCCAGAGATCAACCGTATTCTGGGCACCGAAGGCAACCTGGGCGAAATGCTGGGTCTGGATGCTGATTGGGCCAAGCGCGCGATCATGGCAAACGGCAACTATGGCGAAATCTTCGCCAAGACCATTGGTGAAGCAACTCCGATCGGTCTGGCACGTGGCCTGAACGCACAATGGACCGAAGGCGGCCTGATCTACTCGCCGCCCTTCCGTTAAGACACACATGAAAAGGGCGTGGTTCAGCCACGCCCTTTTTCTTTCCATCTGAACGCACCTTGGCACTGCGGCCCAAGCCGCCATTTTTTATAAAAAGCCAAGGGCAACGGGGATGTACCACATGACATCTATGACCGACCCTCACCAGGGCCAGTTCCGGCTATCAATGCTGTTGTATGACAGCCGGTACCGCTCGATGACCATTCAGATCGTCGCCTTGATTGGCTTCTTGATCTTGGTCTTCTGGCTAATTTCGAACACTGCTCAAAACCTTGCAGACTTGGGTAAAGAGCCCAGTTTTGGGTTTATGAGCGAACCCGCAGGCTATGACATCAACCAGCGCCTGCTGGAGTATAATTCCCAGGATACGCACCTGCGTGCGTCTCTGATGGGACTTCTCAACACGCTGCTTGTGGCCGTCATGGGCTGTGTCGCTGCGACAATCATCGGTGTTTTCATTGGCGTTCTGCGCCTGTCCCCGAACTGGATTGTGTCGCGCCTTGCCGCCGTCTATGTCGAGATGTTCCGCAACGTACCAGTCCTTCTGTGGATTGTGTTCACGATGGCGATCTTGATCGAAACCCTTCCGGCACCTCGCGCCTTTAAGAAAGGCGAAGCCACGATGTCCCTTTGGGATACGGTCGCGATCACAAACCGGGGTGTCTATATCCCCGAGCCGCTGTTCTCGAACAGCTTGGGCAACATTCACTTCTTTGGGCAGTCCAGTCTGCGTTTCGACGTCAGCTTGGATCTTCTGGCCATCGCCGCGGTGTTTATCGCGGGGATCCTGACTTCGGTTCTGATTAAGCGTCGTGCCGATGCGATCCAGGAGAAAACCGGTGATCGCCCGACTACTTGGTATTGGCGCCTTGGCGTTGTTGTGGTTCCGACTGTGATCGTGCTGACCACCCTGGGACTGTACTGGGGCTATCCGGAGCTGAAGGGCTTCAACTTCAAAGGCGGGACGCACATGCGTAACTCGCTGATTGCGTTGTGGCTGGCACTGTCGCTTTACACCGGGGCGTTCATCGCAGAGATTGTTCGCGCAGGCATCATGGCTGTGTCGAAGGGTCAAACCGAAGCTGCAGGTGCGCTGGGCCTTCGCCCGAACCGCACGATGAGCCTTGTGATCCTACCGCAGGCGCTGCGGGTGATCATCCCGCCGCTGATCTCGAACTATCTGAACCTGACCAAGAACAGCTCTCTGGCGATTGCCGTGGGCTATATGGACATCACAGGGACGTTGGGGGGCATCACCATGAACCAAACCGGGCGCGAGCTTGAGACGGTTCTTCTGCTGATGGCCGTCTATCTGGTGATCTCGCTGACAATTTCAGGCGTGATGAACTGGTACAACGAATCTGTGAAGCTGAAGGAGCGCTGATATGTCTGATATGTCTTATGTCCGCTCTGAAATGTTGCCCGAACGCTCCCCGCCCGCTTCGTCGGTCGGACCCGTCGGGTGGATGCGGCAAAACCTGTTTAATGGTGTCGTGAACTCGATCCTGACCATTCTATCACTCATCGTGATTGCTATGGCCCTGATGGCATTGCTGCCGTGGCTCTTCCAGCCCACTTGGAACGCGACCTCGCAAAACGAGTGTCACGAGATCGTCGGCGGTGGCCATGGTCATGGGGGCGCCTGTTGGGGCGTGATCCGCGACCGTTGGGAACAGCTGCTGTTTGGCTTCTATCCCAACGGATCCGAAGGGATCATCCCTGACCAACGTTGGCGTCCGATCGTAGCTTTTGCACTTCTGTTTGTGGCGGTGACGCCGGTACTGTTCAACATGATCTCGCGTCGGATGAACTGGGTTCTTCTTTTTGCAGTACTGGGCCTGACTGCCCTGTATCTGGGCGGAGGTGTCGGAATCGTCATCGGTCTTGCTTTGTTGGGGGCCGCTGCCTTCATCGGGTTCAAGGCTCTGTCGACCGACAAAGAAGCTCGTGCAGCTGAAATTGAATCTGGAGCCAAGCGACTGCCTAATCCGCTGATCTTCTCGGCCATCTTCCCCTTCCTCGCACCTTGGCTTTTGTGGGGGGGATCCATCTGGCTACCCGTTGCAGCCGCGTTGGGATTTGTTGCAATTGCCTATTCAGTAAAACGGTTTTCGGCCCTCGGCGTAGGACAGCTTGGCATAGTGTTGATTGCAGTAGCGGTGGCTGCTTTTTGGTTCATCGACCCATTGAGCATTTTGTTGAACATCATTGACAACGTTCGCGGCTGGTTCACTGGAGTGGTCCATTTCACTGACTTCACCGTTAATGTCGGTCGAAGGGTGAGCGGGACAGAAACTGGTATCAGGGATCTATTCCCGTTGATAAACCACGTGTCTAGCATAGGTGATTCACTTCTTCCCATCGGCCTTGAACCTGTGGCAAGCCGAGACTTCGGGGGCTTCATGCTGTCGATCACCATCGGTGTCGTCGCCATCGCCTGTTCGCTGCCAATTGGCATCGTGCTGGCGCTGGGTCGTCAGTCGGATCTGATGATCGTCAAGGCGCTGTGTGTGGGCTTTATCGAGTTCATTCGCGGCGTGCCGCTGATCACGCTTCTGTTCGTGGCATCGACGCTTCTGAACATCTTCATGCCGCCGGGCACCAGCTTTGACATCATCCTTCGGGTGCTGATCATGGTGACGCTCTTCGCCGCAGCCTATATGGCCGAGGTGATCCGGGGTGGTCTGGCCGCACTTCCGCGCGGTCAATATGAAGCCGCAGATGCGCTGGGTCTGGACTATTGGAAAGCACAGCGTTTGATCATCATGCCGCAGGCACTGAAGATCTCGATCCCGGGCATCGTTTCGACCTTCATCGGCGTGTTCAAGGACACGGTGCTGGTGTCGATCATTGGCCTTCTCGACCCGCTGGGTCTTTCGAATGCAATCCGTGCAGACCAAGCTTGGAACGGACTGGTGTGGGAGCTTTATGGCTTCATCGGCCTTCTGTTCTTCGTTTTCTGCTACTCGATGTCGCGTTATTCGATGTATCTCGAACGCCGACTTCGTACGGACCACCGTTAAAGGAGAGACGCTATGTCTTCTATTACTCTCGATCACCACGCTGATCGCAGCAAAATGGCCGTCTCGGACGAGGTGGCAATCGAAATCCGCAACATGAACAAGTGGTATGGCTCGTTCCACGTGCTGCGCGACATTGATCTGACCGTCTATCAGGGCGAACGGATCGTTATCGCGGGGCCGTCGGGCTCGGGTAAATCGACCTTGATCCGTTGTATCAACCGTCTGGAAGAGCATCAGGAAGGCCAGATCATCGTTGACGGGACCGAGCTGACCTCGGACCTGAAAAACGTCGACAAGGTGCGTTCGGAAGTGGGGATGGTGTTCCAACACTTCAACCTCTTTCCGCACCTGACCATTCTGGAAAACTGCACGCTGGCGCCCATCTGGGTGCGCAAAGAGCCCCGCAAAGAGGCTGAAGCGCGCGCGATGCACTTCCTTGAGAAGGTGAAGATCCCGGAACAGGCCCATAAGTATCCGGGCATGTTGTCGGGTGGTCAGCAGCAGCGTGTAGCGATTGCCCGTTCGCTCTGCATGATGCCGCGCATCATGCTGTTCGACGAACCCACCTCGGCGCTTGACCCTGAGATGATCAAGGAAGTGCTGGAAACCATGGTGGAGCTTGCCGAAGAAGGTATGACCATGCTGTGCGTAACCCACGAGATGGGCTTCGCGAAAGAGGTCGCAAACCGCGTGATCTTCATGGATGCCGGCCAGATTGTGGAGCAGAACGAACCGGAAGAGTTCTTCAACAACCCGCAATCAGAACGCACCAAACTGTTCCTCAGCCAGATCCTCTGATCTTTCTGGACAGAACTTCAAAAGCCCCGCCATTTTGGTGGGGCTTTTTTGTTGCGAGGGTGCTAGAAGGCGGCCAACACGGTCACCTCAATCACGGAATGACATCATGACTGCCAACAAACGTATCGTTCTTTCAAGCGACCACGCCGCCATTGATCTGCGCAAGACGATTGCCGATCACATTGTTGCCAAAGGGTACGAAGCCGTCGACATCGGCCCGATGACCCCTGAAAGCACGCATTACCCCAAACATGGTGAAGCCGCTGCACGTAAGGTCGCTTCGGGTGACTGCGCACTGGGTATCATTCTGTGCGGCACCGGTCAGGGCATCATGATGTCGGCCAACCGCGTTGATGGCATCCGCTGCGGTGTCTGCTCGGAAGCGTTCTCGGCCCGTATGATCCGCGAACACAACAACGCCAACATGCTGTCCATCGGCGCCCGTGTCGTCGGTCAGGATCTGGCACTGCACATCGTTGACGCCTTCCTTGACGCCGAGTTCGAGGGTGGACGTCACGCCACTCGCGTTGACATGATGGAAGCGATCGAAGGCTAATCAACAGAGGGCAGGGCGCCCATGTCCGCAAAACCGATATTCGACATCCGAAAATCAGTTTCCAGACGCAATCTGGAATACATGATCATCATGCCGATTATTGCAGTTCTGTTCATTGCAGTGGGGCTGTGGCTCGTGCCCGGTGATGCGGTCTGGGCCCTGTCTTTCGAGGCGCTTGAGACGTGGAACCTGTGGGGCTTCCTTGGCCTCTTCCTGATCCTTACAGCGCTGTACCATCTGGCGAAACTCATTCTCTTCGCGCGCCGCGCCGCTGGCACGTCGGGGGAATGGCGGTTTCGCCTGACGCAAGACGATCTTCTCTGGCAGGTGCCAGATCATGCCCATGGCCCGGAAGAGGGGTTCCATGCGCCGCTGTCCGCCATAAAACAGCTAGAGCACATCACCATCTACCGGTCAGAGCAAGCGGACGAGAACCAATACTGGGTGCATTTCCACGATCACCCATCGATTCAGCTTCGCGAATATACCGGGTATTCCATTCGTGCTTTAATGGACAAGATCCATCAGGCGGGCGTCCCGTTCGAGCGGACCTTGCGTGGGGATTGATCCCAGTCGGGCCGATTAGATCAGCTCGCGCGGGACCACGAACTCGACCACACGGCCAGCCCCCCAGTTCACATCCGCCCAGCTTTCCGCATCAAATTCGATCACGGATGTGGCTGCGGTGGGATAGTGATGGAATTTCTCATGCGGGTGCGGTTCGGCCACTAGCCGCCGCGCCATATAGGCCGATCCGGGATTGTGCGCGACCATCATCACGGTCCCCGCTGAGGCATCGCGCAGCTTCGCCAACATAGTGTCCGGGTCCGCCAGATATAGCGCAGACTGATAGCTTGCCTGCGGCACGCCCACCAGCTTGTCCGCGATTAGGGCCCAAGTCTCGCGCGTGCGGGCAGCATCCGAGCACAGCACCTCGCCGGGAGTGAGCCCATGATCCGCAAGCCAACGCCCAATAGACTTAGCCGACGCCCGGCCTCTCTTGTTCAGCGGGCGAGAATGGTCATCAAGGTCCGCGTCACTCCAGCTGGATTTCGCGTGACGGGTCAGGATCAAAGTCAGGGTCATGTCGGATTAAAGGCTCTCATGTGAAATGCGGATTGAAGGGGCAATCTGCCATAAGTCTGGCTGACAGGACAAGTGCGCCTCACTGCGCAACCTTGTGTCATACAGTCCGCTCGATCCTCGGTGTTGAGATGGGACTTGCAGGCCGGTACGTCGTAGCCGTTGGGGCCAAGGGCGTCTACGGGGCATGCGGTCAGGCAAGGTGCATCACAGGTCAGGCAGGGCTTGGTGCCCGTGTTTGGTAGGTCCAGCAAATGTGGTATGCGGATGGCTCCGCGATAGCTGACCCACAGACCCGCCGTGTCATGCACCAACATCCCTACAGGGCTGTCCCACGCCCGGGCAGAGGCGCGCGCCCATGCCTGAAAGGGTGGGTATGGTGGCCCATCCGACGGAAACACTGCAACTCCGCCCCAGCGCTGGGCAAGGTCTCCGATCACACGCTTCGACCAGCGGTCTATTGGATCAGCCGCACCGTCACGTGCTTCGTTCGTGTCAGAAAATGCCGCCCAGAACCCCGGCTCGTGCGGCCCAAGAAGAAAGATGGTGTCGCCACCGTCGTGTAGCATGCCGAAGACATCCAGATGGACGGCACGGGCTTCGGCCGCGTGATCTATTTCCGCCGGAACGGTAGCATCAGGCTCCAGCCCAGCTTCATCGGTTTCTCGCCCTGCCATTCCAGTCCTATCACCATGTCGTCATGCCCGTCTTTTGGTTGGGCGGTGTAGGTGCCAAACCACCGATCCCAGATCGACAGACAGAAACCATAGTTGCTGTCTGTCTCGTGGCGGTGCACCGAATGATGCACACGATGCATGTCGGGTGTAACAAGAACAAGTCTCAAGACGCGATCCAAAGCCAGTGGAAGCCGCCAATTGGTGTGATTGAACATGGCGGATCCGTTCAGAACGACCTCGAACAGGACTACCGCAATCGCAGGTGCGCCGATCAGGTACACCAGCCCGATCTTGATCAGCATAGAGGCCGCGATTTCGATCGGATGGAAACGCAGAGCGGTCGAGACATCGAAGTCCCGGTCGGCGTGGTGGACACGGTGCAAGCGCCACAGTGCGGGCACCTTATGAAACACCAGATGCTGTGCCCAGATTGCGAAATCGAGGATCAGGAACGCGGCTAGGACCTCTAGCCATGTGGGCAAGTCGATGACGTTGAACAATCCCCAGCCCGCACGCGCTGCATCAATCGCAGCGCCCACCGCAAGCAGTGGCAGAAGAAGACTCATCAGTCGCAGTGTAAGGCTGTCGATCACCACCAGTGACAGGTTGGTGAACCAGCGGCCCGAGCGCGGCTGAACGCGCACGCGACGCGGGGCAAGCGTTTCGGCCATGGCAAAGATGGCAAAGAGCACCAGAAAGCTGCCCAAACGGATCAGGATTTCATATTCCATAAGGGGAATGTAAATCTCCCCCCGGAAGTTCAACTCACGAAGAGGTGCGCCTTACGCACGGATCAGCGACCCGGCACCATGATCGGTGTACAGCTCCAACAGACAGGCATTGGGTGCGCGGCCATCCAGAATGACCACAGCACGTACACCGCCGTCGATTGCATCCAGAGCGGTTTCCGTCTTTGGGATCATCCCACCGGCTATCACGCCCGAAGCCGTCATTTCGCGGATTTTCGTCGGTGTCAGCTCGGTCAGCACTTCACCATCTGCGCCCTTAACGCCTTCCACATCAGTCAGCAGAAGTAGGCGATCGGCCTTCAGCGCGGCAGCAATCGCACCTGCCATCGTGTCACCGTTGATGTTGAATGTTTCGCCATTGCGGCCCGCGCCAAGCGGAGCAATGACCGGAATGGCTTCGGCGGCTGCCAGATCATGCAGCACCGAAACGTCCACGTCCGAGGGCGTGCCGACAAAACCCAAATCTGGGTTGGTCTGGTCGCAGGTGACCAGTCCGGCATCCTTACCTGACAGGCCCACGGCCTTGCCGCCTTCGGCATTGATGGCCTGCACGATGCGTTTGTTTACACGGCCTGACAGGACCATCTCAACGACTTCGACCGTGGCCGCATCGGTGACGCGCTTGCCATTCACAAAGCTGCTTTCGATCTGCAGTTTGTCCAGCATCGCGTTGATCATCGGACCTCCGCCATGCACGACCACTGGCTTCACGCCCACCTGACGCATTAGAACGATGTCGCGTGCAAAGCTGGCCATCTCTTCATCGTCACCCATGGCGTTGCCGCCGAACTTGATGACAACAGTCGCGCCGGAGTAGCGCTGAAGATAGGGCAGGGCTTGGGACAGGGTACGGGCGGTGGCGATCCAATCGCGGTTCATGTTCTGGGTCTTCATCTCTGGTCCTTCGTTCCAACCCTGTTACGCGCTTGGCTGCGTCCTGCCAAGGGGCATTGCAGCCGCAGCCCCGCCTGCTACTGTGGCGCGGACAAGAGGTGCCCCATGAGCGATGATCGCAAAACCCTGCTTCTAACCGGCGCAAGCCGCGGTATCGGACATGCCACAGTGCGCAAGTTCAACCGCGAGGGCTGGCGTGTGATCACCTGTTCGCGCCAACCGTTCCCCGATGAATGCCCATGGGGCGGAGGCGCGGAAAACCACGTCCAGCTGGATCTAGCCGACCCTGCCGACACGATTAATGCGGTCGGCGTCATTCAAGAGCGTCTTAACGGTCGGCTAGATGCGCTGGTGAATAATGCTGGCATCTCGCCTAAAGGCCCGGACGGGGAGCGCCTGAATACGCTTAACACCGACTTGATGGATTGGGGCAAGGTGTTCCATGTGAACTTCTTTGCCTCCGTGGTGCTCGCCCGTGGCCTGCGCGAGGAACTGGCCGCTGCTAAAGGAGCTGTGGTGAACGTGACGTCGATCGCTGGCGCGCGCGTGCATCCTTTTGCAGGTGCGGCCTACGCGACTTCGAAGGCGGCGCTTGCCGCGCTGACTCGCGAAATGGCACATGATTTCGGGCCGATGGGCGTGCGCGTCAACGCCATCGCCCCCGGCGAGGTCGAGACGGCCATCCTGTCCCCCGGTACCGAGAAGATTGTCGAGAAGCTGCCGCTTCAACGTCTTGGCCAGCCTGAAGAAGTCGCTTCGGCGATCTACTTCCTGTGTTCGGATGAAAGCTCGTATATCTCAGGCGCCGAGATCGAGGTGAATGGCGCGCAGCATGTGTGATTTCAGCGCAGAAACTTAGCTACGCGGAGCGTGCAATCCCGGTCAGTCCAGACCGGCGATGATCGCCCGTAGTGTCTCGATCCCATCGCCTTTTTCAGACGAGGTCAGCACCAGTTCTGGATACGCCGCTGGGTGCTTGGATAGTGCCTTGCGCACTTGAGCCAGCACCTTCTCGCGGTCCTTTTCCTTGACCTTATCGGCTTTGGTCATCACCACCTGAAAGGTCACGGCGGACTTGTCCAGAAGGCTCATGATCTCTTCATCGACCTTCTTCACACCATGTCGCGAGTCAACCAGGACAAACGCCCGACGAAGGTTCTGACGGCCTGACAGATAGTTCTTCAAAAGGCGTTGCCACTTCTCGACCACGGCCACTGGCGCGTTCGCATAGCCATAGCCTGGAAGGTCAACAAGATAAGGTCCGTTCGTCGTCGTGAAGAAGTTGATTTCCTGCGTGCGGCCGGGTGTGTTCGATGCGCGGGCCAGCTTGACGCGCCCCGTCAACGCATTGATCAGGCTGGATTTCCCGACGTTTGAACGCCCGGCAAAGCAAACCTCAATCCGGTCGGGTGCGGGCAGACCGTCCATCGCGACGACGCCCTTCAGGAAATCGGTAGCCCCCGCGAACAGCAAGCGACCTTTTTCTTTTGATGACTGATCTGGCTCTTCAGCCATTGGGAATGGAAGCATGGTCATTCGATCACCTCTACCGGTTCCTCACGTACGATTACTCCGGGTTTTGTTACCACGGCATAAACGCCGCAATCCTGATGTCCCCAGTTCTGGTTCAAAACGCCCAGAGTATCCGCATCACGTTCACCCGTGCGGGTGCTGGCGGTTGTCGCCAAGCAACGCGTGATGTGTTCGCGGATCTCAAACTCAGCATCGCCGATGCGCAGGCGCTTGCCAATCCAGCTGCGCTCTTCCCACGGTGCGAAGCCTTCCAGAAGGATGTTCCCGCGCCAGCGCTGCGGCGAGATTTCTCGACCCAGCTTCTCTTCCACGGCGCGGTGAGAAGCGAGGTTAATGAAAGAAACGCTTTCGTAATCCGTGTCGGTCATTCCACGACCAACGGCTACCAGTCGCTCTGGAAGTGCGCGGTTGGTCGGCGACAAGGGGGTGATCCAATTCAGGAAACGCTCGTGATCCTCGGCGCGATCCGGGTTGATCGTGATACCCGGTTGCGAAGGGTGTGTCAGAGTGATCGTATTCGTCACCTCGTCGGTGACAGCAGAAATGGCCATCAGACTAGGAGCCTTAGCCCCGCGCGAGAAATTCGTGCAGGGCACCCAACTTTTACCATCTTCCAACTTGGCGGCTTCATGCGCGACCGCCCATTTGCGGTCGAAGGGCAAGCAATGGCCCTCGTTCACGGGAACGCGCAACAGCTCTTCACGTCCATGCGACTTGATCGGGTGCCGCCAGATACCAGCGACAACCCCGGTCATTTCGCGTCTTTCGGACGTTTCTTGAAGCTTTTCAGTACGTTGCCCAACACGTCAGGCTTGTGCCCATGGCTGCGCATGATCGTGTATTGCTGGATGAATGTAATGGTGTTGTTCGCAATCCAGTAGACCACAAGGCCCGAGGCGAACCCGCCCAGCATGAACATGAATACCCACGGCATCCAAGCAAAGATCATTGCTTGTGTTGCATCGGTGGGTGCCGGGTTCAGCTTCTGTTGCAGCCACATCGAGATACCCAGAAGGATCGGCAGCACACCAAGCGAGATGATGGCCAAGAAGCTTTCCGGGCTGGGGGTCGCATAAGGCAGCAGGCCAAACAGGTTGAGGATCGAGCTGGGATCTGGGGCCGAAAGGTCTTTGATCCAACCGATCCACGGAGCGTGGCGCAGTTCAAGCGTGACGAAAATCACCTTGTAGAGCGAGAAGAAGATCGGGATCTGCAGAAGGATCGGCAAGCAACCCGACGCCGGGTTGACCTTTTCCTTCTTGTACAACTCCATCATTTCTTGCTGGACCTTCTGGCGGTCGTCGCCAGCACGTTCCTTGATCTTCTCCATCTCGGGCTGAAGCTCTTTCATCTTCGCCATCGAGACATAGGATTTGTAGGCCAGCGGGAAGAGAACCGCCTTGATCACAAGCGTCAGGCCGATGATCGCCCAGCCCATGTTGCCGATCAATGCATTCAGCCAGTGCAGAACAGCGAAGATCGGCTTGGTCAGGAAGAAGAACCAACCCCAGTCGATCGAGTCGATGAACTTGTCGATGCCCATGTCGTTCTGGTACGCGCGGATGGTTTCCCATTCCTTGGCACCGGCAAAGAAATGCGTCGTCGCGCTGGCGGTCGCGCCGGGGGCGACGTCTTGCGCGCGCAGGCGGAACTGGGCCTGATAGATGTCAGCTTTGTCAGCATAGCGTACGACCGAGGTAAACGGCTCTCCGGGTTCCGGGATCAGCGTCGTCATCCAGTAATGGTCGGTGAAGCCCAGCCAGCCGTTTTCTTCGACCTGCTGAACATCAGCCAGCGAGGCTTCGCGCTCGTCGTAGCTCAGGTCGGCGATATCCGAATAATCGCTTTCCTCTAGTTCGCCATCCACTTCGCGGATCAGGCCTTCGTGCAGGATGAAAAAGCCTTTCTGGTCCTGCGGTTCGCCATGGCGGGCGATTACGCCGTAGGGGGCCATGCGTTGTGTGGTCTCGCCGGTGTTTTCGACGGCTTGTTCAATCGAGAACATGAAGTTCTCATCGACCGACAAGGTGCGACGGAAAATCAGACCTGCGGGGCTGTCCCAACGTAGCGTGACGGGGGTGGACGGAGTCAGCGTGCTGCCGTTTTCGACAGACCAGATGGTGGTCGGGCCAGGAACATCTGTCAGCGCAGTGGTGCCGCCAGGGGTCCAGCCATAAAGCGTGTAATAGGCTTCCTGCTCACCAGCGGGGCGCAGAAGGGTGACGATGTCGCTCTCTTTCGATAGCTCTACATGGTATTCCTTCAGCTTTAGGTCGTCGATGCGACCGCCCAGAAGCGAGATCGAGCCCGACAGTTCAGGTGTGCTGATGTCTATGCGACCGGCTTCGGCCTGTTGTGTAGCAATGTCCGCCGGTGCTGCGTCTGTCGGTGCAGATGCGGCAGGTGCTGTAGCCGCACTTGTGTCTTGCGACGTTTGCAAGGCTGGCTCGGAGGGCAGAGGAGGCTCGGCTGGTGGAAACATGATCAACCAGCCTGTGATGACAATAAAGCTTAGAACCGTTGCCAGGATTAGGTTCTTATTCTGGTCGTCCATCGTGCCTACCACTCATAGATTTCGGTCAGAGTGGTTCAACAGGGCAAGGGCCAAAAGGTCAAGCAGTTTATCCTGATACACCAAGAAATGCGGGCGATTGATCCGACTAGGCGTGCTTTAAAACGGGATGAGAACGATCCGAGGTAGATTTATGGTTTTTAATCCAAAGACTGGTGACATCCATCGGCATCGGCTTGGCCACGGCATAGCCTTGGACGTCAGTGCACCCAAGTTCCCCCAGTTTGGCGTATTCACCATGGGTTTCGACGCCTTCAGCCAGTGCTCTTATCTCCAGCTGTTTGGCCATGGTCAGGATAGCTGCGACCATGTTTTGTTGGTCGGGATCGGTGTCGATATGGGTGATGAAAGACCGATCGATCTTGATTCGGTTTAGACAGAAACGCCGGATATGTGCGATCGACGCATGGCCAGTGCCGAAATCATCCAGATCGATATTGCAGCCCATCCGAGACAGCGCATTGATGTTGCGGACGATGACATCGTCCTCGCCTTGGGCAATCACACTTTCCAGAACTTCCAGTGTCAGCCGTTCAGGTGAAACGTCAAATCGGTCCAAATCCCAGCGAATTTTCTCGAATAATTTAGGATTAGACAGCTCTGCCGAGGACAAGTTGATCGATATGGTGGGTACTTCGAGCCCCTGTTTGTCCCACGCGCAAATGGCGGTTAGGCATTCAAACAGCATCACTTCGCTAAGACGTTCAAGCAATCCCGCCTGTGTAAGCGCAGGCAGGAACGCTCCAGGAGCTATCCAACCCTGCTTAGGATGGTTCCACCGCACCAGGGCCTCCATCCCAGTTAGACGCCCAGTCCGCAGACAGACCTGTGGCTGAAACCAAGGAAGCATCTGGCCGGTCTCCAACGCTTCGGTAAGTTCGGCCTCAGAATGGTTGGTGGCCGCTGCCCGTGGGGCCATGCCGTTGGAGAAGGCACGTATAGATCCCGGTCCAGCTGCTTGAGCGCTTTGAAGGGCGCTTTCTGCTGCCTGAAACAGTGATTCCCCCGTTGCTTCGGGCGCGCGTTGCGGAAGAGCAAATCCTACGCTGGCGGTTAGGTGCAGGTGCGTTTCGTTCAACTCGATTGGTGTCGTAATGGCAGATTGAAGGCGCGAGGCAATTTGCAACACGACTTCTAGATCAGCGCGTGCGGCCCGGTCGATGGCGACCCCAAATTTTCCGCGATCCAGAGAGCAAATCAGATCAGTCACACGCAGCATCGATCGAAGAGTCTCGCCCAATTGCGTCTCAATTCTGTCCTGTGCGTCGCGTCCATAGTGTTCGGCCAGATTCGGAAAGGCGTCCACTTCGATCACCAGACAGGTTTTCTCTTTCATTTCGGGGTCTTCAAAACCTGTATCCAGCATATTGATCAAGCGCTCGCGTTGGGGCAGATCGGTTACCGGATCGGTGGGCCACCTGTCCTTCAGGGAGCTTCGCGTCAATGCGCCACCCAGGGCAAAGAGGCCCGGAAAGATGATCGCTGAAAGCAACAGGAGCGGTTCCCCTCCCATCCAGAAAGCCAGAAGCATGGCAGCAGGTAAAATGGCAGTGAACTGGGGACTGAGCAGAAGATTCCGAACAGCGATTTTGCGGGAATGATGACCAAAGCTGGCAGTCATGATGGGTTCCTATGACTTACTCTCAAAAAACGCCCCGAGTTGCCGGGCGCTTTGGACAAAGTAGGAACATGTGGTCAATCAGGTATTAACGTGTCCAAAAAAACTATCAAAAATTAGTCAGGAGTTTTCGTCAATTTTTGCGGGGTCGCGTGTTAGCCCAACGAAATCAAATAACTGAGGGTCCAGAAGGTGGCTGGGACGCGTGTTCATAAGCGCCTTGAACATGATTTGTCGGCGGCCGGGGAAGTTCCGTTCCCATCCATCGATGATCTTTTTCACTTGCTGGCGCTGCAGCCCGTCCTGTGATCCGCAAAGGTCACAGGGGATGATCGGGTAGTTCATCTGAGTCGCGAATTTCTCGCAATCTTCCTCGGCCACATGGGCCAGAGGGCGATAGACGAAAAGGTCACCTTCTTCGTTCACCAGCTTCGGCGGCATCGTGGCCAGGCGGCCACCGTGGAAGAGGTTCATAAAGAAGGTTTCTAGAATGTCGTCACGATGGTGACCCAGAACCACGGCAGAGCAGCCTTCTTCGCGTGCGATTCTGTAAAGGTTGCCACGACGCAGGCGTGAGCAGAGCGAGCAGAAGGTGCGGCCCTGAGGAATCTTGTCCATGACGATCGAATAGGTGTCTTCGTATTCGATCCGGTTGGGCACCTGCATTTTCTCAAGAAACTCAGGCAGGACTGTCGCGGGGAATCCCGGCTGTCCTTGGTCGAGGTTACAGGCAAGGATTTCCACCGGCAGAACGCCGCGCCACTTCAGCTCGTAAAGCGCGGCCAGCATCGTATAGCTGTCCTTGCCGCCCGACAGGCAGACCAGCCATTTGGCCCCGCGTTCGACCATGCCGTACTGGTCCAAGGCCTCGCGCACATTGCGCATGATGCGCTTACGCAGCTTCTTGAACTCGGTGGTCGAGGGCGCGCCGTGAAACAGCGGGTGGATATCATCAAGGTCGCCCAACATGGGCGCGGCATAGGCGAAAACGCCCCGCCGGGCAAGGGTGCGAAGGCACGTGGGCCTTCGCGTGATGCCCTTACAGCAGGTGCTGGCGTTGAGAGGGCAAAACCGGATCAGGCGGGGGCAGCCCCAGATCGCGACGGATCGCAGGCGGCAAATCCTCGAGCCGACCGGGTTTCATCGGTTTGGCAAACAGGCTGGCGCGGATCACGCGCCAGCGGCCGTGGCGCGCTATTAGGCTGCGCAAACTTGCCTCAAGCCGTTTGGAATGCGACGGGCGTGGCGGAAGGGTTAATGAGTAGGTCATAATCGGTCTCCTCAATCGGGTGTGACTGTGTTGTCGGACCTCAAGTCAACTTTAGGTCAAGCACTTTCTGGTCCGCCCCAAAATGCGGGGCGGACCGTGTGAAAGCGCGGATTACAGTCGCGGTTCGCGGAATTCTGGCGGAGGGTGGCCAGGCGGAAGCCCGACGTCCCGGCGCAGGTGATCGGACAGATGGTCCGCCCGTGGACGCCGTACGTTCCGCGCGACAAGCCGCATCATCAGCGTGCGCAGCACACGCATCGCACCGTGGTCGGCAATCAGATTGTCCAGCAGGTCGTTCAGCCGGACGGGTTCAGAATGAAAATTCGAGTCCATCATGGGTTGGTCACCGACACAGGGCCGGCCCTTCTTTGAAGTTTGGGTTGGTTGCAATGAGAGCTGAAAGGTTACGAAGCGACGGACGCAGTACGGCCGTGGTCTTGGTTACATGTTAGCTATCGGAAAGCCCGGCATACGGGCTGGTGAGGGCGGTCAGACGCGTGACGCAAAGGTCACGAAGCGTGAGTGCCCCAATAGGCCGCAACACAGGTTTGGCGGAGAGCGCTGGTATTCGTCATGTAACGCCTCCTTCTGTTTGAGCGTTGCGGATGGCGCCTGTTTAGCGCAAACGGATCACAACTCAAGTTTCAAGTGAAAGTTGCAACGGTCTGTGGCCGCAGGGGCACGATTGTATCAATCGTGGGTGCTACAATCGTGATCTTTTCCGGGCACTGGATCATAGCCGCAGGATCCCCAGGGATTGCAGCGCGCAATCCGTCTTGCCGCCATCCAGCCGCCCTTGAAGGCGCCGTGCTTTTGCAGGGCTTCCAACGCATAGGCGCTGCAGGTGGGCTGATAACGGCAGTTGAACCCAACCCAAGGGCTGAAGATCAGGCGATAGGCCCGGATCGGCAGGGATAGGATGAAAGCTGCGGGGCTCATGATTTCTTTCGCGGGGCGTGGATCTGGTCAATGGCGCGGGCAAGGTCCGCTTTAAGATCCATATAGTCTCGCGACACGGTTTTTTCAGCGCGACCGATCAACACATAGTCCCAGCCGGGTTTAGCGAGACCGGGCAGGACCTCGCGCGCAATGGCGCGCAAGCGGCGTTTGGCGCGGTTGCGGACGACGGCGTTGCCGACCTTTTTTGAGCAGGTGTACCCGATGCGGGTCTGGTCGGGCGCGGGTGTCTCACCGTCACGCCGTTTGCGTGCCTGTAACAAAAACGCGGGCGCTGGCGCACGACGGGCGCGCGCGGCAGCCAGAAAGTCACGCCGTTCGGTCAAGGTGATCAATTTGGGATCATCCACGCAAACGGAAACCGCCGCAGACCCATCGGCCTCGGCGGTCTTCGTTTTGTCAGCTTTGGGCGCAGACATGCCTGCGACCCGAGCGCTTATGCGCTCAGCGACTTCCGGCCACGTACGCGGCGGGCATTCAGGATCTTGCGACCGGCTTTGGTAGCCATGCGCGAGCGAAAGCCGTGGCGGCGTTTGCGAACCAGGTTCGAAGGTTGGTATGTGCGTTTCATCGCCCGTCTCCGTTAATGCTCCCAATCCCGGTGGATTCGGAGCGTGTGTCATTCGAAGCCCGGTCTATAGGGGGCATTCTGGGGCAAGTCAAATGCCTGATGAAATATTTTCGCCCCTTTTGTTACATCCGTACGCGATTTCTTCACCCCTGTTCAAGCAAGCGTGAGGTGGGTGGGCAAGGCAGGAGTTTGGGCTCATGTTGCAGACAACCAAACGCGGTGCTGCCGCCTGCATGCCGAAACGGCCCGGAAAGACAGATGATGATGACTGAACCCGACACAAATATGTCGAAGCCCGCACAGAACGCGCTTCTGCGCCGTCTTCCTTTGATTGCGATCCTAAGTGTGGCCGTGATCGGGGCATTTACCCTGCGCGACTATCTGAGCTTCGAGACGTTGGCACAAAACCGCGAGGCGTTGTTGGCGTTTCGAGACGCCAACTATCTGCTGACGGTGGGCGTGTTTATCGCGGCCTATGTGGTGATCGTCGGCTTCTCGCTGCCCGGCGCGACCATTGCGACCCTGACAGGGGGCTTCCTGTTCGCAACCTTCCCAGGTGTGCTCTTCAACGTCACGGGCGCCACGATTGGTGCCGTGCTGATCTTTATGGCTGCGCGTTGGGGGCTGGGTGAAAAACTAGCCGCCAAGATGGAAGGTAGCGAGGGCGCGGTGAAATCCATCAAGGATGGGATCGACGAGAATCAGTGGTCTGTTCTGTTCTTGATCCGCCTCGTTCCAGCCGTGCCGTTCTTTGTGGCCAACCTGATCCCTGCGCTGGTTGGTGTACCGCTGCATCGCTTCGTCATCTCGACCTTCTTTGGCATTATCCCCGGTGGGCTGGTCTATACTTCGGTGGGCGCTGGGTTGGGCGAGGTATTTGCCCGCGGTGAAACCCCGGATCTTGGTATCATCTTTGAGCCTCACATCCTGTTGCCCATACTGGGACTGGCAGCCCTTGCCGCCCTTCCGATGGTGCTGAAACTTTTCAAGAAGGACGCCTGACATGGCAGAACGTATCAAGACGGATGTCTGCATCATCGGTGCAGGCTCGGGCGGGCTGTCTGTCGCGGCTGGAGCCGTGCAGATGGGTGCATCAGTTGTGCTGCTGGAAGGCCACAAGATGGGCGGGGACTGCCTGAACTATGGCTGCGTGCCGTCCAAGGCGCTGCTCCATGCAGGCAAGGCTGGCATGGAATGGAACGCAGCGCATGACCATGTGCACCAGACCATTGCGACCATCGAACCCCACGATTCGGTCGAGCGGTTTGAAGGGCTGGGCGTGCGGGTGATCACCGAATACGGCCAGTTCATCTCGCCGAAAGAGGTGCAAGCGGGCGACTATGTCATCGAAGCGCGGCGCTTCGTGATTTCGACTGGCTCGTCGCCGCTGGTGCCGCCCATTCCGGGCATCGAGAATGTGCCCTATGAAACCAACGAGACGATCTTCGAGCTGAAAACCCGTCCCGATCACCTGCTGATCATTGGCGGCGGTCCCATCGGGATGGAGATGGCGCAAGCACACCGCCGGCTTGGCTGTGAGGTCACCGTGATCGAAGGCATGAAGGCGCTGGGCCGGGATGATCCTGAGATGGCCGCGCACGTGCTAGATGCTTTGCGCGACGAAGGCATCGCCATTGAAGAAGACGCGATGGCCGCTGAAATTCGCGGCAAGGCCGGTGCGATCGAGGTCGAGGCCAAGGATGGCCGCATCTTCAAAGGTACGCATCTGTTGATGGCCGTGGGGCGCAAAGCCAACACCGACAAGCTGAACTTGGAAGCCGCAGGCATCGACCCCACCCGCGCAGGCATCAAGGTCGATACCAGTCTGCGCACGACCAATAAGAAGGTCTATGCGATTGGCGATGTGGCGGGCGGACTGCAGTTCACCCATGTGGCGGGCTACCACGCGGGTGTCATCATCCGCTCAATGCTGTTTGGGCTGCCCTCGAAACAACGCACGGATCACATCCCATGGGCGACCTATACCGCGCCCGAGCTGGCACAGATCGGCCTGACTGAAGCAGAAGCGCGAAAGGTCCATGGCGATAAGCTGGAAGTGGCACGGTTCGACTTCGCCGGAAACGACCGCGCCATCGCGACCCAGCAGGCAAAAGGGCTGATCAAGGTGATGATCGTCAAAGGCCGCCCTGTCGGGGTCTCTATCGTCGGCCCCGGCGCGGGCGAAATGATCACCCTTTGGGCGCTCGCTATCGCCAACCGTTTGAAAATGGGGCAGATCGCGGGCATGGTCGCGCCTTATCCCACCATGGCGGAAATCAGCAAGCGGGCGGCGGGGGCCTATTTCTCGCCTCGACTTTTTGATAACCCTATGGTCAAGCGGGTGGTAGGTTTCGTGCAGAAATTTATCCCGTAACCCCAACTGACGAGGGCGCGCAGGTGTTCAATACTCTTTCCGGCCGTTTTCTGATCCTGACGACCCTGTTCGTCATGCTGGCCGAGATTATGATCTTCGTGCCTTCGGTCGCGCGCTTTCGGGCCGACTACTTACAAGACCGTTTGGAACGTGCACAGATCGCGTCTCTTGCTTTGTTGGCAGACGACATGATTGCACCGGAACTGGAAGCCGAGCTTTTAGAAAACGCCGAGGTCTATAACGTCGTTCTGCGCCGCGATGAGATGCGCGAGCTAATGTTGTCATCGACTCCTCCCGGCGCGGTGACCCACGACTATGACCTACGCGACGCATCGGCGATGACATTGATTAGGGACGCGATGATGCGCCTGTTCAATTCCGAGCCCGAGGTCATCCGTGTCATCGGCGATCCCGTGCGCGAGGGTGGGCTGGTGATCGAAGTCACCATGTGGACAGCCAAGCTGCGCGCTGCGATGATCGACTATGGGGTAAACATTCTTCTGCTTTCGGCCGTCATTTCTGTCATTACCGCGCTGCTTCTGTTCCTAGCAGTGCAGCGATTGATTGTGCGCCCGATCAAGGGGGTCGTTGGCAATATGAAAGCCTATGCCGCCGATCCCGAGGACGCGCGACGCATCATTGCCCCCGGCACGACAGTAACGGAATTGCGCGAAGCCGAGGTCACGCTGCGCAGCCTTCAGACCGATCTAACCGGTGCGTTAAAGCAAAAGGAACGACTGGCGCAGCTGGGCGGGGCGGTCGCCAGGATTAGCCATGACCTGCGCAACGTGCTGACCACAGCACAGCTGTTTGCCGACCGAATGGAAAGCAGCGAAGATCCGATGGTTAAACGGGTCGTGCCGAAGCTTGTTAATTCGATCACCCGCGCGGTCAGTCTGTGTGAAAACACTTTGGCATTTGGTAAGGCGGAAGAACCCGCGCCAAGCATGAACCGTTTCAATCTGGCCGAGCTGACAGCCGACATCATTGAAAGCGAGCGTCTGTCGGCGGGCGAACATGACCTGTCTTTCGCCGAAGACATCCCTGCCGGCCTAACCCTGCGCGCCGATCCCGAGCAGCTTTATCGCGTGCTGTCCAACCTTGTGCGCAACGCGCGGCAAGCGATCGTGGCGTCCGGCAAACCGGGCGAGATTGCGTTGCAGGCCAGCGAAACCGAAACTGATTGGCAGATTCGCGTCGTGGATACCGGGCCGGGCTTGCCCAAGTCGTCGCGGGATCACCTGTTTCAACCCTTCGCGGGCACCAACCGCAAGGGAGGGTCTGGTCTGGGTATGGCCATCTCGGCCGAGCTGGTGCGCGGGCATGGTGGCACGTTAGAGCTGGAAAACTCCGACGAATCGGGCACGACGTTTCTGATCACGCTGCCGCGCGACATCGCGGGCTGAACTCTTCTTGGCAAAGATGTGTGTCTAGAGATCCAGCGCGATCTCGCCGTCTGGTTCCGCTGCACGGCTTTGGCACAGGATCATCGCCCCCTCGCGCTGGGCGTTAGACAGGACAAAATCGCGGTGTTCGACCTCGCCCGACAGAACGCCGCATTTGCACACGCCACAGATCCCGTCTGAACACTTCACGTCCACATGGAACCCAGCCTCGTTCAGTGCATCTGCGGCCGTCTGTTCGTCCGAGACCGCGATTGTGCGGCCGTCTTTCAGGCGCAGCGTGAAGGGGTGGTTCTCGTAATCGGGCTGTTCGGGCACGCTGAAATATTCCAGATGCCGCGCGTCCTCGGGGATGCCTTGGCGTTCGGCCGCGTGCATCACGGCGTCCATGTAGCGGTCCGCCCCACAGGCATAGACATGCGCACCCTCGGGCGCATTGGAAAGTACCGTTTCGAAATCGGCTCGCGTACCTTCATCGGTGAAATGCAGGTGCACGCGGTCCGCCCATGGCATCGCGGCCAAGTCGTCCAGATACCCCGCATCTTTCCGGCTGCTGGCCGAGTAATGCAGCGCGAAATCCGCACCGATGGCGTGTAGGCGATGTGCGAAGGCGATCATCGGGGTGATACCGATACCGCCTCCCATTAGGAAGGTCTTGGGGGTGTCCTCGACCAGTTCAAAGTGATTGATGGGATGCGAGACGAAGACCTTGCGGCCCTCGGTGAAGATGCGGTGCAAAAGGGCCGAGCCGCCACGCCCCTCGTCTTCGCGCAGGACACCGATCTGATAGCGGCTGCGGTCAGCCGGGTCGCCGGACATCGAATACTGGCGCAGGAAGTCGGGCGAGACGAGCACATCCAGATGCGCCCCGGCAGTCCATGCGGGCAAATCCGACCCGTCCAGTGCGGACATCTCGTATTTCGTGACGCCAGCGGTCATCTTTTCGACCTTGGATAGAGTCAGCTGAAGCACAGGACTGTCTTGCGGCACGAAATACTTGTGGATCATCGATAGATCCCCACGTGCCTTCCGGTCACGATACTCCTTGGCTGATATCATGGCGTCATAGGCCGCAATTCCGGCCTCGCGGTCCATCGGGAACGGATAGGGATAGGGCGGCGGGGCCAGAGGTGCGGGATAGGTCGCGAGGGTCTGATCCTCGGGCTTCAGATTAATCTCGCGCTGGAGATCACGGCGGTTCGTGGGCTGCATGGGCGCGTGGTATCCGCCATCCGCCCCCAGCTCTAAATCCCACCACCATTTCTTGACTTCGTTCAGCCCGCCATTTCCAACAGCATCATCGAGCTTGGCCAATACAGGTGCCGCCCCCGGCAGGTTCGAGGCCGCCCAGCGGAACGGCGTTTGGGCAAAGAGCCCTTCAAGGTTCCACGGGCAAGTCTTCATGCAGCGCCCGCACATCGCGCCACCCGGCTGGGTCACGCGATAGGTGGTGCATTTTTGGCTGTCGGATTTCCAGATTTCATAGCCGTTGAACATCTTCTTCGGCCCGGCGGTGATGGCTCCGGACGGGCATTCGCGGGCACATTTGTTGCAAGACTCACAGAACCTCTGCAGGCCGAAATCAATCGGCTTGTCATGGGCCAGCGGCATGTCCGTCGTCACCGCGCCTGATTTCAGGCGGGGGCCCAGAAGGGGATGCAAAATGACCTCGCCAATGCGGCTGATTTCACCCAGCCCGGCGAGAAGCAGCAGCGGCGGTTGCAGCACCGTACCATCCATCACCGTATGGGCCTTGGCGGAATATCCGAGGTTGCGGATCTGCTGTGCGATGACACCGCCGATCAGCGAGAACCGCAGATAGGCGCGCATCGATTGGCTGACTGCGATCCAGTCATCGCCGGACGCGCCCTCCATCGTTTCAAAGCCCTGATCCACGATCATCGAGATGGCGTTGTGATGGGTCGGTACGATCTCGGCCCCGGTGGCGTCATGGCTGTACCAGACCCAGTCCGGGCAGCGGCTAGTCCCCGCCGCGTCGATCCCAAGGAAATAGCTTGCTGCGCGCAGGGCCGCGGCGTTCTTTTCCGCGTTTGTCGGGCGCGCGCCCTTCGCCACGGGGCCGTCTTGCAGCGGCGTGAACACCCCAAGTGCGCGGCGCTGGGCATAGCTGGGGGCGGCCTTGCGCACATACATCCCGCCCGAGGAATGCTCGTGCAGGTGCTTGCCCATATCGCCGAACTGCGCGCGGGCGAACATGTCAGATCGCTTCGGCACGCGCGCGACGTTTTCTTCGTCGATATAGGATGTGGGTTGGTCGACACGCTTTAACCGCTCGAAGGGCAGTGGCCCTTGGGCATAATCGCGCCGTTCATAAGGATCGCGGTTCAGGCCGGATTTGGCGCTGTCCACGCCCAGCTTCCACCGTAACCCGGTCACATTCGGCTGTTCAGCCTCGGGGGCAAGGGGGCGGTCGGGCGTGATCTCAAGATCGGTGGTGACGACGGCAATGCCGAATTGGTCGCCAACCCACGGGGCACGTGGGCCGTCAGGCGTTGCCCATGTCAGCCCGGCCTGAACGGACAGCCGAGACATCCAGACATCGCTGGCCGCCCCCGTATGGGCCTTCGCGTCAAATCCTAAAAGTCGCAAATAGTTCGCGATGACGATGGCGGTTTCCGAGGACAAAAGGCAGGCGCGGTGGTCTTGCGCGTCCATGATCCAATCTGCGCCGGGCTCGTCCGCGCGGGGCGCGCGGTGGTGTTCGTACAGAAAGACAATCGCATGGGTGTGACCCGACACGGGGCGGATGCCGGCAGTCAAGCTTTCCTTCAACTCGGCCATCAAGGTGTCTATGCCAGCGGCCAGCGTCCGGACCTCGCGTGTGCCAAGGGCGGTGACCAGCTCCTGAATGCCGGGGTTCTCAGAGGGCGTGTCGCGCAGCGCGTCGGCGCCCAACCGTGTGATCCCGACCATCGACGCGTCCGAGAAATAGCCAAAAGCCTTCAGGTGACGCGCGCGCTCGTCTGGATCATCAGGAATGGTCGAGCGGGTTGGATTGACCTCGCCATCCCGGATGGCGTCCAGTGCCGCCTGATAAGGGGCCATTGCGTTGACAAGGCTTTCGGGGCGGTCGGGCCGATCAAAGGACAGATGCGGATCTAGGTCGAGCTGATCAAGCCCCGTTGCTGTGTCGCAACGGCGCAGACGTTCAAGCGGGTAGGGGCCCAGATCCACGGGCCGATTGCGGGTCGAAAACAAGCGCATGTCGGTCGTCCATTCTGCCGGGGAAGCCAGAAGTTAGCTTTGGGTCCGATCAGGTCTATTAGGTGTTAGAATACCAAAAGCATGTCTTGAATTTAGACGCTAGGAAAAAATTGGATTCAATATCCGTTCCGCGCGCGAAAACGGCGGATCTCGTTTTCCGAGGGCGTTTGGCCCGTGAAAAGCTCGACGTATAGCGGAACGCGGTCGATCCGGCCGATGGGATCTTCTTTGATCTCCATCGCGATATAGCCGACCTGTGTATAGAGGATCGCCATGGTCCGCACCTCGGCATCGTCTGGGGGATAGGCGAAGCGTTCGAACATGGATTTGATGGCAGCCTTGCGCTGTGCGTCGGCATCATCAACCCGGCGTTTCAGGTCCGTATCATGGTCGGCCCAGTTTCGGATGGCACGGTCAAGTTGGGCGTCGAACAGGTCTTTCTGGAACCAACAATCCTGAAGGTTGAACATCGCTTCGCAGACTGTTTCGGCGTAGCGCGCACATTGAGCGACAAGGTTACCCGTGTTCTTGTCTTCCCACCGTTTGATCATAGCGTCCAGAAGCGCCTCGCGGTCGCGGAAGTGGTGATAGAATCCGGTGCGCGTCAGGCCGAGATGATTGGCCAGCGGCATAATCTTCACCCCATCAACACCAACCGTGACCAAAAGCTCAAGCGCTGCATCAAGCCACATGCGTTCCGAGGCGCGCGGGCGGGGTATGTCGTTTTTAGCCATGATCGGCATCATAGGTGACTTGACACACGTGTCAAATCAGATGTCACCTATGTCAACTAAGCGACTCATGGCAAAGGAGGATGTGATGGGCGAGCTAAGAACAGGACGGCGGCGTAGCCGTGGTAAGCGGGAGGTACGCGATGGTGCGCCTGGGCAGAACCCGCATCTGGAGCGTCCCTATATCAAGCGCGGCATCCCCACCTATGACATCCTTGGTGAGGACGCGTTGCAGCAGATCGAAGCAACAGCCGACCGCATCATGGCCGAGATTGGAATCGAGTTTCGCGATGATCCCGACACGGTCGAGATGTTCCGCAAGGCTGGCGGCGAGGTCACGCAGCTGGACGACACGCGGTGGAACATCAAGTTCGCGCCGGGCATGATCCGCGAGATCCTGAAGACAGCACCGGCGGTCTTTACTCAACACGCCCGCAACCCGGCCAACAATGTCGAGATCGGTGGGGACAACGTGGTCTTCGCACCGTCCTATGGCAGCCCGTTCGTGATGGATTTGGACAAGGGTCGCCGCTATGGCACGCTTGAAGACTTCGAGAACTTCGTGAAGCTAGGGCAGTCCAGCCCGTGGTTGCACCATTCCGGCGGCACTGTGTGCGAACCGACCGATGTGCCGGTGAACAAACGCCATCTTGATATGGTCTATGCTCACATGCGCTATTCCGACCGCCCGTTTCTTGGCTCGGTCACTGCGCCAGAACGCGCTGCCGACAGTGTCGAGATGTGCCGCGTGCTGTTTGGCGCTGATTTTGTCGATCAGAACTGCGTGATCATGGGCAATTTCAACACCACCAGCCCCTTGGTAATGGACGGGATCACGACACAGGGCATTCGCGAGTATGCCAAGGCTGGGCAGGGATCCATACACCTGCCGTTCTTGCTGGGTGGCGCGGTGTCGCCCCTGACCATGGCCGGGTCCATCGCACAATGTCTGGCGGAAAGCATGGTGTCCTGCGCGGTGGCGCAGCTGGAACGCCCCGGCGCGCCGGTGGTGCTGGCTAGTTTCCTTAGCTCGATGTCGTTGCGCTCGGGATCGCCCACTTTTGGAACGGCAGAGCCCGCTGTGGGGAGTCTGGTCTATGGCCAGTTGGCACGCCGTTTGAATCTGCCCCTGCGCTGTGCGGGCAACTTCTCGACCTCGAAACTTCCCGATGCTCAGGCGATGCAGCAGGCGATGATGTCGATGATGTCGGCGGTGCAGTGTGGGGCGAATTATCTGCTGCACTCGGCGGGCTTCTTGGATGGGCTTCTGTCCATGTCCTATGAGAAGTTCATGCTGGATCTGGACCTGTGTGGCGCGCTGCACTCCTATTACGATGGGGTTGCGGTGAACGAGGACACGTTGGGTTTTGACGCTTTGGCCGAAAAAGGACCCGGAGAGCATTTGTTCTCAACCGCCCATACTCTGCGGCACTATAAAACGGCCTATTACGACAGCGCGCTGGACGACAACCAGCCGTGGGAGACATGGGACGAACAGGGCGAGATCGATATGGCAACGCGTGCAAATACCCGTTGGAAAGCCCAGCTTGCGGCGTATGAAGCGCCAGGGATGGATCCGGCGACGGATGCGGCGCTGAAGGATTTTGTTGCGCGCAAGAAAGCCTCGATGGATGACGCTTGGTACTAAGGGTGAAGGGGGCTTTGCCCCCGCGTCTGCGACGCTCCCCCAGGATATTTGTGGTAAGAAAATGAGGGCAGCAAAGCCCAAAGCCGAGAAGGATGGATGATGTCGAACGATCCACTTTTGCAGCCATATCAGTTGGGGCATCTGACCCTGAGAAACCGGATCATGACGACAAGCCATGAACCGGCCTATCCCGAGGATGGGATGCCGAAAGAGCGCTATGCTGCCTATCATGCAGAGCGCGCAAAGGCGGGGGTGGCGATGACTATGACGGCGGGATCTGCAGCTGTGTCGAAGGATAGCCCGCCAGTTTTTAACAACATCCTTGCCTATAAGGACGAGGTGGTTCCATGGATCCGACAGTTAACGGATGCGGTGCACGAACATGGTGCAGCTTGTATGATCCAGCTGACCCATCTTGGCCGCCGCACAGGTTGGAACAAGGGCGATTGGTTGCCGCCTGTGTGTTCTACCCCGCATCGCGAACCGGCTCACCGTGCGTTCCCGAAAATGGCCGAGGATTGGGACATTGCGCGGATCATCTCGGATTTTGCGGACGCGGCCGAGCGGATGAAAGAAGGCGGCATGGATGGGGTCGAGGTGATGACCCATGGGCATTTGCTGGACCAGTTTATCTCGCCGCTGACCAACCGTTTGGACGGCCCCTATGGCGGCGATCTGGCCGGGAGGATGAAGTTGACGATGGATATCATCGAGGCCGTGCGCGCACGCGTGGGTCGCGAGTTCATCGTTGGTGTGCGCTTCGCCCCGGACGAGGTCGAAACTGGCGGGATTGATCCAGATATGGGGCTGGAGATCGCGCGGATGCTGCGCGACTGCGGGCAGGTTGATTACCTGAACATTAACCGGGGCCGCATTCATACGGATCCTGCAATGACGGATATGATCCCTATTCAGGGCGCACCGGCGTCTCCGCATTTGGATTTTGCCGGGCGGGTCCGCAAAGAGATCGGGATGCCCACCTTCCACGCCGCGCGTATTCCCGATGTCGCGACAGCGCGCCATGCCGTGGCCTCGGGTCAGCTGGATATGGTGGGCATGACTCGGGCGCATATGGCCGATCCGCATATCGTGAAGAAAATTATCGAAGGGCGAGAAGAGGATATTCGCCCTTGCGTAGGCGCCACTTATTGTCTGGACCGGATCTATCAGGCGGGAGATGCGCTGTGTGTGCATAACGCAGCCACGGGTCGCGAGCTGACCATGCCACACGAGATTGCCCCGGCGGATACCCCTCGCAAGGTGGTGATCGTGGGCGCTGGGCCTGCGGGGCTTGAAGCCGCGCGTGTTGCCGCCGAGCGCGGTCACGATGTGACGGTCTTCGAAGCGCAGCCCGATCCCGGCGGGCAGGTGCGTCTGACATCTCAGACCCCGCGTCGGCGCGAGATGATCGGCATTGTCGATTGGCGAATGGCGCAATGTGCCGCCCGTGATGTCACCTTCCATTTCAACACATGGGCCGAAGCCTCGGACGTGACCGCCCTAGACCCCGATGTGGTGATCGTCGCCACCGGCGGGTTGCCGAACCTTGAGCTTTTTGAGACCAAGGGCGAGCAGGACTTGGCCGTCAGCGCCTGGGACGTGATCGCGGGCGATGTGAAATGCGCGGGTGATGTGCTGATCTATGACGAAAGCGGCGACCATCCGGCACTTCAGGCCGCCGAGATCGCTGCCGAGGCCGGGGCGAAGGTCGAGGTGATGACGCCAGATCGCGTGTTCGCCCCCGACATCATGGCGATGAACCTTGTGCCCTACATGCGGTCGCTTCAGCCCAAAGGGGTGCGGTTCACCGTGACCGAACGCCTGAAAGGCATTCAGCGCGACGGCAATCGCCTGACGGTCACGCTGGGTACCGATTATTCCGAATTCACCCGCGAGGTGACATACGACCAAGTTGTGGTGAACTATGGCACGATGCCGATGGATGATCTGTATTTTGACCTGAAAGAACAGTCATCGAACCGGGGCGAGGTGGACCATAATGCGCTGATCGAGGGGCGTCCGCAGTCCATACGCACCAATCCCGATGGGCAGTTTCAACTGTTCCGCATTGGCGATGCCGTGACAGCACGCAATACACATGCCGCCATCTACGACGCGCTTAGATTGGTGAAAGACCTGTAAGCTTAAGCCTGCTGCGTGCGTTCAATATACGCGCGCAGCTCTTCCGCTTCGTGGCGAGCGTCGCGCAGACCATCCATGGCGGCGCGCAGCTCGGCTTCGGTCTGGTGAAGCTGGTTCGACATCTCGGCTTCGCGCGATTGCAGATAGGTAATCGCTTCGTCACGAGTTTCTTCTGCGTCGTGCAGCGCCTGAGCCATCTTGTCCAACTCGCTCATTTCGCTGCCTTGAACCTGCACAAAGCGGTGGATCAGCCAATGGGCAAACCAGCCCAGCACGAATGCCACAAAAAGAATGATGGCGGTGACGATGATAAACTCGGTTCTGTTCATCGGGACTGTCCTTCGGTGTCTATCAGCGTACCGGGCGCGGGGCCGGGCGAGTGTCGTTTGCATCGGGGGCGAAGATTTCAGGGCCACTATAGGGGCGCTCTGTTGGATCTTCACTTGATTCGGTGCCAGAGGCGTCAGGAGTTTCACCTTCACCAGCAACGGGCGTACCGTCTTCTGTCTCGGCCGTCGGCGCGGCAGGTGCGTCTGTGCTTTCAGCGTCGCTTGCGTCTGAGACCTCATTTGGCGTTGCCGCAGGTTCCGAGGACGCTTCAGGTTCGCCAGCCGTGTCGGGATTGACAGTTTCAGTTGTTGCCTCTGTGGCCGGGTCTTCCGCTTGGGCGTCGGCAGCTGCATCCGTTGCACTGTCGGATACAGGGGCTTCACTGTCTTCTGGTGTCACACCTCCCAGCAGGCGGAACTCGATCCGACGGTTTGCTTCGCGACCCACGTCGGTCCCGTTGTCGGCAATCGGGTTTTCCTCGCCATAGCCGACGGCGGACAGGTTCGAGGTCAGGATTCTGCGCGACAGAAGGGCGGTCAGAACAGCCTGTGCACGGTTCTGTGACAGGGCAAGGTTCATTTCTTCGCGGCCCTGACTGTCAGTGTAGCCTGCGATCTCCATCCGTACATCAGAACACTGGCGCATGATCTCGGCGATCTTGTCGACCGTATCTGCAGCTGACGCTTCGATGTTGGCCGAGCCGGGCGCAAAGGTGATCTTCTTTTCAGCCAGAACGGCGTTGATGTCGGCGGCGCATTGTTCCGGGCTGGGCAGGTTCAGCGTCGGGTTCAGGCTTTCTTCATAGGTCACGTTGACCTGAAAGTTCTCGGACGCACCCAGCTTTTCACTTAGCAGTCGCGAGATTTCAGCGTTGGCTTCCGGGTCACCAGTGCGTCCACGAATATCCACAATGTCGGGCTGGACCACGATCACGCCATTGGCGACCAGCGACAGAGCCTCAAGGCCGGCCAAAACGCGAGTGGGCCAGTCGCTGGGCAAATCGGGGTCAAGGCGGGTGGCCGGATAGACCGAGCGTGATCCGAACTTGGCCCGGGCAAAGCTTTCGGCTGCACTGCGCAAGGCTTCGTCCGACAGGCGGCCACGCAGCTGCACCTGACCTTCCGGGCTAAGGGTCGCCACGAATTCCGGCGTGGCTTCGCCTTCGCCGGTACCGTCGATCTTCACGGGCTCGGGCAGGACAGAGTGCAGAGAATAGAGGTCAGGCAGGTTGCTTTCCAGCTCGCCTACCACGCGGTCGAAGGTGGCTTGCGGGGTGGTGTCTTGGGCAATCAACGTCACATCTGCGTCCGAGAAGGTGACGGATCCTCCGCCAAGGGCAGCCACGGCATTGATGCCCATTTCGGCCGCATCGGCCCAATCCGGGGATGGCACGCCCAGCCCGATGATACAGTTGGTGACGCCTTCAAGACCTGCTTCGGTCGCGGCCGAAATGATCTTGGCGCGGCCCACAGTGTCATGGGCAGAGCAGGCGTCGAACCGGGCGCCGCCGTCGTCAATCAAGAACCGCAGTGTGAAAGGCGTGATCACCGGGCGCGGGGCCGAAATGTCGATGGACAACAGGATCGAGCGCGGAGCCTTGCGTTTCAGGCTACGTGCCCAGTCTTGCTGTTCTTCCGCACTGTCGGCCACGGCGGTGATCGATACGCGGTCAGCATCCATCGAGATCTTCGAACGTGGCAATTGGGCCAGCGCATACAGGGCGAAGTCCAGCGTTGTGTCCCAGTTGGCGGGGATCGGGTAATCCGCCACCTCTAGAAGATCGGTGACTTGCGCGTTGCCGGCGATATCGCGGACTTCGTCGATCAAGTCATCGCGGTCGGACTGCGTGGGGATCAGGCCAATCATCGAGATGCCAGAGTTGTTACGCAGCACCTCGATCGAGAAGCGTGGCGGTTGCACAGCTTCTGCGGCGGGAATGGCCATGTTGTCGATGACACGGGCGGCGTCGACCTCGGTTCCGGCGATGGAAAGGGCACGAAAGCGCATGGCCTCGCTGGGTGCGATACCGGACAGAACAACCTGCAGGCCGTCTGATTGAACGTCGACCCATTCGTGTCCACGCAGGGTCAGCGCGTCATGTACTGCATCTTCTGAACTGCTTTCGATGACATTGACCGAAAGGATAGCCGCAAACAGGGCCAGAAAAGCGCCGACCACAAGCGAGGCCGGGACCAGAAGGATTTGCGATGGGCGCATACGAAATTGAGTCCGTTATCTCTTTGGTTTCAAGCTTTTTATGGGGTGTTCGTGCGGGGTGCAATCAAACGATTTGGCTTGCGGCAAGAAACAGCACAAAAATCAGGCCCGCATCGCGATTGGATCTGAACAGTTTTAAACAGATTTCCGAACTATCGGTGTCCAGTTTGCGCAACTGCCACGCCAGATGCCAGCCCATAAACCACGCGCCCCCAAGCGAGACGACCAGAGACAGGACATGAGAGCTGGGTGCCAGAGCCAAGATAACGGCAAGCGCTGTCAGCGCGACGGTTGTGAACAGAAACAGTCGCAGCCAAGTACGGCTGTTCTCTCCGAACAGGCGCGCGGTGGATTTTACGCCGATCAACGCGTCATCTTCGGTGTCCTGATAGGCATAGATCGTGTCGTAAAACAGCGTCCATGCGATCCCGGCGGCGTAAAGCACGACGGGGGCAAGGCTTAGCGATCCGGTATGCGCGACCCACCCCACCAAAGCGCCCCAGTTAAACGCGATGCCAAGGAAGACCTGCGGCCACCACGTGAAACGTTTGGCGAAGGGATAGACCGCCACCGGCAGAAGGGCCGCAACGCCCAGAAGGATCGTGGTCCAGTTAAAGGTTAGAAGGATGCCAAAGGAAATCAGCGCCTGTAGACCCATCCAGATCAGCGCTTGTTTGACCGTGACTTGACCCGATGGGATCGGGCGGGATTTGGTGCGCTCGACCTTGCCGTCGAAATCGCGATCCGTGATGTCATTCCACGTACAGCCCGCGCCGCGCATTAGGAACGACCCAATAGCGCAGCCCAGCATGATCCATACCTCATACAAGCCAAAGCGTCCGGTGCTGGCGGTTGCCAGAAGCAGGCTCCACCAACAGGGAATTAACAACAGCCACGTGCCAATCGGGCGATCCGCGCGGCTAAGGCGCAGATAGGGTCGCGACCATGCAGGCGCACGATGATCCACCCAATTGCCCGAATAGGCATCAGAAACCTGCCCCTTGGGGTCTGGCAAATCGGCGTTGGGGGTCATAGATTTCCCTCATGAAACAGGCAAAAACTCGGCTCTATGTAGATCACCCCTTGGGTCAGGGGCAAACCGTTTCGCTGGATCGCGATCAGGCGCACTATCTTTTTGGGGTGATGCGGCTGGGCGAAGGCGATCATGTGGCGCTGTTTAATGGCCGCGAAGGCGAGTATCCTGCCCGCGTGATTGAGGCTGGCAAACGCAAAGGTGTGCTGGAGTGCCTAGAGCAATCCCGACCGCTGCACATGCCGCCCGACCTGTGGCTGTGCTTTGCGCCGATCAAGAAGGCGCGCACCGATTTCATAGTCGAGAAGGCGGCCGAGATGGGCGCGGCCCTGATCCAGCCCATGTCGACCGAGTTCACCAATTCCGAACGCATCCGCAAGGATCGCCTGCAAGCGCATGCCGTCGAGGCTGCCGAGCAATGCGGCGGCACCTATGTGCCCGAGGTCGTCGACCTGATGCGCATGGACAAGCTATTGGACGCATGGCCCGACGACCGCCAGATCATGTTCTGTGACGAGGCGTTGGTGGGTGCGGCCGAAACACTCACCGCGGCAAGCGGTCACCGCTGGGCGATATTCATCGGCCCCGAAGGCGGATTTTCCGACCGCGAACGCGCCCGCCTGCACGCGATGGAGAACACCCACCCCGTCAGCCTTGGCCCCCGCATCCTGCGCGCCGACACCGCCGCCGTCGCCGCCATGACCATGTGGCAGCAAGTGCTGGGGGATTGGGGATGATCCGGCCAGAGCTTCGGGCCGAACTAGTCCGTTACCGAGAAGCCCTCGTCGGGACTGGCGTCATTTTGCTGGGTGTCTGGTGGGCATGGGGATCACTGGGTTTGGTCAAGTGGATGGGGCTGGCCTTGGCCGGGTTTGGTGCGGTGATCTTGTGGTCTGGCTTGCGTCGCGCGCGGATCCGGTCGGCTCACGGCGGTGTCGGCGTCGTGCAGATTGACGAACGCCAAGTGACCTATCTGGCACCGGTAGGCGGTGGCTTTGCTTCGCTTGACGATGTGGTGCGGATCGAGATTGGGCGCGACCTGGCCGGCCTTCCCGTCTGGCGGTTCCAGCAACTGGGCGCCGTCCTGACCATACCTGCGCGCGCCGAAGGGGCCGAGGCGATTTTCGATGCGCTTACCGCGCTATCTGGTGCCAATATTGACGCCGCGATCCGGGCGGTGAATACGCCACCCAATGACACTGTCGTGATATGGATGCGCGCTGTCGCAAAGCTGCATTGACACTGGCAGCCGCTTGCCCCACGACTGAAGCCCCATAAGGGCGTTTTCAACAGGAGCCGAACATGTCCATTCCTCAGTCCGGTGGTGGCCCGATCACCCATCACGATCAGCTGGCGCAGTTTCTGGAAAGCGGCTGCAAACCGCGTGAGACATGGAAGATCGGCACCGAGCACGAGAAGTTCGGCTATTGCAAGGACTCGCTGAATCCGCTGCCCTATGACGGTGACCGCTCGATCTTGAAAATGCTGGAAGGTCTGCGTGACCGCTACAATTGGACCGAGGTACGCGAAGCGGGCAACCTGATCGGATTGGAACGCGACGGGGCGAATATCTCGCTGGAACCGGGCGGGCAGTTTGAACTGTCGGGCGCGCCTTTGGACAACATCCACCAGACCTGTGACGAGGTGAACGAACACCTGCGCGAAGTGCACGAGATCGCGGACGAGATCGGCGCGCGTTTCATCGGATTGGGCGCGGCACCCGAATGGACACACGAGCAAATGCCGGTGATGCCCAAGGGGCGTTACAAGCTGATGACCGACTATATGGATAAGGTCGGCACCCACGGAAAACAGATGATGTACCGGACCTGCACTGTGCAGGTGAACCTCGACTTTGCGTCCGAGGCCGACATGGTTCAGAAGTTCCGCGTGGCGCTGGCGCTGCAGCCGGTGGCGACCGCGCTGTTTGCGAATTCTCCCTTCTTTGAGGGCAAGCCCAACGGTCACAAGTCGTGGCGCTCGCGCATTTGGCGCGATCTGGACGGCGCACGTACCGGCATGCTGCCTTTCGTCTTTGAAGACGGCATGGGGTTTGAGCGTTATGTGGACTATGCGCTCGATGTGCCGATGTATTTCGTCTATCGCGACGGGCAATATATCGACGCACTGGGCCAGTCCTTCCGCGACTTCATGCAAGGCAAACTGCCCGCACTGCCGGGCGAGACGCCGACCTTGTCAGACTGGGCCGATCACCTGACCACGATCTTCCCCGAGGCTCGCATCAAACAATATATGGAGATGCGCGGCGCCGATGGCGGCCCGTGGCGTCGCCTGTGTGCGCTGCCTGCCCTGTGGGTTGGCCTGATGTATGACCAAACCAGCCTTGATGCGGCATGGGACCTGGCCAAAGGCTGGGACGCGGAAACGCGCGAGGCTTTGCGGGTTGCGTCATCCGTTGAAGGCTTGCAGGCCGAGGTGAACGGCATCCGTATGCTGGATCTGGCCCGCGACGTGGTGAAGATCGCCGAAACCGGCCTGAAAGCCCGCGCGCGTGTCGGCAGCGGCGGCATGGTGCCGGACGAAACCCACTTCCTGAACGCGCTGCAAGAAAGCGTCGAAGAAGGCCGCTCGCCCGCTTGTGAGCTGCTGGGCAAGTATCACGGCGAATGGGACGGGGATCTAAGCCGGATCTACGACGAGTATAGTTACTGACGTCCAGATTGCGGGAAAATTGCCCGTCGCCACGCAGAACATTCTGATCCAATCACCTCTATTGAGCGTGCTTGATCAGGTTCCCTTTTGCGATCATGCTCCATCATGTGGATATTTCACTAGGGATACGGGTGTATGAGAAAACGCATTGCAGCACATCGTCATGCATTGCTTGTGTGGACCGTGTGCTTGTTTGTCCTGATATTCGGGGCGGTTGCGACGACTGCGGTTCTCGATCTCGACGGTCCGGGTTACGAGTATGCGCTGATCGCATTTGTTTGGCTCGTGGTTGTCCTTTTTGTCTACACAGCAGCCTCGACACCGATTTACACAGCGTTCCTTGAGCCGGATGGACGGGTTTCGTTTGTCTGGCAATACCCTCACAAGCGTGTTTCCAGAATCTTAGAGCCCGCGGCCATACCCGAACCTGAAATTGTGACTTCCAGAGATAGCGATGGTGATCGCCGCGTTGTTGTTAAAATAACCTTTTCAGACGGGTTTGAATTCATTGTGGCTGAACCGTCAGTTCAGACGGGGCAAAGCCAAAAATCCGAGGATCGGAAGCTGCGCTATTGCGAACGCGCCTGCGCGCGATTTTCCGACGCTATTTCCCAATCGTGAATGCCGTAGTGGGTTAAGTGAGCCAACATAACTTCAGTACTCGCCGCTGTGTAAATCAGGGCAAACTTGGTTTCAAAGCGGTTGTTTGTCATTTGTCTGCCTCGACCCCGGTAAAACCTTCCCCGGGTTCATTATCCCTTTCGGATCCAGTGCCTGTTTGATCTGCCGCATCACAGTAAGTGCCACCGGATCCTTGCGGCGCTGCATTGACGGCAGTTTAGACAGCCCGATCCCGTGTTCGGCGGAAAAGCTGCCGCCCATCTCGCGCACCACATCCTCGACCCGTTCCATGATCGGGTCACAGAGCGCAGGGTCGCTTGGGAAAACCGCGTAGTGGATGTTGCCGTCGCCCAGATGTGCGACTTCGAGCGTGTCCGCATTCGTATCTAGCTGGCCGAGTTCTGAAGTCATGCGGGCCAAGAAAGGTTCAATCTGATCCAGCGGTAGGGCGATGTCGTTATTCACCAACGGGCTGCGGCCAAGGCAGACCTCGGCGGCGGCTTCGCGGCGGGCCCAGATCTGGCTGCGCTGGGTGTCGTTCTGGGCGATGATTGCATCTTGGATTTGCCCCGCTTCGATCGCGTCGGCCAGCAGCGCCTCGAACGTGCTGACCAGCGGCAGACTGCCATCCGGGTCGGGCTGGGCATCTTTTGGCGCGGTCGAAGCGATCTCGGCCAGAACCGTCACCGGGTGGTCGGCGTCGAAAACGGGCTTCAGGTCAGGGAAGTGGGTGTGGACGGCAGATAAGTAATGCGCGGGCATGTATTCGAATGCCTCGATCGCGCCGCCGGTGGCCTCTTGCAGACGGTTCAGAACGGATAGTGCATCGGTCAGATTTTCCAGCGCCAGCATTGCCGTCGCACGCGCTGCGGGAGCGGGGACAAGTTTCAGCACCGCGCCGGTGATCACACCCAGCGTGCCTTCCGAGCCAATTAGCAGATCGCGCAGGTCATAGCCGGAATTGTCCTTGTGCAGTTCGCTCATCAGGTCCAACACGCGGCCATCGGGCAAGACGGCCTCGATCCCGATGCACAGCGCGCGGGTGTTGCCGAATTTCAGAACGTTCGATCCGCCCGCATTCGTGGCCAGCATCCCGGCGATCTGGCACGACCCCTGCGCGCCGAAGATCATTGGAAAGCGCAAGCCGTGCTCGGCCACAGCGTTGTGCAAAGTTTCCAAAACCACGCCACCGTCCACGATGGCAAGGCGGGCGTCGGGCTTGATCTCGCGGATCGTATTCAGCCGCGACAGTGACAACATCAGGCTGCCTTCGGGGGCGTGGGCCCCTCCGGCAAGGCCGGTGTGACCGGATACAGGCACGACGGGCGTTTGCGTGTCGTTTGCCAGTTTCATGACCTGAGAGACTTGCTCGACCGATCCGGGACGCACGACCGCCAAAGGCGTGTTCTTGTACTTACCGACCCAATCCGTCGCGAACCCCGCCATGTCGGGTCCGGTCAAAACATGGCCCGAACCGGTGATGCTGCGCAGAGCGTTAAGAATGTCCATATCGGGTCCTTCGGGATGCGTGACTTGGATTTGGCAAGGTGCTAGCGATAACTTCTAGAAAGATCTGCGCGCGATGCCAAGAAGGAGAGCCCCCATGACCCATATCCTTGCCATTGATCAGGGCACAACTTCGTCCCGGGCGATCCTGTTTGATGGGGATATGCGGCCAAGTGCCGTTGCGCAAAAGGAATTCACGCAGCATTTTCCGGCCTCAGGCTGGGTTGAGCATGATCCGGAAGAAATCTGGGAAACCGTCTGCGCCACCTGCCTGGAGGCTGCCGAAGGGCATGAAGTCGCAGCCATTGGCATCACCAACCAGCGTGAGACAACACTGGTCTGGGACCGTGTGACGGGGGCTCCGATCTACAATGCGATTGTCTGGCAGGATCGACGTACGGCCCAGACTTGCGCTGATCTGAAGGCGGCTGGCCACGAAGCGATGCTGACGGACCGCACGGGGCTTTTGCTGGACCCGTATTTCTCGGCCACGAAGCTGGCGTGGATCCTGGACAATGTGGACGGCGCGCGGACCAAGGCCGAAGCCGGAGAGCTGGCGTTCGGGACTGTAGACACTTTCCTGATCTGGCGGCTGACGGATGGCGCGTCGCATGTGACCGACGCAACCAACGCCGCGCGCACGATGCTGTATGACATCAAGCGCGGCGCGTGGGATGCGGATATCTGCGCGCTGTTGAATATACCGATGAGCATGCTGCCAGCGGTGCACGATTGCGCGTCCGAGTTTGGGGTAACCGATCTGTTGGGCGCGCCGGTGCCTATTTTGGGTGTGGCGGGCGATCAGCAGGCGGCAACCATCGGGCAGGCGTGTTTCGAGCCGGGGATGCTGAAATCCACCTATGGCACGGGGTGTTTTGCGCTGCTGAACACAGGTGACGCGCCGGTGGCCTCGAACAACCGGTTGCTGACAACAATTGCCTATCAGCTGGATGGCAAACCGACCTATGCGTTGGAGGGCTCGATCTTTATCGCAGGTGCGGCCGTGCAATGGCTGCGCGACGGGTTGGGGATCATCGACAACGCTGCCGAGACCACGGCGCTGGCCGACGCCGCTGATCTCGAGCAAGAGGTGATCCTTGTGCCTGCCTTCACCGGCATGGGCGCACCGTACTGGGATGCAGAATGCCGGGGCGCTGTATTTGGTCTGACCCGAGGGTCAGGCCCGAAAGAGCTCGCCCGCGCCGCGCTGGAGGCCGTGGGTTTCCAGACCCGTGACCTACTTGAAGCGATGCAGGCCGATATGGGCGACGCAGGTAAAACTGTGTTGCGCGTAGATGGAGGCATGGCGGCGTCCGACTGGGCAATGCAGTTTTTGGCCGATATCAACGGTGCAGACGTGGATCGCCCGACAGTTCTGGAAACCACCGCTCTGGGCGCGGCGTGGCTGGCAGGCATGAAGGCCGGGATCTATCCCGATCAAGCCGGGTTCGCCGCCACTTGGGCGCTTGAGCGCAGCTTTGCGCCGCAGATGGATGACGCCACCCGGACCCGCCGCTATGCGGGGTGGAAAGACGCAGTGTCGCGGACCCTTAGTCGCCCTTGAGTTCCGATCGATAGATCCCTTCGGGCAAGTTCAACGCGGCGGTTAGGTCACGCAGTTGGGCCGGGGATAAGGTGATTTTGTGCACTTGATCGGTCCGCGGATCCCATTGTTCCAGCGTGACGCAATCGGCAAAGGCGTTGATGGTCACGTCCTCGTTCAGGTGGGGGGTATCGGTATCGTCGCCCTCGTCAACAAGGGTGACGATCGTGGAGTCAAATTCGTGTTCGATGGTAAACATAATCCAAGTCTAGTCGCTTGGGCGACAAAGACCAGAGTGATCTGGCGAAGCGATGGATCGGCGGCTATACAAATCTTATGGGCAAGACAGATATGCAGCAATTCAGCGGGTTTCTGACGGACCGGGGGTCGAAATACGCGGTCTCGGGTGGTCGGGTAAACAGCCGTGCGGATGTGAAAGCGTTTCTGAAAAACCTGACCCGCGACAAACGCTTTGCCAAGGCCACGCACAATACGTGGGCGGCGATCCTGCCCGAAGAGGGCGGTGTGAAAGGCGATGATGGCGAGGCCGGCGCGGGAATGGTCATTCTGCGTATGCTCGACCGTGAAGACGTTACGGGGCACATCATCGTCGTGACCCGCTGGTTTGGGGGCACCAAGCTGGGCGGCGATCGATTCCGCCGGGTGCAGGACGCTGTGCATCACTACCTCGAAAACGCAGAGCTTGAGAGCGGCACATGCTGAAGACGCAGCTGCATCGGTTCTGGATGACTTGCGTCTGGTCTTGGGCCGGGTGGCGCGCCGCGTGGCGGACCGAAGCGTCGTTGCGGCAATGGACGGTCGTCTGCTTGATATCATGCATCACGGCGCTGTGGTTGGATCTGAGCCGAGGAGAAACCGCGCTGTTGCTGGCACTAAGCGTACTGGTCGTCGCGTCCGAGCTGATTAACACTGCCATCGAACGCACCGTGGACCTTGTCACGCGAGAAGAACATGACCTTGCCCGTGAGGCCAAAGACACCGGCAGTGCCTTTGTCGCGCTTACGGCTCTTGCCGGTGGTGTTGCGTGGGGGGTGATCCTGCTCGGTTGATCAGGTCTGACCGTTCCCGGCCTCTTCTTCCAGATGCAGCTTCATGTCGATCAGCACATGCTGAAGTGCCAGCGTCTCGCGCAGAAGGCGCTTGGCTTCGTTAATCGTGATGATCCCGTCTTCTATGGACTGCTGGTATTCCGCCATCAGCATCGCGAAACGCTGCGACAGCGCAATCACGTCGCTATTTACCCCGCCCTCGGTCGAGTTCTTGCGTTCGGCATCATACGAAATGGTGATCCCTTGAAGCTCGGCCAATGCGCTTGTGACATGCGGATAGCGCGCAGCCTCTTCCAAGGCAGCAACGGCATCGACCGGCATGAAGCGATCTGCGTGCTCGTCACTGTCGGAATAGTACCGCCCCAAGGTGGCCTTGGACTTGCCCGTCACTTCACAAGCCGCTTCCAGCCCGACATCTTTGACGAGAGCTTCGGTATGCTTTTTCAGGTAACTTCCAACACCGGCCATAATTGCATCCTTATGTCTTCCCCAGCTGAGGGGAATTCCATATCTCTTTTCCCATTATTTTTCCGCTAAGGGAATGGCTTATTTCATAACTGTAGCGAGTTGTCTTTTGCTGTTTGCAGGTAAGAGAGTTTTGACAAGTGCCCGATGCCACGTGCGTCGGAAAGAAAAGGCCCGCGGTGGCAATACAGCGGGATGCGGGCGGAAGCCTGCATGAGAAAGCAGGACGTGATTTGTTTACGAGTGTGACGGTCATTTCCATCCCCGGGCAATTGCCCATCGATCGTGTGTTGTGTTCGCGTCCGCTTTCTCCTTTTCTACGCACCGCCAGTTTCCGCTTTTTCTTCGAATGACACCTGAAACGAACGGTTGAACCCATTTAACTGGGCGCGTAATTCAGGGGTATGGCAAAGCTCTATTTTCACTATTCGACCATGAACGCAGGAAAATCGACCCTGCTTCTGCAGGCCAGTTACAATTATCATGAGCGAGGAATGCAGACCTATCTGATCACCGCGCAATTCGATAATCGCGCGGGCGATGCGCAAATTGGCAGCCGGATCGGGATCGGAGCAGACGCAGACACCTTTGCAGAGGGCGAGGATCTTTTTGACAAGATCGCGCGCCGACGTGCCGATGGTCCCTGCGCTTGTGTTTTCATTGACGAGGCGCAATTTCTAAGCAGTGAGCAGGTTTGGCAACTGGCCCGCGCCGTGGATGATCTGGGTGTGCCGGTGATGTGCTATGGGTTGCGGGTGGATTTTCAGGGTAATTTGTTCCCGGGTTCCGCTGCGCTGTTGGCGTTGGCGGATGAAATGCGCGAGGTGCGCACGATTTGTCACTGTGGAAAGAAAGCCACGATGGTGGTGCGGCAGGATGATCAGGGGCGCGTGTTGACCGACGGCGATCAGGTGCAGATTGGCGGGAATGAGACCTATGTGTCCCTGTGCCGTCGCCACTGGCGTGAAGCAACTGGGGGCTGAGTTTTCTGAAGGTGCGCCTGCGGCGCGCTTGATGACCTGTCGCGATGCGACAGGCGGGCCTCCGGCGGGGATATTTTTGGTAAGAAAATGAAACTAGATTGGGGTTGGTAAGTCAGCGCCATTCAGGAAGGCGTCGATATTGTCCAGCGCCAGCATGCCCATATCTGTACGCACCTCGAGCGTGGCGGTGCCCAGATGCGGCAGTAGGGTCACGTCCTCGCGGTCAGTTAGGGCCTTTGGCACTTTGGGTTCGAACTCGTACACATCCAGACCTGCTCCTGCGATTTGACTTTGTTCCAGGGCATTGATCAGAGCCGCTTCATTGACGATCTCACCGCGGGCGATGTTGATTAGGAGTGCATGGGGAGGCATGGCGTCGAACGTATCTTTGTCGATCAGGTGGAGTGTCTCGGCTCCGCCCGGGACGGCGATGACAAGGATGTCAGCGGCACGGGCGACGGCGTCGATGCTGGGCAGTTGCCGCGCGGGCAGGTCCGGCGTTTTGGGTGAGCGATTGTAGAACACCACGTTCATACCAAAGCCAAAATGGCAGCGTTTAGCGATGGCTTCGCCGATCCGACCCATACCGATTATGCCGACCGTTTTGCCGGACACGTGCATTCCCAGCAACTGCGTCGGGTGCCAGCCTTCCCACGCACCGTTGCGCAGCATCCGTTCACCTTCCCCAGCCCGGCGGGCGGTCATCAAGATGAGGGTCATGGCAGTATCTGCTGTGGCATCGGTGACAGCGCCGGGCGTGTTGGTCACCTGAATGCCTTGGGCTTTGGCCGCGTCCACATCGATGTGATTGTAGCCCACGCCGAAATTCGCCAACAGGCGGGCGCGGATGTCGGCTACATCGGCGAAGATGTCGGCGGAATAGAGGTCGCCAAGGGTGGGCAAGACGATGTCATAGTCGCGCAGGCTCGCGATCATCTCGTCCCGTGTCATCGGGGTTGTGATGTCGCGCACCGTGGTGTCATAGGCATCACGGGCGCGGGTCAGAACCGCATCAGGCAGTGGGCGCGAGATGAAAAGTTTCATCAGAACATCCGCGCTCCGTTCGGAACGGTTCTATCGGGGGTCAGCAGCACGACTTCGCCGTCCGGGTCGGGCAGGCCAAGGACCAGAACCTCGCTGCGCATTGGGCCGATCTGGCGGGGTGGGAAATTGACCACGGCCAAGACCTCTTTCCCAATCAGGGCGTCTGGATTGTAATGCGCGGTGATCTGGGCCGAGCTTTTCTTCTCGCCAATTTCGTCTCCAAAATCGACCCACAGCTTAATGGCGGGCTTGCGGGCCTCGGGGAAAGGTTCGGCGCGGGTAATGGTGCCCTTGCGAATGTCGACTTTCATGAAGTCGTCAAATGTGATCTCAGCCATTGGCAAGCTCCTTGGAACGGTCGGCGGCGGCTTTCACCGCGCGGGTCAGAAGGTCGGGAAAGCCCGTGTTTTCGTCCATCAGGACAGATAGGGCCGCAGCGGTGGTGCCGCCGGGGCTTGTGACGTTGATGCGCAGCTGGGCGGGGTTGTCGTCGGCCTCTTCCGCCAGAGCGCCCGCGCCACTTACTGTTGCTTTTGCAAGCTGCATGGCGAGGTCTTCCGACAGGCCTTGTTTGACACCCGCGGCAGCCAGCGTTTCGATCAGATGGAACACATAGGCGGGGCCAGAGCCAGAGACCGCAGTGACGGCGTCCATCTGGTGTTCTCCGTCCAGACGGACGACCTGCCCGACAGCGGACAAAAGCGCTTGGGCCAGATCCATGTCGTCAGCGCTTGCATGATCATTGCCGCAAATCGCCGTGATCCCGCGCCCGATGGCGGCGGGGGTGTTGGGCATGGCGCGGATGATCGGGGTTTGGTCGCCCAGCATGTCTTGATAAGTGGAAATCGGCGTGCCCGCCGCGACCGACAGGAACAGCGTCGTTCCATTGCCAAGGGCTTTCAACGAGGGCAGCGCCTCGGCCATCATCTGCGGTTTCACGGCAATGAGTACGATGGCGGGGTTTTCGGGAAGCTGTGCGTTCAGGTTTAGCCCGTCCAGCGATTGCAGCCAATCCGACGGGTAGGGGTCATTCACCCAGACCGAGCTGGTGGGCAACCCGTCCGACAGCCAGCCTTCCAGCATGGCCGATCCCATCTTTCCGCAGCCCAGCAGCACCAGCCCGCGCGATTTTACCTGATCCATCATGATGACGCCCCGATCCGTATCTGAAACTGGATGCGAGATTAGAGCGCAGAACGCGCGGCGCAAGCCGAAAGCGCGCCAGAAGAATTGGTCCGAAAGGGAAAGGCGGCGTCAGGCGCGGCCATAGGCCTCGGCGATGGCAACCTGAAGGGAGTCTTCGACACTGCGGTCGGTCCATGCGACCAGCTGGAACGCGGGGTAGAAACGCTCCGATGCCGACACGGCCGAGGCGATCAGCCGGTCGATTTGTTCAGGGCCAGCAAACAGGCCGCCCGTTAGGGCCAGACCGTAGCGCCAGACCATCAGACGTTGCTCTTCCCAATAGGTGAAGGCGCCGGTCCAGCATTGGTCGTTGATGCGGTTCAGGGCATCATAGACGCGCGGCAGGCTGTCTTCTGGGGGCTCCATTTCAAAGGTGCAGATCAGGCGCAGTGTTTCATCGTATGGCGACCAAGCCAACGTGATCGAGTAAGTACGCCACTGGCCTTCAACCGCCATGGCAATCTGGTCTTCAGCGACGCGGTCAAATTCCCAAGCGTGGTGTTCCGCGATGGTTTCGACGATGTCGATCGGGTGAAGATCTTCGCTTTCGATGTACTGCTCGGTTGCGGCCATGATATGCCCCCCATTGGTTTCAGCATTCGCGGCGGGTTCGTGGCAGCGACCGTTAATGGCCACAAATGCTTGATGCCTGTACAAGGTTCGGCGTTCTTTGCGCCTTGCCTTACTAGATATGGTGTCACCCCGATTTCTCTCTGTAAAGTGAAACTTTGCCTGTTAAACGAGTTGTCCACAGAAAACTTTTGTTTCTCCACAGGTTAACGGATTGCGGGCGGAGTGGCGGTTTCAGGCCGCATCAGGGGCAGGTGCTTGACCTTGCCGCCCAGAACCCCCAGTTTGGCGCAAATCTTACCCCGTCAGGAGCCACAGTTGCCCAAGCGAACAGCCCCGTTTTCCCGTTTTGAATGGCAGATCGCGTGGCGGTATCTGCGCGCGCGCCGTGCCGAAGGTGGCGTCAGTACCATGACATGGATTAGCCTGATCGGGATCACGCTGGCGGTTGCCGCTCTGATCATCACGCTGGCGGTACGTACCGGGTTCAGGGACGAATTTGTCGACACGATTTTGGGCGCAAACGCCCATGTCGAGGTCTATGCCCAAAGTCGGATCACCGCGAATGGTGGGCTTGATCGCACCATCTCGAACTACGAAGACTGGGCGGACCGGATCATGACGGTTCCGGGAGTTGTTCGCGCGGCCCCTTTGGTCAAAGGCCAGGTCATGGCGAACCGGGGCCAGTACAATGCTGGGGTAGAGGTCTTCGGAATTGCCTATGAAGACATCCTGACCATTCCGCGCATTGCCAAGCCCGAAAGCTCGGCTGGGGATCTGTCTGATTTCGAGCGCGGGGCCGCCATCGGGTCTGGCGTCGCGGCCGAGCTGAATGTCGGGATTGGGGACAAGATCAAGATCATCTCGCCCAATGGGGTGAAGACCGCGTTCGGCACCAGCCCGCGCGTGAATGCCTATGACGTGACATATATCTTCACAGCCGGCCGTTGGGACATTGACCGCACCCGTGTCTATCTACCCATCGCCGAGGCGCAGAGCTTCTTTAACCGCGAAGGGCTGGCGGATGAGATCGAAGTGATGGTGGACGACCCGGAAGGCATCGACAAACTGCTGATGCCCATCATGGAAGCCGTCGAAGACCCTAGTGGCGTTTGGACATGGCGCGACCGATCTGGCGCGTTCCTGCGCGCATTGGATATGGAGGACAACGTGATGTTCATCATCTTGTCGGTGCTGGTGCTGATCGCCTCGATGAACATTACATCCGGTCTGATCATGCTGGTGAAGAACAAAGGGCGCGACATTGGCATCCTGCGCACCATGGGTCTGACCGAAGGGTCAATCTTGCGGGTCTTCTTCCTGTGTGGGTCTCTGACCGGGATCGTTGGCACTATCGCCGGTGTGATCCTTGGATGCCTGTTTGCTTTGAACATCGACAGCGTGTTCGCGCTGGTGAATTTCATCTCGGGCGGGGGGGTCTGGGATCCTTCGATCCGGGGTATCTATCACCTGCCAGCCAAGCTTGAATTCTGGGATGTGGCGTCTGCTGTCGGTCTGTCACTCACACTATCTTTTGTCGTGACATTGTTCCCGGCGCGCAAAGCTGCGCGGATGAACCCGGTGGAGGCACTGCGCTATGAGTGACACGGTTCTTAGCCTCTCGGGTATCACCAAGACCTATAACGAAGACACCCCCGGAGAAATCCGCGTGCTGCGCGGTGCGGATCTGTCGATTGCCAAGGGCGAGGTGGTGGCACTGGTCGCGCCTTCGGGCTCGGGCAAGTCGACGCTTCTGCATATTGCGGGGCTGTTGGATGCGGCTGATGCGGGCGAGGTCTCGATCAACGGCCAGAAGATGGACGCCCAGTCCGACCGCCGCCGCACCGCTACCCGCCGCAACGAAGTGGGCTTTGTCTATCAGTTCCACCACCTGTTGCCGGAATTCACCGCGCTGGAAAATATCGTGCTGCCGCAGCTGGCCAATGGTGTAGGCGAACGGGCCGCACGTGATCACGCGATGGAGTTGATGGCCCGCGTAGGTGTCGATACCCGTGCCAGCCATCGTCCAGCCGAGCTGTCAGGTGGCGAGCAACAGCGCGTGGCGTTTTGCCGGGCACTGGCCAACCGTCCTGCGCTGCTTTTGGCGGATGAGCCGACGGGGAACCTTGATCCCGACACCGCGGACACGGTGTTTGCTGCCTTGATGGAGCTGGTGCGCGAAACCGGCCTGTCTGCGCTGATTGCCACGCACAATCTGGAACTGGCCGCCCGCATGGATCGCACCTTGCGTCTTGAGGGCGGTGAAATCCTGTAACCGCTCGCAACCCCTGACAATCGCGTGAGGCCCGATTGCGCGTCTGCGCGGGATCGGCAATCTGTCAGGCACAGTGTTTTCCTGCCGGAGCCTCCGATGCGTATCCTGACCTCGATCCTTGCCCTAACATTGACGGCCAGCATGGCCACCGCGGGTCCCGTGAACTTCAATTCGTGGCGCACGCATTGGTTTGCCATCTTCTCGAAAGTTACGTTCGCGGCCGCTGGCGGGTCGATGGGGGTGACAGCAGATGGCGCGGTGTCGATCACCTATGACCGGCTTGCGCCCAAGGATTGGAGCGCGCGCAAAGCCAGTTGGCGCTGGGCTGTGGACAGCTCGGTCCCTGCTACGGATCTGCGCCAGAAGGGCGGGGATGACCGCAATCTTGCGCTCTATTTCGCGTTCCTGCCGAAGGCAGAGGCGGAAGGGCTGCAAGGCACCCGCAACCTTCGCAAGCTTCTGAACCACCCTGAGGGCCGCGTGCTGGTCTATGTCTGGGGTGGCAACCATAACCGAGGGGCCGTTCTGGGCTCGCCCTATCTGGGCTCGCGGGGCAAGACCATCGTGCTGCGCCCGTCAGGCACTGGGTCGCATTCCGAGAGCGTCGATCTGGCAGCAGATTACCGTCGCGCGTTCGGGTCAGAGCCTGATGCATTGGTCGCATTGGCCTTATCAGCAGACAGCGACGACACGGATGTGGTCATGCAGGGGAAAGTCAGCAATTTCAGCTTAAAGTGACCTAGGGTTGCACATGTGCGCAGGCGTGATAGAATCACGCCAAAGCAAGCCCTTAGAAAGGCAAACAGGTTCCCCAATGCGCCGCGCAGCACCTCTTCTTCTGATCCTTCTCGCTGCTTGTCAGCCGGAAGACATCTTCCAGACTCAGGCCAAACCCGAGGTTCAGGACCTGTCCGAACTGACCGGGGCCGAGATCTATGCCGAAAACTGCGCGTCCTGCCATGGTGATGACGCCAAGGGCGGCATCTATCCCAGCGCGCCGGACTTGACCAAACTGACCGCCAAACACGGCGGCAGTTTCCCGACCCGCCACGTCATGTCGACCATCGACGGATACGCCAAAGGCACCCAACGCGCCCCCATGCCGGAATTCGGCGCGCTGCTGGAAAGCGAGATGGAGGTCTGGGTGGACGAAAAAGGCGTGATGACCCCGACACCCGCTGCGCTGGTAAGGCTGGCGGAGTATTTGGAGTCTGTGCAGGACTGATCTTCCGCCCGGTCGATAGACCGGGCAGCGCCCGTCCGCAGGAAATGTGAAACAGAGGGCCACGCCCGACCCTGGGTGGGCGTCGTAGGCATCTCAGTTTCTTATGCCTTCACCACATCCGCAGCATTTCGTTCGGCGATCCGTCGCAATACGCCCTCCCGGGGGGAGGGTCGGGCGTGGCCCGTGCGGTGCACGGGCCGTCTAAAGAGGGCAGTTTGAACGACGACTTAAGTTCAGGCGCTGCCCATTTCTCTGCTTCGAAGTGACCTTAGATACTACTGCTCGCTTTTGGGAACTGCGGTGCAATTGTTCCCCTTAAACGTAACATCTTTGATAAGGCCATTTGCCAAAACGAATGTAGTTTCGCAATAGGTTGCGATGTTGCGACCGGGTGTGCCGCCATAAGAATTGGTGTAAGCGGTATTGCCGTAGACCGTGGTTGTGTACGTGGGCTGGGTTCCGGGGACGTACACATTTCCTCGTTGAACGTAGCTGATGTAGTGATTTCCGCCGCTCCTAAAGGATTTGTCGGGCACACCCCATTTCGTAATAAGCTGTTGTTCAGTTCCACCTTTCCACGAGTTCACAAGTTGCTGATAGCCTTCAACTGTTGGAACACATGAGGCAAGGGCAATGAGCGGCGCTGCCAATGCAGTAAGTCTTAGAATCATATCGAAATTCGTCTCACAAGTTTTCGTGAGTAATGGATATGCTACCCTTGAGGGATTTGGAAGTTAAACATCCAACTCCTCCACGAACTTCGCGTTCTCCTGAATATACTGGAAACGAAGTTCGGGTTTTTTGCCCATCAGCTGCTCGACCAAGGCGGCGGTTTCGCCGGGTTCGTCTTCGTCAATTGTCACGCGGATCAGCTTGCGGGTCGCGGGGTCCATGGTGGTTTCTTTCAGGTCTTTTGCGTCCATCTCGCCCAGACCTTTAAAGCGACTGACGTCGATTTTGCCTTTGCCGCCCAAACCTTTTTCCAGCCACTCGTCGCGCTCTGCCTCGTCCAGACAATAGACACGGCGTGCGCCCTGAGTCAGGCGAAACAGGGGCGGGCAGGCCAGATACAGGTGGCCACCGTCGATCAGCGGACGCATCTGGGTGAAGAAGAATGTCATCAGAAGCGAGGCGATATGCGCCCCGTCGACATCCGCATCGGTCATGATGATGATCTTGTCATAGCGCAGGTCATCCAGATTGAACTTGGTGCCGGTGCCGACGCCCAGAGCCTCGCAAAGGTCGCGGATTTCGGCATTGGTGCCGATCTTGTTCGACGCAGCCCCCAGCACGTTCAGAATTTTACCCTTGAGCGGCAACAGCGCCTGATTTTTGCGGTTGCGCGCGCCCTTGCCCGAGCCACCCGCCGAGTCGCCCTCGACGATGAACAGTTCAGTTCCTGCGCGGTCCTTCGAGGTGCAGTCGGTCAGCTTGCCGGGCAAGCGCAGCTTCTTGGTGGCGGTCTTGCGCGCGGTTTCTTTTTCCTGACGACGGCGCAGACGTTCCTCGGCCCGCAGCACAAGGAAATCAAGGATCGCGCCGGCGGATTTCGTGTCCGCGGCCAGCCAGTTGTCAAAGTGATCGCGCACGGATTGTTCGACCATCTTATTGGCGGCTTCGGTCGACAGGCGGTCCTTGGTTTGGCCCACAAAGGCGGGATCCGAGATGAAGCAAGACACCAGCGCACAGCCACCGGTCAGAAGATCGTCGCGGGTGATATTGGCGGCCTTCTTGTTTCCCACAAGCTCGCCATGCGCCTTGATACCCTTAAGGATCGCAGCCCAGAACCCAGTGACGTGCGTGCCGCCTTCGGGCGTGGGCACGGTGTTACAATAGGACTGGATGTAGCCATCGCGCGAGGGCGTCCAGTTGATCGCCCATTCAACGTATCCCGGTTCGCCAAAGCGCTCTTGGAAAGTGACCTTGCCTGCGAAAGGTTGCTCGGCATAGATCGATGCGCTGCCCAGAGTTTCCTTTAGGTAGTCGGACAGACCGCCGGGGAAATGGAAGATGGCTTCGGTCGGAGTTTCGCCGTCGTCGATGGCGGATTTCCAGCGGATTTCCACGCCCGAGAACAGATAGGCTTTCGAGCGCACCAGCGTGAACAATCGCTTGGGCTTGAAGCGGTGTTTGCCGAAAATCTGTTCGTCTGCATGGAAGGTGACTTCGGTTCCGCGGCGGTTGGGGGCTGCGCCGATCTTTTCGACCGGGCCCATCGGGACGCCGCGCGAAAAGCGTTGTTCGAACAGTTCCTTGTTCTTGGCCACTTTCACCACCATCGAATCCGACAGCGCGTTCACGACCGACGAGCCAACGCCGTGCAGACCGCCCGAGGTCTGGTACGCCTTGCCTGAGAACTTGCCGCCCGCGTGAAGCGTACACAAGATCACTTCAAGCGCGGATTTGTCGGGGAACTTAGGGTGCGGATCAATCGGAATGCCGCGCCCGTTATCGGTGACCGACACAGAGTAATCCGCGTTCAGCGTGACCTCAATCCGGTTAGCGAAACCTGCGACGGCTTCGTCCATCGAGTTGTCCAGGATCTCGGCGACCATGTGGTGCAGCGCGCGTTCATCGGTGCCGCCGATATACATGCCGGGACGTTGACGCACGGGCTCCAGCCCTTCCAGCACCTCGATCGAGGAGGCGTCATAGTCGTCGGGGCCTTGGCCGGCCAGAAGGTCGTTGCTCATGTATTCGGTCGCCTTGAACGCTGCTCGGAATTCTTTTTGTCGGGGCATTATGTCAGAGCTGCCCGGAAGGGGGAAGAGCACGCTTTCCATTCGGATGGATTTGGATAGGCTGAAGGCGTTTGGAAAAGGACCGCGCCATGACCACACCCCCTCTGGACCCCACCGATTGGGAGGCGTTGAGACAAGATCTGCACCGTTTGCTGGATCGCTGCGTGGACCAAATGCGCGATGCCGAGGACCACCCGTGGCAAGCCCCGCCGGCTGATCTGGCTGATCATTATTCCATTGGGGCAGGGGGTGATGTCGTGGCGCGTGTGGCGGATCAAGTATTGCCCTATCACGGCGGCAACACGCATCCCAAGTTTTGGGGCTGGGTACAGGGCAGTGGGCTGGCCTCGGATTTCGTGGCGGGGATTGCGGCGGCTGCGATGAACACCAATGGCGGCGGACGAAATCACGGCATCAACGAAATGGAGCGCGCGGTCATCGACTGGACCCGCCGCAAAATGGGCTTTGGTGAAGGCGCGAGCGGTGTTCTGGTGGCGGGTACGTCGCAAGCCACTGTGATCGCCCTTCAAGCGGCACGGGTGCGGTGTTGTCCGGATGTGCGGGCAGACGGGGGTGATAGGGAGCTGACTGTCTATGCCGCCGAAGGGGTCCACAATGCGACCCGCAAAGCAGTTGAGTTGCTTGGGCTAGGGCATGATCAGCTTCGTTTGGTGCGCGCAGATAGCGGAGCGATGGATCTAAAGGCACTGCAACAGGCGATTGCAGCTGACCGGGCACAGGGGCTGACACCGATGGCCATCGTTGGGACCGCCGGATCAGTCGATCTGGGGTGCTATGATGATCTAAATGCACTGGCGGATCTGGCCGTATCCGAGGGGATTTGGCTGCATGTGGACGGCGCGTTTGGGGCATGGACCCGGTTGGCCGACGAGCCGTGGCGCGCGTTGACTGACGGGATTGAACGGGCAGACAGCATTGCCTTGGACTTTCACAAATGGATGTATGTTGGATACGACTGCGGGCTGGCGCTGATCGCGAACGAAACCGCCCACCGCGCCGCCTTTGCAGCGCGCCCCTCCTATCTGCAAGGCGCAGCAGAAGGCCTCGCTGGCGGAGACCCGTGGTTCTGCGACTATGGCATCGATCTTTCGCGCGGCAACCGCGCGCTGAAGGTCTGGTGTGCGTTGGAAATGTTCGGGGAAGAGGCGTTCTCGGCCGCGATTACTCGCAACTGTGTCCAAGCGTGTTACATGGCGGATCAGGTGCAGGCCCACGGCATGAAGCTGGCCGCACCAGTCGTGTCAAATATCTGCCTCTTTACTGCTGCACCGGACTTGCCCGCTGATCAGCAATCCGTCCTTAACGCAAAGATCGCAACGCATTTGCAGCTTCACAACGCCACGGTGTTCTCGACGACGGATGTGAACGGCGTTACATGCCTGCGTGCCGCCATCACCAATCATCGCACCCGTGATCACCATATATCAGAGGCCATCACGGACGTTGCCAATGTGGCTCAGTTGTTAAAGGGATCGTCGGGATAGCCGACGCCAGCCAAGTAAAGCCCTTGGGGCGGGCTGACCGGACCGCATGCCGAACGGTCACGCGCGCCCAACGCTTTTGTCACATCGTCCGGTGACCACGACCCAGCTCCGACCTGTTCCAAAGTGCCGATAAAACTGCGTACTTGATTGTGCAAAAACGATCTTGCCCGCACATGAAAACGAAACTCTGTTCCATTGGGCAATTCAATCTCTTCCACACGCAGCTCATCAAGCGATTTCACGGGGCTTTCGGCTTGGCATATGGTGGACCGGAAGGTGGTGAAGTCGTGCCGACCGAGCAACCTGTCTGCACCAGCTTGCATTGCACCCGCATCCAGCTTGCGCTTCACATGCCACGCCAACCCGCGTTCGTGGGTCAACGGTGCGCGGCGCGAAATCAGCCGAAACAAATACCGCCGTTCGCGCGCAGAGAAACGGGCGTGGAAATCGTCCCCGGCTTTGACGCACTGGTTGATGGCAATACGATGATTGCGCAGATGATAATTTAGTGCTTCGGACAGGCGAAAGGGTTGCCAGTCCTGCGTCAGATCGACATGCGCAACTTGCGCCAGACCATGCACGCCTGCATCGGTGCGCCCGGCGGCGATGATCATGTGCTCGCCTGGCTCTAGCTTCGCCAAAGCATCCTCAATCGCGCCCTGAATGGACGGGTGTTCCTTCTGGCGCTGCCATCCGACAAAGCCAGCTCCGTGGTATTCAACTTTTAACGCAAATCTAGGCATGCCCCCGCATAGCGTGCTGCTCTTGTACAGACAAGCTGCTGCTGCTCTCATTTTCTTACCAGAAGTATCCTGGGGTGAGGCCGCAGGCCGAGGGGCAACGCCCCTTGCCACGGGGATAATCTGCCCAAACCTCCCCTCTGGTGAAACGCGTTCTGTGAACCTATCTTTAAGGCGAGCAGTGAAGGAGACAGCCGTGGGGCTTGGCGATATTGCAGACAGTGTCACCCGCCAGATCGAGGCGATAGGAGACGCCACAAGCGAGGCGTTATTCGAGCCGGTGATCCGGTTGGGCGTGACGGGCTTGTCGCGGGCGGGCAAGACCGTCTTTATTACCTCTCTGGTGGCGAACCTGATGGACCGCGCACGGATGCCGGGTCTGGTTGCTGCCTCGGAAGGGCGCATTCAAAGCGCATTCTTGCAGCCTCAACCAGATGATACCGTGCCGCGATTTGACTATGAAACGCATCTGTCTGCCATGACCGGCCCCGCGCCGCATTGGCCCGACAGCACCCGCGCCATATCCGAGCTTCGCCTGTCGTTTCGTGTCCAGCCTTCGGGCCTTTTGGGTGGGCTTCGCTCGCCACGAACGGTTCATCTGGATATCGTGGACTACCCCGGCGAATGGCTTTTGGATCTGGCGCTTCTGGATCTCAGCTATTCCGACTGGGCCGCGCAGGTGTTGGAGCGTATCGACGCGCGCGATCAAGCGCAGGACTTTCTGGCAAAAGCACGCGCCGCGGACCCGACCGAGAAGCTGGACGAAGTGCAGGCCAAGGATCTAGCCGCCTCTTTCGCCGACTATCTGAAAGCCGCGCGCGAGGATGGCTATAGCGATTGCACTCCCGGACGCTTCCTTCTGCCGGGCGACCTTGAAGGCAGCCCTGCGCTGACATTCGCCCCCCTGCCAAAACCCGACACCAAGCCCCGCCGCAGCTTGTGGCGCGAGATGGAGCGCCGGTTCGAGGCTTATAAATCCCGCGTGGTGAAGCCGTTCTTTCGCGATCACTTCTCGCGCATCGATCGGCAGGTGGTGCTGGTGGACGTGCTGGGCGCGATCCATTCCGGCCCTGCCGCGCTGGAAGATCTGCGCCGCGCGATGGCCGAAATCTTGACAGCATTTCGCCCCGGCACGAACGGGTTCCTCAGCTCGATTTTTCTGGGTCGTCGGATTGAGCGGATCTTGTTTGCCGCGACCAAGGCGGATCACTTGCACCATACGCAGCACCCACGTCTGACAGCCATCACCGAAGCGCTATTGCGTGACGCCCGAGATCGTGCAGATTTCGCTGGGGCCAAGACGGCGGCAATGTCTCTGGCAGCGTTGCGCACGACGACCGAAGAGCGGTTGGATCATGATGGGCAGAGCCTTGACTGCGTGCGCGGGCAGCTTTTGGACAGCGGCAAGACGGCGGCGTTTTATCCCGGCGACCTTCCCGAAGACCCCGCGCAACTTTTGAAACCCGCACGTAGTGGGGATACGAAATGGCTCGACGCCGATTACCAGATCATGCGCTTCGCCCCGGCGGCGATTTCGTTGAAACCCGGTGAAGGCCCGCCGCATATCCGACTGGACAAGGCCGCCGAGTTCTTGCTGGGGGATCGGTTGTGATCATTGCCCCGGCCACCTCATCCGACGTGCCCGCCATGGCCAATATCCTGACGGGCTGGAACGCATCGACCGAATGGATGCCCCGTGTACATTCGCGCGCCAGCGAAAGAGAGTTCGCGCAGATGCTGGTGGGCAATGGCTGGACCTTGGTCGCACGAGATGAAACCCGCCTTTTGGGATTTCTGTCGCGCGACAAGCGTAAGGTCCATGCGCTTTATGTCTCGCCCCATGCACGCGGGCGTGGCGTCGGCAAGGCTCTTTTGGATCATGCGAAACAGGTCAGTGACAGCCTGTCGCTCTACACGTTTCAAGACAATGATAGGGCGCAGCGGTTTTACTTGCGCGAAGGGTTTTCCGAGATCTTCCGCACCGATGGCGCAGGCAATGACGAAGGTCTGCCCGACATCTGTTATGAATGGAGGCGCGCGTGACAAGCGACCGCAAACAAGGCCCCGTGCTGATCGAGCTTGAGGATGGCCCGACAACTTCGCCTGCCGAGGCGCCACCCGTGCCTGATGTGACCGGCCCGGATCCGTCTGGTGCGGCGATGCAAGGCGTGATCGCCATCACCGCTCGCAAGCCGTCGCGTCTGATGCGCTGGTTCTGGTCGCTGCTTCTATCGATCCTTGGCTTCGTGCTGTCAGTCGCGGCTTATGATTTCGTCACCGGGCTGATCACACGCAATCCCTATCTGGGCTATGCGGCTTTGGGCCTGACCGGAGCTTTCCTTCTGGTGCTTCTTATTATCGCGCTGCGCGAATGGATTGCCTTTGCGCGGATGCGCCGGGTGGATGCGCTGCATCATGCGGCCGAGCAGGCCCGCACCCATGACGATCTGAACGAGGCGCGCGACGTGATGACCCGCCTGAAACGCCTCTATCAAGGGCGCGATGACATGCGCTGGGCGCTGGAACGGTTCCGCGAACGCGAAGGCGAGGTCTTTGACACCGACACCCTGTTCACCCTAGCCGAGGTCGAGCTGATGGCTCCTCTGGACCAAGCCGCCCTGAAAGAGGTCGAAGCCGCCGCCCGCCAAGTCGCCACCGTCACCGCAATCGTGCCTTTGGCGTTGGCCGACGTCGCCACCGCCCTGACTGCCAACATCCGCATGATCCGCCGCGTGGCCGAGATCTATGGCGGGCGTTCGGGCACCTTGGGCAGTTGGCGTTTGACCCGCGCAGTGATGACGCATCTTGTTGCCACCGGCGCAGTTGCGGTCGGCGATGACATGATCGGATCTTTGGCTGGTGGCGGGATGTTGTCCAAACTCTCGCGCCGCTTTGGCGAGGGCGTGGTGAACGGCGCCCTGACCGCCCGCGTTGGTGTTGCAGCACTTGAGGTTTGCCGCCCGCTTCCCTTTGGCGAGGGCAAACGCCCAAGCGTTACCGGGATCGTAAAGCGCGCGTTGACGGGGTTGTTTGGGGCAAAGACCTGATAGGCGCCGTCATGTTGCCGCAGACCAGTGATGTCAGAAGTTTCGGCACCGGCGGGATTTGTGACAGGGGAAATAGTGCGCGGTCTCGCAGGAACGGCAGGATACGGCTGTTGGATTGATACATCGGCGTAAATGCCCAGCTCATCAATTGATAGATCGCCACATGCAGGCGCCGGGCTTTCGCATAGGCAGCCGGCCCCTTGTCAGAGCCAAACTCAACCAGCGCCCACGACAGCGCTGCCGCATCCAGCAGCGCCATATTCGCCCCTTGTCCCAGCTGAGGGCTGGCGCGATGTGCGGCGTCTCCGATGAAGGCGATGCCTTCACGATACGGGCGGCGCAGCGTGCCGTGGCTGTAGCGGGCCATGGTGAATTGGTCTGGGTCACCGATCTGGGCGACAAAAGGCTCGATCTCGGGCCAAAGAGCCAGCGCCTCGGACCGCCATTTGACCAAGCCCTCTTGGCGCCAAGTCTCATAGCTGTCTGCAGGAAGTGACCAAAAGAATGCGGCCGAGGCTTTGTGCTCGTTCGGCATGACGCCGGTATGCATGACGCCAACCATTTTATGTGCACCGTCATAGCGTTGGCTGAGTTGCGTCTTGTCGAGACCCACCCCCTCATCCCAATCGAGCTTCGCCCAAAGTGCGCCATAGGACAGGTGTTTGCTGTTCAACGGAGACAGCTTTGACCGCGCACCGCTGGCATCGACCAACAGATCGAACCGGTCGGAATGGGTTCTGTCCTCGAACACGAAGTGCTTATCGGCATATCCGGTAATTGCATGAGAGGTATGGATCGGAATGGCCCGCTGTCGGGCGCCCCGATAGAGCGCGTCAAATATGCTGGCGCGTTGGATGGACAGACCATAGCTGGCTCCGGTTTGCTTCGGATCATAGGAAACGTCCAGAACGCGGCGGCCGCTTCGCACCTGTTTGCCGAGCATTCGGGTGATTTTGTTGCCGTGTGAAAGCACATTTTCAAGACAGCCCATCTGCGCCAAGATGTCTTGTCCAACGGGCTGGATTACCAACCCGGACCCTACGGGTTTGGGTGCGTCGAACCGTTCAAAAATCTCGGGGTGGAGGCCTGCATCGCGCAGCAAGATCGCCAGACTAAGTCCTCCGATCCCGGCACCTGCAATCCCAATACGCATATCTAATTTCCAGTAACCTAAAATGTCCTGAGAGTTTGGTAGGGGGCGTGAGTGCGCGTGTCAAACATGGGTGGATCGCTCTTGTTTGCAGAGCCTTACCCCAAACTCGGCACCACACTCGCTGGCCGCGTCATATCCTCGACCCCCATGCGCAACCCGCGCCCGATCCGATGTACCAACGCGATCCACGAGCGGGCAGTGTCGGCGGGCAGGGTGTCTGTCGCGACCTCCTCAAACAGAGCAATCCACGGGTCGAAATGCTCGGGCCGCACGTTGCCTGCTTGCATGTGGGCACGCATCGGGCTGCCGTCATAGCCGGGTTCGCGCAGGATTGCGCCGCGCCAGAAACGGGTGATCAGGGCGATATGTGTGTCCCATTCCGCGTCCGTCGTCCCGACATGCCCGTTGAAGATCGGTCCAAGCTGGGGGTGAACTCGAATGCGCGCATAAAACCGCGCCAGAACCGCGTCGATCTGGTCGGGCGAGATATCGAAAAGTTGCAGCGGGTTGGGTGTGTGGGACATGGAAACCTCTTTCCCGAGTAAATTAGTCGGTTCAAGCTGCAGAGCCAAGCCCGCGCGCGTGGACAATTCAGCGCAGCCTGCCCAGCCTTCATGGCTTTACGCCACGCCCCCACGCGCCTATAACGCGCCCATGATGCACGCCAAAGCGATCATTATTCGAATTATATGCCCGGCGCTCTGATCCAGACGAGCCGCCGGGACAAGGCGCATGGAACGACGCGCCGCCCTTTCTTCGACATTGACGACTTATCCTGAAAAGGACCGGACACATGTGTGCCGATACACCCGAATATAAAGATACGCTGACCCTTCCCGTAACCGATTTCCCGATGCGCGCTGGCCTTCCCAAGCGCGAGCCCGAATGGCTGGCCCGGTGGGAAAAAATCGGCGTCTATGACCGCCTGCGTGAGACCGCTGGTGATCGCGAGCCGTTCATCCTGCATGACGGCCCCCCCTATGCGAACGGGCACCTGCATATCGGTCACGCGCTGAACAAGACCATCAAGGACATGATCGTGCGCTCGCACCAGATGATGGGCCATGATGCACGCTATGTTCCAGGCTGGGATTGCCACGGTCTGCCCATCGAATGGAAGATCGAGGAACAGTACCGCAAGAAGGGCAAGAACAAGGACGACGTGGACGTGGTCGACTTCCGTCAGGAATGCCGCAAGTTCGCCGAGGGTTGGATCGACATCCAGCGTGACGAATTCAAACGTCTGGGCATCACCGGCAAGTGGGAAAACCCGTATCTGACGATGGATTTCCACGCCGAACGCGTGATCGCCGAGGAATTCATGAAGTTCCTGATGAACGGCACGCTGTATCAGGGATCGAAGCCCGTGATGTGGTCGCCGGTTGAGAAAACCGCGCTGGCCGAGGCCGAGATCGAGTATCACGACCACAAGTCGCACACCATCTGGGTGCCGTTCAGCTTCGCGAATGCCGAAGGTGATCTGGCCGAGGCGCGTGTTGTGATTTGGACGACGACTCCTTGGACGATCCCGTCGAACAAGGCTGTCGCGTATAACGACAAGATTGCCTATGGCCTCTACCGTGTTGATGCGACCGAGGAAGAAAGCTGGACCGCTGCCGGTCAGCTTTACATCTTCGCCGACGCTCTGGCCGAGGACGCGCTGGGCAAATCCCGCGTGACCGAGTTTACCCGCGTGCGGGACGTGGCCGCGGACGAGATGGCCGGGCTGATCTGTAAGCACCCGTTCAACGGTGCCGACGGAGCGGACGGGTTCTGGGACTATGACGTTCCAATGATCGACGGCGATCACGTGACGGATGATGCGGGCACGGGTTTCGTGCACACCGCGCCCAGCCACGGTGCCGACGACTATGAAGCCTTTGTTGCGCGCAATTGGATCGACCGGATGACCCACAACGTGGGCGAGGAATCGGAGTTCCTGCCGCACGTGCCGTTCTTCGCGGGCCTTCAGGTCTTTGACCGCAAGGGCAAGGAAGGTAAAGCCAACAACGCCGTGATCGCCAAGCTGGTCGAGGCCGGCGGCATCATCGCGCGTGGCCGCGTGACGCACTCCTATCCGCACTCATGGCGCTCGAAAGCGCCGATTGTGTTCCGCAACACGCCGCAGTGGTTCGCTTCGGTGGATCGTGAAGTGGGCGATGGGCAGGACGAGATGGGCAAGACCATCCGTGAACGTGCGCTGAACTCGATCGACCAACTGGTGCAGTGGTGGCCGCAGACCGGTCGTAACCGCCTCTATTCGATGATCGAGGCGCGCCCGGATTGGGTGCTGTCGCGTCAACGGGCTTGGGGTGTTCCGCTGACCTGCTTTACCAAGAAAGGTCTTCTGCCGACCGACGAAGGCTTCCTTCTGCGCGATCCCGCCGTGAATGCTCGCATCGCTGAAGCGTTCGAGGCTGAAGGCGCGGATGCGTGGTATGCTGACGGTGCAAAAGAGCGTTTCTTGGGCAACGAGCACAATGCCGATGAATGGGAGCAAGTCTTCGACGTGCTCGACGTGTGGTTTGATAGCGGGTCCACCCACTCGTTCGTGCTGCGTGATCGCGAAGACGGTACGCCGGACGGTATTGCGGACGTCTATATGGAGGGCACCGACCAGCACCGCGGGTGGTTCCATTCGTCGCTTCTGCAAGCCTGTGGCACCAAGGGTCGCGCGCCTTACAAGAACGTCGTAACTCACGGCTTTACGCTGGACGAAAAGGGCATGAAAATGTCCAAGTCCTTGGGCAACACCATCGTGCCCGAGACAGTCGTAAAGCAATATGGCGCAGACATTCTGCGTCTCTGGGTGGCTCAGTCAGACTACACCGCTGATCAGCGGATCGGGCCGGAAATCCTGAAAGGTGTGGCTGACAGCTATCGCCGCCTGCGCAACACGATGCGCTTCATGCTGGGCAACCTGCATGAATTTGACGAGGCCGAGCGTGTGGACGTGGCAGACATGCCCGAGCTGGAGCGCTGGGTGCTGCATCGTCTGGCCGAACTGGATCACGTCGTCCGCGACGGCTATCGCAAGTTCGACTTCCAAGGCGTGTTCTCGGCTGTGTTCAACTTCGCGACCGTGGACCTGTCGAGCTTCTATTTCGACATCCGCAAAGATGCGCTGTACTGCGATGGGGCCGACAGCCTGAACCGCCGCGCCGCGCGCACGGTTCTGGACATCCTGTTCCACCGTCTGACCACCTGGCTGGCCCCGGTTCTGGTCTTCACCATGGAAGACGTCTGGCTGGAGCGCTTCCCGGGCGACGAAAGCTCGGTCCATCTGGTCGACTTCCCGGACACGCCTGCCGATTGGCTGGACGAGCCGCTGGCCGCCAAATGGGCGGGCATCCGCCAGGTTCGCCGAGTCGTCACCGCCGCGCTGGAAATCCAGCGTCGTGACAAAGTGATCGGGGCGTCTTTGGAAGCCGCACCTGTTGTGCATGTGCGTGACAAGGATGTGCTGGCGACGTTGAAGTCTGTGAACTTCGCGGATGTGTCCATCACAAGCCAAGTGCAGCTGACCAACGACCCGCTGCCCGCCGAGGCCTTCCGCGTGCCGGAAGTCGAAGGTGTGGGTGTGGTGTTCGAAAAAGCCACGGGCGAGAAATGCCAGCGCTGCTGGAAAATCCTGCCGGATGTGGGCAGCCATGATCATGCAGGAACCTGTGGCCGGTGTGATGAAGCGCTGTCCTAACGGGCACGAAACAGCAAGAAACGGAGCGCCCCGGCCATTGTGCCGGGGCGTTTTCTTTTGCACCATGCGGGCATGAATATCGAGGTGGTGGATAGCCCGGTTGGGCGTTTGGGGGTTGTGGAAGACGGCGGCTATATTGTCCGGCTGGTTTGGGATGCTGAACCTGAAGGCGAGCAAACGCCGGTGCTGACTGAAGCGCAATCTCAGCTCACCGCGTATTTCGAAGGTCGACTGACCAAGTTTGACTTGCCGACTTTGGTTCATGGCAGTGATTTTCAGCGCGCGGTTTGTGATGCCATGTCTGCCATTCCCTTCGGTGAAACACTGACATACGGCGACATCGCGAAACTGACGGGCAATTCGGCTCAGGCCGTCGGCAATGCCTGTGGTGCGAACCCCATACCGATCATTATCCCCTGTCATCGGGTGATGGGGGCGGGCGGTAAACTGGTCGGGTTCTCCGGTGCAGGTGGGGTCGAGACGAAAGTTCAGCTGCTGCGCCTTGAAGGTGCCGCAGGTTTGCTTATCTGAAAAGTTCGGCCTGCTGGTCATTGCTGGAAAAACAAGGCAAACAGGCAGCGACACTGGGGGACAACATGGCAACCATCCTGAACGTCAGCGGCGTGACCAAGACCTATGAAGGCGGGCACCAAGCGCTGAAAGGCGTCGATCTTGAGATCGACGAGGGCGAGATCCTTGCCCTTCTCGGTCCGAACGGAGCCGGGAAAACAACACTAATATCAATTATTTGTGGGATTTCGACGCTCACCTCAGGTTCGATCACCGTCGCGGGTTTCGATCACATGAAAGACTTCCGCGAGGCGCGTAACCTGATCGGGTTGGTGCCACAGGAAATCAATCTAGAGCCGTTCGAGACGGTCATGAACTCGGTTCGCTTTTCGCGCGGGCTGTTTGGCAAGCCGCGTGATGATGCGCGGATCGAGGAAATCCTGAAGCTCCTCAGCCTGCACGACAAGAAAGACAACCGGATCATGACGCTGTCGGGCGGGATGAAGCGGCGCGTCCTGATCGCCAAGGCGTTGTGCCATGACCCCAAAATTCTGTTTCTGGATGAACCCACGGCGGGCGTTGACGTCGAGTTGCGCAAAGATATGTGGGAGATCGTTGGCCAGCTGAAAGAGGCTGGTGTGACGGTCATCCTGACCACCCACTATATCGAAGAAGCCGAGGCGATGGCGGATCGGATTGGTGTGATCTCGAACGGGGAAATCCTGTTGATTGAAGAGAAAGACGCGCTGATCAAACGGCTTGGGCAGAAAGAACTTTTGATCGAGTTGGACGCGCCGATTGATGCCCTGCCAGAAGCATTGGCGGACTATCCGCTGACCATCTCGGATGAAGGTGGATTGATCTATTCTTATGACGCGCAGGCGGGCAGTACTGGGATCACAGGATTGCTGGCAGACTTGCGCCAAGCGGGGCTGCATCTGGCTGACCTGTCGACACGCCAAAGCTCGCTTGAAGACATCTTTGTCGACCTTGTGAAGGAGGACGTGGCATGAACTGGAATGCCATTGCGGCCATCTATCGTTTCGAAATGGCGCGCACCTTCCGCACGTTGGTGCAGTCGGTCATCTCGCCCGTGCTGTCGACCTCGCTTTATTTCATCGTGTTCGGCGCGGCCATCGGATCTCGCATCGATCAGGTCGAGGGCGTAAGCTATGGCGCGTTCATCGTGCCGGGCCTGATCATGTTGACCGTGTTGACACAGAGCACGTCGAACGCGTCATTCGGCATCTATTTTCCGAAGTTCATCGGCACGGTTTATGAGTTGCTCTCGGCCCCGATTTCGTTCTTCGAGATTGTGATCGGCTATGTGGGGGCGGCGGCAACAAAGGCGTTCATGATCGGGTTGATCATCCTTGTGACCGCGCATTTCTTCGTCGATTTGACCATCGCGCATCCGGTCTGGATGCTGCTGTTTTTGGTTCTGACCTGTATCAGTTTCGCCCTTCTGGGCTTTATTATCGGGATCTGGGCAGGCAATTTCGAACAACTGCAGCTGGTGCCAATGCTGGTGATCACGCCGCTCGTGTTCCTTGGCGGCTCTTTCTATTCGATCTCGATGCTTCCTCCCGTATGGCAAACGATCACGCTGTTTAACCCCGTTGTCTATCTGATCTCGGGCTTTCGCTGGGCGTTCTTTGGGCAAGCGGATGTAGCGCTGGGGTGGTCCTTTGCAGCGATCATTCTGTTTATGTCGGCCTGTCTGTTCACCATCGGCTGGATCTTCCGTTCGGGGTATAAATTGCGCAGTTGACGCGCAGAGATGCCACAGGTGGGAAAAAGCGTGATCGCGTCACCCTTGTTTGAAGTGAATGAGCCATCTACATGACAGCCATGATCGAACATCTACCTTTTGTGAAGAAGTCACCCACGGTGGCCGTGATACGCTTGTCGGGTGTGATTGCCACTGGAACACGCGGACAGTTGAATGATGCCGCGATGGCCCCGGCCATTGAGCGCGCTTTTCGCAAAGGCAAGCCGTCTGCAGTGGCTTTGGTAATCAACTCGCCCGGCGGAAGCCCGGTTCAATCCAGCTTAATCGCCGCGCGCATTCGCCGTCTGGCCGCCGAGAAAGAAATCCCTGTTTATGGGTTCGTCGAAGATGTGGCTGCCTCGGGCGGCTATTGGTTGGCGACCGCAGCGGACGAGATTTATGCGGATGAAAGCTCGATCCTTGGGTCCATCGGTGTGATTTCGGCCGGGTTCGGCCTGACCGGATTGATGGAGAAGATCGGGGTCGAGCGTCGCGTCCACACGGCAGGCAAATCGAAATCGATGATGGATCCGTTCCAACCTGAAAAGCCTGATGATGTGAAGCGGCTGAAAGCCTTGCAAGAAGACATTCACGCAGCCTTTAAAACGCAGGTCGAATCCCGCCGCGCCGGCAAGTTGCCCGAAGGCGAGGATCTGTTTACCGGTGATATTTGGTTGGGTCGCGCCGCTATCGAAAAAGGGCTGGCCGACGGGATTGGGCATCTAGTGCCGACCATGAAAGACAAATACGGCGACAAGGTACGTTTCCGTGTCTATGGCCCGCGCCGCGGGTTGCTTGGACGGTTCGGGATGCGTCTTGTCTCGGACACTTTGCTGAGCATCGAGGAGCGCGCGGAATACGCCCGTTTTGGTCTTTGAATGGTCATTAAGATTGTAGCCCTATTTTTGGTTGCCATGGCTGTGCTGGCCATGTTTGGCAAGTTGCGCTATCCCGGCCAACAACGTATCGAAGCGATGAAATGCCCCCGTTGCGGGCGCTATAAGCTGGGGAAATCCCCATGTGACTGCAAGGGAAAGGGCTGAGCCTTGGATCTGATTTTTGCCTCGCTTGGCCTGGTGATCCTTTTGCTTGCGGGCGACAGCCTTGTGCGCGGTGCCGTGAACATGTCGCTGCGCCTTGGTGTGCCTGCGATGATCGTGTCTTTGACCATCGTGGCGTTTGGCACATCCGCGCCCGAGCTTCTGATTTCGATCCAGTCGATTGCCGAGGGCGTGCCCGGACTGGCGATGGGGAACGTGGTCGGATCGAACACGGCCAACATCCTGTTGGTGCTGGGTGTGCCCGCGTTGCTTGCCGGGCTGTCCACCAAAACTTGTGACAGCCGGAAAAGCTATCTTCAGATGATGGGGGCCACGCTTCTGTTTATGGTCCTCGCCTTTGGTGGCGAGATTTCGTGGCCTCAGGGGCTGGCATTGCTGGCCGCATTGGCTTTGATCCTTGGGTCCGCCTTTAAAGAGGCGATGCGTCACCGCTGTGCCGTCAAGGCCGGGCTTGAAGAGGAAAGTGAAGAAGACGAGGATGTCGAGGGTGCGGATCCCGACATGCCTTGGTGGAAAGTCATCATGTTCCTGTTGTTGGGCTTGATCGGCTTGCCACTGGGGGCTGACCTTCTGGTGGATTCCGCCACCAGTATCGCCCGCCACTATGGCATCTCAGAGACCGTAATTGGCCTGACGCTTGTTGCGCTGGGGACCTCGTTGCCCGAGCTTGCAACCACGGTTATGGCCGCCCTGCGCAAACAGGCTGAAGTGGCCTTGGGCAACGTGATCGGGTCGAACATGTTCAACCTACTGGCCATTATCGGCATCGCATCGCTGGTTGGGCCGATCCCGGTCGAGCCGGGCATCCTGCAGTTTGACCTGTGGGTCATGCTGGGGGCGTCGTTGCTGTTGGCACCCTTCGTCTTCTGGAAATGGCATATGGGCCGCGTCTGGGGCATTCTTTTGGCGGCTCTTTATATCGTCTATGTATTGATCGTTCTGGGGAACGCATGATGCAGGTGAAGCGCGCATTGGTGACCGGGGCAGGGGCGCGGCTTGGACGCGCGATGGCCGTCGAACTTGCGCGCCATGGCTTTGATGTTGCTGTGCACTACAGCAGCTCGGCTGAAGGTGCCGCGAAGACCGTCGAGGACGTCGAGGCGCAGGGACAGAGTGCTGTTGCCCTTCAAGCGGATTTCCTGAATTTGGACGAGGTTCAGGCGTTGGTACCACGCGCCGCCGAGGCCTTGGGCGGTCCGTTGTCTGTGTTGGTGAATAACGCGTCGATCTTCGAATATGACCGTATCGACACTGTGTCCGGTGACAGTTGGGATCGCCATATGTCATCGAATCTGCGTGCCCCCCTGTTTCTGATGCAAGAATTCGCCGCGCAAGCCCCTGAGGCAACTGCGGACGATAAGGGCGAGCAACTGGCGCAAGCTCTTGTCGTCAACATGCTGGATCAGCGCGTGCAGAAGCTGACGCCGGAATTTATGACCTACAGCATAGCAAAACACGGGCTGTGGACGTTGACGCGTACAGCGGCTCAGGCACTTGCTCCGCAGGTGCGGGTCAACGGAATTGCTCCGGGGTCTACAATGATCGGGGCACGCCAGTCGCAGGACCATTTCGACGCGCAGCGTTCGGGATCGATCTTGAAGCGCGGCCCGAACCCGGAAGACATCACGGCGGCCTTGTCCTATCTGCTCACGGCGCGCGCTGTAACCGGGCAGATGATTGCTGTTGATGGTGGCCAACACCTTGGCTGGCAGACGCCGGATGTGATCGGAAAACCCAGCTAATCCTAACCTTTCGATGGGGATTTCTAGCCTGCCCTAGCGGAAGTTGTGCACCTGTGAAGCAGTTTCATGCCTGGATCCTAGTTTTTCGCAATGATTTCACATGTTTACAGAAAAGACATATTTCTTTTGTTTGAAAACAATGAGTTGCAATGCTGCCTAAAAAATAGGCAGTTCGACGAAAGGGGCCGAAAACAACGGAAAATCCGCCGGGCGGGCAACATGTCCTCAGACTTATCCACAGTTTCTGTGGGCATGTTTTCTCTTGTAACCGGAACGATAAGATTGCAGCGGGAAAAAGAATCAAGAAAGATGCCCCATGACGCGCGATAAGCAGGATCCTCAGCAGGAAAACTCACCGGTTCCAACCGGCCATGAGGTGGTCCAGTTCTATCTGAAAACCCTCGACAACTCGCCCGGTGTGTATCGCATGCTCGATACCAAGGGGCGGGTCTTGTATGTCGGGAAGGCACGTAGCTTGAAAAAGCGCGTGTCGAACTATGCTAAGCCGACGGGGCATAGCGCGCGGATTGCGCGGATGATCAGCCAGACGGCCTCGATGATGTTTCTGACCACGCGGACCGAGACCGAGGCGCTGCTGCTTGAGCAGAACTTAATCAAACAATTGAAGCCGCATTTCAACGTGCTGCTGCGGGACGACAAAAGCTTTCCGAACATTTTGTTAACGGGTCACGAGTATCCACAAATCAAGAAGCACCGTGGTGCGCGCAAAGAGAAGGGCCAGTATTTCGGCCCGTTTGCCAGCGCGGATGCGGTGAACCGGACGCTGAACCAGCTTCAAAAAGTGTTCCTGCTGCGCAATTGCACGGATGCCACGTTCGACGCGCGCTCTCGGCCCTGTTTGCAGTATCAGATCAAACGTTGTGCAGGGCCGTGTGTGGGCAAGATAGATGCTGAGGGCTATGGCGCGTTGGTGCAGGATGCGGTGGATTTTCTGTCGGGGCGCACGACGAAGATGCAAGAAGGCTTGGCGGCAGATATGGAGGCCGCGTCCGAAGCGATGGAGTTCGAGAAAGCCGCCGTGTTGCGCGACCGGATCCGCGCGCTTACGCAGGTTCAGCAAAGTCAGGGCATCAACCCACAGGGTGTGGCCGAGGCGGATGTGATCGCGCTGCATATGGAGGGCGGTCAGGCCTGTGTGCAGGTCTTCTTCATCCGTGCCAATCAAAACTGGGGTAACCGCGATTTCTATCCGCGTACCGGGGCGGGGGCAGGGCCGGGCGAGGTGCTACAGGCCTTCGTCGGGCAGTTCTATGACCAGAAAGAACCTCCGCGCTTGATCCTGCTGTCGGACCCGTTGGACGAGCAGGATCTGATGGCCGAAGCGCTGACCGAAAAGCTGGGTCGTAAGGTGGAGCTGACAGTCCCTCAACGCGGCGAGAAATCCGAGCTGGTCGCCAATGCCCAACGCAACGCACGCGAAAGCTTGGGTCGCAAGATGGCGGAAACCGCGACACAGGCAAAGCTGCTGGATGGGATAGCCGAGGCATTTGGTCTGGATGGTCCGCCCCATAGGATCGAGGTCTACGACAACTCGCATATCCAAGGTGCACATGCTGTCGGCGCGATGATCGTGGCGGGGCCGGAGGGCTACATGAAAAGCCAGTACCGCAAGTTCAACATCAAGGGCGATGATCTAACGCCGGGCGATGATTTTGGCATGATGAAAGAGGTTCTGACGCGTCGCTTCAAGCGTCTGTTGAAAGAAGACCCCGACCGCGAGGGCGAACACTGGCCGGGGCTGCTTTTGATCGACGGCGGGGCCGGGCAGGTCAGCGCGGTACACGAGATTATGGAGGAGTTGGGCGTCACTGACATCCCAATGATCGGCGTGGCCAAAGGTGTAGACCGCGATCACGGCAAGGAAGAGTTCCACCGGCGCGGCAAACGCCCCTTCGCGCTGAAACGCAATGATCCGGTGCTCTATTTCATCCAGCGTCTGCGCGACGAAGCGCACCGCTTTGCCATTGGCACCCACCGCGCGAAACGTGCCAAAGCGCAGGGCGCGACCCCGTTGGACGAAGTACCGGGCGTCGGCGCCACCCGCAAACGCGCGCTTTTACAGCACTTTGGATCAGCCAAGGCGGTCAGCCGTGCGGGACTTGAAGATTTGAAGGCGGTGGACGGCATATCAGAAACTCTTGCAGAAACCATCTATGGCTTCTTCCATGACAAGGCCTGACACGGTATTGAAAACCCTATGAAATGGTCTTTGCCTAATATCCTGACTCTGTCGCGGTTGATCGCAGCGCCGGCTGTAGCGATCATGTTCCTCTATTTTTCCCGCCCGTTGGCGGATTGGCTTGCGCTGATCCTGTTCCTGACAGCCGCGGCGACTGATTGGCTGGATGGCTATCTGGCGCGCAAATGGAAGCAGGAAAGTAAGCTGGGTGCGATGTTGGATCCCATTGCTGACAAGGCAATGGTGGTGATCGCGCTGATGGTGATCGTCGGCTACTCGGATGTCTATTGGACCCCTTGGTTGGTGTTGCCCGCCACGGTGATCCTGTTCCGCGAGGTTTTTGTCTCGGGTCTGCGCGAATTTCTGGGGGATACAGCGGGCACGCTGAAAGTGACCAAGCTGGCCAAGTGGAAGACGACTGCGCAGATGGTGGCCATCGCGGTTTTGTTCTCGCGCGGGATCTTCGAACACCATTTCGGAATGGGTTCATTTGGCATGGATGATGCGATGGTCGAGCAGATCCTGATGGGCGAGGTTGAAGACGTCCACGGCTTGCGCGGTTATTTCCATGCGACGATTTGGTCGGGCCGGATCGGGCTTTGGCTGCTTTGGATTGCCGGCTTGCTAACACTGATCACCGGTTGGGATTATTTCCGCAAAGCGATGCCCCATTTGAAAGAGGATGACGCATGATCGACGTGATGTATTTCGCTTGGGTCCGCGAACGGATTGGAGAACCACGCGAGCAGGTCGAGACGTCGGCCGCGACGGTGGCTGAGCTGGTCGACGAGCTGCGTGCCCGAGAGCCGCGCTATGCTGCGGCTTTCGAAGACCTGTCGGCATTGCGGGTTGCTTTGGACCAAGAGCTTACAGATTTCGATGCATCGCTTGAGGGCGTACGTGAAGTGGCGTTCTTCCCGCCGATGACAGGCGGATAAGATGACCGTCCGTGTTCAATCAGACAGTTTCGACCAAGGGGCAGAGCTTTCCGGTTTTGCACAAGGTCGCAGCGATCTGGGTGCGGTTGTTAGCTTTACCGGCGTCGTTCGGGACGAAGCAGGCACGCTGGACCGGATGGAGATCGAGCACTATCCAGGCATGACAGAGAAGGCAATTGCGGCCATCGTGGACGAGGCGACGCGGCGTTGGTCATTGGCGGATTGCCTTGTGATCCACCGTCACGGCCCGTTGCGGCCCGGGGATCAGATCATGATGGTTGCCACAGCCTCGGCGCACCGCGTGGCGGCGTTCGAAGCGGCCGAGTTCCTGATGGACTATCTGAAGTCCCGTGCGCCGTTTTGGAAGAAAGAATTCACCAAGGATGGTGACACCGATTGGGTGGATGCCAAGGTGAATGATGAGGAAGCACTGAAACGCTGGGAAGAGTGAGACGTGTTGCACGCCTAGCAGCGAATTGCTTAGGCGCTTAGGCCTTTTCTGGAATGATTTGCTGTGCGATCCCCGCACCCAGCAGATAGATCGACGTCACAACAAGACCCCAATGCGCCCAGCTTTCCGGGTGGAAATCGACCCAAGCCGCCCAGCCTGCAAAGCCAGTCCACGCCAAGGCCATCGGAAGGCTGACAGGGCGCCAGCGCTCGGTCCGCACGGGGTGGATGAACTTCAGGGGCAGGAACATCGCGACTGCAATGGCGGCGACCAATGCGGTCATAACCCAGAAATTCGGTTCAGTCGCGAAGAGAACTAGAATGACCATGTTCCAGCAGCCGGGAAAGCCAGAAAAGCTGTTGTCTTTGGTCTTCATTCGCGTGTCAGCAAAGTAAACGACGCTGGCGAAAGTGATTACAATAATCGCAAACCAACCGGTCCAGCCATACATCAGGCCAGATTTGAACAGGGCATATGCCGGGATGAACACATAAGTCAGATAGTCGATGATCAAATCCATCAACACGCCGTCATATTGTGGTGCATTGACCTTGACGTGGTACCTGCGCGCCAACGGGCCGTCGATGCCGTCCACGATGAAGGCGACCACCAACCACAGGAACATCAATCCCCATTTCTCGTCCACGGCGGCCAACATCGCCAGCATGGCAAAGACGGCTCCGGTTGCGGTCAGCAGATGGACGAGCAGGGCTTTGGTCTGAATGTTCATCCGCGCTTTGTGCAGGAAAACCGCTTTGGTGGAAAGCGAAAAGCTGAGGGGCTTCAGGCGCGTGGATGCGCAGCGTTATAAACTTCAACCAGTTTCGATGTATCCAGCGCAGTATAGCCCTGCGTTGTCGATAGGCTGGCATGGCCCAGCAGCTCTTGAATGGCGCGCAGATCCCCACCCGAGGCCAGTAGGTGGGTGGCGAAGCTGTGGCGCAATGCGTGGGGTGTCGCCGTGGCCGGCAAACCCAATTGCAGGCGGACTTGCTGCATCATCAATTGCACCTGCCGCGGATTTAAAGCCCCACCGCGAACACCGCGAAAAAGCGGTGCGTCGGGGGCTTCGGGGTGGGGGCACAGCTTGCGATATGCCTCGACCGCGTCGCGGGCGGCGGGAAGGACGGGAACCAGCCGTTCCTTGTTGCCTTTCCCGCAGATGCGCAGAACCTCTTTCAATGGGGTGTCGGCTGCAGTCAGACCCAGCGCTTCCGAGATGCGCAGCCCGCAGCCGTACAGAAGTGTCACAACCGCTAAGTCCCGGGCCCCGACCCAGTCGTGCCTTGATTGCAGGGGGGCCGTGTCACGCACTGCCTGTGCTGCGTCCGGTGATAAGGGGCGGGGCAGTTTCTTAGCGAATTTCGGGCTGCGCGTGGAAAGAACGGCGGTTGCGTCAAACCCGTCCTGTTCGCTGAGCCAGCTATAGAAGCTTTTTACCGCCGACAGGGCGCGCGCCAGACTGCGCGCACTAATGCCGCGACTGCGTTCCGACGCCATCCACGCGCGCATATCGCTGATCGTCACACGGGCAAGAGCACCGCGTCCGGCTTCGCCACCCAGATGGGTGGCCATGAAAGCCAGAAACCCACCTATATCTGCCTGATAGGCTTTGATTGTGTTCTCGGATGCTGCGTTCAGTGCACGTTTGTGGTCAAGAAACAGAGCCAGCGCGTCTCGGGCGCCGGGGGGGATATGCAGGGATCCGCCACTGGTCATGACAGCCAGCGGCGCATCGCGCGTTCAAACACGCCCCCGAAAAACTCCAGAAGATCCGTGCCCTGTCCGGGACGGAATTGTGTCAGGTCTTCGGTGCCCATAACCAGCATTCCAGGCAGGCGACCTTCCCCAAGGTCCAGCACGATGCAAGCCTCGGAGCGAATCCAATAGTCGCAGTCGCCATAGATGTCGGGGTCGCGTTCCTGAACTTGCCGCAAGAAGACCTTGCGACGTTCTGGCCCGGCGGGTTGTCCAAGATAGTCGTCGATGAATCCGGCAGGCGTTGTGGACAGCACGGCACCCAGCCGGCCAACTTTCGCATCTGCCTCGTCTTGAATGGTTTCCAGCACAAGCCGCATACAATCGACCTTCAAAGTCTCGGCGACCTCGCCGTCCAGGTCCTGCATGAAGGCGGCAAAGTCTGCGGGATCCAGCATGCGCAGCACCGCGCGGTGGATCAGCGCCACGCCCGAGACATTTTCGTAGGCCGCCGCAACAACCGAGCGATGCGTGTCTTCAAGTTGGTCCAGCCGATTGCTTAGCCGATCCATGGCTGCGCCGCGCAGATCAACGATGTTCGTGCCCATCTGACGTTCATGCGCAGTGACCAATGCATTCATGATGTCTTGGTCGTTTAAAATAATCTCTGGCTGCGCGATCAGATGCGCGCGCAGCTCGTCATCCAGTGCCGGGGAACCGCTCATAGTTGCCTCGAAGTTTTTTGTCGTTTTGGGGATAATACACCAACCGTGTGCCTTATGGGTTAAAATTAGGCGTCGGGCAGAAATAGAAAAGGGGGCCGTGGCCCCCTCGTCACATGCTAATAATTAAGGCCTGCTTACAGGATCTTGATGTCAGCGGCTTTGATATCGGCCAGGAACGCGTCCAGACCATTGTCGGTCAGAACGTGTTTCGCCATTGCCTGAATGACCGAGGGCGGAGCCGTAGCAACGTCTGCACCAACCAGTGCGGCGTCTTTCATGTGGTTCACGTTGCGGATCGAGGCGGCCAGGATCTGCGTGTCAAACATATAGTTGTCATAGATGGTGCGGATGTCTTCGATCAGCTCCATCCCATCCAGATTGATGTCATCCAGACGGCCGATGAAGGGCGAAATGAAGGTCGCGCCCGCTTTGGCCGCCAGCAGCGCTTGGTTGGCCGAGAAGCAGAGGGTCACGTTCACCATGGTGCCTTCGTCCGACAGGGTTTTACAGGCTTTCAGCCCGTCCCATGTCAGCGGCACTTTCACGGCAATGTTGTCGGCGATCTTGGCCAGCTTGCGGCCTTCGGCGATCATGGTGTCGGCGTCGATGGCGGTGACTTCTGCCGAAACAGGGCCGTCCACGATGTCACAGATCTCTTTCGTGACGTCGATGATGTCGCGGCCCGATTTCTTGATGATCGAGGGGTTGGTGGTCACACCGTCCACCATGCCAAGGTCGTTCAGTTCCTTGATGGCGTCGATGTCGGCGGTATCTGCAAAGAATTTCATGTGCGCGTATCCTGCGGAAGTTTGCGTTTGCGCTCTCTTACCCCATGGGCGCGCGGGCAGAAAGCCCTTATGATATTTCCGATGACGGGGAATCTGACCTTATGAGTGATATCGAGCAGTTTCCGGCAGGCGCAAGGGTCGGCGTTTTGACCGCCCAGCCTCTGGACCGAATCCTGACATATCGCGCGCCCGAAGGGGGCTGCGTGCAAGGCGACTATGTCGAGGTCCCGCTTGGGCCGCGTAAGGTATTGGGTGTTGTCTGGGGGCCGGGTGAAGGGGGCTTTGATGCCTCGAAGCTGCGCGCCGTGATCCGGGTTTTGGAAGTCGCCCCGATGCGATCCGAAATGGCCGAGTTCCTGACCCGCGTTGGCGACTATACCCTGACCCCGATGAGCCAGATGCTGCGCCTAGCCACCCGCGCGCCGGGGCTGTCAGATCCACCCTCGATGCGCAAGGTGTTGAAGGCCTCGGGGCACCGCCCTAACCGGCTGACCGATGCGCGTGCCAAGGTGATGGATGTGTTGATGGATCAGCCCGGCGTGGGGTTCACGCAGAAAGAGCTGGGTGATCTGGCGGGCGTTAGCGGATCCGTTGTGAAGGGTCTCGTGAAACTAGGCGCCATCCGGGAAGAGGATACGCCCCGCGACATGCCGTATCCGCGGCTTGATCCATCACTGCCCAGTAAAGAGCTGACCGTAGATCAGGCCGCTGCCGCCAAACAGCTGACCGATGGGGTGCGATCGGGCCGTTATGGCACCACGCTTCTGCGCGGTGTCACCGGCGCGGGCAAGACTGAGGTTTATCTGGAGGCCGTCGCCGCCTGCCTGCGCAAAGGGCGCCAGGCGCTGGTGCTGCTGCCCGAAATCGCACTGACTGCCGAATTTCTGAAACGGGTCGAGGAACGCTTTGGCGCGCGTCCCGCCGAATGGCATTCCGGTGTCACCATGACCGAACGCCGCCGTTGCTGGCGCATGGTCGGGCAGGGGGATGCCTCGCTTGTGGTTGGTGCGCGATCTGCGCTTTACCTGCCCTTCCGAGACCTTGGGCTGATCATTGTCGATGAAGAACACGACAGTTCCTACAAACAGGAAGACGGGGTGCTCTATTCCGCGCGGGATATGGCGGTTATGCGTGCCTCGATCTGCGACGCGCAGGTGGTGCTGGCGTCCGCCACGCCCTCGCTTGAGACTTGGGCCAATTGCGAGGCCGGGAAGTACAAGCGGATCGAACTCACCAGCCGTTATGGCCCCGCCGTCATGCCCGAGATGCGCGCGATTGATATGCGGCAAGAAGATCTGCCGTCGCAAAGCTGGATCTCTCCTACGCTGAAGGCCGCCGTGAACTTGCGCATTGCAAAGGGCGAACAATCGCTTCTGTTCATCAACCGCCGCGGCTATGCGCCCGTCACCATTTGTCGGGCGTGCGGGCACCAGATCGGCTGCGATCATTGCGACGCGCGGATGGTCGAACACCGCTTTCAGAAACGTCTGGTTTGCCATCAATGTGGCGAAACGAAACCAATGCCGGATGCTTGCCCAGAATGCGAAGTCGAAGGCAAGCTGGCCCCGGTCGGGCCGGGTGTTGAACGGCTGGCCGAAGAAGTCACAGCGGCCTTCCCGGACGCGCGCATCGCTGTGTTGTCCTCGGACCTGTTTGGATCAGCCCGCGCCCTGAAGGCGCAGATCGAATTGATTGCCGAAGGTGGAGCAGACATCATCATCGGCACGCAGTTGGTCGCCAAGGGACATAACTTTCCCAAGCTGACCTTGGTGGGCGTGATCGATGCGGACCTCGGCTTGCAAGGGTCTGACCTGCGCGCGGCGGAACGCACGTTCCAATTGATCCGACAGGTTGCGGGCAGGGCAGGGAGGGCGGAAACGCCGGGCGTCGCCCTTTTGCAAACCTTCCAACCCGAGCACCCCGTGATCCGCGCGATCCTTGCGGGCGAGGAAGAGAAGTTCTGGAAAGCCGAAGCGGGCGAGCGCCAAGCCGCAGGCGTGCCGCCTTACGGTCGCATGGCAGGGATCGTCCTGTCCTCGCCCGACATTCAAGCCGTGTTTGATCTGGGGGCCGAGATGGCCCGAAGGTCCGAGCCGCTTCACCAAATCGGCGCGCAACTGTTCGGCCCCGCCCCCGCGCCCATCGCCCGTGTGCGCGGACGTCACCGCGTGCGCCTGTTGGTGAAGGCGGAAAAAACCGCGCCCATCCAAGCGGCGCTAAAACGCTGGCTGGCACAGTTTCCGGTCAAAGGGGATATGCGGGTGTCGGTGGATATCGATCCGCAGAGTTTTTACTAGATCCGGCTGCGACTATTCGGTGCAGCGAGCCAACTCATCGGGCGAAAACGTGAAACATGATGGGCAGCATCGGCAGTGTCACGATGTACGGCACCGCGAACGCAAAGATGCAGAGCCAGGCCTTCCCGTCCTCACCGGGCCTTGGCGCCTTTGCGATCAGCGTGACGCCACTGGCTGCAAAAAGCAGGCCCGGCAAATAGAGCAGAAATAGAACGTCCTGATTAGATGGCAGGCTGAGGGCAGGTTGAAGCAGCATTCCTCCCAGAACGAATTGTACCAGTGCAGCGCCTACGGCGATTGGGCTTTTCATTCTGGAAGTACATGCGACTGGTGATAGCTGTGTCAAGAACGGCACTGCTCGATGGAAGAGCAGAACGCTGTTTAAGCTCTGCCCGACTCCTCAGCTAATCCCTCTAAATTCGCATCAATCACTTTCCCCATCATCGGTTTCATCATCACCTGACCAAGCAGCCAACCCAGCGGGCCGTATTTGACTTGAAACGCGGTGGACCATGCGACCTTTGATCCATTCCCGGCAGGTTCGATCCAAATCTCGGCGGTCAGGCTGGTCAGGGGCATCGGGGCCAGTTCCGATCCGCGGATGCTGTAGCCGCGGCCTTCTTGCCAATCGGTGACCTCTTCCACCATTGATCCGCCATTGTCGAAATGGCAGCGGCGTTTTGATCCGACGCCGTCGCTGCCCGCTGTCAGGGCGTCCACTTTGGCAACGGCGGGGGCGAAGTCGTTGATATGCATATAGCGTCCCAGCACCGCCCAAACGGCGTCGGGGTTGGCGTTGAGGGTTCGGGTGCGTTCGATCTGAATCATGGTGAAGGTTCCTTTGTGTTTGAGGAACCATAGACGTGCCCTCCTGACAGCATTCTGTCAGGAGTGTCATGGGATGCTGACAGTTTTAAGGTTTACTCGGCCGCCACCCCAAGGGCCCCGCGTTGATCCACCAGCGCATCCGTCACCATCGCGCCGATCCACATGCACAGAAGGGCAAGCCATGCGGTGCCGACGAAAATCGACCCCCCCGTGACGCCTGCGCCGATCGCGCAGCCTCCGGCCAGCATGGCGCCGAAGCCCATCAGGACCGCCCCAGTCATCGAGCGGCGCATGTTGGCCTCGCCTTCGAACCCCTGGAACTTGAATTCCTTGGTCAGCCAGCTGGCCACGAAGGCACCGATGACGACGCCGGGGACAAGGCCCACGTCGAACTCAAGTACCGGGTCCGAGACGAGGAAGAACATCAGCGTATTCGCCGACGGGCCCGAGAAGGTGGCGGAAGTCACGGATACCGGCTCGAACGCGGCAAGCGACAGTTGATAGGTCAGAACCCAGCCAAGAGCCACGGCGAAGCCAACGCCGGATCCGAAAATCAAGCGGCGCGGGCCAAGGCCTGCTTTGCGTGCGATCACGATGGCCAGAACGGCGGTCATCAGTCCCAGCGCAAGGCCGAACCCGTCCGGCAATCCCAGCACGTTCAGAAGGTTTACGTTCACACCGCCTTCCGTCATCCACAGGCGGGCAAGATAGTCACGGGTTGGGGAAAGCCAGCCATGCAGGCTCATCTGTGCGACCACGGCAAAGATCAGTCCCGAGACGACAGACCGCAGGTTGCCTGTCGCAGCCAAAACCAGCAGTCGACCCGAACAGCCGCGCGCCAGCACCATACCGACACCAAACAGCAGACCGCCGATGATCGCGCCCGACCAACTCCCGGTCACGGCCATCATCCGCGCGTCTTCGGGGCGCATCAGGCCCAACATGGTTGCACCCTGAACCCAAACCACAGCGGTCGAGAAGGTCAAAAGCCATACAGCGACCGAGGCGTCCATCATTCGACGGGCGAATTCGACTGCCGCGGCACGCAGACAAAAGCGCGAGCGCTGGGCCGAGACACCGAAAACGATGCCGGTGATCAGGCCGAACAGCGCAGCGGTCGGGTTTTCTCCGATGCGGTCGATCAGGGGGACGATGTCCATTGGCGGCTCCTTCAAGTTGGCGCAGTTTTAGCGCCGTGGGCGCACGCCACCTTGACCTATGTCAGAAACGCATATGCATTTGTGAATGCGATTTGCGCTCGCAAAGCGCGGAATTCAGGCGTAATGCAGGCGCATGAGACACATCATCATGACCCTTTCTGATGCCCGCGATCTGCCATTCTGGCGCCGTCCCATCTTCCTGCTGATGCTGATGGCGGCGGCGATGCCGATTGCGTTCTTCACTTGGTCGGCGCTGCTGAACAACTTCGTGATCGAGGCCGCCGACTTCACAGGGGTCGAGATCGGCTGGCTGCACACCGTGCGCGAGATTCCGGGCTTTTTGGCCATTGGTGTCATTGCCCTGCTGATGCTGTTTCGCGAACAGGTGCTGGGCGTCGTGTCGCTGGGTCTTCTGGGCGCGGCTACCGCGATTACCGCGTGGTTCCCAAGTTTTGGCGGCATCCTGACGGTGACCATGCTCAGCTCGATCGGGTTTCACTATTTTGAAACCGTGAACCAGTCGCTTCAACTTCAATGGATCGACAAGAAAAAAGCGCCGCAGATGTTGGGCTGGATCATGTCCATCGGATCGGCAGCCGCGCTGGTCAGCTATGGCCTTTTGGTGCTGACGTGGAAGACTTTCGATCTGAGTTATAACCTCGTTTACATGGTTGCGGGTGGCACAACCCTTGCCATCGCGGTCTTTGCCTTCTTTGCATATCCCCAGTTTGAAAGCCCCGAGCCGCAGCTGAAGCAGTTCGTGCTGCGCCGCCGGTATTGGCTGTACTATGCGCTGCAATTCATGGCCGGCGCGCGGCGACAAATCTTCATTGTCTTCGCGGCATTCATGATGGTCGAGCGTTTTGGCTTCGAGGTACACGAAGTCACGGCTCTGTTCTTGATCAACTATGTGGCCAACATTTTCTTCGCCCCCCTGATGGGCAAAGCCGTGGCCAAATGGGGCGAGCGGCGCGCGCTGGCGTTCGAATATGTCGGCCTGATCTGTGTGTTCCTGGCCTATGGTGGAATCTATTACTTTGGATGGGGCGTGGTTTTGGCCGCTGTGCTCTATGTCCTAGATCACCTGTTCTTCGCGCTGGCCTTCGCGTTGAAGACCTATTTTCAGAAGATCGCGGATCCGCAAGATATCGCGCCAACGGCGGCGGTTGCCTTCACAATCAACCACATCGCGGCGGTCTTCCTGCCTGCGCTTCTTGGGTATCTTTGGGTGGTGTCGCCCGGAGCAGTATTCGGAATGGCCGCGGCGATGGCAGGGGTATCGCTTTCTTTGGCGCTGCTAATCCCGCGCCATCCCGAGAAGGGCAATGAAACGATTCTGACCCAAAGATTGGCGCGTGCGCCTGGATAAGCGGGAAACTGCGCGCTCCGGTAGGGTGGGAGTTTCCTTACTCGCCCGATCTATTGCAATCTGACACAGTGATATTGTCTGCTGTTACGTGGGCGCTGATTGTATCCAGCCATATTCAAGAGATCCGATTTGAGCACCAATCTAGAGTTCTACTCGCGTTTTGACGCGATCGATATCGACTTTGCCATGCGGACCCTCGCTGCCGAAAGGCGGCGGCGTGCAAAGGGATGGGGTGGACAAGTCAGATCAACGATCCTGATCGCCGCATTCGTGTGCATTTCAGCCATTGTCGCTTTTGCCAGTGACGCAAGTGTTTGGACGTTTCTGTCCTTCATGTTGCTGATGGGGGCCGGGCTTTTGGTCGTGCGGCACAGCCGAATTTCTTATCGAAAAACACTTAGCAGATCGCGTATGCGCGAAGGCGTGGCGCGGATTGTGCTGTCCCCGCTGGGCATGCGTATCACGCATCCGGGGTATGAGGTGTTGATCTCTTGGAGCCATATGGAGGGGGTGCTCGTGACCGAACGCGGGTTGCTGCTGCTGATCGACGCATATGACTACTGTCCAATCGAACGATCGGCCTTCAACAATGACGCACAAATGCAAGAGGTCGCAGATCAGATCGAGGCGTGGCGTGCCGCATCCGGCTTAGACACGGCAGTGACCGACGCTTGACCCGCAAAGATCAGGGCGCTAGGGCACAATGGCTTGTTTGAAAGGACACAACATGCCCACCTGGACCGCTTTGACCACCCTTAACGGACAAGATGCCGCCGAGGCCCTTGGGGCCGCAATGGAACACCTTGTGCCGGAACCCACGGGTGTCGGTGTGTTCGAGATCGAAGATGACAGCGGCATTTGGGAAGTCGGAGGGTATTTCGTCGAAGAACCCGACGCTGCTGGGTTGGCATTGCTTGCTTCGATGCATGGCGCGAATGACTTCAGCGTGTCCGAACTGCCCGAAGTTGACTGGGTCGCGCATGTCAAACGCGAATTGGCACCGGTCGAAGCAGGCCGTTTCTTCGTTTATGGAAGTCACGACGCTGCATCCCTGCCGGAAGACAAGATTGGACTGCTGATTGATGCGGCGATGGCTTTTGGCACCGGGCATCACGGGACGACCTTGGGCTGTCTGCGGGCGTTGGATCATTTGGCTCAAGACGGGTTTGTGGGCGAAAACGTGGCTGATATCGGCTGTGGCACAGCCGTTCTTGCGATGGCCGCTGCTAAGATCTGGCCGAACACCGTGATTGCAAGCGACATTGATGAGGTTGCTGTGGATGTCGCCCGCGCCAATGTTGCGGCAAACGCCCTTGAGAAACGCGTTCTGTGCGTTGAGGCCGCCGGGTTCGGTGCGGAAGATATTTCGTCAAAGGCTCCGTTCGATCTTGTATTTGCGAATATTCTGAAAGGACCGTTGATCGGTTTGGCACCGGATATGGGGCGGAATATTGGCGAAAACGGCTATGCGATCTTGTCAGGGATTCTTAACCCTCAGGCTGAAGATGTGCTGAAAAGCTACAATCAAAACGGGTTCGATTTGGTGAATCGTGAAGAGATCGGAGACTGGACGACGTTGATTTTGCGGAAAAAATGATAAAATTGTGGCAAGAAACAATCGGTTTCCTAGCAAATGCCTTAAAATTGCTTTAATCTGTTAAGCGCTGCATAACTATTACTGGCTCATCAACTGGGGGAAGTTGAACATGGCCGAAACTCAAGTACGAGATTTTCGAAAACGCATTCGGCAAATTGATCGCCGTCATAACAAAATTGCCCGGGGTTACGTCCAGCTTGTGGAACGTGACGGGCTGTTGGTTCCAAAGGAAAAAAGCTTCAAAAGCCGCGGCTTCCCGCTGCGCGCTATTGTGATCGCCCTTGTCGGACTTGTCCTATTTAAAGGGATACTGGTCAGTCAGGTCGGCCTCTCCAGCTATTCGACACGGCTTGAAAGCCTCGCCGAAGGTGGAGCAATTGAAAAAGCCGGCGCGTGGCTGATGCAAGTTGACCCGTTCACGCTGGCAGTGGCCCAATACTTTACGGGGCTGTTCTAAAACTACATTCTGTTCCCGCGATCAGAATACTTACCCATCCGGATAGCTCCGGGTGGGTTTGTCGTATTGGCCCCTAAAAAACGAGCTTGTGAAAACCGTGCGACATTTTTCGCCGCTTTTGGGCTCGAAATAAGGTGATATCGTTGCTATCTGGTCTGTCGAATGAACAGCCAGCAAGCGGTGCGACTAGTGGTAAACCCACTGCGCCGCCTGCAATCCGCCAATAAGGGAGAAGCCACATGGCGAAGATCACCTATATCGAGCACAACGGAACCGAACACGTCGTGGACGTTGCCCCCGGCCTGACCGTCATGGAAGGCGCCCGTGACAACAACGTTCCCGGGATCGAAGCAGATTGCGGCGGAGCCTGCGCCTGTTCGACCTGCCATGTCTATGTCGACAACGCCTGGGTCGAAAAGATCCCCGCGAAGGATGCTATGGAAGAAGACATGCTAGATTTCGCGTTCGAGCCCGATGCGGCACGTTCGCGTCTGACCTGCCAGATCAAAGTCACCGATGAGCTTGATGGTCTGGTTGTTCACATGCCCGAAAAGCAGATCTGATGCGCGGCATTAAAGCCGCCCTCATATCCATCTGTCTGGCCGCACCCGCTGCGGCCGACATTGCCTCGGCCCGCTATGTCGAGCCGACTGACCGCTATGGGCACGGCGCTGTGCCCGGCGGAGAATACGGTGCGCTTGAAGTGACCCTTGATAATGGATCGCGGCTTGTGTCGCGCGTATCAGGTGGAGTTTTCGAAGATACCTCGCCACGCCTGCACGACTTCGATGGCGATGGGGCCCCTGAAGTCGTGACAGTATTCAGTGGCGACAACACCGGCGCGATGGTCCGTATCTACGGGCTGCAGGACGGTTCACTGTCAGCGCTCGGCAGCAACGCCCCAATCGGCACCCGTCACCGCTGGTTGGCTGTAGCTGGAATTGCAGATTTTAACGGCGACGGGCTGGATGAAATCGCCTATGTTGACCGTCCCCACCTTGCCCGCCGTTTGCGGCTGGTGACGGTGGATGCATCACAAACACCGTTCGGCTTTAAAGAAATCGCGTCTGTGGGTGGGCTGACCAATCACAAATATGGCAGTCCTGATATCGAAGGCGGCGTGCGCATCTGTCCTGACCAAGCGCCCGTGGTCGTCACCGCCAGCGCCAACTGGTCGCGCGTGATGGAAGCGCGCTTGATCGATGGAGAATTCGAGATCGCCCCGATCGGCAAGTACAGCGATCCAAGTAGCCTAACCGCAGCACTTCGCTGCGACTGACTTCATTTTCTTACCAAAAATATCCTGGGGGAGCGTGTCCCGATAGGGGCGCGTGGGGGCAAAGCCCCCTACAGGCTCACGACACGAACCAATCGTCGCAGTACTAAAGTGCGCGCCAACCAATGTCCGAACGATTGAAACCCTCGGGCCAATCGATGCCCTCGATCATCGCATAAGCCCGGTCGCGAGCTTCTTGCAGGCTGTCGCCGCGAGCGGTGACATTCAAAACCCGTCCGCCTGAAGCGGTGATCTTGCCGTCAACTTCGGTCGTGCCCGCATGGAACACCATGTTCTTGGAATCTTCGGGCAGTGCGTCCAACCCGTTGATCACCGAGCCCTTCTCATAGGAACCCGGATAGCCATTCGCCGCCATTACGACGGTCATCGCGTGATCATCTGCCCAGTTCACCTGAGCCTCATCCAAACGCTCCTCGGCGCAGGCCAGCATCAGGTCCAGCGCTTGTGCGCCAAGACGCATCATCAGCACCTGACATTCCGGATCGCCAAAACGCACGTTGTATTCCACTAGGCGCGCCTGACCGTCCTTGATCATGAAGCCTGCATAAAGCACGCCCTGATATGGCGTGCCACGTTTGGCCATCTCGTCCACGGTCGGCTGCACGATTTCGCGCATGGCGCGGGCAGCGATCTCGTCTGTCAGAACCGGCGCAGGCGAATAGGCACCCATGCCACCCGTGTTCAGCCCGGTGTCCCCGTCACCTACACGCTTGTGGTCCTGTGCAGTCCCGATGGGCAGAGCAGTCTTGCCGTCGCAGAGGATGAAGTACGAGGCTTCTTCGCCCTCCATGAATTCTTCGATCACGACCTCGGCGCCCGCGCCACCAAAGGCGCCGCCGAACATGTCGTCGATGGCGTCCAGCGCAGTTTGGTCGTCCATCGCAACGATCACACCCTTACCGGCAGCCAACCCGTCGGCCTTGACCACAATAGGTGCGCCCTGTTCGCGGATGTAAGCCTTGGCGGCCTCGGCGTCCGTGAAATGGCCGTAAGCCGCTGTGGGCGCATTGGCTGCGTCACAGATTTCCTTGGTGAAGCTTTTCGACGCTTCCAGCTTTGCAGCCTCGGCAGACGGGCCGAACACTTTAATGCCCGCCTCGCGCAGACGATCAGCGACACCGTTGGCCAAAGGTGCCTCGGGCCCAACGATCACGAAGTCGATCGTGTTTTCCTGAGCGAAGGTTGCAACCGCGCCACCATCCTCGATATCCAGTTTCGCGCATTCCGCAATCTGCGCCATGCCCGCGTTGCCCGGAGCCACAATCAGCCGGTCACATTTCGGGTTCTGCATCACTGCCCATGCCAGCGCATGTTCACGCCCGCCGCTGCCCAGAATAAGGATGTTCATGGATGCTCTCCCTGTATAAGTTGTGGGTGAAATACAGAAGCAGCAGGGCCTCGACAAGCATGCAGAGCGAAAACCTTTGGAAAGCCATCCAAGCCCATCAGTTTGACGTACCGGGAGCGGACCTCCCATTTTCCCGGAAACTTGCAAATACTGAGAGTTGGAGTGACGAATTCACTCTTGGTGCAATTGAAGAGTACCGCCGGTTTTTGTTTCTGTCACAGCTCTCGGATAAGCCCGTTACGCCGTCCGATGTGGTCGACAAAGTATGGCATTTGCACATGACCTATACGCGCGACTATTGGGATGTGATGTGCAAAACAGTCTTGGGCAAGCCGCTTCATCACGAACCGGGGATGCAAAGTGCGGACAGCGCGCGTTTCGCCGAGCAATTCAGCCATACCAAGGCGCTCTATCACGCCACCTTTGGAAGTCCGGCTCCGGTCGCGTATTGGGGCCCTCCGCCTCCGCCGCGCGCGTCGAAGTTCCGCATTCTGATTGCGACCTTGGTTTCAGCAGGGGTGGCTTGGGCTGGCATCATGACTGGCGACGGTGTGTATATCGCCATGAGCTTGGTCTTCGCATTTTGCGGATGGTTCTATATTTCCGGCGTTCTTATCGCGGGCAAACCGATTTCGGCTCATATGAAAACGGGGAACAACCCGACTGGTTGCACAACGAGCTGCGGAGACGGCGGATGCGGAGGAGACTGAGATGGACCTGATCGACGATCCCCAGCCGGGTGAAAACACGCCCGAGTTTACCGTTTCCGAAATCTCCGGCGCGGTGAAAAAGACCATTGAGGGCGCGTTTGGTCGCGTCCGGGTGCGCGGCGAAGTCGGCCGCGTGATGCTGGCACGTTCGGGGCACCTTTACTTTGACGTCAAAGACGACCGATCCGTGATTGCGGCGGTCAGCTGGAAAGGCCAGGTCAGCCGTCTGTCGATCATGCCGGAAGAAGGGATGGAGGTCATCGTCTCGGGCAAGATCACCACATTTGGCAGCCAGTCGAAATACCAGATCAATGTCGATGATGTTGTGGTCGCGGGCGAAGGCGCGTTGATGGCGATGTTGGAAAAGCGCAAGAAAGCGCTGGCTGCCGAGGGTCTTTTCGCCCCTGAACGCAAGAAAAAGATCCCTTTCCTGCCCGAGGTGATCGGGGTTGTAACCTCGCCATCTGGGGCAGTGATCCGCGATATTCTGCACCGACTGCGTGATCGCTTTCCGCGCAAAGTGCTTATCTGGCCCGTTGCAGTGCAGGGGGACGTCTGTGCGCCGCAAGTGGCAGCGGCCATCGAAGGTTTCAATCGCATGACACCGGGCGGAGCACTGCCGCGCCCCGATTTGCTGATTGTTGCGCGGGGTGGTGGCTCGATCGAAGACCTATGGGGTTTTAACGAAGAGAATGTCGCGCGGGCTGCTGCGGGATCGGACATCCCTCTGATTTCGGCTGTCGGGCACGAGACCGACACGACGCTGATCGACTTTGTGTCTGACCTGCGCGCGCCGACACCCACGGCCGCTGCGGAACACGCCGTTCCGGTTCGGCTGGAGCTATTGGCGTGGACGGAAGAGCAGGGAACCCGCCTGACACGCGCGTTAGAGCAAGGTGTTAGCCAACGCAGTCAACGCCTGCGCGATCTTTCCCGTGCCTTGCCTCGCGCGGACAGTTTGCTGGATGGGCCGCGCCAGAGGTTGGACACCGCGGGCCTTAAACTTCCCGTGGCACTGACGCAGATGACGCAAGCGCGGCGGGTGAAGCTGAGCGAGGCCTCGGCTGGGTTGCGCCCTCGCGCCCTGACAGCGCGCCTTGCGCCGTTGCACGACAAGCTGGCAATGGCGACTAGCCGGCTTGGCCCGGGACTATCGCGTGGTACAGCTCAGCATCGACGCGAGCTTGACCGCCTAGCCGCGCGATTGGATTCTGGGCGCATTGCACAAGCCAATCAGCAGCGAAATCAAGCGCTTCAGGATGCATCAGCCCGGCTGGACAACGCCTATCTATCTGCCGTCACGCGTCAGAAAGACCGTCTGGCCGCGCTCGAGAGGATGCGCCAGACGTTGGGCTATACGGAAACTCTGAAACGCGGTTATGCAGTGGTGCGTGGCGATGGCGATGTGGTGACGACGCAGGATGCGGCCAGCAAGGCCAAGGCGTTGGAGATCGAATTTGCAGATGGGCGTTTGTCGTTGGATGGATCCGCGTCCGCCCCTGCCACAACGGCTCCGACGCCCAAACCTGCCCGCAAAGCAAAGCCCAAAAAAGACGCCCCGGATCAAGGGTCACTTTTCTAAGCTCTAAGTCTTATTTCTTGCGTGGTACCGGTCGGCCTTGTGGTTTGCCGCCAGCGTTCCGGTCGCGTGACCCGCCGCCACCAAAGCTTTTGCCCGTCGGACGTTGCCCCGGTTTTCCGCCGGGTTTTCCTCCAGAACGCCCCGCACCCTTGAATGCGGGCTTGGCACCCGGTTTGCTACCATGTTTACCACGTGGGATTTCAGCTCGCTTGCGAACGGGGGTTTTCTGCGGTGCTTCCATACCTAGTTGTTCACGCACGACGCGCTGGCGGATTTCCTCAACCTCACCCGCTTTCAATTCGCCCAGTTGGAACGGGCCATAGCTGACGCGCAGCAGGCGGTTCACCGACAGGCCGATCGCTTCCATCGCGCGGCGAATCTCGCGGTTCTTGCCCTCACGAATGCTGATGGTCAGCCACGCATTCGCACCCTGTTGCCGATCCAGCGAGATCGACATGGGTTGGAACCGTTCGCCATCGACGGTGATTCCCTTGCGCACGGGGGCCAGCATGTCGTCGGTCGGCTTGCCCTTCACCCGCACGCGATACTTGCGCGTCCACCCGGTCGAGGGCAACTCTAGCTTACGCTTTACGCCGCCGTCATTGGTCAGAAGCAGCAGCCCTTCCGAGTTCAAATCGAGCCGCCCAACGCTCATCACGCGCGGCATGTCTTCGGGTAGTTTGTCGAAAACCGTCTCGCGGCCCTTTTCGTCCTTGGCCGTTGTCACCAACCCCGTGGGCTTATGATACAGCCAGATGCGCGGGGGCTCTGGCTCGGCCACAGGTTTGTCATCCACAAAGATCTTGTCCTTGGGGGTCACATTCAGGGCTGGGCTGTCGATCACAGTGCCGTTGACGCTGACGCGTCCGGCTTCGATCATGCGTTCGGCTTCGCGGCGGCTGGCAATGCCTGCACGCGAGAGAACCTTGGCGATCCGGTCGCCAGCTGGGGTGGGTTTATCCGTCATACCCCCGCATAGCGTGCGCCGCGCGAAAGGGGAAGCCTTGGCAATCGCTTGCAGGGCAGGCATGAAGGGGCATGACCCGTTTCAAAAGCCATATGGAGGCCGCCATGGCCGAGGCTCGCGCCGCCGCAGATCGCGGCGAGGTGCCGGTGGGGGCCGTGCTGGTCGCGCCGGACGGCTCGGTGGTGGCGCAGGCGGGCAATCGCACCCGCGAGCTGAACGATCCTACGGCGCATGCCGAGATCCTTGTGATCCGCAAGGGCTGTGCCCAAGCGGGGTCCGAACGGCTGCCGGGCTATGACCTCTACGTCACGCTGGAGCCCTGTCCGATGTGCGCAACCGCCCTGTCGGCAGCGCGGATCCGGCGCATTTACTATGGCGCTGCGGATCCCAAATCGGGTGGTGTCGCCCATGGCCCGCGCATCTTCAGCCACCCGCAATGTCATCACGTGCCGGAAGTCTATGACGGGATTGCGGCCGAAGAATCCGAAGCACTTTTGAAAACCTTCTTTGCAGCAAAGCGGGATTGAGCCACTGCAACTCCCCGCACCGCTTGCAGCCTGACGTCCCGCGCGATAAATGACTGGGCAACGCGCCCACGCGCAAACACATCCGGAGACACCTTATGTCGATTGATATCGAAACCGCGCGCAAGGTTGCGCATTTGGCCCGCATCAAGGTCGAAGACGACCGCCTGCCGGAGCTGGCCGAGAACTTCAATGCGATCCTCGGGTTCATCGAACAGCTGAACGAAGTTGATGTGGAGGGTGTCGAACCGATGACCTCGGTCACGCCGATGCGCCTGAAACGCCGTGAAGACGTGGTGACGGATGGCGGCATGCCGGAAAAAATCCTGTCCAACGCACCGGATGCCCGCGAAGGCTTCTTCGCGGTTCCGAAAGTTGTCGAATAAGGGGGCAGGGATATGACTGAGCTGAATAAACTGACGATTGCCGATGCCCGTGACGCGCTGCGTAAGGGCGATGTGACCTCGACCGAGATCACCGAGGCCTGCCTGACCGAAATCGAAGGCGCCGGTGCGCTGGGCGCTTTCGTGCACAACACTCCTGAGTTGGCGCGCGAGCAGGCGAAAGCCGCTGATGCGCGTATTCAGGCTGGCGACGCCCCTGATATGTGCGGCATCCCGCTGGGCATCAAGGATCTGTTCTGCACCAAGGGTGTTCCCTCGCAGGCGGCCTCGAAAATCCTCGATGGCTTCAAGCCGGAATACGAATCGACCGTTAGCCAGAGCCTGCTGGATGCGGGCACTGTGATGCTGGGCAAGTTGAACATGGACGAATTCGCCATGGGCTCGTCCAATGAGACCTCGGTTTACGGCAACGCTGTGAACCCGTGGAAAGTGGACGACCGCGATCTGACCCCCGGTGGTTCGTCGGGTGGCTCGGCTTCGGCTGTGGCTGCTGACCTGTGTCTGGCGGCAACCGGCACCGACACCGGCGGCTCGATCCGCCAGCCTGCTGCTTTCACCGGCATCACTGGCATCAAGCCCACCTATGGGCGTTGCTCGCGCTGGGGCATCGTGGCCTTTGCCTCGTCGCTGGATCAGGCAGGACCGATGACCAAATCTGTGCGCGATGCGGCGATTATGCTGGAAGCCATGTGTGGCCATGACGCGAAGGATTCGACCAGCGCCGACATTCCGGTGCCGAATTTCGAAGCCATGCTGACCGGCGACATCAAAGGTAAGAAAATCGGGATCCCGAAAGAATACCACATGGAGGGCATCCCCGCCGAGATCGAGAAGCTGTGGGCTGATGGTGCTGATATGCTGCGCGACGCAGGTGCCGAGATCGTCGACATCTCGCTACCGCACACGAAATACGCGCTGCCTGCGTATTACGTGATTGCGCCTGCTGAAGCGTCGTCGAACCTTGCCCGCTATGACGGTGTGAAATACGGCCACCGTGCCAAGCTGGAAGCGGGTGATGGCATCAATGAGATGTACGAGAAAACCCGCGCCGAAGGCTTCGGCGACGAAGTGCAGCGCCGCGTGATGGTCGGCACCTATGTGCTGTCGGCTGGCTTCTACGACGCCTACTATAACCGTGCCCGTCGCGTGCGCGCATTGATCAAGAAAGACTTCGATGATGTCTTTGCTGCAGGCGTGGACGCGATCCTGACCCCGGCGACGCCCTCGTCGGCCTTTGGTCTGGGCGAGATGAAGGATGCCGATCCTGTAAAGATGTATCTAAACGACGTCTTTACTGTGACCGTGAACCTTGCCGGTCTGCCGGGCATTTCGATCCCTGCGGGTCTGGATGCTCAGGGGCTGCCCCTTGGTCTGCAGCTGATCGGTCGCCCGTGGGAAGAAGGCGATCTGCTGAATATCGCCCACGAGGTCGAGGCCCGTGCTGGCTTTGTGGCGAAGCCTTCGAAATGGTGGTAAAACGCGCCCCATTGGCGTGACCGAAACCCTAAGGAGCCTGCGATGCGCATCACTGTTGGACTTGCCTTTCTCGGCCTGATGGCCGGATGTGTCGCCCCTGTGCCAGACAGCCGGTCGCCGGATGGTTTGGCGGGGCGGGCTGCTGCTGTCGGGGCCGATGGCCAGCCTTTGTCGGCCTTTGGGGACGATAGTTCAGTTAACGCTGCACCGACGGCGGCCTCTGAAGCGGCGGGCATCTCCGATGAACAGGATTTCGCCGCTGTTTCCGCCCGCGAGAGCATCGAAAGCGATGCGGCGCGTCTGGACGGTTACCGCGCGAATTACGAGCAAGTGCAGCCCGAGGCTTTGCCGGATCGACCTTCCGGCAATTCGGCCTCGATCGTGCAATATGCGTTGTCCACGACCAATTCGGTCGGGCAGTCCGTATATCAGCGTTCAGCCTTGTCCGGGGAATCACGCGCGCAGCGTAACTGTTCCCGCTACACCTCGGCCGATTTTGCCCAGATCGCATTCCTTGAAAGCGGCGGTCCGCAGCGTGACCGTTACGGGATTGACCCGGACGGAGATGGGTTCGCCTGCGCATGGGACCCAGCACCTTTCCGCGCAGCGCGCGGCGTGGCAACTACCCCTGTCGCCACCGAAGAAGCGGTCAGTGCGTCCGAGCTTGAAGCCATTGGCATTTCAACCCAGCCCACCACGACGACAGCCCCAACGCCTCCGATCGCACCTGTGCCTCCTGCGCAACCCGTTCCTTTGCCCGGCAATACGCTGAACATCTCGACCGAGTGATGCAGCACATTTCGCATCCATCCCCGAATTTCGGCCCGCGCCGGGATGGGTTGGTGCCGTCTTTAATTGTCCTGCATTACACCGCCATGGCGGATCCGGACGAGGCATTGGAACGCCTGTGTAGCCCAGAATACGAGGTGTCGGCGCACTATCTGATCCATCGCGATGGGCGGCTGTTTCAGATGGTCGATGAAGACGCGCGCGCATGGCATGCGGGTGCCGGATCGTGGGGCGGTTTGGATGACATCAACTCCCGCTCGATTGGTATCGAGATGGATAATGATGGAGCCTCACCGTTTTCCGATCCGCAAATGGCGACGCTTGAGGCGCTGCTGCCGGGCGTTATGAAACGATGGAATATCGCGCCCAAGGGCGTGATCGGCCACAGCGATATGGCACCAGGACGCAAAGTGGACCCGGGTCCCCGCTTTGACTGGGCACGTTTGGCACGACAAGGGCTTGCTGCGCGCTCGGGTGGCGCCAGCTCTGTCTCCGAGCTTTCGGCCGAAACCTTTCGCACCTGCGCAGGCAAGCTTGGCTACCCAACCGAGGTTGACGATACCGTTCTGCTGGCCGCTGTGCGCCTTCGTTACCGTCCGTGGGGGACAGGGCCGCTATCTGCAGAAGACCTCGCGGTTTTACCAGTCTGACCCTCTCTATTTTCTTACCTGATATATCCCGGGGTGAGCGGCCCCAGCCGCGAGGGGCAGCGCCCCTTTCGCCCTCGTGCCTTGACGCCACGGCTAAGCATATCTAAGTCCAGCCTTGCGCGGATGGCTGGATGACCGCGGGTGACTGTTGGGGCGTGCCCCTTCGTGACGCGAGGAAAGTCCGGACTCCACAAGGCAACGGTGCCGGGTAACGCCCGGCCGGGGAAACCCGAGGGAAAGCGCCACAGAGAACAGACAGCCTGCGCATGCGCGGGTTATGGTGAAACGGTGGGGTAAGAGCCCACCGCGCTTCTGGCAACAGCGGCGGCACGGCAAGCCCCACCGGGAGCAATGCCTAATAGGGATCGCGCGGGGTTAACCCCAGGGGTGTCTTGCCCCGAGCAGATCCGGGTTGGCAGCTTGAACCTGTTGGTAACAGCAGGTCTAGAGGAATGGTCATCCATGGTGGCAACACCGGGACAGAATCCGGCTTACAGGCCATCCGCGCAAATGATTCTGGCTGGTTTCAAACATCTAGGCCTCTGCGGGGATGTTTGTGACAAGAAAAAGCAGCGGGGCGCGGGATTCCTCTGCTTTGCGGTTGACTCGGGTTGGAATGGCGCTAAAAGGCGGGTTCCAGAGATTTACGCCGGGCGGCATGCGCCCGCCCGATAGGAGCTGTTGTTATGGCGAAGCCGACCACAATCAAAATCCGCCTGAACTCGACCGCGGATACCGGCCACTTCTATGTGACCAAGAAAAATGCACGCACCATGACCGAGAAAATGGTTGTCAAAAAGTACGACCCGGTTGTGCGCAAGCACGTTGAATACAAAGAAGGCAAGATCAAGTAAGATCGCCATTCTTTGGGTAAAGAGCCGTCCCTTTGGGGCGGCTTTTTTCGTTTGTGCCTAGCGGTGCAGGATTTGTGCGGCCACTTTACGTCCCAGAAGGTAATAGGCATTGGGCCCCGGGTGGAACCCGTCTTCGGCCATCATCTCGGGCGTTAAAGGTACGTCGAAGGGCATATAGTCTACCCCCATGGACGCGGCCTGTTCGGCAAGCGCATGGTCGAAGCGACGTGCTTGCAGGCCGAGAACCCAGCGCAGGGGATTGGGTAGCAGCGGGAAGCTTCCTATCGGAGGGATGCCGGTAGCGATCACGCGCTTCGCCCCCCATTTCTCGAAAAGAAGTGTGTAGAGTTCGGCTCGGCACGCGAGCAAGCGATAGAGCGGCATTTGACTGGTCACATCGTTCACCCCAAGCACGACCAGAACAATATCTGTCTGCTCGGGCGTTTGGGATTTCAACAGGGGCAGGGTGGTGCGGGTCGTCGAACCGGTCCGGGCCAGTAGGCGCCAGTTGACGTGATACGACGCGCCAAGCGCGCTTACGAGCTGCCCTGACAGCGCCTCGGTTTGATGGGGGGCACCAACCCCTGAGGCAGAGCTGTCGCCGACGATCATCAGCGACAGGTTAGGGCCGGTCCCCTGTGCTCCGAAACGATGCCCAGGCGGTTCGGGCAGCGTGGCTGCGGTCTTCCGTACCCTCAGCGCCTGAGCTGTCAGAAGCGGGCTGAGGATGAGCTTCGCGATGTTTTCAAACAACCGGTTCATAGGTTTACCTTAGCGCAACGAAAAAGGGCCGGTCACTAGGACCGGCCCCGAAAGCACGTCAACGTGTTCTGATTACTCGCGGTTGCCAAGGAACTGCAGCAGGAACATGAACAGGTTGATGAAGTCCAGATACAGGCTCAGTGCACCCATGATCGCAGATTTCGCCAGCCATTCGCTGTCCATAGCATGGGCATGCGCGAGATAGTCGGTCTTGATCTTCTGCGTGTCATAGGCGGTCAGGCCAGCAAAAATCAGGACACCGATCACCGAGATGGCGAAGTGGATCATCGACGAACCAATGAAGATGTTCACGATCGACGCGATGATGATGCCGATCAAACCCATGATCAGGAAGGTGCCCATCGGCCCAAGGTCACGCTTGGTCGTGTATCCGTACAGGCTGAGACCTGCGAAGGCGATTGCGGTGATCAGGAATGTCTGTGCGATGGACATCCCGGTGAAGATCACAAAGATATAGGCAATCGAGACGCCCATCACGGCCGAGAAGGTATAGAAGAACAGCTGTGCGCCAGCAGCGGACAGGCGGTTGATCATTGCGCCAAAGGCAAAAACCATGATCAGCGGGGCAAACATCACGATGTAACGGGTAAAGCCGGTGAACAGCGTTTCCATCATCGCGGCATTGTTGCCCACGGCCCAAGCGGCGGCGAAGGTCAGAAGCAGACCCACCGACATGGTGCCGTACACTTTGTTCATATGGGCGCGCAGCCCTTCGTCGATCGCGGCGCGTGTACCAGCGCCAGCGTGGATCGTGTCAAACTCAGCCATTTAGACCTCCAAGCAAACTTTCTTTGGCGGTCCCCGAAATAGAAACCGCCCTTGGCCGTTATATTGGCAAGGGCGGCGCAATTTTCAAGTGCTTAACAGCGTGAATTGGTCAGTGTTGCCAATGCGAAGGCACGTCCCAGATCGGGCGGTTGGCTTCGCTTTGTGCCTGTGCGCGGGTCAGGCCAAGATCGTCAAGACGCTGGGCGTCCAACTGTGACAGGGCCACGCGCTCGCGACGGGTCTGGATCACGGTTGCAAGCCACGCCAGCAGCGAGAAGTTGCGTTTTGCGGCTGGGGCATTTGTGCAGGTTACGGCGGTCATCTCGTCTCTCCTTCGTGTTTGCGATGAATGATGCTTGTTGCATCAAAATTCTTGATCGTTATGCTTGATCGAATGAGATAAGTAAAATGAATGATTTTGTACTAAATCATCACGGGAGGTGATATGCCGCGTAACCTTGACCTGACTGCTCTTCGCAGTTTTGCGACCGTAGCGGATGCCGGTGGTGTCACCCGCGCGGCCGGTCTTTTGCATCTGACGCAATCGGCGGTCTCCATGCAGTTGAAACGTCTCGAGGAAAGTCTGGGGCGTCCATTGCTGGACCGTTCGGGGCGTGGCGTGTCCCTAACCGCAGATGGCGAGCAACTGTTGGGGTATGCGCGCCGCATTCTGCGTCTGAATGACGAGGTATACGCACGTCTGACCGATCAAGCATTTGAGGGCGAGGTCGTTCTAGGCGTGCCAGCCGACGTCGTCTATCCAGCGATTCCAAAGGTTTTACGCCAATTCCACGCGGCCTATCCGCGGATGCGGGTCCAGCTGATCTCCTCGTATACCAGCCGATTGAAGGCGATGTTCGCGAGGGGGGAATGTGACGCCATTCTGACCACGGAAGAGGACATGGACGCGGGCGGCGAGACCTTGACCGCGTTGCCGCTGGTCTGGGTTGGGGCTCCGGGTGGGCAAGCGTGGCGGCAGCGTCCATTGCGCCTGGCATTCGAGCACAACTGCATTTTCCGCAAAGGGGTGCAGCAGGCGTTGGACGAGGCAGGCATCGCGTGGGAAATGGGGGTCGAAAGCGATTCGACCCGCACCATCGAGGCATCACTGTCTGCGGATCTCGCCGTTCATGCGGTGATCGAAGGCACGGTGCGCAGTGATCTGGACTTGGTCGACCACGGCGGCGCGCTGCCGGACCTCGCGGTGACGCAAGTGAACATGTATGCCGCCAAAAGCAGCAATCAGGCGATGGATGATCTGTTGGTCATGATCCGGCGCGCGTTTGACGAACTGTAGGGCACGGGATGGGGCCTAGATGTTCGGCCCCATCGTAACCACGACCTTGCCTGTGGACTTGCGGCTGCGCAAAAGCTCTAACGCATCCTCGGCCCGTTCAAGTGGCAGAGTGTGGCTGACATGCGGGTTGATCTTGCCATCGGCATACCAATCCAGAAGCTGGCGCAGGCTGTCGGTCAGAGCCTCAGGCTTGAACTTCAGATAGCCACCCCAGTACAGACCGATCGCGGTGATGTTCTTCACCAGCATGTGGTTGGGTTTCAGCTTGGGCATGTCGCCCGAGGCAAACCCGATATACAAAAACCTTCCGTCGGGATTGGTGGCGCGGAACGCGGCTTCGCCTTGCTCGCCACCGACAGCGTCATAGACTACGTCCGCCCCGCCAAGTGCTTTGACAACCTCGCGTATGTCTTCCGAGGTGCTGTCGATCACATGATCGGCGCCTGCGCGTTTGCAGATTTCCAGCTTATCCGCCCCGCGCGCGCAGGCGATAACCCGTGCGCCCATCACTTTTCCGATCTCGACGGCGGTCAAGCCAACTCCCCCGGCAGCCCCCAACACCAGCAATGTTTCACCGGGCTGAAGTCGAGCTTTGTAGTCCAGCGCCATATGGCTAGTGCCATATGCGATTTGGAACGCGGCTGCGTCCTCGAAACTCATGTTGTCGGGCAGGGGCAAGCAACGATTTGCCGGAAAAACGCCCTCATCTGCCAATCCATCTTTGCCGGAAAACACGACGACGCGGGTGCCCACGGCAGGTCCATCTGTGTCTGGGCCGAGCTCGGTCACAACGCCCGCTGGCTCCATCCCAAGGGAAAACGGAACCTCTGGAGTGTCTTGATAGGTTCCTTTTGTCATCAGAAGATCGGCGAAATTCAGCCCGCAGGCACGAATGTCGACACGGGCGTGTCCCGGTTGGATGGGCAAGGTGGGCAAATCGATTAATGTCGGGTGTTTGCCTAGCTCTGTAACGCGAAGTGTTTTCATGGGGCCTCCTGCCCGTGATGTAGCGTGGCCGCGTGAAAAAATCGAGAGGGGCTGAGCCAGCAGTTCTGACAGCTTTCAGTTAACGTGTGAAATTGCATTACTTTTATGAATATGTTAGACAAAGCTTGCGTGTTGATCGCACGGAATTATACCCGCAGTGGTGGTGAGCGAGTGTTCGAATTCGCCTAGGGTGCGGACCATATGTGATTGACGGTGTCATTCTTCATTCGCTGATGCAGCGGTTGATCAGTTGGAAGTAGGTAGGGCTGCCTAGCAGCGTGTTAACGAGGAGTAATTGGATGAAGCATCCTGTGGATATCCATGTAGGCAAACGTATCCGTCATCGGCGTTGGATGGTGGGAATGACTCAGCAGCAACTGGCTGAAAAAGTTGGCATCAAGTTTCAACAAATCCAGAAATATGAAACCGGTATGAACCGCGTATCGGCTTCCCGGCTTTGGGACATGGCTGCGGCGTTGTCTGTACCGGTCAACTTCTTTTTCGAGGGGTTGGAGAACCACGTGGATGAAACAGGCGAAGACACTTTGCCCGGCGATATCCTTGCAGATAAGGAAGCATTGGAGCTTGTACGCAGCTACTATGCCATTCCAGAGAATCAGCGCCGCCGTCTGTTCGAACTGGCCCGCGTTTTGTCGGATGTCGCCTGACGCTTGACGCAGCTTGGGCATCGCTGGTACCGCGCTTAAGACAGCATGGGGGATCGGCGATGCAGAGATTGAACGAAGACACTCAGATTGACCTAATCCGCGTAGCAAATGCTTTGGCTGATGCGGCGCGTGATGCGGTTCTTCCATTTTTCCGATCTGCCGACCTGACGGCGGATAATAAGCTTTCCGAGGGTTTCGATCCGGTGACGGAAGGCGATCGTGCTGCCGAAAAGGCGATGCGCGATGTGTTGGCCTCCTTGCGCCCTGACGACAGCATCTTTGGTGAAGAGTTTGGCCAGAAAGCGGGTACCAGCGGTCTGACATGGGTTCTGGATCCAATCGACGGCACGCGCGGGTTTTTATCGGGCACACCCACTTGGGGGGTTCTGATCGCCGTCGGACGAGAGGATGGTCCCGAACTGGGCATCATTGATCAACCATATATCAAAGAGCGGTTCCTTGGCGGCTTCGGCGAAGCTTGGGTCGATGGTCCATTGGGGCGCCGAGCATTGAAGACTCGCAGCACAACCGATCTGTCTGATGCGATTCTATTCACGACGTTCCCCGAAGTCGGCACGTCTGAAGAAGGCGCGGCCTTTCATGCCCTAGCCCCGAAAACGAAGCTGACGCGCTATGGAATGGATTGTTATGCCTATGGTCTGGTTGCTGCCGGCCAAATCGACCTAGTGGTCGAGGCGGGGTTGCAGCCCTATGACGTTCAGGCGCCGATTGCTGTGATTGAAGCCGCAGGGGGCATTGTGACCGACTGGCAGGGTGGTCCGGCTCATCAAGGCGGTCGGGTGGTAGCCGCGGCTAATGCCGAAATCCACGCGGCGGCACTTGAAGTATTACATAAAGTATAAGAGCCCCCCGATTAGCGCCGATCTGTAACCGGGATTAGGGGTAGTTGCTTCTCTCGGTACCTTTGTGGCAGAATTTCTCTATCCACGAGTCCTTTGCCCTTTCTGTCGTGGATCTCGAGTTGTCTCACCGAAATGGGCGGAAGGAGGCAACTTGGACTATTTACTCAAGAACGCGCGTACTGTTCTGACCATGAATGACGGGGATGACGAACTGTCGGGCGTCGATATCCTTCTGTCTGGCGGCACCATTCAAAAGATTGGCATAAATCTTGAGACTCAGGGCGAGGTAATTGACGTCAGTGGTGCCGTCGTGACGCCCGGATTGGTCAATACGCATCACCACCTGTATCAAACGCTCACCCGTGCGGTGCCGGGAGGGCAGAATGCCTTGCTATTTGGTTGGCTGCAGACGCTTTATCCGATTTGGTCGCGGTTCGGTCCGGACGAAATGCGGGTCTCGGCAATGGTTGGGCTAGCCGAGCTGGCGCTGTCTGGCTGTACCATGTCTTCGGATCACCTGTATCTTTACCCGAACGGAGCACGTCTGGAGGACACAATCGATGGTGCGCGGGCTGTCGGTCTGCGCTTTCACCCCACACGCGGGGCGATGTCTATCGGCGAAAGCGACGGTGGATTGCCACCCGATGCATTGGTCGAACGCGAGGCTGATATTCTCGAGGACTGCATCCGTGTCATTGATGCGTTTCATGACAGTTCAGAGGGGTCACTGCTGCGTGTGGGGGTCGCTCCGTGCTCTCCCTTCTCGGTCAGCCGAGATTTGATGCGCGACGCTGCCACCCTTGCGCGTGACAAAGGGGTCATGCTGCACACTCATTTGGCAGAAAATGACGAAGACATCGCATACTCTCAGGCACAATTTGGCTGCCGTCCCGGCCAATATGCCGAGGAACTGGGTTGGGTCGGGGACGATGTCTGGCACGCCCATTGCGTCAAGCTTGATGGGGACGAGATTGATCTGTTTGCGCATACACGGACAGGTGTTGCGCATTGCCCCTGTTCCAACTGCCGCCTTGGGTCCGGGATCGCACCTGTGCGCGCGATGCGAGATGCGGGCGTCAAAGTCGGACTTGGTGTGGATGGATCTGCGTCGAATGATCAGGGAAACCTGATGGACGAAGCACGGCAGGCCATGTTGTTGCAGCGCGTGGCACTTGGGGCCGATCAGATGAGTGCGCGTGAGGCGTTGCGCATCGCAACACGCGGTGGGGCCGAGGTCTTGGGGCGCTACGATTGCGGCCAGATCGCCGTCGGGAAACGCGCGGATATCGCCATTTGGGATGTGACGGGGTTGGACAGCGCTGGCAGCTGGGATCCGGCGGCACTTGTGCTGGTTGGACCGCGCCGAGTGCGTGATCTGTTTGTCGAGGGACGTCAAGTTGTGCGCGATGGTCATATGACCACAGTGGATTTGCCCCGCGTGATCGAAGACCAAAACAGACTGGCCGCACGCCTAATGGGTTAGCGCAGTTTCTTCCCACCTGCCCAGACCGCAGAAATTGCCCGGTCATCTCCCATCATAATGGTGGGGAAAACCGCTTCCCAAATGGTCTCGGCCCGTGCCGCGCGCTGAGCGATTGCGGGGGTTGATGCCAAATCGACCGCGATGATGTCAGCCTCGTATCCCGGGGCCAGACGGCCAATCGTGTCCCCCATATGGATTGCCTGCGCAGATCCTGCAGTTGCCAGCCACCACAGTTGTGCCGGGTGCAGCGCTGTGCCGGACAATTGCCCAACCTCATAGGCTGCGGCCATCGTACGTAGCATCGAAAAGCTGGACCCGCCGCCGGTGTCGGTGGCCAGCCCAATCCGATGCCCCTGAGCCATCAGTCCCTGCATGTCAAAGAGCCCGGAGCCAATGAAGGTGTTCGAGGTTGGGCAGTGGATGAGACTAGCGTCCAGCTCGCGAATCCGGTCGCGTTCGCGTTCGGTCAGATGGATCGCATGGCCCAGAAGAGCGCCTTTTCCTACCAGCCCGAACTTTTCGTACACGTCCAAATAATCGCGCGCATCAGGGAATAGATCCGCGACCCACGCAATTTCCTCGTGCTGTTCGCTGATATGGGTCTGCATCAGAAGGTCCGGATGCTCGGTCCAAAGCGATCCCAACGCCTCCAGCTGTTCGGGGGTCGAGGTTGGGGCGAAGCGCGGCGTGATCACATAGGACAGTCGGTCCTGCCCGTGCCAGCGTTCAAGCAAAGCTTTGCTGTTGTCATAGGCCGACTGCGCCGTATCGCGCAGATTGTCCGGAGCGTTGCGATCCATGCAGGTCTTGCCGCCCAAAACCCGGAGCCCGCGCGATTGCGCCGCAGTGAAATAGGCATCCACGCTTTCAGGATGGATCGTGCAATAACTGACCGACGTGGTGGTGCCCGCTGCCGTCACAAGGTCAAAATAGGTCTCAGCGATCTGGGTTGCGTGGTCCGCGTCACCAAACCGGCTTTCCTCGGGAAAGGTATAGCTGTTCAGCCAGTCGATCAGCCGCTTGCCCCAAGACGCGATGATGGCGGTTTGCGGGTAGTGCACATGGGTGGCGACGAAGCCGGGCGACAACAGTGCATCGCCCATATCGGTCACGCTTGCGTCAGGGTGCAGGGCGCGCAGGGCGTCTGCCTCGCCCACATCTGCAATCATTCCGTCCCGTACCAGAACCGCTCCGCGCCGGATATGCGTGGCCGTATCCTCGGGACGCCCCTGAAACGGGGTGTCGTTGAACTGAAGTACCTGTCCTAGAAGCAGTTCCATAGGAACCTCCGTGATCGCCGTCGTCCACGGTAGGCTGCGAATTTCGCCTGTTCAATGACTTTCTGCCGGTTCACTTGCGGGAAGGCTTGGCCTATGGTCGGGCCAAACGGCGAACGGAGGGCGCGCGATGCTGGACGATCAAATTATCGACGAGTCGCCCGAAGAAGGTGACTACGAACTGGATCGTGAAACCTTTGGTCCTGTTCGCGACGCGCTGGCTGCCGAAAATGGCCCCGCGCTTCAAGCGCTGCTTGACCCACTGCACGCCGCCGACATCGCTGACCTTGTCGAACAGCTGCCTGACGATGAGCGCGACATCTTTGTGCGTCTTTATGGTGCCGAATTCGACGGCGAGGTTCTGTCTGAACTGGACGAGCGTCTGCGCGAGGACGTGGTACACGCCATGGAGCCCGCCGTATTGGCCGAGGCCGTGCGCGTTCTGGAAACCGATGACGTCGTAGACCTGATCGAAGATCTCGACGATCCACAGACCGAAGCCGTTCTGGACGCCCTAGATGACGATGACCGCGTGGTGGTCGAACAGTCGCTCTCGTATCCTGCGGAATCAGCTGGCCGTCTTATGCAGCGCGAGCTGGTGGTGGCACCGGATCATTGGAATGTTGGGCAGACGATTGATTTCCTGCGCGCGCAAGATGATCTGCCCGAACAATTCTATCACGTGATCTTGGTCGACCCGCGGATGCGTCCAACAGGATACGTCACACTGGGACGCTTGATGGGCAGCGCCCGTGAAGTGCCCATGACCGCGATCACCGAAGACAGTTTCCGCACAATTCCTGTCCTGCAGGACGAGGGCGAAGTCGCCTATGCCTTTAACCAGTACCACCTGATTTCGGCCCCTGTTGTGGATGCCGATGAACGTCTGGTCGGCGTGATCACCATTGATGACGCGATGGCCATTCTGGATGAAGAGCACGAAGAAGACATTCTGCGTCTGGCCGGTGTGGCCGAGGAAAGCTCGCTTTCTGATAAAGTGGTGGAAACCACAAAGCGTCGCTTCCCATGGCTGGCGGTGAACCTTGTAACTTCGATCTTGGCGTCACTGGTGATCGCACAGTTTGACGAGGTCATTACCCAGTTCGTCGCGCTGGCAGTTCTGATGCCCATCGTCGCCTCGATGGGCGGCAATGCGGGTACGCAGTCGCTGACCGTGGCTGTACGCGCCATTGCCACGAAAGACCTGACCTCGGCCAACTTATGGCGTGTGATCTGGCGTGAAGCGGCTGTTGGGCTGGTAAACGGGGTCATCTTTGCGGTGGTCATGGGGATTGTCGGCGTCATCTGGTTTGGCACACCGCTTTTGGGTGTCGTGATCGGCGTGGCGATGGTCGTGAACCTTGTGATCGCAGGGCTGGCAGGCGTTATCATCCCGGTGGTGCTGGACCGGATGGATATCGATCCGGCACTGGCCTCGGGTGCGTTTGTGACCACGGTGACGGATGTCGTGGGCTTCTTCGCCTTCCTTGGTCTTGCTGCTGTAATGCTGATCTGACGACCCTGACTGGACCTCGACATGACTGACCTGACTGCCGTTAAAGCGGCCGCCCGTAAAGCTGCCTTTGCTCGCCGCAAAGAAGCGCATTCCGAAGCGCGCTCTGCGCTGGGCATGGCGCATCTGATTTCGGTCCTGAATGACCACAAAGGTAAGACGTTGGCGGGCTATATGCCGATCCGAACCGAGATCAATCCGCTGCCCGCGATGGCCGCGATGGCCGCGTGGTCATCCATTGGCGTGCCGTATATTGAGGGCACTGGACTGCCCCTGAAATTCGCGAATTGGCGCCCGGACAGTGACATGGTGGATGGCCCCTTTGGCGCGCAAGTGCCTGCCAAGCTCAGGTTCATCACGCCCGAGGTTGTGGTCGTCCCGTTGGTGGCCTTTGATCGCAACGGCGGGCGTCTGGGCTACGGTGGCGGTTTCTATGACCGCACGCTGGAAGGGCTGCGGGCCGAACGGTCAACCTTGGCCATCGGCTATGCCTATAGCGCGCAAGAGGCCGAAGATCTGCCGCTTGAGCCCACGGACCAACCGTTGGACGCGATTGTGACCGATGATGGCGTGATCTGGTTCTGACCCGTCCGGAACTGCAGGGTAGTTTGCGCCAAACTCTTGCCCTTGGGATAAAAGCCGCCTAGGGCTACGTCCCATGAAAATACTCTTTCTTGGTGACATCATGGGGCGTGCTGGACGGCGCGCGGTGACGGAGCGGCTGAAGACGCTGCGCAATGACTGGAAGCTCGACTTCGTCGTTGCAAATGGCGAAAACGCCACCAGCGGGCATGGGCTGAATGCGGGTCACGCGAAAACGCTGCTGGATGCGGGTGTGGACGTGATTACCCTTGGGGATCATGCCTTCGATCAACGCGATATGCTGAGCTTCTGCGAACAGGAAAAGCGCATCATCCGTCCCTTGAACTATGCCAAAGATTGCCCCGGCGTGGGCGCGCGGGTTTTTGCGGATGCGCGCGGTCGCAAGATCCTTGTGACGCAGGTGCTGGGTCAGGTCTTCATGAAACGCGCCTATGACGATCCGTTTTCGGCGGTAGATCTGGTTCTGAAGCGCCACACTCTGGGTGGGGCAGTGCAGGCTTCGCTGGTTGATATCCATTGCGAAGCAACATCCGAGAAGATGGCAATCGGCCATTGGTGCGACGGACGCGCCAGTGTGGTCGTGGGTACGCATACGCATATCCCAACGGGCGACGCGCAGATTCTGTCCAAGGGTACGGCGTTTATGGCGGATGCCGGGATGTGTGGCGACTACAACAGCGTCATCGGCATGCAGAAGGAAGAGCCCATGCGCCGTTTCGTGACTGGTATGGCCAAAGGGCGATTTACCCCAGCCGAGGGCGAGGCCACGTTGTCAGGTCTGTACATCGAAACTGACGATCGCTCGGGCAAGGCCACGCGGGTTCAGATGGTGCGCAACGGCGGGCGGCTTCAGAACGCTTCCCCTTTGGATGCGGATTAAGCAATCTGCCAAATTCCGTTTAACTGCAAAACCGTGCTTGCCCATGACACATGTGCAGGGCAAAACTGTTCCAAGCGATTAAACGGGGACATTGCATGGGTTTATTCGAGTTCAGCGCCACCACACAGGCGGTGATTGCCCTGATGACAGTGGGCGGGATGTTCATCCTGTTCCTGCGAGAAAGCTTCCCAACCGAAGTCGTCGCCATTGGCGGTGTCTCGATCATGCTGGTCATGGGTATTCTGGACTACGATAGCGCGCTCGAAGTGCTGTCGAACCCGGCCCCATGGACCATCGCAGCGATGTTCATCGTGATGGGGGCACTGGTACGAACCGGCGCGCTTCAGTGGTTTACACAGATTGCGGAAAAACAGGCTGAACACAGCCCAATGCTGGCGCTGTCGGTGTTGATGGGCTTCGTCGTGATCTCGTCTGCGGTTGTATCAAATACGCCGGTCGTGGTGGTGATGATCCCTGTCTTTATCCAGCTGGCGAAGAAGATTGGGAAGTCGGCCTCGAAACTGCTGATCCCGCTGAGCTATGGGGCCATTCTGGGGGGCACGCTGACGCTGATCGGCACCTCAACCAATCTGCTTGTGGATGGTGTGGCACGCGATGGCGGGCTTGAGCCGTTCACAATCTTTGAGGTCACCCCTTTGGGCGTCGTTCTGGTCGCTTGGGGTATGTTTTATCTGCGCTTCATTGCGCCGAAGATCCTGCCCGATCGCGACAGCATGGCCACGCTTTTGACCGATAGATCGCGCAAGAAGTTTTTTACCGAGGCCGTGGTCCCGCCGGAATCCAACCTGATCGGGCGCGAGGTTAACGGGGTGCAGCTGTTCAAGCGCGAAGGCGTTCGGCTGGTCGATGTGGTGCGCGGTGATACCTCGCTGCGACGCAACTTGGAGGGCGTGACGCTTCAAGTGGGTGACCGTGTGGTTCTGCGGACAGCAATGACCGAGCTTCTTAGTCTGCAGCGTGACAAAAGCCTGAAACGCGTGGATCAGGTGTCGGCGGTGGAAACGACCACGGTTGAAGTGTTGATTTCACCTGGGTGCAAAATGGTTGGTAAGCAGCTGGGCAAGATGCGTCTACGTCGTCGTTATGGTGTCTATCCGCTGGCCGTTCACCGCAAGAACCAGAATATTGGCCGTCAGTTGGATGATCTGGTTGTGCGCGTCGGGGATACCCTTCTTCTGGAAGGCGCCCCCGAGGATATTCAGCGACTGGCACAGGATATGGATCTGGTCGATGTGACGGCTCCGTCGGACCGCGAGTATCGCCGCGGTCATGCGCCGATCGCGGTGGCCGTGCTGATTGGATTGGTGGCGCTGGCGGGCTTTGGCGTCGCCCCGATTTTCCTGTTGGCCGTCTTGGCTGTGGCCGTGGTGCTGATGACCCGGTGCATCGACGCGGACGAGGCCTTTGGGGCTGTGGATGGCCGTCTTCTGGTGTTGATTTTTGCGATGCTGGGCATTGGGGCCGCGCTTGAAAGCTCGGGCGCGGTGGCGCTGATCGCAGAAGGCATCGCGCCGCTTCTGGGTAAGCTTCCCCCTTTCCTGATTGTCTGGGCGATTTATCTGCTGACTTCGGTTCTGACAGAACTTGTGTCAAACAACGCCGTGGCGGTGGTCGTGACACCCATCGCCATCGGGCTGGCGACCGCGCTGGGCCTTGATCCGCGCCCGCTGGTTGTTGCCGTGATGGTCGCGGCCTCGGCCAGTTTTGCGACGCCTATTGGCTATCAGACCAACACACTGGTCTACGGGCCGGGTGGCTATAAATTCTCGGACTTCCTGAAGGTTGGCATTCCGTTGAACCTGTCCGTAGGTATTCTGGCCTCTGCTCTGATTCCGTTCTTCTGGCCGCTGTAAGTGTCCGCACCGGCCTTTCCTGAACGCACGAGCTTGCTTCTATTGGGGCGTAGGTCGCTGAATTTCGACGTGGACGGTCTGGCACAGAAATGGGCGGATCAAATGCTGTCATGGGCAAGTGCTGCGGTCGTGGATGCCCCAAACGGTAATGTCGCGGCACGCGCCATTGAAAGTGGTGCGCTCTACACGCTTTCAAGCCTGCCCAGCCCGGCCCATTGGGGTGAGCTGTCTGACTTAATCCGGGATGTCGCGCGTGATTTGCATCTCTTCCTGCCGGGTGACCCCGCAACCGCCACGCGGTGGCTGGCTTGGGTGCATCTTTCCGATGTTCTTGCCGCCGGGGGGGATGATTTTGATGCGCTCAAAAAAGTGTCGCGCCTGTGGTTCGATCACGAAACTCCGGATCTGCACAGATTTTATCTGTTCAAACACGCGATCCGTGAGGTGATGCGCGACGGACAACAGGCGCATGTTCCGGGGCTGACACGTGAGAGTTGGCGGGATGATCTGGTCTTGGCCATCACCGATTGGAAGAAAGAGACCCGAGCGCCGGATCTGTTTCCCGATTCTCTATAGCGGCCAGAACACCAAAATCGCAGGGATCGATACGGCTACGACCAAGATTTCCAGTGGCAGACCCATGCGCCAGTAATCTCCGAACTTATAGCCGCCGGGGCCAAGGATCAGCGTGTTGTTCTTGTGCCCGATAGGGGTCAGGAAGGCGCAGGATGCAGCGATTGCCACGGCCATCAGGAAGGGGTCAGGGTTCTTGCCCAACGCCTGTGCCATCTGAATGCCGACGGGGGCCGCGACAATGGTCGTGGCGGTGTTATTCAGAACATCCGACAGCGTCATCGTTACGATCATCAAGACGGTCAGTACGGCCCATGCGGGCAACCCTTCGGTCACGCCGACCAGCGCACCGGCGATCAGTTCGGTGCCGCCCGAGCTGTCCAATGCAGCCCCCAGCGGGATCATCGACCCAAGCAGCACAACGACGGGCCATTCGATATGGGTATAAAGCTCGGACAGGGGTACGATCTTGGCCAACACATAGCCCACCACGACCAGCCCCAAAGCGACGGGCAGATAGATCAGCCCAAGGCTTGCGGCCGCGACAGCTGCCGCGAAGAGACCGATGGCCAGCCAGACTTTCTCGTCGCGGGTCACGGTCAGGCCGCGTTCCGCCAGCGGCAGGCAGCCCAGCCATTCGGTGACGTCGGCTTCGTTCCCTTGAGGAACCAGAAGCAACAGAATATCGCCCGGATGGACCTCGGTCTTGCGCATTTGTTGGGTGATCTTCTTGCCGGCACGCGAGATGCCCATCAGAACAGAGCGTTGGCGCCAATTTAGACCGATCGATTGTGCCGTCTTGCCCGCGATCCGAGAGTTTTCGGGGACAACGACCTCGATCTTTGACAGACCGTCGCCCTCGGCTTTCAGTTTTTCTTCGCGGTGACCTTCGGCAAATGCCAGGCCAAGCGCCGCTCGAAACTCGTCCAGCGCCTCGGGCGTGGCTTCTAACACCAATGCGTCATGTGCTTTCAGCTTCGTACCGCGTTGGGTGCCATAGCGCCGTGTGCCGTCACGGACGAGGCCAAGAATGGCGACATCGTTCTTTTCGGCATCCTCCAGTAGATCTTTCAGGCGCTTGCCAACGTGCTTCGAGCCTTCCGGCACGGTCAGTTCGGCCACGTATTGGCTGAACTCGTCCATCGGGTTTGATCCGTTCTTTCCGGCGTCAGGCTGTGGGATTAACCGCCAGCCGATCAAGGCAACGAAGATCAGGCCCGCGATGGCTGTGACACCGCCCACGGGGGCAAAGTCGAACATCTTGAAAGGCTCTCCCAAAGCGTCTTCGCGGATGGCGGCGATGATGATGTTGGGAGGCGTTCCGATCAGTGTCACCATGCCACCAAGGATGGTGGCAAAGGACAGTGGCATCAGGCTTAATCCAACGGGGCGCGCCGCTTTGCGGGCGGTCTGAATGTCAACCGGCATCAACAGCGCCAGCGCGGCCACGTTGTTCATGAAGGCCGACAGCACGCCACCAATGGCGCCCATAAGCGTGATATGTGCGCCCAATGATCGCGACGCGTCCACAAGCGTGCGGGTGATCAAGAACACAGCCCCGGATCGGACAAGCCCTGCTGATACGACCAGAACCAACGCCACCACCAGAGTAGCGGGGTGGCCGAAGCCGGAAAACGCCTCTTTCGTGGGGACGACGCCAAGGACGACGCCCACCATCAGCGCGGAAAAGGCCACGATATCATAACGAAAGCGGCCCCAGAGAAGCAGGCCGAACACGGCGCCGAATAGCGAAAAGAGAATAATCTGATCAGTTGTCATGCCCAAGGAGTACCGCGTGGGGCAGGGCGCGTCACCCGTAGATTACGGGGAAAAGTGTGGCAACAAGCAGCAAGGCCATGGTGACGTTGAAAGCGCGCAGTCGGGTGGGATTGGTCAGGATCACGCGGATTTTCTGACCCAGAACCGTCCAAGTGGACACTGAAGGCAAGTTCACTGCTCCAAAGATCACCGCCACCAACAGGACTGCCCCCATATCGCGCGTCGGTGCGTAGACACTGATTGCGGTCAACGCCATCGCCCAAGCTTTCGGGTTCACCCATTGAAAGGCAGAAGCTTGCAGAAATGTCATAGGAGTGCCACCGGACTTGCCCATGCCAGGCTCAGAGGCGCGGGCAATTTTCCATGCGAGCCACAGCAGGTAGACCACGCTGCCCGCTTTCAAGATGGTATAGCTGACCGGATAGAGGTCGAAGAGCTGCATAAGCCCAGCCCCTACCAGCACCACCATCAACGTGAACCCTAATGCCACGCCCAGCATATGCGGGATGGTGCGCACGAAACCAAAGTTGGCCCCCGACGCCATCAGCATCAGGTTGTTTGGCCCCGGCGTGATGGACGAGACGAAAGCGAAGGCGACGAGCGCGAAGAGGAGATCGTAAGTCATAAGGGGATTATTGCGGACATCGCGCGCCGCCAGATTGCAAAGTTGCATGATTATCGGCTATTACTGCAATTAATGATGAAGCAAGATCAAATAAACAATCGAATATTGCGGGAACTGTCCAGCGATGGGCGTCTACCCAATACCGAACTGGCAGAGCGCGTGGGATTGTCGCCGTCAGCTTGCTTGCGCCGTGTGCAGGAGCTGGAACGGCAGGGCGTGATCGCAGGCTATCGAGCTGTGCTGGATCCGGTGGCGATGGGCGTAGGATTCGTGGCTTATGTCACCGTGGGCCTTAAGGATCATACAAAAGAGGCGCAGGAAGGGTTTGAACGGGCCGTGGCGCTGTATGACGAGGTTCGCGAGTGTCACAACATCACCGGCACTGTCGAATATCTGCTGCGCGTCGAGGCCGAAGACCTGATCGCTTACAAGCGGTTTCATACCGACAAGCTGGGCACGCTGCCGCAGGTGCATCAACTGGTGACACATGTTGTAATGGGCTCGCCCAAGGATGAACGGGCTTAGCGTGTGTCGCTAAATCCATCAATGACACGCTTCATTAATGCTATGAGCTGAGTTTGCTCGTCAGGCGTAAGCACAGACAGCGCTTGCGTGTTGCTTGTCTTTGCTGCGGCCTGTGCCGGCACGCGCAAGGCCTTCGCGGTCTCGGTCAGCCAAATCTGCTGCGCCCGTCCATCATTTGGATCCTTAACCCGGCGCACAAGCCCGTCGCGCTCCATCCGGTTCAGCGTGTTGGCGACTGTGGCTTGTTCCAAATCTAGCCGCGTCACCAGCTCTTTTTGGGTCCGTCCGTCTTTTTCCCATAGTTCAATCAGGATGGGGAACTGACCCCAAGTCAGACCCAGATCGGTGATGTTGCTCTGAAGGGTTTTGGCGAACAGTCGAGCCATGTGATTGACGAGAAAGCCGGCGGAGGTGTTTTTACTGAATTCCATACCGAAGATTACACTTGCATAGCGAGCTATGCAATAATATATAGCATGCTATATAAATTAGAATCAGGAAAGGAAACGCCATGAAAACGAAGATCCACGCCGCCGCCGGAACTATCGCCTTTTTGTGCGTTCTTAGCTTTTGGACCAGCTCTGTCACGGTCGAGGTATTCGGCAGCCACGCCGCGATTGCGATGGTGAAGCAGACGATCGTCTACGCTCTGATCGTAATGGTGCCCGCGATGGCCATAGTCGGCGCAACCGGGATGTCTTTGGGGGCCAAACGCAAAGGTGCCTTGATAGAGGCGAAGAAAAAACGCATGCCAATCATCGCGGGCGCGGGCTTGTTGGTACTGGTACCTGCCGCGCTTTATCTGAACTACAAGGCCAGCAACGGCGCGTTTGATACGATGTTTTATGTGGTTCAGGGCATCGAGCTTGCTGCGGGTGCCATGAATTTGTCCTTGTTGGGGCTGAACATCCGTGACGGCCTGAAGATGACCGCCAAGCGTCGTCAGATGAAAGCTCGCACCTGAATCCGAACTGATTGGAGCCCGATTCCAACGAGCTTGCCTTGCCACCTTGAACCTCCGGGCTGCCTTGCGGTATTGAACGTGGAAACTGACAGATAGAACCGACACAGCAGACGGAGGTCGCCATGGCTGGCCACTCAAAATGGGCAAACATCCAGCACCGCAAAGGTCGCCAGGACAAACTGCGCTCGAAGCTCTTTTCGAAACTCGCAAAAGAGATCACCGTGGCCGCCAAAATGGGCGATCCTGATCCCGACAAGAACCCGCGTTTGCGTCTGGCTGTGAAAGAGGCCAAGTCGCAATCGGTTCCGAAGGACGTGATCGAACGCGCGATTAAGAAGTCGCAAGGTGGCGACGCTGAAAACTATGACGAGATCCGCTATGAAGGCTATGGCCCCAATGGCGTCGCGGTCATCGTCGAGACCATGACCGACAACAAAAACCGCACCGCGTCGACTGTGCGCTCAACCTTCTCGAAGAACGGCGGCAATCTGGGTGAAACCGGGTCGGTGGGCTTCATGTTCGACCGCAAAGGCGAAGTGATTTATGGCGCAGACGCTGGCGATGCAGACACCGTGATGGAAGCTGCCATCGAAGCGGGCGCCGAAGATTGCGAAAGCGATGAGAACGGCCACCGTATCACCTGTGCGGACACGGATCTGAACGAAGTGTCGACCGCGCTGGAAACTGCACTGGGTGAAAGTGAATCGACCAAGCTGATCTGGCAGCCGAACATCACGACCGAGCTGGACCTTGAGAATATGCAAAAGCTGATGAAGCTGCTGGATGCGCTTGAGGATGATGACGACGTGCAGCGCGTCACCACCAATTTCGAAGCCTCGGACGAGGTGATGGCGCAGCTGTAAGCGCGCCCTTGGAAAGAATTCAGACCCCGGTTCGGTTTTGCCGCGCCGGGGTCTCTTGTTTTTGTATCCAATCCAGTGTCTTGTCGCCGGATGAGCAGCACTCAGACCTTGGACCGCCCCGCGCATGGGATCGCATGGATGCTGGCGGCAGGGTTTCTGTTCGTCGGTCTGAACGTGCTGGTTAAATATGTAGGTCAGGCGATGCCCTCGTCCCAAGCGGCGTTTTTGCGGTTTCTGTTTGGCCTGTTGTTCGTCCTGCCCGCCCTTGTGAAACTTCCCCAAGCGCGGTTTTCACCGCTGGTCTGGCGGCTGTTTGTGGCGCGCGGCGTGGTGCATGTGGGCGCGGTGACGTGTTGGTTCTATGCCATGACCCAAATCACCATCGCCGAGGTGACGGCGATGAATTACCTGAACCCAATCTATGTCATGCTGGGCGCAGCAATGTTTCTGGGCGAGACGTTCTCGACTCGACGCATGATGGCGGTTGGCGTCGCGTTTATGGGCGTGCTGATCGTGTTGCGTCCCGGCGTACGCGAGCTGGGCGACGGCCATCTGGCGATGGTGTTCACCGCGATCTTCCTTGGTGCGTCCTATCTGATCGCGAAACGTCTTTCGCAAGACGCCACTGCCGCGCAGATCGTCGCGATGATGTCGGTAACCGTTACCATCGGTCTGCTGCCAGTGGCTTGGTACGTTTGGGAACCGGTCACGCTTGTTCAGGCGGGGTGGTTGGTTCTGGTAGCGTTTTTTGCCACGGCCGGGCACTACTCGATGACGCGCGCGTTTGCTGAGGCGCCTGTGTCCGTCACCCAACCCGTCACCTTCCTGCAGATCATCTGGGCGTCCGCAGTTGGCGTCTTCCTGTTCAACGAGCCTATCGATATGTGGGTGGTCATTGGCGCTGGCATGATCATGACCGCCGTCACCTATATCACGTGGCGCGAAGCTGTGCTGAAGCGCCGCGTAACACCCAATCCGAATGCGACGAAAACATAAAGGGCGCCCACTGCGGACGCCCTTTGATCGTGATTTCAGTTGATCAGTCCGACCAGCTAACGCCAGTCAGGTCATTGGCCTGAGTGGGCGCGTTTTCCCACAGCCCGTTGATCTTGGCATTTGCCACGCCGGTTTTTGCCAGCTGGAACAGATAGCCGTTCACATAGTCATCCGCGATGATCTGCTGGGCCTGTTTGTTTAGGTCTGACCGCATTGCAGGGTCTGAAGTGACCGAGAGCTTCTCGATCAGCGCTTGGAAATCAGCGTTATCATACTGGAAATAGTATTCCGGGCGGGCATAGATGTTGATGTCTGCGGGCTCGGTGTGACTCACGATGGTCAGATCGAAATCCTTGCCTTTGAACACCTGTTCGATCCATTGCGCCCATTCGAGGTTCGAGATCTCGGTCTGGATGCCGACATCACGCAGTTGGGCGGCGATGATCTCGCCCCCACGGCGGGCATAGGCGGGGGGCGGTAACATCAGGCGCAGGGTTAGATCTGTTGCTCCGGCTTCTGCCAGCAGAGCTTTCGACATCTCGGGGTCAAAACCGGATTGGTCGGTCAGATCCACATAGTCCGGGTTGTGCGGGGCAAAGTGAGTACCGATCGGTGTGCCATAGCCATGCATCGCGCCGTCGATGATGTCCTGACGGTTGATCGCATGCGCAATTGCTTTGCGCACGCGGACATCCGCCAGAGGGCCGGATTTGTTGTTGGTGGACAGGATCGTCTCGCCCTCGGTCGAGCCGACGATCACGGTGAAACGGGGGTCGGCCTCGAACTGGGCCAGCGTCTCGGGCGCAGGGAAGTTCGGGAAGGCATCTACGTCGCCAGCCATCATCGCCGCAAAGGCCGCGTTCGGGTCCGAGATGAACTTGAACGTCGCTGTTGCCAGCGCGGGCGCGTCGCCCCAATAGGCGTCGTTGCGCGCGATGCTCACATGATCGCCCTTGGCCCATTCGACAAAGGTGAACGGCCCGGTGCCGACCGGGTTGGTTGCCGCGTTCTCGATGCTTTCAGGCGCCACGATCACTGCATCCCCCCACGCCATGTTGAAGGGGAAGTTGCCGTTTGGGGCGGACAGCTTCACCGCGACCGAAGTCGGGCTGACGGCTGTCACGCTTTCGATATCCTTGAACAATGCCTTCTGCGCGTTGGTCGAATCCTCGGCCCGCGCACGATCCAGCGAGAACACCACGTCATCGGCATCCATTGTGGTACCATCGTGAAAACTCACACCCTCGCGCAGAGTGAAGGTATAGGTCAGGCCGTCTTCGCTGACGCTCCAATCACTGGCCAGCGCGGGCAGGACCGCGCCATCCGGACCAAATCTTGTCAGTCCCTCAAAGATGTTGGCGTAAACGACTTCGTCAATCGCAGCAGCGGCTCCGGCGGTCGGATCAAGGTTTGGCGGTTCCAGAACCATCCCCAGCGTGATTGCGTCGGACCCGGCCCAAGCGGTTGAGCTCATCAAAAGCCAAGCAGCGGCGGTTAGTTTTGGGTTGGTCATGGAAATCCTCCTTACCCGTTTTGCGGGACAAATCCCATGAAACGCGGGATTTTCCGTTTAGGCAAGGGAAAGACGTTCCGTCATTCCCCTTTGAAATTCTGCGCCGCAGCAATATAGTGTTTGCCAGCGAAGAGGATCAGGGGAGGAGACCATGAGCGCTTCGGCAAAAATTAAGACACCGACACCGTCGGATATTCGGGCCCGCAAGGGGGACACGCCTTTGGTGGTGTTGACCGCCTATGCCACACCAACCGCGGAAATGATGGACGCACATTGCGACGTCGTTCTGGTGGGTGACAGCGTGGGCATGGTGGTGCACGGGTTGCCTGACACATTGGGCGTTACGATGGAGATGATGTGCCTGCACGGTGCTGCAGTGAAGCGCGGCTTGAAGCAGGCCATGATGGTCGTCGATATGCCCTTCGGATCTTACGAAGAAAGCCCCGAGCAAGCCTTCCGTAACGCTGCACGCTTGATGCGTGAAACAGGGGCCGCAGCGGTGAAACTGGAAGGTGGCGTATCGATGGAAGAAACCATCCGCTTCCTGACCAGCCGATCGATTCCCGTCATGGCGCATATCGGTCTGACCCCTCAGGCGATCAACACTCTGGGCGGGTACAAAGTTCAGGGCCGTGGTGAAGACCGCGACCGTGTGATGGCCGACGCCAAAGCGGTCGAAGCGGCTGGCGCGTTCTCGGTTGTTCTGGAAAAGGTACCGGAAAGCCTGGCCAACGAGATCACCGAAGCCGTGTCGATCCCGACCATCGGGATCGGAGCCTCGGCGCAATGCGACGGGCAGGTTCTGGTGGTGGATGACATGCTGGGCCTATTCACGGCCTTCAAACCAAAATTCGCCAAGCGCTATGCGACCTTGGGCGTGGACGGTGAAAAAGCAATTGCCAAATATGCTCAAGAGGTGCGAAATCGCAGTTTCCCGGCGCCCGAGCACGTCTTTGCAGATGAGGTCAAAAAGAAATGAAGATCATTCGTTCCAAGGACGATCTGCGCACCCTGCGCCGCAGCTGGATTTTCAAAGGCGAACGGGTGGCCGTCGTGCCGACCATGGGCGCGCTTCATGCCGGGCATCTGTCCTTGGTGGAAGAGGCGAAGAAACACGCTGACCGCGTGATCGTCACGATCTTCGTGAACCCCAAGCAGTTCAACAACCCGGAAGATCTGGACAAGTACCCCCGCACGGAAGAGGACGACGCCGAGAAGCTGGCGCCCTATGGGATCGATGCGCTTTATGTGCCGACACCTGACCAAATCTACCCCGATGGGTTTGCGACCAATGTGCGGGTGTCTGGCCTGACCGAAGACCTCGAGGGCGCCCATCGCCCCGGTCATTTCGACGGCGTTGCGACCGTGGTGTCCAAGCTGTTTTTGCAATCGCGTGCAGATGTGGCTTGCTTCGGACAGAAAGACTATCAACAGATGCTATTGGTGCGTCGCTTGTCCGAGGACTTGGACATCGAGACCGAAGTAATCGGTTGCCCCACTGTGCGCGAAGAAGACGGGTTGGCGATGTCGTCGCGCAACGTGCGTCTGACCAAGGAAGAACGCGCCGTTGCACCTGTCTTGAAAGCCGAAATGGACCGTGCCGCCGAAGCCATCCGCCGAGGGGCCGAGCCACGCGTGGTTCTGGACAGCGCCAAGGCTCAGATTGAACGGGCGGGTTATGATGCGGTGGAGTATCTGGAGCTGCGGGACGCAGAGACATTGAAGCCGGTCAAAGACCTCTCGCGTCCTGCGCGCCTTTTGGCGGCGGCGATGCTGGGTGATGTACGGCTGATCGACAACATCGCGGTTTAAGCATTCGGCGGGGGCTATCCGGCTGTGGTCACGATGTGCCCTGCGAGCCCCAGCGAAAAACCCAATATGGCCCCAAGGGGCGGTGACCAGCTGCGTTTGATGCGCAGCTCGGGCGCGATGTCCTGAAACATCAGATACAGGATCCCGCCCGCTGCGAACAGCATCAGCCAACCCAGTACCATTGGGGCGTGCGCCAAAGCCGTCATGCCGATCAGTGCGGCAATGGGACCTAGCGGGACCAGCATCAGGAATAGAACTAGTCGGCGGGCGCGGGGCATCTGAGAACCTTGCTCCAATTCTCGATCAGCATTGAAACCTTCGGGTAAGTTCTGCGCGGCGATCAAGGCGGCCAGCAGAATGGCAAGTTGGGGTTCAGCGGCAATCACGGCCCCCAAAGCGATCGTCTCGGGAATAAAGTCCATCAGCATGGCCATGAACTGTGCTTTTGATCCGCCTTGCCGAGACAATGCGATATCGGCAGCAAGGGCGGCCAAGGCACCAAGGATGACGGGGAATAGGGCAGACAGGCCGCTGACACGCTCTAGCCCCTCGGGGATCAGTACAAGAGCGACAGCGGACAGCAGCGCGCCTGCACCAAACGCCATGATCCAATGATTGGCCTTATCCCGTAACGGGCCGGGGAACAGTCGATCAAACCGGGCAAGCCATGCCCCAAAAGGAATGGCCGCCCCGGCGAGGGCGGCCAATAGAATTGCATCTTGCAGATCGGCGATCAAAGCTGGCGTTCTACCATCATTTTCTTGATCGAAGCGATTGCCTTGGCCGGGTTTAGGCCTTTCGGGCAGGTCTTCGAGCAGTTCATGATCGTGTGGCAGCGATACAGTTTGAAGGGGTCTTCCAACTGGTCCAGACGCTCGCCTGTGGCTTCGTCGCGTGAATCAATGATCCAGCGATAAGCGTGCAGCAGCGCGGCCGGTCCAAGATACCGATCACCGTTCCACCAATAGCTCGGGCACGAGGTCGAGCAGCTGGCGCACATAACGCATTCATACAGACCATCAAGCTTCTTGCGGTCTTCAATCGACTGCTTCCACTCTTTCGCGGGGCGGTTGGTCTTGGTTTCCAGCCACGGCATGATCGAGGCGTGCTGCGCATAGAAATGCGTCAGGTCCGGGATCAGGTCTTTCACCACCGGCATGTGCGGCAGCGGATAGATCTTCACGTCGCCCTTGATCTCGTCCATCCCGTAAATACAGGCCAGCGTGTTGATCCCGTCGATGTTCATCGCGCAGGACCCACAGATGCCTTCACGGCACGAGCGGCGGAAAGTTAGGGTCGGATCAATCTCGTTCTTGATCTTGATCAGTGCGTCCAGAACCATCGGACCACACTTGTCCATGTCCAGGAAATAGGTGTCCACACGGGGGTTTTCACCATCATCCGGGTTCCAGCGATAGATCTGGAACTTGCGGACATTGCTTGCACCCTCGGGCTTGGGCCATGTCTTACCGACGCGAACGGTCGAGTTCTTGGGGAGCTTGAATTGTACCATCTGGCGTCCTCCTTAGAACGTACGCGCTTTGGGCGCGATTTTCTTCAAAGCGATGCCGCCTTCGGCTTCGGTGGTCAGCGGATCAACGACGACCGGACGATAGGACAGGTCAACCTTATTGCCTTCTACGCGGCTGACAGTGTGGACACGCCACTTCTTGTCGTCGCGTTCTGGGAAGTCCTCGTGTGCATGGGCGCCGCGGCTTTCTTCGCGGGCTTCTGCGCCGTGGATTGTGGCCAGAGCGTTGGGCATCAGGTTCGCCAGTTCCAGCGTTTCCATCAGGTCCGAGTTCCAGATCAGCGAGCGATCGGTCACTGCCAGGTCGTCCATCTTGGCGGCCACGGCGGTCATCTTCTCGACGCCTTCTTTCATGGTCTTGGCGGTACGGAATACGGCAGCATCTGCCTGCATCGTCTTCTGCATTTCCAGACGCAGGTCGGCGGTCGGAACCGCGCCACTTGCGTTGCGCAGACCATCGAAGCGATCAAAGGCTGCATCAACCGATGCTTGGTTCAGAACTGGGTTGGCGCTGTCCGCGTCTACAACCTTGCCAGCGCGGATCGCGGCGGCGCGGCCGAAGACCACAAGGTCAATCAGCGAGTTCGAGCCAAGGCGGTTTGCACCGTGTACCGACGCACAACCAGCTTCACCCACGGCCATCAGGCCGGGAACAACACCCGTCGGATCGTCAGCGGTCGGGTTCAGCACTTCACCCCAATAGTTGGTCGGGATGCCACCCATATTGTAGTGAACGGTCGGCAGAACCGGGATCGGTTCTTTGTTCACATCAACACCGGCAAAGATCTTGGCGCTTTCCGAAATGCCGGGCAGGCGTTCGGCCAGAGCCTCGGCAGGAAGGTGATCCAGATGCAGGAAGATGTGATCCCCTTCTGCACCCACACCGCGGCCTTCGCGGATCTCCATCGTCATCGAGCGGGATACATAGTCGCGCGGGGCAAGGTCTTTGTACTGGGGCGCATAACGCTCCATGAAACGCTCGCCTTCCGAGTTGACCAGATAGCCACCTTCGCCACGTGCACCTTCGGTGATCAGGCAGCCCGAACCGTAGATGCCGGTCGGGTGGAACTGAACGAACTCCATATCCTGCAGGGCCAGACCCGCACGGGCCACCATGCCGCCACCGTCGCCGGTGCAGGTGTGGGCCGAGGTGGCCGAGAAATACGCGCGGCCATAGCCGCCTGTGGCCAGCACAACCATCTTCGCGTTGAAGACGTGCATGGTGCCATCGTCCAGCTTCCAGCAAACTACGCCCTGACATTCACCGTCTTCCGACATGATCAGGTCGATGGCGAAGTATTCAACGTAGAATTCAGCGTTGTTCTTCAGCGACTGGCCGTAAAGCGTGTGCAGGATTGCGTGACCGGTCCGGTCAGCAGCAGCACAGGTTCGCTGCACAGCGGGGCCTTCACCGAACTCGGTGGTGTGGCCGCCGAACGGGCGCTGATAAATCTTACCTTCTTCGGTACGCGAGAAAGGAACGCCATAATGCTCCAGCTCGTACACCGCTTTGGGTGCCTCGCGGGCAAGGTATTCCATTGCATCCGTGTCGCCCAGCCAGTCCGAGCCCTTCACGGTGTCGTACATGTGCCACTGCCAGTTGTCCGGGCCCATATTGGACAGGGACGCGGCGATACCGCCCTGAGCCGCAACAGTGTGCGAGCGGGTCGGGAAAACTTTGGTCACACAAGCGGTGCGCAGACCTTGTTCGGCCATGCCAAGCGTGGCCCGCAGACCAGCGCCACCGGCGCCGACCACGACCACGTCATATTCGTGTGTTTCGTATTCGTAAGCTGCCATTTTGGTTGCTCTCCGGTCTTAAAAGGCGATGCGGCCGAGGCCATAAAGGCCAACTGCCAGAACTGTGTAGGCCAGCGCGGTGCAGACGATCACCAGAACTTTCTTGGTGACGCCGCGCGAGTAGTCCTCGATCACGACCTGAATGCCATGACGGAAGTGAACCATGGCGGTCACAAAGGTCATGGCTGCGATGATCGCGGGGAAGGGGCGCTGGTAATAGGCGATCGCTTCTTCATAGGGCAGGCCAAGGGCGCAACCGAAAGTCAAAGCGAACAGAGGCATCAGGATCAGAAGGCCAACGGCGGAAATCGCCTGTCCCCAGAAGTGCTCTGTACCAGAACCCGAAGAACCTTTGCCCACGGCGCGTTTGCGGTCAGTCATATATTGCATAACGGGCTCCTTACACGATCAGGGCGACGAGGATCGCCAGAACGACAGACCCGACGATGACGCCGATGCCCATTTTCTCGGCGGTTTCGACTTCAAGGCCGATGCCGATATCCCAGATCATGTGCCGCAGGCCGGAGAGCGCGTGATAGCAAAGCGCCCAGAGCGCGAGGAACATGATCACGTCCCCGATGAACGAGGTCATCAGACCGTTCACAATGTTGTAGTATCCTACCCCCATCGATGCGGCGAAGAACCACCAAGCGACCAAGATCGCAGCACCCAGCAGGGCTACCCCGGTGATCCGGGCGAAGATCGAGGTGATGGAGGTCAGCTGCGGGCGGTAAACTTGCAGATGCGGAGAAAGAGGGCGGTTGCCTCTGTTCACGTCGGCCATGGCGGCCTCCTTCTGTCTATTTCGACTTTGCGACAGGAATAGCGCCTTTTGCGGCACAGAGTCACGCAAGAAGCGACCGGAAAGTCGGGAAATTTGCGCTAACAGAGGGGTTTTGGGGGGCTTGTGATCACGCTTTTTGCAAATGTGATCACAGAATTGTATGCTGCTGTATTCCGACAAATCCAGTCGGAAATCCCAAGCGAGGCGCCTGTTTGAACCGTAGCCCCATTGCGCAGAGAGTAAATCGAAGCAGCCTGCGCGCTTCGGCCTGCGTCTAGACTTTTAGAGAACTTCAGAGAAGCGGCTTGGGATTCTCAGGCGAACCTCGGCGTCAACGTTTCCATAACTCATAGTCCAACCGGCCGAGTTCAATTGCGTCTGTGGCTGACGGATGATGTTACCGCGCATAGCGTTCCAGAATTGGGGCATTGCGTCATCAAGATCCAGTATAGGCATCGATGCTGATCGGCGATTGCGGCTCGAGTACCGCTGCATGTGCTTAGACCAGTAGCCCTTGGACCGCTCATGTGCCTTGTCTAGATGGGGATTGTCGACGAAGCTTGCTTGTCGCAGAAGATCGATCTCTTGGTTGATGGCCCGATCAGCGAAATGCAGATGGACCAGATAAGCATCTTCGGCCAGTTCAGGGTAGTGATCTGAATAATGAAAACCAGCAGCGAACTCGATCCGGTCGGAAACGATCACGGGTTTGCAGAACTGATAGCGGGTGCGCGTCATGTTGCGCTGCGCAAAGATAGGCTTCGACATATCCAATGCGCCAGCGTCTGGGTCATCAAGCAGGTCAAAATTAAAGGGCTTGAGTGATTGGTTCCGCCCGCGATGGGTCTCGACATAGTCGATCAATTGACCACCTTTGGCAGGATCTACGATCACCATTTCGTCGACGTCACCGACGATGACCGTCTTATACTCTGCCAGTAGAAAGGACACTGCGCCTGCAGCCAGATCTGACTTGCGGCGGGCAAAAAGAGCATCGACCCGGCTGCGCGGAAGGCCATAGATACGACATCCTTCGGCCACGCGTGAGACCATTGGGTCTTCGCCATGTGCAAAAACAAAAAGGTTCTCGCGACCAAGTTGCCCAGCATAATAGTCCACCCATTTTTGAAGATAGGCTTCCTCGTTCCAGACGAATGTCACAGCTGCCAAGGGCTTGCGTGTGTCGTTTTCAATGATCGGCGGTGCGACCGGCTTCGTGCGGTTTGCAGCGCTGGCCTGAAGTCCCACACCCCTGATTTGCGCGGCGAGACGCTTAATGCGTTTCATGAAACAACGTCCTTCATTTGGTCGACGACGACCTCTTCGCACAATGCGAGACGGGTTTAAAGGGTGGTGGTTGTGTATCGCTGAAGTGGATATGGCTTGGGACGAGAGTCCTAGTCCCAAGCCATGATGTTTTACCTCGGCATCAATACCCAATAGTCGAGATCAAGCATGACCTCGGGCAGGTATTTGCCGTCTTCACCTTTCAGCGCGAACTCGGGCGCGCCGTGTTTGACGGCGACCAAACGAAGGCGCACGGCACCCACACCGGGGGCGTCGGTATCGGCCTTGTCCAGAACTTCGGACCACGCGCGGATCGTGTCGCCCGAGAAGCAGGGGTTCGCGTGTGCACCGCCGTTCAGGCCAACGATCATCTGTGCGTTTGCCAAGCCATTGAAGGACAGCGCGCGCGCCATCGAGATCACGTGGCCACCATAGATCAAGCGCTGACCGTCCGGGCGGAAAGTGGCGTCGAAGTGGACCTTCGCCGTGTTTTGCCACAGGCGGGTGGCCATCATGTGCTCGGCTTCCTCGACCGTGACACCATCCACGTGGTCGATCTTTTCGCCCACCTCATAATCGCCCCAGCGATGCGGTTCGCCAGCCAGCGTAAAGTCGTAATCCTCGAATGACAGACCTTCGGGGATCGACAGGTCGCCCACCTCCAGCACGCCCTTCAGCTCGGGGATCACGGTTTCGGGGGCAGGGGCGTCCAGATCGCCTTTGCGCACCATCACCCAGCGGACATACTCCATCACCGGCTCGTCCATCTGGTTGAACCCGCGCGTGCGGACCCAGACCACACCCGATTTCCCGTTCGAGTTCTGCTTCAGCCCGATCACCTCGGATTGCGAGCGCAGCGTGTCGCCGGGATAGACCGGCTTCAGCCAGCGGCCTTCTGCATAGCCAAGGTTCGCAACGGCGTTCAGCGAGATGTCCGGCACGGTTTTGCCAAACACAACGTGGAAGGCGATCAGGTCGTCGATCGGCGAGCCTTCCAATCCGCAGGCCCCGGCGAACTCGTCCGAGGAATAGAGGGCATGGCGCGCCGGATAAAGTGCGTGATACAGCGCGCGTTCACCTTCGGCCACGGTGCGCGGCACGGCGTGGTCGATCACGTCGCCCAGCTTGTAATCTTCAAAGAAGCGTCCGGGATTGGTTTTGGCCATCAAAGCTCTCCAAATGTCGGGGCAGGCGTAGAGATCGGCCCACCGGTGTTAGGTCGCGCGCAGGTTGGTTACGCGCCGAATGGGGTCGGGCCGATCAACCCGTGAATATATCCGATGATCGCCAGCAACACGATCGAGGCCACGAAGAACATAGCGTCCTTGGCGATGGTGCCCTTTGGCTTGGGTTGCCAGTCGGGTTCTGCGCGGTTGATCACAACGATTTCCAGCACAGCCCAGACTGTCAGCGCCCCGAACAAGATCATCGAAGCCAGATCCGGGTTCACCATGATGTGCGCAACCGCCCAAATGATGAAACCTGTCAGCATCGGGTGGCGCATCTTGTAAAACAGCGCGCCTTTCGAGGGGCCAGGGCTCATGAAATAGAGCGCAAACAGAACCATCAGGTTGTTCACATGGCGCAACGCGGGCGGATATGCGTGAAGGTCTTGGCTGTCCGCCACTCGATACCCGAATACCATGAAAGCCACACCGATCAGGATCAGCGCTGCAGAGAGCCCTTTTGCCCGCTCGCCCATATTGGAATGGGCTCGGGGTAGGGCACGTTTCCAGAAATGGCCCCCGTACCAAAGAGCAATACCGAGAATAAGAAGCGTCATGGTGGGGTTCCTTCGCTGGGGCCTCAGCCCCCCATCGCGGCGATGGCGTCGGCTTTGGCCAGAATGGATTTTGCTGTCTCAACATGCAGGTTTTCGACGATTTTACCATCCACGACCGCAACGCCTTGACCGGATGCTTCGGCTTCCTCGAACGCAGCGATCTGACGCTTTGCCAGGTCAATCTCGGCCTCTGACGGAGCGAATGCGGCGTTGGCGGTCTCCAGCTGAGCCGGGTGGATCAGCGTCTTGCCGTCCATGCCCATGTCGCGGCCCTGATCACATTCGGCTTTCAGGCCTTCGTCGTCTTTGAACGCGTTGTAGACGCCATCAACGATCACAACCCCGTGGGCTTTAGCGGCGATCAGGCACATATGCAGCCCGCCCATCATCGGCAGGCGATCTGCGCGGAAGCGAGTGTTGAGTTCTTTTGCCAGATCGTTCGTGCCCATGACAAAGCCCTTTAGGCGCGGATGGGCAGCAATCTCGGCAGCGTTCAGCATGCCGATCGGGGTCTCCATCATCGCCCATAGATCCACGTCGGGGATCAGCGCGGCCAGTTCGTCCAGTTGCGCGGCCGAACCGACTTTCGGCATCAGGATCGCGTCGATATCTGCGCCCACAAAGGCCGCTACATCGTCTTTACCCCATTCGGTATCGAACCCGTTGATGCGGACGATCTTGGCACGGTTGCCATAGCCGCCTTTGTCCAGCTCGGCTTTCAGAATGGCACGAGCCTCGACTTTGGCATCGGGGGCAACGGCATCTTCAAGATCGAAAATGATCGCGTCAGCGGCAAGGCCACGGGCCTTTTCCAGCGCACGCTCTTTCGAGCCGGGGATGTAAAGGACGGAACGGTAAGGGCGTGTGGTCATGATTCTGTGTCTCCGCAATATTGTTGCGCAAGGGATCACATTTGCGCACCAATTCGCAAGGCAAACTTTGCCGCGATGCAGAAAATTTACGCTTGTTGCATGGGGGCGGCCTTGTTGGCGCGGCGCATTAACCACTTCTTCGGCTTCACCGCGCAGGCTTTTCACTGAGATGCCGAATGACGGAAGGGCTCACGGTTGGCCACTGACGCAATGGGATGCAGTTCGGCTTCAGTTGGAACACGGACCTGATGCCGCCGGTGCGCCGGTTGGCCCGGCAGAACGGCCCAAAAAGAAAGGACAGATCCATGAAACAGGACATTCTGGCCCTTGGACTTGGTGTCGGTGCGATTCTTTTGTCAGCCGGACAAATGCAGGCGCAGGGAACGACGCGTTGCGCCGACCGCGATTCAGTGGTGCAGCGTCTGACCGAATCTTATGGCGAAACGCGGCAATCCATCGGACTTGCGTCGGACCGGCAGGTAGTCGAGGTCTATGCGTCCGCTGACACGGGCACATGGACGATCACGGTAACGATGGCAAATGGTATGACCTGTCTGGTCGCTGCAGGGCAGGGGTATGAACAGCTCGACGAAGAACTGACCCCGGCAAGGCTTGGTAGTCCGGTCTAAGTCAGGCCTTCCCAAATCAGCTTGGTCCCGGTCAGGAGCAGGAACAGATAGGTGAAGCCGAAAAACAGGCGTTCGGACATCTTGTGGTGCAGATGCACCCCGATCCAGACGCCCAGCACGGCAAAGGGGATCAGCAGAAGATCTGCCTTTGCCGTTTGCCAAGTGAAGATCCCCAACACCGAATACGGTACGAATTTCATCAGATTGATGGCCCAAAAGCTGATCACAGTGGTCGCTTGAAAAGTCGTTTTATCTAGGTGCCGTGACAACAGGTACACCGCTGCCGGGGGACCTCCGGCATGGCTGATGAAGCTGGTGAAGCCAGCGACCGCTCCCCAAAAGACCCCCATGCGACCACGCATTGGCTGCGCTGCAGAGCGGATTAGCCCTTTCATGCGTGCAACTCGGAATGCGACGAAACCAACCGCGATCAGCCCGATCAGCAATCGGAATACATCTGGATTGGCGAACGAGTAGAGCAAGCTTCCGATTGCAACGCCCGGCACAGCCCCCCAAATCAAGTAGCTGGCTGACCTTGTGTCCCACTTGCGCCAAAAGGGCTTCAGCGCGGTCACATCCATCAGCATCAAAAGCGGTAACATCAGGCCAATGGCCGCCCCGGGTTCCAGAATCAGCGCAAGCAAAGGGGTTGCCGCAAAGGCGGCCCCCGACCCGAAGCCACCCTTGGAAATCCCGGCAAAGATCACTGCGGGAATGGCAAAGGCAAAGAAAGTGAGGTCTAGAACCTCGGGCATGTGACATCCTTCAAAAGGCTGGAAAATGGGCGCTTTAGCGCTATCTCGTGTCGCATTCGGATGCAAGCTATCTGTGTCGCCGCAGCGCAGCGCCCTTGCGCGAAAGGCACTTTCAGACTAGGCATGCGCCCGAAAACAACTGATCGGAGATCACACTCATGGCCAGAACCAAGATTGCGCTTATCGGTAGCGGCATGATCGGGGGCACCCTTGCTCACCTCGCTGCACTGAAAGAAATGGGCGACGTTGTCCTTTTCGATATCGCGGACGGCATCCCCCAGGGTAAAGCACTCGACATCGCGGAAAGCGGCCCCGTTGAAGGGTTCGACGCAGCTCTTTCGGGCACCACGTCCTACGAAGATATTGCCGGCGCAGACGTCTGCATCGTCACCGCTGGTGTTCCGCGCAAGCCGGGCATGAGCCGCGATGACCTGCTGGGCATCAACCTGAAAGTCATGAAATCGGTTGGCGAAGGCATCAAAGAGCACGCCCCGAACGCATTCGTGATCTGTATCACCAACCCGCTGGACGCCATGGTTTGGGCTCTGCGCGAATTCTCGGGCCTGCCCCACAACAAAGTGGTTGGCATGGCTGGCGTTCTGGATTCGGCACGCTTCCGTCACTTCCTGTCGGTCGAATTCGACGTATCCATGCGCGACGTCACTGCTTTCGTACTGGGCGGCCACGGCGACACCATGGTTCCGCTGACCCGTTACTCGACCGTTGGCGGCATCCCGCTGCCGGATCTGGTGAAGATGGGTTGGACCAGCCAAGAGAAACTGGACGCCATCGTTCAGCGCACCCGTGACGGTGGCGCCGAGATCGTTGGCCTGCTGAAAACCGGTTCGGCCTACTACGCCCCGGCTGCTTCGGCGATCGAAATGGCTCAGGCTTACCTGAACGACCAGAAACGCGTTCTGCCTGCTGCTGCCTACGTTGATGGCGCCTACGGCCTTGACGGTTTCTATGTTGGCGTACCGACCGTGATCGGTGCCAACGGCATCGAAAAAGTCATCGACATCGAGCTGAGCAAAGACGAGCAAGCCATGTTCGACAAATCGGTCGACGCGGTGAAGGGTCTTGTTGAGGCCTGTAAGGGCATTGACAGCTCGCTGGCATAAGACCAGATTTATAACCGTTCGTTTACAAGTTGCGCCGCTCAAGTTGAGCGGCGCAATTTTTTTGAAAGAGGCGCATTGTGTCAGACCCAAAGGGAAATGGTTTCATCTTCGCGGCAACGGGCGCGAAATACGTTAATCTTGCACGGCGCGCTGTCCGCAGCTTGCGGCAGGTGATGCCTGATGCCCAAGTGGATCTGTTCACGGATGCCGAGTTGGTTGATCCGGCCTTTGACCGCATTCACAAGCTGTCCGACAGTTATTTTCGTCCGAAGATGGAGGCGATGCGGCGTACTCGGTTCGAGCGGACGGTTTATTTGGATTGCGACATTGTGGTGCTGATGGACGTGTCCGAACTGTTCCAATTGCTGGATCGGTTCGATCTTGCGTCGTCGTTCGCCTTTGCACGCGATGGTGAGCGACTGGTTCAGGACGGTACGATGCCTCGCAGTTTTGGTCTGCTAAATGCGGGTGTTATTGCCATCAAAACCACAGAGAAGACGAAGGAACTTGTAGCGAACTGGGACCAGACCGTCCGAGAGCGGGACGCCGATATGGATCAGCCAACTTTGCGCGAGTTGCTATGGAAATCGGACCTGTCGATGTTTGCATTGCCGCAGGAATACAACTTGATTGCCGTTTGGACGCTTGACACTTGGAGGCCCAAGCAGGGCGCACCGCGGATCCTGCACAGCCAACGTCTTCATAGAATTGCCGCTGGGGATCCGGAAACCCCGTTCACCATGGAAGAGGCGCTACCGGTCCGTCGACAGCGCGAACACCTTGAGTTTCTTCTTGAGTGTGATGCCAAGGTCGGGGCGCAGGAGGTTGGCAAACTGCCATCGCCCGCCACTCAGTTGGCCAAGAAACTAAGCGAAACAGAATTCAAGCTGCGCGCGGCCGAGCGGGAGCTGAAATATGTGCGCAAATTGACAAACCCGCTTCGCAAGATACGCGCATCGCTGCGTGGTTAAGCGCGTTTAGATGATTGGTCGCGGATTAGTTCAACCACGTCTTCGAGCGCGCTGGTGAGACACGCATCAAACCGTTCTGCTGAGAAATCGGCCGCCAAGCCGGGTGCATGGGTGGCCACAGCATGATCCAGATCTAGCGGGCAGGTCAGAAGGGCGTCCTGTGCCTTTAGTATGTTCTGCTGTTTGGTTGAAAGATGAAAGATCTCGGCGTGCAACGCCAAGCCCTCAGTCAGCGGATCACGCGCTGCCATCACACGTTCAATGCCGGCCCTGCGTCGGTTGTGGAGCGTTTGAAGCAGTGCTTTGCCCTGTATTGCATAGCGAAGTGACTTTAACAGCCAATGGCGGGCAGTCATTCCGTCAAAGTGCAAGATCCGCGCCCTTGCTTTCGTTCGACCGGGTAAAGCTTTACCTTGGAATTCCTCTTTGACGGCGTGAATGGCAATGAATTTGCGATCGGCCAGCCGGGCCATCGCTTTGCCTGAAGTATGGCCAGACAGTCCGTTCTGCAAGTAGCTGTGCGCTGGGCCATAGACCTCACCCATCCTTGCGATGGTCAGGCCCGATGCGCGGAACGCCCCATCGAAGATCCCATTCTCGGGCGCGGTCCAGACACGTTCTAAGTTTGGAATGTGCAACCAGGTTTCGGCGTGGGCAAGCTCTTCTTCAATTCCATCGGGTGCCCATAGAAATTCGTCGGCGTCTGCGTGCAAAAGCCAATCGGTATTCTGTTTCTGTGCAATGATGTTGGCGTTCAACGTCTGTCGTCGTGTTTGCCAGCTGGGGCGCTTTTCCTGATCCAGAGCGTTCCAATGGTTGTCGTCACACAGGGTGACGTCGACGCCGGGAATGGCGGCCATGACCTCGGCTGCTGGGTCATTTGGATCATCGAAGAAAAGATGTACACGCTGCGCACCCATGCGCAGGTGATGGCACGCAAAGGCCAGCACAAGCGGAAGCGGTTCGCGTATTGTTGAAACGACAGACCAGCTGGGAATAGACATTTGGAAATACTCAGAGCAGTAGACACCCAATTCTATCACCGTGGCCAAGTCGCCAGCAATGACAAAGCGTTGAGAGAGGGGTGATTGCTGCGGAGGTTGGATTGGACTAAAGCGGAGGAAATACTGTCCAGCTTTGGTTAGGAGCTTTTCGTGACCCTACTTTTCCCAATGACCGCCGATGACGGCTTTGTCTTTGCTGCAACCGGCGCTCAATATCGCGGGTTGGCGCAGCGGGCGGCGCGGTCGTTGCGGGCCGTGATGGGAGATGATATTCAGATTGACCTTTTTGCTGACGCGCATGTGGATGATCCCGTGTTCAATCAGGTTCACATCCTGAACTATGTCGGCACCCGCCCTAAAATGGAGGCCCTGCGCGAGAGCCGCTTTGCCCAAACGGTCTATCTGGATTGCGATGTGGTCGCGGTGGCTGATTGCTCGGACATGTTCGCACTGCTCAGGCAGTTCGATTGCATTGGGGCGCATGATCAATACGGCAATGGCACCGTGCCGATGCATCAGCCGACACAGGATTTGCCCACCGGATTTCGTCAGATCAACAGTGGTGTCATGGGTATCCGCAAGTCTGAGAAGACACAGGCCTTCCTACGCAGCTGGGAGCAGCGCATGACAGGCGAGGGCGAGCGTTGGGACCAGCCAGTCCTTCGTGAACTTCTGTGGGACAGCGATTTGCGCGTCTGGATCCTGCCGCCGGAATACAACCTGATGCATACGGGCTATATGCCTGCCATGGGCAAACGTATGGCCGCGCCACGCCTTTTGCACATCACCACCCTGCACGAGATTATCGGCATCGATGAGAAGACAGATCAGCCGTTTGATCTGACTGAACTGGTGGGAAAGGGCGCGCTGACGGCGCTGCACGACCTGCTGGGCCGAGACCGCACTTTGGGGGCTGCGCCATCCGCCCGTGATAGGATTGGAGACCTGTTGCGCCGCTATCCCAAGGTCGAAAAACGCGCCCGCTCGATCTGGCGTCGTTTGCGATAGATCAAGATTCGCAAACGGCCTGATCTTCCAAATATTAACGATTTGTGATCACGCATTTTGAGGTGTGATCACAAAAATGGCGACTTCACCGGAATTTCGCCCAATTTTGCAAAAAACATTTTTGCCTAGCGCTTCACCTGTGCATCTTGTCCGGGACCCAATGGACCAACTGGATAGGATGATTTCATGAACATTCATGAATACCAGGCGAAGGCCCTTCTGAAATCCTACGGCGCACCCGTTTCGGACGGCCGCGTTGTACTGAAAGCAGAAGATGCCAAGACCGCCGCAGGTGAACTCGACGGCCCCCTCTGGGTGGTGAAAGCACAGATCCACGCAGGTGGCCGCGGCAAGGGTTCCTTCAAGGAAGCCGACGCTGGCGAAAAAGGTGGTGTGCGCCTGACCAAATCGGTCGAGGAAGCCGCTGAAGAAGCCAAGAAGATGCTGGGCCGCACCCTTGTGACCCACCAGACCGGCCCGGCCGGTAAGCAGGTTAACCGTATCTACATCGAAGCCGGTTCCGGCATCGAGCGTGAGCTGTACCTTGCTCTGCTGGTAGATCGCCAGACCTCGCGCATTTCGTTCGTTTGCTCGACCGAAGGCGGCATGGACATCGAGGAAGTGGCAGCCGCCACCCCCGAAAAGATCCTGAGCTTCTCGGTTGATCCGGCCACCGGATACCAAGGTTTCCACGGCCGCCGCATCGCGTTTGCGCTGGGCCTGGAAGGTGCACAGATCAAGCAGTGTGTTGCTCTGATGGGCAAGCTCTACAAAGCCTTCACCGAGAAGGACATGGAGATGCTTGAGATCAACCCGCTGATCATCTCGGATAGCGGCGACATCAAAGTGCTGGACGCCAAAGTTGGCTTCGACGGCAACGCCGTTTATCGCCACCCGGATATCGCCGAACTGCGCGACACCACCGAAGAAGACCCGAAAGAGCTGGAAGCGTCGAAATACGACCTGAACTATATCGCTCTGGACGGTGAAATTGGCTGCATGGTGAACGGTGCTGGTCTGGCAATGGCCACCATGGACATCATCAAGCTGTACGGCGCTGAGCCGGCCAACTTCCTGGACGTTGGTGGCGGCGCCACCAAAGAGAAAGTGACCGAAGCCTTCAAGATCATCACCTCGGACCCCAACGTAAAGGGCATCCTCGTGAACATCTTCGGCGGCATCATGCGCTGTGACGTCATCGCCGAGGGCGTTGTTGCAGCCGTGAAAGAAGTGGGCCTGCAGGTTCCGCTGGTCGTGCGTCTGGAAGGCACCAACGTGGAAGCCGGTAAAGACATCATCAACAACTCGGATGTTGATGTGATCGCTGCCGACAACCTGTCGGACGGCGCAGAGAAAATCGTGAAAGCGGTGAAAGGCTAAGACAATGGCAGTTCTTATTGACGAAAATACCAAGGTCATCTGTCAGGGTCTGACCGGCTCGCAGGGTACCTTTCACTCGGAACAGGCCATTGCATATGGCACCAAAATGGTCGGTGGTGTAACGCCGGGCAAAGGTGGCCAGACGCATCTGGACCTGCCGATCTTCAACTCGGTTCACGAAGCCAAGCACGTCACCGAAGCCAACGCTTCCGTGATCTATGTGCCGCCGCCCTTCGCAGCGGATTCGATCCTTGAAGCGATCGACGCAGAGATGGAACTGATCGTTTGTATCACCGAGGGCATTCCGGTGCTCGACATGATGCGCGTTCAGCGTGCTCTGGAAGGCTCGGCCTCGCGTCTTGTGGGCCCGAACTGCCCCGGCGTGATCACCCCCGGCGCCTGTAAAATCGGCATCATGCCCGGCCACATCCACCAGCGCGGTAGCGTAGGTGTTGTGTCGCGCTCGGGTACGCTGACCTATGAGGCTGTGAAACAGACCACCGATATCGGTCTGGGCCAGTCGACTGCGGTTGGCATCGGTGGCGACCCCATCAAGGGCACCGAGCATATCGACGTTTTGGACATGTTCCTGGACGACGACGAAACTCAGTCGATCATCATGATCGGTGAGATCGGTGGTTCGGCAGAAGAAGAAGCTGCTGAATTCCTGGCCGAACAGAAGAAAAAAGGCCGCTGGAAGCCGGTTGCTGGCTTCATCGCTGGCCGTACGGCACCTCCGGGACGCCGCATGGGCCACGCTGGTGCCATCGTTGCTGGTGGTAAAGGCGGTGCTGAAGACAAGATCGAAGCCATGCGTGCTGCTGGCATTGTGGTGGCAGACAGCCCCGCGACGCTGGGCGAGGCCGTGCTGGAAGCGATCGGCAAGTAAGACGACTCTCGCGCGCCCCAAACCCTTGGGGCGCGCGTTTTCAATTTCTCAGGTGACCCAATGAACGACCAGAGCCCCAACGACATCTTCCATGCATCAAGCTTCATGCAAGGCCACAATGCCGAGTATCTGGAGCAGCTTTACGCCCAGTATGTGAAAGATCCCAGCGCGGTTGACGCCGCTTGGCATGCCTTTTTCGCAGAGCTTGGGGATGACGCCCGCGATGTGACCGCCGAGGCCGCTGGCCCCAGCTGGGCACGTGGTGACTGGCCCCCGATGCCGGATGGCGACCGGGTGCACGCACTGGACGGTCAATGGCCTGAAGCCCCTGCCGAAGAAGGCAAGGCAGCTGCCAAGAAGATCGAGGCGAAGGCTGCAGAGAAGGGTGTGACCCTTTCTGATGATCAGGTAAAACGCGCTGTTCTGGACTCGATCCGGGCGCTGATGCTGATCCGTGCTTATCGTATTCGCGGTCACCTTGTTGCGGATCTGGATCCGTTGGGCATGCAGAAACCCACGCCCCATCCCGAGCTTGATCCTGCGTCCTATGGTTTCACCGAAGCGGACATGGATCGCCCGATCTTTATCGATAATGTTCTGGGACTTGAGGTCGCGTCGATCCGCCAGATCCTTGATATCGTGAAGCGCACCTATTGCGGCACCTTTGCGCTGCAATACATGCACATCTCGAACCCGGAAGAAGCCGGTTGGCTGAAAGAACGTATCGAAGGGTTCGACAAGGAAATCCGCTTCACGCAGGAAGGCCGTAAGGCGATCCTGAACAAGCTGGTCGAGGCCGAAGGTTTCGAGAAATTCCTGCACGTGAAGTATATGGGCACCAAGCGTTTCGGCCTTGATGGCGGCGAAGCGCTGATCCCGGCGATGGAGCAGATCATCAAGCGCGGCGGTCAGCTGGGCCTGAAAGATATCGTCATCGGCATGCCCCACCGTGGCCGCCTGTCGGTTCTGGCCAATGTGATGCAGAAGCCTTACCGCGCGATTTTCAACGAATTCCAAGGCGGCAGCTTCAAACCGGACGAAGTCGATGGTTCGGGCGACGTGAAGTACCACCTTGGTGCCTCGTCGGACCGTCAGTTTGACGACAACAAGGTTCACCTATCGCTTACCGCGAATCCCTCGCACCTTGAGGCCGTGAACCCTGTGGTTCTGGGTAAGGTCCGCGCCAAGCAAGAACAGATGAACGACGAGGATCGTGATCAGGTTCTGCCGATCCTTCTGCACGGTGACGCGGCCTTTGCTGGCCAGGGTGTCGTGGCGGAAGGCTTCGGCCTGTCGGGGCTGGTCGGTCACAAGACCGGCGGCACGATGCATATCGTGGTGAACAACCAGATCGGCTTTACGACAGCTCCGCATTTCAGCCGTTCGTCGCCCTATCCGACGGATATCGCCCTGATGGTGGAAGCCCCGATCTTCCACGTGAATGGCGACGACCCGGAAGCCGTAGTCCACGCTGCCCGCGTCGCGACCGAGTTCCGCCAGAAGTTCCACAAAGACGTGGTTCTGGACATCTTCTGTTATCGCCGGTTTGGTCACAACGAAGGCGACGAGCCGATGTTCACCAATCCGATGATGTACAAGAACATCAAGAAGCATAAGACCACGTTGCAGCTGTATACCGAGCGTCTGGTCAAGGATGGCCTGATCCCGGAAGGCGAGATTGAGGACATGAAAGCGGCCTTCCAGGCCCACATGAACGAAGAGTTCGAGGCCGGGAAAGATTATAAGCCCAACAAGGCCGACTGGCTGGATGGGCGTTGGTCGCACCTTGATCGCAACAGTGACGAATACCAGCGCGGCAAGACCGAGATTTCGACCGACACCTTCACCGAGGTGGGCAAAGCCCTGTCGACGGCTCCGGAAAACTTCCCGATGCACAAGACCGTTGGGCGTCTTTTGGATACCAAGGCGAAGATGTTCGCGAACGGCACTGGTTTTGACTGGGCGACCGCAGAAGCTCTGGCCTTTGGCTCGCTTTTGACTGAAGGCTTCCCGGTGCGTCTGTCCGGTCAGGACTGTACGCGCGGGACGTTCTCGCAGCGCCATTCGGGCCTGATCAATCAGGACAACGAAGAGCGTTACTATCCGCTGAACAACATCCGCGAAGGTCAGGCCCATTACGAGGTCATCGACTCGATGCTGTCGGAATATGCGGTGCTGGGTTTCGAATATGGCTATTCGCTGGCTGAACCCAACGCGCTGGTGATGTGGGAAGCCCAGTTTGGCGACTTTGCCAACGGCGCGCAGATCATGTTCGACCAGTTCATCTCGTCGGGCGAAAGCAAATGGCTGCGTATGTCCGGTCTGACCGTCCTTCTGCCGCACGGTTTCGAAGGGCAGGGGCCGGAACACAGCTCGGCCCGTCTGGAGCGTTTCCTGCAGATGTGTGGTGGTGACAACTGGATCGTGGCGAATTGCTCGACCCCAGCGAACTATTTCCACATCCTGCGCCGCCAGCTGCATCGCGGCTACCGTAAGCCTTTGATCATGATGACGCCGAAATCGCTTCTGCGTCACAAGCTGTGCGTGTCGGACGCCAAGGACTTCACTGAAGGTTCAAGCTTCCACCGCGTATTGTGGGATGATGGCGATCGTGACAATGGCACGGGCCGTTCGGACGCCAAGCTGGTGAAAGACGACAAGATCAAGCGCGTCGTCATGTGCTCGGGCAAGGTTTACTATGACCTGCTGGAAGAGCGCGACAAGCGTGGCATCAACGACGTTTATATCCTGCGTCTTGAGCAGTTCTATCCGTTCCCGGCCATGTCCTGCGTCAAGGAACTTGAGCGCTTCAAACAGGCGGAAATCGTCTGGTGTCAGGAAGAACCGAAAAACCAAGGTTCGTGGACTTTTGTCGAACCGAATATCGAATGGGTGCTGACCCGCATCGGCGCGAAACATACGCGTCCGGTCTATGCTGGTCGTCCGGCTGCGGCCTCGCCCGCAACGGGTCTGGCATCGACCCACAAAGCACAACAAGAAGCGCTGGTTGATGCCGCGCTGACTATTGAAGGGAAATAAGCCATGAGCATTGAAGTACGTGTCCCCACGCTGGGCGAAAGCGTGACCGAAGCCACGGTCGCAACATGGTTCAAGAAACCCGGCGACGCCGTTGCTGTTGACGAAATGCTGTGCGAGCTGGAAACCGACAAGGTAACCGTCGAGGTTCCGTCGCCTGCTGCTGGTACATTGGGCGAGATCGTTGCTGCTGAAGGCGATACCGTTGGCGTTGACGCGCTGCTGGCCATGATCGGCGAAGGCGAGGGCGCTGCCCCTGCACCTGCCGCCGCTGAAGCTGCCCCGGCTGCTGCCGCTCCTGCCGCTGACGCAGGTCAGGCTGTGGACGTGATGGTCCCCGCGCTTGGCGAAAGCGTGTCGGAAGCCACCGTATCGACCTGGTTCAAACAGGTTGGCGACGCAGTTCAGCAGGACGAGATGCTGTGCGAGCTGGAAACCGACAAAGTATCCGTGGAAGTGCCCGCGCCTGCCGCTGGTGTGCTGGCCGAGATTCTGGCACCGGAAGGCACCACCGTTGACGCGTCGGCCAAACTGGCCGTCTTGTCTTCCGGCGGTGCGGTTGCCGCCGCTCCTGCTGCTGCTCCTGCCGCGGCTGCTGCACCTGCGGCGACTGGCAAGGACGTGGAAGACGCACCGTCGGCCAAGAAAGCCATGGCCGAAGCTGGCCTGAACCCCGCTGATGTACAGGGCACCGGTCGCGATGGCCGCGTGATGAAGCACGACGTTGCTGCCGCTTTGGCCGCACCGAAAGCTGCTGCTCCCGCCGCTGCCCCGGCCGCTCCGCGCGCTGCAGGCGATCCCGCCCGCGAAGAACGCGTGAAGATGACGCGCCTGCGTCAGACCATTGCGCGCCGACTGAAAGACAGCCAGAACACCGCCGCCATGCTGACCACCTATAACGAGGTGGATATGACGGAAACGATGGCTCTGCGTAAGGAATACAAAGACCTGTTCGAGAAGAAGCACGGCGTCCGTCTGGGCTTCATGTCCTTCTTCACCAAAGCTTGCTGCCACGCACTGAAAGAAGTGCCGGAAGTCAACGCCGAGATCGACGGCACCGACATCGTTTACAAGAACTATGTGAACATGGGTGTTGCTGCAGGTACGCCCACGGGCCTGGTGGTTCCGGTGATCAACGATGCCGACAGCATGTCTTTCGCTCAGATCGAAAAAGCCATTGCCGAAAAGGGCCGCAAAGCTCGTGACGGCAAGCTGTCGATGGACGAAATGCAGGGCGGTACCTTCACCCTGTCGAACGGTGGTGTTTACGGATCGCTGATGTCCTCGCCGATCCTGAACCCGCCGCAATCGGGCATCCTTGGCATGCACAAAATCCAAGACCGCCCAATGGCGATCAATGGCCAAGTTGTGATCCGCCCGATGATGTATCTGGCGCTGAGCTATGACCACCGCATCGTTGACGGCAAAGGCGCCGTAACCTTCCTTGTACGTGTGAAAGAAGCACTGGAAGATCCGCGCCGTCTGCTGATGGATCTGTAAAGAACCTTGGTGCGCTTGGCATTGGGCCGAGCGCGCCAGCATCCTGTTTTAGGCGCACGATTCAAGTCAAAGACCCGCATGCTATCGCGTGCTACGGTCGCCGCACACAGAGGGAGTTTCTGACCATGGCAACCCATATTCTCTGGCAAGCCGATGTGGCTGATTTCGACGCCTGGCATACGGTTTTCAAGAAGGACCGTTTCAACCGGAAAGCAGTCGGTATCCGCGAGCTTCATGTCTGGCGTGATCCTGCACAGGACAACCACGCGGTTGCGCTTTTCCAAGTTCTTGATCTTGACCGCGCCCGCGCGTTCTTCGAATCCGAAGAACTGGCCATGCATATGGAACGGGATGGTGTGATCAATGTGAGTGTGAAGCTGCTGACCCCGGTCTAAGGGACAGAACCACGGCGGTTTTCAACTTCAATTCGAATACGCAAGTTGCGCAGAAACGGCAGTCGGCCAGCGCATGGCGAAGAAAGAAGGATAAAGAGATATGGCAGACTATGACGTAATCGTAATCGGTGGTGGCCCCGGTGGCTATGTATGCGCCATCCGTTGTGCTCAGCTAGGCCTGAAGACCGCATGTGTTGAAGGTCGCGAGACGTTGGGCGGTACGTGTCTGAACGTTGGCTGTATCCCCTCGAAGGCGCTGTTGCACGCCTCGCACAGCCTGCATGAGGCCGAGCATAACTTCGCCAAGATGGGCCTGAAGGGCAAAAGCCCCTCGGTCGATTGGAAAGAGATGCTGGCTTATAAGGACGACGTCATTGGTCAGAACACCAAAGGCATCGAGTTCCTGTTCAAAAAGAACAAAGTTGACTGGCTGAAGGGCTGGGGCTCGATCCCTGCCGCCGGACAGGTCAAGGTGGGTGACGAGGTTCACAACGCCAAGCACATCGTGATCGCGTCCGGTTCCGAGCCGTCGAGCCTTCCGGGTGTTGAGGTAGACGAGAAGGTCGTCGTGACCTCGACCGGTGCGCTTGAACTGCCGAAGATCCCCAAGAAGATGGTTGTTATCGGCGCGGGCGTCATTGGTCTGGAAATGGGTTCGGTCTATGCACGTCTGGGGTCGGAAGTGACTGTTGTTGAGTTCCTCGACGACATCACGCCAGGCATGGACAAAGACATCCAGAAAACCTTCCAGCGCACGCTGAAAAAGCAGGGTCTGAACTTCATCATGGGTGCCGCCGTTCAGAAAGTGGACGCCAAGAAGACAAAGGCGACCGTAAACTACAAGCTGCGCAAGGATGACAGCGAGCATGTGATCGACGCCGATGTGGTGCTGGTTGCCACCGGCCGCCGTCCGTTTGTGGACGGTCTGGGTCTGGAAGCCGCTGGTGTAAAAATGACCGAGCGCGGTCAGATTGCCACCGACCACTGGAAAACCAGCGTTCCCGGCATCTGGGCGATTGGCGACGTGACCGAAGGTCCGATGCTGGCGCACAAAGCCGAAGACGAAGGCATGGCGGCTGCGGAAAGCATCGCCGGTCAGGCTGGTCACGTAAACTATGACGTGATCCCCGGCGTGATCTACACCTCGCCCGAGGTCGCATCCGTTGGCAAGACCGAGCAAGAGCTGAAAGAAGCTGGCGTTGACTACAAAGTTGGCAAGTTCAGCTTCATGGGCAATGGCCGCGCCAAGGCCGTCTTCCAAGGCGACGGGTTTGTGAAAATCTTGGCTGACAAAGCCACCGACCGCGTGCTGGGCGTCCACATCATGGGCCCAACCGCTGGCGAACTGATCCACGAAGCCTGTGTGCTGATGGAATACGGCGGATCGGCCGAAGATCTGGCCCGCACCTGCCACGCCCACCCGACCTTCTCGGAAGCGGTGCGTGAGGCGGCTCTGGCTTGCGGAGACGGCGCGATCCACGCCTAATTGCGGATTACCTACAAAACAGAAGGCACGCCGGTTGGCGTGCCTTTTTCTTTGGTCGCGTCGGTGTGTCTGAGGTTCACGAGAAACCTTTGCGTCATAGTAAGGCGTGGGGCTGGAATTGCCGTAGTTGTGCGAAGCAATATCAGAAGGAAGCCGGGCCACTTGACGTTAGCACCCGCTTCAACCTCAAAGTGATTGCCAAAGCAGAATATTGTGCCTATCGAGTGTCTAACAATTGTCACAAGATGATGGCTTAACGACTGCCCATAGCTAGCAAGTTTGCTGCAAACAGTGCACTAACAAGCGTTGAGAAGGCACGCTGAGAAGCTACTTGAGGTTTTGACGGGCAAGGCCAGTATCGATTTTAGAGAGTGAGCGAAATGAAAAACAACTCCACCGGCAGATCGCGGCTCATTGCATTTGCGAAGCTGATAAAAAAAGGCGCGGGAGCATCGGATTCTTCGCGGAAAAATCCTGATGACCTTTTTGAAGGTGATGACGCGCTTTTCAAATCAATTGCAGCGAAAAGTGTAACTTACTTCGAGTATGGGTGTGGAGCGAGCACCGTTTGGATGGCCAAAAACTCTGGTGCGAACATTCATGCGACAGATACGAGCTCGGCTTGGCTTGATAAGGTTCGGCAGCGTGTGCCGGCTGAAGCTACCGATCGGCTCCACTTGAACCACATTGATCTTGGGCCTTTGAAAGCCTGGGGTCGGCCAAGCACCTACGATCATCGTGCTAGATTTTCCGACTATGCCAGCCAGATGTGGAGCCAAGGGAACGCGGATCCTGATGTGGTTCTTGTAGATGGCCGTTTCCGGGTTTGCTGTTTTTTGACATCCCTAAGAAACGCACGTCCGGGAACGCATCTGTTTTTCGATGACTATATGAACCGGCCGCACTATCATGTCGTTGAAGAGTTTGTTCAGCGTGCAGACACTTGCGGACGGCAGGGTCTTTTCATTGTGCCCGAGAAAAGCACGCTCGATATCGAACGTCTGGACGCCGAGATTGCAGCGTTTCGCTATGTGATGGACTGATCGAACCAGGCGCTGTCCAAGCGCCTGTTCTTTCTACTTACTTCGGCAGCGCGACTTACCCCACCAGCATCTTCAAGCCCTGCGTCACATCCGTGCGTACGGCCAGCCGCAGGGCAGGCTCGTCTCCGGCTGCGAGGGCCGACAGGATCATGCGGTGGTGGCGTTGCAGGTCGGTACGCTGGCCGCTTGCGTAGAGCGCGCGCATGGTGGGCCCAAGCTGCAGCCAGACGGTCTCTGCCATGGCCAGAATGGCCGGAGCCTGTGCCCGCAGGTAAATCGTGCGGTGAAACTCCAGATTGGTCCGCAGATAGCCGATAGCATCTTGATTAGCGACGCATTCCGAAACCCGAGCGTTGATTGAACGCAGGCGGTCGATCAGGGTCATATGGGCGCGTGGCAGGGCGCGGGCGGCCAGTTCTGGCTCTAACAATGCACGCAGGGCGGTAAGTTCCTCGATCCGCTCGGCGGACAGGTCTGGTGCCGTCACACGGCCTGAGCTGGATAGGGTCAGCGCCCCTTCCGCAGCCAACCTGCGTACGGCCTCTCGTGCGGGCGTCATTGACACATCGTATTCAGCGCCGATGCCTCGAATGGTCAGACTTTCGCCGGGATCCAGCTCTCCGTGCATGATGCGGGTACGCAAGTGGCGATAAACGCGTTCATGCGCGCTGGTACTGTCCGAGGTTTGGCGAATTTGGCTTTGCATGCGGGTAATTGTGATCACAAATCCCAAAAGGTCAATCGCGAAAGCGATAGCGATGCAAATCGGTCCCGTGATCTTTCAACCATTTCCGTGGGGCTTGGTAGCTTGGAAAGATTTCCTCGACCTGTGCCCAGAAGGCGCTGGAGTGGTCCATATGCACAAGATGCGCGACTTCGTGGGCGGCCACGTACTCTAACACCTCTGGCGGGGCCATGATCAGACGCCACGAATAACTAAGATTGCCGCGAGAACTACACGACCCCCAGCGGGACCGTGTGTCGCGCAAGGTGATCCGACCGTATGACCGACCAACCTTCGCCGCATAGGTGTCGCTGGCGGCAACAAGGGCCACGCGGGCGGCTTCCTTTAGAAACATCTCGGCCCGGATCGCGTCACGTTCAGGGGAATGAGGTGGCAACAGCAATTTATTGTCGGAAATTTGCACAACACGCGCATGTCCGCGCGCCAGTGCCAGTGGCTCTCCGCGAAAGGGAAGCGTGGACCCAATGCCCGGCACTTCACTGGGAGCAGTTTGCGCCAGATGGCCCCGGATCCAGTCCAGTCGTTCGGTGGCAAACTGAAGGGCTCCGTCCTTGTCGGACCCGTGAGGAGCCGTCAGCGTCACGCGCCCATCCAGGCGGGACACGCGCAAAGACAGTCTGCGCGCACGTTTCGATGCCCGAAGCTCGATTACAACCGGATCGGGTGATCCCAAAGTCAGGGTCGTGCTCTCTGTTAGCCGATTGCGTGAATTTCGAAACAACATGCCCCTCAATGAGGCTTGAATCCGTCCAAGGTCAACCCTTCGCTGCAAAAGGCTTTGACACCCTTGCAGCATTGTGGCAGTTGCCTGAAATCTCAGATGAGTCAGTATGAACGGAAAGGGTTTCAAATGCCCAAAGCTGAATGGGGCGTCAAACGTGTATGCCCGACGACCGGAAAACGCTTTTACGACCTGAACGCCGATCCGGTGGTCAGCCCCTATACGGGTGAGGTCGTAAACCTGGAGACCGGTAAAGGGTCGCGCACGATGGTGGCCGACAAAGAAGACAAAGCAGTCATGAAGGACGATCTGGTCGACGACGCAGATGCTGTTCTGGAAGATGACGACGCATCCGATGTCGATCTGGGCGATGATGTTCTGGACGACGATGATGATGAAGAAGTGTCGCTGGACGAAATCGCGGATATGCCCGCGGAAGAAGACGAGTAAGCGTCAATAATTTTTGCAAAGGCGCGTTTTTTGGGTTGAACCCCTTCGCGCCTTTGCATAAATACCGCGCACAGACAGCAACTTGGCTGTCACGGATGGGGCCTTAGCTCAGTTGGTAGAGCGCTTGCATGGCATGCAAGAGGTCAGCGGTTCGACCCCGCTAGGCTCCACCAAATCCCTCTCTCTGATTTGGCAATGATTTTAAGTGGTTGCGCAGCATTCGATTTCCATTCGCATGCATTGTTGCCATTTCGCACTCTGTATACGTCTAAGAATTCAGGCCTCGCGATCGCTCAATTGGCGCGGCTCGAAGTTGGTGCGATTTCTGGCTGGCCGTGCATTTCATTTCAACGATACGGCCAAGCCAGTTTGTTATGGTTGTTAGCGATTTTCGCGCGTCGTCGGCGAACCAAACTCACAAGTGTTTGTGAAACGGCAGCCCCACCCGTTGCCCGCGTCGGGGTAGCTCAGTGTTGGCATGGACATGGCATGTGCCGCCGTAGGCACCGTAATTGCGCCAAGGCCAATAGCGGATGCGGCAACAACGATCTTAACTGATTGAGTGAACATATTCATTTTGAAACTCCTTTTGTCTGATCTCTGGATCATGCCGTGGTCCTAAGGTGCGTTTCATGAGGAGAATTGCCCATATCGCTTTGGGTAGCTTTGCTCATGCATGTGCTAAGAGCGCCATGCCAGTTTTGAAACATCAGCAAACGACGCGCTGAAACAAAAAGCGTCGAGGATGTTTCGAAGGAGAAATTTGATGAAATCCCTTACTGTACTTGCATTTATTGCTTCGACTGGCGCGGCTTTTGCCGGTGGAGCTTCGTATGATGTCAGCGGAACAACGGTTGGCAAATCAGAGAACAAATATATGCCTCTGGGCGAGACGCATGTTTTTGTCGATCTCAAGTCGATGTACACGTTGCCCGAAAATGGATCCCCCCTTGATGGGATGACCGGTGAATGCTTGGGCAGCATGCAAATTGCTCTGGGCTCTGGCGCTTCTGGTATGGGGGTCTGCACTTGGTCTGACGCAGATGGCGACACATGGTTTGGCCCCTGGAATGTCACCGGCATGACGCCGGAACGAGCCTCGGTTGGGACATGGTATGTCGCGGGTGGGACTGGAAAGTTTGCCAATGCGACTGGCGGCGGCACTTTCACCACAGCGACCAATCCCGAGACCGGGGATTCTAAGCTCGATGTTCTTGGGTCGGTTGCCGTTAACTAAGGGGTTGGTTCCCTAGAAGTGACGAGCGCAGAGGCGCTTCGGTCCACAAACCTAAGTTCGGCGTTTTAGAAAGGACGCCGAACTTTTCTGTGACAACACGACGAAACCCAAGAAGCTTTGTGTTTTGAGCACCAACTCGATCTCAAGTGATCTGTGGCTGCTGTTCTCCGAACAAATACGGATCTTCTGAATCAAACATTGCGCCGACAGCCCGGAATACGGACAGCGCGTCTGACAGCTCGCGGTTCGAAGCGACACCGACCTTGTCATATACAGATTGAATTTGGTTGCGGATGGTCTTTTCAGCCCGGCCCAGTTCGCTTGAGATCTGCACGGGCGTTTGTCCGGACGCCAAGGCGTTGCAGATCGTCGCTTCACGCGGTGTTAGTTGGAAGACGTCCTGCAACAACCCGGGATTAATCGAATGCGTTCCGTGTGCCCCGACAAAGATCGCTAGCAACTGGTCTTTATCAAACACGTCTTTCTCTGCCTGCAGATGCGTGACCATCGAAGGATGGAATGGCGCGACGCAGAGCGAAATAACGCCATCCGCCTGCTCCAGACGCAAGCCGCGGGCATCGTTGTCAATTTCGACATCAAGCAGGATCTTACGAAACGCGTTGAAATCATGCGTATCGACCAAAGACAGGCTTCCGGTCTGGGACAGCCGAAATATGTCCCCTCGGTCCAAAAGGCGCTGTCCTGCCGAATTTGCCATCTGTAATGTCCGGCCGCTGTCCGAAATCAAAAGCGGGATGGCGATCGCGTCCAAAAATCCTTTGTAAGTTTCGGCAACTTCCTTAGCCATATAAAGTGCCCGGGCAATTCTTGTTGCGCGCACCACATGAGGTGAAATGAGTTCCAGAATTTGGCGGAGCCCGACGAAGTCTTTTTCAAGCTTTTCTTCTTCGTTCTCAAAAAACATAAGGGCTGCCAGACGCGTGCCATTTAGTGCGAAAACGAGCGTCGTCCAATGACCGGTTCGAACTGGCTTCATGAAAATCCGATTGAATGCCGTGTTGCGATACTCTTCATCCGAATACCAATCCCGAGAGCTGCGGACCCTGCCCAAAGTTGGCGGATCGCGTCGAAGCGCGGCTGCGCGCTCGTCGGCATAGGCCTTCTGATCACCAATAAAATGTCCGTCGTCCCAGCGGGCTTCATACATTGATTTAAAACGTTCGGTCATAAAACCTGAAGGAGAATACCCACCAAGGAAATGGCCGCCGTCGAACGTGCCGGTCAATGCCATATGACCAGGGAACATCTCGCATATCTTTTGAAGCAGCCTCTCCCATTGGTTCTGTTCAAGCGCTGAATCATAAATAAGACCAATGAGTTCGCTTAGTTCTTGTGCTGCTCTCATGTCAGAGCCGGCCACGATTGACCTCCCCACTCCAGCCAATTTCTTCAACAAGTAATGTAGCGACTTCAATACTTCACACTGAAAACAATTCCGTCAAGGCTGTGGATATTGCTGGCCACGCACGTTTTCACGTCTTCGACATATAGGACGGAGAACGCTGTGGACTTGCCCGTTTTCCAAACAGGGCAAAGCCCAAAGGGCATAGTCATTGACTTTGGCTCTTCAGGCGTTTCCGGTTTCTTGACGACCTGAGTCCTGGTTTCCGTGGTACCGGCTTGATGGGTGTTTGGATGCAGTTTGTGTCCGCAATCCGCCAAGTGTGGTCTGTGCGTACAGGGTCATATAGGCTGCACCTGAACCAATCTGCGTTCTCGCTTCTTATTAGAAGATGAGCAGTCCCAACCCTGCCGCGATCAGCACGGTCCAGATCTCTCCCTTTTTCAGATGCATCAGTAAGACGCACGACAGTACGAAAATCGCCGCGGGTGCCAGCAGGTTTGTCGCTTCACTGGCGATACCTATCAGCAACGAAGCTGCGGCCGAGATGATCAATCCAAAGACTGCTGTTCGAATGCCGGCCTGTGCGGCTTTGAAACGCGACAAGTGGCGGAACCGCTGTAACTGATGCGAGGCCAGTATGATCAAGGCAGCTGGCGGCATGAAGATTGCAATTGTCGCAATCACAGCGCCGGCGAGGCCCGCGACTTTATACCCGATGAATGTCGCGCTGATCAGAATGGGTCCGGGCGTGACCTGACCCAGTGCAATACTTGCTGCGAAATCCTCGATGGCCAGCCAACCGTAAGTATTCACGACGGCCTCTTGGATCATGGGTATGAAGATATATCCGCCCCCAAAGAGCAGCAGGCTCATGCCGGAGAACACCGAAAACAACTGCACAAGGATCGATGTGATATTCAATTGAGGAAGAAACAGGAACAGGCCGATACACATAAGCAAGAACAAAGAGACGACACGTGACCCGCGTCCAAATGCTGGTTGAACGCGCGGTTCTTCGACGGGAATATCCGCATCGGCCGACTGATGTCGCAGGATGCCGACGACCGCCGCGACCGCGAAAATTCCGACCACGACCCAGATACCACCAACGGTCAAAAGCAGGACGGCCGCTATTGCGGCTATAGCAACATCTATGGGTCCCTGAAGGGCCTTCTCACGCATCTTCAGGCCCGCATTCAGGATAATGGCCGCAATCGCGGGCAGAACGCCTGCCAGCGCCTTGTCCGCCACAACCAGAGTTCCCCAAGACAGGTAAAGGGCCGCGAAGCCGACCATCAGAAGGAATGACGGAAGGATCACCGCCGCGGCGCACACGGCACCGCCAAGCGGACCGCGGATCTTGTCGCCGACATATGCGACGACATTCACCGCGACGGGTCCTGGAAGCAGCATCGCAAGGGCGACACCGTCCATGATGTCATCATCCTCAATCAGACGGTACTTCCCAACGATCTCGGACCGAACAACCGAGATCAGCGCCATATATCCGCCCCACGAGATGCACCCAATTTTGAAGAAGATTAAAAACAATCGGACGAGCGAAATCTCCTCGGCGTAGGCGCTGACAGATTTATGCGACATGGCGTTTTGTGTTGCTGTTGGCGAGACGTTCTTTGATCTCTTGCATCACCGACGCCTGCGCTTTTCGCTTCTGCAAATCGTCGGGGTTTGCATTTTCCAGAGCTTGCACCTTAAGGCGCTGGTTCTCATCGTCAAAATCGCTCATCAATGGGTAACCCATCCTGTCCAAGATGTCGCCCGCAACAGCTTCGAATACCGCGATATCCTGTGGGCTCATCTCGCGCATAAACTTGTTTGTATTCTGCGACATGACCGGTTTTTGCACATTGGACCACATCTGCCCGGCCACGGATGTGCTCGCGGCTTCGCGGGATTTATGGAACTCTAACATGTCGGGATAGAACTGGACGTTCATAAAGTCACACAAGCGACGCAGCTCGGATTCTGGACGCGCGATCAAGTCGGAGTACGCGATCGATATGAAACGGTCAGCCGATAGTTTTCGGCCAAGTTCCAGTGCCTTTTCCTGCTCTGCACGCCATTGTCTTGCAATGTGATAGAATGATTTTTCGCCCACGATCGCCTTGCGGAACGACAGTGCTGAGTCCCGTCCATCACGATGCAGGTGGATGAATTTGGCATTCTCACCACCAAAGCGGTCAATCTCTTCCGCGAAGTGAACATTCGCTAGGGATTTGCAAACCCAGTCCGTTGCCATGTTGTGACGTGTCAGCAGGTTATGGATCTCAAAATAGACGGCCACGAGTGAGTTCTCTGAGCAAGCTTGCTCCAAGGCTGCGCGATCAATCTGGCCAAGTTTCCAACTGACCGGGTTGGTTTCGACAAGCAGACAAACGTCATCCACCAAGCGCGAAAACGCCTGTGGATCCTGCAGGTCGCCATATTCAGACAACAACGGCCAAAGTCTTTCCAGAATATGTGGTGGGTGAGGGGCAACAAGTTCGGGTGACTGGTTCAACATGATACGCAGTAGGTTCGAACCAGACCTTTGCGTCCCGATCATGAAATATGGCATCTGCAGCGCTCCGTTTTGGACCACCTTCTCTGACGCTTCAGAGTCGCGGTGGTTGCTTCAAGACACAACTAAAGCGTGTAAATTGTTTACGTTTCGTTAACGCAGATGAAACACACATTAACCTTAAGAGCTTTTCCTCTGTGTGGCGTGAAATTGGGAAAACTACCTGTGTAGTGAAAATATTAAGCAATCTGCCCCAAGTTCCGAAAGCGAACTCGAAAATTCATCGGCAGAGATGTTGATCGACTACCGACGGCGTCCAAAGGGGCTCACATGATCAGAAATACACTTTGCTCAACTCTTGGTGGCGTACTTGGCGTCATCGCAGCGCTGTGGCTAAACGCATCACCGCTTGTCGCACAGACGTATACATTCGGCATCGTTCCACAATTCGAAGCGCGAAAGCTCGCACGGATTTGGGAGCCGATTATCAGCGAAATCGAGAAACGCACTGGCTACGATTTCGAGATTGTGGGTTCGCCCCGGATCCCAGAATTTGAAACCAGCTTCATGAATGGTGAATTTGATTTCGCCTATATGAACCCGTATCACGCGATCATCGCCGCTCAAACACAGGGATATCAGCCGCTCATACGTGATGGGGGGCGTGAACTGTTCGGCATTCTGGTTGTACGCGATGATAGTGAATATCAATCGGTTGAGGACCTAGAAGGTCAAACCATCGCTTTCCCTGCGCCAAATGCACTTGGTGCTTCGCTGTTGATCCGATCCGACTTGACCAATCAACGCAAAGTCGGGTTTTCGCCAATGTACGTGTCAACACATGGATCGGCTTACCTAAATGTTATTCTGAACCAAGCTGCAGCAGCTGGTGGGGTGATGGGGACGTTCCGTTCACAGCCGATCGAGATATCAGAACAGCTGCGTGTCCTCTACAAAACCACCCGTGTTCCGCCGCACCCTATTGCTGCTCATCCACGAGTTCCCGAGGAAGTGCAAAGACAGGTAACGCAGGCCTTTCTGGACCTTTGGAAAACTGGATATGGGCGTGAATTGCTTGAACGGGTTCCGATCCGTGAGGTGATCGAAACAAGTCTGGAAGACTACACGGAATTGCAAGGAATGGGTTTAGATGAGTTCTTTGTTAAGTGATCCACCACTTGTGGCGTCTGCCAAAGCGGCTTTTGACTCGGCTTTGGCAGGCGTGCGCTTCAAGCTGCGCAGCCGCTTTGTAGCCCTGCTTGCATGCATGATGTGCATATGTGTGCTGGGGCTGTCCTTTATCTGGGAACCGCGTCTGACGCGCGAGATGACTGTCTCGCAGGTCCGAAATCTGGATCAGAATGTCGAAATTCTGTCAGATGCGCTTATTCCGTTTCTGCTGCAAAATCAAATCGGTGCGGTTTTCGAGACTCTTAGCAGCATGCAGGGGCGATACCAGAACTGGGAAACCGTCATTCTTACGACGCCGGATGGCACGCGGCTATATCCCCTGTCTAAGGCCGACCCGGTAGCCAAGCCCGACATAATTCAGACATCGCGGAGCATCTCGTTTGAAGGTAAAGAACTGGCGGTGCTTTCGGTTCGTGTTGATATCTCCGACGATCTCGGGCAGATCCGCCGGCAAGTTCGATATCTTACAATCCTGATCGCGGTTTTCTTCCTTGGGGCGCTTGTTGTGGTCGGCGTTCTTCTGGAACATTGGGTTGTGAAACGAGCAGCCTTGCTCGCTTCAGCCGCTCAACAGCTTGCCCGAGGTAACTATCAGGCGAAAATTCCGCCCAGTTCAAACGATGAAATTGGCGATCTGACCAATAGTTTTTCCACGATGCGGACAACCATCAAAGAGAACGAACAAAGCCTGATCGCATCCCGTGACGAAGCCCAGGCAGCGGCAGAGGCAAAATCCCGTTTTCTGGCCACCATGAGCCACGAGATTCGCACACCCTTGAATGGGGTAATTCCGATTGCCGAACTTCTGTTGGAACAAGAGCTACCGAAAGATCAGTCGCAGCTGATTGAAACGATACAGGAATCCGGAAAGGCGCTTAAGTCTATCATTGATGACATCCTAGACATCACAAAAATGGACGAGGGGAAATTCGTCCTCCACAACGATGAATTCTCGATCAGAAGTTTGGTGCAGAATGTCGTAGGCATCTTCCAAGTCGCGGCGAAAAACAAAGAAATTTCTCTCGATTTTTCGGTGCAGGAGATTTGCCCAAAGATCGTCATGGGTGATGCAAATAGGTTGCGCCAAGTTCTGATTAACCTCGTTGGAAACGCCATTAAGTTCACCTCAGAAGGGGGTGTTACGGTGCGCGTAACCACGCCCGCTAGATCCAACGCTCCTAACTGCACAATTTGCTTTGAGGTTTCCGATAGCGGAATTGGAATCTCGGAACAGGATCAAGCTCAGGTCTTCGAACGGTTTGTTCAAGTGGATAATCGTAGCAACCGCGAATACCAAGGCACGGGTCTAGGACTATCTATTTGCAATATGCTGGTGGCAGAGATGGGTGGCGAACTGTCTGTTGATAGTTGTGAAGGCGAAGGCAGCCGTTTCTATTTTTCGTTGCCGTTCAACTCTGTTGAAGTTGAGAGGGAACCCAAAGCTGAACGAGAGCCCGATCAGAAAACCCATTCGTCGCGTCATCAGCCACGCGCAATGCCGTCCAGTATTCTGGTGGTAGATGATAGCAAAACGAACCTAAAGATCGCTAAGGTTATTCTACGTTCACTCGAACACGATGTAACTACTGCCGAAAGCGGTGAAAGCGCCATCAATCTACTGAAGAAAGAGCATTTTGATCTAGTCTTGATGGACGTCAACATGCCTGGGATTGACGGGCTGGAAACAACGCGCCGTATTCGAAATGGTTCACAAAAAATGCTCCATACTCCAATAATCGGTTTGAGTGCGAGTGCCTTTTCAGAAGACATAGAGAACTGTTTAGAAGCCGGCATGAACGGCTTCCTAGCCAAGCCTCTATCGAAAACTGACTTGGTCGAGACGCTATCCGAACATCTAACTCAAATATGCAGGGCGTGATTATCCTTCGTCAGTTCTTAAATGGGTTCAAACGCGGCCTCGAAAACGGCGCTATGTCAGCCTGAGGTGGCCATTTATCTGTTCTTTGAGGAATAGGCACCGATTTGGTTTTTGCACCATGAACGTCGGTTTACGGGAGCCTCTTGAACGACCTGCTGAATTCCATGTGCGGACGCCTGGTGGAAACTGCCTTTAACTTCAAACCCGTCAAGTTTGTGGTTCCGTAAACCGCGTGGATGATGTGAAAGCGATCCGCGCAATGTGTCGTTGGGCTTCAGCAATGCATGGATCGCGTGAACACTTCGACACCTTTCTCGGGCGGGGCACAGCGATCTGATAGGGTGTGGTGTCGAACTGGCTGGTCAATCTATGTGCAGCTCGTTCGCATCACGGGAAAAGAGCAAGACATACTTGTCCCGCGATGCGGTTTTGAGGACTAGTAAACGCGCGCGCCATCCGAGTTGAAAAGATATGCGTTGTCCCTGTTAAATCCCAAAGCTAACGATTGCCCTTCAGCAATGTCATGCTGACCAAACAGGCGTGCCGTAATCTGTTGACCGCCGAGATTGGCGATTACGTTGGTATCTCCACCAAGTTTCTCAACATGGCTGACATTCACCGACAAGGCGCCATCGTCTGTCAGATACAGATCCTCGGGCCGTACACCCATTGTCCGATCATCGCCTTTCGTCACCAGGCTGGCTGGGAAAAAATTCATGGCGGGTGATCCAAGAAACCCTGCGACAAACTGGTTAGCCGGGTTGTTGTAAAGCTCCATAGGGCTGCCAATTTGCTCGACACGCCCGTCGCGCAGAACGACGATTTTGTCGGCCAGCGTCATTGCTTCGGTCTGGTCGTGAGTGACATAGACCATCGAGGTGCCAAGCTGCGCGTGCAACCCGGCGATCTCGATCCGCGTGTTCATGCGTAGGGCCGCATCAAGGTTCGACAACGGTTCGTCAAACAGGAAAATCTTGGGCTGTCGCACGATGGCGCGTCCGATGGCGACGCGTTGTCGCTGACCGCCCGATAGCTCGGAGGGGAAGCGATCCAGATACTCTTCAAGGTTCAACATCCGGCTGGCTTCAGCCACACGGGCGTCAATCACATCCTTGGGCTGTTTTTCCTGTTTCAACGCCAGCGACATGTTCTTGCGCACATTCAGGTGCGGATAAAGCGCATAGCTTTGAAACACCATCGCGATCCCGCGTTTCGAGGGCGGAGTCGTGTTCACCACGTCGTCCCCGATACGGATCTCGCCCGAGCTGGCGTCTTCAAGGCCAGCAATCACACGCAGAAGCGTTGACTTGCCGCAGCCTGATGGGCCGACGAACACGACGAACTCGCCTTCTTCGATTTCAATATTGATATCTTTCAGCACATGAACTTTGCCGAAGGATTTGTTCACATTGGTCAGGGTCAGCGCCGTCATGGCGTCACCTCCATCAGGTTTACAGGTTGTCCGGAGCGGACACTTTCATCAGCGGCTAAACAAATGGCCAGCGACTGAATAGCGTCCTGCATGTGTCGGGTAAGGTCTACGTCTTCATGGATCGCACGCAGCATATAGGATTGCTCGGCATCGCAGAGTTCTTGGTGGCCGGGCTCGTCTGGAAGGTCGATCAGGGTGTCGCCATCAGGTCGGTGCACCAACAATCCTCCAACCTTGGTATGGCCGTCCACGTCGGAAGAGCCGGCCTTGTCAGATTCAGTGATAGACACGGACCCGGCGGGCGAAATTACGTCTTTCACAAAGAACGCGGTCTCAGACATCATCGGGCCCCAGCCGGCTTCGTACCAGCCAACGGATCCATCATCGAAGGTGACCTGAAATTGGCCGTAATTGTACATGTCCGGCGCGATTTCGTCTGAAAGGCGCAAACCCATTGCATTCACACGCACGGGTTTGGCGTCGGTGATTTGACACCAGACATCGACGTAGTGGACGCCACAATCGACAATCGGGGCTGTGGTCTGCATCAGTGCCTTGTGGGTCTCCCACTCGGCACCTGTGCTTTGTTGGTTTAGGTTCATCCGAAAGACGTAAGGCCCGCCCAGTGCGCGTGCCTCGTTGATCAGGCGCACCCAACTGGGATGGTGGCGTAGGATATAGCCCACGACCAGTTTCCGGCCCAGCCGGGTCGCCGTTTCCACCACCCCGCGCGCATCTTCGACGGTGGTAGCCAGTGGCTTTTCGACGAAGACATGCGCACCTGCTTCCATCGCTGCCACGGCATAGTCTGCGTGGCTGTCGGAATAGGTGGCGATAACCACGAGGTCGGGTTGAGTGGTGGCGAGGGCCTCGTGGAAATCTGTATAGATCGGATAAGCCGCCAGATCGCTCTGATCCGTGTTGCCGGACCGATTGACCAACCCCACAATCTCGGCGTCTGGATGATGGTGATGTGCCAGAGCATGACTCATCCCCATATTGCCCAGCCCTGCAACCAAAACACGTGTCATTTCACGGCTCCTGACGTGATGCCGCGGATCAGCTGACGCGAGAAGATCACGTAGAGCGCCAGTACCGGCAGGATCGCCATCGACAGGGCGGACAGAACCGCGTTCCAGTCGGTTACGAACTGGCCGATGAAGACCTGGCTGCCAAGCGTCAACGTTTTGGTTTCTTCGGCGGGGGCGAGGATCAGCGGGAACCACAGGTCGTTCCAGATCGGGATCATGTTGAATACAGCAACCGTCGCCATCGCCGGTCGCACCAGAGGCAACACAAGCTTGAAGAAGATTGCGTATTCCGACAGGCCATCAATCCGCCCCGCGTTCTTCAGGTCATCTGATACCTGCTTCATGAATTCGGACAAGATGAAGACAGCCAAAGGCAAGCCTTGCGCGGTATAGACAAGTATCAGCGCCCACAGTGAATTGACCAATCCGGTGGCCACCATCATCTCGAGGATTGCAACGGTGCCGATACGGATCGGGATCATGATGCCAAGGGCAAGGTACAGCCCCATCAGCGTATTGCCTTTGAAGCGGTACTCGGCCAGTGCGAAAGCCGCCATGGCGCCGAAAAGCAGCACAAAGAACAGCGAGGCGACGGTCACGATCATTGAGTTCTGGAAGTAGAGGAAGAAATCCCCCTGTTTCATCACCGTCTGATAACCAATCATCGAAAAGCTGTCCGCATCGGGCAGCGCCAAAGGCTCGCGGAAGATTGCGCGACGCGTCTTGAAGCTGTTGATCAGGATCACGAAAACCGGGAACAGCGCGATCAGTGTGTAAAGGATCAGCGCGCCATGCATCGCGGCTGTATTAAGCGGGTTTGTGCGGGCCTGTTTCATGGTCCTAACTCCTTACAGCTGATACCGGCGCATCCGGGTCTGGATGCCGAAAAGATAGATGCAGACACCCACCAGAATGATCGCAAACATGGCGCCAGCGATGGCCGATCCCATATGCGGATCACCCAGTTGCAGCTGGAAGCCAAAGAAAGTCCGGTACATGAAGGTGCCAAGGATGTCGGTCGAGAAAGCCGGACCCGCCAATGCGCCTTGGGCTGCATAGATCAGGTCGAACGCATTGAAGTTGCCGACAAAAGTTAGGATCGAGATGATGCCGATCGACGGCAGGATCAGCGGAAGCTTGATCTTCCAGAATGCCGACATGCCGGTGATGCCATCAATCTCGCCTGCTTCCAATATCTCTTCGGGGATCGTCAAAAGGGCCGCGTAGATCAACATCATCGGGATGCCGACGAACTGCCAGACCGAGATCAGCGCCAGCGTGGTAAGCGCGTATTCTTCTTTGCCCAACCACGGTGCAAACAGTGCTTTCAGGCCCACCGCATCCAGCATCGAAGGCGCGATGCCCCAGATGGGCGACAGGATCAGTTTCCAAGCAAAACCGACGATCACGAAGCTCATGATCGTGGGGATAAAAATTGCAGAGCGATAGAGTGCGGCAAATCGCAAGCGCGGGTGACTTAGGATCGCGGCCAAGGCGATGCCGATAGGGTTTTGAACCAACATGTGGACCAAAAAGAACCAGAAATTGTTCCCCAATGCGTTCCAAAACTGCTCGGACCAGATTGGGTCGCCAAACAGGGTCTGGAAGTTTTGAAGCCCGACATAGACGCGCTCCTGATCAATTTTACTGAACAAGGACAAGCGCAGCGTGTTGAACAGCGGGAAGATCATCACCGCCGTATAGACAAGCACCGCAGGCGCAAGGAATACGGCAATATGCCAACGGATACGAGGCTTTTGCATGGGAAACTCCGGGTGTGTGCCCGGACGCCATCAAAGCGTCCGGGTCATGTGCAACAGAGGGAGGTTACTGTTGCGGTGCGTACCAGCTGGCCAGGCCGTCTTGCAGTTTCTGACCAAGCTCTTCAGGCGACGAAGTGCCTTTGATGGCGGCAACCGATGCGCCCCAGGTGTCGTTCTCCAGGTTCGGTGTGCCACGCGACAGGATCTGATAGGTCGAACGGATGGTGCTTTCGCACTCGCCGCGCCAGCCTACGATCTCTTTCGCCAGCGGGTCTTCCAGTTCAACAGGCGTGCTGGACAGCGGGAAGAAGCCGGGCAGGGCGTTACCGAAGATCGACGCGAACTCTGGGCTTGCGACCCAAGACAGGAAGGTCTTGGCGGCGTCCGGGTTGGCAGTCTTGGCGTTCATGCCGATGCCGATATCGGTGTGGTCCGAGATATAGCAGGTGTCGCCTGCGTTCTGGACTGGTGCTTTGAAGGCACCCATTTCGAAATCAACCAAGGCGTTAAAGCCCGAGATTTCCCACGAACCCGCCGGATACACAGCGGCGCGGCCCAGTGTGAACAGGTTTTGGCTGTCTGGATAGGTCTGGGCTTCATACCCGTCACCCAGATAGCCGCCCCATTTGGCAAGCGTCGCATACGGTGCAACCCACTGCGGATCGGTCAGTTTCTGTTCGCCTTTGATCAGCGCCAGACGACCTTCTTCACCTTTCCAATAGTTCGGGCCGATGTTGTTATAGCCCATCGTTGCGGCTTCCCACTGGTCGTTGGTGCCCATCGCCATCGGGATATAGCTACCATCTTCCTTGAACTTGTCGAGGGCCGCAAAGAACTCGGCTTCGGTACTCGGCACGTCGATGCCCAGTTCGGCAAAGGCGTCTTTGTTGTAGATGAAGCCGTGGATCACGGATGCCATCGGAACGCAGAAGCTGGCCGAGCCGTCGTCTGTCTGCCAAGCAGACTTTGCAACGTCCGAGAAGTTGCCCATGGCTTCCATGTCGGCCAAATCGGCCAGGTGGCCGGCGTCGAACAACGCCAGCGAAGCGTCGAACGGGCGGCAAGTGATCAGGTCACCGGCTGATCCAGCGTCCAGCTTCGAGTTCAACACCGCGTTATATTCCGCAGGGGCTGACGGGGTGAACTTCACCTTGATGCCCGGGTGCTCGGCTTCAAATGCGGGGATAATCTTGTCCTGCCACAGGGTCAGGTCGTCGTTACGCCAGCTTTCGATGGTCAGCGTGACGTCCTCGGCATAGGCGTTTGTCGCAGCCAATGCAGTGCCAGCCAGTGCCAGCGAGATGATGTTACGTTTCATTTTTTCCTCCCAGAAATTTAACCTATTGGTTCTTGAGTTTCTCCAGCACAGGGCGAAGATGTCCTTTGCTGGTATTCAGAAGCGCGTTGGCCTCGGATAGGGTCGCCACGCCGGATGCAATCAAAATGGCGGGTTTAACAGCGCCGCCTGCCAGCAATAGGGCGCGATCGGCATTGGCATCGTCGACGCCTGCGATCTTCGCGACAATGCCGCGCGCGCGGCCGAGCAATTTGGAATTGTCTGCGGTCAGATTGACCATCATGCCGTCATGTACATGACCCAGTTCTACAGCCATCAGCGTCGACAGCATGTTCAGGGCAATTTTTTGCGCCGTGCCTGCACCCATCCGGGTCGAACCCGAAAGAAGTTCGGGTGGGGTCGCCAGCAGAACGAGGTGATCGCTAAGGCTTAGCAGTTCAGCCCCGGCATTGTTGGCGATGCCGATCACCGTGGCGCCTGCGGATTTTGCGATCCGTGCCGCTTCGCTTGTGTAGGGGGTAGAGCCGCTGGCAGATACGGCGATCACAGTATCCAAAGGCCCGATGTCGGCGAGGCTCTTACGGATCTGGTCAGTTTCGTCCTCGGTGCCTCCGGGCATTTCTGCCCCAGTCGGCAAGCCTCCTGCCATGTGAATACGTATCTGAGCAGGCGGGATCGAGAACGTGCCGCCCAGCTCCATCGCGTCGGCGGCAGCCATCAACCCCGAGGACCCCGCTGCCACATAATGCAGTATAGCATTTTGGGTAATGCTCTTGGCCATGGCCTGACTGGCAGCAGCAATCTGGCGCGTCGCGTCTTCAACGCAGGCGGCTGCATTGCATTGCCCATCGGACAAGAGGGATGCGATCTCGGTCAGGGGGCGGCAATCAAGCCCCTCTGCCTTTTCGTGCAATTGTTCTGTGACACGTTGCAACACGCGATTCCCCCCTTGGATTGTCAAATAACATACCTTTTAAATACCATTTGTCTACCATTTTGTTCCAGGGCTTGAATTTTGCGCCAATCGGCCCTCAACTTGGGTATTTGGGCCGTTTTTGGTCTTTTAATGTGTGGATAGGTATTATAAAGGTATCACATGAATCATTCGTCCGCTTATATGCCTGGCCCAGTGGTGGCCATCGATGGGGGTGGCACGCGTTGCCGCCTTGCCCTACGGGGCAGGGGAGCAGACATTGTTGTCGAGCTTGGTTCCGCCAACGTCACCACGGACTTCGACGCCGCCATTTCCGAGATCTCTCGCGGATTGGAGTTGCTGAGTGCGCGTGCAGGTATTGCGCTGGACAAGTTGGCCAGCCTACCAGCCTATGTGGGGCTGGCCGGGGTTGCAGGGCCATCCGTTGCCGAGAAGGTTGCCGAGGCCCTTCCGTTTTCACATATACGCGTCGAAGATGATCGCCCGTCCGCATTGGTGGGCGCATTGGGGGCACGTGACGGCGTGGTGGCGCATTGCGGTACAGGTTCGTTCTTGGCGGCTCAGATCAATAAAGATCAGAGATTTGCGGGGGGCTGGGGGCCGGTACTAGGTGATCCGGCGTCTGCGCAATGGGTTGGGCGACGTGGTTTGACGCTTGCACTGGATGCCGTTGATGGACTCCGTGGGCACAGTGCCTACTCCCAGCATGTTCTGGATAAGTTGTCCGGCGCAGCAGGCATCGTGCAATTCGCTTCAACTGCCCGCCCAGCGGATTTTGGGGCGTTGGCCCCGGCAATCACCGCATATGCCGCCGAGGGTGATGCCATTGCCCTGCAGGTCGTGCGGGAAGCGGCCAATAGCATCGCAGAGTTGCTACCGATCCTGGGATGGAAGTCCGGCATGGCTATCTGTCTGACCGGAGGCATCGCGCCGCAATACGCATCCTATCTGCCGCACGACATGCAAAGCTGCGTAACTGCCCCGGCGGGGGAACCTCTTAGTGGGGCGCTGTCATTGGCCCAAGCCTTCAGCGAGGAGATTGCAAATGAACATCTCTGATTTTCTGGATCCTCAGGAGTGGCTGGGGCACCGCTCGGGTCCGCGTTACGTGCAGTTGCGTCGCAGGATTGAAGAAGCGATCGAAAAAGGCATTCTGCCGCCCGACAGTTCTTTGCCCCCAGAACGCGAAGTTGCCGAGATCACTGAACTGTCCCGCGTCACGGTGCGCAAAGCCATTCAGGAACTGGTAAAGCTTGGCGTGGTCGAACAGCGTCAGGGGTCGGGAACATTTGTCCGTGCCCCGGTTGCACGGGTTGAACAATCGCTGTCGCATCTGACATCCTTTACCGAGGACATGAAGCGCCGTGGTCTTGAAACTACGTCGCGTTGGCTGGAGCGTGGCGTCTTTATTCCTTCACCGGAAGAGGTTCTGACATTGGGGCTTGCTGCCGGCGATTCCGTGGCCCGTATTTACCGCTTGCGTGAGGCCGGGGGACAGCCAATGGCGCTGGAACGTGCCTCGCTTCCGCTGGATATTCTGCCCAACCCGATCGACGTATCCCGTTCGCTCTACGAAGTGCTTGAGCAATCCGGCAATCGGCCGGTCCGCGCGGTGCAGAAGATCTCGGCCGTCAATCTGGAACCCGATGATGCCGCGCTTCTGGGCGTTGCCGAAGGCACTGCAGGGCTGAGCATCCAACGTATTTCCTATCTGGACAGCGGCCGCGTGGCCGAGCTGACAAGATCCGTCTATCGCGGTGACGCCTATGACTTTGTGGCCGAACTGCGCCTCTCAACGTGACCTGACAAACATGAAGGCTGCCTGACATGTCCCAAGACACGACAACGCGCATGCGACGCGAAATCAATGAAATTCCTGACGCTGTTGAACGGCTTCTGACCGAAGGGCATGCGGGTGTTTCGGCAACTGCTGCCGAAATCCGCGAACGTGATCCTCGTTTCCTTCTGTCGGTGGCCCGTGGCTCGTCTGACCATGCTGCGACCTATCTGAAATATGCAAGCGAGCTGTTGCTGGGATTGCCGATGGCATCGGTCGGGCCGTCGATCAAATCAATCTACGGAGTGGATGTTGCAGGCGAGGGTTCACTGTGTATTTCCGTGTCGCAGTCAGGTCAAAGCCCCGACATCGTGCGGCTTACCGAAGCCTTCGCAAAAACCGGCGCCTATACCGTGGCCATCACCAATGATGCGACATCGCCATTGTCGCAAGCCACAGCGGCTACCTTGCCGATTCACGCAGGCCCCGAGCTGAGCGTTGCGGCCACCAAGACCTTCGTGACTTCGCTTGTCGCGGGGCTGTGGCTTCTGGCGCAGTTGAAAGAAGATGCCGCGCTGATCAAAGCAATTCATGCGTTGCCCGAGCACCTGAAAAAGGCAACCGAGTGTGACTGGTCCCCGGTTGTCGAGGCCATCGTTGGGTCCGGCGAATGCCAGTCGCTTTTCACTCTTGGTCGCGGTCCCAGCTGGGCGATTTCCAACGAAGCAGCGTTGAAGTTCAAGGAAACCTGCCAAATCCACGCAGAAAGTTATTCCTCGGCCGAGGTGCTGCACGGTCCTGTATCCATCGTTGAACCGGGCTTCCCGGTGATTGCCTTTGCGGCGCGCGATGCGGCCGAAGACAGTATTGCCAGCGTTGCCGATGCGCTGGCCGAGAAGGGCGCGTTGGCCTTCACGACCTCGGACAAAGCCAAGGTGGCAAACCATCTGCCCCATGTTTGTACGGATCATTGGATCACGGATCCCGTGGCCTCGATCGTGTCGTTCTATGGCATGGTGGAAACCGTTGCAGCCCGACGCGGGATCAATCCCGATACGCCCCGCCACCTGAAGAAAGTAACGGAAACGGTATGACACAAGGCATGGTGACATATCGCGGCGGACGGATTTTCGACGGGGCGCAGCTGATTGACGGTCACGCGATCTGTTTCGAAGATGGGCAGCGCGTGGCGTTTGGCCCCGATGCGGATGTACCTGACTTGGGCGAGGTGATTGACCTTGGAGGAGATATCATCAGTCCCGGTTACGTGGATCTGCAAGTCAATGGTGGGGATGGGATCATGCTGGGGGATGCCCCCTCGGTCGAAACCTTGGAACGGATCGCACGCGCCCATCGCGCTCTAGGCGTTACACGCCTGCTGCCCACCCTGATCACGGACACGCCTGAGATTACACGCGCTACGATCGCAGCGACCATCGAAGCCATCCGCGCAGGCGTTCGGGGAATTGCCGGTCTGCATCTTGAGGGCCCGCATCTGTCAGTTGCCCGCAAAGGCGCGCATGACGCAGCGCTGATCCGCCCGATGCAGGACGATGATCTGGCCGAGCTTCTGACTGCCGCTGACGCTCTGCCGTTCTTGAAGGTCACCATTGCGCCTGAAAACGTAACCGAGGCGCAGGTCACAGCGATGGCACAGGCGGGCATTCTGGTGTCGCTGGGTCATACGGACGCGGACTATGACACTTGTCGCAGATACATGGCTGCTGGCGCGCGATGTGTTACCCACCTGTTCAACGCAATGAGCCAGCTTGGCAATCGCGAACCGGGGCTTGTAGGCGCGGCGCTGTCTTGTGGTGAGGTGTCGACTGGGCTGATTGCCGACGCCGTTCACGTCCACCCGCAATCTATCCGCACCGCATGGGCCGCCAAGGCCGCACCGGGGCGGATTTTTCTGGTCAGCGACGCCATGGCCGTTGCGGGATCTGACAAGACGCAATTCACGTTGAAAGACCGCACCATCCATCGGCAGAATGGTCAGCTAACGCTTGCGGACGGCACATTGGCCGGAGCGGATCTTGATCTGACCACCGCCATCCGAGTGATGGTCGAACAGGTCGGGCTGCCTCTTGAAGCCGTGCTGGGCGCAGCAACGAAAACGCCATCACAGTTGCTCAGAACGCGATTTGTCACTCCTGCCGAACCAGATTGCCATCTTTCCGATCTGATCCAAATTTCTCGTGATTTGCGCACGGTGTCTGCCTTGGAATGAGCTAGCCCGCGCCTGAGTTTCGTCGTGGATAGTCCATTTTGAAGTGCTTGCGACTCCTGATGGTCAAAGAGTTCGATTTGGCTTCTCAGTCCCGTCCAAATGACGTTGTCCACTGCCTCAAGGTAAGTTGTTTTTTGGCCCCGCCGCTTGATAGCCCGTGGCCCTCCACCTTCTTTGAATAGTGAAAGTACGCGATCGCCCAGTTCAGTATTCTGGGCACTGTCCAAATTCTGGGGGCCGTCTAGAACGTTTCGTCCGATCCGCGAATTTCGACAGGCTGTTCCAACAATCTTGTGACAAAAATATCAACCGCCATCAGAACCTTTGGCGTCAATGATCTGCATCATAAAGGTCAGAAAATTGGCGGCACAAAATGGCCACCAAATGACCAGCCTCGTTGTTTCGACGTGGTTGGTTAGCTTTACCGTAAAATTTGCTGGGGGATACACTTTGAAGGTCAAAGACTATCTGCAGATCGAAAAGGCCACAAACATAAGTCGATCGGAAGTTGGTCGGTTGGGGACTGCCATCCTTTTTGTGGTCGCTGTCATTCTTTACACAGGGACAAAATACGCTCATGTCGACCAGCTGTTCTTGCTCATCGCAGCGGCTGTAATCGGCGCTTATATGGCGATGAACATCGGGGCGAACGATGTTGCAAACAACGTCGGTCCCGCTGTTGGGTCCTACGCGCTGACCCTGACAGGAGCGATTGTAATCGCTGCCATATTTGAGGCTGCCGGCGCCATCATCGCCGGTGGTGACGTGGTTTCGACTGTCAAGAAAGGGATCATTGATCCAGCAAACGTATCAGACCCAAATGTATTCATCTGGGTGATGATGGGTGCGCTGATTGGTGCGGCCCTTTGGCTTAACACGGCTACGTGGCTTGGAGCGCCGGTTTCGACCACGCACTCGATCGTTGGTGGGGTAATGGGGGCAGGGATTGCCGCTGTTGGCTGGGATGTCGTCAACTGGGATTCGATGGGGAAGATCGCCCTGTCTTGGGTTGTCTCGCCTGTTACCGGCGGGATCATTGCAGCGCTGTTCCTGTTCATTCTGAAAAAGACCATCTTTTTCAAAGATGACCTCATTGAGAACGCGCGCAAGGTCGTCCCCTTCATGATCGGCATCATGACCTGGGCTTTCACAACTTATATTGCCCTCAAAGGCATCAAGAAGTTGATCAAGATCGACTTTACAACGGCGATGCTGATTGGCCTTGTTGTGGGCCTCGTGGCGATCATTATCGTGCGGCCGATGATCAACGCGGCCGCGCCAAAGCTTGAGAATTCGACCGAGGGCGTGAATAAGCTTTTCACTATTCCTCTGATCATCTCGGCGGCACTTTTAAGCTTTGCCCATGGCGCCAATGACGTCGCCAATGCCGTTGGTCCACTGGCCGGTGTGGTTGATGCGCTTACGCAAACAGAAGGCGGCGCATCAAAGGTGGCCATTCCTTTGTGGGTGATGGTGATCGGAGCCATCGGCATCTCGATTGGTCTTGCGCTCTTCGGACCGAAGCTGATCCGGACTGTCGGCTCTGAAATCACAGAACTGGACCGATCGCGCGCGTTTTGTATTGCGCTTGCCGCTGCAATCACGGTGATTATCGCAAGCCAGCTTGGCATGCCAATCAGCTCTACCCACGTCGCCCTTGGCGCGGTGTTCGGTGTTGGCTTCCTACGCGAGTTCCTGGAAACCCGTATGGGCAAGGTTGTTGAAGATGTTCTGCACAAGCACGAAGGCGAGAAAGATTTTGCCGTTGCCGAGCAAGTTTTGATGACGTTCCGCAATGCCCCGGTAGAAGACAAGCAACGCATGCTCACTGAGCTCAAAAAGATGGGCCCAGAGGCTGTGATTGATGCTGCAGAACGTAAGGTGCTGCAAAAGGCATTGAAGCGCCAATTGGTGCATCGCGCATCGCTGTTCAAAATCGTTTCGGCGTGGATCATCACTGTACCGGTTTCGGCTGTCCTTGCGGCGCTCTTCTATTTTGTCCTTCGCGGCATGATGTTGCCATAGGGTGCGGTCCTTCCGATGATGAAAAAACTGCTTCTGCCGGTCATTCTGCTGGTCTTGTCCCTCGGGTTCTGGGCCAGCAGTGACTTCCAAGAGATCGCCGCAGGTGTGGCGATCTTCTTGTTCGGTATGCTGATGCTTGAAGATGGCTTCAAGTTGTTCAGCGGCGGAATTCTGGAGAAGCTGCTTGAGCGGGCAACGGGATCGGTTCCAAAGTCGCTGGGTTTCGGGATCTTGTCGACCACGATCATGCAGTCCAGCTCCTTGGTATCGGTGATCACCATCTCGTTTCTATCGGCGGGGCTGATCTCGCTTGTTGCGGGTGTGGGGATCATCTTTGGTGCAAATATCGGCACCACAACGGGTGCTTGGCTGGTTGCAGGTTTTGGACTGAAGGTAAAAATCTCGGCCTATGCCCTGCCGATGCTGGCCATCGCCATCGTGCTTGTGTTCCAGAAGAACAAATACTTGCGGGGCGCAGGATTTGTCCTTGCAGGGCTAGGCTTCCTGTTTCTGGGCATTCACCACATGAAAGAGGGGTTCGAGGCGTTTAAAGATCAGTTTGATCTGACGCGATTTGCCCTGGCAGGATTGCTTGGGCTTCTGGTCTATACGTTGGTTGGAACGGCCGCGACCGTGGTCATGCAATCCAGCCACGCAACGATGACGCTGATCATCACAGCGCTCGCTGCCTCGCAGATTTCATACGAAAACGCATTGGCGCTCGCCATTGGCGCAAATATCGGAACGACCATCACGGCCATCATCGGATCACTGACGGCCAATTTCCAAGGCAAAAGGTTGGCGCTGGCGCATCTGATATTCAATATGGTCACGGCCGGGGTGGCCCTGGCCTTTATTGGTCCAATTCGTATGTCGGTGGATTTCATATCCGCGGGTGTGGGCATTGCCGACACCGACTACACACTGAAACTGGCAGTCTTCCACACGATCTTTAATACGCTTGGCGTGCTGATCATGCTGCCTCTTCTGAATAAATTGATTGTGTTTCTGGAGCGCACAATCGCTCAGCCTGAAGAAGATCTAAGCAAGCCGAAATATCTGTCTGCTGCAGTGGATGAATTCCCGCAGACCATCGAACATGCGATGAGAAGCGAGGTGAAACACCTCTATGACAATGCGGTAGAGCTGATCGTCCACGGGCTGAACCTGCATAGGCACGATATCTTCACCTCGAAAGACATCGCCGCGACAGTCGCCACCAGCCGTACGCCTGTCGAGTTCGACATTGACGAGCGTTATGAAGCACGGATCAAAACGCTCTATTCTGCTATTGTCGAGTTTGCGACCCGCGTAGGTGCCAGAGACATGCCAGAAGACGTGATGGACGACATTTATTCGCTCCGCGATGTGGCAGGGCGCATTGTCAGGGCGGTGAAGGCTGTCAAACATTTAAGGCGAAATGCCACCCGATACACCCAGACGGAACAAGGCAAAATCACCGACCTGTATGACCAACTGCGCACCGAAATCGCGCGGATATTGGTCGAGATCAACAAGCTGGATCTGGCAGATCCGGAAGACCGGTCAAGCCTGTGGCTGGATCAGGAACGCGTTCAGGTTCTCAGTGATGCGCAAGACACCAACCATCGGATTGACGTTTTGATCCGCAATCATGAACTTGAAGCGATCGTCGCAACATCATTCCTGAACGACGCCAACTATGCTTATGCTGCGATACGAGACCTGCTTGGCGCAGCGCGCGCATATTACATCGAAACTGAAGATGCCATGGCCGAGGTCGAACGCATTCTCGCTCTTGAGGATGAAGAATTGGCGGATCTGCTACTGACCGCGTCGGCCAGTCAACGTGGTGACGGTGGAAAATGATCAGCGCTGCGTGTCATAATGCAATTACAATCTGGCGGCGGGATAGCGCGTCGCGTGCGGGAGGATGCCATGGGACTTGAGAGCATGATCGAGAAGCTCGACAAGTATTATGATCGGCTTGAGAAGGGAAAAACCCGGAAGATCAAGCCAGATCATGTCAGCAAGGTGATCAGGAAACTGGACACGAAAGCTGGGCAGTTAGAGGCCGAGATTTCCGAAACTGAAAAGCCAGATAAAAAACTACGCTTAGAGCGCAAGCTTGCGTTGGTGCGCAAACAACAGGAACGCGCGAGCTGGCTGCAGAGCAATATTGACGTGCAATAGTTATGCGCTCCAACGACAGCATCTACTCGTCTATGTTCAGATCAGGTGAATGTGATGACTGGGCCTGTCCAGTTTACGCGCCTCTCTCTATAGGTAGCATTCACCGCAGCAAAAGATCGATCCACGAGTGACCGGGATAGGTCGGAAACAAGCCTTGGATTTCGAGTGATATCGCCCCTTTTGTCACTCTCCACGTTCGTTCTTTGGTCATTAACGTCGAGCACTACTGAAGGTGTGCTCGACGGATGTTTAGACCTGACCCGGCAGCCACAAGACGATTGCAGGGAATGCCACTAATAGACCGATGGTGATCGCGTCTGCGATGAAGAACGGTGTCACGCCTTTGAACACGTCCTGCACGCTCAGATCGTCGCGCACACCGGCCACGACGAAGCAGTTCAGGCCGATCGGTGGTGTGATCAAACAGAACTCGGCCATCTTCACCACAAGGATCCCGAACCAGATTGCGCACATAGGCCCGGACATCCCGAACGTGCTGTCAGCGGCGGATACGAACTCGCCCCCGTTCAAGGCCATAACGGCAGGATAGACTACGGGCAGGGTCAGCAGAAGCATTCCGATGGCGTCCATGAACATGCCCAAGACCGCATAGGCCAGCAGGATGCAGACAAGGATCAGCATGGGCGACATGGTTAGCGATGTGATCCAGTCCGAGAACGCGGCCGGAAGCTCGGCAAAGCCAAGGAAACGGACATAGATCAGCACGCCCCAGATGATGGTGAAGATCATCACGCTCAGCTTGGCGGTTTCCAGAAGCGCGTCTTTCAACTGCGCCCAACGCATGCCGCGATAGAGCGCCATCAGGAAGACCACGAAGGCTCCGATCGCGCCGCCTTCGGTGGGGGTACCCCATGCCTCGCCGCCGAACGGGTTATAGACGAAAAGGATGATGGTCAGGACCACGACAAGGATCGGCAAAGCCGGGGGAAGCGAGACGAAGCGCTCTTTCCAGGTGAAGCCTTTGACCGGCGGGCCAAAATCTTTGATCACGACAGCCATGCCGATGATCAGCGCGCCATAGATAACGGCCGAGAATGCGCCCGGGATGAAGCCCGCCAGCAAAAGCTTACCGACATCCTGTTCCACGATGATCGCATAGATCACCAAAATGGCCGAAGGCGGGATCAGCGAGGCCAGCGTGCCGCCAGCGGCAACGACTCCGGCTGCGAATTGTTTGTTATACCCGATCTTCAGCATCTCGGGGATCGCGATACGGGCGAAGACCGCCGAGGTCGCAACAGACGCGCCCGACACAGCCGCAAACCCTGCGGTCGCGAAAACGGTCGAGACAGCCAGCCCGCCCGGCACCCAGGCCAGCCAGCGCTTTGCAGCTTCAAACAGGGCTTTGGTCAGCCCGGCGTAGTAGGCCAAGTAGCCGATCAGAATGAAGGTCGGGATCAGGCTGAGCGCTTGGCTCGAAATCTTGGAATGCGGCACCTGCCCGGCTGTCTTGACCGCAATGGTCACGGCCTTGCCAAACCGCTCGGGCTCATAGCCGAACTTGGCCCAGAAAATCCACACCAAGCCCACCATGCCCGCAGTCGCAGCGGCAAAAGCCACGCGCATCCCCAGAATGACAAGAACAAGCAGCCCGCCCGAGACGATAAGGCCAATTTCAATCGGTTCCATACCAGTATCCTTAAGCGTCGTTGCCTGAAACGTGTTCAGCTTCCATCGCCGCCTGCTTGGCGGCATCGGCAATCAGAGGCACGGCAATCGGGGACGTCGCCCCGGTGATCAGCGCGCGTCCATAGGCCCAGACTTGCAGCACAAGGCGCAGGCACAGGACGGAAAACGCGACGGGTGCCAGCAGCTTCGCCGGCCAAAGCGGCAGCGAAATATCGACCGAGCTGTCGCGGCTCCACAAGGGGGCGGCAAAGTCGAAGCTGCGTTCGAAATGCGCCCAGCTTCCCCAGACCAGAAGCAGCATCAGGGCCAGAACGAACAGCGTCGTGATCAGCTCGACCAGATAGAGGCTGCGGCCGCGCAGCGCGCCGACCAGCATGTCCATGCGGATATGCCCGCCATCGCGCTGTGTGAACGAAATCCCCATGAACGCGATCAGCGGCATGGCCTGTTCGATCCAGTCGATATAGCCCGGCAAGGGCTGGTTGGCGAAGTTGCGCCCGCTGACGGACACGACCGCCAAGATCATCAGGGAAAACACTGCAAGCCCGCTGACCAGTGCCAATACGCCTTCGACGCGATAGAGCTTTTGGTCAATGCGGCTCAGCACACTGTCATCGGTCAGAACAAGGGAAGACCCGGCCATGGCACCGCTCCGTTCAGGAAAGGAAACCCCGCGCCGGTCGGGCGCGGGGCGATGGGGTTAGCTGCCTTCGGCAATCATGCCGGTGACAAGATCATAAAGCTCTTGTGCGGGCAGGCCACGGGCGGTGTTGTCGGCGATCCAAGCCTCGGCAGCCGGGGCGGCAGCGGCGTCGCGGAACGCGGCGATTTCCTCATCCGAGAACGTCACCTGCTGAATGCCCTTTTCTTCCAGGGCCGGGCCCCAAGCAACCATCGTCTTGTTGTTGTAGTTGTCGACATAATGGGCCAGCGCCTCGTCTACCGAACCCAGCAGAGCGTCGCGGTGTTCGTCCGACAGATTTGCCAGCGCGTCCGAGTTCACGACGACCGGGCAGTTCACGGTGCCGGGGTTCAGGTTGGTGGTCCACCAAGTCGCGTTTTCGATCGTGCCAAAGGACATGTGCGCGTGAGGCGCAAAGCTGACCGCCTTGACCACGCCACTGTCCATCGCCTGACGCACTTCGGACGCCGACATCGAGGTCGGAACCGCGCCGATGGTTTCCATCGCTTGGCCGATCCCACCGGTCGCGCGCACGGTCAGACCCTTGAAGTCTGCCAAGGTCGCGGGCGCATCGCCAGCGCCAACAATATTGTACTGCGGCAGGGGCGACGGCATCAGCAGCGTCGCATTCCAGCGCGCCATATCAGCCTGCGTCGCCGGGTGGTTATAGACCGCCATCGACAGCGCGATCTCTTGCTCAAGCGAGGTCACGCCCAAGAAAGGCAGCTCCAACACGGTGATCGAGGGGTTCTTGTCGCGGTGATAACCCGCGCAGAACTGCGCCATCTCGAACGCTTCGATGGAAATCCCGTCCAGATTTTCCCGGTTCTTGGAAAGACCGCCATAGCTGAGGTTCAAGTTGAACTCGCCATTGGTTTTCTCGCTCACCAACTCGGCCAGTTTTTCAACATGTTCGGTAAAGGCACGTCGCTTGCCCCACAAGGAAACATTCCAATCCGTGGCGAAGGCTTCGGTGGCAAAGGTCAGGGAAAGCGCTGCTACAACAGCACCTTTAAAATTCGGTCGCATGGTATTCCTCCCAGAAATCGCGATTTGTGGGGGTAGTATCTGCCGACTGGCCCAATAAGGCTATGAGGGAAATTGCATGCGCCCAATCGCCAGCCCTGCGGAAATCCGCAGGGCAAATGGGTTACAGCAAAGCGTCCTTATCCAGACCCAGTTTCACGATCTTTTCGTTCAACGTGCGGCGTCCGATCCCAAGCGCTTCGGCGGCGGCGTCCATCCGGCCCTCATGGGCCTGAATGGCCTTGCCGATCAGTTCGCGTTCAAAGGCGGCAACGGCCTCGCGTAGGGTGCCGGGGATGTCGTCCAGATGCTGATCCGCTTCGATGGCTTGGGTCATCGACCCTCCGCCACGCCGCGCGGCCAACACCCGGCGTTCGCACACATTGCGCAGCTCGCGCACATTGCCGGGCCAGTCATGCGCCAGAAGCGCGGCCAGATCGTCCTGCGTCAGGGCTGCCACAGCCAGCTCATAGATTTTGGCGTAATCCTCAAGAAAATGGCGCGCCAGCAGGGCAATGTCGACACGTCTTTGGCGTAAGGACGGGACAGCCAGAACAACGGTGTTGATGCGGAACAGGAAATCCTGCCGCAAGCGACCATCGTTCACAGCCGCAGAAACGTCTTCGCTGGTGGCCGATATCACGCGGAACTCGGTCGTGACTGCTTGGGTTGCCCCAACAGGCAGCACTTGCTTGTCTTCCAACACGCGCAACAGCTTGGCCTGCACAGCAAGTGGGCAGGCGCAGACCTCGTCCAGAAACAGCGTTCCGCCCGACGCGGCGGTCAGCCGCCCCTCGCGTTCGCCAGCGACGCCGAACATCTCGGCCTCGAACGTGTCGGGGGACAGGGCCGCGCAGTTCAGCGCCAGAAACGGCGTCTGTCCGTCCCCGCCCAAATCATGCAGCGCTTGGGCGACAAGTTCCTTCCCCGTCCCGGTTTCACCCGTGATCAAAACGCTCGCCCCGATATCCGCCAGCGCCAGCACATCTTGGCGCAGCGTCGCGACCTCGTCCGTTTGCCCCAACAGCACGCGGTCCAGACCCGACAGCCGCATCAAGCGATCCTTCAGACGGGCATTGTCGCGCCGCATCCGGTTTTGTTCCGCCGCATGGGTCAGGATCCGCAACAGCCGCCGCGGCTCGTAAGGCTTTTCAACAAAGCTGTACGCCCCGTCTTGCATCGCCTGAACTGCCATAGGAATATCCCCATGCGCCGAGATCAGCACAAGCGGCGGGGCCGTTTCCAAGTCCAAAGAATTCAAGAGCTCCAAGCCTGTCATGCCGGGCATCTGAACATCCGATAAGATTACATCGGGCGGCACATCCGCCAGCTTCGACGACACCTGCGCCGCGCGCGAGGTTGCTTCAGCGCACCAACCCGCCGCAGTCAAAAGATCCACAAGGGATTGGCGCAAAGCTTTGTCGTCATCGACAATCAAAACGCTAAAGGGGCGCGTGTCCGCCATCAGACTTGATCCTCTTCAAGGGGGGCATGCGGAAAGATTACACGAAAAACCGCCCCTTCTGGGCCGACATTTCGCGCGGTCATTTCGCCGTCGTGATCCTTAACGATACTGGCTGATATTGCCAAACCCAGCCCCATTCCCCGACCGCTTTCACGGGTGGTGACGAAGGGCTCTTTCAGATCTTCCAATGTGGCCGAGCCGATGCCGTGTCCGTTATCCTCGATTTCGACCCACGCGTCGGGGCCAGTGACCCCGGCACGCACGATCAGCTTCGGCGTGTCACGATCTTCGCTGGCGTCCAGGGCGTTGCGCAGAAGGTTGGTCATCACCTGTTCGATACGCAAACGGATACCGCGAATTGGGACGGGCTGCGCGGGCAAGTCCAACACCACCTCGGCCCCAATCTGTTGAATGTTCGGCGAAACAAGCTCCAACGACATCTTGATCGCATCGCGCAGGTCCAGCTGTTTAAATGCTTCAGAGTCCGAGCTGGCAAAGAACTTCAGCTGCCGCGTGATGCCTTCCATCCGGTCTACCAGCCCGCCAAAATCCGAGGTCAGCTTGGTTCCCCCGCTTCCGCCAATTTCGGCAGCCACAAGATGATTTCGCATCGCCGCAATCGGCTGTCCCAACTCATGTGTCACTGACGCAGCCAGCCGACCAAGGGCTGCCAAACGGCTGGCGCTTTCCAGCTCGTTCTGGGTACGCTTTAAGCGGCGCTCTGCGGACAGGCGTTCGGTGACTTCAGTGGCCAGCCGCTCGTTCGCCTGCCGCAGCTCGGCCTCTTCCCGTTCGGACCGGCGCAGTTCCGCATCCACGCGACGCGCGCGCTGGATTTGGAACAGGATGAACGCCACCGCCGCCAGGATCATCGCAATCGCTGTCACCAGCCACGCGCGCGTACGTGCCTGATCGTCGCTGGCAAAGAAATGCAGCTGCCACCCGTGCGGCAAGTCATCCGCCACCAGATGCAGATGTTCAGACCCGCCGATCCGGGCCCGTTGATCTGCAAGAACGGTCCAATCCAACGCAGCCAAGTCTTGACCCGAAAACTGTCGTGCCTCCACAATTTCCTGCCGCCGCTCGGACGACAGAGGCGCGAGAACGCGATAGCGCCACGACGGATCCGACGCCAACAAGACTACTCCGTCCTTGTTGGCCAAGAACACCCGCTCGCCTGAGCCGGTCCAGTTGTCCTCAAGCCCTGTCAGGTCGATCTTAATCGCCAGAACACCAAGCATCCGACCCGACGTGTCGTGAACCGCGTCCGCTATAAAGTATCCTGGCAGACCGGTGGTTGCCCCGATCGCATAAAACCGCCCCTGCGTGCCCATAAGTGCGTCTTGGAAATAGGGCCGGAACGCATAGTTCTGCCCAACAAAGCTGCTTGGTTCCTGATAGTTGGACGCAGCAATTGTCAGCCCATCAGGATCAATCAGGTAAATCGCATCCAGACCGGCGCGGGATGCGAAATCCTGTATCCGTGCATTCAGCGAGTCGGTCGCTTCGCCTTTCGCGGTTTCGATCACAAATGGATCGCGCGCCAGAACATATGTTAAGTGGGAAAACCGCTCTAGCTCGCCCGAGACCGAGCTTTGGTAAAGCGAAAGACGCCCTTGCGCTTTCGTTAGCTCTTCGGACTGAAAATAGCTGTATGACATCCTAAAAAGGATGGTCGCAACAACCGCAGTCGCGGCAATTGGAATGATAAGCGATCGCAAACGCATGCAATTCGATTGGCCGGAAACAATTGGGAAAGCAAGTAATTACTTTGCTGAAACCCGTGCCAGACATGGGCCACAGATACCTGCCAACCTAGGACGATGCGTTCGAATGACTGCTTTCGACAAACCGCAGTAACGGTTAAACAGGAGCGGCGCGTCAATTTCTCCACCGACCTCGTGAGCTGAAGAGCGGTGCCCTTGGAATGAAATACGTGGCTCAGCCTGAGCAAGGCGCCTAAGGTTCTCTTCCTCAGATGTCCGAGATTATGCGCCCTAGCCCTCAATATTAAATTGTTTCTGGATGTAAGCAATTCTACAAAAGCGAGTATTGGTAATTTTTAGTTGGAGGATTTTACATGCCCAAAGGCGGAAAGAATGGAAGCGGTTCGGGTGCGATTAAGGGAAATCGCAAGGACAATGTCCTGACTGGCACCGACGCCTCAGACACAATTCAAGGCAATGGCGGTAATGACGTTCTGTACGGTCTTGGCGGCAATGATCTGTTGGAAGGTGGCACGGGCAACGACACGCTTATTGGCGGGCTTGGCGATGACGTGATCGATGGCGGTGATGGTAATGATACTGCCGTGTTCTCCGGTGCGCGCGACGATTATACGGTTACGTTGATCGATTCCGAGACCATCCAGATCAGCGGTCCTGAGGGCACGGATACATTCACGAATGTCGAGCTTTTTCAGTTCGCTGACATGACGCAAACCGCAACAGAAGTTGTGGTGCCTCGCATCGCAGATTTGACGCTGAATTTGGCCAATTGGGATATCAACACCGACGAAGATCTGAATGGCGACGCCAGTGTCTCGATGCAGATCTCGGTGTCGAACCCGGGCACGATTGATGCGACGAATGTTCAGGTCGTGACGGTGCTCAGCACGGATGGAACCCTATCTGCAGATGATCTTGAGATCGGATCCACAACGATTGATCTGGCTGCCGGTCAAAGCATTGACCAGTTGGCGACATACACTGTGCCTGAATCCCTGCCGGCAGGCAGCTATGAGATCATTACCTATATCGTCTGGAACCCGTCCGTGGCGGAGCAAAATACCGATGACAATATGGTGACAGCACAAATCCCGATCCGCTTCATTGGCGGCACCTCATACGGTACGGATGGCGATGATGTGTTCCATCCGGAAAGCGTTGCCGAAACCTTCGATATGGGCGCAGGTGACGACTATATTGCGTTCAGCGCTGCTGGAAACGGAGATGGCGATACCGTGCTGGGGGGCGACGGAACGGATACGGTCCGCTTCTCGGGTCGACGCGAGGATTTCACCGTAGAGCAGATCGACGCTAACACCATTCAGGTGACCAGTTCCAATGGAACCACCCTGTTTTCTGATGTTGAAGTATTTGAGTTTTCGGACGTCTCGCAAGATGCCACGTCAGTGGTTCAAGCACCCGAGGCCAACGTCGCAGCAACTGATTTGTCCATCGATGATGCTGTGATCTTGTCAACGGACACGCCAACGCTCAGCTGGAATGTCAGCCAGACCGGGGTCGTGCAAACTGGTGTCACCCAGAACAAACTGGTCATTGCATCCGCACCGGACATGACGTCTGTCATTTCCGAGCAGGCGGCGAACATCACCTATCTTCTTAATCAAGGTGACGGCGCCACCCTTACCGCTCAGCTTGACGCATCGAGCCTTGCGCCCGGCACCTATTATGTCGCTGCAGTGGCCGATAGCGGGGATGCGGTCGCCGAAAGCAATGAGACTGACAATGTCAGCAATTGGACCCAGATCACCATTGAAGAGCCCGTTCACAATCTGTCCTTGGACAGCGTCGTCATCAACGACACATCTGACTTCGATTTGAACGGGGAAGCGACCGTCGACCTTTCAATCACGATTAGCAATACGGGTAACTCTGATATCGGGTTCTTCTCGGTTCAGCTGTTCGTGTCGGAAGATCAGATCGGCAGCCATTCGGATGGGGATGACTGGTTGGGCGCGGCTCTTGTCGATAGCTTGGGCGCAGGGGAAACCATTACCGTCAACGTGACGCGTACGATCGATAAACTTCTTCTTGATGGGGATTACAATCTGATTGCCCAGATCCAAAACAACTCCAGTCCGGATGCGGATCTGTCCGACAACAAGATTGTTCTTTTCGATGCAGTGCCGCTGACTCGAACTCAGATTGATGGAACAACTGGCAACGATAGCCTGACCGGAACCGTAGCGGACGAGACGTTCAATGCGGGTGCCGGGGATGATCTGATCATCGCGAGCGCCGGGGCAGATGTCATCAATGGCGGAGCGGGCATAGACACTGCCGATTTCTCGGGTTGGAGCACGCTGCATCTTAGCATGAGCAATGACATGGCCAACCACGGTCGACTGATCGCAGCGCCGAGCGAGTTTGGCTATCAGGTGGATGGTCAGGTCACGACACTGATTGATGTCGAGAAAATCATTGGTACGGCCGGGAACGACGTAATTCTGGCGACGCATGGTAGCGCGACAGAGTTCAACGCTGGCGCTGGTGATGATCTGGTCATTGGCTCGTTTGCTGATGACACGATCGACGGCGGTGCGGGCAACGACCAAATCGCTGGCTTCTTGGGCGATGATACTCTGACTGGGGGCGACGGCGCGGATGAGTTTCTTTTCAACCGAAGCTCGGATCCTTACGGCGGGGTTTATGGCGACAACCACGACACCATCACGGATTTCGATGTCACCACCGATGTGATCACCGTCTCGCATGACGATTCCAGTGGGACCTTCAATCCACTGGCAAACATTGTCGACACCGCAAACGGGGCCTTGATCACTTATGCCGATGACAGCACGATCTTGGTCGAAAATGTAGCCGCTGCGGAACTCGATGCGACAAATGTTTTCGAGGTATACAACAACGCTACCGTGTTCTTCTAAGGAGGCGGTGCTTGGCCGCTGCCGCTGAAATCAACGAGGTTTCCGCATAGGCTTAGGTGAACTTAAGAACCGCGCCGCCGACAAGGAACGGCGCGGTTCATTCATCCAGGCGCATGATTGCGACAATTGCCTATTGGTGGCTTTCTTTAATATACGCGCGAAGTTTCATTTCGGATGAGACTGTAATGCGCTTTAAGCTTCATCGCAGGCCAGAGCCAGATCCGCCCCGGCGTAGCGGAAGCTGGGTCGGTGTTCAGTGGGAAGGAAAAGCAATCAATCCTGCCCTTTGTTCGCAAAAGCCAGATTAATTTTCCCCAACAGATCAAGGCATTTGGACAGTTGGTCGAGCGAAAGGTACTCATCGGCTTTGTGGGCCTGTTCGATACTCCCCGGCCCGCACACGACCACGTCCATGCCAAGCTGTTGAAAGATCCCGGCTTCGGTGCCGAAGGGGACAACATCCGCCGAATTGGCCCCCGTGAGTTCGGACAGGATCCGTTTGGCTTCGTTGCCCTCGACGGGGATTAGCCCCGCGACCTCTCCGACGATCTCGGTCTCGATCGAGGCGTCCGGATGAACGGCCTGCATGGCGGGCAGAAGCGTATCGTTGCAATATTTGGCGATGGATTGCTTGACGAAAGTTGCATCCGAGCTTTGAACCGGCCGCATCTCCCAGTCGACCTGTGCTTTCGGGGCGATGACGTTGTGGACGCTGCCGCCATGCAACGCGCCCACATTCATCGTCGTCCACTGTGGATCGAAGGGGCTGTCCTTCGGGGCCATCGTCTTCAACTGGTCGCGTAGTTCCAAAAGTCGCGCCACATAGCGGACCGCGTATTCCACGGCGTTCACCCCCAAATCGGGGGCCGAGCCGTGGCCTTCCAGCCCTTGAAATCGTGTCGTGTACTCAAAGCATCCTTTGTGGCCTTCAATGATGCGCATCATCGTGGGTTCGCCGATGATGGCCATGGAGGGGCGCAGGCCACGTTCGGTCAGGGATTGGGCCAGATGCTCCGCACCGATACAGCCGGTTTCTTCGTCATAGGTGAAGGCGAAGTGGATGGGTGCCGTGCGCGGGGTTTGCGCGAAGCGCGGAGCCATCGCCAAAGTCGCGGCGATGAACCCCTTCATGTCACATGTGCCACGCCCGTAAAGCCGCCCGTCACGTTCGACCATCTCGAACGGATCCGACGTCCAGTCCTGATCGGTGACCGGCACCACGTCGCTATGTCCGGACAAGACCAGCCCGCCGTCGACATCCGGCCCCAGCGTGGCAAAAAGGTTGGCTTTCTGTCCCGTGGGATCTTGGAAGATCTCGACCCGCGCACCACAGGCTTCAAGGTGATCCGCCATATAGGTGATCATCGCCAGATTGCTGTCCGCCGAGACCGTCGGAAAGGCGATCAGGTCCTTCAGGATGCGCTTCGCCTGTTCCAACATGGGTTAGCCTTTCACAAAGAGCTTGCGGTCGATGCTGCACATCGGCTCGGCCGCACCGGTTTCGCGGATCAGGATGGTCTCGGTTGTTTCAAGTCCCCAGCTGTCCATCCAAAGCGCTGGCATGAAATGGAACACCATTCCGGGTTCCAGAACCGTTTCATCCTCGCTGCGGATCGATGCGGTGCGCTCGCCCCAATCGGGTGGGTAGCTGAGGCCGATGGGATAACCCATACGGCCCGACCGCTCGATCCCGTGTTTGGCAAGGACATCCATGAACGCGTTGGCGATGTCGCAGGTGCGATTGCCCGCACGCGCGGCGTTCAGCCCGGCCTCGATGCCTTCCAGTTGCGCCCCCTCGGCACGCAGCATCTCGTCCGAGGGTTTGCCAAGGAACACGGTTCGGCAGAGCGGCGCGTGATAGCGGCGATAGCAGCCCGACAGTTCAAAGAAGGTTGCTTCGCCTTCGCGCATAGGGGCGCCGTTCCACGTCAGGTGGGCGGCGGTCGCATCCAGACCAGATGGGGTCAGCGGGACGATGGCAGGGTAGTCGCCCCAATCGTCGCCAACTCCGGTGATGCCCGCATGCATGATATCCGCCACCAGATCGTTCTTGCGTACACCCGGTGCAGCGCGGTCAATCGCGGTCTGCACGACCTTGTCGGAGATGCGCGTGGCTTTGCGGATGAAGGCAATCTCGTCCCCGGACTTGACCAGCCGTTGCCAGTTGACCAAGGCCGTCGCATCCACAAGTTTAGCCTCTGGCAGCTCGTCGGTCAGGACCGCATGGGCCTTGGCCGAGTAGTAATAGTTCTCCATCTCGACGCCGATACGGGCCTTGCTGAGCCCACGCGCTTTCAGATGCGCGGCGAGGTCTTGCATCGGGTGTATCTCGGTTGATTGAACGAAGTGATCGCCATAGCCAAGAATGTTGTCGTGGCTCATCCAGCAGGTGCGACGCCCGCCCATCATGTCCATATAGCGCCCCCACCAAATGGGTTCGCCCTCTAGGGTCAGGATCACGCCTTGATGGACATAGAAAGACCAGCCGTCATAGCCCGTCAACCACGCTTGGTTTGACGGGTCGGTGACAAAGATCGCCTCCAGCCCGGCCTGCAACATCGCGGTGCGGGTGAGGGCGATCCGGCGCTGGTATTCTGCTTGGCTGAAGGGTGCGTTGCTGTGTGTCATTGAAACCTCCTTACCCCAGAACCGCGTGAACGGCCCGCGCGGTGGCGTCCACAATCTGATCTGCTTCTGCTTTGGTCAGGCAGAACGGCGGGGCAAATCCCAAGATATCGCCCTGCGGCATGGCGCGGGCGATGATGCTGTCTTGCTCCAGCAGTTTGGCCGCGATCTGCGGGCCAATTTTATCGCTGGCGTCAAAGAAGCTGCGGCTGTCCTTGTCGGCCACAAACTCGACCGCGCAGAGCATACCTTCACCGCGGACTTCGCCGACATTGGCGTGTGACCCCAATGCGTCCTGCATGGCGGCGTTCAAATAGGCGCCGACGGTCCCGGCGTTTTCAACCAGTCCCAGATCGTCGATGAGTTTCAGGTTTGCGACCCCCGCCGCAGCACCGATGGGGTGGGCGGAATAGGTCCAACCATGGCCGATTGGGCCGTTCTCATCCGTCCCCTGTTCCAGAACTTTCCACATCTTGTCCGAAACGATGGTCCCAGACAACGGCGCATAGGCGGATGTCAGCCCCTTGGCGATGGTGATCAGGTCCGGGCGAAGGCCATAGTGCTCGGACCCGAACATCGTTCCCAAGCGGCCAAAGCCGGTGACGACCTCGTCTGCGACCAGAAGGATGTCGTGTTTTTCAAGTACGGCTTGGATGGCCTCCCAATAACCTGCGGGTGGCGGCACGATCCCGCCCGTGCCCAGCACCGGCTCGCCGATGAAGGCGGCAATGGTGTCTGCGCCTTCTCTCGCGATCAGCGCCTCCAACTCGGCCACGCAATGGGCCACGAACTGGGCCTCGGTTTGCGCCAGATCCGGGCGGCGGTAATAATAGGGGGCTTCGGTGTGGATCACCTGCGCCAAGGGCAGGTCGAATTTGTTGTGAAACAGTTCAAGCCCGGTCAGCGAACCCGTCATCAGCCCGGACCCATGATACCCCCGCCAGCGCGAGATGATCTTCTTCTTCTCGGGGCGACCCAGGATGTTGTTGTAGTACCAGATCAGCTTGATGTTGGTTTCATTCGCATCCGAGCCGGACAAACCGAAATAGACCTTCGACATATGGTCCGGCGCCCGATCAAGGATCATCTTGGACAGGGTGATCGACGCCTCGGTCCCATGCCCGACATAGGAATGATAATAAGCCAGCTCGCGGGCCTGATCGGCGATGGCGTCGGCGATCTCGGGCCGACCATAGCCCACATTCACACAGTAAAGACCGGCGAATGCGTCCAGCAGCCGGTTGCCGTCGCGGTCCTCGATATGGCAGCCCGTGCCGCCAGTTACGACGCGATGAGGCACGTTGCCCCGCGCGAATTCGGCCAGATGTGTCGATGGGTGAAAGAAGTTTTCGCGATCCCACTGTTCAAGTTGATCATTGTGAAGCATGGAGTGCCCTTCAGGTTCAGGCGGCGCGCCGCCGGGTGTCATGAAAGGAGCCTGTTGCACGCATCAAACCAGAGGGGCTTAATCTGAGCAGATTGGCTCCGCTCACCCGGACAGCAGCGCGCAATGCCTTTATTGCCAGAGCACCGCGATGGAAGCACAAAACGGCATTGTACGGCAAATAAATTCTGCAAGCGTCTTACGACGGGTCTGAAGTTCTACAAGCGGAGCATCGTGGCCTCATCCGCGCACGCCTGCTTTGGGACGCAGTGGTCTTCGAGCTCTACTTTTGGCATGTTGAAAGCAAGTGTTTCCCACGCTTCCCGGACTTCGCATAATCGAGTTGCAGCGACCCTATCGAACCCATTTCACGCAGGGAATGCGGCCGTTCAGCTGATAGGCAAGTGCCTGTAAAATAACGCCGTTCGTATTGATGTCGCTGTAAGCCTGATCCGATTTTCCGGTCACCGAAAACACGCCCGGGCTGAACCCAAGTTCACTTGTCGTGGCTTTTTCGCGCACCTGATTGACCAAGCGATCCGTATAGTCGTTTGGTCGGTGGGCGTTCCAGAGGAATGCGCCTTTGCTGTTCAGCATATCGACAGCCCGGACAAATCCTTTGGTCTGAAAACGCGGAGAAGGGTCAAGGGTCTCGGCGGTCCATTTCCCCCCGTCATCGGCGATCTGATAGCCTTGGTATACGAACCACGGCTCTCGGTTTACAGGGCCTTCCGAGACGCAGACCAGCTTCCCTGTTGCTTGGTATTCATCGATCTGTGCTGCGAACAGAGCCTCTGCCGCTGCGCGCGCGCGCGGCGAGGTGCCAAGTTCCACTGCTTCGAGAAGATGAGGTTCTGTGCCGATAGGGCCGAACTGCGCTATTTCATGCAGAATTTGAACCCCTTGATCGAAACGAGATCCGGGTCTGGGGTCCGTGTAGGGCGATGTCACCGGATAGCCCCACAGGGCAAATCCACGCGCGATGTAGCCTGCGTAGTTGGACTGATAGGCGGACACCATTTTGGTACCGCGCACCGTCATTGGGGTTCCGTCTTGAATGGTTTTCTCCAAGTCCCACCCACGAACGATATCGCCGATCCCCAAATCCTGTTTTGTATAGGATTGGACCAAGTGAAGCGAGGTCAGCAGCCTCGCGGTGTCGCTTGCATTATAGTCGTCGTCGCCCTTGGCTTTTCCATCCGTTGAGGTCAGCCCCTTGGGCAGCCGCAACCCGTTGAACGTACCGGTCGAAAGCCCAGCCAAGGCTTTCTTCAAGCGCAGTTCAAACGCGTCGTCGTCCAAGATGCCGATGCTATGCGCACTCACGATCGCCAACAGAAGGGTTCCCGTGTCCCACATCGTGCTGAACCGATAGGTTTCGATTTGATCGTCTTCAATCCACGCCGTCGCGGGCACCAGCCCGGTGTCGGGATCCGTCAGTCCTTCGAAATAGGACCAAGCCGTCTTGGCGTCTTCAAGAAGTCGCTCACGCTCTTTCGTTTCCATGTCCGCGTTGGTCATGCGCGCCGGCCAGCGGCTGGCGGATCGAAGAAGCCGTGCCGGTTCGCTTTTTGTCGAAACGGCTTTGAAAAACTGTTGAAGGTCCAAGACGCGAAACTGGTCTGACTGCGCCAGTTCGACAAGGCTTTTGACCAACGCCTGTGCGTCTTCAAGCTGCGTGAAGGCGCTTTCTTTGATCCGCAGCGTGACGTCGTCACTGTATGGAGCGGATAGCAGCACATCTTCCTGAAGCTTCTGTGCAGAGATCGGCGAGTCGATTACCATTGAGGATCTCAGACGAAGCGCCCCCTGAGCATCAAATCCGATGTCACCCTTTTCGGTTTCCGCATTGTCGAGAATAACTTCAAAGCCCGCGAGGGCAGGGGCGTCTGTGGACCCGTCCCCTGCGCGATCAAGTGCAATGCAGTGTACGGGCTCGTCTGAGCCGCTGGTGCCGGCCTTGAACGCGCGCATCCTGACGTCTTGCCAATCGTCCGTGTCCGAGTTTGACACAATGAGGCATTGATGGGGGCCGTTTTCAGTCAGACTGTTCGCGATACTCTCTGATCGCGTGGTTAGCAAAAGCTCAGTGAATGGCACATTGGCGGCGGCGAGTTGCGACCTGAGGCTGCTGCTTTCTGTGTCGGACCCGTCCACTTCGACGCAGAGAACCATGTTGCGGGCGAAAGCGGCGCCGGATCGGAACCTAAGTTCCGACGGCAAAATGAAATAGTTGCGACTGGAGATCAGGTTGCGTCGAAGGGTGTCGCCGAGGACAGCGCCTTGATCGAAGAAGACATCATCCCCTTGTGTATTGTCGTCAGGAAAAGACGCGACAAACACCAACGGTCCATCTTGGGATGTCGCCTGAGTAAATGTGTTTGCGATCTCACTAGAGGTAGGCGAGGGGGGAAGGCGCCATCCCCCGTTAACTTGTTGAGTACCATCAGCATTCCGCCAAACCGTCGGCGTGCGCCCGCTTTTGGCGATCAGGAAAGAGGTCAGAATACCGGCGGACCGCAACCCTTCTATCGTCGGAACTTCGCCATCGGGCAGATCTGAAATCACCGTTTGCGGTGCGTATTTTCCATCGGCTTTTCCTATCGCCCGCCTAAACCGATTCCGCGCTTCGCTGACGGAGCGCATACGCAAATAGGGAAGCTCGCTTGCAAGCCCCGGCAACTCGATAGCCAAATCGACCAGGCCGGGATAGTCGATGGTCAGCTTATGCAGCGCTTCCATCAGACCGGCGTTTTGGTCCGCACTATCCCATTCTTCTTGATCAAATTTCACCGCGACGCAAACGGGAAGGTTCTGCGAAGTGATTGGGTCTAAGAAAGACACGAGTGCGCTTGCCGAACTGCGTGGGCTCACGTTTCTGACGATTAGAAGACTTGGGTGCGTGGCAGCGGCATGAGCCATTTGCCATGACGAAGTGAATGCAATCGCCCCTCCGGCCATGGTGCGAGAGAGAAATGTTCGGCGATCCATCTTCACTCCTTAGAACTACCGCTCTGCTCACCATTGCAGCTTTAGGCTTTGCAGCCAACAACCAAGACGTCACACCCATCAGACCTGCGACCATATACACGTTCCTTCAACCTGCTTGCTGTGTCAGACTGAAAGAAACACCAGCGCATAGCGGGGCGCGATACAGGTAGCTGAATTGAAAAGCCCAAACGACAACAAGGAAAAGCCTAAGGCGAAGCCAGTATTCTTCGATCCGACGTCCCATCGGCTCGTCTTTTTCAGCGTGTTGTCCGGTGTGTTTTTGGTGTTTGTGGCGGTTTGGTTTGGGTCGTTCATGGTCCACCTTCATCGGTCCGAACTGCCTTCTCAGATTGAGGGCGCGGTATTGAACGAGGCGGCAACCTCTGAAGACGTCGGATTACCAGACGTGTCGGGGATTGAAAGCGAGGACGCCAAGTCGTCATCTTCGCAGCTTTGGACCGATGCCCTGGAAGGTGCTGCAAGGCCGGGCGACACCTACACCGTTCAGACAACCAAAGTGCATGCGTTCGTTCCGTCATGGTCGTTGGCGGGCGTCGTAGAGGCCCGAACAAATATCGATGCGATTGATGTGTTGCTGTCTGACTGGGTCACGATTGATGGAGCAACCGGATCTGTCACGAACCACCCATCTCTCTATCGGGATAAGCTCTTGGATCTGTGGAAGGTGAACAAAGGCCGCGTCAGTTTCCTTCCAGTTGCCCGGATCGAATTTCCTCAAGAAACGGCGCAGCCGAATTTGTTTACGTCAGTTGCACTGCAAACCGAACTGATCGACGCGCTGAAATCCGTGGTCGTTTCTGAAGGCGCCGACGGGCTTTGCGTGGATCTTTCAAGTGCCTTCAGAATTGCGGCTCAAGATCTGACAGGTTTCGCGACAGCTTTGCGGGCTGGTCTTGATGAGGCCGATAAAGACAGCTGTCTTATCGCGGGTGTAGATCATGCGATCTGGGATCAGCCGAATGCGGCTGATCTGGCGGACAAAATGATTGTGCTTGCCTTCAACGAACCTGGGCCTTTCAGCGGACCCGAACCGCTTGCGCCGCAGGCTTGGTTTGAAACGAAGGTATCGAAGTTACTGGCGGATCTGCCGTCCGAGAAAGTGGTCGTCGCCATCGGCGGTTTTGGAATGGACTGGATCAGTGCCAGATCCGCACCGGAATACCTGAATTATTTCGATGTCACCGAGGCAGTGTTGCAACATGACGGCACCATGCGCATCGATCAGGACGCCTTGAACACAGAGGTTCGCTTTCTCGATGACAAAGGGCAACGGCATCACATCTGGCTCTTGGATGCACTGAGCGCCCACAACCAGCTCTCGCGGCTTCCGCTCAGCGAAATGGATGGAATTGCGCTTTGGCCCGTTGCAGGCGGAGACCCCGGTGTTTGGAAGATCATCTCTCCGGGGTTACCAGAGCCTGAGATCGCTTTGGGGCTGCTGCAAAGGATCAGTACCGCACCCTATGTGAGGTATGTCGGCGCGGGCCCGTTTCTGACCGGGAATAATTCAGCAGCATCGGGAAGGCGTATCTTGCAGCTGGATCCGGAACGTGGCTTCATTGTCGAAGCGACCTATCTGGACCTTCCACGGGCGTTTACGGTGACCCAAAGTGGCGACATGCCGGATCGGTCGGTGATACTAACCTTCGACGACGGACCAAGCGCGAAATACACGCCGGCGATCTTGGACATTCTCAAAGAACACGATGTTCCTGCGGTTTTCTTTGTGATTGGAACGCGGGTTCAGCAACACCCAGAGATCGCACGCCGTATTGTCGATGAGGGGCATGAGCTGGGTGTTCACACGTTCTTCCACCCCAACATCGCCGAGATATCGGACTTTCGCCTCAAGCTCGAGCTTCATGCCTCGCAAGAGCTGATCGAAAGCGTTTCCGGGAAAAGCACGAATCTTTTCCGCGCGCCCTATGGGTTTGATGAAAACCCCGAAACGCCGAATGAAGCACGGGTTCTCAGCCTTTTGTCGGACGAGAATTATGTCGTCGTCGGGATCGAGATTGACTCGACCGATTGGACCCGTCCGGGTGCTGAAGAGATTGTGGGCACCGTGACCTCGCGTGCCGAGGCCGATCAAGGCAACGTCGTTCTGTTGCATGATGCAGGTGGTGATCGTGAACAAACGGTCAAGGCGTTGCCTATGATCATTCAGTCGCTCCAGGATGCGGGGATATCCATTGTGTCGGTCGCCAGCGTCACAAGCCATGACGGCAACATCCAGCCGGGCAGGGTGGTGGACGATGGTGATCAGATGAGCGGCCTTTCCTTCTTGCTGATCCGCAGCTTGAAATCCGCCGTCACGACCGCGTTTTTCGTGCTAATTACGGCTGGTGTGATCCGGTCGCTCACGGTTTTGGTCTTGGCGTTGATCAAGGAGCGGCGTGTTCACAAGGCGGGCGAAGCGGTCTTGCCAGTTTCGGTTCTCATCCCCGCCTATTGCGAAGAAACAGTGATTGTTAAGTCGATAACATCGGTGCTTCAGTCAACTTACCCGATTGCTCAGGTGATCGTGATTGATGACGGCTCGACCGACAATACGGCTCAGGTGGTCAGTGACCATTTCGGAGCGGACCCGCGAGTCCGACTGATCCGTCAAGACAATCAGGGCAAGGCCGAAGCACTTAATACCGGCATTCGGCACATCGAAACTCCGGTATTTGTCGCCATTGATGCGGATACGATCATCGCGCCCGAGGCGATTGGAGAGCTGGTCAAACACTTTAACGACCCTGAAATCGGCGCGGTCGCGGGGAATGTCAAAGTTGGGAACCGGCGCAATCTTCTGACCCGTCTGCAGGCGATCGAATACATTTCTGCACAGAATCTGGACCGTCGTGCCTACGAGGTTTTGAACGGGATTATGGTGGTTCCGGGCTCGATCGGGGCATGGCGCACCGAAGCGGTAATCACCTCTGGTGGCTATACGACCCAAACACTTGTCGAGGACGCGGACCTGACTGTCTCGGTCATTCGCAATGATTTCAAGGTTGTCTATGAACCTGCCGCCCACGCGTTCACAGAGGCACCAGAGACCATCCGGCAGTGGATGCGACAAAGGTTGCGCTGGCATTTCGGAATGCTGCAAATTGCATGGAAGCACAAAGGCGCGTTCTTTGAGCGGCGCGCCGTTGGATGGGTGTCGATCCCCGATCTGTTCTTGTTTGGCGCTGTGTTTTCCCTGTTTGCGCCCATTGCAGACCTTGTCATGATCTTCAATCTGTTCGCGCTTTTCGAGCTTCTGTCCGACAGTTCCCGGGCAGCGCTTCAAAGCTCGTCCATCCTGGTCGCAATTGGGTATGTGGCTTACCTGCTTTCGGATCTGGTTCTTGCGACCATCGCATTTGGGCTTGAACCTAAAGAGGACAAGCGCCTTTTGCCTTGGGTTCTGACCCAAAGGTTTTTTTATCGTCAGATCTATTGGATGGTGGCGTTGCGCTCGATCGCGCGTGCGGTCACGGGGCGCTTTACAGGGTGGCGAAAGATTACGCGTACGTCGTCGATTGATCTGACTAGTGCGCTTGAACTTTCAAGAGCGCAGGCACGTGTTGTTCATGTTGACAAGGTTGCAGAGGATCCCCGCGGACAGGCTTAGCTACACACCTGAAAATCGACCGTACCCGAACCTGAACCAAAGCGACCCATCGTGAATTTCTCGATGTCGATCAAATAACCGTCGCCGCCAAGGTTCTTCGTGCAGCAACCGTTGCAGTCGGAATCGGCACAAAGATCAAGCACCTCAACAACGATCTCGCGGTTGCCCTGGCGCAAACGCAGGTGTTTCCCGCCAAGGCGGTTCCAGTGCTTTTGGTGAACGGCAGCGATATTTTTGCTGGCCACCCAGCTTTCGGATTTCTTGCCGCTGACACCATAAAACTGACCTGCCCATTTGCAGCCATTGTATTTGACGCATTCGACACTTCCCGGATCGGGATAGCTTTCATAGTTGGTCAGAGCCGCGCTTTGCCAGTCACCTTTACAGGTCAAATCCGCCATTGCCGTTGAAGCGATGAACGTGAATATCAAAAGAAGAAGGGGCCTCAGCACTGTTGGCAATGTCATACTGATCTCCTTGACCTGGCATTGGGACGATGGGCAGGCATATAGTTGCGTTTTCTGTTGTTTCAATGGACCAGCTCTTGCGAGCACAACTCTTAGGTGTGAATTCAAGCATTAATATGTTCATATCACGGAATCTATATGTGTTTCTGGCCCACGCGATTTTTCGCCCAATTGCCGGAAGCGCATGGTTTGTTTTCAGTACTGATAGTGGTTGCGAACCGGCCAAGAAGCGGATCGCTTTCAAATTATTGTCTGAACTTTCGCGTGGCGATAATCGGTTCACCAGAAGGAACCCGTCGTAGCCAGCGGCTCGTTGGCATACTTGGCCGCCTCAATGCTAATTTCGACAGAAAGTGATCCGGATTTCACAGTTCTGCGTAACTAGGCTATGTTGACACAAACATTAGATATCCCAAGCTGCGCGAAAAGCATCTGCACTGGATCTCGCCACGAAAGAGAAGCTGTGTCGCAAAGTCGAACCGATTACTCGCAACAGACCAAGTGGATGCTTGCAGTCCGGGACAACCGCGATCGTGCTGCATTTTCTGCGTTGTTTGATTTCTTCGCGCCTCGGCTGAAGGGGTTTATCATTCGTTCCGGAGCATCAGCGCCTCAGGCTGAGGAGATCGTTCAGGATGTGATGCTGACGATTTGGCGCAAGGCGGCGTCCTTTGATCCGCACCGCGCGCAGGTTTCTGCCTGGATTTACCAGATCGCCCGTAACCGCCACATAGACATCGCGCGAAAAGAAAATCGGCCGATGCCGGAAGAGCTGAAAGAAGAGCCAGGTCTCGAGCCAGATGCCAGCCAAATACTTGGACTGGAACAAGAGGCCGGGCAGCTGAAACTAGCTCTTGCCAATCTCAAACCAGAGCAGCGCGAGATTATCGAGAGGGCCTATTTGGGTGAGCTGACTCATCAAGAGATCAGCGCCCAGACCGGACTGCCCTTAGGAACCATCAAGTCACGTATCCGGCTAGGGCTGGAACGCTTGAGACACGAGCTGAAGGACCTCAAACAATGAGTGCCATTAACCATCATGTCCCCGACACCATGTTGGCGGCTTATGCAGCCGGCACGCTTCCGCATCCGTTTGCTGTTGCTGTGGCTAGCCATGTGTCGCTGTGCGCGCAGTGCCGCGTGGCGCTCGAGGCGCATCAGGCAGTCGGAGGGGCTGTATTGGAAGATACCAATGCGGTGGCGGTGTCAGCCTCGCTCAAGGACAGCATTCTTGCGCAATTGGACGATCCATTTACACCGGAACCGGTTTATGACCGGAACGGGGTTTATCCGGGTCCTGTCATGGAGGTCATGCAAGGCCGTGCACCCAGGTGGAAGAAACTGGGCATGGGCGTTCGGCAGGATATCTTGTCAGCAGATGCGCATGGCTCGGTCAGGCTGCTTTACATTCCGCCGGGACAGGCCGTTCCAGATCACAGCCATAATGGATTGGAGATGACACTTGTCCTCCAAGGCAGCTTCAGTGACGAAACTGGCCGCTTCGGTGTGGGTGACATTGAAATCGCCGATGAAACGCTGGAACACACGCCGGTGGCCGATCCGGGTGACGCTTGTATCTGTCTGGCCGCAACCGATGCACGATTGCGTTTCAACGCGCTGATCCCAAGGCTGTTACAACCGCTATTCCGGATCTGATTTCCCCCCAACTCGCCCTGCAATAAACCACCGGATTTCCGGTGGTTTATTTTTGATATCAAATGCTTAGATCACATATCTGTGATGTGGTCATCCAACGTTAGTTCAGCTTCGTAACCCTTGTACGAACATCAAATCAAGCCGGGCGACAGATGCCCACCGACAAGGAGTTACTAAAATGAAATCGAAGTTCAAAACCGCTATTGCAGCCGCTGCCCTGAGCGTTTCTGCCGTCGCAGCCCATGCCAACACCATCGTCGATATCGCCGCTGGCGACGACCGCTTCTCGACGCTTGTGGCCGCAGTTACAGCAGCAGGCTTGGCCGAGACCCTCTCGGGCCCGGGCCCATTCACTGTTTACGCCCCGGTCAATGACGCCTTTGCCGCGCTGCCGGAAGGTACGGTTGAAACGCTGCTGAAACCCGAGAACAAGCAACAGCTGACCAACGTGCTTCTGTACCACGTCGATGATCGCAAGCTGATGGCTGGTCAAATCCCTGCCGGCTCGAACTACTTCAAGCCGATCCTGGCAAGCGAACGCCTGTGCATCACCGCGGGTTCGGACGGTGTAATGATCGCTGATGGAACGGGCGAGATGGCCAATGTGGTGATTGCCGACATTCAAGCGGACAATGGCGTGATCCATGTGGTTGATAAAGTTCTGCTGCCGGGTACGCGCCCTGCCTGTCACTAATCCCCAGATGCTCTGCCAACACGGTAGAGCAACTTCCCCAATCCGGCGCCTTCGATCAGAGAATGCGCCGGATTTTCATATGGCAATAGTGGAAGCAGGTACTTTGTTCTGGACGGTCGAGGATCTACTTTCCGCGATACAATAGGATGTCAGGCAGGTATTCAAAACAGCGTATTCCCCAAGAAAACGGAGCAGGGAAATCCGTGCGGAACCGACGTTTCTTCATCGCCGAAAGCACGCGCTCAGCCGCATGCTCGGGCGTCATCAGCATCGGCATACGAAAGTTGTTCTTCTTTGTCAGGCGGGTCTTGATGAATCCGGGATTGACCAGCCGCACGGTGACGCCTGTCCCTTTTAGGTCAAAGCGCATGGTCTCGGCCAAGCTGACAAGTGCAGCTTTGCTGGCTCCATAGCCGATCGCGGCAGGCAGACCGCGATAACCGGCCAGTGAACCGACCAACGTGATATCTCCTTGTCCGTCTTTCACAAAGCTTGGGACAACCTCTCCCAGCACACGAAGGGCACCTGTGAAATTGACGTCACTCATCCTGAGCGCGGCGTCGCTGTCCCAGTCTGTCGCGCGCATTGGCTCGTAGGCACCTGCGTTGTAGATTACGCCGTCTATCGGTCCGACAGACGCGGCGGCTTCCCGAACAGCAGTTGTGTCAGTAACGTCCAGCGGAAGCACTCGGGCATTCTGTAATGTTCCGCTAAGCTCCTCGAGCCGATCCGCATTGCGCGCAGACAGGATTACGCGCGCGCCTTCGTCATCCAGACGTTTCGCCAAAGCACGTCCCAAGCCTTCGCTGGCCCCGATAAGCCAATAGGTTCTGCCAGCAAAATGCGTCATTCACGTGCACCGCGCAGGTCATGCCCATCGCTGATAAGCTCTTCAGGCGGTTTCTGCTTTTTCAAGAACGGCGCACGCTTAAGGTACAGGATTGCCGCTTGCCAATGAATAAGCGCCACGACTCTGGCTGCACCCAATGGTCGACGGATGGCCGCCCATGCCAATGTTGCGCTTGTCGCGGGACGGCGTTCGCCTGACAAGGTGGCCAATACACCATGATCAGCGTTCTTGAAGGAAATCCGAATGTCGATCTTGTCGTCCGCCATGTCGAAATTGAATTCGTAGTGACCCGCGATCTTCTGAAAGGGCGAGACATGCATAAGTTTCTCGGCGATCAGGGTGTCGCCTTTCCGGATCGGCGCGAACCCGTCACGCGCACAGAAGTAACAATGACGCTGTCCGAAGGTGCTGTTGACCTCGGCCACAAAGGCGCGGGGTGTGCCATCCACTACGGCGATCCAGAAGCTGACCGGATTGAAATGGAACCACAGGAAGCTGGGCTGAGTGAGCAGCAGAAGCTGTGCGTTTTCGGTCAGCATCCCGCGGTCTTCCAGGATGGATCGGAACCATTCCACCCCGCGCCCATCGTCACGTTTTCCGCCATGGCGGTAATCCCACAAAGACCACAGATTAAAGCGATTTCGAGAGATCAGGAGGGGTTTGGCGGGGCCAAGATCGGTCAGCACGTAATCCACCCCGTAGGTGAACGCGTTCTTAAGCGCGCCACGGCGAGCATGGTGGGTTTGGGCCTGAATATGTTCCAGCATCATGGGGGTGTTACGCGCGCGCGAATGGTTTGGATCACTTAAAGCGTAAGTTTTCCCAAACAAAAATGATCCAGATGCCAAGGCCTTACGTAACCCCCTCATACCATCCCTGAGGCGAGGACAGAATGTACGATCAAACCCACGGCCCCCGCAAACGGATCGCCATAGTAGGCGGCGGCATTTCGGGCCTATCTGCCGCGTATTACTTGGCGCCTTATCACGACGTCACATTGTTCGAAGCTGCGTCGCGTTTGGGCGGCCATGCACGTACCGTGATGGCGGGTAAGAACGGAGACCAACCGGTCGACACGGGTTTTATCGTTTTCAACTACGTAACCTATCCCTATCTGACGCGTCTTTTCCGCGACCTCGATGTGCCGGTGATCAAAAGCGAGATGAGCTTTGGAGCCAGCATCAATGACGGTCAGCTGGAATACGGTTTGAACACACTTGGCGCTATCACTGCGCAAAAAGAAAACCTGCTGCGCCCACAGTTCCTAAAAATGATTGCCGATATCGTTCGGTTTGGGAAACGCGCTGAAGAGGCTGCCAAGGACGACGACAAAACGATCGGTGAGCTGGTGGATGAGCTGGGCTTGGGGAACTGGTTTCGCAACAACTATCTGATGCCGATGTGTGGCGCGATTTGGTCAACGCCCGTGGCCGAGGTGGACCAGTTCCCGGCGAAATCACTGGTGCAGTTCTTTCGCAACCACGCGCTTTTGGCCGGGGTGGGCGAACACCAATGGTGGACCGTCAAGGGCGGCAGCATCGAATATGTTCGCAGACTGGAAGCCGCCCTGGTCGCGCGCGGCTGTGATATCCGGACGAACACACCTGTTGTGCGCGTACAGCGCGACGATTTCGGCGTTCACATCCACACCGGCGACACGCAGCTGTCGACCTTCGACGAGTTGATCCTCGCCTGCCATTCTGACCAGACGTTGAAGATCTTGGGCGAAAATGCCACCGAAGCCGAGGCCGCTGCCCTTGGCAGTATCCGCTACCAACCCAACACGGCCGTTCTTCATTGCGACACTGGGCAGATGCCGCGTCGCAAAGCCGCTTGGTCAAGTTGGTCATACAGATCACAAGACGGGGACATTGGTGTCACCTATTGGATGAACAAGCTTCAGGGCATTCCCGAATCCGACCCACTTTTCGTCACGCTGAACCCATCAAAACCCATCCCGAGGGATGCGATCTATGACGAGGTCGAGTTCCACCACCCGGTATTCGACAAGGCGGCCCTGAAGGCTCAGCAAGATATCCGTCAAATGCAAGGCCAGAACCACACCTGGTTCGCGGGTGCCTGGAACCGGCACGGCTTCCACGAAGATGGCATCGCCAGCGCTATGCGCATCGTCCGTGCGCTTACCAACTCTCACCAATTCAAAGGAATGGATCATGCGTCTCACGAACAAAGCCCTGAAGTCGAACTTTCTGTCGACATGCGAGCGTCTGCGTGACGGTCAGCTGACCCTGCGCACGCCCGAGGGCGAACGCTATCACTTTGGCACATCCGGCCCCGAGGCCGAGATGGTGATCCGCGATTGGGCCGCTGTGTCGGCCATGGCCGCGCATGGGCAGGTCGGGCTTGGTGAAACCTATGTCCAAGGGATGTGGGACACACCGTCCGTTGAAGGGTTGATGGCTCTGGCGATGAACAACCGCGACCACCTTGGCGCCTATGATCAGGCCAGCCCGTTTCACAAGGCCAAGTTCAGGTTGGTTGATACAGTGATGCGCGCCAACTCGCGTCGTGGATCGCGCAAGAACATCCGGTCCCACTATGACGTCGGAAACGAGTTCTATGCGCTTTGGCTCGATGACGGCATGACCTATTCTTCGGGCCTGTTTGAAAACGGTGAAAATGATCTGGCGCGCGCGCAGAACAGAAAGAACGACCGTGCCCTTTCCAGACTGGCGGATGGCGAACGGGTTTTGGAAATTGGCTGCGGCTGGGGTGGTTTCGCGGAACATGCCAGCCAGAATGGTCGGGATGTGACAGGCGTCACGATCTCGCGAAATCAGCACAGCTATGCCGAATGCCGCCTTGATGGGCGTGCCGACATACAGCTGCGCGATTATCGCGACATCGACGGGCAATACGACAACATTGTCTCGATCGAGATGATCGAGGCTGTGGGTGCGCGTTACTGGCCCAGCTATTTCGCCACCCTCAAACGTAATCTTGCCGAAGGTGGGCGTGTGCTGTTGCAGGCGATCACCGTCAAGGACAGCTTCTTTGAGACCTACAAAACCTCGTCCGATTACATCCGCCAATACGTCTTTCCCGGCGGCATGCTCCTGTCTGATAGCGTGATCGAAAAGCAAGCCAACGACGCGGGTTTTGCGGTCCGTGACAACTTCGCCTTTGGTCAGGACTACGCCCAAACCTGTCGGATCTGGGCCGAACGCCTGAGCGCCCAGAAACGCCGGATTGCCGAGATGGGATATAGCGAAAGCTTTTTCCGCAATTGGCAATACTACCTCGAGATCTGCGCTGCCTCGTTCGCAGTTGGTCACACCAATGTGGTCCAGGTGGAGCTGGCCCATGCGTAGCTTTCTGGCTCTCCTCTGGTTGCTTTTGGCTCCTGCAAGCGCGCAGGCGAACACAGTTGAATCCGTGCTGCCGAATGCAGAGCTGAGGGGGGCTGCGACGTTCCGATTTGTTGGATTCCCGCTTTATAAAGCGCGGTTGTTTACCCAATCCGGGGCGCCCCTGGATTGGAACAAGGATTTTGGGCTCGAGCTGCAATACATGCGCAACCTGACCGAGTTTGATCTGGTTGAAAGCACCATGCGCGAGTTTGCGCGTTTGGGATCTAGCGTGCCAGTCCGCGGCCAGCTTGAAACCTGCTTTGACGATGTTCGCAAAGGGGACCGTTATACGGCCGTATCTCAAGGTCAGAACAAGATCGCATTCTGGCTGAATGGGAAACGAACCTGCACACTTTCGCACCCCCAAATCAAATCCCGCTTCATGGGCATTTTTCTGGGTGAGAATACCCGGTCGAAGTCCTTTACCGGCAAGCTGAAGGGCGAATGATGCTGTACCCGCGCGTCAGTCTCTATGCTTTGATGTTGGCTGCCGCGGGCATTCCACTTTACATCCATCTGCCGCGTTTTGCGTCGCTTAATCTAGGAATCGGGCTGGGAACGGTGGGTGCTATCCTTTTGGTGATCCGTCTTGTTGATCTTGTGCAAGATCCGCTGATTGGGTGGGCCATCGACCGCTGGTCGCAGGCGCAAAGTATCTTCGCGGTCACCGCTGCATTCGGACTTGCGATTGGTTTTCCGCTTCTGTTTGCCCTAAACGCTGGCCCGAATGTCGTTGCCCAGATCATCGCAATCCTTGTGTTGCTTTTTTCGTCCTACAGCCTTGGCATGATCCTGCTTTACGCCCGAAGCGCGACGCTTGCCGCGACGCCGACGCCACGTGCGTTGATGACGATGGCGGCCTTCCGCGAAGGCGGGATGCTGGCCGGAGTGGTTGTGGCCTCTATCGTCCCAACCATCTTCGTGGCCTTTGGGGCAAGCGCACAGGGCTATCCAGCATTTGGACTGTTCCTAGGCACGCTTGCGGTGGCATGCGCCGTCCTCTCGTTCCCCATTTGGCAGCGCAAACCGATCCCGGGTCAGCCCTTGTCGCTTGCTGGCCTCAGCCAATCCGGGGCGATGCGGCTTTTGGTGCTTGCGCTCGTCAACAGCCTGCCCGTCGCCATCACATCCACCCTGTTTCTGTTCTTCGTCGAAGATCGCCTGCAACTTCCGGGTAAGGCTGGTCCGCTGTTGATCCTGTTCTTTCTCAGCGCGGGTGTAAGCCTTCCTCTTTGGACGCGGCTAAGTCATCGAACTGGACCAAAAGTCACCCTGCTGATCGCGATGCCACTTGCGATCCTTGGCTTCGTCGGGGCCGCTTCTCTGGCGCCCGGCAACCTTTCTGGGTTCGCCGTGGTCTGCATCGCGTCTGGAGCGGCACTGGGGGCGGATATGGTGATCTTGCCCGCCATGTTTTCGGTCGCGCTTAACCGGGCAGGGCTGGAGCCATCCCTTGCCTTTGGTATCTGGTCATTCGCTGGAAAACTGGGCCTAGCGCTGGCCGCGTTTCTTGTTCTGCCTCTGCTTGAACGCAGCGGGTTCACACCCGGCGGGTCGAACAGCACTTACGCACTGACCACGCTAAACATCTCTTATGCCGTCATTCCCTGTATCCTGAAACTTGGCGCAATGGCCCTTGTCCTTGCGCTCCCGTCAGAAGGTCAAACCACATGAAGCTTCTAACTGTTCTTTCCTTGTTTGTGGTCTTTGCGATGATCGCGAAATCCATATTCCTAAGCTTTCGCGCGCAGGATCCGGATGACTATGCCGGAACCGGTCCAGAGTTTGAGCTTAAGACGCATCTGTCTGGCCCGATCCTATCCGAGGGGCTGATCTTTGGCCCGACCGGCAAGATGACCAACAGCTTTGTCGCCAAGATGGTAGGCGAATGGGATGGTGACACCGGAACGCTGAGCGAAGAATTCACCTATTCCAATGGACGACAGCAAAGTCGCAAGTGGTTTCTGACGCTGGGCGAAGACAGCACATTTACCGCCACGGCGGATGACATCATCGGCGAAGCGCGCGGTACAGTTTCAGGATCAACCATCAAGATGGAATACCAGATTGTGCTGCCGGAAGAGGCCGGTGGCCACACCTTGTCAGTCACGGACTGGCTGTACCTCACTGAAAACGGCGTGATCATGAATAAGTCGGAGCTGCGTAAGTTCGGCATCAAGGTGGCGGAACTGGTTGCCACGATGCGCCCGGATGACGAGCTGCCTTATTGATCCTTTGTTGCGCAAAAGGAGCAAACCATAATGACACGGAAGAAACGTTTTATAGCAGGATTGGTGCTGGCGACCGTGACCTTGTCGGCATGTGCTGGCCGCCCAGACCTGCAAGACCAGCCGCTATCAGATCGCGAGTTTAACCTTGAAGAATTCTTCGACGGAAAATCCGTCGCACGTGGTCAATTTCAAGACCTGTTCGGAAGGGTTCAACGCCGGTTTGACGTTCAGATCACCGGAGAATGGAATGGCCAGACGCTGACGTTGGTTGAAGACTTCACTTATGACGACGGCGAAACCGAGCAGCGCATCTGGACACTTGAGAAAACCGGCGAGGAGACTTGGGAAGGGACGGCTCCTGGTGTTCTGGGCGCCGCCGTTGGTCGCGAGAATGGTGATACGTTCAATTGGACATATCGCATTGACCTACCAGTCCGGAAGGGCACGATGCGTGTCGATTTTGATGATTGGATGTGGCTCCTCAATGAAGATCGAGTGCTTAATCGAGCCTACGTGTCGCGATATGGGGTACGCATTGGTGAAGCCATCATCGTTTTCGAGAAGCTATAAGTGGTGTTTCTCGCCGCCACTAAGGATCACAATCTCGCACACGCGGTAAATGTCGATAAAGCTGTTCGAACGGCTTTGGGCGCGCAGCCTTGTGATCGGTTACCTTGGCCAAATCCTAACAAGTCGTAATGGGAAATCTTGTCTAGAACGGGGCGTTTTGGACCCATATCACCACAATGTCCCACAATAGATACGCAGCGGCAGGCAAAGCTTGACACGGGTAACGGCTTTTCGCCTTCTAATCCAGACAATGCGCACAGCGCGATATACACTTGATAAGAGGCCCCGATGATCCGTTCCGTTGCAACCTTCCTGCTTGTTTCTACGCTCCCAATGATCGCACAGGCGCAAGAGGCGCGAAACTGGCAAGAACAGTGCATATCGGCCTCACGCTCGGCGGCGTTGGTGTGCCGCGCAACGCAGACTGTCGTGGACGCTCAAAATGGGGCACCGATCGTGCGCAGCACCGTGGTCACATCGGAAGAGCTGGATCTTCCTGGTCATGCACTTTTGTCTGTTGAATTGCCCGTCGGCGTACACATCCCGTCTGGTGTAACCCTTGGCAGCATCACCTTGGCCCTTGAAACCTGTGACACAGCCGCCTGCTATGCAAACACGCCATTCTCAGGTGAGATTTCGGACATGTTTCTGGCCGGAGGCACCCAGCCCCTTACATTCCGGATGGCCCCTGATCAGGACGTAAGCTTTACCCTTCAACTTGATGGGTTTGCGCAAAGCTTCGACGCGATCAAACTGGCTGAATAGGTTGCTTTAGAACGCGTGTTCAAGCCGGAAGCCAACGCTGTTTGATGTTGTGTTGCCAAGCCAACGGCGCTCGGCCACGATCTCGGCCGAAGTAAGCGGTGCCAACTCCAATCCCACCGATGCTTCCACGGCCCAGCTGTCTTCCAATGCATCAGTCACGGTAAATGGATCAGACCCTGCGGGGCTGGCAATGAACCGACCTGTGGAGGTGGCCGAGCGGTTGCCTAGATAGGTCTGACGCGACAGCTTCAATCCGCCGGTGACCGAGCTGCAACGTGCACGGCAGCCTTCCTGTACCGGACCGTCAAAGCCCAGCTCGATTGACGGGGTAAAGACCACAAACCAATCCGTGCTGTGTTCCAGCGCCAGACCAAGGTCTCCACCACGTTCTTGGGTGGCTTGCGAGGCCGTCTTGCCAAGGCTTAGATGTGCGCCGGGGCGAACAAATAAACCAGAAGCCAGATCAAATTGCTTTTCCGCACCAAGCGACAAGGCAATGCTGGAGGTGTTCAGGGTTCCCTCAGTGGAACCTCCGATGAACGGACTACGCTGGATGTCCGAGCTTGCCTGACCGCCCGCCAATCCAAATTTCCAATCAACCCCATATCTGGCTACATCATAGTTGAGCCCGATCATCATGTGACGACCCGAGGCACGGGCACCAGCATTGGCATGGCTGGTGGTGTTCGATCCGAAATCTAGTCCGAACCCCAGCCGTGCGCCATTGTCCAACTCGCGCGCTGCGCTCAGCTGCGAGGATGCACGCGAGGTTGCCTGATCCTGATACTCGAAATCCCCACTGCGTCGGCTTTTTTCGCTGCCAAAGCTGAAGGTCACGCAGCTGGACGTTTCGTCAGAGAGTTCGCAGCGACCAAATCGTTCTGCAAAGCTCAGAAGGCCAAGGTGGTTGGACGCTTTGCGGGCTGCATAGACCTCGGCATTCATGCTGTCATACAGAACTGGAAGAATGCTTGCATCCGGCACCGAAAACAGCGCCGCTGAGAGGTCCTGCAACCCGGCTGGAGCCCCCCCTTTGAAGGCAGAATTCAGATGCGCGCCAAGGGCTGTCTGGTTTCGATTGAAATTGGCGTCTGCGGGCGTGAAATCCACATCCCATTGCACCGCGAGCTGGGTCGAAGACAGCGCTGCTATCCAATAGTCGACGATCGCGCTGGGCGCGATATCAAGGCTCAGCCCACCCATATCCGCCCCGGCAGATGCTGTAGAGAAGTGGGCATGTGAGGTGCCCGAGCGCAAATGCGATGCGTTGTAGGTCAGGACCGAAAGCGTACCATCCCAATTGGCGTATCCGGTGTTGATCAGGTGATCCGCGGTGCGTGTGCCGAAATCAAGGTCGATAAACGTGGTCCCGACTGCGGCCTGCTGGAAATCTCCGGTCAGGTGCAGGTCGTCCAGCGTTGAGGGTCTTTGTGCGGGATCAAACGCAGCTACACGTGCGGCGGTATTCAAATAGCCGGTGTCGCCAAATGACAACTCGCCGGCATTCATCAACAGCCCCGACGCGCCAGCGCTGCCATCGTGTAGATGCGATTGCGCGCCAAGAAGCATCAGAGCCCCATCTTGGTTGTCGAACAGGTTCTGTCCCGACCCAAGGTCAAACGATCCAACGAATACGCCTGCGTTGGTGATTGCGTCATTTCCGCTGAGCGCCTCGATCACGGTCGCGTCCAGCCCGCCAGAAGATTGTAGCTGGCCTTCGTTCGTCAACGTATTGTCGGTACCACCCACCAAAGACACGGTGGCTGTGTTCGATCCACCGGTGATGGTCGATCCTTTGCCGATGCCAATATCAACGCGGTTTGGCTGGCCGCCATTGGCAGTGGTTTGCGCAAGGATCGCATAGGCGTCGTCGCCCAGAACGGTAATGTCACCCGTATAGTTGACCGTCACGCTGCCCGAAGGCGCACCGGCTCCATCAAGAGCGGTTGCATATATGCCGTGCGCGCCGTCGCCCGCAGTGATGATTGTACCCGTGTGATCCACAAGCACATCGCCTGCTGTGCCGATGGCACCTGTGCTGCCGACAAGCCCAGTGCCTTGGCCGATCTGGCCTAAAACACCGCCGCCGCCGCCGACCGATTGCGCGAAGATGGCTGTCGCGCCGTCACCCAGCGTGACAATGGCGCCCTGGCTGACAACGGTAACGTCGCCACCATTTCCGCCAGCGCCACCCGAGGCGCCGAATGCCAGAGCATCCGTATTTTCCTCGCCATAGACACCACGATCCACATTGCCGCCCATGCCGCCGCCACCGCCAACGGATTGCGCGAAGATGCCATAACCTGCGGTTCCAGCGGTTAGGATAAGGCCTTCATTCGTGACCAGAACATCCCCGCCAATACCACCAGCACCGCCCGAGCCGCCAAGCCCGATGGTGCCTGTTTCGCCAACAGCGCCGTATCCGCCAAGACCTCCACCGCCACCGACGGATTGCGCAAAGACACCGATGGCGCCTTCGCCCAACGCCATCACATTTCCGCGGTTGGTCACGGTCACCAAACCACCATCACCGCTCGCGCCGCCGCGACCGCCGATGGCAATCTCAAACCGGCTTACGCCATCCTCTTCCTCATCCGCTTCAGGGGGTTCGGGGGCCGTCGGGGGATCGGGTGCGGGCGGAAGGCCCGGGACATCCGGTGCTTCAGGAAGATCTGCAACCATCGGCAGGCCCGGTAGTGCGGGCAACCCGGGAAGTCCGGGTACAGTAGCGCCATTCAACCCAGGCAAACTGCCTAGATCCCTCAAGCTGGGCAGAGTTGGTAAGTTGGTCAGGTTGGGCAAGTCAGGCAGACCGGGAAGACCGGTCGCTCCGGGTAGGCCGGGCAGGGACCCTAGCGATGGGAAGGCCGGAAGGGCAGGGAGGGTCGGCAGGTTTGCGACCAGATCGCCCCCGATAGCCACCAGTTCATCTATGGTGGGTTTGCCGTGTTCGCCATGGCCTCCGACACCGCCGCCGCCGCCAACAGATTGCGCCATGACGCCGAAGGCATTCGCGCCGTAGGTGACAACCCAGCTGTCATTTTCAACGGTCACATCGCCGCCATTGCCAGCCGCTCCACCGTTGCCACCCATGGTCAAAACACGCGACTTGTTCTGCGGTCCGTTGGGCTGGTTCGTGTCAGCGGTTCCCGCAAAGATCGTCACGGCCTTGGAATTTCCGCCCGAACCGCCCCCGCCGCCGATGGATTGCGCCATGACACCGTGCGAGTTCAGGCCGAACGTGTTCACGACCCCGTCGATATCCACAGTCACGGCACCTCCGTGTGCGCCGGTGCCTCCTTCGCCGCCAATTCCAACGGCAACCGCAAGGTTGCGTGCAGGGTCGCCGCTCTGGCCGGTTGCAGGTGTTGTTGCGCGCGTCATCGCAAGGGCAGAGCCGCCGGCACCGCCACCGCCGCCAATCGACTGCGCCAAAACACCCTCCGAGAACGCTCCGGTGGTCAACAGATAGCCGGAGTGAGTCACACTGACCGCGCCGCCGATATTGCCGTCGCCACCTGCGCCGCCGATCGAGAACGCATATTGGGTGGTGTCACCACCGCGTCCCAAAGCAGCGCTGCCGGTGAAGCCACCTGCACCACCACCGCCACCGATGGATTGGGCCTGAATGCCCCGGCTGAGAACACCTTGGGTGAACAGCGCGGCACTGTTGGTGACAGCGACCTGATCGGCATAGCCGCCCGTTCCACCGTCTCCACCAAGCGACAGGCCGAAGGCCGTGCTGTCCGCGCCCGAAAAGCCGATCGATAGCGCTTGATTGGCAGTGCCGCCACCGCCGCCGATCGATTGGGCAAGGATCGCGTGGGAATTACCAGCCAGCGTTGTGATGCCAGCATGGTTTTGAACATTGACAGCGCCCGCGTGGTTTCCGTCTCCTCCGGAACCGCCAAGCGCCACATAGAACTGGTTCGCGCCCGAGCCAGCTTTTTTCGCAATGATGCTGCCTGCCACGGCCTGTCCGCCGTTGCCACCACCGCCACCGATGGATTGGGCTGTGATGCCATGGCTGCGTGTGCCACCGGTTGCGATCGAGGCCATATTGGTGACCGTAACACCTGAGGCATAGCCGCCCGTGACTCCAGCACCACCGTTGGCCAGTGCCAGCTGTGTCGCTTCGTTGTCTAGGGCGAAGTTGAAGGCCATTGCGCCGCCGCCCGAACCACCGCCGCCACCCAGCGACAACGCGCTGATGCCTGTCGCATCGGCGCCGCGTGTCAGGATTGCACCGTTCGACGTCACATCCACTGTGCCACCAAAGTGACCAACGCCACCATTGCCGCCCAGTTGCAGGCTCAGCGTTTTGCCGTCATCAAAGGAACCGGCAAATGCTCCGGCAAAGCCGCCGGTGCCGCCACCGCCGCCTATAGCGTGTGCCATGATGCCGCCGCTGCCATCCGAGGCCGTGTCGATCACGCTGCCCGACACCACGGAAACCGCGCCGGAATGTCCGCCGCTGCCGCCCGTGCCGCCCAGTGTGACGGCAACCCCGTTGGATTTCGAGGAAAGGGCCAGACCAGCATTTACACCTGCATTGCCGCCGCCGCCGCCCAGTGACCGCGCGATGATACCCGCTGCGTTCGTGCCCTGTGTGATCACCTGCCCATTGGACACAACCCGCACGTCACCCGCACGCGATCCGGTGCCACCATCTGCGCCCAGTTGCAGCGACAGCGCGTTTGATTTCGAGAATGCGCCCGATAGATGCACGTTCGCTGATCCGCCACCGCCACCGATGCTTTCCGCTGTGATGCCAGCACTGCCCGCACCCGTCGTGTAGATGTTGGCGTGCAGCTGCACAAGCGAGACCGCGCTGCCCGCACCGCCCGAACCACCGCGACCGCCCATGGTCAGGCTCAGACCGGCACCGCTTGTGCCCTGAGCCGCCATCGTGAAGCTGCCATTGCCGCCGCCTCCGCCGATGGACTGTGCGCGGATCGCAGCTGCGTCATCGCCATGCGTATAAACGTTGATCAAAACCCCCGCTGCGCCAATCCGCCCGGTGACCGTGCCTCCGTTACCACCGGCGCCGCCACTGGCACCGACAGAAAGGCTGCCGCCAAATCCTTTGTTGCCGCCACCGGCAATATTGTACGAGCCGTTGCCGCCACCGCCGCCGATCGATTGCAGCAGCATAGCCTCTGCACCTTGGCCGCGTGTTTGCAGCACCGTGCCGCCACCAGCGAGCCCGGTTTGGGTAAAGTCTACAGTGCCGCCCGAGCCACCGATGCCGCCTCTGGCACCAATGGACAGACTGGCCGAAGCAGCGCCCGCTGCCCGCAAGGACAAGGTGCCGCCCGCGTTACCTCCGCCGCCGCCAATGGACTGTGCCAAAAGCGCTTGGGCGCCTTCGCCCGCAGTGGATACGGTACCGGAATTGGTCACGGTCACAGCGTTGCCATTGCCGCCATTGCCCCCGGTACCGCCAAGCGCAAGGGTCAATGCATTGCCCGAGGTCGCCGACAAGCTGCCAGCGGATCCGGCTGCACCGCCGCCACCGCCAATGGACTGCGCCACCAACCCTGCCGAGCGGTCGCCCAGTGTAAACAAATCTCCGGTGTTGTTGACGGTTACAGTGCCGCCCCAGCCGCCGGTGCCTGCGTTGCCACCAAGGCTGACGGTTGCCGCGCGACCCGAACTGGCCGTCCCGCCAAGCGAGAAGCCGCCATTGCCGCCGCCGCCTCCGATGGACTGAGCCCGGATTGCCGCGCTGTCATCGCCTTGGGTCAGGATCGTCGCGGTTTGCGTCACACGAACCGTGCCGCCAAAGGCGCCGCCCGAACCGCCACCACCCAGCCGAAGCGAAGCAGAGTTTCCGCCGCCTGCCAGACCTGCGGAGAGGCCTCCCGTGCCGCCGCCGCCGCCAATCGATTGTGCCAGCAACCCGTCAGAATGCGCACCACCCGTCATGATGGCGCCAGTGTTCGTAACCTCGACCGTCCCGCCGTGCACGGCACCTGCGCCTGATCCGCCGATGGTCACGCCAAGGTTGGCGGATCTGGCTAGAGCGCCGCCGATGGTGAAGCCCCCATTGCCGCCACCGCCGCCAATCGACTGCGCGGCAAGGCCGATCGCGTAGTCGCCCGTGGTGTTGATGGTGGCCGCATTGGTCACGCCCACATACCCACCTGAGCCGCCCGAGCTGCCGCGACCGCCAATGCCGACAGATGCTGCCGCTGTTCTGCTGAACGCACCCGTGATCGCCATACCACCATTGCCGCCGCCACCGCCGATGGATTGCGCCAGAATACCGGCCGAGTGATCTCCGGTCGTGAATAACTGACCTTCGGCGCTGACGTGCACCGCCCCAGCCGATCCGCCAGATGCTCCGCGTCCGCCAAGGGCGAAGGCTCCGCCGGCCGTGGTGGACACACTTGATGACGCTGAGAAGCCGCCATTGCCACCACCGCCGCCGATCGACTGCGCAAGGATCGCACCCGAGAAACGGCCCGTAGTGCTGATGTCATCATAGCTCGCCAAAGCGACGGAGCTGCCCGCGCCACCTGCGCCACCTGCGCCGCCAAGCGCAACGTTAAGCGCGGCGGTGCCTGCGTTCAGCCCGCCCGAGACGGCAAAGCCACCATTGCCGCCGCCTCCGCCGATCGATTGTGCTGAAAGACCTGTGGCGTGATCGCCAAGCGTGCTGACTGAGGCGCGATTGGTCAGTGAAACCGTGTTGCCATCTCCGCCCGTGCCGCCAGAGCCGCCCATGGCAAGTCCGGCTGTAAATGCGCTGTTCGAGGCATCTGCCCCAATCGCGAAGCCGCCATTGCCGCCGCCCCCGCCGATGGATTGCGCCAAGACACCGATCGAGCCATCACCTTCGGTGTGCACCCATGTGTCAAACGCCGTGGTACCCAGCGAGACTGTCACCGCGCCGCCAAACTGACCGTTGCCACCGGATCCACCCATCGCCAGTGTGGCTCGGTTGCCGCCAAAGCCACCGGATACAGAGAAGCCGCCATTGCCGCCGCCGCCGCCAATGGACTGCGCCACAAGGCCATGGGACAGATCCCCTTTGGTCAGGATGCTCTCGGTAACGCTGGCAGTAACGTAGTTGCCTCGACCACCGATGCTGGCAGCCCCCCCAAACGCCATCGTGGCGCTGCCGGTGCCGGCGTTCGCGCTGGAGGCCGTAAAGCCACCATTACCGCCGCCTCCACCGATGGATTGCGCAAGGATCGCGGTGGAATTGTCGCCATAGGTCTCGATGTTGCGATCTGGAATGGCCGAATTGGCGACGACTACATTAACTGCGCCAGCAGACCCGCCAATACCGCCAGCTCCGCCGAACCCAAGCCCGACCGAGCCTGTCGCCGCGAAGCTGCCAGAGCTGGACATGCCGCCATTGCCGCCTCCGCCGCCGATGGACTGTGCGACCAGTGCATTGGCGTTATCGCCAAAAGTCCATGCTCCGTTTGATGCAAGCAGATCGACCCGTGCGCCATTGCCTCCGAGGCCACCGGATCCGCCGATGCTGGCGGTCGCACTGGCGGTAAAGCTGGCCGAGGCGCTGATCGCCATGCCGCCGTCTCCGCCGCCGCCGCCGATGGATTGTGCCAGAACGCCGGTTGCGCCGTCGCCCTGTGTCAGAACCAACCCGGTCGCATTGGCCCAAACCTGTCCGCCATGACCGCCGCCGCCGCCCCTGCCGCCAAGGGAAAGGCTACCCGATGCGGTTCCTGACAGAGCACCGGCAATTGCCATGCCGCCACGGCCGCCCCCGCCGCCGATGGATTGCGCCACAAGGCCCGAGGACATGTCGCCCGCCGTGACGATGGCGCCATTTGCGGTCACTGATACGCGCTGCGACGTGCCGCCGCTTCCGCCCGCGCCGCCAAGCGCGACCGACAACGCCCCTTTGCCCGAGGCGCCCGCCGCAAGGGCCATTCCGCCATTGCCGCCACCACCTCCAAGCGATTGCGCCAAGATCCCCGTGGCGTGGTCGCCTTGGGTGCCGATCCGATCATATGTGGTTACCGTTACGGTGCGGCCGCCGCCACCGCCGCCGGCAGCGCCGCCCACGGCCACCGACAGGCTTCCGCCGCCACTGGCCGCACCTGCGACCGCGAAGCCGCCATTGCCGCCACCGCCTCCGATGGATTGCGCGACGATCCCGTGGGCGCCGTCACCCGACGTGTCGATCTGACCACGCGAGGTTACAGTGACATGGCTGCCATATGTGCCCAGCGATCCGCTGCCGCCCAAAGCCAGCGATCCCGCACCCGCGCCACCAAAGCTTTGCGCCATCGAGTGCCCGCCATTGCCGCCACCGCCGCCGATGGATTGCGCAACGATGCCCGAGGACATCAGCCCGCGTGTCGCTATATTTCCGTGACTGTCGACAGCAACGTTTGCACCGCTGCCGCCTCGTGCGCCGTCGCCACCCAAGGCGAAGCTCAGGCTTCCGACGCCGCTCATCGCGCCTGCGAAAGCGAACCCGCCATTGCCGCCACCGCCGCCGATGGATTGCGCCAGAATGGCCGAGGAACGGTCCCCATACGTGAGAAGGCTGTTATAGGTCGTGACACTGACGTTTTGCGCTTGGCCGCCTGCCTCGCCCGATCCGCCCAGTGCGAAGCTGAGGGCGCCGGATGTGGCCGCTGATCCCGAGATCGCATAGCCGCCGCTGCCACCGCCGCCGCCCAGCGATTGCGCACGGACGGCGTTGGCCCAGTTCCCCTCGGTTCGGATGTCGCCGCGATAGGCAACGTTCACGCTGCCCGCACCGCCCCCGACGCCGCCATTGGCCCCGATGGCGAAGGCAGCCGAGAAGCCCGCGCCGAACGCGCTGGACATCGCCCCGCCGCCATTGCCGCCACCACCACCGATGGACTGCGCCAAAATGCCGTCCGCGTAATCTCCGCGCGTATTGATGTTGGCCGATCCGGTAAAGCCGCTGGTATTGGTGACGTTCACCTGAGAGCCATTGCCGCCAAATCCGCCGCTTCCGCCCATAGCGAAGGATGCAAAGGCACCGGACGATGTGGCCGAGCCACCTGTGCCGCCCCCGCCGCCAATACTTTGCGCCGAAATCCCGGCGGCATAATGTCCCCAGGTGGAAACGTACCCGTCATTGAACACGTTGGCGCGCTCGCCATTGCCGCCAAATCCACCACGCCCGCCGATTGCCGCCATTCCGCTGGCGTTGCCGCCGTGACCGCCGCCGCCGCCGATGGACTGCACGAAGATGCCGATCGCGTCTTGCCCAGCAGTATAGATCGCGCCGCTGTTTATAACGGTGGCTTGACCCGACGATCCTGCCGAGTTGCCATCGCCCCCAAGCGCGCCCGCACCATTGGCACTGCCGCCCACGCCGCCGCCACCACCAATGGATTGCGCCAGAATGCCGTGGCTGCGCAGGCCCCAATGGGTATTGATCGTGCCGCGATTGATGACTTGAAGTCCGGCGCTGTCACCGCCAAGGCCGCCTGTGCCTCCAATGGCATAGAAACCATCAGAAGCACCACCCGCACCGCCACCGCCGCCGATGGATTGTGCCAAAATGCCGACGGCATCATAAGCACCCCAAGTATCGATCGAGGCGTTGTTGGTCACGAATACGCCGCTGCTGCTGCCGCCAGACCGCCCGTTCCCACCAGCTGAGAACAGATAGCCGCCTGAGCCAGCTGTGCCGGCAAATCCGCCAATGGATTGCGCTAGAATACCGTTTGCACCGGCACCGCGCGTGACGATGCTGGCCCAATTCTGGTTGGTCACTCGCACGATATCCCCGCGCGAGGCTGAACCACCCGCGCCGCCGGATCCGGAAACCCAGCCGCCATTGCCGCCCAGCCCCCCTCCGCCGCCCAACGATTGCGCCACGATGCCCGAGGACCGGAACCCATATGTGCTGATCGAGGCCATGTTGTTCAGGACTACGTATTCTCCGCGTCCACCGATTCCACCGCTGCCACCGCTGCCAAACACCGTGCCATTGTGACCATTGCCACCGTTTCCGCCCAGGCTGCGCATCAAGATCCCGGCCGCATCGTTGCCATAGGTGGTGATATAGCCTTGAACGATACCGCCAAGCGTTCCGCCCCGGCCACCCGGTCCCCCATATGTACGGTCGCTTGACCCACCGGATCCGTGGCCACCCGCGCTTGCCATGACAACGCCATGTCCACGGTTACCGGTTGTCACCATCGAGAAGGCGTTGCCCGCGGCCCAGTTTGCGTATTGGGAATTGGTTCGATCATGGCCGAAGTCGTAAATCGTGTTGTCGAAATAGATCGCCCCATCGCCTGGACCACGGGCCGGGAAGGAGTTGTCGATCCGCAGGGATAGATCGCTGCCAGAAAAGCCGAAGCGCTCATCAAGGTATGGGAAGTTCACGTCCCCTTGCATCAAAAATGCGCCATACGAACTGAGCTCAACCGCAGAAGCCCCGACACCGTTGGCGCCAATGTATCGTCCGGCCCCATCCGGCAGAAGCCGCGCTTCGAAGTCATGGCCATAGTCCAAATAGGGTTGCGCATAAGTGAGCAAGCGAATGGCCGAGATGTTGTTGGTGACAATCGGGCCGTCCAGATAGGCGACCTCGATCTCAGAGAATGTATTTGGATTGAATGGATTGAGCAGATGCCAGCCAGCCAAGGGAACATAGGTGAATCTTGGAAAGTGAACGCCGTCGGACTGGTCGCCTTCGCAGAAGACCTCGACGATCGCGCCCGAGACGGGATGGCCGTTGTCCTCGATGCAGGGGTCATTGGCCCATGCAGGCATTCCAGCAAGCACATTCAGCCCGGCCAAAAGGCCGAGTCTGGATACATAACAAGTTAAATTTTTTGCGACACCCCAGCCACCCCAGGACACGCGGAACCTACGAAAAATCATCTATTTAGTACGTTGAGCGCCTCGGCAGATTTTCCTGCACTTTAGGTCACCCATTCCCCAACTACATGACGCGAGGCTAGAGAGGCGATTTTCTTCTGTCAATAAGCCTTAAAATTAACACAAACTCGACAGTTTTCCGGTCGGATAAGGGGCGGTGCAGAGCAGTCTAAGCGCAGCTCATATCAATTCGGCTGCCGATCTGATGGCCATGCGGTGTATGGGGTGTGTAAACTGTGTAAGTTGTTGTTTTGTTGTTTTTCTTTTGAGCTTGAAATCCACGAGTGATGAAAAAGCCCCCCCGGACCTTTCCATGTGCACCACTGAACGAGACAGAGACCATTGTGCGATCGTACCCGGAGGGTCGGAAGGTATCGTACTGGCGACATCTCGGGCTTTGGTCGCAAATGGGGTGTATGTCTTCATGTTGGGACGTGACGCAGCAAAGCTGCAGGCCGCTGTTGAGGAAACAGATCCGACAGTCGCCGAACAGCTTGTTCCCTTCACAGGTGATGTGACAGACGCGTCCATCAGACAGGAACTGGTTGCCGCGACTGTCGAACGTTTTGGTGGCCCCGACATCCTTTTGAACAATGCTGGTGGCGGCAGTGAGAACCGGTTCTTGGAAGACATTGATCAGGTTGATTTTCAACAGGTCATGGCACTGAACCTAGACAGTAGTTTTGACCTGTGCAGGCTGGTTGTGCCTTACATGAAGGCCCGGAAAGGGGGCATCCCACAGACCATTTCTGGTGCACCCGCGTCAGAAGTGATGATTGCAGCCCTTTATCCAAAAACAGAAACAGCCCCAAGTGTCGGGGCTGTTTGTTTTACTTATGAAGCTATCTAACTGCGAGCGGCGCTAGCGGTTTAGATGTCTCAGGTCCGGAACACGCGGTAGATTGCGGGGATCACCAGAACCGTCAGCAGGGTCGAGCTGAGCAAGCCAAAGAGCAGCGACAAAGCAAGACCTTGGAAGATCGGGTCGACCAAGATCACCGCCGCGCCAATCATTGCTGCAACGGCGGTCAACAGGATCGGCTTGAAGCGGATCGCACCCGCTTCGATGAGCGTTTCCACCTTGTCCTTCGCGGGATCTGCATGCCGGATGAAATCCACCAGCAGGATCGAGTTCCGCACGATGATGCCGGCCAAGGCAATGAACCCGATCATAGACGGTGCCGAGAAAGGCGCGCTGAACAGCCAGTGCCCACCCATGATCCCAACGAACGTCAAGGGGATGGGCGTTAGGATCACTAGCGGCAGTTTGAACGATCCAAACTGCGCGACGACAAGGATATAGATCCCAAGTAGCGCGACGGCGAAGGCAGCGCCCATATCGCGGAACGTGACCCAAGTGACCTCCCATTCGCCATCCCACAAAAGGGTAACGATGCTTTCGTCGTCGGGTTGGCCGTTCAGGCTGATCACGGGTTTTGTACCCTCTTCCCACTCCATGGCGTCCAACTGCTCGGCCACGGCGATCATACCATAGACCGGGGCTTCGAAGTCACCGGCGACCTCGGCGGTGACCATTTCTGCCGTGCGACCGTTGTGACGAAAGATCGGGTACGAGGCCAGTTCCTCGGTGATCTCGATCACGTCGCCAAGCTCCACGACACCGCGCGCGCCGGGCAGGGCGTTGGCCGGGATGGGGGTGGACAGGAAGCGTTCGTCCAGAACCCGGTCTGCCTTGTCGCGTTCAACAACGATGGGGATCGGATAGCGGCCGTCACCGCGATGCGAATACCCTACGGTTTGTCCGTGGTTCAGCAAAGCCAGCGTCGAGAAGACGTCCTGTTCCTGCACGCCGAAGAACTCCAGCTGGTCGGGCGAAATCGTGATGCGAAGACGGCGCGGTTGTTCCCCGAAGCTGTCATCGACGTCGACAACGAAAGGCACGCCGTCAAATGCTGCACGGATCTTGCTTGCGGCCTCGCGCCGGGTTTCTGCGTCGGGGCCGTAAACCTCGGCCAGCAGGGTGGCCATGACCGGCGGGCCGGGGGGCGGCTCGACCGTTTTCACATTGGTGCCCGCAGGCAGATCAAGTTGGTTCAACCGCTCACGCAGCTCCAATGCAATCTCGTGACTGGTGCGTTCGCGATGCTCTTTATGATCCAGCAAGATCTGCACGTCGCCCAGATGAGGCTGCGTGCGCAGATAGTAGTGCCGGACTAGACCGTTGAAGTTAAAGGGCGCGGCGGCCCCTGCATGGGTCTGCGCAGATACCACCTCGTGCATCTGCAACGCTTCCCGCGCCACGGCTTGCGCCACAGCATCGGTCGCCTCGATCGATGATCCTTCGGGCAGATCAACAACGACCGACAGCTCGGACTTGTTGTCGAAGGGCAAAAGCTTGACCGTAACGTCCTTGGTATAGATCAGTGCAAGCGACCCAAACGAGATGACAACAGCGACCAGAAGGAAGGTCAGGCTGATGGTTTTGGTCTTCAGCAAAGGACGCGCGACCGCGGCATAGATCCGCCCCAAATTGCCTCCAACGTGACCTTCTTCACCATGATCATGTGCAGGCGCTTTGCCCGCAATCTTGATCATCAGCCACGGTGTGATGATCACCGCCACAAAGAACGAAAAGATCATTGCAGCAGAGGCATTCGCGGGGATCGGGCTCATGTAGGGTCCCATCAGGCCGGACACGAACAACATCGGCAGAAGGGCGGCCACAACGGTCAGGGTCGCGACGATGGTCGGGTTGCCCACCTCGGCGACGGCGCGAATGGCCTTGGTTACGCGATCCGCCTTGTCGGGCATGCCCCAATGGCGGGCGATGTTCTCGATGACAACGATCGCGTCATCCACAAGGATCCCGATCGAGAAGATCAGAGCGAACAGTGACACACGGTTCAGTGTGTAGCCCATCACCCACGCCGCAAAGAGAGTCAGTAGAATGGTGACCGGGATCACCACCGCCACCACGATGGACTCGCGCCAGCCGATGGTGAACAGCACCAATGCCACGATGGATACCGTCGCCAGACCCAGGTGAAACAGAAGCTCATTGGCTTTCTCGTCCGCTGTTTCTCCATAGTCGCGGGTGACGTCGATCTGAATGGTGTCAGGGATCAGGTCGTGTTCTAGCATGTGGACACGGTGGAGGATTTCCTCGGCGACGACCACGGCGTTGGCACCAGCACGTTTGGCGACCGCCAGCGTGATCGCGGGGGTGCGGATGATCTCTCCGTTCTCGCCACGTGTGACGTTGGCAACGATCTTATCCGAGGTATCAGGCACGAAGCTGACATTGGCGACGTCACGAACGTACACCGGGCGGTTGTCTCGCGTGGTCAGAAGCAGGTTGGCCACATCAGAAGACGCCTGAAGGGTCTGGCCGGTTGCCAACAAAATCTGTTGCCCATTGTCACGCACGTACCCGTTGTTGAACGCGCGGTTGGCACCTTGGACCTTACCCGCCAGCTGCTGCAAGGTTACACCATACAGTGCCAGACGCTCGGGGTCAGGGGCGATGCGGATTGCTTCGGGGCTTTCGCCGACCAGATAGGTCAGACCAACATCTTGGATCTTTGCGACCTCAACCTGCAGTTTGCGTGCAATGCGGGTCAGGTCGTTCGCTGTCGTTTGCCCCGCCGAAGGCTTAGCCGACAACGTCAGCGACACGATGGCCACGTCGTCGATTCCCCGACCCACGATCAGAGGCTCGTCGATCCCAACAGGGATGCGATCCATATTCGCGCGCACCTTGTCGTGTACCCGCAAGATCGCGGTATCCGCCGAGGTGCCGACCAGAAATCTAGCCATTACAAGGGCATAGTCATCGCTAGTCTGCGAATAAACGTGTTCAACACCGTTGATGCCCTGCACGATGGATTCCATCGGTTCGGTCACCAGTTTTGCGGCGTCTTCCGCCTTCAGACCCGGCGCTTGGATATGGATATCCACCATCGGGACCGAGATTTGCGGCTCTTCTTCCCGCGGCAGACTGATCAGCGCCACTAGGCCCACGGCAAGGGCCGCCAAAATCATCAAAGGTGTCAGCGCCGAGCCGATGAATGCTTTGGTTAGCCCGCCCGCGATGCCCAGAGAGGTCGTGTGTGGTTGCTCACTCATGATTGGCCACCAACTGTTCGCCTTCGGTCAGACCCGACAGGATTTCAATCATCTCGTGGCCGTCGATTTTGCGCGATCCACCGGTGACGACGGTACGCTGCGTCTCTGATCCGTCAGCGGTTAGGACAGTGACGAAATCCAACCCCATGCGGGTGGAAACAGATGTGACTGGCACCAATAAGGCAGTTGATTTGCCAACCGGCAGCCGCACCAGAACGCGCGCGTCCACGAAATCTGTGGCCATGCCTGCGAATTCAACGTCGACAATCACGCGGCCGTTTTCGATCTGGGGATATAGTTTGGCCAGAACGCCGGTGGTCTCGCCCTCGTCGCTGCCGATACGAATTTCTGAACCTTCTTTCAGGTAACCGGCATGACGTTCAGGCACAGCGAGGCGCAGGAAAAATCCACCGCCGCCAATCTCGGCGACACTTTCGCCGGGCATGATGACAGATCCTTCGGTGACGGGCACCTGAAGCACGGTTCCGCCAATTGGGGCAAGCACAGCCCCTTCAGTTTCCAGTTGCTTAAGAACGCTTCGTTCGGCCTGCGCTGTACCGATCTGTCCTTTGATTACATCCACTTGTGTGCGCAACTGATCCAACTGCTGGGCCGTGGCGACGCCGCGTTTCAGCAGGTCTTCGCCGCGCTGAAGGTCAGCTAAGGCCGTTTCCAACTGAGATTCTAAAGAGGTCAGTGTTGCATCAATCGCATTCAGTTGCAGCGTCAGCTTTTCATCGGTGATGCTGGCAATCTGTTGGCCCTTCTCAACTTTGGACCCCTCGGATACGGCGATCGAGATGATCGTCCCCCCAAGCCGCGAACGTGCCTGTACACGGTCACGCGCTTCGATCCGGCCGAAGACGGCTTTCCATTCGGTAACGTCGGCACTGTGTGCAACAAAAGTCTCTTCCGCCAAGGTCGCAAGCGGGAACAAGACGGCCAAAACAGGCACAAAGAACTTAAGCATCGCGGTCTCCTATCCGGTGGGTGGCCCAAGCTAATTCAATTGCTTCTGAATTTCACAAGACGAGCGCCAATTTCGCTATTGAATATAAGCACGCTCATTCGATGGGTAATTGACAAGGATCAACACCTGCGATGCAGACAGATTGCAGGCGCAATCGCGTGTTACCTGATAGAGACCACGCAATGGGCCCGTGTTCGGAAGGTCTTATCTACCCCAAGGCAACCCGGGGTCTTCCACTGGCTTCGACCGTCACCGAACACTCGACAAAGACATCTTGTCCTTCGACTTGTGCAGATCGGACATCTCGGTCGACAATGATGCGAATGTCTTCAGCGCCCGCTTCCTTTGCGGCGTCCCGTGCATCCGCACGCAGATGGTCCTCCATGACCTTCATCGCCTGTTCCGCGTCGTTGAAATCCTGTGGCCCAGATGCCAGATGAACGCGGAATCGGCCCTCGGTTGGGGACGTCACGGTGCCTGAGCGGCGAAATGTGACACGCCCGACAACCGCCCCGACGGCGTTGGCAACGCCAGAATGCTCTGGCAATCGCATCTGGCACTGCAGTCGCTTTCCGACAGCCGGGTAATAGCTTGGCGCCGAGGCGCCCAAGCCGACGACTTCGACATTCAGGGCGGTGTTCAAGGCAAGCAAACCACGGTGATTTGCGAGGCCGCGCTGTGTCAAAACATGTCGCGCCAATACCTCGGCAGGCAGTCCGAAATCTTGGTCTTCTTCGGCAAACGCGGTTTCAAGCAGGGTCAATGCGGTCTGCTCGGTCATCTGATCCACGATCAATTGCGCCATCTCTTCCGGAGTGGGCGCCAAGCGCGCGCCGCTACCGATACGTTTGCGGCAAAACAGTTCAAGCCCTTTGCGCGCTGCCTCGACATCCCAGGCGTCCAAACGTCCCAAAACGTGGCTTGCGTCAGAGGGCGTCACCCCGGACACCTGAACGATGCCGCGATCAACCAATCGGGTCAGTGCGCTGCCCTCAAGCCGGGTTCTCAGAAGCTTGTTCAGAGGAACGACATCTCCTCCGAGGCGTTCAAGCAACGTCTCGGCCCGTGTGTCGATGCCATCAGTCGGCACACCGGGTACGCGGCGTGCGAACCGAGCGTCATATTCGCTAGGGGCGCTCATGCGCAACTGCGCGTCTAGCTCTGCATGGACCACATCTCCGGCTTCCGCCGCGATCAATGACACCGGCAGCACCCGGCGTGGTCCCAGAAAAACACCACCCTTCAATCCTTCGGTGACAGGATGGACTTGGCTGTCGCCGCCTAAACCGTGGGTCCGCATGGCCACAGCTTCGACCATGGTGCGAAACCCGCCAACCCGAGCGCCTGCGGGATCGATCATGGGTTTTCCATCGCGGATCAAGGCGACATCCGTGGTGGTTCCGCCAATATCAGATACCAAGGCGTTCTCGACATTGGTCAACCAGCGCGCGCCAACGATTGAGGCAGCAGGGCCGCTGAGGATGGTTTCAATGGGACGCTCGCGGGCCTGTTCGGCGCTCATCAAGGCACCGTCGCCACGAACTACCATCATCGGCGCATCAATTCCGATATCGCGCAACGTATCCTGTGCCCGACCAATCAAGCGATCAATCATGCCGATCAACCGTGCATTCAGCACCGCCGTCACCGCGCGTTTGGGGCCATTCAGTTTGGATGACAACTGATGAGAGCAAGTAACGGGTGCGCCTGTGATCTCGGTGATGATCTGTGCCGCTTCAAGCTCGTGGGCCGGATTGCGCGTCGCAAACTGCGCTGCGACGGCGAACCCGGAAACTCCGTCATGAGAGCTTAAGAAATCTTTCAGCGCTTCGAGATCCAGCGTTGCGGCTTCTCCGCCGGCGTGATTATGACCCCCGGCTATCACCAAAGCCGGATCCCCTTTCAAGGCGTCTTTCAGCCCGTGCTTTTCAAGATCACTTTCGCGAAAGCCGATATAAATCAAAGCAACACGACCGCCTTGGCCTTCGACCAGAGCGTTGGTTGCCAGAGTGGTCGACAACGAAGCCATCGAAACCTCGGAAGGCGCGATGCCAGCATCTTCCAGTACCGCCCGAATGGCCTTTCCCATGCCGATCGCTAGGTCAGTGCGGGTGGTCAGCGATTTCGCACTGGCGATGACATCGGCTTCGTCCCGGATCAATACCGCATCGGTATAAGTTCCGCCCGTATCAACCCCTAATGACAACACCATGTCCGCTCCCTCGTGAGTAAAAGCCCCAGTCCTTTCGGGATCGGGGAATCGCAAAGATTAGTGAACCTCGTTTTGGGCCAGTTTCAAGCGTAAGAACGGTCCATTTCCGTCATTCAACGACCCAGAGATGGAAGCAATCCAAATTTCGGTCCGCCGCCGCCCTCTGCGAGGTCTGAATGCGCGGTTAATTGGTGGATCCAATCCGAGTCTACGATGAACTTCGGGACATATGTCGATTCTGGCGTCAAACTTGTCCAAAAGCGAAAAGGTACTTGCCAGCATTATCAATCTTCATAGGAGATGAAAGAACAGGAGCCCTCATGCGATACTCTGCTTTGAGACTAATCAAGGAAAGCCTGACCGGGCACAAAGGTTGGGGGCCGCAATGGCGCGATCCTGACCCGAAGGACGCCTATGATTATGTAATCATTGGCGGCGGCGGACATGGGTTGGCCACTGCCTATTATCTGGCGAAAGAGTTTCAGGGTGCACGGATCGCGGTGCTGGAAAAGGGCTGGATCGGCGGCGGTAATGTTGGCCGGAACACGACGATTATCCGCTCGAACTATCTGCTCGACGGGAACGAGCCATTCTACGAGTTTTCGCTGAAGCTGTGGGAAGGTCTTGAGCAAGACCTGAACTATAACGCGATGGTCAGCCAGCGCGGCATTCTGAACCTCGTCCACACCGATGCGCAGCGCGATGCGGCACGGCGGCGCGGGAATGCGATGATCCTGAACGGATCAGACGCAGAGCTTCTGGACACGAACGGCGTGCGTGCGCTGTATCCGTTCCTGAATTTCGACAATGCCCGCTTCCCGATCAAAGGTGGCCTTTTGCACCGGCGTGGCGGCACCGTGCGTCACGATGCGGTCGCTTGGGGATACGCGCGCGGCGCAGACCAGCGCGGCGTGGACATCATTCAGAATTGCAAAGTCACGGGTTTCAAAATCGAAGGCGGTCGCGTGCTGGGTGTCGAGACCTCGCGCGGGTTCGTTGGTGCCAAGAAAGTTGGCGTCTCGGTCGCGGGCAGCTCCAGCCGGGTGATGGCGATGGCGGGCATGCGTCTGCCGATTGAAAGCCATGTGCTTCAGGCCTTTGTGTCCGAGGGGCTGAAACCCTTCATTCCGGGCGTGATCACCTATGGCGCGGGTCACTTCTATTGCAGCCAGTCCGACAAAGGCGGACTGGTCTTTGGCGGCGATATCGACGGCTACAATTCCTACGCCCAACGCGGCAACCTGCCGGTGGTCGAGGATGTGATCGAAGGTGGCATGTCACTGATCCCGGGTCTTGGCCGCGCACGGCTTCTGCGCAGCTGGGGTGGCATCATGGACATGTCGATGGACGGATCGCCCTTCATCGACAAGACCCATATCGAGGGTCTCTATTTCAACGGCGGCTGGTGCTATGGCGGCTTCAAGGCCACGCCCGCTGCTGGCTTCTGCTTTGCCCACCTTCTGAAAACCGACCGTCCGCATGAGACCGCCAAAGCCTATCGGTTGGACCGGTTCATGACCGGGCACATGATCGACGAAAAGGGCCAAGGCGCCCAACCAAACCTGCACTGACACAGCTGCGATTTGAGGAACTGAACCGATGATCATCAACCATCCGCTTCTTGGACCGCGCGACGCGCAAGAGTTCACCTATCTGGGCGACGCGGGCCTGATCAACCGTCCCTATTGGCTGTCGGAAAACGCTCTGCGCGAGTTTCACGACTATCTGCATCTGCGCGAAAATCCCGCCGGTCTGCACCGCGAACTGTGGTTTCACGAGCAGGGCGACCGCTCGTGGCTGGTCGTAACCCGCGACACCACCACGCATGAGATCACAAAGGTCGAACTGGCCCGCGACGTCGCCCGCGCCAACCGCGCCGCCGAGGTGATGCAATGAAGCAGGCAAATCGCCTTTCCGGCGGGCTGATCGACCGGTCGGCCACGCTGAATTTCAGTTTTGATGGCAAAAGCTATCAGGGTCATGCGGGCGACACGCTGGCCTCGGCGCTGTTGGCCAATGGCGTGCGTCTTATGGGGCGTTCGTTCAAGTATCACCGCCCGCGCAGCGTGCTGACCGCCGGGTCCGAGGAACCCAACGCGCTGGTCGAGCTGCGTTCTGGCGGCCGTCAAGAGCCCAACACCCGCGCCACCGTGGCCGAGATTTATGACGGTCTTACAGCCAACTCGCAAAACCGCTGGCCGTCGCTGGAACGCGATTTCATGGCGATCAATGATCGCTTCTCGAATTTCCTAAGCGCGGGATTTTACTACAAGACTTTCATGTGGCCGCGCGCGTTCTGGGAGAAACTCTACGAGCCGATCATCCGCAAAGCCGCCGGTCTTGGCAGCCTGACAGGCGAGGGCGACCCCGACGTATATGACAAGGGCTTCCTGCATTGCGACCTTCTGGTCATCGGCGCTGGACCTGCAGGTCTGGCCGCTGCGCTGACCGCAGGCCGTGCAGGCGCACAGGTGATCATCGCGGACGAAGACTTCCGTCTGGGTGGGTGTCTGCTTGCCGACACCGGATCGCTGTCGGACCAGTCCGGCGCGGATTGGGTTGAACAGGCACAAGCCGAGCTGGCCGAGCTGCCTAATGTCCGTGTGATGCCGCGTACAACAGTGTTTGGCTCGTACGATCACGGCGTCTATGGCGCGGTCGAACGGAACGCCGATCACCTGATCGCCCCCGAGGCCGACAAGCCGCGCCAGACGCTCTGGCGGATCTATTCCAAACGCGCACTGGTCGCTGCCGGTGCGATTGAACGCCCGATCGGGTTTGAGAATAACGACCGTCCCGGCGTGATGCTGGCCGGTGCCACCCGCGCCTATGCCAATCGCTATGCGGCCACGCCCGCGCAGTCGGTTGTGGTGTTTGCCAACAACGATGACGCCCATCAGACCGCCCGCGACCTGATCGCCAAAGGGGTCGAGGTGCCCGCCGTTGTGGATATCCGACCGGAAGCACCCGCGATTGAGGGCATCGAAGTACTGGCCGGAGCACAGATCATCGACACCAAGGGCCGACTTGGCCTGAGCTCGGTCACCGTGCGCTTGGCAAACGGCCAGACCCGCGTGATCCCCTGCGGTGCACTGGCGATGTCTGGCGGCTGGAACCCCAACCTTGGCCTGACCTGCCATCAGCGCGGCCGTCCCGTTTGGAACGACAATATTCATGCCTTTGTACCGGGGCAGGGTCTGCCGTCGGGCCAAAGCGTTGCAGGGGCTGCCATGGGCGAAATGTCGACCCATGCGGCGCTGACCGGTGGCGCTGCGAAAGCTGTCGAAGCGCTCTCTGATCTGGGCATCTCTGCGACCCCTGCGGATCTTCCCAAAGCCGAAGACGCACCCGTCACGCTCACCCCATTCTGGCATGTCTCGGGCGCCAAACGCGCGTGGTTGGACTTCCAGAACGACGTCACCGTCAAGGACGTGAAGCTGGCGCATCAGGAAAACTTCACATCCGTCGAGCACCTGAAACGCTATACCACGCTGGGCATGGCGACCGATCAGGGCAAAACCTCGAACGTCGGCGCACTGGCGGTGATGGCCGAGCTGACAGGAAAATCAATCCCCGACACCGGCACAACCATTTTCCGCCCGCCCTATACGCCCGTCTCGATGGGCACGCTGGCAGGCCGTGCGGTGGGCAAGGAATTCCACCCAACCCGCCTGACCCCCAGCCACAAATGGGCCGAGGAACAGGGCGCCGTGTTTGTCGAAGTTGGCAACTGGTTGCGCGCGCAATGGTTCCCGCAGAAAGGTGAAACGCATTGGCGTCAGTCTGTCGACCGCGAGGTTCTGGCGACCCGCAACTCTGTCGGCATTTGCGACGTGACCACGCTGGGAAAGATCGACGTTCAGGGCGCGGATGCCGCTGAATTTCTGAACAAGATCTATGCCAATGGCTTCGCGAAACTGCCCGTGGGCAAGGTGCGCTATGGTTTGATGCTGCGCGAAGATGGCGTGGCCTATGACGACGGCACCGCCGCCCGTCTGGCCGAGGATCATTTCGTCGTCACCACCACCACCGCCAATGCGGTTGTGGTCTATCGCAACATGGAATTTGCTCGCCAATGCCTGTGGCCGGATCTGGATGTGCAGCTGATTTCGACGACCGACGCCTGGGCGCAATACGCCGTCGCCGGCCCCAACGCGCGTAAGCTGTTGCAAAAGATCGTGGACCCCGAATTTGACATCTCGAACGAGGCGTTCCCCTTCATGGGATGTGCCGAGATTACCGTCTGTGGCGGCTGCCGCGCGCGGCTGTTCCGGATCTCGTTCTCGGGCGAGCTGGCCTATGAAATCGCCGTCCCCACCCGCTATGGCGATGCCTTGATGCGTCAGATGATGGCGGCGGGCGAAGAGTTCAACGTCACGCCTTACGGGACCGAAGCGCTGGGCGTCATGCGGATCGAAAAGGGCCACGCGGCGGGCAATGAACTGAATGGCACCACGACAGCTCTGAACCTTGGGTTGGGCCGGATGGTTTCGACCAAGAAGGATTGCATCGGCAACGTGCTGTCACGTCGTGATGGGATGACCGCAGAAGATGCGCTGAACCTCGTGGGTCTGCGCCCGGTGGACGCGTCGAAATCTGTGCCTGCAGGCGGCCATCTGATGAGTGCCTCTGGTCCCGTCGATGCGGCCCATGATCAGGGCTATGTCACTTCGGCTGCTTACTCACCAATCCTTGAAAGTTCGATCGGGCTTGGCTTTGTAAAGTCTGGGTTTGATCGGATGGGCGAACAGTTGCGGCTGGTTAACCCACTGGAAGGACAAGAAGTTCTGGTCGAAATCGTCAGCCCACATTTTGTCGATCCGGAAGGAGAGAAGCTCCGTGCATAAGTTAAAACCCATCACCCCGCTGGGCGCGGAAGAACCGCGAGTGGACCAAATCGGAACGCTGACCATTGCCGAGGTTGTGGATCAAGCGCTGGCGTCTGTGGCCGCGCGCGAAGGGCAACTTGCCGCGCTTCAAAAGGCGTTGCCACTAACCTTGCCGGGAGTCGGGAAATCCGCAACGCAGGGCGATTTCACGGCCTTCTGGACCGGTCCCGATCAGTGGATGATCTCTGCCGGTCACGATCAGCACGAATTGCTAGCGGCAGAACTGAAACAGATCGTGGGCGACACGGCGTCGGTCGTAGAGCAGACCGATGGCTGGTGCCGGTTTGACGTCTCGGGCGACGCGCTTTGTGATCTGTTTGAACGCCTGTCCAACGTGCCCGTGCGCACGATGGCTACCGGAGACGTAATCCGCGGAACGGTTGAACATCTGGGCGCGTTCTTGTGGCGACTGGCGGACGATCGAATGGTCGTGATCGGCCCGCGTTCGTCGGCGGCGTCACTGCATCATGCGCTGGTGGCGGCGGCCCGTTCGGTCGCCTAAACTGATAAAATCACGAGGGCAGCGCGTCGCTGCCCTTGACCCGCATCGAGTTCTTGGCCCGCCGATCCGCAATCGGTGTCATCCCGAAGCTTTCGCGATAGTGCCGCAGGAATGCGCCGGGCGTGGCATAGCCAACCATGAAGGCGACCTCGGTCACGGGCGTGTTGGAATACAGCACCAGTTGGCGCGCCTGTTTCATCCGCATTTTCCGGTAATACTTCAGCGGGCTCTGCCCCGTCGCTTCTTTGAAGCTGCGCTCAAGCGAGCGGGTCGAGACGCCCACCGCCTCGGCCACTTTGCTGATCTGGATCGGGCTTTCGATATGCGCGGCGAAATGCTCAATCGCGCGTTCGACTTGCTTGGGCAGCAGGTCCTGACTTTTCGCCGTGTCATGGGCTGGCGTCTTTTGCGCGGCGGCGGCGCTGCGGATATAGGGGTGCTGAAACCAGCAGGCGACCTCGGCCATGATATCGCCGCCCAGACGGTCTTCGATCAGGGCCAGCATATGGTCAAACGCCGCTGATGCGCCAGAAATGGTGGTGTAGTCCCCATCTTCGCAAATCACCGTGCTTTGCGCCGGGATGTCGGGGAATTCGGCCTGAAAGGCGGCCTCGTAACACCAGTGCACGGATAACGGATTCTCGCGCGTCAGACCAGTACGGGCCAAGGCGAAAACCCCGCCACTGATCGATCCCAGACGGGTCTTGCCGCGTTGGTATCGCTGAAGGGCGGCGTTGGCCCGGGATGGGGTCGCGAAGCGAGCGTTGGGGCTGGCGGTAAACAGCAAAACATCCAGCTCTCCGGCCTCGGACAGCGTGCAATCCGGGGCAAAGCTGACCCCAGCTGACGAGTCGACTGGGGCGCTGTCTTCGGCAATCACCTTCCAGCGAAACGCCTGTTGTCCCGAGATTTCATTGGCGGCGCGCAGCGGTTCGATACACGACGTCAGGCAGGCCATCGGAAAACCGGGAAAGATTAGTATGCCAAGTGTCAGAGGCGGTTGTGCAAGGCTTGCATCTGTCATGAGGGCATTCCCATCAATGTGTCTTGCGAGATCTCGGCAGCGATCTCCAGAATATGCCGTTCCAGAAGGCGTGCTGCCGGGGACAGGGTCGAATCAGCACGGCGCAACAGGTGAATTTCACGCTTTGCTTGCGGTTCTGCGAGCGGACGGAAGACCAGACCCGTCGAGTTTGCTGCCCTGACTGCCATTTCCGGCAGGATTGTGATTCCAATATTGGCCTGCACCATACCCGTGATCGATGTCAGGTTATGGGCCGACAGCAGCGCTTTTTCGTGCAACAAGATCGACGGTTCGGCGCTGATCCCTGCGGACAGAGAGTTTGCGATGAGCCGCTCATCGGTCAACGCATCCCACGTGACCGGACCGGTGTCCTGTGCCAGCGGATGGGACGGCGCGCAGATGACGCCAAACGTGTCGGACAGAAGGTGCTGACTGTTCAGCCCCACGTTCTGCTGGCCCATTGTCGCGATGCCGATATCAATTCTATCGCGGTCTAGTTCATGCAGGATCGAGCTTGAATCCATGTCGCGAACTTCGATGTCTACATTGCCGTAGTCATTGATATGGCGCGAAAAAACCTGCGGGATGATGGTGCCCGCGACCGACGGTACGGTCGCTATGCGCACGTGGCCGTGGGTGGCCTTGGCAAAACCCTCGATCGCCTTCACGGTGTTGTCGAACTGCTGCAGCTCGCGCTCGGCCTGTTCCAGAACGAACGCGCCTAGCGCGGTCAGTTTGCTTTTGCGGTCAGTTTCAAACAGCGGCTCACCCAGATGGGTTTCCAGCTGCTTCAGCATCATGGACACGGCCGAGGGCGTGCGCCCCAACGTTTGGGCCGCGTCGCTAAGATTGCCGCTGCGGGCGACCGTGGCAAAGCCACGTAGCATTTCGATTTTCAGCGCCATAGCGATTACACTTCAATTTACCTGAAATAACCTTAAGGAATTTGAGTTTGATTGAAGTATGGTAAAAAGTCCATACCCAACGAAACTGACTTCTGTGTGAGGCGACACTTCCATGACCGATATCCAAAAGAACCTGATTGCTGGCGAATGGCTGGCAGGCGTAAGCGAAATTGAAAACCGTAACCCTTCGGATCTGACCGATCTGGTTGGCGTCTTTGCGCAGGCCAGCAGCGACCAGCTGGAGGCCACGCTGGACCAAGCCAAAGTGGCACAGCGCGAATGGGAAGCCTATGGCATGGAGCGCAAGCAGGCGGTTCTGAACGCCATCGGCAACGAGCTGATTGCCCGCTGCGAAGAGCTGGGCACGCTTCTGGCCCGTGAAGAAGGCAAGCCCTTCGCGGAAGGCAAAGGCGAGGTGTATCGCGCCGGCCAATTCTTCACCTATTACGCAGCCGAATGCCTGCGTCAGTTGGGCGAGAACGCAGACAGCGTGCGCCCGGGCGTCGAAATCGACGTGCGCCGCGAAGCAGTTGGCACCGTCGCCATCATCAGCCCCTGGAACTTCCCGACCGCAACCGCGTCGTGGAAGATCGCACCTGCCCTGTGCTACGGCAACGCCGTGGTTTGGAAGCCCGCCAACGTAACGCCCGCCTCGGCTGTTGCTCTGGCTGAAATCATCAACCGTCAGGACATCCCGAAAGGTCTGTTCAGCCTGGTGATGGGCGCAGGTCGTGAAATCGGCCAGCGTCTGGTGGAAAGCCCGAAAGTGAACGCCATTTCCTTCACCGGCTCGGTTCCGGTGGGCAAAGGCATCGCTTCGGCTGCAATCCAGAACCTGACCAAAGTTCAGATGGAGATGGGCTCGAAAAACGCTCTGGCCGTGATGGACGACGCCGATCTGGATCTGGCTGTAACGCTGGCACTGGGTGGCGCCTTCGGTGGCACCGGTCAGAAATGTACCGCGTCATCGCGTCTGGTTGTGCACGAAGCCATCCACGACGCCTTTGTTGAAAAACTGGTGGCTGGCACGCAGGCCATGAAAGTTGGGCACGCGCTGGAAGATGGCACCCAGATGGGTCCTGTCGTCAGCGAACAGCAGCTTTCAGAAAATCTGGCCTATGTTGATCTAGGCAAAACTGAAGGTGCCGAACTGGCCTGCGGCGGTGCGCGTCTTGAGATGCCGCATGACGGTTTCTATATGTCGCCGGGCGTGTTCCTGAACACCACCAACGACATGCGCATCAACCGCGAAGAAATGTTTGCGCCGCTGACCGCCGTGATCAAGGTTGGCAGCTATGACGAAGCACTGGCCACCGTCAACGACACCAACTTCGGCCTGACTTCGGGCATCGTGACGAAATCGCTGGCCCGCGCCACGCATTTCCGTCGCAACGCCCAGACCGGTGTTGTCACCGTGAACCTACCGACCGCTGGCACCGACTACCACGTGCCGTTCGGTGGCCGTGGCGACAGCTCGTACGGTCCGCGTGAGCAGGGCAAGGCAGCAGCCGAGTTCTACACCACCGTCAAGACTGCATACATCAGCGCCGGTCCTGTCTGATGCGGATCGACGGTCTTCAATACGCCAACTGGTCCGAGAAGATCTTCCGCCAGCTTCGCGAAGGGGGCGTGGATGCAATCCACGTCACCATCTCGTACCACGAGAACTTCCGCGAAACGGTTCTGAACTTTGAAAAGTGGAACCGTTGGTTTGAGCAGTATCCCGACCTGATCATGAAGGGTCTGTGGGCTTCGGATATCGACGTGGCCCGAGAAACCGGGCGCACGGCGGTGTTCTTCGGCTTCCAGAACCCGTCGCCAATCGAAGATGACATCGGTCTGGTCGAGATCGTCCACACCCTTGGTGCGCGTTTCATGCAGCTGACCTATAACAACCAGTCGCTTCTGGCGACCGGCTGTTACGAGGCCGAAGACATGGGCATCACGCGTATGGGCAAACAGGTCATCAAAGAGATGAACCGCGTGGGTCTTGTGGTGGACATGAGCCATTCGGCTGATCGGTCGACGATCGAAGCCGCCGAGCTGTCCGAGCGTCCCATCGCCATCACTCACGCAAATCCGTATGACTGGTCGCCCGCCCTGCGCAACAAGCGCGATGCGGTGATCCGTGCGGTGACCGAAAATGGTGGGATGCTCGGCTTTTCGGTCTATCCGCACCACCTGAAAGACAAGGGTGACTGCACGCTGGAAAGCTTCTGCGAGATGATCGCACACACGGCGGACAAATACGGCGCAGAGCATCTGGGGATCGGCACCGATCTTTGTCAGGACCAACCCGACAGCATCGTTGAATGGATGCGTGTGGGTCGTTGGACCAAGGAAATCGACTATGGCGAAGGGTCCAAATCCGCGCCCGGTTTCCCCCCGATGCCCAGCTGGTTCGAAGACAACCGCCACTTTGGCAACATCGAAAACGGCCTGAAGGCCGTGGGCATGGATGACGGCGAGGTTGCCGGCATCATGGGACGTAACTGGTACCGCTTTTTTGCAGAGAATTTTGGCCCTCAGACAGGACGTTAAGGGGCCGGGGACGTGAAACTTGGCCTCGAGCGAACAGGAGGGGCCATATCTAGGGAGAGATAGATGTCTGAAGCATCTATGGGAGTGACTGATCAGAAATCCAGCGGCGTGAACAAGCCGCTGTTCCTGATCTCGGGCGGGTTCATCGCCCTTTTCTGTCTGGCAGCATTGGTCAATCTTGACGCGCTGTCGGCAGCTGTGGACTGGGGCTTCAACGTCTCGGCCACGTATTTCGGTCTGTACTGGCAGGTTCTGCTTCTGGCGACCTTCTTGATTGGTCTGGTTCTGTGCGTGCTGCCCGGTGGCCGTGCGATCATGGGCGGGCTTGCCGCGCCCGAGTTCACCACCTTCCAGTGGGGCTCGATGATCATGTGTACGCTTCTGGCCGGTGGCGGTGTGTTCTGGGCCGCTGGCGAGCCGATTGCACACTTCCTGTCCTCGCCGCCGTTGTTCGGTGCCGAAGGTGGGACCGTTGATGCGGTAAACGGTGCGATTGCACAAAGCTTCATGCACTGGGGTTTCCTGGCGTGGGCGATCCTTGGCTCGCTGTCGACCGTGATGCTGATGCACTACCACTATGAAAAAGGTCTGCCGCTTGCCCCGCGCACGCTGCTGTACCCGGTCTTTGGCGACAAGATCCACGGCCCGATCGGCTTGATCGCGGATGCGGCGTCGATCATCGCCGTTGTGGCAGGTACTGTTGGCCCGATCGGCTTCTTGGGTCTGCAGGTCGCTTACGGTCTGGATGACCTCTTTGGCATCCCGAACGGTTTCGCCACGCAGTTCCTGGTGATTGCAGGTCTTGTCGGCATCTACACGATCTCGGCGATGACCGGTCTGTCGCGCGGCATTCAGCTGCTGTCAAAGATCAACGTGATCCTTGCCGCAGTGCTTCTGGTCTTCGTCCTGGTTGCAGGTCCGACCGGGTTCATCTTCGGCTCGTTCTTCTCGGGCTTCGGCACCTATATCGCCAACTTCTTCCAGATGGCGCTGTACCGCGGTGACGCAGGTCTGTTCGGAGCACCCGGCTGGCTGGGTTGGTGGACCGTGTTCTTCTGGGGCTGGTTCATGGGCTATGGCCCGCTGATGGCAATGTTCATCGCCCGCGTATCACGCGGCCGTTCGATCCGCTCGATCATCATCATGCTGTCGATCATCGCTCCGATCGTGACCAACTTCTGGTTCACCATCATCGGCGGCACCGGCATCTCGATGGAGCTGGCAGAAACTGGCACGATCTCGAAAGCGTTCGAAGGGTTCAACCTGCCGGCAGCGCTGTTGGCGATCACCTCGAACCTGCCGCTGGGCTTCCTTGTCTCGCTGATGTTCCTGATCCTGACCACGATTTTCGTGGCCACGACCGGCGACTCGATGAGCTATGTGATCTCGGCCACGATGAGCGACGGTGACAACCCGCCCGCAATGGTACGTGTCTTCTGGGGCACCGCCATGGGCGTCATGGCTGTGATTTTGATCTCGGTCGGGTCCGGAGGCGTATCTAAACTGCAAAGCTTCATCGTTGTGACCGCCGTACCGGTGTCGCTGATCTTGCTGCCGTCGCTGTGGGATGCCCTGCGCATCACGCTGGCAAAAGGCAAAGAAAGCTAATCAAGACGGGGCGCCTTCGGGCGCCCCTGACCCCCGCGCATCTCTGGCCCTGTTCGACGTAAAGCCGGAAATGCTCTATTGTCCTGACTGCAAAGGCCAAGAGAATGAACACCATAACTCGCCGTGATCCCGAACTGGTCATGCGCCTTGCGCGCCTCGGTTCCATTCACCAATCACGCCTGTCCTTCATGCGCGTGCTGACTCGTCGTCTGGCCCGTGAAGGCTGGCGGTTCGAGAAGACCGCATTCAACGTAAATGACGCAGGCGAAGGCCACGCGGTCTATACCGCCTATGGCCCCGACCGCGCTTATTCGCTGATCGCCTATGCCCACGACCTGCCGCCTGAGAAACGCTCGGACCGGGTTATCGCAGACGCATGGGATGCCACTTTCACCCTGTTTGATGGTGTGCCGACCGCCGACGACATCGAACGTTTGTCGCATAACATTCCGGTTCAGGAAGCGGGCCGTGTGTCGGGGACGGAGCTGTCCGTATCTCGCGCCAACCGCTCGGTCCGCCTGTGGGAGCACGTGGTGTCCAACCTAGCCGAGGGCAACCAGCCCGACATCGACCAGATCAAGGCTGTCGGATATCTGATGCGCACCACTGCGGTCTATGGCTCCGGCAAACTGGGTGCCGCCGATCGCGAGATGATCGCCGACCGCCCCGAATTCCGCGCGCCGTTCCAAGTCGAGATGCTGTCGGTCTATCTGACCCGCTGGTTCGTGCTGGATCTGGTGCAACACATGGCCGACCGCCGTGCCGCAGCCGGTGGGCGCGAAGCTGCTCAGCTGTCGCCCGAGATCGGGCGCGCTATGGGGATCGGCAACTCGACCGGTCTAGGCATGGCACCGTTCCTGCTGAACCACCCGGTTCTGTTTAACAACTGGGTCGCCGCCCGCGAGAACGCCATCCAGACGGTGCGTAAGCTTGAGAAAGCCAGCGCGGACGAGATTGCACTGTTCAAGTCACTGATTGCACGCAGCAAGATCACCATCGACGGCTGGCATTCCGAGCATCCGATCCAGATCGAGAAGCTTAAGAATCTTAACGCGGACGTCGCCAAGGTGGATGCCTATTTGGCGGGCGCAGACCTGACCTCGGGCCAGCCGTGGGACGCGCTGTATCGTTGGGCGGAAGAGAACCTGTCACTTGAGGGGCAGGAATGGATCGCTTCGCTGATCTTGGAACCTTATGGTGCACTTGTTGATAGCTATGCTCAGGATATGGCCGCTGACAACACCGCCACCTTCCGTATCGCTGGGGCGATGACTGTTGGCGATTTGCGTGCACTGCTGACCGACATCTATTCTTGGGCAATCGACACCAACTGGCAGGCCCCGGAAAACCGCGCCCGTGCGTGGTATGTATCGGAAGAAAAGCTTGAACCCCGTCTGGGTGAGCGTTTCGAAGAACCAATCGAGGAGTATGAGCAGCCGCTGGCCCCCGGTCGGGATGCCGCGCAATTGTTCAACGCTTTGACCCATTGGCCGGACGAAGCACAAGTTGCCGACTTCCTTCTGCGCCACCCGGAACACCGCCACGTGCTGCGCCGTGCCCAGATCGTTGGTCGTGCCCCGTATGCAGAGATCCGCGACAACACGATCTCGGATCATGTGCTGCCCATCGACATGCTGCGCTGCAAGCTGGCTTTTTTTGGCGCCACGCAGTTCGACCCGCGTTCGGATCGCTGGGTACGGATTTGCATGTATGGCAACGCGCCACTGCCCACCGAACTGACACAGGACAACGCCGATTTCTGGGTTTTCCCCGACACCGAGCCCAAGCTTGAGGAGGGCGTCGCATGAGCCACTCGCTGAACGAAATCGAGGCCATGAGCAAACGCGCTGCGCGCGGTGCCGGGCTGTCTTGGGGTCTGTCGGAAGAGGCGGCAAAAGGCACACGCTGGCTGTCCGCCTTCGGCTTTCCCGGTACGGAAATGCTGGCCGAGCTATTGGTCATGAACGACAGGATCCCTCCGATTGATGTGTCGCCCGTGTCGCTGAGTGCCGATATCTGGCACGCGCCGACCCGCCGGATGAGCCCCCTGATCGCAGGTGCCTCGCTGTCCGACTGTGCGGTGCGCCTGTTGGAACGCGGGACCATCACCATGAAAGACGTCAGCCTGCCATTGCTGGCCGTGCCATTCATGGGCGGCGCCGCGCTGCGTCTTGGTGTGCCCGTGGCCGCCGAATGGGACGGTGCGCGGGTTGCCACCGACGGCAAGCAGCTGTGCGTTCAGGGCGACGCCGATGCGCTTCGTGCCAAGCATGCCAGCCAGTTGGTCTTCTCGGCTCCGGCTGAAATGGCTGGCAGACGCGAACCCGTGATGCGTGCCGAGGTTTGCGAAAGCAGCTGGGAACAACTGGGCGGCTTTGCCCACCGTACCTTTGCCCCCGCCACCGAAGAAAGCCGCCTGCGCGGTGCGGGTGCCGGGGTCAGCGACAACGACTGATATCTTGACTGGGGGCGGGATGCTGCCCCCATCAAACGACTGATAAAAAAGAAAGAAAAATGATGACCGCCACTGAAACACTCTCGCTCTCAGAAATCGAAACCCTTGCCTTTGACGCGCTGGTCAAGGCGGGCACCTCGGAAGAAAACGCGCGCCCCTTGGCCGTCGCAACGGCGATGACCGAGGCCGATGGCGTTGCTTCGCACGGGCTGGCTTATATTCCGATCTACGCCCAGCACGTCGAGTGCGGCAAGGTGGATGGTCAGGCCAAACCCGTGGTCGAACAGCCCCGCCCTGCGGTTGTGACTGTGGACGCCGCCACTGGCTTTGCTCACAGCGCGATTGATCTTGGCTTTGAAAAGCTAATCCCGCTGGCGAAAGAGATGGGCGTGGCGGTTCTGGCCGTAAACAACTCGTATAACTGTGGCGTTCTGGGCGTGCACACGCAGCGTCTGGCGCAGGCTGGCTTGATGGGCATCGGCTTCACCAACGCACCCGCGTCGATTGCCCCTTCGGGTGGTGCGAAGCCAGTGGTTGGCACCAACCCGTTCTCAATCTCGGCCCCCGATGCCGACGGCAATGCCGCGCTTCTGATCGACCAATCGGCCAGCACCATCGCCAAAAGCGAAGTGATGAAGCACGCCCGCGAAGGCAAGCCGGTTCCGGAAGGCTGGGTGCTGGATGCAGACGGTCAGCCCACCACTGACCCCGAGGCCGGGCTGAAGGGCTCGATGGTGCCGTCGGGCGACTATAAGGGCGTCGGCGTTGCGCTGACCGTGGAACTGATGGCTGCGGCCATGGCAGGCGCCACGCTGGGATCAGTCGCCAGCCCGTTCTCGGGCACCGCAGGTGGTCCGCCCAAAACCGGCCAGTTCTTCATCGCGATTGACCCGGAAGCCACATCCGGTGGTCTGTTCCAGGAAAAACTGGCAGCTCTGATTGCCTCGTTCCGCGATCAAGACGGTGCACGTCTGCCGGGTGACGGTCGTCAGGCCGCCCGTATCCGCGCCGCGAAAGAGGGCGTGGCCGTGAACGCCGCGCTGCTCGAAAAAGTACGCGCGCTCGTCTAAACAAATTGACCTTCCGCAGGTGATCAACATGCGGAAGGTCGTTTTGCCTCTCGGGAGGCGTATCAGGTACCGGCGCTTGCGAAATCAAAAGCGCACGAAGGCGAACGTTACCGCCGTTTAGGGGTATCGTTCCCATTGCGCGCTGCAGCGCGTGCACGGTTTTTCTTGCTGCTTGCCTTGCCCTTAGGGGGCGGGGGGCCTTTGGGGCCGTCCTTGCGGGGCTTAGCTTTTCCGCGTTCGGATGTGCCGTACGCCGCTTTCGATTTACCCTTAGGTTTATCGTCCGAGGACCTCCGAGGTGCCACAGCGTCATGCGCCCCGGCATCGGTGCTTTTTGTCTTCGGCCCTTTTGTGCGTGGCTTGCGATCTTCGGGTTTGGGCTTGCGACGCTTCGGCGAAGGCGCGTCATTCCAGTCAACCGGCGGAGTGTTGCCCTTGCGGTGACGCGGCTTTCCAGGTTTGTCAAAGTCGCGTTTCGGCCGTTTGAACTCTGGTACATCGGGCGCGCCGTCAAGCCGCACAATTTCCTTTGTTTTCTCGATCCGCATGCCCGACCCGATGGCCGACACAAAACCATCCACAGCGCTTTCACGAATTTCGATATAGGACTGGTCATCCGCGATGCGAATGGCGCCAATTTCGTCTTTCGTGATCTTGCCCGCCTTGCAGATCATGGGCAGCAAATGACGTGGCGACGCGTTTTGGTTGCGGCCTTCCGAAATCGAGAACCACACACTGGGACCGAACGCCGCTTTGGGCTTCCGTTTCTGATCCGTGACTGTCTGCAATTCCTCGGGGGCCGAGTGGCGGATTTTGTATTGCCGCAGATAGGCCGCAGCCAGCTGTTCTGGCGTGAATTTTTCAACAAGTTGCGCAACGGCGGACTGTTCGCTGTCGGCAATCTCGACCGCCCAGTCATCCGAGGCCAGCATCCGCTGCTCGTCGCGTCCATGCACCGCTTCGGCCGAGGGGCCAGGGCCCCATTCAGCGTTCAGTTTGGCAAACTTCAGAATGCGTTCTGCCTTCTTGCGCGCCGACGGCACGACGACCAGCGCGCTTACGCCCTTGCGTCCGGCCCGGCCGGTCCGGCCCGAGCGGTGCAGAAGGGTTTCGTGGCTGCTGGGCAGTTCGGCATGAACCACAAGATCCAAGTTGGGCAGGTCGATGCCGCGCGCGGCGACATCGGTCGCTACGCAGACCCGCGCACGACCGTCGCGCATCGCCTGAAGCGCATTGGAACGTTCGCTTTGGGTCAACTCGCCAGACAGGGCCACAACCGCAAAGCCACGGTTCGACAGACGCGTGGTCAGTCGCGAGACCATCGCACGGGTGTTACAGAACACGATCGAGTTCGGCGCTTCGTAATAGCGCAGCACATTGATGATCGCGTGCTCATTGTCTTGGGCGGCGACGGTCATGGCGCGATACTCGATATCGCTGTGCTGTTTCTGCTCGCCAACGGTTGAGACGCGTTCAGCGTCGCGCTGATAGCTTTTGGCAAGCTTGGTGATTGCGTTGGGTACCGTGGCCGAGAACAGCAGCGTCTGACGGTCAGACGGCGTTTCTTCAAGAATGAACTCAAGATCTTCGCGGAACCCCAGATCCAGCATCTCGTCAGCTTCGTCCAACACGACGGCACGGATTTGTGTCAGGTCGATGGATCCGCGCATGATGTGGTCGCGCAGACGCCCCGGCGTGGCGACAACAACATGTGTGCCCCGTGCCAAGGCGCGGCGCTCGTCGCGCATATCCATACCGCCTACGCAGGATGCCAGAAATGCGCCCGCATCGGCATAGAGCCAGCTAAGTTCACGTTTCACCTGCATGGCCAGTTCACGTGTTGGGGCGATGACCAACGCAAGCGGCGCACCTGACGCGCCGAAAGTGTCTTCGTCCCCAAGCAGTGTCGGCGCGATGGCCAGCCCGAACCCAATCGTCTTGCCCGATCCAGTCTGGGCCGATACCAACAGGTCACGACCTTCCAGATCCGGATTGGTGACCGCCTGCTGAACAGGGGTCAAAGTATCATAGCCCTTGCGGGCAAGCGCAGCTGCGATGGTTTTTTTCACGACTAAGGTTCTTTGTATGTCCTGGCTGGCGCAAGCCCGCTGCCTGTGCCTTGTCCTAGGTTAAGGGTGCGGTCTATCGGGTGAAGAGGGGTTTGTATAGGTGTAGACGCCCTGTTGTTTCAGCAATTGGCGTGATTGCGGCGAAGAAAAAGATGTTCTCTGGGCTCTGATATCGAATTGACTGAGGATGCCCAATGCGGTGCTTGCTTCATCGCACCTCAGTCGCATAATTCATTCAATCAGATGAACCAGCTCCTCTCTCGTGTCAGACCCAAATCCTGATGGTAGGCAAGACGCGGAAAATCCGGCTATGGACGCTAGAAGGCGCGCGGAATGGTTTGAAATTATGCGCAGACAAGAATGTCGCAACAACGCTCGAGGGGTAAGCTATGAGCACTTTTGACGAAGACCTGTTTCTGAAGGGGCTAGAACAACGCAAATCCACGCTCGGCGCAGAGTATGTGGAAAAGAACCTAGCCGCTGCAGACGACTTTACCCGCCCATTTCAAGAGGCGATGACCGCATGGTGCTGGGGCTTCGGCTGGGGGGACGACGTGATCGACGCCAAAACCCGTTCGATGATGAATCTGTCGATGATCGGCGCCTTGGGCAAAATGCATGAATGGGAGCTTCACTGCCGCGGGGCCATCAACAACGGTGTCACCCAAGAAGAAATCCGCGCGATCATTCATGTGATCGGGATCTATTGTGGCGTGCCTCAGGCGTTGGAATGCTTCCGGGCTGCGCGCAAAGTGCTTGAGGAAAACGCGTCCGCGGGGTGATCCGCTGAACCCAGCCTGCTCAGCAGAAAGCAGTTTTGGCCAAGCCACCCTTGATGTACCGTATTCAACGGTGGCTTTGTCTCGGCCTTTCTGTCGACGCGAAATTCGTTGCGTGCCAGGGGGTCGGGTTAAAGCCCCAGCGATACCCACAGCACCTTCGCATCTTCCGCACTGGTTGAAATCAGCCCGTGCCCCATGCGTGCGTCGTAGTAAACAGAATCGCCCGGACCCAGCTGTAGAGGCCGATAATGCTCTGTCACCAGAGTTAGTTCACCTGACAGGACAAACATGAACTCTTCGCCATTGTGGCGCACCCAATCATCATATTCGGAAACCTCGCGCGCCGTGACAGTCGAGATATAGGGAACCATACTTTTCGAGGTCAGCTCGTTGCACAGCAATTCATGCGTATAGGTCGGCGTCTTCTTGATCTCGCCTTGGCCTGCACGGGTATAGTCGCGACGACCAGAAATGTCCGCTTTTGCGGATTGCAGGAACAGTTGTGGGGTCTCAAGTTCTAGCGTCTGCATGAGGCGCCGTATGATGTCGAAACTGGGCCGGGTCTGGTTGTTTTCGATCTTTGACAGGGTTGAGCGGCCGATCCCAGCAGCCCGCGCAGTGTCTTCCAATGTCAGCCCTTTGGCCTTCCGTGCTTCTCGAATCATGCGACCCATGGCTTCGCCATCCGGTGCTTCCGCTGGCTCATTGCCGGTTTGCGATGCGCTATTCGTGTCGGTCTCCAAGCTTACCTCCCGTCAATTTCCCCTTATTCCCTCGCAGCTTAGTAATTGCTCACAAAGCTGTCAAAGTATCCCGCCGCACACAATTCTTGCAAAGGGCACAGAAGTTTCCTATGAGAAACAAGAAATCCCGAATAGGAAACTATTCCACAAAGATACGCATTTCTGAATGTAAGCGGGAGCGGAGGACCAGATGTTTGACCTTATCGTGATCGGAGCCGGCCCCGGTGGCTATGTCGCCGCCATCCGTGCCGCACAGCTGGGACTAAAGGTTGCCTGTGTCGAAGGGCGTGGGTCCTTGGGTGGCACCTGTCTGAACGTTGGCTGCATCCCCTCTAAGGCGCTTCTGACGTCTTCTGGAAAATATGCCGAGCTGTCGCATCTGGCGGCGCATGGGATCGCCGTCGAAGGGGCTTCTCTGGATCTGGGTGCCATGATGGCGCGTAAAGACAAGGTCGTAGGCGATCTGACCAAAGGCATCGCCTTCCTGTTCAAAAAGAACGGGGTAGAGTTGATCGAGGGCTGGGCGACCATTCCCGCTGCTGGTCAGGTCAAGGTGGGCGACACGGTTCACGAAACAAAGAACATCTTGATCGCAACCGGGTCTGAGCCGACCCCTCTGCCGGGCGTCGAGATTGACGAGGTAGACGTGCTCAGCTCGACCGGCGCACTGGCGCTGGATGCCGTGCCCGAGCATCTGGTGGTGATCGGCGCTGGCGTCATCGGTCTGGAACTGGGTCAAGTCTGGGCGCGCCTGGGGGCCAAGGTGACCGTGGTCGAATATCTAGACCGCATCCTGCCCGGCATTGACGGCGAGATCGCGAAGCTGGCGCAGCGCGCCCTGTCAAAGCGCGGGCTGAAATTCCAACTAGGCCGCGCGGTGAAAGCTGTTGATGCGGGCGAGGGTGGCTTGTCCCTGACCGTTGAACGCGTCGGCAAAGACACATTGGATATCATTGAGGCCGACAAGGTTCTGGTCGCCATTGGCCGTCGCCCCGTCACCCGCGGTCTGGGGTTGGAAGCGCTGGGCGTTGAGGTCAACGAGCGCGGTTTCATCCCGGTGGATGGCACATTCCAAAGCTCGGTCCCCGGCATCTATGCGATCGGCGATTGCGTGCCCGGCCCGATGCTGGCGCATAAAGCGGAAGAAGACGGCGTGGCCTGCGTTGAAACTCTGGCTGGTCTGAAAGGCCACGTGGATTACGGCAAAGTACCGGGCGTTGTTTACACCGATCCCGAGGTCGCCTCGGTCGGGGCCACCGAAGAAGCGCTGAAAGACGCGGGCACCGACTTTATCAGCGGCAAGTTTACCTTCATGGCGAACTCGCGCGCGCGCTCGACCGGGGAAACGGACGGCGCGGTCAAGGTTCTGGCTAGTCCGGACGGCGTGCTATTGGGCGCACATATTTGCGGTGCCCATGGCGGCGATCTGATCGCCGAGCTGGTCTTGGCGATGACGAAGGGTGCGACACTCACGGACGTGGCGGCCAGCTGCCACGCGCACCCCTCGATGGCCGAAGCCGTTAAAGAAGCCTGTCTGGACGCGCTGGGCCGCGCCATTCACGCGTAAGGGGGCGACGATGAACCAGATCCCCCGCCTGCGTCACCCCGAAAAGGCGCACAAGCCCGACAGCGCGATCCCGCGTAAACCCAGCTGGATTCGCAAAAAGAAGATCGAAAGCGCCGAGTATTACGAGACCCGTCGCCTGATGCGCGACCATGATCTGGTCACCGTCTGTGAAGAGGCCGCGTGCCCCAATGCGGGCGAATGCTGGTCCAAGCGTCACGCCACCATGATGATCATGGGCGAGATCTGTACCCGAGGGTGCAGCTTCTGCAACGTGTCGACTGGTCGTCCGGATGCGCTGGATGCGTTCGAGCCGGGCCGCGTCGCTGCAGCGGTGAAAAAACTGGGCTTGCGTCACGTGGTGATCACCTCGGTCGATCGGGACGATCTGGCCGATGGCGGGGCAGGGCATATTGCTCAGACCATCCGCGCCGTACGCCACCAGAACCCTGGCACCACGGTTGAAGTTCTGACCCCGGACTTTCTGGGCAAGGGCGATGCGGCGGACGATGTATTCGACGCTGCACCCGATGTCTTCAACCACAATCTGGAAACCGTCCCGCGCCTGTATCCGACGGTGCGCCCCGGCGCGCGCTATTATCAGTCGCTGCGCCTTCTGGACGATGCCAAACGCGCCAACCCTGGCCTTTTCACCAAGTCCGGCTTGATGGTTGGTCTGGGCGAAACGATGGCCGAGGTGAAACAGGTGATGGACGACCTGCGCGCCGCGAATGTCGATTTCCTGACTGTGGGGCAGTACCTGCAGCCCACCGCCAAACATCACAAGATCGACCGGTTCTGGACGCCGGAAGAGTTCGAAAGCCTGGAGCAAGCCGCCCGCGCCAAGGGGTTCCTTGGGGTCTCGGCAACACCACTCACGCGATCATCGTTCCATGCTGACGAAGACTTTGCCGCCTTAAAGCAAGCCCGCGATGGCGCGCTTGCGGCAGGGGCATAACCGAAACGCGCAGGCCCATGTCGGGCCGAATTCACTGGGAGGAAACCATGGAAGCGTTAAATTCAATCGTAGGAGCCATCAATGGCGTCGTCTGGGGGCCGCTGATGCTGGTCCTTATTCTGGGCGTCGGCTTCTTCCTGCAGGTCGGCCTGAAGTTCATGCCGATCCTGAAGCTGGGCACAGGCTTTGGTCTGCTGTTCCAAGGCCGTTACAGCCAAGGCGAAGGCCAGATCAGCCCATTCAACGCGCTGATGACCTCGCTGTCGGCGACCATCGGTACGGGTAACATTGCCGGTGTGGCCACCGCTGTCTTCTTGGGCGGTCCGGGCGCATTGTTCTGGATGTGGATGACCGCCCTGGTAGGCATGGCCACCAAATACGGCGAAGCCGTTCTGGCCGTGAAATACCGCGAGCAAGATGAGCTGGGCAACTATGTTGGTGGCCCGATGTACTACATCAAAAACGGTCTGGGCGCGAAATGGGCTTGGCTGGGCGTTGCCTTCGCTTTGTTCGGTGCCATTGCTGCCTTCGGCATCGGCAACGGTGTGCAGGCCAATGGTGTTGCACAGGTTCTGGAAGCCAACTTTGGCCTGAACACCTCGGTCACCGGCGTAGTTCTGATGATCCTGACCGCAGCTGTTATCCTTGGCGGCATCACCCGCATCGGTGCGGTTGCTGGTAAACTGGTTCCGTTCATGGCCGTGGCTTACATCGTCGCCGGTCTGCTGGTTCTGCTGATCAACATCGGCAATATCGGTTCGGCCTTGTCGCTGGTCTTTACCCACGCCTTCACCCCTTCGGCTGCCGAAGGTGGCTTTGCAGGTGCGGCTGTCTGGATGGCGATCCGCTTTGGTGTGGCACGTGGTGTCTTCTCGAACGAAGCCGGTCTGGGCTCGGCCCCGATCGCACACGCTGCTGCATCGACCAAAGGTCCGGTAAACCAAGGTCTGATCGCCATGCTGGGCACGTTCATCGACACCATCATCGTGTGCTCGATCACTGGTCTGGCCATCATCTCGTCGGGCGCTTGGACCTCGGGCGAAAGCGGTGCGGCTCTGACGTCGTTGGCATTTGAAAGCACCCTGCCGGGCATCGGCGGCTATCTGATCGCCGTCGCTCTGTCGATCTTCGCCTTCACCACCATCCTTGGCTGGTCGTTCTATGGCGAAAAGTGCGTGGGCTTCCTGGCCGGTCACAAGATCCTGCCAGTCTATCGCATCGCTTGGATCGTGATGATCTATTTCGGCGCAACCGCGGATCTGGGCTTCATCTGGCTCTTGGCTGATACGCTGAACGCCATGATGGCCATTCCGAACCTGATCGCCTTGGCCCTGCTGAGCCCGGTTATCTTCAAGCTGACGAAAGAGTTTTTCGCCAGCAACGGAGCTTCGGAAGAAGGTGGCACAACGCCTGCCGAATAAGATTGACCCCGGGGGCGGCGCGGGTCGCCCCCGGACCCTCCAATTCCTTTCGTTAGGAGAGAGACAATGACAAGCAAGATCCTGCTGCCCATTGATCACACCGATGATCGTTCGTGGAAGAAAGCCCTGCCGTTTGCTCTGGAACAGGCGAAATTCTATGGGGCCGAACTGCACGCCGTGTCGGTCATCCCCGAGATCATCCTGCTGCCCAACCTGCCCGCAAACTATGGTGCAGGGGCCAAGGACCACGTGACGGGCGCCGTCAAAGCGATCCTCGATGCAGGTGGTGCTTCTGACGTGCCTGTTCACATTGAAGAAGGCAGCGTTTACCGTGAGATTCTGAAGCTTGCTCACAAAGAAGGCTTTGATCACATCATTATGGCCTCTGCGAAGGGTGACTTCCCGAATTTCGAAATCGGCCCAAACCTTGCACGGGTCGTGCGCAATGCACATTGCACCGTGTCGGTCGTTCGCGACTGAACCAGAAAAACAAACTGACAGGAGGCGCGGCCATGACCGACACCCCCAAACGCACACCGCTTTATGATCTGCATGTCGAACTCGGCGGCAAGATGGTTGATTTCGCTGGCTGGGAAATGCCCGTTCAGTATCCGATGGGGATCATGGGCGAGCATAAGCATTGCCGCGAGAAAGCCGCGCTTTTTGATGTCAGCCACATGGGTCAGGTGATCCTGAAGGGCGACAACATCGGCGAGAAGCTCGAGGCGATCTGCCCGCAGGCCTATGCCACGCTGAAAGAAGGCAAGGCGCGTTACGGCTTCTTCACCAACGAAGACGGCGGCATCATGGATGACCTGATCGTATCGAACGCAGGTGATCATTTCTTTGTCGTGGTGAACGCGTCCATGCGTCATCAAGACATCCCGCACATGGCTGCCAATCTGGACGGTGTCGAAGTGACCGAGATCTTCGACCGTGCTCTGGTTGCCGTCCAAGGCCCCAAGGCCGAAGACGTGGTGGGCGAACTTTGCCCCGCCGCCCGTGACCTGACCTTCATGGAAACCACCGTCGCAGACATCAACGGTGTCGAATGCCGCATCTCGCGTCTGGGTTATACCGGCGAAGATGGCTACGAGATTTCGATCCCTGAAGATCAGGCCGAGGCTGTAGCTCGTGCCTTCCTGGCCCATGACGACTGCGAACCTGCTGGTCTGGGTGCTCGCGATAGCCTGCGTCTGGAAGCTGGCCTTTGCCTCTATGGTAATGACATCGATCAGTCGACCTCTCCGATCGAGGCAAGCCTAAGCTGGGCGATCCAGAAGCGTCGCAAGGAAGAAGGCGGTTTCCCGGGTGCAGACCGCATCCAGCGTGAGCTGGCCGAAGGTGCCGCGAAGAAGCTGGTGGGCATCAAGCCCGAAGGCCGTGCCCCCGCCCGTCAGCACGTGGAAATCCAGAGTGCGGAAGGCAACACCATCGGCGAAATCACCTCGGGCAGCTTTGGTCCGACCGTCGGCGGCCCGGTTGCCATGGGCTATGTGGCCAAGGGCCACGGCGAGGTTGGCGAGAAAGTGAACCTTATCATTCGCGGCAAGGCTCAGCCTGCCGAAATCGTATCGCTGCCCTTCGTGCAGCAGAACTACAAACGCTAAGACAGGGGACTTCCTGATATGACAACTTATTACTCGGAAGAGCACGAATGGATCACCGTTGAGGGCGACATTGCCACCATCGGCATCACCCAACACGCCGCTGACCAGCTGGGCGAAATCGTCTTTGTTGAACAGCGCGAAAAAGGCGACGAGTTCGAAAAGGGCGACGAAATCGGCGTGATCGAAAGCGTCAAAGCCGCATCGGAAATTTACGCCCCCGTTGACGGTGAAGTGGTCGAGGCCAACGGCGCGTTGGAAGACACCCCAGGTGCCCTGAACGAGAACCCTGAAGGCGACGCTTGGATCTACAAGGTCAAGCTGGCCGACGCCTCGCAGCTGGAAGATCTGATGGATCTGGACGGCTATAAAGCCCTGATCGGCTAAGAACAGACTGCCCGCCGGACCACAACCGGCGGGCCCAATCCCCCCTGCACGAGGATCAAAGCATGGCCTTCAAACTGACCGACTACGAAGCCTATGACTTCGCCAACCGCCGCCATATCGGGCCCAGCCCGACCGAGATGCGCGACATGCTGAAAGTGATCGGCTTCAAGACGCTTGATGAACTGATCGACGCAACGGTTCCGCCCGCAATCCGTCAGGAAGAGGCACTGGACTGGGGCGCTGCCATGTCGGAACGCGATGCGCTTTTCCACATGAAACAGGTGGCGTCGAAGAACAAGGTTCTGACCTCGCTGATCGGGCAGGGGTATTACGGCACCACGACGCCCGCGCCCATCTTGCGCAATATTCTGGAAAACCCGGCTTGGTACACGGCCTACACGCCTTACCAGCCTGAGATTTCGCAAGGCCGTTTGGAAGCCCTTCTGAACTATCAGACCATGGTGTCGGATATGACCGGTCTGGAAATCGCCAACGCCTCGCTTTTGGATGAAGCCACGGCTGCCGCTGAAGCCATGACTATGGCGCATCGCGGCTCGCGCTCGAAAGCCAACAATGCGGCGTTCTTCGTGGACAAGAACTGTCACCCGCAGACCATCGCCGTGATCAAAACCCGCGCCGAGCCTCTGGGCATCGACGTGCAGGTTGCTGATCCCGATGCGCTGGACGCAGGCGCCGTGTTCGGTGCGATCTTCCAGTATCCGGGCACCGAAGGGCACGTGCGCGACTTCACCAAAGAAATCGAAGCCCTGCACGAGCACAAAGCAATCGCTGTTGTGGCCGCTGACATTCTGGCGCTGGCGCTGCTGAAGTCGCCGGGTGAAATGGGCGCCGACATCGCCGTGGGTTCGACCCAGCGTTTCGGCGTTCCTATGGGCTATGGTGGTCCGCACGCTGCCTATATGGCGACGACTGACAAGCTGAAGCGCGCCATGCCGGGCCGTATCATCGGCGTCTCGATCGATGCGCGTGGCAACAAAGCCTATCGTCTGGCGCTGCAAACCCGCGAACAGCACATCCGTCGTGAAAAAGCGAACTCGAACGTCTGCACTGCACAGGCTTTGCTGGCTGTGATCGCCTCGATGTACGCTGTGTATCACGGCCCTGATGGCATCAAGGCAATTGCCCAGTCGGTGCACCGCAAAACATCGCGTCTGGCTGCTGGTCTGGAAGAGCACGGCTTTTCGGTCGAGCCGGAAGTCTTCTTCGACACCATCACCGTCGAGGTCGGCCCGCTGCAGAAAACCGTTATGGAGGCCGCAGTTGCCCGTGGCGTCAACCTGCGCAAAGTGGGTGAAACCAAGGTTGGCATCAGCCTTGATGAACAGACCCGTGCGGAAACCATCGAAGCTGTCTGGGGTGCCTTTGGTATCGATCGCAAGGATGACAGCTCGAAAGTGGCGTACAGACTGCCAGATTATGCGCTGCGTGAAAGCGCCTATCTGACCCACCCGATCTTCCACCTGAACCGCGCAGAGGCCGAGATCACGCGTTATATGCGCCGTCTGGCTGACCGCGATTTGGCTCTGGACCGTGCGATGATCCCACTGGGGTCCTGCACCATGAAGCTGAATGCGACGATCGAGATGATCCCGGTCACATGGCCGGAATTCGGCAACCTCCACCCGTTCTGCCCGGAAGATCAGGCCGAAGGCTATCACGAGATGATCGCCGACCTGAACGACAAGCTGTGCCAGATCACCGGCTATGACGCGATCTCGCAGCAGCCGAACTCGGGTGCGCAGGGTGAATATGCAGGCCTTCTGACCATCCGCAACTATCACGCGGCACGTGGCGAAGCGCACCGCAACATCTGCCTGATCCCGACCTCGGCGCATGGAACCAACCCGGCGTCTGCGCAGATGGTGGGCTATAAGGTTGTGGTCGTGAAATCGGATGACGATGGCAACATCGATTTGGAAGATTTCCGCTCGAAGGCGATCCAGCACTCGGACGATCTTGCGGCCTGCATGATCACCTATCCGTCGACCCACGGTGTGTTCGAAGAAACCGTGCAAGAGGTTTGCCAGATCACCCATGATCACGGCGGTCAGGTCTATATCGACGGCGCCAACATGAACGCCATGGTCGGCCTTGCCCGTCCGGGCGATGTGGGCGGCGACGTCAGCCACCTGAACCTGCACAAAACCTTCTGCATTCCGCATGGCGGGGGCGGCCCCGGCATGGGTCCGATCGGTGTGAAAGCCCACCTGACCGAGCATCTGCCCGGTCACCCGGAATACGGCACTGCCGTTGGTCCGGTGTCGGCCGCACCCTTTGGCTCGCCCTCGATTCTTCCTGTCAGCTGGGCTTATGTGCTGCTGATGGGCGGTGCGGGTCTGACCCAGGCCACCAAGGTTGCGATCCTGAACGCCAACTATATCGCGGCGCGTCTGCAGGATGGCTACAACATTCTGTACACGTCCAAGACCGGGCGTGTGGCGCACGAGTGTATCCTTGATACCCGCCCGTTGGCAGATGACGGCAACGTAACGGTGGATGACGTGGCTAAGCGTCTGGTCGACAGCGGCTTCCACGCGCCGACCATGTCGTGGCCGGTAGCTGGTACGCTGATGGTCGAGCCGACGGAAAGCGAACCCAAGGCCGAGCTGGATCGTTTCTGCGAGGCCATGCTGTCCATCCGGGCCGAAGCTCAGGACATCATCGACGGCAAGATCGATCCCGAAAACAACCCTCTGAAACATGCGCCGCACACGGTGCGTGATCTGGTGGGCGAATGGGATCGTCCGTACACCCGCGAACAGGCCTGCTTCCCTCCGGGTAACCTTGGTGTGGACAAGTACTGGCCGGTCGTTAACCGCGTGGACAACGCCTATGGCGACCGCAACCTGATCTGCACCTGTCCGCCGATGGACGCCTACGAAGACGACGCATAAACACTTCCCCCGCCCGGTCCCAATGGGGTCGGGCGGGGGCTCATAATGTCGTACCAGAAAACGGGATGCATCTATGAATATTCAAAACACACTCTTGACCCCGATGAATGACCTGTCGGCCATTGGCCCCATTCAGGGCATCACCATCATCGTGCCGGACCGCAGCCATGTGGCCTTGGCCAGCGTCTTTCGCGACTTCTTCATCTCGCTTGATCAGTTCACCAACGCGGAAACACCGCGCGACCTGTCTGTCTATACGCTGGACAGCTGCCCGTCGCATGATCAGGCTTATTGGCGCAACCGCACCGTCGTATTCTGGGCCGATTTCCACGCCCGCTGGCAGTTGACCCAGAAACAGCTTGGCCGCGCGCACCAGCTTTTGCGGCTCAGCCGCCAATGCGTACTGGTGGGTGGCGGCGTGTTTGTCCTGTGCAAATCGGTATTCGCCAGCCGCACCGCCTTGGCCGTGCACTCCAACTTACGCTTCGTGGCCGAGGAAGAGGGACTGTTCTGCGCCGAAAATGGCGCGCCCTTTGCCATTGATGGCCGCATTTGCAGCGCCACCAGCATCTTCGCCGCCCTGCGCCTGTTCTTAAGGTTGCTCGAAGCCGAGATGGGCGGGTTTTCCGCCGCCACCTTCGGCGACTATGTTGGGCTTGAGGTCTCGGGCGAGCCGTTCCACGGTAAGCAAGAGCACATCATCAAACGCTATTCCGGCGGGGACCGGATCATTGGCGATTGTGTGGCAGTAATGCTGGAGCATCTGGAGAACACGCTATCGATCGTCCAGATCGCTCGGATCATGAATGTGTCGTCGCGCCAGTTGCAGCGCCGCTTTGCCACGCAGTTGGGGGTTAGCCCCCTGACGATCTATCGCAGCCTGCGGTTGGAGCGTGCCAGTCAACTGGTACAGCAGACCAGCTACTCCATGCACGAGATTGCAGCGGCCACCGGGTTCGGGACGCGCTCCAGCCTTGTGCGGTCGTTCAAGAAGCAATTTGGCATGTCGCCGACGGATGCACGCGCGAAGATGTTCTAAGGCTCAGGCCAACTCGGCGCAGGCCTTCACCAACTCAGCCACGCGCGCGGCATTGTCCTGTGCAATGGACCCGTCCGCGTGCTGGCGCGAGTTCTCAAACCCGATCCGGCATTTGCCGCCTGCCTGAACCGCGCGGACAAGGGCGGGGGTCTCGTTTTGGCCAAAGGCGCAGACGGCCCAGTCGGGCGTCAGGCCGGTTGAGGCCAGCCAGTTCAGAAACAGATCCAGCTCTTTCGGGTCGGATTCCTGTCCGACAGCATAGCGGCCCAGCACGAAGATCAGTTGCAAATCCGGAGAAGTCAGAAGCGCGTCATCCAACACGCGGGTCAGAAGTTCGGCATCCTCCACATCATAGAGGATATGTTGCACGGCAATGCCGCGCCGGTCGCAGTCGTTGTAAAACGCGCGCGTCACGTCGTGATCATCGCGGCATAGCTCACGCACAGAAGCCGAGACCATGTCCGCACCCGATTTCAGCGCGACATGTCGTTGATGGGCGGGGTCATACATCCCGACCGCCTCGGTCGTGATTTGCACCGGGAAGCCGGGCATCTCGGCCCGGAACAGTTTCAACGCCTGCGCATAGGCGTCGGCATCCAGAAGGTGCTTTCCATCCGCGTCTCGCAAATGCAGATGTAGCCCGTCCACGCCCAACGCCTGACAGGCCTGCGTGGTCTCCAATATCTCGGCCGGGGTCATTGGCAGGGCAGGGTGGTCGGCCTTGGTCAAGCGTGCCCCGTTCGGGGCAAGCATGATCTTGGGAAGGGATGTCACAGAACCTGCTCCAGCGATTTGGAGAGCTTGCCCACCAGTTCGTCAATCTGATCATCCGAGATGATGAAGGGCGGGGCCAGCAACACGTGATCCCCGGTCTGCCCGTCAATCGTGCCGCTCATTGGATAGCAGATCAGGCCGTTCTCGAACGCCTGTTTCTTCAGGCGGCCCGCGATACCACGGGACGGGTCAAAGGGCGCTTTGCTGTCGCGATCCGCCACGATTTCCAGCCCGCGAAACATGCCACGTCCGCGGATGTCACCGATATGAGGGTGCTGGCCGAATTCGGCGTGGAGTGCATCGTTCAGGCGCGTACCCATCTTGGCCGCTCGCGCGACCATGCCGCCTTCGGTCAGTTTGCGCACAACCGCATCTGCAGCGGCCGAGGCCACAGGGTGCCCGATATAGGTGTGCCCGTGTTGAAAGAACCCGCTGCCCTGTGCGATCGCGTCATAGATCGCACCTGTGCACAGCATTGCGCCGATGGGCTGATAGCCCGCGCCAAGTCCCTTGGCGATGGTGATGATGTCGGGTGATATTTCGTCTTGCTCGCAGGCGAACAGGGTGCCGGTACGGCCCATGCCGCACATGACCTCGTCAAGGATCAGAAGGACCCCGTATTGGTCACAGATTTCGCGGATGCGTTTGAAATAGCCTTTGACGGCGGGCACTGCCCCTGACGTCGCACCAACCACCGGTTCGGCAAGAAAGCCGATTACACTCTCGGGCCCGACGCGCAGGATCTCGTCTTCCAAGGCATTTGCGGCGCGCAGGCCGTATTCTTCTTCGGTCTCACCGTCTTGGCGCAGGCGGTATTCATAGCAGGGGTCGATATGGCTGGCCGACATCATCAGTGGGTCAAATGGCTCGCGCCGCCACATGTTGCCGCCGGTACCCAACGCTCCAAGCGTGTTGCCGTGGTAGCTTTGCTTGCGGGCAATGAAACGGGTGCGTTGGATCTGCCCGATTTCGATCATGTACTGGCGCGCCAGCTTCAGTGCCGCTTCCACAGCTTCCGAGCCGCCAGACACAAGATACACCCGTTCGATTCCCTCGGGCGCGTGCGCGATCAAACGGTCCGCGAGTGATTCTGCCGGTTCCGAGGTCAGGAATCCGGTATGGGCAAAGCTGAGTCTGTCGATCTGATCATGCATGGCCTGGGCCACGTCCGGGTCCGAATGACCAAGGCAAGACACCGCTGCACCACCCGACCCATCAAGGTACCTTTTTCCTTCAGAATCAATCAGGTAAATACCATCTCCGCGTGTTGCGACAGGTGGAGCTGATTTGCTGTGACGCGGGAAAATATGTGACATGGTGTCCCCTCGCATGTCCCGTTGATACTGTTGGCATTGAAACAAATAATGCTGGAATTGACAATATGTGAAACAAAAGGAACACTACCCCTTGTCCCAGCAGGGAGGCACCTGGACGTGAACGCAAGTGAGAGCTTCGAAAAGAGGCTGGCGGTGGCCTATAGTGATCTAAGCGGAGCTTTGCGTGCTGCGGCTGATTACCTTGTGGCCAATCCGCTGGATGCCGTGTCGCGTCCTTTGCGAACTGTGTCTTCGCAAAGCGGCGTTTCGCCAGCAACGTTCTCGCGGCTAGCACGTGCGTTGGATTATCCCAGCTTTGACGTTCTGCGCGACGAAATGCGCGATAAAATCGACCGCAAAGTGAACAACTTTGCTGATCGCGCGGGACAACTTCAGAGAGAGCATGGCGACGGAAAATCGGACTTCCTTGAAGCACACTTCACGGCCTGTCAGCACAACCTGAAGATGACATTATCGAATCTCGATCCGGATGCGATCGCCTCGGTGGCGGACGTCTTAGCGGACGCGCGAAAGGTATTGTTGCTGGGCGCGCTGGGATCGACGGGTGTCGTCGAATACCTTTCCTATATGGCTAATTTCTGTGCAGACAACTGGGTTCTGGCCAACCGGATGGGGGCTTCCCTAGGGGGAGCCTTGTCAGGACTCGATAAACGTGATGCACTACTTATCGTAACCAAGCCGCCGTTTGCCGCATCAGTGATCAAGGCTGCCAGGCTTGCGCGCGAGTTAGGGGTTTTCGTAGTTGTGATCACCGATACACATACCTGTCCTGCGTTGGAAAACGCATCGGCGAGCTTCGTTGTCTCGACCGATAGCCCTCAATTCTATTCGTCTTATGTGTCCACGATGTTTCTGCTGGAAACCATCGTTGGCATGGTCGTCGGCCGATCAGGTGCCGCCGCGCAGGATCGAATAGCAGAAGTCGAACTGCACAACCGGCAACTTGCCGAAGTGTGGACCGAATAATCAGAACATCAAACAAGGGAGAAATCTGATGTTTCAAGGATTCAAAATTGCATTTGCGGGGGTTGCTGCCACTGCTGTGCTAGTGCCTGCTGCATTTGCCGAGGAATTCATCACCATCGGTACCGGCGGTGTAACCGGTGTTTATTATCCGACCGGTGGTGCGATCTGTCGCCTGGTGAACAAGGGCCGTAAGGACCACGGCGTTCGTTGCTCGGTCGAGTCGACCGGTGGCTCGGTCTACAACATCAACACCATTCGCGAAGGCGAGCTGGAGTTTGGTGTGGCTCAGTCGGATTGGCAGTACCATGCCTTCAACGGCACTTCGAAGTTCGAAGACGCTGGCGCATTCCCAGGTCTGCGCGCAGTATTCTCGGTCCACCCCGAGCCCTTCACCGTCGTTGCACGTGCTGACAGCGGCATCAAAACCTTCGAAGACCTCAAAGGTAAGCGCGTAAACATCGGCAACCCGGGATCGGGTCAGCGCGGCACCATGGAAGTTCTGCTTGAAGCCATGGGCTGGACCACTGGTGATTTCGCTCTGGCAACCGAGCTGAAAGCCTCGGAACAGTCGGCTGCTCTGTGTGACAACCAGATCGACGCCATGGTTTACACCGTTGGTCACCCGTCGGGTTCGATCCAAGAAGCCACCACCGCGTGTGACTCGGTTCTGGTCGAAGTGTCGGGCGACGTCGTCAACAAGCTGGTTGAAGACAATGCGTTCTACCGTACCGCGGTTATCCCGGGCGGCATGTATCGCGGCAACGATGCAGACACCGCCACCTTCGGTGTGGGCGCGACCTTCGTAAGCTCGGACGCTGTATCGGACGAAGCTGTATACGCTGTTGTTTCGTCGGTGATGAACAACATCGAAGACTTCAAAGGCCTGCACCCTGCATTCGCCAACCTTGACCCCAAGGAAATGGCAACTGCTGGTCTGTCCGCTCCTCTGCACCCCGGTGCTGAGAAGTACTACAAAGAAGCTGGCATCATCGAGTGATCCGCTAGCGGAAAAAACCAATCGGGGGGCGGTACGTCGTCCCCCGGTTACATGACCCGGCGAAAGATCGGGCTAGGTTTGAGAATGAACAAGTGAGGTCGCTTTGGTGACCGAGGGAGATACCAAATGTCCACGAAAGAAGAACGCGCGCTAAGCGAAGAAGAGCTTCAAGAGCTCGTCGCCGCCAGCGACACGGGCGCCCGAAGCCCGCATGGTGCGGTGGGGCTGATGATTGCTGCCGTCGCGCTGATTTGGTCAATTTTTCAGGTTCTTCTGGCCTCGCCAGTGGCGCCATATGTACTGCCCGGAGATCTGATCAACAACTCACGCCAGTTCCATCTGGCATTTGCCATTTTCTTGTCCGCAATGGCCTATCCGTTGTTCAAGTCCAGCCCACGCGACTATATCCCGTGGTATGACTGGCTTCTCGGTGTGGGCGGCGCATTCTTGGCGCTTTACGGTTATTTCTTTTACGAAAAGATTGTCGCAAACGGTGGTCTGGCCGATCAATCTGACGCGTATTTCGCTCTGGCCGGTCTGACCTTCCTGTTCATCGCAGCCTACCGCACGCTTGGCCCCGTCATGGTGGCCCTTGCGATCGTATTCCTATTCTATGTCTTCTTCGGTTCGTCCGAAGTGGTGCCCGACCAGATCCGCTGGGCCGGTGCGTCGCTTCGCAAAGCAATGAGCCACATGTGGATCACGTCCGAGGGTGTCTTTGGCATCGCGCTGGGCGTATCGACCAAGTTTGTCTTCCTGTTCGTCCTGTTCGGTGCGCTTCTGGACCGCGCAGGAGCAGGTAACTATTTCATCAAGATGGCGTTTGGCGCCCTTGGTCACTTGCGTGGTGGCCCGGCGAAAGCGGCGGTTGTTGGCTCGGCTGCAACCGGCTTGATCTCGGGGTCGTCCATCGCCAACGTTGTGACCACTGGTACCTTCACCATCCCTCTGATGAAGCGCGTTGGCTTCTCGGCTGAAAAGGCTGGCTCGGTCGAGGTCGCCTCGTCCGTGAACGGTCAGATCATGCCACCCGTCATGGGCGCTGCTGCGTTCCTGATGGTGGAATATGTGGGCATTTCCTATGTCGAGGTCATCACCCACGCCTTCTTGCCCGCGATCATTTCCTACATCGCGCTGGTGTACATCGTGCACCTTGAGGCGGTGAAAAACAAAATGCCGACCATTGGCAACAAGGTCGTGTCGATGGGCAAAACCATCGGCGGGATGTTTGCCTTCTTCGCGGGCTTCGCGCTTCTGTGCTACGCCACGCAATACCCGGTGGGCTGGATTGTATCGCTGTTCCCGGAAGGCTCGGGCTGGATCCTGTCGATCCTGCTGTTCGTGATCTACGTGGCCCTGATCTATCTGGCTGCACAGGTTCCTGACCTGGAACCCGATGATCCCAACGCCGAAGTGGTTGAGCTTCCGGACGTGGCCAAGATCTACAAGTCGGGTCTGTACTATCTGATGCCGATCATCGTTCTGGTTTACTTCCTGATGATCGAGCGGAAATCGCCCGGCCTGTCGGCCTTCTGGGCAACCTTCCTTCTGTTCGGCATTCTTCTGACGCAGAAATCGCTGAAGGCGTTCTTCCGCGGGGAAACGAACCCTGTTGGGCGTCTGCGTGACGGTGTCATGGACTTGATCGAGGGTATGATCGACGGCGCGCGCAACATGATCGGGATCGGTCTGGCGACGGCTACGGCGGGTATCATCGTCGGTACCGTGTCGCTGACAGGTATTGGTCAGGTGATGGCCGATTTCGTCGAGTTCCTGTCCGGCGGCAATCTGATCCTGATGTTGGTCTTCGTGGCGATCCTGTCGCTGATCCTTGGGATGGGCCTGCCGACCACGGCGAACTATATCGTTGTGTCCTCGCTGATGGTGGGCGTTGTTGTTGAACTGGGCGCGCAGTCCGGCCTTGTTGTGCCGCTGATCGCTGTTCACCTCTTCGTCTTCTATTTCGGGATCATGGCGGACGTGACGCCCCCGGTAGGGCTGGCAAGTTTCGCGGCGGCGGCTGTCTCGGGTGGCGACGCCATCCGTACCGGTTTCACCGCGTTCTTCTATAGCTTGCGCACCGTGGCCCTGCCGTTCGTCTTCATCTTCAACACGGATCTTCTGTTGATTGATGTGACGGTCACACAAGGGATTATCGTCTTCATTGTGGCGACCATCGGTATCCTTGTGTTCACCGCCGGTACGATGGGCTTCTTCCTGACGAAATCGCGCATCTGGGAAACCGTAGCTCTGCTGCTGATTGCCTTCGCGCTGTTCCGCCCGGGCTTCTTCATGAACCAGATCCAGCCTCCGTTCACGCAGATCGCGCCTGCTCAGATCGAGCAAGCGATTGGGGACGCCAATCCCGGAGATCCGCTGCGGGTTGTGATCTCGGGGCCAGACTTTGACACGCTCGAGGTCAAGGACCTGACCGTGGTTCTGAACGTCCCCGAAGCTGATGGGGGGGCAGCACGCCTCGACGCATCAGGCATCGCATTGATGCCAGAAGGGGACGTGATGCGGATTGACGAACCCATGTTCGGTACGCCGCTGGCTGACAAGCTGTCGACCTTCGATTTCTACGGGGATGACCCGGTTCAGATCTCGGCGGTTCAGGCCCCGTCGAACCAATTGCCCAAAGAGCTGATCTTCATCCCGGCACTGTTGCTGCTTGGCCTTGTGGCCTTCTTGCAGTCGCGCCGCGCCAAGGAAGAAGAGATCATGGAAGGAGAAACGGTATGACCAAGACCATTCTTTGCGCCGTCGACATCAACCGCGTTGATGACGAAAACGCCGTTCTGAAAACGGCAGCCGAGCTTGCAGAGCTTCATGATGCACAGCTTGACGTAATCACCGTCGTGCCGGATTTCGGCATGTCGGTGGTCGGGGCCTACTTTCAGGACCACCACGTCAAATCGGCACAGAATGACGCCAGCGACATTCTGAAATCCATGACGAAGAAGGGGCTGGGTGCCGAAGCTGACAGCAAAGTCCGCCACATCGTCGCGATGGGGTCTGTCTATGAAGAGGTGCTGCGCGCAGCCGAGCTTGGCAAGGCGGATCTGATCGTGCTTGGGGCGCATCGTCCAGACCTGAAAGACTATCTGCTGGGTCCGAACGCGGCACGGGTTGTGCGCCATTCGAATTGCTCAGTCTACGTGGTTCGCAGTTAATACGACGACTTTATGAAGCTTCATACGGGCGTGGTGCAAGCCACGCCCGTATTTTGTTGGGCTTCCCCTTGGTCGGCGGTGCTTTTACAAAGACTAGGAAGCTTCCGGGCCAAACAGGGACAACGTGACATCCATGCGCTTTCGGCAAGACATGCAAAGCACTGTTCATCTTCCGCAACAGGACGTACCCGCGCAGGCGATGTATGCGGCGCGCGCTGTGGATCTTTTGAAGGATGGGTTGCGCAACGGAGCCAGTATCCGCGCGCGTCAAACGACGGCGGATCCGATCGAGGTGTGGCATGACGATAACGGACAGCAGGTGCTGCAATGCCAAAGCTCTGGCTCTAGCGGCGCGCCCAAGACCATCCAGCGCAGCCCGGAAAGCTGGATCGCGAGTTTCGAGATAACCCGCCGCCAGTTTGGCGCCGGGGCAGACACCCCCTATGCCGTACTGGGCGACCCGGGACATTCGCTGGTGCTGTTTGCCATTTTGGAAGCGTTTCATCTGGGCGCGAACCTATCGGTGTTGAGCGGCCTGTCGCCGCGCGCTCAGCTTCAGGGGCTGTCGCAAGGCTGCGTGCAGGTGCTTTACGCCACCCCCGCACAGCTGCGGCTGCTATTGAAGGCAAATCCAGCACCGCTGACTGAGATGCGGTTGGTGTTTTCGGGCGGTGGTAAGTTGGACCCTGAGACGGCCAAAGCTTCCTCTAAGCTGTTTCCAAATGCACAATTGCACGAGTTCTTCGGTGCGTCTGAGACGAGCTTCATGGCGATTGCGCCTGTGGATGCGCCTATTGCCTCGGTCGGGCGCGCCTATCCTGGGGTGCAGATCGAGCTGCGGGGCAGAGACGACCAGGCGGTTGGACAAGGCCCGGGCGAGCTTTGGGTGAAAAGCCCCTATGTGTTCGAACGCTATGTAGAAGGCGACAGCCCGGATACTCGCTGGAAAGACGGGTTCCTGACCGTGGGCGAAATGGCGCGGATTGACGATGACGGCTTTCTTTATCTTCTCGGGCGCAAGTCACGTATGGTTACCGTGGCGGACCACAATGTCTTTCCCGAAGCGGTCGAAGCCGAGATCAAACAGGCCGTCAACGGCGCGCGCTGTGCGGTAGTTCCGGTGCCGGATGCCGCACGAGGGCACGTGTTGGCTGCCGTGGTCGAATGCGCGGCGTGCGACGATGTGGCTGGAACCATCAAGGACCGTTGCCGTGACGCTCTCGGTGTACCGTCTATGCCGCGTCAGATACTGTTCGTGGACGCTCTGCCCATGTTGCCTGCCGGAAAGCCGGACCTGAAAAAGCTGGAACAAATTGTGCGGGGGCAGGGATGAGCCCGGTCTGGATCATAGCCGCCCGCCGAACAGCGGTCGTCCCACGGGGCGGGGTATTTGCTTCGCTGGATATTCACGACCTCGCCGCGCCTGTGATCCGTGATCTGCTGGATCAGGCGGGGGTAGCACCCGACCAGGTCGGCGAGTTGATTTTGGCCAACGCTCTGGGTGCCGGTGGCAACCCCGCAAGAGTTGCTGCACTGGCCGCAGGTCTACCGGAAACCGTTGGTGGATTGACCATCGATCGCCAGTGCTGCGGCGGGCTGGATGCCGTGATGTTGGCACAGGCCATGGTCTTGTCTGGCCAGCATGATGTGGTGATCGCGGGCGGGGCGGAAAGCTATTCTCGCCGCCCATTAAGATACCGGACCTTCGCGGATGGGCGAGACCCAGAGCCCTATGAACAAGCCCGATTTACCCCGTGGGCTGAACGCGACCCTGATATGGCCGATGCGGCCGAAGCTTTGGCGCAGAAGCTGGGGATCACCCGGCAAACGCAGGATCACTGGGCGGTGGCAAGCCATCAGGCTGCCATGGCGGGCGAGCAAAGCGACCAAATTGTTTCCGTCGCGGGGCAGGATGCTGACGCATTCACTCGAAAGCTTACCCCGCGCCTTTGCGCGCGTGCGCCGGTGGTGTCAGGCACCGTGACGGCGGCCAATATGGCTGTGGCTGCGGATGGGGCAGCATTCGTTCTGGTGGTGTCTGATCGCATGGCGCGGACGCTTTCAGCTCCGAAAATCCGGGTCGATGCCGGCTCAAGCCTCGGCGGAACTCCCGATCTGCCCGGCGTTGCCCCCGTCGCTGCAATCAATGCGGCGCTGGAGCGGGCAGGGCGAACGCCTGACGGCTTGACCTCCGCCGAGATCATGGAAGCTTTCGCCGTTCAGGCGATTGCCTGTCAGGAAGGGGCGGGCCTGCCGCGCGATATCGTCAATCCAAATGGCGGTGCACTTGCGCGCGGGCACCCCATCGGAGCATCCGGCGCGATTTTGGCGGTGGGGCTGTATCACGAGCTTCTGCGCACGGGCGGGGCTGGTGTGGCCGCAATTGCTGCAGCAGGCGGGTTGGGCAGCGCTTTGGTTTTGTCAGCGCCCTAGTCGTCGAACCCGCGAAAGCTGGTGAATACGTCCAATGCATCGCGTTCAGTACGGAACTGGTTCACGGGCGCGGCTTCGTCCTTCTTGCCCACGGCAATTCCACAGACGACCAACTCGTCCTCGGGCAAGTTCAGGTGATCATGTGCCACATGGGCATAATTGGCCAACGCGCCGATGCCAGTCGCACCGTATCCCAGATCCTCAGCCGCAAGCAGGAACGTCATAAGGGTCATGCCCAGATCCATGAAGCATCCCTTGCCCATGCGTCGGTCAATGGTGACCACCACACCCACAGGAGCGTCAAAGAAGACATAGTTGCGCGCAAATTGCGCACGGCGCCCCGCCACATCACGCTTTGCAATCCCTAGCGCCTGATAAAGCGCGTATCCGGCGGCACGCTGCCGGGCCTTCAGGTCAGCAGGCATCGGAGTTGGGAAATAGGAATACTCGCTGACGGGCGGTTCGTTGCGATCCAACGCGTCATGTAGGGCGCTGGTCAGTCCGTCCAGCGCTTGACCGGTCAGAACATGGAACTTCCCGGGCTGCAAGTTGGCCCCGCTAGGCGCTTTTCGCGCTGCCTGACAGATCTTTTCCAGATCAGATTTGGGTACGGGATCCTTGGTGAAGGCGCGCACGGAATGGCGTTGGGACAAGAGGTCATGAAACGGGCTTTGCATGCTTTCGGATGTGCCTTGCATGGCCGTGGACTGTCAAGCGTGGGGTGAATCGCCTGAGGTCACTTCACACCTACCCATATTTCTAAACATTCGGCGGTTTTCCCACTGAAGCCTAAAGTTTACGCAATACGAGAGGGCCGAATTGACCTAGGGGCATGTCGCGACTTTACATTTTTTGGATGGAAGGATTTACTATAAAATTTATAATTAACAATAGGATGTATGGTTGGATTTGTAATAAATTACAGATCGTGAGGTGCTAGTTAAACAAATTTACACAAAATCTGTTGTTTAGATGTGATTAATCCTCCAGTTTTCAAGGCAAGTTTGGGAATAAACCAATTTGGTGATGTCCCAGCCCACGCGCACCGGTCGCGTTTGGAGGAAAATCTGGGAGGAAACTGAATGTCGTCGCAAGCTACGGCTGATAAGACCTATGCTCCGTCTGAGGAGTTTGTCTCGAATGCACATATTGATGCCGCGAAATACCAAGAGATGTACGCCGCATCTGTAAATGACCCTGATGCATTCTGGGCCGAGCAAATGACGCGTCTGACATGGACAAAGACGCCGACCAAAATCAAGAACACCACTTTTGCGCACCCCGATGTGTCGATCAAATGGTTTGAAGATGGCGAACTGAACGTCTCGGCCAACTGTATCGACCGCCACCTCGAGACCCGTGGTGACCAGGTCGCAATCATCTGGGAATCGGACGATCCGAACCTCGATAAGAAGATCACGTATAATGAGCTGCACGAGAATGTCTCGAAGCTGGCTAACGTGATGAAGGGCATGGGCGTCGGAAAAGGCGACCGCGTCATTCTTTATCTTCCGATGATCCCGGAAGCATCTTATGCGATGCTGGCTTGTGCCCGCATCGGCGCCATCCACTCGATCGTATTCGCGGGCTTCTCGCCCGAGGCATTGGCTGCCCGTGTTGAGGGCTGTGGCGCCTCGCTGGTGATCACTGCTGACGAAGCCCCCCGTGGTGGACGTAACACCCCGCTGAAAACCAACGTTGATGCCGCTCTGGCCCACGGCGATCTGGGTTCGACCCCGGTTCTGGTGGTCGAGCGCACTGGCGGCGACGTGCCGATGGTGGATGGTCGTGACCATTCGTACACCGCACTGATGGCAAACGCGTCGGCAGATTGCCCGCCCGAAGCCATGAATGCTGAAGACCCGCTGTTCATCCTGTACACGTCGGGTTCGACCGGCCAGCCGAAGGGCGTACAGCACTGCACCGGCGGCTATCTGCTGTGGGCCGCTATGACCCACGAGTACGTGTTCGACTATCATGAAGGCGACATCTACTGGTGTACCGCTGACGTGGGTTGGGTTACTGGCCACAGCTACATCGTCTATGGCCCGCTGGCCAATGGTGCGACCACAGTGATGTTCGAAGGCGTTCCGACCTATCCGGATGCAGGCCGTTTCTGGGCCGTGTGCGAAAAGCACAAGGTAAACCAGTTCTACACTGCGCCGACCGCGATCCGTGCCCTGATGGCACGCGGCGAAGAATTCGTGACCAAGTATGATCTGAGCGACCTGAAGGTGCTGGGCACCGTGGGCGAGCCGATCAACCCGGAAGCCTGGAACTGGTACAACGACATTGTCGGCAAAGGAAATTGCCCCATCGTTGACACCTGGTGGCAGACTGAAACCGGTGGTCACCTGCTGACCCCGCTGCCCGGCGCAACTGCGACCAAACCTGGTTCGGCCACCACTCCGTTCTTCGGTGTGCAGCCTGTGATCCTCGAGCCGACCTCTGGCGAAGAGATCCACGAGACTGAAGCCGAAGGCGTTCTGTGCATGAAAGACAGCTGGCCTGGCCAGATGCGCACCGTCTATGGCGATCATGACCGTTTCGTGTCGACCTATTTCGCCGATTACAAAGGCTACTACTTCACTGGTGACGGCTGCCGCCGCGACGCGGATGGCTACTATTGGATCACCGGTCGTGTGGACGACGTGATCAACGTATCGGGTCACCGCATGGGTACCGCCGAGGTGGAAAGCGCTCTGGTTGCTCACGCCAAGGTTTCCGAGGCTGCCGTTGTTGGCTTCCCGCACGACATCAAGGGTCAGGGCATCTATTGCTACGTCACCCTGATGGACGGTGAAGAGTATACCGACGAGCTGAAGGTCGAGCTGCGCAACTGGGTCCGTCAGGAAATCGGCCCGATCGCCAGCCCTGATCACATCCAGTGGGCCCCGGGCCTGCCGAAGACCCGTTCGGGCAAGATCATGCGCCGCATTCTGCGCAAGATCGCCGAGGACGATTTCGGTTCGCTGGGTGACACCTCGACGCTGGCCGATCCGTCGGTCGTCGACGATCTGATCGACAACCGCATGACTAAGGCGGGTGCATAATGGACGGAGCGACAACGACCGCCGCGCCTGTTCTGATCCTTCTCGGCCCTCCGGGCGCCGGGAAGGGCACTCAGGCCCGGATGCTGGAAGACAAGTTCGGACTTGTTCAGCTTTCGACCGGAGATCTTTTGCGCGCAGCTGTAGCAGCAGGGACCGAAGCGGGCCTTGCTGCAAAAGCCGTTATGGAAGCTGGTGAACTGGTCTCGGACGAGATCGTCATCAACATCCTGCGCGACCGTCTGCAAGACGCCGATTGCGCCAAGGGCGTGATCCTTGACGGATTCCCCCGCACCACCGTTCAGGCCGAGGCGCTGGACGCCCTGCTGGCGGAAAGCGGTCAGAAGATTAACGCAGCCATCAGCCTAGAGGTCGATGACGCTGCAATGGTGACCCGTATTTCGGGCCGTTACACATGTGGCGGTTGCGGTGAAGGGTACCACGACGAGTTTAAGCAGCCCGCCAAAGATGGCGTCTGCGACAAATGCGGCGGCACGGACATGAAACGCCGGGCCGACGATAACGCCGAAACCGTGGGAAGCCGCCTTGTGGCCTACCACGCACAAACGGCACCGCTCATTGCCTACTACGGGGGCAAGGGCAGCTTGCAGAAGGTCGATGCCATGAAGGCTATCGATACCATTGCAGGTGACCTTAATGAGATCGTTCAGGAAGCGGTCGCATAAGAAAGGGAAGGGCGGGGCTGCATGCGCAACCCCGTTGGAGGAACTTCAGAGGGAGGAGGCTTCATGGCCGATAACTCACAAAACGACGCCTATTGGTCCGCCAATTTGCGCATCATTAAGATCAGCCTAGTGATTTGGGCGATCGTTTCATTTGGATTCGGCATTCTGCTGCGCCCGATGCTGTCTGGCATCGCCGTAGGCGGAACCGATCTTGGTTTCTGGTTCGCTCAGCAGGGGTCGATCATTGTCTTCTTGATTTTGATCTTCAACTACGCGATCCGCATGAACAAACTCGACCGTGACCACGGCGTAGACGAAGAATAAAGGGGCCAGAAACAGATGGATCAGTTTACGATCAACCTGCTGTTTGTGGGTGCGAGCTTCGCACTTTACATCGGCATCGCAATCTGGGCCCGCGCGGGCTCGACATCAGAATTCTACGCCGCTGGGCGTGGTGTTCACCCGGTCACCAACGGTATGGCGACGGCTGCTGACTGGATGTCGGCTGCATCGTTCATTTCGATGGCTGGCCTTATCGCCTTTACCGGTTACGACAACTCGTCGTTCCTGATGGGCTGGACCGGCGGCTACGTGCTGCTGGCACTGCTGCTTGCGCCTTACCTGCGTAAGTTCGGCAAGTTCACCGTGTCGGAATTCATTGGTGATCGCTTCTACTCGCAGACTGCCCGTATCGTGGCTGTTGTCTGCTTGATCGTGGCCTCGACCACCTACGTTATCGGTCAGATGACCGGCGTTGGTGTTGCGTTTGGTCGCTTCTTGGAAGTGGACAACACAACCGGTCTGTTCATCGGTGCTGCTGTTGTATTCGCCTACGCCGTTTTCGGCGGCATGAAGGGTGTTACCTACACGCAGGTTGCTCAGTACTGCGTACTGATCACTGCTTACACCATTCCGGCGATCTTTATCTCGCTGCAGCTGACTGGCAACCCGATCCCGGCCCTGGGCCTGTTCGGCGAGCACGCAGCTTCGGGCGAGCCTCTGCTGGCGAAACTGGACGCAATCGTGACCGAACTTGGCTTCAACGAGTATACTGCTCACCACGCCGACACGTTCAACATGGTTCTGTTCACCCTGTCGCTGATGATCGGTACCGCTGGTCTGCCGCACGTGATCATGCGCTTCTTCACCGTGCCTAAAGTATCGGACGCCCGTTGGTCGGCCGGTTGGACCCTGGTGTTCATCGCTCTGCTGTACCTGACCGCTCCTGCTGTTGGTGCAATGGCACGCCTGAACATCTCGGAAATGATGTGGCCGAACGGTGGCGTCAATGGTGAAGCTGTGACTGTTCAGCAGATCGAGACCGAAGATCGTTACGACTGGATGAAGACGTGGCAGAAAACTGGTCTTCTGAACTGGGAAGACAAGAACGGCGACGGCAAGATCCAGTACTACAACGACAAGTCTGAAGCTATGCAAGCAATGGCCGCTGAAAAAGGCTGGACCGGTAACGAGCTGACCAAGTTCAACCGCGACATCCTGGTTCTGGCTAACCCCGAAATCGCCAACCTGCCGGGTTGGGTTATCGGTCTGGTTGCTGCTGGTGGTCTTGCCGCTGCGCTGTCAACCGCTGCTGGTCTGCTTCTGGCGATCTCGTCGGCTGTATCGCACGACCTTATCAAAGGTGCGATCAACCCGAGCATTTCGGAAAAAGGCGAACTTCTGTCGGCACGTGTGGCGATGGCAGTGGCAATTGTTGTAGCTACCTATCTGGGTCTCAACCCTCCGGGCTTCGCAGCACAAACCGTGGCACTTGCCTTCGGTCTGGCCGCCGCGTCGATCTTCCCGGCTCTGATGATGGGTATCTTCTCGACCAAAGTGAACAACACCGGTGCTGTTGCAGGCATGATCGCGGGTATCTCGGTTACCCTGATCTACATCTTCCTGCACAAAGGCTGGTTGTTCATCCCGGGCACCAACAGCTTCACCGATGCTGATCCGCTTCTGGGTACCATCAAGTCGACCTCGTTCGGCGCGATTGGTGCAGCGATCAACTTCGCGGTTGCTTACACCGTGTCGGGTATGACCAAGCCGCTTCCGGCTGAGATCAAAGAGATGATTGAATCGGTTCGCGTTCCGCGCGGTGCTGGTGCAGCTCAGAACAAATAAAAAGTTTGGGCGGGTGGCCCTCTGCGGCGACCCGCCCCCTTTTAAATTTGTCCCGTCCGGTGTCATATCGGGCGGGACTAACTTTTGAAGAAGGCACCTAAATATGCCCCTGAGCCAAGATCAGGTATTTCGTTTCCTGAAATCCGTTCACCCCTATGACGCCCTTACAGCCGATGTTGTTGAAACCCTCGTGCCCAAGTTGGATGCACGTTTGGTTTCCGCCGGAGAAGGCGTCTACGAGCTTGATGAAACTTTGCCGGGCATTTTCATCGTCTATGAAGGTGAAGTAGAGGTTGCCGACGAGAACGGTTCGATCGTTTCTCATCTCGGGTTGCGAAATACCTTCGGTGAACGCGGGTTGCTCCGCGATGGGAAGGCTGTGACATCCGCTCGCGCCGTAACCGACAGCACTCTATTGATTTTGCCCGCTGAACAGTTCCACGAACTGTTCAAAGCACAGGATCCTGTCCGTCGCTTCTTTGACCGCTCTCGACCGGATCGCCAATCCAAGCAAGACCGTCAGGATCTTGCCACGACGCAAGTTGACACATTGATGGCTACAAATCCGGTCACCTGCACGTCTACTGCGACCGTACAAGAGGCCGCCATTATTATGCGCGACAGGCGTGTTTCGTCCTTGTGTGTAACCGAGGGTGACGCGCTGTCCGGGATCCTAACCACGCGCGACATCTCGGGCAAAGTTCTGGCCGAAGCGTTGTCAGTCGACACTCCGGTGTCGCAGATTATGACCCTCAATCCCATCACGCTTGCCCCGTCCGCCATTGGGTCCGACGTTCTGCACGTGATGATGGAGCGCCGCATTGGCCATGTCCCCATCGTTGAAGGCGGTAAGCTGGTTGGCATCGTCAGCCAAACGGACCTGACACGCTTTCAGGCCGTCAGCTCGGCCGAATTGGTGCGCGAGATTGCACAGGCCAAAACGCCCGAAGAAATGCGCGACGTTACGGCCCGTATCCCGCAGCTTCTGGTCCAACTGGTCGCCGGAGGGCGCCCGCATCAGGTGGTCACACGCCTGATCACCGATATTGCCGACACCTGCACCCGCCGCCTGCTGGCACTGGGCGAGGAAAAGTTGGGCCCTGCGCCGGTGCCCTACCTTTGGGCCGCCTGCGGTTCGCAAGGCCGACAAGAGCAAACCGGTGTCTCAGATCAAGATAACTGTATGATTTTGCACGACGACGTCACCGATGCAGATCGCGATGGCTATTTCACCGAACTGGCCAATTTTGTCTGTGACGGTCTGGATGTCTGCGGCTATTTCTATTGCCCCGGTGATATGATGGCGACAAACCCACGCTGGTGTCAGCCCTTGTCAGTTTGGAAAAGCTATTTCGACGGCTGGATCGCCAAGCCAAGCCCGGAAGCACAGATGCTGGCCTCGGTTATGTTTGATCTGCGTGCGATATCCGGGGATGAAAGCCTGTTTGACGGGCTTCAGAAAGACACGCTGAAGCTGGCGGCGAAGAACTCGATCTTCGTGGCGCATATGGTGTCGAATTCGCTGAAGCATACGCCGCCTCTTGGTCTTCTGCGTGGGTTTGCCACGATCCGATCGGGCGAGCATAAGAACCAGCTGGATATGAAACATAACGGTGTCGTGCCCATCGTCGATCTCGGCCGCGTTTATGCGCTTCAGAGCGAACTGAAAGAAGCGAACACTCGCGCTCGGCTCGAGGCCGCGATCCACGCCGGTGGCCTCAGCCAATCAGGCGGGCAGGATCTGTTGGATGCCTATGACCTGATTGCCGACACACGGCTGGAACATCAGGTCGCCGAAGTCAAAGCCGGTGGAAAACCGGACAATTATCTGTCGCCCTCGGACTTGTCCGAGTTTGAACGCAGCCACTTGCGCGATGCCTTTGTCGTGGTGAAATCCATGCAAAGTGCCATCGGGCATGGGCGCGGCATGCTGGGTTAAGACAGGTCAAAATAGGCCGGAATGGGCCAAATCGGGTAGGGAGGAAACGTAATGTTCTATGAGATGGTTGCCACATTGGTATCAGGCTTTGCAGGCGCGGGTGTGGTGCTGCTTCTGAACAAGATCAGCGGCGGGCGGCTGCCGAAATGGGCGATGCCCGTTGGCGCAGGCCTTGCCATGATCATCACCACCATCGCCAACGAGTACGCGTGGTATGAGCGTACTCGTGCGACCCTTCCGGAGGGAATGGAGGTCGTTCAAACGGTCGAAAACAAAGCGATGTATCGCCCGTGGACCTATGTAAAACCCTTTACCGAGCGGTTCATTGCGCTGGATGAAGCGTCCCTGCGGACCCATGAGGCACGCCCCGCCATGCGTCTGGTTGACGTTTACTTCTTCGGCCGCTGGTCGGCGCCGGAAAAGATGGTGATGCTAACCGACTGCGACGCGGGCAAACGTGCTCCGTTGATCGATGGCGTTTCGTTTGATGCCGATGGTGAGATTAGCGGAGTCGATTGGTTCGCGCCGGGTGAGGGGGATTCGCTGGTCACGGCAATCTGTAAACTGGAGGTATAGAAATGCAAATCCTGACGAAGCTGTCTTTGCGCTTTCGGGTATTCCTGTTTTTCGCTTTTTTGGCCGTAGCCGCAGTGCTGTTGGTCATAGCGGCGCTTTTGGTTGGCGCAAATCGCGCCACACCGGAAGACATCACGTCGGGCTTTGTATTCGCGGGGGTTCTGTCCAGCTTCGGTCTACTGGCCTTGGTTGCCGGGGTTTGGTTTCTTTTCGACGAGAACGTCGCACGCCCGATCGAGCGTTTGGCGTCGGGATTGCGGTCGCGGGCTCATGCTGGAAGTGGCGGCGTAGACACCCATAGCGCACGCTTCTTGGGCGATCTGGCCCCAGCGGCGGAAGCTGTTTCTGAGCAGCTGATGAAATCCACAATGGATCAGGCCAGCATCGTCGCGGCCGAGACCCAAAGACTGTCTGCCGACAAGAACCGACTAACGGCGCTTCTGTCCGAAATCCCGGTGGCGATGGTGCTGATCAACCCCGCTCACCAGATCGTGCTATATGACAAACAGGCAGCCGCTGTGTTGTCCCAGGTCAGCCCGGCACGTCTGAACGCCTCGATCTTTGACTACTTCCAGAAAACTCCGTTTTTGGCGGCCTATGACAAAATGATCTCGTCCGGATTGGAGCAGAGCTTTACTGACCTCTCCGCGTCCAATGGGCTAGAGTTTGATGCACGCCTAAAGCCGCTTGCACCGGGCGAAGGTTATCTTCTGATGATCGACGAAGCTCATACCACCATCGCGCCCGACGAAGGCCGCCCGGTCGTGTTCGACTTCGATTTGATGGAAGGGCAGGCCACAGATGATCTGATGGAGATGAGCCTGCGCGATCTGACCTATGTGGTGTTCGACACGGAAACCACAGGGCTTTTGCCGCACAAAGACGAAATCGTACAGATCGGTGCTGTGCGCGTGGTGAAGGAAAAAATCGTTCCCGGCGAGGTGATCAACCAACTTGTTGACCCTGAAATGCCGATCCCGCCGGCCTCGACAAAAGTACACAAGGTCTCGGACATGATGGTGGCCGGGCAACCGACTATTCGCGAAGCAGGCAAGACCCTGCATGATTTCTCGCGCGGGGCTGTTTTAGTGGCGCACAATGCGCCGTTCGATATGGCCTTCCTGCGCCGTCATGCCGAAGATTGCGGTGTCGACTGGACCCACCCCGTTCTGGACACGGTTCTTCTGTCTGCGGTTCTATACGGCACGACCGAGGTGCACACGCTGGACGCGCTCTGTGACCGTCTTGGCGTGGTGATCCCGCCCGAACTGCGCCACACGGCACTTGGCGATGCCCATGCCACCGCCGAGGTTCTTTGCAAGATGCTGGCGATGCTGCATTCCAAGGGGATCGAGACGCTGGGCGGTGCAATTGCCGAGGCGAAAAAGCACAAGCGTTTGCTGGAAGACTTGAACTGATCAGCGCATGGAGCGCTGTGAAAAAGGTTGAGGCGTTTGCGCTAACTGGCTAGTGATTTCTGCACAAGTCAGGAGGTCGCGATGAAACGCTCTCGGGTCAATGCACTTATCGAAGATGCGCGCGCGCTATTTGAGCGCCACGGCGCGGTTCTTCCCCCGTTTTCCGATTGGTCACCAGATGCATTTGTGGCGCAACGTGACGCGGCTGCACATGTGATTGATGCGCGCTGCGGCTGGGATGTCACGGATTATGGCGCAGGTGACTTTGACCGGTTGGGATTGTTCCTGTTCACGCTACGCAACGGGCGCTTGGAGGATCTGACGACAGGTCGGGGGATGTGCTACGCCGAGAAGCTACTAATCTCTCGTCAGGATCAGCTTTCCCCTATGCATACCCATGTGCTGAAGGCCGAAGACATCATTAATCGCGGCGGTGCAACGTTGGTGGTCGAGCTTTTTGGATCAGATGATGCGGGTGGGTTTGCCGAAGATCGTGGTGGCGTCGTGATGTGTGATGGGGTCAAACGCGCCTATCTCCCGGGTGAAAAACTACGACTAGCGCCCGGGGAAAGTGTCACGCTTATGCCTGGGGATTGGCATGCGTTCTGGGGCGAAGGCGGCGACGTTCTGATTGGTGAGGTATCGACCGTCAATGACGATGAAACCGACAACATCTTCCGTGACCCCATAGGGCGGTTTTCGACTATTGAAGATGATGTGGCGCCGGGCCACCTATTGGTCAGCGACTACCCGCAGTATCTGTCATAAGTGTTCCCGGTTTTACGGGCGACGGCTTTCGTCCGCCCCCATGCGCCGTTCCAGCCACCGCACCCCAGCCGAGATAATCAGGACCAGTATCAGGTATTCCAAGATCAACAGCGTGTAGATCTCGAGCGGGCGATATTCTGTCACCACCAGTTCGTTCGCGCGCCGGGTCAGTTCCTGCATCCCGATGACGGACGCAAAGGCAGACATTTTCACGATATAAATGAACTGGTTGGCCAAGGGCGGCAGGATGCGCCGCACCGCTTGCGGCAGGATGACATAGCGCATGGCCTTAGCGCGGCTCAGCCCGATGGTCTGGGCAGCTTCATCTTGCCCACGAGGGACGGCTTGGATGCCCGCGCGGAAGATTTCGGCGGTGAAGGCACTGTCTGACAGCGCTAAGGTGATCACCGCACCCCAAAATGGGTCGATCGAAATGTTGATCCCCATCCCGCGCATCACGACGGGAAGGCCATAGAAGACCCAGAACAGCATCGGCAGCAGCGGGATCGCCCGGATGAATTCGACGTAAACCCGGTTGGGAAGCCGCAACCAACGGTTCTGCGCGAACGCGGGAAGCGCCACCAGAAGCCCGATGATGATCGAGGCGACTGCCGCCAGAACCGAGATCTGGATGGTCGAGGTGAAGCCCCGGATCAGGAAGCGGATATTGGTCCAACCGTTGTCTGTTGTCGGGTCAATGACATACCAGCCCCATGTGCCGGGTGCGGCCGAACAGGCGGTGAGAAGCAAAAGCGAAGACAGCAGGGCGATTGTTCGAAAAGTCATATCGGCCCCTCAGTGTTTCAGGATTTTATCAAGGAAAAGTGCAAAACGTTCAGATTTCGGAGCGTTAAAGACCTGCTCAGGCGCACCGATTTCGACGATCTCACCTGCGTCCATAAAGGCAATCCGATCCGCGACACGGCGGGCGAAGCCCATTTCATGCGTTACGCAGATCATGGTCATGCCATCGGCGGCTAGATCCTCCATGACCTCCAAAACTTCGGCGATCATCTCAGGGTCCAGCGCGGATGTGGGTTCGTCAAACAGCATCAGTTTGGGTTCCATGCACAAGGCGCGGGCGATGGCGACGCGTTGTTGTTGGCCCCCAGACAGTTGCGCGGGGCGTTTGTCAGCCTGTTCTGGGATACGAACCCGTTCCAGATATGCACGTGCACGGTCTTCGGCCTCGGCCCGGGATAGGCCAAGCGCTTTCACCGGGCCAAGTGTCAAATTGTCTAGAACTGATAGGTGCGGAAATAGGTTAAAGCTTTGAAATACCATGCCTATGTCGCCGGGGCGTTGCGCATCCATCGTCCCGCCCTGCAGTTGGATATCGCCCTCTTGATGTGTTTCCAATCCGGCCAACAAACGCACGACCGTTGACTTCCCGGACCCAGATGGTCCGCAGATGACCAGCTTCTCGCCTACATCAACCGCAATCGAGATATCGCGCAACACCTGAAAGTCGTCATACCACTTAGAGACGCCTGTCATCTGAACGGCGGTGTTGGGTTGTTTTATGTTCTGCACTTGTTCCACACGCCGTTTTTTGTTCAACTCATCGTGACCTGTGATCCATTCCGGATACGATCCCGTAACCTATATGAATGAAAACTCGTATTTATAACCACCAAAAGGACAAGGTGTGATGAACTTTTTGAGAACTCTCGGTGCAGGGCTGCTGGCTTTAACAACACTGACCGGCGCCGCATCGGCACAATCCGCGTTGAGCGAAATCCTTTCGGGCGGTGTTCTGAAGGTGGGGACAACAGGCGATTGGAACCCTATGTCTGTGCGCGATCCGGCGACCGAGGGCTATAAAGGATATGACATCGACGTCATGACAGAGCTGGCCAAAGACCTTGAGGTCGAACTGGAGTTCGTGCCGACCGATTGGAAAACGCTGGTGAATGGTATTGTCGCTGGGAACTATCACATGACGGGGTCTGCCTCGATCTCGCCCTCGCGGATGAAGGTTGCTGGGTATTCTGATCCGTATATCTCGGTCCAGATTATGCCGTTTACGACGAACGACAAGCTCGAGGGCTTTGATGGCTGGGATGCGATCAATAAGCCTGAAGTGAAAGTGGCGACCACGCTGGGCACTTCATTCGAGAAGATGGTGAAAGAGTGGTTCCCGGATGCAGATATCAAAGTCGTCGAAGCCCCCGCGCGTGGCTATCAGGAAGTGCTATCGGGCCGGGCGGATGTGTTCATCACCTCGAACATCGAAGGGGCGACGTTGACACAGAAATTCCCGCAAGTGACAGCCGTTCCGGTGGCAGCCCCGCGCGCGCCGACCCCAATCGCGATGCTTCTGCCGCAGAACGATCAAGTGTGGATCAACTATGTAAACAGCTGGATCCAGCTGAAGCAGGAAAAAGGCTTCTTCGACGAGACCGCCGCGAAATGGGGCCTGCAGTAAACGGGCGTTCATAAATCAAGAAAGGCCGGGAGATCCCGGCCTTTTTTATCGAAGCGGTGCTGTTTGGTACAGTTTCACTTTGGTCCCGCCGTGGTCGATCGGAGGGCCGGGGGGCAGAAATGGTAGGCCCGTCGCCTTTGCCAACCCGCCATCCGAAGTAATGATCGCCACGCGCCACCCTTTGAACCGCTCCAGAAACACTTTACCCATCGTGCCGTAGAGCGCGAAGAGCAGTTTCTTGTTGCCGATCCGCGCCCCGTAAGGCGGGTTCACGATAATCAGGCCAGGTTCGGTGTCGGGACGTTCAATGTCGCTAATCGATGCCTCGGTGAACTGACATGCCGCCGCCACACCAGCACTTTCGGCGTTCTTTCGGCTGTTGGCAATGGCACCGGCATTCCGGTCGGATCCGAAAAATCGAACATTTTCTGGCAAGGCCGGAGCGTTCGAGTCTTTCAAACTCTCAAAGGCCTTGGCATCAAAATTTGCAAGTTTTTCAAAGGAAAAACTGCGATCACGACCCGGCAGAAGACCCGCGGCCATCTCTGCCGCCTCAATCAGGAAAGTGCCTGATCCGCACATTGGGTCCAAAACGGGTGCTTCCCCGTCAAAGCCCGCAGCTTTCAGGAACAGAGCGGCCAAGTTCTCGCGCATGGGCGCCTTGCCGGTTGCGGTTTTGTGCCCGCGTTTGTGCAGGCTTTCGCCTGAGCTGTCCAAACTGATGGTCACAAGGTTGTCGTCGATCCGAACCTTGATCACCAGCGCTGCATCTTTGCTGATCGGCGCACCCAGAGTTTCGGTAATCGCGCGTTCAACCCGTTGAGCCGCACCTTTGTGGTGATAGATTTTCGAGCGCTTGCAGACGGCTTCGACCCGTACGGGTTCGTCTACGCGTAGAACGTCGCCCCACGGAAACTTGCGCGCGCGTTTGTCAAGCTGTGCCATGTGGAACGCGCGAAATTCACCCAGTCGGACAAGTACGCGGGTCGCGCCGCGCAAGGTCAAGTTGGCGCGCCAGACCTCGGACCAATTTCCGCGCGTGGTGACGCCGCCGGGGCTGACTGTTGGCATAGGAAAGCCAGCAGCGCGGGCCTCGTCCGCCAAGACCGGCTCTAGACCGGGTGGGGCGACAAGGAAAATCTCAAGATCATCGGTATTCATGGGGCCTTCTAGCTCAAAGGTCGCGGAGCGGCGAGCGAAATGCGCAGACCGCTCACCCAAGCTCGTCCGTTGGGATAAGCGGGAAGAACTGTCCGTCGGACCAGACGCCAAACCATGATGCGCCGCCGTGATCTTCGGCCACGCCTTGTTCAATCAACCGATAGAAGGTCTTGCGATCAATCAACGCCTCAAGACCGGCGCGGACCTCGACATAGGGGCAGGGGGTTTCGAACGTGCAACCCAGCCGCAGGGGGTGATCCGGGCCAGCGGTCACACTGTCGCCTACATGCGTGGTGAAGGTTAGTCGCTGATCCCGCCCGTCATCGGTCACAGTCATGTCTGTGGCCACAAAGGGCGCGTCTTCGACCGTGACGCCCCATTTTTCGACCGGCGTGACAAGGAAATACTTCCCGTCTTCAAGCTTCAGGATGGATGAAAACAACCGCACCAGACCTTCGCGCCTGATTTCGCCGCCTTCGTGAAACCAAGTACCATCGCGCGCAATTCGAATGTCAATTTCGCCGCTGTATTCCGGGGTCCAAAGATGCACAGGAGGTAATGATGTTCCGGCCTCATGTCCGATGGCTTTCGACACGGCGTCGGCGTCAAAGGGCCGAGTTTCCGCTGATTTTCCGGAGCTTGGCGAATTTGTCATTTGGTCCCCATCTGAATCTGGCCTTTAATGTACTTAGTATTCACGCAAAGGAATTGCCATGCAGAACGAGGATCTACTGAGTGATGTCGAGGCCCTTGGTGCCAAACTTGCCGAGGCGCGCAAGATGGTGGGTCGCAAAATCATGGGCCAGGATCGGGTCGTGGATCTGACACTCGCGGCCGTTTTGGCCGGTGGCCATGCTTTGTTGATCGGCCTGCCCGGACTGGGAAAAACGCGGTTGGTCGAAACGTTGGGCACGGTCATGGGACTGCATGATGGACGTATCCAGTTTACGCCGGACTTGATGCCATCTGACATTTTGGGCGCGGAAGTTTTGGAAGAAAGCGACACAGGTGCACGATCTTTCCGTTTCATCAAAGGTCCGGTGTTTTGCGAACTTCTGCTGGCGGACGAGATCAACCGCGCCAGCCCGCGTACCCAGTCGGCGTTGCTTCAAGCGATGCAGGAGCACGAAGTTTCGATCGCGGGTCAGACCCATAATTTGGGCGAAGTGTTCCACGTGCTGGCCACGCAAAACCCATTAGAGCAAGAGGGCACCTATCCTCTGCCCGAGGCGCAGCTGGACCGGTTTCTGGTGCAGATTGATGTGGATTATCCGGATCGCGACGCGGAACGGGATATCCTGCTGGCGACCACGGGGACAGAGGATGCAAGCGTGTCTCCTATCTTTAGCCGGGCCGAGCTGATCGCCGCACAGACGCTGTTGCGCCGGATGCCCGTGGGTGAAAGCGTGGTCGAGGCCATTTTGGATTTGGTCCGCGCCTGTCGCCCTGATGATCCCAGCGCCCCGCAGATCATACGAGATAATGTCAGCTGGGGGCCAGGCCCACGCGCCACACAGGCTTTGATGCTTTTGGCACGGGCGCGGGCGCTGCTGGATGGGCGTTTGGCGCCGGGGATTGACGATATTCATGCACTTGCGGCTCCGGTTCTCAGTCATCGCATGGCCTTGGGCTATGCTGCGCGGGCCGAAGGACTGACAGTGTCTGACGTCATCGGACAAACGGTTGCGTCTGTGTTGCAAACCGAGGCCGCGGCGTGATGTCCGGCAGCGCCCCTATCCAGCTTCGGTCCCGTGCCGAAGCCTTGGCGGCGCGACTTCCGCCGTTACTTGTGGCGGCGCAACACTTGGCGCAATCGGTTGAGATGGGCGAGCATGGGCGGCGACAATCCGGGCAGGGCGAGGCGTTCTGGCAATATCGCCGCGCGCAGCCGGGTGATCCGTCTCACCGCATAGATTGGCGTCGTTCGGCGCGATCCGACCGGCACTATGTGCAGGAAAAGGAATGGCAGGCAGCGCATTCGGTTCAGATCTGGGTGGATCCGTCCGCGTCGCTGGCGTTTTCGTCGGACCCCAAGCTGCCTGAAAAGGGTGACCAAGCACGGATCATCGCGCTTGCGCTGGCATCTCTTTTGCTGCGTGGCGGGGAACGTGTCGGTCTTCTGGGCGGTGCGCAAGCGCCAAGGCGCGGGCAGATGACGCTGTCACGTATGGCGGACCAGATGTTGCGGGCGGATGCGCCCTTGAAAGATGCTTTTGCTGTCCCTCGGGCGCGACAGGTGGTGTTTTCGGATTTTCTGGCTCCTCTACAGGCCACCCGCGATTTCGTACAGGCGGCACAGGATCGAGGCCAGCAAGGCGTTCTGTTCCAAGTGCTTGACCCAATGGAAGAGGTGTTCCCGTTTCATGGCCGCGTGCTGTTTCAGGATGTCGGCGGCGCGCTCAGCCACGACACGCGCGAGGCGGCGGATCTGCGCGATCGCTATTTGGACAGATTGGCGCGGCGCAAATCCGAACTTTCCGAGATCGCCAAACGCGCAGGATGGCGCTTTCATAGCTATCACACTCAAGACCCGGCCAGTGCGGCGCTGCTTTGGCTGTGGAACGCCATTGGAGGACCAATCCGGTGAGTGTGTTTGGCATAGGTTTCGCGGCGCCATGGTTGCTGTTCGGGCTTCTTGTTCTGCCAGTGATCTGGTGGCTCTTGCGTGCCGTACCACCAGCGCCCCGCAAACAGGTTTTTCCGGCGGTCACGTTGCTGTTGGGGCTGGAAGACAAGACGGCTCAGGCAGATCGTACCCCGTGGTGGCTTCTACTTTTACGACTTCTGGCGGTGGCCGCGATGATCATCGGATTTGCCGGGCCAGTGCTTAATCCGGATGACAGGTCGGGCAGGTCTGGCCGGCTTTTGATCTTTGTTGATGACTATTGGCCTGCCGCATCGGACTGGCCCCAGCGAGTGCAAGTGATCGAGGCCAGACTTGAGCAGGCACAGGCTGCAGCACGTCCCGTAGCAATTGTTATGGCAAGCTCCATTGGGCGGACCAAGGTCGATCAAAGCGTCATTTGGCAAGCTGCGGATGCATGGCGATCCTCGTTGCCGGGGCTGACGCCGGTGGCGTGGGATGCTGAATATTCTGGGAGTGAAGATTGGCCACAGTCGTTGGGACGCACAGATGTTTGGTGGGTATCTGACGGTGTTCAACGGGTCGGTCGCCCTGAACTGATTTCACATTTCGAACAAATTGGTCAGCTCGAAGTTTCCGAGCCAGCCTCGGCCCGGTTTGGCCTTTTACCCGCTACCTTGGACGGAGGAGATTTGGTTCTTACGGTTTTGAGTTCCGGTCCCAGCCCCTCTACTCCGCTGACCATAGACGCGCTTGGCCCTGACCCGGAAGGGGTCGAACGCGTATTGTTATCTGCCCCAGTGGCGTTTGAAGTCGGGGCCAACCGGGCCGAGCTTCGGCTAATTGTCCCAAGCGAATTGCGCAATCGGATTGATCGCATTCAGATAACCGATCATCGGGCTGCAGGGGCCGTTACCCTTGCCGATGACAGCCTGCGCCGTCGCAAGGTAGCGCTGTTGAACACAGTGGGTGAACGTGAAGGGTTAGAGCTTCTGTCGCCGCTTCATTACCTGCGCGAGGCGTTGGCGAACACTGCAGAAACGGTCGAGCTGCCCGCGTTAACAGAACTGATCAAGGCGGGCCCTGATGTTGTGATCCTGCCGGACGTGGCGACGTTTTCGGACACCGATCGCGAGGCTCTAATCGGATGGATTGAACAAGGCGGTCTTCTTTTACGTTTCGCAGGACCGCAATTGGCCGCTGCGGATATAGGACAGGGTGTAGAGGACGCGTTGCTGCCCGTGCGGTTGCGTGCCGGTGGCCGTGTGGTTGGCGGCGCGATGAGCTGGGGTGACCCGCGAGCGCTGGCTTCGTTCCCGGACAACTCGCCTTTCTTTGGCTTGCCCGTTCCGGATGATGTGCAGGTCGAGGCGCAGATCCTGGCTCAGCCCGGCCCGGATCTGGCCGAACGTACCATTGCCACCCTGACTGACGGCACGCCCATCGTGACCCGCCGTGCGCTGGGCGCAGGGCAGGTGGTGTTGTTCCATATATCGGCCAATGCGGATTGGTCGTCTTTGCCGTTCTCGGGGCTCTTTGTGCAGATGCTGGAGCGTTTAGCCGTGTCGTCACAGGGCAGTGCGCGTGAAGGGATCACTCTGGAAGGAACCACTTGGGTGGCGACACATGTTTTAGACGGATTCGGGCAGGTGTCGCCGCAAGATGCTAGGGCAGGTGTGCCGGGGCCGAAATTGGCGGACCCTGCCGGCCCCGATCTTGCGCCGGGGCTATATGCAGATGGGGATCGGGTGCAGGCAGTGAATGTGCTGCGTGCGGACAGTGTGCTGGAGCGCGCCGAATGGCCTGCGCATATTACGCCGCGCTGGCAGACCGAGGATACCCGGCAAGAGTTCGGTCCGTGGCTATTGGCGCTGGCGCTTGTGTTAGGAGCTTTGGATGTTCTGCTGACGCTTTGGTTGGCCGGTCGCCTTTTGCCAGCCGCGCGGCGGGTCGCGACGGGCGCGTTCGTTGGGCTTTCCCTGATCTCCATACCGCATTTGGCTGACGCACAGACTGACACCCCGCCCAATGTGCTGGATGCGGCGAGCATTGTCACATTGGCCTATGTGAAAAGCGGAGATCCTGTTGTGGATCAGGTGGCGCAAGCTGGATTGCTGGGCCTGTCCGATCAGCTGTACCTGCGCACTTCGGTCGAACCCGCACGCCCTGTGGGGGTGGATGTCGAGGTCGATGACCTCTCCGTCTATCCGATGCTATATTGGCCTCTGACCGATACGACGCCCATTCCAAGTCCCGATGCGATCCTGCACCTGAAGCGCTATCTTGCGGCTGGTGGGCTGATCCTGTTTGACACCCGCGATGGGGGAACAGGCGCGGGCTCGGCAGTAAGCCGCCGTTTGCGTGCCGTTGCGTTGCCTTTGAATCTTCCGCTTTTGGATCAGGTGCCACATGATCACGTGCTGACCCGCAGCTTTTACTTGCTGCAAGAGTTTCCGGGCCGCAATCGTGGCCCCGTCTGGGCTGAAGCTCCGCCTCCTGACGCTGAACGCGCCGAGGGGATGCCTTTTCGTAATCTTAATGATGGCGTGACGCCCGTAATCGTCGGTGGGAATGACTGGGCCGGCGCCTGGGCCATCCGCGAGGATGGGCGTCCGATGTTCCCGGTGGGACGTGGGCAGGCGGGTGAACGTCAGCGTGAAATGGCCGTGCGGTTTGGGATCAATCTGGTGATGCATGTGCTGACCGGTAACTACAAATCCGATCAGGTTCATGTTCCAGCGTTGTTGGAAAGGTTGGGGGAATGAGTGCGATGTCGCTTCAGTTCGCGCCCGGTCTGCCGTGGACGGTGATCGCCCTATTGGCGGTGCTGGTTTGCGCGTCGCTTTCCGTGGCCTTGTGGCGTGGGCTGTCCGGCTGGGCGTTGCGGTTCGTCGCTGCGCTGATCCTTCTTGCGGCACTGTGTGGGCCATCACTTCAACAGGAAGAACGCGATCCGTTGAGGGATATTCTGTTGGTGCTTGAGGATGACAGCCCCTCGCAATTCTTGTCGGACCGCCCAGCACAGAATTTGCAGGCGCAAGAGGGACTGATGTCGCAGATCGCTGCTCGTTCCACGGTCGAGCCTATATGGCGGCGCTTGTCAGAGCTTGCGCCTGAAGGCGACGGCGCCGGTGACGGAACACGTCTTATGACCGCCCTGAAGAAAGCTGTGGCCGAGCTTCCTGCGAACCGTCTGGCGGGTGTTGTGCTGATCACGGATGGGGTTGTGCATGATCTGCAGAACGCGCCCGGATTACCTGTGCCCGTGCATGCGATGATCTCGGGTCGTGACCGTGATTGGGATCGTCGGGTCAGTGTCACGGATGCTCCTGCTTTTGCAATATTGGGCGAGGAAATCGAGTTGCGTCTGAAGGTCGAGACCTTTGGCGCCGCCCCTGATGCGCTTCCCCCGGCATTTCTTTCTGTGTCTCATGACGGCGAACCAATTGCAGACGTGCCAGTGGCCGAGGGGGCGGACATCGTATTGCCGCTGACGTTGGAGCACGCGGGCCGGAACCTGATCCATGTGACCCTTCCGATGGAAGAGGGCGAGCTGACCGGCCGCAATAATGAGGTAGTGATCGAACTGAATGGCGTGCGCGACCGCCTACAAGTGCTACTGATCTCAGGCACGCCACATCCCGGGACGCGCACATGGCGCAATCTGCTGAAATCCGACAGCGCGGTGGATCTTGTGCATTTCACAATTCTGCGCCCACCTGACAAGCAAGATGGTGTGCCGGTGAATGAACTCAGCCTGATTGCCTTCCCAACGCAGGAATTATTCATCGATAAGATCGACGAGTTCGATCTGATCATCTTCGACCGCTACCAGCTGCGGGGCATTCTGCCCGGCGGATATTTGACGAGCGTGCGCGACTATGTGCAACGGGGCGGGGCAGTGCTGATCGCGGCGGGGCCATCGCTGGCAAGTGCTGACAGTATCGCCCGCACGGGGCTTGCCGATATTCTACCAGCCACCCCAACAGGGCGCTTATTCGAGGAACCGTACAAACCAGTCGTCTCTGAAGACGGTCAACGCCATCCGGTGACCCGAGCATTGTCGCAGCACGCACCAGAGGGGGGCTGGGGGCCATGGATGCGGCATGTCGAAGTCGTTCCCATGCGGGGGCATGTCATCCTGTCAGCGGCAGATGATGCTCCGCTTCTGATGGTGGACCGCAGTGACGAGGGACGGGTGGCGTTGTTGGCATCAGACCATGCTTGGCTTTGGGCACGCGGGCATCAGGGCGGTGGACCGCAGTTAGAGCTGTTGCGTCGGCTGGCGCATTGGCTGATGCGCGAACCCGAGCTGGAAGAAGAGGCGTTGTCCGCTGTTGCAACGGACGAGGGGCTTTTGATCCGGCGCAGCACGATGCAGTCTGAACTGCCCGACGTAACAGTCACCCTCCCTGCAGGAGAAGGCATGACCGCAGTGCTGTCCCCAAGCGAGCCCGGCGTGTTTGAAACCACGTTCGCGACCGATGCCACCGGGCTTTTCCACGTGGAGCAGGGCGATTTGTCTACGGTCGTAGTCCGAGGCGCGGCGACCTCGGTGGAGTTCAGCAATCCACTGGCGCGACGTGATTTGATCCAGCCTGTCTTGGCCACAAGCCGCGGAGCCGCCATGCGGATTGGAGACGGCCTGCCCAGCTTGCGGGCCGTGCGTGCAGGGCAGCCCGCATCCGGGCGCGGTTGGCTGGGATACACTCCGCGCGAGGCCTATGTCACCACAGCGATCCGTTTGCGCCCCTTGGCGCCTCCTGCCCTGTTTCTTGTGCTGGCGGCCCTTGCTTTGGTGGCGGCTTGGTTGATTGAAGGGCGAGGTGCCAAAAACCGCGTGTCGTAACCTGAAGAAAGCAGCTTGCATCACCTTCCGAAAATTGGTTATATTTTTTTACCAATTTTATTTTGGGGGATGCCCATGCAGATGCCAGAACCGAACTCCAGCATTCTGTCGCGCAAAGATCACATCGTTGCGCGGCTGCAATCTGTGTTGCCCGTCGGGGCTGTGGTGCATGACCCGATCCAGACCCGTGCCTATGAATGTGATGCGCTGACAGCCTATAAATGCCCGCCACTTTGTGCGGTGCTGCCGGCCTCGACCGACGAAGTGTCGGCGGTGATGCGCATCTGCTCTGAAGAAGGCGTGCCTGTCGTGCCGCGTGGGGCAGGGACGTCGCTTGCGGGTGGCGCATTGCCCACTGCAGACAGTGTGATCCTTGGCGTCGCGCGTCTGAATGACGTGTTAGAGACCGACTATGACAACCGGTTCATCCGAGTGCAGTCTGGCCGCACCAATCTGTCAGTGACAGGTGCCGTCGAAGAGGACGGGTTCTTCTATGCCCCCGATCCATCGTCGCAATTGGCCTGTGCGATTGCCGGGAATATTGCGATGAACTCGGGCGGCGCGCATTGCTTGAAATACGGTGTGACCACCAACAACCTGTTGGGCGTGACCATGGTCATGGCCGATGGAGAAGTGGTCGAGATCGGAGGCGCGCATTTGGATGCGGGCGGGCTGGACCTGTTGGGATTGATCTGCGGATCCGAAGGCCAGCTTGGCATCGTGACTGAAGCGACCTTGCGTATCCTCGCCAAGCCCGAGGGCGCGCGCCCTGTGCTGGTAGGGTTTGACAGCAACGAGGTCGCGGGCCATTGCGTGTCCGACATCATCAAATCCGGCATCCTGCCCGTCGCGATCGAGTTTATGGATCGCCCCTGTATACGCGCGACCGAAGCGTTTGCCGGTGCGGGCTATCCCGATTGCGAAGCGCTGTTGATTATCGAGGTCGAAGGATCGGACACCGAGATCGACGATCAGCTTTCGCGCATTGTGAAGATCGCCAAGCGTCACAACCCGGTCGAAGTCCGCGAAAGCAACTCGGCCGAGGAAAGCGCGAAAATCTGGCTGGGGCGCAAGTCGGCCTTTGGTGCGATGGGGCAGATCAACGATTACATGTGCCTCGACGGGACGATCCCTGTGTCCGAGCTCCCCTTGGTGCTGCGCCGCATCAGTGAGATGAGCAAAGACTATGGGTTGGACGTGGGCAACGTGTTCCACGCGGGCGATGGCAACATGCACCCTCTGATCCTGTTTGATGCCAACAAACCCGGCGATCTTGAGAAATGCGAGGCGCTGGGCGCGGATATTCTGCGGCTTTGCGTCGAGGTGGGCGGCTGTCTGACAGGTGAACACGGTGTTGGCGTTGAGAAGCGCGACCTGATGACGTCGCAGTACAACGATGGTGATCTGGAAGTTCAGCTTCAGGTGAAAGATGTGTTTGATCCGGGCTGGCTTTTAAATCCAGCCAAAGTGTTCCCCCTAAATGTCACCGAAACCCGACGAGTTGGATAGCGGCTCTGCCCCATGGCTTGATCAGCGCCCACCCCGAGATATTGAGACCAGAAAATGAGCAATACTCCGACAAGTGAACAAGACCTGTCCGATCTGATCCAAGCGGCAAATGGGCCGATCCGGATTGTCGGCGGCGGGACGCGTGATATTGGCGCGCCTGTGGACGGCACGCCTGTTCCCACGACGGGGCTGTCGGGCGTGACGCTGTACGAGCCGGGCGCGCTGACGCTGGTGGCGCAAAGTGGAACGCCACTGGCAGAGATCGACGAGCTCTTGTCCAAAGAAGGCCAGCGGCTGGCATTTGAGCCGGGTGACCTTCGAGGGCTTCTGGGCACAAAAGGCGCGTCGACCATTGGCGGTGTGGTGGCTACCAATGCGTCGGGACCGCGACGGATCCAGGTCGGTGCCGCGCGAGATTTCTGTCTTGGCGTACGGTTTGTCGATGGTGCTGGGCGCGTGCTGAAGAACGGCGGCCGGGTCATGAAGAACGTGACGGGCTATGATCTGGTTAAGCTCATGGCAGGCAGTTGGGGCACGCTGGGCTTGATGACCGAAGTGAGCCTGAAGGTAATGGCCATTCCTGAAGCTGAGATCACACTCGTAGGCGAAGGCCAAACGGCTGAGCAGGCGGTGGAGAGCCTTTCGGCGGCGTTGGGATCACCTTTCGATGTAACAGGGGCCGCGTTTGCCGACGGAAAGACCTTCGTGCGGATCGAGGGGCTTGAGGCGTCGGTGTCCTATCGCGCGGCAGAGTTGGCCAAGGGCGTGCTGGCAGGGTTTGAACCGGTTGCGGGGGCGGGGTCGTCGGATGTCTGGACGCAGATCCGGGATGTCAGCGGATTTGCAGGGCTTGAGGGCGCGGTTTGGCGCGTCTCGGTCAAACCATCGGATGGTCCGCGACTGGTGGCAGCACTTGAAGATCTTTCTCCGCGAGCGATTTACGATTGGGGTGGCGGGCTGGTTTGGCTGCATGTTGCTGATCAAGCTGATGCCGGTGCCACGCGTGTGCGGGCCGAGTTGGAAAAACTTGGCGGTCACGCGACTTTGGTACGTGCCCCTGCGGATGTGCGCGCGACTGTTCCCGTGTTCCAACCAGAACCAGCTCCCATCGCCGCCCTGACCGCAGGGCTTCGCCAGAAATTCGACCCGCGCGGGATCCTCAATCCCGGCCTGATGGGAGCCTAAGCCATGCAGACCCATTTCACGCCCGAGCAGTTGAAAGACCCCGCCATCGAACGCGCGAACGAGATCTTACGGTCTTGTGTGCATTGCGGGTTTTGCACGGCGACTTGTCCCAGCTATCAGGTGCTGGGGGACGAATTGGACAGCCCACGGGGGCGGATTTATCTGATCAAGGATATGCTTGAAGCTGGGCGGCCTGCCGACAAGAAAACGGTCGAGCATGTGGATAAATGTCTGTCCTGTTTGGCCTGCATGTCGACCTGCCCATCGGGCGTGCATTACATGCATCTGATCGACCATGCCCGTGCGCATATCGAAAAGACCTATAAGCGCCCGCTGTTTGACCGCCTGCTGCGTTGGACGCTGGCGCAGGTGATCCCCTATCCGGGCCGCTTCCGGCTGGCGATGCAAGGCGCGCGACTGGCGCGACCCTTGCGCAAATTTATGCCCGATCCCCGGCTTGAAGCGATGCTGGAAATGGCCCCTCCGAAGCTGCCGCGCAAATCCGCAAATGACGCGCCGCAGGTCTTCCCGGCGAAAGGCGACCGCAAGAAACGTGTCGCGCTGCTGACAGGTTGCGCGCAAAAGGCGCTGGATACGGACATCAACGATGCAACGATCCGTCTGCTGACCCGCTTGGGCTGTGAAGTTGTTGTGGCCAAGGGTATGGGCTGCTGCGGAGCTTTGACCCATCACATGGGCAAAGAAGATCAAAGCCACGCGCAGGCGGCGGCCAATATCAACGCGTGGATGCGCGAAAAGCGCGGCGAGGGGCTGGACGCGATTGTCATCAATACCTCGGGCTGCGGCACAACTGTGAAGGATTACGGTTTCATGTTCCGCAATGACGCTCTGGCCGAAGATGCGGCAGCGGTATCGGACATGGCGATGGATATCAGCGAGCTGTTGATGACGTTGGATCTGCCCGAGGCACAGATGGAGCTGAGGGTCGCCTATCACTCGGCTTGCAGCCTTCAGCACGGGCAGCAGGTGAAAACCCACCCGAAAACGCTGTTGAAACAGGCTGGGTTCGAGGTGGTCGAGCCTGCCGACCCTCATCTCTGCTGTGGTTCGGCGGGGACGTATAACCTGATGCAGCCCGAGATCTCGAAAGAGCTGAAGAAGCGCAAAGTGGTTAATCTGGAGGCCAAGTCGCCCCAGATAATCGCGGCGGGAAACATCGGATGTATGATGCAAATTGGGTCGGGCACCGGCATTCCTGTGGTGCACACGGTCGAGCTGTTGGACTGGGCCACTGGCGGGCCAAAGCCTCGCAAATTGTCGCCGCAGCTTTAAAATACCATTTGCCTGTCCTCTTTTTCGCCGTAAACATATGTGAGAGGGTGGAGAAACCGCCCCATAAAGGCAGTAGAGCATGAAGCGTATTTTGGCACTTTTGGTCGCCGCACTGTGGCTGGCCGGACCGTTGGGGGCATCTGACCCTTCGCCTTTGCGCACCCTGATGACCGGGGATGACAGCAAGGGCTGGGAAGGCGTTGGACGTCTGAACATAGGTGGCGGAAGCTTCTGTACCGGGTCTTTGATTGACGAGAACCTTGTCCTGACAGCGGCACATTGCCTGTATGACCGCGACAGCGGAGAACGGTTCAAGCTTTCTGAAATCGAATTCCTAGCCGGATGGCGTGGTGGACGTGCATCGGCATATCGCGGGGTGCGACGCGCGGTTGTGCACCCGGATTTCAAGTTTACGCCATCTGAAAACCCAACACGCGTGGCCAGAGATCTGGCGCTTTTGGAGCTGGATAAGCCCATTCGCAATATGTCGGTCAAACCATTCAAGACATTCTCGCGGCCGCGCAAGGGGGCCGAGGTCGGCGTGGTTTCCTATGCCCATGATCGAACGGAAAGCCCGGCGCTTCAGGAAACCTGTAAGGTGCTGGCCCGTCAGGGCGGTGCGCTGGTACTGAGTTGCACGGTGGATTTCGGATCGTCCGGTGCGCCGGTCTTTGTTCTTGAAGGCGGCGAGCCGCGCATCGTTTCTGTGATCTCGGCCAAGGCGATGGTGCGCGATATTCCGGTGTCATTGGGAACCGATCTGGAAACGCCACTTGCGGAAATGTACGAGATGCTGGCGACGGATGACGGAGTGTTCACACGTGTCGAAACCGTGCGGACCCCCAAGGTGCGCCAAGTAGGCACTGGCGCGGCTGGCCCCGGAGGGGCCAAGTTCGTGCGTCCCTGATCTCTTAGCTCCATGAAACATGTTTTTGCCTTTCTGACCCTATTTTTGCTGACGACCCAGCTGGCCCTTGCGCAGGAGGGCGGATCCCTTAAACGTCTGACCCTTCGCAGTGATCTGTTGGGGTTCGAAGCGGTTGGGCGACTGGACATGCCCGGGGGGTTCTGTTCAGGCGCGCTGATTTCCAGTGATCTGGTCCTGACCGCGGCCCATTGCATCGAGGATGCGGTGGCGAAAGGATCTCTCGACGGGGTGACGTTCTTTGCAGGGCTGCGGGACGGTGAATTCGTGGAAACCAGTGCCGCGAAGCTGGCTGTAATTCATCCAAACTATGACACGGGGCCAAATCCGGGCTTTCGCAACATCCAATATGACGTCGGTCTGGTGGTTCTGAAGTCACCCATTCCGACGGCGACCGCCGCCCCGTTTGCGGTTGAGGCACTTTCCCGAAATGAACAAGAGATCTCGGTCGTCAGCTATGCGCGCGGTCGGGCCGATGCATTGTCGCGCGAGGCGCGCTGTTCGGTAATTGACCGCGACAGTGATCTGATCGTGTTTGATTGCGATATCTGGTTCGGATCTTCAGGCGCGCCGGTGTTCAATACCTCCGGGCGGCGTCCGCGGATCGTGTCCGTGGTATCTGCCGTAACCAAATACCGGGGGCAGAAAGCTGGGCTTGGCATGATGCTGCCCGCACGTCTGGCCGAAGTAAAACAGGCGCTTCGCGCGGGACGGGGTGTGGTCGGCGGATCAGAAGTAAACTCGCGGCGCATCGGTGTCGGAGACCGTGACAATTCCGGGGCCCGTTTCGTCAAACCCTGAGGGGCTTGAACAGGCCAAATCCAGACATATCTTTGTTCTACGGATGCCGCCGGGCGGGTCCGTGAACTGCCTGTCCCAATGGGGAAGGCCCCACATATGTCGCTTTGTGAAAGGACACCCAATGCGTAATTTTGATATGTCGCCGCTTTACCGTGCCACCGTTGGCTTTGACCAGATTGCCGACCTGATGGACCGAGTTCTGACCAATGACGTCAGCCGCGACAGCTATCCCCCGTATAACATTGAGAAAACAGACGAAGATGCTTGGCGCATCTCGGTCGCCGTGGCTGGTTTCACCGAAGACGAACTGTCGGTCGAGCTGCGCGACAAGGCGCTGTTTGTCTCGGCCAAGAAGGCCAGCGAAGAAGAACGCACTTATCTGCACCGTGGCATTGCCACTCGCGCATTTGAGCGTCGCTTCCATTTGGCCGATCATGTCCGCGTCTCGGGTGCGGTCCACGAAAACGGAATGCTGCACATTGACCTGCTGCGCGAAGTGCCCGAAGCACTGAAACCGCGCCGGATCGAGATTGCTGGCAAGCATGACGTCGAAGCCAAGGCCATCGAGGCCTGATCCGACGGATCCGATTTAACGAAGGGCGCGGGGTTTTCCGCGCCCTTTTGCTTTATGCGGGTTGGCGTCGCTCTTGTTCCAGCAACCAGAAACTGGCCGCCATGATTATTGCCGTGCCGATCCACATGGAGCCGGTGGGCAGGAAGCCAAACACTACGAACCCCAGCACCACGTTGAACACCAGTTTCATGTGATCAAACGGCTGCAAGAAGGCTGCATCCGCCAGCGAGTATGCTCGTGCCAGAACGTGTTGGGCAAAGGCCGTCAGAAGACCCGCCCCCACCACCAACCAGATCGCGTTTGAGGGCAGGGTGAACCCGGTCCCAAGTGCCAACCCCGCGTTGATCGGACTGAGGAGCAGCAGCAGATAGATGGTGATCGTTTCCGTACTGTCGCGATGGGTCAGGAACTTCGTCACGACTGAACTTGACGCCCAGAGCGCCGCCGCGCCCACGGGCAGCAGGGCGGCCAGCTCGAAGCGATCCGACCACGGCTCGAGTATGATCGCGCCGCCGATGATGCCCAATAGGACCGCACCCCAACGATGGACCGAGACGTGCTCGCGCAGCACCAGCCCCGCACCCAACGTCACAAAGAACGGTGACAGTAGGATCAACGCAATCGCCTGCCAGATTGGCACATGTGCCAGACCGAGCGTCCAAAGCTGCACGCCACCCGCCGCCAAGGCGACGCGCAGAACGTGCAACCAGACTTGCCCGGTTTTCATCACCGCCGCGCGGTGGCGAAACACCCATGGCAGGTAAAAGCCAAGCGCAATCAGGTATTGCCAGAAGGTAACGGCAGGGGCAGATGCGCCCTTGCCCATGGTTGCCGATTGCAACCCGGTATTGACCAGCGCAAACGTCGCGCCCGCCAGAACCATAAGCCCCGCCGCTTTGACGGGTTGAGTAAGATAAATTGACTGAGTCATGCGAGATGTCCTTTCTTCCTTACGCAATGACCCAAGGCAGAAGGACAGGGCACACGGATCCCGTGCACCCCAACCCATTCTCTTCCATCCGGACTGTAACCGTCGGCTCTGGAGTTGCACCAGATCTGCTGTCACCCCTCGAAAGAGGCCGCTCGCGGGCTTTGTTTTTTACGCGGCTCAACGGCCTCGCAATTCAAACTAAGTGTGTTTGATTTGCGAGACAAACAGATGTGACTCCGCAAAAAAACTTACCGCCGGTGGGGAATTCCACCCCGCCCTGAGAATGTCACCGCCCCGGCTGGGGCAGCGATGGGAAAGTAGGGTGGGGGAAGGGGAGGGTCAAGTCTCATGGTGTACTCATCAAGTGAGGCTTGCTTGGAAATCAACAATAGGTATCTGTATTGTAAGAGAACTGGTCGTTCGGAAATAGGTTCTAGTTGGGTCACAGAAATTGAGCACGAGTTCAAACGAGAACCGGTGGCAGCGGGACACAGTGGTCGGCATGGTCGTTGTTTGGATTTCCCTTCCGCTGATAGTGCTGGACTTGTTTCGAGTGATTGAACCTTTCAGCATCGATTTCCTGTTGAACGTGCTGGGCACATCACCGCGATGGAGCATGATCCTCACCGTTCTTGTGTATCCCTTTGGCGTTGCAACGGTGATTGAGTTGCTATGGCCAAGACGAGGGAGCAAAACAGAACAGTCTGATCCCCGATAGTAGAAGAAGCCAAGTGTATGAGACTGAAATTAATTGGATTTACGTTGTCGCAATACCGATGATTGCGCTCGGCATCATCATGTACAAGGGAACTGTCGATCAACAGACTCTCTTCCCACTAAAAAGAGACGCGTTCAGCTACGGGCTCGTTTTGTCAGGGGCAATGATCGTTTTCAGCGCACTTGTTTTTGATGCGAAGAGCATTGCAACCGCTTGGCTGCTAAACGTGGTTGTGCTGTTGTTCGTATCTTACGCAGCGGTCGATACGTCTCGATTTGATGGACTATCTGACTTTTTGGTTGACGCTGGCCTTAAGTTCTACGGACATATGATATTCCTAGGCTATGTAATCAGGATTGCCTTTTACTTCGACAAGTCAGAATAAAAAACGGAGGGTCGCCCCTCCGTTTTCATGTCCATCCTGTAGGCCCAATCAGACCGACATGCAGATGTATTTCATCTCGAGGAAATCCTCGATCCCGTGGCGCGAGCCTTCGCGGCCAAGGCCCGACTGTTTCACGCCGCCGAACGGCGCGGTCTCGGTCGAGATGATGCCGGTGTTCACGCCGACGATGCCGTATTCCAGCGCCTCGGCCACTTTGTAAACGCGGCTTAGGTTGTTGGCGTAGAAATAGGACGCCAGACCGAAGATCGTGTCATTCGCCTGCTGGATCACGTCGTCTTCGTCCTTGAACTTGAACAGCGGTGCCATCGGGCCAAAGGTCTCGTCCGTGGCGACGTCCATCTCACGCGTGGCGTTCTTGATGATGGTCGGCTCATAGAACAGACCGCCCATCTCGTGCTCTTTGCCGCCAAGGATCACTTCGCCCCCTTTCGAGGTCGCGTCGGCTACGTGCTCGCGCACCTTGTCCACGGCGCTGTCCGAGATCAGAGGGCCAAGCGCGATGCCTTCGTTCAGACCGTCACCGACAGGCAGGGCGGATACGGCTTTGGCGAAACGTGCGGCGAAATCGTCATAGACGCCTTCCTGCACATAGATCCGGTTGGCACAAACGCAGGTCTGGCCGTTGTTGCGGAATTTACAGGCAATCGCGCCTTCGACGGCAGCGTCCAGATCGGCGTCGTCGAACACGATGAAGGGTGCGTTACCGCCCAGCTCCATCGAGCATTTCAGAACCTGATCAGCGGCCTGACGCAGCAGGATACGACCGACATTGGTCGAGCCGGTGAAGGTCAGTTTGCGCACCAGCGGGTTCTCGCAGAACTCTTTCCCGATGTCCGAGCTGCGCGAGCTGGGTACGATATTGAAGACGCCAGCGGGCACGCCAGCACGTTCGGCCAGAACGGCCAGAGCAGTTGCCGACAGCGGGGTTTCGGCTGCCGGACGGCCCACAAAACCACAACCAGCTGCAACAGCGGGGCCGCATTTGCGGGTGATCATCGCGTTGGGGAAGTTCCACGGCGTGATCGACGCAACAACCCCGATCGGCTGACGGATCACCATCAGGCGTTTGTCGGGCTGGTGGCCGGGGATGGTCTCGCCATAGATGCGTTTGGCTTCTTCGCCGAACCATTCGATGAAGCTTGCGCCATAGGCGATCTCGCCCATGGCTTCTGGCAGGGGCTTGCCCATTTCAGCCGTCAAGATGGTGGCCAGATCGTCCTGATTTTCCATCATCAGGTTGAACCATTTGCGCATAATGTTGGCGCGGTCCTTAGCGGTGCGCTTGGCCCATTCACGGCCAGCCTTATCGGCGGCTTCAATGGCCACAGCCACTTCTTCGCGGGTCAGATCTGCCACTTGAGCGATCACATCGCCGCGCGCGGGGTTAGTTACGTCGAAAGTGGCGCCATCCTTGGCATCCACCCATTCACCGTTCACGTAGGCGCGGGTCTCGACCAGCGAGGGGTCTTTCAGAAGCTTCTTCAGCTCGGTGGCATTGGCGGCCATGGTCATCTCTCCCAATTCCGGTGCCGACTGGGTGTTTGACCCGGTCGGGGATGTCTAGATGTTAACATGTTAAGTGGTTTTGGCGCAAGCGCGCCGGTCCTCTTGGAATCGGACATACCGCATCCACGCTCGGAATTCATCCCGATTGGATACATTTTTTTGATCATTTTTTGGAGGGTTGCGCGGGCTTCTATCTGCCCGCGCATGATTCTTCGAAGAATCTGGGAAATTGCCGCAAAAATGAGCGGCCCATACTTCACTGGTGTTTGGATCAGCGCCCGAAATCTTCCAATCCGCGATGGTCGATCTCGGCCAGAACGGTCTTCATCATTTCCACATCTGCACCCGAGGCCTGGATCAAGATGCGTCCGTCTACGATGCCCGACAATTCACCATCTTGGTTGAGGTATTTCAGGCGCCCAACGCGTTCCAATTTCATACCCATCAGGCTGGCATTAGCCATCATGCCAGACAGCGCGCCCACCATAGGATTGTCTGCCATAATGGTGATCGTGAAGCTGTCATTGTCGTTGCTATAGGTCGCTTCGGACCCCGATCCACCACCAAAGATCGCCATTCCAGAAGCAACCTCGTTCGAGACCTCGCGGGTCCATCCGTCAGGTGCTTCGGGCAGGAATTTCGCCAAGTCCGCAGTCTTCATTGCTTGCATCAGTTGCTTGGCAAACTCCAACTCTTCCAGCGCATAGGACAAGTCGCCTTCCTCGTATGCGCTGAGGGCGGATTGAAGCGTGTCTGTTACTTCGTCCGCATGGGCAAATCCCGGGGTCAGAAGCGTGGCAGTAAGCGCCAATGCGCGAAAATAGGACATACGTCCCTCCTTATCGAAATGGGCCAAAGCCCGTCATGAAAACTTGTCTGCCCATGTGGGTAATGTGTCATTCGGATGCGCGCGCGCCGCAAAGACACCTCGGGCCACAGCACGGGCCAGACAGGTGGCGGCGGCATGCCCCAGTCTGAGCGCATCAAAGCCGGGGTCCGACAATGCGATTTCCCCCGTGGACGCCGCAAAGATCAGATCGCCATCGAACGGCGTATGGCTGGGGTGAATGGCGCGCGCCATGCCATCATGGGCGGCGGTGGCCAAGCGTGTGGCCTGCGCCTGATCCAGCTTCGCGTCTGTGGCAATGATCGCGATCGTGGTGTTTTCGCCCAGTTGCGCCTCGGGGCGCGGTTCAAAGCTTGGGTCATGCGTCCCCATTCCACGCGCGCCGAACTCACCGTCCATCTCCCACGGGGCGGCCCAGAACTCGGGCCCGTCGCCCATCGTGACCGATCCCAACGCGTTGACAGCGACCAAAGCACCCACGGTCACGCCGTTGTCCAGCACCAGAGACGCTGAGCCAAGCCCTCCCTTCAACCCGGCCGTGGTGGCCCCGAACCCGGAACCGTGGCTGCCGATCAGAAAATCATCCGACGCCGCCGCATAGGCTGCACGCCCAAGCCCCTTATAGGGGTTCTGGGCCCAGCCCTTGTCGCCCCCATTCAGAAGGTCGAACAGGATGGCGCCAGATACGATGGGGACATGCTGATCCCCCACTTGAAATCCGCGCCCTTCTTCGCGCAGAGCATCCGCCACACCAGATGCCGCATCCAGCCCAAAGGCTGACCCGCCTGACAAAACCAAGGCATCCACCTGCTGTACCAGCTTGTCCGGCGCTAAAAGATCTGTTTCACGTGTACCGGGTGCGCCGCCCATCACGTGAACGCCTGCCGTAAAGGGCGTGTCTCCGACCAAAACGGTCGCGCCGGTCTTGATCACAGCGTCGTCAGCATTGCCTACACGCAGTCCGGATACATCTGTGATCAGGTTCTTCGGTCCCGGTTTCATCGCATCCTCATTTTCTTACCAAAAAATATCCCACGGGGGTTTGGGGGTGTGAAACCCCCAACTGAGACGTCAAATACAGCGACCGCCATCCACTTCCATGGCAACGCCCGTCACCATGCTGGCCTCGTCCGAGCACAGGAAACAGGCAGCATTGCCCATATCTTCGGGCGTGGAAAACCGGCCAATCGGAATAGACGAGATAAACTTCGCGCGCATTTCAGGTGTGTCTTCACCCATGAAGCTAGACAAAAGCGGGGTTTCGCCCGCCACAGGGCAAATGGCGTTCACGCGCACGCCATGCGGGGCCAGCTCGACCGCCATGGCCTTGGTCGCCGTAATCATCCAGCCTTTCGAGGCATTGTACCAGTTCAGGTTTGGGCGTGGGCTAAGGCCGGCTGTCGAGGCGACGTTCAATACCGCCCCCGTACCTGCCGCCTTCATCCCCGGTACGAAATAGCGGGCGGTCAGATAGACGGATTTGGCATTCACAGCCAACACGCGGTCAAATTCGCCCTCGTCGACCTCTTCCATCGGTTTGGGCAGATGGGTGATGCCCGCGTTGTTCACTACGATGTCCACATGGCCCCACAGCTCGTGCGCCGCGCGCGCCATCTGTGCGACACTGTCGCCCGAGGAGACATCCACATGATGCGCTGCGCCGTCGACCTCTGTGGCCACTTCACGGGCGAGTTCATCGTTCAGGTCGGCGATCATAACTCGCGCACCCTCGGCGGCGAATTTGCGCACGATCCCAGCGCCAAAGCCGGATGCGCCGCCAGTCACAATGGCTGTTTTATCTTGAAGCCGCATGTTCATCTCCTGATAGCAAGATCAGCTTGCGCCCAATTCAGCCCGCGTGCAAGTCAGGCACGCACGACCTACCACTTGGTCGCAGACAACCCCGCGAACCGCGCGAACCGCGCAAGCTCGGCATCCAGTTTCGCGTGACGCGCCGCGCCCCAACGCATACCGGGTTCCGGCCAGAAGCCGATGACGGACAGCTCGCCTGATTTGCGATCGGCTTTCAGTTCAACCCGGCCGACGAAACGGTCGCCCTCCAGCAGAGGATAGACATAGTATCCCCAGCGGCGCTTGTCCTTCGGGACAAACATTTCGTTGCGATAGTCAAAGCCAAAGAGCTTCTCGAGCCGCGCGCGGTCGCGGATCGCGGGGTCGAACGGATTGAGGATCCGCAGGCGCGAGGTGGGGGCCGAGAGGGCATCCAGCCGGACCTCGATGTCGGCAGGGGCAAGGGCGGCGTAGCTGCCACCATCTGCGGTTTCGATCTCGACCGGGATTAGCGCTGCATCCTCGCACCACGCCTTTGCCTCGCGTGCGCTCATCGCATCCCAGAAGCGCCCAATCTCGCCAGTAGTTGCAAAAGACAAGCGATCAATTGCACTTTTGCACAGCCAGTGCACCGCATCCGCATCTGGAACCGGATCATATGTGGGGAATACCCGTTCACCCAGATCATAAAACTTCACGAATTTCTTTCGGTGGCAGGTGGCCAGCTCCCCAGCATACCACATCTGATCCAGCGCCTTCTTGTGTGGAGGCCGCGCCCACATCTCGCGTTTGTCGACCTTGGTGTCGAAGGCGTGGGTGGACAGGGCACCCTCGCGGGCGATGCGGTCGCGGATCTCGGCGATCTGCGCTTTTCCGAGCCCGGATTGGTACCACTCCGACCGCCCCATATATTCGCCCAAGCGGTCGAACTGACGTCGCCAATAGGGCAGCACGCGCATGTCGATCAGGCTGGCGTCATGGGTGAAATGCTCGAACAAAGCGCGGTCAGACAGCTGCTTCCAGATCGCGCCTTCGCTGATGTTCTGATTGCGGCTCCACAGGATGTGGTTATGCGCGCGGGTGACATTGCGGATCGTGTCGATCTGCACGAAGCCCAGCCGCCAAATCATGTCCTGCAGATCGACCGCACCGGTCGGCGTGGCGGCCAATAGATTGGTCGACAGCCACAGTTGCCGCGCCTGCCGATTAGGGATCTTCAGCGCGGCTCCCATTTAACCCTCGACCAGAAAGGCTTGCATCAGTGTCTTCAGATCTTCGTCGATCACCGTGGCCTTGCGGGCCTCAAGATCCATCAAGACGCATTTTGCGGTCACGTCGAATAGCAGTTCGTCATCAATGCCGCGGTACATCCAGTGCTGGAAGGTCGCTGAACGCCGGCCAAGCTCGGCAATGCCCGACCGCATATAGACCCATTCGCCCGCCAGAACCTCGCGGTGATAGGTGGCGTCGGAATGCACCATCGCAAAAGCCTGACGACGTCCGCCGGTCAGTTGGTCATGCCCCAACCCGAAAGCGGTCATCAGCCCCAGACCCGCATCTGAGACGCAGCCGAAATAGCGGCTGATATTCATATGTCCCAGCATGTCGCAATCGGTTGGGTCGATCACCCGGCGGAAGGTTTCGATGATGGCCATTGGGCCTCCTGTCAGTCGTGTTTCGCGGCGACGGTTTTCAATTGCGAAAACCCGTAAAGCGCTTCGAAGCCTTTTTCGCGCCCGTGGCCCGATTTGCCAACCCCGCCGAAGGGTAATTCGACGCCGCCTCCCGCACCGTAATTGTTGATAAAGACCTGACCCGCGCGCAGGCGCTTGGCCAGCCGCATTTGGCGCGCGCCGTTTGCGGTCCAGATGCTAGCGACAAGTCCATAGTCGGTGGCGTTGGCGATCTGAACGGCCTCATCTTCCGTGTCGAAGGGGATGATGACCTGTACCGGGCCGAAGACCTCGTCGCGGGCCAGCGGGTGGTCTGGTGGGACATCGGCAAAGAGGGTGGGGGCCACGTAGTGACCGCCCGCCGGCACATCGGCGATCTGTCCTTGACCCGCGATCTTCAAATCCGCGCCCTGCGCCAGAAATCCGCTCACAATCTCTTTCTGCCGCGCCGAGATCAGCGGCCCCACATTCAGGTCCGCCTCGGCAGGGCCCACACGCAGCGCGTCATAGGCCGCGCCCATCCGCGCCACGACCTGATCATAGACCCCGCGCTGCACCAGAATGCGCGAACTGGCCGAACAGGTTTGGCCCGCGTTCTGAATGCAGGCGCCAACGAGGAAGGGAAGGGCGGCGTCCAGATCGGCGTCGTCGAAGACCAACTGGGGGGATTTGCCCCCAAGCTCCAGCGTCACGGGCACAACGTTCTGGGCGGCGGCGGCCTGCACCAGTCCACCCACAGGGACCGAGCCAGTGAAGCTGATGTGATCCACGTCGGGATGCGCTGACAGGGCCGCGCCGGCTTCCTCGCCCAGTCCCGTCACCACGTTCAACGCGCCTTTGGGTAGGCCCGCTTCCTCGGCCAGACGCGCGAAAGCCAGCGCAGTCAGGCAGGCCTCTTCTGCGGGTTTCAAGACACAGGCATTGCCCATCGCCAAAGCCGCGCCGACCGAGCGTCCGATGATCTGCATGGGATAGTTCCACGGCACGATATGACCCGTCACCCCATGCGGTTCGCGCAGCGTGTAGACGGTGTAGCCATCCAGATAGGGGATGGTCTCGCCCATCACCTTGTCCGCCGCGCCGCCATAGAACTCCATATAGCGCGCCAGAGCGATGGCGTCGTTGCGCGCCTGTGTCAGGGGCTTGCCGACATCGCGGGCCTCCAATGCGGTCAGGTCGTCGATGCGAGTATGTACCAATTGCCCGATGCGGGTCAGGATGCGCCCGCGCTCGACCGCTGTCATGCGGCCCCAATCGCCATCCAGAGCGTGTCGTGCTGCCCCGACCGCAGCGTCCACGTCATTCGCACTGCCGCGCCCGATGCGGGCGAATTCCTTGCCAGTCGAAGGGTCTTCGACGGGGAGCGTGTCCTTTGTGGCGCGCCAATCGCCGCCAATCAGGATTTCCGTGGGATCAAACCAAAGCGCGTCCATTAAGCCGTCCTCCACGCGGGCGGAATGGCCGGCGCCGCGTTTATCAGGTTTCGAGTATAGTCATTTTGCGGCTGAGTGAAGACCGCCTCGGTCTCGCCCTCTTCCACGATCTGTCCCGCGCGCATGACCAACACGCGGTCGGTGACATTGCGCACAACGCCAAGGTCGTGGCTGATGAACAGATAGGCTAGCCCGTGCTTGGCCTGAAGGTCTGCCAATAGATCCAGAATATCCGCGCGGATCGAGACATCCAGTGCCGACACGGCCTCGTCCAGCAGGATCAGTTCAGGGCGGAGGATTAGGGCGCGGGCGATCGCGATGCGCTGGCGTTGGCCGCCAGAGAACTCGTGCGGATAGCGGGTCATGGCCTCACCCGGCAAGCCGACCTCGGCAAGCGCGTCACGGACGCGATCGCGCCAGTCCTCGGGCCGTTGTCCAACTAGATGGAAGGGTTCGGAGACCAGTTTTTCGACGGTCCAGCGGGGATTGAAACTGCCATACGGGTCTTGAAACACAACCTGAAGTCCCGCACGACGCTTGGGGTCCATGTCAGGCGTGATGGGGATGCCGTTCAGCAGGATCTCTCCGCCTTGCAGCGGTTCCAGACCCAGAATGGCGCGGCTGAGCGTGGATTTTCCGCAGCCACTTTCGCCCACCAGCCCCAGACTTTCGCCTTTGTTCAGCGTAAAGCTGACGCCATCCACAGCGCGGAATTGCGGGGCGGGGCCGAAAAGACGTGTTCGGGGCAGGGGGTAGTCGCGCACGGCGGCGCGGACCTGCAAAAGGGCGGAGGCGCTGGGCTGCGCGGTGCCATCGGGCGCGTGGCTCGAGGCCTCGAGCAGTTGACGGGTATAGGGGTGCGCCATGGTGCGGAAAAGCGCTTCGGTAGCGCCCTGTTCGACGATCTCGCCCTTGCGCATGACCGCCACGTGATCGGCCATCCCAGCGACCACGGCCAGATCGTGGGTGATCAGTAGCAATCCCATTCCTTCTTCAGCCACCAGTTCTTTCAACAGGTCAAGGATCTGTGCCTGTGTGGTGACGTCCAGCGCGGTCGTTGGTTCGTCCGCGATCAGAAGGTCGGGATGCAGCGCGATGGCCATTGCGATGCAGACGCGCTGGCGCTGACCACCGGACAACTCGTGCGGATAACGGTCCAGCGGGAAGCGATCTTGAGGCAGACCCACACGTGTCAGTTTCTCGGCGGCGATGCGCAGAGCGTCAGCTTTGGAGGTGTCGGTGTGGATCAATAGCGTTTCGGCCACTTGATCCCCGATGGTTTTAACCGGGTTCAGTGCCGTCATCGGCTCTTGAAAGATCATCGAAATCCGTCGCCCGCGAATGTCGCAAAGCGCATCCTCGGGCAGCAGGGTCAGGTCCGTTTCGTCCAGCATCACCTGACCCGCGACTTCGGCACCGCTTGGCAACAGTCCCATCAGCGCTAATGCGGTCATCGACTTGCCCGACCCGCTTTCGCCCACCAGCCCAACCACCTGACCGGGCGTGATGGACAAGTCCACGGCCTGCAGGATGGGCGTGTCATGGATCGACAGCGAGAGGTTCCGGATCTCGATCATTCGCGCGCCCTTCTGATCCGGGGGTCCAGCAGATCTCGGAGCCCGTCTCCCATCAGGTTCAGTCCCAGAACCATGACGACAATCGTCAGACCCGGCGCTATGGCAAGGCGGGGTGTGGAGTAGATCATGGTCTGCGCATCCGCCAACATGCGGCCCCAACTGGGAGTGGGCGGCTGCGCGCCAAGACCCACATAGCTCAGCCCCGCTTCGGCTAGAATACCTAGCGAGAACTGGATAGTTCCTTGCACAATCAACAGGTTGGCGATGTTGGGCAGGATGTGCTCGACACTGATGCGGGCTTTACCCTTACCGGCCACGCGTGCGGCCATGATGAACTCGCGCGTCCAGATGGTCAGGGCGCCACCACGGGCCACGCGGGCGAAGACCGGGATATTGAAGATGCCAATGGCGATGATTGCGTTGGTGGCGGATGGGCCGAAGGTAGCAGTGATCAGAATGGCGATAACAAGCGAGGGGAAGGCGAAGATCAGGTCGTTACCGCGCATGATGACCTCGTCCAGCCAGCCGCCGCGATTGGCGGCGGCCATCAGGCCCAGAGGCACGCCCAGCCCCATGCCGATCCCGACGGCCAAGACGGCGACAGCGATGGAAATTCGTCCGCCCTCCATCAACATGGACAAAAGGTCTCGGCCAAAGTGGTCAGTGCCAAGAAGGTAGTCTGCCGAGGGGGCTTTCAGCTTGTCCGCGATGTTCAGCGCGGTGACGTCATAGGGCGTCCACAGGAACGAAATCAGTGCGGCGGCCAGCAGCACGATGCTGAGCGCAGCGCCGATCCAAAGCTGGGCGGGCAGGCGGGTCATGCGCGCCTCCTGAGCCTTGGATCGACCACCGCATAGGCCACGTCCACAAGGAAGGTCACAAGGATGACCGCGAAGACCAAGAGCATGACCACGCTTTCCACCACCACCAGATCGCGTTGTGTGATGGCCTGAAAGATCAGCCGCCCAAGCCCGGGCAGGAAGAAGACGTTTTCAATGATGATCGCACCGGCCAGTAGGAAGCTGAATTGCAGCCCGATGATGGTCAAAACCGGGATCATCGCATTGCGCAGCGCGTGGCGACGCGTGGCTTGCGCGACGCTCAGCCCTTTCGCGCGGGCGGTGCGCATATAGTCTTGATGCAGCACGTCCAGAAGGGACGAGCGCATGACGCGCGCCAGGATCGACGCTTGCGGCAGGGCCAGCGCAATGGCGGGCAGGGTGAGGGCTTTCAGCGCTGGACCCACGCCAGCGTCCCAGCCGGGGAATCCGCCAGCCGAGAACCAGCGTAACTGCACGGCAAAGATCAACACCAGCAGCATGGCGAACCAAAAATTTGGAACCGCGATGCCCATCTGGGTCACGCCCATGATAGTGTAATCCGTCATCTGTCCACGGCGTGCGGCTGCGATCAGCCCCACGGGAATGGCAATCAGCGTGGACAGCAGCAGGGCAAACAGGGCCAGCGGTAAAGATACCTGAAGGCGCTCCAGAACAAGTTCGGACACTGGCACGCGATAGGTATAGGAGGTGCCAAAATCTCCGACCAGCAACCCTCCGATCCAATTGAAATAGCGGGTGGTGAGGGATCCGTTCAGGCCAAGATCATCGCGCAAAGCAGCCACCGTATCAGGTGACGCATTCAGGCCTAGCATGAAGGACGCTGGGTCTCCGGGGATGACTTCGATCATGGCGAAAATCACCAGCGAGGCCACGATTAGGCTGAGGCCAAGCGAAAGGGCGCGGGTGATTACGAAACGCAACATGGGCCGAGCCTAGCCCCCGACTGTGCCAGCGAAAAGAGAATTCAGCGCCCAGCCTGTCGAAGTCAGATCTTGACCTCGACTCCGGGAAGATTCAGGGATTTCATCAACTCGCGCAATTCCTGACGGGCAGCGACGTTCGAGATATTCATCTGCCCCATCACACCCACATCGCGCAGGTCCAGAAGGGTCAAGCCGCGGGTGAAGAGCTCGCGGAAGACGACACGTTCGTTAAAGCCGGGGGCCACGCGGAAGCCGATACGGCGCGATAGCTCTTCAATCGCATCGCCCATCTTTTTCTTGTTGTGCATCATCTGCGCACCCAAACGGTTGCGTACGACGATCCAGTCAACAGGCTTTAGCCCGGCTTTGGCGCGCAACTGGCGCGCGTTCCAAACCATTTCGGAATAGACCGACGGGCCGGTGACTTTGCCTGAGGTGGGGTCGATATGCGCCAGCAGATCAAAGTCTACGAAACTGTCATTCAACGGTGTCACCAATGTGTCGGCCAGCGAATGCGCCACTTGGCTCAGGCGGGTATGCGATCCGGGGCAGTCGATCAGGATAAAGTCCTGGCTGTGCTCAAGCGAAGCGATGGCCATAGCCAGCCGACGGTCATACGGGTTTTCACCGTCTTTCAGATCTGACGGATCAACATCGGGCAGTTCGTGGTATTCTGGGGTTGGAAGGTTTTTGCCCTCACGCTCCATCGTGACCTTGCGGTTTTCGATGAACCGGCCAAAAGTTTGCTGGCGCAGGTCCAGATCCAGCACGCCCACGCGATGCCCCAGGCGCGACAGCGAGGTCGCCACATGCATCGACACGGTAGACTTGCCCGCACCGCCCTTTTCGTTCCCGACAACAATAATATGTGCCACGCCACTATCCCCGGTATCTTGAGTGTTTTTTTCTTTCAGCCACTATATGTCGCATCATTCGCAGGGGGAAGGGGCGCAAAACCAATTTGTACAACTCTTTCGCGAAGGCTGGCTATATGGTCGCAGAAATACTGCGATAAGCATGGTCGAAACCCGAGGAGGCACGATGGTAAAGAAACGCGTACTTGTTGAATTTGGCATGGGCACGTCGCTGCGCCGCGAGGATTATACCGAGGCCGCCGCCCGCGCGATCCGGGACGCGCTGTGGCACAACTCGGTCAATATGGCCGAGCTGTTCGGGTTCGAGAAAACCGACATGATCGTGGATGTGGAAATCGCCGTGCAGGCACCCGATCAAGTCGATACCAGCCAACTGGCCAAGGATTTTCCCTATGGCAATATCTCGTTCACCGTGAAGCACGGCGGGTTGGACATCGACAAACCCCACGGTGGCAAAACGCTGATCGCCAATGTCGCAATCGCCGTGTCCTTCATGATGGAGGCCGCGTGATGGGTGAGAAACGCATGATCCTTGAGATGGGAATGGGCAATGACCTTTATGGTCAGGACTATACCAAAGCCGCCTGCCGCGCGGTGCAAGATGCGCTGCACCATTCGTCAATCACTCTGTTTTCCACGCTGGGGCTGGATCATCAGGACATGCGCGTGTCGGTAACCATCGGCGTGGCGGATCCTGATGGCGTGGATCTTGAAACCGTACGCGCCGAACTGCCCCGTGGTCGCGCCGAGGTGCGGGCCGTGAAGGGTGGGATGAATACAGAGAGCGCCGGGCAGGTGCATGTGGTGGCGACGGCCGCGATCGAAGCGTGGTTGCCGGATCAGGCGGGGAAGTGGCGCATCGCATCTGAGTGAATTGTCAGAACGCATCTTTGGTGCTACTTCGGTCAAAGCAGAACGCCGGGTTCACGGCGCTGTTTACCTGAAAGACTGTCTATGACGCTTATGACGTTTGCTGCTTACGAGCAGCCGTTGAAGTGGATCGCGTTTGGCCTTGGTTTGGCCAGTACGATCTCAATCGTACAGGGCTGGCAATTCGCTGCGATGTGCCTGAGCCTGCCCTTCTGCCTAATCTGGATTTATTGCGCGTGGCTGCGCACCGAGAGGCAACTCAAGTACATCAACATCCTGTTCGCGGGGCTCTATGTCTACGGGATCGCTCGACATTTGATCCTTGCACCGGCCACCTGAAACAAAAAACGCCGCTTCAAACGAAGCGGCGTTTCTAACTCGAAAGAGGCGTGGTTTAGAAACCAAAGCCTTCGTATTTCGATTTGAACTTCGACACGCGGCCGCCGGTGTCCAGAAGACGGGTGCTGCCGCCGTTCCATGCCGGGTGAGCCGAAGGGTCGATGTCCAGCGACAGGGTGTCGCCTTCGTTGCCCCAGGTCGATTTCATCTGAACGATGGTGCCGTCGGTCATTTTGACGTCGATCAGGTGGTAGTCGGGATGCAGATCTTTTTTCATATCGGCGCTCCTTAAGCTTTTTTGGCTTTGTATGTGGTGTCTTCAGCGATACGTGCCGATTTACCACGACGCGAACGCAGGTAGTACAGTTTGGCGCGACGTACGCGGCCACGACGCACTACGGTGATCGAGTCAATGTTGGTCGAGTGCAGCGGGAAAACACGTTCCACGCCTTCACCGAAGGAAATCTTGCGAACGGTGAACGATCCGGCAATGCCTTCGCCGTTCTTACGGCTGATGCAAACGCCTTCATAGTTCTGAACACGGGTGCGCGAGCCTTCGGTCACCTTAAAGCCTACGCGAACAGTGTCGCCGGCTTTGAAATCGGGGATGTCTTTCCCCAGGGCGGCAACTTGTTCCGCCTCTAGCTGTGCGATCAGGTCCATCTGATCATCTCCTATCTGCTTGCGGTTGTTCCGCAAAGTTGGTGCCGTCCAAGAGCTCCGCGTCTTCACCGGGTCCGTCATGCGCCCGCGGGAGTATAGTCCGTCGTTTCTTTGTCTGTTTCCCGCGTGCTGTGTAGTTGCCGAAGAAAGGCAACAGCCCAAAAGGAAAAGGTCCGTGCGACTCGGAAGAGTGCCGGACGGGCGGTGTATAGGGGGGATTGGGGCATGTGGCAAGGGGGTCTCGGTCTTGAAACCCCCTTATTTCGCACGCGATCAGGCGTCTTTCTTGATTTCCACCGAATGCGGATAGGGGATCGAGATGCCGCCAGCATCAAACGCCTCTTTCACCGCCTTGGTCAGCTCGAACTTCACGTTCCAGTATTCAGCGTTATCGCACCAGACGCGGGTGGTCAGATCAACGCTGCTGTCACCAAGGTTGGTCACGCGGACCCAAGGGGCGGGGTCCGAATGGACGCGGGTATCCGCATCTGCAAGCCGGGTGATGATCTGCATCGCTTTGTCGATGTCGTCGGCATAGTCGATGCCGAAGACCATATCGACGCGGCGCGTGTCGTGATGCGAGAAGTTGCGGATGATCGAGCCCCAAGCCTGCCCGTTGGGCACGATCACTTGAACGTTGTCAGGAGTCACAAGCTCGGTCACGAAAAGGTTCAGATCCTTCACCGTGCCTGAAGTGCCGCCAATATCGACGAATTGTCCAAGTTTGTAGGGGCGAAACAGGGTCAGCATGAACCCGGCCGCGATGTCGCTGAGCGTGCCCTGAAGGGCCAAGCCAACGGCCAAAGTGGCCGCGCTGAGCATCGCCACAAGGCTGGTCGCCTGGATGCCAAAGATGCTGAGAACAGCGGCCAGCACCATCAACAAGATCACCCATTTCACCATCGAGGCAATGAAATTGCCCAGGGTCGGGTCGATGTTAGGTGTGTTGTTAACCTTGCGTCGGGCCAATGATCCGGCGGTGCTGGCAACCATCCAGCCGATGATCAGAGTGGCAAATGCCTTGGCAACATTCAGGGCCAACGGTCCATAGTCTTGGACCTGCTCAAGAAGGGTTTCCATAGTGGTGTAACCTTTAGAAATTCAGAAGAGGCGTGATCAGGTGTCGTCCTGATCGCGCGTCAGGGCTTCCCACAGGTCGGGCCTGCGTTCACGGGTAATTTTCTCGCTCATTTCCCGCCGCCATTCAGCGACTTTGCCGTGGTGGCCAGATGTCAGAACGTCGGGGATCGTTCGGCCACGCCATTCGGCGGGGCGGGTGTATTGGGGGTGTTCCAACAGCCCGGCTGAAAAGCTTTCTTCCTCGGTCGAGGCTTCGTTGCCCAAGACGCCGGGCAGCAGACGCACGGTGGCGTCCAGCATGGCCTGCGCGGCGATCTCGCCGCCGGTCAGAACGAAATCGCCAAGGCTGACCTCTTCGATCTGGTATTCTTCCAGCACGCGTTCATCGACGCCTTCGAAGCGGCCGCACAGGATGGTCATGCCATCACAGTTCGCAAAGCGACGGGCGGTGGCCTGATCCATCGGCTTGCCGCGTGGTGACATGTAAACGATCGGCCACTTCGCGCGATCTTTTGGCGCGCCTCGCTGGGCCATGTCGATGGCACGGCCCAGAATGTCGGCGCGCAGCACCATGCCCGCGCCACCGCCTGCCGGTGTGTCATCCACATTGCGATGCTTGCCTTCACCAAAGACGCGCAGGTCGATGGGCTCCAAGGCCCAGCCTCCGTCTTTCAGCGCTTTCCCCGTCAGGCTTTCGCCCAGCACGCCGGGAAAGGCGCCGGGAAACAGCGTAATCACCTTGGCGGTCCATGTGCCTGCAATACGCGGCGTGTCGGTCATCAACTCGCGCGGCTTTAGCGAGGCCGACACGGCAATGCGGCCATGTGAGCGGGGTTTTTTCTCGGGCGTATCAGTCATGGTGCAGGCTTATCCGCGTGGGCAGGGTTTGCCCAGCCCCAAGGGGGCATGTCATTCCGGAAACACACCTTCAGGCGGGTCTGCGATGATCCGGCCTGATGCCAGATCCACTGTTGGGACCGCATCCAGTGTGAAGGGCAAAAGCGCGGTGGCCGAGCTTCCGGGCAGCCGGATTTCCAGCACATCGGACGCGCCGTGATTATGCACGGCATGGACTTTGCCCAGCTCTTGCCCGCCGGTGTCCAGAACCGTCAGACCGACCAGATCGGTGTGATAGTATTCGTCATCTGGCAATGCGGGCAGTGCGTCGCGATCGACGTAAAGCTTCGCGCCCTTCAGCGCGTCGGCTTCTTCCTTTGTGGTTACGCCGTCGATGCGCACGGAAAAGCCGTTCTTGATTGGGCGCAGCAGCGTCAGAGAAAAGAAATGCTTGCCATCTTCCGATGCCAGCGGGCCGTAATCTGCGATCGCGGTCGGCTCCGCACAAAAACTTTTGATGCGCGCATCGCCATGAACGCCATAGGCGCCGCCAATGCTTCCCACACAAATCCGGTCGTCACTCATTTTGCACCTATGCAGACACCTTGTTCCATTTCACCGCCCCGGGTTTCGCACTTGTCGCCCAGAACGCCACGTTCGTAAATCACGCCAGCGGTGAAGCCAGCGCCGACCAATATGATCAACTTGAAGGGATGAAAAAGCAAACCCATTTGGCGTCACCTTATATCTACTGGAAGCGAACCGCGGCGGCTTTCCCACCCGGCTTTTTCCAGTTCCGGGCTGTCGGCGGCTGCCTCGGGCCAGCCGAGGCAGAAGTATCCCACGAGGCTCCAAGTTTTGGGCACATCCAGATCGCGGCACAGTTGGTCGGGGTCAAGGATCGACACCCAGCCCAGCCCCAATCCGCGCGACCGCACGGCAAGCCAGAACAGCATGATTGCGGACACGACGGAATAGCGCCGCATCTCGGGCATGGTTCTCGCACCAAGACCGGCGCCTTTGTCCGTCGCTTCGTCGCAGAAAATCGCCAGTTGCACGGGGGCGTTCTCCATGCCGGACAGTTTCAGGCCCGAATACAGCTGCGCCTTGTCGCCGGAGTACCCAGACAACGCATCGGCATTGGCAGCTTTGAAATTCTCAAGCGCGGCAGCACGGGCGTCATCGCTTTTGACGCGCACCACCCGCCACGGTTCGGACAGCCCCACCGAAGGGGCCATCAGAAACGCGTCGAGGCACTGCGTCAGCAATGCCTCGTCCACAGGATCCGTGCGGAAGCGGCGCACATCGCGCCGCCAACGCATCAGATCTTCAAGATCCGACTGAAACTCGTCTGAAAAGGCGTGCATGTCAGATCCAGTCCGAAGGGTTTATTCCTCGGCAGCAGCTTCTTCAGCCGGAGCAGCAGCCGCTTCAGCAGCGGCGGCGGCTTTTTCAGCTTTCTCTTCTGCACGGTCCTTGGCTTTCTGGCCCGGCTCGGCTTTTTTCATGTTGGCGCGCTCTTTTTTCTCAAGAACACCAGCAGCTTCCAGGAAGCGGCTTACGCGATCCGACGGCTGTGCGCCTTGGCCCAGCCAGTACTGAACGCGTTCCATGTCCAGCTTCACGCGCTCTTCCGAATCTTTCGGCAGCAGCGGGTTGTAGGTGCCCAGTTTCTCGATGAAGCGGCCGTCGCGCGGCATGCGGCTGTCAGCAGCTACAACGCGATAGAAGGGACGTTTTTTCGAGCCACCACGGGCGAGACGAATTTTCATAGCCATGAGAGATTTCCTTTTTTCTAGCTATTTGAGGGGCATTCCGATTGGGGGAGCCCCGTCATTCCTGATGTTGTTTGTGATGCCTGATGACCTCATCAATGATGAAGTTCAGGAATTTCTTGGCGAATTCGGGGTCCAGATTGGCGCGGGTGGCCAGATCTTCCAGACGTTCGATTTGGCGGGCTTCCCGGTTCGGATCGGACGGCGGTAGGTCGTGTTCTGCTTTCAATTTGCCCACGGCTTGCGTGTGCTTGAAGCGCTCGCCCAGCGTATAGACAAGGATTGCGTCCAGTCGGTCGATTGACTCGCGGTGTTCTTTCAGAAGATCCGCAGCGCGGGTGGATGCGTCGGTCATGCGTAAGCCTCCGGGTTGCCGTCTGTGTCGGGCGCAGGGTGACGCCAAACGTCATAGCTGTCGTCTTCGTCTTCAAAGCGCGGGGCGTCCGTGTCGATCACGCAGCCCAACCGTTTGGCCAATGCGGCCGAGGGGGCGTTGTCGTGATCCACGTAGCTGACGAAGCTGTCGATGTTGGTGTTTGCATAGGCCCAGTCGAGGGCGGCCACGGCGGCCTCGTGCGCGAAGCCTTTGCCTTCATGGGCGTCGGACCAGATCGACCAAGCGATCTCGGGTTCCGGCCAGCCTTCGGGGCACCACGGGCCGACCCAACCGATGGGCTGGCTGTTGGATTTATCCACCAAAATGAAGGGGCCGTAGTCCTTCAAGACCCAGTGGCCTACGGCATGTCCGAAAGCGCGCCAGACGGTGCGCCGCGTGTTGTCGCTGCTTGGTCCGCCACCAACGAACTCCGCGCGCGGGCTTTCCATCAGGAAATCGCGAAACGCGTCCCAATCGCCAGCTTCTGGCGGGCGCAGCACAAGGCGCGGTGTGGTGATATGATCGAAGGGCAGTTTCACGGGACGCTTACTTTTTCTTCCCGAAGCCGGACAGGCCGGGGGGCAGGCCACCGCCGCCAAGACCGGGCAGACCACCGGGCAGCTTGCCGCCCATGGCTTTCGCCGCGGCTTCAAGCGCCTTGGGGTCCATCGAGGACGGGTCCATGCCCGCAGGCATATCAGGCATGCCGCCGCCTTTGCCGAACATGCCGCCCATGGCTTGTTTCAGCATCTTGCCTTTGCCCATCTTACCCATCTTCTTCATCATGTCGCCCATCTGGCGCTGCATTTTCAGAAGCTTGTTCAGGTCGGACACTTCCATGCCAGCCCCAGCGGCAATACGTTTCTTACGGCTGGCTTGCAGGATCTGCGGGTTGGCGCGTTCACGTTTGGTCATCGATTGGATCAGCGCGATCTGCTGCTTCAGGACCTTATCGTCCATGCCGGCGTCTTCGGCTTGCTTGGCCATTTTCTTCATGCCCGGCATCATTCCCATGATCCCCTGCATGCCGCCCATCTTGATCATCTGCTCCAGCTGCATCTTCAGGTCGTTCATGTTGAACTGCCCCTTCTGGAAGCGCTTCATCATGCGCTCGGCTTGCTGGGCCTCGATGGTCTCTTGAGCTTTCTCGACCAGAGCAACGATGTCGCCCATGCCAAGGATACGGCCTGCGATCCGGTCGGGCTCGAACGTTTCCAGCGCGTCCATCTTTTCGCCAAGACCAACGAACTTGATCGGCTTGCCGGTGACAGCGCGCATAGACAGAGCCGCACCACCGCGTCCGTCGCCATCCATACGGGTCAGAACGACGCCCGAGATGCCGACCTTGTCGTCAAATTCCTGCGCGACCTCGACGGCGACCTGACCGGTCAGGCCATCAACCACCAGCAGGGTCTCGCGTGGGTTCACAACGGCCGAGACTTCCTCGACCTCGCCCATCAGGACTTCGTCGATGTGCAGACGGCCAGCGGTGTCGAGCATATAGACGTCATAGCCGCCCATCGTCGCCTGTTGCTTGGCACGCTTGGCGATGTCGACAGGCTTTTGGCCCGGAACGATGGGCAATGTGTCCACGCCGATCTGCGTACCCAGTACGGCCAGCTGATCCATAGCGGCCGGACGATAGATGTCGAGCGAGGCCATCAGAACCCGCTTGCCCTCTTTTTCCGTCAGGCGTTTGGCCAGCTTCGCGGTGGTCGTTGTCTTACCACCACCTTGCAGACCAACCATCAGGATCGGGGCAGGGGGGCTGTCAACCTTCAGCGCGCCGGGTTCACCCTCGCCGGTCAGAACGTCGACTAGTGCGTCATGAACGATCTTGACGACCTGCTGGCCGGGCGTGACCGACTTGGTCACAGCTTGGCCGGTCGCCTGTTCCTGCACCTTCTTTACAAAATCGCGGGCGACCGGCAGCGAGACGTCAGCCTCAAGCAGGGCCACGCGCACTTCGCGCAGGGCGGTTTTCACATCATCTTCGGACAGCGCACCCTGTTTCGTCAGGCGGTCAAAGACACCAGACAGGCGATCTGACAGGCTCTCAAACATTTCGCGGCTCCTTTGCCGTTTCATTTCCCCAAAGATAGGGGCGGGATTGCGCTTTTCCAAACACCCAAACCACGATGGCCCCTGTGGGCGTAACACGCTGACAGGGGGCGATCCCGGCATTGGGCCATGGGACCGGAAGTTTCGCACTTCCGAGATTTGGGGCGGAATTACGGGGTTCGGGCGTCAGAGTCAAGCTGCATTGGGCTTTGCCGCTCTGCAAACCATGCATTAATGGCGTCAGCGGTACGGCGCGGTCCAGAGCCGTTGGTGTAGTAGCCTACGACCGGCAGGTTTGGTTGCCCGTCAAAGACCAGAACCGGACGATAGGTGGTCGATCCATCGCTACGGCTTTCTTCCAAAACAGCCCCATGGCAGTCCTCTAACGGATAGACGTCCTGCGCATAGCCCAACACCGACCGTTTCCGTTTCACGATCTGCCCGGCCTTCGTGTCAAAGATCATTTGAACACGTTTGGCAAACACCACGAAGCAGACGCCCCATGTGAGCGTTCCGATCCCGGCAAACATCAGGCCGAACACCAATTCTCCGTCCATCAAGGCGTTGAAGCCAATGCCAAGGAAAATCAACAGCCCGGCGATCATTCCAAGCGACAGCAGCCACGGCTTGTGGTCCAGAACCAATAGGTCAGGCGTTTTGGTCAGCGTTTTCATGGTGACAGGGTAGAAAGGAAAGCCCGACAAGAAAAGAGGGGTATTTGACCTGTGTCATATTCAGCGGATCGTTCGCGCGTTACGTTTTGGTCAAGACGAATTGAAGCCCATGAAGGAGCTGACTCATGTACAAAAACGTTCTGGTGCCGATCGCGCTTGACCACGACCGCAACACCTCTGAAGCGCTTGAGATCGCCAACGCCATTTCCGAAGATGGTGCAAAGATTACAGCGCTTCATGTTATGGAAGAGGTGCCCGCCTATGTCGCCCAGTACCTGCCGGAAGGGCAGCTGGAAGACAATGTGAACGAGCTGGAGCGCCGCTTGCAGGAAGAGCTTAAAGCGGTTCCGGGTGTTTCGATCGCAGTGATCTCGGGCCATGCGGGCCATGCCATTGTGGATTATGCCAAGGACAACAACGTGGATTGCATCGTTGTTGCGTCTCACCGTCCGGGCCTGACTGACTTTTTCCTGGGATCGACAGCCGCGCGCGTAGTACGCCACGCGCCCTGTGCGGTTCACGTGTCGCGCTAACCTCTCTTCCCTTCTAGCGTGACCGACTGGCGGGCCCCTTGTGGCCCGCTTTTTCGTGCCTACATGATCCTCAATACAGGAGGATCCATGATGAAATGTCCGGTGGACGGAACCGAGCTTTTGATGACTGAACGCCAAGGGGTCGAGATCGACTATTGCCCCAAATGCCGTGGTGTTTGGCTGGACCGAGGCGAGCTGGACAAGATCATCGAAAAGGCGACCCCCGCGGTCGAGTTGGACGACCCGGACCCATTTGTCGCGCCCCCTCCGCCCCCGTCCGAGCCTGTTCGTCAAAGCGAACCCCGCCAGATGCGGTCGCGCGAAGAGATGGAGCGTGGGGCCGGGATGAAACCGGGGTCATCGCGCAAGCGGCGGTATGACGATGATGATGACTATGACGACGATGATTATCGTCACGCCAAGCGCTATAAGAAAAAGCGCCGGAAATCCGTCCTTTCCGAGCTTTTCGACATTTTTGACTGACGATGTGGCAAGATCACATATTCATATGTGATCCAAATGCGGCTAGGCTTCCTTTAATAAGGAGGAAGCCATGCCCAAAATCAGCAAAGCCCCCGACTATCAAACCGTTATCACCACGTTCGAGATGACGCCCGGCACCTGTCAGGATCTTCTGGACGCGCTGACGGATGCCTATGAAAGCTTCATCTCGAAGCAGCCGGGATTTGTCGGCGCGGGACTGCATGTGAATGACGCCCAGACGCGGATTGCCAACTACAGCCAATGGACCCGGCGCGAAGATTTTCAGGCCATGCTGCGCACCGACGAAATGCGCGAACGCAATCGTAAGATCGCCACCCTTTGCAAAAGCTTTGAACCCGTCATGTATGACGTGTTCGAGACCTTCAATTAATTCCGACAGCAGGAGCTGACATGAAAACCGTTTTGACCGCGGCGGCCTTCGCCCTTTTTGCCGCCCCCGTTTTTGCCGATGTGAACATCACCCCGGATATGCCTTGGGTGACCGTTCAGACCGATGCAGGCGAAGTCGAGATTTCGCGCATTGATGATCCCGCACATGAATTGTCGGGCGAATGGGCGCGTACCTCGCGCAATTGCCCGAATTTCTGCGTGCAGCCAATGGTGCCTGCTCCGGGGGTCACTCCTATTGGAGAGCTAGAGCTTCTGGCCATGCTGCAAGATCCTGAGGCAATCGTGGTCGACAGCCGTGTCGTGGCGGATCACGAAACCGGAACCATTCCGGGCGCGATCTCGATTCCCTATAACGAAGCAACAGATCGTCTGGACGAACTGGGTTGCGAGCTGGATTTCGACGGGTTTGATTGCGAAGCGGCCAAGCCAGTGGCGCTGTTTTGCAATGGCAACTGGTGCGGTCAGTCTCCGACAGCAGCCCGCCGTATGATCGAAGCAGGTTTTCCTGCCGACAAGATCCACTATTACCGCGGTGGGATGCATGCGTGGCGGATGCTGGGTCTGACAGTGACGGGTGACAGTTAAGCAACGGTCAGGTCACCCACCATTGACCTTGGGAAGCGTCATCCCCATTCTTTAGGCACGCCGCTTGACGGCCAGTGCTTAAGGAATGGGACATGCGCCATCGCATTCAACCTCTGAAAACTGCCGTTTTGGCGCTGGGCTTGGCCTTGGCGTCACAAGTGGCGGTCGCGCAGGATCAAATCGGATCCTTCACCGTCTTCATCGGCAAGTCGGACCTGACCAATGCCAAAGGGGCTGCTTTGTCCGAGCCGTGGAAAGTGCTGCGCCGTGATCGGGCAAACTATCATCGATTTGGCGTCAGCCAGCCCGGCGATCAATGGGATCCGTACTTCGGCAGCAGTCAAAGCCGCAAAAGCCTTCAAACGCTGGTTGCGCGCGGGAATATCGGCCCTAAGGCCGCAAGGCGGCTGAAAAGCGGAGGGATCATCTTGGTCCGAGTCTTCGGGCAGGGCGGCAAACCCACGGCAATCAAGGTGTCGGTTCCCCAATAAGGCCGCAATTACTCTGGATACGCACGTATACAGGCCGCCTGCGCGCTTTTTGCCGCTGGTTCAAGCTTTCTGCGATGCGCTTTCAATCGCGCCAGTTTCTTGCGCACTTCCCCGATGTCGACGGTCACAGGCGTTTCGATCGTGTGAAAACGCGTTCTGTTGCAAGGGATAGGCTTCTTCCGTCCTTGCACATGGCAAAGCCGTGTTTCCGTATACGGAACCTGTTGCCGGTGCAGCGCGTACCCTCGGGCCAGCGTCTTTTCCAGCTCTTCAATCTGCGCGGACACGGCGCGATATTCGGATGTCTCTCGCGCGATGCACTGTTTTTGCGGCGTGGCGCAGGCTCCGACCAATGTCAGAACAATCCCAGCCGCCAATAGGCGCTGTTTTGTGGCTTTGAACATGATACGCGCTCCAATACTCGGTATTCCTATGCCGCTAGCATAGTCGGAACTCGGTTTGTACAAAAGCAGGTTGGCCGAAAGTCGTGCATCGCAAACATTCAATGCCGCTTGTGTGTAAAGGGTGGTTTCGGTATCCGTGCACCAAAGGAGCAGATCACATGGCAAGACAGGCAGGTGCGTCCAGCGTCGAGATGGACGAACGCGAGAAATCCAAACGTATTGGTGCACTGTCCGGCCTGTGGCCATTCATGCGCCCTCATCGGATGTGGATGCTGGCGGCCTTCGTCGCGCTGGTGTTCACCGCTGGGATCTCTCTGATCCTGCCGATTGCAGTGCGCCGTGTTGTGGATGGGTTTGGCGAAGCCACGCCCGAGCTTCTAGACAAGTACTTCCTTGCGGCCCTTGGGGTTGCGTCGCTGCTCGCGCTGGGCACGGGGCTTCGGTATTATCTAGTCACCCGACTGGGTGAACGGATCGTGTCGGACATTCGCAAAGCGGTCTTTGATCGCGTCGTGGGGATGAGCCCGGCCTTCTATGAGAAAGTCATGACCGGCGAGGTGCTGTCGCGGATCACCACTGACACCACGTTGATCCTGTCGGTGATCGGGTCGTCGGTTTCGGTGGCGCTGCGCAATGTGTTCATCTTCATCGGCGGGATGATCCTGATGCTGTTTACCTCGGCCAAGCTGACCGGACTGGTCCTGCTGATTGTGCCGGTCGTCGTTGTGCCAATCATCGTTCTGGGACGCCGCCTGCGCGTGCTGGGCCGTGAAAATCAGGAATGGATCGCCAAAAGCTCGGGCAATGCGTCCGAGGCGCTGCTGTCCGTTCAAACCGTGCAGGCCTTCACACATGAAGATCGCAGCCGAAGCGAGTTTTCCCGCCTGACCGAAGAAAGCTTCCTGTCCGCCAAACGCCGGATCTCGACCCGCGCGATCATGACCGTGATCGTAATCTCGCTGATTTTCTCGGGCGTCGTGGGCGTCTTGTGGATCGGGATGCGTGATGTGACGGCGGGCGAGGTGTCCATCGGGGCGCTCGTGCAGTTTGTAATCTATGCCGTGATGGTTGCAGGCGCTGTTGGTGCCCTGTCTGAAATCTGGAGCGAGCTTCAACGTGCCGCCGGTGCGACCGAACGTTTGGTCGAGCTTTTGAACGCGGAGGATCAGGTCAAAGACCCTGCCGAACCCATCGCAATCACGTCGCGCCCGACTGGTGCTCTGACGTTTGATGATGTCACTTTTCACTATCCCGCGCGTCCCAATCAGGCTGCGTTGGAAGGGATCACTCTGGACGTCACCGCAGGTGAGACGGTTGCCCTTGTCGGCCCTTCGGGCGCAGGCAAGACCACCATTGTTCAGCTGATCCAGCGCTTCTATGACCCAGAAAGCGGGTCGGTAAAGCTGGATGGCGTCGACCTGTGCGACATGCGCCGCGATGAGTTCCGCAAATATGTAGCTCTTGTTCCGCAGGACGCGGTGATCTTTGCTGCGTCGGCCCGTGACAACATCCGATTTGGACGTCCCGATGCGACAGATGCAGAAGTCGAGGCCGCCGCCAAGGCGGCGGCCGCCCACGACTTCCTGTCGCGCCTTCCCGAAGGCTATGACACCTATGTGGGCGAACGCGGCGTGATGCTGTCAGGTGGTCAGAAACAGCGCATCGCCATTGCGCGCGCCATTCTGCGCGACGCGCCGATCCTGCTGCTTGACGAAGCCACCTCGGCCCTTGATGCGGAAAGCGAACGCTTGGTGCAGGGCGCGGTGGATGAGCTGGCTCAGGGCCGCACCACCTTGATCGTGGCGCACCGTCTGGCGACCGTGAAGAAGGCTGACCGGATCGTTGTCTTTGACGAAGGTCGGATCGTGGCGCAGGGCACTCATGAAGAGCTGGTCGCGCAAGATGGCCTATATGCTCGTCTAGCGCGGCTTCAGTTCACCGAAGGTCAGATTTAAGCACCCCGCCTGCGGTAAACATCGCCAATCTGTGCACTGCTTACCTTCCGTAAACGTCAATTCCACGTCACGTCAGACTTGCGAGTGAAGGCGTTTACGCCCATTCTCAGCTTCCAAACAGGCCCGAAAAATGGGCGAAGGGAGGATGTAGGATGTATGAATTTGGATCGATGTTCGATCGGGATGCCGTCGAAGCAGAGATGAGCTGGGAGGCGCGGGATAAACCCAGTACGCTTTACCAGATGCTTGAGCGCACCGCGCGTGCCTTCCCGGACCGCCCTGCGGCCTCGTTCCAGATCACGTCTGGCCCCACCGACCCCAAAGAAACCGTGACATGGAAGCAGATGCTTGACCGCTCGTGCCAAGCCGCAAACCTGTTTCGGTCGCTGGGTATCGAGGAAAATGACGTGGTGGCCTACCTGCTGCCCAACTCGAACGAGACGATCTATACCCTGATGGGTGGCGGCATCGCCGGGATTGTGAACCCGATTAACCCGCTTTTGGACGCCGAACAGGTGGCGGGGATCCTGAAGGAAACCGGGGCAAAGGTTCTGGTGACCCTGAAGGCGTTCCCAAAATCCGAGGTCGCTCAACTGGCGAACGATGCCGTTGCGATGGCTCCGAACGTCAGAACGGTGCTCGAGATTGATCTGAACAAATACCTCAAACCCCCGAAAAGCTGGATTGTGCCTTTGGTGCGTCCGAAGAACCCAGTGAAGCACAATGCCAAGGTTCTGGATTTCGTGGCCGAGATGAAGCGCCAGAACGCTACGCTGGATTTCGAAGACAAAACCGATGATCGCGTGGCGGCCTATTTCCACACCGGCGGCACCACTGGGACACCGAAAGTGGCGCAGCACAAGCAATCCGGTATGGTCTATAACGGCTGGCTGGGTGCAAACCTTCTGTTCAACGAAGAAGACGTGATCATGTGCCCGCTGCCGTTGTTCCACGTCTTTGCGGTCCACGTGATCTGGATGGCCTGTCTGATGTCTGGCGCGCATTTCGTGCATCCGACGCCTGCGGGCTATCGCGGCGATGGCGTCTTTGACAATTTCTGGAAGCTGATCGAGCGCTACAAGGTCAGCTTTATGATCACCGTGCCGACGGCCATTTCAGCCCTGATGCAGCGCCCGGTAGATGCGGATGTGTCGACCTTGAAAACCGCATTCTCGGGCTCGGCCCCGCTGCCGATCGAGCTGTATAACCGCTTCGTCGACGCGACCGGCGTGAACATCGTCGAAGGCTATGGCCTGACCGAGGCAACCTGTCTGGTGTCCTGCAACCCGCCCACCGGCGCGAAGAAGGTTGGGTCAGTTGGCGTACCATTCCCCTACACCGATGTTAAAATCCTGTCCTGCGATGACGCCGGAACCGTTTTGAAAGAACACGGTGTCGATGAGGTGGGCGAGATCTGCCTGTCGAACCCGGGTGTATTCACGGGGGCGACCTATACCGAAGAGGCCAAAAACAACGGGCTGTTCGCGCAAGGAACGCATTTGCGTACGGGCGATCTGGGGCGTCTTGATGAGGACGGTTACCTGTGGATCACCGGCCGCGCCAAGGATCTGATCATTCGTGGTGGCCACAACATCGATCCCGCCGAAATCGAAGAGGTTCTGGCCGGGCACGAGGCCGTCGCCATGGTTGGTGCCATTGGTCAGCCTGATAGCTATTCGGGTGAACTGCCTTGCGCCTATGTCGAACTGGTCGGCGGAGCTCAGGTGACATCGGAAGAGCTGATGGCCTTCGCCAAAGAGCATATCCACGAGAAAGCCGCCCTGCCCAAGCATATCGAGATTTTGGACGAGCTGCCCAAGACAGCGGTGGGCAAGGTCTTTAAACCCGATCTGCGCAAATCCGCCATCTCTCGCATTTATGACAAGGCGCTTGCTGATGCAGGCCATGCTGCCCATGTGGCCGAGGTTCTGGACGACAAGAAACGTGGCCTTGTGGCGCGCCTGCAAGCAACGGGCGAAGTCGACTATGACGCAGTCAAAAAATGCCTGGGCGAGTTCACGCGACCGTTTGAATGGATGGACTAATCAGGTCCGATCACAAACTATTTGGGCGGCCCTTGGGTCGCCCTTTTTCGTTCAGCCACCGACCCGCTGCGCGTTCGTCAATCAGTCGTTAGACGTTGGGGCTTTCTGGGAAAGCGTTCCTTCATAGTGAACCAGCAATCCGCCAGTAATCGGCGCGCTGAGTTTCACGTCGAAATGAAAGCGACCATCGTCCTCAAACTCACGCGCTTCCGAAATAGGAAGCAGCCATGTCGGAAGCGGCAATGGACCCAGCCGACCACCGGACACCGGATAGTTCAGGCTGCCATTAGCCACCGTCAGATCAACACGAAATGTGAAGGGACCGAAACGCTCGGTCATGCCTTGTGGGGTCGCCGCAAGATGTGACCGAAAGCGGCTGCCGCCAAAGCTGCGCAGCCACGTTTCGCCCTTCGGTGTGACGGTCTTTGTTACTTCGACAGGGATGGTGCCCGCTGCCTTTGGGAATCGAAATAGCCAAGCAAGGCAACGGCTCCAAAGTCCCTCACCGCGTGTGACAGAGGCATTCCCTGACCAGCGGCTCGTGTCACGTGTTAAATGCGTAGCCCGAACGGCCTTTGGAAGGTTATCGAAGTCGGGTCCGAGTACTTGCTGAAAGATCGTTTTTCGTACGACGTTGCTTTTTTCGCTAAACGTATGCAGATCGGACATGTCAGTTTCAGCTTCCGTCAAAGTTATGGTTTCCAAAGCAGGGCCAGAACCAACTGGCAGGGCGTCGCGCCGCAACAGTGCGCGAACGGCAATGGCGGGAATGAAAGGTCCATCTCCATGATCCACGCGTAGCCGCCAAGATCGTTGTTCCTGTCCAACAGTGACACTGACCAGCATCCCGCCGCTGTCGCTGCCAAAGGGGGAAAGCAGGTCCGCAGCCAGTTTGAACACCCGCAGGATTGGTCCGGTGATTGGAACCGGCACCCGCCGCCGAAATCGCGCAAATGCACTTAGCCCATAGCGCATAGCGGCAAGTTCTAACCCGGCCCGAAAGATAACGGACTGTGCCGCGAAATGCTTTGGGAACAAGGTGACGTCGGGCACTTCGATCAACCATCCCTGCCGTCTAATCTCGCCGGGCAGATCATAGGTTTTCGGGTCCGACCACCCCGGCACGCTTGTCCATTTCCCGTTGCGAAAGACTTTCATGGGGCGTCCTGCCTGAGATAGGATCGACGCGATGACCGACAATCCGCGCGGCGTACGGTTTCCAGGCAGAATGGCGACCTCGATCTTGTCGGGGTGATCGTCGCCGACCAATGCGCGGACCGCCGCGCTTGAAAGTGCAGGAACCGAAGACATTCCTGAAATAGCGCAGACATTGGCTGCTTTTGCTTCGGCATCTAAGGCTGAAATCCCCTCGCAAAATGGGGCATTGTCCGATAGGTCCAGGTAGTGAACACCGCCAGAGATCGCTCCGCGTGCGAGCCGATAGGGATCAGCGCCATACGTGTGGAACGGGCCCGCTGCGTCGACCAGAACGTCATATCCGGGAAGTACGCTTAGATCTCCGTCTCGATCCAATTGCAGGGCGCCACAGCCAAGACTTTCCGCCATGGATTGCGCGTTGGACAAGTTGCGCCCGGCAACGGTCACGTTATGCCCATCGCGTACCAATAGCTGCGCAAGCCGAGATCCGAAGACACCGCTTCCACCAAGAACCAGCACTTTCATGGCAATAGCCGTTTTTGGAAGTCGGGATCGGGTAGAGCGCACATGTCACTTCGTCCAAACATCGCATAGCGATTGCGCGCCATGCGCTGATACAGCCAGTTCCGAAGGGGGCGGGGAAAGATCCGCAGAACGGAAGCAAGATATCCCCAACCTCCTAAGTGCTGGCCGGCGTAAAGCACGGCCTCGAAATCCACATGGGGCCGCCCGTTGTGCAGGAATAACCAGCTGGCTGGATCGTCCGGATCGAGATCAAAGTGTCGCATCAAAGCAGCGCCCAGATCTGTCTGTACGGGGCAAATGCGAACTGCACCGGTGCGATCCAATCGGTGGATCATGCGCGCACCCCAACTGCACAGCGCACATTCGGCGTCCATCACAGCCACAGGCGCGCTGTCGTCAAATTCAGGAATGGTGGGGTCGTTTCGATACGAGTGAAGCTGAACCATGAAACCAGTTTGGGTCTCAAACGTTTTGCAGACAACATTGGAATGCGGGCGTATCGACGCAGCTGTCGGGCGGAATTCCACCAAGATGCAGCAGCGGCTACACATTTCTTTTACTTGGTAAAAGTGGTGCCCGGGGGCGGAATCGAACCAGAAATTATTGCCAAGACACATCATTGTAATTAAAGAATAAATTATACCACGCCAATTGGCATGTGTAGTGATTTGTGTAGCATAGTGTGGAGCAGCACTTGTCTGAAAAAGCCAGGAAGAACCCACCCCAGATGATCATGCGGAATGGGCTTTGGCATCTGCGAATGCGCGTTCCTACTCGATACTCCAGCGTTGAGAGCAAGAAAGAAATTCATCGAAGCCTATCAACCGGCGACCGTGATACCGCCGAAGCCCGAAAGGCGCTCGTGAAGCAACAGGTATTGGCCGATCTTGATGCAAAACTGGCAATGACATCACCAGACCCTACGAGGCAATACGAAACCATCACACAGCTTGCAGCTTCGCGATCATTTTCATACCAGCCCGCAGATGAGTTGGCTACCAGAGGCGTCGAAGCCATCCTGGAGCGCATCGACGACTTGAAGCGCAACAAAGACGCGCCAACTTCGCACATGGCTGCTGCGTTGTTGGGTGGAGTGGAGCGACCACAACTGACGATCACGCAGGTGGCTGAAAAAATGCCCGAATGGTTCCCTGAAGATCTGATCGACAAGCACGAGAAACAAAAGAAGGTCTGGCGGTCTCGATGGACCCGCCCAGTTGCCAAGTTCACTCAACTGATGGGACAGGACCCGATTTTCATCGACATCCCTCGCATTGACGCTGTGGCACTTCGCGACGCCCTGAAAGACCGTGTGATGGAAGGTGACCTCTCAGGTTCCTCTGCACAGAAAGAAATCAGCCTCCTCAATTTGCTATGGGCTAAATATCATGACGCAATAGGAGCGGACGAGCGTGAAGTTCCATCTTCGCCCTTCTATAACCTTGGCAAAGGATTTTCTAAGCTTGGCGGTGATGAAGAACGGAAGCTTGAAGTCCCACTTGATACTCTGCAGGAACAAATTCTCGCTCCTGGATCATTGAGGTTCATGAATGATGAGCTTCGTGACATCACACTAATCATTGCCGAAACAGGCGCTCGACAGTCCGAGATCACTGACCTTCCGCCCCACTCCATCTTCCTTGACGATGACATCCCGCATATTTGGATCAGGAAAGAAACAGGGGAATGGGCCCGCGAGATCAAGAACAAACCCAGTAAGAGAAAGATCCCTCTGCTGGGAGCTGCCCTCAGCGCCATGAAGCGCCATGAAGCGCCATCCCGAGGGGTTTCCAAGGTATCGCGGAAAGGGCACATACTCTGCCGCCGCAAACAAGGTTTTGCATGAAAAGGGCATATTGCCTGCAGAAATCACGATCGGCGGCCTCCGCCACAGCTTCGAGACCCGAATGAGAAACGCTGGCTTCAGCAATGAGGTCAGGGCCGAGATGATGGGGCACTCGGTGAAAAAGGCGCGTGACCGCGAGGTCTACGGAGATGAGATGTCGCTACAAGAAAAACGTGAAGTGTTGAAAACGATCTCACTTTCGACCTGAGATCTCGAATTGGTCAAGTTGATACCTTCGATATGCCTGTATGCTTGAGGCACGCACAGCAAGGTGCCTCAAGCGTTTTGTGTGGATCAGGCAGCAAGCTTGAATGCGCTCGCCTCTTGTCGCCTAAGGATTCGGCTCCGCAAGTCATCTCGCGCTCGCAGCTTCTGAAGCTCACCTTCCAAACGTTCGTAGAGGGCCTCATAATTTTCACCCTCTGCACGATCAGTAATCATCACTCCAACATAGTCGAGCGCTTGTTCGATTTTCGTGATTTTTTCGTGGCGAGGCATATTTTTGAACTGGGTCAATTTTGATCTCCGGGGTTAAGGAGATCAGGAAGTGGGTTCGTTCAAAATTTGAGAGAAATAAAAACTCGATTTCCACCTAAATACTTGAATTTTAGGGGTATTTCAACCCCTTTAGTGAATTTTCGACAGCGTTTTTTCGCCAAAACTCAGTGCCTCTATCTTGTCATCCAGTGCGCGCTTCGAGCGTCTCAGAAGCTTCCATCGGTGCATCAGATTGATGAGTTCGATGGTGCGGGCGTCGAAGATGTTTTCCGTCTCGATATCGAACTTGAGCGACCTGTCTCCCAGGTCCTCGCGGTGCTCATTTGCCGACCTTCGGATGGTGTCGCCGAGGAGGTCGAGGAGGTCTTCGTCGAGTGTCTCGCAGCCCTGGCGCGATCGCAGCTTTTTCAGGGTCTCGAGTATCAGGTTTTTGGAGCATCCCCGAGGCACTACACCTGCATCCGGCCATTCCTCAGCGAGCAAACGCCCCTGCACGATTACATCCAGCACCAGCTCATGAACTTCGCGTTCCGTCAGCTCATCCATAGTCATTCCTTTCGATAGATGCAGGCGCGTCGTTGGCCCGCTCAAGACGCTGGCAGATGATTGTTCCTGCCAGCGGGTGCTCATGCCGCCTGAGCCAACCTGACGGGGGCTTCCAGCTTCTCCATGTGCTCGCGAAGTTGGTCTGCCATCAGACAGATGTCTTCGACGTAGGGAGCGGCGGGATCGAGCGTCGCGAAATATGCCGCCTCAGGTCGGTCGGCATCGTGCACGTGTTCGAGCGAAAGCAATTCGTGCAGCCGTGTCAGGCTCTGCATCATGCGTCGGTTGAGAACCGTGGACGAGCAGACATCGTCGATGAGAGCGTTTGTCGCTTTCACAGCGGGCATACCGCCTAAAACGAGCGCCGCGTTCTGCAGGCCTTCTGAGTGGCTCCACAGATATTCCTGCAGGTCGGTATGCACCGGGGAAATCAGGTCGAACATTAGAGTTCTCCATGTTGTGCCGGCCGCGGGAAGCGATCGGTATCAAGCGTGGCATGGTCGGATGTTCTTTCCCATTCTTGAAAGTCGCCCTGACCGCAGGAGGAGGAAGTGGCGTAAGCCGAGCGCATGGGCGGCACTTAGATTTGATCAAAGCTGAATGGATTTCCGCTTTCTGAACCGCTTCACGAGGGGCATCCATTTGCCGTTCGCGCCCTCACCGAGAGGGGCGAGAATGGAAAGGGGATATGCCTACTCACTTGCTTATTGACGCTGCGGGACGCATCCGCAGAGCACGATGACCACCATGCAACCGCACAACTCGACATTGATTTTCGCGTGAAGAATAAACGTTGTGAAGCAGCCCCTTGCAACCAGAATCCCAAGCGATTGTGGCTAATACCGCTTCATCATTCCCACAATACGGGTGGGCTTATGGAAGCACGATTTTATCGCGGTGAGGGAACAGTGGAATGCAGCAAATCCGCCAAATCAGCCAGTTCGCGTAGATCGCATCGGCGCTGCAAGGCACGCCATCATGGTGCAGAGAATGCGCAACACTGTGACGAATGCTTGGTCCATACTTGGAGAGAAAAACGCGCTCGATATCGTCCGTCAGAGCACGGCCAAAAACTTGGTCAAGTTCCTCTCGCATGGCATCGAACAGAGAGGAAATAGTCCGGTTTTCCTGGGTTCCAGTCGCATTGTCAAAAGTCGAAACGTCATGGCCCGCACTCTTCAGAATGTGTCGCAGGATACCCTCAAGCATCGGCGTCAAGATGTGCAGGGCGCTGATGTGATCGGCCTCAAAAAACCGAAGGAAGCCAGTTGAAATCGTTGTATGCAAATCCGGGGGCACTGCCGGGCTATGCGCGAGCAGATCAGCGACGTGATCGAGCGATACGAAGTGCTGCTGCATTATCGAACTGCGGGCTACCTCGATTGTGGATCGAGCAAGGATCTGTCGCCGAATACTTTCCGACCGATGAATGGTCGGTAGCAACGCCACAATATCACTTTCGCCAACCGGATCGACTCCAGGCGCCTTTGCGACCGTCTTTCCGTCACGATCCATGTAGGAAGCAGAAATGAGCGAAGAGAGTGGGGCTTCTTCAGCGCTTTTTTGCGCCTTTTCCACCAATTGCTCCGGGTCGGGAGATCGGTCGAGGTCCGCGAAGAGCAGGAGCAAGTCAAGCAACGGCATTCCATCGAGTCGTTTCTTGGTTTCTTCAGCAATTTCTCGAAAGTCCATAGGAGTTGAAATCGTCTGCAGCTCCTCCCGAATACCCTCTTGGACATCTACCAAACGATGCCTCAGGGCCTTCCGACGCTCTCGCGATCCGGGATGGCCGTGGTATTGCGAAATCGCCATCGAAAGCCAATGAGACGCGAGCATCGCGCCACCAGGTTTTCCATCAAACTGATCAGCAGCCCTGACGTAGCTTTCCGCTGCATTTGCCTGGCATTCGAGCTTTTTCTCATCGTTCTTGGCCATCCGGTATGCTCTGGATGCCAAAATCCAAAGCTCCGCATCAATATTACCCTCGATGCCAGTGCGATCTCCTTTCAGCACATCAACAATAAGATCACCCACGGCAAATGGATCCGATGCCCCCCAGTCCAAGTCGAGTTCCGAGAACCTTCGAAAGAAGTTTTGTCCCGGTTGTGCAGCGGACCGAATCCTGCAGTTTTTCACAAGCTCTATGATAACTTCATGTTCTGTTTCCGGCCTGCCGATACCCCTGGACACAAATAGAGCTCGCCGCAGGGTGTCAAAACCGGAAAGACCAACCAGGCCATTACCGTGATCCTCTACGAGTTTCCCGCTCTCAAGTTCTTTAGCCACGTCGATATACGCTCTTAACGCGCGCATCCCGATCTCGTGGCGTTTTCGCTCCAAAAGCCATGCAACGTCACATATTCGGGCGAGGACGACTGAGTTTTTTGTAGCCTCGGAGCATGCCACCATGGCTTCAACCGGGGAACCAACAAAATCTGCTGGCTCAGCGGTTCTGCGATTTTCCATCCGCATCATCGCACCATATGGCTGACCGGGTTCACCAGACTTCTGATACATCTGCATCAATGAACCGAGCATCATATAGATATGCCGGTGGTCGTGATCACCTGGTAACTTTTCTGCGGTCTTGAAAAACGCATCCGCGTAAGTGCGGGTTCTCGGCGAAACCAAGCTTGAGATCGGCCCATCTATGTCGATACCGTTCACGTGCTTTGCTTCGGCAAGCTGCCAGGCTGCTTTCGTCATGACTGAGGACCTTTTGAAAACGCAAAGATGCTATATTGCACAGTCAACATCGCCGCTCGGCAAAATTATTCAAGTGCGATAAACGGCCCAGAACTAATTGATTATGCAGCAACATACATTGGCAGTGTGTTTTCCTTTCTGTTCTGCCTTTCACACCAGTCACGGCATCATTCCAAAGCGTTTCCAGTTTCAGTCGCCCGGACAAGCCGGCGCCATCCACTGCTGGCGTGGGCTTGTCCGGTGGGTCGCTGGCGATCCGGTTCTGCCTGTCAGGAGGTGAGCTGGGTGGTTAGCGGAGCTCTCTTCCTTCCCTTCGTTCCTCAGGGAGTCTCAATACTATCCTGTTACGGACACGGACCTGTCCGGCCTTAAGCCGCGGCTAATTCCGGCAAGGTGCCGGCCTTTTTAAGTTCGTAATACTTGGTCCTGCCAATGCCGAGTGCCAGCCAGGGCTTTGTCCGGGAGGCACTGTTCTCAGCCAGATATTCGTCACGTGTGGCCGCACCCTGTGCCGCACGCCTCGAGCGCTCAGCCACCGCCTTGCGGTGCCTGCGCTCTTCAACCGGGACGACCTGACGCAAGCCCAGATCCCGGGCCAACTGGGGCGAGACCTCCAGCTTCTCCGCGATCGTTGATCCCTTATAGCTGTAGCGCCCATCCTTCCAGACGCAATGCGAGGTGGGACGGCTTGCCTTGTCTACGGCCTGCCTGACGGTTGCCTGCACGTCAATCGTCTTCAGACCCGGAGTGGCGATGGCTGCCATATTGGTGATCTGAGCCTTGATGTTACCGGCATCCGGGATATGTGTAAGACAGGTCGCATAGAAATGTAGCCAGGTGTTGCGGTGGCCGACAGGAACCATCCCGCCGAAAAAACTCCGAAAGGCCTCCAAATCCTCCATAATCTGTCGGAACCGCTGAGGCTGGGTCAGGCCCCTTGGCATGGCAGCGCCGGTCTTTGGCGAACTTTTCTTCCGGTTGTTCTTCCGGGCCTCTTTCCTGGCCAGGTATTCCGTTCGCGTGGGCCGGCCACAAGCCTGGTAAATCTGATCTTCCAGCTCCTCGAATAGATAGCGTTGCAGGGTGCCACCAGCAACCCCAACGCGCTTCCTGGATTTCTCGTTGATGCTCCCTGGAATTCTGAAGACGCGGGATTCATCATTGCACAGTGGATCCGCGCCAAAAGTCAGGGAGAGTTCGATTAGTGCCTTCAGTGCGGCGCGCCAGCGTTTTTTAATCGTCCACGGCAGTTCCTGAATCAGCCAAATAGCTGCGACCCCTCTGCCAGTGTGCAGAATGATGGACGGCTGAGGCAGTCCGCGCACGGCAAGATGGGCGGAATAAGCCGCCTGAACCTTGTCAGGTGTCTTTCCACGCCAAGCGATGGTGTTGCGATAGTCGAGATCGACAAACAGCGCGTTCACTGCCGCCAGGCTGTTGTTTTTGCGTTTGCCCCAAAAGCGGTTCAACGAGACAAAAGAAGGGGCGTCCAGGAAGGTTGGCAACTGATCGAGAAGCGTGTCCTTGTAGTAGGTCCAGGACTTGGCTCTACCATCCGGCAACATGGTCAAAGTAGCCGGCCCACCAAGGCTGCCTTTGGGATGAAGCAAAGAGATATAGTCCTCCGGGGTGAGGGGCTGCGGGATCGGATTGTGCGGGGCGAATGTTCGCGGATCTGTGTGTTGCATCCGCGGGAAATAGGCCCGTGCCCGCAATCCCAGAAAAGTGGGTTGAAAATGAAACTCAACTCCACTTCCCCGCGCCTCAGATTACGAAGCAAGTCTAATTTTCAATCTCTTACCTAATTTCTCACTTACCTTCCGACCTACAAACTAACTTACTTTCCAAACTTTCAAACGGACAAACAAACCTACTTACCAGCTGACCTACAAACATTGCCCGTGAACCCGGCGTTTTATGGCTGGTGAATTGTCATATGGCGCTGGAGACCTCACTTGATGAGGGAGCACGGGACGACGATGCCGGCTATCTGTGCTAAACCTTCAATGAGGGAGAATCCGAATGACCGCATTCGAAATTGTAATCAATGTCTGCGTATTGCCCATCACAGTAGCTGTGTTGCTCTATCTACGGCATCTGGTCCGGGTATCGGGAAGCGATCCGGTCGACGACCCTGAGAGGGTCATAAGATTCCGTGAAACAGCTCCGTATCATCTGCTGGAACGCGGCAACTGACGACCAGCTAAATTTTGCCCCTCGGGCATTGCGTGTTCGGGTTACTTTCCTATGGTCAATCCATGCCCGAAAGGCCTCTCTACGGACATTCTCTGGCGCTCCTCCGACAATTGAGTAGTGCATAAAACCCTTTGTTTTGTGAGGTTTTCGATCAATCCAGAGATGGTAGACAAAAAAATGTTTGAAAGTCGTTTTGGCGTTTGAAGTGACGATCCAATCATTCTCCCAAGTTTTGGCAAACACAGGAGAACGACATGCCGCGACCACCGAAATTTTCAGACGAAGAGATCATCTCGACCGGTGAAAATCTGACCGCCGAAATTGGCAGACACGCCACTGCTACGGAGATCCACAAAGCCCTCAATGGGCTGGGTCGGTTTGGCCGCATCCGAGAAATCTGGGACAACTACTTGTCGGCGAAAGAACAGGACACGAAAGCCGATATACCGCTGGCCGAAACGACGCTGGGACAGATCAGCAATGTGGTCGCTGTTCTGGAGCAATCGGTGCAGGATCTAATCCAGAAGCTGATCCGCGAGATGACTGAACAGAATGTGCGGCAACTTGGCGCCCGCGATCAGGAGATTCTGCAGATGAGGGCTGAACATGCCGAAAAGCTTCAGATACTCCAGCAGGAAAATACTTACCTCGCGGATTGCCTTGAACAATACGAGGCTGCGGCAGACGCTATCGAGATCGAGGTCCCCGAATCCGAACAATCCGCGGTTGAAACAATGACTCCGGGTGCGGCTTCGCCTGCGGAGGCTCGTAAGCCTCTAAATCGACCGTTGAAGAAAACTCCGGCTCCTCGCAAGGCGGCTCGGTCTGCTCCCCGCGCGCCCAAGCCATCGCGTGTTCAAATGCAGCCCCCATCCTGACGCTATCGAACTGGCTGGAGGTTGCCATGGCGGCCTCCACCTCCGCGGACGAATTGGCGCTCTGCATCTCTTGCCGTTCCGCCTTGGCAACTCTTTTTCGGTCGGCCTCACGCTCCGCAGCTATCTGCTCGGCCGCTTCTCGTCCTTGTTCGCGTTGCCATGCACGTTGCAACAACCAGCAATTCCAAAGTCCCTCGTTGTAGCAACGTATGGCTTCACGCCGTTGTCCGGGATCAAAATCATCTTCTTCACCATCGAGGACACGTTGGAAATATGGCTTCTCTTGATCGTTTGCCTCTTCCTTTGGGTCTACAGGCCCTTCGTCCAGTGGATTTTCATCGTCGCTGTCTTTCTCGGCCTTCGCTTTCCTGCGACTCTCCTGCTTCCTGATCGCAACAGCAAAAGCGCGTGGTCCGAGATGATCTTGTCGAATGAGGCCTTCGGGCGCATCTCCGGCCTTCACCATTTCCGCGTTTGACCTAAGGTCCACACGAGCAGACGATCCGACCTTTTTCAGGGCTGCATTCGTTCTCTGTTCCCATACCTTCCGGATCCTTGTCACTTCATCTGGACCAGTGTCCCCGCCATCCAAAACTCTTGTTTTCTCACCGAATTCCCCTGTCTTGGGGCAGACCTTGCGGGTTGTCATCAAAAGATGGGCGTGAAAATTCTGATTAGTCTCTTCGGTGTCAAATAAGGTGGCAAGGTAATCCGCTTCAGCCATGCCGAGTTTGCCTTTCGAATGAAGCTTTTCCTTCTCTTCGTCCAGAAATCGCGGAGCGTGAATATCCGCCTGCACAGCGACGCCATATTCATCTCTGAGCCAGAGGCAAAATCCCCGAACCAGCCTCACCTGAGCGGCGAGCGGTAGCTCCCGCGGCAGTGAGGGGCGCAGTTCCCGAATGACACGTGAATTGCGGCGCTTCTCTGCCCGTTCAGCAGCGTTCCAGAGTGCCGCAGTATCGCCTGGCCAGTTTATGAGTTCGTGAGACAAAAGACCTCCTTTCTTGGTCGCTCTGAAACGCGTTCCAAAGCGTTCGTCAATGAAGATGGAGCGCGCTGTGTATGCTGCAGATTTGACAGCATTCCGGGTGTCAGCGCGGGAGTGGATGATGACTTCAAGTCGGCTTGCAGGATGTCTCATGCAAGGGAAGTTGGTCCCGAACACGACTTCCGCTCCTCAGGCCCGCTGCAGGCGCGCAGGCAAACCCCTGGGTTTGCGTAACTGCGCGCAACCCCTCGAGGGTTCTGCGGTGGGTGCCTTACAGGCGCCTGTGCTTTGCACCACAAATTTCCGGGAGCGAACACGTATTTCGGGAGCCACCTCCTCTCCAGAGACGCAGTTGATGGAGAACGGTTATGAGCAGTCTTGTCACGCAAATTGAGCAAGCCCAACGACGCCTGAAGGATCTGCAGGCGAGAGCTCGAATTCAGCAAAGGAAGGATGAGACCCGAAGGCTGATACTATATGGGGCTGCCAGCCTCGCTCTCCTTGAGACCCTCGATGGCGAGAAGCGGAAAGCCGACGCAATAGAAAAGCTGCACGCGAAGATCACTCGAAGTAGTGATAGAGCTTTCCTTGGTCTTGATCCGCTGCCCGAAGAGGAAGCCACTGACCTTCCAGCGCAAACAGTTCCAGTAGCTCCCAAAGAAAGCGAGAGAAGCAAATCACGCGACGATCGCGCCGCGGGGCTTACGCCTCCCAAATAGCGAGTTTCGCTTCTGGGAAGGTTTAAGCTTTGGGGGGTGAACTCCCAGACGTTCCTGATCAGGTGTTTTAGTGGGGAGGCTTGCGTATAGCCGTCCCCAGCCAATGCCCTCACCGGGAAACTGACCAATGACTATGTCACCTTGGGAATTGGGTGCGAACCGCGGGTCTGATTGCTGCACCCGGACACGCCGCTGGCACATAAATCGCGTCGGTTTCACCAAGTTGAGCACCGCCAGATTGGCGACATTCGTGACTGTCAGGGAGAACTCCGAAAGCTTCTCAGGAAAGATGGACGTTCCGTAGGCCAGCACAGCCTCGCCTGTCGCGTCGTCGACATGAATGACCAGACAAGGACGGTCCTTGTCACCGGGACCATCTGAATGAGGGAAGCGGAATGAAACGATTTCGCCAGTGGATAGCGGACGCGCTGCGCCCGGCACATGTGCCGTCATGATGGGCTCCAAGATTTGAGGAAGATCTTGTCACCCCTTCTTCAGATCCATCCTTTGGATGTCTCTGAATGCTCTCTTCGAGTTCATGTGAGACCGGAGCGACACAAGCTCTGCTCCGGTCTCACTGAACTCTGAAGAGAGCTAAGTGCAATGTTTTCTGGGATTTTTCTCGACGCCGTTCAAGGGGGGTGAAACAAAACTTTATGCCGAAATTGCAAAAAAAGCGGCTTCGGTTTTTTGAATTTCAGCCAATGTAAAATAGGCCAAGCGGCGAAGGCTACCAATGAGGAAAGTCATCATGCGGCATGAACGAAGACAGAAAGTTCATGCGATCTGAGAACCAAGCTGGGACAGTTATTCTTCGCCACCCCACGATGAGAACGAAATATGAACAAATCAATGGGAAACTGATCGGATAGTTGCTATTACTGGCCTGGACCGGGCCGTAATACCCATATATAGTGCATGAAAAAGAGGTGCGACCAGGATGAGCCAAGGCTTCACATTTATTGATCTTTTCGCCGGAATCGGTGGTTTGCGCCAGGCTATGGAGAGCATCGGCGGGCACTGTGTCTTCACGAGCGAGTGGGATAAGTTCTCAAAACAGACTTATGAGGCCAACTACCGCGACAATCGCCCCATCGCCGGTGACATTCGTGAAGTGGCTGCCGAAGACATCCCTCCGCACAATGTGCTGTGTGCCGGTTTCCCCTGTCAGCCATTCTCCTTAGCCGGTGTTTCCAAAAAGAACTCACTCGGCCGAGAACATGGATTTCGTGATGAAGCACAGGGAACACTGTTCTTTGATGTTGTCAGGATCCTTGAGCATCATCGGCCTGAAGCCTTCATGCTCGAGAATGTCAAAAACCTGACGAGTCATGACAAGGGAAAAACCTTTGAAGTGATCATGGGCGCTTTGCAGGAACTTGGATACTCGGTGAAGGCTCAGGTGATCGACGCCCAGCACTTCGTTCCTCAACATCGCCAGAGGATTGTGATCGTTGGCTTCAAGGAAGACACCGGTTTCACTTTTGAGGACCTCCAGTTGAAGCCTAAGGGCAGTATCACGCTTGGGTCGATCCTTCATCCTCAGAATGGAACCGAGACAGCCGAAATTCCTTATACTGAGGGCCCGGATGCCAGGGTGAACCCAAAATACACCCTGACGGATAAGCTTTGGGAATACCTGCAGAATTACGCTGCCAAACACAAAGCCGCAGGTAACGGCTTTGGTTTTGGTCTGGTCGGCCCCGAGAATGTCTCTCGGACGCTGTCTGCACGTTACCATAAAGACGGATCGGAGATCCTGATTGATCAGGGTGAGGGAAATAATCCTCGCCGCTTGACGCCACGTGAATGTGCTCGCCTCATGGGGTATTCTGATGACTTCAGAATTCCGGTGTCTGACACCCAGGCCTATCGCCAGTTCGGGAACAGCGTTGCCGTCCCCGTGTTCAAAGAGGTTGCGCGCATTATGGCACCTCATCTTGCGCACGTGATGGACAACCGCCCGAAGGAGGCAGTCTCTGTCTGACGTTCACGATCAAGCTACCCGCAGCCGCAATATGTCGGCTATTCGCAGCAAGAACACGAAGCCAGAACTTCTGATCCGCCGCGGGCTTCACGCCCGCGGCTTTCGCTTTCGCCTTCATGATAAGGCGCTCCCGGGGACACCAGACATAGTCCTGCGCCGATATGGCGCTCTGATTGATGTGCGGGGATGCTTCTTCCATGGTCATGACTGCAACCTTTTCCGGCTACCGCGCACCCGAAGGGATTTCTGGGAGAGCAAAATTTCCACCAACAGAAGGCGTGACATCAAAACAGCAAGTGAGCTTCAGGATATGGGATGGAGGGTCGCAGTTGTTTGGGAGTGCGCCCTCCGTGGCCCAAAGAAAATCAATTCGGAAACTGTTATTGACTCTCTCGCCCAATGGTTGTCCTCTGACGAAAAAATATTTGAAATCAGAGGCGTCGACTCATGTTTACCTCCCTGAGCAACCTTATTTCAGCAATGCAAGATGCGGGGGCGAAGCGCTTCTATGCGAAGCGCCTTGCACCCAATGACAACTCGAAGAACCAAGTTTACCTGGGCGGCGGCTTTGATGCGTTGAACATCATTCCGCATGGTGACATCGAGACTGATTTTTCTGAGAAAGCAGGATCTGTCCGGCGGCGCGACAAAGCTTCTGTCGAGTTCTATTGGATAGACAGCCAGGGAACATGGCGAGCACCCAACGCCCAGCTCATCCTTTACCCCAAATACCCCGAAGTCAGAATGTCGGGCTTTCTGCAGAAAGCTGTGAACGCACCGAAGGGCCTCATGGTCTCTCGCGATGAAGGAAGGGTGATGTTCTTCGGTGTTTCCCCCGAGGGGCGCGTTTTTGGCTATGTAGACGCCCATGATTCTGACGTAGTCGCCGAGCTGGACGCTCAGGGCGAGTTTCCGTCGGAAGGTGTATTCTCGAACATCACCCGTCTGGCAACCACCGCCAGCCGCGACCCGCGTGAGATTCTTCTGGAAACACTTCGGAAAGTTCATGGAAAAGGCTGGATTTCCGGTCAAAGACTGCACTCCGATGGGGTAATCAGGCCGTATTCCGCACAGAATGGTGGTGGATATACCCTCGAAGCCGAACTGGGGATTATCCCCAACGGAATCGCGGAACCTGACTTTATGGGATGGGAGATCAAGCAGTATTCCGTCAGGGATTTCGTGAATTTTCGGGCGAAATCACCAGTCACATTGATGACTCCTGAGCCAACCTCAGGCGTATATTCTGACAATTTTCCGCTGTTTATGAATGACTTCGGCTACGACGACACTAAAGGCCGGCCGGGGCGCAGGAACTTCGGCGGCATTTACAAATACGGATCCGAAGCGCACGCGCGCACTTCGGTTCGGATGATCGTTGAAGGATACGACACGGAAAAGGGCAAGATTGACGACATGGGTGGGAGCATCTTGCTGGTCGCCCCTGATGATCGCGTTGCCGCAGGCTGGGAGTTCAAGAACCTTCTCAATCATTGGAATCGCAAGCATGCTCAAGCGGCCTACCTTCCTTCGCTGTCATCCGGCAACCCGAGGCAATATCAATATGCCGATAGGGTCCAGCTTGGCCAGGGAACTGATTTTTTCAGGTTCATGCGGCTCGTCAGCCAAGGCGGTGTCTATCTCGATCCTGCTGTGAAGGTCGAAGATGGCAAACAGAAGAAGAGAAATCAGTTTCGGGTTTCTCACGCAGATCTTCCAGATCTGTATCAATCCTTCGAAACCCTGCAATTCGCTTGATCGTTGTCAGATCGCTTACAACTCACCACGCCATATTGCTTTTCAGCTGTAGAATTTGAAGAGCCCCGAACTTAGCTCGAAGTAATGCGTTCTTGCGAGCAAACTTGATAGAGAATTGAGGGAAAATGATTGAGAACCTTACCGTCGGAAAAGCGGCTGCATTTTTCAGCATAAAAGAGAACCTCACCCATGCAGTGGTCGACGAATTGTTCAAGGAACTCCGCAAAAAGCACGGCACCACCCGAAATAACGTATTTAGACACATTCGCGAATGCGTGGGTGACGCGTGTTGGTCCGCAATCTGCTTCAAGTATGAAGCACCACCTGTGTTTCTCGATTCGGCTTCTGGAATGCGAGAGGAGCTCCTCGGTTACTTACTCTTAGTAGAATACCAAGAACATGTGGCGGTGTTTACTTCGCGCCTCAGTTTGCCATCCGCGTTCAAAACAAAACATCTTGCACCGGTCGCAACGAGTCGGGTGGAGGGAGCAATTGCACACGAAGATGCAGTGTTCCAGAAAATGAGAATGCGAAATATGTCCGTGTCACAACACGTGATGCGAAACAAAACACTGGAAGCTCCGAATTTGGCAAATGTCGTGGGGCCAGCGGGCAGTCGTAGATATGCTCCGCAGACCTACGCTGTCACCGTCGATGGCACCTATAGAACTGCTACCCCAAGCACAGGTCGGATTGGAGTTCGATCTGGAAAAGTAGACCATGAGGATCTGATTGAGTTCGCCGTAACCACTATCGACGCACTGCGTCAGGATCCTGTCGATGTTTCACCCTTCATCAAAACCTTTGCCCGGCCAATCTCGCTTACTGACGCTCTGAGTTTGTCACAGCCTTCTGCTATCGCGGTAGATACGGCACGACTTGCGGAGGCGGTAATTGGCGACGATGCCACCAAAGCCACCTATCGGCTGGTTTCGACCGAAGGGGAAACTTCTGAGCTCTCTATCGACGAAATAGAAGCGCTCCTCAGCGACCTCGAACCTGCGCTGATCATCGAAGGTGACGGGAAGATGCGTTCAGCACGACTCCCAGATCAGGGTGATGAGTGCGCCAGGATCAGCTTGAATAAGAGCCGAATTGCGTTGAGATCGCTAACACTTGGTGCCTCAGCCTCGGTGAAAGTTGAATCGCGCAGTGTAGCGTTGGGAGAAGATCCTGATCAGCGAACACTTCAGTCATTTCTTGATGAAGAGAACAGCTTCATTGTGCTTTTCGACGATGTGACGCTCTCCTACGTTGATGGCCAGGTGTTTCAAGATGAAGCAATGTTCGATGGGGGTCGCGGAGTTCTACCTTACTTACATCCGGAAGCGTCCCTCCAAACCGTGGTCAGCGAGAAAGGTAATTTCGTGGCGAACCAAGTTGAGTTCGACGACACCTCCACGTTCGGGGCCATCGTTGAGCACGTCGCTGCGGAGGATGATGTCTTAGTCTGCGATGACCTTGGCGATGAATGGGCAGACTTCATTGGTATCAGGGAAGATGCAGGCTTTGTCCAAGTGAGTTTCTACCACGCGAAACATGGCCCACTTGAGCTCAGCGCTGGATCGTTTCACATAGCTGTAAGCCAAGCGATTAAAAACCTTGGGAACATGATGCTTCCGCCAGAGCGAATGGAGGCTAAAATCGAAGGTTGGAGCACCACTTACAATGCGCCGAACCAACCGACTCAAATCGAAAAAATTATTCGAAACAATACAGGCGATATTGGTGCGTCGGTCGCCCGAGGAAGAAACGCGCCAGATGTGCGACGGCGAGCGATAATCGTAACTTCATCGCTCAGTAAGCAGGCAGTCGAGGACGCGTTTTCCGACATTCAGAAAGGAAAGCGTCCATCCCACTCATTCGTTCAATTGTATTGGCTCCTTCAGTCATTCTTCTCGGCCTGCACTGAGGTAGGCGCGACAGGATCAATTGTCTGTCAACCTTGAGCTTTCTGTCCATACAAGATGCGTTGCGCATTGGAGTGACATGCAGCGAGTGCAAGGTTGATCGTCACGATCAAGCTTCAACTCTGTGTCGGTCAGCTTCTTGGCCGAACTACACATCGGCCATGCTCAACTCGAGATGTGGAGCAACTTGTGTAGCAAGTTGTGTAGCAAACTCGGATAAAAGCTTTCTGCAAAGCGGCTGTAAGCGGGTTTTATTGCAGCAATAACAACAAGTTGCGAGCTTCAATCTCTTAGAAAAATGGTGCCCGGGGGCGGAATCGAACCACCGACACGAGGATTTTCAATCCACTGCTCTACCCCTGAGCTACCCGGGCACGGGTGAACGTTTCATCGTTCGGGTGGGCGGGTTTTAGACGCGGGGTGCGGCGGTGTCCAGAGGGAAAAGAGGGTTTTTCAAAGGTTTTTCAATGCGGCTTCAAAGTTTCGCGAGAAAGCACCTGAGACATGGCATCAGCGGCCTCATCCAGATCTTCCGGGCTGTCTGCGGGGACGGCATAGGACCCATTCAGCCAGCGGCCAAGATCCACGTCTGCACAGCGGCGCGAACAGAAAGGGCGGTATTTGGGATCGGTGTCTTTTTCGCAGATAGGACAAGCCATTAGCGATCCTCCAGGCAGTGCGACAGGGGCAGGCGTTCGCGTTTGCGCTGCAGTTCGAACAGGCCCAGCTGCGTCCAACCTACCATTGCGGTTTCGATCCCTTCCGCCTTCAATGCGGCGCGCAGAACCTGCTCTAACTGGCGGCGATCTTTCTTGGGGCAGGGGGCGAAATCAACGACGATCTGGCCGCCCAGGCCCCGGCATCGCAGCGCGGCGGGCAGGGCACGGGCTGCAGCGATATTGGCCTTCAGACCCGCCGCTGGGCTGGTGTCTCCGCCCGTGTTTACGTCCACTGCGACCAATGCGCGGGTGGGTTCAACGAACATCGAGGCGCCGCCAGGCAGGCGCACAAAGGCACCACGGGCAGCGTCGATCATCTCGTGCACGTTGTGACGGTCAAATGCGCTGTCAGAATCATCTAGAAGATCAGGTTCAGGCCACTCGCGCCAAGCAAGCTCGTGCGGGTCGGGGCCGTCGACCAGAAGCTCGGCGTCGCCGTCTTGATCGGCAAGCACCGCGCGGCTGAGGTCGAGCATCGCCGCAATATCTGCGGCGACATCATCGCTCGACCCTTTTTCGGCGACGGATCGGATGATCAGGCCCTCTTCGGCGTCGTCCATGACTTCATGCGCCACTTCAAGAAGGCGGACGCGCGCGTCGTCATCGCGAATCGCGCGGCTGACATTGATGCCCGGCGCGCCGGGCGTGACGATGGCATAGCGGCTTTTGAACAGAACTTTTTGCGTGACAGGAACGGCCTTGCCGTCTTCACCAAAGCCCGTGACCTGCACGAGAATGCGTTCGCCAGGTTTCAGACCTTTACCCTGTCTTAGAAAACCTGACTGGCCACCCGGCAGACGCAGCATCATACCGCCTTGGCCCTTCAGAGGTCGGTCACAAATGGCGCGAAAGATAGCACCGGGCAGCACGACGCCCTCGGGCGGCTCGATCAGTAAATCGGTCAGCTTTCCATCGGTAATCTGTGCTGCGGCCATGCGGCCGTTATAGGTATCAAGCGCGATAGTGCTGCCCTTCATGGCTCAACTCCGTATAGGGGATAACCGGCGGCCTGAAGCAGCCCGGCGGTTTCAGCGACAGGTAGGCCAACGACGGCGGTATAGCTGCCTTGAATCCATGGAATGAACGCTCCGGCCGGTCCTTGGATGGCATAGCCACCCGCCTTGCCCTGCCAGTCGCCGGTGGCCAGATAGCCGTTCAGCTCTTCATTCGACAGGCGCTTCATTTTGACATGGGTCACCACATCGCGCGCCCATGTGCCAGTGGCGTTGCGCACCACGACCGAGGTGATGACGCGGTGACGTCGCCCGGACAAAGACAGCAGGAATTCAGCGGCCTGTGCGGCATCCTCGGGCTTGCCCATGATGCGGCGGCCAAGCGCGACGGTTGTGTCGGCACATAATACGACCTCGTCCGCGGCCACGGTCATCGCAGCAGCTTTCGAAGCTGCAATCCGGCGACAATAATTCAACGGAAGCTCGCCTTTTGTGGGCGTCTCATCCACATCCGGGGGGCGGATGGCATCAGCAACAAGGCCGAGCTGCCCCAGCAACTCGGCCCGTCTTGGGCTACCAGAGCCCAGAATCAGTTTGGGACGCGTCATGCGCGACAGCGCTTACTTGAAGCGATAGTTGATCCGACCTTTGGTCAGATCATAGGGGGTCATTTCGACCTGCACCTTGTCGCCAGCCAGAACGCGGATGCGGTTCTTGCGCATCTTACCTGCCGTATGAGCGATGATCGTATGGCCGTTTTCCAGCTCGACCAGAAATGTCGCATTCGGCAGGAGTTCCTTAACGACACCGGGAAATTCGAGCAGTTCTTCCTTGGCCATGTTCACTCCTGTATTTTCACCCACCCATCGTGGGCGCGCTATAAATGGGGGGAAACGTCCCGGTTTTCAAGGGAATTCGGCATAGAAGCAAGAATTGCTGCCTGCGCCTTGCGGCGGTGGCTTTATGCGGGGTGGTTATCCTGTGTCGGAGCCCCGAAGCGTTCGAGGATCCGGTCACGGATCTGGTCACGTGCGAGCCGATAATTGGCCAACTTTTCCTCGCGCCGTGTGCCCAGACCCGTTGGGTCCAGAATGGGCCAGTACTCTACGTCCAGATGGAACACACGCGTCAATTCCAGTGCCCTGCGTTGGCTGGCGGGGGACAGGGCAATGATAAGGTCGAAGCTGGAAAGGTCGTCGCCCCATTCTTCCATCTGGTCAAAGCTGCGCACGCGGTGGCCGGACAGCTCGATCCCCAGCTCGTCACAGACAGCGATTGAAAATCCGTCGATGTCGAGCTCGCTGTGAACGCCAGCGGATTGGACATAGATCTCGTGCCCGTAGAACGCCTTCATCATCCCTTCGGCCATCGGTGAGCGCACAGAATTGTGGTCACAACAGAACAGCACGGATTGGGGACGATTAACGTTCAAATTCAACCCCAGTGTAGAACACAGATCAGGGTGAATAGGCGGCGAGCGGTATCGATGTCGATCTCGGCTTTGTCCTCAAGCCGTTCCTGCAACACCCGCGCGCCTTCATTGTGAATGCCACGTCGGGCCATGTCGATAGCTTCGATCTGGCTAGGGGGCAGCTTCTTCACCGCGTCGAAATAGCTTTCGCAGATGGCGAAATAGTCTTTTACTACCTGACGGAACGGCCCGAGCGACAGGTGAAACTCGCCCGCCGGATCACCGGCTTCGGTCGTTGCTTCGACCACCAGACGCTTTTCGCGAATTGCCAGACCCAAATGGTACGGACCATCCGGCACGGGCTGGTCGCCACGCGGGGCCAGATCAAAGCTGTTGTCTTCCAGAAGATCAAAGACTGCAACCTTGCGCTCCTGCTCGATCTCGGGCGTGGGGGCGGCAAGGCCGGTGTCATCAATTTCGATATGGGTGATGCGGTTGGTGGTCATTGGCACTATCTGAGGGTCAATCGTTAAGGGCGTCAAGCCTTGCGCGCACGGACAGGCCGTGAGCTTCAAGGCTTTCGGAAATGGCAAGGGTTTCGGCGGCAGGGCCGATGGCAGCAAGTGCGCCAGGTGTCATGCGCGCCAACGTGGTGCGTTTCAGGAAGTCCATCACCGACAGGCCCGAGCTGAAGCGGGCTGAACGCGCGGTGGGCAGCACGTGGTTTGGGCCACCGACATAATCGCCGATGGCTTCAGGCGTGAATTGCCCAAGGAAGATAGCACCAGCGTGGATGCATTGGGCCGACAGGGCTTCAGGATCAGCCACGCACAGCTCAAGGTGTTCGGGCGCGATGCGGTTGGACAGGCTCGCGGCCTCGTCCAGATCGCGCACGGTGATGACCGCGCCGAAGTCGCGCCAGCTGGCACCTGCAATCTGACGCCGTTCCAGAGTTTCCAGACGTGCTTCGACAGCTTCTGCAACGCGCTGGCCGAAGGCTTCATCCGTGGTGATGAGGATCGACTGAGCACTTTCGTCATGTTCGGCTTGGCTCATCAGATCAAGCGCCAGCCAGTCGGGGTCATTATCCGCATCCGCGATGACCAGAATTTCGGACGGTCCCGCAATCATGTCGATGCCCACTTTGCCGAAGACACGGCGCTTGGCAGCGGCCACAAAAGCGTTGCCCGGCCCGGTGATCTTGTCGACCGGCGCGATGGTGTCGGTGCCATAGGCCAAAGCAGCTACGGCCTGTGCCCCACCGATGCGATAGATCTCGTCCACGCCAGCGATACGTGCCGCCAGCAATACCAGTGGGTTTGTGATTCCATCAGGTGTGGGAACGGTGATCGCCAGACGTTCAACGCCCGCAACCTTCGCCGGAATGGCGTTCATCAAGACTGAAGATGGATAGCTGGCCAGCCCGCCGGGCACATAAAGGCCAGCGGCAGACACAGCGCTCCACCGCCAGCCCAGATCGGCACCGGTTTCATCTGTCCAGCGTTGATCCTCGGGCATCTGGCGCGCGTGATAGGCACGGATGCGCTCGGCAGCCAGTTCCAGCGCCGAGCGATCTTCGTCCGAAACCTTGGCGCATTCCGCTTCAATCTCGGCTTCCGAAAAGCGAAGCGTGGCGGGCGTCAGATCCAAACGGTCGAATTTCGAGGTCAGATCGATCACCGCCTGATCCCCGCGTTCGCGCACATCGGCAATGATCCCCGCGACGGCGGCATCCACGTCTGGGCTGTCTTCGCGCTTCATCGACAGAAGCTCGGTAAAACGCGCCTCGAAATCGGCGGACGTGCTGTTCAGAAACTGGGGCATGGCGCTCTCCTTTGCGCCGTTTTAGCTGCGGCGCGGCATGGCTTCAAGCTGCGCTTGGGCGCAGATTACTTGGACAGGTCATGCTCGGGCGCATGTTTTGAGGGCGCGATATAGGGGCGTGTGACATCTTGCAGCGTCACATCGAGCGTTTCGACGTCCAATGCGATGGCTCCATCACCCGCCAGAACCAGCTCGATCCGCCCCATTCCGTCATCCCCGGGTGCGAAGGAGAGGGACAAAAGCGACAAGATCATGTCTTTGTCACCCTTCTGAACCCCCTGACTTTGCACTTTTAGAACATCCGAGATGGATAGGACCGACTGAACGCGTTCCATTGGGCGACCTCGAGCCTCGGCGGCCGGCTTGTCTTCCCAACGGAAGCGGTTGATCAGCAGGGCAAAGCGCCGCTGCGCTGGCGACCAAGAGATTTCGGACGCCGGAAACACCGCGTCTTGTGCCAGCGCCGACAGGACCTCGAGATCATCGTTGTCTAACGCAGCCAGTTTCAGCGGGCGTTCGCCGCCATCTTCGAACCGTGCATCTTGCATGTCGGTCACTCCTTCACGCGCTCGACCTTGGCCCCGATCGAGGACAGTTTGCGCACAACTTTCTCGTATCCGCGATCAAGGTGATAGACGCGGCTGACGACAGTTTCGCCCTCGGCGGCAAGACCCGCCAGAATAAGCGAGACCGAGGCGCGCAGGTCGGTTGCCATCACAGGCGCACCTTTCAGCTTCTTAACACCATGCACGGTGGCCGTGCCGCCATGCACTTCGATATTTGCGCCCATGCGGGTCAGTTCCGGGGCGTGCATGAAGCGGTTTTCAAAAATGGTTTCGTGCAGGGTCGAAGTGCCTTCCGCCGTGCACAGCATCGCCATCATTTGTGCCTGAAGATCAGTAGGGAAGCCGGGGAAGGGTTCTGTGGTCACATCCACAGCCGAAACACGGCCATTGCGGCGCGCGACTTTAAGGCCCTTCGCGGTCTCTTCCACATGGATGCCTGCCGCATCCAGTTTCTCACAGAAACTTTCGACTAGAGAAATCCTTCCGCCCAGACATTCCACTTCACCACCCGCAATAGCCGGGGCCAGCATATAGGTGCCAAGTTCAATCCGGTCGGTAACAACGGGGTGGGTGGCGCCGTGCAGGCGGTCCACACCCTGAATGACGATCTCGGATGTTCCATCACCTTCAATCTGCGCGCCCATTTTGCGCAGGCAGTCGGCCAGATCCACGATTTCGGGTTCGCGGGCTGCATTGCGAATGACGGTGGTTCCTTTGGCAAGGGTCGAGGCCATCAGGATGTTTTCGGTCGCGCCGACCGAGGCAAAGGCCAGCTCAATCTCGGCACCTTTCAATCCGCGCGGAGCCTTGGCGTGCAGATAGCCGTCTTTCAGCTCGATCTCGGCGCCCAGCTTTTCCAGTCCGAAAATGTGCAAATCCATCGGGCGTGCCCCAATGGCACAGCCGCCGGGCAGGGACACAACTGCATGGCCTAGACGGGCCAGCATCGGTCCCAAAACTAGGTTCGAGGCGCGCATCTTGCGCACGATGTCATAGTCCGCGACGTGGTTGTCCAGATTGTGGCTGGACAGGGTCAGAACCTGACCTTCCTGCATCGACGCTGCCTCGGCACCTAGGCTTTCCAGAAGCTGGGTCATCGTCTTGATGTCGGACAGCCTCGGTGCGTTGGTCAGGGTCAGAGGCTCTTCCGACAGAATCGTCGCAGGCATCAAGGTCAGGCAGGCGTTCTTCGCCCCTGCAATCGGAATTTCACCACGCAGCTCGCTGCCGCCGGTCACTACAATCGAATCCATATACCTGCCTTACCTATTATTCTGTTCATTTTCCGCCGCTTCGTCATCTGACGCGGCACGTGCCTTGGCCTGCGCTTTGCGCCGACCCATATTCGCTTTCAAAGCTGCTTTCAGCCGCGCTTCGCGATCCGCCCCTTTTTTTGTGGGCTTTTGAGATGTGTTCTTCCGCTCCATGAGCTCTTCTGTAACGCGGAATGAAAAAAGGGTCCAGAATGCGCTTGCTTCCGTCATAGAATAGGTTTAGTCAGCCGCTCACGATAGGATGCTGTGGTAGCTCAGTGGTAGAGCGCGTCATTGGTAATGACGAGGTCGGGAGTTCAATCCTCCCTCACAGCACCATCGTTAACCCCCCTGAAAAGATGCTATTGAAACTGCAAATCGCAGATGTTTGCGGCGTTTTAGATGCCCTAACAGAAACGCGCGGACCCATGGCCGCGCGTGACTTTAGTTCATAAATATAATGGCTGTCGACTTAACCGACGATCAGCTGCTTCAACTGTAGGGCCTCGTGCTCGACCTCGTTCAATCGATGCGTAATGACATCGCCGATGGTGACCATGCCGATCGGACCGACTTCGCCCATGACTGGCATGTGGCGGAAGCGACCATCGCTCATCCGTTTCAGGACCGAAACCAACGGATCGTCTGTGCTGCAGGTCTGGACCTCTTTGGTCATGACGTCTTCAACCAGCTGCGGCAGGGTCTGGCCCGGCGCATCAGCCAGTTTTCGCACAATATCGCGCTCTGAAAGGATTCCGCACAATGCACCAGTGCTGTCTGTAACGACCAGCGCACCGATTCGCTTGTCGCGCAGAATCTCGACCGCGCGGCCCAAGGTTTCACCGGGGCGAATGGAAATCACATCGCCGTCCTTGTTTTTCAGGACATCCCCAACCACGGCTGTTTTGGTCTTGAGATTGCTGGATGGATCCTGACTTTGGCTTTGCGATCCCTTGCGATCTTTACGCATAGGAGCCTGATACGACGTGGGCATGTTTTGCTGTCCTCCCTGAACTGATTGCGGTCCGCACTCATAGGAAGCATAACCCAGCCAATCGATTTCAGGAGATAAAAAATGTCGCAGCTTGCACTTTCATCCCCGGTCGCGACGGTGATCTTCGTGTTGGCCTGCTTTTGCGGCTATCAATATCGACGGGTTTGGAAGACCGAAGGCCCACGCTATTTGCTGTGGATCTATGGGGTTCTGACAGCCGCTGGGCTGCTTGTTTTGGGATTTGTCCCCTTGGCCGGGGCAGGCTAGGGGCAGGGCCCCTATATTCGGATTGTCTGACGCGCGGCTTAGCTTTCAGCCTGCATCTGCTCCAACATCTTCTTTTTGCGAGGACACTGTGTCAGGCGATCGCGTAGTGGGCTGTTGGGATCAATGTCCTTGCTGCACACCACGCATTGATCCGCATCGCTGATGGCATTCAGGCCACCACAACTGCCTTTGATCGTCTTGCCTGCCATGATCACGCCAAGCGCCATGCCCAGCATGATGACAAGAAGTACGCCGAAGGTCAGAAGGAAGGTGGCCATGAAGCTCTCCGGTTTGTTACGCGGTCAGGCGCGTGAAGGCGTCGCTTGCGGACGACTTGAACTGCAGGCTCGACGCCTCGGTGTCGCGCTCGACGAACAGAACGGCGACGTCGTGCTGCGCTGCGATTTCCAGACCACGCTCGCGGCCCAGGATAAGCATCGCGGTCGCCCAAGCATCTGCCATCATTGAGTTTTCTGCCAAAACGGTGGCCGAGGCCGTGCGGTGCGTGATCGGCTGCCCGGTGGCCGGATCAATCACGTGCGAATAGCGCTGACCGTCTTGCTCGAAATAGTTGCGATAGTCGCCAGAGGAGGCCAGACCCAGACCCGAAATGCCAACCACGTCGAAGACGCCGTTGTTCAGGGATGCGGGCGTCTCGATCCCGATCTGCCAGGGCAGACCATCGGGGTTGCGGCCCGACGCGTACAGGTCGCCGCCGATCTCGACCAGATAGTCGGTGATGCCGAAAGCTTCCAACGCCTGACCAACGCGGTCGGCACCATAGCCCTTGCCGATGGCGGCCAGATAAACCTGTGCGTCGGCTTGTTTCTTCTGAAGCGCGCCGTCGCCCACGCTGATGGTGTTGTGGTGACCTACAGCGGCCAGTGCGTTGTCGATTTCGGCTTGCTGCGGCATCGGCGTTTTGCCCGGAGCACCAAAGCCCCACAGCTCGATCAGCGGGCCCATCGTGGTGTCGAAGCGGCCTTCGCTGGCGGTATATACAGTGTCAGCAGCTTTCATCACATGTGCCAGTTCGGGCGAGACCTGAACTGGTGCCGTGTTGGCAGCAGCGTTGAAGCGCGAGATCTCAGAATTAGCGTCCCAGTTCGACATCTGCTGGTTCACTTCCGCCAGTGCGCCGCTGATGGCGGCCTTCACGTCAGCTTCGTTCACGCTTTTCGAAGAATCGATCGCAACCACATTATATGTGGTGCCCATGGTCAGGCCCGACAGGTTGAAGACACGAGCTGCGGACCCTTTGCACGCGGCCAAGGCCAGCGGCATGAACAGGATGGAACGGCGTGAGAATTTGATCATGTCGGGCACAGGAGAACCTCTTTCAGTCGCGAACTGGTCGTATTTGAATGTTCAGTGAGGCTTGTCTTAGACAATAATGGTCTTTTCAACAAGAAAATGACCTAAACTTTGTAAAAAGACCCTTTCGACCGCGCCGTACATATTGCATATAGCTGCAAGTCAATCTGAAGAGGTGAACACTGTGCAGCGGTTTAGGCTACGCAAAGGATTGAATATTCCGATCTCTGGTGCGCCCAAGGCGGGCGTCGAACAAGGGCCGTTACCGCAATCGGTTGCCATTCTTGGTGATGATTACATCGGCTGGAAGCCGCGAATTCTGGTCGCGGAAGGTGATGTGGTTGGGGCAGGTACCCCGATTCTGATCAGCAAGGACATGCCGGATGTGCAGGTTGTCTCGCCGGTGGCGGGTACGGTCAAAGCCATCAACCGCGGCGCACGTCGCAAGCTGATCAGCATTGAGATTGACGTGAAGGACGGCGCGGCCGAACCCGTCGACTTCTCGTCCATCGGTGACGCGGCAACGCCCGAAGGTCTGACCCAGCGCCTATGCGCCGCCGGTCTATGGACCGCGTTCCGCACGCGTCCCTATTCTAAAGTACCGGATCCCGCGACCCGCCCGGCTGCGATCTATGTGAACGCCATGGATACCGAGCCGCTGGCCGCGGATCCTGCCGTGATTATCGCAGAAGATGCCGAGGCCTTTGCCAAGGGTCTGCAAGCGGTCGCCTCGCTGAGCGATGGCAAGACATACCTGTGTCAGGCTGAAGGTGCGACCCTGCCGGGCCAAGACATCGCTGGCGTGGAAGCCGCGGCCTTCGAAGGCCCGCACCCGGCAGGTCTGGCCGGCACGCATATGCATTTCCTGGAACCGCCCCGCGCGGACAAGACGGTTTGGACAATCGGCTATCAGGACGTGATCGTCATTGGTCGTCTGCTGATCGCCGGCACCTATGATGCGTCCTGCATCATTTCGCTGGCTGGTCCGGCATGTGCCAACCCGCGTCTGATCCGCACCATCGCAGGGGCCTCGATGGCTGACCTGTCCGCGGGTGACATTCCCGCCGATCTGCCGGTGCGCATGATCTCGGGTTCGGTCCTGAGCGGTCGGGCTGGTGAAGGCGCGGACGGCTATCTTGGCCGCTACGCCCGTCAGATCACCCTGATTGAAGAGGACAAAAAGCAGATCCCGATGGGTTGGATCCGCCCGATGTTCGCCAAATACGCGGTGCAGCCGGTTCTGGGCTCGGCTTTTGCCAAGCGCGAGTACCCGCTGACCTCGAACATGAACGGTGGTCGCCGCGCGATGGTGCCCACCGGCACGTTTGAAGAGCTGATGCCGCAGGACTTCCTGCCCACCCAGCTTTTACGCGCACTTCTGGTGATGGACACCGATCAGGCCCAAGCGCTTGGCGCGCTTGAACTGGACGAAGAAGACCTCGGTCTTGTCGCTTTTGCCTGTCCGGCGAAATATGAGTACGGGATGGCGCTGCGCGACAACCTGACGAAGATCGAGAAAGAGGGGTAGACCTTTGGGCTTGCGTAATTTTTTCGATCGGATCGAACCGAACTTTGAAAAGGGCGGCAAATGGGAAAAGTACTTCCCCATCTACGAGATGGTGGAGAGCTTCCTTTATACGCCGAAGACAGTAACGACCGCCGCACCTCATGCGCGGTCTTACGTGGATATGAAGCGCATCATGACCTATGTGGTCATCGCGACGATCCCTTGTATCTTGATGGCGCTGTATAACACCGGCTTCCAGACCAACATGGCAATTGCCGAGTTCGGTCCCACGGGCTGGCGCGCTGCGATTATCGAGGCTCTGGGCATCGGGTTTAACCCTGCCAGCGTCTTTGCAAATATGGCGCATGGACTTCTGTACTTCCTGCCGATCTACATTGTGACACTGGTCGCGGGCGGTATTTTCGAGGTGATCTTCGCCACGGTGCGTAAACACGAGGTAAACGAAGGTTTTCTTGTATCTTCAATGCTTTACGCCCTGATCGTACCCGCAACCACGCCCCTGTGGCAGGTCGCTTTGGGCATCATCTTCGGCGTGGTTATCGGTAAAGAGGTCTTCGGCGGAACCGGAAAGAACTTCCTGAACCCGGCTTTGACGGGTCGTGCGTTCCTGTACTTCGCGTATCCTGCACAGCTGTCGGGCGACAGCGTCTGGGTGCCAGTCGACGGCTTTACCGGTGCAACCGCTCTGGCCGTATCGGCATCGGACGGCGTGCAGGCATTGGCCGCGCGCGGCATCACCTGGTGGGACAGCTTCTATGGCTTCATCCCTGGTTCAATGGGCGAGACCTCGACCTTGGCCTGTATCCTTGGCTTGATCTTCCTTCTGGTCACCAAGATCGCCAACTACCGCATGGTGGTGGGCTGTCTGGGCGGGATGATCGGCTTCTCGCTTTTGCTGAACGCCATTGGGTCCGACACCAATCCGATGTTCGCCATGCCGTGGTACTGGCACCTTGTGCTGGGCGGTTATGCCTTCGGTCTGGTCTTCATGGTGACCGAGCCCGTTTCCGGCGCGCACACCAATATGGGCCGCTATATCTATGGCGCGCTGATCGGCTTCATGGTCGTGATGATCCGCGTCATCAACCCGGCTTTCCCGGAAGGCATGATGCTGGCGATCCTGTTCGGCAACGTCTTCGCTCCGCTGATCGACTATTTCGTCGTTCAGGCCAACATCAAACGCAGGGCAAAACGCCATGTCTGATAACGATCTGAACACCACCAAAGGCCCCATCCGCCGCTTTCTCGATGCGCCCGCCGACTCGGTTGGCAAAACGGTCGTTGTGGCTGTCACCTTGTGCCTTGTCGCCTCGATGATCGTGTCGGCCGCAGCCGTGGCCCTGCGCCCGCTGCAAGAGGTCAACGCGCTGAAGGACAAGCAGATCAACATTCTGCAGGTCGCGGGCATCTATGATCCCGACAAAGATGTGGTCGAAAGCTTCCAAGCTTTTGAGGCCCGCGTTCTTGAACTGGAAACCGGCACTTTCACCGACGCCTTTGACGTGGCCAGCTTTGATGACCGCTCGGCTGCGGACGATCCCGCAACCTCGGTTGCACTGGACGAAGATCCGGCAGGCATTGTACGTCAGGGCAAGTTCGTCACCGTCTATCTGCTGCGCGACGATGCGGGTGCGATCGACAAGGTGATCCTGCCGATCCACGGTTATGGCCTGTGGTCGACGCTTTACGGCTTCATTGCGCTGGAAGAGAACGGCAACGACATCTTCGCACTGCAATTCTATGAACACGCCGAGACCCCGGGTCTGGGCGCCGAGGTCGACAACCCACGTTGGAAGTCGCTTTGGAACGGCAAGAAACTGGCCGATGAAAACGGTGATCTGCAGATCAGCGTGACCAAGTCGGTTCCGGCAGCAGGTGCCGATTATCACATCGACGCGCTGGCAGGGGCGACCCTGACCACGGTGGGTGTTCACAACCTTCTGAACTTCTGGATGGGTGAAAGCGGCTATGCTCCCTTCCTGGCAAATCTGAAAGCGGGGGATATCTGATGGCCCATAAACGCAGAGAGATGCTGATCGACCCACTGGTCGACAACAACCCGATCACCTTGCAGGTGTTGGGGATTTGTTCGGCGCTGGCGGTGACCTCGTCGCTTCAGGTGGCCTTCGTCATGGCCATCGCGGTGACATTGGTGACCGCATTCGCGTCGCTGTTCATTTCGATGATCCGCAGCCAGATCCCCGGATCGATCCGGATTATCGTGCAGATGGTGATCATCGCTTCGCTGGTTATTCTGGTGGATCAGGTGCTTAAGGCCTTCGCTTACGAGATCTCGAAAACCCTGTCGGTCTTCGTCGGTCTGATCATCACTAACTGTATCGTGATGGGCCGGGCCGAGGCGTTTGCCATGAAGAACGGCCCCATCGACAGTTTCATCGACGGCGTCGGCAACGGTCTGGGCTATGGCCTGATCCTGATGCTGGTCGGCGTGATCCGCGAGCTTTTCGGATCGGGCAGCCTGTTTGGCATCACCATTCTGGAAACCGTGAACAACGGTGGCTGGTATGTCCCCAACGGTATGCTGCTTCTGCCCCCGTCGGCGTTCTTCATCATCGGTTTGATCATCTGGGCCTTCCGCACATGGAAACCCGGTCAGGTCGAAGAACGTGAATACAAAATTCAAACGGTCGAGGCCCACTGATGGAAGCGCTCCTTTCCCTCGCCGTTAAGGCGATCTTCGTTGAAAACCTGGCCCTGTCCTTCTTCCTTGGCATGTGTACCTTCATTGCCGTGTCGAAGAAGATTTCGACCGCAATTGGTCTGGGTATCTCGGTCATGGTGGTGCAGTCGATCACGGTTCCGGCCAACAACCTGATCCTGACCTATCTGCTGGCGCCCGGTGCGCTTAGCTGGGCGGGCTTTGCCGATGTGGACCTGACCTTCCTTGGTCTGATTTCCTATATCGGCGTGATCGCCGCACTGGTGCAGATCCTCGAGATGGTTTTGGATAAGTATTTCCCGCCACTCTACAACGCGCTGGGTGTGTTCCTGCCATTGATTACAGTGAACTGTGCCATCCTTGGTGGCTCGCTGTTCATGGTGGAGCGCAGCTATGACTTCGCGGAATCAGTGACCTACGGCATCTCGTCGGGCTTCGGCTGGGCACTGGCCATCACTGCGATGGCAGGTGTGCGCGAAAAGCTGAAATATTCGGATATCCCGGATGGCCTGCAAGGGCTGGGGATCACCTTCATCACCGCGGGACTGATGGCGATGGCCTTCATGTCCTTCTCTGGCGTGAAACTGTAAGGGGCAAAAAGATATGGCAACCTTTAGCCTTGGCATCATCCTTTTCACCCTGATCGTTCTGGCGCTGGTCTCGATCATTCTGGCCGCGCGATCCAAGCTGGTGTCCACGGGTAACGTGAATATCGTTGTGAACGGCGAAAAGACGATCTCGGTTCCTGCGGGTGGTAAGCTTTTGCAGACACTGGCAGAACAACAGCTGTTCGTCCCGTCGGCTTGCGGCGGTGGCGGCACCTGCGCGCAGTGCCGGGTCAAAATCCATTCCGGCGGCGGCTCGATCCTGCCGACCGAAGAAAGCCACATCACCAAGCGTGAGGCCGCCTGTGGCGACCGCCTGTCCTGTCAGGTGGCCGTGAAGCAGGACATGGAAATCGAAGTCCCGGAAGAGGTCTTCGGCGTCAAGAAGTGGGAATGCACCGTGCGTTCCAACGAAAACGTCGCAACATTCATCAAGGCGCTGGTTCTGGACCTGCCCGAAGGCGAAGACGTGAACTTTCGCGCTGGTGGCTACATCCAGATCGAAGCTCCGGCCCATCAAGTCAATTACACTGACTTCGATGTGGAAAACGAGTATCGCGAGGACTGGGACAAATTCAATCTGTGGCAATACAAGTCCGTCGTGACCGAGCCGATTGAACGTGCCTATTCGATGGCGAACTATCCGGACGAGAAAGGCATGATCATGCTGAACGTCCGCGTGGCTTCGCCCCCTCCGGGATCGGAAGGCATTCCGCCGGGCCAGATGTCGTCCTATATCTTCAACCTGAAGCCGGGCGACAAAGTCACGATTTCGGGCCCGTTCGGCGAATTCTTCGCCCGCGAGACCGAAAAAGAAATGGTGTTCGTCGGCGGTGGTGCTGGCATGGCGCCGATGCGCAGTCACATCTTCGATCAGCTGAAGCGCTTGAAGAACAAAGATCGCAAGATCACATTCTGGTACGGCGCACGCTCAAAACGCGAGATGTTCTTTGTTGAAGATTTCGACGAACTGGCAAAAGAGTTCCCGAACTTCACATGGCACGTCGCCCTATCAGATGCGCTGCCCGAGGACGATTGGGGCGGCTATACCGGCTTCATCCACAATGTCCTCTTTGACGAGTATCTGAAGGATCACTCGGCACCTGAGGACTGCGAATACTACATGTGTGGTCCGCCCATCATGAACCAATCTGTGATCAACATGCTGTTGGATCTGGGTGTGGATCGTGAAGACATCATGCTGGATGACTTCGGCGGGTAAGCGAACCAATTCGCTTAGTCACAAACACAAAAAAGCCCCGAGCCTTGCTTGCTCGGGGCTTTTTTGTTTGCGTTGATGGCGCGTAATAGTTGATCGGCCCGTCGGGCATTTGGTTGACCTTGTTGTGGTGATCCCTAATCTGGGAAGACCTTAAGTCGGGGATTTCATGGTTTTAAGTTCTCTTGGCGCAGGGGCGCTGGATCGGTTGCGCCAGCGCGGCCACGCCCGTGTCTATAAGAAGAAAGATGTGGTGTTCCGCTTTGGCGATCCAGGCCTGACGCTTTTGATCGTCTCATCAGGTACGGCCGAAGTCAGTGTGACCACCGCACTGGGTCAGAAATCCATTCTGGGCGTCGCCACGGCGGGCGACGTGCTGGGAGATATCGCTTGTCTGGATGGTGGTCCGCGCAGCGCGGATGTGGTCGCTCTAGAGGCCATGGAAGCTGTCGAAGTGCAACGCGGCGATGTGCTTCAGTTGTTCAGGGAAGACCCTGACAGTGCCATCTTGGTCATCGAAGCGCTTTGTCAGAAAGCCCGCAATGCGTCCGAGATGTTCGAGGTGCAGACCATGCAGAGCGGTCAAGCCCGTCTTGCGGCGTGCCTGCTTCGGCTTCTGCCAACCGCTGTGCAAACAGAAACGGGCCAAGTTGCAGTGAAAGCAAGCCAAAGCTGGCTAGGAGCCTATGCGGGCCTAACGCGTGAGAACGTAAACCGACAGCTCAAGGCGTGGACACGCGACGGTATTGCGCGTTTCGAAAAGGGGTTGGTCGTGATCGAGGATCAAGCCCGCCTGCAAGAGCTGGCTCAGGGCGACGACTATTAAGGCTTTCGAACGATCACACCAATAGATTGAAAACGTACGGAAATCGGCAGTTTTCTTCGTACCTGTGACGTGCGTCACAGATGGGGCAATCGGTGCGTGCTATCCAAAAGGAGAAGACGCTGAAAGCTTTTGGGGAAAGTTATTTTAGCACGCTTAGATAGATGGAGCTCGCTTTGGGTGGCGCTGGCAACGGCGTTTTGGAGTGAGAATTAGACCCGGCCTTCGGGACGCCTAAGTGTCTTCCCCTGTCAGATGACGGACGGGGTTTGGTTGTGCCATTATTGGCTGCCGTGAGTGGTGAGGCGCTACGTCAACTCTGGGTTCTCAGGTCCAGAGGCGCCGACACACCAGACGAAAGTTGTGAAAGCTCTGTCCGAACTTCGCGGATGGAGCTGTTCCATTCGTGCTCACCCATAGATTCAGACAAAAGTTCAGCCTGTTCCAGCAACGTATGTGCTGTATCCAACGCACCATTTGTCAGATGGGCCTTCGCAAGGGCCGCCTTGTAGAAGGGGGCGTTCAGATCCGCCCCGATCAGGCTGGCTTGCTCGGTCAGCATTTCCAGCATGGCAGGGGTTTCAGTCGTGTTGCCCTGATAGATTTGAAGGATCGTCATCCAGACACGCCCGATTAGCGACCAGAACTGTGCTTGTTGTTCGTCGGCGATCTCGATCCCTGCCTGAACCTCTTGCACGGCCAGATCCAAATGCCCTCCTGCCAACAGAGCCTGTCCGCCAAAAATATGGATCCACGGTATCTGTGCGATGGCCCCAATGGCCTTCAGATGTTCCTGAGCCTGTGACATCGCAGCTTGTGCCCCCTCAAGATCGCCACTGCGGCTTGCCACATGCGCATCTGCGGACAAAACAGACGCCAGAGGATCTGCGCCCAGTTCCAAGAACAGGCGGCCGTGATCTTCGACCCGATAGAGGGATTTCAACTCGACGCTTCTGTCGGCAGCTTGATCAAACTGCCCCGAATACAGCGCATGGGCGGTTTCATTAACCAGCCACATGACCTTCAGTTCGTCATCTCCGTCGCGTGCGAGCTTCTCCATCATCTCGACATACTCGCCGCTTTCGCGAACGCGTCCGTTGATGATGCGATGGGCGAACAGACCATAGAGCGCGGTCATGCGTTGGCGATCGGTGCCCTCGGCATGGGCAATAGCGTCTTCTAGCAACTGATAGCGTTCCAAAACGATGGGGTGCGAGAACCCCATGCGCTGAACCGTGGCGCTGGCCAGAAGCGACAAGACCGGAAGGTATTCGGGGCGTGTAACCAGTGCGGGAGAGGCCTGATCTTCCATGTCCGTGCGCGCGTGATCTAGATAGGTCATCGACTGGTCGAAGTTCACAGCCATCAGCATGTGAATGCCTGCAGCCATGCATGCCGCAGGCAGATTTTCGTGGTCGCGCGCCGCCATGCGGTGGTCCGCCATCAGATGCGGATACGCAGCACAATAGGCTGGGTCATGGGTTTGCATAGCGTCAGCAAATGATTTGTGAAGCTTGCGCCGACGCTTGCCCGGGATCATCTCGTATGCAGCGTCGCGCAGCAGGATGTGATCGAATAGCAGTTCGTCTTCACCAAATGGATTGAAGATTCCGCGAATGGTCAAAACGCGCAACTCGTCCTCGAGGTTGGGACGTTCCGGCAGTAAATGCGCCACCCGCGCAGGCTGGAAATCGCGCCCAAGGATTGATGCGCATTGGATCACGTCTCGCAATGCGCCAAAGCCGTTGATGATGGCTTGGAATGTGGCCTCGATCGTTTGGGGTAGTTGCTGAGTGTCATCCTTGTCCCAAAACTGGCGCGCATGGGTGGCGAGGGCAGCGAGGAACAGGGGGTTGCCCTCGGCCGCTTCGATAATCCGTGTGCGCTTTGCATCGTCCAGCTCGGGATAGGCGGACAGGGCTTCTTGCGCTGCGGTATCGCTGAGGGGGGCCAAATGGATTGGCGCGATAGATGCGTTTTCCAGCAGAGTGTCGATCTTTTCCGAGGGACGGCTGGTGACAACGACGCGTGGCGGAGTTCCGTCAGCTTGCAGCAGCGCCAGCAGCACTGCGATTGTGTCTTCATCGAACCAATGCAAGTCATCAAATGTCAGGGCTGCCGTGCGCGTTTGCGCCAAACCCGCCAGCGCATGGGTGGCCAAAGAGATCCTGCGCGATTGTAGCTGTTCGGGTGTCAGAAGCACCGGTTGGGCAACCGATAATCCAAGCAACCCTGCCATCACCATGGCGTCCTGATCCGTCAACGTCACTCCGATGGACTGAAACTGCTCTGTCAGCTCTGACAACGACGACTGGTCCTGAAGGTCCAACTCGCGCCGCAGGGTTTCTGCGACAGGGAACAACGGGGATTGCTGAAGGTTCGCACGGGCGTCGACCTTGATGGTGCCGATGTTTTTCTGTGTGCGGCTGAAGGCATCCAGAAGCACGGTTTTGCCGATGCCTGCCGGGCCAATAATCGCATGGGCGCGGCTGGTGTCGTTCTGCAGCAGAGCAAGCTCTTTGTCACGCTCCAGCAGATCAGAGCCTTCTGTGTGATCTTCTTGAAAATGGAAGCCGGTCACTTCGATCAGCTCGACCGGCTGGTCGATCCCTTTCAGAAGGCGCGTGTCGTGGGTGGCTTCATCAAGCCGCGCCAAGCGCGACAGGAATGACTTGGTCTGACCCGAGATCACGACCCCGCCCGTTGGCGCCTGTTCTTGCAAACGCGCGGCGCGGTTTACATGCAACCCAGTCAGCTGCGGAAACAGGGCACCTTGTTGGCCCACACGACACATGATCTGGCCGGTATCGATCCCGACCCGTACCTGCAGCCCGTTCACCCGTTCTGGAATTGCCTTGGCGATCGACAGGCCTGATGCGATGGCCGACAATGCTGAATCTTCGCCGTCGTGGTCCAGTCCGAAGCAGGACAGCACCCCGTCGCCATAGCGCTGCAACACGCGGCCGCGATAGGTTTCCACCGTTTCGTTTACCTGCTGATGAAACGCGGCAATGGTGTCATCATAGGTCTCAAGCTCGGTCGAGTTGGCAAAAGCCGTCGAACCGACAAGATCAATGAACTGAATGGTCAGGATGCGCAGCTCGGGATTGTCGTCCAAAGCGATAACCTCGGTCCCGCAAGAACTACAAAACCGCGCCCCTTCATGCAGCGGTTCTGCGCATGACATACAATTCATTGCCAGCATATTCACCTCATCGACCTCTGACGCACCCACTCTCTTGCCATGGCCGCGTGACGTACCCGCTTGCTGTCCAGCGGATTGGTCATCGCCCACGAACACCACACCCGGAATGCACCGGGAAGGCGTTCACCAGTTTGCAACTGAAGCGGCGCGGCGTCAAACGAAGTTGTTGGAAAACCTTGAGGATCCGGGTCTTTAACTTCGATCTGGGCAGACACCGGGGCGACATAGGCGCGGTCCAATTGCAGGTCGAACGCGTTGTAGAACAAACGGCCCGAGGCATTGCGCGTCACGAAGGTCATGTTCAACAGATTCGAGATTGCCCCCTGTGCCGGATGGCCGGGCAGGGGGTCGGGGTCCATATGCTGTTGGAAACAGGCCTCGATCTTCATTCCGCGTGCACCTGTCGCGGTGAAGCGGGTGTTTTCCAGTTTGATATCCGACCAGACCTTCGGCATCGCGTAAAACACCTTGCCGGCCATGATGGCGGACTTGCTGTTTACATACAGCCTGCGCGGATACAGCAGCGGTGCCTGCCGCGCTTCGGCGGTGCGGGTATAGGGGATGGCAAAGGTCGCCTCTCCATACGGGGACATCGCCAAAAAGTCCGGAATGAACGACCCACGTACGTTGTGATAGCTACAGAACGACATACCGACAGGGTGATACCCCGGTCGGGTCAGGGGGCTTGGTCCCAGCTCGATCCCTGGCGGAAGCATGGCCTGAACCTCGGCGCGGGGGACTTCATAGAAGATGAAGACGCCCGTCATCTCGCCCCGTGCAAAGAACGGGGTAAGTGGCCATTTCGTCCCCGTGACCGAGTTCGTCTGGAACATCGCCTTTTCCGACACGGTTTCTTCGCGGGCGATGTCTTCGGCACCGACGTTCAACAGCTTTTCACCCGTGACTGCCGACGCGCAGGCGATCCCGGACATGGTTGCGCCCTCGACGCAGCCTGCATTCATCCCGCAGCGCGTCCAGTCGCCTGCCAGATACAGGTTAGCGAAGCCGCTTTGGGACGGAGCCAGCCGGTGATAGACGCTGTTGGTGACCGACAAGACATAGCGTTCCGATCCGAACATGTTCACGCGGGAGTAGATCCCGGCCTCTTCACTTTCATGCAGCAAGCTGCGATCAAACTTGCCGTCCTTTTCGGCTCCCGGCCAAAGCTTGACCAGATCCTTGTCCATCCAACGACCAAAGTTTTCGCGAAAATCGTGAATGTCCTCTCCGTCCGGCGCGGGCGAGCAGAAATAGGCAATCGAGCTTGGCTTGTTCGTCCCCCAATCTTCGTGGGGGATCAGGTGGGACATGTCCGCCCACGTGTCCAGAGGTTCGGCGAAGCCGGTGATGACTGTCCGCATCGGGGACGAAGGCAGCGACTTTTGCGAGTTATGCGCTTTGACCAGCTTCTCCCACCCCATCTGTTTCGGGGTTTTGTTCATCCACAGCTGCATCGCGTGGGTCGGGACCGTCTTGACCCGGTCCAGCATGTTGCGCCAGCGCTCGGACGCGATGGACAGTTCTTGCGACATATAAGGAAGCGACCCGATGGATGCGCCTAGGATTAGAAGGTCAAAATCCTCGCCCCGTTTCAAGGAATAGGCCTCGCCTTTGGGTGGGGTGCGTTCGCTTTCAAAGTCGATGCCGCTGTCTTTCAGATGCGCGCCGTCCTCGAGCTGATCCCACAAGGGTTCGGACGGCCAGCAGGGCAGGCCGTCTACGTCGACCAGCGGGTTATAGCTTCCAGATTTCACCTTGGCCTGCCGCACCATGCTGATGCGCTCGACATGAGTGCGGTCCTCGTCCAGATGCAGGTTGCGGGCGGCGTTGAAGAACTCGAACTTCACGCCCAGCTCTTTCAGAACCTGATAGTAGGGACCAAAGATCGTGTCGCCCATCCCGGCCTGCATCTTGTGGAAGATTGCCCCGGAATAGGTGAAGATCAGTCGCGTCATCGCACGTAAGGCCGTGCCCGCGCCCGTGTCGCCCTGACGTTCGGTGTTGCCCATGGGAAAGCCGAACACGAAGTCATAGCAGCCCCGGATCGACACCCATTTCAGTGCCTGATCGCTGACCCCGTTCATGCGCAGCCAGTCGGAAAACTCCCACTGGTCAAGCACGTCATAGCCGTTGGTGAACGTGTCCGAGCTGACAACCCCGTGCATATAGCCCAGACCGATATCCAACAGGTTCAGCCCGCGGCGCACGCTGTCACGCGCCATGTTTTCTGGAGTCTGCTGGCTGTGTACCTCGGCCTGAGCATCTTCGATGATCTCAAGCAGCAGGTCCGAATTATGCGGTCCTGCGGGAAGGCCAGCGCCGGGCAGAGCTTTCAGATGTGACAGGATGCTTTCGTGCCGGTCCAAAAGGCCGTCGGGAACTTCGATCCCAAGCGGTCCGTCCGCGCCGCCCTCAAGCTCGCCGCGCCGTAGAAACTCGAGCATGATCTGCAAAACTCGCATCATCATCTCGAAAGGCGAAGGAACCTTGGTTTCGTCCCCGGGAACTTCGTCGTTTTTAGGCAGGTCGATCACCCACGGGCGCCAAGGGTTTCCATCTGGGTCATCCGTAGGGACGTTCTCGGCCAGAAACAGATGCGACAGCGGCTTGAACGCCTTGTCCATCGTGCCAAGTGGGTCGCTTTTCTTGCGCAAACCCAGTTCGACCATCTGTTCATAACAATGGCGCATGTTGCGAAAGGCGTTCTGATAAAAACCGGCCCAGACGTGCAGGCCGTGTTCTTCAATGCGCTGCCCAAACTCAGCGTTGCGCCCGCTGGCGCCTTTCCCACCTGTCCGCCATCCAAGCTGATAGACGGTTATGTCATATTTTTTGTCCCAATCGGCAGTCTGCGTAATGGCATATACGGCTGTCATGGCCCCTACACCGCCACCGATCACGGCGATCTTCTTCTTCTCCATCCCATGTCCCCAATAAACTGATGCTGTTGAAAGTGATCGTTACAAACTGATGATCTTGGTAAACTATTGTTAACCATTGCCGATGCGGGCTAATCCGCCAACATGGTTCGCTTCGAAATACAGGCGCAAAGCGATTATTTTTCAGTGTTAAGCAATCAATGGTGGAAAAGTATTTTCTGCCTGCATCCGTAGCGCGCAGCCCGACTGTATGGGAATTACTATTCTAACGAATAAGCGGTCTGTCTACGTTACGCGACTCGGGGGCTGTGACAGCACCATTGGCCAGTGGGGCCAATGCCCCGCTTACATCATCAAACGAGATTGCGATCAGGTCGTCCCCACCACCTGCAATGACAGGTTCGTCCGCAACGCTGCCGGTCAGAGAGCCGCTATGCGCGGTTCCATTTGAGGTTTCGGGTAAACTGCACCACATCAAGCAAGACGATTTTGTTGCTCGGGGGATCACCATCCGTTCCAGCAATCTCGAATGAAACGGATCAGAGTATGCAGTGTTACGGTATCGTCGCCGTTATCCCACTCCGCCGTCGGTCGGGGCAGACGATGCAGGTGACGGCCACGTAGCTCGCTGCCGGAAAGGCTGCAGGCGTGATGCATGTCGCCAACTGCTCAACACTCTGCCTTTCGGCAATCATCGTCGTGGTGGGGTCGATCACGAGTTCATCTGCAGGCAGGGTTCTGATCGGGCCGCGATCAACTCGGCTCGCGCCTACTGCCTCTTCTCGACCCGGCTTCCATCTTCAACAATTGCAGAGGGATACAAGATGACGACGTCACCTTCGCCCAAGCCTTGCTGTACCTCGGTATAGATTCCGTTGCCATTCGCGATCTCGACGCTGGTCAATTCAGCCACGCCTTGATTGACCCTGAAAACCGACCAGTTTCCATTGGTTCGGAACAGTGCGCTGGTTGGGACCGAGAGTACATCTTCTGACTGCCACACGACGATGGCCGCTTCCAAACGATAGCCATGGCCCAGCCCTGCGCGGTCTTCGGGTGGGCTTTGAATTTCGATTTCAATGCGTACGCGTTGTTCTTCAATGCCCAAGGCGGATGCTTTGGTGACGCCATACGGATCAACACGCGTGACAACACCACGAAGTTCGTTGTCCTGTCCCCAATCGCGAAGGATAACCTTGTCGCCCACAGTGACCCTGACTGCATCCGAAGAGATCACGTTGACGATGACTTCTAGATCCGATGCGATGTCGCCAATTTCCATGATGGGTGCGCCAGCGGGCAGCACTGTCTCGCTTTCTTGAAAGACCTGCAGAATACGTCCGTCAATCGGAGACAAAAGCGGGATTTCCTGCGCATTGCTGTCCGACCCTACATTTGTCGAGCCAAGGTCGTCCTGGCCCACAAGGATTGCCTGTGCATTTGCCAACTCGGCTTCGCGCATCAGTATGGACGCTTCCGCTGTGGCGCTGCTGGCCCGGCTGGCGCGCCACGCACTTTCAGCGCGGTCCAGCGTGGCTTTGCTTGCAATGCCACTGTTATAAAGCGCGCGGGAGCGCTCGACTTCGGAATTGGCTAGCTCTTCATTGGCAAGGGCCGCGTCCAGATTTGCTTTGGCAAGCTGAACTGCCGCCGCAGCGGCCTCTACAGCGGCTGTGGCTTGTTCGCGTGTGCGACTGTCCAAAACCGCCGGATTGGTGGGAAGCATCCGTGCGACCACCGTTTCTCGGTTGGTGACCACATCTCCGGGGTGGACCCTAACGCGTAGCAGCCTACCGGCGACGGGAGTTGAGACGATGTAAGTCTCTCGGACGCTTGTGCGCCCCTCTTCGACGATGGTGACCTCCAACGGCCCCCGCTGCACATCGCCAAAATCAACAGGAATTGGCTTTGGCATAAGAAGCGCAATGATCGCGGCGCCAACAAAAGCGACAACCGCAATTATCAGGACGTTTCGAGAGAGTTTCGCGTGTTTTTGCATTCCAGTTACTCTCTTGTTTTAAGGGCTAGAGTGATATCAGTGGACCGTATTTTGCGCTGCACAAGCCAGCCTGAGAACGCGGCAGCGCCCACCACAACCGAGATGGAGCTGCCATAGGCTTTCGGCGCAAAAACGACCGGAATTTGGTAAAGATCGGTCGAGAACCCCTGAGCAATCAGATGTGAAAGCCCCGTGCCAATCAATAAGCCAAGGGGCAAGGCCAACAATGTCACCACCGCCAGCTCCCCCAACAGCACGAAGGCGGCTTCCGAATGTCTGAACCCCATGACGCGCAAGCTGGCCAGATCGCGCGCACTTTCGTCCTGCGCCACCCGCGCCACGTTATAGACGATCCCGAAGGTGATAGCGAAGGCCATGACCCCCATAATGAAACGCGCGGACCCAGCCCCCTCATCCATAACCTTTTTAAAGGCCTCTTCGGCTTCACTGCGCAGGCTGATACCTGCAACGGCGGGCATGTCCTTGAGGTTTGCATAAACTTTGGACCGCCAACCGTCTTGAATTGAGATGTAAGCCGCCGAGAAACGATCTGGATCACCAATTTGTCGCCCCAAGGATCTCAAGTCCATATAGGCCGGTGCGCCCAAAAGGCTTTTGGCGATACCTGCGACCTGCGTTGTCACTTTGGCCCGGTGTCCTTCCCGGATCTCCAATGTCAGGGTGTCCCCGACACCAACATCCAAAATGTCAGCCAAGGGTGTGGACAAAATGATACCATGCTGTGGCATCGCAATCGGGCGTAAATCCGCATTCAGAGCGCGGTTCAATACCGGGTTGTCGGACAACCCTGTGATAGATCCCCTGTACGTCCGAAGGCCATTTCGGAACACAACCGGGACAAAGCGGACAGGCTCGGCATGGGAAACACCGGTCATTCCTTTCAGATCATAGACGGCCCGCATGGGGGCATTTTGAACAAAGCTGACGGTGGCATCGGATCGATCTACGACGTTGAAGGTCTGATCGATGGCGACGTCAAACCCCTCGTAAATGATCAACATGCCCAAACTTAGTGCCATACCGGAAGCGATGCCGACCACTGCCCCCAGCATACGCCAAGGTTGGCGCAACAAGCGTCTAAGGACCATGCGTGTGGGTTGGTCCAAACGTGCGATCAAACCTTTGCGAAATGAAATCGAGTGCGAAAAATCTGGAGGGGTGGGCGGGCGCATTGCCTCGGCGGCTGTCAGTTGGAAGATTGCTCTTAGGGCCCAAACCCCACCCAGCGAGGCGACAAGGATACTCATCAGCAATCCAGACGCAAAGGATGTGAATTCAAGCCGGAACAACAAGAATGGTAGCTTGTAATAGGTCGTGTAAATCGGGACCATCGAGCGCCCAAGGACCACGCCCAAAAGGCAGCCCAACGCAGCACCGGTCACGGCTATGAACAGGGCCAGTTGCAGGTAGTGGCTGGCAACTTCTTGTTTCGAATAGCCAAAAGCCCTGAGCAGCCCAATCTCTTCGCGCTCTGCGGTAATCATTCGACTGATGACGATATAAAGAAGGAACGCAGCCACCAACATGAAAACAGGCGGCACGGTGCTGGAAGTGACCTCGAGCCCTGAGATTTCTTCGCTGAGGAAGCGATCAGACGAGAAATCCTCAAGCCCAAAGGCCCCGGGCGCCCCAAACGGATCCAGGACTCGGTCAATTTGATCAAGCACTGCAGCTTTATTCGCCCCCCGCAGAAGCGAAACCAGCGCCTCGTTGAAGGCACCCTCAAGGTCCATAGCCGCTGCGAGCGCGGGCCTGCCCATCCAGATCACACCAAACCGTGCGTCGTCCGGGATGAACTCTCCGGGAGCTGCGAAATAGATGAACTCGGGCGATTGTGCTGTGCCCACCACATCATACCAGCGGCGTACCCCGTTCAGCGTAACCTCAAGGCGCGTTCCGGGCACAATACTGTGGGCGGTCGCGAAGCTTTCAAGCAGCAGGATTTCATCGGGCCGTTGTGCATCGGGCAACCGCCCCTGTGTCAGGCGCACTTCATTCAGGTGCCGCCGCCCATGCAACGGTAAAGACAGCACCTGCATCGAGACCGAAAACTCGCGGGTCGCCACAGTGGTCGATGCCATGCTGGAAAGCCGTGTCTCGACCGTGCGCACACCGGGGATGTCAGCCAGCCGGCTTGCGACATAATTGGGGGCACGCACGACGGGTGCAAACACGTCCGCAAGTTGATGGCGTTCGTAGTAAGCGTCGCGGGTTAAGGTAAGCGATGACACGAACCCTGACATCATGATTTGCAGAGCAACACCGATTGCAATCACCATCATGATCGCCGCCGCTTGCGCCTTGATCCGCCAAAGATCGCGCATGAGTTTGGCATGCAGCGGGGTCACCAGTGAATCTCCTCGGCGGAAAGGCGGTTTTCGTTCAGCTCGACCTTGTGGATTTGGCCATCTGCAAAGTGAATGACCCGATCGGCCATGGCAGCCGTTGCTGCAGCATGGGTGATGAGCAACACGGTCGTGCCCAAAGCTTCGTTGACATCCTGAATGACCCTCAACACCGCACGGCCCGTTGCACTGTCCAAAGCCCCTGTGGGTTCGTCACAAAACAGCACATCTGGTTGCTTTGCCACGGCGCGGGCAATGGCGACCCGTTGTTGTTCCCCCCCAGACAGTTGTGCTGGGAAATGATCGATGCGCTTGGTTAGCCCGACAAGCTCGAGCGCCTGTTCTGCGCTGATCGGGTTTTCAGCAATTTCGGTGACAAGCTCTACGTTCTCGCGCGCGGTCAAGCTTGGCATCAGATTATAGAATTGAAAGACAAACCCAACATGGCGGCGGCGGTAATATGTAAGCGCGCGGTCATCCATCTTGGTAAGATCCTGATCGCGAAATTGAACCGAGCCAGACGTGGCGCGGTCCAGCCCTCCCAAGATGTTCAGAAGTGTAGATTTCCCGCTTCCAGATGGCCCGAGCAAAACAACTATTTCGCCGTCTTCAATCGCTAGATCAGCGCCTCTTAGTGCGTGAACTGCCGAATGGCCCTCGCCATAGGTCTTTGTCAAACTCTCGACCTTGAAGGCGAGCTTTGCTTCTATTTCACGCGTCTGCTCCATGATGCATCTTACCACGAGTATCGGCTGCACAATATTGATCGAAGTCAAGGGTGTGGACTATCGGTCTGCCCTTGTTGGCCCAGAATTTCCACCGACACGATCCCGGTCTTCTGTTCTGTTTCAACATATTGAAAAGCAGAAGTAATTTCCTCAAGAGGATATGTACGGTCGAATACGCCCCGGTATTTTCCGTGAGCCATCAAATCAGCGAGGTACTGAATGAATTCCGGAGCGTCTTCGGGAAACGGGATGCGCACCCGTTTGCTTCCCGTTAGCCCGAACCAGATGCCAAGCAGCATATTGGACCAATAAGGCCCCATGTCGGTTGCGCAATAGATCGCGTCAGTCTTCATCAGCGGGCGGCATGCGCCCCGAGAAGTCTTGCCAACCGCATCAAAAACCAGATCGAAAGTCTCTCCGATTGCGGTGAAGTCTTCTCTTTCATAGTTTACGACCCGGTCCGCACCCAACGCTTTGGCCAGGCTTGTATGGCGGGTTCCTACGACTGCAACCACATAGGCGCCATTGGCTTTGGCAAGCTGAACCGCTGCCGTCCCGATAGCCCCTGAGGCGCCGTAGATCAGACAGCGCTGGCCTTCCGCCAAAAGCTTGGTCGTGCCGTGTGCATACCAAGCACCTTCCCCGGCGACGGCCTGCTCGAAGGGAATGCCCTTTGGAATATGGACTATTGCCTCGTCAGCCGGAATGCAGAGGAATTCGGCATGCGCCCCGAAGCGTTCGGACGACATCCCGAAGACGCGATCACCCACCTGAAACGACGACACGTCAGCCCCAAGCGCGTCAATAACCCCAGCAAAGTCCATACCTAACGATTGCATCTTAGGTCTAAACAGGCCGGTAATGGCGCGCATGAAGAACGGATGCGCACGCAATGTGGCCGTATCTGTTCGGTTGACCGTACTGGTATGGATCTGCACCCGCACTTCGTTCTTCGCTGGTTGCGGACGCGGGACATCGCGCACTTCCAGACGGTCCGGAGAGCCATAGCCAGTGATCACTGCGGCTTTCATGGTCGGATCTGCTATCATGCTGGAAGTCTAGCAGCTCTGGTGGACAAATGCGAAACTGTCTGGGTCACGGGCCGCCTGTCGAAAACGGGCCAAGCTGGCTTGGAAGGGATCGACATGCCAGAATTTGAAATAAGGAATAGAACATGAAAGCCGTTGTTTATGACCGCTATGGTGGTCCCGATCGGCTCCGGCTGTCAGTGATCGACATGCCCGAGCCCGCCAAAGGGGAAATACGGGTCAAGGTTTTGGCCTGCGCAGTAAACTTGTCTGATTGGGAATATCTTACCGGCTCACCAGCATGGGTGCGGACGGTCGGAGGACTGTTCAAACCCAAGGTGCCGGTTCTGGGCTCGGACATTGTCGGCGTTGTCGACAAACTGGGCGAGGGCGTCAGTGGTTTCGAAATCGGGCAACGGGTTATGGGGGACTATGTTATGACACGCGGCGGGTTCGCCGATTATGCCTGTGTTCCCGCAGACGAAACGGTGATCGTCCCCGATTCCCTGTCTGATGACGTCGCTGCCTGTCTGCCGCAGGCTGGTGGCATCGCCGTGGCAGGGACTGACGGTTTGTCCGCGGGCGATCGGCTGCTGATTAACGGTGCCGGGGGCGGATCAGGCACGATGGCAATGCAGTTGGCACAGGCGGCCGGGGTGCATGTGACGGCGGTAGACAATGCTGGAAAGGTTGAATGGCTCACACGACTAAGGGCCGATGAAACCATCGACTATACAAAGGTGAACTTCACTGAGACGGGCAAGAAATGGGACCGGATACTCGATATGGTCGCCACCCGCGGACCGCGCCAGATTTCCCGAGCGCTCGCCGAAGGAGGGACCTATCTGGCCTTGGGTGGAGGCGTGCCCACACTCCTCTCCATCGTGTTCGGGGGGTGGCTCTTGTCGCGAAATAAATCGATCAAGATGCTCTTGGTTCCATCCGGTCAGGACCTGACACGCCGTGTCGCCGAATACGCGACCCAAGGCCGGATCGTACCTCATGTCGAAGCGGTGCTTCCTTTCTCATCGGTGCCAGATGCATTGGCACGTACGGGAAAAGGCAAGGTGTTGGGTAAAATCGTCATCAAGCCGGGTCTCGACTGACGCAAACACACACGTTTGACGCACGGCACATAGCCCGCCTCACCGACAGTTTGATTTGGTGCGTGTCGGACATGATCGCCGGACCAATTCCGGTGTCAAACAGCCCCAGTCCGCCGCGGAGTTCGGTCAAAAATCTGCGACGGCAGGGGCACCAAATGATGCTCGTGGAAAACCCAACAAAGCTGTGGCGGTCGTCTGCCATAACGATGCTCCTCGTGCTGTTCAGCATGTCGGCCATTTGGTTTTAAGTGAGGTCCGACAAAGGCGAACAATGCGGAATGTGATAATTTGTGCGACTCAAAAGACGAAAGCCACCCACCGGGTGGTGTACTCTTATCTGACTTTCGGATTTTTTGTGGAGGCGAGTACCGGAATCGAACCGGTGTACACGGATTTGCAATCCGCTGCGTCACCACTCCGCCAACTCGCCATCCGTGGTGTGGGGGTTCTCTAGCGCCAATCTTGGGGGGATGTCCAGCCCGGTTTCGCGGTTGGAAGTGTGATTTTCCGGCACAGGTTTCATAAATCGTCTGATCAAGCGATCAATACGGTCCCACCACCTTGCAGGATTGCAGCCACAGGCCTAGTTGTGGCAAGAGATAATAAAGATCCCAGAAACATAGGCCCGCCATGACAGATTTCGCCGCACGCCGTACCATGATGGTCGACACGCAGGTGCGTCCTTCGGATGTTACAAAGTTCCCGATCATTGATGCGATGTTGAATGTCGCGCGCGAGGAATATGTGCCGGACGGTAAGCGCGAGGCCGCTTATGTGGGCGAGAACATCGATCTTGATGATGGTCGCGTGATGCTTGAGCCGCGCACACTGGCCAAGATGCTGGATGCGTTGAACGTACAACCGGACGAGCTGGTATTGGACCTGGGTTGTGGCCTGGGCTACAGCGCAGCCATTTTGGCGCGGCTGGCGGAATTCGTAATCGCTGTGGAAGAAACAGAGGACCGCGCCAATGAAGCGCAGGGCATTCTGTCGGCACAGGGCGTGGATAACGTGGCGGTCGTCGCGGGTTCACTTGCTGACGGCAATAAAAAGAACGGCCCCTATGACGTGATCATGGTGCAGGGCGCGGTGGAAACTGTGCCGGCAGGCCTGCTGGAGCAGCTTAAGGATGGCGGGCGCATCGCCTGCATCTTTGCCGAAGGGATGTTGGGCACCGTGAAAATCGGGTATAAGATTGATGGGGATATGGTCTGGCGGCCGAATTTCAGCGCTGGGGCCCCCGTAGTGGCTGGGTTTGAAGCGCCACGCGAATTCGCGCTTTGACAACGGCAAAACGCCTACACTGATTTTGAGAGGCTGGAGAGTAACATGCGTACTGGGTTCAAATCAAAGCTGACGGGTCTGGCCATTGCTGCTGCCTGTGCTCTTGTCGCTGCGCCGGCGGCTTATGCCGAAAGCCTCTCTGATGCGATGGCGTCTGCCTACAAAAGCAGTGGTCTTCTGGAACAGAACCGTGCGACCTTGCGTGCTGCCGACGAAGATGTAGCCATTGCCCGCTCGGCCCTGCGCCCGTCATTGACTTACGCGCTGAACCAGACCTTTGCGGACCCGGATACCGGAATTCCAAACAATACCGGATGGCGGACCACTGCGACATTGACCGCCAACATTCTGATTTTTGACTTCGGTCGCAGCAAGAAAGCGATCGAGCTTCAAAAGCAACTGGTTCTGGCCACCCGTGACAGCCTCGTCGGGGTCGAGCAGCAGGTACTTCTGCGCGCAGTTCAGGCCTATTTGAATGTCCGTTCTGCGGTCGAAAATGCACAATTGCAAAGCAACTCGGTACGGGTTCTGACGCAAGAACTGCGCGCCGCCAACGATCGTTTCGAAGTGGGTGAGGTAACTCAGACTGACGTGGCTTTGGCCCGCGCACGTCTGGCAGCGGCCCGCGCGAACGAAGCCTCGGCCCGCGGTAATCTTGAGATTGCGCGCGAGGAATACAAGGCCGTGACGGGTCACTACCCAACGACACTCAGCGCACCGCCCGCGCCGCCCATGACCGCCAAGACTGTCGAGGCCGCACAGGCAGTTGCCCGTGACCGCCACCCGAACATTCTGGCCGCTCAGCACAATGTGGCGGCTTCGGATCTGGGCGTTGCTATCTCGAAGGACGGGATGAAACCATCGATCTTGGGGCAGGCGCAGTCGTCCTGGACCAAAGATGGGGCGACCCGTTTCCAGAACGGATCGTTCCAAACGGGCGATCTGTATTCCCATTCGGTCGGGGTGACACTTCAGGGCACCATTTATGCCGGTGGCCGCCTGTCTGCTGAGTACCGTAAAGCCATCGCGCAATCTGAAGCCGCCCGTTCGGGGCTACATCAGACTCGTATCGCTGTTGATCAAGGCGTCGCCAATGCGTGGGCACAGTTGGCCATCGCATCAGCGTCGCTTCAGGCGACCGACCGCCAGATCCGCGCCAGCCGGGTGGCTTTGCGTGGCGCCCGCGAGGAAGCCTCGCTTGGTTCGCGGACCACGCTTGATGTTCTGAACGCCGAGCAAGAACTGCTGAACGCCGAAGCCGCCCGCATTACGGCACAGTCGAATCAGTACTTCGCGGTCTATTCGCTGTTGTCTTCGATGGGTCTTCTGACGGCAGAGCATCTAAATCTCGGCGTCGTCACCTATGACCCTGAAGCGTATTATAACGCTGTCCAGTCCGCTCCGGTCCGTCGTGTCAGCCCGCAGGGCGAGCGTCTGGACCTTGTTCTCGAGGCGTTGGGCAAGAAATAAAGCGCTTTTTGAGGCTTAAGCGACGTGTAAGTTTTGCCTCTTCGCTGCGTGTTTCTACTTCAGACTGTTGTCTGGTCTGGCTGAACTGGCTAATCTGGCGGCAGTCGCACCGGGAATCCGGTCATGTGTTGTAGTTTAAACAGGAAGTGCCTTATGTCGGATCCGGTCTCGAACGCAGAAATTGAAGATGTTCTGTCCTCGATCCGCCGTCTTATTTCAGCCGATCAGGCTGATAAGCCAGACAGTGGCGAGCCCGCGTCCCCGACGGACAATAAACTAATTCTGACACCTGCTTTCCGTGTCTTTGACGGCGTTCTAGTCGACGCCTCAGAGGTAGATCGGAATGAGGCGGCGACGCAGAACGGCTCTGTGCGCGACATTCCGGTTGAAAAGCTAGGGCAGGGTGATCTGGCCGCTGCGGATACTGATGGAAAATCTGTTGATGCTGGTGAAGACCAAGACCACGCGCCTTTTGATCTGACTATTGCCCCAGATGCGGTTGAGCCCGGGTTGCAAAGCTCGACAGACATGCCGATGCCTCCGGCCGATTCACAGGTCGATTTCGAAGACAATTGGGATAGCGACGCTTTGGGCGAAACCGCTCAGGTGGCCTTCCTTCACGAACGTCTAAGCCGTTCAGCGGCAGATGCGTCTCCCAAAGATGCTGAAGAGGAAACAACCGCAGCCGAGGCAAGTGATCCGGTGGTTGCTCCTGATGTTGAGGAACTTGCGCACGACGACACGGATGACGCACTTGAGCTGATCATTGATCAAGATGGTGTTGAAGACGAAGACATCTCGGACGACGAGTCTGTTTTGAATACTGTTGGGGAAGCTCTGATAGATGATGCCGAAGCTGCTTCGGACGTGGACAGTATTGATGCGGATGATCCGACGCGTGAGCTGGCCGAAGAAAACACCGACGCCGAAAGTTTTGTCGGCAGTGTCGAGGTTGAGGAAGCGCCGGTAGCCGAGATTGTTGAAGACGACACCGATTTCATCGACGAAGCCTATCTGCAAGAAATCGTCTCGCGGATTGTCCGAGAAGAGCTGAAAGGCGAGATCGGTGTAAAGATCACTCAAGCCGTACGCCGTATGGTGCGCCGCGAGGTGACGCGCGCCCTGTCTTTGGAAAAGTTTGACTGACGCTTAGCGCGCCAATTCCAACAGGGCATCAATATCCAGATGAGATTCCAGATGATCGGCCAGCGCATCTAGGCTGCTTTCGATCTGTGCGTCAAAGCTGACCCCTGATGTCGTCGCACCCAATCCGTTCAGGAAGTTCCGCCGGAATCCATCAGCGGCAAATAGCCCGTGCAGATAACACCCCTGAATGCGCCCATCCGTGCTGCTGGCCCCCTCAGGGCGGCCCTGCACCGACAACCACGGCGTAGCGCAATCTGGGCCTTCGGTGCGTCCTAGGTGGATCTCGTACCCCTCGACAGACTGGCCCGATGGAAGATGTGTGGCTTGCGTTAGGGCCAGTGTCTTGAGCGGCTCCAGATGCGTGACCACATCCAGATGTCCAAGCCCTGCTACGCGGCCAGCTGGACCTTCAATGCCGTCGGCGTCGATGATCTCGGCCCCCAGCATCTGATAGCCACCACAGATGCCCAGAACGTGCCCTCCGCGCCGGATATGAGCGGTCAGGTCGATGTCCCAGCCCTGCGTCCGGAAGTCGGCCAGATCGGCGATGGTGGATTTCGACCCGGGGATCAGAACAAGATCGGCATCACCGGGTAGGGGGCGACCGGGCTCGATGATCTCGACCGTGATGTCCGGTTCGTTCACCAACGGGTCCAGATCGTCGAAATTGGCAATCCGGTTCAAACGGGGCACCGCGATTTTGAACGCGCCGCCTTTGCGGGTGGTGATGTCCATCACATCCTCGGCCGGCAGACGCCACGCATCCGCAAACCAGGGCAGCGTGCCAAGATCGCGCCAGCCGGTCAGGCGGGCGATTTCGGCCGCACCATCGGCGAACAGCGTTGGGTCGCCTCGGAATTTGTTGACCAGAAAGGCTTTGATCCGCGCCCGATCGCCGTCGGGCAGTACGGCATGCGTGCCTACTAGTTGGGCAATCACGCCGCCCCGGTCAATGTCACCTGCCAGCACGACCGGAAGGTCAGCGGCCTCGGCAAAACCCATATTGGCGATATCACCCTTGCGCAGATTTACCTCGGCGGGGCTGCCAGCACCCTCGACCAGCACCAGATCGCGGCCTTCGCCCAATCTGTGAAAGCTTTCCAAAACGCGCGGCAACAGTTCGGCCTTGGCCTTGCCATAGTCGCGCGCCTTCATGGTGGCAAAACGTTTGCCCTGCACGATCAATTGCGCCCCGGTGTCCGTTTCAGGTTTCAGCAAAACCGGGTTCATATCCACGATCGGATCAAGCCCACAGGCGCGTGCTTGCAGCGCCTGTGCACGTCCTATCTCGCCCCCGTCTACGGTGACGGCCGCGTTGTTCGACATGTTCTGCGGCTTGAACGGGGCCACATTCAGCCCGCGCTTCACCGCTGCCCGTGCAATCCCTGCCACCAGCAGAGACTTCCCAACATTCGAGCCTGCGCCCTGGATCATAATCGCCTTAGTCATGGCCAAGACTTAGGCGCTTTTCTAAGCGCGCTCCAGCCCTGTTCCGACATCGGGAAGGGCTGAAACGAAAAACGCGCCCCGATTGGGACGCGCATTTCATGGAGTATTCTGTAATCGTGCCTTATGCGGCTTCCGCGGTGGCGGCGTTGCGACGCTCGCTTTCCTCGCGGCTCAGCGCAACCGACGTACGGATGCCTTTGGACACAAAATCCATCAGGCCACTGACGACACGCTCGTTCGGGTCGATGCCAGCACAGCTCAGCACTTCGCGCCCGTCGCGCGAACGGGCCCAGCGGGCAATCTGATCGGGGCCGTTGCCGTATTTTTTGTCATCAGCAATGGCGTCGTCCAAAGCAGCCAGCACGACAGCAGCAAACAGTTTGCGCGCGCGGTTGCCTTGTTCGTTATTGAAAGCGGTACCGTCTACGGAGTCCAGCATGGTCGTCCTTTGTTATTCTTGGTCTTGCGGTTTCTGGCGTAGCGGCCAATATGGCGTTTTCTGCGTGATTCGGTATCCCTCGGATCACATGGCAGCCATGCGTCTGTCGCATAGCTGTTGCATTTGGCCGTCTCGCTCGCGCTTGCCACAGTCAAGCCCGCAAGATATAGGGTCGGACCAAGAAATTTCAACCTTTTGTGAAGGTTTCAGGATATGCCCAAGATCAACGGAAACGAAATTCGTCCCGGAAACGTGCTCGAACACAATGACGGCCTGTGGGCTGCGGTGAAGGTCGACCACGTAAAACCCGGCAAAGGCGGTGCCTTTGCGCAGGTTGAAATGAAGAACCTGCGCAACGGCTCCAAGCTGAACGAACGCTTCCGTTCTGCGGACAAGGTCGAACGTGTGCGCCTTGAACAGAAGGACCAGCAGTTCCTGTATGAAGATGACGGAATGCTGATTTTCATGGACACCGAAACCTATGAGCAGAACCAGATCCCTGCGGACCTGCTGGGCGAACGCCGCCCCTTCTTGCAGGACGGCATGACCATCGTGGTCGAGTTCTACGACACCGAAGCCCTGAACGCCAAGCTGCCGCAAAAGGTGACCTGTGTCATCGAGGAAACAGAACCGGTGGTAAAAGGCCAAACAGCGGCCAACAGCTTCAAACCAGCGGTATTGGACAATGGCGTACGTATCTCGGTGCCGCCTTTCGTTGGTCAGGGTGAGGCCATCGTGGTGAACACCGAAACCATGGAATACTCCGAGCGCGCCTAAGCGCTTCGGTGAGAACCCCAGAAGGGCAGGGCACGCGCTCTGCCCTTTTTCTATAAGGCCATTGGCATGACCACGATCCTCTTCAACAAGCCGTTCAACGTGTTGTCACAATTCACTGACAAAGGAAGTGCAGACAGCGATCGGCAAACTCTCTCTGACTATATCGACCTGCCCGGCGTCTACGCCGCAGGGCGTCTGGATCGCGACAGTGAAGGGCTTTTGGTGCTGACGGATGACGGCAAGCTTCAGGCGAAACTTGCAAACCCGAAGCATAAGCTTGCGAAAACATACTGGGTGCAAGTGGAAGGCGTCCCGGATGAGGCCGCCCTTCAAGCACTGCGCGATGGTGTCGATCTGAAAGATGGTCGGACCCGCCCTGCCATTGCGCGTCGGATTGAAGAACCGGCCGGTCTCTGGCTGCGCAATCCTCCGATCCGGGTGCGCAATTCCGTTCCCGATTGCTGGATCGAGCTTAAGATCACCGAAGGCAAGAACCGTCAGGTCCGTCGTATGACCGCCGCCGTTGGCCACCCAACCCTGCGGCTGATCCGCTATGGTGTGGGGGCCTATACGCTGGATGGCATAGGTCAGGGAAAATGGCGCCGCGCCTGAACCCAGAACTCATTTTCTTACTGGAAGTATCCCGGGGGAGCATGCGTTTCCGCAGGAAACTCATGCGGGGCAGCGCCCCTTAACCGTCCCAACTGACCACAGCGTCCCCGGCCAGCATGCCGGATCCAGCCCGATCAAAGCGTAGATACGCAATTGCCTGACCGCCCGACTGCGTAAACAAAGTCCCGACTGGCTTTCCATCTCGCGTGATCGCTGTGCCCACCGGGGCCTCCCCTTCGATCGACACCGTTGCCAAGCCCTTCTTCAGCTCCGTCTTGTGCTTCATCCGGGCAGTTACTTCCTGCCCGACATAACAGCCCTTACGGAAGTCCACGCCGTTCAGACGCTCGAAACCTGCCTCCAATAGATAGCTATCGCCAGTCAGCTCGGCCCCGGTTTCCGGGATACAATGCTCAACGCGGATTGCGTCCCAATCGGCACCCTCGTCGCTGGGGCGTCCGTCATAGGCGCGCCATCCCAGTGCCGCGTGCCGCGGATCGGCAAAGGCTCCGTTTGGGGCGTCGCCCAACCCGCGTGCCGGGACGATGTCGGTGACTTCGATCCCCACATTGGCACGCAGCTTGTACATGGACAGGCGCTGCGCCAATGGCTTGGCAATCGTGCTAGAGACGTCGACCAAGATAGCTTCCTCTGCTGGTGCCAGAATAAAGTCCGCCAGATATTTGCCCTGTGGGGTCAAAAGGGCCGCATAGACCAACCCGTCCTTCAACCCTTTCAGATCATTGGAAACCAATCCCTGAAGAAAACTCTCGCGGTCATCGCCGGTGATTTTCAGAACAGTGCGGTCAGTCATCGGAGTCTCCTGTCATGCCAGACCAATATAGGTCCGCCGAGCGATGCGAAAAGGGGTCAGCCGCGCTTGCGCCACAACCCGCCCGAAAGAATGCCGCGAAACGACCAGCGGGGCGGTTCCTTGGTTTCGGTGGGCAGGTAGGTCTTGCCTTTGCGCATAGACGTTTTGTCGGATGCGTCTCCGCCGTCTTGAAACTGCAGATTATAAAGCTGTGCATACAGACCGCCACGCTCCAACAGTTCGTCATGGGTGCCCTGATCTACAACGCGGCCCTGATCCATCACCACGATCTTGTCGGCATCCCGGACCGTCGACAGGCGGTGGGCAATCACCAGCGTGGTACGGCCTTTGGCCAGTGTGTCCAGCGCCTCTTGCACCAGTTTCTCGGACTTGGTGTCGAGTGCCGAGGTTGCCTCGTCCAACAACAAAACCGGGGCATCGCGCAGAACGGCACGCGCAATGGCAACTCGCTGGCGCTGTCCGCCGGACAGGTTCGATCCGCGCGGGCCTGCAGGGCTATCTAGGCCGCTTTCAAGCCGGGGAATGAAGTCGGCCACATGCGCTGTATCCAGCGCGTGTTTCATCGTCGCCTCATCCACGCCATCGCGTCCCATCAGGATGTTGTCGCGCAGGCTTTCGTCGAACAGTAGTGCCTCTTGGCTGACGACCGAGAACAGCCCGCGCAGTTGATCCAGTGGCAGCGACGTGACCTCGGCCCCGCCAATAGATACTTCGCCTGATTTGGCATCCGCCAAGCGCGTCAGCAAATTGAATACGGTACTTTTGCCCGCACCGGATGCGCCAACCAATGCAGTGGTTTTCCCGGCTTCGGCAGTGAAGCTTGCGTCGCGCAGGATAGGCGTGTCGCCATAGGCGAAATTCACGTCCTTCAACACGATATCGGCTTGTGCTGCTTTGCCCGGCAAAGCGGCAGGTTTGGCAGGTGACAGGATGGTTGGGCTCTGTGCAAACACATCGCGAATGCGCGTCAGGCTGGCAATCGCCGCCTGCCAACCACCAGACACTTTGCCCAGATTGCGCAGCGGGTCAAAGACCAGCGCCATGGCCGTAAAAAAGCTCATGAACTCGCCCACGGTCTTGGTGCCCGCGTTGATCTGCAACCCGCCATAAACCAGCACGCCGAAGAAGCCGACCGCCGCGATGATATCGACCATTGCAACAATGGCCCCTTGGTTGGCTTGGCTTTGCAGATGGGTTTTGGCAAAGGCGCTGATCTCGCGATCCACGCGGGATTGTTCGTGGCGTTCTGTGCCTGACAGTTTGATCGAGTTGATGCCGTGGAAGATCTCGTCCAATCGGGTCGAGATCTGTGCTGCCGCACCTCGGCTGTCGGTGGTGGTCCGACGTACGCGCTTTTGCAAGATTCCCATCGGATAGGTCAGGACCGGAGCCGCCGCGACGGCGACCACGACCCACAGCCAGTCGATCGACAAGGCCACGCCCAAAAGCGCAAGCAGGGACACTACATCGCGGGCCACTGCGGCCAGCACGACCTCCCAGATCGTAGCGATGGCTTGGGCATCCCCGCGCACCCGCTCCATCAACGTCCCGGGCGAGTTGTCGCGGAAATAGCTGCTGTCCAGCGTCAGCATATGCGCCACCATATCGGTTTGCAGCTTTGCGGCCACGCGCTGCCCCACATGGACCATCAGCACACGATGGCCAAAGGCTGCAAAGGCACGGACAATGAAAATGCCTGCAACAATCACTGCAACCCAAATGATCGAACTGGTATTCCCGGACGAGAACGCTACGTCGAACATCGGCCGGATCATGTAGCTAAGCCCCCCCAGCGCCAGACCTTCGGCCAGCATCAGAAGCATCGCCAAGGCCAAGGGCAGCCGATAGGCCCGCATATAGCCTTTCCACAGCCAGCGGATCATCTCTTTTTGGTCGGTGCGGGGAGTGTCAGCGCTCATGACTTTTTCCGTTTGGCCTGAAAAGCTTGGGTAATCGCGTCGGCGTCATAGTGGTGGGTCAACCAGTCGCGGATCGAGATCGGGTCATCCTTGTAATGATCCGCATAGGTGTCAATCATCGCATCCAGAATGCCCGCTTTCGACCAGCGTTGATGGGCGTATTTCAAAGACAGTTGCGCGCGTGCCTCATCCGGTGTCGCGCCACACTGGTCCAGCTGGTACAGCGCTGCCGCAATGCCAGTCCGATCAGCGCCGGATTTGCAATGGATCAGAAAGGGCTTCTCGGCACGTTCCATAATGTCGAGCAGTTCAAGATACTCTTCAGACGTTCCCAGTACCCGTGCAAATAACGGGTGGTTAATCAACGTCATACCATAGTCACGGCAGGCTTCGACCTCGAACAGGTAATAGGAATACTTGTCTTCGCCCCGCAGGTTGATCACAGTCTTGATCCCGGCCTGTTCAAGCGCAGGGAAATGCACCGGGTCGGGCTGGTTTGACCGCCATGCGTCGGGCGACAATTGATACCGGTTGGGCAGGATCCGGCGGACAAAAGCGTGGTCGACAAGGTTGTTGTGCCGCCGCGCCGCGCGCCGCCCTTCAGGTGTCGAAATGTCCATCCCGAACCCGTGTTTCCACGCACGTTCGCGTTGTTTGATCTTGGCATACAAGCTCTTGAACATGCGGTTCCGGTCCAGTTCTGACATTCCGCCCAAAAGGGTACCTACGGGATGTAGCTTGTCCGCGCGCCACAAACAAGCGGGCGGCCCTGTCAACGACTCTGACAACGGCGTTGACGCCATCAGGGTGGCGCATTACCGCTTGAGGTCTGAGAAGTGAAAGAGCAGCCCATGTCCCTATCTTTTGGTCGTTCCTATTTAGCCATTCCCGGTCCGTCAGTCATGCCTGATCGTGTGCTGCAGGCCATGCATCGCGCCGCGCCCAATATTTACGCCGGCGAGGTAGTGGATATGATGCCCGGCCTGATCGACGGATTGAAATCCGTGGCGCGCACTCGGCACAACGCGGTGATTTACATCGCCAACGGCCACGGCGCGTGGGAGGCCGCTCTGTCCAACACGCTATCCCCCGGCGACAAAGTTTTGTCGCTCTGCACTGGGCGATTTGGCCATGGCTGGCGCGAGATGGCGAGCGGGTTGGGCATCACACCCGTTGTCGAAGAATTCGGGCTGCAAACGCCCGTCGATCCTGGGCGTGTTGAAGATCTGTTGCGGGCCGACCAACATCACGAACTGAAAGCGGTATTGCTGACACATGTGGATACGTCGACCTCGATCCTGAATGACGTTAAGGCCGTGCGCGCAGCGATGGATGCCGCCGGACATCCCGCGCTCTTGATGGTCGATTGCATCGCGTCGATGGGGTGTGATCGGTTCGAAATGGACGCCTGGGGTGTGGATGTCGCCGTCGCGGCCTCGCAAAAGGGGTTGATGGTGCCGCCGGGTATGGGGTTTGTGTTCTTCAACGATAAGGCCACCGCCGTTCGCGCCGCACAGCCCCGCGTGTCGCGTTACTGGGACTGGCAGCCGCGCGCCAATCCGGACCTCTTCTATCAGTATTTCGGAGGCACCGCTCCAACCCATCACCTGTTTGGACTGCGCGAAGCGCTGGCGATGATCGCCGAAGAAGGCGGTGTCGAGGCGGTTTGGGCACGTCACACCCATCTGGCCCGCGCTATATGGGCGGCGTTTGAGGTTTGGGGTGCTGACGGTCCGCTTCAGATGAATGTCGCCAACCCTGCGCATCGCTCGACCGCTGTGACCTCTCTTCGCATCGGCGCGCCGCATGGCACGGCCCTGCGCAACTGGACCGAGCAGAACACTGGCATCACCCTTGGCATTGGCCTTGGCATGTCTACCCCTGACGATCCGAAAGGCGATGGATTCTTCCGTCTGGGTCATATGGGGCATGTGAACGCTCCAATGGTGATGGGCGCTCTGTCTGCCATTCAATCGGGCCTGACCGCGCTGGGCATCCCGCACGGAGAGGGCGCATTGCCCGCAGCTGCCAAGGTGGTGGCGGAAGCTTAGGCGCGAGCGGCGGCCAACGCCTTGGGTAGGGCGGCTGCGAAGGCATCCAGTTCGTCCGAGCGTCCCGCTGAAATACGAATGCAGCGGTTTTGCGGGGTCGCAAAGGGCATACGCACGAACACGTCCAACGCGATCAACTGATCCAACACCGCCTTGGCGAAGGCGGCATCCTCTCCGCAATCCACAGCCACGAAATTGGTCGCCGAGGGCAGGGTGCTCAACCCGTTCTCTGCCGCGATCTGGTCAATGCGGGACCGAGCGTCGACCACGCTTTGCACCACTTGCTCGAGGTATTGCTGATCCTTCAGCGCCGCCAAAGCGCCCGCCTGACTGATCCGGCACATGCCGAAATGGTTGCGGATCTTGTTGAAGGCGGTGATCAGATTGGCATGCCCAATCGCATAGCCGACCCGTGCGCCCGCCATCCCGTAAGCTTTTGAGAACGTGCGCATTCGGATCACGCGCGGATCATCCGTGTTAAGCGGGGGCGCGGTGCCTTCCGGTGCAAATTCAATATAGGCTTCGTCCAGCACCAACAGGCAGCCCTCGGGCACCGCATTAATCATGCGCTGGATCGTTTCGACATCATGCCAAGTCCCCATCGGGTTGTCCGGATTGGCGATATAGACCAGTTTGGCCCCGACCTCGGCCGCCTTGGCGATCAGAGCCACTGGGTCTTCGTGATCGTCCTTATAGGGCACCGTCTCTAACTCGCCGCCAAACCCAGCGACATGGTAGTTGAAGGTCGGATACGCGCCTTGCGATGTCACTACCTTGTCGCCCGGTCCAATAATCAGCCGCACCAGATACCCAAGGATCCCATCGATCCCTTCGCCTACCAAAATGTTCTCGGGCGCAATGCCGTGGTGATCCGCCAACGCGTTACGCAGATCGAAGTTCTCGGGGTCGCCATACATCCAGACGTCACCTGCGGCCTTAGACATCGCCGAAATCGCCTTGGGCGAGGGGCCAAAGGTGTTCTCATTCGCCCCCAATCGCGCAGCAAAGCTTCGGCCGCGGGCGCGTTCCTGTGTTTCAGGGCCGACAAAAGGCACTGTTGAGGGCAGGCTATCGGCAAGCGGGGTCAGGCGGGCATAGGTCTTGGTCATATGCGCGTTAGAGCAGGGCAGGCGCGGGCGGGCAAGGTTGAAATCGCGCGGATCATGCTTAGTTAAGAATGGTTCTTAATAAGTGGAGGGCCGAGTATGCCCCAAATGAACCGACGCACATTCCTTGCCTCCGCCGCCGCTGCCGGGGCCGCGACGCGGATGCCTCAGGTGGCCGTGCAAGCCGCCAAAACCCCGCCAATGCGCCGGGTTCTGACGCTGGTCTATGACAAATCCATGGGCATGATGCGCGCCGTTGAACGGTTGGTGCCGTAACAGTCCACGCAAAAGAAAAGGCCGGGTCGCCCCGGCCTGTCCCTTAGATTTCTTTCAACCGATCGAGTGCGGCGTTCAGCGTCGCCTCTTCCTCTTCGCGGGCAGCAAGGTTCGCCTTCGTCTCGGCCAAAACCTCGGGTGGCGCGTTTTCCGCGAATTTCGGGTTCTTCAGACGCCCGCGCAGCCCGCCCAATTCCTTGGCCAGCTTACCCAGAGACTTCTCAAGCCGCGCGATTTCCTCGTCTACGTCGATGATCTCGGCCAGTGGCAGCGCGAAGATACCCCCCGCAACAGCGACCGTGATGCAGCCTTTCGGCAGCTCGGCCATTTCCGTGATCGAGTCGACACGCGCCATGCGCATCACCAGCGCTTGGTTGTTTTCCAAGGCGGTGCGACCAGCTGCGTCGAGTTCCTGCTGAATCACTGGGATTTTCAGACCGGCGGGGACGTGCATCTGCGAACGCGCCGAGCGGATGTTTTCGATCAACGAAATCACCCAGTTCATCTCGCGCGCGGCGTCTTCGTCCAACAGCTCGTCGCCATATTCCGGCCAATCCGCGTGGATCAGCATCTTCGGACGCTCGGCAATCTGGCCCCACAGCTCTTCGGTCACGAAAGGCATGATCGGGTGCAGCATGATCAGACATTGGTCGATGACCCACGCCATGGTCGCGCGGGTTTCGGCCAGAACGGCCTCGTCTTCCGAGTTCAGAAGGGGCTTCGAGAACTCAACATACCAGTCGCAAACCTTGCCCCAGACATAGGCATACAGCCCATGTGCTGCGTCGTTGAAACGATAGGCGTTCAGCGCGGCATCCACATCCTCGCGGATTTTCGCGGTTTCCGAGATGATCCAGCGGTTCACCGTTTGCGTCGGGCTTTTCGGGTCGAAATCCGCGACTGGTTTACAGTCGTTCATTTCCGCAAATCTTGCAGCATTCCAAAGTTTGGTGCCGAAATTCCGGTATCCAGCCACGCGATCCTTGGACATTTTCAACACGCCCCCGATCGAGGCCATGGCGGTGTTGGTGAATCGCAGAGCGTCCGCGCCGTATTCGTCAATGATCTCGAGCGGGTCGATCACGTTGCCCGTGGTCTTGGACATTTTCTTGCCCTTCTCGTCACGGACCAAACCGTGCAGATAGACCGTGTGGAACGGGTTCTTGTGGCAGACGGCTTGGCTCATCATCATCATCCGGGCAACCCAGAAGAACAGGATGTCCTGGCCGGTGATCAGTACGTCACCGGGGAAGAAACGTTCCAGCTCATCCGTGTCCTGAGGCCAGCCCAGTGTGCCGAAGGGCCACAGACCTGATGAGAACCACGTGTCCAGCACGTCGGGATCGCGCCAGACCGGGTAGACCAGCTTGGTCGGATCCTGCGAGGTCTCATAGGTTGCAAGGCTCTCGGCCAACATGTGCATCGCTTCGGCGCGGGTGGCGACTTCGACCACACGGGCGTGGTTGAGCGGCGCGGGCAGCGTGACCAGAACCTCACCAAACTTAGGCGCAACCGCGTCGAAGTCATGGGCGCAGTGGCTGTGCTCGTGACCCGGCAGCAGGTCTTGGTCCAGAAGCAGGCGGCCCATTTCGACCAGATCCAGCGCGCCGTCGTTCTCGTCGTCCTTGAAGCCTTGGCCGGACAGATCAAGGCCGTACCACACCGGCACTTGGTGTCCCCACCACAGCTGGCGCGAGATACACCACGGCTCGATGTTTTCCAGCCAGTGATAGAAGGTCTTCTCGCCGCTTTCCGGCATGATCTTCACGTCGCCATTGCGCACAGCGTCCAGCGCGGGGCCGGCGATCTTCTCGGCATCTACGAACCACTGGTCGGTCAGCATAGGCTCGATCACAACGCCCGAGCGGTCGCCGAAGGGCTGCATGATCGGCTTGTTTTCGACGTAAGGCACGGTGCCGGTGACCTCTTCGCCGTCGACGTCGACGGTTTTGGTGATCATCACGGCCAGACCCTCGGCAGTGATCTGATCGACCACCAGCTTACGGGCCTCGAAACGATCCAGCCCGCGGAACTCATCCGGAACAAGGTTCATCGCGGCGATCTTCGCCTCGTCAAACCCTTCTTCGCCGTTGGCGATGCGCTGGGCGGTCGCGGCTTCGTCTGCGTAGGGCAGGCCGTCGGCCCGCATCGCACCGCGGGTATCCATCAGCGAATACATCGGAATGCCGCCGCGCTTGGCGACCTGATAGTCGTTGAAGTCATGCGCGCCGGTGATCTTCACGGCCCCGGAACCGAAGTTCATATCCGGGTATTCGTCGGTGATGATCGGGATCAGGCGGCGATGCTCTTTCGGACCCACGGGGATTTCGCAAAGCTTGCCGACGATGGGCGCATAGCGTTCGTCATCGGGGTGCACAGCAACGGCGCCGTCGCCCAGCATGGTTTCCGGGCGGGTTGTGGCGATCGAGATATAGTCGCGCTCTTCTTCCAGTACGACGTTCCCGTCCTCGTCCTTCTCGACGTAGGTGTAGGTCGCACCACCGGCCAGCGGGTATTTGAAGTGCCACATGTGGCCGGGGGTCTCGATGTTCTCGACCTCGAGATCCGAAATCGCGGTTTCGAAATGCGGGTCCCAGTTGACCAGACGCTTGCCGCGATAGATCAGGCCCTTGTCGTACATGTCCACGAAGACCTTCAGAACGGCATCGTGGAAATCGGCCGAGTTCTCGTGCCCCACGCGCGGATCACCGGGCGCGCCAGCCATAGTGAAGGCGTTGCGCGACCAGTCGCAGGTCGAGCCCAGACGTTTCAGCTGTTCGATAATGGTCGAGCCGTATTCGCCCTTCCATTCCCAGACCTTATCCAGAAACGCCTCGCGGCCCAGCTCGCGGCGACCGGGTTGTCCCGTTTCGGCCAGCATCTTTTCGACCTGAAGCTGGGTGGCAATACCTGCGTGGTCCTGACCGGGCTGCCACAGCGTGTCGAAGCCGCGCATGCGGTGCCAACGGATCAGGATATCCTGCAGCGTGTTGTTGAACGCATGGCCAAGGTGCAGCGCGCCCGTCACGTTGGGGGGCGGGATCATGATGGTGAAGCTTTCCGCACCGGGTTTCGCATTTGCACCTGCTTTGAAGGCACCAGCCTCTTCCCAGGTTTTATAGATGCGTGCTTCAGCAGCTGCCGCGTCGAAGGTCTTGTCCATGGCCATGGTGGTCGTCCCAAATCTCATAAATCAAAGACCGTTTACCCAAGTGGGGGGCAAAGGGAAACCCCGCCCGCACCTGAGGGGTGAGGGAATAGTAATATTGACGGGAAGAACCGGAAAACTGACGCGACAGAAAAAGGGCTTTGGTAACGGTTGGGTGGGGTTTCGACAAAATGATGCCATATTCAACCGATAGCAGTTCTGCCCACGCGACGGATCAATCTATGCTGTCTGACGGAAACCCGGATCAACAGGCGAATACTTATGAAAAAAGCACTCCTCCTTTTGGCTTTCACACCCACCATGGCTCTTGCACAGGAACGGACTTTCAACTGCGAGGTTCCGAATGGAAAACTGCCTGAAATGGCCGTGACCTTGGTGGCCATTGATGATGGTCACGATGGCTATCTGATGATGGATGGAGAGAAGAAGACGGCCAGTGTATATCCGGGGCTCGACTCGGTTACCTATCTGATGTTCAGCGACGACTACAGCTATACGCTGCATTACAATGTGAACTTGAAAGACGGTCACTTTGACTTCTCGGCTTCAGGTGCCAAATCCGGCTGGGGCCGCGGCACCTGCACCGAGGTTACGGGCTAACGCACGCCCCAACCTTAAAACGAGAAACGCCTGGCAGAAACACCGGGCGTTTTTTGTTTGTGTTGAAGGCGTTAGAAGCTCATCGAATACCCGATAGTGGCTGTCAGGCTGGGCTTTTCGGCGTATGGAGTCTGATGTAGGCCAATCCCAACATCATATGCGCGGCCTTTGCCCAACTGGTGCACATAGCGTGCCTCGGCAAACAGCCGTTGCTCGTGTTCCAGAACCGGGCCCGAGATCGCGAAATTCGTCATCCCCGGAATGTCGCTGGTCCCGGTCACATCGCCCGCGTTGCGCGACAGATCCCACGCCATACCGGCTGACAGAGTTAGGAAGCCGTTGTCGCCAAGCGCCGTGCCGATATTGGCGCCAATGGTCGCTGTGGTTTCCGAGATCTCGTAATCGTCATAGCGGACCGGGAACGCGGCATCCGTAGTTTCCGAATAGCCATCCCGCGTCGACACCGTGCGCGCCAATCGTGCATATGGGGTGATCAACATTTGGCCCTGAACAAAGCCATACCCAATCTCGATCGAGGCGGACCGCGCCCGCATGCTGCTGTCGCCCGTGCCGCGTTCGGTGTTGGCCAGGGCCGTTGTCCGCGTGATCGTCACATCTGCCGCAACTTGCGAGGCCGCAATTTTCCAGTTAAGCCCTTCGGCCCCAACCTGTCCGCCACGCAGATACAGACCAAATGCCGCGAAGTTGCCGTCGATCCCGAAATCGGCCAGATCATCTCGGTCGCTGCCAAAGCCAAGATAGCCGCCAAAGGTAAGATTTTGCCCCACCGGGGTCGAGGCCGACAGCCCACCGATCACCAACTCCTTGCCGTCAGGCGCGTGGCTGGCACCTGCGGCGACGCGTAAGGCAATGGGCGAGCGCCCCTTGCCGCTTGAGGACAAGAACCCGCCTGATGCGCCCCCTGCGACCGGCGCTACCTCTTGACCCAGAACGAATTGCGATTGGGAGGCGAGCATCGTCACACCTGCGGCCTGAGCCGCGGCTGCATTCGACACTTGCGTAAGTGTGTTTACGTGATCCAGCATCGTTCCCGTCGGCGAGGCGCCATTCTCGCGCCAGATAAAGCCGCGCCAGTCGCCGCTGGCGTCAAAGGTGGACCGGCCGACAACAATGCTGCCATCGTCGCTGATCCCGGTCGCTTGCGAATTGCCGCTGTTGTTTGCCGTCAAATCCCCAAGATACAGCCCGTCGCCCGCCGCATCCCAGCGTATCGCCTTGGATTGCTTGGGCGAAATGCCAACCGTGAACCCGGCAACAAAGCTGCCATCACCGCTGACAGCGGTTGCGCGCGATTCCCGAATATCGGCTTCATCCGGCGCGACCAGATGCTGCATTCCCGTGGCTCTGGTCCAGCGGAAGGCACGATTGTCGACGGGAAGTGGGGTGATCGATCGGCCGACAACGGTGTCGCCATCCTTACTGACGGCCAAAGCCTCGCTGAAGCCCAAGGCCCCGCCGATGGTTCCAAGGTCCTCCATTCCGCCGGATGCAGTCCAGCGGAAGGCGTGAAACGCGGAACTTGCGGCAGCCCCACCGACCACGACGTTTCCGTTCCCATTCACCCCATTTGCCCGCGCAAAACCTGCAAGGTCGCTGCGCAAGGTGCCGATATCGGTCACGCTGCCGTTGATCCTGTCCCAAACAAAGGCCCGTTGCGGCAATGCGGCAGAGCTCATCTGACCGACAATGATACGTCCGTCGCCGCTGATCGCGTTGGCGTTGCTGTCGCCGCCAAGCATTGGAGGGGCCGAGACGATTCCCGTGGCTTGGGTCCAGTAAAAGGCCCGCGTGCCGACGCCTGAAAGCTCCATGTCTCCAATGACCACCGCGCCATCTTCGCTGGCGTCATAGGCAATGCTGCGTGGCAAGGTGCCTGACGGATCAAGCGCAATCAGGCCGCCGTTCACAAACATGAAGGCCGTTTCGGTCAAACTGCCTGACGATGCGGTGCCGACCACGACCGTCCCACCGCCGGAAATCCCATGCGCCTCTGCGATCGGGGATGGGACTGTACTGGCAAAGGGGTCAATCTGTTCGATGGTGGATTGCGCCGCGGCCGAGCTTGCGACCGGCAAGGCGCTAAGCACAACAATCATGGACCGCCACAGCTGAAAAGGCTGGCGGGTTGAGGCCAAGGATCTACGACGTGCCATTTGCACCTCCTCGCCCGATGGGAATTGTACTGATCAATATCAGACCAATCGGGATTTCTGGTCGCACACGCGCGGTGTGTAAAATCAAAATATCGCGGCCGAAAAACTGAAAAACCGCACGATGCGAATTGTTAACAATTGGTTAATTTATCCCCCGTTTCTGGGCGATAAAGCAAGAAATTAAGGGCGTTCTACGAGCATTGAATGCAGAAAGACGTAATTATGAGTCAGATATTAACTGATAACATCCGGTTCCGTACGTTTCAGAATGCCCTGAATGCCTGCCACCGCGCTTGTGGCGGCAATGACATCTGACAGTGCCTCTTGCACGTTTCTGCTCAGCGGCTCCGAGGTATTTGCATACTGCTCAAGATAAACCCGCAACGTTGCGCCTTCGGTGCCCGTGCCAGACAGGCGCAGCATGGCGCGTGCGCCACCTTCATAGGTCAGAATGATGCCTTGCCCGGTTGCGACAGAGCCATCAATCGGATCGGTATAGGCGAAGTCCTCGGCGTTTTTGACGGTCATCCCAGCGGCTGTCAGGCCGGGCAGGGCAGTAAGCTTTGATTTCAGCTCGGTCATCAAGTGGTTGGCACTCTCTGTGTCCAACGCCTCGTAATCATGCCGGGAGTAATAATCACGGCCATAGGTCTGCCAGTGATCCATTAGGATATCGGCCACGCTTTCACCGCGTACGGCAAGGATGTTTAGCCACAACAACACGGCCCACAGCCCGTCTTTTTCACGTACGTGATCCGATCCGGTGCCAGCGCTTTCCTCGCCACATAAGGTGGCGCGACCCGCGTCCAGTAAGTTGCTGAAGAACTTCCAACCTGTCGGCGTTTGAAACGCTTCGATCCCCATCTTCTCGGCCACGCGATCCGACGCAGTCGAGGTTGGCATGGACCGCGCAACGCCTGCAATCCCGCGCGCATATCCGGGCGCAAGATGCGCATTTGCCGCCAGAACGGCGAGGCTGTCGGAAGGCGCCACATAGATGTCTTTTCCGACAATCATGTTCCGATCGCCATCTCCGTCCGAAGCTGCGCCAAAATCCGGCGCTTCGGGACCATGCATGTGGTCAAACAGCTCTTTGGCCCACACAGGGTTTGGATCTGGATGGCCCCCGCCGAAGTCCACCAGTGGAACCGCGTTCACGACCGAACCCTTGGTTGCGCCCAGACGACGTTCCAAAATCTCGACGGCATAAGGGCCGGTGACTGCGTGCATCGCGTCAAAACGCAGGGTGAAACCGCCATCGATCATTGTGCGAATGGCGTCGAAATCGAACAGCTCTTCCATCAGGGCGGCATAGTCTTCAACGGGATCGATGATCTCGATTTCCATGCCTGAGAACATATAGCTGCCCAGATCACCCAATGTGGGCAACACCTCGGACAGATCACCGCCGATTTTGTATTCCGAGATCGCTTCCGCACAGGCGACAATCTCGTCAGTGATCGCTTCCGGTGCCGGGCCACCGTTTGCAGTGTTGTATTTCAGCCCGAAATCCCCGTTTGGTCCGCCGGGATTGTGACTGGCTGACAGGATGAAGCCGCCATCAGCGCCGCGTTTGCGGATCAGGTGGCTGACCGCCGGGGTCGACAGGATGCCGTTTTGTCCAAGGATGATTTTCGCCACGCCGTTGGCAGCGGCCATCCGCAGGATGGTTACGATGGCCTCGCCGTTAAAGAAGCGCCCGTCGCCACCCAAGACGAAGGTCTTTCCTGCCGGTTCAATCGCGTTGAAAATGGCCTGTGTATAGGTTTCCAGGTATCCGGGTTCCGAAAATACCGCGACTTTCTTGCGCAGCCCGGATGTCCCCGGTTTCTGCCCGTCAATCGGCGCAGTTTTAAAGGTCTGAAAGTCTTTAAAAGTCACGGTCTTTGTCCTTGAAAGGTATTAACTATATCGTGACAGTCTTAGCCCAATCGGTCGATCCGCGTCGAGAGGTGGATCAGACTTTCCGAACTGTTCACCCCGTCAATTTCTCCGATGGCGTCCAGCACTTCGTCCAGCGAAGCCGTCGAAGGTGCAGCCAGTTGCAGCACCATGTCCCAACGACCCGAAGCCGTGTGGGCAGCTTCGACTTGGGTCAGGGTTTTCAGGCGCGCTAGAACCGCCGGGGTTGATCGCGGCTCGATCGAAATCAAAACTGTTGCGCGGATGCGGTCCCCGCGCGCTGCGTCGCCCAGCCGAAGCGCATATCCAGCGATAATGCCTTTCTCTTCAAGGCGTTCGATCCGTGCCTGCACGGTCGAACGCGCCAGCCCTAAGCGTCGTGCCAATGTGGCGACGGGCAGCCGGGCGTTGCTTTCCAACTGGGCCAAAAGTTCGCGGTCGGTGTCGTCCATTTGTGCGGTCATTCCTTCATTTTGACGGTATTTAAGCGTCATTTCGTCCGGAGTGCCACTGGAAATCGACGGCGCGGCTTGTGATTCTATGGTTAGCGTCAACAGGATCCCGGAAAAAGACCATGAGCAGACAACCCTCGATTTGGCTGACACCACTGTCCCACCTCAAGACCGAGCGCCCTATGCAGCCGGTCATGTACTTCGCCCCAGCGGTGTTGCAGGCAACTGCGCGCCGCTTCATTGCGGGGTTTGATGGGTTGGTAACCTATGCGGTCAAAGCCAATGACACGCCTATGGTGTTAGAGAACCTTGTGACGGCTGGTTTGCAGGCCTTTGACGTGGCCAGTCCGGCCGAGATGTTGGCGCTGCGCGCAGTGTCTCGCGATGTCGAGATGCATTATAACAACCCGGTGCGATCCCGCGCCGAGATCGCTCAGGCTGTGGCGCTGAATGTACAATCCTATTCCGTGGACAGTGCGCGTGAACTGGACAAATTGATCGCACAGGTGCCGCCGGAAGGCGTTGAAATATCGGTGCGTTTGGCGCTCCCGGTGGAAGGGGCGGCGTATAACTTCGGTGCGAAGTTCGGTGCTGATCCCGATCAGGCGGTCGCTCTTTTGCAAAAAGCAAAGTCCGCAGGGTTCATCCCGTCCATGACATTTCATCCGGGCACTCAATGCGCGGACCCATCGGCCTGGGTGGCTTACATATCGCAATGTGCTGACGTAGCGAAACACGCCGGCATTCGATTGCATCGCTTGAACGTGGGTGGAGGGTTCGCCGCCAACCGGGGCGTGGCACCGGATCTGGAAGCGATCTTTCACGCGATCCACGCAGCTGTCGTAATCGAGTTTGGCGATGACTCTCCTGAGTTGGTCTGCGAGCCGGGCCGCGCCATGGTGGCCGAGGCATTCAGCCTTGCCACTTGTGTTAAAGCCATCCGCGAAGACGGAGCCGTATATTTGAATGACGGGATCTATGGCGCATTGTCGGAAGCGCCGTCTATTGGCGTGCCAGATCGGTTGAAAACTGTTCGTGCCGATGGAGCCCTACACACAGGCGCGCTGGAAAAACGTATCGTTTTCGGGCCGACCTGCGATTCCATCGACCAATTGCCGGACCCATTGTCGCTTCCCGACGATCTGGAGGAGGAAGACTATCTTCTGCTGGCTGGAATGGGGGCGTATAGCCTTGCGACCGTTACGCGGTTCAACGGCTATGGTGCGATTGAAACTGTGACGGTGCAGTCGTTGGCGCTTTAGGCAACCTTCATGATGATACAGGTGGTCGAGCCGGTGGCATAAATCTTGTCATCCTCGACGCCCCGGATTTCGCCATTCGAAACACCTGTCGAACGCCCCGCGTGTTGAACCTGTGCCGTCGCTTCGATCAACATACCGCGTGGGATGGGGCGCAGGATATTCACCTTGTATTCTAGGGTGGTATAAACGGATCCTTTAGGTACGCGTGTCATCACCGCGCAGGCCATAGCACTGTCCAAAAGTGTGCCGTACCAGCCACCGTGGACGGTGCCCATCGGGTTGCAATGCTCGAACGCCGGAGTGCCGTGGAACGTGACTTTCCCATCTTCGACCGCATGCAAATGATAGTTCAGCGTCGCCCCGATAGGGGGAGCTGGCATGGTGCCGTTCAAGATGCCCTGCATGAACTCCAACCCCGACATGGATGTGGTGTCGTCGAGCGTTGGTAATTGGTCAAACGAGGATGCATTCAGCATGAAAAAGCCTTTCCGAAGGGGTCTTCAAAAAGGCTAGATCGTGATCTTATACGCGCAAGTCTTACGCTGGGTCACAGTGTTCGTGACGTTGTGCGTCCCGTGTCAGGCCACGTTTGCCAGGTTGATCTGCGGTGTGACCCCTAGGGCATGCGCAACGTCGCGGGTCAGGCCGGGCTTGTTCAGCGTGTAGAAATGCAGATCTTCAACGCCGCCTTCAATCAGATCCGTGCACAGCTCGGTGCAGATCGCCGTGGCCAGAAGATCTGTGCGGTTGTCGCGCTCGGCTTTCTGGAAGGCATCATCAAGCCAAGTTGGTACGGATGCGCCGCAGCGTTCGGCAAACTTGCGTACACCCTTCCAGTTTTCGATGGGCAGGATGCCCGGAATGATCGGTACGTCGATCCCGGCCTTCTCGCATTTGTCGCGGAAGCGGAAGAACGTGTCAGCTTCAAAAAAGAACTGCGTGATGGCCGAGTTGGCGCCCGCATCAACCTTACGCTTCAGCCATGCGACGTCGGCATCCAGATCAGATGCTTCCGGGTGCGGGTCCGGATAGGCGCCCACGCGGATGTGAAAATCACCAGTGTCTGCAAGACCTTCGATCAGCTCAACAGAGTTCTCGAACCCATCTGCGCGCGGTGCGAAACGGTCAGTTCCTTTCGGAGCGTCGCCGCGCAGGGCGACGATTTCTGTCACGCCGACCTCGGCATAGCTTTTCGCAATGGCCAGAGTTTCTTCACGGCTGGCGTCGACGCAAGTCAGGTGGGCCGCGACGTTCAGGCCATAATGCTTGTGGATCGTCCCGACGGCGTCGTGGGTCAGTTCACGGGTGGTGCCACCAGCGCCGTAAGTCACCGAGACAAAGTTTGGATCCAGTGGGGCCAGCTGGCGCACGGTCTCCCACAGCCGGAACGACGCGTCCAGCGATTGGGGGGGGAAGAACTCGAACGAGATATTAGGCGTGATCATGGCATCCTCGGCGTCAGTTTGGCGAAGTTGTCCCCTTGTGCCTCAAGAATGATTGTGAGACAAATTCATAATACTCAAAAAGAACATGAGGTTCATGCATGTATATCGAATTCCGGCATCTGCGCACTGTGCGGGCTATTCATCATGCGGGGTCACTTGCGCGGGCGGCAGACATTCTGCACATCACACAATCTGCGCTGAGCCATCAGATCAAGGGGCTGGAAGAGCAGGTGGGGATGGAGCTGTTTCACCGCAGGACCAAGCCCATGCGTCTTAGCCCAGCCGGGATGAAGCTGCTTCGGCTGGCCGAACAGGTGTTGCCTGAAATTGACCGGCTGGAAGAAGAGTTTCGTGCATTGAAGTCCGGCCGATCCGGTCGGCTGCACATTGCGATCGAATGCCATGCCTGTTTTGACTGGTTGTTTCCCGTGCTGGATAAACTGCGCCATGCTTGGCCGGATGTGGATCTGGACATCCGCCAACGTCTTGCATTTGACGCACTCGAAGCCTTGCGACGTGAAGAAGTCGACTTTGTCATTTCGTCAGATCCGGTCGATATGCCGGGCATCACCTTCTCGCCGCTCTTTGCCTATGAGCCGCGATTTGTAGCACCCGCGGGGCACCCTCTGGCCAGCGAGGACTTTGTCGTCGCTGAGGATTTCGAAAAGGAATTTCTGCTGACCTATCCGGTGGAACGTTCAAAAATTGATGTTTTCACAGCGCTTTTGACACCGGAACGGATCGAGCCGCGTGGAATCCGACAAGTCGAAATGACCGAAGTGATGCTGATGTTGGTCGCCGCAGGGCGCGGTGTTGCGGTGTTGCCGGACTGGGTTTTGGGGGATGTGAAGCGCAACCCGGATTTCATCACCAGACCTCTGACCGAAGGCGGCCTGCGCAAGCAAATGTATGCCGCAACACGGGACGAAGACACGATGGTTCCGTTCATGGCGCATATGATCCGCTTGTGTCGGTCTGAGCCGGTAAAACTTCAACGCAACTGACGTCCTTTCAGGCTTGGCAAACAAGGCTTACGGGCGTATACGCGCCGTTTGAAACCTCAGGAGTCCTTTCGATGCAAGGCAGTGCAAATCTGAACGTGATGATCAAAGCGGCCCGCATGGCTGGTCGCAGCCTTGTGAAAGACTTTCGCGAGGTCGAGAACCTACAGGTCTCGATGAAGGGTGCCGGTGACTTTGTGTCGAAGGCCGATATTTCTGCCGAGAAGATTATTCGCGATGAGCTGATGGAAGCGCGCCCCAACTATGGCTGGTTGGCCGAAGAGGGTGGAGCCGCTGAAGGCAAAGATCCGACCCGCCGCTGGATCGTCGATCCGCTGGATGGCACCACGAACTTCCTGCACGGTCTGCCCCATTGGGCGATTTCGATTGCGCTTGAGCACAAGGGCGAGATCGTCGCCGGAGTGGTCTATGATGCCGCCAAAGATGAAATGTTCTACGCCGAAAAAGGCGAGGGCGCATGGCTGAACCAAAGCCGTCTGCGTGTGTCGGGACGTTCGCGTTTGATCGAATGCATTTTCGCAACCGGACTTCCCTTCGGTGGCCGTTCTGATTTGCCAGAAACGCTTCAGGATCTGGCCCGCATTCTACCGTCCTGCGCTGGCGTGCGCCGGTTCGGCTCGGCCGCTCTGGATTTGGCCTATGTCGCCGCTGGTCGCTATGATGGCTACTGGGAGCGGAACTTGAATGCGTGGGATATTGCTGCGGGCCTTCTGATCGTAAAGGAAGCTGGCGGCTTGGTTGGCCCAGTTGAAGGCGAGTCGATTCTGGACAGCGGTAGCATTGTTGCCGGAAACGAGCCAATCTTCGAAAAATTCAACGGTTTGGTGCAAAACAGCTAATACGGGCAGGATCCGGGCTGAAAAAGACCGCGACCTGACATATTTGTGCCGCAAACGTAGCCAATAGATAGTTGCATGGTTATTTTGTCACATATTACCCGTTGCCAATCGCGCTTTGCACGCGATGAGGATGGCGCCGTTACCGTCGATTGGGTGGTGTTGACCGCTGCAATCCTGATGATCGGCATGTTTGCTTCGTTTGTAGCCACTTCAAATCTTCCCGGCCTTGCCAACAAAGTCAGTGAAGTCGTTTCCGAAAGGCCGATCGGCCTTAACTAACGGCGGCGGTTCTCAGAACACCATACTTAACTAGCGTTTGCGTCGCCCGGTCCGGGGAACACTGGTCCGGGTGAGTTTGTATTTCGCCTCGGGGTGGTCGGGGTGTCCATCTGTACGATCCCAGAACCGTTGCGCCCCCAGACGCATCCAGAGGGGAGCAATCAGCGCGAAGCCTGCGATAAAGCCGCCTGCATGAGCCCAATGTGCCACGCCTCCGCCTTCTACCCCGAAAGATGCAACGCCATTAAACAGTTGCAGCCCGAACCAAACCAATAGGGCAGCCCAAGCCGGGATCGGGATGATCTTGAAAATGATCACGATGATGAACAGCACATCGACCTTTGCTTTGGGAAACAGAAGCAGATAGCCCCCCATAACTCCAGCGATTGCACCCGAGGCGCCGATCATCGGAACCGGGCTTCCGGGGTCTGTGGCATACTGCAGAAGCGCTGCAGCAATTCCGGTGGCCAGATAGAACAGCAGGAACCGGACATGGCCTAGCATATCTTCCAGATTGTCGCCGAAGATCCAAAGAAACAGCATATTTCCAGCGAAATGCATGAAGCCGCCATGCAAGAACATCGAGGTGACGAGCGTCTCCAGATCCACACCTTGCGACAAGCGTTGCGGGATCATGCCGTAATCCACAAACACCTGCGACGCTGCCGTACTTCCATAGAGCGGCCACATATAGAGAAAGACCAGCGCGTTTACTGCCAACAGCGCATAGGTGACAAAGGGGCGGCGTTCTGACGGGTTGTGATCGCGAAGGGGGAACATGGGCTGACTTGACCCGATGTGTGTCACCGGGTCAAGTCATAGGCCTATCAGGCTTTGGTTTGCGCCAGCATAAGAAGTTCGGCATTGCCGCCTGATGCCGTTGTATCAACGCAGAGATGACGTTCGTGGGTCACTGTTTCCGCCGTTGGTGCGCCAGTGATCAGGGGCAGGATGGCCCCCGTACGCTTGGCCAGTGCGGTGACGATCTGTCGGGCGACCGCATCCGCGCCCCAGAAGATCACGCCGCTGATTCCGTCGATCCCTTCAATCGTGTCAGGTTTCAGGTTGGGGGCCAATACAGCTGTACCGCCGAGTGCTTCGATCGCGGTTTTCTGTGCCTGCGCCGCCGCCTTTCCTGGCCCCATGCAAAGGAATGGCTCGCGTGGGTGAACGGACAGTTGGTTCAGCTCTCCGGTTGGGCCGGGCAGGCGGGACGATGATAGGGGCGCATGGCTTTTAGCTTTTGCAATCAACCCAGTCAGCACCTCCACGCTGGGCACGGCACCGCCGTTATCTTCGTAGTGCTCGGCTTGCGCAGGCTGACAGAACCGATCCATGTACATGGGACCTCCTGCCTTGGGGCCGGTACCAGACAGACCTTCGCCGCCGAAAGGCTGTGATCCTACGATGGCGCCGATTTGGTTGCGGTTCACATATGCGTTGCCCACATGCATTCGGTCACAAACATGCTGTACCCGGTCGTCAATACGGGTGTGCAACCCGAAGGTCAGGCCATATCCGGTCGCGTTGATCGCGTCGATCACCTGATCCAATTCATTTGCCTTGAAGGTGGCGAGGTGTAGGACTGGGCCGAAGATCTCGCGTTTCATGTCCTCGATCCCATTCACACGGATCAGGGTCGGGGCGACGAAATATCCCCCGTCCGGCGCGGTCAGCTCGTGTGCGATACGACCCTCGGCGCGCGCGGCGTCTACATAGGTCTTGATGCCCTGATAGGCCTCGTCATCAATTACCGGGCCAAGATCTGTGTGCAGATGCCACGGGTCATCCTGCTTCAACTCATTCATCGCGCCGACCAGCATTTCAGTCATGGCCTCGGCCACGTCTTCTTGCACATAGAGGCAGCGCAGAGCCGAGCATCGCTGGCCCGCTGACTGGAAGCTTGATGCTACGATGTCGCGCACCGCTTGCTCGGGCAGGGCGGTACTGTCCACGATCATCGCATTCAAGCCGCCGGTTTCCGCGATCAGAGGGGCCGACGGCGCCATGTTTGCGGCCATTGCACGGCGGATGATCTGGGCTGTCTCAGTCGAGCCGGTGAAGGCCACGCCGCCGACACGTGCATCAGAAGTCAAAGCGGCGCCGACGGTCACGCCGTCACCCGGCAGAAGTTGCAGAACATTACGCGGAACGCCTGCGTCATGTAGCAGTTGCACGGCGGCGTGGGCGATCAATCCGGTCTGTTCGGCGGGTTTCGCCAGCACGCCATTGCCTACGGCCAAAGCCCCAGCAATCTGGCCGGTGAAGATGGCCAGCGGGAAGTTCCACGGCGAAACGCAGGTGAACACCCCCACGGGCGCGCGGGTGTGATCATCTACACGGCTGGCGTAATAGCGCAGAAAATCAACGGCTTCGCGTAGTTCCCCCATGCAGTCCAGCCAGATTTTCCCTGCCTCGCGCGACAATAGCGCGAAGAAGAGACCAAGATTTTCCTCATAGAGGTCTGCGGCCCGGTTCAACACCTTGGCGCGTTCCACGGCGCTGGCATCCCACGCCTTGGCGGCGGTCAACGCGGCTTCCACGTCCTCGGCGCTGGCCCATGTGATCTGGCCAATTGGCGCGTGGGTCGAGGGGTTCATAACCGTCACAACCGGTCCGCCCGCGGGCTTGCCGGCGATCAACGGCGCGCCCGAGAAATCTGTCTCGGCAAACGCCCCGCGCGCAGTTTCGATCTGGTCCAGATGCGGGTCATAGGTCAGGTCCAGCCCCATCGAGTTCTTGCGTGCCCCGAAGATCTCGGGTCCGGTGGGGACGTGCGGGGCTTCGATGGCGAGGGCATCGAAGGGGCAGGCGGCGACTTCTTCGGGCGTGACGCTTTCGTCGACGATCTGGTTTACGAAAGAACTGTTGGCGCCGTTTTCCAACAGGCGGCGCACCAGATAGGCCAGCAAGTCGCGATGTGCGCCCACCGGGGCATAGATGCGGCAGCGGGTGTCGTTTGCGTCCATGATGATCTGGTGCAGACGTTCGCCCATGCCATGCAGGCGCTGGAACTCGTAAGCCTGCGCGTCGATGCCCGAGCTCTGCGCGATGTCCAGAATAGCCGCTGCGGTGTGGGCGTTGTGGGTGGCGAATTGCGGATAGATACGGTCGGTCAGGCCAAGCAGTTTCTTCGCGTTGGCGATATAGCTGACGTCAGTGGCGACTTTGCGGGTGAAGACGGGGAAGCCTTCCAGCCCCTCGACCTGCGCGCGCTTGATTTCACTGTCCCAATAAGCGCCTTTCACCAGACGCACCATGATCTTGCGGTCCAGACGCTCGGCGGTCTGATGCAGCCAGTCGATGACGGCTCCGGCGCGGTGGCCATAAGCCTGCACGACAACGCCAAATCCATCCCAACCGGCCAGTGCCGGGTCTTCCAGCACCTTTTCGATCACGTCCAGAGAGATTTGCAGACGGTCTGCTTCCTCGGCGTCGATGTTGAAGCCCATGCCCGCTGATTTCGCCAGCTGCGCAAGGGCCGAGACGCGGGGGACCAGCGTTTCCATCACACGCTTGTGCTGGGCGCGTTCATAGCGTGCAAAAAGCGCGGAGAGTTTGACCGAGATGCCGGGGTTCGACCGGATGTCATTGGACGTACAGGCGCCCGCAATCTCGGAAATCGCCTTGGCATAGGCCATCTGATAGCGACGCGCATCGCTGTCGGTCAGGGCCGCTTCGCCCAGCATGTCGTAGGAATAGGTGAATCCTTTTTCTTCCATCTTGGAACCACGCTTCATCGCGGCCCCGATGGTTTCGCCCAGCACAAACTGGCTGCCCATTTCCTTCATGGCGCGGCCGACGGCGGTGCGGATGACGGGTTCGCCCAGACGTTTCACGGCACCGCGTAGCGCGCCGGCGATGCCCGGCTCGCGGTCCTCAAGAACCTTGCCGGTCAACAGCAGTGCCCAGGTCGAAGCGTTTACAAGCGACGAGGACGAGCGCCCAAGGTGTTTGCCCCAGTCAGACGGCGCGATCTTGTCTTCGATCAGAGCATCAATGGTTTCCGCATCTGGTACGCGCAACAGGGCTTCGGCCAAACACATCAGTGCGATGCCTTCGTCGGTGGACAGACCGTACTCGGCTAGGAAGACCTCCATCAATCCGGGGTCCGAGCTTTCACGGATGCCGCGCACCAGCTTTGCTCCGCTGGCCGCAATCCGCGCACGATCCGCGTCAGACAGGTTGGCCGCATCCACAAGGCTGGCGATATGGCGCTCTTCATCCGTATAGGCGAGGTCATCAATCATTGTGCGCAGATCGGTGGTCATGCGGATCTCCTTGCTTGTCGTTGTGACCATCATATCCCAATAGAGCTAGTCGAAATGACTTAAATAGTGCTATAAAGCAAAGATAGAGTCTGAATGGAGCGATAAATGCAGGACGAATGGAAAGCCGAATTCGATCGCTTCGATCGTTTGATTCTGGATATTCTGTCGACGGATGGGCGGATATCGATCACTGATCTGGCCGGGAAGATCGGCTTGTCAAAGTCGCCAACCCAAGCCCGATTGAAGAAGCTTGAGAAAACCGGCGTAATCACCGGATACCGTGCGCAGATTGACCCGATCCGCATGGGCCGCGACCACGTTGCTTTTGTCGAGGTGAAACTGTCCGACACACGCGAGGCGGCGTTGACCGCCTTCAACGCAGGGGTCGCCGCCATTCCCGAGGTCGAGGAGTGCTATATGCTGGCCGCCCATTTCGATTATCTACTGAAGGTCCGTACGCAGGATATGCGCGATTATCGCCGGGTGTTAGGAGAGAAGATCAGTTCCTTGCCGCATGTGGCGCAAAGCTCGACCCATGTAGCGATGCAAGCCGTGAAGGAAGATGGCACTTCGGTGTGATCTGCCGTTGCCCCTTCCGATCTTTGGCGCTAGGAAAAGAGCGCTTTGCCCGCGTGGTGGAATGGTAGACACAGGAGACTTAAAATCTCTAGGCCGGATAGGCCGTGCCGGTTCGAGTCCGGCCGCGGGTACCAAGCTTCTGACAAGCTGTTGAAATGCAAACGGCGCACCTGATAGGCGCGCCGTTTTCTTTTTTATATCAGTGAATTACTTCAGAGCTGCATCAGTGATGGCGCTGGTCCAAGCTCCTTCAGGTGCTTTGGTGATCACCGGGTCCGAACCACCACCCATCAGGGTGTCGACCGTGCGCTGGTAAGCGGCTTCGTTCAGCGACCCGTCCGACCCTGCGGTCAGCTTGCCGATCTCACCGATCATACGGATCTGGTGTGTCTCGGTCTGAGCACCGGTTTCGTCATAATCCAAGATGATCCCGGCTGCGGCCTCGGCGTTTTCTTCGGCCCATTTCCAGCCCTTCATCGAGGCGCGCACAAAGCGCTCCATCTTGTCGGTGAAGGCAGCGTCCGACAGCTTGTCTTCCAGCACATACAGGCCGTCTTCCAGCGTCGCGACGCCTTGGTCTTCATACTTGAAGGTGACCAGTTCGTCCGGGCTGACGCCGGAATCGATGACCTGCCAGTATTCGTTATAGGTCATGGTCGAGATACAGTCGGCTTGGCGTTGCAACAGGGCGTCCACGTTAAACGCCTGCTTCAGCACTTCGACACCGGTTTCGCTTTTGCCATCTGTCGACAGACCCAGCTTGGACATCCAGTTCATGAAGGGGAATTCGTTGCCGAAGAACCAGACACCAAGGGTGCGGTTGGCCAGATCGGCGGGCGACGAGATCCCGACATCCCCCCAGCAGGTCAGCATCATGCCAGATGATGCAAAGGGTTGAGCGATGTTCACCAGCGGTAGACCTTTTTCGCGGGCCGCAAGGGCGGCGGGCATCCATTCAACAACGACATCTGCACTGCCACCTGCAATCACCTGCGTGGGGGCAATATCAGGGCCGCCGGGCAAGATCGTGACGTTCAGGTCTTCTTCAGCGTAATAGCCGTTCTCAAGCGCCACATAGTAGCCCGCGAACTGGCCCTGCGTGACCCATTTCAGCTGCAATGTGACGTCATCTGCCGCAGTTGCCGCGCTTGCGCTGACGGCAAGGGCAGCTGCGCCGATCATTGATTTAAGTTTCATGGTACTCTCCTTGTTGAATTCTTTTTTTGTTTTGGGTTTTCGGGCTGATTTCCTCAGCCTCTTTGTGAGGGGTGCCAGAAGGTCACCTTCTTTTCTATGAACGCGACGATGCCGTAGAAGGCAGTGCCTGCCAACGCGGCGACGACGATCTCGGCCCAGACCAGATCAATCGACAGGCTGCCGACGCCCGTTGAAATTCGGAACCCCATCCCGCGGGTGGGTGATCCAAAGTATTCAGCCACAATTGCCCCGATCAGGGCAAGTGTCGCGGCCACTTTCAGCCCGTTGAAGATGAAGGGCATAGCGGCGGGAATGCGCAGTTTGATCAGCGTTTTGAAATATCCTGCTGCATAGGTTTTCATCAAATCTCGCAGCATCGCGTCGGTTTCGCGCAGGCCTTGAACGGTGTTTACCAGCACAGGGAAGAACACCATCACAACCACCACGGCAGCTTTCGAGTGCCAATCAAATCCGAACCAGCTGACCAGAATGGGCGCGACGCCGACGATAGGCAGGGCCGCCACGAAGTTCCCGATGGGCAAAAGTCCACGTGTCAGGAAGGGCGAACGATCGATCAGGATCGCGACGACAAAGGCCGCAAGTACGCCGAAAATGTACCCACGCAAGGCGCCTTTCAAAACGGTCTGAACGAAGTCCTCCCACAACATGCCCGTTGAGTTTACGAACCGTTCGGCCACGGCAGAGGGCGCGGGCAGGATGGCCTGAGAGATGGCAAATGTGTGGACTGCGGCCTCCCATAAGACGACGATGGTTAGACCGAACAGGATCGGGACCGTGTATTTTACCACTGCTGTGTCAGACAGCCGCGAGCGAACAAGGGCGATGTTGGTGCCCCAGGCAAATATCCAGAAGACAAAGGCAAGGATCATCCAGCTCATGTGCGCATCCCCATCTTGCGCAGCAAGACATGCTGCGTCCGGTCAATAAGGGTGACCAGCACGCCTGCCAGAATGGCCGCGGCGAAAAGGGCTGACCAGATTGCCAAGGGTGTTCCGAACTGATCCCCGATCAAGATCCGCGCGCCCAGCCCACTGATGGCGCCAGTCGGCAGCTCGCCCACGATGGCGCCGACCAAAGCGGCGGCGATCCCGATTTTCAGCGAGGTGAAAAGATAGGGCAGTGACGCCGGAACGCGTAGTTTCAGGAATTGCTGCATACCCGAGGCGCTATAGGTTTTCAGAAGGTCCAATTGCTCGCCAGTTGGGGACCGCAGCCCCTTGATCATGCCGACCATCACCGGAAAGAAGCACAGATAGGACGAGATCAGGGCCTTCGGAAACCCGCGCCCTTCGATCCCAGCCTGAGACGACAGCACGATGATCATTGGGGCCAAAGCCACAATGGGCACCGCTTGCGAGATGATCGCCCACGGGACCAGTGACATTTCAAGCACGCGGGATTTCACAACCAACACCGCGCCCAAAATTCCGACCGAGGTGCCCAGAAGGAAACCCCAGAAGGTCGATTGCAGGGTGATCCAGCCGTGATAGATCAGCGACCGTTTCGACCATGTGCGTCCTTTCAAGATCATTGCGCCCGTGGTCTTCCACAACTCTTGCCCAACTTGTGTGGGCGTAGGCAGGCGCGGACGGTCAAGGTCATACCCCGCTGCGATATAGGCGCGGTTGTTGGCCATCAATGACAGGACCGACGCCTCGCGTCGCTCGATAGCCGTGGCCGGGGTCACGTCGGCACCTGCGCGCGCCACTTGATCCAGTGTGACGCGGATGTTCATCGGTGCCACGGCCAGAAACCAGATGACAAGGAAGCCAAAAAGGACGGTCAGGACTGGAAACAGCGTTCTAGTCATAGGAATGACCCGCACGCAGCCCTTCGCGGACCCGGTGGGCCACGTCCAGAAACTCTTGCGTGTCGCGAATGTCCAGCGGGCGCTCGGCGGGCAGGGGGCATTCGATCACGTCAGAGATCCGGCCCGGACGCGGGGACATGACGACGATTTTGGTCGACAGGTACACCGCCTCGGGGATCGAGTGGGTGACGAAGCAGATCGTCTTCTGCGTCTTGGCCCAGAGCTTCAAAAGTTGTTCATTTAGGTGATCACGCACGATCTCGTCCAAAGCGCCGAAGGGTTCGTCCATCAAAAGGATGTCCGCGTCAAAAGCCAGCGCGCGGGCAATAGATGCCCGTTGCTGCATCCCGCCTGACAGTTGCCATGGGAACTTCTTCTCGAACCCCGCCAGATCGACCAGCTCAAGCACGCGCTTGATCCGCTCGTCTTGATCGGCTTTGGAATAGCCCATGATCTCGAGCGGCAGACGCACATTGCGCCCGATGGTCCGCCATGGATACAGCCCCGCGTGTTGGAACACATAGCCATAGGCGCGCGACTGGCGGGCCTCGTGCGGGGTTACACCGTTGACCGTAATCGTCCCGCCCGTCGGCGTTTCCAAATCCGCCATGCAGCGTAGAAAGGTGGTTTTGCCGCAGCCCGATGGGCCGATGAAGCTGACAAAATCACCCTTCTTGATGTCCAGCGACACGTCCTTCAACGCATGAACCGGGCCGTCATTGGTCTGAAAGGTCAGATCAAGGTTCTCTGCCTTGATTACCGTATCCGAAGTCACGTGCATTAAACTCCTGTTGCCGGAATGCCGGTGCGTTTCACGGGCTGAGGTGTGGTCAGCTCTTTCCATTTCGAAAGTGCTGTGTTGACGGTCGCGTTGGGTTCGCGCGCGACAAACTCGCCGTGGCCTTCCTGTGTGCGGATTTCTCCATCATGTACGGCCACCTGACCACGTGTCAGGGTGAAGCGTGGCAGGCCTTTGACCTCGTGCCCTTCAAAGACGTTGTAGTCGATGGACGATTGCTGCGTGCCCGCGGCGATGGTCTTGGATTTCTCGGGATCCCAAACCACAAGGTCGGCATCTGCGCCAACCAATACGGCACCCTTGCGCGGGTAGCAGTTCAGGATCTTTGCGATATTGGTCGAGGTCACAGCGACGAATTCATTCATCGTCAAACGCCCCGTTGCCACACCGTTTGTCCAGAGCATCGGCATCCGATCTTCAAGCCCGCCGGTCCCGTTCGGGATCTTGGTGAAGTCGCCCACGCCATAACGCTTCTGCTCGGTCGTGAAGGCGCAGTGGTCGGTGGCTACAACGCTCAGCGAGCCTGACTGCAGACCCGCCCACAGGCTGTCCTGATGCTGTTTGTTGCGGAAGGGGGGCGACATGACGCGGCGCGCGGCGTGGTCCCAATCTTTGTTGAAATACTCGCTTTCATCCAGCGTCAGGTGCTGGATCAGCGGCTCGCCCCACACGCGTTTGCCCTGCATACGGGCGCGGCGGATGGCTTCGTGGCTTTCTTCGCAGGATACATGCACGACATAAAGCGGCGCGCCGGCCATATCGGCAATCATGATGGCCCGGTTGGTGGCCTCGCCTTCGACCTGAGAAGGGCGGGAATAGGCGTGTGCCTCGGGGCCGGTGTTGCCTTGGGCCAGAAGTTTCGCTGACAGCTCGGCAATCACATCACCATTTTCTGCGTGGACCATCGGGGTCGCGCCCAGTTCGGCAAGACGGCTGAACGACGAGTAGAGTTCGTCATCATTCACCATCAGCGCACCCTTATAGGCCAGAAAGTGCTTGAAGGTGTTGATGCCACGCTCCTGCACGACGGTCTGCATGTCGTTAAACACCTGCTCGCCCCACCATGTCACCGCCATGTGGAACGAGTAATCGCAGTTCGCGCGGGTCGATTTGTTGTCCCAACGCTTCAACGCATCCAGCAGGCTTTCGCCTTGGTTGGGCAGGCAGAAATCCACCACCATCGTGGTGCCGCCCGCAAGACCAGCGCGCGTGCCGCTTTCGAAATCGTCCGAGGAATAGGTGCCCATAAAGGGCATTTCGAGGTGCACATGTGGGTCGATCCCGCCGGGCATGACGTAGCAGCCAGTGGCGTCGAGTACCTCGTCGCCCTTCAGGTCCGGCCCGATCTCGATGATTTTGCCACCGTCGACAAGGACGTCAGCTTTATAAGTAAGGTCTGCTGTGACGACAGTGCCGCCTTTGATTACTTTGGTCATCCGACAACTCCCTGTTGCGCCCGGCTGTGTTTGTTTTTTATTCAGTCCGGGGGATGTGTTTGATCAGTCTATAATTTGTGCGGTCTCCAACACAGCATGCAGTAGCACGTCGGTTCCTGCAGCCGCCCATTCCTTGGAAATGTCCTCGGCCTCGTTGTGGCTTAGGCCATCCACGCAGGGGCACATGATCATCGCCGTCGGATAGATTTCGTTGATCCAGCAGGCGTCGTGGCCCGCGCCGGACACGATATCCATGTGGCTATAGCCCAGCTCTTGCGCCGCATCGCGGACCGCTTTCACACAGGTCTCGTCGAAGGCGGGCGGGTCGAAGGTGCCGACCATTTCCCAGCTCATCTCGACGCCAATGTCGGCGCAGAGCTTCGGTGCGCGTTCGTCAAACTCGGCGATCATCGCGTCGATCACCTCTTGCAGGTGCGAGCGGAAATCGACGGTGCAGACAACCTTGCCGGGGATGATGTTGCGCGAGTTCGGATAGACATCGACATGCCCGATGGCACCCACCGCGTTGGGTTGGTGCTTCATCGCGATCTCGTGAACCAGTTCGGTGATCAGGGCGAGGCCACGGCCTGCGTTGATCCGCATAGGCATGGGGGTCGAGCCGGTGTGGCTTTCCTTGCCGATGATGGTCACTTCCAACCAGTTCAGCCCTTGGCCGTGGGTGACAACGCCGATGTCTTTGGCTTCGGCCTCCAGAATGGGGCCTTGTTCGATGTGCAGCTCGAACATCGCGTGCATCTTGCGGGCGCCGACTTCCTCGTCGCCGACCCAGCCGATACGTTTCAACTCGTCGCCGAACTTCTTGCCCTCGGCATCTTCGCGATCGTAAGCCCAGTCTTGCGAGTGCTTCCCAGCAAACACGCCCGATGCCAGCATGGCCGGAGCAAAGCGTGTGCCTTCTTCGTTGGTCCAGTTGGCGATGACAATCGGGTGTTTGGTTTTGACGTTTAGGTCGTTCATCGTGCGGACGGCTTCCAGCCCGCCCAACACGCCCAAGACGCCGTCATACTTGCCGCCCGTTGGCTGCGTATCCAAATGCGAGCCCATATAGACGGGCAGGGCGTCGGGGTCCTCGCCCGGGCGGGTGGCAAACATGTTGCCCATCGTGTCGACGCCCATGGTCATGCCAGCCGCTTCGCACCATATCTGGAACAGCGCGCGGCCTTCTGCGTCCTCGTCGGTCAACGTCTGGCGATTGTTGCCGCCTGCAATGCCGGGGCCGATCTTGGCCATCTCCATCAGGCTGTCCCACAGCCGATCCGGGTCAATGCGCAGGTTCTTGCGATTGGTCATATTCATCTCCCTTTGGGTACACATGAATGTGTTCGCGGAATTTAGATTCCGTCTTGTCATCAGGCTGGATGATTTCTGCACGATCGGTCAACATTTATCTGACCGATCGTGCGAATTGTTCTGTTTTCTGAGGAAATCTCGTGCGAAAAGGTAAAGAACTGCGCGAAAGATACGCAGAATTAAGGTGTGAAGTGTTGACGTAGGTATGGCGACAAAAGGCATTCAAAGCCGCAATCGGCAGGAAATCACAGCGCGGATTCTGACCGCAGCTGAACGTGTGTTCGCCGAGTTCGGATATGCAGGTGCCTCGATCAGCCGGATCGCAGCGCAAGCGGGCATCCCGAAGTCGAACGTGGTCTATTACTTCGAAACCAAAGAACTTCTCTATCGGCGCGTCGTGGGCGAGATCTTTGATATCTGGCGGGCTGCGGCGGACAGCATCACCGTCGACAACGATCCGATCAAAGCGCTGGGCGATTATATCGACACCAAGCTCGATCTGGCGCGGACGCGCCCCTATGGTTCGAAGGTCTGGGCCAATGAGATCATTCAACGTGCACCGATAGTTCAGGACTATCTGGAAGACGAGCTGCGCTCGTGGACCGAAGACCGGATTGTGGTGATTGAGGCGTGGATTGCGCGTGGGCAGATCCGCCCGATCAGCGGGCGTCATCTGCTTTATGCGATCTGGGCGACGACCCAGCATTATGCGGATTTTACCCACCAGATCACCACGCTGAACGAAGGGGTCGAACTGACCAACCGCCAGTGGGACGACACCAAGAAGGCGGTGAAAGACCTGCTTCTGCGTGGCGTTGAAAAGCATGGTGATGCGTAATGGCGCGGGCTGGAACAACGGCGCGCAAGACGCGCAATCAGATGGAAAAGCGGCAGGCGATATTTGAAGCCGCTTTGGATGTATTCTCGGAAAAAGGCTTGCGTGGCGCGACGTTAGAGCAAGTCGCTAAAGCCGCCGGTTTGTCCAAGCAGAATGTGGTTTACTACTTCAACGGCAAGGACGAGATCTATGCCGAGCTTTTGGAAAGCCTGCTTCAGAAATGGGTGCAGCCGCTGCATGATCTGACGGCAGATGGCGATCCAATGGATGAGATCCTGACCTATGTTTCGCGCAAGGTTCAGATGTCACGTAATATGCCCCGAGAAAGCCGCTTGTTCGCGACGGAAATCCTGCATGGCGCCCCGCGTCTGGGAGAGGTTCTGCCCACCGATCTGAAAACTCTGGTCGACGAAAAAGCTGCGATAATTCAGGGTTGGATGGATGCGGGTAAACTGGCACCGTTGGACCCACATCACCTTATCTTCTCGATCTGGGCGATGACGCAGCACTATGCCGATTTCGACGTGCAGGTGCGCTCGGTTCTTGGGGCGGAACGCTCTGCCACTCGGTTCGAGGATGCCGAGCAGTTCATTAAAGACATGCTGATCAGGACGCTTCGGCCCTAAGCAGCATGAGCAGCGCCAACAGCGTTGCCCCGATCCCAAGAAGCAGCGTCAGTGGCTGGGTATTGCTAATCAGCAGAAGATCCCACAGCACCACCCAGCTGGGCACAAGATAGGTATACGCCATGACCTTTCCTGCAGGCAGACGCTGGGCGGCGAATTGCAGCAGGAAGAATGACCCGGCAGTAGCGGCAACGGCCAGATAGATGATCACCAGCCAGACGGCAGGGCGCAGGGCGGCGTAATTCGTCGCGATCAGGTCCGGCGCGCCATAGATGGCTGTGACGATCAGCGCCCCAAGAATGGTCCCGATCGAGGTCTGGACCGGTTTCACATCATGGGCCAGCTTGCGGGCGAGGGCTGGCACCATCGCGTGCGCGAAGGCGCCTATGGTAAACAAGGCTTCGCCAAAGCCGATCTCGAACCGCAAAAGCGCGTTCAGGTCGGCGCGAAAGATCACCCAAACTGCCCCCACGGCCCCGATTGTCAGGGCAATCAGGGTCCAGCGGCTGGCGTATTGGCGGGCAATGACATAGCCGAACCCGGCAGCCATCAAGGGCGTCAGGGTGAAGACGGCGGCAGTTGATACGGCAGAGGTGACGCGCAGCGCCTCGAACATCGTGATGAAATAGATGGCCATCAACCCGCCCATCAGGCCAAAGCGCCAGAAGCGGTGGAACACTGGGGCAAGCGGCACGCGCATCACTTTGGCCACGGCCATCAGCAACAACGCAGCCAGCGCAAACCGCACCGTACTCAGTGCCGCTGGGGCCATGTCGCGGGCCACGATATGTCCGAAAGTGAATGACAGCGACACCAGCATTGAAAAGCTGAGCATCGCCAAATGGCCCTGCCACGCAGGCAGCAGGGCCGGAGGGCTTTTACTCCGCAGCGGTTGCGCTGGGGTTGTTGGGGTGGGTTGTCCAGTTCGCATACTCATCCGCAACAGGCTTTCCGGTCCGTTCATCCATGGCGCCGGACGCGATGGTTTCCATCGTGATACAGCCCTCGACGGGGCAGACATTGACGCACAGGTTGCAGGCAACGCATTCGTCGTCTTTCACATCAAAGACACGGTCTTCGGACATGGTGATTGCCTGATGCGAGGTGTCTTCGCAAGCGGCAAAGCAGCGGCCACATTTGATGCAATCGTCCTGACTGATCCGCGCCTTGGTGACGTGGTTCAGGTTGAGGTATTGCCAGTCGGTGACGTTCGGAACGGCGCGCCCAATGACTTCGTCAATCGAGCTATACCCCTGTTCGTCCATCCATTGCGACAGGCCCGAGATCATCTCTTGCACGATCTTGAAGCCATAGGTCATGGCCGCCGTACAGACCTGCACGTTGCCTGCGCCAAGCGCCATAAACTCGGCCGCATCGCGCCATGTGGTCACGCCGCCAATGCCCGATATGGGTAGGCCATGTGTGCCGGGGTTGCGGGCGATCTCGGCCACCATGTTCAGCGCGATGGGCTTCACCGCCGGGCCGCAATAGCCGCCATGTGTGCCTTTGCCGTCGATCATCGGTTCGGGCGACATCGCGTCCAAGTTCACGGACGTGATCGAGTTGATCGTGTTGATCAGGCTGACCGCATCCGCGCCGCCATCCTTGGCAGCTTGCGCCGGGTTCAGAATGTTGGTGATGTTCGGCGTCAGCTTCACGATCACCGGCAGGTCGGTCGCCTCTTTGCACCAGCGGGTGACCATCTCGATATATTCGGGCACCTGGCCGACAGCCGATCCCATGCCCCGTTCGGCCATGCCATGCGGGCAGCCGAAATTCAGCTCGAACCCGTCACAGCCCGTTTCCGCGATGCGTGGAATGATCTCTTTCCACGCGGCTTCCTCGCAGGGCACCATGACCGAGGCGATCAGCGCGTGGTCAGGATAGTCCTTTTTCACGCGGGTCATCTCGTCCAGATTGACCTGAAGCGGGCGGTCGGTGATCAGCTCGATATTGTTTAGACCAAGCAATCGTCGATCGGCGCCGTGAATGGCGCCATAGCGCGGACCATTGACGTTGACGACGGGTGGGCCTTCTTCCCCGAGGGTTTTCCAAACCACGCCGCCCCAGCCAGCCTCGAACGCGCGACGAACATTGTATTCTTTGTCCGTGGGCGGGGCCGAGGCCAGCCAGAACGGGTTGGGAGACGAAATTCCAAGAAAGTTTGATGTCAGATCGGCCATTAGCGTGCTCCCATCAATGTAGCGTGAATATCCATGGCCGCATCGCGACCTTCGGCAACGGCAGTAACGGTCAGGTCATCCCCACCCGAGGCACAGTCGCCCCCGGCCCAAACGCCCGAGACACTGCTGCGTTGGGCGTCGTCGACCTTGATCTTACCGCCGTCCAAGGTCAGCGCGTCGGGCGTGTCGCCCAGCTTCTGACCGATGGCTTTGAACAGCTGATCGGCGGGCAGGCTGAAGGTCTCGTCCAGCGTGACCAGTTTGCCGTTTTTCGTTTCGGTATAGGCGAAGGTGACTCCAGTCAGCGATCCATTACCTTCGACGCCAACAGGCGTCGCGTTGCAAATCAGGGTTACGCCCTTTTGCTGCGCCAGCTCCTGTTCGAAACCCGAGGCTGCCATGGCCTCTTGTCCACGACGATAGACAATGGTGACATCCTCCGCGCCTAGCAGCTTGGCCTGCACGCCCGCATCAATCGCGGTCATGCCGCCGCCGATGACGACAACGCGTCGCCCGACGGGCAGGGTGGTCAGGTCGGATGCCTGACGCAAGTCCGCGATGAAATCAACGGCGTCCAAGACGTTGTCTTTGTCCTCGCCCTGCATCCCCAGCGCGTTCACAGCGGTCAATCCCATGCCTAGGAAAACTGCGTCGAAACCGCTTTTCAATGTGTCCAAAGTGACCCCGTTGCCCAGCGACTGCCCATAGCGGATCTCGATCCCGCCGATGGACAGAAGCCAATCCACTTCGCGCTGGGCGAAGTCGTCGGTGGACTTATAGGCGGCGATGCCAAATTCGTTCAGGCCGCCCCCTTTGGCGCGGGCCTCAAACACCACAACGTCATGGCCCAGCATGGCCAGACGGTGCGCGCAGGACAGACCTGCGGGACCGGCGCCCACAACGGCAACCGATTTTCCGGTCTTGTCTGCGCGGGTGAAGGGATGCGTGTTCGACGCCATCAGCGTGTCGGTCGCATAGCGCTGAAGGCGTCCGATCTCGACCGGTTTGCCTTCTGCGGTTTCGCGCACGCAAACCTCTTCGCACAAGGTCTCGGTCGGGCAGACGCGGGCGCACATGCCGCCCAGAATGTTCTGGTTGAGAATGGTCTTCGCGGCGGCTTCGGGTGTGCCGGTGGCGATCTGCCGGATGAACAGCGGAATGTCGATCGAGGTGGGGCAGGCGGTCATGCATGGTGCGTCGTGACAGAAATAGCAGCGATCCGCTGCGACCAGTGCCTCGTGCCCGTCATATTCCGGGTAAAGGTCGGTAAAGTTGTCGGCTACTTGCGTCGGGTCTAGTCGCCCGGCTGCAACGCCATTTTCCCTGTTGATATGTGCCATAGCTGGTTCCTTGGATTGGCTTTGGTGCTTTCAGTAAGGCACAGAAATCTGCGTATGGCTATAAATTTTACCAGATGGTAAAAGTTTTTCACAGGTGCTCAGGAATTAAGCCGCAACGTATGAACGGACGTTCATGTGCAAGCGTCGCAGGCGCAAAGAAAAAGCCGCGACGGGCGGTCGCGGCTTTAGCTTATTGAAATGTAAGTCAGATCAGGCGTTGAAGAGGAAGTGCAGAACGTCGCCGTCCTTTACCATATAACCTTTGCCTTCAGCGCGCATTTTGCCGGCCTCTTTCGCAGGGCCTTCACCGCCCAGTTCGACATAATCGTCATAGGCGATGGTCTCGGCCCGGATAAAACCACGTTCGAAATCGCCGTGAATCACACCTGCGGCTTGCGGGGCCATGGTGCCCTCGCGGATGGTCCAGGCGCGGGCCTCTTTCGGGCCGACGGTGAAATAGGTTTCCAGATGCAAAAGCTCGTAGCCAGCGCGGATCAGGCGATCCAAACCCGCTTCGGCCAGACCCAGCTCTTCCAAGAACATCTCCATGTCCTCGTCGTCCAGCTGGCTGATTTCTTCTTCGATCTTGGCGGAAATCACGACGGATGCCGCGCCTTGCGCTGCGGCCATCTCTTCGACCGCTTTCGAGTACGCGTTTCCGGTGGCTGCATCGCTTTCGTCTACGTTGCAGACATAGAGGATCTTTTTTGTGGTCAGAAGCTGAAGCAGTTTCCACGCTTTCTTGTCTTCTTCGTCCACGTCGACCGTGCGGGCAGGTTTGCCGTCCTCCAGCGCTTCCTGAGCCGCGGCCAGAAGGCGGTCCTGTTGTTGGGCGTCCTTGTCGTTGCCCTTCAGCTTGCGCACCAGACCGGCGCGGCGCTTCTCGATGCTTTCCAGATCGGCCAGCATCAGCTCGGTCTCGATCACTTCGGCGTCTTCGACCGGGTTCACACGCCCATCAACGTGGGTCACGTCGCCATCATCAAAACAGCGCAGAACATGCGCAATCGCGTCAGTTTCGCGGATGTTTGCCAAGAACTGGTTGCCCAGACCTTCACCTTTGGACGCACCCTTCACCAGACCGGCAATGTCCACAAAGGTCATGCGGGCGGGAATAATCTCTTTCGACGATGCGATCGCAGCGAGTTTATCAAGGCGCGCATCGGGCACGTTCACTTCACCCGTATTGGGTTCGATGGTGCAGAAAGGGAAGTTGGCAGCCTGCGCGGCAGCCGTTTTGGTCAGTGCGTTGAACAGGGTCGATTTGCCCACATTCGGCAGACCCACAATACCCATCTTGAAACCCATCACGGCCTCCGTCGTTGAAATACTCGCGCGTTCTAGGGCTTTGACAGGCTGGGCGCAAGCGTGGTGGAGTGGGAACGCATGAAATGGAGGAGGATGATTGATGCAACCTATTCCCTATGTATTTTTTAAAGACCAAGCGCGCGCGGCGATGACACGCTATGGCGAGGTTTTCGGAACGGCGCCTGAGATCATGTCGTTTAAGGATATGCCCGAGGCCGACCGCGCCCAGATGCCGGGCGTGCCTGATGACGCGGTGATGCACGCCGGATTGGCCATCGGAGACGGTTGGCTGTTTGCCAGCGATGATCCCTCGGGCGAGACACCCGAGATGGCGGGCTGCAATGTCTGCGTGTCGCTGGCGGGCGATGAGGAAACCCGCCGCGTGTTCGATGCCTTGGCAGAAGGTGGCGAAGTGCGTATGCCGCTTGCGCCGATGTTCTGGACGTCTCTTTTTGGGACGCTGACCGACAAGTTCGGGGTGCGCTGGATGATTATGGCGGACAGTGATTACCAGTGAGGCATTGATTTTCCTGTTCTGCTTGGGCAAACCGGGCAGGACCAAGAAGGGGATCACGCATGACTCGCATCGACGCCAAGTTTGCCGCGCTTAAGGAAAAGGGCCAGAAAGCCTTTGTTGCTTACATAATGGGTGGTGATCCCGATGTGGAAACTTCGCTTGAGGTGATGAAGGGTCTGCCCGCGGCTGGTGTGGATGTGATCGAGCTGGGCGTGCCCTTCACCGATCCGATGGCGGATGGTCCGACCATTCAGCTGGCCGGTCAGCGCGCGCTTGGCGCAGGTATGACGTTGCAAAAGACGCTGGATATGGCGGCTGAGTTTCGCAAGGAAGATGACACGACGCCGATCGTTCTGATGGGCTATTACAACCCCATCTATAATCGCGGCGTGGACAAGTTTCTGGTCGATGCGCAAGCTGCGGGTGTTGATGGTTTGATCGTGGTGGACCTGCCGCCCGAAGAGGACGAGGAACTGTGCATCCCGGCGCAAAAGGCGGGCCTGAACTTCATTCGCCTGGCGACACCCACCACCGATGACAAGCGCCTGCCGAAAGTTCTGCAGAACACCTCGGGCTTTGTGTATTACGTTTCGGTCACTGGTGTGACTGGCTCGGCCGAGGCGCAATCCGGAGACGTCGGACCGGAAGTGGCGCGCATCAAAGCTGCAACCGATATTCCAGTGATCGTCGGCTTTGGTGTGAACACCCCAGAAAAGGCCGAGGCGATTGCCAGCGTCGCAGACGGGACCGTCGTCGGATCGGCCATCGTGTCGAAAATCGGTGCGGGCGAGTCGGTCGCTGATATCCTGACCTTCGTCAAAACGCTGGCTGACGGCGCGCACCGAGGGTGAATCGCGTTTGATTAGATCACGGCGCGCTCGCCAAAGGGCGTGCCCGTGACGATCCGTTCATACCCAAAAGGTGACAGATCCATGCTGCGATAGTTGCCGTGGACGATCAATTCGGCCAACCCACGCCCCATGGCAGGGGCTTGCTGCAGCCCATGTCCCGAGAATCCATTGATAAAATGGAAGTTCTCCAGCTCGGGGTGCGGGCCGAGAATGACGTTCTGATCCAGTGTATTATAGGCATAATGCCCAGCCCATTCGGTGACGATCTTTAGCGCCTCAAACTGCGGGATACGCGTGGCGATATGGGGCCAGACATGAGTTTCCCAGATGCTGTGATCCATATGGAAATCATCCGGCGCGACGGCGATATCTTCGTGGGGCGCGACGCCGACCATATAGGTCTCGGGCCCGTCCTGGCGGAAATGGATGCCGCTGGGATCGACCGTCAAGGGCAGGGGGCGGTCCAAGGGATCGGCCGCACTGAATACCCATGTGAAGCGTTTGCGTGGCTCGACTGGAACGTCCAACCCAGCCATTTTCGACAGGAGTGCCGCGCGTGGCCCGGCCGCATTGACCAGCTGTCCACATCCGATTTGGGTTCCGTCGGATAGGGTAACCGCATTGGCATGCGAACCGTTCGTCTGAATGGCCGTCACCTCGCCCGACAGATATTCCACACCCGCTTCCATCGCCTTGCGGCGGAACCAGTCAAACAGCGCGCCGCCATCCCAATAGCCTTCATCGACGGCACCGTGGCTACCCAGAATGATGTCGTCCAGATCATAGAACGGATAGGCCTCGGCCAGCTCTTCACGTGACATGATGCGGGTACCTGCGCCAAGCGCGGCTTGCATGGTTTGGGCGGCCTTCAGTTCCTCGGCCCGCGCATCATTATCTGCCAGATAAAGATAGCCGAAATCCTGCACGCCGATATTCTCGATCCGTTCATCCCCGCCCATATTCGCGCGGAGGTCTTTAACGAACTGAAGTGTGAATTGTGAAACTTTTACGTTTAGAGCTTCAGAAAACTGCTGACGAATGCAGGAATTAGTATGGGCCGTCGAGCATTGTGCAAAGCTGGGGTCGCGTTCGATCACCAAAATGCGACCGTTAAATTGCGTGTCTTGCGACAGCCACCACGCAACCGATGATCCCATGATTGCACCCCCAACAATCACGACGTCATAGGTGCTGTGTTCGGGGTGGGTGCGGAATGACCGTTGGCTCACGGAGGGCTCCTGTCGATGGGATGGGGTCGGCGTGGCTGGCCACGAGTCAGCGCAGGTTAGCGCCGGGTCTCGAATGAGGAAAGATCCTGTGATGGGAATTTGTCGTGGAACGTCAGGTCACTGACGTCCGGTTGCCGAAAGTGCCCAGTCCAACACCGCGTCATGTTCTGGCGCGATCTCTTCTGCCTCGCCCACGAAGGCCATGAAAGCATCGCGCGACCCTTCGCTCAGCCCGATAATCGCAGGAATGTCCTGTGCCAGAGCTTGTCCCACCGCTTCGCGAAACCCGCGTCCTTCGGCCTCTTGCTTGCCGAACTTGTTGACCAGTAGAAGATCGGCCCCGGCGCGCAGACGTTCTTCGGTTTGACCCACTGCGGTTTCCAGTGCCTCGGGGTTCAGCTTGCAGCCACGGGCATTGGCGCCAAGATACTGGCTGATACGGATTTTCGGTCCGTCTGGCAGAACCAACACATCCATGTCGCAGTGATGTTCTTCGGCCCGTTCGGTATCCAGTTGCACGGTTCCGCACAGGTTCACACCTTTGTCGGCCAAAGCCTGCGCTACGCCCGCCAGAAGAAGGTTTGTCGTGCCCCGTCCAGGCGCAATTACATAAGCAAGTTTCATAGGTCATTCCCTTCGCCACTGACTTGGCAATCCTGCGAGGGCTTGTCAATTGTGTGAACTGCATGTCTTCATGCGATCAGACAATCGGAGCGTCACATGAAACCCCAGATCCCATCCCATGCGCCCCCGGCAGACGCCGACGTCCGTAAAGAGGTGAAGCCGGTCATCTGCTACCCGGTCGATTGTCTGACCGCGCCGGATCTGGAGCTGTATCAGGCGGCCCGCGCGACAGCGCAGAAAGTGGACGAGGTTCTGATCCCCGCCCGCGATGCGCGTACCTTCAACGTGCCTGCTGGGCAGTTCTTCCGCATCACCTCGGTCGAGGGGCCGCAGGTAGGGGACTTGAACCTGTGGAATGCAGATGATCTGAACGAGCGGTTCTATTCCGGTAAGACCCGTGCTTTACATGGCACGCATTTGTCGGTCTCTGATCGGATGTGGACCAGCTTTCCCGCCATGCGTCCAATGGCGACGATCATCGACGACACGCTGGACTGGTACGGGTTCGACAAATTTGGCGGCTCGGTTCATGATGTGATCGGCACGCGCTGCGATCCGTACACGAATAACCTGCTGTCCGGCGGGCAGTATCATCATTGCTGCCATTCCAACCTGACCCGTGCGTTGGCCGATCATCTGGGCTGTTCGCTGGACGAGGCGCAGCCGCATGTGCATGACGTGTTGAACGTCTTTATGTGCACCGGGTTCACCCGCGATACGGGGCAGTATTTCATGAAAGCCAGCCCGGTGCGCCCGGGCGACTACCTTGAATTCTTTGCGGAAATTGACCTGCTGGGCGCGCTCAGCGCTTGTCCCGGCGGGGATTGCTCGGACCAACACAGCTCGGACTCTGCAGCTTGCCATCCGCTGTTGGTCGAGGTCTTCGCCCCGGACAAGGGTGCGCTGGGCGATTGGCAGTCCCCACCCGTGAACGGCTATGATCAAAGCCACGGGCGATAAGGAAAACCCCAACTTGAATGTCTCGCCTCAACCCATAGTGTAGGGTTGTGCATTAAAAGGAGTTTGCCATGCGATCCCTCGGCTGGCGGTTTATTATTGTGGGCGTTCTGTGCCTTGTGATGTTCATCCCTCTGATGATGGTGTCGGACATTGTGAACTCCCGGCGTCACTATTCCGAAGACACGATCCGGTCAGTTGGTCAGGAATGGGGTGGGCAGCAGACGATCTCGGGTCCGAGTGTGGTCATACCGGTCAAAGCGCGGGTCACTGTGACCGAGCTTCACAATGTGATCGACGAGGCCACCGGTCTTGTCATGCGCGACAAGGAAACCGGAGAGAACTTGCAAAAACTGGTCGAGGTTGAGCGGATCGAAAACCGGGAAGCGCTCTATATTTATCCGGATGTGTTCGACGTTAAGATCACGACCGAAACCCAGATGCGCCATCGCGGCATCTTCCAAGTGCCTGTCTATCAGGCGCAGGCCAACATCGCGACCGAGTACCCGTTTGATCGGGTTGAGGCTCAGCTGGACGAAAATGAGTTTGCCGTTTGGGACGAGGCCAGCCTGCGTCTGACTGTCAGCTCGAACCGCGCGCTGCGCGGCGAAGCGCGTCTGACATCAGGGTCGGATGAAATCCTGATGGAGCCATTGGGCGATGCCGCCGGTTTGACCGCGTTGTTGCCAGGCGGCAAAGACCAAACGAAGTTTGACTTGGTGCTGGGGCTGAACGGTGCGGCCGAATTGCGCATGGCTCCGGTGGGGCGAATTTCGACGGTCGAAATGAACAGCGACTGGCCGGATCCCAGCTTTGGCGGGGCGTTCTTGCCCGACGGATCCGAGATCTCGGACACCGGTTTCCAAGCCAAATGGACCATCCCACATCTGGCGCGCAGCTTGCCACAAATCTCGCGTCAGGATTACGAGGCGACGGCACGGCGGGATACGTCATTTGGGGTAAGCTTCTATCAGCCAAATGACTTTTATCAGAAAGCTTGGCGTGCTGCGCGTTATGGCATTCTGTTCGTGTCGCTGACTTTCTTGACGGTCCTCCTGATGGACATGCAAAGCAAGAAACCGGTGCATCCGGTGCAGTACCTGCTGATCGGTCTGTCCCAGGCGGTGTTTACGCTGCTGATGTTGGCCTATGCCGAGCAGGTGGGCTTCACCGCCGCCTATGTCGGATCGGCCGCGGCCTTGATCCTGTTGCTTTTGATGTTCGGGCGGTTTGCTTTGAAGCTGGGCACGCGCACATGGGTGTTGGGCGGTATGTTGGTGCTGCTTTACGCGGTGCTCTATCTGATCCTCTATTCGACCGACTATGCCCTTCTGGCAGGCGCCACACTGGCCTTCGTGGCGATTGGGGCGACCATGTACGCCACGCGGAACGAGGAATGGTATGGCGAAGGCGGGCCGGGGCCGGGGCTGTTTGCCCGACGTGCGGCCAAGAAGGCCGAGGTGCCGCCTAAGCCCGAAGCTTCACAGAAAGCCGAGGGGCCGTGGCCCACATTGCCAGCCAGCGACAAACCCAAGGACGACTAACACAAAAAGAGGCGCCGATGGGCGCCTCTTTCACGTTCGGTATCGTTGGATGCGGTCAGGCGAACGCAGCTTCCAGTCCGATTTCAACCATGTCCCCAAAGGTCTTCTCGCGCTGGTCGGATGGCAATGCCTCGCCCGTTTGCAGGTGATCCGATACGGTCATGATCCCCAGCGCACGAACGCCATGGCGGGCTGCCAGTGTGTAAAGCTCGGCGGCTTCCATCTCGACCCCAAGAATGCCGTGACGGGTCATCTGTTCGTTCAGGTCCGGGCGTTCGTCATAGAACGTGTCAGACGAATAGATCCCGCCCACATGCACACCCACATCGCGTCCACGTGCAGCAGCAACGGCGGCCTCTAGCAGACCATAATCAGCACAAGGCGAGTAATTCAGCTCGCGAAATATGGTGCTGGACGGGGTTGCCACCGTTGTACAGGTCATCGCGATCACCACATCGCGCACCTTCACCTGAGGCTGCATGCCACCACAGGACCCGATGCGGATTAGTGTTTTTGCGCCATAGTCGCGGATCAACTCGTTCGCATAGATCGAGATCGATGGCATCCCCATGCCTGATCCCTGAATGGTGACGCGGTTGCCTTTATAAGTGCCGGTAAATCCCAGCATCCCGCGCACTTCGTTGACCAGTTCCGCCCCTTCAAGAAAGGTTTCAGCAGCCCAGCGCGCCCGATAGGGGTCGCCCGGCATCAGAACGGTTTCTGCGATTTGGCCCTGTTCGGCCCCGATATGGACGGTCATGGTCGGCTCCTATAATCATTGTGTCTTACAGGCAAAGGAGGATCCCGTGCGCTGGATCGTTTTACCATTCTTTATCGTGCCAAGTTTGACCCTTGCGCAAGAGGCAGCAGAGTTGACGCTGGTGAAACAAGTTTTCGCCGAGCTTCAGCCAAGGTCCATACGTTGGAACCGCGAGTTTTGCGGTTACCTTGGATACGATGTCGAGGGTGCACTTGCTGCATCGCGCCCAACGCCGGGGAAAAGAGATTCCTGTTTGCCAGACGACCCCGAGAACCTCGAGACGATCCTGTCATCTTACCACACGCACGGTGCGTTCTCGCCCGACTATGCCAACGAAGTCCCGTCTGGTGACGATATGGAAGGCGATGAGGAAGAAGGCATCGACGGGTGGGTTGCCACACCCGGTGGGCGTCTTTGGTATATCGACACGGAAGATATGGTGACCACGCAGATTTGTGGGATCGGATGCCTTCCGTCGGACACAGATTTTCAGCCCGGTGACATGGGCCACATCGCCACGAGCTATGGCTACGATGATTTAGTGCAAAAGCTTGCGGAAGGAGACGAGTAAGAGGACGTCAGTCCCTGGCCCGAACCAGAAACGGTCCCGATGCCAGATAATAGCGCCTAACCTTAATTGCGTTTCGGCTTGCCGGCCGGATCTTTGGCATCTCCGAACCAGATCGACCAGAATGTCCGATATTGTCCCTGAACCTTAGCGCGACCAAAGCCAATGCCAACCGAGCGCCAATTCTTCCGTCGCCACATACCTTCGTTCAAAATGACCTTGCGATGATTGGGCGAGTTCAGGAAGCCTTTGATCACAACCTCGGGGTCGCTATATCCCCAAGCGGTGATTTCATAGGCGTTCTTGCGGTATTTGGTGCGCAACCGCTTAGGTGCGTCCCACATGGCTTTTGGGGCTCGGTGGTTGGCGTAATAGGGTGCGTCACTCCAACTGTGTGTATTCGTGCCGCGACGGGGGCCGCCCTTTGGGGCGATGTTGCGGGTGAAATCCTCGACATGGCGCCCGGCCACAAGGGTCAGGCTGGATGAAAGTGGGATCGGAGCCAACCCGTGCCTTGCGCGTTCACGCATAAGGATGTCATAGGCCTGTTTTTCAATGCTGCTTAGGTGATCATTGGGGGTTGGCTTATAGTAGTTGAAAACCCCGCCTTTTGAACTGACCTGAACAACCTCACCCGCCAGTGCAGGTGACTGAGAGGTGAGCAACCCCAGGGCCACTGTCAGAAGAAGCTTTTTCATTTGGACACACACCTTTGGCTGGAAACGAAGCACTACTTCCACGAGATTTACACGCGAAATAAGGCCGAATTCTGCAGCGAATGGTGCAAAATCGCGTCAATTGTTTCCAATGCGAGCGATTGCATGTGGTGTTCTATTCCGCAGCGATGTCCTTTGGGGCAACCAAAGTCACGATGTCTTCCATGATGGTGTTCAGCTCGAAATCCTTCGGCGTATAGACCTTTGCGACGCCCATGGCGCGCAGACGGTCGGCGTCTTCATCAGGGATGATGCCGCCCGCGACCACTGGAACGTCGCCCAGACCGGCGTCCTTCATCCGTTCGATCAGCTCTTCCAGAAGCGGAATGTGGCTGCCTGACAGGATCGACAGGCCGACAACATGCGCTTTGGTTTCAAGCGCGGATGCCACCAGTTCTTCGGGTGTCAGGCGGATGCCTTCATAGGTAATGTCCATGCCGCAATCGCGCGCACGGGCGGCGATCTGTTCGGCCCCGTTCGAGTGTCCGTCAAGGCCCGGTTTGCCCACCAAGAAGGTCAGGCGGCGGCCAAGCGCGTCCGACACAGCGTCGACGCGGCCCCGGATTTCGTCCAGCCCTTCGGTGCGGTTCGACGGGTTCTTCGACACGCCAGTCGGCGCGCGATACTGGCCAAAGGTCTGGCGCATCACTTCGCCCCATTCGCCGGTCGTCACGCCTGCTTTTGCGGCGGCAATCGAAGATGGCATGATGTTCTCGCCAGACTTGGCGGCGGCACGAAGGGCATTCAGTGCGTCCTGCACGGCCTTGTCATCCCGATCCGAACGCCATTGTTCCAGACGCGCGATCTGGTCGGCCTCGGCTTCTTTATCGGCCACCATGATGGCACCGTCGCCAGCAGTCAGCGGGCTTTCAGTAGTCTCGAGCCATTTGTTCACACCGACGACCGTGGTGTCGCCAACCTCGATCTTGCCGATGCGGGCGGCGTTGGATTCCACCAGACGCGACTTCATGTATTCGATGGCGGCAACTGCGCCGCCCATACCGTCGATCTGGGCCAGTTCGGCGCGAGCGCCGTCTTTCAGTTCGGCCACTTTGCGTTCCACGGCAGGGTTTTCGTCAAAGAGGTCGTCGAACTCCAGAAGGTCGGTTTCATAAGCCAAGATCTGCTGCATACGCAGCGACCACTGCTGGTCCCACGGACGCGGCAGGCCAAGTGCTTCGTTCCACGCGGGCAGCTGTACCGCACGGGCGCGGGCGTTTTTCGACAGGGTCACGGCCAGCATCTCGATCAGGATGCGGTAGACGTTGTTTTCCGGTTGCTGCTCGGTCAGGCCAAGGCTGTTCACCTGAACGCCATAACGGAAGCGGCGGAATTTCGGGTCTTCAACGCCGTAACGCTCGCGGGTGATTTCGTCCCACAGCTCGACAAAAGCGCGCATTTTGCACATCTCGGTGACGAAGCGGATGCCGGCGTTCACGAAGAACGAGATACGGCCAACCATGGCGGGGAAGGCCTCGGCGGGCACTTTTTCTTTCAGGTCGTCCAGAACGGCAATGGCAGTGGCCAGTGCGAACGCCAGCTCCTCCTCTGGCGTCGCACCGGCTTCCTGCAGGTGATAGGAACACACGTTCATGGGGTTCCATTTCGGCAGGTGTTCACGGGTATAGGCAGCAACGTCGGTGATCATGCGCAACGACGGCTTTGGCGGGCACACATATGTGCCGCGCGACAGGTATTCCTTGATGATGTCGTTTTGAACGGTGCCCTGAAGCTTCGAAATATCGGCGCCCTGTTCCTCGGCCGCGGCAATATAAAGCGACAACAGCCACGGCGCGGTGGCGTTGATCGTCATCGAGGTGTTCATCTGCTCAAGCGGGATATTGTCAAACAGCGCGCGCATGTCGCCTAGGTGGCTTAGCGGTACACCAACCTTACCCACTTCGCCGCGCGACAGTTTGTGATCGCTGTCATAGCCGGTCTGCGTTGGCAGGTCGAAAGCAACAGAAAGCCCTGTCTGACCTTTGGCCAAATTGGTGCGATACAGCTCGTTCGAGGCTTTGGCGGTCGAGTGACCAGCATAGGTACGGAAAAGCCAGGGGCGGATTGTATTCGAAGACATGTCAGAGACTCACCTTATGTTGCGCTGCAGCATTTTTAGTGACGCAAGAAAATTACGCAAGGGGTAAAATCACGGGAAGAAAGTTACGTGAAGTGGTGCTCCCGCCCGGTGTGCATTGGCCCTTAGGGCCTTGAAACCGGTTGGGGGTGGCCCTCGCTGCGCTCGGGAGGGTTCGTGCTGCTTTACCTTTGTGCAAAATGGTGAGACAGGTTTGATATGACGCGTGTGGTGGAACTTCCTCTTTGGTTGCTTGTTCTTATCTTGGCTTTTGCCACGGTGACCTTCGCGTCGCATTTCCTGTTTCCCTCGGTGCGCTGGTTCTTCCGCAAGCGGTTGGAACGCGCGGTTGCGCAGCTGAACGAACGTCTCGAGCGTCCGATCGAGCCGTTCAAACTGGCGCGGCGTTACGACATGGTACAGCGCCTGTCCTATGACCCCGAGGTTGCCAAAGCGATCGTCGAACACGCGCGCAAGGCGGGGATCCCCGAACAGGTGGCGTTCGAAAAAGCCCAGCGTTACGCCCGCGAAATCGTCCCGCGCTTTTCCGCCACAGCCTATTTCGGGTTCGGCATTTGGATTGCGAAACTCCTCAGCCGTGCTTTCTATCGCGTACGTCTTGGAGCGTTTGACGAGGCGCGTCTGAGCGAGATCGATTCTGACGCCACGGTCATTTTCGTAATGAACCACCGATCCAATATGGATTACGTGCTGGTCACGTGGCTGGCCGCCGAGCGTTCCCATCTTTCTTATGCAGTGGGTGAATGGGCGCGAGTCTGGCCGCTGCGCACGCTGATCCGCTCTATGGGCGCGTATTTCATTCGGCGCAGAAGCCGCAATAACCTCTATCGGAAAGTGCTATCGCGCTATGTCCGTATGGCGACCGATGGCGGCGTGACGCAGGCGATGTTCCCGGAAGGTGGGCTGAGCCTGAACGGAGAGGTCGGTGACCCCAAGCTGGGATTGCTGAGTTACATCGTGCAAGACTTCGTACCGGGGGAAAGTCGCAACGTGGTCTTTATACCCGTCGCAATGAACTATGACCGCGTCCTTGAAGACCGGGTGTTGGTATCGGCCGATATCAAAGGCAGCCGTCGCTTTGGACTGCGGTTCAAATATGTGGCGCGCCATGTGGGGCGGCATTTCTGGCAGCGAATGACTGGGCGCTTTCACCGATTCGGCTATGCCAGTGTGTCATTCGGGGATCCGGTATCTCTGGTGGACTATCTGGATGGGCGCAGCCCGGATGACATGCTGGAGCCGCTTGGTCACGAGTTGATGTCGCGCATTCGCGACGTGGTGCCTGTTCTGCCCGTGCCTGTTGTCTCGGCCATCCTGTTGGAACGCGACGGGCAAAGCCATGCCCAGATTGCCGCGCGTTTTCAGTCACTGGTCGACGATATGGAAACGCGAGACGTGCATGTCCACATTCCGCGCAGCGATATGGAATATGCTGCCGAGGTCGGATTGCGCGAGCTTTTGCTGCGTAAACTGGTTGCCAAGACGGGCGAGGGCAATGAGGCGACCTATCACATTCATAGGCCCGATCGATTGATTTTGGCCTATTATGCGAACTCCATCGCGCATCTGAGCTCTGAGATCGAGCCGATCCACATCTCGAACCTGACGCCCGCAGAAGTGGCGGATGCAGCAATCTTGCCCTAAAGTCAGGTTTGCCGCGACATAAAATTACAAAATGTTGCTGATTGTGGTTGCAATCTTACTTTGTGATCCGTAATGCTGCAGTTGCAGCCGCAATTCCGCACTGCGGCAATAGAATCAGATAACGCGCAAGATCAGGAGGCCGACATGGCTTTGGACACACAAACCGGCATCGCCGAATACGATGCCCCGAAAAAAGATCTTTACGAGATTGGTGAAATGCCCCCGCTGGGTCACGTACCCGCTCAGATGTACTCTTGGGCGATCCGCCGCGACCGTCAGGGTGAACCCGATCAGGCCATGCAGGTCGAAGTCGTCGAGACCCCTAAACTGGACAGCCACGAAGTGCTGGTTCTGGTGATGGCCGCTGGCGTGAACTATAACGGCATCTGGGCCGGTCTTGGTGTACCCGTCAGCATGTTTGACGTTCACAAGCAGGACTATCACATCGCTGGGTCCGATGCCTCGGGCGTTGTTTGGGCCGTGGGCGACAAGGTCAAAGGCTGGAAAGTGGGCGACGAAGTCGTGATCCACTGTAACCAGGATGATGGCGACGATGAAGAATGTAACGGCGGTGACCCGATGTTCTCGCCTAGCCAGCGGATTTGGGGATATGAGACCCCCGATGGGTCGTTCGCTCAGTTCACCCGCGTTCAGGCACAGCAGCTGCTGCACCGTCCCAAGCACCTGACTTGGGAAGAAAGCGCCTGCTATACGCTGACGCTGGCCACCGCATACCGCATGCTGTTTGGTCACCACCCGCATGAACTGAAGCCCGGTCAGAACGTTCTGGTATGGGGCGCTTCGGGTGGTCTGGGATCCTATGCGATCCAGCTGATCAACGCGGCTGGCGGTAACGCCATTGGTGTGATCTCGGACGAAAGCAAACGTGATTTCGTTATGGGTCTGGGCGCCAAGGGCGTGATCAACCGTAAGGACTTCACCTGCTGGGGACAGCTGCCCACAGTGAACACGCCCGAATACGACGTATGGTTTAAAGAAGCCCGCCGCTTCGGCAAAGCCATCTGGGATATCACCGGCAAGGGCAACAACGTGGACATCGTGTTCGAACACCCCGGTGAATCGACCTTCCCGGTATCGAACCTGGTCTGCAAGAAGGGTGGCATGGTTGTAATCTGCGCAGGCACCACCGGCTTCAACTGTACCTTCGACGTACGCTACACTTGGATGCACCAGAAGCGTCTGCAGGGTTCGCACTTCGCGCACCTCAAGCAAGCGGCTTCGGCAAACAAGCTGATGATCGAGCGTCGCATCGACCCCTACATGTCGGAAGTGTTCCCGTGGGCTGAGATCCCGGACGCACACATGAAGATGTACCGCAACGAGCACAAGCCCGGCAACATGTCGGTGCTGGTGCAGTCCCCGAAGACCGGACTGCGGACCTTCGAAGACGCACTGGAAGCTGGCCCCAAGTAAGCCGAGAATTCCACCCGTAAAACGGCCCGCTGCCTTCCCAAAGGCGGCGGGCATTTTTTTTGAAATGCGAATCACTTGGCCGGTTTGCGCCAGTTTTTGGAAGTTTCCCCTACGGAAGGTGAATTAACTACCATTCTCTACCTCGCTATTTATGGGGAGTTCCATTCCGCGAGTTAGAAGTCATTAATATACATGCTAAAGTAGTCACTAGCGTCACCCAAAGGAGGTTTTGTCATGTCAGACAAATGGATTGTTGATGTAATTACCGACCTCATGGCCTATGCTGAGAATAACGGTCTGAGTGTGACAGCTGAATGGCTCGATGATGCACGGCTCATCGCTTTGACCGAGATTGCAGATATGTCTCGCGAGAAGAGGAAGATCGCGCACTCCTATGACAAACCGTCTCGAAGACCTTCTCTCTACCTTGCAAGCGGCGGCCACGCTTGAGGATCTACAGTCGGTCCTAGAAGAACTGCGGGATCACTATGCAGTCGAGCACATTGTTTATCATTGGGTGAATTCTGTGGGCGAGCGCTATGGCGCTGGCACCTATTCGGCTGAATGGGTGGATCGCTATCTCGAAAAAGAGTATCTGCGTCTAGACCCAGTAATTTTCGGCTGTTTTCAAAGGTTTACCCCGGTTTCATGGAAGGAGCTGGACTGGTCATCAAAGCCCGCGCGTGAAATGTGGCAGGATGCTTTGGACCACGGTCTAGGCAATCAAGGCTATACAATTCCCATTCGCGGACCGAACGGACAGTTCGCCCTGTTTACCTTGAACGCGTCGTTAAGCGACGAGGCTTGGGCAAAATTCATCGATGAAAATACCCGTGATTTGATGATTCTGGCGCATGAGTTCAACAAGAAAGCTCTGGAGTTCGAACAGTGGGGAGAGGAAAGCAGTGTGCCTGCATTGTCCCCACGAGAGCTGGCTTCGATGGGCTGCCTTGCACGTGGAATGAGCCGCGCACAAGCAGCGGCCGAGCTAAATATCTCGGAACATACGCTGCGCGTTTATATCGAAAGTGCACGTCACAAGTTGGGTGCTATGAATACAACCCATGCGGTTGCTAGGGCGCTTTCGACGGGTGTTATCATAATTTAAACACAGTTCTACCTCACGATGTATTTGCCATACGTTAACTAAGAGGCGAGCATTGTCCTGTTAATCACTCGGACAAAGGAGCTCCACTCATGCTGCGTTACCTCTATGGCAATGATCTTTCGAAATTCCCTCTGCTGGCTGAAACCATGTTTCAGGATCGCGCGGAACAGTTCTCGCGCCGTCTTGGCTGGGATGTGTCGGTCGACGATAACGGGTTCGAGCGCGACGAATACGACGATATGAACCCGCTCTACGTGATCTGGGAGCAGGCTGATGGCCGTCATGGCGGATCTATGCGCTTTCTACCTACGGTCGGGCAAACGATGGTGAATGACCACTTCAGCCATCTGACCGACGGCGTCCACATCGAAAGCCCACTGATCTGGGAATGCACTCGTTTCTGCCTGTCCCCAAGTGCAGATCGTCGTGCATCGGCGGCACTGGCGCTGGGCGCTGGTGAAATCATGGATACCTTCAAGCTGGAACACTTCGTTGGCGTCTTCGACCCGCGGATGGAACGGATCTATCGCCTGATGGGCCTTGAACCGGATGTCATCGGAATGGGCGGCGAAGGTCGCGATCGTATCGGCGTCGGCTTGTGGTCGATGGATGAAAGTGCGTTTGAACCCACCTTGAAGAAGGTCGGTGTCTCGCGTGAAGTCAGCCAAGGCTGGCTGCAGTATTCGCTGTCCACGGTCAATCGTACCCCAGCACCGCAGAAGCTGCCGCGCAGCGCCTGATCGAATGCTGATCAAATCCTGAGAAAAATCGGCGACCAGCGTCTTCGGGCGCTGGTGCTGCCCATGCCCGCGCGATAGGGTCGCGGCATGACCGAACGATCCCCTGTTACTTTCTCGGACGACCAAGCCGAAGCGCATGACCGTGTCTCGGAAATGCTGCGCCTGTCGGGCGTCAATCTGGATGATGCCCTGCTGACACCTGTCGCGGATGGCAAATCGCAGGTGATGGCTGTGATCGGCAAGGCCGGATCCGGTAAGACGCTGTTGTTGGCCGAACTCTATCGTGCGCTTGAGGACGCGGGTGTCGACGTGATTTCGGGCGATTGGGAAGGTAAGCGCCGCAAGGAACGCCGCACCCTTGCCATTTTGGCCCCGACCAACAAAGCGGCGAGCGTTTTGCGCAACCGCGGTGTGCCGGCGACAACGATCCACCGGATCCTCTACACACCCGTTTATGACCCGGAATACGAAAAGATCGCCGAGTGGCTGGCCGGAAACGGCGAGCGGCCCGAAATCGAAGGGCTGACAGACGAGGCGCTGGACCGTGCCTTTGCGTTCTATCAGACCCAGAAATCCATTCCCGGCGCTCTGGCTGCTGCTGGCCTTCGTGGGTCGGACTTCATTACCGGCTGGAAGCGGCGTGACGATCCGCTGGACATTGGCTTTGTCGACGAAAGCTCGATGCTGGACGAAAAGCAGTTCGAGGATCTGTGCGAGATTTTTCCGACGTTGGTCCTGTTTGGCGATCCGGCGCAGCTGGCCCCGGTCGGACAATCAGGAAAGATGATCTTTGACGATATCAAAGGTCCGCGAAAGCAGGTTTTGCATCGCATCCACCGTCAGGAAGAAGACAACCCAATTTTGGATCTGGCGCATGCTCTGGCCGACGATGCGCTGGATTTCGACAGCTTTGAACGGATGATCCATCAAGCTGCCGCGCGGGATGATCGTGTAGTTGTGTCACCACGGGCAAATGCCGACCTCATGGCACGTTCGCCGGTTCTGGTCTGGCGCAACAAGACACGAGTGCGGTTAATTCAAGCATTTCGATCTGCCTTTCACGCGCCCGAGACCGAGCTTCTGTCAGGTGAGCCCTTGATCTGCGACGGGATCGAGCTGCCGTTGAAGCACCGAAAGAAACGCATCGACCTTGAGGCGCGCGGCCTGATCAAAGGCGCACAATGTGTCTATCTGGGGCCTGGAAAACGGCCCGGGTTTTCACGTTTACATGTGTTGGGAGCAGAGGACCCCCAGGTCTCGGCGGCATCCATTGTGAAGATCGAGAAACCAGACGAAGAAGAGCCTTTCATCCCCTTCGCCGCCCGCATGGGGGCTGCATTCCTGCACGGGGCTGCTGTGACCATCCACAAGGCGCAGGGCTCGCAATGGCCCGAAGTGCAGGTGTTTGCCCCGGATATTGCCGCAGCGGCGTGGGCGGGGCGCAGCGAGGCCGGGTTGCCGCTGTGGAAGCGGTTGGCCTATGTGGCGATCACAAGGGCGGAAACGCGCCTGCATTGGGTGACGCGCTATGCGATGGCGCGTCCGCAGGCCGAGTTATCGACGGCGGATCTGCCCGCGAAACCCACCGCCCTGACACTCGAAGCACAAGGAGCATCCGATGCCTAGCATTCTGATCACCGGGGCCAGCGCCGGCATTGGTCGCGCCGTGGCCGAGCTGTTTCTGGCCGAAGGGTGGACGGTCGGTCTGCTGGCGCGCCGCAAAGAGGTGCTGGACGAGATCGCCGAAGGGCAGGGCAGGGCGCATGTGCTGGTTGCAGATGTCTCGGACCCTAAAGCCGTACGTGCTGCGTTTGACCAGTTCGCCACGAAAGCGGGCCGTCTGGACGTGCTATTCAACAATGCAGGGCTGTTCACACCTGCGGCTCCGATTGACGAGGTATCGGTCGAGGATTGGACCCGTGCCGTGTCGGTCAATCTTACCGGCATGTTCCTGTGTGCCCGTGCAGCCTTTGCGCAGATGCGGGCGCAATCCCCGCAAGGTGGACGGATCATCAATAACGGCTCGATCAGCGCCCATGTCCCGCGTGAGGGGGCCGTGACCTATACGGTGACCAAGCACGGGATCACCGGATTGACACGGCAGCTCAGCCTTGATGGGCGTCCCTTTGACATTGCCTGTGGTCAAATCGACATCGGTAATGCGCGTACGGACCTGTTGCAGGGCATCATCGACGTAGCAGTTGCGCAAGGCGACGTACCGCCCCCGTCCATGGATGTGGGAGAAGTCGCGCGGTCGGTCCTGCATATGGCGCAGCTGCCCGCCGAGGCGAATGTGCAGTTCATGACGGTGATGGCGACCAAGATGCCCTATATCGGCCGCGGCTGATACACGGGCTGTTGGTGGCTCACTTCGTGAGCCTGTAGGGGGCTTTGCCCCCGTGCGAAAGCCAAGGCTTTCACACGCCCCCAGGATATTTCTAGTAAGAAAATGAGGATCAGTTGCGCAGGATCATGCGGAAGGCGGCTGACGCGCCCCAGCCGGCGGCGATGGCGATAACCAGAGACAAAAGGCCGTATATCAGCGGTTGTTCATGGGCCAGATTGAAGATCCAGCGTTCCAGCCCGACTTTTTGGACGTTGATGATGGTCTCGTACTCGGACGTTACCTGACCACCCCGTGTCAGCAAAATGCGTGTGCGATAGTCGCCTTCAGTGAGGTTGGCAGGCAGGGCCACGCGGGTTTCGAACAGCGTGTCCTGTTCAAGCTTGACGGTTTTTTCCAATCGCTTGTAAAGGCCTGCTTTCTCGCGAATGCGGATCAGGGCTTCGGTGAATTCTCGTGGGTCAAGGTTGTTGAACGGGCTGTCAGAAATCTGGATCGAACGTTCGACTGAGATTAGGTGTCGAAAGTCGTCCAGTTTCGAGATGCTTTTGTCCAAAGTATCCGTGGTCGCGATGGCATAGAAGCTGGGTGCGGCAGCCAATTCCATGGCGTCGGTGTTCACCCAGATACCGAAACGTTTGTCTTTCTTGCGCACCGTAATAGGCGAGCTTGGACCTTCGACCACGACCACAACTTCGAGCGGGGGCGCTTTGGGCGAAGGGCTCTCACGTTTGACCGCGCCAAAGATCAGGATCTCTGAGCCGACAAAAGTGGCTGTGATCGACACGCGGTTCTGGCTAAGGCCCGCGACGATTTCTTCTGCCCGGGTGGGCAAGGCTGACAGCAGGAACAGCGCGAGTATGGGCAGGATCCGCAGCATTAGTGGCCTCCCGCCGCGCCAAGTTCAAACAGCTCGGCTGGTTGGATCAACAGGTCCAAACCTAGTTTGCCGCAGACTGCCAGCACCATGAAGGCCAACAGGACGCGCAATTGTTCGGCTTTGAGGCGCACACCGATCCGGGCACCAATCTGGGCACCGATAACACCGCCGACCAGAAGCAAGACCGCAAGGCCCATGTCCACGGTGAAGTTGGTCGTGGCGTGCAAAAGCGTGGTGAAGGCGGTCACAAAGATAATCTGGAACAGCGATGTCCCGACGACAACTTTCGTCGGCATACCAAGCAGATAGATCATCGCGGGGACCATGATGAAGCCGCCACCGACTCCCATGATGGCTGCAAGAATACCGACTAGGACACCGACCAAGATGGGTGGAATAACCGAGATATACAGCCCCGAGGTGCGGAACTTCATTTTGAAGGGCAGGTTATGAACCCACGTGTGCTTGCGTCGCTTGGGGACGCTGTGCCCTCCACGTGATTTCATCAACGCTCGTAGGCTTTCGACGAACATCAGCGAACCGATGATGCCCAGAAATAGCACGTAAGACAGTTTAACCAGAAGATCGACTTGGCCGATGGCTTTCAGCGCGTTGAAAAGCTGCACACCCAGTGCTGCGCCGATCAACCCCCCGACCAAGAGCACACAGCCCATTCGGAGATCCACCGTCTTTCGCTTTAGATGCGCCAGCACGCCCGAGAACGAGCTTGCGACGATCTGGTTCGCCTCGGTCGCAACGGCCACGGCGGGTGGGATGCCAATGAAAAACAGAAGCGGGGTCATCAAGAAACCGCCGCCCACGCCAAACATGCCGGAAAGAATGCCCACAATTCCACCAAGACCCAGCAGAAGGAACGCGTTCACGGACACTTCGGCAATCGGCAGGTAGATCTGCATGTGGAGGCAACTCTGATTTGTGGTCTTGGATGTTGGACCATTAATGGCGCAATTTGCGCCGTCTAGTCACGCGTTAAGTAGCGCCGAACCAGTTTTTCCAGCTTTTCTGCGCCAAGTGGTGCCATAGCCTTTGTATGCTCGTGGCTAATCGCCTCGTCTGACAGGCCTTGGGCCATGTTTGTCACCGTCGAAAAGCCCGCGACGCGCAAGCCAAGAAAGCGGGCCAGAATCACTTCAGGCACCGTCGACATGCCGACGGCATCTGCGCCTAGGATGCGGATTGCACGGATTTCGGCCGGCGTCTCGAAAGATGGGCCCGAGTACCACGCGTATGTTCCTTGCTGCAGCGGAACGTTTTCTTCAGCCGCTATGTGCTGAAAGTCCGTGATCATGTCTGGGTCGTATGCCCCACCCATAGGTACAAACCGCGCATCAGTTCTTTCGCCGATCAGAGGGTTCAGACCTGAGAAGTTGATGTGATCGGTGATCTGCATCAAATCGCCTGGCGGAATGTCCGGGCGCATCGACCCCGCGGCATTGGTAAGGATTAGACGATCGGCGCCAAGTTCGCACAGAACCTCAAGCGGTAGGCGCATCGCGTCGGAACGGCCGTTCTCGTAGTAGTGCTCACGCCCACCAAAGACCGCCACACGGGTAGTGCCCAGCGTGCCGATTGCAAGGTTCGGGTTGTGGCCCGAGACACCCGCATGGGGGAAGCCCTCAAGCTGGCCGTAAGGGATCGCAACGCCTTCCACCGCGTCTGCCAGATGGCCAAGGCCTGATCCAAGTACCAGCCCGACCTCGACGGGGGCGTCGCCGGCAACCGCGCGGATCTGATCCGCGAGCGCCTTAGCGTTCTTTGACATAGGGCTGACCCCCAGCTTTGGGTGCGACGGATTTGCCGACAAAGCCGGCAAGGATTACCACGGTCAGGATATAGGGCAGGGCCTGCATGAACTGAACGGGGATCACGATGCCACCAAGGTCAATGTTCTGGTAGCGGTTTGCGATCGCTTCAAGCAGACCAAAAAGGAACGTGGCCCCCAGCGCGGGTACCGGCTTCCACTTGGCAAAGATCAACGCAGCCAGCGCGATATAGCCACGGCCAGCGGACATTTCCTTGATGAAACCTGCGCCAAGGCCTGTGGCCAGATAGACGCCCGAAAGACCGCAAAGCGTGCCTGCAATGGCCATCGAGGCATAGCGCAGCTTGATCACGGACACCCCGGCGGTATCCACGGCGGCTGGGTTCTCACCCACCGCACGCAGGCGCAGGCCAAAGCGGGTGCGGAACAAGATGAACCACGACAAAGGCACCATCAGTAGGGCAACATAGACAAGGATCGTGTGGCCCGAGATGAATTCGGAATAGACCTGCTGGATCGGGTTGGCTTGATCGATCAACACGCGTAGGGGCACGCCTGCGGCCTCGGCATCGGACTTGCCAAGGGCAAAGGGCAGTTCGATGGGAGGGAAGCGGCCTTTGCCCATCAGGGGCGGCGTGCGTCCACCTTGGCTGAACCATGCTTGGGCGGCCAACACGGTAAGGCCGGACGCCAGAAAGTTCAGCGCCACGCCGGAAATCAGCTGATTGCCGCGGAAAGTGATCGAGGCCACGCCGTGCACAGCTGAAAAGCTGATTGACGCGAAGACACCGCAAAGAAGGCCCATCCAGACCGATCCGGTGACGGACGCAATGGCGGCAGCCATGAAGGCCGAGACCAGTATCTTGCCTTCAAGCCCGATGTCAAAGATGCCGGCGCGTTCGGAAAAGAGACCAGCCAGGCATGCGAATAGCAGGGGCGTTGCAAGACGCAGGGCCGAGTCGGCAATCTGGACGATCGTCAGGAAATCCATATTAGGCGTCCTTTCGCTTGGCGGCGGCAATGAACATGCGTTCAACCGGCATGCGCACCATGTTGTCCAACGCACCGGTGAACAGGATCACCAAGCCCTGAATAACGATGATCAACTCGCGCGGAATTTTCGACCACAGCGACAGTTCGCTGCCACCCTGATAGAGGAAACCGAATAGCAACGCGGCCAGAAGCACGCCGAACGGATGGTTTCGACCCATAAGCGCCACTGCGATGCCGATAAAGCCTGCGCCTTCAACCGCGTTCAGGATCAGACGTTCGTGTTGACCCATCGTGGCGTTGATCGCCATCAGACCCGAAATCGCGCCGGACAACATCATCGCGACAATGATGATCTTGGTCGGCGAAATGCCGGCATAAACCGATGCGGTCGGGCTTTCCCCAAAGGCGCGGATTTCATAGCCAAGACGCGAGCGGTTCATCAGCAGATAGACCACGACACACATGGCCAGCGCGATGAACAGCGACACGTTGGCGGGGGCCGATTTGGAAAAGCTGATGCCCAGAGGGGCCAGAAGCTCGTGCAAGGTTGGCAGGTTCGTCACTTCGGGGAAGCTGGCCGACGCACTTTCCTGTGCGCCTTTCAACTTCAAGGGTTTGATCAGCAGATAGCCCATCAGCGCAGTGGCGATGAAGTTGAACATGATCGTGGTGATCACGACGTGGCTACCTCGTTTAGCCTGCAAATAGGCCGGGATAAATGCCCAGCCTGCGCCGAACAAGCCGCCCGCGATCATCGCGAAGACCAATGCGATGGTCCAGTGTGGCATCAGGGCGGTCGGGATGAACAAACACGCCAGCCCCACACCCAATCCACCGATAATCGCCTGACCTTCGCCACCGATGTTAAACATCGCGGCCTTGAAGGCGATGGACACGGCCAGCCCCGTGAAGATGAAGTTGGTTGTGTAATAAAGCGTATATCCCCAGCCATAGGTGGACCCGAATGCACCATCAATCATGGTCATCAGCGCCTTGAACGGGTTTTCTCCGATGGCAAAAATTACCAACCCGGACAGGACGAACGCGATCAACAGGTTCAGGAAGGGGATCAGGGCGACGTCCGCCCATTTCGGCATCTTGTCCATCAGCTGTCTCCGTTTCCTGTCACACCGGCCATCAGAAGGCCAAGCTCTCGTTCATCGGTTTGATCGGGCAGGCGTTCGCCCATGATATGGCCGTCAAACATGACCGCGATCCGGTCTGATAGCGACAGGATCTCTTCCAGCTCGACCGAGACCAATAGCACCGCTTTGCCCTGATCACGCAATCCGATGATCTGCCTGTGAATGAACTCGATTGCCCCAATGTCCACACCGCGGGTGGGCTGGCCGACCAGCAAAAGATCGGGATTGCGTTCGATTTCACGCGCCACAACAATCTTCTGTTGGTTGCCGCCGGAAAAGCTTTTCGCATTCAGTTGGGGAAGTGGAGGTCGCACGTCGAACCGGTCCATCTTGTCCTGCGCAACTTCGACCATCTTGGCATTGTCCATCAGAAGCTTGTTCTTCTGATACTCGGGATCGTGATGATACCCGAAAACAATGTTCTGCCAGGCAGGGAAGTTCATGATCAGCCCGTGCTCTTGACGGTCTTCAGGCACATGCGCGATACCGCGTTCGCGGCGCGACCGGCCATCCGAATATTTTCCCGTTAAATCAATGGTATCCCCGTTGATACGGATTTCTCCGGTGGCCGAAGCATAGCCGCCCAAAACCTCAAGAAGCTGGGTCTGCCCATTGCCGGATACGCCAGCAATTCCCAAGATTTCGCCTGCGCGAACATTCAAATTGATGCCCTTCAGGCGCTCAACCCCATGCTCATCGACCATGTGCAGGTTCTCGACCTCGAGGACCTTCTCGCCGGGTTGAGCTGGTACTTTGTCGATGCGTAGCAGCACTTTACGGCCAACCATCAACTCGGCCAGCTCTTCGGGGTTGGTGTCTTTGGTCTTGACGGTGGCCGTCATCTGCCCGCGACGCATCACGGATACTGTGTCGGTGATCTCCATGATCTCGCGTAGCTTGTGGGTAATCAAGACGATGGTTTTGCCTTGATCGCGCAACCCATTCAGAATGCGGAACAGGTGATCGGCTTCGGCAGGGGTCAGAACACCAGTGGGTTCGTCCAAAATCAGAATATCGGCTTCGCGATACAGCGCCTTGAGGATCTCGACACGTTGCTGTGTTCCCACGCCCAGATTTTCAATCAGGGCTTCGGGGTCAACGTGGAGCTCATACTCCTCCGCGAGTGCTTTCAACGATTTGCGTGCCTTGGCAAGCGACGGGCGCAGCATCGGGCCGTCTTCGACCCCAAGGATCACGTTCTCAAGTACCGAGAAGTTTTCGACCAGTTTGAAGTGCTGGAACACCATCCCGATGCCCGCGCGGATCGCGGCCTGACTGTCGGGAATCTGGGTTTCTTTGCCGTGGATGAAGATCTGCCCCTCATCCGCTTTGTAGAACCCATAAAGAATGGACATCAGCGTGGATTTACCCGCACCGTTTTCGCCGATGATGCCGTGGATCGTTCCCGGCTTCACGGAAATCGAGATGTCCTTGTTCGCCTGCACTGGCCCAAAGGCCTTCGAGATGCCGCGAAGTTCGATGGCAGGAGCAACAGTCGCCTGTTGCTCCCCGTTTTGTGACGCAGTCATGGCTGGATCAGAAGTCCAGAACCGGGCAGCTGTCGTCAGACATGTAGTCATGCACGACCAGTTCGCCCGAGATGATCTTGGCTGCAGCGGCGTCCACGGCAGCTTTCATCTCGTCCGAGACAAGTGCTGCGTTGTGTTCGTCCAGCGCATAACCAACGCCTTCAGCAGCCAGGTTCATGACCTGTACGCCCGGCTTGATGTCAGCGCCCATGGTCATGGCTTCGTAAACGGCCACGTCCACACGCTTCAGCATCGAGGTTAGGACTTTGCCCGGCTGCAGGTGGTTCTGGTTCGAATCCACGCCGATCGAGAGGATGCCTTCGTCGGCAGCAGTTTGCAGAACGCCCAGACCGGTGCCGCCAGCGGCAGCATACACGATGTCAGCGCCTTGGCTGATTTGCGCTTTGGTCAGTTCGCCGCCTTTAACCGGGTCGTTCCAAGCCGACGGAGTGGTGCCGGTCATGTTGGCGATGACGGTGGCGTCAGGGTTCACGGCCAGAACGCCCTCGGCATAGCCACAGGCGAACTTACGGATCAGCGGAATGTCCATGCCGCCGATGAAGCCCACGGTGCCCGATTCCGAGGCAGTCGCAGCCATCATGCCGACCAGATACGAGCCTTCATGCTCGGAAAATGCGACGTTCAGAACGTTCGGCGCGTCCGACCAGCCATCGATGGTGACGAAGGTGGTGTCCGGGTAATCAGGTGCCACTTCCGAAATCGGGGTCGACATAGCGAAACCCATGGTGATCACAGGGTTGGCGCCGGTTTCAGCAAAGCGGCGCAGAGCCTGTTCACGCTGAGCTTCCGACTGCAGTTCGACCTCTAGATACGAACCGCCGGTTTCCTTGGCCCATTTCTCGGCGCCATTAAAGCCAGCTTCGTTGAAGGATTTGTCAAATTTACCGCCCAAGTCGAAAATGATTGCGGGCTCAGCCAGCGCGGCACCTGCGGTCAGGGCCAACGACGCGGCGGCGCCTAGAAAGCTTTTCATCAGGGTCATTTCAATTCTCCCGGTTGTTGTTGTGGGGCCGCACAGACCGCATGTCCGCCGATTCCCCAAAAGTCTGCGAGCAGATCGCTGCCAAGGATCATCCGGGATTTTCATCAGAGGGCAAGAGGAGATGCCGATATTTGTTCGCCGCAGCGCCGCAAAACTTGGGGAAAATCAGAAGCTTCACCTTAGGTAAGGTGCTTTTCCATCAGAATTGCATCGCAGGTCGAGCCGTCGGATCGTGTGTAATAGGCGGGCCTTTGGCCACAGATTGACCAGTCCGCGCGTCGGTAAAGCACCAAGGCGGCAGTGTTGTCTTTGGCGACTTCAAGGAAGGCACGGGCGGCGCCCCGTTCGGCGGCGGTGCGTTCGAAATCCTGTAATAGCTTCACGCCAATCCCACGTCCCTGTGCCATCGGAGCAACCGCGATGGTTAGCAGCTCGGCCTCGTCGACAACGACGCGCCCCATGACGAAGCCGTCGGGGCAGGAGACCGTGAAAACGTGGGGGGATGCCTGAAGCTGAGCGATCTCATCCGTGCTCCAGCCGCGCGACGTCTTGAATGCCGCAACGTGGATGGCCGAGAGGGAACTTGAAGTGGCGTCAGACATGGCAGATCAGGGCAGGATAACTGGCGCGGGATCACGTGGAGGCGCGGCGTCTGCGGAGCGGATGTAAAGCGGCGCGGGCCGGTCTTCGGTCGCGCCTGCAAGCAAGCGCTCTGCCGCGATCCGGGCAATGGCTGGGGCAGGGCTTGCGGCGACCTCGGGGCCGATGCGATCTCCGGTCAGGTCAGCCGCTTCATCACCTGTGATCAGGTTTGGCGCTGTGGTCCCATCGTCGGCGAACTGTTGCGCATAGAAATGATCCCGCCGCGCGTCGATCAGGGACCAGACAGGACGGGGGGCATTCAGCGCCTGCGCTTCAAGCGATGATACACCGATTGCGGGCACCCCCAAAGACAAGGACAATCCACGAGCAGCCGAGACCGAAATGCGGATGCCGGTGAAGTTCCCCGGGCCAACGCACACGCCGATGGCTGTTAGGTCAGACCACGCCAGGTTGGCGTCGGCCAAAACCTCTTCCAACAACGGAAACAGCCGTTCGGCTTGTCCCTTCGCCATGTCCTCGTGCCTTTCAGCGACAATCCTGTCCCCGCACAGCAAAGCGGCCGCGCAATGCGCGGCCGATGTGTCAAATGCCAAGATCATCGGATCAGGCTGCAACAGGGCGTACCTCGATCACCTCAGGGATATAATGCTTCAGCAGGTTCTCGATCCCCATTTTCAAGGTCAGGGTCGAAGACGGGCAGCCCGCGCAGGCCCCCTGCATGTGCAGGTAAACGATGCCGCGATCAAAGCCGTGAAAGGTGATGTCGCCACCATCTTGCGCCACTGCTGGGCGGACGCGAGTGTCCAGAAGCTCTTTGATCTGCTCAACAATCTCGCCATCTTCGCCGGTGTGTTCAGCATGACCCGAGGCAACGGCTTCGCCTGCCATGACGGGCTGGCCCGACTGGAAATGCTCCATAATCGCGCCAAGAATGGCGGGTTTGATGTGATCCCAATCGACCGCTTCGTCCTTGGTGACAGTGACGAAATCAGCGCCAAAGAACACGCCTGTCACGCCGTTCACTTTGAATACGCGCGTCGCCAGCGGCGACCCTTCGGCGGTGTCGGCAGATGGGAAGTCAGCAGTTCCGGCCCCCAGCACGTCCTGCCCAGGCAGGAATTTCAGCGTTGCGGGGTTCGGAGTGGATTCGGTCTGAATAAACATGAGCGCACCTTTTTTGTCAGGTTTGATATGGGCCTCGGACCACTGACTGTCAAGCCGCTAGACCCCGATTGAAGCGCCTGACAGACTAGATGATCTTTGGCTGGAGCTCGGACAGATCATAGCGCGTTATGGCCCAAAAATCTTCGGCTTCGGGACCGATCTTGGCCAGAACGTGCTCCAGATCACGATGGTTTGAGTGACTCCAGAGGGCAATGGCGAAGGCTTCGATGCAATCATCCGTGGCGATGTTGTGGTGCTGACGATGGGCCTGAACCTCTTTCGTCATACCTGCCCGCGTTCCAAATGGTCGCGGCGCTTCGGTCACATCCCATTGGTGCACTAGAATGGCACGCAGGATCGAGGGCAGGACACCCCCGAAAGCAATCACTTGTTCGGGTGTTAGTCGCGCGCGAAAGCAGCGTAAGACACCCTCGATTGCAGTGTAGGTCATATTGTCTGACAGTAGGGCCGAGCCCATCTCGTCTTTCGTGCGCGCCAAGATCGATGCGAATTCTTTTTGCGCGTGGCGATATGTCCAAGGCATTGGCATTGGGTGTGGGGCCTAGGTGATCGCTTCAAGACGATCCTTGGTCATTGTCCCGGGCACGATGGTGATCGGGATCGGCAATTCGGCCGAGGCGCGCGTCATCTGTGTAACCAGCGGACCGGGGCCTTTCTTGCCTTCACCAGCCCCAAGAACCAGCACGCCCACATCTGGATTTTCGCGCACATGGGCCAAGATTTCCGGTACAGCCTCGCCCTCGCGGATGACCAGTTCTGGTTCCACATCCTGCCGGTCACGCATCCATTTCGCGAAGACTTCGTAATGTACGGTTATTCGTTCGCGCTCTTCCTCGCGCATCAGCTCTCCCACGCCAATCCAGTGGTTAAACTCATCCGGTGGAATGATCGACAGAACCGTCACGCCACCGCCCGTATGGGCCGCACGCATGGCGGCGAACCGCATCGCGTTCAGGCATTCGCGGCTGTCATCCAGAATTACGAGAAACTTGCGCATAGATGTCCTCCGAAACGCGATCACTCTGCCCGAGCCATTGAGGAGTGTCTATCGTTTTTCTGTGCCTGTCTGGCTTAGCTTTCGCCAGAGAGCGCCCAGTCCCAGTAAAGCTCGCGCACGCGCTGGGTCACCGGGCCGACGTTGTACTGCGTGTCGTCAAATGCGCTGACCGGCGTGACTTTGGACATGTTACCGGACGCAAAAACCTCGTCCGCGTTGTGGAAATCTTCATAGCTCAGAACGGCTTCGTGTACGGTGTACCCATCAGCGCGCAGGTTCTTGATGTGGCGCGCGCGGGTAATCCCAGCCAGAAAACAGCCATTGGCGATGGGGGTGAAGATTTCTCCATCACGGACCATAAAGATGTTTGCAGTCGCAGTTTCCGCGACATTGCCAAGCGCGTCCAAAGCCAACGCGTTGTCAAACCCTTTGGAATGAGCCTCCAAGAGCATCCGGGCGTTATTTGGATAGAGACACCCCGCCTTGGCGTTCACGATTGCACTGTCCAAAGTGGGGCGGCGGAAACGCGTGGTGGTCAGTCGGGACGAAGCTTGCGCAGGGGCCATCGGGATCTGCTCAAGCGAGATGGCAAAGCCGGTGCTGTTTTCCTTCGGCGCCACACCCATGTGACCTCCGTCCACGGCCCAATACATAGGGCGGATGTAGACGGCGGCGTCTTTTGGAAACTGAGCCAACCCTTCCTTCACAATCTCGACCATTTGTTCGGACGTAACCGTCGGGGTGATCATCAGCGCTTCAGCCGACCGATTGGTTCGCGCGCAATGGGCGTCCAGATCGGGATGGACCCCTTCAAAGAAACGCGCGCCGTCGAACACGTTTGTGCCTAGCCACGATCCATGATCCGCCGCTTTCATCACCGCTAGGTCTTCATTGTACCATGTCCCGTTGAAATAGGTGCGGATGTTAGTGCCGATTGCCATGGTGTCCTCCCGAAAATCTTGCGAAGGCTAACAGCGATCGCAGATCGTTCCAAGAGCAACAAAAACGAAAACGCTCTGACGGCTTGGGGACACCGTCAGAGCGCTAAGTGCGTGCGATAGGACCAGACGGGCACGCGGTGTGCATTCGATCCTTACCGGGCGGGCATCCGGAAATGCGGAATCGGGCACAGGCTTAGTCTGGCGTGTGGATGCGAAGCTTTTGTGACAGGTTCAGCGGATGCCGATTTCTGCCAAGGCCGAGGCCAATTCAGCGGGCAGGGGGTCTTTGTCGGACGGGTCATCCGCTTTCAAATCGCGCGGGGCATCTTCTGCCGACAGATAGCGCCAGCCCTGAAACGCCCGGCGTGGTTGGTTTTCCGTGAGCACGACCTGATGGTCCAGCACCAGTCCGCAGCGGCGGATGCCATCCTGACCGATGACCTCGTCCAGTCGCAAAATGCGCTGGCGGGCCAAGATCAGCCCCTTGAACACCCAATAGAGCGACCCGCCGGCAATCAGCTCGGCCTCGCGCTTGGGCCACATGCGGGTGATGTGACGTGGGTTGGGTAATCCGGTTTGTCCCATGCGCATATTCTGCCACGCGGTCAGATCTTCGACCTTCTCGGCGCCAACGCATAATTTTACCAGATTTACGTGCTTTGCCATCTTCCCCATCAACATGTAGTGTTCTAGAACTCCAATCCTACGCGCCCTGTTTGGGATTCGCAATCGATGCAAGTGCCGGTTGCAACGTTCGGAAATGGTGGCGCGACCATTGACCAAAATGGGCCGCTCGCGTATTGTCGAAAGCCCTCCAAGCCGAACAGGAACCAATCGTATGAGCCGCTTTGCCGCCCCCATCGCTGAACAAATCTGGGATATGAAATATCGCTTGAAACAGGCCGATGGGACGCCGCAGGATCAGTCGGTTGAAGACACTTGGCGCCGGATCGCGCGTGCATTGTCCGCGTCCGAACCCGCGCAGGAAGAGCGATTCTATGACGCGCTGAAGGATTTCAAGTATCTGCCTGCAGGTCGCATCACCGCAGGTGCCGGCACGGGCCGTGCCGTGACCCTGTTCAACTGCTTTGTTATGGGTACGATCCCCGACAGCATGGCCGGCATTTTCGACATGTTGAAAGAGGCCGCGCTGACCATGCAGCAGGGTGGCGGTATTGGCTATGACTTCTCGACCATTCGCCCGCGTGGGGCAGATGTGATGGGCGTGGCAGCGGATGCGTCCGGCCCGCTGAGCTTCATGGATGTGTGGGACGCGATGTGCCGCACGATCATGTCGGCAGGCTCGCGTCGTGGGGCGATGATGGCCACCATGCGCTGCGACCACCCCGATATTCAGGACTTCATTACCGCCAAATCCGACGCCGCCCGTCTGCGCATGTTCAACATGTCGGTTCTGGTCACCGATGATTTCATGGAGGCCGTGAAGTCGGATGGCAGCTGGGATCTGAAGTTCAACGGCACGATCTATCACACGGTTGAAGCCCGTGATCTTTGGAACAAGATCATGAAGGCCACGTATGATTATGCCGAGCCGGGCGTGATCTTCATCGATCGCATCAACCAGATGAACAACCTGAACTATTGCGAGACGATCGCCGCCACCAACCCCTGTGGCGAACAGCCCCTGCCGCCTTATGGCGCCTGTCTGCTGGGCTCGATCAACCTTGCGAAAATGGTCAAGGATCCGTTCGAAGAGACCGCCGAACTGGACGGCGACGCGCTGTCCGAGCTGGTCGCCACTGCCGTACGCATGATGGACAATGTGGTCGACGAAAGCCGCTTCCCGCTGGAGGCTCAGGCGCAGGAAGCCCAAGCCAAGCGCCGCATCGGCCTTGGTGTAACCGGTCTGGCGGATGCGCTTTTGATGCTGGGCCTGCGCTATGGCTCGGATGAGGCTGCGGCCCAGACCGAAGCGTGGATGAAGCAGATCGCGCGCGCGTCCTATCTGGCGTCGGTCGAGCTGGCCAAGGAAAAGGGCCCGTTCCCGCTGTTTGATGCGGACAAGTATCTGGCTTCGGGCTCGCTGCAACACATGGATGACGACGTGCGCGACGCGATCCGTAAGCACGGCATTCGCAACGCGCTTCTGACTTCGATCGCGCCGACCGGGACGATCAGCCTTTATGCGGGCAACGTGTCTTCGGGGATCGAGCCGGTCTTCGCCTATGCCTATACCCGCAAAGTGCTGCAGCCCGATGGCTCGCGCACCGAGGAAGAGGTCGTGGACTATGCCGTTCAGCTGTGGCGCGACAAGTTTGGCGACAAGGAACTGCCGGACTATTTCGTCAACGCGCAGACGCTGGCCCCGATGGATCACGTGAAGATGCAGGCGGCGGCCCAGAAATGGATCGATAGCTCGATTTCCAAGACCATCAACTGCCCGGAAGACATCAGCTTTGATGACTTCAAGGACGTCTACATGGAAGCGTGGGAATCCGGCTGTAAGGGCTGCACCACCTATCGTCCGAACGATGTGACCGGATCGGTTCTGTCGGTGTCCGAGGAAAGCGAAAAAGCGCCCGAGGCCGATAGCGGCGCGGACGTAGTTTACATCTCGGAACCGCTGGATCGCCCCCAATCCTTGGAAGGCCATACCTATAAGGTCAAATGGCCCGATAGCGAACACGCGATCTATATCACTGTGAATGACCTGATCATCAACGGACACCGCCGCCCGTTCGAGGTGTTCATCAACTCGAAAAACATGGAGCACTTCGCGTGGACCGTGGCGCTGACCCGCATGATCTCGGCCGTGTTCCGCCGTGGTGGTGACGTCAGCTTCGTCGTGGAAGAATTGAAAGCCGTGTTCGACCCGCGCGGTGGGGCGTGGATGGATGGGAAATATATTCCTTCGATTCTGGCGGCCATCGGATCGGTGATCGAGCGTCACATGATCGCGACCGGGTTCTTGGAAGGCGAAGGTATGGGGCTGAAGTCAGACCCACAGGCTGCCGTCGTGAACCTTGGCGAAGCACCGCGTGGCAAAGCCTGCCCCAGCTGTGGTCAATTTGACATGCGCATGATCGAAGGCTGCATGACCTGCGGATCCTGCGGTCATTCCAAATGTGGGTGATCTGGTTGTTGACTAACCAGATGTGAAATCCAGCCACTGCTTGTGATTTTACCACTACAAAATGCCACCGCTCCATTTGGACGGTGGCATTTTCTTTTCATGTATCCCTCGTTTGATTGTATGCGTGACGCGCACTGCAGCAATTATGGTACGCAGCAAGATGATCCAGCAGAATTGCGGCTCGAACTTCGCGAAAACCGATTTACAGTGAATGCCGACGCCGTTCACGTTGGAAACTCGGATGATCAGCACCTCTATTTTGAACCTGTCTCCTTATGCGCTTGTTTTGGCGGGCATCGTCATATTCGCCGCGTCCTTCGCACGCGGCTATTCTGGATTTGGGTTCTCGGCCATACTGATGGTCGGATTGCTGCCCATCTTTCCTGCAGCCCAACTTGTCCCGCTATCCATCGCGCTTGAGATTTTGGCGTCCTGCAGTCAGGCGCCACGCATCCTGCCACAAATAAACCGACGATTTCTGGCTGTTCTGTTGGCAGCCAGTCTGATCGGCGCGCCTGCGGGTGTATTCTTGCTGTCGTATTTTTCCGAACACGACCTTCGTCTGTTCGTCTACTGCATCGTTTTTGCGTCGACCGCTTCAATGCTTTTGTTCTCGTGGCGTCCCTTTTCGGTCACCATTCCGGGGCTGTTCTTGGCAGGGCTGGTGGCCGGAGTGGTCAACGGCGCAACCGCGCTAAGTGGGATGGTGCTGGCATTGTTCTTCACCTCGACGACGATCGCTTCGCACACCATGCGTGCGACCATGATCGCCTATCTGTTCTTCACCGATATTCTCACTGGGGGACTGTTGTTGGCTGCTGACCATTACGACATGCTGACGCTTTGGCGGATCCTGGTGGCCATCCCGATTATGCTGCTTGGGATCTGGCTGGGGTCTCGGCACTTCTTCTCGACCCCTGCTGAATCTTTCAAGACACGTGTCATGTGGTTGTTGCTGTTCTTCTGCGTTGCCGGGGCAGGGCGGTTGGTCTTGGGATGATGTCCGGCGTTGCAGATTAAACCTCAGCAGGCTCGTCCCCGGCCAACCCTTCGCGCTTGGCAAGAATGGTCTTCGCAATCTCCGGTACAGCGATCAACGGAATGGCGAATAGGGCGATCATCTGCCAGTGTTCCCATCCCAGCGGTGCCGTACGTAGCAAAGTCTGCAACGGAGGCCAGTACACGGCGGCAAGCTGTGCTCCGATCATGGCGACCAATGCCAGCATCAAGAGCGGGTTAGAAAACCAGCCCAGCTGCCAGCACGGGCGTGAGAAAGATCTGAAGGCAAAGACACTCACCTTTTCGAACAGGACCATGCCGCTGAATGCCACGGTGCGTGCGATTGTCTCGCCCTCATGCAGGAAGGTGTGAAACAGATAAAGACTTGCGGTGCCGGTATAGGCGCCGAAGGCCAGAATGATCCACATTGCTGTGCGGTTCAAAATTCCCGATTTTGGATCCCGCGGGGGCTTTTTCATCTGCTCGGGCGATCCCGGCTCAAGTCCCAGCATCAATGCCGTGACACTATCGGTGACAAGGTTCATCCATAGGATCTGGGTCGGCAGAAAGATCAATGGGCCACCCAAAGCGAGGTTCACAAGGATCGCCACCACCTCGCCTGCATTGGACGACAAAAGATACCGCACGAACCGCTGGATATTGGCGAATTGCCTGCGCCCTTCGCGGATGGCGCGTTCCAAAGTGGCGAAGTTGTCATCCAGCAGCACCAGATCGGCGGCGTCTTTGGCCACATCTGTGCCACGCGTGCCCATGGCCACGCCGATATCCGCTTTTTTCAGCGCTGGCGCGTCGTTCACGCCATCCCCTGTCATGGCGACGATGTGCCCCTCGATTTGTAGGGTGCGGATCAAACGCATCTTGTGCTCGGGAGAGGTTCTGGCAAACAGAACGGGCTCTTTCAGAAGCTGTACCAGAGCATCTTCATCTAGGCCTTCAAGCTCTGCCCCAGTGACGGTCCGTTCGACCGGCATGTTCAGCTTGTTTGCGATGGCGCGAGCAGTTAGCGGGCCATCGCCCGTTATCATGATCACCCGGATGCCGGCCGATGCACAGGCGCGGATCGCTGCCCGGACCTCTGGGCGCGGCGGATCGACCATGCCAACAAGTCCAATGAATTCGAGCGCTTCTTCGGTGACCTCCGACGATGAGACTCCGCGCCGCGCCAAAGCGATGACCCGCAATCCTTGCTCTGCGTAGGTGGCGTAAGCCGTTTCTATGGAAGCGCGATCCGCGTCGGTCAACGGAACCGTCCCATCTGGCCCACGCCAGTGCGTGCACACATCCAGTACCTGTTCTGGTGCCCCTTTGACCAGTTGAGTCAGGTGTTCGCCAAGCCACCGAACCGTGCTCATTCGTTTGCGTTCCGACGAGAAGGGTTTTTCGGACACGGCCTCTCCTACCGGCATCTCGGTCCAGCCCTTATAGGCAAAGGTCACCAGCGCCCCTTCGGTGGGGTCTCCGATCAACTTCCACTGCGCCCCTTCCCGCCGAAGCTTGGCATGGGTGCAGCCCACCATCACGTCCAGCGCGGCATCCAGATCGGGATCCGTGCCATAGCGAATGGGCTGACCGTCCGACAGAATTCGGCCTGCGGGATCATAGCCTGTTCCGGCCGCCTCGTATTGACGGCCAGCGATCCAAAGCCGCTCGGTCGTCATCATGTTTTCGGTCAGGGTTCCGGTCTTGTCGGTACAGATCACGGTGGCCGCGCCGAGGGTCTCCATCGCTTGCAAGCGCCGGGCCAGCGCATTCTGGCGCACCATCGCGGCCGCCCCAAGCGCAAGACTGATCGTCACGACAGCCGGCAGGCCTTCTGGAACAATGGCCACGGCCATGGAAAGCCCGGTCATGACCATGTCTATCGTGTCACGCCCCGCAACGATCCCAACCAGCGCAACGGCTGCTCCAATTCCCAGCGCAGCTAAACCCAACTGCCCACCCAGCTTCCCCAATCGTTTCGACAAGTTGGTTTCTTTCTCGCCGACTGAGCCCGTCAGGGTGGCGATCTTGCCGAATGCAGTGTTTACCCCCGTCGCGTCGACAAGCGCCTCGGCTCGACCGGAAACCACATGGGTGCCCATCATGACGTGATTGGCGGCGTCTGCGGGTTGAAGGGATTTGGCAACCGGCGCGGACTCGCCCGTTAAAACACTTTCGTCGACTCGCAGTTCCATGGCCGAGGTCAGGACCCCGTCAGCGGGCACTTGGTCGCCGGCCTCCAATAGGATCAAGTCGCCCGGAACAATCTCGCGACGGTCAATCTCGATCAGTTCCTCGTCCCGGATCACGCGCGCCATCGGGGCCAGCATATTGCGCAAAGCAGCCAAAGCCGTCTCGGCGCGCCATTCCTGCACAAAGCCAAGCACACCGTTCAAAATGACAACCATCCCAATCGCAATGGCGTCGATATGCTCGCCCAAAGCCAGCGCGACCAGTGCCGCTGCGATCAACAGCAACACCAACAGCCCTGTGAACTGACGCAAGAAGATGTGCCATACCGGCGTTGATTTGGCCGCAGCCAGAGCATTCGGGCCGTGCTCTTCCAGCCGTTTGGCTGCTTCGGCAACGGTCAGGCCGCTAAATCGATCCGGAGATTTTTTCGAACGCATGATTGGTTGTCCGCCTTTCTCTCATCCAAATCCAGTTTGAGCATGCCAGCTTTTGAGGCCTTGAGGCAGGTCAAACCAGCCTGTTTAAGCGGTTCATCCCAAAACCCGCCAACCGCTATTGTTCACGTGCCTTGATTTGAATCATTGCCCACCATTGCCCTGTGCGACCAGACTTTAAGCAAGAGGAGGTAGCTATGAGCATCATCGGGAAGTCCCCCGAAGAGCGCGCGGCTGCTTGTTGGCAACTGGATAAGTTGGATCGGGATCAGTCAGCACATGATCTGGGTCGCGAACTTCTGACAGGCTTACCGAACGACGCACTTAACATCGGCTACGAGGCCGTTGATCGCCATGTGGAACAAGGGCACGGGGATCAAGCTGCCTTGATTTGGCTGTCAAAGGATGGCGGGCGAGTATCGCTCAGCTATCGCGATCTATCCGAAATGTCTTCGCGGTTTTCTAACCTGCTTCAAAGTCACGGGCTGAAGAAAGGCGCGCGCGTATTCGTCGCGATGGGGCGACGACCAGAACTCTATGCTGCGGCGCTTGGCACATTGAAGGCCGGGATGGTGTTCACGCCGCTCTTTGCAGCATTTGGACCCGAGCCCTTGCGAACCCGGATGGAGATTGGCGACGCCAATGTGTTGGTGACGACCAAATCTCTCTACAAGCGTAAGATCGCTTCGTGGCGGGCCGAGATCCCGTCGCTTGAATTGGTTCTGATCGTCGGTGACGACGCGCCAGAAGGATGTGTCGCCCTTGGCCCTGAAATGCAGGCGGCCTTGACCGACTTCCAGGCGGTGCACACACAACCGGAAGACCCAGCGTTGATCCATTTCACCTCGGGCACAACTGGACGGCCTAAGGGGGCAGTTCATGTGCACGGCGCGGTGCTGTATCACGCGCTTTCAGGGCGGTATGCATTAGAGCTGAGGCCCAGCGTAACCTATTGGTGCACCGCAGACCCGGGGTGGGTGACGGGAACCAGCTATGGGATCATCTCGCCGCTGGTGAACCGGGTAACGATGATTGTCGACGAGGCCGAGTTCAACCTCGAACGTTGGTACGGCATCCTAGAACAGGAAAAGGTCGCGATTTGGTATTCCGCCCCGACCGCCATTCGCATGATGATGCGTGCGGGCGAGGAGGCAGCGGAACGGTTTGATTTCAACGCATTGGAGTTTCTGGCGAGCGTTGGCGAGCCCCTGAACCCCGAGGCGGTAGTTTGGTCGAACGAAGTGTTCGGGCGACCGTTTCACGACAACTGGTGGCAAACGGAAACCGGCGGCATCATGATCGCCAATACACAGGCGCATGACATCAAGCCGGGATCGATGGGAAAGCCATTGCCCGGGATCAGCGCGGGTATCGTCGAAAAGGACAATGGCGGTCTGCGCGAATTGGCTGACGGTGAAATCGGCGAGTTGGCGTTGAGGCCCGGCTGGCCCTCGATGATGCGGACCTATCTTCATGAACAGGAGCGTTACGACAAGTGTTTCAAAGACGGGTGGTACCTGTCAGGCGACCTCGCCATGCGGGATGCAGACGGGTATTTCTGGTTCGTAGGGCGCGCGGATGATTTGATTAAATCTTCAGGCCATCTGATCGGCCCGTTCGAAGTTGAAAGCGCCTTGATCGAGCATAAAGCCGTAGCCGAAGCCGCTGTGATCGGGGTTCCGGACGAGACGGCTGGCGAGATCGTCAAGGCTTATGCAACGCTTAATCCGGGGTATTCCCCAAGCGAAGATCTGGAACGCGATATCCGTGGGCTGGCCCGCAAACGGTTGGGGGCGGCAGTTGCCCCGCGCGAGATTGTGTTCCGCAAAACTCTGCCCAAGACCCGCTCGGGAAAGATCATGCGGCGCCTTTTGAAAGCGCGCGAGCTGGGATTGCCCGAGGGGGATATCTCGACATTGGAGACGGATGAGACATGACCGCGATCAAACCCAAATTGGACCACGACCACGTCCGCCAGCTGTTGCAGGACATGATCCGCATTCGGCGGTTCGAAGACAAATGCGCCGAGATGTACACGCAAGAAAAAATACGCGGTTTCTTACACTTATACGACGGAGAAGAAGCCATCGCGGCCGGGATCATTCCCTTGCTGTCGGACGTTGACCGCGTGGTTGCCACCTATCGCGAACATGGGCACGCGCTGATGCGCGGTGTCTCGATGTCGTCTGTGATGGCAGAAATGTACGGCAAGTCCGAGGGCTGCTCGGGCGGGCGCGGCGGGTCGATGCACCTGTTCGACGCCGAAACGAATTTCTACGGTGGCAACGCGATTGTTGGTGGTGGGCTTCCCTTGGCGGCTGGCTTGGCCTTGGCGGATCGGATGCGTGGGGACAGCAATGTGACGGCCTGTTTTTTCGGTGAAGGCGCGGTCGCCGAAGGAGAGTTTCATGAGACCCTCAACCTTGCCGCATTGTGGCAATTGCCGGTCTTGTTTGTCTGCGAAAACAATGGCTACGCGATGGGCACAGCGCTTGCGCGGTCGGAATCTGAGACTGACATAAGTCGGAAAGCTGGCGCATATGGTGTCGAAACCCGTGTCGTTGACGGCATGGATGTGGTGGCTGTCGAGGTCGCTGCGATGCAGGCACTCGAACACATTCGCGAGACGGGTGAACCGGTGTTCCTTGAGTGTAGAACCTATCGTTTTCGGCCACATTCAATGTTTGATGCCCAGCTGTATCGGGACAAGGAAGAAGTCGAGGAATGGCGTCAGAAGGGACCAATTTTAAGGTTCCAGACGTGGCTTTTGGAGAACGGGCTGATCCGGGACAAGGACATCACCGATATTGAAGTGCAAGTGGATGCCGAAATTGAAAAGGCGGTCGCTTTTGCAGAAGCCGGAACATGGGAGCCTGTAGCGTCCCTGACCAAGGATGTGATGGCCGCGTCGGTGCCTCCAGTCGACGCAGCTGAACCGTCGGGCGAAATGGTCGAGACAACATACCGTGAAGCCGTTCGCGCGGCGATTTCAGATGCGATGACGCGCGATCCAGATGTGTTCCTGATGGGGGAAGACGTTGGTGCCTATGGCGGCTGCTATGCGGTCTCGAAAGGGTTAATGGACGCGTTCGGGCCAGATCGCATTCGCGACACGCCTTTATCTGAATCCGGGTTCACCGGGGCGGGGATTGGGGCGTCCTGCGCAGGCATGCGGCCCATTGTTGAACTGATGACCGTGAATTTCAGTTTGCTGGCGCTGGATCAGATACTCAACACGGCGGCAACCTTGCGCCACATGTCGGGCGGGCAGTTTGGCGTGCCGGTTGTCATTCGGATGGCCACAGGCGCGGGCAAGCAACTTGCAGCCCAGCATTCTCACAGCCTTGAAGGGTGGTACGCCCATATTCCCGGCCTGAAAGTATTGGCACCTGCGACGTTAGAGGACGCACGCGGGATGCTTTGGACGGCGCTGCAAGATCCAGACCCGGTGCTGATTTTCGAGAACGTGATGTTGTACAATCGAACTGACAAGATCGACTCCAATGCCGGGCCGGTCGACATATCCAAGGCGGCAATTCGCAGGCCGGGGAAGGACCTGACGCTGATCACCTATGGTGGGTCCCTGTACAAAACGCTTGAGGCAGCCGAGGTGCTGGCGGGCGAGGGGATCGACGCTGAAGTGATCGATCTTCGGTCACTGCGCCCACTGGATGATGAAACCATCATCGGGTCCGTCGCCCGCACTCGGCGCGCTGTAGTCGTGGACGAGGGGTGGCGTTCTGGATCCTTGGCGGCCGAAATTTTGGCGCGGATCATGGAACAGGGATTCTGGACACTGGATGCTCCGGTCGGTCGGGTCTGTGCCGCGGAGGTTCCAATCCCGTATCCAAAACACTTGGAGGATGCCTCGATCCCGCAGGTTCCTGCAATTGTAGCAGCGGCGAAAGCCGCAATGGGGCAGGCGTAAGATGGGTATTTTCCGAATGCCATCTTTGGGTGCTGACATGGAAGCCGGCACATTGGTCGAGTGGCTGGTGAACCCCGGAGACGAGGTGCGCCGAGGAGATGTTGTGGCCGTTGTCGAAACGCAGAAAGGCGCGATCGAGATCGAAAGCTTTGAAGCGGGGAAAGTGTCTGAACTGATTGCGCAAATTGGCCAAACAGTTCCAGTCGGTGAACCTCTGGCCCGAATAGGAGAGGGGGAAGAGCCGGCCCAAGTTACGCCGGAACCTACCGTTGAGGCAACGAGCGAAGCGGTCAGCGCGGACGAGTGTTCACCTGTTGAAAGTCGCGCCCCTGCGCGGGTCACGGGTGGCGGCGCCAGTCCTGCTGCGCGTCGCGCGGCAGCTGAGGCAAATATTGACCTGTCTGACCTTCAGGGCAGCGGGCCGGGTGGTGCGATTGTTCTTGCTGATGTCGAAGCTGTGGCAAAGGCGCGGAAAGTGACACCAACGGCGAAGGACGAGTTGTCCGAGATGCGAAAGGCCGTCGCCGCCGCAATGGTCCGTTCAAAGCGGGAAATTCCTCACCTCTCGGTCACGCAAACCGTCGATACACAAGCTGTTTCCAAGTGGTTGGCAGCCCGAAACGCGAACCTTTCGCCATCCGACCGCGTGTTGCTTGGTGCGGTCATCGTCAAGGCTGCAGCGCTCGCCGCACGTAAGGTTCGCGCGTTGAATGGGCATTTTGCAGACGGCGCATTTGTCCCGTCTGAAGACGTCAATACAGGGGTCGCGATTGCCTTGCGCGGCGGTGGGCTTGTGGCCCCTGCGCTGTTTCGGGTTGACGAAATGCCGCTGGAAGAGGTCATGGCCGGAATGCGGGATCTTGTGACGCGGGCACGCGCTGGGCGGCTGCGTGGCTCTGAAATGACAGGTGGAACCCTGACGGTTTCAAGCCTTGGGGAAAGTGGGGCCGAGAAAATGATCGGCGTGATTTTCCCGCCGCAGGTGGCGCTGCTGACCGTTGGAGCACCGCAAGTCCGACCATGGGTTGTCGACGGAACGGTCGTTCCCCGCGAAGTGACCCGTTTCGTTCTTTCAGCGGATCACCGCGTCTGCGATGGGCGTCAGGCGTCAAAATTTCTGACTGTATTGGCTGACAAGCTTTCAAAACCGGAGGAGTTATGAACAAGGGTGAAATCAGAGAAGCATTCTTGAAATTGGTTAACAAGGTCGCGCCGGACATCGATCCCGCCGATGTGTCGGACGATGATCACCTTCAAGATGATCTGGAGCTGGATTCAATGGATATTCTGAATCTTGTGACAGCACTTCACGAGACATTGGGGGTGTCGGTTTCGGAAACGGATTATCAGAATATCGAAACCACGGGAGCGGCGGTACGGTTCCTCATGGAGAAACTCCAGCAGTCGGCTTAGTGCCTTGTCGAATGCTCCAAATTGGAACGGGCAAGTCAGGATGCCTGCGCCAAGGCCTTCAGAAGTGCGGCGAGCAATGAATGCGGAAGCGTCGGCCCACGGCCAATGCCAAGGTATTCGTCATTGTCCCGCAAGTCCGATTTCCTGAGTGAGCAGCTCCAGTGGCCGTTGGGAAGATGCGCGGCTCCTTTCATCGACATAGCCCATCCGGGACGGATGGCGGCTATCAATGCAAGTATCTGGTCGGTCGAATCCAAGTGCTTTGGCTCGATCCTCTGATCCCCTAACACTTCGAAAAGCTGTGCAATCACGCGCTCGACAAGGTCACCGTCTAAGGTAAGCGCTGCCTCAACCTCTTGGGCTAGTTTCACAAGATCAGTGTTCATGGCACGTCCTCCCTTTCGTCAAGTCTGGACCTAGGGCCGCCGGAAGGCATTGACCAAGATCAAGGCCTTTTCAGCGTATCTAACTAGAATAATCAGATGGATTTCTGGGAGGACGCCATGAAACCTTCAAATGCCGAAGAGGTCATTTTCTTCGAAGATCTGAACCGTCGCGATGTACCCATCGTGGGAGGCAAAAACGCTTCACTTGGAGAAATGGTGAGAGAGCTGAGAGCGATGGACATCCGTGTCCCACCGGGCTTTGCGACCACCGCGGGTGCCTATCAGCGATATGTTCAGAACAACGAATTGGGGCCGCTGATTTCCAGCACTCTCGGTGCCTATAACGACGGGAAAATCACGCTGCAAACGGCCGGGCAAGCAATCCGGTCAGCGATCACGGCGGGAAACTGGCCCAAGGCCTCAGAGGCCGCAATCCGCAAGGCCTATCGGGCCTTATCGGCCCGTTCGAAGAAGAAGGACGTCACCGTTGCGGTTCGTTCCAGCGCGACAGCTGAAGATCTTCCGGACGCGAGTTTCGCAGGTCAGCAGGAAACCTATCTGAATATCTCGGGGGAAGAGGACCTGCTGATTGCGTGCCGGAAATGCTATGCGTCCCTGTTTACTGACCGCGCGATCACCTACCGCGAGGCGATGGGGTTCGACCATATGCAGGTCTCTCTTTCGGTTGGCATCCAACAAATGGTGCGGTCGGATATCGGCGGGTCGGGCGTTATGTTTTCGATTGATACGGAAACAGGGTTTGACAAGGTTGTCTTGATCAATGCGGCTTGGGGTCTTGGGGAAAACGTGGTTCAGGGGGCGGTTACGCCTGATGAATACGAGGTCTATAAGCCCTTCCTTGACCGAAAGGGCACCTTCCCGATCATCGAAAAGCAGCTCGGCGCCAAAGAAATCAAGATGGTATATTCCGGTGCCGGTGACGTTGAACCCGTCCGCAATGTCCCGACGTCGAAGGCGGAACGCGCGCGCTTTGTATTGAGTGACGAGGAAATCCTTCAACTCGCTCGGCAGGCATCAACGATCGAGAAGCACTATGGCCAGCCGATGGATATCGAATGGGCGCGGGATGGCTTGGACGGAGACCTTTTCATCGTTCAGGCGCGCCCGGAAACCGTTCAATCGCGAAGCGGGGAGGGGCTGTTGAAACGGTACTCGATCGGGGACCACGGACCGACCATTGTCGAAGGTCTTTCAATCGGCGAACAGGTTGCCTCTGGACGGGTTTGCCTGATCGAAACAGCAGACGAGATCGAGAGTTTCGTGGATGGGTCCGTACTGGTCACGTCGACGACAGACCCGGATTGGGTACCCATCATGAAGCGCGCATCCGCCATCGTGACGGACCATGGTGGACGCACAAGTCACGCAGCCATCGTAAGCCGGGAACTTGGGGTGCCTGCCTTGGTCGGGTGCGGAAACGCGACCCACGTCTTGCATGATCAGCAGGAAGTCACCGTGAATTGCGCCGAGGGTGCTGAAGGCTATGTCCATGAAGGATTGGCCGAGATCACGGTGGAAGACCTTGATTTGTCCCATATTCCGGACACACGGACGAAGGTGATGTTGAACCTGGCCAACCCCTCGACCGCGGCGCGCTGGTGGCGCCTTCCGGCGGACGGAGTGGGGCTGGCGCGTATGGAATTTGTCATCGCAAACACGATCAAGGTGCACCCGGAAGCCTTGCTTCGCTTTGATACGCTGACGGACGAAAACGTTCGGGCGGAAATCGAAACGCTGACGGTAGGGTATCCCAACAAAGCCGACTATTTCGAGGACCAACTTGCGCTTGGATTGTCGCGGATCGCCGCAGTGGCCTATCCAAATCCAATGATCCTTCGGATGAGCGATTTTAAATCCAATGAATATGCGGATCTTCTGGGGGGCGCGCAGTTCGAGCCCAAAGAAGAAAATCCCATGATCGGTTGGCGCGGTGCGTCGCGGTATTACGACCCGGCTTATATTGAAGGCTTCAAACTGGAATGCCGTGCCATTCGTCGCCTGCGGGAAGTGATCGGTTTCGATAACGTGATGGTCATGATCCCATTCTGCCGAACACCTGAAGAGGCTGACCGCGTGATCGAGGTCATGAAGGAAGAAGGACTTGAGCGTGGCGTCAACGGGTTGGAAACTTACGTGATGTGCGAAGTCCCCTCTAACGTTATTCTGGCCGAGGAGTTCGCCAAGCGCTTTGACGCTTTCTCGATTGGTTCGAACGATCTGACACAGCTTACACTTGGGATCGACCGAGACAGCGACAAACTTGCATCGCTTTTCGACGAACGCCATGAAGCGGTCCAGTGGATGATCCGCACAGCGATTCAGAAGGCCCATGCCTCGGGTGCCAAGATCGGCCTTTGCGGTCAGGCGCCGTCGAACTATCCCGACTTCGCCCGCGTTCTGGTGGATGCCGAAATCGATTCAATCTCGGTGGTTCCGGACAGTTTTGTCCAAGTGAAAAAGCACGTCGCTGACGCGGAAACTGATACTGACAGCTAGAAACCATCTCGGGATCCAGACCAGAAGTTCACAACTGCGTTCTGTGACACCTCATGATGTGACGTGCTCTGATTCTCGCCATAGATGTGCAAAGGGCGTAGAATTTGTTCTATTCTGCCCGTTAGGAGAAGGTTTTAATTGCTTTTTCGGGCCGAATAGTAGTGAATCCAACATAAAGCAAAGCTGGTCGGCATATTTTTGACCGGTTTAAGATTTACGTTTTGTTTTGTGCAGTTGTTGAGGGATATTAGGAGTGTTCGTGAACGCAAATGAATTTGTTCAGTGATGAGAAGCAGCTTCATTTTATGACCCAATCCGCGCCGACCTTCATCCATATCGGGATACACAAGACCGGCTCGTCGACCTTGCAGAATAAGTTTCGCACGCATGCATCGATCTATTATGTCGAGCGCGCGGAAGTTCGTAATGCGTTTATCGGGCATTCACTGGACTTCAACGACAAGCCCTTCGAGTCCGAAACCGAGCGCGCTGTTGAACAGTCCAAAGCGCTGGTCATGTCGCATGAAAGGCTCTCGGGCTATCCGGCATCAGGCGGGTTTGACCGGGAACTGATCGCGGGTCGCCTTGCCCAATCCTTTCCCGACGCAAAGATCCTGATCATCTTCCGTGAACAGTCTCACTGGATCAAAAGCTTCTATCAGCAATACGTGGCAGATGGGGGGAGTTTGAAGCTGCGCGAGTTTCTGACCAACCCGCAGCCCCAGATCTATAAGCTTCCCGCGTTCGAGCTGGACTATCTGAACTATCATCAGCTTGTGACGCTGTATCACGACCATTTTGGCGCCGAGAATGTTCTGGCGCTTCCGTTTGAACTGATGGCGCAGGATTTCAATGCGTTTGCGGCGCGATTGAACACATTCTTCGGCTTTGATCTGGAGCTTGTGAACGAGCTGACAAACCAGTCGCGTCCGCTGTTGCCGCTTTTGCTCATGCGGCTTGTGAACGGCACGATTGGCAACACGCAGTTGTCCCCCGGTGGCTTCGTCCCGTTGGGCTATTTGAAACTGGCCACTAAATTTCTAGGTGCACTGCCCGGCGCGCGGTCTTTCGATGATCGAATTTCGACCCGGTATGAGCGGTTGATCAATGAGAAGATCGAAGGTCACTACGATGAAAGCAATCGTAAGCTGGCAAGTCTGGTTGGCATTGATTTGAAACCATTCGGGTATCGTTGCTGACGTCCTATTCGTCCCCCAAGCCATTCTTTTTACTGTGTTTGCGGGGTTATCCGTTATAGTGTTTTCATGTCAGTTAGCTGATTTCAGGATATGGTTTTTCATAGATTAAGGAGTTCACATGGGGCAGTCGGCACTTTCCATTCTTATCTGCTCTGCCGGTCGTCGCGTTGGGTTGATCGAGTCATTCTATGCAGCCGCTGAACGGCTGTCCTTGGATCTGACTGTTTTGGCTTGTGACCTTGATCCTGACCTCAGTGCGGCCTGTGCCGTGGCGGATCACGCTTTCAAGGTGCCGCGCTGCGAAGATCCCGCCTATATCGACACGATCAAGGATATCGTACGGAAGTATAATGTGGCTCTGGTGGTGCCAACCATCGACACAGAGCTTTTGCCGCTGGCACGTTCTGTGGACGAGTTCCGGGACCTTGGCGCAAGGGTTCATATCTCGGACCTTTCGGTGATCGAGATCGCGCGCAACAAAGCATTGACGTCCAAAGTCTTTGCCGAGGCCGGCGTGCCGGTGCCGCGCACTATGGATGAAGCGCAGCTTTGGGCGGATCCCACTGCACTGACATGGCCCGTATTTGCAAAGCCCAGCGGTGGCAGTGCCAGTCGCGGGCTGGCGGTCTATCAGGATGTTGGTGATGTGCCCGACAGGTTTGACGAGCCGATGATCTTTCAGGACACGCTTGAGGGGCCGGAATACACGATCAATATGTTTGTGGATCAGTCCGGCACCCTGAAATGTGTGGTGCCGCATATCCGGCTAAGCATCCGTGCCGGAGAGGTCGAAAAAGGCCGAACCGAGCGGCGCGAAGACCTGAAGGAAATCGCACAAGGGATTGCCAGAGCGCTTCCGGGGTTGCGGGGCGTGGCCTGTTTTCAGATCATTGACGACCCTCGGTTTGGTCCTCGCGTGATCGAGATCAACGCGCGTTTTGGCGGCGGCTATCCCCTTGCTGATCATGCAGGCGCGACTTTTGCACAATGGTTGCTCGAGGAACTTTGTGAGCTTCCATCCACAGCCAATGACGACTGGCGTGATGGTGTCCTGATGCTGCGCTATGACCGCGCCGTTTATCAGGGGTGACAGCCTGTGTTGGTGTTTGATCTGGACGACACGCTGTATCTTGAACGGGACTTCGCGTTCAGCGGATATGCCTGTGCTGGCGAATGGGTGCAGGAACAGTTCGGGCTGAAGGGGTTCGGGCAGCATTGCCGCAATCTGTTTGAAGAAGGCGAACGGCGACACATCTTCAACCGCGCCTGTGAAGCCGTGGGGCTTGAGGCGGATCAGGATATGATTGCGCGCCTGGTTGATGTCTATCGAAATCACCCTCCAACCATTCAACTGTGCGACGACGTTTTGCGTTTTTTTGCGCGCGTACAGGGGCCATTTGGGTTGATCACCGACGGCCCAGAGCGGATGCAGCGCAACAAGGTCTCGGCCTTGGGGCTGGAAGCGCATCTGGCCCATATTTGCCCGACGGGGGCGTGGCCACAGGGATACGGGAAACCACATCCACGAGCTTACGAGTTGATGGAGGATGCCGCGACGCCGGGCATGCAGATGGTTTATGTTGCCGACAATCCAGCGAAAGATTTTGTGACGCCCAAGGCGCGTGGCTGGATGACGGTTCAGATCGACCGACCGGGGCGGGTGCATGCACCTGAAGCCCCTGACGAACTGCATGCGGCTGACTGTGTGATTGAAAGCTTTGACGAACTGGACGCTGTACTAGCGGGTTAGCCCACGGTGGCGCGCGCGATTACTTGATCCCAATCCGCCAAAATCCGCTCCGGTGCCAAGCGGTCGCGATTGATTGTGGCCTGTTTGGACATATGAGCGCGCAACGCGCTGTCTTGCATCAATTGAATCACTGCGTTTGCTAAAGCGGGCGCGTCGTCAACTGGAACCAGCACTCCGTTCTCGCCTTCCAAAATGATCTCGCGCGGGCCAAAATCGCAGTCAGTCGATACGGCGGGAAGGCCCGAGACCGTCGCTTCGGCCAGCACATTGGGGAAGCCTTCGAACCGGGACGGCATGACCAAAAGATCAGCCTCAGACAGCCATGCGCCCGGAGAAGGGCTGGCACCGGGCAAGGCGACGTGATCCTCCAAGTTCAATTCAGAGCGTAGAGCCTCTAGGGCCTGGCGCTCTTGACCTTCGCCGTGAATGGTCAGCGAAACATCGGGCAAGGCGTCCACAATGGAGACCATGGCCTGCAGTAAAACATCGAAGCCCTTTTGCTTATCAAGCCGCCCAACAGCGACCAGTCGATTTCCGCTGGAATCAGGCTGCGCCGGGTGGTCTGGATCGGGCGCACAGAGGTTGGGGATCACCGTTGAAGAGGCCTGAACCGATGCGGGCAAATCCGCGCGTGCACGTTCGGTCTGCATGACAGCGCAGGCTGCGCGATGCACCAGAAGGTTCTGCGCGTGCCGCCAAATCGGGTGGGCGTTCTGCGCTCGTGGATTGTTACGTTCTGAAATTACGACAGGCGCGCCGGTGCCAATTGCGGCAGCAAGGCTGAGTACGTTCACCTTGGTCAAGAAGGACAGGACGACGTCCGGGCGCATGGTGCGAATGGTGCGGCGGATCATCTGAAAACGCGCCAATGGGTGGCTCTTCTGTGCGCCATCGGGCAGCAATAGCCGCACACTTTCGGGATACGGGAAGTAAGACCCGTCATCAGGCATGTCGAAGCCCATAACGGTCACTTCGTCTCCAAGCTGCGCGCGATGAGCTGCGATCATGGCCGCAACCTTTTCTGCCCCTCCCACTCCGAAACCGCCTTGGATCAACAGCACTTTCATGGATCAGTCCTTCACCGCGCTGTTGATGACACGGTCCCAGTCGCCAAGAATTCGATCGGGATCAAGATAGTCTTTATTCAAATTCGCGGCCTGCGCCATGCCTTGGCGCAGCTCTGCATTCTCGATCAAGCGGCGCAGGCTTTCGGTCAGTTCCTCAACATTTCCGGTCTGCACAAGCAAGCCGTTGACCTCGTGCTGGATCATTTCGCGTGGGCCAAATTCACAATCGAACGAAACGATGGGAACGCCCGACAACGTGGCTTCGGCCACCACATTGCAAAACCCTTCATAGCGCGAGGTGACCACGACAATGTCCCCTTCGCCCAACCATGCGCCATGCTTTTGGGTCGTGCCGGGCATCGAAACGACGCCATCCAGTTCCAATTCAGATCGCAATCGTTCCAAAGAAGGGCGTTCGGGACCTTCACCAAAGATCGTCAGATTGATGTCGGGATGTGTCTCGCGCAATTTGGCCAAGGACTGCATAAGCAGGTCGAACCCTTTTTGCCAATCCAAGCGCCCGACAGCCACAAGGTCGGTGGCGCGGGACTTTTTCTGGTTCCGACTGCCGTTCATTGGCGTGCACGGGTTGGGGATCACATGGGCGCGACGGTGCAACTTGCTTGGAAGCTGGTCGCGGCCACGCTCGGTCAATGTGACAATAGCGCTGGCCCGCGGCCCCAGAAGCATTGCGGCTTTCTTCCAGACCGGGTGATTGTTCTGAACGCCAGGATTGTTGCGTTCGGAAATCACAATCGGAACACGACGCCCCATGCCGGCAACAAGGGTCAGGACGTTGATTTTGGTTAGAAAAGATACGACCACATCAGGCTTGCGATCACGGATCAATCGGCGCACTTGGCGCAACCTGCGCATTTGGTTTGCCGGAGCGCTCATATCCACATCGGGTTCTAACACCGTCAATCTGACGTCCGGGGAGTAGTTGTAATAGGTGCCGTCCTTTGGCGCGCGCATGGCGGCGACCTCGACTTCATCACCTTGGGCAACCCGGTGGTTGGCAATCATCGCGATGACTTTTTCGGCGCCACCGGTCCCAAACCCACCCTGAATGAATAGTACGCGCAAAAAACCTATCCCACGATCTTGTTGATAAGGGTTTCCGTGTCGGGTTTTTCAGAGGTTCCGGTTCCATCAAGTGACCGGCCAGCTAGATTGTCCCTTTCGCTGGGCGTGTTCAACTCGGCCTCGATCAGTGGGCGATGAAGATCTTTCGACTGCATGAAAATTCGCCCGATATATTCGCCCATTATGCCCAAGAACATGGCGTTGAGCGTCATCGAGAGCAACAGCAATACGGTGGTCGTTGCGAAACCTGCGGGCCAATCCTGCCCGAAGACCAGCTTGGCGAGGATGTAGAACATCATCAACAGAAACGTGCCCAGTCCGACAATCAGGCTGATATAGGACGCCAGTCTAAGAGGCAGAAGCGAATGGTTGATCATGCCATCAATGGCCAGTGACAGCATTGCGCGGAATGGGAATTTCGACTCGCCCTCAAGCCGGGCCTGCCGATCGTATTCAAAGCCAACTTGGCTGAACCCCATGCCGCTGATCAATCCGCGCACATAAGGCGATCGGTCATCTACACGTTTCAGCTCGTCCAAAATTCGCCGGTCGGTCAGACGAAACTCGCCCGCATTTCGGGGTAGGTCGTCATCGCTAATCCGATCGATCAGCATGTAGTAAAACCGGCGCGCAAAGGCGGTGATGCGTCCATCCGGAAGGCTGCGGCGCACGCCATAGACCACCTGATTGCCCTGTTTCCACAGGTCCAACATTTTCGGGATCAGCTCAGGTGGATCCTGCAGGTCGCAGTCAAGTTGAATGGAGCATGCTCCACGCGCAGCACGATAGGCGGTCAGCACGGACGCCTGATAACCCACGTTCTTGGAAAACCGGATCACGCGCACGTTCGGATCGTTCTGAGCAATCTCGGACAGGATCAAGAAGGTATCGTCGTCCGAGTGATTGTCAGTGAAAATGATCTCTGGCTCGTAGCCGTCCAATTCCTCAAACACCGCCAGTACGCGGTCATAGGCGCGGCGCACATTTGCCTCTTCATTCAGGGCGGGGATAAGGATCGAAACAAGCGTGGTCATGCTGATCTCCTGTTCGTGGGGTGAGGCAGGTGTTCCCGTGCGGACTTAGCCAAACTGGCAATCCCGGCGTCCAATGTGATGTTGGGGGACCAGTTCAGCTGTTCTTGCTGCGAAGTGGGGTCAATCCTGAGCTCAACACTGTCATCATCCTGTTGGTCTTTGAATTGTGCAAGCCCGCTCGAGGCGCCCATGGCCTTGATGACGGCAAGTGTAACCTCGCGCATCGTCGGAGCGTTCCCAGTCCCGATGTTCACCACTTGTGGCACGGCATCCGACATTTCGGCCATGCGTAGAAAGGCCGAAACCACGTCACTGACATGGATAAGGTCACGTCGATCCTTGGGACGCGAAACGGTGATGGGGTCCTGTGTCAAGCAGGATTGGATCAACGACGGCAAAAGAAAGTCCTGCGATTGCGCCGGGCCATACGTCAGCGCCAGCCGCGCGGTCGATACTGGGAAAGGCAGGCGGTTTCGGCTGCCGTTCAGAAACTGCGTTCCCGCCAACATGGACAGGCCATAGGTATTAACCGGTTGTTCCTTGTCGCTCTCGCGATAGGGGGCCGCGATGGGGCCGTATTCAGCAATGGTTCCGGCCCGGACAAAGGTTTTTGGGGCCAAGGTTATACGGGCGCAGGCGGACAAAAGTGCCACCAGAGGCGTCAGGTTTTCGTCCAACCCAAGTTGCAGGTCCGACAGATCTGGCTGAGGGGTGAAACGGGTTCTGGCCCCAAGGTGAAACACGATCTCGGGCCGGGCCTGCGCCACACACGCGTCCAGCCGATCCTGATCGGAAAACGCTACGCGCTGAATGCTAAGTTGCGGCGCGATGTCGGACACTCGATCAAGCTGCGAGCTTGGGCGTACTAGCAGCGTCACTTCATCCCCGCGCGCAAGACATTTGCGTGCCAGATGCGAGCCGATAAAACCCGTGCCGCCAGTGATCAGAACCCGTGCCATCCTGCTACCTATGGCACAAGGCGCGGCATCGGCAGGGGTACAATGAACTTGCCGCCGCTTGCTTCGAAATCGGACATCTGTTCGCGGATCTCGTCAAAGAAGTTCCATGCCAAGACGAGCAGATAGTCAGGCTTGCGTTCGGTTACCGCATCAGGCGACAGGATCGGAAGCCGCGTGCCGGGAGTATAAAGCCCCTGTTTCAGCGGGTTCTTGTCGACCACGAAATCAAGCGTATCTGCGCCGATGCCAAAATAGTTCAACAATGTGTTGCCCTTTGCAGGTGCGCCATAGGCGGCAACGGTTTTACCCTCGGCCTTGATGTCGGCCAGCATGACCTTCAACTGGCGTCCCAACTCGTCCACGCGTTCGGCAAAGGCTTCATAGGTCGCGCGTTCGGTTAGCCCGGCAGCGTTCTCCTCTGCCAGCATTTCCGCCACGATGGGTGCGGGCTCTTGTCCAAGGCTGGCGCGCTTCATGAAGACCCGCATGGATCCGCCATGCACCGGCAGTTTGGTAACATCGACCACATCCATGCCACGTGATTGGCCAAGCCGGACAATCGACAAGAGGCTCAGCTCGGACATGTGCTCGTGATAGACGTTGTCGAACTGGTTGGTCTCGACGATCTTTTTGCCCCACGGCACCTCGATCACGAAGACGCCGTCATCGTCCAACAGAACCCGAACGGCATCCATGAACCCGTGCAGATCATCAATGTGATTGAACGTGTTTGTGGTGGTGATGACCTTTGCAGGTCCCTTGTCTTTTAGAACGGCAGCGGCAGTTTCGGGATTGAAATACCCGGTCAGCACATCAACGCCACGCTCTTTCGCCAGCGGGGCCAAGTTGGCGGCCGGGTCGATGCCCAGTACTGTCGCGCCCGCTTTCACCGCATGGCCCAGCATCAGGCCGTCGTTACACCCAACGTCCACGATCAGTCCGCCATCCGCATTCTCGCAGGCCACGGACGCCAGTCCGGCGAAGTGTTCGTGCATAGTGGCTGCGCCGGACGGGACATACAGATAGTCCTCGAAGAACGCGTCGGGAACCTGATCGGCTACCTGAATAAGTCCGCAATCCAGACAGGCTTGGGTGTTCAGCTCGAACGCCGGTTGGCGCTGTTCAGGATCTGCCGTCTTGGCAAACATATTTGCTGGCGGATGCGCCCCCATCGGCAGGAAAAGAAACAGGTTCTTGGACCCACACGTACGGCACTGAGACAGGGTCGAAGCGGGTTTGGATTGCACATTCATGAGAGCGTTCCCTTTTGGATAATTTTAGGTCGAGCGGCCCAACTTTTGGCCAGCTTCTGAGGGTATTTTTCAAACAAGATGAAGGAAATATGGGCAGCTGCGATGGATAGAATGAAAGTGATCACGCCGAACACGAACACGCTGGCCCATGCATTGTCCGAGAATAGTCCAAGCTTTTGAAAAGCGACCCGCATGGGCATGTAGATATAGGGATGCACCAGATACAGGCTGTAGCTGATTGTCCCCAGATACTGCGCCCAACGGGCCGACAGAAGCCGTGCAGTCACGCTGTCTTTTTCGACGGCGAACAGAAAGTACAGGAAGGTCAATGCCATGCAGATCAGAGTGATCGGCTCGCCAAGTTCACCCGCGCGGAAATCGAAATGTGCGCGAGATGACGCATAGGCCAAAGCCAGCGCAGCGGTGATTTCCATCAGAGGGCGTGCAGGGATTTTCTGAATGAACTTTCTGCCATGCAGGATGAAAACCAGGATACCCGCTACGAAATAGATGGATTTCGGAAACAGCACCAAGAACGCGACCGAGGCAAGTGCCATGATCAACTGAAGCCCCCGCAGCTTTTGTGTGATCGCATACGCCCCTAGGCCAGCAAGGCAATAGAACATCATCTCATAGGTCAGGCTCCACGCGTTGGGCGTCAGCTGTTCGGTCCCCGCCAGAAGGTTCGTGAAACTTAGCGCATAGAGGATCGTAGGTAGATCATTCAGGCTGGGTTGCAGGTTCGTGACCGCATTCCCAGCGATGAAAATCAGTGAGAAGACCAAAAATAGAGGATAGATCCGCAAGATCCGGCGCCATGCGAAATCCCGGGGTTCATAGCGGAAGGCGCTGGGCAGGATCACAAATCCTGAGATTGCAAAGAACAGATAGACAAAGAAGGTGCCGAAGTTCCAAAGCGGCTCGGACACGGCGATATACGCCGCGTTATCCGCATAGATATGTTCACCCGTGCCGCCCACGATATGGGCAAACAACACCATTGCGGCGGCCACGCCCCTCAGCCCGTGAATGCCGGTGTTCTGGCCGCCTTCATAAGGCAGCCAGCTCGGCAATTGGTGAGGGGCGCGGAGTTTGCTCATTGCGCGGCGACTCCCTGATACTGACGGGCGAAATCGGTGAAGATCTCATGCATGTAGTCCATATGCGCTTGTGTCAGACCATGATGGACCGCCAGAAGAACCCCGCCCTTCATCACCTCATCCGACACCGGATAGCCCGCCGGGTCGGTTTTACAGGTGACGTTCTTCATGGCGGGCTGACGCAGGATGTTGCCGGTAAAGACCGGACGGGTCTGGATGTCAGCCTTCTCTAGATAGATTTGCATGTCGCGCCGTGTGAAGGGCGCACCTTCGCGCAGGGTCACCGGGAAAGACAGCCAGCCTGTGCGGCTGTTGGGTAGCTGGTTGGGCAGAATGAACCAATCCTCGTAGGTTTTGAAGAAGGCCATATGCGCGTCGAAGTTCTTTTCGCGCTCGCTGATGTTGTGGTTCAGCTTGTCCAGTTGGACCAGTCCGAAGGCCGCACTGATCTCGGACGGTTCCAGGTTATATCCCAGATCTTCGAACAGGAACTTGGCGTCATAATCGATCCCGTCGACCTGCACGTTAAAGCGGTTCTCGATGGTCTCAGATTCGACAAACAAGGACGAGCTGCGGCCCCATGACCGCAGAAGCAGCGCGCGGCGGCCCAGTTCCTCGTCATTCACGCACAGCATGCCGCCATTGCCCGCGCCGTTGATCACATGCGAGCCATAGAAGCTGGTGGTCGAGACATCCGAATACTTGCCGGTGCTGTTCGACCCAATTGTTGCACCCAGCGTGTCGGCGCTGTCTTCAATGACTTTCAACCCGTGGGCATCGGCCAGTTCGCGAATGCGTACCCAGTCCGGCAGGTTACCGATCAGCGACGGGATCATCACCGCCGAGGTGTTGGGCGTGATCATCCGCTCGATCGCATCCACGTCGATGTTATAGGTGCCGGGGGCCACGTCTACGAAAGCAGGGATCAAACCCTGACGTACCAACGGAGCAACCGTCGTGGCGAAAGTCAGGGCAGGGGTGATCACTTCGCTGCCTTTTGGCAGGTCCAGGATTTCGACCGCCAGATAATTGGCCGAAGATCCCGAATTCACCATGATCCCGTGGTTCTTGGCAAACAAAGCAGCGACGCGTTCCTGCATCTTGCGTACACGCGGTCCCATCTGGGTCGACGTCTTCAGTACCTCGACAACGGCGTCGATCTCTTCCTGTCCATGAACGGTTTGGCCGTAATTCACTCGCATTGTAATCTCCTTCTCCGGCGCTATTGGGCGGCCAGCGATGTTGTGTTCTGTGTTGTCCCAGACATCAGCGCGCCGTATTGCGCGATCTGTGCCAAGGTGAAATCTTTCATGTTCTCATGCGCTTGATGGGCGCGATACCAGTCAACTGTCATGCGCACGGCCCCGGAAAGTTCCAGCTGCGGGCGCCAGCCCAATTGGGTCTGAGCCTTGGTGCTGTCCAGTCGCAGGATCCCGGCTTCGTGCATGTTGGGATCGGCTTCCCCGAATTCGAACTTTGGTCCTTCTGCGCCCCAGCTGTCCTGCATCAGTGCCGCCAATTCGCGCACATTCACCGTGCCCGAGACATCGGGCCCGAAGTTCCACGGACCGGCAAAACCCGCCCCATCAGACAAAAGGCGCGCGGCCAAAGCCAGATAGCCCGAAAGCGGTTCCAGCACATGTTGCCACGGGCGGATGCTGGACGGGTTGCGGATCTGTACGGGCTGACCCGCGACGGTGGCGCGCACGATGTCGGGGACCAGGCGATCGTCGCCCCAGTCGCCGCCACCAAACACGTTGCCTGCGCGAACTGTTGCCAGTTGCGGTCCGTCCTCAGCGTTGAAGAACGAGCGCTGATAGGCCTGCGCGACCAGTTCGGTCGCACCCTTCGAGGCGCTGTAAGGATCCGAGCCGCCCATAGGGTCATTTTCGCGATAGCCCCAACCCCATTCGTTGTTTTCATAGCATTTGTCGCTGGTCACAACGACCACAGCCTTCAAAGACGGCATGTCACGCGCCAGATCAAGCACATGGGCTGTGCCTGACACGTTGGTGGCAAAGGTTGCGGCGGGTTCAGCATAAGATCGACGCACGAAGGGTTGCGCAGCCATGTGGATCACCAGATCGGCATCGATGTCACCAGCCTGTTCCAGCAAGGTGTCCCGATCCCGAATGTCGATCAGGCGACTGTCCATGTCGCCTTCCAGACCTGTCGTCTCAAACAGGTTCGGACCCGGTTCCGGCGCAAGGGCAATGCCCGTTACGCGCGCACCAAGTTGCATCAGCCAATGGCAGATCCATCCGCCCTTGAAACCGGTGTGCCCGGTGACAAGAACGTGGCGGCCTTTGAAAGCGCCGCCAAAATCAGAAGGGACAGCGCCGGACATCTTGGACCTCAAATCGCAAGGGCCGTAATGTCAGACGGCAATTCTTCGTTGAACCGCATCCAGGGGGGCGTTTCCTCTTCACACAGCTCGTTCAGAGTGTTGCGATCACGGATCGTATCCATCGGATGCCAGAACCCGTCATGCTTATAGGCCATCAACTCGCAATCCTGCGCCATCTGGGTCAGGGGCGATTGCTCCAGCGGTTCCATGTCATCGACGAAATAGTCCATGACCTCGGGTTCGAATACGAAGTAACCGCCGTTGATCCATGTGTTGCGGCGACGCACTTTCTCGGTGAAGGCCTCGACGCGGTCCCCTGCCAGTTCGATGTTGCCGAAACGGGCAGGCGGCTGCACCGCGGTCACGGTCGCCAGTTTCCCGTGGGATTTGTGGAACTCGATCAGCGCGTTGATGTCGATGTTCCCCACCCCGTCCGAATAGGTGACCATGAAGGGACCGGGCTTGAGCCATTCCTTCAAGCGGCGAATACGCCCGCTGGTCATGGTCTTGGGGCCAGTATCCACGACGGACACATTCCACCCGCCGGGTTGGGCCGGGGTCAGGTCCATCTTGCCGCTGTCCACGGCTACCGTGATGTTGTTGGCAATCAGGTGGTAGTTGGCAAAATATTGCTTCAGTGACAGCGACTTATAGCCCGCTGCTACGATGAAGTCCTTATGCCCGAAATGGCTGTAGATATCCATCACGCGGGTGATGATCGGACGACCGCCGACCTCGACCATCGGCTTTGGAATGGCAACGGTTTCTTCAGCCAGACGCGACCCAAGGCCGCCGGCTAGCAAGATTGTTTGCATGGTGTGTTACCCCCTTCGAAAGATGTTTGAACTCGTGTGAGAAGCGCCCCAATCAGTGCCACCCTAGGGACGCGGGTTTGAAAAGTGCTTGGTTGAAATGGTTGCAGGATGGGGCTCATTCGGAATGCTCCCCGGGTTGAAGAAATACGCGGCCCTCGCCATAGCGGTTGTTCAGGCCGTCGATGGAAACCTCGCGATAGCCGTGCGCAATTGCGTAATTCAAAAGCGGTTCTTCCAGCGTCGGCTCATAGCCAAGCAGGAAAGCGGCAGGCGGTTCCCGGTCAAATACGGATGAGATCTGATCCGGTCCGGCCATTACGTAATGCTTGGCCAGCTCAGGATCGGTCATTGGTGCGATGCGATAGGCAAACTGCCCTGTCGCCAGCTCTGGATAGACGTCGAGCCCTGCCTCGAGAGGGTAGATCGGCAAGAAGGTTGCGACCTTTCCGTTAACGATCCCACGCTCGTTCATCGCGGCTTCAAGGGCATGGCCCCCGGCATACATACGCTGGGGCGTGGTGGTGCCAACGCCAAGCGTGGTCCGCAGTTCTGGGGCCAACCAGGGCAGGGCCGTCAGCACGCACAGAAGCGATGCTGCGGCAAGAACCGGTCGCGTGTGCTCTTGCTGGCGCCATGGTACATGCGCCATCATCAGCGAGGCCAATACCGGCAGAACCACAAGCGGCGCGATATAGTATTGCGAGAAACCGGGCGTCGGCAGAAAGCTCATCATCCCGGTCGTCACAAGAGTTCCAAGCACAACCAGAACCGGGCCGAATGCATGTTCTTCATGCTCGTGATGACCCGTCGGATTAGTAAAGGCCATCCAGCTAAAGCACAGGATAACAAAGCTAATGATCAAGGGAACGCCAGCCAGCCAAACCCCATAGGCAAGCTGAGCTTTCGCGCCTAGGCCTAGAGCTAGATCCGGTTCGGTCAGGCGGTTGACTTCCCAGTAGGCGACATGGGGACCGGTGTGGAACTTGACGATATGGGCCAGAAATAGCTGGGGGTCCGACAAAAGCTGGATGAAGAGCGGCAATGCCCCCACCAGACCACCAACAAGGATCGGCAGCGCGACGCGGCGAGCGCGATCTGCGAATGGAAGTGACACAGGCAACAGGAAAGCGGCAATCGCCACTGGCGGGATGAATGCGACGGCGCTGACTTTCATGCCAGCCGCCATGGACAGGCAAAGCCCCGAAGCAAACAGTCGCGCAGGTCTTAGGCGTTGTTCTTTCAACTCGATCAGGAAAAAGCCAAGCCCAGCAAGGGCAAAGGGCAGCTGTAGCAGATTGTTTGAAGCTGCCATGCCGGGTTCGTTCATCAGTGGATGACAAGTCAGGATCGCGACGGCCGAGAACAGCGACAGGCGCGTTGAGCCCGACAGACGCAGTGTGATCCAGCTGGTCACACCCGCCAGCATCAGCCAAGCTGCGAAGATCCCCATACGGGCCGAGAAAAGCAGCCCTCCGGCTCCGAAAATCAGATCGAACCCGCGGAAATACCCTGCAGAATAGGGAACGTGGTTATAGAATACGTCGCTATAGAGCGACATCTCGCTTAGCAGGCGGGCCGGAGGGACGAACATCATCTCGTCCCGGCGCAGACCATATCCCATGAGGCGGCCATAGACGGCGGCCAGCAAGATGGCGAAGCCGACGGCAATCGCAATATGTCCCATGCGGCGCGCAACCGGATCGTCCAACGACCTTTCGGTGTCAGAAGAAGAGGCGCTGGTCTTGAAAAGTTCGGTAACACTCATGCTGCGCCCTTTCCGTCATCCGAGCCACCGCGCAAGGCGGCCGAGACCAGTTTGAACGACAGCAATACAGTAGGGGCGAGCGCAATGGCTTGTGCCAGATAGGCGCCAGCGCCAAGACCCAGAAGCAGCTTCAATAGAACTGCGTTGAACAGATAGACGGCCACGTAAGCGGCGACGTAATGTGGGAAACGGCTGTAGCCGCGTGTTCCAAAGACAAAGCGCCCATGGGTCATGTGGTTGAACACCACGCCGATGGCGAACTGCAAAGCCAAGGCTACTTGGGGGTGCGCGCCGGCGAAGACAAACGCCGCGTAGACCGAATAGCCAAAGCCAGTATTGACCACTCCGGTTACTAGGAACCGCAGGAAACGGTTGCCTTGCTCGGGCGTATCGCCTGACGGCAAAGGGGTGGCCGCGCGGATCATGACGCCATCTCCGCAAAGGAAAGGCCCTTGGGCAGATCCGATTCCGGATCAAGGGGCTCGACCCCCATGTGTTGCATCAAGATTGAATTGACCAGATGCACGTCAAACGTCCGGCACGCGTGGTCGCGTGCGGCTTTGCCCATAGTTACTGCAAGGGAAGGATCTTCGATGAATTTCTTCATCGTCTGCGCAAGGGCGTCCGCGTCCCCTTGAGGAAAGACCAGGCCAGACACGCCGTCTTGGGTGGCTTCGCCACAACCGGGGGCGTCTGTGGTGATCACAGCGCGTCCACTGGACATGGCCTCAAGGATCGATCGCGGGACGCCCTCACGCAGCTCGGTCGGTAAGACAAAAACACTGCACTTGGCCAGATACGGACGTACGTCACGTGTCTCGCCTAACCAATTGACCAGTCCGCTTGTCTGCCATTCGGCAAACAGATCGGGGTCAATGGCGTCAGGGTTGCTGTCTGCCGGTCCCAAAATGTCGATGTCACATTCATGCCCTTGGGCACGAAGAATTTCGGCGGCTTTGCCAAGGGTCAAAAGCCCCTTGCTGCGCAAAAGCCGCCCGATGAACAGGAATTTCACACGCCCCTCGGGAATGGGGGTGGTCGTATAGCGCCGCGTGTCCACCCCAGATCCGGGAACGTCATGCAGAGGCACACGGTCTGGGATCAGGTGAAAGCGACGGATGTCGCGGCGGTCCGCCGAGTTATAGCAAAACGCGCCATGAATGCGGCGCAGAGCGGCCCGGTGCAACAGGATCGACAAATCGCGTACACGCTTGCGTCGTCCTGTCGGGTTCTCTTCCATGAAGCTGTATCCCAGCCCGGTAAACAGCGCATAGCGGTGCGGGACGCCGGCGATCTGTGCAGCAAGGCTGCCATAGATGTTCGGCTTCATGGTGTATGAGATCACAAGCTCAGGCTTTTCTTTTCGAAAGAACCGGACCAGAGCCGAAAGCGTTTTCAGATCGCGCACCGGGTTAGTCCCCGTGCGATCCATCGGGATGGGGCAGGGGCGCACACCGTTTTCGCGGAGCGTCCGGGCCGTTTCGTCATCGATATCCGCAGCGGCGGCCAGAACCTCGTACCCGTTCGCGGCCAGCCTGCGGATCAGATCAAGGCGAAAGTTCACCAAGGACCATCCAAGACTGCCAAGCACGACCGCTTTCTTTGGAGCGTGATTGTCGGTCTGATCATGCATATGAGATGCGCGCGACATCTTGATTACTCGCCTGCCCAAAGGCGCGGTCCCGATCCTTCCCGGATCTCGGCCTGACGTTTGGGACCCGCAACCGGAGCCGGATAAGACGGGCGGCCGGATCTGATGCAGTGAACATTCTCGCGCGGAGTCGGGTCCGCATGTTTACCATAGCCCGGAACGAGATCGATCAGCTGACGGCGCACGGCAGCCTCATCGCCTGCACGGGCGGCATCTTCTAGGGCCGTGATCGCGGACCGCAGCTGTGCCATCGGCACGCCGTCAGGCAGAGCGCTGTCGACAGATTCGATACCGCTGTCGCGACGCTCTTCTGCTTTATCGAACAGCTCTTCAAACAGCTTCTCGCCAGGACGGATCCCGACAAAGTCGATCTCGATGTCGCGGTAAGGTTCAAGCCCAGCCATGCGGATCATGCGCTCTGCCAGATCCACGATCTTGACCGGTTCACCCATGTCCAGCACGAAGATCTCGCCCAGACCCGAGTTGCGCGCCAGCCCTTTGGCCGCAGCCACAACCGTCAACTGCACGGCTTCGCGGATGGTCATGAAGAAACGCTCCATCCGACGATCGGTGACAGTCAGCGGTCCGCCTTCGGTAATCTGTTTTTGGAACAGCGGGATCAAAGACCCGGACGATCCCAGAACATTGCCAAACCGAACCGAGAAGAAGCGCGTCTGCGCCGTCGATTTCTGGCTTTGCTTTTGATAGGTGATGCGATCCTGTGCCTGAGCATAGAATTCAGCCACACGTTTGGTCGCGCCCATGACGTTGGTTGTGTTCACCGCCTTATCAGTCGAGATCTGAACCATCGCAATGGCACCGACATCGCGCGCGGCGTCCGCGACGTTGCGTGTGCCAACGACATTGGTCAGTACGCCTTCGCAGGGATTTAGCTCGACCATCGGAACGTGCTTCAGTGCCGCGGCGTTGAAAACCAGTTCAGGTTTGTAGCGCTGGAAGACGGACTGAACACGCTGGGCATCCCGGATACAGCCGACATGCACCTGTCGGTTTACATCGGGATAGTTTTTATCAAGGTCCATATCAATCGAGTAGGCGTTGAACTCGCAATTGTCCAAAAGCACCAAAAGCGATGGATTGAACGAGGCGATCTGACGCGACAGCTCGCTGCCGATGGAACCACCGGCACCCGTGATCAACACGCGACGCCCTTCGATCATCTGGCGAAGCAGAGACCGTTCCACAGCTTTCTGCGGACGGTTCAGAATGTCCTCAGGCTGAATGGCGCGCAGTTTGATTTCGTTGTCACCGGCCTGATCCAAAGCAGGATCCGCCAGACCAGGCAGGCGCGAAATCTTGATGCCGTTCGATGTCGCCCAAGACAGAAGCTCGAAAATGCCCTTGTTATCAAAGTGCGCGACATCTTCTGTCAGCAACAGCTGTTCTGCCTTCAAGTCGCAAGCCTCTAAAGCTTCGATGGCCCGTTTGGGCTCGCGGATCGAACCAAGAATACGCGCATTGTGGAAATGCAGGCCGGTCGAGCCGGTGGCATCATCAATGATCCCGACCGGAACATAGGTCGAGCTTAACCGGTCCAGCGACCGCAAGAACAGATCGCAATTTGTGCCGGTCCCAACCAGAACAACGGGAACCTGATTTTCTGCGATGCGATCCGCCCGCCGGGTGCGGCGGACCAGTTCGCGGTGACGTGCGATAATGCGCAGCGCCCCTGTGAACGGGATCGTTGCCAGAAACTGAATAATGAAGATCGAGAAGGTGATCGGAGCCAAGGCAGGAAGTTGAGCCGCAATCAGGATCTGAACGCTGATGGCCAGCAAGGCCCCGCGCGAAATCACCATCACATCATCCAGAGATGTTGACCGTGAATGCCGCTTGTAAAAGCCCATCACTGTGAAAATTACAAAGTTAACGACGGCTGCCAATAGCATCATCGGACCCATCGCTGCCATCAGCTCCGATGTGACCGCACCACCCTGTGACAGGCTGATCGCAGCAAACACGGCAGCAGCAGAGGCAAGAATGTCTCCGATCACCAGTTTATGGTTTGCACATAGCTCAATCTTCTTCTGAGCAAGCCAGTGCTTCAGTGTATCTTGTACTCCGGTACGAGCAGACGTGGCGCCTTCCCGAGAAGACCCGAACCCCATTCCATCAAGCATTTTAAGAACCTTCCCCGGCTCCGAGATAAAAAAACATTGTTCAAATTTCGTGACGCTTCAGGGGCGCACGACAGAAATTCATACGTTTCGAGAAGTTGAACCGGCTGACATTTTCCAACACGGATGGCTGAATTATGTCAGCCTGAGTTTGTTCCAAACAAATTGTTCAACGTCTCGTACACTCACTACTAGCGCGCTCTCGCATCAATACTTTTACTGCGCCAAAATCTGGCAAACACATAACCGCACTTCAAAAAACGCACGGCATTAGAACTGGGGCGGAGAGCACAGGCACAAAATTCTTTGCTACTTAGAAACAGACCCACCCCTGGAAGTTTCGATCAGAATCAAAACGTAATCTGTTTCCTTGCTTTTTAAATGTACCGCAAAGGCCGCCACATTTCTAACAAATTGTAGACACGTACTGTTTCTTTTTTCGAAACTAGTATGAATTACAGTGGGTTAGGTGGAGGTTCTATCGCGAACGGCTAGCGGAATTCTGGTGGGACGCCTTTAGGTGGTATTTCGAGAATTTGAAAAAGATCCAAAAAGCAATAAAGCTATCCTGTATAGCAACCTAAGGTGGTGTGGCGAGGGAATCATTAGATCATGAATATATTTATCCCCCGCTGCGCTGATACATCTATACCCAGCTAGGTTTGAACGACGGGGCCAAGGTCCCCAACTCATCCTTGTCAGCCTGATAGAACGTCTCGATTTCACGTTTAAGATCATCAGGAAGAGCAGGATAGGTGAAAGGCTTTGCGACGAGGCTTCGCAACGTGCTGATCGGAGGGCGGTTGCGAATGGGGTCTAGAAGCGGGCGGAGTGGTGCAAGCAAGCGACGCAAAGGGGCGGGAACGGCGGCGGCATGCTTATCTTTTACCTTCTCGCGCATCGGCGGGGTCAGCTGACCGGTATAGCCAATGTGATCCGCGACCCATTGCAACTGCCGCTCTGGATGCGTGGCCACGTCTTCAAACGCCAAAAGCAGGATCTGCTCTTGCGGGAACAGCGCATAGAACCTTCTCAAGTGTTGTCCATACAGACCATCGCTTAGAAACCGTTCGGTTGCGGCTTTTTGCGGATCCAAATGTCGGCGGATATCCTCATCCACTTCGCCACGACGTAGCAGCATACAATAGTCGGAATATGCCCGCTGTACTGGATCGCGCATTTGCACGATCATCTTCACGTCCGGATAAGCCGTATGAATGCGGGCGGCGGCCTCGGGTTGGGTTAGGTACGAATTAGATTTTTCGCCAAGGATGTCATCTGGCTGCGCGCCGTCGAACTGTGCGTTGAACCAGTCGAAGCCCTTCTCATACACGCGTGAGAAAAAGTGTAGCTCGGGTGCGGGCATGAAGATGCCGGGCGAAGCCGACAAGGATTGTTGTTCCCAAGTGGTCGCGCATTTGGCGGCACCGATAATCAGAAAATCAATGGGACGGGGAGTCGTGTTTGTCATTGGGTCAATCCATCTGCCCTGCGAGCATTTCATAAACGGCTGTGGTTTTGGCGACATGGACATCCAGCCCATATTGCCCACGTACATCTTGTTGCGCGGATTCGGCGATCCGCGTGCGTTGTTCGGAATCTTCGATCAGGTCGCGCACAGGGCTGGCAAAGGCCTTCGCGTCCCAGGGATCCACAAGGAAACCGGTTTCGCCATCTGTTATTGCCTCTGGGTTGCCTCCGTGTTGGGTGGCAATAACCGGGGTGCCAAGATGCATTGCCTCGATTAACGTTCGACCAAAAGGTTCGTCCAACGCTGTGATTAAAAGGGCGTCCACGCCCGCCATGGCCGGCGCGGGGGGATCGCGAAACCCCATCATGTGCAAGTTTGATGATAGGCCAAGTTCTGCAGCGCGATTGATACACGCGTGATCAAGGCCCGAGCCTTCGGTCTCGACCCGACCAAAGATCAACCCATGTACCGGGCGCGTTGGCATCGCATCGCGTACCGCCTTTACGGCACCCACGAAATGCACCGGGCGTTTTCGGTCGTTGAGCACGCCGAAATAGGCCAGAAGAACGCTGTCTTCTGGCACGCCCAGTTCCGTACACAGCGCTTTGTGACAAGCCCGCCTGTCAGGAATGTCCGGGTCGAAATTGAAAGGGCTTCGCACCACCTGAAACCGGTCATCAATGGATCGGATGGGGCGTTCGGGGCGCGAGAACTCGGACACCGACAGAATGCGATCTGCCAGCAGGGGCGCGATGATATTTGCACCCTTGGCATCAGGACCTTGCCGGTGGTGCCAGATAAATTTGCAGCCCGCCAGTTTGGCTGGCAAGCTCCAGGATCCGTGCATCCGGCCATCGTTCGTGTGCACGATGTCGATCCGGTTTTTCTTTAGATACCGCACCATCTGCGGGACCGAGCGCAGAAGAAAACCGAGGCGTGTCGCGTCATCAGGGCTGCGGCTGTGTTTGGGGGCAATGATGCGCGGGGTCTCGAGCACCTCATAGGACAATCCCATTTCTGAAATATATGCTCCAAGCGCGCCCGCCTCGCGGTGCAGGGCGATGATTGGTTCGTAACGGTCCGGGTCTAGATTTCGGATCAAACCCAGCGCCGAGACATGGCTGCCCCCAATCGTGGCACCCCCGACAAAGGGATAGAATATGCGAATTTTACTCATGAATAGCCTAAAAGAATTACTGAGAGTTGGTGGGCAAAGTTGCGGATCGTGACACCTCAATTGTGTCGCCTGGCATCAAACTATCGGTAGGGGCGATCACCAGTGAAACAGGCGCGCCGTCGATCACGCGGCTGACGCGGAATTCAGTCAGGCTTTCGGCCAAGGGATCAGGAACGGCTAGCCCGCTGGCGACGGCTTGGGCGCGCAGGGCCTCGGCTGTTGCAAGGCGAATGTCCAAGCGGGTTAGGTCGCGATCGACGCGATTGAGCTGTTCCAGCGTTCTGGCGCGGGCGTCATCGGTCAGGGCCAGCGTGTCGCGTTCGGCGCGGTTCAATTGCTGACGTGCGGTTAGGCGCGCGATCTCAAGCTGAAGTCGTTTGCTTTCCAGATCATTCAGCGCAGTGGTCAGCGCGTTCACGCGTGTGTTGACCGTCAGTCCACGCTGTTTCAGAGACGTCACATCGGCCAGTTCGGCCGTGGTGCGTTCAATCTGTTCAGACCGCAGAGTGATCTGGGCCGTCATCCGGTCAATCTGTTCACGCAACACGTTTTGCAGGTCGCGCAACCGTTCACCCTGCGCTGCCCGCGCTTTTTGGGTGGCGTCCAGAATGTCACCTTCGACCCCACGCGGACGGGGACGGATCGGTTTAGTTGCTTCTTCTGCGGCGCGATCCAGATCCTCCAGATCGGCGACCAGTCGGGCACGTTCTGCCTCGGTCGCTTCGATCTCGGCCTCAAGGCTGCGGACTTCGCCGCCCAAACGCATGGTGTCTTGCGCAAATGCACCAGCATTGGCCGGTTGTAGGCGGATCAACCCGCTGGCCAAAGCCAAGGCCTGCTGCGCTGTTAGGCCGGGCCGATAGGCATATGCGCCGGGCGATGTGACTTCACCCAAGACGAAGATTGGTTGGTGGTCCGTTATCTGGATGCCGACACGAGGAGCAGGGGAAATTCCCAGTTTGCGCTCGATTTCAAGTTCGATCTGACGGGCGAGAGCGGTGGTGGATTGTCCAATGGCACTTAGGCTGCCGATCAGGGGCAGGGACAGTACACCTTCGGACGAAATGCGATAATCGCCAGATACTCCGTCCAACACCATGAATGCGTTGCGATCCCCATCCCAACGCAGCACGCGCAAGCGAAGTTCGTCATGTGCGTGAAGTTGGTATTCAGTAGCTCGGGCGGGATCGGGCGACGCAACCAAAGCAAACATCAGGGTCAGGACAAGCGTAACTGTGCGGATCATGGGCGTACTCTTTTGTTGCGAAGAACCGAGATTTGCGGATTGGGCGGGCGCGGACGATGAGCCGGTTGCTGCAAGCTGGCGGCAGTCAGCGAAAACAAGAGGATCCATGGCATGTTCCAGAAGCGGGCAAAGAACGTCGGGAACATGTTGAAAGCTACGGCATAGATTAGAAGGACCACCAGCGTGATCGCCCAAACCAGCCGATTTGCCCGTTCGACCATAGCGGCCCAAATCAGAACGAAACCAGACAAGAAGAACCCGATCACCCCCAGCATCGAGATCAATCCGCCCTCAACAAATGCCAGAAGATATGCGTTGTGCACGGCTGCGTGATGTGAGCTGACTTCGCGAAACTGTTCGACGCCAAGACCTAGAAAGATCGTATCTTTCACGATGGCGAACGCCTCTTGCATCAGTAGGGCGCGGTCAGAAAAGGTGCCGGCCTCGGACAGGTTTCGATCCAGAAGGGGGTTCAGCACGCGTTCTTGGAAGATGGCGGGCATGAAGTTGTCACCCAGCAAGACCATCAAGCCTGCAATGGCGATGAATGCGGCCGCCGAGAATGGCAGGTATTTGAACGGGCCGACGATTGTGATCAGAAGCGTAACGCCAAGGATTGTAGCGAACAGGCCCGAAACGGACCCCGTCAGCATGATCCCATAGATCAGTGGCGGCAGGCACAGAAGCACCGTACGCAACCGAAACTCGCCCATTTTGTAAAGACCCAGAACCAAGACGATGGCGATGGCCCCATGCACGGCGCATTCATTCTCGCGTTGGATTAGGGACCGCATCCGGCCCGAGCCGGACACCAGCATGAGGTTGGGATTGTCGACGAAATGAACAACATAAGCTCCAAAGACCATCACGAAGACGTACGACGCTACTAGTAGCTTCACCAGTGCGATGGTTTGCGCATAGGACCGCCCCCCAAGGATCATTGGCAACACCAAAAGTGAATAGCCGTACTGGGCGAATGTGTTGGGCAAGGCCATCGGGTTTCCATTGACGACTGAACTGATGGTCAATCCGCCCATGAAGGCAAAGAAGGACATAAACCAGAACGCTGTTGCGGGGCCGAAGAACTTGATGCTGATCGTGCGGCTGGCCAGCATCAGAATAAAAGCCATCAGGGCCACAATATCCGAGGCCGTAACATATACCGAGCTGAGCTTGACGTGGTTCATTGGGCCAAGAATGACCGCGGCGGCGACCAAAAGCCCAGTGGGGGTGGCAAGGCCGGAACTGACCAGCCCGAAAGGGTCCATACGGGATCGGGGCTGGCGGTTGCCAGATGGTTGCGAGGGGCCTGGCATGGCCCATGTCCGGCGCGCGATCATAGCGGCACCTCGGACTTAACCGATGCGGGGTGGCTCGTTTTCGTATCTAGCGTTTTGATCACCAACCAGCCGCAGGCTCCAAGCCAAAGGGCGTTGCTGATGAGGTGGCTAAGTGCTGCACCTTTCACACCAAAGGCGATGACAAACGGATAGATCAGGACGAAGAATAGTGCTGCTGTCGCCGCTCCAACCAGCATCAGCTCGCGGTCTAGGCCAAGGCTCAGTAAGACCGGACCAAGGATAACGCCTGCTAGGAACAATGCGACGGCGATGGCCTGAATGGACACAACTGGTGCCGCAGCAATGAAAGCTTCGCCAAATGCGGCGTTCAGAATGGGGACAATATAGATCAGTGTTGGAATGATGCCGGCCGCGAGGATGGCGCAGAAACCGACACTGATCCAAAGTGCGGTTTTGCGGATGCGAGCGAAATCTCCGCTGGCCGCAAGGCGGCTGAATTCGGGGAAGACTGCTTGCTTGATCGGGCGCCCGAGGCGGATGGCCGCGTCTCCGCATTTGCGTGCGATATGATAGTGACCGACAAAGACCGGGGCGACCAGGGCGCCAAGGATCACCACATCCAGTCGCTGCGTGGTTTGGCGCAGGATCACGGCGAGGTTCGAGTTCCACATGAAGCGCAGAAAACCCCGGTTCTGATTCAAGGTGCTGACTAGATTTCCGTACTTTGGTTGTTGCCCACGCTGCTTCATCTCACGAAGTCCAAAGAAGAATGCAATCAATCCTTCGGCAAGGCTGAATAAGACAAAGATGATAACGAAGTGAGCAAGAGTGCCGCCAATCAGCCATGCGATCACCGAGAGCACCAGTCGCAGCAGGGCCGTCGCTGTGTCGATCTTTGCCAGTTGGTCAAAGCGGTCATAAAGCCGAAGCAGAGCAACGCCCGTGGCCCGCAGCGACAGAACAACCGCAAGCGCGCCCAAGGACAAAAGTTGCGCGGCACTGCCATCCAGTCCGATGGTTTCTGCCACAAGGGGCGCCAACAAGAGGATCAGCGCTGCAGCAGCTAGGCCTCCGATCACGTCAATCACGACGGACAGGCCCACAAGCTTTTCAAACCGCGTGGTGTCCTGTTCTTCCAAGGCAACGCTGCCATATTGAATGACCGCTTGCCATGGCTCGAAATGCACCAACCGAGCATTGATGCGCGCAAACGCTTCGATCAGGGCCAGAGCACCAAGTCCGGCGGCTCCGAGCGCCCGCGCCGACACCGCTAGCGAGATCATGCCCAACACCGCCATCGCAACCTGAGAGGAAAAGATCCATTTCAGGTTTCGAAGCAGGCGCAGGGCGATCTGGTCGCTAGGCAGAAGTCGACGCAGTCGTTGGATCATTTAAGATCTCCGGCAAGTTTAGCCAGCCAAGTTTCTACATGGCTTAGCGAACTGCCTGAAGGACGCGCCCACGGGTTGTTCGGTTGACTGGGCGACAGGCCCGGAGTTGACGCCTCATAGTGATCAGGCAGCCCATCTTTATCGCTGTCAATCGTGGGCGGGACGTTGGGAACTTGTGGCCAGCCGCCGACTTCTTCCGGGTGGTTAATCACGCGACCCCGGCATTTCAGGGTGTCATTGATGACCTGCTTGTCCAGCCAGTCTAGATGCACTTCCCCTGGCATACGATCACCCGACTGTGTCAGGACATTATACACGGTGTGTTTGCTATCATAGACAGGTGCAGAGAAGGGACCGGACGTTGTGGGAATTCTCCGTGCTTTAGCGGTAGAATTCAGCACCGCAAAGCTGCGAGGATTGCAGCCGGTAGCAGTACCCCTTTTGTTATTGAAAGACATGAGCGACACACGCCGCTTGCGCTTCCATTCAAAGACCTGAACGGCCTCGGGTGTTCTTCCCGAAGTGCTTGGGCCCGTCAGGGCAGCATTCCCGCCATAGATGATTGTGACGTCCCCCAGCAGATCATAGAATTCGCCAAACTGGCTGATCGGATTGTAGAACACGTTGTTCAAAACATCGATCCGCCCAAGGTTGGTGCCTTTGATGTCGGGCATCCGGTCACGATGGTGGGCAAACAGATTGCGCGCGATGGTGATCCGGCCGCACACGTTCTCTTTTTTCTCGTGTGAGCAGATCAGTGCACCCTTTGAATGCTTGCCTTTCGGGTGAGTGCTGCGATCAAGGCTGAGTGCAAGAATGCTGTCGGCCAACGTGATGTTCGAGACCTTTCCGCCGGACACATGGATGTTGAACGTCTCATCTGTGGCAAACTGCATGGACAGGTTGCCAAGATAGACCATCCGGGAATCCTCGACCGTAATCGCATCCACATTGGCTGATGGCGTGATGCTGGGGCCGGGACGGATCTTCATGAACCGGATCACCACCTGGCGCACGTTCTTCACGACAAGCGGCGTCAGGACCGAGTTGCGATTGCGCAGCTGGATGCCTTTACCCGGCGCGGTCTGGCCCGCGATATAGATATTCGAGCCGACCCGGATCGGACTGTCCAGCATGATCGTCCCCGAGACGCGGAAAACACAAACGCGTGGCTGGTTACCGTTCTTGGCGCAGGCGCGCAGGCTTCCCGGACCATCGTCCGCCAAGGTCGTCACTGCGACAATGTCGCCTCCCTTCCAAGCCTCGGCCTTGGCTCCATAGCCAATGGCCCCCGGAAAAGCCAAATCAGCGGCCTGTGCTGGAAGCACAGTCGCGACAATTCCCAAACTGGCAGCGAAAGAGGCCGCGATCGATCTGAAACTCAACCGACGCCTCCAAAGGCGATTATGAATAATATCCTTCACCGTAGTTATAATACTGAGCATACCCACCATATCCCAATCTTTGATGCCTGCGCGTATCAACGTCGTTGATCAAGGTCGCCGTGATCGGAAGACCATCGCGCTTCAATCGTTCAACTGTATCTACGAGTACGTTTTCTGGGGTGCGGCCCCAACGAACCACTTGCCAGATTTCGTCCGCCAGCACGCCGATGCGGACAGTGTCGTCCACGACCAGAACAGGCGGCGTATCAACAATCACTAAATCATATGTATCACGTAATTTGCTTCTAAGCGCCGTTAAATGCTGGCGCTGTTCTTTCAAGTTGGATGTGCTGCGCGAATCCAGGGACAGGAAATCCAACCCTTCGATCGTTTTGCCGTCCAGAACAACGGGGCTGGGGGCGACTTTGTCCTCAAGTACATCAGTCAGTTTCACGGGCTTGGTTTTGGCGTCAAGCAGACGCGCTGCGGCCTCGCGGTGGCTGTCCATGTCGATGACCAAAGTGCGTAGACCATCCAAGGCCGCAGAAACACCAAGTGCGACCGTGACGGTGGACTTACCTTCATGCGGTAAACCCGACGTGATCATCACCACCCAGCCTTCACTGTTGTCATCAAACCAAAGACCCGTTGCACCGCGGACAGCTTGGGCGAACATTGTATGCGGTTTCGCGATCAGAAAACGTGCGACGCTCTCGCGGCGCATGGCCCCGGCATCCCGGCCAATTCGTGGAAGAAATCCGGCATTTGGCAGACCTGAGATCCGCATGGTTTGCGTTTCGCTCCAAATGCGTCGGTTCATCAGGTCCAGAACAAGTGCGACCACAAAGGCCAGAACCAATCCACCGACGGCTGCAATAACAAGTGATGATTTCTTGTTCGGCCACGATGCCGCAACGGGGGGGCGGGCGACGGAAACCTGCCGCGCGCCCTGCGACACCAGATTGATCTGTGTTTCAAGCTCGTTCAGTTTCTCGATGGCGGTCTGATAGCGCAGGCGCTGCACTTCCAGAAGGCGCTCGCGGCGCATCTGGGCAAGCTCGGCGCGGGTCCGATCTTGCAGCTCGCTTTCGACACTGGCCAATTCATTTTGCAGCCGTTCCGTATCCTGACCCGCATCCGCAGTTTTAAGAAATGTCGTGAGATACTGAACCTGCGAGCGCAGCCGATCGGGAAGCTGTTCGTCATCCAGCTTGTTGTCTCGGATGAAATCGGCCAGCTGGACCTCTTCCAGTGTCAGCTCTTCACCCAACGTCTCGACCCGGTCACGTAAAAACACGATCGAGCTTGAGACGCTTTCACGCTGCTCGGACAGGCTGTTTTCGATGTAAACCGCAGGTATGGCATTGGCGATGTTGGCTGCAAGGACCGGAGCATTCGCCGTGGCGATGATGTCGATGGCCAGACTTTCCCCGGACCGGAACACCACATACGAGCCTTGGATTTTGTCCAGCACCAATTCTTGATGCAATGCGGTTTCAATTGGTTGTCCGTCTGAGGTCGGCGAGACAAAGGACGGGTCGTCATACAGACCCAGATACATTGACAGTTGATCGGCAAAGGCCCGTGACTTCAACACATCCATTTCAGTTTCGATCACTGCGCGCGAAAGCTCAAAGCTTTCCAATTGAGTGTCAGTTTGGCGCACGCGCGTGTCCAAGCCCGTCAGAACCAGAGTTGCACGCGCGGTATAGCGTTCTTCCAGCCGTTCGACGACAACATAGGTGGCGGCAATGACAGCGGCGACGATCAGGAAGATCAGGCGCAGATGTCGACGCAGGATCAGCCAAAAGCCGTCCAACCCGATACGATCAAAGTCGTTCGAGCCGCCGTCGTCGCTTCCGATTTGTGCGTCGATCTTCATGCATCAATCTCCATTCGGGTCACGACTGTTTCCGAATGGCGAAAACACGATGACGACGTTCTCCAAGAACTCGCCACATAACCCCTATCAACTTTTTTCCGCCTTTCGGCGGGCCACCCAAAGTAATCCACTTCCCAATTTCCCCCTGAGAAGGGACGTCGTTTCAAATCTGATCTCTGCGCTTAAATCTTTGCAGAGAGTGCGCGCCGGTAGGCCGCATAATGACGATCGACATAAATTCCTGTCGAAAAATTCTCGGACACGCGTTCACGTGCCAGTTTCCCCAAGGTTGCCCTAGCGACAGGGCCTTCGTCAATGAGTTCCGCAACTGCAAGTGCTTGTTTTTCAGGCAGAGCAGGTGGAACGACACGACCGGTATCGCCGACAAGCGTGGCGCAATCGCCTACATCCGTGACCACACAGGGCACTTCAGCGGCCATGGCTTCGGACACAGCAAGAGGGAAAGCTTCACCCCATGCCGAGGACAACAGGAAGATGTCAAACCCCGGAACAATGCGATGAATGTCCGGGCGCGTGTCGATGATGCTGACCCGGTCTGCGATGTTCAGGTCCCGCGCGGCTTGCTCGGCCGGGCTGTCGCGATGCCCTTCGCCCACCAAGACCGCATGAACGTCATGGCCCATCTCGACCAATTTCGCCGTGGCGGTCACCATGGCGACGTGATCCTTCATGGGGTGGCTGCGCGCCACATTCCCAATAATCAGGCGACCCTCTGGGATGCCTGCGATATCTGAAAGACGTGCGCGGGCCTCGGAATCCGGCTTGAACACTTCGGTATCAACGGCGTTCGCGATCAATTCGACACGGTCCGGGCAGAAACCAATCGCCTCGTGCTGCTGTTGCGAAACGCCCGAGCAATAGGTGATCAGCTCAACTTTACGAGACAAGGCGGCCATCATGCGAACCACAATCTGAGTCGACCGCTTTTCGTTGTTGATGTCTTGAAGCGAGTGATGGACCGCCCAAACCTGCGCGGCCCGTTTGCGTTTGGGCAAAAGCTTCAACCCAGCCCACGCTGCAAGGCATCCGTGATACATCCAGCCATGCACAACATCCGGGCGCGCGTCGCGCAACATGCGCCGTAGTCGCCATAGCGCGCCCAATGTGATCCGCCCCGGACGTAGGCCAAGGTCAGACACCTCGACACCCAGTTCTTCGATTTGCGAGGCAACCGAGCCGGGGGGCACCAACGATATCACGGAATGCGACTGCGCATCATCTTTCAGAGCAGACAAATATCGTTGCAACATAATTTGAGCGCCGCCGACATCCGTGGTTGTGACGACATGAATAACTTTCATGGGGCGAGCTTGCATGGAATCTGAATGTCTGGCAAGCTTGATTCATTACGTATGTGCATGTTGGGGCAGGATTTTCTGGTTCATAGCGATTTTAGCGTCGCGCTGGGTGATGATGCCCGATTTTGATGCGACCGAAGTGCTTCAGGGTGCCCTAGCATTTTCTTTCTGCCTGCTTCAGGCCCTTGTTTGTTGGACTCACATGAATCGATTGCTCGAGATTCTGATCTGCCTGTGCCTGCTGGCGATTGCCGTGCCTCTTTGCGCGATAACTTACCTGATTGTGATCGCGACACTTGGTCGTCCGGTGATGTTTCGCCAAACGCGCGCGGGAAAGGGCGGGGTGCCGTTCGATGTGGTTAAGTTCCGCACTCTGACGGATGACCGTGATGAACACGGCGTCTGGCTCCCCGACGAAGAGCGTCTGATCCCAGCTGGAAAATTCCTGCGCCGCACCCGTTTTGACGAGCTGCCGCAGCTGTTTATCATCCTTGCCGGTCGCATGGCGCTGGTCGGTCCGCGCCCTTTGATGGTGGAAACTGTTCAGGGGTTCGGGGCGGATGGGATTAAGCGTGGCTCGGTACGGCCGGGCCTGACGGGTTGGTCACAAGTCAGCGGGAACACCGCGCTGAATGACGACGAAAAACTGAAGCTGGATCTTTGGTATGTCGCCCATCGGTCGACCGCGCTGGACTTCCGCATCATGGCCGAAACCATCGGCGTTGCTTTGTTTGGCGAACATCGGCGCGAGGATCGGATCGCCGAGGCCGCGGATTGGGGTGCGACCCCTTCGGGAAAGCAGGCGAACGCATGAAAACCGTATTTGTAGGCGCCGTGGAGGGCTCTTTGAAGGCGTTGAACGCGCTGTATGACGCCGGGCATATCCCCGAGATGGTCGTGACACTGCCACCGGAACTGGCGCATCGCCATTCGGATTACGCGGACCTTGCGCCCGTGGCCAAGGCGCATGGCAGCACGCTTCATCTGACCCGGAAAAGCGATTCAGAAGAAACCATCGCCGCCATTCGCGCCATCGACCCTGATCTCGTGCTTGTCATTGGCTGGTCGCAGCTTTGCGGGGCTGAATTTCGTGCCGTGCCAAAGCTGGGCTGCATCGGGTATCACCCCTCGGACTTGCCCAAATTACGGGGCAGGGCGGTTCTGCCTTGGACGATTCTTTTAGGAGAGCAAACCATAGGGTCCTCGCTTTTCTGGCTGGGCGAGGGCGCCGATACCGGCCCGATTGCCGCCAAAGCGCGGTTCACCGTCGACCCCGACACGATCAAAGTGCGCGAGCTTTATGACAGGCATATCGAGGCTTTGGCGGACATGCTGCCCCCCCTGATGGATCGTATCGCGGCGGGCGATGTGCCCCGCGAACCGCAAGATGAAGACGGGGCCAGCACCTGCGCCCTGCGCCGCCCCGAGGACGGGCTGATCGACTGGAACTGGCCCGCCGCCGACATTCACCGCCTGATCCGCGCGGCGGGGCCGCCCTATCCCGGCGCGTTCACCTATACGGTTAATGGGGTGAAGCTGGTCCTGACAGATGTGCGCCACACACCGCGCAAGGGCTATTACATCGGTATCCCCGGACAGGTTCAGAACATCGAGGGCCGCGTTTTCACCGTCTATTGCGGTGACGGAAACTGCATTGATATTTTGGATTGGACCGGGGCGGACACCTCCCCGAAAATACATACGAAACTTGGAAAGAGTACGACATGAGCACGCTTGCTTCTTCAGCCTTTGGCGGCAACCCGAAGGCTCCAGTTTTGGTGGTGGCCCCCCATCCCGATGACGAGGTTTTGGGCGTAGGTGGCACCATCGCGCGCCTTGCAGATGAAGGGCGCGAAGTGCATGTGGCCGTCGTCACGAAAGGCAGCGCACCGCTTTACACGGACGAGATGATTGCGGCTGTCCGGGCCGAAGCTCGCGCGGCCCATGACCATCTGGGCGTAACGAAGACGCATTGGTTGGATTTCCCCGCTGCTGAACTGGCAGAGCATCCGCATGGCGGGCTGAACGCAGGCCTTGGCAAACTAGTGCGCGATCTGGCTCCGGGATTGATCTTTGTCACCCATCCCGGCGACATTCATATGGATCACCAGCTGTCTTTCCTGTCGACACTGGTCGCCAGCCGCCCGCATCAGCAGGACTATCCGACCACGATCATGGCTTATGAGACCTTGTCGGAAACCAACTGGAATGCGCCTTACCTGACGCCCGCTTTTGTGCCGAACGTGTTCATCGACGTGTCCGACACGCTCGACCGCAAGCTTGAGGCGTTTCAGATGTTTGCAAGCCAAGTGAAAGAGCCGCCGCACGAGCGATCGGTCAACGCGCTTCGTGCCTTGGCGACCCTGCGCGGGGCCACAGTGCATCGCCATGCGGCCGAGGGTTTTGTCCTAGTGCGCAGCGTGATCTAAGGGGAACATCCGATGTCCAATTGGCCCGTATTCGACGAAGAACAGATCGCCGCCGTGACCGAGGTTTTACGCTCTGGCAAAGTGAACGCATGGACTGGCCCCGACGTGCGCGCCTTCGAAGCCGAGTTCGCCGAATGGTTCGGTGTGCCCCATGCGATTGCGATGGCAAACGGGACGGTCACTCTGGACGCGGCCTTGCATGTGCTGGGCTTGTCGGAGGGTGACGAGGTCATCGTCACGCCCCGCAGTTTTATCGCCTCGGCCAGTTCGGTTTCTCTGCAAGGGGGCGTGCCGGTCTTCGCAGATGTCGACCCGGACAGCCAGAACATCACCGCAGACACCATCGCACCGCTGATCACGCCCAGAACAAAAGGGATCATTCCCGTGCATCTGGGCGGATGGCCTTGCAACATGGGTGCCATCATGGATCTGGCCCGGGCGCATGATCTGTGGGTGATTGAAGATTGCGCCCAAGCTCATGGCGCGATGATTGGCGATCAGAACGTTGGCAATTTCGGCACGTTCAGCTCGTTTTCCTTCTGCCAAGACAAGATCATGTCGACAGGTGGCGAGGGAGGTATGCTGACCACCAATGATCGCGATCTTTGGTCAAAAGCGTGGAGCTTCAAAGATCACGGTAAGGACTATGATGTGGTGTTCAACACCGAGCATCCTCCGGGCTTTCGCTGGCTGCATGGCGCCGGGCCGGGAACGAACCTGCGCATGACGGGTCCGTCTGCGGCCATCGGGCGGGTGCAGTTGAAACGGCTTGCCGATTGGCGCGCGCATCGTACGGAAAACGCGGGAATTCTGGCGCAGGCACTGTCGGGGCTCGACGCAATCCGCGTGCCGGACGTACCGGACGGCATGACCCATGCCTATTATCGTTTCTATGCCTTCGTGCGCCCTGAAGCATTGAAAAACGATTGGAGCCGCGATCGCATCATCGCCGAAGTCTCGGACGCAGGCTTCCCGATCTTTTCAGGCAGTTGTTCCGAGATCTATCGCGAAGGCACCTTCACGCGCTATGGTCTGGGACCAGACGCGCCGCTTCCGGTGGCGCGGGAATTGGGCGACACCAGCCTGTGCTTCCTTGTGGACCCGACATGGACGCCCGAGCGTACGCGGAATCTGGGTGACTGTTTGCAAACGGTGATCGCGAACGCGACCCGATAAAGAAAGGACGAAATGGGAAAACTGCTGGACAGCCTGTTTCGGAAATTTGGGGGCGGCGCGGATTTCGACGCGCCGCTGGCCCCGGATCAGCCCTTTCTGGTCATTGGCGATATTCACGGGCAGCTTGAGGCGCTTGACGCCACGCTGGACCAGATCGCATCCGATCCAGACCACGCTAATCTGCCGCTTGTCTTTGTGGGAGACTATATGGATCGCGGCCCGCACAGCGCGGGGGTGCTGCGTCGCGTGATGGCGTTGCAGGCCGACGACCCTCGGGACATTATCTGTCTGCGCGGCAATCACGAGCAAATGCTCTCGAGCTTCCTGGACAATCCCCCGCTGAACGCGCCGGTCTGGTTCGCGAATGGCGGCGTTGAGACCCTGAAAAGCTTCGGCATCGGTGTTACGAAGTTGGACATGCGCGGGGACCGCGTTCTGATGGTGCGCGAGCGGTTGAAGCAGGAGCTTGGCGACGCCGCGCTGTCCTTCCTGCAATCGCTGCCAACCGTCTGGCAGACTGGCAATGTCGCGGTCGTCCATGCAGGGGCCGATCCCGTCGCGCCCATCGAGGAACAAGAGGATGACGTCCTGGTCTGGGGACATGCGGATTTTCGATCTCAGCCCCGGCAGGATGGAATTTGGGTGGTGCATGGCCACACGATTGTTCCCGACGTGAGGGTCCGACAGGGGCGGATCTCGGTGGATACCGGGGCGTATCAAACCGGGACGCTTCCAACAGTATCCGTTTCCGCCCAAGGCGTGCACGTATTGGGGCAGGGCGGCTCGCAGCAAATCTGGCCCGACAACACGGACCCGCACGAAGCCAGTTGACAGACCCGCCTTTGATGGCCACTAATCCCCCATCCGCAGCGATGGCGTCGCTGCCCTGTGTGCCACATGCACACCGGTCCGGAGATCAACTGCCCTGGACGCCGGGGAGTTTGGTTGGCCGGGCATATCCCAAGACATCCCGGCCTCGGAAGATGGAGAGATGTGATATGTCACGCCCTCAATACTTTGTTTGTGAAAACGGTGAAAAAGCCCCGCTGCCCTTCTCGGACGCGGAGTACGAACGTCGTCTGGCGGGTCTGCGCAAGATCATGGCCGCACGCGGTGTGGAAGCGGTTGTGTTCAGTTCGATGCACAATATCGCCTATTATTCGGGCTTTCTGTATTGCGCCTTTGGTCGCCCCTATGCGCTCGTCGTAACGGCGGATCGGTCGACCACGGTGTCGGCCAATATCGACGCGGGCCAGCCATGGCGGCGCTGCTATGGCGACAACGTCATCTACACCGATTGGGAGCGCAATAACTATTGGCGCGCGGTTAAGAACCTTGTCGGAAATGCCAAATCCATCGGGATCGAAGGCGATCACATGACTTTGGCGCAGCGCGACTTGGCCGAAGAGTTCCTATCCGGCAGCAGCTTCACGGACATTGCTGGGGACACGATGCAGGCACGCATGATCAAATCGGCCGAGGAAATCGCGCTGATCCGCGAAGGCGCTCGTATCGCAGATGTGGGCGGTGCCGCCATCCACGACGCGATCCGCGTCGGTGCCCGCGAGATTGACATCGCAATGGCCGGGCGTGACGCGATGGAGCTTGAAATCTCGCGCACCCATCCGGACAGCGAAATCCGCGACAGCTGGGTCTGGTTCCAGTCGGGCATCAACACCGACGGCGCTCACAACCCGGTCACCACGCGCAAGCTGGAAAGCGGCGATATCCTGTCGCTGAACACTTTCCCGATGATCTCGGGCTACTACACCGCGTTGGAGCGCACCTTGTTCGTGGGCGAGCCTGATGCGGAAAGCCTACGGATCTGGAAAGCCAATGTCGCCGCACACGAGCTTGGGATCAGCCTGATCAGGCCGGGCGCGACATGTTCTGGCATCACTGCCGAGATCAACAAGTTCTTCGAAAGCGAAGGACTGCTTCAATATCGGTCGTTTGGCTATGGACACTCGTTCGGCGTGTTGTCGCATTACTACGGCCGCGAGGCTGGTCTGGAGCTGCGCGAAGACATCGACACCGTGTTGGAACCCGGCATGGTTGTGTCGATGGAGCCGATGTTGTTCTTGCCTGAAGGCACAGCGGGTGCTGGCGGCTATCGTGAACATGATATTCTGGTGGTTGGCGAAGATGCGTCCGAGAACATCACCGGCTTTCCCTATGGCCCCGACCACAACATTATTTCGCGATAGGAACTGATTCTGGCGTAAAATTGCCCTGAAGGGTCGCGAGCGTGTCGTCCTGAAGGTGTGATATACCCAGACTAAAGGCAGGAACCCGGGCGGCAGGTCGATTGCATACGCAATATTCCCCCTGCCGCCCGGTCACCAATCAACGGCTTTACCCATGGTCAGAAAACGGCGGGGCAAAGTGTTTATAAAAAGAGGTTTGGCGCGATCTGATGGTTAAGCTTTGAGGCGTAATGCACGCGCAGAAAAGCACATTTAATTGTCAGACAGTAGAATTTCGGTCGAATTGACTGTTGAATTCATTCATTTCTTCGTGTTGGCTGGTGCGTGAAAAAAAAGAACATAGACCAGGGGGGTCACTTGGCTGAAGCTGTAACCGACGACGGATTTGTCGTTTTCGATCGTGTCCAAAAAAGCTACGACGGCGAAACATTGGTCGTAAAAGACCTGAACCTGTCGATTGCGAAGGGCGAGTTTCTTACCATGCTCGGGCCGTCTGGATCCGGGAAAACCACCTGCTTGATGATGCTGGCCGGTTTCGAGACCGCAACCCACGGCGATATTCGTCTGGGCGGTCAACCGATCAACAATATCCCACCGCACAAGCGTGGCATCGGCATGGTGTTCCAGAACTATGCGCTGTTCCCGCACATGACGATTGCCGAAAACCTCGCCTTCCCCTTGGAAGTGCGCAAAATGGGCAAATCCGAGCGTGAAGAAAAGATCAAACGTGCACTGGACATGGTGGAAATGGGCGCCTTTGGCGGCCGCCGTCCGTCGCAATTGTCAGGCGGTCAGCAGCAGCGTGTCGCACTGGCGCGTGCTCTGGTGTTTGAACCCGAACTGGTTTTGATGGACGAACCTCTGGGCGCGCTGGACAAACAGCTGCGCGAAAAGATGCAGTTCGAAATCACCCACTTGGCGCACAGCCTAGGCATCACCACGGTCTACGTGACACACGACCAGACCGAAGCTCTGACCATGTCTGACAACGTGGCCGTGTTCGACGATGGCCGCATTCAACAGCTGGCCCCGCCGGATCTGCTGTACGAAAAGCCGGAAAACAGCTTCGTTGCGCAATTTATTGGTGAAAACAATACCTTGGAAGGTGTTGTGACCGAGATTTCGGGTGACACCTGCGTCGTGCGTCTGGATGATGGCGAAGAGTTGGATGCGACCCCGATCAACGTTTCGAAGGTTGGCGAACGCACTCAGGTTTCGATCCGTCCCGAGCGCGTCGAATACAATAAAGAGCGCCTGCAGGAAGGTGCCCACACGCTCAAAGCCGAAGTGCTTGAGTTCATTTATATGGGCGACATCTTCCGCACCCGCCTGCGTGTTGCTGGCAATGATGAGTTCATCATCAAGACCCGTAACGCCCCGGATGTAGAGCGCCTGACACCTGGCCAGCAGATCGAAATCGGCTGGTTGCCGCAGGATTGTCGCGCGCTAGACGCGTAAACCCAATTGCTACGGGGGCGTGGCGACACGGCCCCGGGCATTCTGCCAGGGAATTGCCATGCAGCCCGTCATGCAGTTCCGACCAATCAAACGGGATAACTAGGGAGAATTTAAGTATGAAACTTGCGAAGATGTTTATGGCCACCTCGGCCCTGACGCTTGCCGGCAATGTGGCAACCGCCGAGGACATGGCCAACGAACTGACGCTGGTGTCCTGGGGTGGAGCCTATCAGGCCAGCCAGATCAAGGCCTATGTCGAACCGTATCTGGAAATGCACCCCGAGGTGAAAGTCACCTGGGACGAAAGCTCGGCTGAAGCTGTGGCCAAGCTGCGCGCCATGAACGAAGCCGGCAACGTTACCTGGGACCTGGTTGACGCTGTTGCTTCGGACTCGATGCGTCTGTGCGACGAAGGTCTGGCTGAAGAGCTGGATCACGATGCTGATCTGGCCGCTGCGCCCGATGGCACTTCGGCGTCGGATGACTTCGGCGACCTGCTGGTGTCGGACTGCTTTGTTCCGCAGATCGTATACTCGACCACTTTCGGTTACCGCACAGACCTGGTTGGCGAAACCAAGCCTGACAGCGTTTGCGCAATCTTTGATATGGACACCTGGCCGGGCAAACGCGCCCTGCAGAAGCGTCCAATCGATAACGTAGAGTGGGCACTGTACTGCGATGGCGTAGCAAAGGACGAAATCTATGACGTTCTGGGCGCCGACGGTGGCATGGAGCGCGCACTTGCGAAGCTCGACACCATCAAAGATCAGGTTGTCTGGTGGACTGCTGGTGCAGAAACCCCGCAGCTGCTGGCAGACGGTGAAGTCGTCTTCGGTTCGACCTTCAACGGTCGCCTGTTCTCGGCCATCGCCGAGCAGAACCAGCCGATCGAGATGCTGTGGGACATGCAGTCGTTTGACCTGGACGGTTGGGTAGTTCCCGCTGGCCTGCCTGCAGACCGCAAAGCCCGCGTAATGGACTTCCTGAAGTTCGCTACCGACACTCAGCGTCTGGCTGATCAGGCTGCCTACATCTCGTACGGCCCGGCCCGTGCATCGTCGGCTCCGCTGGTTGGCAAGCACGCCGAACTGGGCATCGACATGGCTCCGCACATGCCGACCGACCCGGCAAACTCGGGCAACGTACACGTGTATGACTACGAATGGTGGGCAGACAACCGTGACGATCTGAACGCAAAGTTCGAAGCTTGGCTGGCCAAGTAATCTGACATCGAAGGGGGCCTTCGGGCCTCCTTCACCCCTTTTTTAATATCTGATTTGTTTGTCAATTTACCTGACTGAAACCAAGAAACGGCAACAGCCGACAGGGAAGATATGAGCGATACAACTGATACCGGCGGCCCGGTTTTGGCCGCAGATGGAACGCCGCTGAAGCGCAGTCTTGCGCGGGCGCTCCGCCGACAGAAAATGCGAGCGCTGCTGCTGATTGCGCCGTTGTTGCTGTTCATTCTGATTAGTTTCATCTTGCCAGTTGCCGATATGCTGTATCGTTCGGTTAAGAACGGGATTGTAACCGACACGCTTCCACGCACAGTGGTGGCGTTGGCGGATTGGGATGCCGATTCTGGTGATCTGCCAAGCGAGGCGGTCTATGCAGCCATGGCAGCCGACTTGAAAGAGGCGGCGGCCGCCAAGACCCACACCAAGGTTGGCACGCGACTGAACTATGAAAACCCGGGGATTTCCTCGCTGTTTCGTAAGACTGGACGCAAGGCGAAAAAGTTCGACATCGAGGGCGTAAGCTCCTGGAAAGACGAGCTGATCGACATCAACAAGGGTTGGGGCGACGCCGACAATTGGCGCACGATCCAGACCTATTCGCCGCCCGTTACCTCTGGTTACTTCCTGAACGCTGTGGATATGCGCGTTGGTCCTGACGGGGCTGAGATGCGTCCAGAAGCCGAACGGATATATATGAACCTGTTGGGACGTACGCTGTGGATGTCGATGGCGATCACCATCTGCTGTATCCTTTTGGCTTACCCGGTGGCGTGGATCCTGGCGAACCTGCCAATGCGTCAGGCGAACATTCTGATGATCCTAGTGTTGCTGCCCTTCTGGACGTCGCTTTTGGTGCGGACGTCGGCCTGGAAAATTCTGCTGCAACAACAGGGGGTGATCAACGACATACTTGTCTGGGTCGGCCTTGTGGATGACAGTGCACGACTTGTGATCATCAACAACCAATTCGGTACGATCGTGGCAATGACCCATATCCTGTTGCCGTTCATGATCCTGCCGATGTATTCGGTGATGCAAACCATCCCGCCTACATATTTGCGCGCGGCCAAAAGCCTTGGCGCAACCGACTGGACCGCATTCTGGAGGGTTTACTTCCCGCAGACCGTACCGGGCATTGGCGCGGGCTCGATCCTCGTGTTTATTCTGGCGATCGGTTACTACATTACGCCGGCTTTGGTCGGGGGTACGAAAGGCACGTTCATTTCGAACCAGATTGCCTTCCACATCTCAAGCTCACTGAACTGGGGCTTGGCCTCGGCGCTGGGCGCAATCCTTCTGGCGGTCGTTCTGGTCCTGTACTGGGCCTATGACAAGATCGTCGGCATTGACAACGTGAAGCTGGGGTAACGGACATGGCACTTCCTCCATATGCAACCACCGGCCAGCGGGTCTGGCACTATACGTTCCGCGTGATCTGTGGGTTGATCTTTTTCTTCCTGATCGCTCCCATCGTTGTGGTGATCCCGCTTAGCTTCAACTCGCAGGATTTCTTCACCTTTACGAAAGAGATGCTGAGCTTCGACCCGGCGGGCTATTCGCTGAAGCACTATCGTGACTTCTTCTCGAACCCCGATTGGCAAGATGCTTTGTGGAACTCGATCAAGATCGCACCAGCTGCAACGCTGCTGTCAGTATCGCTGGGCACCTTGGCCGCGATTGGCCTGAGCCAGCCGCATGTGCCTGCACGTCGCGCCATCATGGCGACGCTGATTTCACCGATGATTGTTCCGCTGATCATCTCGGCGGCTGGGATGTACTTCTTCTATTCCCGCATCGGTCTGGCAGGTACCTACTGGGGCGTTGTTCTGGCGCACGCTGCACTTGGTATCCCCTTCGTGATCATCACCGTGACCGCAACACTGGTGGGTTTTGACCGCTCGCTGACCCGTGCTGCGGCGAATATGGGTGCAGATCCCGTCACGACCTTCTTCCGCGTGCAGATGCCGCTGATCCTTCCGGGCGTGATCTCGGGTGCGCTGTTTGCCTTCATCACCTCTTTTGACGAGGTTGTGGTGGTGATCTTCGTCGGCTCGGCCAAGCAGCAAACGCTGCCATGGCAAATGTTTACCGGTCTGCGCGAACAGATCAGCCCGACCATTCTGGCGGTCGCAACCATCCTGGTGGTCATCTCGATTGCGCTTCTGACCACGGTTGAACTTCTGCGCCGCCGCTCGGAGCGCCTGCGCGGGATGTCTCCTGGTTGATGATTTTAGAATAACTGAAAAAGATCAGGCGCCTTTTGGGCGCCTTTTCTTTTGCGCTTTGTTGTCATAGCGAAGCTAAGAAAAGGAATTTGTTAACCGTTTTCCGGCATCTCTGTTTGAAATGTGTGCTGGTGTTAGCAGTGGGGACGTTTCGGCCCCTTGCAGCCCCCTTAGCACAGGACTAGGTTGGCATCAGGTGCCCAGAACGGGCTTTGGCGCGAAGAGAAAGCAGGCGACATGCACGATCCGATTGATACCTATATGAATACCCTTGTTCCCATGGTGGTTGAGCAGACCTCGCGCGGGGAACGAGCTTATGACATTTTCTCGCGCCTGTTGAAGGAGCGGATCATTTTCCTGTCCGGTCCGGTGCATGACGGTATGTCCAGCCTGATCGTGGCGCAGCTTCTGCACCTTGAAGCTGAGAACCCGAACAAAGAAATTTCGATGTATATCAACTCGCCCGGTGGCGTGGTGACCTCTGGCCTGTCGATCTATGATACAATGCAATACATCAAGCCGAAGGTATCGACCCTTGTGATTGGTCAGGCGGCGTCGATGGGATCGCTTCTGCTGGCAGCTGGCGAAAGCGGCATGCGCTTCTCGCTGCCTAACTCGCGCATCATGGTGCACCAGCCTTCGGGCGGCTATCAGGGCCAAGCGACGGACATCATGATCCACGCACAGGAAACCCAAAAGCTGAAGGATCGCCTGAACGGAATCTATGTGAAGCACACGGGTCAAAAGATGGAAGCGGTGGTTGATGCGCTGGAGCGCGACAACTTTATGGATCCGCAAGCCGCCAAAGACTGGGGTTTGATTGACGAGATCGTCGAGAACCGCGCCAAAGGCGACGACGCTGAGGCCTGAATTTGAAGGGCCTGTTGAGGGCCTTTCAAAAAGCTGATTGTACCTGTTCCATCCCTGGCCTAAGCTGGGGATAGGGGCAAAAGACCGCCCGGAAGGGCTTAACGGGGTCGGTATCCGGCCTAATAGGACTGGACTATGGCGAATAATTCCTCTGGTGACAGCAAGAACACGCTTTACTGCTCGTTCTGCGGCAAAAGCCAGCACGAGGTGCGTAAGTTGATTGCGGGCCCGACAGTGTTCATCTGTGACGAATGCGTCGAGCTGTGTATGGATATCATCCGTGAAGAAACCAAGTCTTCGGGGCTGAAATCCTCGGACGGGGTGCCGACACCATTGGAGATCTGTCAGGTTCTTGACGATTACGTCATCGGGCAGGGGCATGCCAAACGCGTTCTGTCTGTCGCGGTCCACAACCACTACAAACGTTTGAATCACGCCGCCGCCAATGGCGACGAGATCGAGCTGGCGAAGTCCAACATCATGCTGATCGGCCCGACGGGTTGCGGTAAGACGCTGCTGGCCCAAACGCTGGCGCGCATTCTGGACGTGCCTTTCACAATGGCCGACGCCACCACACTGACCGAAGCCGGTTATGTGGGCGAGGACGTGGAAAACATCATTTTGAAGCTGCTGCAGGCGTCGGAATACAATGTCGAACGTGCACAGCGGGGCATCGTCTATATCGACGAAGTCGACAAGATCACCCGCAAGTCGGACAACCCCTCGATCACCCGCGACGTGTCGGGCGAGGGTGTGCAGCAAGCGCTTCTGAAGATCATGGAAGGCACCGTGGCTTCGGTTCCGCCGCAAGGTGGCCGTAAGCATCCGCAACAGGAATTCCTGCAAGTGGATACCACGAACATTCTGTTCATCTGTGGTGGTGCTTTTGCTGGTCTAGATAAGATCATTGCACAGCGCGGCAAAGGCTCGGCAATGGGCTTTGGCGCAGATGTACGCGAAAACGACGATCGCGGCGTGGGTGAACTGTTCAAAGAACTGGAACCTGAAGATCTGCTGAAATTTGGCCTGATCCCAGAATTCGTTGGTCGCCTGCCGGTGATCGCGACGCTGGAAGATCTGGATGCGGAAGCTCTGGTCACCATTCTTACTGCGCCGAAAAACGCACTGGTCAAGCAATACCAGCGCCTGTTCGAACTGGAAGAAGCGCAGCTGACCTTTACCGAGGATGCGCTGAAGGCCATCGCGAAACGTGCCATCGAACGTAAAACCGGCGCGCGCGGGTTGCGTTCGATCATGGAGGACATCCTGCTTGATACGATGTTCGACCTGCCGGGGCTCGAGAATGTGGACGAAGTTGTCGTGAACGACGAGGCTGTAACCTCGGACGCGAAGCCGCTGATCATTTACGCGGACACCGCGAAGGAAGAAGTGACCGCCAGCTAACGGCGCGAACTGATTCCCAACGCATCAAGAAGCCATCGCCTTAGCGGTGGCTTTTCCTTTTCAGGCCTGCCTTCGTGCGAAACTGGCTTCAAATCGCGCAAGGATCGTGGATTGGAGGGCAAAGCTCTGGACCTTCGGCCTGCCATGGGCCATATCAAGTGTAAGAAATTTCGGAGATCGACATGCGGCTTCTTTCGCTTCTGACATGGTACCACAGTGAGACGATCGGAACCTGGCTGTTCACCCGTCGCAAGGGTGTGAAAGTTGGGGAAGATGATCAAGGCAACGTCTTCTATCGCAATCAGGACGATAGCCGCCGCTGGGTGATCTATAACGGCGAGCCCGAGGCAAGCCGCGTCAGCCCCGAATGGCATGGCTGGCTTCATCACACCTTCGATAACTGCCCGGAAGACAAACCGCTGGCTCACAAAGACTGGGAAAAGCCGCATCAGGACAACCTGACCGGCACAGCGATGGCTTATGCTCCTGTAGGATCTTTGCGTCAGACCGCTCCGGCTGAACGTAGCGACTACGAAGCTTGGCAGCCCGAATAAACTCACTATTTCGCCGATCGGCCCCCGGAACGAGGGACATTTCGCATGAGCAATAGCCACACAACCGAAGTCGTCACCGGCAGCATCGTGCTGGCGGTCGCCGTTGGGTTCCTAATGTACGCGGGCCAGATTGTAGGCCTGTCCGGTACAGGAACAACGGATACCTATACCGCGTCTTTCCGCACGGCCGATGGCATTTCGATCGGAACGGATGTGCGCTTGGGTGGCGTCAAAGTTGGTGCCGTGACCGACATAACGCTGAACCCTGAAACTTTCCGTGCGGACGCAGATTTCACCGTTCAGTCGGATGTCGCCCTTCCGGAAGACACCGCCATCATCATTTCGTCCGAAGGGCTTCTGGGTGGTAACTATGTCGAGCTTTTGCCCGGCGGATCGCTCTTCAACCTAGAGCCTGGCGACGAGATTGAAGACACTCAAGGCTCGGTCAGTCTTGTGCAGTTGCTGCTGAAATACGTGGCCGGTAGCGAGGATAGTGCCGAGTGATCCGTGCAGCTTTGACATTGTCTGCTGCCCTGTTTGCGGCCAGCACCGCTTGGGCTGAAACCGCGAAAGCACCCGGCGCTCATTTGCGGGGCTTGGACAAGGTATCGGGCACGCCCGTGGACTTCAAAATGAATGTAGGCGACACGGTCGAACTTGGCCGTTTGCGCGTCACATTGGGTGAATGCCGCTATCCCACGGACAACCCGTCTGGCGACGCTTTCGCGTGGCTGGTGGTGCGCGATGGAAACTCTGAAGAGACGACGTTCGAAGGTTGGATGATCGCCTCTTCTCCGGCGCTGAACGCCTTGGATCACCCGCGCTATGACGTCTGGGTGCTGCGCTGCGCGACCGAGTGAACCTTGGGCAGGGGGCGGTCGGTCAGGTCCGCGCCGATCTCTAGCGCACGTTCCAACAGTTTATGATACTCCACGCGCGGGATTTCGATCGCGCCTAGGCTGGCCAAGTGAGGCGTCAGGAATTGCGTATCAAACAGCGCAAAGCCACAGCCGCGTAGATGGGTTACCATATACGCCAGTGCGATCTTTGACGCATCCCGGCGGCGCGAGAACATGCTTTCTCCGAAGAACGCCCCGCCAAGCGTGACACCGTAAACACCACCGACAAGATCGTCGCCATCCCACAGTTCAAGCGAATGGGCGTGTCCCATTCTGTGGAGCTGCTCATACAGCGAGAAAATGGTGTCATTGATCCACGTTTCGTTGCGATCGGCGCACGCTGCGACAGTCCCGGCGAAGTCCCGGTTCAGCGTGACCTGATACGGCGCGCGGCGGATCGTGCGGGCAAGGCTGCGTGAGAGGTGAAACCCGTCCAGAGGGATGATCCCACGGTGCTTTGGATCGACCCAGAAAACCTCGGGATCGTCGCGTCCTTCGGCCATGGGAAACACGCCCATGGCATAGGCTTTCAACAGCAGCTCAGCAGTTAAAGGAGGAGGGGTGGGGTGGGCCAATGGCCCTTACCCCATATTTTCATCCAGCCAGCGTTCCAGCCAGTGGATATTGTAATTACCCGATTGGACGTCGGGCTCGGCCAGAAGCATGTCAAACAGCGGGACAGTGGTTTCGATCCCGTCGATGATCAGCTCGCCCAATGCGCGGCTTAGACGTGCCAGCGCTTCGGGGCGGTCGCGACCATGTACGATCAGCTTGCCGATCAGGCTGTCATAGTAAGGCGGGATCGAATAGCCGTCATACAGTGCGCTATCCATCCGAACACCCAGACCGCCCGGAGCGTGATACTGAGTGATCTTGCCGGGGCTAGGGGTGAAGTTCGGCAGACGCTCGGCGTTCAGACGCACCTCGATTGCGTGGCCGTTCACTTCCAGATCTGACTGCGCAAAGGACAGCTTGTTGCCTTCTGCCACGAGGATCTGTTCGCGAACGAGGTCGACGTCGAAGATGTATTCAGTGACCGGGTGCTCCACCTGCAGGCGTGTGTTCATTTCGATGAAATAGAACTCGCCATCTTCATAAAGGAACTCGATCGTGCCTGCGCCGGAATAGCCCATTTCGGCCACGGCGTTGGCGCAGATCGTGCCAATCTTCTCGCGGTTCTCTGGGCTGATCGAAGGGCCGGGGGCTTCCTCGAACACCTTCTGGTGGCGACGCTGCAGCGAGCAGTCACGTTCCGCCAGATGTACGCCGCCGCCTTGGCCGTCGCCAAAGACCTGCACTTCGATGTGGCGCGGCTTTTGAAGGTATTTCTCCATATAGACTTCGTCATTGCCGAAGGCGGCTTTTGCTTCCGAACGCGCGGTGGAAAACGCGGTGTCGATGTCGGCCTCGGTCTCGGCAACTTTCATGCCGCGTCCGCCGCCACCGGCAGTCGCTTTGATGATGACCGGGTAACCCATTTCAGCCGCGGTTTTGCGCGCGCTTTCGATATCAGGCACACCGCCTTCAGAGCCCGGAACAACAGGGATGCCCAGCTTGATCGCTGTGTCTTTCGCAGTGATCTTGTCGCCCATCATGCGGATGTGCTCGGCCGAGGGGCCGATGAAGGTGATCTCGTGATCTTCCAGCGCCTGCACGAAGGTCGCATTTTCCGACAGGAAGCCGTAACCGGGGTGCACAGCCTGCGCGCCAGTGATCTCACAGGCGGCGATGATCGCGGGGATCGACAGATAGCTGTCAGCGCCGGCGTTGGGGCCAATGCAGACGCTTTCGTCTGCCATGCGCACATGCATCGCGTCCACGTCAGCGGTCGAATGCACGGCAACGGTCTTGATGCCCATCTCGCGGGCGGCACGGATCACGCGCAGCGCAATCTCGCCCCGGTTGGCAATCAGGATTTTGTCGAACTGGGCCATGTGATGTCCCTTATTCGATGATCATCAGGGGCGCGCCGAACTCAACGGGCGAGCCATCTTCGACCAAGATGCGAGTGACCTTCCCTGCGCGCGGGGCCGGGATCTGGTTCATCGTCTTCATTGCTTCGATGATCAGAACAGTCTGGCCTTCCGACACGGTGTCACCAACGTTGACAAATGCCGGGCTGCCGGGTTCGGCTTGCAGATAGGCGGTGCCGACCATGGGCGAAGGTACAGCGCCCGGATGGCTTGCAGGATCGTCTGACGCGGCAGCTGGTGCTTCCGCTGCGGGGGCTGCAGCAGCCGGTGCTGCGACTGCGGCCGGGGCTGCGGCAACAGGGGCGGTGACCTGCTGAACGACCTCTTTGGCGCGGCTGACGCGCACGTTCAGGCTGTCGTTTTCGCCATAGTCGCGCATGACTTCCAATTCGGTCAGGTCGTTTTCCTGAAGCAGTTTCGCCAGTGCTTCGATGAATGCCACATCGGTATCGTGATTTTTCTTGGCCATGGGTCCTCGCCCTAGATTGTCTGCCTGTCTATCTATGCAGGCTTTGTGTCTTTGCAACGCTTATAGGACGCCACGTAAGGGGAGAAAAGCAAGAAGGATCGTGAAAACGGAAAATCGCCCGAATTCGGTCAGGAATTGGCGGGGCGGACCGGGGATTTCTGGCACAAAACCCAAGTTCTCGTCAATCGGCCCTGTCAGAGGCCGGTTTGACCGGATCTTCGTGCTCAGGTCCAGTCACCTGAAGAGAGCTCTGGTCCTCCAAAGATCGCGAAAGCTCGATCTGCGCTAGCCGCTGTTGTAACTCACGTTCCATCTCAAGGACGTTCACTTGAAAGGAGGGCGGCGGCCCGACTGGTTGGTTCGGGTCCGGCGGCGGTTCGGTCGCGTTTCGGTTCGCGCGGTTGCTCGGTGCCTGCGTATTGCCATGGTTCGTTGCGTTGTGCGTATCCGCTCGCGCCTTGCCGGCTCTAGGGGCCTTTTCGACCCGCGTCGGATCAGGTGCCGGACGCGCCGGCTGTTGTGCCGCAATCGTGGCTTGCGCCCCCAAAGGGGACGGTATCGTGAATTCCATTGTAAGCTCCGTCTTTTGCGGAGCCCCCACCAAATACCAGTATAGTCGGCTCGGGATTAACTGAAGATTAAGGCGTGCAAGAGAATCCACACGAAGGTTAACTGCGCCTTAAATCGGCATGCCCGAAAACTTCGCCACAAGCTCGGGCAGTTTGCGTGCGCCGAACTTTTGCAGCAGTCGTGCGCGATGCGCTTCGACAGTGCGATAGCTTAGTCCCAACGAAAGGCCGATCTCTTTCGAAGTTTTACCCTGACAGGTCAGAATCGCCACATCGCGTTCACGCGGAGTCAATTCGACCACTGGGCGCTCGGCAGAGAGGTCAGCAAAGCTCCAAACCCCTTGTCGGAAAGGGTCATCTGGCGTCAGGCTGGTGCCACGCACCCGGCACCAAAACACGTCGCCATCTAGGCGCCGCATGACGCGCTCGTCCTCGTACCGTCCGGTTTCACGCAGGATGTCACCCCCGACGCGCGCCACTTTCTCATAGTCTTTCAAGGACGGGTACAGCCGCTCTAGCGACATATCGCGAAAGCTGTCGACTTCGGCTCCAAACATCTCGGCAAAGCGCAAGTTGCATTGGCGCACGATCCTGTTTTCGGTCAGTGCAAGCCCCGTGGGCGCGTACATGAAGGCAAGATCCATCTGCGTCATGGCCCTATCCTGCCAAAGCTTCGACGACAATTCAAACAGTTGCGTAGTTTTACGGGGCTTGCATGGATGCAAACTGTCGTTCGATAGTCGTTTGGTCGATCAGGGCGAAAGGGAAGTCTCATGAATCTGGCGCATTGGCTTGAGCGCACAGCGCAGATCAAAGGGGACCGGCCGGCGGTGTTTCGCGGGCCGGAACAGGTCTTTACCTATGCGGAGTTTTTTCGGGCTGCGCAGGGTCTGGCCGCTGCACTGGCCGCGCATGGTGTCGGGCCGGGCGACCGGGTCGCGCTTTTCATGAAGAACTGCCCCGAGTATCTTCTGGGCTTCTACGGTGTTTGGGGGCTGGGGGCGGCGGTTGTGCCGATCAATGCAAAGCTCCACCCGAAAGAGGCCGCCTTCATCGTCGATAACTCTGGCGCGAAGCTGGTATTGGCGACGGATGACCTGGCCTCTGACCTGTCAGACGTTATCGACGTGCCGTTGATCCATGTCGAGCACGACACGTTTACCGAGCTTTGCAATCATGATCCGCTACCAGTCGCGGAGCGCGCGGATAACGATCTGGCGTGGCTGTTCTATACGTCGGGCACAACCGGGCAGCCCAAGGGAGTCTATATCAGCCACGGAATGATCCGGTCGACATCGCTGTCCTATCTGTTGGATTGCGATGATGTCTCGCCTGAAGATGCAGTGTTTTATATGGCCCCGATGAGCCACGGCGCGGGCATCTATGCGCCCATCCACGTGGCCCGCGGCGCGCGACATATCACACCGGCCTCTGGCGGATTTGACGAGATCGAGCTTTTGGATACGGCCGAGAAACAAGGCCCGCTTCAAATGTTCATGGCTCCGACGATGGTAAGGAGGTTCACGGATATTGCGGAGGCAGCCGGGCGTCGCGGCGAAGGGATCAAGACCATCGTCTATGGCGGAGGTCCGATGTATCTGGCCGACATTGAGGACGCGGTAAACTGGTTCGGTCCACGTTTTATCCAGATTTATGGGCAGGGCGAATGCCCGATGGCGATCACCGCCCTGTCGCGTGACGATGTGGCTGACCGCACCCATCCGCGCTGGCGCGAGCGTCTGGCCTCGGTCGGGCGGGCGCAAAGTGTGGTTGAGGTACGGATTGGGGATGCTGCTGGTCTACCTTTGCCGCCCGGCGAAGTTGGTGAGATCATGGTGCGCGGCACACCCGTCATGCCCGGTTATTGGAACAATCCCGAGGCCACCGCGAAAACGCTAGTAGATGGCTGGCTGATGACCGGAGACATGGGATTTTTGGATGAAGACGGCTATTTGACCATGCGGGACCGGTCTAAGGACGTGATCATCTCGGGCGGGACGAATATCTATCCGCGCGAGGTGGAAGAGGCGCTGTTGACCCATCCGGATGTGCATGAGGTTAGCGTAGTGGGGCGCCCCAGCACGGAATGGGGCGAAGACGTTGTCGCATTTGTCGTTTTGGCGGAAGGCGCAAGTTTGGACGAGGCCACATTAGACGCGCATTGTTTGGCCAATATCGCACGGTTCAAACGCCCCAAGGCCTATTCTGCTGTGCAGGAGCTGCCGAAGAACAACTATGGCAAAGTGCTGAAAACCGAGCTTCGCAAGCTTTGCATATAAAAAAAGGCGCGCCGTTTCGGGCGCGCCTTGTCACATTCTGCTGTGTCTAAATCAGACCGGGCAGGGGCGCTGACGATAGGTGCCGTCGCCGTTCGAATAGGCGCACATGTTGGTGTGGCTATTGCGAGCAACCATGATGCCAGCAGCAGCGCCAGCCAGCGTGGTCAGAACTGTCCAGTTCTTGTTGGCGCCAATGGCATTGGCCGTGATCAGGCCAGCGCCGATACCGGCAACGCCGCCGATGATGGTTTTCTCTTGATCGGTCAGTGGGCGGTTCATGCAGGCGGTCAACGCCAGCGAAGCCACACAGGCAAGGGTCAATACGGATTTCTTCATGTTATCCTCCAGGATGAAAGGCTGTTTTCATACTCTTTCTAGGCGATTGACAGGTCAAGGAAACTGATCAGCGCATTCTCGTCCGAACCCGGCGGGATTTTGCCACCCAGAACGTGCTGCGTAAGAGGTGGCGTGATTTTGAAACTTGTTAATCTGTGTTTCTTGTCAGGATCGTCTTTGAAAAATCTGTGATAACAGGTTATAAACGCAAAACCTTTTTGTAAACTACAACCTTCCTGCGCGTTTGGTTTGAAAACTCAGGAACTGCCCCGTCAACCTAAAGAAAGCTAATCTCGTTATGCCGCATTCCAGACTTGCAGGAAGCCGAATTCGCGAACGCAGGCTTGTGCTGGGGCTGAAACAGGCGGCGCTGGCCAAAGAGGTTGGGATATCGGCGGCCTATCTGAACCTGATCGAGCATAACCGCAGGCGGGTTGGGGATAGTCTGCTGGACGCGATTGCAGGAGCGCTGAAGACAGACCCGGCCGTTCTGGCGGAAGGAGCCGAGGCTGCACTTCTGGGCGCGCTTAGTGAAGCGGATAAGCGGCTGCCGCAGGCGCAGGCCGAATTGGATCGGTCCGAAGACTTCGCAGGTCGCTTCCCCGGCTGGGCGTCTTTGGTCATGGCGCAAAATCAGCGCATTCAAGAGCTTGAGCAGATGGTCGAGGCGCTATCCGATCGATTGACCCACGATCCGGAACTGGCGGCATCGCTGCACGAAGTGATCTCGGCCGTGACGGCGATCCGCTCTACGGCGGCCATTTTGTCGGGCGGCGGCGAGGTTGATCAGGAATGGCAGGACCGTTTCTTGCGCAACATGCGTGATGAAGGGATGCGGTTGTCAGGTGCTGCACAGGGGTTGGTCGAATTTCTGGACGCCGGTAACAGCGAAGAGGTCGTGCCTATTGGTCCAGCAGAGGAGCTTGCCACGTTCCTCGAACTTCACAACCACTTCTTCTCCGACCTCGAGAACCCGGCAGTCTGGAAAGAAAATGCCCGAGATAAGGCGATAGGAATGGTTATCTCGGAAAGCGCGGCTTTGACCACGCGCGAAGCACAAGACATGGCGCGACAATTCCTAACGCAATATGTGGCGGATGCCGAAGCTATGCCCGTGCAGGAGTTTCAAGCCGAACGCGAGTCACTTGGTTGGGACCCGGTCGCTTTGGCGCGTTCTTTTGGTCAGCCCTTGCCATCGGTTATGCGTCGGATCGCATTCGTTCCTGCGCGTTCTGACGGGATGGCTGCTGGTGTAATCAGTTGTGATGGTGCAGGGGCGCTGGTGCTGCGCAAAGCCGTACCCGGATTTAGCCTGCCTCGGTTCGGGGCTGCCTGTCCCTATTGGCCGTTGTTTCAAGCCCTTGCACAGCCCGGACGCCCGATCCGCGCCGTGGTCCGCCAACCGGGCGGTGCAAGGCGGCGACATGTGTGTCAGGCAATTTGCGTGCAACGAGATGCGCCGTCCTTTGATCAGCCTCCGGCGCTTGAGGCTGTCATGCTGGTCCGCGAGCTGGATGATGCATTGGACGGAGAGGCTTTGTCACTCGCCACGCCGATTGAAGTTGGCTCGACCTGTCGTGTCTGCCCGCGGACCGATTGTTCTGCGCGCCGAGAGGCGACAATCCTGTCGGCGGGGTGATCCCGTTCGACCTTGTGCCAAGCGATGCAACTTTGTCGTGTGGGCGTGTTTTGCTTGATTGAGACAATGATCTTGGCGATAGTCGTTGGACGGTGTGGAAATGCCGCATCTCGGGGGAGGGGCGTATGTCAAAACAGGTGTTGGTCATCGAGGATGAACCGAACATCGCCGAGGCTATCAGCTTCATCTTAAGCCGTGATGGCTGGAGGGTGTCGACCCATGCCAGCGGGACAACTGCGGTGCAAGCTGTGCATGACGTCAAACCCGATGTGCTGATCCTTGATGTGATGCTGCCAGGCAAATCAGGCTATGACATCCTGCAGGATCTGCGTAGTTCGGATGCCACGCGCGCGCTTCCGGTTTTGATGTTGACCGCCAAGGGACAGAAAACCGACCGCGAGTTGGCCGAGCGGTTGGGCGTGAACCGTTTCATGACCAAGCCTTTCTCGAACACCGAAATGCTAAGCAATCTGCGCGAGCTGGTTGGAGGGTGAAAGGGGCATGAGGTCTCCGCGTGAACCCTTGTTTCTTGCACGCCAAAGCTATCGCAGGCGCCGGATCGAAGACGCTGCGCGGCTTTTGCCGCTGTTGGGCGTGATTTTGTTTCTTCTGCCCCTGATGGTAGGCGGGGTGATCGGATCGGCGCGCCTGGCCTATGTGTTCTCGGCATGGTTCCTTCTGATACTATCCGCGTTTGTCCTTGCCCGTTATCTTGGGCGAGAGGCTTCAGGTGCTGCTTCAGGAACACCTCGCGAAGCCCCTCAATCCAATGAAGAAAACACAGGTCTGCGCTGATGCTGACGTTCAACACGCTGGTCGTCGTTTGTTTTCTTTACGTCGTGATGCTGTTCATCGTCGCCTTTGTGGCCGATAAACGAGCGCGGCGTAGTAAGGTGCGATTTCTGTCCTCGCCCATGATCTATACGCTGTCCTTGTCGGTCTATTGTACAGCTTGGACCTTTTACGGGGCGGTCGGCTATGCGGCGCGATCGGGGTTGGAGTTCGTCACAATCTATCTGGGGCCGACTCTGGTGATGATCGGCTGGTGGTGGTTCTTGCGCAAATTGGTGCGGGTCGGACGCAGCCAGCGCGTCACCTCGATCGCGGATCTAGTATCATCGCGCTATGGTAAGTCGAACCTTCTGGGGGTGCTTGTCACGCTGATCGCCGTGATCGGCTCCACGCCCTACATTGCGCTTCAATTGCAATCGGTTACGTTGTCCTTTGCCGTTTTTGCGCGCGACCGATCCGCCGGATGGGCCATTCCCGATTTGGAGCAAACCGCCCTGTGGGTCGCGGGCGGCCTGGCCTTGTTCACCATCCTTTTTGGCACCCGCAACCTTGATGTGAACGAACGCCATCACGGCGTTGTCACGGCCATCGCGGTCGAGGCCGTGGTCAAGCTGGTGGCGCTTTTGGCGGTGGGTATTTTTGTTGTTTGGGGCATTGGTGGCGGGCCTCAGGGCATCGCGATCGCTATGGAGCAAGCCATTCAGGCTGCCCCAGAAGGCGCGTGGGCGCTGCAGGGCGGACGCTGGGTTGGACTGACGTTCCTGTCTGCGGCGGCCTTTCTGACCCTGCCGCGCATGTTTCAGGTGATGGTGGTTGAAAACGTGGATGAACGCCAGCTAGCCACTGCGTCATGGGCCTTTCCGCTTTACCTGTTTCTGATGAGCTTGTTCGTCATTCCAATCGCGGTGGTGGGGCTGGCCCTGTTGCCAAAGGGCGAGAACCCGGACCTGTTCGTCCTGACCCTGCCTTTGTATTTCGAGCGGGATGGGTTGGCGATGTTGTCATTCCTTGGGGGATTCAGCTCGGCCACTTCGATGGTCATTGTCGCCTCGATTGCGCTGGCGACCATGGTGTCAAACCACATCATTATGCCCATCTGGCTGTCGACACGACTTGGGGCTGGGGCGTCGGAGTATGGCGATGTCCGACGGATCCTGCTGACCGCGCGCCGGTTGTCCATCGGAGGCATTCTGGTTCTGGGATACTTTTATTACAGCATATCCGGTGGCGGGGCGGCGCTTGCGGCGATCGGGTTGATCTCGTTCGCTGGTGTGGCACAGGTGTTGCCAGCTATGGCGGGCGGGCTGTTCTGGCGCGGTGCTTCGCGAAACGGCGCGGTCGCCGGGCTTATCACCGGCTTTGCAATTTGGGCCTATACGCTTTTCCTGCCCAGCTTCGGAGAGGCAGGCGTAATGACCGGCACCATGTTGGCGCATGGTCCTTGGGGGATTGAAGCGCTGCGCCCGCAAGCTTTGTTCGGAGTGGACGGGTTGGACCCGGTCGTACACGCGCTATTCTGGTCGTTGATCCTGAACTGTGCGGTGTTCGTCCTGATCTCGCTTCTGTCTTTCCCCAGTCCGCTGGAGCGCCTGCAGGCGGCCCAATTCGTTAACGTGCTGGATCACTCGGGGCCCGCGCGCGGCCACAGCTTCAGCGCGGCCACATCCGAAGACCTTCTGGTTATGGCGCAACAGATCATGGGCGCGGATCAGGCACAGGCGTGGTTTCAAGCGCAAGCCGAGCAGCAAGGAAAGCAGGGTTACCTTCCGGACACGACGCCAGATTTCATCGGGCGATTGGAACGGGAGTTGTCGGGCCTCGTGGGGTCGGCGACCGCACATGCGATGATCGCGCAGATCCTTGGCGGGGCGACCATATCGGTCGATGACCTAATGGCCGTTGCCGACGAAACCCAGCAAATGCTGGAACAGACATCGCAGATGGAAGCGAAGCAGCTTGAGCTGACTACCACAGCCCGCCAGCTGTCCGAAGTGAACGAAAAGCTGACCCAGCTGTCGATCCAGAAAGATGCGTTCCTAAGCCAGATCAGCCACGAACTTCGTACCCCCATGACCTCGATCCGTGCGTTTTCGGAAATTCTGCGTGACGGCGGTGCCGATGATCCCGAGGCGGCCGCGCGCCATGCCTCGATCATCCATGATGAAAGCGTGCGTTTGACCCGGCTTTTGGACGATCTTCTGGATCTCAGTGTGCTGGAAAACGGTCAAGTGCAGCTTTATCCTCGGCGCGAGGTCGTGCGTGAAGTTCTTGACCGGGCGATTGCAGCGACGAGCTCGGTTATTGATCAAGAAAAGATGCATATCCACCGCAATCGATCGGATGAAGGAATTGCGCTTTACACGGACACCGACCGGTTGGCGCAGGTGTTCATCAACCTGATCTCGAATGCTGCGAAATACTGTGACGCAAACGGCAAGCGGCTAGCGATCCGTGTGCGTCAACGCGGAGGCCAGCTGCAGGTGGACTTTGTCGACAATGGCAGCGGTGTGCCTTTGGAAAGTCAGTCGATGATCTTCGAAAAATTCTCGCGCTTATCGGATCAGACGGCGGCCGGGGGGGCTGGGCTTGGACTGGCCATCTGTCGCGAGATCATGGATAAACTGGGAGGTGCAATCACCTATTTGCCCGGGCAGAGTGGCGCAGCGTTCCGCGTCACCTTGCCTGTTAGCACCCCATCCCCCCTTGGCCATGTTTCGAACGTGGGCGTCAATCATTTGTAAACCTTGTCTTGGCAGTGTCGGAGCGACCAATCGCTTGGAATTGATATGGCCGATCCAGAAACTCTCAGCGTGCTGCAACGCAAAGCCGGGGCAGGGCGACCGCCTTCGGGGATAAGTCCGCTCACCGCGACCGGAGCATTGGGAAATGCACTTCAACGCGCGGCGCAGGATGTGGCCAAGATATCCACTGCAATGCGATCGTCCGTCGAAGGTAAGGCGGTATTGGACGCGGTGCTGGATGAACTTCCCGAACAAGCTCTGCTTTGTTTGGTGGAAGGACCAGACAGCGGCTTTGGGATGGTTATTCTGGACGGTGCGTTGATGGTTGGGCTGGTCGAAGCCCTGACGATTGGTAAAGTGTCAAATGCCCTCGTCCCCGGTGATCGTTCGCCCACACGTACGGATGCTGCCATTTGCGCAGACTTCGTGGACCGATTGCTTGAGTGTTTTGAGGCGGAAGTCCAAGACGCGCAGTTAGAAATTGCCGCGCAGGTGACTGGATATCGCTATGCATTGCCGTTCATGGATCCACAGTTGATCCCGCTGACGCTCGAAAATGTAATGTACCGAACTTATCGGGCTGAGTTGGACCTAGCAGGTGGGGCAAAACAGGGCGCTCTGACGCTGATCCTCCCGTTCGATCCTCCAGCCAAAACCAAACGAGATGCAGCTGTAGAAGGGGGCACGACGGATGCAACCCTCGCGGATGTAGCAATGACCTGTCAGGCAGAATTACGTGCCATCCTTCATCAGGTGCATTTGCCGGTGACGGATGTCGCTAAGCTTGAGGTCGGGATGATGATCCCTGTGCCGGCACAGGCGCTCGGGCATGTTGATTTGTTGGACCCCAAGGGGGACATTGTGACGACGTGTCGACTGGGCCAGATACATGGCCAGAGGGCTTTGCGCATCGGAACCGCGGTGCCTGTTGACATGAGCCCGGCGCTCCCGATGGCATCGGTGGACACTGCGATGTCTACGACATCCTTGTCCTCAACCGCTCCGGATCTGCCAGTCGTAGGGGGCGATTTGCAGAACTCTTAAAGCCTGGAATTGCTTGACCTGCATCAATGCAGATTTTGCTGTCACGCTCCAAAGTCGAGGCAAAGGAGAACGCTATGGTAGATGTGAACAGGTATCGTGGAATTCTGACGGCGCGGATGAATGAACTAGACAAGCGCCTTCACGAGATTGAAGATGAATTGGAAGGCCACCAGTCGAAAGACTGGGAAGAACTGGCTGTCGAACGCGAGGAAGACGAGGTTCTGGAAGGTCTGGGTAACTCGGGCCAGACCGAAATCGCGCAAATCAAGGCAGCTTTTGCCCGTATGGATGAGGGCGAGTTCGGCTATTGCGTCGAATGCGGAAACGAGATTTCACCCGAACGACTGAACGTGCTGCCGCATACGCCGTTCTGTCGGGATTGCGCGGCCAAGCACGCTTGACTGCTGCTGCCACTGGATGGGTGAAGGCTTGGTGATTTAAAGACTTCGCCCAACCGATTGACATGAAAGGGAGAACGCCATGGCGTTTGAAGAACTTAAAGCCTCGATCAGTATGATTCTGGACGAGATTGCGAAACGGCCCGAAGATCGCCACGTTTTGCAGGAACAACTGCGCGAGAAAATTGCCGAGCTGGACAAGCTTGGTCTGCCAGTGCCCGAAGACATTCGTAACTTCGAGGAAAAGCTGGAAGACGATGACGCGGACGACCTGTTCGACAATATGCCCATCTGACAGGTGCGGTGAGCACTTTGGATTGTGACATATCCGACCGGGCGGTCGGGAAAAGTGTCTTGATGGCGCCAACAGCCATTGACAAGACCGCCCCCGATCTGCCCCTTGGAGGCAACTGATCACGGAGGAACCATGTCCGAGCCTGTCACCCTGCGCGTCGAGAACAATATTGCGGTCATCACAATTGATAATCCGCCCGTCAATGCCCTAAGCCATGCGGTGCGAACAGGATTATCTAGGCAGATACAGGCGGCGATCTCGGATGATGCCGTAAAGGCGATCGTGCTTGTGGCCAGTGGGCGCACGTTCCCTGCGGGTGCCGATGTGCGCGAGTTTGGACGCCCTCGTGAGACACCGATCCTGTCGCAAGTGTGCGACCTTCTGGAAACCAGTCCGAAACCTACAATCGCTGCAGTGCATGGAAACGCGCTTGGCGGAGGGTTTGAACTGGCGCTGGCGTGCCATTACCGCGTCGTGTTGAATAACGCCAAGTTGGGTTTGCCCGAAGTGAAGTTGGGCGTTCTGCCGGGCGGGGGCGGGACACAGCGCGTACCGCGTATCGTCGGGGCCGAAGCTGCTTTGGATCTGATGCTGTCAGGCAAACCAATCCAGGCCAAGAAAGCGCTTGGTCTTGGGTTGATCGACAAGATTGCCGAAACTGACGTGGACGATGCCGCGCTTGCGATGGCACAACAGGTCGTCTTGGAGGGTGCCAAGACCCGCCCAACCCGTGACCGCGCCGATGGTCTGCAGGATGCAGTCGCATTTGCGAACGCCGTTGCCGCCCGTCGCAAAAAGATGAAGAACGATCCGCTGCCCTCGGTTGCGCGGATCATCGACTGCGTCGAAGCCGCCCAAATCCTGCCGTTCGAGGCTGGCATCGCAATGGAACGCACGGCTTTTGATGACTGCGAAACAGGTCCAGAAGCAACGGCCATGCGCCACGCGTTTTTTGCCGAGCGTCGTGCGGCGAAAGTCCCCGAGCTGAAGGGGGCGACGCTGCGCCCGGTCACGTCCATTGGTGTTGTCGGAGCCGGAACCATGGGCGCTGGCATTGCGATCGCCTGTCTGGACGCAGGGTTCCCAGTCGTGCTGGTCGAGCGTGATCAGGACGGGCTGGAGCGTGGCGTTCAGCGCATCGTTAGCAACTATGATAAATCGGTCGCCAAAGGCCGCATCGACGCAGCCACCGGTGAAGGGCGCCTGTCGCGCCTGACCGGTACGACAAACATGCAGGATCTGACTCCGGTCGATTTGATCATCGAAGCCGTATTCGAGGACGAGGATGTCAAACGCAACGTGTTCGCTCAGCTGGATGAGGTGATGAAGCCGGGCGGGATCCTTGCGACCAACACCTCGTATCTGGATATCGACGCATTGGCTGCGACGATCTCGCGGCCGCAAGATGTGGTTGGGTATCACTTCTTCTCTCCTGCACACATCATGAAGCTGCTCGAAATTGTGGTCGGCGAGAAAACCGATCCCAACGTGGTGGCCACCGGGTTTGAACTGGCGCGTAAGCTGCGCAAAGTGCCCGTGCGGGCAGGGGTGGCCGATGGGTTTATCGGTAATCGGGTGCTTGCGGCCTACCGGCTGGCGGCTGATTTCATGCTGGAAGATGGCGCGACACCGGCGCAGGTCGACGCAGCGATGCGCGCTTTCGGCTTTCCTATTGGTCCCTATCAAGTTTTGGATATGGCCGGACTGGATATTTCGTGGGCGCGGCGCAAGCGACTAGCGGCCACGCGCGCACCAGAAGATCGCTATGTCAGCATCGGAGACAAGATCTGCGAACAGGGCTGGTTCGGTCAGAAAGCGGGGCGCGGATACTATATCCACGATCAAGAGGATGGCCCGGTAGAAAACCCGGACGTATTGGAGATCATCGAGGACGAACGCCGCGCCCAAGGGATTACGCCGCGCAGTTTCTCGGATCAAGAAATTCAGGACCGCTGCCTATTTGCGATGGCGAACGAAGGTGCCCGGCTGGTTTCAGAGGGTGTCGCATTGCGCCCGTCCGATGTGGATGTGGTGCTTCTGTATGGCTATGGCTTCCCGCGCCATCGCGGCGGTCCGATGATGGCGGCGGATCAGGTCGGTCTTTTGAAAGTGAAGAACGCGCTGACCAGCTGGCGGGCCGAAGAGCCACGTTTCTGGGCGCCGTCCCCATTGTTTGACGAGCTGATCAAAAACGGTCGCAAGTTTGGCGACCTATAAGCACTTGCTTTGAAAAGGGCGGTGGGGCCGAAAGTGGCCCCGTCGCGACATCAGCTCAGCGAAACGCCAAGGATAACGCACATCAGACCTAGAACGGACAGGCCAAGCGCGCCCATGTTCAGTGCCATGGCCTTTTGAACGCGTGCGCGCAGCTGCGCATCTTCAAGCCCTTCGCGCTTGGCTTTCATGACCTTCAGCGCACTGGCCACCAACCCGATCAGGCCGATACCAGACATGATTGCTCCTACGATGATCAGCCAGTCCATGGCGGTCTCCTGTTTTGGTTTCCATGCGCCTACCGCGCGGGATGCCGCTGTGCAAGCCCTGTGAGGTCTTGAAGGTGATCAACTGTCGGGCTAAATCGGGTTTCAACATCGCCTGTCACGATCTGCGGGCAATCATCACAGGTAAGAGGGCCCCATGGACGAACAACAAACCGACAGCAGCTATCGCGTCACCGCAAACGAGCTTCGCCAGTTCATCGAACGTATCGAGCGTTTGGACATGGAAAAAAAGGACATTGCGGACCAACAGAAAGAGGTCATGGCAGAAGCAAAAGGCCGTGGCTATGACACCAAGGTCATGCGCAAGGTGATCGCCCTTCGCAAGCGCGATGCCAATGACATCGCAGAAGAAGAGGCGGTGCTGGACATGTATAAGGAAGCCTTGGGCATGTAAGCCCTTCAGGCTGAGGAACGAAAAGGGCCCGGCGGGGCCCTTTTTTTATGCGCTCAGCAATGTGACGCCCGGAATTCTGGCGATGTCTCTCAGATCACTTTCATAGTTTTCCGTCAGCTCGTCGACCAAATCCTGTGTCCAGCCCGGCAGGTTGATTTCGTGCTCAACCACTCCGTCCTTGGCAAACTTGTCAAGGAAAGCCGCCAATATACGGCGGCGATGAACGTCGGTCTGAAACGGGTTTTCGCGCAAATAGGCCCGCAGTCGGGTCATCCCGTCCGCTTTGGTAATCTGCTCAAGAACGTCGAGCCCTCCACGTTCAAGCTCGATGGCTCGATCTACCCCTGAAATCGCATGCATGACCTCTGGCCAGATCAGTGGCGTATCTTCATTGCACCACACAGTGATCGGAGTATCTGGGTTGGCGTCACGAATGCTTTCGATCACGTCCGCCCAGTACAGATCGCGTGGGTCCGCAGACGCCAGCATGAGCTCTCTTTTCTCGTCGTCCAGATGGGAAGCGATGTCGGGCATGAAATTGGCAATGTTGCTGATCCCCAAGTAGTAGGAGACTTCATGATCGGGGAACAAATTACGCATCCAAGACGTGTTGCGCGCGGCCAAAGGATAAAGACGTCCGTCTTCGATCGCGCGGTGATGAACGCCTAAGGAATGCTGATGCCCAAGTACAATCCGTTTGGCTTCTTTGGAATCGATAAGCTCGTCAATAAGCATGTCCTGTGTGTCGGCACTGGCAACACTGCCCTTTAGTTTGACCATGATCTGGCCCAGTAAACCCCGATACCGCGTAGGTCCGGGAACGGCGACCCCATCCGAGAAAAGCTGATTGGCGTTTTTCAGAAGCGACTTCGTCAACTGGTCGTCATCCGTGCAATGTGCGCCGATATGGATTGCGATTTTCATCTGCCGCCTGTGTTCTGCTGCCCTGCCAAAGTGAAACATACTGGGGATTTCTGGACAGTTAAACTAATTTCAGGTTAAAGCCGGTGCATGGTTGAGCAAAAGACTCGGATAGAGGCGCCAAGACGCGCACGTCTTCGGCTAAATATTTGGTCTGTCGGGGCAATTGTGATTGCCGCGCTGGTGATTTTGCCGATCCTCTCGATCCTTTGGCTGGCGCTTACGCCCGAAGAAAATGCGTGGCCGCATTTAATGGCAACCACCTTGCCGCGCTACGTCACCAACACGATGATCATTTCGCTGTCCGTCGGGTTTTTATCCGCTGCGGTAGGGACAGGATCGGCTTGGCTAATAACCATGTATCGCTTCCCTGGTGCGCGATGGCTCGAATGGCTTTTGCTGACACCTTTGGCGATTCCGGCCTATGTCGGGGCTTATGCTCTTGTCGATTTTTTGGAATATGCCGGACCGCTTCAGACCGGTCTGCGGTCTGTGTTCGGGTGGGAAAGCGCGCGCGACTATTGGTTCCCTGAAATCCGCTCGCGCTGGGCGGCCATTGTCGTGCTGGCGGCGGCTTTGAACCCCTATGTCTTTCTTCTGGCCCGCGCGGCGTTTCGTGAGCAATCCGCTGATGCCTATGAGGTCGCCCGCGCGTTAGGGGCAGGGCCGTTTGCTCGCTTCTGGCGCGTGGGCCTGCCGCTTGCACGACCAGCCATCGCCGCAGGGGTTGCCATCGTGATGATGGAGACGGTGTCGGATTTCGGTGTCGTGGACTATTTCGCCGTGCAAACCCTGACCACGGGCATCTTTACCGTCTGGTTGGAAAGCCATAACGCAGGAGGCGCAGCCCAGATTGCTTTGGTCATTCTCGGTTTCGTTTTCCTGTTGGCTGCGCTTGAAAAGCTCGGACGCTCGCGCAGCCGGTTCTATCGGATGTCACGCCAAAGCCGCCCGGTCGAACCGCGCCAGCTCGGGCGTTTGGGCGGCTTGGCAGCGTTGATGCTGTGCGCAGTCCCCTTCGTAATCGGCTTTGTGCTGCCCGTAGCTGTTCTGTTCTCGCACGCATTGGCCAAGCCGGAATACTGGCTGTCGAACGGGCTGTTCTCGGCTCTGGTACACACGTTGACCGTCGGAGCAGTCGCTGCTTTCGTCACAGTGCTGGGCGCGCTGTTTCTGGTTTACGGGGTGCGTCTTTCCGGCAGTGCATTTGCGCGCAAACTGATGCCTGTCACCACCATCGGTTATGCGGCGCCCGGTGCCGTTCTGGGCATTGGGATCCTGATCCCTATGGCGGCGGCGGACAACGCGATGGCGGATGGCGTTCTTGCGGTGACGGGATGGGATCCCGGTCTGGTGATGACGGGCACTGCCTTTGCCGTGATCTATGCCTATTGCGTGCGCTTCTTCGCTATCGCACAAGGCGCCACCGATGCCGCAATTGAACGCGTCTCGCCCAACATTCCGATGGCGGCCCGTTCACTAGGCCGTTCGGCCCGCGGCGCTTTAACCGAGGTCTACTTCCCTTTGATTCGCGGCTCGGTTGGCACAGCGCTTTTGCTGGTCTTTGTCGACAGCGTGAAAGAGCTACCCGCAACCCTGCTTTTGCGCCCCTTCAACTATGGCACCCTCGCCACTCGAGTTTACGAGCAAGCGTCGCTTGAACAGCTGGGGCAGGCCGCCCCACCTGCTCTGATGGTCATCGCCGTCGGCCTCTGCGCCGTCGCCCTGATGGCCCGCGCCAGCCGCCGCTGAACTTTCACTTGCACCTTCTGAAAGAAGCAATTAGATCGTCCCCGAGTGCCCCTATAGCTCAGCTGGTAGAGCAACTGATTTGTAATCAGTAGGTCCGCGGTTCGAGTCCGTGTGGGGGCACCATTTTCACCAAACACACCTTGTACGGCCAACTTTCAAGACCGGCGGCTTTATGTATGCGTATTCGCCCAGTTCGCTAATGGAAATCCCGGCTGGGAAACAAGCGTTTGGCTTGATCGCGCGGATGCATGGCGCGGGCGGGGTGGCGGGACTGTTTCGGGGTGTCGTCGGTGCGCGCGCCCTCGGTGGTCAGGGCTTCGGGCATCGGGTGGCCAAGTTCGTAAAGCTTATAGGACAGGTCGGTAATTTCTTTTGCGATCAGGTGTACGACGATGCCTTCGCGTTGCAGATAGCCCTTCACTTGCAACAACCGCGCGCCCATGACGATGCGGCGGTGTTGCTCATAGACCTTGGGCCAGACCACCACATTGCTGACGCCGGTTTCGTCTTCAAGCGTCAGGAAAATTACACCGGACGCCGTGCCGGGGCGCTGGCGGGTGATGACAAGGCCGCAGACCGCATGGCGGCCCAACGGGACCTGTTGCAGCGTGTCATGGCGGGTCAGGCCGGGAATTTTTGGGCGCAACAGCTCCATCGGGTGGGCGCGCAGGGTTAGGCGGGTGGCGACGTAATCCTCGACGACTTCCTCGCCCAGATGCATTGCGGGCAGGGCAACGGATGGCTCGTTGATGCTTTCGCCGTCAATCGGGTCGTTGAAGAGCGGCAGGGGCTTGGGGCTTTGGATCGCCTTGACCTGCCACAGCGCGTCGCGCCGGGTCAGGCCCATATCAGCGAAGGCGTCGGCCTCGGCCAGACGTTCCAGCGCGGCGGGGATCAGGCCCGCGCGCAGCCACAGCGCTTGCGGGTCCGGGTATCCGTTCCCGCGCGCCGCCACGATCCAGCCCGCGTCTTCCTCGCGAAAGCCTTTGATCTGGCGAAAGCCCAAGCGCAGCGCCAGCGTGCCGTCCGGGCGGCGTTCCAGACGGTTGTCCCAGTCCGAGTGGTTCACGCAGATGGGCCGCGTTTCCACCCCATGTTCGCGCGCATCCCGCACGATCTGGGCAGGCGCATAGAACCCCATCGGTTGCGAGTTCAAAAGCGCGCAGGCAAAGACCGCTGGGTGGTGGCATTTCATCCAAGCCGAGACGTAAGCCAGCATCGCAAACGCCGCCGCGTGGCTTTCGGGAAAGCCGTAATCCGCGAAGCCTTCGATCTGCCCGAAGCAGCGTTCTGCGACGTCTGTGCTATATCCATTCTTCAGCATCCCGGTGATGAACTTGTCGCGGTGCTGGCCAATGGTGCCCATCCGCCGGAACGAGGCCAGAGAGCGGCGCAGGTGGTCGGCCTCTTCTGCGGTAAAGCCCGCGCCGACCACGGCAATCTGCATGGCCTGTTCCTGAAACAGCGGTACACCAAGGGTGCGGCGTGTCACCTCTTCCAGCTCTGGGCCGAAGGGCTCGGGTTGCTCAAGCCCTTGGCGTCGCTTGATAAAAGGCTGCACCATGCCGCCCTGAATGGGGCCAGGGCGGACGATGGCGACCTCGATCACCAGATCATAGAAGGTCTGCGGCTTCATGCGCGGCAGGAAGTTCATCTGGGCGCGGCTTTCGACCTGAAACACCCCGACCGCGTCGGCGGCACAGAGCATATCATAGGTGGTCGGGTCTTCCTGCGGGACGGTGGCGATGCCCAGATCCTGCCCTTCGAACTCGCTGAGCAGGGCAAAGCTTTTGCGCAGGCAGCTGAGCATCCCCAGCCCCAGAATATCCACCTTCAGGATGCCCAACGCGTCGATGTCATCCTTATCCCAGCAGATGACGGTGCGGTTCTCCATCGCGGCGTTTTCGATCGGGGCCAGCTCGTCCAGCCGCCCGCGGGTGATGATAAACCCGCCCACATGCTGAGACAGGTGGCGGGGAAAGCCGATGACCTCGCGGATCAGATGAATGGTTTGCATCAGACGGCGGTCTTCGGGATCAAGGCCAACCTCGCGGATACGGTCGGGATCGACGCCACCATTGCTCATTCCCCAGATTTGGCCGGATAGGCTCGAGGTCACGTCCTGCGACAGGCCCATCACCTTGCCGACCTCGCGGATGGCCGCGCGGCTTCGGAAGTGAATGACCGTGGCGCAGAGCCCCGCCCGGTGGCGGCCGTATTTCTGATAGATCCACTGGATCACCTCTTCGCGGCGCTCATGTTCGAAATCCACGTCAATATCCGGCGGCTCGCCCCGGTATTTCGAGATGAAACGCTCGAACACCATCGAGATCATGTCGGGGCTGACATCGGTGATGCCCAGAAGATAACAGAGGATCGAATTGGCGGCAGATCCACGCCCCTGACACAGAATACCCTGCGATTTTGCAAACTGCACAATGTCATGGACGGTCAGGAAATAGGCTGGGAAATCAAGATCTTTCACCACGGCCAGCTCTTTGGCCATGAGCGTGTGCGCACGGTCTGGCGCACCATTGGGATAGCGCCGTTCCAGCCCCTCATGCGCCAGCCGTTCCAACCGGGCGAAAGGGGGCTCAGTCGCGTCTTCTTCATGCGGGTATTCATAGGACAGCTCGCCCAGATCAAAGCTGCACCGGTCTGCGATTTCCAGCGTGCGGCGGATCGCGCCGGGGTGGTTGCGAAACAGGCGGATCATGTCGCGGGCGGGTTTGATGCGGCGTTCGGCATTGGGCAGCGCACGGGTGCCGATCTGGTCGATGGTGATGTGCTCGCGCATGCAAGTCAGCACATCGGCCAGTTGGCGGCGGCTGGCGTGATGCATCAGCACATCCCCCACCGCAACCATCGGGGCCGAGGCGCGGTGCGCCAAGTCAGCGCAAGCGGTCAGATAGGCCTGATCGCTGCCGTCATAACGGGGTGCTGCCCCCAGAAAGACGTGATCGGGAAAGCGGCGGCGCATCTGCTGGATCTCGGACACGGCCTGCTTGAACCTCTTCTGGGGCAGGGCGATCAGGATCATGCCTTTGCACGCCTCCAGCATGTCCTTGGTGTAGAGGGTGCACTGACCTTTCTCGGCCCGGCGTTTGCCCAAAGTCAGAAGGCGCGTCAGACGTTGATAGGCGGCGCGGTCGCGGGGCAGGGCGACCCAGTCCACCGTGCTGTCCTGCAAAATCAAGCGGCATCCGGCAATCAGCTTGGGCAGCTGGAGGGCATCTGGTTTGGCAATCGGCGTCTCAGGACCGGTTTTCTGTCGCGAAGAAGAATCCACCCGCTGCTGTGACTGGATTTTCACCGCCTCGTCGGCCTCTTGCCTGAGTTGCTTCAAGGCGGACCACGCGCGCACGACCCCGGCCAGTGAATTGTGGTCCGTGATGGCGATGGCGGACAATCCAAGCTCGGCGGCACGTACGATCAGCTCTTCCGGATGCGAGGCGCCGGTCAGGAAGGTGAAGTTCGTGGTGACGCAGAGCTCGGCATACGAGCTTCCTTGCGCGCGCAGGCTGCGCAGATGGGGTGTATCGGGCGGGGTCATGCGAACTCTCCCTGTACGAACCAGCCGGGGTTTTGCGGCGTATGGAACAGCCAAAGCCGCCTTCCTTGCGTGGTCTCGACGCGCCAGTAATCGCGCAGGCCAGATCGCCAGTTTTCATCGGGAAGCCACCATTCCGGCGCGATGCGTTCCGGCCCCGTGGCGCGCCCTGTGGTCAGGGACATGCGCCGCCAGCGAAAGCGTTTGGGCGGCTGAGGTCCGTGGGCGGCAATCGGTTCGGGCGGGAACAGGGACAGGGGGCGGGGCTGCGTGCAGGCCCATGGCCCGCCGCGCGTGGCCTCGGAATAGGCGACGGGGGCGATCAGGAAGCTGCGTTCGGGGATGTGGCTGTCGGCGGGCAGGAACCGCTGGATGTTCTCAAGCCCAATGCGCGCGCCGATCCGGGTGACCAGATCCTCAAGCTGCCCCGCGCTGCCGTTCTGCGTGGTCGAAGCATGGGTGATCTGCTGGGCGCGCAGGGGTTCAACTTGGGTGGCTTGCAGGCGGAGTTGGTCAATGCCAAAGCCTGCGTCGACCTCGGCCAAGCCGCGTTCAAAGAGCGGCAGGATACGCTGGGGATCGTGCAAGGCGCGGGCCAGCCGCAGTTCCACGTCCTGACTGTCCTGATCCACCCGGCGCACCGTGACCGTCAGCACCCGCGCGCCCATCTCGTGCGTTTGCAGTTTGGCGCAGAGTTGATCCAACAGGCGCGAGACTCCCGCCATCACGTCCCCGATCAGGCCAATGGGCTCGGGCAGGGTCATGCGGACCCCAAAATGGGGCGGGTCGGCCAGCGGGGTGATGTCCTCGGGCTGGTGGCCAAGGGCTTGGTCCAGCCGCATCAGCACATCCGTCCCAAAGCGCCGTGCAAGGGGCGCGCGGGCGGTGCTGGCCAGATCGCCAATCTTGCGCAGGCCCAGCCGTTCCAGCGCGGTGGTGGTTTTGTCCCCCAACCGCAGCGCCGCCACGGGCAGCGCCTGAAGCACGGGCAGGGGATCGCCCGCAGGGGCCACACCTTCGCCGAAATGTGCCAAGGCCCAAGACGCGCCCCGCGTGTCCGCCAGCCCGATTTGCACCGACAGACCGGCGCGCATCAGGCGCATGCGCATGTCGGCCAACATCCGGTCTTCACCGCCGAACAGATGGGTGGCTCCGGTCACGTCCAAGACCAGCCCATCCCGGCCTTCCAGCCCGACCCATGGGCAATAGCGCGTGGCCCAGCGGCGCAGAAGATGCAGGAAGCGGTCGTCCTGTGGCAGGTCCACCGGGGTCGTCTGCAGGTCGGGACAAAAGGCGCGGGCGTCGGAATAGGGCATGCCCACGTGCAGCCCCTGTTTCAGTGCTGGCCCATTCAGGCAATACAGCCGATCCGTGTTGCTGATTTTCTGGGTCAGGGCAAAGGGGCCATCCAGCGGGCAGCGGCGGAGAACCCGGTCACTTGCCAACCGGGGGAACCACAACGACATGACGCGACGCCCGATCCCATCGAACATACCAAACACCCAATGTTCCTGATTTGTTCTTTTTAAGCTCCCACCGATGCAGAGTCGAGTCCTCGCCGCCATAATCCGGGTCAAAAACGGGCGCGCAATGCCAGCGGGTTTCGGCGGCGTTGCTGCCCATCCCTTCGGGGATGATGGCCAGCCCCGTGGACTTCCCATCGCGGGCGGCCAGTTGCAGGCGTCGGCCCTCGGTCAGGCCAAGGGGTTTGTGCAGGGCCATCACGACAAGCGGAACGGCCCCGTCGCGCAGGGCTTCTTCTGCGACGGCCAGCGATTGCATCTGGTCCTTGGTGTTGCACAGGGCAAAGTCCGCCGGGTTGATGAAAGGGGCAAAGCCGTTTGGGTTGATCTGGGCTGCGTCCCATCCGCCGCGCACCCACAGGCACGGACCGCCCAAACGCGCCGCAATCGCGAAGGCGAAGACCTGCGCGCCGGGGCCGTACACTTCATGCGTGCGGGTCTTGGCTGGTGGAAAGTGAGGCCGGTCGAGAATCTGCATGGGTCCAGATTAGCACCGCGTCGCCAAAAGGAACATACGCAGAACAAAACCGCCCGCGGCACGAGGGTGCAGCGGGCGGAGAATGTGTCAGCGGTGATCTGTTTGGATCAGTCCAGGAACGCTTTCTCGACCACATATTGCGCAGGTTTCGAGTTCGCGCCTTCCTCAAGCCCGTATTCCTCGAACATCTCTTTCAGTTCTAGGTTAAAGGCCAGATTGCCGCAGATCATCGCGCGGTCATGGTCGGGGTTCAGCGGCTCGACGCCCAGATCCTTGAACGCCTCGCCCGAGCGCATCAGGTCGGTGATGCGGCCCATCTTGGGGCTCTGTTCGCGGGTGGTGGTCGGGTAATACTTGATCTTCTTCCAGAAGCCTTCACCGATCACTTCGTTCAGAAGCTCATCGTCTTTCAGCGCCTCGATCAGGTTCGCACCATAGGTCAGCTCGCCCACTTCACGGCAGGTGTGGGTGATGATCACCTCGTCGTAATCCTCGTAAGTCTGCGGTTCGCGCAGAAGCGAGGCGAAGGGGGCAAAGCCGGTGCCGGTGGCGAAGAACCAGATGCGTTTGCCGGGGATCAGGGCGTCATGCACCAGCGTGCCAACGGGTTTCGGACGCAGGATGATCTCGTCGCCCACTTCAAGGTGCTGCAGTTTCGAGGTCAGCGGCCCATCCGGAACCTTGATCGAGTAGAACTCCAGCTCTTCATCCCAGCTGGGAGATGCAATCGAATAGGCACGCAGAAGCGGTTTTTGTTTGCCGGTCTCCGGGTGCGGGTCGCCCATCAACCCGATCATCACGAACTCGCCCGAGCGGAAGCGCAGGCTGGCAGGCCGCGTGCAGCGGAACCTGAACAGACGATCAGTGTAATGTTCAACTTCGGTCACGGTCTGCGCGTCGGGCAGGGTGGGGACCGGTTTTACTTTGGTTTCAGCATCCATAACGGGCGTCACTTCATTCATAAGCGTCAGCAGGGCACAATGCCCCGCCCTTTCCTGTCAGAGTATATAGGAGGGTTACGAAGACCGGTCTAGCCAGTCATCCGCGACCTATAGTCATAGGCCTTCCAGTCCGCCCGGAACTTCCATTCGGCTTCCGGCTGACGTTGGGCCAGCTCGTCCGAGATCTCGACCTCGTCAAAGCCCGACCGGCGCGCCATCGCATATTGGTCCGAGATCACGTGGCCGTGGGCGCGCAGACGCCCCTGATAGCCCAAAAGGCGCAGCTGACGGCCCAGCGTGAAGCCGCGTCCATCCGCGAATGACGGAAAATCGATGCGGATGGCAGGCACGCCGACCATCAGATCGGCCAGCGCCGCCGGATCCGTGTCCGAGGCGATGTGCAATCCGCGCGTGTCATTGGCAGCACGTTCGTCCGGGGTTGCGAACCCTTCAGTCCAGTCGTCACGGGCAAAGCCGTTATCGGTTACAATCACACTCATGCTTCTGCTCCTACGCGTACCATTTTACCATCCACGAAATGGATGCCGCATTCCGTCTTCTCGGCCCCGCGCCAGCGTCCGGCACGTGGGTCTTCCCCGGGTTTCACAGCCGAGGTACAGGGTGCACAGCCGATTGACGGGAAGCCGCGGCTGACCAGCGGGTGCTTGGGCAGTCGGTTGTTGATCAGGTAATCCTGCACGTCGGACGCCGCCCAATGGGCCAACGGATTGACCTTCAGCAGACCATCCTCGGCCTCGAAAAACTCCAGATCCACGCGTTTGCCGCCCTGAAAGCGTTTGCGCCCGGTGATCCAGCCGTCAAACCCGTCCAAAGCACGGTCCAGCGGCTCAACCTTACGTACAGCGCAGCAGGCATCGGTGTCTGCCAAATGCAGAATGTTGTCCGGGTCACGGGCGAACAGCTCTTCCGGGTCAGGATGCACAACGCGCACATCGGTCAGGCCCAACTTTTCAGCCACCTCGACCTGATAATCGAGCGTTTCCTGAAACAGCATCTGTGTGTCCAGAAAGATCACCGGAACGGTGCGGTCGACCTTGGCCACCAAGTGCAGCAACACAACGCTTTCCGCACCAAAGCTGGACACCAGCGCAAGCGAGCCAATGGTGCTGTCCGACAGCGCCCGCTCCACGACCGAGGTCGCGGAATGGTGCTTGTAACGACCGTTCAGATCAGCCGCGCGCTCTTCCGCGGGGGGAAGGGGGATTTCAAGCGGCATGGGTCTTGTCCTCTTCCGGATAGAGGGCCGCCTTGAACGGCGCTTCGCCCAGACGGCGGAAGGCGTCGATGAAGGTCTCGCCCTCGTCCTCGCGGTGCTCAAGATAGGCGTGCACCAGACGTTCGATGGCCGGGACGATCTGGTCATAGGCAAAGCCGGGGCCGGCCCGTTTGCCAATCACAGTGTCCGGGCCGGCGTCACCACCCAAGGTGATCTGATAGTTTTCGACGCCCGCACGGTCCAGACCCAGAATGCCGATATGGCCCAGGTGGTGGTGACCACAGGCGTTGATGCAGCCCGAGATCTTGATCTGCAGATGGCCGATGTCGTGCTCGATCTTCAGCGCGTCGAAACGCTCGGCAATTTCTTGCGCGACCGGGATCGAGCGGGCTGTGGCCAGCGCGCAGTAATCCATGCCCGGGCAGGCGATGATGTCCGAGATCAGACCGGCATTGGCCGTCGCCATGCCATGCGCGCGAAGTGTCGCGAACAGCGCAGGCAAGTCCGAGCGGTGGACATGCGGGAAGATCACGTTCTGCTCGTGGCTGATACGAATGTCGCTGTGGCCGAACTGTTCGGCCAGATCAGCAAGCACGCGCATCTGATCCGAGCTGGCGTCGCCCGGCGTCGCGCCATGCGCTTTCATCGAGATCGTGACGATCCCGTAGCCGTCCGCGCGGTGGTCATCCACATTGGTATCGCTCCACGACCGGAAGATCGGGTCGGCGTCACGGGCAGCGTGATAGCCCGCAAGGTCGGCCGTCTTGAAGTCAGGTGCGGTGAAGTCAGCGGCGATGCTGGCGAAATGCTCTTGATCCACGCCGGAAAACAGCGGGCGCAGCTGAGCGAAGCGGGCCTCGACCAATTCGTGGATCTTGTCGATCCCGTTCTCCATCGTGGTGATCTTGATGCGCGCCTTATACTTGTTATCGCGGCGACCCAGCGTGTTGTAGACGCTGACGATGGCCTCGACATAAGGCAGCAGATCTGCGCGGGGCAGGAAGTCTTTCAAGACCTGACCGACGACGGGCGTGCGGCCAAGGCCACCACCAACAAGGATCTGATAACCCACATCGCCCGCGTCGTTCTTCACGATGCGAATGCCGATGTCATGCGCCTTGGTGACAGCACGGTCAGCCTTGGACCCGGTCACGGCCAGCTTGAACTTGCGCGGCAGGAACTGGAATTCCGGGTGGTCGGTGGACCACTGGCGCAATAGCTCGGCCGTTGGGCGGGGATCTTCAACCTCGTCCGCGGCAGCGCCCGCGAAGTGGTCTGCGGTCACGTTACGGATCGTGTTGCCCGAGGTCTGGATGGCGTGCATGCCAACATCCGCGAGCGCGTCCAGCATGTCAGGAATATCCGACAGGCGCGGCCAGTTATACTGAATGTTCTGACGCGTGGTCCAATGGCCATAGCCCTTGTCCCAGCGTTCACTGATCATCGCCAGCTGACGCATCTGGCTGGGGTTCAGCGAGCCATAAGGGATCGCAACGCGCAGCATATAGGCGTGCAGTTGCAGATAGACGCCGTTCATCAGGCGCAGCGGTTTGAACTCGTCTTCGGTCAGCGCGCCCGAGATGCGGCGGCCCACTTGCTCGCGGAATTGATCCACGCGGTTGCGCACGAAGCTTTCGTCGAAATGGTTGTAATCATACATTGGCCACGGCCTCCGACGCCGATTGCTCTGTCTGTTTGCCGTGGTAGCGGTTCGACGGGCCGGTGGCACGGAACGCTTCGCGGAAATGGGTGGGGATCGGGCCAGTGGGGCCTGCGGCTGCGTCAGCCAGATAGGGGCCAACAGCCACGCCGGGCTCGGTTTCGGCATGGGCCAGTTGGGCGTTCGCCTCGGCCTCGTCGTCGATCAACCATGCCATACACATGTCACGCACCCATGACCCGTTGCGGGCCATATAGATTACGTCACCTTCGATCAGATCGTTGGCGGTTACGACTTTGGGTGTGAATGGGCGGGGCATAGGATGTCCTTTCCGGTTGCGTTCGTGCATTATATAGGACATTTTCCCATTATTCCGCGAGGTGTCGTGGGAAATAAGGAATGTTGTTTCGGTTTGAGCGCCAATTGGAACGCCCGGACCAGAAGAAGGGAAAAAGCGGAATGTCTGTTCGGCTGGACGAGATCGACCGGAAAATCCTGCGCGAGCTTCAGAGTGATGCAGGGCAGTCCTTGGACGTAATTGCCAAGAAGGTGGGGTCATCAAAGACGCCGGTGTGGAACCGGATTCGCAAGATGCGCGAAGGCGGGGTGATTGGGCAGAACACGATGGTGATGGACGCCGAAAGCCTTGGGTTTGAAGCGTGTTTCTTCGTTTTGATCCGCACGTCCGAGCACGAAGCCGACTGGCAAGAGAAGTTCCTGGCAGCCCTACGTGCGCGCCCTGAAGTGATGGAAGCGCACCGTTTGGCGGGCGAGATCGACTATATCCTGAAGGTCCGTGTGGAAAACGCCCGTGCCTATGACGAGTTTTATCAGGCGCTGATTTCCGAGGTGAAAATCTTCAACGTGACCGCGCTGTTGTCGATGGAAGAGATCAAGTTCTCGACCGAACTGCCGATCTGATCACACGCGAACCATCAGCTTTTCCAGCCCGTGGAAATGATAGACATTCCCGTAGTTGGGTGGCGAAGTGATGGTCAGACCCGGGCAGCGTTCGAACAGGATCGGGAGGGCGTGTTTCAGTTCTAGCCGCGCCAGCGGTGCGCCGATGCAGAAATGCGCGCCTGCCCCAAAGGCCGTATTTGGTTTAATCCGCCGGGATGGGTCGAACACGTTCGGATCATCCCACATGTCCGGGTCACGGTTGGCCGCCCCCAAAAGCAATCCGATTTCGTCTCCGCGCTTGAACTCGTGCCCGTAAAGCGTTGTATCTTCATAAACATGGCGTGTGAACATGTGCAGCGGAGGGTCGAAGCGCAGGGTCTCTTCGATCGTTTCGTCAATTGAATCGGGCAACAATACCTCTGCCGAAACCTTTTGTTCCAACAGGGTTTTCACCGCGATGGCCATAGCATGTACGGTCGCCTCGTGGCCTGCGTTCAACAGCAGGATGCAGGTTGAGATCAGCTCGTCCGTGGACAGCTTCTCGCCTTCTTCTTCGGCCTGAATCAGCTCGGTGATCAGGTCGTCGTGCGGGTCACCGCGACGCTCGTCCACATAGTCCCGCATGAAGGCGACGAAGGCTTCGGTTGCGGCAATCGCCTCGTCCTCGATCGCGCGGGTGCGGCGTGCTTGATACATCGAGACCATAGCGTTGGACCACCGAAGCAGGTCATCCGCGCGATCCTCGGGAACGCCCAAAAGGCGGCAGATGATGATCACCGGAATACGGGTGGCAAATGCAGGCAAGAGGTCGAACTCGCCGTCCGGAAAGGCGTCGATCAATTCATGCGTCAGCGTCTCGATCTCGGGACCAAGCGCGGCAATTCTGCGCGAGGTAAAGGCGCGCAGCACCAGTTTGCGCAGGCGCGTGTGGCGGGGGGCTTCCAGTTCCAGCATGGAATGTGCTTCGACCGCGTAAAACGGGGCCAGATGGTCTGGAAACTGTCGTGGCTCGACGGGTTCGCGACCGAACCGGCGATCCCGAAGCAACGCGTTGACCGCGCGAAAGCTGACCGCCATGGGCAGGTCATAGTCTTCCCAGAAGAACACATCACCTTCCACACGGGCGCAGTCGTAGAACGCATAGGGGTTCTGGATGAATTCGGGATCGGTCGGGGATTGGGTCAATCGCTTCATGCGCGCATGTTCCTTAAAGCGACTGGTCAATGCAAGAGCTGCTTCCTATGCTGCCGTCATGTTGCGGTTTTTGCATACGAAATGGATTTTTCCCTTTCTTCTCGGGACGCTGGTGATCAGTGCCGGGGTCTGGGCGGTGGCGTGGCGGGCGGCGTTGACACCGCTGTCAGAGCAAGCTTCGTCCGAGCTGGATCTGGCAACGGACCAGTTGACGCGCCACCTGTTTCGCTACCGCGAGCTGGCCGTTGTTCTTGCACGACACCCCGTCTTACGAGCGCGGCTAGGTGGAGAGGCCAAGGACCCACAAGCTGCGGATGATTTGCTGCGAGCGATGGCAGATATGACGGGTGCGCATCAGCTTTTGCTGGTGGATAACAATGGACGCGTATTGGCGGCTTCACACCAAGCCCAACAGCAGTTGGACCCTGCAAGCGCAATGATCCATCGCGCTCTGACAGGTGCCTTGGGGTCAGAAGCCGAGTTTCAACCCGTGGGCAACGGAAGTCTGCGCCGGGTGTTTTCCTATGCAGCACCAATCGTGGGTAAGGGCGAACAGGGGCAGGGCGCAGTGATCGCACGCACGAACCTTTTGGATTTTGAAGAGAACTGGCCCTCGACCGCGTCAGCGCTGTTCTTCACGCTGAATGGCGAAAAGGTCTTTGTTTCAAACCGGTTGGATCTGGTCAGCGCAACCCGCCCGGCCGAGCGTTTCCTGAACAGCAGCGCTAGCAACTGGACGGGGCACGAGGTCTGGAGGGTCGCGGCCGGGCCGTATCTTCCCGACCGGGCACTGCATTTGACCCGCGACCTGTCCACCGTGGGCCTAAGCGGCGAAATCCTGCTGGATACGGCGCCAGCCGAACGCAGTGCGGCCCTGCTGGCGGCCATCGCCGCCGCGATTTGTCTGGGGATTGGCGGGCTTCTTCTAGCGGTGGGTGAGCGGCGGCGTGCTCTTGATGAGAGGCTGCGCATTGAAGCCGCTGCCAATGCACGGCTTGAAGCCCGCGTTGCGGAACGCACACAGGCGCTGTCCGAAGCCAACCTGGACCTGCTGCGCGAAAACCGCGAACGGCGTGAGGCCGAGGCCGCATTGAAGAAGGCGCAGGATGATCTGGTGCAGGCAGGCAAACTGTCGGCGCTTGGGCAGATGTCAGCAGGCATCAGTCACGAATTGAACCAGCCCCTGATGGCGATCCGCAGTTTTTCCGAGAATGCCTCGTTGTTTCTTGAGCGCGGACAGGAAGAGCAGGCCGGGCAGAACCTGACGCGGATCTCTGAGCTGTCGCATCGCATGGCACGGATCATCAAGAACCTGCGCGCCTTTGCGCGTAACGAAAACGAACCAACGGGCAAAGTAGATCTGGGGCAAGTGGTGTCGACTGCGGTCGAATTGACTGAACCCCGGTTAAAGGCGGATCAGGTCACGTTGGACTGGGTGCCTCCGACCACGCCTGTCTTTGCTAAAGCGGGCGAGGTGCGATTGTCTCAGGTCTTTGTAAACCTGATCAACAACGCGGCGGACGCCATGATCGGGCAGAATGACCGCCACATTCGGATTGCCGTCAATGCGGGCAAGACCCTATCCGTGACGGTGCAAGATAGCGGGCCGGGCATTGAGGATCCCGACCGGATATTTGAACCCTTCTTCTCGACCAAGCAGGTAGGAGAAGATGGCATGGGGCTTGGGCTATCGATCTCGTATGGGCTTGTGCAAAGCTTCGGGGGCGATATTCGTGGGCGTAACTGCGAAAACGGGGCGATGTTTACGGTTGAACTCCCCTATTGGAAGGACGCGGAATGACACAGACGGTGCTGCTGGTCGATGACGACATGATGGTGCGTGAAGCACTGGGCCAGACGCTTGAGCTGAACGGTTTGACTGTGATTTCCGCCGGCAGCTATGTCGAGGCAAAAGATCATCTTCGCGCTGATTTCCCGGGTGTTGTGCTGTCGGACATTCGTATGCCTGGAAAGGATGGCTTTGCGTTGTTACAGCAGGCGCAAGCGGTTGATCCTGAACTGCCGATTATTTTGCTGACGGGCGAGGGGGATATCCCCACGGCCGTACGTGGAATGACCGAAGGGGCGTTTGATTTTCTAGAAAAACCATGTAATCCCAATACGTTGCTGTCTGTTATAGGACGGGCGATCCATACCAGAATACTGGTGTTGGAAAACCGCGCCCTTCGCACCAAAGCACAAACAGGAGATGCGGCGGCACGTCTTCTAATCGGGGAAAGCGCACTGGCAGAAGAACTGCGTGCACAGGTTCGTTCCGCCGCCGCCACCAAGGCCGAGGTCTTGATTTGTGGCGAGCCGGGTTCGGGAACGTCTAAGGTCTGCGAGGTTCTGCACCTGCTGTCTGGCGATGCCACGCGGCCCTTCGTCAAGCTGGCCGCTGCTGGCCTTAGCGCGGCAGATCTTTTGTCGGGTGTTGACCGGGCTGAAGGCGGCACTCTGTTTCTGGACGAGGTCGGAGCGCTGGATGCAGGTGTGCAGTATCGACTTCTGGACCTGTTGGAGCAGCCCGGGAACTGGCGCATGGTTGCTGGAAGCTATCGTGATCTTGAAGCTGAACATCGGGCCGGGCGTTTCAATGCAGATCTCTATTATAAACTGGATCTCTTTCGGATTCGCATCCCGGCCTTGCGCGAGCGGAAAGAGGATATTCCGCTCTTGTTCCGGCACTATGTCTCGATCTCGTCGGAACAAGCGGCCCTGACCCCACCTGAAATCGGACAGGATGCCATCGCACAGTTGATGGCACGGGACTGGCCGGGTAATGCGCGCGCCTTGATGAACGCTGCCATGCGCTTTTCCATGGGACTAGGGCTAGATCAGATGGACGCGCCATCTGACGGAGAGGGGCTGGGCCTTTCCGAGCAGCTTGCACAGGTTGAAAGGTCGCTACTAATGGATGCCCTGAAGCGACATGGGGGCGGGGCGACTGCTGCTGCGAAAGAGCTGAAACTGCCGCGCAAGACTTTCTACGACAAGTTGGCGCGCCATGGGATTCGGCCCGAAGCGTTTCGCGCCTGATTGTGCGGATTTTCGCACAGGTGCCGATGTCCACTGTGTGAAAATCCGCCCATGCCGCAGTTGCAGGGCAGCCATGAGCACAGCGTGGGGCATCTCAACACACAGTAAGTAAAAGATAAAAACGCTATCCGCTGCGATTGTCTCTGTTCCCCTTGGCGACGTCACAAACTCGTGACCCAATTGGACTGTTGCCCATTTCGGGCGCTTTTCTATCTGTCTGGGAGGACACCACATGAAATTCCTGACCATTGCGGCCTCGGCCCTGGCCATCGCTGCGTCTGTCACCACCGCACAAGCGGCCTGTGATGACGGCGAGATCGTTATCAAGTTCAGCCACGTGACCAACACCGACAAGCACCCCAAGGGGATTGCTGCGTCGCTGCTGGAACAGCGCGTGAATGACGAGATGAACGGCAAAGCCTGTATGGAGGTCTACCCGAACTCGACCCTCTATAACGACAACCAAGTTCTGGAAGCGATGCTGCAAGGCGACGTTCAGTTGGCTGCTCCGTCGCTGTCGAAATTCGAAGCCTTCACCAAGCAGTTCCGGATCTTCGATCTGCCCTTCATGTTCAAAAACATGGATGCCGTGGATGCCTTCCAACAGGGCGAAACCGGTCAGGCGATGAAAGAATCGATGACCCGCCGCGGCCTTCTGGGTCTGGCCTTCTGGCATAACGGGTTGAAGCAGTTCTCGGCCAACAAACCGCTTGAGCTGCCGACCGATGCGGCCGGCCTGAAGTTCCGCGTTCAGACCTCGGACGTTCTGGTTGCCCAGATGGAAGCACTGGGTGCCTCGCCGCAGCCGATGGCGTTCTCGGAAGTCTACGGTGCGCTGCAGCAGAAAGTTGTGGATGGTCAGGAAAACACCTGGTCGAACATCTATGGCAAGAAGTTCTTCGAAGTTCAGGACGGCGTGACCGAGACCAACCACGGTCTGCTGGACTACATGGTCGTGACCAATGTTGACTGGTGGGAAGGTCTGCCGGCAGACGTGCGTGACCAACTGGCCACCATCGTGGACGAGGTCACAGCCTTCCGCAACAGCGAAGCTTTCGCGGTGAACGAAGCCTCGAAGCAAGCCGTTATCGACGCCGGCGGTGTTGTACGCCAGCTGACCGACGAACAGCGCGCTGCATGGTTGGAAGCGATGAAGCCGGTATGGGCTCAGTTCGAAGCTGATGTAGGTGCTGAGAACATCGCTGAAGCTCAGAAAATCAACGGAATGCACTAAGCTTTTCGGTCGGGGCGGGCTTTGGTCTGCCCCGACACCTCTTATCCTCGGCCCGGCCAGACGTGATCCGTTCTGCGCTGCTTGGCCCAACCTCATGGAGAGGAACCACCATGAGTTCCACAACACATAACACCAAAGGCTTCGAGGAAACGGTCATCGCGCTGCTTCTTGGCCTGATGGTGATGATCACATTCGTCAACGTTGTCCTACGGTATGTCTTCAACAGCGCCATCATCTGGGGGCTGGAAGTCACCCTGATCCTGTTTGCCTGGCTTGTGCTGTTTGGCGTCAGTTATGGCGTGAAGGTCACGGCGCACCTTGGGGTGGACGCACTGACCAACATGCTGCCGTCGCGCACACGTAGGATTGTCGCGCTGATCGCTGCCGCAGTTTGCATCGTGTATGCGTTCCTGCTGATGAAAGGCGCTTGGGACTATTGGGCACCCTATGCTGCCCTTGACCGGACATCGGGCCGCTGGTTCCCCACTGGCTTTGAAAAGACACGCGATCAGGCGTGGTACATCACCGATCAGGTGCCCATGCCCGAAATCCTGCGCTTTCTGGAAGGGTTGATCAATCAGGGCGAGACCTATGACAAGCTGCCCCGCGTTGTCCCCTATACCATTCTGCCCGTCGGGGTCGGGTTGCTTCTGTTCAGGTTCCTGCAAGCCACATTGCGCATCTGGCGCGGTCAGCAGGACGCCCTGATTGTGAGCCACGAGGTCGAGGACGAGATCGACCAGCTCAAAGACCATCAGTGGGAGGAGTAACCCATGGACGTCGTATTCCTATTTGCCATGGTCATTGGCCTTCTGATGATCGGCGTGCCGATTGCGGTTGCGCTGGGCATGAGCTCGATCACCTTCCTTCTGCTCTTCTCAGAGACCTCGCTGGCCTCGGTTGCGCAGAGCTTCTATCAGGCGCAGGCCGGGCACTATACGCTCTTGGCGATTCCGTTCTTCATTCTGGCGTCGTCGTTCATGTCGACCGGAGGGGTGGCCGCACGGATCATCCGCTTCTCGATCGCCTGTGTGGGGCACTTCCGGGGCGGTCTTGCGATTGCGGGCGTCTTTGCCTGTATGCTGTTTGCCGCACTTTCAGGCTCGTCGCCTGCGACCGTGGTTGCTATCGGGACAATCGTCATCGCAGCGATGCGTCAGGTCGGCTACACCAAGGATTTCGCCGCAGGTGTCATCTGTAACGCAGGTACGCTGGGCATCCTGATTCCGCCGTCGATTGTGATGGTGGTCTATGCCTCGGCTGTGGAAGTTTCGGTTGGACGTATGTTCCTGGCAGGCGTCATTCCCGGCCTTATGGCGGGCCTGATGCTGATGATCGCAATCTATGTGATTGCCACGATCAAGGACATGCCGAAGGGCGAGTTCGCAGGCTGGCGCGAGATCTTGTCCAGCTTCTCGGACGCGCTGTGGGGACTGCTTCTGATCGTGATCATCATGGTTGGCATCTATGGCATTCCCGGCGTGACCGGCGCGCTGTTTACGCCCACGGAAGCGGCGGCGGTTGCCTCGGTCTATGCGTTCATCGTGGCCTGTTTCGTCTATCGCGACATGGGTCCGCTGGCGGACACGGGTGAGGGCAAGAAGACTCTGCTTCAAAAGCCTCAGGCGCTGATCACTGCGTTCTTCCACAAAGACACGCGCGGCACCCTGTTCGAGGCCGGTCGTCTGACCATCACCCTGATGTTCATCATCGCCAACGCGCTGATTCTGAAGCACGTGCTGACCGATGAACAGATCCCGCAGCAAATCGCCAATGCAATGCTGTCGGCAGGGTTTGGTAAGATCATGTTCCTGATCATCGTGAACGTGATCCTTCTGATCGGCGGTCAGTTCATGGAGCCTTCGGGCCTGATCGTGATCGTGGCGCCGTTGGTGTTCCCGATTGCCATCGAGCTGGGCGTGGATCCGATCCATCTGGGCATCATCATGGTGGTGAACATGGAGATTGGGATGATCACGCCGCCAGTTGGTCTGAACCTCTTCGTGACGTCGGGCGTGGCTGGGATGCCCATGATGAAGGTTGTGAGGGCAGCGGCACCATTCTTGGCTGTGCTCTTCGTCTTCCTGATCATGGTGACTTATATCCCGTTCCTGTCGACATGGTTGCCGACTTTGCTGATGGGACCAGAGATCATCACGAAATAGATAGGGTGGGCCGTGAACGCGGCCCATCCCTGGAAAAAGCACAACGCCGGGCTCCTAGGGGCCCGGCGTTTACCGTTCTACTCGCTACACAATTGGGTTTAGCACCCAAAAGTTGCGAATTTATTGAGCGTTGTTTTTAAGCTTGCAGGTGTTGATCCCGAAGATCGAATACACCGGGCAGGATCCCAGCGCACCAGTGGCCAGTGGGACGATGCCGATCAGCGCCCAAATCGGACCTCCAGCAAAGAAATACCAACCGAGCAGGGCCAGACCAGCGACAACGCGCAAAATGCGATCCATGTTACCTTCGTTACGTTTGAGCATGATGAACTCCTTTCCTTGTCTGACACCTTGCTAACAAGGCTTTTGGGGAAAGGCATGTGACGTGGTCACACAGGATGGTTAAAAAGCTGTCCCGTTGACGATTTTGTTCAGCGCCTTGCGATCCAGAACTGTCACGACACCGCGTTCATGCGCCACCGATCCCGCATGTGCCATCTTGTCCAACCGACGCGAGATCACCTCGCGTGCGGTGCCGATCGCTGTCGCCATCTCGGCCTGTGTCATGTGCAAACACCCATCTGGGCCACAGCGGTCCAGAATAAGCGCGGCCAGACGGGCCTCGACGCTCATGAAGGACACGTTCTCGATCAATTGCATCATCGACTGCATGCGTTCGGCAAAGGCACCAAAGACCAGCCGTCGAAAGCCGGGCGAGCTGTCCAGAAGCGCAAAGAACACGTCGCGTGGGATCAGGACAAGACGGGCAGGGGTCTCGGCCGTGGCTTCGGCGGTATAATCGTCGCCACCCAGCAGCCCCAGCGTCGACTGGATGCAGCTTTGGCCCGGTGCGACGCGATACAGCAGAATGTCGCGCCCATTGGGGCCGATCAGGTTCACGTCGACCTGCCCGGACAGCATGACGACATAGCCCTTCACCGCCTCTCCGGGGCAAAACAACACGGCCCCGTCGGGTACATCCATCGGGGAAAGCGTGTCCAGAAGCGCGCGGGCTGGGGCGTCCAGCCCGGCGATTTGATCTGTATGTTCGGTCCAGCTCATGTGTCTAGGCTAGACCGAATGTGCCTTAGCCGCGACCGCGTTTTTCAAACCGCGGCAACATGGCCGAAAAGTCCATGCCCAGCCCGTCTTCGTTCTCGACGAACTGCGTGTAAAGGTCGGTGGCGGCTTGACCCATAGGGGTGTCGGCATCCGCAGCCTCGGCCGCTTGCTGGCTTAGACGCAGGTCTTTCAGCATCAGCTCAGCAGCAAAGCCCGGCTGATAGTCGTTGTCGGCGGGCGAGGCCGGACCAACACCCGGGGCAGGGCAATAGGCGTTCATGGTCCAGCTATACCCCGACGAAGTCGAGACCACGTCGAACATCTTCTGGCGATCCAGACCCAGCTTGTCGGCCAGCGCGAACGCCTCGCAGGTGCCGATCATGGTGATGCCAAGGATCATGTTGTTACAAATCTTGGCCGCCTGACCAGCACCGCTGTCACCGCAATGCACGGCCTTCTGGCCCATGATGTCGAACAGAGGATCTGCCTTGGCGAAGGCCTCGGCCGAGCCACCCGCCATGAAGGTCAGCGTACCACCCGATGCGCCGCCAACACCACCCGATACGGGGGCGTCTACGGGCAGAAGGCCCGCTGCCGCGGCTTGTTCCGCCACTGCGCGCGCGCTTTCCACGTCCACGGTCGAGCAATCGACGAAGGCCGCGCCTTGTTCCATCGCGGGGACGATTTCATTGGCAACTGCGCGCAGGATTTGGCCGTTGGGCAGCATGGTCACAACCACGTCTTTGCCTGCAGCGGCTTCGGCGCCTGAAGCGGCAATGACGACGCCCTCGATCTCGACAGGGGCCATGTCAAAGCCGGTGACCTCGTGACCGGCTTTGGCCAAATTCGCAGCCATCGGGCCACCCATGTTGCCCAGTCCGATAAATCCGATTTTCATGAGGTTCTCCCTAGAATGTCAGTTTCTTGTCGCCCAACGGGGCGAGCATATGTTCGACTGCCTCTTGCGGCAGGTTTTCCATGTCGTATTCCCAGTTCGGGTTACGATCCTTGTCGATCACAGCCGCGCGAATGCCTTCCACCAGATCGGAATGCTCTAGCGCACGATAGACGAAGCGGTATTCCAGTTCGAGCGTGGTCCGCACGTCACGAGTGTCCGACATGCGGTGCAGCATCTCGACCGTGCAGGCCATCGACAGGGGTGAGTTCCGGCTGAGAAGCTCCAGCGTGTTTTCGGCAAACTGGCTGTCTTCGGCGCGCAAAGAGGCGACGATCTCGCCCAAGCTGCCGCCGCCGAAATGCGCGTCGATCATCGGCTGCATGGCCGACAGGTTGCCCGGGATCGGCGGAATTGCGGCCTCGTCAATATGGCTGGGATCGCCGGTGCGGATCAGATCCGCCTTCAGCGCGTCCCATTCGGCCTGACGGATCACATAATCGGCAAAGCCCGCGTGGATCGCGTCGCCCGGCGCAAGGCGCGCGCCGGTCATGCCAATATATTCGCCCAACCGTCCGGGCGCATGCGCCAAGATCATCGATCCGCCCACATCCGGCACTAGACCGATCCCGCATTCCGGCATCGCCATCCGCGACGAGCGCGCCATGATCCGGTGCGAGCCGTGACAGCCGACACCCACGCCACCGCCCATCGTGAAGCCCTGCATGAAGCTGACCACGGGTTTGGGGAATTCAAACAGACGCGCGTTCATGCGGTATTCATCGCGCCAGAATTCCTGCGCGCGGGTGTGATCGCCCGATAGGCCGATCTCGTAAATCTCGCGGATGTCGCCACCGGCACAGAAGGCGCGGTCGCCTTCGGCATCAATCAGGATCAGCGCCACGTCGTCATCATCGGCCCATTTGATCAGAGCGGCGTCGATGGCCAGACACATGTCATAGCTGAGTGCATTCAGGGCTTCTGGGCGGGTCAAAGTGATCCGCCCAGCTTTGCCTTCTTTTCGGATCGAGATGTCCGACATTAGCCGCGGTCGCGCTCGGCCAGAAGCTGACGGCCGACGATCAGGCGCATGATCTCGTTCGTGCCTTCAAGGATCTGGTGCACGCGCAGGTCACGCACGATCTTTTCGATGCCATAGTCGGACAGATAGCCATAGCCGCCATGTAACTGCAGACAGCCATTGGCGACCTCAAACGAAACATCCGTCACCATCAGCTTGGCCATGGCACAGAACTTCGACGCATCATGAGCGCCATTGTCCAACTTCCATGCGGCTTGACGCAGGAAGGTACGTGCGGCTTGCAGCTTGGTCTCATACTCGGCCAAACGGAACTGCAGCGCTTGGAATTGGTCGATGGTTTTGCCGAAGGCCTTGCGCTCGCCCATGTATTGCAGGGTCAGATCCAGAGCTTTCTGTGCCCCGCCAAGAGCACCGGCAGAGATATTCAGACGTCCGCCGTCCAAGCCAGCCATGGCATAGACAAAACCTTTGCTCTCTTCACCCAGCAGATTTTCATGCGGGACAAGACAATCATCGAACTGAACCTGAGAGGTCGGCTGCGCCTTCCACCCCATTTTGCGTTCATTTGCACCAAAGCTCAGACCCGGTGTGCCGGCTTCGACGACTACGGTCGAAATGCCCTTGGGGCCATCTTCGCCAGTGCGACACATGGTGACGTACACGTCCGAATAGTTGCCGCCCGAGATGAAGGCTTTGTTGCCGTTCATCACATAGCCTTTGTCAGTCTTTTCGGCGCGCGTTTTCAGCGCAGCCGCGTCCGAGCCGGAACCCGGTTCGGTCAAACAGTACGAGAAGACTTTCTCCATCGAGCACAGCGCCGGAAGCCATTTCTGCTTGTCTTCTTCCTTGCCGAACTTGTCGATCATGCCGCCGCACATGTTGTGGATCGACAGGAACGAACCAATGGCCGGGTCGGCCATGGCAAGGGCTTCAAAAATCAGCGTGGCGTCAAGGCGCGAAAGGCCGGAACCACCGTATTCTTCTGATACATAGATGCCACCAAAGCCCAGCTCGGCCAGTTGCGGCCACAGCTCTTTCGGGATGGTGCCTTCGGCCTCCCATTTCTCGGAATTAGGTGCGATATTTTCTTCGCCAAAGCTTTTGGCCATATCGAAAATGAGGGTCTGTTCCTCGGTCAGCGCGAAATCCATCTGGTCCTCCCGTCCACGTGTCTGTGCACAATTTATGGCGCAATCCTTACAGGAGTTTTTCAAAGCCCGTAACAGTTCCACCGCATCCTTGGAATTATCCGGAGCTAAGCCATCGAAAAACCACGTAGAAATACGGAGTTCTACAGGCCGTCGTGGAACGAATCGACCAGATGGCGGACCACATCGCGTAGGGCTTCTTCTTTCGGCTTTTCGGCCTGAATGCTGTCTTGGAAAACCGCACGCTGGCGGTCTGCTGCCGTGCCGCCTTCTAGGATGGTGCGGGCGCGTTCAACTTCAGTCTGACACCCCAAGGCGTGTGCGTCCTCGCCAATCAGCTCGATCATCTCGTCGAGCAGTGCGTCAAAGCCCACGATTTCTCCCTGACCAAAGTCAATCAAGCCACCCGTCACGCCATAGCGCTGGGCGCGCCATCGATTTTCACCGATCAGGAAGTTGTCATATTGCCGCCAGCGTTGGTTCCTTGCCTTTAACCGCCACAACATCCGCGTCAGACACTGGATCAAGGCGGCCAAAGACAAGGTGTCTTCCAGCCGGGGTTGGACATCGCAAATCCGTGCCTCAATCGTGGGGAAGCGGGCCGACGGGCGCAGGTCCCACCAAATTTTCGAGCTGTCCTCGATTACGCCGATGTCCACCAGCGCCTGAACCGAGCGTTCATATTCCGACCAGCTGCCCAGCTGAGGCGGCAACCCGGTGCGGGGCAGGTTGTCAAAGACGGTCAGACGATAGGACGCAAGCCCCGTATCTTCGCCCTGCCAGAAAGGCGAACTGGCGGACATCGCCAGAAGGTGGGGCAGGAAATAGGACAGTTGATTGACCAGGTCGATCCGGGTGTCGGGATCGGGAATACCCACATGTACATGCATCCCGCAAATCAGCATCCGGCGCACAACGCCCGCCAAATCGCGGCGCAGGTCGTTATAGCGGTCCTTGTTGACGTGGTGCTGATCTTTCCAATTGGCAAACGGATGGCACGAGGCCGCAATTGGGGCCAGCCCGTAATCCTTGGCGTGTTTGGCGACACTGGCGCGCAGACGTTTCAGGTCATCACGGGCCTCGGTCACGTTGGCGCAGACGCGGGTACCGATCTCGATCTGGCATTGCAGATATTCGGGGCTGACTTGGCCTTCCAGCTCTGCGCGGCAGGCCTCCATCATCTCATCTGGGGCTTCGCGCAGGGCAAGGCTGTCGCGGTCCACCAGCAGGTATTCTTCCTCGATTCCGATCGAGAATGTGGGGGCTGTTCGGGCCATGGCCTGTCCTCCTGTCTGCGTCGCGCAGGTCCACTTTGGCAAGAGAATGTCGAATGGACAAGCGGGCAGGGGTCGTGGAACGCAAAACGCCCCGGCCAGAGACCAGGGCGTTTCGTTTAAACCGTGAGCGGTCTTAGTCCATGGCTTTGAAGTTGAACTCGCCACCTTCTTTGATGCCCGACGGCCAGCGCTGGGTAACGGTCTTGGTGCGAGTGTAGAACTTGAACGCGTCCGGGCCGTGCTGGTTCAGGTCACCAAAGCCCGACTTCTTCCAGCCGCCAAACGTGTGATAGGCCAGCGGAACTGGGATCGGAACGTTGATGCCGACCATGCCGATGTTGATCCGGTTGGCGAAGTCACGGGCGGTATCACCGTCACGGGTGAAGATCGCGGTGCCGTTGCCGTATTCGTGATCCATGGCGTGGCCGATGGCCTCTTCATAGTTCTCGGCACGGACCATCGACAGAACAGGGCCAAAGATTTCCTGCTTGTAGATGTCCATGTCGGTTGTGACGTTGTCAAACAGGTGCGGGCCAACAAAGAAGCCGTCTTCATAGCCTTGCAGTTTGAAGTCGCGGCTGTCGACAACCAGATCAGCACCCTGTTCCACGCCCGAGTTGATCAGACGCAGGATGTTTTCCTTGGCGGCGGCAGTCACAACGGGGCCGTAGTCGACTTCATCACCGTCGGTGTATGGGGCCACTTTCAGCTTCTCGATGCGCGGGACAAGGGCGTCGCGCAGTTTGTCTGCGGTTTCATTGCCAACCGGAACGGCAACCGAGATCGCCATGCAGCGTTCGCCAGCAGCGCCGAAACCAGCGCCGATCAGCGCGTCAGCAGCCTGTTCGATGTCCGCGTCGGGCATGATGATCATGTGGTTTTTCGCACCACCGAAGCACTGTGCGCGTTTGCCGTTGGCGGTTGCACGCGAGTAGATGTAATGCGCAATCGGGGTCGATCCAACGAAGGCCACCGCCTGAACGGTTTCGTTGTCCAAGATCGCGTCAACAGCGTCTTTGTCGCCGTTCACAACCTGAAGAACACCATCGGGCAGGCCCGCTTCTTTGCACAGCTCAGCCAGCATCAGCGGGACCGAGGGGTCACGCTCGGACGGTTTCAGGATCATTGCGTTACCAGCGGCCAAAGCCGGGCCCATACCCCACAGCGGGATCATGGCGGGGAAGTTGAACGGCGTGATCGAGGCCACAACGCCCAGAGGCTGACGCATGGAGTACATGTCGATGCCGGGGCCGGCGCTGTCGGTGAACTCGCCCTTCATCATCTGGGCCGCGCCGATGCAGTATTCGATCACTTCCAGACCACGCTGCACGTCACCTTTCGCATCAGGGATGGTCTTGCCGTGCTCGCGCGACAGGGCTTCGGCCAGCTTGTCCATGTCACGGTTCAGAAGACCAACAAGGGCCATCATCACGCGGCCGCGTTTCTGCGGGTTGGTGGCGCCCCATTCTTTCTGGGCTTCGGCGGCTTTGGCGACGGCGTCGTCCAGCTCGGCTTTGGTGGCAAGGGCAACCTGTGCCTGCACTTCGCCGGTGGCGGGGTTGAAGACGTCGGCGGTGCGGCCCGACGTGCCATCGACCATCTGGCCGTTGATCCAGTGTCCAAGTTTTTGCATGATAAATCTCCCAAATTTCATGCGCAGCATAGTCTTGCAAAATTGCCGGGAAAAGACGTAGTTTTCCAAAAGCGTTTTGCGTTTTTGCAAGGCGTCGGTATGTCCATGACCGGTGAAAGGGGCTTTGCCCCTCTGCGCTGTGCGCATTCACCCCAGGATATTTCTGGTAAGAAAATGAGGGATTGGCCTTGGACTGGGATGATCTGAAAGTGTTTTTAGCAGTGGCGCGCGGGGAAAGCTTGTCGCGCGCTGGGCGGGTGTTGAAGCGGGATGCGGCGACGGTTGGGCGGCGGGTGTCCAAGTTAGAGGCGGATCTTGGGTTGTCGCTGTTCACGAAGTCTCCGCAAGGATATGCGTTAACTGATGCAGGGCTGCGCTTGTTATCTCATGCGGAACGGGCTGAGCAGGCGGTGATGTCGGGTGTGGACGAGCTGGCAGGGCAGTCCGGTCAGTTGTCTGGACAGGTGCGGATCGGGGCCACGGATGGGGTGGCCAGTTTCATCCTGCCGCAAGTTTGCGCCGCGATTCAGCGTGATCATCCTGAGCTGGAGTTGCAGATCGTGGCGCTTCCCCGCGTGATCAACCTGTCAAAGCGCGAGGCGGATATGGCGATCACAGTATCGCCACCGCAGACTGGGCGGATCACGGTTCAGAAGATCACAGACTATCATCTGCATCTCGCAGCGTCGCATGATTATTTAGAACAGGCCGCGCCATTGGATTGCTTGGCTGATCTGCGCAATCATCCTGTGGTCGGGTATATTCAGGACATGATTTCTTATCCTGAGTTGGACTTTCTCGAGGATCTCGGGGTCGAAAAGACGGCACTGGCGTCAAACCTTGTCTCGGTTCAGTTGGGGCTTGTGAAGCAAGGGGGCGGTGTGGGGGTTACCCATGATTTCATTCTGCCGTCAGCTCCGGAACTGAAGCGCATCCTGATAGAGGAACTGTCGATTAAACGCTCCTTCTACTTGGTGCGCCACGAAGGCGACGCACGGATGGAGCGTTTCGCGCGAGTGGGAGAGGAACTGCTGCGCGGCATTCGGGACGAGGTGGCGCGACTTGAGGGAATGGTGGACGGATAACGCTGCAGGTGCAAAGAGGCCTTGACATTATGTTGCGCAAGGGGTGACGCTGGGGACAGAAAAATACAATGCATACAGACGGGAGGGCGCCTATGCTCATTCACCAGATCCTCAAAGACAAAAACCTCGAGGGCGTTGCCACGGTTCAGCCGGGTAGCAAGGTGGCAGACGCGGCGCAGTTGTTGTCTGAGAAAAAGATCGGTGCAGTCATCGTGTCCACGGACGGCGTGCATCCCGCGGGCATTCTGTCAGAACGCGACATTGTTTCCGAGCTTGGCAAGGTTGGCACGGGCTGTTTGGATCAGCCAGTGGACGATCTGATGACCGAGAAGCTGATCACCTGCGCACCGGGCGACCGCGCCATTCAGGTGTTGCAGACCATGACCGAGGGCCGCTTTCGCCACATGCCGGTGATGGACGGAGACGAGATGGTTGGGCTTGTCTCGATCGGTGACGTGGTCAAGGCGCGTTTGGAAGAGCTCTCGCAGCAGGCGGACGCGCTGAAAAACATGATCATGGGCTACTGAAGCGAATAAAAGCGTTTCGGGTTTGACCTGAAAAGGGGGAAGCCGCAACGCGATGCAAGACATCCGCGTTGCGGGCGTTTCGAAACAAACTTGTGTCTCAAGTCTATCTGGGAACGCTTTACGTAGGAATACGCTGCACTGCGGAAAAAGCTTGCATTTGGGCGCGCCATAATGTTGCGTGCGCCCACTGCAAGGAGACCAGATCATGCGCATCGGATTGTATCCCGGAACTTTCGACCCGATCACTTTGGGGCACACGGACATCATTCGTCGTGCCTGTGCATTGGTAGACCGGCTGGTGATTGGTGTTGCGATCAACACGGGCAAAGGGCCTTTGTTCACGCTGGAAGAGCGCGTCGCGATGGTTGAAAGCGAATGCGCGAAACTGGCTGCTGAAACCGGGACCGAGATCGTCGCGCATCCCTTCCAGAACCTTCTGATCGATTGTGCTCATGATGTCGGCGCACAGATCATCATTCGCGGCCTGCGGGCAGTTACGGATTTTGAGTATGAATATCAGATGGTTGGTATGAACCGCGCGATGGATGACAGCGTCGAGACTGTGTTCTTGATGGCCGAGGCACGCTATCAGGCGATTGCATCAAAGCTGGTGAAAGAGATCGCCAAGCTGGGCGGCGATGTCAGCAAGTTTGTTCCCGAAGACGTGCGTGGACAGCTGCTCGACAAGATTAACTGAAGCGCACCGGCGCTGGTTTGCAGTGAAAAGTGGCGGCCCCACCGCGACCGTCGGGGTCTGAATTCCCGAGGACCTGTATATACAGGTGGGCGCCGGGTAAGTGGACCACGGCCCAAACAGAGCCAGCTCCCTCGGAATTGCTTAAGGCCACCGGAATTTTACCCGCATGTGACGCGAAGGGCAGAAGCCGCCTTGGCCTAGATAGGCGTGGGGCGCCTTATGTGCAAGGGGAGGATCGGCTGCGCACGTAGCATTGACATTTTGTTCACGAAATGTTCGATTTGCAGTATGGCGATAACTGACCAAACCTTGATGCCCGGACAACTTCTGGCGCGCGGTGTATGCCGTCACATGCTGAGCCATGGGTTTGTGACCGTCGAAGAATTGGTGCCGACACGGGGGCTGCGGGTCGATGTGATGGCGCTGGGCCCAAAGGGCGAGGTCTGGGTGATCGAGTGCAAATCCTCACGCGTGGATTTCACGTCCGACAGCAAATGGGAAGGATATCTGGAATGGTGCGACCGCTATTTCTGGGCCGTTGATTCCGACTTCCCGACCGAGCTGTTGCCGGATGACACCGGGCTGATCATCGCTGATAGCTATGACGCCGAGATTTTGCGCATGGGGCCGGAAGACAAGCTGGCACCGGCCCGGCGCAAAGTGATGGTGCAGAAATTTGCGACCCATGCCGCGCGCCGGTTGCAAGGTTTTCGCGATCCCGGCGTGGCGGCTTTGGTCAACGTATAGAAAACGTTACTTTTTCGACTTGGCGCTGTCTGCCAATGCGCGGGCCTGTTTGGCGGCCGTTAGCAGTTCTTCCGCGATTTCTTCGGCCTCTTCCGGTTCGAAATCCATCGGCAGTTCCACGCCGCCGCCTTCCACATAAAGGCGCACCATTCCAATCGAGGTCGGCCCGATCTGAAGGTTTGCGTCGATGTCACTTTCGTCGTTGATGCCCATGTGTGGCCTCCTGAATTTCTTCTGATCGGGTTAGTGCGCTTTCATGCATTTTTCAACCCGCGACCTCTTGCAAAGCCCCGCGTGGGGGGGTAAATGCATCCGGCGTGCCGACATAGCTCAGTAGGTTAGAGCGCTTGATTGTGGATCAAGAGGTCCCCCGTTCGAGCCGGGGTGTCGGTACCATCTCCCCCTCTTCAGAACGCAAATGAATCAGCGCAATGTAATGCGTTTTTGAAGCTGACCGTCAGTGCCGTAGATCAAAATCTCATCTCCGGAAACGATGCCGATCCAGTCGCGGCCCAGTGTGACAGCCTCTGCTGTCACGCCCTCTGGCAGGGTGATCTGATCTGGTAGAGGGAAGGAGGGCGCCTCGGGTGAGGTCTGAGAGAATCTCAGCACCACAACGGTGATCAGCACGATCATCCCCAGAATCGTTGCCACCGTCATTGCCGTGACAATCGTTTTCAGATAGCGCACGGTGCCAAGGCCCACGCTATCCTCAAGGGCTTCGTCCAGTTCCTGTTCAGGAGTTTTGTCCATGTCTACCTCGCACCGGATTGTCCGGGTCATCATAGCCGAGAACCCGCCCAAGCGTCTTGATAAGGCGATTGCGCGTGATGTGCCAGAGGAAGCAAACCTGTCGCGGTCCCGATTGGCCAAACTGATTGCCGAAGGGGCGGTTACGATGGGCGGTCAGGTGATGGATGATCCGCGTGGGAAACTGGCCGAAGGGGACGAATTGGAGATTCGGGTGCCTGAGGCCAATGAAAGCCATATCGGCCCAGAAGATATCCCGCTGGACATCGTCTATGAGGACGATGATCTGATCGTGGTGAACAAGCCTGCAGGCATGGTGGTGCATCCTGCGCCGGGCACACCCACGGGCACGCTGGTCAACGCGCTGTTGCACCATTTTGGCGGTAACTTGTCTGGAGTCGGGGGCGAAAAGCGCCCCGGTATTGTGCATCGGATCGACAAGGACACCTCGGGCTTGTTGGTGGTTGCGAAATCGGACGCCGCGCATCACGGGCTGGCCAAACAGTTCGAAGCGCACTCGGCCGAGCGGCACTATCTGGCTGTCACCCACGGTGCGCCAGATCAGGCGGATCCGCGTCTGGGCGGGATTAAAGGCACCAGCTTTGAAAAGGGCAATATCCTAAAGATCACCACACAACTGGCGCGGCACAAGACCGACCGCCAGAAGCAGGCAGTGCTGTTTTCGGGTGGGCGCCATGCTGTGACGCGGGCGCGGATCCTGGAAGGCTTTGGCACCCCCGTCCAAGCCGCCTTGATCGAGTGCTGGTTGGAAACCGGTCGGACCCACCAGATTCGCGTGCATATGGCCCACGCGGGCCACGGGTTGATCGGAGATCCCACCTATGGCGGGCGGCGTAAGCTGAACGTGAAGGTGATTGGCCCTGATGCGGTCGAAGCGGCGCGCGCTTTCCCACGGCAAGCGCTGCATGCTGCGTCGCTGGGGTTTGTGCATCCGGTTTCGGGCGAAAAACTCAGCTTTGAAGCGCCCATTCCAGCGGATATGCTGGAGCTGATCGAAACCCTGCGCGCGGGCTGAAACCAGCGCGATGAGTACGAGGTAAGGCGAGCATGTTCGAGATTTCCTGGGCGACCACCTGGGGCAGCACTTGGGCCATCCTTCTGGTGCTTCTGGACATCGCAACCATTGCCCGTGCTGTGACGCGCGAGCACCGTTCGGCCGCATCGCGTCTGGCATGGGTCGTCGTAATCATGTCGCTGCCTCTTGTTGGGGTCATCGCGTATTTCTTTCTTGGTGACACCAGTTCGGATCGGAGGTCTGATAAGAAACTCAAAGACTTGCGACGCGAACTTCCCAAGCTGCCAAAAGGCGAGATGGCCTCGCCCGAGCTGCCATTGCTGTACCGCCAATCCTTTGCGCGCGCGGCGTCGGTCAATGGGTTTCAACCCGTTGCAGGCAACCGCGCCAAGGTCACGACGGATAGTGATGAAAGCATCGACTGGCTGATTGCAGACATCGACGCGGCGCACGATCACGTGCATCTGCTGTTTTATATCTGGCTGACCGACCGCAACGGAACCCGCGTGGCCAAGGCGCTGATGCGGGCCGCGGCACGCGGGGTGTCCTGTCGGGTTATCGTCGACGGACTTGGGTCGCGCGGGCTCTTGGCGGATCCGTTGTGGAAGGCCATGAAGGAAGCGGGCATCGAAACTGTCGTAGCCTTTGCATTCCGGTTCGCCCTTTTTGCTGCATTTTTCCGCCGTCTGGACATCCGCAATCACCGCAAGATCATCGTGATCGACCATGACACGACTTATGTGGGCAGCCAGAACTGTTCTGATGCGGCGTTTCTGGTGAAAAAGAAGTTCGCGCCTTGGGTCGATATCATGATGCGCATCTCGGGGCCGGTGGCGTGGCAGTCTCAACGACTTTTTGTCTCGGATTGGATGGTCAATGGCGGGACAGACATTTCGAACCTGTTGCAACGCGAAACCCCGGTGCCAGACGGCGGGTTTCCAGCAGTCGTTGCAGGGACGGGGCCGAATATAAGCGTACAGGGTGTACCTGACATGGCGCAGATGCTTCTGGCCTCGGCGCAGAAGGAGGTGGTGATCACCACGCCTTACTACGTGCCCTCCGAAGCCTTGCAGCAGCAGATTTGTGCCACAGCCGTGCGTGGTGTGCGGGTGCGGCTGAACGTACCGGCTAACAATGACAGTCATTTCGTGGGTTTTGCTTCGCGCAGCTTCTATCGCGCGCTGTTGAAGGCGGGCGTCGAGATCCACGAGTTCCAGCCCGGCCTTCTGCACGCCAAGATCTTGACCGTGGACGGGCAGGCGGCTTTGGTCGGGTCCCCCAATCTGGATCGCAGAAGCTTTGATCTGAACTATGAAAACAGCATGATGCTAGCCGATCCGGCCACCGTCGGTGCAATCGTGGACAAGCAAGAGCTGTTCTTGAATGCCTCCTTGCCCGTTTCGCGCAAGAAGGTCGAAAGCTGGTCAATTACCCGCCGTGTTCTGATCAACACGGTCGGGATGATGGCGCCTCTGCTTTAATTTGCATTTGCAACTTTCTGCACGACTGCGTGAGGCAATGTGTCATCCTCTTACAATTGCCCGCTGAGGTTCATACTCTGGTAACGAAATTCGATGACACCCTCTTGAAAACTGTGTTGTAAGGCTTATCTCGATGTTAAGCCCTTAAACATGAGGGAAGCGGACAGGAGAAGTTTGCAACGATGAGCAACTATAAAAATTTGCCGGCCCCGACGCCAGAAGGCGGTTTGAACCGCTATCTTCAGGAAATTCGGAAGTTCCCGATGCTGGAGCCGGAACAGGAATACATGCTGGCCAAACGCTGGGCCGATCACGAGGATCGTGACGCTGCGCACCAGATGGTGAACTCGCACCTGCGTCTGGCCGCCAAGATTGCTATGGGCTATCGCGGCTATGGATTGCCTCAGGCTGAAGTGATTTCCGAAGCCAATGTGGGCTTGATGCAGGCGGTGAAACGGTTTGACCCGGAAAAGGGTTTCCGTTTGGCAACCTATGCCATGTGGTGGATCCGTGCCTCGATCCAGGAATACATCCTGCGTTCGTGGTCGCTGGTGAAGCTTGGCACGACGTCGGCCCAGAAAAAGCTGTTCTTCAACCTGCGTAAGGCGAAGGCGCGCATTGGTGCGCTGGAAGAAGGTGACCTGCGTCCGGAAAACGTTCAGAAAATCGCTGAAGATCTGAATGTGACCGAGGCTGAAGTGGTCTCGATGAACCGTCGCCTGTCGGGCGGGGACGCGTCGCTGAATGCGACTGTTTCGAACGACGGCGAAGGTGCGATGCAGTGGCAGGACTGGCTGGAAGATGAAGACGCCGACCAGGCTGGCGACTATGCCGAAACCGACGAGATGAACGTTCGTCGCGAGCTTCTGTCGCAAGCCATGGATGTTCTGAACGACCGGGAAAAAGACATCCTGACCCAACGCCGCCTGAAGGACAAACCGGTGACGCTGGAAGACCTGTCGGGTGTCTATGACGTCAGCCGCGAGCGGATCCGCCAGATCGAAGTGCGGGCGTTTGAGAAGCTGCAAAAGCGCATGCAAGAACTTGCGTCCGAAAAAGGCCTGCTGGAACACGCCTGATCAGGAATACAAATGATTGAACGGCCCTGTGCAGACTGCGCGGGGCCGTTTCTGTTTACGGGGATAGCTGGTCAATCGGCAGCGGCCCAAGTGCCTTTAACGCCTCATGTACCAAAGCGCGAACCTGAAGGTCAGGGCAAATCGCTTCCACCGGAAGATCGGGTAGACGAAGCGCGATACGGCGCCACTCGTGTAACAATACCAACCTGAGAGCTGCGCGATCCAGTGCAGGCAGGCTGTGCAACGCGCTAAGTGGCAGATGTCTGATTGTTTTTCGCAACAGATCCGAATCTATTTGCAACTTCGGCGGTGCAAGCTTTGCGATGACCCAGTTGGGTAGCTCTGCTTTTGGATCAGAAAAATGCAGAGCCTCGGGTGTGGTGCGCGGGGCCGAGGTGCCAAGGAACACGCCCGGCATAAGTTCGCTGAAACCCTCGGCGATCAAAGCGTCAAAGCTGCCATCATCTTCGGCGTGCGGGGGCAGGGCAAGCAGATGCCATTGCGCAGGTGCTGCACGTGCCGGGCCATAGATGCGATCCGCCACGGCCTTGGTCTGGGCCAGCCCGTCCTGTGTCAGGTGATAGACTGAACGGCGCCCGTGGCGCGTGCTTTCGATCCAGCCATCCTTGCGCAAACGATGCAGAGCGACTCGGGTAGCTTCGGGGCGAATGCCAAGGGCCGCCATGACCTTACCCAAGGCCTGACCGGAAACGCCGGACGCATCTGCATCCGGCGTGCCCATAACGGTCAGATCACCCATCAAGGTGACGATCACTGACCAGACGCGCAGATCGCTACTGTCGCGCAAGTGCGCCAGAGTATCTGCAAGCGGGTCGGTGAGTGTCATTGCGTCCTCAATAGGCGTTCATCGTCAGCAGTTCATATTCCGCCACCAGTTCATCATCCTGGTTGGTCAGGGTGACATGCCAGCGCACTTCGCCATACTCATCTGTGCGGCGCGTTTTGGCCTTCACGGTCAGGCGCACTTTCATGCTGTCACCGGCCTCGACTGGCTTCATAAAGCGCAGGTTGTCAAGCCCGGTATTGGCCAGAACGGGGCCTTCGTTGGGCTCAACAAACAGGCCCGCGGCGAAAGACAGAAGCAGGTAGCCATGCGCCACGCGATCCGGGAAGAACGGGTTCCGCTTGGCGGCTTCGCTGTCCATGTGGGCATAGAACGTGTCGCCGGTGAAATGGGCGAACTTCTCGATATCCGCCAACGTGACTTCGCGCGATTTGGTGTGCAGGGTCTCGCCAATCGACAGCTCGCCATATTTGCGAGTGAACGGGTGGGCCGGACCTTCGATTTCGGTCGCACCGGGCACCCAGCGCCCACCGATCGAGGTCAGGATGTCGGGGCTGCCCTGAATGGCGGTCCGTTGCATGTAGTGCAGTACACCACGGACACCGCCCATTTCCTCGCCGCCGCCGGCACGTCCCGGACCGCCATGCACCATGTGGGGCAGGGGTGAGCCGTGACCGGTGGATTCCTTCATTGAGGTCGCGTTGTTGAAATACAGGCGACCGTGGAAAGCCCCAGCGCCCATGGCCACGTCACGGGCCACGTCTCCTGATCCGGTGATGACCGAAGCCACCAGCGAGCCTTCGCCCTTGTTTGCCAATTCGATGGCGTGGGCGATGTCGCGATAGCCCATGATGGTCGACACGGGGCCGAACGCCTCGCATTCGTGGACGATGGTCGCAGTGTCGGGGTTTTCGCAGTGAAACAGCATCGGCTTCACGAAAGCGCCTGGATCAACGTCGCCTTCGAAATCGATGTCATCTGGGTTGCCATAGACCATCTTGCTTTCCGACCCGATGGCGGCGGCCTTCTGCAACACATCTGTCTTCTGCCCAGCCGAGACCAGAGCACCCATGCGCACACCTTCGGCGCGTGGGTCACCGATCACGGTTTTGTCCAAGCGGGCCGACAGTGCCTCGATCACGTTTTGAACCTGTGCTTCCGGCGCGATGATGCGGCGGATGGCAGTACATTTCTGACCGGCCTTTGTGGTCATCTCGCGATGTACCTCTTTGATGAAGAGGTCAAATTCTGCCGTGCCGGGGGTTACGTCGGGGCCCAAGATCGACGCGTTCAGACTGTCCTGTTCGGCCACGAACCGCACCGAGTTCTTCAGAATGTTCGGGTTCGAGCGCAGCATCGACGCGGTCTGAGCCGAGCCAGTGAAGCTGACAATATCCTGCGGGCCAAGACGGTCCAGAAGGTCACCTGTGCCGCCCGAGATCAGCTGCAACGCGCCCTCGGGCAGAATGCCACTGTCCAGCATGATGCGCACGGCGGCCTCGGTCACGTAAGACGTGGCTGTCGCGGGTTTCACGATGGCAGGCACGCCGGCCAACAGGGTCGGGGCCAGTTTTTCCAGCATCCCCCAGACCGGGAAGTTGAAGGCGTTGATGTGCACGGCCACACCTTGCAAAGGCGTAGCGATGTGCATGCCCAGGAAGGTGCCGTTGCGCGACAGCTGCTCGATTTCGCCGTCGATATAGACCTTGCCATCAGGCATCTCGCGACGACCCTTAGAGGCGAAGACGAACACGGTGCCAACACCGCCGTCGATGTCGATCATGTGGTCCGACTGCGTGGCCCCAGTGTCGAAGCTGAGGTCGTAAAGCTCTTGTTTGTGCTGACCCAATTCCATTGCCAGTGCTTTCAGCATCTTGGCGCGGTCATGAAAGCCCATCTCGCGCAGGGCAGGGCCCCCCACATTGCGCGCATAGTCGATCATCGCCTGCATATCCAGATCTGCGCCGCCCGCTTCAGCAAGCGGCAGCCCGGTGATGGCCGAGGCGATGGGGCGGGCATTTGCGCCCGGTGCGATCCATTGACCAGCCGCGAAGCTGGAGACTTTCATCAGGGTCATGCTCTGTCCTCTGTTCGTATTCGGGTGGGCGAGCGCTTACGGCGCGCTCAGCCCCAGTTTGTCCAAGGTGGTGGCTGCCGCCGCTTCCCATTCCTCGCGCAGTTCCGCGTTTGTGGAATGGCGCAGTCCAAAGGCCTGCAGCTGGCTGGCGCGGGTCGACACGTCCTTGCCGAAGCTTGCCGCGACGCGGGGCCACCAGTAGTCGACGCTGGCTTGCAGGTCGGCCATGCTGGTGCCGGTCTCCACAAGGCGTTCGATGCCTTCGGCGGCAAGTTCTGCGTGACGGGCCTCGACCGGGGCGACTGCGCGGAAGGCTTCAGCCAAAGGCGCATAGGAGACGCGTTTAAACTCGCTCATCTGCACGCCCACGGCCAAACCCATCAGAAGGTTCATGACCACGGCATCCGACCAGCCCTGCATCGGGTAGTTGAAGACCGACAGGCGCATGTCCGTGTCGGTGCGCGAGGTGCCGATATCAGCGTCGCGTGCCACACGATCTGTCCAAGGATGGTGGTTGGCATAGCGTGCGGTGTTGGCACCGAAATCGCCCATGATCGTCAGCACCTTGTCGGCGTTGTCGGTCTTTTCCAGCACGATCTTGGCGGCCGCAATGCGTTCTTTGATGCCCGGACCTTCGTTGATGATGTCGGCGAAGCCAGCAGCCCCTGCCAATGCGCTGTCCACGAAAGTGGCCATCAGGCGCATAAGCTCGGCACGATAGCGCGCCGGGACGTTTTCGGGATTGGTCAGGACACCGCCCTGAGCCAGATAATCGGTGATGCTCATCTCTGACATGGGGGTCTCCTTATTGGTCGAAATCGACGACGACTTTGCCCGAGCGGGCATAGGATTGGCAGGAAAGGACATAGCCTTTCTCGACCTCGTAATCTTCCAGCGCGTGGTTGGTGATCATGTCCACGTCGCCTTCCAGAACCTTACAGCGGCAGGTCGAACAGACACCGGCCTTACAGGCGTAAGGTGCGTCCATATCGTTGGCCAAAGCCGCGTCCAGGATCGAGGTTTCGCCGTCCATGGTGATGGTGCGGCTTGCGCCATCCATGGCGATCACGGCTTCGATGCCTTCGCCAGAGACAGCAGCTTTGCTGGAGGCTTTCTTGGCCGCGCGGCCAGGTTGGCTTGAGGCAAACAGCTCGAACTTGATCTGCGCGTCATCCAGTCCGTGATCGCGCAATGCTTTGGCAATGCCCAGCATCATCGGCTCGGGGCCACAGATGAAGGCTGTGTCGACGGATTTGATGTCGATCCAGTTCTTGAACAGAGCCGCGCATTTTTCCGCATCCACCAATCCGGTGAACAGGTCAATTTCCTGCGCGTCGCTTTCAAGGATATGGATCACGTTGAAGCGGCCCATATAGAGGTTTTTCAGGTCTTCCAGTTCCTCACGGAACATGATCGTGGTCACGGCCTTGTTGGCGTAGACCAGCGTGAACTCGGACTGAGGCTCGCGCGCCAGCGTGGTCTTGATGATCGACAGAACCGGCGTAATGCCCGACCCACCGGCAAAGCCCAGATAGTGGCGGTTGGTGGTCGCATCGAGCGGGATATGGAAGTTGCCCATGGGAGGCATGGCTTCGATCATCGCGCCCGTCGCCAATTCTTCATTGGCCCAGGTCGAGAACGCGCCGCCATCGACACGTTTGATGCCTACCTGCAGCTTGCCGTCGTCCAGACCCGAACAGATCGAGTAAGAGCGGCGCAGTTCCTGCCCGTCGAAGTCGCGACGGAAGGTAAGGTATTGGCCTTGGGTGAAGTCGAAAGCTTCAGGGTCTTCAGGGGTGAGCGTCACCACCACCGCGTCGCGGATGGTTTTCTGGATATCGGTCACAGTAAGATTGTGGAAGCGCGCCATGGGTGTCTCCTAGATGCACTTGAAGTAATCAAAGGGTTCAAGGCAGTCGCGGCATCGCCAGAGCGCCTTGCATGGGGTCGAGCCGAATTGGCTGGTGCGTTCCAGATTATTGCCGCCGCAGTTGGGGCAGCGTTCTGGTTCGCCTTTGGGCGAGGGCGGGGCGATGCCGTATTCTTCAAGCTTCGCCTTGCCCTTCTCCGTCAGCCAATCGGTGGTCCAAGGTGGGGACAGTTGCTGTGTCAGGGTCAGCTTCTCGATCCCGCGGTCGCGCAACGCGGTTTCGATATCGAAATTGATCACGGACGTGGCCGGACAGCCGGAATAGGTGGGGGTGACGGCGACCTTCAATGTATCGCCCTCCCACTTCACATCCCGGATGATGCCCAAGTCGACCAGCGAGATCACGGGGATCTCAGGGTCGGGCACCTGGTCCAGCCAGTCCCAGATCGTATCTACTGACGGCTGACCCATCTTACCAGTTCGCGCCCGGATAAGCGCGCTGCAGCCACTGCATAGAGCAGAGCAGATGGCCCAGATGCTCGGTATGCATATAGCCTGTGCGCCCGCCCTTGTGGTGGAACGTGTCGGTCGGGATGGTCAGAGTTGCTTGGCCTAGAACCTTACCCACCAGCGCGTCGTATTCTTCGCGCAGGGAAGCGGGGTCAGGGGCAACGCCTGCCTTGACCATGGCCGCGTCAACCTCGTCACTGTCAAACATCTCGCCCACATAGGGCCAGAGGTAATCGAGTGCGGCCTGCATGCGTGCATGGCTTTCTTCGGTCCCGTCGCCAAGACCAACCACTGTGTCGCCCGAGCGCTCCACGTGATAGGTGACTTCCTTGGAGGCTTTGGCCGCGATCTCGGCCACACGTTCGTTGGACGAGGCCATCAAACGACCCAGCATCACCGACGACCATGCGTCGTAGAGGAACTGGCGCATCAGGGTCTGACCGAAGTCACCGTTGGGCAGTTCGCACAGAAGGACGTTGCGATAGTCCCAGGCGTCGCGCAGGAAGGCCAGATCATCCGCCGTGCGGCCTTTGCCTTCGACTTCACCCGCAAGACCCAGCCAGAACTGAGTCTGACCGATCAGGTCCAGTGCGGTGTTGGCCAGAGCGATATCTTCTTCCAGTACCGGCGAGTGGCCACACCACTCGCTGACGCGGTGGCCGAGGATCAGGCTGTTGTCGCCCATCCGCAGCAGAAATTGAAAGAGTGCGTTGTCAGCCATTACATGTGCCCCACTTCTTCGGGGATGTCGAAGAAGGTCGGGTGACGATAGACCTTCGAGTTCGAGGGCTCGTACAGCGGACCTTTTTCTTCGGGGCTCGAGGCTGCGATGTGCTGTGCTTCTACAACCCAGATCGACACGCCTTCGTTGCGACGGGTGTACACGTCACGGGCGTTCTTGATTGCCATTTCAGCGTCTGGCGCGTGCAGGCTGCCCACGTGACGGTGGCTCAGGCCATGCTGGCCGCGGATGAATACTTCCCAGAGGGGCCATTCTTTCGACATGTGATCTCTCCTTATTCGGCGGCTGTGCGTGCAGCGGCTTTTTTGCGGCCATGGGCCAGAAGACCGTCGCGCACCCATGCGCCGTCTTCCCAAGCGTTGGTCCGGTCATTCAGACGGTCCACGTTGCAGGGGCCTTTGCCTTTGATAACGTTGAAGAACTCGGACCAGTCGGGGTCCGAATAGTCATAGTGACCACGTTCCTCGTTCCACTTGATGCCGGGATCGGGCAGGTCCAGACCCAGATACTCGATCTGCGGGACGGTCTGGTCGACAAACTGCTGGCGCAGGTCGTCGTTCGAACGCACCTTGATCTTCCACGTCATCGACTGCTCCGAGTGGACGCTTTCGCTGTCCGACGGACCAAACATCATGATTGCGGGGAACCACAGGCGGTTCACGGCGTCTTGTGCCATGGCTTTCTGCGCGGGCGTACCAAAGGCCATCTGCATGATCGCGTGATAACCCTGACGCGCATGGAAGCTTTCTTCCTTACAGATACGGATCATCGCGCGACTGTAGGGACCATAGGACGTCCTCTGCAGTGCCACCTGGTTCACGATGGCCGCGCCATCGACCAGCCAGCCCACGGCGCCAATATCGGCCCAGTTGAGTGTCGGGTAGTTGAAGATCGACGAATACTTCATCTTACCTTCGTGCAGAAGCTCAACCAGCTCGTCGCGCGATACACCCAGCGTTTCCGCGGCCGAGTACAGATACAGACCGTGGCCGGCCTCGTCCTGTACTTTTGCAAGCAAGATCGCTTTGCGTTCCAGCGTCGGGGCGCGTGTGATCCAGTTGCCTTCCGGCAGCTGACCAACCACTTCCGAGTGCGCGTGCTGGCCGATCTGGCGGATCAGCGTCTTGCGATACGCCATCGGCATCCAGTCTTTCGGCTCGATCTTTTCATCGCGGTCAATCCGCGCCTGAAACTCTTCAAGCAGCTTGGGATCCTCGTCCGAGGCCTCGGCTGTGATCATCTGTGCATACATCGTCAGATCCTTTCCAGAATAAGGGCAACGCCCTGTCCCACACCCACGCACATGGTGCACAGCGCATAGCGCCCACCTGTGCGTTGCAGTTGATAAGCGGCGGTCAGCACCAACCGTGCGCCGGACATGCCCAGCGGGTGGCCCAGTGCAATCGCACCGCCATTCGGGTTCACGCGCGGATCATCATCCGCAACACCCAGTTCGCGCAGCGTGGCAAGACCTTGGCTTGCAAACGCTTCGTTCAATTCTATCACATCGATCTGGTCGATGGTCAGCCCGGCCTTATCCAGCGCTTTGCGGCTGGCAGGAACGGGGCCGATGCCCATTACACGGGGCGCAACACCGGCGGCTTGCATAGAAACCACGCGGGCCATCGGTTTCAGATTGTTGGCAGTCGCGGCGGCTTCCGAGGCGATCAGCATTGCAGCCGCGCCGTCATTCACGCCCGAGGCATTGCCCGCAGTGACCGTCAGGTCGGGGCCGTTCACGCCGCGCAGACCCGACAGTTTTTCAGCCGAGGTGCCCGGGCGGGGGTGTTCATCGGTGTCGACAACAATCGGATCACCCTTGCGCTGCGGGATGCTCACCGGAATGATCTCGTCCGCGAACATGCCAGCCTCGTTCGCAGCGGCCCAGCGGGCTTGGCTACGGGCGGCAAACGCGTCTTGGTCTTCGCGGCTGACGTTATAGTCCTCGGCCACGTTGTCAGCCGTCTGGGGCATCGAATGGGTGCCGTGCAGCTTGTCCATCTTCGGGTTCACGAAGCGCCAGCCGATTGTGGTGTCGTAAACCGCATTGGCGCGGGTGAAGGCGCTGGTGGCCTTGGGCATCACGAAGGGTGCGCGGCTCATGCTTTCGACGCCGCCTGCGATACACAGATCATAGTCGCCCGCTTTCACGCCACGCGCAGCCATGCCGACCGCGTCCATGCCCGAAGCACACAGACGGTTGATCGTGGTGCCCGGAACTTCAACGGGCAGACCTGCCAGAAGGGCGGCCATGCGCGCCACATTGCGGTTGTCTTCGCCTGCCTGGTTGGCTGATCCATAGATCACGTCATCAATTGACGCCCAATCCACATCTGGGTTGCGCTCTTTCAAAGCGGCGATGGGCAGTGCTGCAAGGTCGTCGGCACGGACGCTGGACAGCGCTCCGCCATATCGACCGATCGGAGTGCGCACCGCGTCGCAGATGAAAGCTTCCATGTATCCCTCCCGGAATGTCCAAGCACGGCGCGGGATAAGCTTGCGGCGGCTTGGAGTATTGCTGACCGTTTGGTCGAATATAGTCCGAACGTCGATTCGTCACAATAGATATGTTACGAGATAAAACCCCTGCAGGGCTATTGGTAACAATACCTACGAAAGCTTGTACGGATTGGCTTAGGACGCGCCCAAAAGAGCAAGCCAACCCCAGACGGTGAAAATGGAAAGCGCCGTGCCAACCAGAACGGTTGTGGCCGCCACCCGCTTGCCCACACCATAGAGGTTTGCAAAGACATAGGCGTTGATGCCCGGTGCGCTGGCGGCAGTTAGGATGGCGGACCGGAAGGCGTCTGTTTCCAACGACAATGTGCTGCCCAAGGTCCACGTGATGGCGGGGTGCATGATCAACGAGACGAGGCAAAGGAACGCCACGATCTTCAGATCACCCTCGGGCCGGTACAGGTAGAGCACCCCCCCCAAGGCAAAAAGCGCGGTCGGCAAGGCGGCGCGTCCTACAAGGGCCAAGGCCTCGACCAGCACGCCGGGCAGGGGCAGGCCGGTCAGGTTCACGACAAACCCGGCAGCGATGGCCATCACAAGGATGTTGCGTGACATCGAACGCCCGATTTGGCGGACGGTTTGCATCGCGCCATTGCCTTGCGCCCGTGCTATCTCCATCGCGGTGATGCCAATTGCATAGCAAAACGGCGCATGGATCGCGATGATGGCATAGTTTCCGGCCAAGGCGACAGGGCCGAACGCGCGTTCGGTGATGGGCAGGCCTAGCAAAAGCGAGTTGGAGAAGAGCGTGACAAATCCAAACGCCACCGCGTCGGGCCAAGGCCGGCCAAACAGGTAGCGCGCACCCAAGAGACCAGCAAAGAACCCAGCCAAGGCACCGGTGTAAAAGCTGAGCAGCAGGGGCGCATTAAAGTCGGATTTCAGATCCAGCCGGGCAATGGCCAGAAACAGAAGACAGGGGATGGCGACACTTTGGGCGAACTTCATCAGCCCATCAATAGCGCCGTCCGACAAGACATTGCGCCAGCGCACGACATATCCAAAACCGACGACCAGAAAGACCGGCAGAATGATGTCGATCAGCGCATTCATGCGTGCTGAATGGGCAGAACCATTCCGTCAAAGGCCACGGTCACATTATCGGGCGTTTCAGCGTCAACCGTGGCGTAATCCAGATCAATATGCATGTTGGTTAGAACGCCCTGTTTGGTGCCCGTCTGGCGGATCCAGTGCAGCGCGTCATCCAGATTGAAGTGGGTCGGATGCGGAGTACGTCGCAGCGCATCGATGACAAAGGTTTGAAGCCCTTGCAGTACATGGGTAACGTCATCGGGGATCTCGCTGACATCGGGCAGATAGGCCAAGTCTCCGATGCGGAAGCCAAGCGAGTCCATATTGCCGTGGCGCACTTCGAACGGGGTCAATCGGATCGGGCCACCTTCACCTTCGATCACCACGTCTCCGTTAATCGTGTGCAAATCCAGAATAGGAGGATAGCTCGACCCTTCGGGCTGCACGAACGCGTAGCCAAAGCGTGACATCAGTGCGGTCTGCGTGGGGCTGTCAGCCCAGACGGGCACGCGCTTTCGCATGTTGTAAACGATCATCCGCAGGTCATCGATGCCATGCATGTGGTCCGCGTGGCTGTGGGTATAGACCACCGCGTCTAGCGCGCCGACGCCCGCGTCCAAAAGCTGGGTGCGCATGTCGGGTGATGTGTCGATCAAAACGCGGGTCACGCCACCATCATCCCCAACGCGCGTCACAAGTGCCGAGCAGCGGGTGCGCCGGTTTCTTGGATTGCTGGGGTCGCAATCGCCCCAATGCCCACCTAAACGAGGAACGCCGCCCGAGGATCCGCAGCCAAGGATGGTGAAATAGGTGCCGGGTGACAGTTCCGTCATGCGGGCACCTCATATGCGGCCGCCTTGGCGAAAAGCCGTTCGAAATTCGCTTCGGTTTGGGCCGCGAAGTCTTCGTAGCTAAGGTCATACAACTCGGCACCCACTTTGGCCGTGTGCACGGTAAAGGCCGGTTCATTGCGTTTGCCGCGATGGGGCGGGGGCGCCAAATAGGGTGCGTCGGTCTCGACCAGAATACGGTCCACGGGGGCGGCGGCGAAAATCTCGCGCACTTCTTTGCTGCGCGGGAAGGCGGCGATGCCGGACATGGACAGATAGAAGCCCAAATCCAGTGCTGCCTGTGCGAGTTCAGGGCCAGAACTGAAGCAATGCATCACGCAGTCAAACACGCCTTTGCCGTGTTCCTCGGTCAGGATGCGGGCCATATCTTCATCCGCGTCGCGCGAGTGGATGATCAGGGGCAGGCCCGTTTGGCGAGCGGCTTCGATGTGAACCAAAAGGCTTTCGATCTGCACGTCGCGGCTTTCGGCAGTATAGTGATAGTCCAGCCCCGTTTCCCCGATCCCAACGAATTTGGGATGGGCGGCAAGGGCCACCAGTTCTTCTACCGAGACCATGGGTTCGGACGCCACGCTCATTGGGTGGGTGGCAGCAGCAAAGAAGATAGGCGCATGGGCTTCGGCAATGGGCTGCACCTGCGCCAGATTGGCCATTTTCGTGCAGATTGTGACCATACGCGCGACGCCTGCCTCGGCGGCGTTGGCGATCACCTCGTCCAAACGGCCTTCGAAATCGGGGAAGTCCAGATGGCAATGGCTGTCGGTAATTTTCGGCGTGCTCATCAGGGGCGTCCTTGCCTCAGGCGGCCAGTTTCGTGGCCGTATCGTTGATCCTGAAAAGCATATCAAGGATGAGCGCAGCAGGGTCAAGGTTCACGGCGCGCCCATGTCCTGCACGGGCCGACAATTCCTGCTGCAAACTGGCCCACGCACGCGCGGCTTGCGGGTTGGGTGACAAACGCGCCAAACAGGCTGCTTCGCCCGGCGCGGCCTCGGCCGCAGGGTGAAATCCGGCCCCGTGGCGTGCCAGTCGGGCCAGAAACAGGTCAAACAGTTGCAAGATCAATGCAAACCGTTCTGCATTCGCTTTGCCCGTCGCGCTTTCCGCAAGCTTCAATGCACGGGGGCGGTCGAAATCTCGGGCCTGAAAGATGTGCACCAGATCGGCATAGGTGCCCAGCCCATTCAGGTGCAGCAAGCGCAGCGCGTCGCCCGCTGAACCTGCGGCCAGTTCGTTCAAGCGCAAAACGTCATCCGCTGAAGGTGTTTCGTCCAGCCCGGCCATAACTTCAGACAGAGCGTCCGGGGCCAAGGGAGGCAGGCGCAACTCACGGCACCGAGAGCGGATTGTTGGCAAAAGACGCGAGGGTTGGTGGCTGATCAGCAGCAGAACTGCGCCCTCGGGTGGTTCTTCCAGCAGCTTTAGCAGCGCGTTGGCTGCGTTGGTGTTCATCTCGTCGGCCACATCGACAATCACCACGCGACGCCCTCCGCCTGCCGAAGACAACGCAAAGAAGCTTTTCAGTTTGCGCACTTCGTCCACAGTGATTTCGTTTTTCAGGCGCTTCGCTTTTTCGTCCCACGGGCGGCGCAGCAAGAATAGACCGGGTTCCGACAGAGCGGCAATTCGGTGTGAAACTGGGTGTTCAGGCGAAATATCCAGCGTGTCCGGGGCAGGGGCCGCGAACATGCCGCCATCATCTGGAGGCGTAGCAAGCAGGAAGCGAGCGATGCGCCACGCCAGCGTTGCTTTGCCCACTCCGCGTGGGCCAGAAATCAGCCAACCGTGATGCATCCGGTCCGAGTTGTAGGCGGTTAGAAATGCCTGTTCCGCAGCATCTTGCCCGATCAGACGAGCAGCCTCGCGGGGATGTGGGGCGCCTTCGATCTGGTCTGGCTGGGGGATGTTGTCGGGATCGGTGCTCATGCGTGGACCTTAATATCGGCCAGCGCTGTGGTCAGCACGTCTGCGGCGACCACGTCTATGTCGCGGGTGCCGTCGATAACACGGAACCGGTCGGGATGGTCCCCTGCCAATTCCAGAAAGCCAGCACGCATCTTGTGTTGAAGCTCGGCGCCGAAATCCTCGAACCGTTCCTCGGTGCCGCCACGGCCCTTTGCGCGGGCGTGGCCCAGATCCGGGTCCATATCGATCAGAAAGGTCACATCAGGCTCGCGCCCAATCATCAGATCGTGCAGCGCATCGACCTGCGCGCGTTTGTCACCGGATCGTGTGCCTTGATACATGCGGGTGCTGTCTGCAAAGCGATCTGTAATGACGATCTTGCCCTCGGCCAAGGCCGGGTCGATCAAGCGCTCCAAATGGTCGCGGCGAGCAGCGGTGAACAAAAGAAGCTCGGTCTCTGCCGACCAGCGGTCGGGATCGCCTTCCAGCACGAGGGCGCGGATTTCTTCAGCTCCAGCCGAGCCTCCGGGTTCGCGGGTCAGAACAACATCATGCCCAGCATCCCGCAACGCTTCAGCCAACAGACGTGCCTGCGTGGATTTGCCCGAGCCGTCAATGCCCTCGAAACTAATGAATAAGCCGCTCATGAGTGTGGTCAGTTCGTCGCGGAGGACGTTGCGCCCAGAGGGATCGCGGGGGGCGGTACGTCGCCACCCATTACCAGCTTCAGAACCTTTTCGGCGGCGGTTGTCAGGCGTTTGGGGTATCCCGCATTGCCAACGCCTTGCTCAGCATAAAGCGGAATGACGGTATCGCTCAGCCCATCGCGGCTGATCACCATCTGTGCCAGCTCCTGCCCCTGTGCAATCGGGGCGGGGATCGGGCCCGTCCAGTTGACGGTTGCGCTAATCCCGTCGCGTTGCCCTGCAGGGATCAACAAGTTCACATCTTCGGCCGGAACCAGTCCAACCGTTTCGCTCGCCCCCAACCAGACCGGAGCTTCGGCCACGCGCTGGCCGGCCTTCACGGTTGTCTTCATTGTGAATTGGCGGAAGGCCCAATTGACGATGGCTTCGGCCTCGTCCGCGCGTTCTTTCTCGGAGTTCATGCCCGAGATTACGAAGACGATGCGGCGATCGCCCTGACGGGCCGAGCCAACCAGACCATATCCTGCTTCCTGAGTGTGACCGGTCTTCAGCCCGTCCGCACCAATACCAAGGCTTAGCAGGGGGTTGCGGTTGAACCGGTTGTCCGGTGCACGATCCTTGAAGTGATACTCGGTCTGCGCGAAATAATGATAATAGTCCGGGAAATCGACGATCAGGTGACGCGCCAAAAGGGCCAGATCTTTCATCGACATGCGTTGCATCGGGTGAGGCCACCCCGAGGCATTGCCGAAGCTTGAATTCTCAAGACCCATGTCGCGTGCGCGGTCGGTCATCATCCGGGCGAATGCGTCTTCGGTGCCAGCAAGCCCTTCTGCCACTGCAACACAGGCGTCATTGCCGGATTGTACGATAATGCCTTGCAGCAAGTCTTCAACCGTGGGGCGGTCGCCGCGGGTCAGAAACATAGTCGAGCCGCCCATATTGGCCGCGCGATCTGACACACCAAAGGGGGTCGAGAGGGTTACTCGGCCATCCGACAGCGCCTCGAACAACATGTTAACCGTCATGAGCTTGGACATGGATGCTGGGGGCAGGGGTACCTCGGCGTTCTTCTCCATCAGGACGGTACCCGTGGTGACATCCAACACATAGGCCGAGGTCGCACGCGTTTCGAATGCACGCGCGGGCAGAGCTGCAAGAAGAACCAAAGCCACAAAGGCCGAAATGCACAAGGTCAGGCGACGAAACATGGTCAGGTGTTGTCCTTTGGTTGGTCTGTGAGAGTGTGTTCGCACGATGTCAGTTATCCGGGCTTAGTTGGTGACAAAATAGGCATCGGCGAAACCAAGCCTTTCGATTTTCTTCAGCAGTTCGGCACGTTCAGATTTGGACGAAGCCGGTCCCGCCAGAACGCGCCAGAAATCCTTACCGTTCGATTTGCCCTGCTTGATGGTCGGAATGATGCCAATCCCACGCAGGGACTCGGCTGTATTCTTGGCGTTTTGTTCGACCGAGAAGATGCCGATCTGAATAAACGGCTTTGACAGATTGCCCGACGGGGCAGGTGCGGCGGGTTTGGGTGCTGCAGCAGGCTTGGCGGCCGGTTTGGGCGCAGGTTTTGTGCCAACGCGCGGCGCTGTTTTCTCGGTACGGTCCAATGCGGCCTTGGCGGCGGCGATCGGATCATCCAACGACGATTGCGAGATCTCTTCGGGGTTCTCTAGAACCGGTTCAGCTTCTGGCGCGGGGGGCTCGGGCACTTTTTCTTTACGCAATGCGGTCACGGTCAGCTCGGATGGTGCTCCGGCCAGCAGTCCCAACTCGGCAGCGGCATCAGACGAGACCTGCAAACGCGGGCCGGGAATTTCCCGCTCGCGACGGAACAGGGCACCAACGACGAATTTTCCGTTCGATGTGTTGCGGATGATAACGCGTTCCGGGTCTTTCGCGCTTGGATGTGCAACCCAGACGCCACCCAGACTGGGGCGGCCATCCCAAAGGCCTTTTTCGGTCACTTGAAAGACCTCGGGCGCTTCCACGTCGCGCTCTTTCACATCCCCAGTTCGAGGGGATGCGCTAGCGCTTTCATTGCCGTCTTTGGTGTTTTGTAGAAAGCCAGGAAGGTTAGTGTCGTCGCACGCGGCAACAAGAAAGGCACCTCCAAGTGCCACGGCCACTTTCAAGGTGGTCTTTATCGACATATCGCGCCCCTAGTATCTTTGATTTGGGATCGTTGGATCCAGACTGCTCGTTCGGGGTAACCCCCAGATTTGGAGGCAGTCTAAACACAACATCCGCGCGAGAAAAGGGCGGCAATTGCTTCCTTGCCCCATGAGCACCTTCCCGCGTGAAATCTGCACTTTCAGAATCGCTCAATGGAAGTTAAGCGTCTCCTTGTCGGAGGAGTGGCAGAGTGGTTGAATGCACCGGTCTTGAAAACCGACGTAGGTGAAAGTCTACCGTGGGTTCGAATCCCACCTCCTCCGCCATCTACCCATTTCGATAGATTGCAACTGCTTGCTTTAAGTGCCTGAAGCGCCTTATTTGCATGGCGAATGGCATTGCGTGCGGTTTGTCTAGATTTTACTCGCTTCACCTCATATACTTTCATTGCGTGGTATGAATGGTGGTATTTCTAGATGGCGGCGCTGGGCGGCAAGCTAACAAAAAGACTGGTGGAGAATCTGGGGCCGGGTCGGCATGGCGACGGGTCTGGGCTTTATCTGGTGGTCGATCCTTCTGGAGCGCGGCGCTGGATTGTGCGTGTCACCGTTAAGGGCCAGAAGAACGCCAAGGGCGGGCCGTTGCGCACGGACTTCGGATTAGGTGGTGCTGATGTTGTGACGCTAAACCAAGCACGCGAGAGGGCTTTGGAATACCGACGCATGGCAAAGTCTGGGCTGAACCCACGATATAACGCCCAGCGCGAGATCCCCTCTTTTGAAGAGCTAAGCCGCCAAGTGCATATTGACCGATTGCCCACATGGAAGAACCCCAAGCATGGGCAGCAATGGTTAAACACATTGCGCGATTACGCTTTTCCCAAGATTGGCCGAATGCCCGTTGATGCCATCGGGCAACCGGAAGTGTTGATGTGCCTGTCTCCTATCTGGACCGAAAAGCACGAAACCGCGAAACGGCTTGCTCAGCGCATCAAGGTTGTTTTGGATGTGGCGAAGGCCAAAGGGTTTCGATCTGGTGAGAACCCGGTAACAGCCGTGAAAGAGGCGCAAGTTCTTCCCAAGGTCAAAGCCAAGCCGCAACACCATGACGCGATGCCGTGGCGCGATGTGCCTGCCTTCTATGCCGAGCTTGATAAACGAACGGCGATGGCGGCGAAGGCGCTGCAATTCACCATTCTGACCGCTGCACGCACGACAGAGGTGCTGGAAATGACATGGCCGGAGGTCGATTTTGAAACGCGCCTTTGGACCGTGCCAGCCGAGCGTATGAAGGGGGGCAAAGAACACCGCGTTCCCCTGACTTATGAAATGCTGGCAATCCTAGAGCCGCTCAAGGCGATGGCATCCATCTACGTCTTTGAGGGGCAGAAACGGCACAGGCCGCTTTCGAATATGTCGATGCTGATGCTGTTGCGCCGTATGGGGCGTGAGGGCTTCACTGTGCATGGTTTCCGCAGTTCATTCAGGGATTGGGCATCAGAGGCCGCAAATGCGCCTAGGGAGCTTGCTGAGGCCGCATTAGCGCATCAGATCGGGAATGATGTGGAGCGCGCTTATGCAAGGTCTGATTTGTTGGAACGTCGACGTGATATGGCAGGCGATTGGTGCCGGTTTGTCGAGTCGAAAACCACTAGGGGGGTAAACTAGTGTTCTGTCCACCAAACTACCTGGATTGGCGTGAAGTGAGAATGAGAGTGCGCGAACTTGCGACAAGGGTCTATTTGGCTGATGCGCTTGAGATTCTAGAAGAAGACCCTCAAAGAGCTTTAATCGAAGAAATTGGACAGGAATTTGGGCTTTCAACTCTCTACGAACATAAGTTCGCGCGCAAACGACTTGATTTGAGAAACTCTGGGTTCGAGATAGAACTCATTTCGTTCTGGATAATGAACCAGTTCGATGAAAACTATGGAGCGGTGCTTTGTAACAGCAGTGGTAACTTGCTAAAGGCCAATCACGCAGTTCTCTTTCACCCCGACCAGTTCTCCCATTTCTACCTTGAGTTTCCTCTGAGGGAGATGTCCGAACTTTGTACCGTATATCAAGAGCTTGATGCTGGTCGAATGATTGGGCGTGACTTTTGGGATAGGTATTGCTGCCTCGATGCCGAAACTGGCGTTGTTAAGGAAAAAAATCAGACAAAGAGAGTGCTGCGACATTACTTTGGTGATCCATTTGGATCCTCAGCTACCGATGGTGTGTTTGAGAGCAATGTACTACCTTTTGTTGGAAGTTGTGTGGTGTTTGATCCTTCGGTCTATCCAGATAATTACTATGATTTTTATGCCTCAATTTGCTTGCTGAACAAGCACTGGACAAAGCCCGAGTCGCAAAAAAACGAAACGGTACATTTACGGAAGCGCGGTCCTAAGCCAGCACCGGCTAAGAGAGAGTATCTATCTCGCTATCCAGATGGACCACCAGATGGGGTTAGTGCAGAAGCAATTGCTCTTGAGCTGACGGAAGCGGGGTTTCCAATTACTGGGCGTTCGATTCAGACCTACGAGCGTGCGCGAAAGGTTCGGAAGTAATTAATCCCTTCTAATTGGTTCTCTTGATGGGACTATTTTACAAGGGGCAACAGCCAGTAGTTTGTCATTGCAACCAACCTGAAGGGGTTTCAATGATGACCAAAATCTACGACGACGACCGTATCTACTTTCCAGAAGATCCAGAGCTACGCGTGTTAGGCGACCGCGAAAAGCTCGCACAATGGCGGCACCGCATGACCGGGCCTGCCTTTATCCGTATCGGACGCCGCATCGGCTATCACGGTACGGACTTAAACGCCTATCTCAGCGCCCAGCGCGTCGATCCGAATGGAGAGGCCGCCTAATGAAAAACCCCAACTCCGCACGCGGGGCTGAGGCTTTTCGAGTGACAGAAACTGCCACCTTCGCAAGTTCAGTTGATGTCACAAGACGCCCATGCCCGACAAGGGAAAACCGCCAGAGGTTTTATTTTTCGCGCCTGACAAACTCGGTCGAACGAGTTCAAATTCAGAAAGGACGCATCATCTATGACTGAGCATTGGTATAGCAACAGAACGCAAATCTACTGGACCTGCAAAGCGCTCGTTCAGGGGCGCATCATCAACCATATGGATGAAATAGGAGAGGTGCGCGGCTGGCGCTTGGGTGCCATCATCCACACCCTGCGCAGTCAGTATTCCTGGCCTATCGAAACAGACTATCGGGGGCCGGAGCGGATAGCGCATTATCGCTTGCCAGGTCGATGCGATTGGCAGGCTTTGGAGTTTCCAAAATCTGCAATCGGTTTGCGCGAAGAGCTGCAAGGCGAGGCGCGTGGATGCGCTCAGGCTGAAGGGGAGGGTGCTGAGGTGCCCGAAGTGCCCCCGCATGGGTAAGAGCAACAGGAAAAGCGAGGGGCAGTATGTGCCCCTCCCATACGCTCAGCTCAAAAGCGATGCATGGCGTAGCCTGTCTGGCGCGTCGGTAAAGCTCTGGCTTGAACTGCACACGAGATACCACGGCGGCAACAATGGTGCTCTGACGCTTTCCTATGCTGAGGCTGGCGAGGCGCTGGGCATGGGGAAGGCAACCGTTCAGAGGGCATATGCTGAGCTTGTGAGGCACGGTTTTCTTGCGCTGGAAAGGGAAGGGAACTGGTATCACCGCAAGGCGCATGAATGGCGGCTCACAACAAAGCCCACGCAATCTGCAAAGGGCAAACGGCTTGCAACCAATGACTGGCGTTCTTTCCTGCCTTCAGGAAAAACAAAACGCGGTTCTGAAACGGAACCGTAGGCGTTGCTGGTCGATCCAAATGAAAACCCTAGGGCAATCTTAGGGTCCAAATCAGAACCCGTCAGAGCCGATAATTTGCGCTCGTTGGGTTCTGAAACGGAACACTAATATTTACCACTCACTTAAGGGGAAACAGAGATGGGGAATGAACCCGAAAAGATGCAGGGCACCGGACGCAAGATCCCGGTGGTGAAGAAAGACAGCAATGGAGGCGTAGTGGTCCAGATAGAGGCCGAAGGCGCTTTGTTGGGACTGTATGGCACAAAGACCAACGAAGCCGCCTCAGGCGTTCTTGAGAGCGCAATTCTGGCGCTTGGCGAGAAAGGGGAACGTTTCAGGGACATGGTTATGTCCATGAGTATCGAGCTTGAGCCGCACGATGCGGCTGAGGCAATGCTTGTCACTCAGATGGGCATTACCCATGCCGCGATGGCTTGTGCCGCTCAGCGCATGATGGACGCCAAGATTGTGACCGTCAGAGAGCCATATGAGCGGTCCATGACGCGTCTAAGCCGAACCTACTTGGCTCAACTGGAGGCGCTGAAAAAGTACCGCGCCAAAGCGCAACAGGTTGTCCGGGTGGAGCGTGTGACTGTGAATGAGGGCGGTCAGGCCGTTGTGGGTGATGTGGCCTATGGAGGGGGTGCGAAGTGAAAAATGACGCTAACCCCATGAACCCTGTAGAACGCCTCCAGAACGCGCCTAGATGCACCGCGCACTCTAAGCGCACCGGAAAGCCTTGTAGGGCACCAGCGGTGCGTGGTTGGAGTGTGTGTCGCTTTCACGGGGCGGGGGGTGGTGCGCCTAAGGGGGAAGCGCATCCGAGCTACAAGCATGGTTTGCGGTCGATGGCAGTGGGCGAGCTGCAGGCGTTAGTGCGTTTTCTGTCTAACAGTCGTTAAATCCGTCTGTATCTAGTGGATTGTACCGGGCTGCTCATTTGTCGCTATAGTGCGTTGATTGGTCGACGCTTTTCGGAGAAATTCGATTCCTCTAGGTTTTGAAAGGGGTTTCAGGTTACCACCAACTGGGTTTGTGAAATGGATCGTTAACGGTTTTGTTGGCTTCGGAGATAATCAGATCGGCTAAGATATCCGGTTGCAGGGAGGTCCAAAGCTTACCATCGCTGCCGCTTGGATCGCGAACCGCCTTCGCAAAACTAAAAAACAGCAAATCCTCAGATTGAGCGCTGTCTAGTGACAAGTGTTTTTTTGTCTTTCTGACTTGTATCCAAACCAGCCCAATTTGAGATTTCAATACCGCATTCGGCACAGTTATCGCTCCAGAGGTCTTATCCTTGACCTTCCACCCTGTGAGCCATCCCTGTGAAACTGAAAACAAGGCACTTTCAAAAATTAGCATTGTGTGAAGAGAACTTTCTTATCTGGTGTGATTTCTAGCCATCTGATGAGTTCTTGTATGATTCAAAGCCCTTTTCTCGATCTCGCCATTCTCGAACTTTTCGATCGTATCTACTGCTTGCGGCCTATTGATTGTGCGAGCACGGGAAAGCGCTTCGCATCGAAAATAGAAAGAGCGAACTTGCTGGCAGGTGACGTTCAGCAGGATTGGCCGCCATATAGCCAACAAAGATATCTTCCAACTGTTTTGTGGTGACGTCATCAGGGGCGCAATATCCCGAAAGCTCGCTGTATGCATCGTGGGTTTCTTGATAGTCTTTTGCTTCCCCGGATTTGACGATTACCATCAGTAAACCTAAGTTTAGTCCTTCAATGATGCCGAACATGTAGCCTCTACACATCAGAGCATTCTCTGGGTTGGTCGCCATAGTAGCGGTACACAGTTCGTAGACTTGATTGCCAGATAGTGGAGAGCCTTGAGCGGGAGTGTTTAGCATGGGCGAAATGCACAATGCGGATGTTGCAATAAGTGATCTAAACATCCCTAACAATGGTGCTCGCATAGGGCGAAAGTCAAGTTGGACATCTGCAAGTCTAGCATGAGGGTCTACGATTGTTTCCTCCCCCGTGCGGCAATCGGTAAAGGTCTGTTGCTTTGTGGATGAAATGAACGAAGTTTATGTAGAGTACTTGCAGGGTTGTGCTGTCATTGGAGCGGAGGAGTTTTATTAGAATTCATAGCCAGCATTTCGCGGGTCTCGCGAGCGAATGTTGCTATAGTAAAGGTTGAAGGGCGAGGATTTCTGTGCAGCCTAGGGTGAATGAAGATTTGCTGAGATTCTTTGAATAAGGTTTCAAGATTGAAGAACTATTTACTAATCGCACTTTCTGCGACGCTGTTACTTTCCCTTACAGGATTTAAACCCATTCAACGGGCCTACAATGATAATTTTCGGCGCGGTTCTCTTGAAGGTGTGGTGGAGTGCATGCGCCTAAACTCCAATAGCGTGTTGTCTGAGGAGGCCACGAAGGCCGCTTGTGTTGGCAAGCATGAGATAAGGCTTTCTCCAAATGGCTTGGAAGGGAAAGGTGGCCCTCGAAAAGATCAAGAAAACTTATCTTTTGAGGCCTTGCTGGAAAATGAGCGCCCGGACATTGTCTATACATGGGTTGAGATTAACTTCGTTGTGGTCGATGCGGATGGAACCGAAAAATTCCATCCAGTCCACAACAAGGTTTGGCTAGAGCCAGATGCAACTTCTGAGTTTAACGCGGTTATTGATGACTTCGCCTCTGCTGACTTCGTTGTGGAACGGGGATGCGATACTGCGGATAAGGACAAGGACTGCTGGGGCTGGGGGCTTGGTGAGGTGCGTGGCGTCAAAATCAAGTAGACCTAGGACCACTGTGAATCGTGACTCTCTAAGTCAGTGATGTGGTATTTAGTGTGGTATATTGGATTTTGACTCTCTTAAAAAATCTTAAAAACAATAGGATGAGTGTTTAGTTCGTAAGACACCTCCTCCGCCATAGCCCTCTGTCTTAGATTTCCTGAACTTCCTATGCGCGTCAAACCGCGTCGAGGGCGTGCGTTAGGCCATTATTTGTATGGCTGTGATACAATCGTTTCGTTGGATTTACGCGGTTTCACAACTTGCCTGCGCATCCAGAGCTCATTGACCCGTTTGGGGTTTCCTAACCACCCGATGCCGGTTCGCACCAGTTTGACTGATTTGTCACAGTTCCTAATTCCTGCAAATCTCGAGACACGCGCGCAAACCATGTGCGCCGGTTTCGAAGAATAAACGCCCTCCGTGTTGTTCAGCCACGGTTGCCACGATCGTCAGGCCCAGTCCGAATCCATCAACGGCTTGGGTATTCTCTCCGCGTTTGAACGGTGCCACCACGGCTTCAATGTCTTCGGCGGACATGCCCGACCCTTCGTCCTCGACCACGATGGTTGCGTGATCCGCGTTTGCGGTCAGCTCGACAGTGGCCCGGCGACCGTATTTCAATGCGTTTTCAATCAGATTTGATATGGCGCGCTTCAGGGAAATGGGACGGGCCGTGATCAGAATGCGTTGAATGTCCGGAAGAGCCACTTGCCCGGGGCTGGAGGCGAACAGGGATCGTCCCCCTTCGAGCATGGGCCGTTCCATGGTGCGGATGGAAACCGGTTGGCCCCAGTCTTCGTAGTCCGCAACAAGAGCTTCGATCAGGGACGTCAACGACACTTGGCGGGGTGTTTCTTCGTTGAGCTCGGCGCGGGTATAGGTCAGCACGCTGTCGATCATTTCAGTCATGCTGTCGATGTCGGCCTCGAACTTGTCCCTCAGGTCGGCGTCCTCGATCAGCGCTGTACGCAGGCGTAACCGTGTCGCAGGGGTGCCAAGGTCATGGCTGACCCCAGATAGAACTGTCGCTCGCTTGGACAGCTGGGCGCGTTCATCTTCCAGATAGCTGTTCACCGCCAAAACAATATCACGCAGCTCCTCAGGCCCTTGAACGGCATAGCTTTGGGGCCCTCCCAGGCGACGGCGATTGTGCAAGGCTGTCGCGAACCGATCGAAATAGGCAGAGGTGTCACGTACAAGAGTTGCAACGATGGCCAAAGCAACCAGGCACATCAGAACCGCCAGAAGGCGCAGGTCCCTGGGCGCGGCACCGCACCCCCAGACCGCACGTCCGTCGATGCGCAGCCATGGTTGTGTTCCCATGCGGGCAAAGAGGATCGGTTCGCTGCAATAGGTCGCCAAAAGGCGCGTGACATTGCCAAATTTCTGCGCGGCGGACTGGCCCTCGTTTGAAACGAGCTCGGCCACTGCGTACTGCAGGTTGCCGGATACGATGCCGAGCGTAAGTGTTTCCCCGGACAGGGGGTCTCGACCGGGCCCCTTGATCGACACGTTGGTGATGAAGGCAGGCGTGGGGATGTCAGGCAAGCGCGAAAACTCGCCCCGACTGGCCAGTATCTCGTCTTTCGCATCTAATGACGTGATGCTTATGCCAGTAGGAGGCTCAGCGCCGGTGCGCAGGGCTTCGTAAAGGGATATGCCGCTTACATAGCTGCCGGTCTGGTGTTCCTGCCATGAGCGGGTCGATGAAAACCACATCCATGCTGACGCAAACGCCATCGCGAAAGAGACTACAACCAGAGTGACCCCAAGGGTTTGCAGGCGAAACCCTTTGCTCATGCGCTGTCCTCGGTCGTCACGTCGGCGGCAAAGACATACCCAATTCCGCGTTCAGTACGTAGTAGGTCAGGAGCTTTCGGGTCGGTCTCGATCTTTCCGCGCAGCCGGCCCACCAGCACGTCAATGGCACGGCCAGACCCTTCGGAAGTCGCCCCATGTGCCTCGCCAGTTACATCAAGGGATGTTGCGATTTCTTCGCGGGTCAGGGGGATATGTGGATTTGCCAGCAGGACACGAAGCAACGCGGTCTCCTTGCGGGACAGGGCGACCTGATACCCTTGTGGCGACGTGATTTCGTCACGTTTGGCGTCATAGTGCCAGCCTGCAAAACGAAAGACCGAAACGCTACGCCGGTAAACAAGCGAGGCGCTGCGAGTTGCACGATGTAGGACCGCGCGCACACGGGCCAGCAGAAGATCGGGATTGAAGGGCTTGGCGATATAGTCATCTGCGCCGACCTCGTACCCTTTCATACGGTGATGGTCGGCAGATAGGGCAGACACCAGAATAACAGGCACGTCCTGTTCCTTGCGCAGCCGAGAGCAGATCTCGACGCCGTTCTCATCTGCCAGCATCACGTCAAGCAAGATCAGATCCACCCGACCACCCTTCAGATGGTGCCGGATGGCGTCTTCTGTCTCGCACGGGAAGGCCATGAACCCGTTCTGTTGAAGAAACTGGATCATCATGCTTCGTGTCTCTGCGTCATCATCCACGACCAGCAGTCTTGGAATCGCCATGCGATGTGCCTCCCTTCGGCAAATGTGCCGTCCTCACCATCTGTTTGTTTGTAACAGCGTGCAACAAAATCAAGGCTTGCGTAACATCACGTAACAAAACGGCCGAAAAACTGACTTCGTGTGCAAGACTACCGCGTTTCAAGCGTTGCGCCGCAGGGGGGCAGGTCGTCAAGCTGGATACAGCGTCACTCAGACGAGTGGCCAAAGGGAGGAAAAACAAATGAAGACATCCGTATTTGCGGCCGTTTCGGCCATTGCTATTACATGTGCCATGCCCGCCGTGGCCGAACCTCAGGCCGAGGTTCTGCACTATTGGACATCAGGCGGCGAAGCCAAATCTGTTGCCGTGCTGCAAGGCGAGTTCGCCGACAATGGCGGAACCTGGACCGACATGCCGGTCGCTGGCGGGGGCGGTGACGCTGCGATGACCGCACTGCGCGCCCGCGTACTGTCAGGCAACGCACCGACTGCCGTTCAGCTGAAAGGCCCCGCCATTCAGGAATGGTATGAGGAAGGCGTTCTGGCTGATATCTCGGCCGTTGCAGAAGCAGAAGGTTGGGCGGACGTTCTGCCAGCTTCAATCGCTGGTCACATGATGTGCGACGGCGAATGGTGTGCAGCACCCGTCAATGTGCACCGCGTGGACTGGATCTGGGCCAATGCTGACGTTCTAGAAGCCAATGGCATCGCAATGCCCACCACGTGGGACGAGTTCAACGCCGCCGCTGACAAGCTGGCAGCCGCTGGCATCACGCCACTGGCACATGGTGGCCAGGCATGGCAGGACGCCACGGTGTTCGAAGCTGTCGCGCTGGGCGTTCTGGGCGCCGACGGGTTCAAGAAAGCTTTTGTTGAGCTGGACATGGACACGTTGAAATCTGACCAGATGGTCGCTGTCTTTGACCAGATGCGCAAAATGCGCGGCTATGTCGACGACAACTTCTCGGGTCGTGACTGGAACCTTGCCACCGCAATGGTCATGAATGGCGAAGCCGCGTTCCAGATCATGGGTGACTGGGCCAAGGGCGAGTTCCTTGCCGCTGGCAAAGCGCCGGGCGAAGATTTCCTGTGTGCTTCTGTTCCCGGTGATGGCTTCCTGTATAATGTAGACAGCTTTGCGATGTTCAACGTGGATGGTGACGACAAGAAAGCCGGACAAGAACTTCTGTCCAAGCTGATCGTCGGCAAAAACTTCCAGAAAGTGTTCAACCTGAACAAGGGTTCGATCCCGGCACGTGTTGATGTTGCGCTGGACGAGTTTGACAGCTGTGCGCACCTGTCCGCCAAGGACATGAGCGTAAGCTCGGACAACGGCTCGCTTTTGCCCAGCTATGCCCATGGGATGGCGCTGCGTGGTGCTCAGTCAGGCGCAATCACCGATGTGGTGACCGCACACTTCAACTCGGACATGTCCTCGGCTGACGCTGTGAATCAGCTGGCCGACGCTGTCGCCAACTCCATGTAAATCTCCCTGGCCTCGCGCCTGAACACAGGTGCGGGGCCTCCTTTTACTCAGGGATCGTTACAATGACCGAATGGCTTGAACGTCATATCCCCAAGATGGTGCTTGCACCCTCTTTCATTGCCATCCTCGTTTTCGTTTACGGCTTCATCGCATGGACGGCTTGGGTGTCGCTGACCCGCTCGCGGCTTTTGCCGAAATACGAGATTGAAGGTCTTATCCAATACGAGCGCCTGTTCGCGTCGCCTCGGTTCGATACCGCGATGATGAATCTTTTCATCTTCGGTACGTTGTTCATCGGGATCTCGATGGTTCTGGGTCTGCTAATCGCAATTTTGCTGGATCAAAAAATCCGCACAGAAGGCGTGTTGCGCACGATCTATCTTTACCCAATGGCGTTGTCGATGATCGTCACCGGTACCGCGTGGAAGTGGATCATGAACCCCGGACTGGGCATCGAAAAGATGGTTCGCGACTGGGGGTTCGAGAACTTCAGTTTCGACTGGATTATCGACCCGGATATGGCCATCTATGCCGTTGTGATTGCCGGTGTCTGGCAAGCTTCGGGCTTTGTCATGGCGCTGTTCCTTGCCGGCCTGCGCAGCGTGGACGGAGAGATCATCAAGGCCGCACAGGTTGATGGTATCCCCAGCTGGCGCATCTATTCCGCCATCATCATTCCGTCGATGGCCCCGATCTTCCTGTCAGCTTTCATTGTGCTGGCGCACCTTGCGATCAAAAGCTTCGACCTTGTCATCGCCTTGACCGGAGGCGGTCCCGGATATGCCACGGATCTGCCCGCAACCTACATGTATGCCATGGCGTTCTCGCGCGGTGACATCGGACAGGCGGCAAGCTCTGCCATGGTTATGATGGTCGTCGTCTTTGCGATCGTCGTCCCTTACCTTTACTCAGAATTGAGGGCGAAACATGACTGATCTCGCGCTTTCCACCACTCGCGGCACGTCGCGCAGTTGGACCCGTTTCGCCCTGCGCTGGCTGCTATTCATCCTGCTTGGCCTTTTCGCGCTGTTCTATCTGATGCCGCTTTTCGTGATGGTCACGACCTCGCTGAAAAGCCTTGAGGAAATCCGCACGGGCAGCCTTGTCGCCTTCCCCCGCGAAGTCACGTTCGAGGCATGGCGCACAGCTTGGTCCGGAGCTTGCACCGGCATCCAATGCGAGGGCCTGCGCCCATACTTCTGGAACTCGGTCATCCTTGCAATCCCTGCGGTTGCCATTACGACCTTTCTTGGAGCGCTCAACGGCTACGTAATTGCGCAATGGAAGTTCAAAGGGGCGAACCTGATCTTCTCGCTGATGCTGTTTGGTTGCTTCATCCCGTTTCAAGTGGTGCTGCTGCCGATGGCACGCATGCTGGGCCTGATGGGCATTGCTGGCACCATTCCTGGGTTGATCTTCGTCCACGTAATCTATGGCATCGGATTCACCACGCTGTTCTTCCGCAATTACTATGTATCGATCCCGCAAGAGCTGGTGAAAGCCGCCAAAGTGGACGGGGCAGGGTTCTTTCGGATTTTCTGGTCGATCTTCCTGCCGCTGTCGCTTCCGATCATCGTTGTGACCGTCATCTGGCAGTTCACCCAAATCTGGAACGACTTCCTGTTCGGCGTGTCCTTCAGTCAAGCCGGAACCCAACCCGTCACTGTGGCGCTGAACAATATCGTCAACTCAACCACCGGCGTGAAGGAATACAACGTGGATATGGCTGCTGCGATCATCGCCGCCCTTCCCACGCTCCTCGTCTATGTCGTCGCTGGCAAATATTTCATCCGCGGACTGACCGCGGGCTCCGTGAAAGGCTAAACCCATGGCTCCTATTCTGGATATCAAAAACCTCTACAAGAACTATGGGTCCGTCGAGATCCTGAAAGACATCAACGTCGCGATCGAACCGGGAGATTTCTTGGTTCTGGTCGGCCCCTCGGGCTGCGGCAAGTCCACGCTTTTGAACTGCATCGCGGGGCTTGAACCGATCACCGCGGGCACGATCGACATCGGCGGGCGCGACATGACCCACGTCAGCCCAAAGGACCGCGACATCGCGATGGTCTTCCAATCCTATGCGCTTTACCCGACCATGTCGGTGGCCAAGAACATCACGTTCGGCATGAAAGTGCGAGGTGTGGACGCGGCAACGCAGGACCAAAAGCTTCAGGAAGTGGCGCAGCAGCTGCAGATTGAACCGCTTTTGCAGCGCCGTCCCGGCCAGCTTTCGGGCGGTCAACGGCAACGTGTGGCCATGGGGCGGGCGCTGGTACGCGATCCCAAGCTGTTCCTCTTCGATGAACCGCTGTCGAACCTCGACGCCAAGCTACGTGTCGAAATGCGGACCGAGATCAAGAAACTGCACCAAAACCTGAACGCCACCATGGTTTATGTGACCCACGACCAGATCGAGGCGATGACCTTGGCGACCAAGATTGTCGTCCTGAAGGGCGGGATCGTGCAGCAGATCGGCAGCCCTGCTGAGATCTATAACCGCCCCGCCAACCTTTTCGTGGCGGACTTCATGGGCAGCCCGGCGATGAACCTGATCCCCGCGCGCGCCAAAGCCAATGGCAATGGCACGAAGATCGAGATCGAACGCTCCGGCGCGGAACCGTTGGTTTTGACCGATACACACGCCAAGGACTTGCCAGAAGACGTTATTCTGGGCCTGCGCCCCGAAGACATCGCCGAAGCGGGTTTCCGCGCCGGTGAGGATGTACAAGAAGCCGATTGCCTTATCGACATGGTGGAACCGGCAGGGGCTGACACCTACGTCGTCTCACAACTGGGGGGCAAACAAGTCACCGCGCGTCTTCACGCAGAAACCAGCGCACGCTCGGGCGAGACCTTGCCGCTGGCATTTGACCTGAGCAAAGTCTCCTACTTTGCACCGGAAAGCGGCGAACGTTTGAACTGACCAGAGTTAGGCTGGTTGCCGCTAAAGGCGGGGCCAGCACCGCCAAAGGAAACCCGCTTGAGGCAGGTATGGCATTCGCTCGACCAGCTACCCCAACTAGGTGCTGCGACTGAGAAGCGTGTGTGTCGAATATGGCAACAAAATTGGCGTCCTCGGGTCCGAGGCGGTGCTGATATCTAGGCAGGGTTCGACCGACATCCAAAAGGGCTGTTGATTTATATCACGGCGAACTCGCTCAAATTGTGAGAGCCTTTCTCCATTGTACATGATGGACTTTGGAGCAAGCTATGACACAGACGGAGGAGTACGCTAGAGCTCGACAGCGCGCTGAGGCCAAATACGGGTTCTATGTTCACTTGGTTGTATACGCTGCAGCGATGTCATTGTTGTTGGTTATCGATCTGCTGACTTCATCAGGGACAATCTGGTTTCATTGGCCCCTGATGGGATGGGGGATTGCCATTGTTCTGCACGGCGCAGGGATCTTCCTGTTAAAGGACAAAAGAACAATCGTTGACGTGATGACAGAGCGCGAGCTGCGCAAGTCAGGTGTCCAAAATGCCAATGATAACCGCTAGCGGCTCGCCCACGCCAATGCACGGACGAGAGTTCGATGTCGTGCTGTGGGGGGCGACCGGCGCCACTGGTCGCCGCGCCGCGCATCATCTGGCCAGACGCAGCGAGGAATGTGGCATTCGGCTTGCCATCGGCGGGCGGAACCAGAGCAAGCTTGAGACCGTGCGCGCCGAATTGCCCGGCTCTGGCACCAACATCCCGATCTTGGTGGGGGACAGCCTCGACGCAGCATTCATGGCCTCAATGACAGCCCAAACCCGTGTTGTTGTCTCGACAGTCGGGCCATTTGCACTTTACGGGAGCGAGTTGGTCGCGGCCTGTGCGCGAAACGGCACGCATTACTGTGATCTGACGGCCGAGCCGCAATGGATGCGGGCGATGATCGACGCCCACGAGCAGATGGCGCAGAACACCGGCGCGCGGATTGTGCATGCTTGCGGCCATGACTCGATCCCCTCAGATCTGGGCGTTCAGTTTCTGCAAGAGATTGCTCTGTCCCGCCACGGCACATGCTGCAAACGTGTGACCACCCGTGTGACCCGGATGAAGGGCGGCTTCAGCGGGGGAACAGCGGCGAGTTTTCTAAATGCCATGCACCTGCGCGAAACCGATCCGGAATTTGACCGGCTGTCGGTTGATCCATACGCGCTATGTCCCGAGGGCATGCGGCAGGGCCCCGATGGCCCGGATCGCATGATGCCGGTCGAAGTGACGTGGGATGCCGATCTGCACGCGTGGACCAAGCCCTATTTCATGGGGCCGATGAATTCCAAGGTTGTGCGGCGCAGCAATGCGATCATGGGGTATCCATATGGTCGCGATTTTCGATATCAGGAAACCGCGTTGACCCGTGGCGGGTTTGGAGGATGGTGGGCGGCATTGCGCTATGCGATCTTCGGGCGCGCGCTTCTGATTGCCATGGCGATCCCGGTGACGCGCGGGATGCTCAAGCGCCATGTACTGCCGAAATCCGGTGAGGGGCCAAGCAAGGAAGTTCGGGAAACCGGGTCCTATGAGATCATGCAAGTGGGGGAGTTGCCCGACGGCACCATCCTGAAGCTCCGCATCACCGGTCAGGGCGATCCGGGCGTACGCTCGACCACGCTGATGTTGACGGAAGCAGCACTCTGCCTTGCCGAAGATGAAGCCAAATTGCCCGTCGGCGGTGGGTTCTGGACCCCGGCAGCTGCGATGGGAAAGTTGCTGCGCAATCGGGTGACGGCACATGCGGGTCTGTTTTTCGAGGTGGTGGAGGATGGTCGAAGATAACCAACCTTAAGCTTTCAGTTGTTCGCACTGCTGGATGAAACTGATCAGCATGTCCTTGTTAATCGGTTTGCCTGAAAAGATGGGGATGTGTTTGCTTGGGGTTCCAGATCCCCTCAGCACACTGTCTGGGTCGCTGAGTTCAGAACTTTTCAGAAAGCCGAAGTTCACTTGGCCCTTTTTTGATCCGTACAGATAGATCACTGGAACACCATGGGCATTCAGAAAGGTCGGGACACCATACTGCATCTTTTCCGCGGCGCCGGGCAGGGTGGCGTGAATGAACGCCCGCAATTCTGATAGAAGCGGTGCGGCCTCGGCGCTACCGGATCCGATGTAGCTGTCGATATTGTCAGTCGCTTTGGTCATGGCATGCACTACTCTTTCATGCTGGCTTGCTGTGCGGTCGAGCCTTGCGACCTCAACTCCTCAACCAATGCCACAATCGGGGCGATGCTGGCCTTGTCCATATAGTCAAACCCCTCGCGTTCCTCCCGGCTGGCCACGGGATCGGGGTTTTTCCACGCAGCGATAAGCAGCATGGTCCGATCAAACCAAGTCAGGTCTTTCGGATTCTGCCGTCCGCGAAGTGCGACATGGCTGACGTTCGAAAGAAAGTCCCGAGGCAGGCTGTCACCCACCCAATTATCAAGCTTTGGACCGGGCGGGGCACCTGAGACAGTGACCATAACAATTGGCTTGCCGTCGAGCTTCGAAAGGTTCTTCTGCACCCAATCCGTGATCAGAAGTCTGTAGTAAATCACCGGGGTTGCGAGGATCAGGAAATCAAATTGAGACGGGTCGACGTTTTGCGTTCGGACGTCCTGCACGGGCAGCCCAACCGCCTCTCCGATCCATTCGGCATACTCGGCCGTGGAGCCGTATTTGGTCGCAAATAACACCGCACCCTTCATGTGAAACCTCTCTGCAATACGCGGGAGGTCAACCCGCGGAACCAGCAATTATAGTTATGCTACAGAGGGTTCCGGGGGTGCCATGACGCACGTCAATGCGATCAGTTTTACCCCATGCTATGTCGTTTGAGATAACCGAATTGTTTAGTGAGGTCCGACCGTCTGACCTCGTTGTCAAAGGCGGCCGTTCCCGGATTTTAGGGAGTTGCATATGGCTGTTTCCAGAACACTTCACTTGGCTGGGTTACCTCAAGCTGATCACCCGATTGCCTCGGTTCGAGTTTTGAATGGCGGGCATGCCGAGCAACACGAGGAGCATCGCTATGGCAGTCGGCTGCCACAGCTTTGGTGGGTTTTCTTTGGGCGTCGTTGGGTGCCTTTGCCTTTACAGTTTTTCCTGATTGAACACCGCGACGGGTTGGTGCTGTTCGACACTGGAATTGATCCGGCGATCATGTCCGATACGCGCTATATCAAACAGGCGGTGGGGCGCTTTTTGCTGCCGCGAATTTTCCAGCTCCACGTGACTGAAAAGGACCGCGTTGATCACGTCTTGGCCGCTCGTGGCGTCGCTGCCAGCGACATTCGAACAGCGATTATTTCCCATCTGCATTTCGATCACGTGGGCGGCATCGCCCAGATCCCGCAGGCCAAACTACTGGTGAGTGACCGAGAATGGTCAATCTTGCATGAACCAAACCCGGAACGTGAATGGATCCTGCGCGAGCATATCGAGATCCCGTCGGCCAACTGGCAGCAAATCGCGTTCGAGCCTACTGATGATCCGCTCTTCGAGGGGTTCGACGGTATCTATGACGTGGCGGGTGACGGTTCGATGATCTTGTTGCCCACGCCCGGGCACACGGTCGGCTCCATATCGATGCTGATCCGCCAAGGCGGGTGGGATCCGATCCTGTTGGTGGGCGACCTGACCTATGAGGCGGGGTTGCTGGATCAGGATATCCTGCCCGGAACAGGTGACAAAGGAATGCTTCTCGCATCGTTCGCCAAGGTCCGTCGGCTGCGGGATCGCCTGCCGGATCTTGCAGTTATCGCATCACATGACTTTGCCGCAGAAAAGACAGTCGCACGGGCAATGGGTCGTGCGTCCAAAAGATGAAAGGAGAAGTGCAATGAGTAACGCAAACCATGACCACTGGGATGCCATCGTGATTGGATCTGGGATGGGCGGAATGGCGGCGGCTGCAGCTTTGTCCAAAGTCGGGCGCAAGGTCTTGTTGCTTGAGCAGCATCAGACATTCGGAGGGCTGACTCACAGCTTTTCGCGTGATGGGTTCTCTTGGGATGTGGGGGTGCACTACCTAAGCGGGGTAGCCCCGGAAGATCGCGCGCGTGAATTGCTGAACTGGTTGTCGATGACACCCATCGAGTTCACGTCTTTGGGGTCGATTTATGACGTGGTGCATATCGGATCGTCCGAACCGCTGACCCTTTCACGTCCCTATGAGGCGCAGGAACGGGACCTAAAGGACCGCTTTCCCGATCAGGCGAAGGCGATCGAGGCTTGGACCCAAGCGCTGCGTGAAGGTTTGGAAACGATGGAAAAGATTTTCCCGACCCGCGCGATGCCCGAGGTTGCGGGGGACGTTCTGGATTGGTGGAACCGTCGGGCAATTGCGAAATGGTGCTCCCGGACAACGCAAGAGGTCATCGACGAACTAACCGACAATCCCCAGCTTGCCGCCGTGATGGCTGCGCAATGGGGTGACCATGGTGGGCGCCCAAGTAAAGCTAGCTTTGCAATGCATGCATTGATCGCCGGGGCCTATCTGCCGAGCGGCTCGTGGTATCCGGTGGGCGGCAGCGCCGCCTTCGCAGATCACATCATCCCGACCATCACTCAACACGGCGGCGAAGCCCGTGCAGGAGTTCGCGTAGACACGCTTCTGTTCGACGGCGACACCGTGGTTGGGGTTCGGACCGAAGACGGGACGGAAATCCATGCTGATGCGGTGATCTCGGATATTGGTGCGCGCGAGACCATCGACGCCTTCCTGCCCGAGGGGATAGGGCCTGAGGACTGGAAAGCCGAGATCCGCGGGCTGCCTTCGAGCATCGCACACTTTACCCTTTTCTTGGGCTTCGAGGGCGACATCGAGGCCGCTGGCGCAACGAAAGCGAACCACTGGATTTACCCAACGGGAGAGGTCGATGCGATTTGGACCACCGCGCCCGATGGCCCACCGCCCTGCATGGTCGCGTCCTTCGGATCGCTTAAGAACCCGGCCCACGACCCCGGTCCGCAGCAAAAACATATGGGCCAGTTACTGGTCTGGGCTGACTGGTCCACTGTCGATAAATGGGCAGAGCTGCCCGCTGGCGAACGTGGCGACAGCTATGCCGAATTCAAGCGTCGGGTTGAGGACACGCTGATGGCGCAGTTCAAAACCCATTTCCCAGATCTGGCCGATCTGGTGGTCTATCGGGATTTGGCCACGCCTCTTTCGACGGTGAGTTTCACCGGACATCGGAAGGGGGCGTTCTATGGCCTCGACGTTACGCCGGACCGTGTCATGTGTGATGCGCTACGGGCGAAAACGCCGGTTCCCGGTCTATTCCTTGCAGGGCAGGACGTGGCCAGTCCGGGAATACCCGGAGCACTTTGGGGCGGTCTTCTTTCAGCGGCAAGCGTCGATCCGAAAGTGTTCCCCAAGTTTAGGGGGTAGAGCCGTCTTTTAAGCTCCGATCATGCTTATGACTTGAAACGAAAGGAAATATTGATGCACTGGATACTACTGTCAGTCGGGATCGCTATTGAGCTCCTGGCAACCACGGCGCTTAAACTGTCGGATGGATTCACCAAGTTCGGCTATGTCGGGCTGACACTGATCTGCTTCGGCTCCGCGTTCTATGTCATGTCGCTTGTCGTTCGCACCATGCCCCTTGGCGTTGCATATTCGGTCTGGGCAGGGGGCGGCATCGCGGGCGTTACGCTTATCGGCGCATTGGCGTTCGGGCAAGCGCTTGATGGATATGCCTATCTTGGTATTGGTCTTATCATCGCGGGTGTCGTCGTGTTGAACGGGCTGTCCACGGCAGCGACTGGATAGCCTCGGGACAGATATCAACTCTAAACCAATTTAGGCCCATGGCTGGGGGCACTGTAATGACCGCGGTGTGTTCCGCATTGTCGTCACGTTTGTCGGGATGAGAAGGACTGAGCACCGGTTCTGCATGTCACCGAATGAACTAAACGCCTGGTTCCTGACAAAACGCTGACAAACTCATTCAGACGGTTGAAAGGGAGGATGCGCTATCTCGAATCTGGAGAGTGCCGTTTGGCATGCCAAACATCAGAGAAGGACAGAAAACATGACCAAAGAAGATAACAAAATGATTTCCCGGCGCAGAGCGTTGACCCGCATTGGTGGTCTTGCGTTGACCGCGTATTCCGTTCCGGCACTGACAACGCTGTCGGCTGCCCACGCATCGTCCTCGGGGTCCAGCGGATCATCGGGCGGCAGCTCAAACTCGCCCGCCAGCGCACCGTCGCCCGCCAGTGCACCGTCGCCGGCATCCCCGGCCAGCGCTCCTTCGGGCGCATCGGGGTCCAGTTCCCCGTCCGGGTCGTCGTCGCCGAGCTCGGTCAGCTCGCCTAGCTCGTCCAGCGGTCCAAGCCGCCCCAGAACGATGACGCGTTCGCAATGTGAAAACTCTGGCGGAACCGTCCGCACGCGTGCAGATGGCGTGTCTGTTTGTGACAAATAAGTCGGTCGGGAGCATTCCCACCTGAAAAAACGCCTTGTCCGCACGAGAATTGTGGGCAGGGCGGATTGCGTTGAAACGCAGGGGAAATTCGCTAGCATGAGCAGCGGTAATTTGGGGTCGAGACGTGGCAGAATCGCAATATGTGCAGTTCGAAGGGTTGCAGCATCCCGTCGCACTCGAAGGGGCGGCGGAGATCGGGGACATTCTGTCTACGGTCCTAAGCGCGTGGCCGCATCGGATCCTGGAAACCGCCTCGAGTACTCCTCCTTTTGTGACGATCCGTTCGGTCGGGCCACAGCGTTGGGAAGTAGAATGTGCAGATGCGCCCAATGCCCCGCGTATCTGGGACGATGTGAACGCTGTCTGTGATCTGGTGGCGGAAATGGCGTGGGAACGATTGCGGTCGGATCCGGGCCTGTTGTGCCTGCACGCGGCGGCAATTGATTTCGGCGGGCGACTGGTGGTTGTGCCGAACGCCAGACGCGCAGGAAAAAGCACGCTGGCCATCGCTTTGTTGCGCTTGGGTCGCCGCCTTTATACCGATGATTTCCTGCCCGTACGCGTAGAGCCTGAAAAGCGGACCTGTGTTGGCATCGCCAACGGGATATTGCCGCGCCTGCGTCTGCCCGTTCCAGAAAGTTTCAGCGAGGCATTTCGAAACGACGTCGCGCAAGATCCCGGCCCGTCGAACCGTCAATACAAATACCTTGCCAATTTGCCGGTTGCGCCTTGGGGCGAAAACCTTCCCCTCGGAGCAATGGTCGTGCTTGATCGACGTGACGAACCGATCCCTCCGCAACTTTCCGAGATGACGCGTGAGGATGCGATTGCCAGCCTGATCACCCAAAATTTCGCCCGAACACGTCATGCAGGGGCAATCCTGCGATCGATCGATACGCTGACGCGCAACATGCCGATTTTCCAGTTGTGCTATCACTGTGCCGATGAGGCTGCTGAATACCTATCAAACCATCCGGATCTGGCGGCTCTTCCTGCCGCCCGTGTGACCAATTTGGCCCCCGATGACCGTCAGGCACCGCTGGATCAGCTGGGTCAATCCGCACCCAAATTCGACAAGGGGCTGTGCTATGTGCAGGCCGTTGGTGTGACCGAAAGCGTGGTGGGCGAGGAGTGTTTCCTGGCGGATGGATCAGGGATCGGCATTTTCCGTCTGAACCCGATTTCATCGGCGATCTGGAAGTTGCTAGAAGAGCCAACTGATCTGACAGAGGTTGTTGAGATTTTGTCGGCAGCATTCCCGGCTGTCGATATCGAACAGATCGCTCAGGATAGCGCGGGTCTGATGCATGACTTGGCGCGGGCGCGTTTGATAACACCAGCCGCTTCGGACGTCGCAGCACAATGACCAGCAGCAAGCGCATATCGCGCCGTGCCGCTCTGGCAAGGCTTGGACTGGGGGCAGCAGGCGCCTATATGGCTCCCGCGATGTTTGGCCTGAGTCAGGCGCGGGCATCGTCGGGATCTTCACCAGCCTCACCGGCTTCACCAGCATCTCCAGCCAGCCCGGCTTCACGGGCCAGCCCGGCGTCCCCAGCAAGCCCTGCTTCCCGCCCGTCACCAACCAGCCGTGCCAGCGGACCAAGCGACCCGACCGGATCCGGGCACACGACCAACAGCGCCGCATCTGTTCCAAGTGGGCCGGGGGCGTGTCGAAGGTCCTCGATGTCGGGGAACGCCCAGATTTCGCGCCAGGACTACAAGCGCGCCCAACGTGCGATTGCCCGCGGGGATGCACGCCCGCTGCAAGAGGTTCTGAAGACCGTACAGAAAAGGTATCCAGGCAAACTGGTGCAGGTCGGATACTCCGAAAAAGGACGAAAGCCGGTTTTTCAAGTTATGATTGTCAATCGCTCTGGCGCCGTCATCTCGGTCTCGGTTGACGCTGGTTCGGGCCGGATCGCCAGCATGCAGAGGTGCTGAATGCGTATCCTGATTGTTGAAGATGAACACAAAATCGCCGAGCTTATCGCAGACGTTCTGGAAAGCGAGGGGCTGATCCCTGAAATCGCCCATGACGGCGAAGAAGGCTGGTTCTTGGGCAGTACCGAAAGCTATGCCGCCGCGATCCTGGATCTTGGTTTGCCCAAACGCGATGGACTGTCGGTACTTCGCAAATGGCGCGAAGAAGGGCTGGATCTGCCAGTGATCCTGCTGACGGCCCGGGCCAACTGGAATGAACGCGTCGAAGGCATCGACGCGGGAGCTGACGACTATCTGGGTAAGCCGTTCCAGATGGAAGAGCTTGTGGCACGTCTGCGCGCACTTCTGCGTCGTTCGAGCGGGCAGAAGGCCACGATCCTTGAAGCCGGGGCTTTGAGGGTGGACCTTCGCCAGATGCGTGTCTCGGTCGACGGGCGTCCGCTGAAAGTCACGCCGCTGGAATACCGGCTGCTGAACTACTTGCTTCACCATCGCGGCCAAGTGGTCACGCAGGAAGAGCTGGTCGAAAACATCTACTACCGCGATCAGGAACCTGACAGTAACGCAATCGAAGTTTTGGTTGGCCGTCTGCGCCGCAAGATCGGGGCAGGTGTGATCGAAACGCGCCGGGGTTTTGGGTATCTAATAGCCGGGGATGAGGCATGAAAATGTCGCTGGGTCTACGCTTGTTGCTATCTGCTGCTTTGGCAACCGCGTTGGCCCTGATCGCAACTGCCATCGTTTTCAATGTCCTCTTTCGGATTTACTTTGAAGACCGCGCCCGCAGCGAGCTTGAGACATATCTGACCCTTCTGAGTGGCAATGTAAGTGTCAGCGCAGAGGGCGATATCGAGGTGGCACCCATTTCGGACCCGCGGTTCGAACAGGCCTTGTCGGGATTCTATTGGCAGGTTCAGATCGACGATGCTGAACCGATTTTGTCCCCATCATTCTGGGCGTCTCCATTGGTTCTGAATCGTCCGCAGACACCGGGTGTGATTGCTTTTGCGGACGTAACGACCGACACCGAAGAAGTTGTGGCCGTTGCCAACTGGGTGATCACCGTAGGGGAGGGTGAAACCCGCCGAGAAGTCTTTTTGGCAGTGGCCATTGGTCGGGCAGATTTGGATGAATCCGTAGCGCGTTTCACCACGAATTCCGTCCTCTGGCTGGCCGTTCTGGGTCTGTTTTTGTTTGCCGCGAGCTGGATCCAGGTTCGACTTGGGTTAAGCCCTCTGCAAAAGATCCGGTCTGAAGTCCAACATGTCTCGCAATCCCCAAAAGAGCGGTTGTCTTCCGATTATCCTTCCGAGGTTTTGCCGTTGGTCGATGAGGTGAACAAGCTCTTGGATGCCAATGATGCAGCGTTGAAACGTGCCCGGTCGCGGGCCGGGAACCTTGCTCACGGGTTGAAGACTCCGCTGACGATTATGCACGGGATCGAGCGGAAGGTCCGGCGGCTGGGTAATGACGGTCTGGCCGATGATCTGATGATGGAGATCACCAGTATCCAGCACATTGTCGAACGCGAGCTTTCGTCAAGCCGTGATAGTCAGCAAGTGTTGCGTCGCAGTGATGTCAGCACGATTGTCGAGCGGCTTCACAAGGCGCTGGGCCGCCAGCCCGGTGCGGAGCACATCCAATGGGACATCAAGCTGCCCAGCCCACTGATGTTGCCGTTTGACGAGTTTGATCTGACCGAGCTTTTGGGCAACCTTTTGGACAATGCGGTGAAGTGGACAGAAAGCCGGATCGCCGTGCGTGGTGGGCAGGACGGCAAGGATGTGGTTTTGACCATCGAGGACGATGGTCCGGGCATCCCGCAATCGGAACATGACGCGGCCTTTTCGCAGGGGACCAGGCTTGATCCGAACCAGGCTGGTGCTGGTTTGGGGCTAAGCATCGCGCAACGCATGGCCCAGACGCATGGCTGCGTCCTGTCACTTGGTCAAGCTGATATGGGGGGATTGCAGGTGCGCCTGTCGTGGTCCGCAGCCGAAGCTGGCCGTGAATCTTGATACATGCCGGTGCAATCGTGGCGCGGGTGGTCCACACATCAACGGGCGCGACACATTCGCGTCAAGCAAACCGCCATTCATAGTAGCGTTCTTTCAAAGCCTCCCAGTGATAAACCGCGTCTGCCGCCAATGGCCCAAACACAGACCCATTCCATGTAAGGTCATATGGATCCAGCATTTTGTGGCGCTGACCGTTCTCGACAAGGGCTTCAGCCATCAGGCGGCCGATCAGAGGGCCGACATTGATGCCGTGGCCTCCTAGGGCGGTGGCGGCCCAGATCCCGTCATGCAACTCGCGCAGATAGGGCATTCGGTGGCGCGCATAGCCCAATAGGCCGCTCCACGTCGCGTCGATTTTGACATCTGATAGCTGCGGGAAGACCGACGTGAAGCCGCGTCGCATCTGCTGTTCCAGATTTGCGGGCTCCAGCGCTTTGCCGGTCATACCGCCGCCCCACAATAGGCGCCCGTCAGGAGTAAGCCGGAAGTAGTCGCAGGCCATGCGCGTGTCGACAATGGCTGCCGTGGTGTTGATTACCTCTTGCGCCCGACTGCCCAGTGGTTCGGTCACGGTCACAAAAGTCCCGATGGGCAAAAGGGTGCGCTGCAGTGTTCTGTAAAACCCGTCCACCAGCCCACCTTGGCAAGCTACAACCGTCTGGCACCGGACGGATCCATTCTGCGTGGTGATCAGATGGTCTGCGCCTTGTCGTTCCAATGACAGGGCGCGGGTGTTTTCAAAGATCCGTCCCGATAGGCGCCGAATTTCACGGGCCAACCCTAGGCAATAATTCAACGAGTGGGCGTGGAAACCTTGCGGGTCATAGACGCCGTCAAAATAGCGATCTGAGTGCACCAGCTCACGTAGTTGCTCGGTCGGCACATAGTTCAGCTGATAACCATATTCGCGCGTTTTTTTCCGTGCATAGGCCTGCATCGCCTGTGCGTCAGGATAGCGGGACACCAACAGCCCACCCGGTCGCATGTCTACTCCGGGCAGCGACAGCTTTTCTGTGTAAGAGCGAAAGATCTCGACCCCTTCGCGGGATAGGTCAAACAGCTTTTTTGCAGCTTTCAGCCCAAGTTTCTTTTCGATGGCCGCCCCATCTGCTGCGAACCCCGGCCCAACGACGCCACCATTGCGGCCACTGGCGCCCCAAGCAATCTGGCCTGCCTCTAACAGCACGACGGATTTGCCTGCAGAAGCCAGTTCGTAGGCACAACTGATCCCAGCAATCCCGCCGCCGATGATACAGATATCGGCCTCGACCCGTTCCGTTAAAGGGGCGGCGTCCAGTGGTGGCTCCATCGTGCGTGTGTAGTAGGTATCAAGATAGGGCTGGCCGGGCCTGTCCATCCGGGAATGTGTCATGGGTTTGTTTGTCCCTGCTGATCCATAGGCCATGCGGCGCTTTTTTCATCACCTTGCGCAAGGGAGAGCAGGGGCTCAAGTTGAAAATACTGGCAATGCTGATTTTGAGATCAGTGAAAGTGTCGCGTTCTTGTGAAAGGTTCGGTGGTGGTCAACGCGCCCTCATTCGGCTATCGCGGTGGGCAGAGATTTAAAGGTAACCCATCATGCTTGCGCAGCCCGTCCTGACTAAAGATCTTGTGTTGATTGGTGGCGGCCATGCCCATGCGCTTGTCCTGCGGATGTGGGGAATGAAGCCATTGCCTGGCGCTCGGTTGACGCTGATCAACCCGGCCCCGACCGCGCCCTATTCCGGTATGCTACCCGGCCATATCGCAGGCCATTATACGCGCGAAGCATTGGACATTGATCTGGTAAAGCTTGCTCGGTTTGCAGGCGCGCGCTTGGTGATTGGCCACGCGACAGAGATCGACCCAGTGGCGCGGACGGTTGTGATAGATGGGCACCGGCAGATCGGGTATGACATCGCGTCCGTCGATGTAGGTATTCATGCGCAGATGCCGAATATCCCGGGCTTCTCAGATCATGCCAGTGGGGCGAAGCCATTGGACGTGTACGCGGCGCGGTGGCAGGCTTTCTTGCACGCGGTGGCCGCGGGCGAAAAGCTGCCTCATGTGGCGGTGATCGGGGCTGGTGTGGCCGGAGTCGAGCTTGCCTTGGCGATGGCCCATGCACTTGGGGACGAGAGGGACACCAAGGTGCATTTGATCGAGGCCGGGCCAGATATCACTGCCCGCGCCAAAGCAGCCCAAGGCCCTTTGCGGGCGGCGCTGCGCGATTTTGGGGTAGAGTTGCACGTGAATATCTCGGTCGCACGGATCGCAGCGGACCATGTGGAACTAGCGGATGGCAGCAAGTTGGACAGCCGGTTCACCGTCGGCACGGCCGGGGCCTTTGCCCATGGTTGGTTGCAAGACAGCCCACTGCCACTGACGCCGGACGGATTCATTCCGGTCGGTCCGGACTTTCGGGTGCCGGGGCAGGAGGGTCTGTTTGCCGTCGGGGATTGCGCCGAGATGCTGCACGATCCCCGTCCGAAAGCCGGAGTGTTCGCGGTACGTGCGGCGCCGGTGTTGGCCCACAATCTGCGCGCGGCGCTGACGGGCGGCACCATGCGCCCCTTCAAACCGCAACATGACTATTTGAAACTGATCTCGTTGGGTGGAAAACGAGCCTTGGCCGAGAAATGGGGGCGTGCGGTCACGCTGCCTGGGTTGTGGCGCTGGAAGGATCGTATCGACCAAAAATTCATGGAGAAGTTTCGCCATCTGCCCTTGATGACGCCCGCGCCGGTGAAAGGCGAGCAGGCATTGGGCGGGGATGAGTGTGATGCGGCTCCGCTCTGTGGTGGGTGCGGGTCGAAAGTGGCGCCAGGAAGCCTGTCACATGCGCTGTCCAAGCTGGATCAAACCCTGCCGGAAGAAATTCTGACCGGACCCGGAGATGATGCCGCAGTGATGCGGGTCGGAAATGCGCTTCAGGTTCTGACTACGGACCACCTGCGTGCATTCACGGATGATCACGGTGTGTTGGCCCGTATCGCAGTGAACCACGCAATGGGGGATATCTGGGCGATGGGGGCGCAGCCGAAAACCGCGATGCTATCTGTCATCCTTCCCCGCATGAGCGCGCAACTTCAGTCCCGTACGATGGATGAAATACTGGCACAGGTTGCTGCGCTCCTTGACGATGAACAAGTCGCATTGATTGGCGGGCATTCCAGCATGGGGGCTGAGATGACGATCGGCGTGTCGATGACTGGCGTGCTGCCTGACGGGGTACAGGCCCTGACCACTGCCGGGGCGCAGCCGGGCGATCACCTGATCCTGACGCGCCCAATCGGGTCCGGCACGGTGTTAGCCGGCGAGATGCAGGGACGCGCGGACGGGCGCAATGTGGCGCAGCTGATGCAGCAAATGATGCGCTCTCAAGGGGACGAGGCACGGATCCTGCGCCCTCATGCCAGCGCAATGACAGATGTCACCGGGTTCGGGCTGGCGGGGCATTTGATGGCGATCTGTCGTGCGTCAGGCGTGTCGGCTGAATTGGATCTGTCAGCCCTTCCGACCTATCCGGGGGCTGAAGCGCTGGCGGACGCAGGCGTTCGGTCAACGATCCATGCGGCAAACAGAGATGCGGCCCCGGCCACCGGTGCGGGCGGCGCCAAAGGTGTGTTACTGCACGATCCTCAGACAGCTGGCGGTTTTCTGGCCACCGTGCCCCAGCAGAATGTGCAAATTGTGTTGGAGGCGTTTATGGCGGACGGACTGCAGGCGTTTGACATTGGTCAGTTGCAGGCCGGACCTGCTAGCATTCGCTGCCGCTAGTTTGCGCAATAAGGTTCTCAGCCGTTGCCCTCAGTGTGGCATCCGACAAATCGGACAACTCAATGTGCGTGGGCTTCGGAGCATCCTTGCGGGTAATGCGTCGATAGCGCGGATCGTAATGCACCTCGATCAACCCTGCCGCCAGAGTTTGCATATCCCTGCTGCCTGCCAACGCGTGCCAAAGGTCGATCTGTTCGCGCCCGTGATAGGGGACAAGTTGCTCCAGAATGTCTTCCAAACGGGATGGATCATCAATCAGGTCGGCATAGTCTCGGGCCAGATGAGCCGCGCGGGCGGGCAGGGGGGCTGACAGTGCAAACCGGGGTGCGCGGATCATTTTCTGCCACAAGCTGGGCGGCACGATAAGTCGTCCGATCTTATTGCTTTCGGCCTCGACGAAGACAGGGCGGGTCGGATCAAACCTGCCCAAAGCCATGGCCACTTGGCTTTCAAACCACTTTTGGCTGGGTTGCGCCGGGCCGACCAACCCGAAAAGGGATCCGCGATGGCTGGCCATATCTTCAAGGTCCAACACTTGGGCGCCGGCCTTTGCCAGTGCTTCAAGCAGCCGGGTCTTGGCGGTGCCAGTGCCTCCGTCAATCAACACGAGCTGATGCGGAAGCGGGGCATCATAGAGAAGCGATTTTACAAGACGGCGATAGGATTTATAGCCACCTTCCAGCTGCTGCGCGCGCCAACCGATTTGCGACAGGATTGACACGACAGAGCCGGACCGCTGCCCGCCGCGCCAGCAATAGACGACGGGCTTCCAGCTTCCCGGGTGCTCGGCTAGCTGTGTCTCCAGATGGGTCGCAACGTTGCGCGCAACCAAGGCCGCCCCGATTTTGCGTGCTTTGAACGGACTGTCTTGAACATAGATCGTGCCAACGTGGGCGCGTTCCGTGTCGCTGAGGGCAGGCAGGTTGATGGCTCCAGGGATATGGTCTTCGGCAAATTCGGACGGTGCACGCACGTCGATGATGTCGTCCACATCCAGCGCTGAAAGATCTGCCAACAAGTCGAGTTTCAGCACCATCCGCGTCCTCTAGGTTCTGCCATACTGGTGGTAAACCAGACTGTTGCCCGGCGCCAGACCGTTAAAATGCGGAAAACTTTCAATTTCTGGGACGAATCTTTTGAAAGCCGCCGGGGGCAGGGGCTATGCTGTATTCAATTGTTAGAAATATTCAGGAAGGATGGGCTGCAACATGACGAGATCTGAGACGTCATACACCAAACTTCGCATGTCTCGATTTGGCGCTTTTCTTGGCGGTGTCGGGCTGTCGTTGGCGATGGCAACCAGCGCACAGGCGGAAACTCGATACGAGGTTGTTAAAAGAGACTCTGGTAGTTGTTCGGTCATTTTTGAACCGCGCGCTCAGACCTCTGATAATGCGCCTTTGCTTGTGGCGACATACCGGAAAGCCGGGAAACGAGGCTTTGTTTCGCTTGATGTGACTGGGGCCGAGGAGTGGGAAAGGATACAGTTTGTACATCGCAATCAGCGTAACAAGTTCACTGGCTTCTTTGAGATTAGGCCAAGGAACCTTAACGCCGAACCGCTTTGGGCTGCTCTTCAGGGGAATGACGAGGATGCTCCGTTGTTCCACCTGACCGGGCGCGCCGGTGATGGAGAGTTTCACTCGGCCGCATATTCAAGCCTGACGTCAGAGATAATTGCCGCGGCCCTTGCCAATGAATGTGGGGCCAAGGGTGGCCCATTTAAACCCAGCGAAATCGGCAGCCTCGAAGAAGAAGAGGCATTGGGACTGAAGCCACGTGAGATCCGACACATACGGTGGGTATTGAACCGGAAGTACTCGGACGTGGACGAAGTTCGCCAGGGTGCAATCACAAATCGAGAGAGAGGTATGCTGGCAAAATATGCTTCAGCAAATGGGTTGGAGCCTTCACGTTACTTGAATGAAGGCCTTGCAAGGCTGTTGCTAGATGAAAGCTTCAAGCAGAAACGTAAGGATCTTCGCGGAGAACCAGGTTTCAAGCGTTTCCAAGACTGGATTAGCTATGATGATGTCGAAAGCGGCACCTGTGCCATCGTCAGCTATGCGAAGCGCACCCAAGGATTCAAAACTTACGCGTTGCCGCGGATGGAAATCCATGCTGATCCAGCGGCGCGCGGAAACTCGCTGTTCTTTGATTTCGTAACACCGAACCGGTTCAACAATGACTTTCCGATCACTGCGACTGTGGATGGTCGCAAGATCCGACTGCATATTGAAGATGGGCGTGTACGCCCCAAAGATCTGAGGAACGGGTTTGCATCGTCTGAAATCGTGCGGGCCATTCGTCGCGGGAAAGAGATTGTCATTCGTGGGACCGGCCTGAATGGAAAAGCCAAGCATGTCGTTCGGTTCTCGGCATTGGGCTTTACCGCGGCGTTCAACAAGATGTCCTATGATTGTGATCGCCCCAGAATTCGCGAGTGGTTGAGATAAGGATGAAGCCTATGAAACATATGACCCCAAAACTCCTTCGTTTCTCCGCGCTGTTGACATTTGTCGGCGCTGTCGGCTTTGGCCTTCCAGCTCAGGCGCAGCCGAAAAGTTTGTTTGGATTGACAATTGTTGCAGATGTCAGCGGTGATGCGCAGAACATGACAGCGCGTTCTGCACAACGATTGGTGCGTGGTATTAAGGAACAACTTGGCGATAGTTGGGCTCAAGTTGATCTGTCACTTGTTGCCTTTGGTAACGGGTTGGATACCCGTGTGGATCGGCTTGGAAGGGTGAAGCCGGGCCAGATTAAAGAGCTGCTTGACGGTTATGAACCTGAGGCGTCGGCACCGGATGAGCCAGTTCTGCTGGCCCTTCATTCAACTGTCCGTAGGCTAAAGGAATATCCTGCCGGCCAGATGATTATTGTGCTGGCAGGTGGTGATTTACGGAATTCTGGGCCAGATGATAGCAGCCTGGACAGACCGAAAGTTAAATTTCTCAACAATACGCGTGTGATGCTGATAAAAGCGACGCCCGAGGGTGGACGCGATTTGCGTACACTAGGTGAAGGTCTTGAGCGCAGGGCAGAAAGCGTCACAGTTCTACGTTTCGGAAAAGATGACCGCGCCCGAAAACGCGCTGTGAACCAGATCAATCAGGCGCTGGAAGACTATGTTCAGAACGCGGTGCGCAGTGGAGCCATTCCCGAAATACTAGGAGCACCGGCAAACGCCGGATCAGATTAACATCTCATAAGCAGTCAGAAAAACCCGGCCGATTTGGCCGGGTTTTTTCATTTGCAGACGAAGAAATATAAACCTGATAAAAATACTAAGGTTTATCTTTACCTGACAAAAAGACTTTGTTAATTGATCTGGGATTGAAACTTATGAGGTTCCCATGATCCGCAAATCCCTTCTGGCCATATGTGTCGCCGGAATTTCCGCTCACGCCGCTTTTGCTGTCACTCCTGAAGAGGTCGTGACAAACTATGCAGACATCGCCTTGGCTGGGTACGAAGACAGTCTGACCACTGCAAATGCACTGAAGGTGGCTGTTGATGCATTGGTCGCTGCCCCTTCGGACGCTACCTTGGGTGCTGCCAAGCACGCCTGGCTGGCAGCCCGCATACCCTACCAACAGACCGAAGCCTTCCGTTTTGGTAATCCTACGGTTGATGACTGGGAGGGCAAGGTAAACGCCTGGCCTCTGGATGAAGGTCTTATCGACTACATCGCCAGCGATTATGGCGCGAACGACGAAAACCCGTTCTCGACAGTAAATATCATTGCAAATGCCAAGCTGAATGCTGGAGGGGCGTTGATCGACGCAACGACCATTACGCCGGACCTTCTTGAAAGCCTGCACGAGCTCGAAGGGATTGAGGCAAACGTGGCCACGGGCTATCACGCCATTGAGTTCCTGCTGTGGGGGCAAGACCTGTCGGGCACCGATCATGGCGCGGGTATGCGTCCGGCGTCAGATTTTAACACGTCAAATTGCACCGGGCGCAATTGTGACCGCCGTGCTCAGTACCTGATTGCGGCAACCGATCTTTTGATCTCGGATCTGGAAGAAGCGGTTGCGAACTGGTCAGAAGGCGGGCAGGGCCGCACCGATGTGACAACGGATGCCGGTCAGGGTGTCACAATGGCGCTGACTGGAATTGGATCGCTGTCTTATGGAGAACAAGCAGGCGAGCGTATGAAACTCGGCCTTCTGTTGAATGACCCGGAAGAAGAGCATGACTGCTTCTCGGACAATACCCACAATTCGCATTACTTCGACGGACTAGGTATTCGCAACGTCTATACCGGTCGCTATGTCCGCATCGATGGATCCGTTGTCGAAGGCGCATCGCTGTATGATTTGGTGAAGGCCGCCGACGGCGCGTTGGCGGACAACTTGCTGGGCGACATGAATGAAACCATGATTGCGTTGGGCGATATTCGCACGGCGGCCGAAGCGGGTACCTCTTATGACCAGATGCTGGGTGCGGGACATCCGGGCGGTGCGCTGGTTCAGAATGCGATTGACCGTCTGGTGGATCAGACCCGCAACATTGAACGCGCAGTTGCTGTGGTCGGTGCAGGAGAAATCGCGGTCGAGGGGTCGGACAGCTTGGACAACCCAACAGCTGTGTTCCAGTAGGATCAGCCGGAAGAGGTGCAGGGGGGCAGGCGTGTTGCGTCTGCCCCCTATTTGTTAGCTCTTGTCCTTGGGGAGTGTGGGGGCTGAGCGGTCCAGCTTCAACTCGGCATCCGAGAACACCCAAGGCCCCCGCACGCCGGGCACCCCCTCGGGCGTGATCTGCATTCCACGATGCAGGATCTGGGGGTTCTGGAAGGTCTGTTCCATCGTGTTGATCGGTCCGGCGGGGACGGTCGCCTCTTCCAGTGCAGCCAGGATGTCGGCCATAGTCCAGTTCGACAGAGCGCCCTCGATGGCTGGGGTCAGCGCATCGCGATGGGCCACGCGGTCCGAGTTCGTGCCGAACCGCGCATCAGACGCCAAATCCTCGCGCCCGATTACGCCGCAGAACCGCTGAAACTGCCCGTCATTGCCAACTGCCAGAATGATATGCCCATCTTTCACCGGGCAAACCTGATAGGGGGCGATGTTCGGGTGCTCGTTCCCCAACCGATTGGGGCTGTTGCCAGTTGCCAGATAGTTCATCGCCTGATTGGCCATCAGCGCAGTGGCGCAGTCCAGAAGGCTCATGTCCACATGCTGCCCGCGCCCAGTGCGGTGACGTTGTTCGACAGCCGCCAGAATGCCGATCGTCCCGTATAGCCCGGTGACAATATCCGTGATCGCAACGCCAACCTTCTGCGGTTGCCCCGCCGGATCACCCGTCACCGACATCAGTCCCGACAGACCTTGCAGCAGGAAGTCATAGCCTGCGCGCTTTGCCCATGGCCCATCCTGTCCAAATCCAGTGACCGAGCAATAGATCAAGCGCGGGTTCAGCTTCGATAGGCTGTCATAATCCAGCCCGTACTTTGCCAGTCCACCGACCTTGAAGTTCTCAACCAGAATGTCAGCGTCCTTGATCAACTCGCGCACTTTTTCCTGACCCTCGGGCGTGCGAAAATCGGCGGTGATCACGTCTTTGCCCCGGTTGGCGCAGTAGTAATAGGCGGCGGTCTTGTCGCCGTCACGTTCGATGAAGGGTGGGCCCCACGTGCGGGTGTCATCGCCCGTTTCGGCCTCGACCTTCACCACATCCGCGCCCAAGTCGGCCAGAGATTGGCCGATCCAAGGCCCGGCCAGAATGCGCGCGAGTTCTACGACTTTCAGTCCTTCAAGCGGGTGCATGGCAGCTCCTATAGGTATGGTGGGGTACAGGCCGAGATGATGCGTGCAGGCCGGTCCGAGATGTTGCGAAAGCGATGTGGCTCGCGCGAGTTGAACAGATAGGAATCGCCCGTTTTCAACACGCGGGTTTCTTCGCCCACAGTTATTTCCAATTCGCCCTCGATCACGATGCCGCCTTCGTTGGCTTCATGTTCAATCATGGTTTCGCCCGTGTCGGCACCGGGTTCATAGAATTCCTGTAGCACCTGAAGCCCGTGCGCTTTGGCGTCGCCCACCTGTTTGATGGTGATCATCCGTTGGGCCGCTTCGTTGTCCTGATACAGTGCCGAGGTCAGGTCGCGCAACTCGGCTGGTGTGAAGAACACTTGCTGGGTTGCGGGAGCTTCGGGCTCAAAAAACTCGGACATCGACATGTGAAGTCCGCCCAAAATCTTGCGCAAGCTTGCAACGGAAGGCGACGAGTGGTTGCGTTCGATCATCGAGATCTGGCCGTGTGGTACACCGGCAGCTTCTGCCAACTGCCTTTGAGATAAGCCAAATTGCTGCCTTAGCTCTTTCAGGCGGGTGCCTACATCAAACTCATCATGCATAACTGACCCCCTTTGCCAGTACCCGTCCGGGTCCGTGGCGAGTCTCTGCTTTTCCATATCTTGCGCAAAATTTTGATAGCATTGCTCAAGATTTTGCGCAATATGAAGCGGAATCAAATTTTGTCTGGGGGTTCGCATGTCGAATACAGAAGCTCTTATGACCCGCCGCACAGATGCGGTGGCAAACGGTGTTGCCACCCGTGGCATCTATGCTGCGCGCGCCGAGAACGCGGAACTGTGGGATGTTGATGGCAAACGCTTCATCGACTTCGCTGCAGGGATTGCGGTGAACAATACCGGTCACCGTCACCCGAAAGTGATGGCTGCCGTAGCCGAACAGGCCGAGGCCTTCACCCACACCTGTTTCCACGTCGCCCCTTACGAAGGCTACGTGTCGCTGGCCGAGCGTCTGAACGCTGCCACGCCAGGTGATTTCAGCAAGAAGACCATGATGGTGACCACCGGTGCTGAAGCGGTTGAGAACGCCGTGAAGATGGCGCGTGCTTATACGGGTCGTTCGGGCGTGATTGCATTCTCAGGCGCCTTCCACGGACGCACCCTGATGGGCATGGCGCTGTGCGGCAAGGTGAACCCTTATAAGAAAGCCTTTGGTGCGATGCCGCCGGAAGTTCTGCACGCTCCATTCCCGAACGCCTTCCACGGCGTGTCGGTCGAACAGTCGCTGGCCGTGCTGGACAACATGCTGAAAAGCTCGATTGATCCCGAGCGCGTCGCCGCGATGATCATCGAACCCGTACAGGGCGAGGGTGGCTTTAACATTGCCCCGCCCGAGTTCCTGAAAGCGATCCGCGCCATCTGTGACGAACACGGCATTGTCCTGATTGCGGACGAAGTTCAGGCAGGTATCGCGCGGACCGGCAAAATGTTTGCCTTCGATCATGCTGGTGTTGCTGCCGATCTGGTGACCATGGCAAAGGGTCTGGCTGGGGGCTTCCCGCTCTCAGCGGTCACTGGCCGGGCCGAGATCGTCGATGCCGCCCCCGCTGGTGGCATCGGCGGTACTTACGCCGGCAACCCGCTGGCTGTCGCTGCCTCGCACGCCGTTCTGGACGTAATCGACGAAGAGAAACTCTGTGATCGCGCCACTGAGATCGGTGAAAAGATCAACGCTCGCCTGACCGATATTGCGGCCCGTCAGGGCATGGAAGCCATCGGCGATGTGCGTGGTCTGGGCGCAATGGTAGCCTTTGAGCTGGTTACCGACCGCGAAACAAACGCACCCGATGCTGCCCTGACCATGGCCATCGTGGCCGAGGCAGAAAAGCGCGGTCTGATCATCCTGCCTTGCGGCACCCGTGGTAACGCCGTACGCCTGTTGCCGCCTCTGACTGTTCCGGCTGACCAGCTGGACGAAGCCCTTGATATTCTGGAAGCTTCCATCGAAGCCTCCATCAACGCGAAAGGAGCCTGAGACATGGCCGATCTTGCCCCTCAATCCCGCCCCGAACTGTCAAGCTTCAACTGGGAAGACCCCTTCCTGCTGGAAGACCAGTTGAATGAAGACGAACGCATGATCCGCGACGCGGCCAAGGCCTATTGCGCCGAGAAACTGGCCCCGCGCGTCACCGAAGCCTATGCGACCGAAACCACCGACCCGGAAATCTTCGCCGAGATGGGCGAGATGGGCCTGCTGGGCACCACCATCCCCGAGGAATATGGCGGCATCGGAGCCGGCTATGTGACCTACGGTCTGGTTGCGCGCGAAGTTGAGGGCATCGACAGCGGCTATCGCTCGATGATGTCGGTGCAGTCGTCCTTGGTGATGTACCCGATTTACGCCTATGGCTCGGAAGAGCAGCGCAACAAGTATCTGCCGAAATTGGCCTCGGGCGAGTGGATCGGTTGTTTTGGCTTGACCGAACCGGATGCGGGCTCGGACCCCGGCAGCATGAAAACCACGGCCAAGAAGGTCGATGGTGGCTATGTTCTGAACGGCTCGAAAATGTGGATATCGAACGCGCCGATCGCGGATGTGTTCGTGGTCTGGGCCAAGTCGGATGCCCATGGCGGCAAGATCCGTGGCTTCGTGTTGGAAAAAGGCATGAAGGGCCTGTCCGCACCGAAAATCGAAAACAAGCTGAGCCTGCGTGCGTCGATCACCGGCGAGATCGTTCTGGACGGCGTGGAAGTGTCGGAAGACGCGCTGCTGCCCAACGTGGAAGGGCTGAAAGGTCCGTTCGGCTGCCTGAACCGCGCACGTTACGGCATCGCTTGGGGGGCTATGGGCGCTGCAGAAAGCTGCTGGCACGCTGCGCGTCAGTACGGTCTGGACCGTAAACAGTTCGGCAAACCGCTGGCACAAACCCAGCTGTTCCAACTGAAACTCGCCAACATGCAGACCGAGATTTCGCTGGGCCTGCAAGCCGCGCTGCGCGTTGGCCGTCTGATGGATGAAGCCAAAGCCGCACCCGAGATGGTCTCGATCATCAAGCGCAACAACTGCGGCAAGGCGTTGGAAATTGCCCGTCACGCCCGTGATATGCATGGTGGCAACGGCATCTCGCTGGAGTTCAACGTCATCCGCCACATGGTGAACCTGGAAACGGTCAACACCTATGAAGGCACTCATGACGTGCACGCTCTGATCCTTGGTCGTGCACAGACCGATCTTCAGGCGTTCTTCTGATCGCTGAATAATCCAATAAAAGGGGCGTCCTTCGGGGCGCCCTTTTGCGTCTGCCCGATTGACATTTCGGGGCCCATGCCTGACCTCTGTCTGACGGATCAGGGAGGCGCCAATGTCGGACAGCAAGTGGGAGTTCTGGGTGGATCGTGGCGGCACGTTCACCGACATTGTAGCGCGTGACCCTGATGGTGGTCTGCAAAGCCATAAGCTGTTGAGTGAAAACCCCGAACGCTATCGCGACGCTGCTGTTCAAGGCATCCGCGAGCTTTTGGGGGTGGTGGCGGATCAGGCGATTCCGGACGGGGCGATTGCCTCGGTCAAGATGGGAACGACGGTCGCGACCAACGCGCTTTTGGAGCGTAAGGGTGACGACACGTTGCTTCTGATCACCAAAGGCTTCGGGGATTTGCTGCGCATCGGCTATCAAACCCGCCCACGCCTGTTTGATCTGCATATCAAACGTCCCGATCTGCTCTATGCGGCGGTCGAAGAAGTGGACGAGCGACTGGACGCGGACGGAAATGTCCTGCGTGCTGTTGATGAAGATGCTGTACGTGCCCTGTTGCAGCACCATTTTGATGCAGGCATTCGCGGCGTCGCAATCGCCTTCCTGCATGGCTATCTGAACCCCGTTCATGAAGCGCAGGTGGCTAAAATCGCACGGGACATTGGATACACACAGGTGTCCGAAAGCCATGCGGTCTCGCGCCTGTCCAAACTGGTCAGTCGGGGTGATACGACAGTTGTCGACGCCTATCTGTCGCCGATCCTGCGCCGCTATGTGGAACAGGTTGCGGGGGCGCTCGATATTGGCACCGCCTGTGATCGGTTGCTCTTTATGCAGTCCAATGGCGGTCTGACCGATGCGGCGATGTTTCAGGGCAAAGACGCGATTCTGTCCGGCCCTGCAGGTGGCATCGTCGGCATGGTCAAAACGGGTGAAGTTGCCGGTTATGACCACCTGATTGGGTTCGACATGGGTGGCACATCGACTGATGTCAGCCACTATGCGGGCAGCTATGAGCGCAGTTTCGAGACCGAGGTTGCGGGCGTCCGCATGCGTGCGCCGATGATGGATATTCATACGGTCGCGGCAGGCGGCGGCTCAATCTGTCAATTCCGCGATGGCCGCTTTCAGGTCGGGCCGGAAAGTGCCGGCGCCAATCCCGGACCGGCGGCGTACCGACGCGGTGGGCCGCTGACGGTCACCGATTGCAACGTTATGCTGGGCCGTCTGCAACCCGCCCATTTCCCGCATGTTTTTGGCTCGAATGGTGATCAACCACTGGACGCTGATGTTGTGCGCCAGAAATTCGAAACCCTCGCGCATCAAATCGCGGAAGAGACCGGCCAAACCGCTCAGTCGCCCGAGGACGTGGCCCGTGGTTTTCTGCGCATTGCCGTCGACAATATGGCTAACGCGATCAAGAAAATCTCGGTCGAGCGCGGCCATGATGTGACCCGATATGTGCTGCAATGCTTTGGCGGGGCAGGGGGGCAACACGCCTGTTTGGTCGCCGATGCGTTGGGTATGAAATCTGTGTTTCTGCATCCCTTCGCTGGCGTACTGTCTGCATACGGCATGGGGCTGGCCGAGATCCGCGCCTTGCGGCAGGAACAGTTCGATGCGGCGCTTGATGCGCTGGGTGAAGCATCATCACGTTTGCAGGCTTTGGCTACGGAAGCAGAAGCTGAAGTCGCCAAGCAGGGCGTCACCGACATTCAAATCGAACGCATCGCGCATTTGCGCTATGACGGCTCGCATCAAGCGCTTGGGGTGCCGTTTGGCGATGCTGCCCAGATGCGAGCGGACTTTGAAGCGGCACATGAGGCACGCTTTGGTTTCCACTCGCCCGAACGTGCAATCTTGTTCGAGGTGCTGGCGGTCGAGGCCATCGGAGTATCGGGCGAAGCTCCGCGTGGGCATGTGACCAGTGGGGATGATCAGCCCGACGACAAAGTGCAACTCTGCACTGAAGAGGGCTGGCAAGATGTGCCACTCTATGACCGTGGGAACCTGTCGGCAGACGCCCGCATTTCCGGCCCCGCGATCGTCCGCGAACCCACTGGCACCAACATGATCGAACCGGGCTGGCAGGCGCGGCAGGACGCGCATGGCAACCTGATCCTTGAACGAGTTGAGGCGCTTACCCGTGCCCATGCGGCGGGGACAGATGTGGACCCGGTGTTGCTGGAAGTCTTCAACAACCTCTTCATGTCGGTGGCCGATCAGATGGGGGCGACGTTGGCCAATACTTCTTGGTCGGTGAACATCAAGGAGCGGCTGGATTTCTCTTGCGCGATCTTTGACGCATCTGGCGATCTGGTCGCGAACGCACCGCATGTGCCGGTGCATCTGGGTTCGATGTCCGACAGCATCCGCACAGTGATGCGCGACAACGAAGGTACGGTGAAGCCGGGCGACGCGTTTGTGCTGAACAGCCCCTTTAATGGGGGTACGCACCTGCCAGATGTGACCGTGGTGACGCCTGTCTTTGTGGACGACAGCATCGCTTTCTGGCTGGGGTCACGTGGCCACCATGCCGACATCGGGGGGCGCACGCCGGGCTCGGGTCCGCCTGACAGTACGCATATCGAGCACGAAGGCGTGTTGATCGAGAATACGCGATTGGTTGCTGAAGGGCAGCTGCTGGAAGAGGATATGCGCGCGCTGCTGGCTTCGGGCCGGTATCCGTGCCGCAACATCGACCAGAATATGGCGGATCTAAAAGCGCAGGTCGCCGCGAACGAAACCGGACGACAAGCCTTGCTGGGCGTGGTCGATCACTATGGTTTGGATATTGTGCAGGCCTATATGGGCCATGTGCAGGCAAATGCCGAAGAAAGCGTGCGCCGTGTGATTGATCGGCTGCGCGATGGGGCGTTCAGCTATCCGATGGATGGCGGGTCTGAAATTCGCGTCACCGTCAGTGTCGATAAAGCCACGCGTTCTGCCACGGTTGATTTTACGGGCACGTCGGATCAACAAGTGGGCAACTACAACGCGCCCTTGTCGATCAGCCGCGCGGTGGTGCTTTACGTCTTCCGCACACTGGTAGGCGCGGACATTCCTCTGAACGAAGGCTGTCTGGCGCCGCTGAATATTATCGTCCCCGAAGGTTCGATGCTGAACCCGCGCTATCCGGCGGCGGTGATCTCTGGAAACACTGAGGTCAGCCAAGCCGCCTGCAACGCGCTTTACGGCGCGCTTGGGGTGATTGCAGGGTCGCAGGGAACGATGAACAATTTCATCTGGGGCAATGATGATTTCCAGAACTATGAAACCATCGCCGGCGGCACCGGGGCCGGGCCGGGGTTTGACGGCTGCGATGGCGTGCAAAGCCACATGACCAACACCCGCATGACCGATCCGGAGATCCTTGAAAAACGCTTCCCTGTGCGGCTCGAGGCGTTCTCGCTGCGCGCCGGGTCCGGTGGCGCAGGACAGTGGCGTGGCGGTGGCGGGGTGGTGCGGCGTCTGCGGTTCCTTGAGCCTGTAACCGTCACGACGCTCAGCTCTCACCGCGTTGTACCACCGTTCGGAGGCGACGGCGGTGCGCCCGGACAGGTGGGGGTGAACACAGCCGAGAAAGCTGACGGTACCCGCATCCCGATGCCGGGAAATGGCGAGGTTGCGCTGGATCCCGGCGATCTATTCGAAATGTGCACACCCGGAGGGGGCGGCTGGGGCAAACCAGCCTGATCCCTGAAGCAAAAGAGACCGGGCGCCGCGTTGGCGCCCGTTTCTGTTTACTTGCCTTCCAAGCAGCTGGCGATTGTGTCGGCTGTTGCCCACATCAGGTTTTCATACAGCATTGGTCCGATGTCTTGGGTCGCGCCGCCGGGGTCCAAAACTGCTGTACCGACATCTGTATTCTTAGCCAGTTCCTGCACCTGAGATGTGCCCTGCGCGGGCTCTGAGAAGATGCATGAGACGTCGCCATGTTCGATTTTCTCGGCAATCTCGTTCAGTTGCGCGGCCGAGGGCGGTGCCGCATCCGTTTCGCGGATCGCACCCAGACTGTTCAGGCCGTAGTGATCCGAAAAATAGCCAAGTGCATCGTGGAACAGAATGAACCCCTTGCCTTGAACTGGAGCAAGTCGCGTTTGAATGCGGCTGTCTAATGCGGCGATGCCTTCTTGCGCCTTGTGGGCGTTTTCGTGGTACCGCTCGGCATTCTCGGGATCCAACTCGGATAGTTCTTCAGCGATGGCTTCAATCCAGACCTGCGCGTTATGGGGTGACAGCCATGCATGCGGGTCAACACCTTCGACATGCGCGGCGTGATCGTGGTCGTCATGATCATCGTGATCATGATCATCATGCGTTTCATGCGCGTGTCCATGATCGTGGTCGGCATGTTCCTCGTGATCGTCGTCGTGGTCATGACCACCTTCGCGTAGTATCGTGCCTGGCTCGGATAGCAGCGCCAAGCTGTGATCCAGCGACGCGCCCGCAATGGCGCGTTCAAGCCACGGCGTCATGGCCGGGCCAACCCAGATCAGAAGATCGGCATCCGACAGCGACCGCATTTGCGACGGACGCATCTGAAAACCGTGCGGGTCTGCGCCTTGCGGCAGCAACAGCTCAGGTGCGCCTAGGCCCTCCATCACCTGTGAGGCAAGTGAATGGATCGGTGCGAAATCGGTCACGACTTTTGGTGTTTCCGCCATCAGCAAGGATGGGGCAAAGCACAGCGCAATCGCGGTGCGGATCAATGTCATCGGGGCTTGCTCCAGTTTGTGTAATGTTATATCATTTACAAAAGGTGATAATATTACACAACACAGGTGTCAACCCATGTCGGATCCCGCCAGCGCGTTCCACAATCATGACCATTCAACCTGCGCCAGCGAAGCGCTGACTCGCGCCGAGGGGATTTGCCGAGAGGCAGGGGCGCGATTGACGCCTGTACGTCGGCGTGCGTTGGAAATTCTTCTGGAAGAACACCGCGCTATGGGGGCGTATGATGTGCTGGAACGCCTTTCCGAAGATGGGTTCGGAAGTCAGCCGCCTGTCGCCTATCGCGCCTTGGAATTCCTTGTGGATCAGGGGCTTGCACACCGAATCCGGCGTTTGAATGCCTTCACGGCCTGCACCACATTTGAATGCGATCACGCCCCTGCCTTCTTTATTTGCAGAACATGCAAGGCCGTGGCCGAGATCCCGGCAACGACCCTGCGTTCATTGATTGATGAAGCCGGCGCGAAGCTAGGCTTTGCCGTCGAGCGTGCCAATGTCGAGGCATTGGGCCTGTGCCCATCCTGCCAGGATGAGGCGCACTCATGACCCTGATCGAGGCCAAGGGGCTGACGGTCCGCCACGGCGCACAGCTTGTGCTGGACAAAGTCGACATATCGGTCGCGCCGGGCGAGATCGTTACCATCGTAGGCCCCAACGGGTCAGGCAAGACGTCGCTTCTACGTGCGTTGCTGGGACTGACGCCGTCCAAAGGCAAGATCCAGCGTAAGGTCGGTCTGGTCGTCGGGTACGTACCGCAGAAACTCGCGCTGGACCCAACACTGCCACTGCCTGTGCGCACATTCCTGAACCTGCCCAAGTCTCATAAACCTGACCGGATTTCGGACATGCTGGAGCGCGTGGGGGTGCCGGGGATCGAAACGCGCCAAGTGGCGGACCTGTCCGGAGGCCAGTTGCAGCGCGTTCTTTTGGCGCGCGCGCTGCTGGAAAAGCCCGATATCCTGATCCTAGACGAGCCGACGCAAGGTCTGGACCAAATGGGCGAGGCCGGGTTCTATCGCTTGATTGAGGATGTCCGGCGCGACACAGGAGTTGCTGTCTTGATGGTCTCGCATGATTTGCATGTGGTGATGAGCGCCTCGGATCGGGTGATTTGCCTGAACGGGCATATCTGCTGCGAGGGCAAGCCACATGTGGTGCAGAATGCGCCAGAATATCGCGCGCTGTTTGGCCATGGGACGCAAGGCGCACTGGCGTTGTATCAGCATGCGCATGACCACGATCATGACTGCGCACATGATCACACCCATGATCACACCCACCATCACGGTGCACCCGAGGACGAGGTTGAACATGTTGGATGATTTCCTTGTACGTGCGGTGCTGGCCGCGTTCGGCCTGTCCATCGCAACAGGCCCATTGGGGGCGTTTGTTGTATGGCGGCGGTTGGCCTATTTCGGGGATGCGACGGCGCACGCGGCCATTCTGGGCGTTGCCCTTGCGCTGATCTTTTCGCTGCCGATCAGCCTTGGTACATTGGTTGTCGCTTTGGCCATGGCCGGTGCGATCAGTTGGATGATGGCGCAAGGTCAGTCGCCAGACAGCGGGCTTGGTGTGCTGTCCTTCGGGGCGCTTGCCACAGGGCTGGTCGCAATCTCGTTTGTGCCCAATGTCCGGGTCGATCTGTCCGCCTATCTGTTCGGAGACATTCTGACGGTCACGCGCTCTGATCTTGTGCTCATCTGGGGAGGTGCGGCATTGATTGCCGCCGTTATCGCGTGGCGTTGGTCAAAATTGTTGTTGTCTACACTCAGCGCTGACTTGGCGGCTGCTTCTGGGGTGAACCCACATCGCGAAAGCCTTGTCATCACGGTGTCCATTGCGTTGGTTGTGGCCGTGTCTTTGAAGGTCGTGGGCGCACTGTTGGTGTCGGCCATGTTGATTATCCCGGCCACCGCCGCGCGCCGCGTTTCGACGTCTCCTTTGCAAATGGTGATCGCCGCCGTTCTGGTCAGCTGGGCCGCTAGCGGGGCAGGGCTTTGGGCGTCACTTCGGTTGGATACACCCGCCGGGCCATCCATCATTGTCGCAGCAGCGTTGATCTTTGTGCTGACAACCGGGTATAGGACGATCCGCACCCCAACCGCTTGATAGGACAGCTTCATGACGGCCACGCTGGATCGCGCCTTCGAGATCGCCGCAAAGCGAAAGCCGCGCGTTGTCTTTCCCGAAATGGAAGATCCCCGCATTTCAGAAGCTGCGGCACGACTGCATGCTGATGGACTGGCGCAGCCAGTTGCGCTTGTCGAGCTTTCTGATCATCACGTTGACGCACTGACAACAACCCGCGCGATGCGTAGCTCGATTGCCAAGCGGCTGTTGCATCGGCCCTTAATGCGGGCAGCTGCCATGGTCGCGACCGGCGAAGCGGATCTGATGGTGGCGGGTGCCATCGCTCCCACCCGCCGCGTGATCGAAGCAGCGTCGATGGTGATCGGGCTGGAGGAGGGTATCCAAACACCGTCGAGCTATTTCCTAATGGTTCTTCTCGATGGGCAGGAGTTTGTCTTCGCCGACTGCGCGGTAAACGTGTCTCCGACATCTCAGGAACTGGCGGATATCGCCAATGCGAGCGCCAAGACGGCGAAGTCTCTTCTGGGGCGTGCTGATGTGGCGCTTCTGTCCTTTTCGACAGGGTATTCCGGAACAGGCGAGGCCGTCGAGAAAGTGCGCGAGGCCGCCGAAATCACGGGCTTCCCCGGGCCGGTTCAGGCCGATGCGGCATTGGATATGATGACAGCGCAGAAGAAACAGGCGGGCATGAATAATCGCGCCAATGTGCTGGTGTTTCCTGATCTTGATGCCGGCAATATTGCCTATAAGTTAATGGTGCAACTGGCGGGGGCCAAAGCCTATGGCCCAATCTTGCAAGGCTTCCGCAAACCAATTTGTGATCTAAGTCGCGGCGCCACCGTAGATGAGATCGTCGCCGCGACAGTTCTGTCGATTGCAGGCTCGAACGGGCAGTGACCCTTATTCGGTGTCGCTGGCTTGTGCGGCTGTGACGGCAATCATGTGCAAGATATCCTCGGATGAACATCCGCGCGACAGGTCATTGGCCGGTTTGGCCAAACCCTGAAGGATGGGTCCAATCGCCTCGGCCCCACCCATGCGTTGGGCGATCTTATAGGCGATGTTTCCGCTTTCCAGATTGGGAAAGATGAAGATATTTGCGTTTCCGTGAAGAGGGCTATCCTCGGCTTTGCGCGCAGCGACGTCCGGTACGAAGGCTGCGTCGAACTGAAGCTCGCCATCGATTATCAGATCTGGCGCACGGGTGCGGGCAGTTTCGGTCGCGGTTACGACTTTCGACACGGCGTCATGTTCCGCACTCCCCCGCGTCGAGAACGACAGCATCGCAACGCGAGGTGTTTCCCCGGTCAGGCGTTCGAAGGAATTCGCCGAGCTGAGGGCGATCTGAGCCATTTCGTCGGCGGACGGATCAACTACCAGACCGCTGTCAGCGAAGATCATCGCGCCCTTGCGATCGTGATGCTCTTTGCAGAACAGCATCAGAAAGAAAGACGAAACAAGTTTTGTGTCTGGTTTGGTCCCGATGATCTGAATGGCCGCGCGTACGATGTCGGCTGTGGTCGCAACCGCCCCGCCAACAGTGCCGTCAGCGTGGCCGGATTTCACCAACAGAGCCGCAAAAACATGGGGCAAATCCACGGCGACTTGCGCGTCTTCAAGCGTCACACCTTTGTGCTTTCGCAAGCTGTGATACAGCGTGGCCAGTTCGTCGCGAAGTGGCGAGATTGCCGGATCGTGGATTTCGATTGCATCTTGAATATCAAGGCCTTGCGCGTCGAACTCTGCCTGGATTGCGGCTTTGTCGCCGACAAGGCCGATGCGTGCAATGCCTTGCGCGACAGCTTGATACCCGGCTGCAACGGCACGAGGATCGCTACCTTCGGACAGGATGATCCGCAGGTTGGTGCGGGCCGCGTTTTTCAGAAGGGTCTCAAGCGGTTTCATTAGGGCCTCGGGGTCAAGGGACGGGGAGTCGAATAGTTCTCGGCCAAATGTCCGGGCGCGAGGGATCCCGCGCCCGGAATGATGCGATCAGACTTGCTGAGGCTTCATGTCGTCTTTGCTGATGCCCGCGACTTTGACGGGTTTTTTCATCGCGTCGCGACGGAAGGGTTCACCAAGTTCCTGGTTGATCATAGCTTCGATCAGGGTGGTGATGCCGTTCTTTTGGTCCTTCACGGCTTGGTCCAGCGCATCTGTCAGCTCGTCCATGGTGCGGGCGACAACGCCTTTCAAACCACAGGCGTTGGCGATGCCAGCGTAGGATACCTGCTGGTCCAGCTCGGTGCCCACGAAGTTGTCGTCAAACCACAGGGTCGAGTTACGCTTCTCGGCGCCCCACTGATAGTTGCGGAAGACAACCTGCGTTACGGCGGGCCATTCCTCGCGGCCGATGGCGGTCAGCTCGGTGACTGCGATGCCGAAAGCACCGTCGCCCGAGAAGCCAACCACAGGCACGTCCGGGCAGCCGATCTTGGCGCCAACAACCGCTGGCAGGCCATAGCCACAGGGGCCGAACAGGCCGGGCGCCAGATACTTGCGGCCCTCGTCGAACGACGGATAGGCGTTGCCGATGGCGCAGTTGTTGCCGATGTCGGACGAGATGATCGCCTCTTTCGGCAGGGCAGACTGGATTGCACGCCACGCCATGCGGGGGCTCATCCATTCGGGCTTGTCAGCACGCGCACGTTCGTTCCAGGTGGTGCCGGGATCGTCGTCCTCGTGGGTCATCGAGCTGAGCTGCTGCGCCCATGCGGATTTCTTCTGCGCGATGTTGGCTTTGCGTTCGTCGCGACCCGCGTCGCCAGCGGTATCCGATAGTTGTTCCAGAATGCCATTGGCCACTTTGGCTGCGTCGCCAATGATGCCAACCGACACTTTCTTAGTCAGGCCAATGCGGTCGGGGTTGATGTCGACCTGGATGATCTTGGCGTCCGAAGGCCAGTATTCCATGCCATAACCCGGCAGGGTCGAGAACGGGTTCAGGCGGGTGCCAAGGCACAGCACCACGTCCGCTTCCTTGATCAGCTCCATGCCCGCTTTCGAGCCGTTATATCCCAAGGGACCAGCAAACAGCGGGTGCGAACCAGGGAAGGCGTCGTTGTGCTGATAGCCAACGCAAACCGGGGCATCCAGACGCTCGGCCAGCGCTTTCGAGGCTTCGATGCCGCCCTTCGACAGAACAACACCAGCACCGTTCAGGATGACCGGGTTCTTGGCCTCTGAGATCAGCTTGGCGGCTTCGGTCACCGCATCCGCGCCACCCGAGGGGCGTTCGAATTCAACAATCGCCGGAAGCTCGATGTCGACGATCTGAGTGAACATGTCGCGCGGAATGTTCAGTTGCGCCGGTGCCGAGGCGCGCTTGGCGTTCATGATGACACGGTTCAGAACCTCAGCCACACGTGCTGGATCGCGGACCTCTTCCTGATAGGCCACGCAGTCAGCAAACATGCGCATCTGTTCCATTTCCTGGAAACCACCCTGACCAATGGTCTTGTTGGCCGCCTGCGGGGTGACCAGCAGAAGCGGGGTGTGGTTCCAATAGGCAGTCTTCACAGCGGTCACGAAGTTGGTGATGCCCGGGCCGTTCTGCGCGATCATCATCGACATCTTGCCGGTCGCACGGGTATAGCCGTCGGCCATCATGCCGCCTGATCCCTCATGGGCACAGTCCCAGAAGGTGATGCCCGCATCGGGGAAAATGTCCGAAATCGGCATCATGGCTGACCCGATAATGCCAAAAGCATGTTCGATCCCATGCATCTGAAGCACTTTTACGAACGCTTCTTCCGTGGTCATTTTCATTGTGACGCTCTCCCTTGAAATGGTGCTGGGGTGGCGAAAATACTTCGTCCGCCCTGTCTGTTTTCCTGAATCTTTTTAGGCAGCTGGGCCCTGTGCCTATAGGGCCAGTTGTATTGGCTATCTGGCGCCAGAATTTACCGCGGCGGTGATCTCGTCAGCGATCAGAGATATCCCTTCGGGAATACGCGTAGCTGGAATCGAGCTATAGGCGATCCGATAGAAATTGGTGGGTTGGTTTGGTCCGCGGAAGAACGGCGTGCCGGGTTCAATCAAGACGCCCTTGGTGTTAAGCGATCCGGCCAATTGACCCATATCCACCCCATCTGGTGCGCGCATCCAAAAAGCGGAGCCACCAAAAACACCACGCCCTGCAATGCTCAGACCCGTATCTTCGATGGCTAGGTTCATAACCTCGCGCCGTTCTTGATAGGCGCTTCCCATGCGGCGGATCAGGGCATCGTAATGGCCCAGTGACAAGAAATAGGCGACCGTGCGCTGAATCAGGCCGGGCGGATGGCGCAGCACGGCGGATCGCAGGGCACGGGCTTCGCGAATGAAAGGTTCGGACCCAACCATGTAGCCAAGACGCAGACCCGGAAATAGTGATTTCGAGAAGCTGCCCACATAGATCACGCGCCCCTCTCGGTCCAAGGACTTCAGCGCGGGCGAGGGAGGCTTTAGGAACGACATTTCGAAGTCATAGTCGTCTTCCACAATCACTGCGTCCAGCTCTTTCGCGCGTGCCAAAAGCGCTTTGCGCCGCTCAATCGGCATCGTGGCCGTTGTGGGGCTGTGGTGGCTGGGCGTGGAAAAGATGACATCAGTGCCATCTGGCAGCATTTCGGGTGGAAGACCGTCGCGGTCCACAGGGATGTTGACCAGATGACATCGGCTTTGGGTCAGCACGTCACGCAGCGAGTAATAACATGGGTCCTCAATCGCAGCAGTGCGGCGCTGGGTCAGCAGGATCTGCGCGGCCATCCACAGCGCGTTTTGAGCGCCCAACGTGATCAGGATTTCTTCCGGCCGGGCTAGAATGCCGCGGCGAGGAAGGATGTGGCGGGCGATGAACTCGATCAGTTGAGGGTCATCCTGATCATAGTAGTCGCCCATCATGACTTCATGGTCTTTGTGGCCAAGCGCGCGAAGGGCGCAAAGACGCCATGCGTTATGATCAAACAGCTTGGGATCGGCCTGGCCATAGATGAAGGGATATTTCTGTTGCCGCCAGTTTTGCGGCTTTTTGGGCGTGCTGCCACCGGTAAAATGGTTGCCAATGGCGCGATGCCAGTCGACCTTGTCTTCGCCGCGGGCGCGCGGCTGGAAGCTGGGCGGTTCCGGAGCGTTTTCCGAGACATAGAACCCAGACCGCCCCTTGGACGAAAGATAGTCGTTCGCTTGAAGTTCGGTGTAGGCCAGGGTCACGGTGATCCGACTGACCCCCAGATGTGTCGACAGCTTCCGCGTTGAGGGAAGCTTTTCGCCACGGGGCAAACGCCCGGACAGGATCGCCTCGGCGATCATTTGCTGGATCTGGGCCTGAAGTGTGCCTTGGGCGTCTGGGTCCAGAAAGAATGTCTCAACAGGTGCTGCCATACAGGACACCTTATATTGGACCTAGTTGGGGCGCAATCTGGATATACTCAACTTCTTAGCGATTAGACGAGATCCACGCCGACATCAAACCTGCATCGCGAAAACACTCATCCGGGACAGAGCGACGTTTTACACGAGCGATACGCTCGGCATAAGCGACCTGTTTCGAGGTTGCCCGGTTGTCATGCAACTGCGCAGAGCGTGATTTCAATCGGGCTTGGTGTTCGCCAATCCAGCCGGACAGGGCCGCGCGGTCTTGGGCCACATCCGCAGGAATTGCCGCGCCGAGCTTCGACGCAATTGCGCGGGCATAATCCGTCTGTTTGGGCGTCGGGGGCAAGCTTTGGGGCTGGGCCATAGCGCGTTCCTTTGTTCTTAGTGTATGAGAACAAATATAGAACAAAATTGTTAATTGTCCAGCCCCAGAGGGTCACGTGATGGTGATGCCCCTTATTTCCTTGGCTTTTCAAGCCGCCACGTCAGGTTGGATCTGACGGCGGGCCATTCCGATGCGATGATCGAGTAAACCGCCGTATCTCGCAGTACTCCGTTGCCCTGATCCATATGGCTGCGCAATACGCCATCCAGTTTAGCCCCAAGACGTTCGATGGCTGACCGGCTTTGGTGGTTCATGAAGTGGGTGCGGAACTCGACCGCGATGCAACCCAGATCTTCAAAGGCATGGGACAACAACAGCCGCTTGGCCTCGGTGTTCAGTGGGCTGCGTTGGACAGAGGTGCGATACCACGTCGATCCGATTTCAACCCGTTTGTTGGTGGCGTCGATGTTCATAAAAGTCGTCATGCCGACGGGTGTGCCATCCGGTGTCATCACACAGAAGGGCAGCATCGACCCAGCATCCTGCAGCGACAGACGACGTTTGATTTCGTCCTCCATGTCCTCAGGCTTGGGGATCCACGTGTACCAGAGACGATGCAGCTCTCCGTCTGCGCTGGCGTCTTTCAAGGCGGGCGCGTGATCCAGACTGAGGGGAGCGAGCGTGACGTGATTACCGGTAAGGGTGACGGGGGCTGGCCACATGGTGCAGATCCTTTCTTTGTGCCTGATCGAGATGCAAGAAAGGCGGCCCTGTTTCCAGAGCCGCCTTTGAATTTTTTGACCAGTCCAATTTCGGTTGGGTTAGCCGAATACTTTGGTCAGGGCATTGTCGACGGCTTCGCAAATCCGATCGATGTCCTGCTCGGTCGCGATCAGGGCCGGGCTGAAGCACAGTGTGTTGTTTTTACCGGGAACCGAGCGGTTGGTCGCGCCGATAATCACGCCTTGCGCGCCGCAATCTGCGACGACAGAGCCCACGTCGGCCTCGGCCACCGGCTCTTTCGTTTCGCGGTCTTTGACCAGCTCCACGCCAAGGAACAGCCCCTTGCCACGCACGTCGCCGATGACGGCATGCTTGTCAGCAAGCGCATTCAGGTTGGCCAGCATGCGTTCACCCATCTTGGTGGTGTTTTCCAACAGACCTTCGTCTTCGATGATGCGCAGGTTTTCCAGCGCCGCAACCGGGCCAGCGGTGCAGCCGCCAAAGGTCGAGATGTCGCGGAAATAGCCCATCGGGTCCGAGGCGTCTTCCTTAAACATGTCAAACACGCGCTCGGTGGTTACGCAGCAGGCAATCGCCGCATAGCCCGAGGCCACACCCTTCGCCATGGTGACGAAATCAGGCTTGATGCCGTAGTGCTGATAGCCAAACCAAGTGCCGGTACGACCCAAACCACAGACGACTTCGTCGATGTGCAGAAGAATGTCGTACTTCTCGCAAATCTCTTGCACGCGCGGCCAGTAGCCTTCGGGCGCTTCGATCACGCCGCCACCTGCGGTGATGGGTTCAAGGCACAGGGCGCCAACGGTGTCAGCACCTTCGCGCAGGATGACTTCTTCGATGGCGTCAGCAGCGGCGCGGCCAAACTCGGCACCCGACAGATGCTCCAGCCCCAGCTCGTGCTTACGGTATTCCATGCAGTGCGGCACGCGGATGAAGTCCGGTGCGAAGGGGCCGTACTGTGCGTTACGCTCGTCCTGACCACCAGCCGACATCGTTGCCAAGGTCGAGCCGTGATAGTCGCGGTCGCGATACAGGATCTTGGTTTTCTTGCCGCCGTATTTCTTATGCGCGATCTGGCGGATCATCTTGAAAGCTTTTTCGTTCGCTTCCGAACCCGAGTTCGTGATGTAGACGCGGCTCATTCCCGGCATCTTTTCGATCAGTTTCTCGGAAAACAGCGCGCCAGGGATCGAGCCCGCAGCGGCGGCGAAATAGTTCATCTTCACCAGCTGTTCACGCACGACGTCGGCGATGGATTCGCGGCCATAGCCCACATTCACGGTCCAAACACCACCCGACACAGCATCGATATACTCTTTGCCGTTCTGGTCCCAAACACGCATGCCTTTACCTTCCACGATGATACGTGGATCACCGGTTTCAAAAGGCTTGTGCTGAGTCAGATGGTGCCAAACATGGGCCTTATCGGCTTCAACTACGTGGCTGATATCGTTTTCTTTGATTTGACCGTCCATGACGTCCTCCGGTGCTGAAGGTTCCCCGTGCGAAGCGGGCCGTGGGAACAGAGATTCTTTGATCAAATATCTTCTCGGAAATTGGAAACGAAAATAGGGCCAGCCGATTTTTAGGATATGTCCAGAAATAACGTAATCGCCTGTGGATCTCAGCTCTGTCTGGCGGGCCCGTTCTGAATTGTAACACGGAATTGCAGCGAAGGCTGGAAATTGCGGCAGGATTTGCTTAACTGCCCGCATGGCTGGTCAAACCGAAATCGTTCTGAACGCAATCCTGACGTCTATTGAAAAGGGCGAGCTGTCGCCCGGCGAAGCGATTGATGAAAACGCACTGATCGCGCGTTATGAAGTGTCACGGACACCTCTGCGCGAGGCGTTGCTACGGCTTGAAGTAATGGGGCTGGTTACCCGCCCACCGCGCAAAGGGGCGGTTCTGTTCAAACCTAGTTTTGAAGAGTTTCTGGCCATTCTCGAAGTGAACGCCCAGCTGGAAGGGCAGGCGGCGGGTTTGGCTGCGCGGCGGATCGGTGCCGAGGACGGCGTTGCTTTGATGCAGATCGTCGAAGCCTGCGAAGCCCATGCGCGCGATCAGGGGGATGGTGACCCGAATGGGTATTACGCGCTGAACCTCGCGTTCCACAAAAAGGTGGCCGAGGCCGCGGGAAATCCGTTTCTTCTGGACATGATCAAGATGAATGGGCGCAAGCTGTTGGCCTATTACCGCGCCCGCTATCGCAAACCCGGTGCGATTGCAGAAAGCGCGCGCGAGCATCGCCAGATTGCCGAGCTGATCTTGGCACATGAATCCGATAGGGCACGCGCCTTGATGACCGAACATGTTTTGTTCGACCAGGTGACGGTGATGGATCTGCTGGCTGCGCTTGGCTAGGGATTAGCTTTGCGCCTTTGCGTGTTCAAAGAATCGCACGATCCAGTCGGCAAATTGCGGGCCGTTGGCGGGCTTTGAAAGCGTGTTGCGAGCGGATTCGATCACCTCGGCGGGCTTTTCTTCTTCCAACTCGTCAATCAAAGCTGCGATGAAGTCTGGTGTCATTTCCGGGTGGTTCTGCGTGGTGAAGACGTGATTGTCGATGTGGAACCCGCCAATCGGACACCCCTCGGACGTCATGATGTTTGTGGCCCCCGCTGGCATTTGCGTCACCTGCTCGATATGGGCGCCATAGAGTCGGAATTGCTGCGCGTCGACCCACGGTGCAGGGGTGCTGATCTCCATCTCGGTTGATCCAAAAACCCATCCGCCCGGGTTTGATTCTACTTTTCCACCAAGCGCTTTCGCGATGGCCTGGTGTCCGAAACAGGCACCAAAAAGTGGCTTCTGCCGGATATGTAAGGTGCGGATTAGATCTGACAGCTGCGCGACCCATGCGTCCGTATCATGGACCGAGGCTGGGCTGCCCGTGATCACGAACCCATCAAAGGCTTCAAGATCTTGCGGGAAATCGCCGTCCTTTACGGCGAAAACCGAATACTCCCAGTCCGGGCGCTGACGGGACAGCAACGCGGTCCACTTCTCGCCATCCTTCGGGTGTTGGTCAGCAAATCCGCTTTCATCCGTGTTCGTCATCAGGATCGCGATGTGCATGATTTCTCCGCTTTACATATTTAACATGTTCTATAATATATTTACAGACGCGCTATATACAACAGCTAAAACGCCAGGGAGATGCGCATGACCGTTTGGACGCCACAGGATGATGGATTTGCGGATCTGTCCAGCCACGACACTTTTGTAAACGGCGCGCCGCACAACACCTTTGCACGTCTGCGCCGCGAAGACCCGCTCAGCTGGACCGATTGGGACGGGGGCGAGGGCTTCTGGAACGTGGTACGCCACGCTGACATCACCGAGCTGAACCGGAATTACGAGCTGATGTCCTCGGCCCGCGGGATCCGGATGGAGGACCAGACTTACGAGGAATATCTGGCTCGCCGCACCTTTCAGGAAACCGACCCGCCCGAGCATATGAAGACCCGTGTGATGGTCGGTAAGGCGTTCTCGCGCCCTGTCGTTGCCGGGTTCGAAGATCAAATTCGCGAGCTGTGCCATCCCATTCTGGACGCGGCCCTAGAGGCTGGAACGTTCGATGCGACTAAGGTCATCGCGCGCCAGCTGCCGATGATGATGCTGGGCCGGATCATTGGCACGCCGGACGAGGACCTGCCATGGTTGGTTGAAAAGGGCGATGCGCTGATTGCGAACACGGACCCGGATTTCACTGATCATGTCTTGGACAAGATGCAGACCGATGAATACCGGATGATGCCGTTCAACTCACCCGCCGGGGCCGAGCTGTTCGACTATGCCAAGCGGCTGATCGAGGAAAAGAACCGCAAGGGCGACACGGATGGTGTGCTCCACATGATCTTGCAGCCGAACCGCGACGGCGAAGTGATGCCAGAGCAAGAGTTCCGCAACTTCTTCTGTCTGCTTGTCGCCGCAGGCAATGACACGACACGCTATTCCATCGCGGCAGGCATTCAAGCGATGGCGCATCAGCAGGAGCTTCTGGGCCAAATGCAAGAAGGTGGCGACATCTGGGCGACCGCTCCGGACGAGATCATCCGCTGGGCCACGCCCGCGCTTTACTTCCGCCGCACCGCCACGCGGGACCATGAAATGCACGGGAAGCTCATCAAAGAAGGCGACAAGGTGCTGTATTGGTGGTCCTCGGCCAACCGCGATGAAGAGGTGTTCGACGATCCTAACCGCGTTGATCTGTTCCGCAGCCCCAACCGCCATATGTCCTTCGGGCAGGGCGGCCCGCATGTTTGTCTGGGTATGCATCTGGCCCGGCTTGAGGTGCGTGTTTTGTTCGAAGAACTAGCGAAACGTGTGAAAATGGTGGAACCTGCCGGGGACCACAAATTCTTGCGCTCGAACTTCGTGGGCGGGATCAAGGAATTGCCTGTGACAATGCAGGCCAAATAACCCCACAAACGGGGACGTCTCGGCACAGCCGGGGTAGGGAGGATACATGAAAGATCGTTTGCGGGCCTTGTGGCTTGATCATCTGAGCATTCTGCGTGGCAAGTACCTGCCCGGCTCGAAAATCGGCACGGGCGACACGCGGTTCTGCCGGTCGACCTATGGCGTGCACTACGACAAGGATCTTCTGGACGCGCCCGGCGCCATGATGAAGGAAGGCCTGCCGGATATGGAGCTGCGCTGGCGGGCCGAGGACATTCGCGAGGGCTGGGAGGCGTCGACGCAGATTGTCATTGGTGACCTTTACGACCAAGACGGTGTGCCGTTGGATCTGTGCGGGCGGCAGGCGCTGAAACGCGCGATTGCGGCTTGGGAAGAGCGTGGCTTGACCCCGATGGTCGGGATCGAGCTGGAGTGTTTCGCCCTGATGGCCAATGAGATCGGCCGCCTTGTGCCCTATGACGCGCCGGGTGGCGTGGTCTATGGCACCGGGCCGTTCACGGATCCGCTGCGCTTCACAGATGATATCTGGGAACGCGCCGAGAAACTGGGCTTCAATCTCGAGATGATGACGGGCGAATATGATAGCCCGCAGTTCGAATTTACACTGACCTTTGACGAAGCGCTGAAACACGTGGATGACATCGTGCTGTTCCGCCAGATGGCGCGCGAAGTGGCGCTGGAGCACGGGCTGGTCTTGACCTTCATGCCCAAACCAATCGCCGAGGCTGGCGGCTCGGGCATGCATATCAACTATAGCTTCCGGGATCGGTCTGGCGGCAATGCGCTGGACAACGGACCCATTGGCGGGCCGGAACATATGAACGATCTGGCGCGCGGTTGTATCTCGGGCTTGATGCATCACCACAAAGGGCTGGCTGGGCTGGTCGCGCCGACGACGAACTCGTACCAGCGTTTGCAGCCGGGATCGCTGTCCGGCTATTGGCGCAATTGGGGTGGGGATCACCGCAACGTCACCACCCGGATTTCCGGCGAGGGCGGCGCGAAATCGCGTTTGGAACATCGCATGGCGGATGCTGCAGCCAACCCCTATACGGCGGTCGCCGCAGTGTTGCAGGCGTCGTTGCTAGGGCTGGAAAACAACTATCCGCTTGGCCCGATGGAGGGCGGTGATGGGTTTGATCGCACCGAGGCCAAAGACGGCACAGCAGTAAACCTGAAGGCCGCGATGAAGGATCTTGAGGCTGACACAGTGCTTGGTGACCGCGTCGGCCGCCTGCTGGTCGACAACCACATTTTTATGAAGCGCAAAGAGGTTATCAAAACCCGAGATCTTGAGGGCGACGGGCTGCGCGATTTCTATGTGAACTTCATATAAGCTCATAAAAACAAGGAGATATAAGATGAAAGCAACCTGGGTCTTGCCTGGGGGCGAGGAAGTTGTGGCCGACGTCCAGCCCGGCGTGAATCTGATGGAAGCCGCCCAAGCCAACAATGTTGCGGGCATTCAGGGTGAATGCGGCGGGTCTTTGTCCTGTGCAACCTGCCATGTGCATGTGGACGGTGATTGGCTGTCCAAAACCGGCGAAAAAGGCGACTTTGAAGAGGCGATGCTGGACATGGCGGATGGCGAAGTCACCGATGCCTCGCGCCTGTCTTGCCAGATCGAAGCCTCGGATGAACTGGACGGCATCCGGCTGGTTGTCCCAGTCTAGATCCCGAGTGATCCCCCTATGTGCTACACTTGTGGCAAAGGGAGGATCACATCATGCAACTCGGAGCGTTTTCCGTCAGCCTTGGCGTCAGGGATTTGGCCGCTTCTCGGGTGTTTTACGAAGCACTTGGCTTTACCGCCTATGCCGGGACCGAGGAACACAACTATCTGATCATGAAAAATGGCGACACGCTTGTGGGGCTGTTTCAGGGGATGTTTGAAGGCGCGATGCTGACCTTCAATCCCGGCTGGGATCAGAACGCGACCAATGTGGACCCGTTTGACGATGTGCGCGCGATTAAGGCGCAGCTTGCGGCCGCCGGGATCGAAGTCACGCAAGAACAGGGCGGAGACGATGGGCCCGGTAGTTTCATGGTCACAGATCCCGACGGGTTTCCCATTTTGATCGACCAGCACAGATAAGGCCGCCCAGTTGTGGCGGCCTTATCTTTCATCTCGGCGATCGCGCGGGTTTAGATGGCGGCAAATCCCGCCTTCAGCGCGCTCAGAATGGTTTGCACGTCGTCCGAGGTAAGCACCAGCGGCGGCGACATGATGACGTTCGGGCCGGATACCCGCACCATTGCGCCGTTCTGATAGGCGACCTCTTGCAGGGTGCCGATGGACTTTTTGTCGATGGATGCTTTTGTGGCGCGGTCCGAGACCAGCTCCAACGCGCACATCAATCCATGGCCCCCACGCACATCTCCGATGATGTCATGTTCTGTGGCCAGGTCTTGCAGGCCCGCGAACAGCTCGGCGCCGCGCGCCGCCGCGTTTTCGTTCACCTTCAGACGAACAGTTTCTTCCATGCAGGCCACGGCGGCCGCCGCACCGACCGGGTGGCCCGAATAGGTGTAGCCATGGCCGATGGCGGCAGCGCCCGTCGTATCTTTCTCAAAGGTTTCAACCACATGATCAGCAATCATCACGGCCCCAAACGGGAAGTATCCGTTGGTGATGGCCTTGGCTGTGCACATGAAATCAGGCTGCACACCCCAGTACCGGCTGCCAGACCAGCCACCGGTGCGGCCAAAAGCTGTGATGACCTCATCCGCGATCAACAGGATACCGTGTTTCGAGCAGATCTCGCGCACGCCCGGCATGAAGCTTTCATGGGGTGGGATGACGCCCCCTGCGCCCAGAATGGGCTCCATGATCATGGCGGCGATGGTGTTCGCACCTTGGAACGCGATCTCATCTTCCATCGCCTGCAAGCACAGTTGCGCCAGACGCTCGGGGTCCGTTTCATTGAACGGGTTGCGATAGGTATAGGGCGCGGGGATGTGATAGCAGCCGGGCAGAAGTGGTTCGTACTGGGTGCGGAAATTGGCGTTCCCGTTCACCGACGCGCCGCCCATATGGGTGCCGTGATAGCCCTTCTTCAGGCTCAGGAACTTGGTGCGGCCCGTGTCGCCTTTCACCTTGTGATACTGGCGCGCCAGACGTAGCGCAGTTTCCACACTGTCCGACCCGCCCGAGGTATAGAACGCCCGCGTCAGGCCATCTGGTTCGAAGAAATCGCGCAGAAGCTCGGACAGCTCGATCACCTTGTCATTGGTGGTGCCCCGGAAGGTCGAATAATAGGGCAGGGTGTCCAGCTGGGCAGAAATCGCATCCTTGATGGGCTGGTTCGAGAAGCCAAGGTTTACGTTCCACAATCCGCCGACAGCGTCGACAACCTCGTGGCCGTCCACATCCTTGATCTTCACGCCAGAGGCTCCGGTGATGATGGTGGGCGGGTTCTGAAGGCTGTCGGCGGGATGCGCCATCGGATGCCAGAGCGAACGGGCGTTCTTTTCTTTCAGAAAGTTGGAATCTTTCATGTCAGCTCGCTTTCTACAGGGGAGTCTGTGGGTTTGATTTTCGGAAAACTGTCAGGCGGAAAGCCCCCAAGCACGCGCGTCGTGCGGAGGGCCGCAAGGGAGAGTTCGGCTTGGATCGTTGATCGCAATTCGTCGGTCATGCGTGACACCGGGGCCGCTACGGCCATGGCACCGATACAGCGCGATCTGGCGTCGAAAATCGGCACAGCGTGGGAATAGACGTCTTCTTCGTAACCGCCGACGGATTGCGCCATGCCGTGCTTGCGGATCCTCGGCAAGAGCGCCCGAATAGCGCCCGGATCGGTAACGGTCTCGGGTGTGCGCGCGACCAAAGGCTTTTCCAGAACGGCATCGACGAACGGAACGGGCGAAAAGGCCAAAACGGCCAAACCGGATCCGGTCGAATGCAGCTCCAAAACCTCGGCATCTTCCATCATAACCATGGTTCCGTGCTTCTGGGCATAGCTGTAGGCGAGGTTGGACAACACTTCTCCGTTCAAGAGCGACATATGCGATGTCTCGCCGGTCAACTCGCTGAGCTTGGTCAGTTCCGCCAGTACCAGTTCTCGCATCGGAACCGCTTTTTCGCGCAGGGCCGCGAGGCGTAGAAAGGCGGGCCCAAGGCGATATTCCCGCCCCGCGCCGACCTGTTCGACGAATCCATGATCCGCCAATTCGCCCATTAGACGATGCACCGTAGCCTTGTTCATTCCTGACAGACGCGCCAGGTCGCTTAGCCCGATCTGAGACTGGGCGCGGCTGAAATAATTCAGCAGTGACAGGGCCTTGGATGCTGTTCCCATGGGGCTTTCCGGTTGGATTCTGCCCATGCCTATTGGCGGCATGCGCAGAATTTCGTTCACATATTCATTGTTTTGTTGACAGGAATCACTCCCGTCTGTCAATCTATTTTAAAACCAATGGTTCAAATAATGAACCGATAAACCTGACCGAACTCAACGGGAGATCACAATGAACACCAAATCCATTCTGGCTGGCGCGCTGGCCGTAACCGCATCCATGGTTGCTGCACCCGCCATGGCTGAATATCCGGAAAAACCGGTCAGCTTCATCGTGCCGTGGCCTCCGGGTGATCTTGAAGACGTGCTGACCCGCATGATCGCAGAAGACTTCCAAGCGGAATACGGCGTCTCGGCGGCTGTGGTGAACAAACCCGGTGGCGGCGGTGGTCCGTTCCCCGGTGCGATCGACGTGGCAACGGCTCCGGCTGACGGATACACAATTGGTAGCTTCGTTCCCGCTGTGCCCGTGATCGGCCACGAGATCGGCATCGACGAGCTGGCCCCGGCCAAGTTCGACCCGATCGGCATCTTCCTGACCTATCCCTTTGTGGTCGCGACTTCGGGCAACGCGCCCTACAGCTCGATGGAAGAGCTGGCTGCCTATGCCAAGGAAAACGACGTAGCTCTGGGTCACTTTGGTGACGTGCTGACGCCGACGCAGGTGACCAAGGCCTATGCAAAGAATGCTGGGTTTGAGTGGGGTTCGGATGCCGCATTTGACGCGCTGGACTGTAACACGTTGGCTTCGGGCGACGCAGACGTGATCAACACAACATTGCAGCTGATCCTACCTTGCCTTGACGATGTGAAGGTCCTGATGGCGGTCACTGACGAGCGTATCAGCCTTGTGCCGGACACGCCCACCATTGGCGAGCTGGACTCGCAGCTGAACATCGCTCTGTGGAACGGTCTGTTCGTGACCAAAGACACACCTGCTGACGTGCGTGAAAAGATCGCTGCAGTGGCCGCGAAAACTGTGATGAGCGAACGTGCTCAGGCTGTTGCCAAGGAAACCGGCGCTCTGGTCTACTGGATGGATGCCGAAGCTTCGGCCGCACGCATCGCTGGCGACCAGGCAACTGGTGCGGTGATCAGCGGGATCCTTGAGTAATCCTTGCTGACACAACCTTTCGCGGGGCTGGCCTTGGCTGGCCCCGTGTGACGCATAACCCCCCGGAAAGCGCCCGATATGAGCGACGAAATCACCGAACATCCCGACCGACCTCAGCGTGGTCAGGTGTTGTTTGCAGCCTTGTTCCTGATCTGCGCCACGCTTTTGCTCGCTGCCATTGAAGATCAAACCAAGTGGCTGAAAGGCAAAGATTTCTTCGCGCAACCCCGGTTCTGGCCGGGCATTGGTGTGGGGGGAATGGTTCTATTCACGGCCCTGCATTTTTGGCATTTGCCGCGCAAACAGCGCCGTTTGCCCAGATGGATGCGCGAGGCGGACTGGCTGCAATGGGCTGAAAGCTTATTTTGGGCTGCGTTGGCCATTGGGTTGGCGTTTTGGCTTGGTCCCATCGCCGCAGCCCCCATTGTGTTTCTGGTCGCAGTGATCCGCGTGACATGGCTGTATCAACACTGGACAGACCGGCGAGAAGCCAAGATCTGGGCGTCAGTCTTCGAGTGGGCAGGATGGTTTTTGGCCTATGTTCTTCTGGTGCCGCTAATCGGGTATCTGCCGGTTACCATCGCGTTTTCGCTGATCCTGACATGGCGCGTGGGTTATCGCTCGCGCCTGATGATGTGGAGCGCAGGTGTCTTCGCGGTTTTAGTCGTGCTGATCTTCAAAAGCTTCCTGCAAGTGAAGATCCCCGGCGCCGCGATCTATGAATATCTTCCGGGCGCGCTGCGCTCGTTCTTCATCCTGAATTTCTGAGGGCAGCATGGATCTGATCTACGACTTCCTTGCGCAAGTGCAAGCCAGTTCCTCGGTTCTGGCCCGCTGGGATGTGGTGCTGGCCCTTCTGGTCGGCTCGGTCGGCGGTGTGCTGATCGGAGCGATCCCTGGCGTCGGCCCCGCGGTCGCCATCGCAATCCTGCTGCCTGCCACGTTCAGCATGGACCCGATCGTGGGGCTGACCGTGCTTTTGGGCATTTATGGCAGTTCGATGTATGGGGGCTCGATCCCCGCGATCCTGATCAACACGCCAGGCACGGCGGTGAATGCGCTGACTACCTACGACGGCTATCCCATGACCACCCGGGGCGAGGCAAGGCGCGCGCTGTCGCTGGCCTATAGCTCGTCCTTCTTTGGTGGCATCTTTTCTGTGGTCTGCCTGATCTTCTTCGCGCCCATTCTGGCGAAAATCGCACCCATGTTTGGCTCACGCGAGATCTTCTTGGCGGCTCTTCTGGGCATCATTCTTGTTGTGACCGCGCACCGCAAACACACATTGATCGCGGCGGCGATGGCGTGCTTTGGCATCTGGTTAAATACCATCGGCCTGCATTCGGCCAGCTTCTCGAAACGGTACACGTTTGATCAAAGCTGGCTGTCGGGAGGCGTGAACCTGATCGTTGTGGTTCTGGGCCTGTTTGCACTGTCCCAGGCCTTCACGCTGCTTCATGGCGATGACGAGAAAGTCCGCCTGACCAAGCTGAAGGGCAGCTTCTTCCAAGGCTTCCGCGAGCTGGCTCGTCACCCGCGCATCGCGGGTATCTCGGCCACGTTCGGTGTGGTCATGGGTATGATCCCCGGCGTGGGTGAATTCACTGCGCAGTTCATGTCCTACACTTATGCTCAGAAGTCCTCGAAACGCCCCGAGGATTTCGGGCATGGCTCCTCCGAGGGTCTGATCGCAGCCGAGACTGCCAACAACGCGGTTCCAGGCGCCGCCATGGTCCCGCTGCTGGCGCTGGGCATCCCCGGCGAGGCGCTGACGGCGATGATGCTGTCCGTCTTCTACGTCCACAACGTGATCCCGGGACCGCAGCTTTTTCAGAACGATATGGACTTTGTGGTGGCGCTGTACCTCGCGCTCTTGATCCTGAACGTGCTGGTCGTGGCCTTCCTGTTGGTGGCAACCAACCAACTGATCAAGGTGGTAAAGATCCCCAATCGGTTCTTGGGCGTGTGTATTCTGATCCTCAGCTTTGTGGGCGTCTATAGCCTGCGAAACTCGCTGACCGATTGCATCATCGCAGCCGCTTTCGGCATCTTCGGTTTCATCATGAAACGCATGCAACTGCCCGTCGTGCCGATCGTTCTGGGCATGGTTCTGGGCGGTATTATGGAGGTCAAACTGCGCAGCGCCATGGCGCGCGTGAAGACCCCGCTTGATTTCATTGATCGCCCTATCGCAGCGATCCTGTTTGGAATGATTGTCCTTGTCTTGCTCCTGCATTTCCGCCGGGTCTGGCTGGACTACAAAGAAAGAAAGACCGACGAATGGCAGATCAGTCACGCATCAACGAGCTTTCCCGCCATCCTATCGCGCCGCAGAAACTATATATTGACGGAGCGTGGCAAGAAGCTGAGGGCGAAGCGCAAGACGTTCTCTCGCCGATTGACGGACAAAGACTGACCACGATTGAGCGTGCCTCTGCGGCTGACGTTGATCGGGCGGTGGCAGCGGCGCGCCGCGCCTTTGATGACGGGCGTTGGTCGCGCGCAGCGCCTGCCCATCGCAAGAAAGTGTTGCACAAGCTGGCCGATTTGATCGAGGCCAACGCGCTGGAACTGGCCGTTCTGGGTGTGCGCGACAATGGGACCGAGATCGGCATGGCCCTGAAAGCCGAGCCGGGTTCGGCTGCGGGCACTTTCCGTTACTACGCTGAGGCTTTGGATAAAGTGTATGGTGAGATTGCCCCGACTGCGCCGGGTATTCTGGGCCTTGTGCACAAGGAACCCGTCGGTGTTGTCGGCGCGATTGTACCGTGGAACTTCCCGCTGATGATTGGGGCGTGGAAGCTGGCGCCCGCGCTGGCTGCGGGCAATTCGGTTGTGTTGAAACCTGCCGAAACCGCATCTCTGTCGCTTCTGAAACTCGCGGAACTTGCGGCCGAAGCCGGGCTTCCCGATGGCGTCCTGAACGTCGTCACGGGCGCCGGGTCTGTCACCGGTGAAGCGTTGGCCATGTCGATGGATGTGGATGTGATGGTCTTCACTGGCTCGGGCGGCGTCGGGCGTAGGCTTTTGGAATATTCGGCGCGCTCAAACTTGAAACGCTGCTATCTGGAACTGGGCGGCAAGTCCCCGAACGTAGTCTTTGCCGACGCACCGGATCTGGAGCAAGCAGCGAAGGTCTCAGCTGCTGGCATTTTCCGCAATGCAGGGCAAGTCTGTGTGGCGGGGTCTCGGCTTTTGGTCGAAGAAAGCATCCATGATGAGTTTGTCGAGGCGCTGTCGCGCCACGCCGCTGCGATGAAAGTCGGTAACCCGCTGGACCTGACCACCAACATCGGTGCGGTGAACAATTTGCCTCAGCTGGAAGGCAACCTGAACTTCGTCACGAAAGCCGTTGACGAGGGCGCCGAGATTGCTTTGGGCGGCTCGCGGATCATGCAGGACACGGGGGGCTATTTCATGGAGCCGACGGTGTTGAAAGGCGTAAAGCCCGAACATAATGTGGCCCAGAACGAAGTCTTCGGTCCGGTGTTGGCCGTCACGCCGTTCAAGTCCGATGCCGATGCTGTTGCTATCGCCAACTCGACAAATTTTGGTTTGGCTGCAGGGGTTTGGACGTCGAACCTCAGCCGCGCGCATAACATGGTGCGCGACATTCAGGCGGGCGTGGTCCACGTGAACACCTATGGCGGTCCGGACGGCACGGTCCCCTTGGGCGGCGTCAAGCAATCGGGCAACGGGCACGACAAATCGATGCACGCCTTCGACAAGTATTTCGACCTCAAGACAGCATGGATGCAGCTATGAGCGACAAGACAATTCTGGTCGTCGGGACCTATGACACCAAAGATGACGAGCTGAACTATATCGCCGATGTGATCCGGGCTCAGGGCGGCGGCGTGGCCACGATGGATATCTCGGTTCTGGGGGACCCGTCGGCGCCGTGCGACTATTCGAAACATGACGTGGCCGAGGCGGGTGGCTCGTCGATCCAAGCTGCAATCGACAGCGGGGACGAAAACACCGCCATGCAGATCATGGCGCAGGGCTCGGCCTCTTTGGCGCTGAAACTCTATCGCGAGGGCGTGTTCGATGGGTTGATCGTTCTGGGTGGGACGATGGGCACCGATGCCGCACTGGACCTGTGTCAGGCCTTGCCGATTGGGGTGCCGAAATACGTGGTCTCGACCGTCAGTTTCTCACCTTTGATCCCACCTGAGCGCCTGCCGGCGGATGTACAGATGATCCTGTGGGCTGGCGGGCTGTACGGGCTGAACTCGATCTGTAAGGCGTCGCTGTCACAGGCGGCAGGTGCCGTGCTGGGTGCGGCGCGTGCGGTCGAGAAGCCGGACTTCCAAAAGCCGCTCATCGGCATGACCAGCTTCGGCAAAACCGTGCTGCGATATATGGTCAGCCTGAAGCCAGCGCTGGAAGAACGCGGGTTCGAGGTCGCTGTGTTTCACGCCACCGGTATGGGTGGGCGCGCCTTTGAAAGCCTTGCGGGCGAGGGTGCCTTTGCCGCCGTTCTGGACTTCGCGCCGCAAGAGCTGGGCAATCACATCATGGGGTCGACCATTTCTGCCGGGCCCGACCGGATGACCAATGCCGGGGCCTCGGCCACGCCGCAGATGGTGTCGATCGGATGCTATGACCTCGTGGATTTCATCGGTTGGCAGGACGTGCCGTCGAAGCTGGCCGGGCAGGAAGTGCATGCACATAATCGGCTGCTGTCCTCGGTGATGATGACCCCCGATCAGCGGCGCGAGATGGCGCGGGCCATGTGCACCCAGCTTGCTGGCGCAAAAGGCCCGGTGAACCTGATCCTGCCGCTTGAAGGCGGCAATGAATGGGATCGGCCGGGAGGTCCGCTGCATGATGCCGACGGACTTGCCGCTTTCATTGAAGAGATCCGCGCCCATTGCCCGGACAACGTGACGCTGATCGAGCTGGACAGCCACATCAACGACGCGGATTTCTCGGATCGGGTGCTGGCCGAGTTCGACGCATGGGTCGCTGCAGGCGTCATCACTGCCTGAGACAACTTGTTGCACCTGCAATGATTTGCAATTTAGACGCGACGGGTATTTACTACCGGTGTTAAGGAGTGAACATGCCGCACCTGTCATTCGAATACAGCACCGGTTTGGGCCAACAAGCGGATCTGTCTGCGCTGGCCGAGACCATGCGCGAAGCATTGGTTGCCACCGGGAAATGCCCTATTGGCGGCATCCGTGTACGCGGGTTCGAATCGGACGTCGATGCAATTGGCGACGGGGCAGGTGGGTATCACTTCTTGGATATGATCCTTAGGCTTGGGCAGGGACGGGACGAGGCCACGCGCGAGGCCATCGCTGATACCCTTTACAGTGCGGTTGAGGACGCACTGCGCCCGCAGATGGGCGACACGCCCTTCATCTTAAGTCTCGAGGTTCAGGAAATCGTAACCCGCTTCAGCCGTAAAACCTGGAGCACGATCCACGCGGCCATCCGCGAAAGGACTGATAATGATGAAGAAACTTGATCGCGCCCTGCCTCTGGCACTCCTCCACGCCCGCGAGGCAACCCTCAAACCTTTCCGCCAAGAACTCGACGACATCGGCCTGACAGTCCAGCAATGGCGCGTCATCCGCGTGCTGGCCGAAGGGAAAGCCTGCTGCGCCACCGAACTGGCTGACCGCTGTGTTTTGATGCCCCCCAGCCTGTCGCGTATCCTGAAAACGCTGACCGAGCGCGGTTTGATCGAACGGATTGAGGACACCGACGCCCGTCGCCGCCGTGTGCAAATCACCCCTGAAGGCTGCCGGAGATACACTGCCATGTCGCAAAAGGCATCGGGCATTTATGAAGATCTGGAAGAGAAATTCGGGACCGAGAAGATGGAAACGCTTCTGGATCTGTTGAACGAGCTTTACAACGTAGCGCGCGCGGCTTGATCCGCGTGTAACGTAAGGGCGTTCTTGCACGGGGCCTTAGTGCGGCTTACCCATGGGCAAGCAAAACACGAGGCTCTCTATGTCTGACACCCAATCCTCGCCCGAAGGCGACATCATCCTGCGCACGCTTGCCATGCCCAAGGACACCAACGTTGCCGGAGACATCTTCGGCGGCTGGGTGCTGTCCCAAATGGACATCGCGGGCGGTGTTCTGGCGGCAGAATATGCAGGCGGGCGCGTCGCAACCGTGGCGGTGGACGCGATGAAATTCATCTCGCCGGTCAAGGTGGGCGATGTGTTGTGCCTTTATGGCGAGGTCACGAAGGTCGGCCGCACCTCAATGGCAATCACGCTGGAGGCATGGTCGGAACGTGACCGTGGCCGATCAAAGCACAAAGTGACCGAGGGCGTGTTCATTTTTGTGTCACTGGATGACGACGGAAACCCGGTTCCTGTGAAGAAAGACTGACGCTAAACTGCCGGGCCGTGTTGGCGCCGGTCGATCTGCAACATGCCGAAACGATTGGCCGTCACGGTGAACAGGTCGCCATAGTTCAGCGGCGGCTCTCCGCCTGCACCCAAGGTATCCCAGATCTCGCGCAGATTGCCTTTGTTGCCGATCCAGACGACGGTTTTTCCAGAGGCGTCGTTGATGAGGCGTGTCGCCATTCCATTTGCAGGAAGCCGGTTGATCTGCAGACCACGATCCGAGGCCAGAGGCTGCGCCGTGTCCAGATTGCGCTGCACGCTGGGGGAATAGATCGCGTCGACATGGACCCCATCCAGCGCACCGACCAAAGCCTGCGCCCGCGCGCGCCCAATCGCATTCAGATTTTCCCCGGTGCGATCCCCATGCCGCACGATGATCAACGTTGTGTTCGGCTCAAGCCCGAGCACACCCGGTCGCGCACAAGCCGTCAAAACCCCAGCGCCCGTCAGCGCCAGAAAACCCCTTCGTTTCATAATGTTTCCCCTCTTCTTAATGGGGGGAGCTTATCGCGGAGTGGGGGATGTGCCTAGGTTTTGGGGCGGCGGATATTTGAACTCAACTTATTGAATGTATTGGTGAAGGGCACTACAACGCTGAGTGGAGATGGTTGCAGGGGAATGAATTATGGCCAAACGAACAACTACTGAAAGCAGAAAAATCGAAGAGAAGAAGAAGCCGATTTGCGGTATTGTGATGCCGATCTCAGATATCGATGGTTGTTCCCCCCACCACTGGGCAGAAGTGCTTGGTATTGTGAAAGAAGCGGCGGACGCTGCGGGATTTGATGCCGAGCTGGTTAGTGAATCTGATGATGTGGGCGTTATTCAGCAGCGCATTGTACAGAATCTTTATGATGCGGATATCGTTGTGTGTGATGTCAGTGCAAAAAACGCGAATGTAATGTTTGAGCTGGGACTAAGGCTTGCCTTTGACAAGCCTGCAATTGTTCTCAAGGACGACAAGACTGCCTACAGTTTTGATACTTCACCCATCGAACACCTCGAGTATCGCCGAGACCTTAGATACAACGATGTTCTAGCGTTTAAAGAGAAGCTATCACAGAAGATGATAGCTACTTTTGAAAAGTCATCCGATCCTGAGTACACTACCTTTCTAAAGCATTTTGGGAAGTTCAAAGTTGCTGGTTTGGATACCAAAGAGGTTACGGAAAAGGAATTCTGGGTAAGTGAGTTCAACAGTCTCCGCAGTCAATTACGACGGCTTGAAGGCCAAGTATTGAAACCGAACCTTTCTACAAGAAACGCGTTGGCAAGTAGCGGTTTCAGTTCTGTTGACCCCTCATTGTATGAAGTCGTTTTAAGGCTGGCTCGCGGACTTAATACCGGTGCGATAAGCCGGAAAAAATTAGAGAAGGATCGTGCAGAAGTATTTGATTATTTAACCGAGCTAGATCCAGAGTTTGTGTCTAAGTATGACGATTCGGCGCACTACAGAAAAGTCGTTAGCGATGCGATCACATATGTTCTTCGACATCATCAAGATGAAAAGGGCTAGCTGTTTGATTTCGCTACCTCGCACCGAAAAAAACGGCCCCCGAAGGGGCCGCTCTCTTATCTCGTAAACTTCTTATGCTTCAGACGCTTGGGCTCCAGCGCGTCCGGTCCCAGCCTGCGCTTCTTGTCCTCTTCGTAGTCCTCGAAGTTGCCTTCGAACCATTCCACATGGGCGTCGCCTTCGAAGGCCAGGATGTGGGTACAGATACGGTCGAGGAAAAAGCGGTCGTGCGAGATGACGACGGCGCAGCCGGCAAAATCAACCAGCGCGTCTTCAAGCGCGCGCAGGGTCTCTACGTCCAAGTCGTTGGTCGGTTCGTCGAGGAGGAGCACGTTGCCGCCCTCTTTCAACAGACGTGCCATGTGGACGCGGTTGCGTTCACCGCCCGACAGCAGGTTCAGTTTTTTCTGCTGATCGCCGCCTTTGAAGTTGAAGCTGGAACAATAGGCGCGGGAGTTCACTTGCGCGTCGCCCAGTTCGATGATCTCGGCCCCGCCGGAAATCGCTTCCCAAACGGTGTCATTGTCGTTCAGGTCATCGCGCGACTGGTCCACATAGGACAGTTTCACGGTGTCGCCCAGTTCAACGGTGCCCTCGTCGGGCTGTTCCTGACCGGTCAGCATTTTGAACAGCGTCGATTTGCCCGCGCCGTTGGGGCCGATCACGCCGACAATGCCGCCGGGGGGCAGCGAGAAGTCGAGGTTTTCAATGAGCAGCTTGTCACCCATGGCTTTCTTCAGGCCCTCGACCTCGATCACCTTGCCACCCAGACGGGGGCCGTTGGGGATAACGATCTGGGCGCGACCTACTTTGTCACGCTCGGACTGGTTCGCCATCTCGTTATAGGCGGCGATACGGGCTTTGGATTTCGCCTGACGGGCTTTCTGGCCCTGCTGCATCCATTCCAATTCGCGTTCGAGCGTTTTCTGTTTGGACTTATCTTCGCGGGCTTCTTGGGCCAGTCGCTTGGCTTTCTGCTCCAGCCACGCCGAGTAGTTGCCTTCGTAGGGAATGCCCGACCCACGGTCGAGTTCAAGGATCCAGCCGGTGATGTCATCCAGGAAGTAACGGTCGTGGGTGACGATCAGGATGGTGCCTTTATAGTCGATCAGGTGCTGTTGCAGCCACGCGATGGTCTCGGCGTCCAAGTGGTTGGTCGGTTCGTCAAGCAGCAGCATGTCGGGCGCTTCCAACAGCAGCTTGCACAGCGCCACGCGGCGTTTCTCACCACCCGACAGGGTTGTGACGTCGGCATCATCGGGGGGGCAGCGCAGGGCCTCCATCGAGACATCGATCTGCGCGTCCAGATCCCAGAGGTTCTGTGCGTCGATCTCATCCTGCAGCTTGGCCATTTCCTCGGCGGTTTCGTCCGAGTAGTTCATGGCAAGCTCATTGTAGCGCTCAAGGATCGCTTTCTTCTCGGCCACGCCCTGCATGACGTTGCCGCGCACGTCCAAGGATGCGTCCAGCTCGGGCTCCTGCGGCAGATAGCCGACCTTGGCGCCTTCGGCGGCCCAAGCTTCGCCCTGAAACTCTTTGTCGATGCCGGCCATAATGCGCATCAGCGTCGATTTACCGGTGCCGTTTACGCCAACGACGCCGATCTTCACGCCGGGCAGAAAGCTGAGGCGGATGTTTTCAAAGCATTTCTTGCCACCCGGATAGGTCTTGGAAACGCCGTCCATGTGGTAGACATATTGATAAGCGGCCATGTGAATGCTCCGTTGAGTGGGCAGCAGCCCGTTGTTCCGTTCACGCAGGTGATTTGCGCGCATTCCATGCAAATAGCGATTTCACTGGACGAGGGCAATTGCCGCACGCTAGGGAAGTTGCGGTTTTAGCAGGTGGGCGATGCGTCACGATTTTCCATATGCGCGGTCGGGGCAGGTGATTGGCCTTTTGGGCGGGTCGTTTGATCCGGCCCATGAAGGGCATGTGCACATCACACGCGAGGCCTTGAAGCGGTTTGGGTTGGATCAGGTGTGGTGGCTGGTCACGCCGGGAAATCCGTTGAAGGAACATGGACCGGCCCCTCTGGCGCAACGTGTGGACCATGCGCGTGATGTGATGCAGCACCCGCGTGTGAAGGTCACTGAGATCGAGGCGCATACAGGCACGCGGTACACAGCCGAAACGCTTGAGGCGTTGATCGCGCTTTATCCCGGCGTGCATTTCGTCTGGCTGATGGGAGCTGACAATTTGGCCGATTTCCACCGGTGGGAGCGTTGGGACTGGATCATGTCGAACGTGCCGGTCGGCATCTTGGCCCGTCCGGGGGATCGGGGTGCTGCACGCATGTCCAAGGCCGCGCGCCGCTTCCGGTCGGCTCAGATCACGGGGCGGCAGGCGGCGAAATTGCGGGTGTCACAAGCGCCTGCATGGTCTTTGCTGAATGTGCCAATGCTGGATGTCTCGTCTTCTCAGATCCGAGCGCGTGGAGACTGGTAGTCTTATCAGAAAGAACGTGCCGAGTGGCCGGTTTCTAGCTTGATTGCCTAGAGGTCAGAGGGTTAACTCGGCCCATGACGATCCTATTCTCACGACGCGCATTTTTGGCGGGTTTGGGGGCAAGTGCAGCATCGCCTGCGATTGCCAACGCGCCCGCTACCTCGCTGTTTCCCAACCCAAAACCGGGCGACTATGCGAAGAAAAGCTTACCGTCGGTCGAGGCGCTGGCGGCCGAAGCCGGACTTGGGGGTAAGATCGGTTTCATGGTGGCAGATGCCCTCAGTGGGGAGGTGTTGGAAGTTCACAATCCGGTCCTTCCCCTACCTCCGGCCAGCGTCGCCAAGGCGATTACAGGGGCGTATGCACTGTCAGTTTTTGGCGGCACACATCGCTTTCAAACACGATTGATGGCGACAGGGCCTGTGCAGAACGGTGTCATTCAGGGCGATTTGATCCTTGTGGGCGGGGCGGATCCGACACTGGATACGGATGCTCTGTCACAAATGGCGAAGGACCTGCGTGCAAAAGGCGTGACAGGGATCACCGGAAAATTTCATGTGAACGGATCCTATCTGCCATATCAGCGGGTTATTGACCCCGGTCAGCCAGATCATCTGGGGTACAACCCCTCGATTTCCGGGCTGAACTTAAACTTCAACCGCGTGCATTTCGAATGGAAACGCGAGGGGCAGGGCTGGAATGTGGCGATGGATGCCCGATCCGAAACGCTGCGCCCTGCGGTAAAGGTTGCGCGGATGCAGGTCGTGGACCGCAAATCACCTATTTTCACCTATAAGGATGCTGCTGGCGTCGACAGCTGGACCGTTGCGCAGGGGGCATTAGGTAAGGGCGGGTCACGTTGGTTGCCGGTCCGTCGGCCTGACATTTATGCTGGCGAGGTTTTTCAGGTGCTGGCGCGTGGGCAGGGGGTAAAGCTGCCGCGTCCATTGACGCAAGATGGCGCGGCCAATGGCGACGTTCTGGTCACACATTCCTCAATGCCAGTCGCTGAAATCGTGAAGGGAATGCTGAAGTATTCGACCAATCTGACGGCCGAAGTTGTGGGCATGGCAGCCAGTGTTGAAGCGGGGGGGGCACCGGCGGATCTAGCGGGCTCAGCGGCCATGATGTCGAATTGGGCGAAAGACGCGGTGGGAACGCGTCGATTAAGTTTTGCTGATCACAGCGGTCTAAGTGATCAGTCCATCGTAACTGCGCGCGACATGGTTAAGGCGCTGATTTCATTGTCTCCTGACGGCGAGCTTGCGCCGCTCTTGAAGAACATCCAACCAAACTCTGACCTGCTGCTGGACGGTGGAAGCCACTCGATCCGTGCCAAGACCGGCACGTTGAACTTCGTGTCCGCGCTGGCGGGGTATGTCACCACCCCAAACGGGCGCGAGTTGGCCTTTGCGATCTTCACGGCAGATATGGAGCGCAGGGGCGCAATTCAGAAAGCGTTTCGTGAACGACCGCAAGGCGCGCGGGGATGGAGCCGCCGCTCACGGGGATTGCAGCACGATCTGATTGCACGCTGGTCGGTATTGTTCGAGGCATAAAAAAGGGGCCGTTTGGCCCCTTTGGTGTTCGTAGTTAGTTGTCTTTGTCAGGGCTTCGGAGGCATATCCACAGCGATTTTCGAGGCCGGACGATCCGCGCAGGTGGTATGCCAGCGCAGCACATTCGGGAAGGTTTCAAGCTCGAGGATTTCGCCCGCATTATAGCCGGTAAACAATGCGCGGACCCATGGCCAGATGGCGATGTCCGCGATTGAGTATTCGTCACCGGCCACGACCTCGCGACCGTCAAGACGCTTGTCCAGAACGCCCAATAGGCGCTTGGCCTCGTCGCGGTAGCGTTCCAGCGGACGCTTATCTTCGATCTCTTTCCCGCCGAAGGCATAGAAGAAACCGAACTGTCCCAGCATGGGGCCAAAACCGCCCATTTGCCACATCAGCCATTGAAGAACCTCGGCACGTTTGGCCGGGTCTACAGGCAGGAACTTCCCAGATTTTTCAGCAAGGTAGATCAAGATGGCGCCGGTTTCCCACAAGGGCAGCGGCTTGCCGCCGGGGCCATTGGGATCAATGATCGCGGGGATCTTGTTATTCGGGTTCAGCGACAGAAATTCGGGCGTGAACTGATCGCCATCCATGATCGAGACGCGATGTGCCTCGTAAGGCAAGCCGGTTTCTTCCAGCATGGCAGACGCTTTCACACCGTTCGGCGTGGGCAGAGAATAAAGCTGGATGACGTCGGGCCGGGTGGCGGGCCAGCGTTCGGTGATCTTAAAATCTTGCAACATGGATTTTCCTAAAGTTGAAACCTTTCAAAGAGGAAAAAGCCAGAACTTGAAGCTCTTCAAAGGTGTTGCGACGCGTGATTGAGGTCGAATATGGGACGAAGCCGACACGGCTTCAAGACGCCTATCGATCACGCCCGCGTGGTGTCATTTGGGACACGGCAGTTGGTCGTCCTGTCCAAAGCAAAAGGGGCCACGTGGGCCCCTTCGAGGTGTCGTAGGGTCTGGCCGTTGATCTACAGCGACATATGACGGGCACGCGCCCCGCGTTCGATGGCCGCAGCGTGCAGACGATCGATGCTCAACTCGTACCGGATTTCTTCGAGGATCCGCAGCTCGGGGCCTTGCAGGACGCCATCGGCAGCCGCCACGTCGCAGGCGAGTGCATAAGCGGTTTCCCACAGGTTTTCCGGTAGATTGTCGCGCACAAGACCAAAGAGGGCATCCAACCCATCTTCGACGGCGAACAGGTCAAACACGGTTTGCGAGACTGTTTTGAAACGGTCGGGGTCATATGTGGCGAAGACGGGCAGGTGATTAACGATCCGCTCAATCGTCAAAAGTTCGGCTGATGTGATTTCTTCATCTGATGCCGAAACAGCCATCATCACGGCAATCAGGCTGTCCTGAGGGGTCAGGGAATGGGGGATATCTTGCACTTGGAATTGCTCCTCTGTTGCGGTGCAGAATATTGACCCCGAACTCCCTTCGCAATAGGGAGATGCTCACGCGCAATAAGCGCGAGATGAAAGGAATGCACATGTCCGAAATGCGTGACGCCGCAATGAGCTCGAAAGCCTGGCCCTTTGAAGAAGCGCGCCGGGTGCTTAAACGTTACCAGAAGGGCGCACCTGAGAAGGGATATGTGCTGTTTGAAACGGGCTATGGGCCGTCGGGTCTGCCGCATATCGGTACCTTTGGCGAAGTCGCGCGGACCACGATGATCCAGCGCGCGTTCGAGGTGATTTCGGACATTCCGACCAAGCTGATTTGTTTCTCAGATGATTTGGACGGAATGCGCAAAGTGCCGGGCAATGTTCCGAATTCCGAAACCCTGCATGAGCATTTGCAAAAACCGCTGACCAGCGTGCCGGATCCGTTTGGCACGCATGAGAGCTTTGGTCATCACAACAACGCCATGCTGCGTCGTTTCCTTGATACGTTCGGGTTCAAATACGACTTCTATTCCGCGCAGGAATTCTATGCCTCGGGCCAGTTTGACGAGGTGCTGAAGCGCGCCGTCGAGAAATACGACGAAGTCATGGAGGTGATGCTGAAATCACTGCGTGAAGAGCGTCGCCAGACGTATTCGATCTTCTTGCCGATCCACCCCGAAACTGGCCGTGTTCTGTACGTGCCGATGAAAGAGGTGAATGCCGAAAACCACACCATCACCTTCGATGATGAGGACGGTAAAGAATGGACGCTGCCCGTCACGGGCGGCAATGTGAAGCTTCAGTGGAAGCCCGATTTCGGGGCGCGCTGGGCCGCGCTGGAAGTTGATTTCGAAATGTACGGCAAGGACCATTCCACCAACACGCCGATCTATGACAAGATCTGCCGAATTCTTGGCTGGCGCGCGCCCGAGCACTTTACATATGAGCTGTTTCTGGACGCCAATGGGCAGAAGATCTCGAAAACCTCGGGCAACGGGATTTCGATTGACGAATGGCTGACCTATGCCTCGACCGAAAGTCTGGCGTACTTCATGTACCTGAAGCCCAAGACGGCCAAGCGGATGCATTTCGATGTGATCCCGAAGGCAATGGATGAATATCACCAGCAGCTGAATGCCTATCACAAGCAGGATCTGAAGGCGCAGCTGAACAACCCGGTCTGGCACATTCACGGCGGCGACGTGCCGGTGTCGAACTTGGTGGTTCCGTTCTCGATGCTTCTGAATTTGGCGTCGGTGGCACATGCCCATGACAAGGCGCAGCTTTGGGGCTTCATCCAGCGCTATGCGCCGGACGCGTCGCCAGAAACGCACCCGGATCTGGATGCGGCGGCGGGCTATGCGGTGAAGTATTACGAGGACTTTGTGGAGCCAGAGAAGGTCTTCCGTCTGCCTACAGATCAAGAACGCGGCGCGTTGGAAGAACTCGCACGTGCGCTGCGCGATGGCGACGTGGCGTTGGACGCGATTGCGCGTAAGAACCAGATGATGGGCAACGAAGATCCGCTGCCCGCAGTTGATTTCGGATCGGACGAATTCTTGCAGTCAGTCGTCTTCGCGCTGGGCAAGCTGCACGGGTTTGAAAACCTGCGCGACTGGTTCAAGGCACTGTATGAAGTGCTGTTGGGTGCCAGCCAAGGTCCGCGTTTCGGTGGGTTTGCCGCCCTGTACGGGGCCGAAGAAACGGCGACCTTGATCGACAAGGCGCTGGCCGGAGATCTGGTGAAGTAACACCTTTAAGCCATTGAAATGATGTGCGGCGTCCGAGAGATCGGGCGCCGTTTTCTGTACTGAGCTTTGCGCAACGCACGCCGGTGTTAACGCCCATTAACCCCAGATAATTACCCCTTTCGACGTTTCTCGCCCCGTCCTGCGCGTCCTTCGCGTCTGCGCGGGGCATTGCGTGGATTTCGACCTGAAAGGGAACCTGATGAACAAGGCGATTACCGAAGGGGTGGTGTTCATGCCGCCTGAATTTACGGATGGGCTGGATGTCTGGTCAAGCGAGGACGGCACCCCCGGCAGCCTGACCTATGACGGGGCAGGCAATGCGGCGATTGTTCCGGCGGATCAGGATTTCGACAGCTGTCTTGAGCTGTTCAAGGACCAAAACACCCAGACGTTGCGCTTTATGGGGCAGACGCCGTTCGAGCAGGGCTGCTATTTGCGGGTGCGTGCGCGGGTCAAGGCGATTTCGGGGCCGCTTCCGTCGGTGCGTATTGCGGCGCGTCCCAGCCTGTCGGGTGGGGGGCATGCGGGCGGTTATGTCGAGACCGGGCCAGAGGTCGCGCTGACAGCCTATGGAGAAGTGGTCGAAGTGTCTGCGATCATCGGATCTGGCAGCCGGTCTAGTGTCGATATGGTCTGGGGCGAGGACGTGGCCTTTGCCCATGTGGGGCTGGATTTGACCGGGTCGAACGGGGCTGCGGTGCGCATTGACGACATCATCGTCGAGGACGTCACCGGCGCCTATCTGCGCGATATGATGGACTGGGTTGATGTCCGTGACTATGGCGCGGCTGGGGATGGCGTGACCGATGACCGTGCTGCGTTTCAGGCGGCGGATGCGGCTTCGGGCGGGCGTACGTTGTTGGTACCCGAAGGCATCTTTCGTATCGGTGGCAACTTGACCCTTCACTCTGATATCCGCTTTGAAGGCACTGTGACGATGGCGGACAATGTCTTTTTGTCCCTGACACGAAGCTTCGATCTGCCCACGTATATCGACGCCTTCGGAAGCGAGCTTCTGGGCTTTCGCAAGGCGTTTCAGGCGCTGCTGCACTATACCGACCACAAGGTTTTGGATATGTGCGGCCGACGCATTGATGTGACCGAGCCCATCGACATGCAAGAGGCCTATGCGACCTCGGATACGTTCCTGATCCGTCGCGCGATCCGGAACGGCCAATTCTATGTCATCGGTGGTGCACCCTGGGATGACGAGGTGACAAGCTCGGCTGCGCAGTACAGCCCCGCCAATCCGCTAAAACTAACGAATGTAACAGGGATCGCAGCCATTCAACCGGGCTCGATCGTGACCGGCAATGGCGTTGGGCGCGAGGTTTATGTGAAATCGGTCGATATCAGTGCACAAGAGCTTGAGCTGAGCCGCCCGCTTTGGGGTGCAGATCCCAACCAGACTTATACGTTCACCCGTCACAAATACGTGCTGGATTTCGGTGGGTTCGCAGAACTGCGGCGCATGAATCTGATCGAGGTCGAGTTCCAGTGCAATACACATGCCTCGGCGGTGATGCTGGCGCGCAACGGCGAGAATATGGTGTTCGAGGATTGCCACTTCATCAAGCCGAAGAACCACGGGATCAGCTCGATCGGGCGGGCCTGTCAGGGCCTCCACGTCGACCGCTGCCAATTCATCTCGGGTGAACAAAGCACCCCGGCAACGGATCGCGTTTCCGTGGCGGTCAACGTGAATGCCAATGATGCCAAGATCAGGGATTCTCAGTTCCAACGTCTGGGGACATCGATGGTGATGTATGGCTCGGGTCATATCATTCAGGGCAATCACTTGTATCAGGGGGATGAAGTCCCCGATGGCCCGCGCGTGGCAGGCATTGTCTTCACCCTTGAGAACAACAAGACGGTCCTTACCGGCAACTACATCGACAATTGTATGGTCGAATGGAACAACGAACATGATGCTGAGCCGGATTTCGGCACCGAGTATGCGTTCGGCGGGATGACGATCACCGACAACATCTTCACCGCCAATGATGTGGCCCCCTGGTTCACATGGATCATGATCAAGCCCTTTGGAACGGGGCACTATCTGTCGGGCTTCCACGTCAGCAACAACACGTTCCGGTCGCTGAATGGGCGTGTTGATCGTGTGGAAAGCGTCTCGACCACTCATGGGACGTTGAACGGGTGGAGCACGCGCGATGTGACCTTCCAGAACAATGCCTTCGTTGGGGTTGATCAGCGCACGATCTCGCCGGTGACATTGGAGTTCAATCAAAACACGGAAAGCAACACCTGGACTTTGGATGGCTCGGCCTATTTCCCCTTCGGTGGCAATGCGCGGTCGGTCACATCCGTGGTGATCGAAGGCAATCTACACGATGCTTCCAACAATCAGGTCTGGGACAATCCGCATGTGTTGGTGAACCAAGGCGGTAACGCACAATTGGCCCAGTTGAAGTGGTCTAAGCCCGTGCGTGGGACGGCACATGTGACCTTGCGGACGGACCATCCCGTCTGATGCAGACCAGAAAGGCCCATCAATTGGTGGGCCTTTTCCTGTGCATACCTACGCGAGATTTTTCGGAACATCTTCATTTTATTGATGCGGATCAAAGCGCGGTGCCGACGGGTTTGTTAGAGGCAAATCGGACAATTAAGGAGAGATGCGAATGACTGTGACCCAGCCCCGTAATAGTGCGCCGAAAACTGCAGCCAAAGCAGCCGCCAAACCCGCGGATGCACCCAAAGCTGAGCCTAAGCCGTTTCCGAAAGTGAGCGCCGACCAGATCCGCGAAACGTTTGAGAACGGTAAGTATCCCTATGATACCAAGCTGGGACGCAAGGAGTATGAGGCCGAGAAAGCACGCCTTCAGGCCGAGCTGTTGAAGGTCCAGCGTTGGGTTGGTGAGACGGGCCAGAAGTTCGTGCTTCTGTTCGAAGGCCGTGATGCGGCCGGTAAAGGTGGCACGATCAAACGCTTTATGGAGCATCTCAACCCCCGCGAAGCCCGCGTTGTGGCGCTGAACAAGCCCACCGACGAAGAGCGTGGCCAGTGGTTCTATCAACGCTACATCAGCCAGCTGCCCACCGAAGGCGAAATGGTCTTCTATGACCGTTCGTGGTACAACCGTGCTGGCGTAGAGCGTGTGATGGGCTTCTGTTCACCCAGCGACTATCTGGAGTTTATGCGCCAGACCCCTGAATATGAACGTATGCTGACCCGCTCGGGTATCCGTCTGTACAAGTACTGGTTCTCGGTCACGCGCGAAGAGCAAAAGCGCCGCTTTGACAGCCGCAAGGATGACCCGTTGAAGCGTTGGAAGCTAAGCCCGGTCGATCTGGCGTCGTTGTCGAAATGGGATGACTATACCGAGGCGAAAGAGGCCATGTTCTTCTATACGCACACTGCTGACGCTCCGTGGACCATCATTAAGTCGAACGACAAGAAACGTGCCCGTTTGGAATGCATGCGCCACTTCCTGTCGACGGTTGAATATCCTGACAAAGACCATGATCTGGTCGGTTCGCCTGATCCGCTGATCGTGGGTCATGCCAGCCAGGTGATCCACAATTCGAACCACATTCTGGGTGCAAGCCTGCATCCGGATCAGCGCCGCACCTAAGCTTGCGGATGACATGGAACACAAGGGGCGCTTCGGCGCCCCTTTTTCGTTCAATCTTTTGTTGAAGCGAGGTAGTCTGAGGAAAACATGGTCGGTGTGCAAAATGCGGCCCGTCCCGAGTAAAGCAGTACAGGTGATTTCATGACGTATTCCAGACGTTTTCTTCTCGCAGGAATTTCAGCACTTTCGCTTGCGGCGTGTCAGTCCGGCGGGGCACGTGCAGTGGCCAGCGCCTCTGGTCCGTCTTCAACCGCAATGCGCCCAGTTCCGAATGCCAGATTTGATGCGTGGATCGAGGGTGCAAAAGCACGTGCTCGCGCGCAGGGCATCAGTCAGGCTACGATCAACCGCGCCTTCCGGGGCGTGGGATACTTGCCCGATGTCGTGGAACAAGACCGCAACCAAACCGAGTTTGTACGCAGTTTCGAGAATTATCTGGCCATCGCGGCGTCGGATGCGCGGATCGAGAAAGGCCGCGCTATGCTGCGCAAACATGCGGGTCTGTTGCGCCAGCTGGAAGCAAAATACGGTGTCGAGAAAGAGGTGATCGTGGCTGTCTGGGGGCTGGAAAGCCGCTATGGCGCGCGGCGCGGAGATGTGCCGGTGATCTCGGCCTTGTCGACGCTGGCTTATGATGGGCGGCGCGGGCGGTTCTTCGAGGGGCAACTTATGGCAGCTCTGAAGATCCTGCAGCGCGAAGATATCTCGGCTGACCGAATGACCGGAAGCTGGGCTGGCGCGATGGGGCATACCCAGTTCATTCCGACCTCGTATCTGGCTTATGCGGTGGATTTCACGGGTGACGGCAAGCGCGATATCTGGTCAGACGACCCGACGGACGCGCTGGCGTCAACGGCGGCTTACCTCAGCCGGTCTGGCTGGAAACGTGGGCAGCGCTGGGGCGAAGAAATTACGGGCCGTGCACCGTCGGGTCGGGGGCGCGTGGTGAAACCAGCGGGCGATAATGGGCCGGTGTTCGAAGTCTATCACAACTATTCCGTTCTAGGCCGTTACAACAACGCTCAGAAATACATCATTGGCGTTGGACATCTATCGGACCGGCTGGTCGGACGCCCCGCCTTGCGTGCTTCGTTCGGGCCGGACGAGTATGGGCTGACATTGGAGGATCGCAAGGCGCTGCAACGCGGGCTGATGCGTGCGGGATTTGACGCTGGCGAGGCGGATGGCGTCTTGGGCAAAAAGACCTTCGCCGCTATCGAAGCCTACCAGCGTTCTCGTGGTCTTTCTGTAACCGGTAAGCCGTCGAAAGCTCTGCTGCAAATGCTGCGATAGCGCCATCAGTCTGTGCTTGCCCCTCCGCATCACCCGCAATAGGTGTGGGGAATGACACAGGTAATGACTCTTCCTCAGCACATGCGTGCGGTTCTGGTTCTGGGCACCCCCTTGGTGGCCTCGCAGCTGGCGCAATTTTCGGTGCAGATCACCGACACGATCATGCTGGGCTGGTATGGGGTCGAGGAGCTGGCCGCCGTCACCTTGGCAGGCACATTCTTCTTCATCTTCCTGATCATGGGCTCTGGGCCAGCCTTTGCGTTGATGCCCATGGTTGCCGAAGCCCACGAGGCCGGAGACGACGTCCGCGTGCGTCGCCTGACCCGTATGGCGCTTTGGATTTCGATCGGCTTTGCCTTGGCTGTGCTGCCTTTGATGTGGATGTCCGCGCCAATCCTTCAGGCCATGGGGCAGGACGAAGAGCTAAGCCTAATTGCACAAAGCTATCTTAGGATCGCGGGCTTTGGCTTAATCCCGGCGCTGGGTGTCAATTCCTTGCGCAGTTACCTATCGGCGCTGGAGCACGCGCGGATTGTGTTATGGGCGACAATCATTGCCGCCATTATGAACGGTGTCATCAACTACGCATTGATTTTCGGCAATTGGGGCGCACCTGAGCTTGGTGTGCGAGGGGCCGCAATTGCCTCTGTCACCATCCAGATCGCAGCAGGGTTCGTGCTGTGGCTGTACGCCGCCCGCCTGAACCCCGAGCAAGCGCTGTTTCAACGGCTGTGGAAACCGGATTGGGAGGCCTTGGTCGACCTGTTGAAGCTGGGTGTTCCGATCGGATTGACTACGTTGGCCGAGGTGGGGATGTTTTCGGCCTCGACTATCGTTGTGGGGCTGATCGGCACGGTGGAATTGGCCGCCCACGGGATCGCGCTTCAGATTACCGCGACCTTCTTTATGGTGCATCTTGGTCTGTCGATGACGGCAACGGTGCGCGCAGGTCGTGCACTGGGCCGCAGGGACGAAGTTGGGCTGCGCCGGGGGGCGTTGGCGGCGACACTGGCGTCCGTTCTGTTCGGCGGTCTGACGGTCATCTTGTTCTTTGTGTTCCCCGAGCCGCTGATCCAACTGTTCTTAGACCCGGCCGAGGTCTTGCGCGATGAGATCGTTGTCCTTGGCACCTCGCTGCTTGTGGTCGCAGCTCTTTTCCAGTTTGCAGATGGCGCTCAGGCCATCGCCATGGGCCTTCTGCGTGGGGTGCAGGATACGCGGGTACCAATGATCATCGCCAGCCTCAGCTATTGGGTGGTCGGGATGGGGTCGTCTTACGTGCTTGGCATCACGCTGGGCTTTGGCGCGGTCGGCGTTTGGTGGGGACTGCTTTTGGGGTTGCTCTGCGCAGGCGCCTTCATGTCGTGGCGCTTCTGGATGCAATCGTCACGCCTAGGGTCGACCTCCCGATAGATCAGGCGGTCAAACGTTTTCGCATGTGGGGAATTAGCCCTTGCCCAGACGATCAGCTTTCTTGCGCACAAGCATCGAACGCAGGTCGTGCATGGCAAGCAAAAGTGCATCCGTGACCTGTTCCAGATCCTCGTCCGAGGCGCGGGCCTGCGCCCAGTGTGTGGTCAGATTCAGGTGATCTACGGTGCGTAGGATATCATCGATATCGCGCTGTTTTAACTGGGTGCGGCGTTGCTCCATCCAATCCGAGATCGCGGTTTTGTCTTCGTCAGACAACTCGCGACCCCCTTGGGGTTTCACATCGCCGTTTTTGATGTTCACGACTGCGATCTGATCAAGTTCGATCCGGCGTTGCCGATTTTCTGTATCAACCTTGAACACAAACGCCCCGTTTTCACGGACGCGGAAATAGTAATCTGGCAACTCAGAGGTCATTACAGGCCTTTCGATTCGGAACGCTTTTCGTTCTATACCAAAGTGGCACAGAAATCCTGAATGCGTGTGCAGGCTTCCTTGAGCGCCTCGTCTGACGTGGCATAGCTGACACGGAAGTTTGGCGACAAGCCAAAGGCTGACCCAAAGACGACTGCCACACCTTTTTCTTCCAAAAGAGCTTTGGCAAAGGCCTCGTCCGTGTCGACCTTAACGCCACCGGCCGAGGTCTTGCCGATGCAGTCCTTGATCGACGGATAGACATAAAACGCCCCATCCGGCACCGGGCATTCGATGCCGTCGGCAGCGTTCAGCATCTCGACGACCAAATCGCGGCGACGTACGAACATCTTGTTGTTCTCGGTGATGAAATCCTGAGGGCCGTTCAGCGCTTCCACTGCGGCCCACTGGCTGACCGAACAGGGGTTCGAGGTCGACTGCGATTGGATCTTACGCATTGCAGCGATCAGTTCCACGGGACCAGCCGCGTAGCCGATCCGCCACCCAGTCATGGCATAGGCTTTCGACACACCGTTGCAGGTCAGCGTGCGGTCATAGAGGCCGGGCTCGACTTCGGCAGGCGTGCAGAACTCGAAATCGTCGTAAGCGAGGTGCTCATACATATCGTCGGTCATCACCCAGACATGCGGGTGGCGCATCAGAACGTCAGTCAGCGCCTTCAGTTCCGCGCGCGAATAACCCGCACCGGTCGGGTTCGACGGCGAGTTGAAGATCAGCCACTTGGTTTTCGGCGTGATCGCGGCCTCAAGCTGTTCGGGCGTCATGCGAAAGCCGGTCTCGATCGGGCATTCGACGACCACAGGTTCACCGCCGGCCAGAAGCACCATGTCTGGATAGCTGACCCAATAGGGCGCGGGGATGATCACTTCGTCGCCTGGGTTCAGCGTGGCCATCAGCGCGTTATACAGGATCTGTTTGCCGCCGGTGCCGACCGAGACTTGCGCAGGTGTATAATCCAGCCCGTTCTCGCGCTTGAACTTGTCGCAGATCGCTTGCTTTAGCTCGGGCATCCCGTCGGGCGCCGTGTATTTGGTCTTGCCTGCATCAATGGCGGCCTTTGCTGCGGCTTTGATGTGGTCAGGGGTGTCGAAATCAGGCTCGCCCGCGCCAAGACCGATCACATCACGCCCAGCGGCCTTCAATTCGGCAGCCAGAGTGGAAACAGCGATGGTTGGGGATGGTTTTACGCGGTCAAGTGTCGCGGACAGGAAAGACATGGCGGCCTCGGTTTGTATGTTCAATGCAATTCTTCTAGGGTGCGCAGCGTAGCTGATCAAGCATCATCAGGTGCCGCGTATCGACATTGTATGAGGAGAGACAGGCATGGAACAGACAGCAACAAACGGTGACTGGTATTCCGAGGATGCCGCGACCTTCGGGGATCGCCTTGCTGCCGCCCGCGAAGCTGAAAACATGTCGCAATCCGCATTGGCAAAACGGCTGGGAATTAAGCTAAAGACGCTTCGGGGCTGGGAAGAGGATCTTTCAGAACCGCGCGCCAATAAACTGCAGATGGTATCGGGTGTTTTGAACGTGTCCATGCGCTGGCTTCTGACCGGTGAAGGGGCAGGGGTTGAAGAACCGTCGCTTGAAGGTGGCGAAGCCCCAGAGGTACGTGATCTTCTGCTTGAAATTCGTGACATCAAGATGCAGATGAACCGCTCGGCAGATCAACTAGGCCGACTAGAAAAACGCCTGCGCAAGCGACTGGAAGGATAAGTAATGAGCGGTATTCCCTATGATCAGTTGAAGGAAACCCCAGGTGCGCACGCGGGCGAGACGCCCGAGCATCGCGTCAAGCGTCTTGCCATGCGGTCGATGCGGCGCGGCATCAAAGAGATGGACATCATCCTGTCGCGTTATGCTGATGATCATCTGGAAGACATGAGCTCGGACGAGCTGGATCTGTACGAGGCATTGCTGGGTGAAAACGATCAGGATCTGTATCAGTGGGTGTCGGGCCAACAGGATGCGCCTGAAGCCCTGTCTGAACTGATCTCGCGGATCGCCAGCCATATGCAATCGCGCTAAGTGCGCGGTCATTTTCTGAAAATTGTTCCGATCGTGTCGGTGGTTTCCCGACATATTTAACTGAATGTTTTTCTTTCAGTCTCAAGAGTCGTCACAGTAACGGTTCGGAGAGACGTATGAGCATGCATTCCCAGATCGGGCAAACGGTCAATCATGGCTTCGTTGTGCAGTATCTTGAAGCGCTGGCGTTGGTCGAGCGACTGCACAGGTTGCTCTTGGATGTCATCAAGGATGAATTTGAACGCGTCGGCGTGTTGGAAGTAAACGCCGTCCAGGCGCTTTTGCTGTTCAACATCGGCGATAACGAAGTGACGGCGGGCGAGTTGAAAAGCCGCGGCTATTATCAGGGCTCGAATGTGTCCTATAACCTGAAAAAGCTGGTCGAGATGGGCTATATGCACCATCAGAGATGCGAGATCGATCGCCGCTCGGTCCGGGTGCGCTTGACGGAAAAAGGGCGATCAATCCGGGATGTCGTGGCTGGGCTCTTCGAGCGTCACGCTGATGGGTTGCAGTCGCGGGATGTGCTGTCTGCGGACGGTATCACGGATATCAACACTGCGTTGAAGCGTGTTGAACGCTATTGGACAGACCAGATCCGCTATATCTACTGATCGGCATGGTGCAGGGCAGGTGTTGCTTCTGACACCATCACCCCCTGCGTTTCGCGCAGGATCTTTTTGATCATCGCGGCTTCGAATTCATCGAAACTATCAGCTTGCATGGTGAAGCTACCGAAGCCGTGCAGGACATAGGCCTCGAAATACGAGATCAAGTCCTTGCCCGGAACCGAGGCACCGACGACCAGCGCGTTTATAACGATGTTTCTCAATCGCGGGTCTTGATGGACGTCTTGTGGACGGGTCCCGGAATTCGATTGCCCATCACCGGACAGATCAAGACTGTGGGACCAGCAGTCCGGGCGTTGCGACAGCAACTCGGCCCCAAACAACATCGCGCGCCCCAACCCCGTAGACGGATCGGCGGGCACGCGTGTGGTTTGGCGCAGGCCATTGGCGATGTCGGAAATCACAGTTTCTGAGGTCAGCGCGGTCCAGTCTCGCAGCATTCGCTGATTTCCGGGACCGCTCCATTCAAAAATGCTGAGTTCTATGATCGTCTCGGATGAGGCCAGCAGCCTTTCCATCACCACAGGGCTTTGCAGCGCGGCTGCCAGACCATCCAGTTGCAGGCGATATTCGTGGCTGTCGACAGATCCTGAAATATCCAGCCCCAGCGCAAGCGCCTGCCTGCATTGGGGCTCTGATTGTGCTAGCTGCGGAAGCACACAGGCCAAACCAATTGCCGCCATACGCTTTAGGACGCGCATGGACCCAGGCCCGAATGTGGCCCGCGTTCCCATCACCAGTGTCCGGTGTTTTCCATGCTGGCCCAAGGTTCCTGCGGGGGCAGGGGATCGCCTGCCTGCAGCAGCTCGACTGACACATTGTCGGGCGAACGCACAAAGGCCATCCTTCCGTCGCGCGGAGGACGATTGATCACAACGCCGTTGTCCTGCAAATGCTGGCACATGGCGTAGATGTCTTCGACCTCATAGGCCAAGTGGCCGAAATGACGGCTGTCTGACGGCAACCCGTCATCACCATCCCAGTTATGGGTCAGCTCGACCGGGCAGTCCGGCTGGCCGGGTGGAGCCATAAAAATCAATGAAAACCGCCCCTCTTCAAAGTCGGAATGGCGTGTTTTCTCTAGCCCGAGCAGCTCGAAGAAGCGAATGCTGGCATCAAGGTCCTTTACCCGAACCATTGTGTGCAGATAGCGAATTTTCATTGGGATATCTCCGATGAATGACAGGTTTCACGGTCAGCCTATCAGGTGAATGCGGCGAGAACAGCCAAAACACACATTCCACGGCATATGGCTGTTTTTCCGAAAGCCGCAACTAGATATAGTGGCGGGGCAGCCAACCGAAAGAGATTCGCAATGTCACTTAGCCCCGAGCAAATTCAGGAAATTGAAGACCAACGCGCACAGACCGGCACCACCCGCCGCGCAATCAGCGAAGGGATGGAGAAGCACCTGTATACCGCGCATGAAGTTCTGGATCACGGGTTCGTCCGGGTGATCGACTATATGGGTGACGATGCTGCGATTTGTCAGGCCGCGCGTGTCAGTTATGGCAAGGGCACCAAGTCGGTGCAAAACGACGAAGGCCTGATCCGCTATCTGATGCGCCACTGGCACTCGACCCCGTTTGAGATGTGCGAGATCAAACTGCACGTCAAACTGCCGGTCTTCGTGGCCCGCCAGTGGATCCGTCACCGCACCGCGAATGTGAACGAGTACTCGGCCCGCTATTCGATCCTCGATCGCGAGTTCTACATCCCCGCACCCGAACACGTCGCCGCACAGTCCGTGGTGAACAACCAAGGCCGGGGCGCAGCCCTGCAAGGCGAAGAAGCCGCACGGGTTCTGGAGATCCTGAAGGCCGACAGCAACCGCGCCTATGATCACTATGAAGAAATGATTTCGGACGACGGCCAAGACGGTCTGGCCCGCGAACTGGCCCGCATGAACCTGCCCGCCAACATCTATACGCAATGGTATTGGAAAGTGGACCTGCACAACCTGTTCCACTTCCTGCGCCTGCGCGCCGACCACCACGCCCAATACGAAATCCGCGTCTATGCGGACGCAATCTGCAAAGTCGTCGCCGACTGGGTTCCGGCGGCATATGGCGCGTTCGAGGACTACCGCCTTGGCGGTGCCAACCTGTCCGGCCGCGCGATGGATTGTGTGCGTCGGATGCTGAAAGGCGAGGAGGTCACGCAGGAGAACTCGGGCATGTCGAAAGGGGAATGGCGCGAGTTTGAGGCGGAGTTGAAGGGGGGATGAATGGTCGGGGCTAAGCCCCGATCAATTGATCTGAGGGATCAATTGAAGTGAAGAACGGGCGCGCCGCGAGGCGCGGCCTATTAAAAGGACAGAAATGGATAGAGTTGAGAAAATACTGATCGATTGGCTCCCATTTTGGGATAGACTATTTGAGTTTATGGCCGCCCTTGCTTGGCCAATTGCTGTATATTTCGCAGCGAAGTTGTTCAAGAATGAACTTAAAACACTCCTTGTGCGCGTAAAGAAAGTTGGTCCCACGGGAGCGGAGTTTGACACCGTAAACCAAGATAACATCGAAGGTCCAAAACCCGGCTCTGCACTGGCCAAGGAGTCACTGGCTCCTCTGTCCGATCCGGTCGCTGAGGAGTTTGAAGGTGCGAACTGGGAAGCGCTCGAAAAAATTCCAACTGACCAAAGAGAAGCGGCTCTGGTGCGAGCCCTTACTTTCGCACAACTGGCGAATTCCTTTGAACGGGCCTATGCTGGAATATTTGGTTCGCAACTTAGAACATTGAACTTGCTAAATGGTCGGGATGTACCTCAGGCGGAGGCGGAAGATCTTTTAGCGGACTATCAGGAGCAAAGTGGTTTGCTTCAGGGTTGGAGCATTGATGAGTTTATGAAGTATCTCATTGTTTGGGAGTTCGTAGACCACCGTGCAGGCAACTATCAGATCACACAGAATGGCCGAAACTTCCTGCAATATCTTCTAACAAATAGGCGCTCGCAGGAAAAACCGAACTGATAGTTAGCCCGTGCCGCGCACGGGCAGCGCCCGACCCTCCCCACGGGAGGGCGCTTCGCACCATCCCAGGGTCAGGCGCCGCCCTCAGCAAACTTGGTGATAGACGGGCATCGCACCCGCCCGAAGTCGGGCGCCACCCTCAGCAGACGAGGCGGTCCCCCAAGGAAAAACCCCGCCGAGTTTTCACTCCGCGGGGTTTCGCAATTCTATACGGTAGAAGGCTAAATCAGCCCTGAACCTCAAGATCAATAGCCGACTGGCGACCGTCACGACCTTCTTGCAGCTCGTAAGCCACTTTGGTGTTGTCAGCTAGACCGGTCAGGCCCGAACGCTCTACGGCCGAGATGTGTACAAACACGTCTTTGCCGCCGTTATCGGGTGCGATGAAGCCATAGCCTTTGGTGGTGTTGAACCATTTTACGGTGCCGGTTTGTTTATCGGACATGTCCGCTTCTCCTTATTTGAACCCTGCAGTGTGCGGGCCTTCGTTCGCAATCAGGTATCGTCCGACTGCATGAAAGGAGGCGGTAGATAGTTCTGTCTTACCCCTCAGACATGGGACGAGAGGTCGTAAAATGCAAGAAAAACCTTGGTGATGCCTGTTTTGCAGCAAGTCTTTGCGACCTTCCGTTTTGCATGTTTTACGGCCATAAATGACGCTGGCTGCATCTTCATAAGGATGCATGACAGGAATATGACAGGGGGCGATATGCGCATCTGGGGACTGAAAAACTGTGACACTTGCCGCAAGGCCGTGAAGGCGCTTGAAGGGGCTGGGTTCAGGTTGGATTATGTGGATGTGCGCGCCGATGGGGTGGCTGCGGATGATCTTGCCCGGTTCTTCGAGGCTTTTGGCGAGGCGCTGGTGAACAAGCGATCAACCACATGGCGCGGGTTGTCGGAAGACGAACGGGAAGGGGATCCGGTCGCCCTTCTGGCGCAGCATCCTACGCTGATGAAACGCCCTGTGATCGAAGCAGGCGGGCTATTGACGTTGGGTTGGGATGCAAAAACTCAGGCGAAATGGTTGGAGAACCGCGCCTGATCGCTTATCTGGTGTGAAAGAACAGGAGAATTGTGATGCGTAATGCCGCGTTGGTTTTGGGTGTGATTGCAGGTGTTTTGGGCATGATCGTCGGATTTTTTGGATATGGATACACAGAAGTGATCGACCGGTTTGGCGAACTTCCGGACTTGGCCGAGCAGGTGGATAACCCCGGTCGCGTGCGGGTGTTTGCCTTGATCGCGCCGCTTCTGGCGCTGGCGGGTGGCGCGATGGCGCGTTCAGTCGCGCAGATCGGGGGAGCGTTGATGCTGGCCTCGGCCGCCGGGATGTATTTCGCTTTTGGTTATGGTGTCTTCACCATGTTCCCGATCGCGCTGGCGGCACTGGGCGGCATTCTGGCTCTGGCGGCGCTGCGTCCTGATCCGCACTAAACGACCCTGAAAACTCTGGATTTTGAACACCCGCAGAACCGCTCTGCGGGTGTTTTTCGTGCTGCCCTGCGGCGGTGCGTTTTTCTGCATCTGCGTGACTGAAATTTGCAATAATATAGGATTTTGGCCACGCTCGTCCCATCAACGATAACAAGAACAATCCAATTTGGGGAAATCCCCAAGGAGAACAGGGACATACCATGACAGACCTTGCAAGCGCAGAGAACCTGCGAAACCCCGATTACACGCCACCTTTAGGACAAGCCGTGCCGTTGGGCATTCAGCACGTCCTTGCAATGTTCGCGTCCAATGTGACGCCGGCCATCATTGTTGCAGGTGCAGCAGGGTTCGGGTTCGGATCCAACTCGCCTGATTTTCCGGTGATGTTGTACATGATCCAAATGTCGATGTTGTTTGCGGGCATCGCGACTTTGTTTCAGACCATCGGCATGGGCCCCGTGGGCGCGCGGCTTCCGATTGTCCAAGGGACCAGTTTTGCTTTCCTGCCGGTGATGATCCCAGCGGTGGCCGGGCAAGGCGTGGCCGGGATGGCCGGGCTGATGACTGGTGTCGTCATTGGCGGCGTGTTCCATTTTCTGCTGGGTACCGTGATTGGTCGCATTCGTTTCGCTCTCCCACCTTTGGTCACGGGCCTGATCGTCCTGATGATCGGCCTTTCGCTGGTCAAGGTCGGCATTCAATACGCCGCCGGGGGCGTGCCGCTTATGGGTAAACCCGAGTTTGGCAGCCTAAACATGTGGATTCCGGCTCTGGTCGTGATCGTTGTGACGCTGGCCATCAAGTTTTTCACGCGCGGCTTCATGGCTGTGGCAGCTGTGCTGATCGGGCTGGTCGTCGGGTATGTGGTTGCGCTGATGATGGGGCAGGTCAACTTCGGCAACGTGGGTCGTGCATCATGGTTCGCGCTTCCGACGCCCTTTAAGTGGGGCATGGACTTCAATGGTGCGATTATCATTGGCATGTGCTTCATGGCCGTGATCTCGGCGATCGAGACGGTGGGGGATACGTCCGGCATCACCAAAGGCGGCGCAGGACGCGAGGCCACGGATGATGAGATCTCGGGCGCGACCTACGCTGACGGCTTGGGTACCGCGATTGCCGGAATTTTCGGTGGGCTGCCCAATACTTCGTTTAGCCAGAATGTCGGACTGATCAGCATGACTGGCATGATGAGCCGCCATGTGGTGACGATCGGCGCATTGTTCCTGATCCTATGTGGTCTGGTGCCGAAGATCGGGTCGATCGTGTCGACAGTGCCGATCAATGTGCTGGGCGGCGGTGTGATCGTGATGTTCGGCATGGTGGCAGCGGCTGGATTGAACATGTTGTCCGAGGTCACGTGGAACCGTCGCAACATGGTGATCTTCGCTGTGTCCCTGTCGATGGGGCTAGGACTTCAGATGGTGCCAGAAGCCCTTCAGCATATGGGGCGGACCTGGCAGATCCTTCTGACCTCGGGCTTGTTGCCTGCAGCCTTCTTGTCGATCGTGCTGAACTTGGTACTTCCGGAAGAATTGGGCGAATAAGAAAAACGACGAAAGAGCACCCCTCGGGGTGCTCTTTACAACACAAGCAAACAAAACACTGGTTACTTCAGCTTAAGAAGCCGATCTACAGACAGTGATCCTGCGCCCTTTAAGACAGGGATCAGCAAGACGACGACCCAAAACAGGCGCTGATCCAGAATGACGCTGTCGGGAATTCTGTCGAACCACGCACCAAGCGTTTCCGCATGTTCGATACCGCCGTGACCAAAAAGGTCGGTCAGGCTTTGCACGATGACAAAGCCGATCATGCCCAGCGAGGCCAAGCGGGTGAACAGCCCGATTACGATTAGAAGCGGTAGGATAAACTCGGCCACGGTTCCGGCAAAGACGACAGCCCAATGAAAGAAGCTTAGGTCCCCGACGTTATAACTGGCGGCCTCCATCGCTTTTGGGAAGATCTGGGCATAGGCGCCCAGCGAGGGCTTGAAGATGCCCAACAGACCCGGACCCACCTTGGTCAGGGCCGAGGCCCAGAAATAGCCCAGCAGCGTGGCGGCAAAAGTAAAGCGCGCCAGCAGGGGCAGGGCTTCAGGGGCTGCGCGATCAGCCAGTCCGGCCAGCCGGTTGTGAATGTGCACCAAGGCTTGCATGGTGATGTCCTTCCTTCTTCTTTATTCGTCCCGGTCTATGCCGGTTATGGCCTGTGCCGCGATCAGGATCGTCAGCGTGGCGGTCAGATCGAAATCTGGTGTCTCGGATGTGGCAAGCCCAAGGGCGGTACCAAAGCTGCGACCTTTTAGAAGCGAGCTGACAAAGGCTGCTGCTCCTTCTGGCAGCAGGTGGGTGACAGGCTCAAACCCCACGCGCGAGATCAGAATGTCTTCCGCTCCGGCTGACGGTTTGGGGCCATCATGCATGTTGAAATCCCAAATGGCTTTCGCGGGCCACTTAGCGCGCAACACCTCGCAGGCGGGGGCCAGCGTCAGGCGGGCCTCCATTAACTCGTGTTGGCTGAGGGCGGTCAAAGCTGCCGGGTCAATTGGGTCGGCGTCGCCTGCGTGATAGGCGCGGCGCAAGGCCAGTTCCAACCGCGCCACGTCGGGCAGGTATTTCAGGTGCAACGTGCCGGGGAAACTCTCCAGAAAGCCCGGAAGCGCAGCGCCGTAATGCATCATCAACTGCGAGGCGGGCGGGTGGATACGCAGATAGACCTTGGCCATCTCGCGAAAGAACTCGTCCCCCAACAGCTTGGTCAATACCGGAAAGCCGGTCAGCATCGCCTCGGACAGGCTGTGCACCACGTTGTTGCGATAGACCGAAAAGCGTTTGGACGCCTGTTGACCATCGGGGTTCACCAAGCCCTCGGGCACATCGGCCTGCGCGTTCAGGATTGCGGCGCGAAACTCTGCTTGGGAAACGGTGGCGCGTGTGGGCGTTTGGGTCAGCGTGTCTTGGGTCATGCGGGCACCTTTTGGGTCTGGCCTTCGGTGACGGCGGTCATCTGCGCCGTGGCACGGACAGCTTCGCTTTCCAGCACATCCCAGTCGGGCACGTCATTGTCCCATTCGATCAGAGCAGGGCGGGCTCCGGTGCGGGCGATTACATGGTCAAACAGCGCCCAGACGGGTTCGTCCACGGGTTTGCCGTGGCTGTCGATCAACAGCTTGCGGCCCAGTTCGTCCGCGTCTTCGTCGTGACCGGCAAGGTGAATTTCCTCGACCAACTCCAGCGGGTAGGCGTCCAGATAATCCAGCGCTTCAAATTCAAGATTGGTGGCCGAGATGAACACGTTGTTCACGTCCAGCAGCAGACCGCATCCGGTACGGTGGGCGATTTCCCGGATGAAGTCAGGCTCGGACCAGGTGCTTTCAGCGAAGGCCAGATAGGACGATGGGTTTTCAAGCAGCATTTTGCGGCCCAAAAGCTCTTGCACCTCGTTGATATGCGCGGTGACGCGATTCAGCGTGTCGTTCGTATAGGGCAGGGGCAAAAGGTCGTTCAGGAATGCACTGTCATGGGCCGACCACGCCAGATGTTCCGAGAAACTGGCCGGGTTCAGCCAATCCACCAGCTTTTTCAGCCGCGCCAGGTGTTCCGGGTCCAAGCGGGTTTCGCCGCCGATGGACGCACCAACGCCGTGCACGGAGATTGGGAAGTTTTCAGCCAGATGGCGCAGTTGTGCGATCTGACGACCGCCGTCGCCCATATAGTTCTCGGCGTGAATTTCCAGCCATGTGACCGCGCCGGGGTTGTTCAGAAGATCTTGGAAATGCTGCGCTTTGTACCCAACGCCAGCGCCGTTGGGAAGCGTCGTGGTATTGCGTTGATTCAGCATGTCAAAGCCCTTCGTGTTCTTGTCTGTGTGGGTCGCTCTGGCCAAGTAATCTTGGCCAGAGCGTTCTTCTTGGGACTAGTCAGCGATCCGAAGGGATCAGCCGGGCAGGTTCATCTCGGTAGCTTCCAGCGAACCCATGTGCTTTTTGCCGTCTGCATCGGTGATTTCCATGGTTTCGCAGGTGCCGGCCGGAACCAGTTTCCATGCGTTGCCCTGATAGTCGACAGTCGACGAACCGGCGCAGGTGGTGCCGGGACCAGCTGCACAGTCATTCTGGCCTGCCAGCGAAACGCCGAAGCACTTTTCGTTGTCTTCAGCAAAAGCCGGAGCAGCATTGGCAGCAACAGCAGCGGTGACAGCGCCCAGGATGGCTACAGTTTTTTTCGACATCGTATTTCCTTTCGGGTTTGTAATTCGATCCGCTTCGAGGCGGTAAGGAAAAGCTAAGCGGGGAGTGGGGCTGTCTCCACTCACGAAAACGTGGATCACGGGCCTGTCAGGACAGCGCGAGCGGATCATAACGCGGGCGTGAGCGGTTGGGCCCAAGCGAAAATCGCGAAGCGCCAAGAAAACTTGAGTTTCCGTCGGGTTAGCCTTGGCTGCGTTGAAATGGATTGTAACGAAAAAGGGCGTCGCGCCGTTCACATCTTTCAAAGGTATGGGCGCCAAATTCTGTAATGTTACAGTTTTCTGCATTGCAGCAGGGGGAGCCTCACGCCCTTTGTGAGCCCGTGTAACACCCTGAAGAACAAAAAAACGCCCTCTGACCGGGTCAAAGGGCGCTTGAATTGGTGTGTTTTACGATCAAACCAGATCAGGAGCCGTGGCTTCCTTGGCCAAATCCGTTGCGACCTGATCCAAAGGCAGCACTTTCGAGTGCTTTTCGCCCAGACGGCGCATCGAGACGGTCCCGTCCTCGACTTCTTTCTTGCCGACGGCCAAGATCACCGGAACTTTGCCGACCGAGTGTTCGCGGACCTTATAATTGATCTTCTCGTTGCGGATGTCTGCCTCGGCGCGTATGCCCTTGGCTTTCAGCGCTGCGACAACTTCGTGCACAAAGTCATCCGCATCCGACACGATCGAGGCTACGACAACCTGACGCGGGGCCAGCCAGAAGGGCAGCTTACCCGCGTGTTCTTCGATCAGGATGCCGATGAAACGCTCGAACGAGCCTAGCGTTGCGCGGTGCAACATGACCGGACGGTGCTTGGCGCCGTCTTCGCCGACATAATTTGCATCCAGACGTTCCGGCAGAACGAAATCGACCTGCAATGTGCCGCACTGCCAGTCACGGCCAATCGCGTCGGTCAAAACAAACTCCAGCTTTGGACCATAGAAGGCGCCTTCGCCGGGGTTCAACTCGAACTCGCATCCGGCTGCCTTGGTGGCGGCCATCAGCGCGGCTTCGGATTTGTCCCAGACCTCGTCGCTGCCTGCACGCTTCTCGGGACGGTCCGAGAATTTGACCGAGAACTTCTCGAACCCCAAGTCTTTATAGATCTCGGACAGGAACTCGATGAAAAGCTTCGTTTCGTCTTCGATCTGCGCTTCGGTACAGAAGATATGCGCGTCGTCCTGTGTGAAGCCACGCACCCGCATGATCCCATGCAGCGCACCCGACGGTTCATAGCGGTTGCACGAGCCAAATTCGGCCATGCGCAGCGGCAGGTCACGGTAGGATTTCAGGCCCTGATTATAGACTTGAACGTGGCAGGGGCAGTTCATCGGCTTCAGCGCGTTCACAGCCTTTTCGCGGGCGTGTTCTTCATCCACTTCCACGATGAACATGTTTTCCTGGTATTTGTCCCAGTGGCCCGAGGCCTCCCACAGGCGGCGATCCACCACTTGCGGAGTGTTCACTTCGACATAGCCGCCTTTTTGCTGCTGGCGGCGCATGTAGTCTTGCAGTTGGGTGTAGATCGACCAACCGTTCGGATGCCAGAAGATCTGACCCGGTGCTTCTTCCTGCATGTGGAACAGGTTCATCTCGCGGCCCAGCTTGCGGTGGTCGCGTTTGGCGGCCTCTTCCAGCATGTGCAGGTGTTTTTTCAGCCCATCTTTGTTCTGGAAGGCCACACCATAGATACGCTGAAGCATGGCGCGGTCACTGTCGCCACGCCAATAAGCTCCGGCCACGCTCATCAGTTTGAACGAGTCGGCGGGCAGCTGGCCGGTGTGCTGCAAGTGTGGACCACGGCAGAGATCCTGCCAGTGACCATGCCAATACATACGCAGCGGTTCGTCGCCCGGAATGGCTTCGATCAGCTCGACCTTATAAGGCTCGTTGTTGGCCTCATAGAACTTCACCGCGCGATCGCGTTCCCAGATCTCGGTCGTGACAGGATCACGCTTGTTGATGATTTCTTTCATCTTGGCTTCGATCGTGCCCAGATCTTCCGGCGTGAAAGGCTCTTCGCGGTCGAAGTCATAATACCAGCCGTTGTCGATGACCGGCCCGATGGTGACTTTGACGTCCGGCCAGATCTCTTGCACGGCACGCGCCATCACGTGAGCAAAATCGTGGCGGATCAGTTCCAGCGCTTGATCGGGGTCTTTCATCGTGTGAATGGCGATGTCTGAATCTTCATTGATCGGCCATTGCAGGTCCCAATGGGCGCCGTTCACAGTGGCGGAAATGGCCTTCTTGGCCAGCGAATTGGAAATGCCAGCGGCGACCTCGGCAGGGGTTACACCTGCGTCGAACTCACGCGAATTACCATCGGGAAATGTAAGGGAAATCTGGCTCATTTGCCTAGCTCCTCGTCGTTTTGGCGCCCACGGAACGCCCGGTTGCGGGTTATGTCTGCGGGTCTTTTTACCGCTTGCGCCGGTGCTGTCAACGCCCGACCCGCCATAAGGGGGATTGCACTGCGCCAAGGGGTGGATATTGTCGTCGCCAATGACAGAGAAAGAGGCCGACATGTCCGAAATCCAGCACCTTGAAACCAAGCAAGGGCGCCGCATCGCCTTTGCAAAGACAGACGGGCAGGGGCCGACGATCCTGTTCTTGTCTGGTCTGAAATCGGACATGGAAGGGACCAAGGCCGTCGCGCTTGAGGCGTGGGCGAAAGAGCAGGGCCGCGCGTTCCTGCGCTTTGACTATTCAGGTCACGGCGTCAGCTCAGGCACGTTTGCCGAGGGCAGCATTGGCGATTGGCACGAAGACACGCTGGAAGTCGTGGACAAGCTGATTGACGGGCCGGTTCTGGCGGTGGGCAGCTCGATGGGCGGCTGGCAATCGCTTCTGCTGTCACGCGCACGACCCGAGCGGATCAAGGGCCTGGTGACCATCGCCGCCGCGCCTGATTTCACCGAGGACGGATACTGGGCCGGGTTCACCGATGACCAGAAAGCCGAGTTGGAGCGCGAGGGCTTCGTGTCGATCCCGTCGGACTATGACGAGGATTACATCATTACCAAACGTCTGATCGAGGACGGCCGGAACCAGATGGTGCTGCGCTCGCCGTTGCGGTTGGATATGCCGGTGCGGTTCCTGCAAGGAACGGAAGACGACGCGGTCCCCACGTCTCAGGCGGTGAAGTTGCTTGAACATGTCGAAGGCGATGACATTCGCCTGACGCTTGTGAAAGGGGCGGATCACCGGTTCTCGGACGATGAATGCCTGCGCACGATCCAGAAAATGGTCAAGGTCGTTTTGGCCCGAGGTGCAGCATGAACGGAGTGTTGCGTACCGCCATGGGTGTATCCGCTGTTGTTGCAGCCCTGTTCGTAATTGGCCCGTACGAGCCGGTTGATCTGGACGTTCAATTTGATGCGGCGGCCATCGGCCCCGATCCGGACGCCTATCTGGCGCAGCGGGAAGCTGTATTTGACGATCTGGTAGACGGCGCGCAGAAGCAAATCGTCTGGGCAGGCGAGGCCGGGCAGAAGACGCCTCTGTCGGTCGTCTATATCCACGGCTTCTCGGCCTCTCATCAGGAAATTAGCCCCGTGCAGCAATTGGTTGCCGAGGGGTTGGGGGCGAACCTTTATAACGCCCGTCTGGCGGGTCACGGCCGTAGCGCCGAGGCGATGGCCGGCCCGACCGTCAACGACTGGATGGTCGATTTTGCCGAGGCTATGGCGATTGGTCGTGCCATCGGAGATGAAGTGTTGATTATATCGACCTCGACCGGGGGCACGATTGCAGCCCTTGGCTTGTTTGATGAACAGGCCGCGAAAGGTGTGAAGGGGATCACCTTCATCTCGCCGAATTTTGGGATCAACCAATCGCAAGCCTCGCTGTTGACCTTCCCTGCCGCACGTCACTGGGTGCCATTATTCGCGGGCGCCAATCGCGGCTTCACGCCGATAAACGACATGCAGGCCAAATTCTGGACGGAAAGCTATCCCACCACGGCCTTGATGCCGATGGCAGCAATGGTGAAGGTCGCGGCGAACTCGGGCTATGGGGTCGTCAACGCACCGGCGTTGTTCATCTATTCGAAAGAGGATCAGGTGGTGTCCGCTGACGCGACTGAAAACGTCGCTGCTGGCTGGGGCGGGATCGTGCATCGGCACGTGGTCACGCCGGGACCGGGCATCGACCCTATGGCGCATGTGTTGGCGGGGGACATTGTCAGCCCGGATGGCACAGACTCCACGGTTGAAAAAATTCTGGACTGGGCGCGCGGGTTATAACTTGCGTGCGCCCCGGCTGCGGGCCAAGGTCGGGGAAAAGCAGATAAAAAATACAGGTGAGGCCAGCATGAAAGAACCCTTGGTTCTGATCCCCGGAATGATGTGCGATGCACGGGTTTTCGGGCCGCAAATCAATGATCTGTCACGCGACCACACGGTAATTGTGGCTGCTCCGACGCGGGGCGAAACCGTCCGCGAAATGGCGTCGCTATTGCTGGATCAATTGCCCACGCGCTTTGCTTTGGCGGGGTTAAGCCTTGGCGGGATCGTCGCGATGGAGATGGCCCGGCGCGCACCCGACCGGGTGAATAGGCTGGCATTGATCTCGACCTCGCCATTGGCGGATACGCCTGCGCAGGCTGCATGGCGCGAGCCGCAGATTGTTCATGCGAACATCGGTCGGCTGGATCAGGCTATGGCCGAGGCATTTTCGCCGGACGTTCTGGCCCCCGGTCCCGCACGGGACGAGATTATGGGGCTTGTGTTCCAAATGGCGGGTGACATTGGTCCCGAGACATTCGTGCGCCAGACCCGTGCGCTGCAACGCCGGCCGGATGCGCAACGCGCGCTTCAAAGATTGAAGATCCCCACCATGGTGATGTGCGGCGCGCATGACACGCTGACACCACCCAAACGCCATGAAACCATGGCCGAGCTGATCCAAGACGCCGAACTGGTGATCCTGCCGGACGCGGGTCACCTGCCTACACTGGAAACGCCTGAACACGTGAATATCGGCCTACGTGCCTGGATGGAGCTTCCGCTTCAACTGCGAGAACGCGCCATCGCGTGATGCCTGTTCAAGCGACATGAAAAAACGCGCCATGCCGAAAGGCAGGCGCGTTTCTTGTTTCTTAGGAAGCAGGCAGGATTAGCTGGCGGCTTTTTTCACAGCTTTCAGGGCAACCGGCTTGCCTTTCTTGGCAGCCTTTTTCTTGGCGGCCTGTGCGGCGTGACGTCCGGCGTTTTGATCAATGAAGTCCAGAACCAGCGGGCGAATGTTGTTGCGCCAGCTTTTGCCTGCAAAAATACCGTAGTGACCGGCACCTTCTTCAAGGTGGCTTGCCTTCTTGTCGTCCGATAGGCCGGTAAGAAGGTCCAGCGCCGCGATACACTGACCGGGGGCCGTGATGTCGTCTTTGGTGCCTTCAACGGTTTTCACGGCGACGTCGGTGATTGCGCCAAGGTCAATTCTGTGGCCATCCACAACGAACTCGTTCTTTGCGACCTCGCCGTTTTTGAACAGACGCTCGACAGTCGACAGATAGAATTCAGCGGTCATGTCCATGACGGCCAGATATTCATCGTAGAAACGGTTGTGCTTGTCGTGATCCGAGGCTTCGCCCTTGGCGACGCGCATGATCTGGTCTGCAAATGCTTTCGAGTGGGTCTCGGAGTTCATCGACATGAAGCCCGCCAGCTGCAAAAGGCCCGGATAAACCATTCGACCAGCACCGGCATATTTAAAGCCGACACGCTGGATCGCCATTTCTTCCAACTGGCCCATGGTCACGCGGCGACCAAAGTCGGTCACGTCGGTGGCAGCGGCATCCGGATTGATCGGACCGCCGATCAGGGTCAGTGTCTGCGGCTGCGCCTCGGGGTCAATTTCGGCCAGATAGGCGGTGGCAGCCAGCGTCAGTGGGGCAGGCTGGCACACGGCCACAACATTGATGTCGGGACCAAGGTGGCGCATGAAGTCTACAAGATAGAGCGTATAGTCTTCGACGTCGAACTTGCCTTCGCTGACCGGGATGTCACGGGCATTGTGCCAGTCGGTCACATAGACTTCTGCATCCGGCAGAAGGCTGGCAACGGTTGAATGCAGAAGCGTTGCATAGTGGCCCGACATGGGCGCAACCAGCATCACGCGGCGTGCTTTCTCTGGGCGGCCAAGCACTTTGAACTGGATCAGATCGCCAAAGGGGCGCTCCACCAGCTTCTCGACTTGCACCACATGGTCGCGTCCGTCTTCGGCCACAACGCTGGTAATGCCCCAGTCAGGCTTAACAATCATACGGTGAAAGCTGCGCTCGGTAACTTCGCCCCAAGCTGCCATCATCTGGAATACCGGGCTGGGGAACAAAGCGGTCGCCGGGTATGAACCCATTGCTGCGGCCGTGGCGCCAAGCCACTGATTCGTGTTCCGGATGGTCTCCATCAGGTCGTAGGTCGCCATGTAGCGCATGCGCAATCCCCTAATTAGCCTTTGCTTTTTTGTTTCTGCATTTGCATAGTCTTTAACATATGCGGTTTTTGTAATGCTGCAACAGCGAAAGGATAGGGGGGAATTCGTGCTATGACAACTGATCAAAAGGAAACTTCGGAAGGTTTGGTGCCGGATACGAGCGAATTGGGCGCGAATCTCGCCAAGATTGAAGAGCTGTCCTCCCGTTTGGGCGAGATCATGTCAAACCGAAAACCGGTGCGACCCAGCCTCCAGGGGCCTAGTCAGGACTTTTATATTAAAGCGGCCAATTCGATGTGGTCGGACATGATGGCCAACCCCGCCAAAATGATCGAACAGCAGGCTGCCTTCTGGGGCAAAACGCTGGAACATGCAGTCGAAGCACAGGCCGCGTTTTTGTCAGGAGAGTTTAAGGCTCCTGAAGATCATGCCCCCAAAGACCGCCGCTTTTCCAACCCCCTTTGGGAAACACACCCCTATTTCAACTATCTGAAGCGACAGTATCTGATCACCTCGGGTACCATGAGCGAAGCATTGGAGGGTGTTGAAGGGCTGAACGAGGACGAGCGCAAGCGCCTCGACTTCTTTACGCAGCAAATGATCGACATGATGAGCCCGACCAACTTTCTGGGCACCAACCCGGACGCAATGGAACGCGCGATCGAGACGAATGGCCAGTCGCTGGTCGACGGGCTGGAAAACCTTGTCTCGGATCTGGAAGCCAATGATGGCGAGCTTCTGGTCAAGCTGGTGGACGAAAGCGCCTTCGAAGTCGGCGGCAACATCGCCACCACTCCCGGCGAAGTCGTCTATCGCAATCGTATGATCGAGTTGATCCAATACGCGCCGACAACCGAAAAGGTTCACGCTCGGCCTCTCATCATCTTCCCGCCCTGGATCAATAAGTTCTACATCATGGACCTGAAAGAGCAGAACAGCCTGATCAAATGGATTGTTGATCAAGGCTACACACTCTTCGTGGTCAGTTGGGTGAACCCGGATGCGTCGTACAGCGATGTGGGACTAGCCGACTATGTGGAAGACGGCTATATGGCCGCGATCCGCGAGGTGAAAGATATCACCGGCCAGCAGAAAGTGAACGTGGTAGGCTATTGCATTGCGGGCACCACATTGTCTCTGACATTGGCCCTGATGAAGAAGCGCGGCGACAAGTCCGTTAACTCAGCCACCTTCTTCACCACATTGACCGATTTCTCGGATCAGGGCGAGGTTGGCGTCTTCTTGGATGACGATTTCGTTGATGGGATCGAAGAAGAGGTGAATGAACGTGGTTATCTGGATAGCTTCTTCATGTCGCGCACATTCTCGTACTTACGCCCGAATGATCTGATCTATGGCCCGGCGATCAACAGCTATATGTTGGGGAAAACCCCGCCTGCCTTTGATCTGCTTTATTGGAATGGTGACAGCACCAACCTGCCAGCCAAGATGACAGTCGAGTATCTGCGCGGGTTGTGTGTGGGCAACGAGTTTGCCGAAGATGGCTTTGACTTGTTGGGCGAAACCCTGACGTTGTCAGATGTGGAAACGCCGATTTGTGCCATCGCATGCGAGACAGATCACATCGCTGCATGGAAGTCTTCGTATAACGGGATGCGGCAGATGTCAGGCAAGGACAAGACATTTATTCTGTCCGAGAGCGGCCATATCGCAGGGATCGTGAACCCGCCGTCCAAGAAGAAATACGGACACTATACCAATGAAGATTGGCCAGACGCGCCCGAAGATTGGCATGAAGGTGCCAGCTTCCACGAAGGATCGTGGTGGGGACGCTGGGACACATGGTTGGCGAAGAAATCCGGCAAAAAGGTCGACGCACGTCAGCCAGGCGATTCGGCACACGAGCCACTTGCGCCTGCACCCGGCACCTACGTAAAGGCGGTTCCTCAGGCGTAACGCTGTCTAAAGACTTGGAAACCAACAACTTATAAGTGTTACATGCTGCAGTGCAGAAAAAGCTTGATTTGCTGCACTGCAGCATGCATATTGTTTTCAGAAACAGAACGGCGCTTTCTCCCGGCGCCCCCGCACTTAGGAGCTTTAAAATGACCAAGACTCAAGATTACACCAAGATGTTCCAGGACATGATGGCCAACTTCCCGATGGACATGTCGATCGCTCAGGACGCTTTCAAAAACCAGGCTGCCCTGGGTGAGAAAATGTCGAAAGTAGCCCTGCAGGCTGCTGACAAATCGGCCGAGATCTCGACCAAGTGGACCAAAGAAACCCTGTCGAAAATGGGCGACGTTGCGACTGCAAAAGACGAAGCAACCGACTACACCAAAGCCATGACCGACTTCGCTTCGGCTCAGGCCGAGCTGGCTGCCGAAAACATGGCTGCTTTCGCTGAAGTTGCTAAAAAAGTTCAAGCTGAAACCGTTGAGCTGATGATGGCTGCTGGCAAAGAGATGGGCGAAGAAGCTCAGGCTGCAGTTAAAAAAGCGACCGACGAAGTTTCGAAAGCTGCCAAAAAGGCAACCTCGAAATAAGCTAGGATATACGCCGGAGCACTCCTCCCTTCCGGCGACTTCCTGAAGGACGGGTCAATGGCCCGTCCTTTTCTTTTTGGGTGACGTGACTGGAATTTGAGCAAATGTCTTGCCTTTACGTCCCGCGCTGCTAGGATTTTGCAGTGCAGAAAGATAGTTTTCTGCGGGGAGGTAATATGAACAAGTCTCAGGATGCGCTGCTGATCAAGCGTTATGCCAGCCGGCGGCTCTATAACACCGAAACGTCCGATTACGTGACCTTGGACGACATTGCGGGGTTCATCCGCGATGGGCGCGAGGTGCAGATCATCGACCTGAAATCCGGCGATGACCTGACACGCCAGTATCTACTGCAAATCATTGCTGAACACGAAAGCCGCGGCGAGAATGTCTTGCCGGTAGATGTGCTGACCGATCTGGTCCGGTCATATACCACTCAGGCTCAGAGCATCGTGCCCCAGTTTCTTGCCGCCAGCTTCGAGATGTTGCGCGATGGACAGTCGAAGATGATGGAGAACTTCGGCGGTATGGGACATCCCATGGCGAACATGCCGGGGTTTGAGGCCATGCAGGCCCAGCAGGAAGCGTTCATGAAGGCAATGATGAGCGGGTTTTCCGGGTCTTCGGGTCCTACGCAGGACAGCGAAGCGGGGGAAAAGACTGGGGATGCGGACGAGCTGGACAAGATAAAGAAACAGCTGGTTGAACTTCAGTCGAAACTGTCCAAGCTGAGCTAGGACACTTCAACACTGACCAGATAAAAAGCCCGGTGCAGACCGGGCTTTCTTCGTTTCGGGTGCCGTGTTGAGGGCTTAGTAGGTGCGGATCAGACCGACCAGTTTGCCTTGAACCTTTACCTGACCCTCGGGCAGCAGGCGGGTTTCATAAGCTGGGTTAGCTGCCTCAAGGGCGATCATATCACCGTTCTTACGAAAGCGCTTCAGCGTGGCTTCGTATCCATCGACTTGCGCAACCACGATGTCGCCATTGTCGGCTTGATTGGTTTCGCGGATCACCACAACGTCGCCATTGTTGATCCCCGCGTCGATCATGGAATCACCTTTAACTTCAAGCGCATAGTGGCGTCCGCCAGCGCCCAGCATCGCGCCGGGTACAGATACATGCTGTGCCCCGTCGGTGATGGCTTCGATCGGTTCACCAGCGGCGATCCGGCCCAGTAGCGGCAGCTCGTTCACACCAAGCGCGTCCAATGGCATGGCGGTTTTGGGAGTGCTTTCGGGCCGCCCACCTTCAACCACGCGTGGCTCGAACCCGGCACGCCCACCATTGTCCATGGTTTCCGGCAGCTTCACGATCTCAATCGCACGGGCCCGGTGAGCTAGGCGACGGATAAACCCGCGCTCTTCAAGTGCTGTGATCAGGCGGTGAATGCCGGACTTCGACCGTAGGTCCAACGCCTCTTTCATTTCATCAAAAGACGGCGACACACCATCCTTCTGCATGCGCTTGTGGATAAATTCCAGAAGTTCCAACTGCTTGCGGGTCAGCATCTGCGTTCCTCCGTCCTCGTTCAGCGGGCGAAAGGATCAGTTTCTTGACCTTCAGCCCGTGGCCCTCGTCGCGGGGCGTTCAAGGTATGTTCTACCCATGTTCCCTTTTTGTGTCAAGTCTGCGACAGGACGGGAGCGAAGGGATCAGATTGGAAGGTATTCGACCTGCGCGCCTGCTTCCAACGCTGGGGCCGAAATCGGGCGCACGAGCAGCGCATTGGCTTGGGCCAGAACGCTCAGAAGGGCACTGTCCTGACTGTCAAAGACGGTGATCTTGCCGTTCTCGACCCGCGCGCGCATGTAGTGTTCGCGCGGACCGTTCGAGCCGATATCAACGGCGAGGGTGGCATTGTGGCGCGGGGCGGAAGCTTCACCCAATCCCTGCATGGCACGCAGGGCCGGGACAAGAAAGACATGCCCGCAAACCATTGAGGATACTGGGTTTCCGGGCAGGCCGACCATAACGGCGTCACCCATCCGGCCCGCCATAAGCGGTTTTCCAGGTCGCATCAGCACTTTGTAGAAACTCTGGTCCATGCCCATCTCGGTGGCGACTTCGCCGACGATGTCATGATCCCCAACCGAGGCTCCACCGATGGTCACGATCAGATCCGCATCTGCTGCCAGATCCAGTGCCGTGCGCAGGCTATCGGCGTTGTCGCGAGCGATGGGCAACATGCGGGCGTGGCCTCCGTTCGCGTCGATCAGAGCTTTCAAGCCGAAACTGTTCGAAGCGATGATCTGGTCTGGGCCGGGGGTCTCTCCGGGCATGACAAGTTCGTCTCCGGTGGCCAAAAGCGCGACAACAGGTTTGCGGGCAACGGTCAGTGTGGGCACGTTCATCGCAGCAGCCAGCGCCAGATCGGCGGGTGTCAGAACGCGCGGGGCGGGGATCGTGTCACCGGGTTTGAAATCGGCACCTGCTGGGCGGACGTGCGGGCCCTTGTCGAGTTTCCGAGCAAGCGTGATCAGGTTGCCCTTACGGTCCACATCTTCCTGAATGATCACGCGATTGGTGCCGTCGGGTAGGGGCGCGCCGGTGAAGATGCGCACGCATTCGCCGGGGCCGACACGGCCATCGAACCCGTGACCTGCAGCACTTTCTCCAATCACGCGGAACATCGCTTCAGGGTCGGCTTCAACACCGTTCAGCGCGTATCCGTCCATGGCGGATGCGGCAAAGGGCGGTTGCAGGCGGGTGGCGGTGACAGGGGCTGCAAGAGCGCGGCCAGCGGCCTCGGCCAGCGGCATCTCTTCGGTTCCACAAGGCGTGACCAGATCAAAGATTGCGTCCAACGCCTCGTTCACCGTGATCATTATGTCGCCTCGTATATTCCTGATTTTCCACCCTCTTTGCGCAGAAGGCGGATGCCCGTGATTTCCATGCCCTTTTCGGCCGCTTTCAGCATGTCATAGACCGTCAGGCAGGCGGTCGACACGGCGGTCAGGGCTTCCATTTCCACGCCAGTTTGGCCGCCGGTTTTCACCGTAGCGGTGATGCGCACGCCGGGCAGATCGGGCTGCGGCTCAAGCTCCAGCGCCACCTTGGTAATAGGCAGGGGATGGCAGAGTGGGATCAGGTCCGAGGTCTTCTTGGCCCCCATGATCCCGGCCAGACGCGCGATGCCCAGAACGTCGCCCTTCTTGGCGGTGCCGGATGTCACCAGTGCCAGCGTCTCGGGCGTCATGCGGACGAAGCCTTCGGCCAGCGCGACGCGATCTGTCACGGCTTTATCTGAGACATCGACCATATGGGCCTGTCCGTCAGCGTCGAAATGGGTCAGGGGGCTGTCGCTCATGCCGGCACCGGATTGGCGAGGATGGCACGGGTTGCGGCCTCGACATCATCTTGCCGCATCAGGCTTTCGCCGATCAAGAAGCTGCGCGCGCCATGTTCCGCCATGTCGGCCAGATCCTGCGGCGTGAAAAGGCCGCTTTCGCAGACCAAATGACGTTCGGCTCCGGCCAGTTTCGACAGGCGACGGGTGGTGTCCAATGTCGTCTCGAAGGTCTTCAGATTGCGGTTGTTCACGCCCAGAAGAGGGGACTTCAGGATCGTGGCACGTTCCAGCTCCTCTTCGTCATGCACCTCGACCAACACGTCCATTCCCCAAGAAAAGGCAGCATCTTCAAGCTCTTGCGCTTGGCTGTCTTCGACGGACGCCATGATGATCAGGATGCAGTCGGCACCTAAGGCACGAGCTTCAGCCACCTGATAGGTGTCATACATGAAGTCCTTGCGCAGGGCAGGGAGCGAGACCGCTGAACGGGCAGCCACGAGGAACTCATCCGCGCCTTGGAAGGACGGTGTGTCGGTCAGAACCGACAGGCAAGATGCCCCGCCAGCTTCATAGGCTGTGGCGATGGCGGGCGGGTTGAAATCGGCGCGGATCAGACCCTTAGAGGGGCTGGCCTTTTTCACCTCGGCAATCAAGCCATAGCCGTTTTCGGCGTCTTTCATCAGCGATTGTGCAAAGCCCCTTGTGGGGGATGCGTCGCGGGCGGCGGCCTCGACCTCGGACAGGGGGCGGGCGGCTTTGCAGGCGGCCACGTGTTCGAGTTTGTAGGCTTTGATTTTATCCAGAACAGTGCTCATGGGCTTGGTCTAGTTCCTTGAAGGGGTAGGGGCAAGTCAGCTTGCTGAGGTTAGCGCGGCCAGTGCTTCGATCTTGGCCTTCGCAGCACCGCTATCGATGCTTTCGGCGGCCATCTCGACGCCGGATTTCAGATCAGCCACCTTGTCGGCCACGACCAGAGCGGCCGCAGCGTTGAACAGAACCGCGTCGCGGTAGGCTGAACCCTCGCCATTCAAGAGCGCGCGGAAGGCCACGGCGTTCTCGGCGGGCTCTCCACCGAGGATCGAGGCCAGCGGATGCACGGGCAATCCAGCATCTTCCGGGTGGATTTCGCGGGCGTGGATCTTGCCGTCTTCAAGCGCCGCAACCGAAGTCGCCCCGGTGATCGAGATCTCGTCCATCCCGTCTGCCCCGTGGACCAGCCACGCCTTCTCGGACCCCAGCGCTTGCAGGGTTTCGGCCATCGGGAAGATCAGATCGGCCGCAAAGGCACCGGTCAGTTGGCGTTTAGCGCCCGCAGGGTTGGTCAAAGGGCCGAGGATGTTGAAGATGGTCTTGCAGCCCATTTCCTGACGCACCGGCATCACGTGCTTCATCGCAGGATGATGCATTGGGGCCATCATGAAGCCGATACCGACCTCGTTGATCGCGCGTTCAGCCACATCAGCGCCGACCATCACGTTAACGCCCATTTCGGTCAGCGCATCTGCGGCACCCGACTTGGACGACAGGTTGCGGTTGCCGTGTTTGGCGACAGTCACCCCAGCACCCGCCACGACAAAGGCCGTCGCGGTCGAGATGTTCAACGTGCCCATTCCGTCGCCGCCCGTACCAACGATGTCCATCGCGCCCTCGGGTGCGTTCACCTTGGCGCATTTCGCGCGCATGACGGCGGCAGCGGCAGAATACTCCGCGACACTTTCCCCGCGTGCCCGCATGGCGGCCAGAAGCGCACCGATTTGCGCAGGCGTGGCGCGGCCCTCGAACAATTCTTCAAACGCAGCTTCGGCCTGAGCGCGTGACAGCGGACCTTCGGTGGCCGCGTAAATCAGAGGTTTCATCGCGTCGCTCATGCCGCCACCTTAGTTTTCTTCAGGAAATTCTCGATCATTGCATGGCCATGTTCCGACCGGATGCTTTCGGGGTGGAACTGCACGCCCTCGATCTCAAGCTCTTTGTGGCGCAGGCCCATGATCAGACCATTGTCCAACTCGGCTGTGATCTCAAGGCAATCGGGCAGGGTGTCACGATCCACCACCAGCGAGTGATAGCGCGTCGCCTGAAGCGGCGAAGGCAGCCCCTCGAACACGCCTTTGCCCTCGTGCCGAACCGTGCCCATTTTGCCGTGCACAATCTCGGGTGCACGCACGACATCGCCGCCGAATGCTTCGCCGATGGTCTGATGGCCAAGGCAGACACCGAACAGCGGTACTTTCGCCTCGGCTGCGGCCATGGTCAGGGGAAGACAGATCCCAGCCTGAGCGGGGTCACAAGGGCCGGGGGAAAGCACAATCCCGTCTGCGCCCATGCCCATCGCTTCCTGCACATCCAGCGCGTCGTTGCGGCGCACGACCACATCGGCCCCAAGCTCGCCGAAATAGTGGACGAGATTGTATGTGAAGCTGTCATAGTTATCGATCAGCAGGATCATGTCGCGGCCTTTCGCCAAAGTTGTGTCAGAAGGGGTTACGAACGGCCCTTGTCGGGCTATACATGGTCCAGGCAAGCGCCGAGGGTCAAGAGCGGTGCAGTATCAATTGAGTATTTGGGGGTAGCAGCCATGGCAAAAGGCTTCCTTGCAGGTGTGGTTTCTGGCGGATTTGTATCTGCTATTGGGGTGGCGTTGGTGTCTCCGATGTTACCACCGGTCGAAATGGCCACGGCGCCGGTCGCTCCGGTCGAAGTTCCGGCCCCCGTGACAGATCCCGTAGCGGACGAGATCCAGACCGCCGACCCCGTGCCGGAAACGGAAGGGGCACCGAAGGTCGACGCGACAGAAGAGGCTGCGGGTCCCAACGATAGCGCGCAATCCGAGCAACCCTCGGATGGGGATGCTGCGCCGATGACGGATACGGGCGATGGCACTGGGAATCGTGAAACGAGCCAACCCGAACAACCTGCGGCACCTGATGGCAGCGAAGTCGCCCCCGATGCACCCGAACCCGAAGTCACCACAGATCAACAAAGCGGGTTGGGTACATCTGTTGCTCCGCTTGAAAACCAGGCCAGCGACGTAACCACCAACCGTTTGCCCAGCATTGGCGGCACCGATCCAGCCCCCGAGACCGAAGAGCCGGTTGCAGACGAAGGCGCGACACGTCCTGAAGCACAAGCCCCATTGACCGACCTGTCGACATCGCCTTTGGCGATTGAGCGCAACTCCGTGCCCGCATCGGATACGGAAGGGCGCCCCTTGATGGCGGTGGTGTTGAAAGACATGGGACCAGAGCGCACGCAGTTGGAAGGTTTGGAAAATTTACCCTTCCCGGTCAGCGTCATTCTGGATGTGAATGCACCTGATCTTGAGGACGCGATGGCCTTCTATCGCGGTGCAGGTGCCGAGCTTGTGATGCAGGCTGATTTGCCGTCTGGCGCCACGCCTACCGATGCCGAGGTTAACCTGCAGGTACAACAAGCCAAGCTGAATATGGGCGTCGCCGTTTACATGGCACCCGACAGCGGGTTTCAGACGAACGCGCCTTTGTCGCGTCAGATCGCCGAAATCCTTGTCGTGTCTGGGCATGGGTTGATCACTCAGCCCGAGGGGCTGAACACCGGCCACAAGAACGCGCTGAAAACAGGCGTGCCGTCTGGATTGGTGTTCCGTGATCTCGATGGGGACGGACAGGACAACAAGGTGATCCGCCGTTTTCTGGACAACGCCGCTTTCAAGGCAGATCAGGAAGAGGGCGTGATTCTGATGGGACGCGCAGTCCCACAGACGCTGACCGCCTTGGTGGAATGGAGCGTCGGCAACCGCATCAGCTCGGTTGCGATGGTGCCGGTGTCCGCGGTGCTTCTGGGCGGCTCGTAAGATCAAGTCCGGGGAATGTCGAACCCGGGTTGGGCCAGCGTGAACCCTTCAAACTGAAACCCCGGAGACACGGTACAACTGACCAGCGTATACGCTCCGGTCGTCCGTGCCGCCTGCCAGTGATCTGTGGGCACAATGATCTGAGGCATCTGCCCCGTCGCCAGATCAGGCCCAAGTGTGCGATCTGTGGCGGGTCCGTTGTCGGTATCTGACAAGGACAGCACCAAGGGGGCACCGGCGTGATACAGCCAGATCTCGGTTGCATCGACTTTGTGCCAATGGCTGCATTCTCCTTCTTTTAACAGAAAATAAATACAGGTTCCGCTGGGGCGTCCGCTGGCGTCCGTATCCACCCAAGTCTGGCGGTAATGCCCACCTTCGGGATGAGGTGCGAGGTTCAGCTGCGTGATGATCTGGTCTGCTGTCATGTCCGGTGTCATGGGGGAAGTGTATAACCTTTTGATGTATACGCGCGAGTGCGAAAGCGTGGTAAGATCTGCGTGTCTTCACGAGTGCCGAGGCAAGGCATAGACCTGTCATCCATTTCCAATCAGGAGGTTGATATGTCTTTTTATATGTTCAAAGGCCGTTATAGCACGGATGCACTGCGCGCGTTGGTCGACACCCCGCAAGACCGCGAAGCCGCAGCTGGGGCGATGATCGAAAGCATGGGTGGCAAGCTGCATCACCTGTTTTTCTGTTTCGGGGATGATGATGTCATGGCGCTGATTGAGGCGCCGGATGACGACACGATGGCGGCTTGCGCTTTGGTGGTCGGCGCGTCGGGCACGATGTCTGGCGGATCCACGATCAAGTTAATGACCAGTAAAGAAGCGATGAAAGCGATGGAGGCTGCGGGCAAAGGCCGCGCTGCCTATCAAGCCGTCGGAAGCTGAGGGGGAGATGGGCGGGAAGACGCATATCGGTCGCCCGCCCATCACATACTATGGCGCAGTTCGGTGATGGATTTTCCCAGTCGGAACGGCGCGGCGAAGCTGACCATGCACAGCGCGATCACCTGCCAGATCAAGATGCCGGAATGCTGTTGCAGGTATTCCCATTCGTCTTTCAATGCACCCACCTCGGACACCAGATCCTCATAAGCGCGGGCCAGCACGTTGAAGTCACCAACCACTTCGGGACGTGTTGGGGCGAGGGCGGCAGCAGCAGCTTTGGTTTTCTCATCCGTTGCTGCGAAGACAAGAAAGCGTTCGATGTTAAACGCATCGGCCTGATCGCGCATTTCTTGCATCTCGGCCTCGCGGGCGGCAACGCTTTTCCCGAACAGAAAGCTGAGGCCCGCAAGCGGTGCTACAGACTGCGTGACCTCGATGAACAGGGGAAGCTCGGCGTTGGCGGCAGTCGAAGCGGATAGAAACTCGATCTTTTCGCAAAGTGTCTTCAGGTCAGGATCGGTCGCACCTTCGCAGTATCGCAGCCGAAACCGGGCTGCATCCCCGTCAAAGGCACGCGTGACCGCATAGGCCACATCAATTTGCCGATCAAGCCGCGAGCTGTCCGCCGTGTAAAGCCCCGCGATGATGGCAATCAGCGCACCTAGGCCACCCAGAAGTACCCAAACCAGATCCGCCAGCTTCCATGCCTTGTGACCCGGAGGTTTGCGAAACAGAAACAGCGTGCCGACCGCTCCGATCCCGAAGAGCAGTAGCATAAGGTGAACCTGGTATTGTGCGACATGGGCCATGCGGGAAGTCTAGGCGCTGTCAGGCGAGGGGCAACCGGTATGACAAAGTTGTCATCTTGCCGTGCAACGAAAAAGGCCGAGGAAATCCCCGGCCTTCATGTGTTTATTGTCTGTCGCCTTATTTCAGAATGCTACGCCCGGCATATTCGGCAGTCGCGCCCAAGCTTTCCTCGATGCGGATCAGCTGGTTGTATTTCGCCAACCGGTCGGACCGTGCCAGCGAGCCGGTTTTGATCTGGCCGCAATTGGTGGCGACGGCGAGGTCTGCAATCGTGGCGTCCTCGGTCTCGCCCGAGCGGTGGGACATGACGTTTGTCATGCGTGCGCGGTGGGCCATGTCGACGGCTTTCAGGGTTTCCGACAGCGATCCGATCTGGTTTACTTTCACCAGCATCGAGTTCGCCGCACCCTTTTCGATGCCCATCGCCAGACGGGCCGGGTTGGTCACGAACAGATCGTCGCCCACCAGCTGCACCTTGTCGCCGATGGCTTTGGTCAGGGCGACCCAGCCGTCCCAGTCATCCTCGTCCATGCCGTCTTCGATCGAGATGATCGGATAATCGTCACACAGGGCTTTCAGGTAATCGGCGTTTTCTTCGGATGTCAGCGATTTGCCTTCGCCGGCCAGAACGTATTTGCCGTCTTTGTAGTACTCGGTCGCGGCGCAATCGAGGGCCAGATAGATATCCTCGCCCGGTGTGTAGCCCGCTTTTTTGATCGAGCTCATGATGAAGTCCAGCGCGTCGCGGGTTGAACCGATGTTGGGGGCAAAGCCACCTTCGTCACCGATGCCGGTGGACAGACCAGCAGCGGTCAGTTCTTTCTTCAGGGTGTGGAACACCTCGGCGCCCATGCGTACGGCTTCGCGAATGTTCGCGGCCGAAACTGGCATGATCATGAATTCCTGAATGTCGATCGGGTTGTCGGCATGCTCGCCACCATTGATGATGTTCATCATCGGAACCGGCAGAACGCGGGCCGATGCGCCGCCTACATAGCGATAGAGGGGCAGGGCAGATGCGTCTGCTGCGGCTTTGGCCACGGCCAGCGACACACCCAGAATGGCGTTGGCGCCAAGGCGGGCTTTGTTGGGGGTGCCGTCCAGCTCGCACATGGCGGCGTCGATGGCTTCCTGTTCGGTGGCGTCGAAGCCGACCAGCATGTCCGCAATCTCGCCATTCACGGCTTCTACAGCGGCCAGAACGCCTTTGCCCATGTAACGCGCCTTGTCGCCATCGCGCTTTTCAACGGCTTCGTGGGCACCGGTCGATGCACCCGAGGGCACAGCAGCGCGGCCCAGCGTGCCGTCTTCCAAGATCACGTCCACCTCGACGGTGGGATTGCCGCGGCTGTCCAGAATTTCACGGGCGAGAATGTCGATGATGGTGCTCATGTTAGCGCTCCCAATAAGAAGAAAACTTCAGTTGTGGCGTCTTTAGCGTGTCCTGCGCGTCTCGACAACAGCCGGGGGCGATGTTAGCGCACGCGGGCCTGTCGTTCGCGCAGGAACATGTAAATTCCGGTGCCAATGACGATGGCCGCACCCAGATAGGTCCAGCCGTCAGGACGTTCCGCAAAGATCAGCACGCCAAGGATCATCGAGAAGATCAGCCGCATATAGCGAAATGGCATGATGATTGAGGTTTCAGCGATCCGCATCGCCTGCACGATGGCGTAGTAGCCCGATACACCGCAGATGATTGCACCCAGCATGATCAGCCACTCGACGCCGTGCGGCATTACGAAGGGATCATTGATCGGGGCCAATAGGATCCCGGCAGGAATGACCGATGCAAAACCATAGAAGGCAACGCTGATCGACGGAATCGACGGGTCCATTTGCCGGGTCAGCAAATCACGAACAGCAATGGTGATCACCGCGCCCAAGGGCAGAAGGGCAGCCAATTGGAACGTATCGCTGCCGGGGCGGATGATGATCAAGACGCCAATGAAGCCAAACCCAATGGCGCTCCACCGTCGCCAGCCGACCTGTTCGCCCAGAAACAGAGCAGCGCCTGCGGTGATCGCCAGTGGCGTGGCTTGAAAGACGGCCGCGACGGTCGACAGCGGCACCAGCGACAAGGCGGTGATGAAGAACATAGCGGCGACGGCCTCGGACGCGTTGCGCCACAGCATGATCGGTGATCGCATGTCGCGATGCACCAGCGGGGCCAGTGTGCCGCGCTGCATATAGGTCATGGTGCCGAAGGCAATCATCCCGCCCAGTCCTAGAAAGATCAGAACTTCAGACACGGGAATGCCGCGCGACATCGACTTGATGAACGCGTCTTCGCAAGCAAAGGCTGCCATGGAAAAGGTAACGAAGATGATGCCGCGAATATTCTGCATGTTCTGTCCCATAGGCGCGGTTTCGTCCGCGCAGCCAGCCGACAGAAACCGATTTCAGAAGGTGCGGCAAGGGGGGATTCGTTGATGTATCCAATCACGGTGCGTGATGGATAGCGGCGTGTCTCAGTCTTTCTTGCGCACGCCGTAAAGCTCTAGGCGATGACCTTTCAGCTCGTACCCCAGCTTGGCGGCGATCTTTTCTTGAAGCGCTTCGATCTCGGGGTCGAGGAATTCGATCACTTCGCCGGTGGACAGGTCGATCAGGTGGTCGTGGTGGTCACGATCAGCGCTTTCATACCGTGCGCGCCCATCACCGAACTCGTTCTTGACCAGTATGCCTGCTTCCTCAAACAGCTTCACTGTACGATACACAGTCGCCAGCGATATCCGGCTGTCCACGGCAGAGGCGCGGGCGTGAAGCTCTTCTACATCGGGGTGGTCATGGTGGGCGTCTTCCAACACACGCGCAATCACGCGGCGCTGGTCGGTCATACGCAGCCCCATATCTTCACAGCGTTTCAAAATGGATGCGCCTGACATTTGCCCCTCGGTGGTTTGATGCCCGCCCCTTATGCCGCGAAAATCCGGGCAGGCAAAGGGGGGTAAGCCGAGAGTGTTGGCTAATCAGGGACTTCAGGGCGCGGGGGCTTTCCCCTTCATCCAAACAGCGCGGTCTAGTTGCCGGCCCCGCAAAAAACACCCGTGATAAGGACCGCTTTCTTTTTCACTGCATTTGCCTTTCACTGAACGGAAGGGGTATTCGCTTTAAGTGACCAATGGTCAGTTGTGTGAGCGGCAACTAATTGTCTACCGAGGATAAGGCGAGTTTTCGCCGCGAATGGGGTTATGGCACTGGAAGAAAAGGCAAAACGCGCCCGGTCCGAAGATCAGAAGGCCGAACGGCAAGTCGCGATTCTGGCTGCCGCACGAGAGATTATCGACGAATCAGGTTTTGATGGCGTGACGATGAACGCATTGGCAAAGCGCGCTGGGCTCGCCAAAGGGACCTTGTATCTCTACGTGCGCTCGAAGGAAGAGCTGTTCCTGCTTTTGTTCATTGAAGCGATGGAAAAGGTGGTCGCGCGATTCATATCGAGTGCGAAACCCGGCGATAGTGCTGCGCAACTGGCGCATCTGCTGACCGTGAATGCCCAGACCACACCACTTTTCCTACCGCTTTTCGCGCGACTGGTCGCTGTGATCGAAGCCAATGTGGCGGATGAGCCTCTGTTCGTCGCCAAACGCAGGCTGCTTGCCTTGGGGCAGGAATGGGCCACACATCTGGCGATGGTCATCGGTATCGGGCCTGATCAAGTCGACACGCTGGCGCGCACCATCATGATGACGATGCTCGGGGCTGCGCAGTTCGACATTTCGGCGCAGCGCGACCCGGAAGGGTTGCCTGACGACATGCGTGAAGCTTTCGCAGCCTACGCCTTTGCGCCCAGTTTTGAGCCCTCGTTGCGGCTGATCCTAGAAGCCGTGATGATCCCGCCCAGACAGGGTTAAAGGATCAGTTTTCCCGACATGATACGCACGGCAGATCCCGCGACGGTGACTTTCCCCGGTTCCGCCTGCAATTGGATCTGCGACGGACGCCCCATGTCATAGCCCTGATGAATAGTCAGGCGCTGTTCCCCTCCACGATCTGCACACAGAAGCGCGGCCAAGGGCGCTGCTGCGGATCCGGTGGCCGGGTCTTCCGGAATGCCATCCAGCGGCGCGAACATGCGGGCGCGGATCGTGCCGTCGGCATCCTCGACCCACGCATAGACCGCAAAGTCATGATTGCCGGGGAACAGCTTTGTCCCTTCGCGCATGGCGTCCGTATTCGGCGATAGGGTCGAGAGTGTCTCGCGACTATCCAGCTGCGCGTAGACGAAATCCCCACCAAGCGAGGCGATCTCGGGCTGGGTCACAATCTGATCCGCTCCACAGCCAATGGCACGGGCGACCAGATCGACCTCGGGTTTGCCTTTGCGCTCCAATGGTACCTCGGTCACGAAGCGGGCCTGCCCGGCCTCGGCGTGGGCGGGCAGGGGACCGACGCCCAGCTCCAGCACCATGTCAGGGCCATATCCCATCTCGGCCAGCATCACAGCGGTGCCAATGGTGGGATGCCCCGCGAAAGGCAGTTCACGCACGGGCGTGAAAATACGGATGCGGGCCGTGTGTGCTGGATCCTCGGGCGGTAGAACGAAGGTCGTTTCCGAGAAGTTGAACTCGCGCGCGATGGTCTGCATCTGCGCCGTGGTCAGCCCGTCCGCATCCGGGATCACGGCCAGTTGGTTGCCACCAAACGGCGTGTCGGTGAACACATCATAGACGGCATAGTCACGCATCACATCAGCTCCGGTTCGCGGCCAATCCGTTTCGCCATCGGGGCCACGGTGAGCCCCTGTACGATGATCGAGAAGATCACAACGATATAGGTCGCGGTCAGGATCAGCGGTTTCCATTCACTGTCGGGCAGCGACAGAGCCAACGCAACGGAAATACCGCCTTTCAACCCGCCCCAAGTCATGATCGGGATCACCCCGCGCGAGAAGCTGCGGAAGGGCTTCAGAAGCAGCACAGGGACGGCCACTGCGGTCAGACGCGCGACCAATGCCAGCGCGATGGCCATGGTGCCCGCCATGACGGCATCCATGGTGAAGGCAACGGCGAAGACCTCGAACCCGATCATCAGGAACAGGACGGCGTTCAGGATCTCGTCGATCAGTTTCCAGAAGGCGTCGACATATTTGCGGGTCTCTTCGCTCATCCCATGTTTTGCGCCTACGTCACCGATCAGAAGACCCGCACAGACCGCCATGATCGGGGCCGAGAAATGCAGAGCGACGGCCAGCGAATAGCCCCCGAATGCAAGGCCAAGGGTCAACAGAACCTCAAGCGAATAGTCGTCGATTTGGCGCATGATGCGGAAAGTCAGCCAGCCAAGGGCGACACCTAGAACGGCACCACCCACGGCTTCCTGCAGGAATAGCATGACCGCGCCCATCGCCGCGCTTTCCTCGTGCCCACCGCCGTGACTGCCGTGATCTGGAAAGGCCAGCCCGACCAGCACCAGGAAGACCACGTAACCTACGCCGTCGTTGAACAGGCTTTCGCCCGCGATCTTGGTCTCCAGCGACTTTTGCAGGTTTGCCTCGCGCAAGACACCCAGTACGGCCACCGGATCGGTGGGGGTGATCAGCGACCCGAACACCAATGCGATCAGGATCGGCATGCCGGTGATCCAGCTAAAGCCGACGCCGACCACCACGGTCGACAGGGCCACGCCCATCGTCGCCATCAGGAAAACTAGCCGCCATTGCAGGCGCAGGTCCGAGATTTTGACGTGCAGGGCACCCGCAAACAGCAAAAGCCCCAGCATGCCTTCCAAAAGTGCGTCCGAGAAGTCGATGCTGGTAACCTGCGTGCGCACCTGATCGGCAACACCAAGGCTAGGGGCCACAAGGTCAAGGATCAGGATCGCAACCGAAGCCGCCAGTGATACCACAAGGATGCCGATGGCCGAGGGCAGTTTCAGGAATAGATAGTTGATGGCGCCGAAAAGGCCGGCCAGAACAATCAAAAGAGATGCAATTTGCAGAAAAGTCATTGTCGGTCCTGTATGATCCGTAAATCGTGCTTGAGCGCCTCTTAGCACGTGGATAGGCGCAGACAAATATCGGAAATTGCGACGGATTCACTCAGTCTGTGATGCGCAGCTTTGCCCAGACCGGCAGGTGATCCGAGGCGATGCGCGCCAGCTTGGACTGATCTACGCCTGCATCACGTAACTCAACACCTTCCGAGGTGGCGATCCGGTCCAGCGCCGCCATGGGGCGCGAGGCGTGATAGGACCGGCCGGGGGTATGGATGTCGAAATGCGCCTCGAGCGGTTCGAACCCGCGTCGGGGGGACCATTCATTGAAGTCGCCAAGGATCACCGTAGGCAATTCTATGTGGTCGAAATGTCCTGCAAGCGCGCGCATCTGCTGGTGGCGATAGGGGCGTAGTAGGCCCAGATGCGTGCCGATCACCTGCATCTTGCCCTCGATCCCAACGGACACGGCGCCGCGTGGCTCTAATCCTGGCAGTTCCACCGTGCGGGCATCGTGAAAGGTCAGCCCCTTGCGCACCAAAACTGCATTGCCATGGCTGCCCAAGGACAGCCCGTTGGAGGCAAAGGGGACGGGGACAAAATCCGTCTCTTCCTCGATCATTTTGAACGGAAGCGCCGAGGGACGGGGGCCAAGACGGCGATCGGCCTCTTGCAGCACTAACACATCCGCATCCAGCTCGTTCAGCACGTTTAGAATGCGATGCGGATCACGTCTGCGGTCTAGCCCAATGGCCTTGCGCATATTGTAGGTGGCGATTTTCAGATCCATAGCGAATATGCCCGCACAGGCGCTTTAGAAGAGATGAGTCATTAGATGATAGCGGTTGCGCGACTGAAAGCCCATGCGTTCATAAAGCGCACGGACCCGGTCATTGTCGGTATCCACTTCAAGGCTCATCGCAGTAACACCTTGCCCGGACAGGGCGCGAACCAAAGCGGCCAATGCCTCGGACCCCATTCCACGACCACGTACGCGTTCGCGGACATAAAGCTCATCCAAATAGGCGTCGATCCCGCCGAATTCGATCGACCAACCGAAGCTGACCGCGATGTATCCAACCGGGGCCACACGCGGTCCGATCATCCAGATAGCGCCGTGAGGCGAGCCTTCCAGAAGCGGAACCAATGCGCCGCGTCGGGTGTCATCGTCCTGTTCAATGCCTTCTTCGGCATGAAACCCGGCCACAAGGGGCATTAGCCGCTCAAGGTCGTCCATCGTGGCAAGGCGCAGGCTGCTCATAGGCGGGCGATCCTTTTGGTCAGAAGGTCAAAAAATCCATCCGCATCAAGGTCGCCGATGAAGGTGGCGTTGGGTGGGTGATCTGTCACGCCCCACCAGTCGGCAACTGTCATTCCCATGGTCAGTTCGGACTGTGTTTCGATCTGCACATTGATGTGGCGACCCGTGAACAGGTCCGGACGGATCAAATAGGCGATGACGGTTGGATCATGCAAAGGAGCGCCTTCCGAGCCGTATTTGTGGATGTCGAAACGCTCGAAGAAATCCGTCATCTCGGCCACCGCATGGCCTACGTCGCCTGGAAGCGCGCGGAAGGCGTCATTACGGGGTTTGGTCACGAGCGCCTTGTGGGTGACGTCAAGTGGCATGACCACAAGCGGTGTTCCGGATTTAAACACAATATCAGCTGCTTGCGGATCGACGTAAATGTTAAACTCGGCCGCTGGGGTGACATTTCCGACCTCGAAATAGGCGCCGCCCATCAAGACGATTTCCTGTACACGCTCGACGATGTCAGGCGCGCGCTCGAACGCGGTAGCGATGTTGGTGAGCGGCCCAAGAGGGCAAAGCGTAACCGAGCCTGGCGTTTCCGAGCGCAGGGTCTCGATTATGAAGTCGACCGCGTGCTGGTCCTGAAGTGGCATGGTAGGATCGGGCAAGGTCGGCCCGTCCAGACCGGTTTTCCCGTGTACATATTCAGCCGTCACCAGATCACGACGTAGGGGCCGGTCACAGCCCGCAAAGACACGCGTTTCTGGTTTCCCCGCCAATTCACACACGATGCGTGCGTTTTTCTGGGTAAGGTCCAGTGGCACGTTGCCGGCCACAGCGGTAATGCCAAGAATGTCGACATCCTCGGGACTGGCCAGAGCCAGAAGGATGGCCACGGCATCGTCTTGACCGGGATCGGTGTCGATAATGATCTTACGCGTCATTCCAACCCCTTACGCGGCAAGCTTTACCCAAACTGGAACGTGGTCCGAGGGCTTTTCACGCCCGCGAACCTCTTTGTCGATCTGGCAATCTTCCAGCAAATCCGCGCATTCCGGCGACAGCAGGAAATGGTCGATGCGAATACCATCATTGCGCTGCCACGATCCGCGCTGGAAATCCCAGAATGAATACTGTTCCGGGGCTTGGTTGCGGGCGCGGAACGCCTCGGTCAGGCCAAGGTTCAGGATCTTGCGCCAAGCCTCGCGGCTTTCCGGGCGATAGAGCGCATCTTCCGTCCAGTCCTGCGGGCGGGCGGCGTCTTCGGCTTGCGGAATGATGTTGTAATCGCCTGCCATCAGGAAAGGCGTTTCCTCGGCCAGCAATTCCTCGGCACGGGCGCGCAGACGCTCCATCCATGCAAGCTTATAGTCGTATTTCGGACCGGGCACGGGATTGCCATTGGGCAGGTACAGCCCGCAGATCCGCACCGCGTGATCACCGACCACGGTCGCCTCGATATAACGGGCCTGTTCGTCTTCGTCGTCACCGGGCAATCCGCGGGTCACATCCTCAAGCGGAAGTTTGGACAGAAGGGCGACGCCATTGAAGCTTTTCTGCCCGTGGGTTTCGACATTATACCCTTTGTCTTCAAAGGCTTCTCGGGGGAAGTTCTCGTCAATTGACTTGATTTCCTGCAAGATCGCCACGTCGGGCTGCGCCTCGTCCAGCCAGTCCATCAAAGCGGGCAAACGGGCCTTGATGCCATTGATGTTGAAGCTGGCAATTTTCATGGGGCTCTCCTGTCGTTGGGGTCACTGTGGGGGCAAACGCGGGTGGGCGCAAGCAATGCGGGTCAGCCTTCGGCGATATGCCGCCCGGCGGCGTGCGCGCTGGCCCAGGCCCACTGGAAATTGAACCCGCCCAGCCAGCCGGTCACGTCGACGCATTCGCCGATGAAATAGAGGCCGGGGGTGGTTTTGGACATCATGGACTTGCTGTCCAGCCCGTCGGTCGAGACGCCGCCCAACGTGACCTCGGCGGTGCGATAGCCTTCGGTGCCCGAGGGGGTGAGCTGCCAATCCGAGAGCTGGTCCAGCAATGCATCCAGTGCCTTGTCGGACTGATCCGCCAGCCGTTCGGTCAGATCAAAACGCCCCGACAATTCGGTGGTCAGATGGTCGACCAAGCGCGCGGGAAGGTGGCGGGACAGTTCAGTCGACAACTGCCGCCGCCCTTCGGTCTGACGCTGCGTGCGAAGGGTCTCGCGCAGGTCTAACCCGTGGATCAGGTCGATATGCACGGGCTCGCCCGGTTGCCAATAGGACGAGATCTGCAGGATCGCCGGGCCGGACAAGCCGCGATGGGTGAACAGAAGCGCTTCTTCAAAGCTGGCGCGATCATTCCAGACGCGCACGGGCAACGAGACGCCGGATATTGGCGCAAACCGTCCGTCCGGGAACGTGAAGGGCACAAGTCCGGCGCTGGTCTCGACGATTTGATGGTCGAATTGTCTTGCAATATCATAGGCAAAGCCGGTCGCGCCCATCTTGGGGATCGACTTGCCGCCCGTCGAAATGACAAGGTTTTGGCAGGTGAGTGTGCCTTTCGAGGTTTCAAGCTGAAACCCGTCATCCGTCTGTGCGACTGAGTCCACAGAGGTCTCAAGTGCCAGTTCAGCTCCTGCTTGCGCCAGACGGGTGGTCAGCATCTCGACAATCTGCGTTGACTTCTCATCGCAAAACAGCTGCCCCAGCGTCTTTTCGTGCCAAGAGATGCCCGCCTGATCGACCAGTTCGACAAAATCCCATTGGCCAAAGCGGGCCAGAGCGGATTTGTGGAAATGCAGGTTCTGCCCAACGAAATTCTTCGGTTCGGCATACATGTTGGTGAAATTGCAGCGCCCGCCGCCGGAAATCCGGATCTTCTCGCCGGGTTTTTTGGCATGATCGATGACCAGCGTTGCACCCGTCTTGGCCGCATAGGGTGCTGCAAACAGTCCCGCCGCGCCCGCGCCAATGATAATCGTATGCCAGTCCGCTTTCATGCGCGCGTGGTAGCGTGTTCACGGGACGGGGGGAAGAAAAATACACCGGGCGGCGATTTTCTTTGGAAACAGTCAGAAATTGTTAACCGAGATCCGTCAAGTTTGAGGGAAATCTGAAGGTTTACACGAAGGATCACTGCCATGGATCATCTGACACGCGCGCAATGCTTGCACAGTCTGGACCTGTTGGTCGGGCAGGAAGACGCGTTTGCCCATGCGTTTTTCCCGTTGCTGTTTCAGCGTGCGCCCGAGTTGCGGGTGCTGTTTCCTGCGCGGATTGATGATCACGCCGAACAGGTGCGGGTGCTCTATCGTTTGATGATGACCTTCGCTGGAAACGAGGTCACGATGACCGCCGGGCTGCGCCTCATCGGCTTTCGTCTGGCGATGCGTGGGCTGAGTACGGACCATGCCGAGCTGTTGGCGAACACGCTGATCGGGACGCTTAAGCGCCAGCTGGGCAATTCATGGCAGGCCGATTTCGCCTATGCTTGGCGTATTGCCAAGGAAGATGCATTGGACGCGATGGCATTGGGCGCCGAATTGATGGCGGCTTGACGCCCTAGATTGAGAACGAGGTCCCGCAGCCGCAAGAGGCCGTGGCATTCGGATTGTTGATCACGAAGCGCGCACCAATCAACTCCTCGGTGAAATCGATGACCGCATCCGTCAGGAAGGGCAGGGACACTTCGTCCACCACGACCTGCTCGCCGCCACCTGCCAACACCAAGTCTCCTTCGGCGGGGTCATCCAGCGAAATCTCGTATTGGAAACCCGAACAGCCGCCACCTTCGACAGCCACGCGCAGCGCTTTGCCTTGTTGGCTTGCACCGATCTCGGACAGGCGGGCAAAAGCCCGTTCGGTGACTTTGGGGGGCAGGTTCAGATCCATCGGGAATTCCGTTTCATGTTCACGCCAAAGAGAATATAGGTTGGCCGGACGGGCGCGACAAGACGCCCTGAACAGGCGCGCGCAGACGGGACATCCAAAACGTGCCAGAAATGACAGGCGGAAAGGGGCAGCCATGCTTGCCAGCTTTGCAACCCATCCCGGTGGCAGCCGGGGGCGGCTTTATGCGGAACGGGAAAGCGAATTTCGCGAGCCCTATCAACGGGATCGCGACCGGATCATCCATTCCTCGGGCTTTCGCAGGCTAAAGCATAAAACACAGGTTTTCGTGGAACACGAGGGCGACTATTTCCGTACTCGATTGACCCATTCGATCGAAGTGGCCCAAGTGGCGCGGACCATCGCAGGCGCTCTGGGACTGAACAGCCACCTCACCGAGGCTGTGGCGCTGGCGCATGATCTGGGTCACACGCCCTTTGGCCATACGGGCGAAGATAAGCTGGACGAGCTGATGACCCCCTTTGGCGGCTTCGATCACAACGCGCAGGCCTTGAAGATCGTGACCTCGCTTGAACGGCACTATGCCGAATGGGACGGGCTTAACCTGACCTGGGAAACGCTCGAGGGGATCGCAAAGCACAATGGCCCGGTGACGGGAGATCTGCCGTATGCACTGGCCGAGTACAACGCTCTGCATGATCTGGAACTGTCGACCCATGCGGGCGCCGAGGCGCAGGTGGCGGCGCTGGCCGATGACATTGCCTATAACAACCACGATCTGCATGACGGGCTGCGCGCGGGGCTGTTCACCATGGAAGAGATAGCAGAGCTGCCCATTGTAGGCGCTGCAATCGCCGAGGTGGACGGGCTCTACCCCGGGCTGGATGCAGGCCGTCGCCGTCATGAGGCGCTGCGCCGTGTGTTCGGCGTGATGGTCGAGGATGTGTTGAGCACCTCGCAGCGCTTGTTAACAGCGGCCGACCCGCAATCGGTCGAGGATATTCGCGCGCTGGACCACGCGGTCATTCGGTTTTCGCCCGAGCTGTGGGCCGATCTGAAAGTGATCCGTAAGTTCCTGTTCACTCGCATGTACCGCGCGCCCTCGGTGGTTGAAATGCGCACCCGTGTCACCGCCGTGGTGGGGGATCTGTTCGACCATTTCATGGCGCACCCGATGGAGCTTCCCGATGAGTGGTGCCGCGAGATTGAAGCCGCAGATGGCGAGACCGCCTTGGCGCGCTTGGTGTCGGATTATATCGCGGGCATGACTGATCGTTTCGCGCTTCAGGAACATGCGCGATTGGGACTGGGCGGGTAGGGGCTTTGCCCCTCTGCGCTGCGCGCATTCACCCCAGGATACTTCCGGTAAGAAAATGAGTTGAGGTCGGGTTCGGCCCTAGCATCGCTTGACCTTTGGGGCGGGGCTGATAGGAGTGCGCGGGACAGATAAGGACCGAGATGATGAACCTCTTTGCCGATATTCGCGCGCTTGTGATTGATGCCCTGACCCAAATGGTCAGCGAAGGCGCTTTGCCCGAGGGGCTGAGCTTTGACAACGTGGCGGTCGAACCTCCGCGTGATGCGGCGCATGGGGATATGGCAACGAATGCCGCTATGGTTCTGGCGAAACCCGCCAAGATGAAACCGCGCGACATTGCGGATGTGCTGGCCGCCAAGTTGGCCGAGGATGCCCGCATTGACGTGGCCGAGGTTGCTGGGCCGGGTTTCTTGAATCTGCGTTTGGCGGCATCGATTTGGGCAGGTCTGGTTGAAGGCGTGCTTGCAGATCCTGGCTTTGGCCGGTCGACCATGGGCGCTGGTCAGAAAGTGAACGTGGAATATGTTTCGGCTAACCCAACGGGGCCCCTGCATGTGGGGCATACCCGCGGGGCTGTATTTGGCGACGCGCTGGCGAGCCTGTTGGATTTCGCCGGTCATGATGTGACGCGCGAGTATTACATCAATGACGGTGGTGCGCAGGTCGATGTATTGGCGCGGTCCGTATATTTGCGGTACCTCGAAGCACACGGCCAAGAGGTCGCGTTCGAGGACGGCACCTATCCCGGCGACTATCTGGTGCCGGTTGGCGAGGCGCTGAAGGCCAAGGTGGGCGATGCCTATATGGGCAAGCCCGAAGCCGACTGGCTGGTTGAAATCCGTGAGTTCGCGACGGAAGCCATGATGGACCTGATCCGTGAGGATCTCGCCCAGCTGGGTGTGAAGATGGATGTCTTCTATTCCGAAAAATCGCTTTATGGCACGGGTCGGATCGAAGGCGCGATCAAGACGCTGGAAGGCAAGGGCTTGATCTATGAAGGCGTACTGGAGCCACCCAAGGGCAAAAAGCCCGAGGATTGGGAGCCGCGCGAGCAGACATTGTTCAAGTCGACCGAACATGGCGACGACGTGGACCGCCCGGTGAAGAAATCGGACGGTAGCTGGACCTATTTTGCACCCGATATTGCCTATCACTTCGACAAAGTTGAACGTGGCTTTGATGCGCTGATCGACGTGTTCGGCGCCGATCACGGCGGCTATGTAAAGCGGATGAAAGCGGCCGTGTCGGCCCTGTCCGATGGCAAAGTGCCTTTGGACATCAAGCTGACCCAGCTGGTGAAGCTGTTCAAGAACGGCGAGCCGTTCAAAATGTCCAAGCGAGCCGGAACTTTTGTCACCTTGCGCGACGTGGTCGAGCAGGTCGGCTCGGACGTGACCCGTTTCGTGATGCTGACGCGCAAAAATGATGCGCCGTTGGATTTCGATTTCGACAAGGTGTTGGAGCAATCCAAAGACAATCCGGTATTCTACGTACAATATGCTCATGCGCGGGTTCGCTCGGTGCTGCGTAAGGCGGAAGAGCAGGGGATCACCCTGACCGACACGCCAAATCTGCAGGACGAAGCCGAGCTGGCCGTGGCCAAGAAACTGGCCGAATGGCCGCGTCTGGTCGAGATCGCCGCGCGCACCCATGAACCCCACCGGATTGCGTTCTATCTGTACGAGCTGGCCTCGGAATTCCACGCGCTGTGGAACCGTGGCAACGACAAACCTGAACTGCGCTTCCTTCAGGATGGCAATAATGACTCATCGGCGGCAAAAATTGCCCTGCCGCGCGCAGTGGCCGTTGTCATTTCGTCCGGATTGGGTATTTTGGGCGTCACTCCGGCCGAGGAAATGCGCTGACAAAATGCGCCCCGGTCGAGTGCGAGTAGAGCAGTTTGACCGGCGCAGGGTGTGGAAAGAGCCATAAGGCCAAGCCCCTGATTTCCGGGTGTGAGGCAAGATGGCAGAAACAAATTGGGGGCATAACGCCCCGCATCCCGCGTATCAAAATCATCCCGACTATGGGCATCGACCCGAACCTGTGGTGACATCTGCGGGGTCTGCTTATGTGCATCCGGCCCATGGTGGTCCCGCAGTGCCGCCCGTACCACAGCAAAACGGTTACGCCGGGTATCACGAAGCGCCCTTCGATGATCAAGGGTACTACGCCCAGCCGTCTGAACCTAACGCGTCGCGTGGTGGTGGGGCCGCGGGGCTTTTGAATTATGCTGGGGCCGCTGTGTCTCTGGCCCTGATCGTAGGTCTGGGCGTTTGGGGCTATAAGCTTGCTATGCGCGACGTTACCGGCATTCCGGTCGTTCGCGCGCTTGAGGGCCCCATGCGCGTACAGCCTGAAAATCCCGGCGGACAATCGGCAGACCATCAAGGTCTGGCCGTAAACGCCGTACAGGCGGAAGGCGAGGCTTCTGCCCCTGCTGATCGTCTGGTTCTGGCGCCCGAACCCGCGTCACTGTCGGGCGAAGATGCGGCGGTGGCCGAGGTCGCCCGTGCCGATACCGATGTTACCGTGCCCGCCGCAGCCATTCAGGCATATGTGACCGAACCGACCACTGAATTGGATCCCGTGGCCGCAGCACTTGCTATTGCCGAACAAATCGCCGCCGACGCTCCTATGCTTGGGGCGACGCTGGAAACCGCGTCGACCGAGCTTGTCGCCTCGATCGCGCCGATGGCTATTCCTGTGCCGCCCGTCGCTGAAGCTGCAGTGCCAGCCGTTCCAGCCGAGCCAAGCGTCAAGATCATTCCGGCCTCGGTGCCCGGTGTCAGCAAATCCCTTCGACCAAATCTGCGGCCTGCGGATCTGAACACCAAGGTTTCGGCCCCCGCGCCGACGGGCACTCCTGCAGTAAATGAAGTTGATCCTTCGACCTTGGCCCCCGGCACACGCCTTGTGCAACTGGGGGCTTTTGATAGCGCCGAAGTCGCGCGCGAACAGTGGGGCGTTCTGTCCGCCCGGTTCGAGGACTACATGGGGGGCAAGTCCCGCGTGATCGAGAAAGCTCAGACCGGCGGCAAGACCTTCTATCGCCTGCGTGCGATGGGCTTTGCTGATCTGGCAGACTCGCGCCGCTTCTGCTCGGTGCTGATGGCCTCGAAGGCCGCCTGTATCCCGGTCGCGACCCGATAGTTATGTCCCGCATTGGCGCATATATCTTTGGCTGCGAAGGCACATCGATTTCGCGCGCCGAAAGGGATTTTTTCGAACGCGCCCAACCTTGGGGCTTCATCCTTTTTGCCCGGAATGTGGACACGCCAGATCAGTTGCGCGCCCTGACCAGCGAGCTGCGCGGCGCTGTGGGGCGGGACGCGCCGATCTTCATTGATCAGGAAGGTGGTCGCGTTGCGCGAATGGGTGCTCCGTATTGGCGTGAATGGCTGCCTGCATTGGATCAGGTCAAGCTGAACCCCAAGGCGTCGGTGCGCAGTCTTTACATCCGTTATCGCCTGATCGCGGACGAGCTTCTGTCGGTCGGCATTGATGGCAACTGCGCCCCCTTGGCCGATATTGCGACGGCAGACACCCATCCCATCTTGCTCAATCGCTGCTATGGCGAGGATGTGGTCAAAGTCGCCGAACGTGCGGCCAGCGTGGCGCAAGGTTTGCTGGATGGCGGCGTGCTGCCTGTGGTCAAACACATTCCAGGCCATGGCCGGTCCTCTCTGGACACGCATCTGGAACTTCCACGGGTCAAAACCAAAGCGAAAGAGCTTGGCTGGACCGACTTCATGGCGTTTGAACCCTTGGCGGGTCTTCCCTTGGGCATGTCCGCCCATATCGTGTTTGAAGACATCGACCCAGACCACCCCGCGACCCAAAGCCCGGATATGATTGCCCTGATCCGTCAGAAGATCGGTTTTGGCGGGCTTCTGATGACGGATGATATCTCGATGCAGGCGCTGTCTGGCGCTTTGTCCGTGCGATCCCGCGCTGCCTTGCGCGCCGGATGTGACATCATTTTGCATTGCAATGGCGTGCTTGAGCAGATGGAAGTGGTCGCAGATGCCTGCGGAGATCTGTCTGGCGACGCACTTTCGCGCGCCGAAGCCGCGCTTTCGTGGCGCAAACCACCCGTTCCCATTGACATTGACGCCTTGGACGCGGAATTTCAAAGCCTGATGACTGGTGAGACAGTAGTACAGGCGGGTGATGAGCGAGACTGAAGAGTTTCAAGAAGATGCAATGTCAGTGTCCGAGCGGTTGGCCGCCGAGGCGCTGATCGTTGACGTCGAGGGGTTTGAAGGCCCGCTCGATCTTCTTCTGACGCTGTCGCGTACGCAAAAGGTGGATTTGCGCAAGATCTCGGTGTTGGAACTGTCGGTGCAGTATCTGGCCTTCGTGGAACAAGCGCGACATCTGCGGATCGAACTGGCCGCCGATTATCTGGTGATGGCCGCTTGGCTTGCATTCCTGAAATCGCGCCTGCTTTTACCGCCGGATCCTTCGGAAGAAGGGCCGACCGGGGAAGAGCTGGCCGCCCACCTTGCCTTCCAGTTGGAGCGGCTTCAGGGCATGCGTGATTCCGCTGCCAAGCTGATGGCGCGCGACCAGCTTGGGCGCGACTTCTTCGCCCGTGGTGTGCCTGAAGATGTGACCCGCATACGCCGTGTGACCTACACCGCGACGCTTTTGGACCTGATGCAGGGCTATGCCCGGATCCGCACCAAGGATGAATTCCGCCCCTTCGTCATGGATCGCGACGCGGTAATGACGATGGAGCAGGCACTGGACCGGATGCGCGGGCTAATCAACTATGCCGGTGACTGGACCGAGCTGACCTCGTATCTGCCCGAAGGGTGGGAAGTCGAACCCGCCAAACGCCGCTCGGCCATGGCTGCAAATTTCGCTGCCACATTGGAAATGGCCAAACGAGGCGAGCTTGAACTTAGACAGGGCGACACGTTTTCGCCCATTCAAATCCGCAGGAAATCAAATGACGGATGATGTGATCAGTGACACGCCCAGTGAGGGGCCTAGTGACGGACAAGACGCGAAAGACGCGCGCGAGGAAAGCCTGTTCGAGGCCCCTCCGATGGGCGAACAGGAACGGATGGTCGAAGCCATCCTTTTTGCTTCGGCCGAAGCCGTCAGCGTGAAAGAATTGGAAGACCGCATGCCCCATGGGTGCGACGCAGCCGAGGCCTTGGTCCATCTGCGCAAGCGCTATGAAGGTCGGGGTGTCTCGGTCGTAAAGGTGGGCGATGCTTGGGCCATCCGCACTGCGCCGGACCTAGGGTATCTGATGCAAAAGGAAACGGTCGAGCAACGCAAGCTCAGCCGCGCCGCGATCGAGACTTTGGCAATTATCGCCTATCATCAACCGGTTACGCGGGCCGAGATCGAAGAGATCCGGGGCGTGTCCGTCAGCCGTGGCACCATTGATCAGTTGATCGAAATGGAGTGGATCCGCTTCGGCCGCCGCCGCATGACACCGGGCCGCCCCGTGACTTTCGTGGTCACGCCGGGCTTCCTGGACCAATTCGGACTGGAAAGTGCGCGTGACTTGCCGGGGCTGAAGGAGCTGCGTTCGGCAGGCCTGCTGGAAAGCCGCCCACCACCCGGTGCCATGCCCGGACCAGACTCTGATGATGAGGATGAAAGCCCGGAAGGTCAGTCGGAACTGTTCGAGGATTGATTTGCCATGAACGTCAATCAAATCATCAACATGATCGTCCGCATCGTCACGCGCCGCCTGATGAACAAAGGCGTCAACGCTGGCATCGATTTGGCGGCTCGCCGAGGTAAAGCCAAAGAAGAGATGACTCCCGAGGAACGCGAAGAGGCCCGCAAAGCCCGCAAGCTTGCTAATCGCGGGCGGAAAACGATGAGGATCGGACGGCGATTGTTTTAACTGCCGTGCGGTCGGTTCCGATAGGTTGTGGTCCTTGCCGTTACTTGAAGTGCTTCGACAGCTTCAGGCCTTGCCCCTGATAGTTCGACTTGATGTCGACACCATAGAGTGCCTCGGGGATCTCGCTCATCTTTTCATAAACCAAACGCCCCACGACCTGTCCGTGCTCTAAGACGAAGGGGGCCTCGTGGCAGCGCACCTCAAGGACACCACGCGATCCGGTTCCGCCCGCCGCATCATAGCCGAATCCGGGGTCAAAGAAGCCCGCGTAATGCACGCGAAACTCGCCGACCATGGCCAGATAGGGCGCCATTTCGGCGGCGCAATCGGGCGGGATGGCGATGGCTTCGCGGCTGACGAGGATATAGAACGCGCCGGGGTCAAGGATGATCCGGCCTTCGGTCGTGCGGACCTCTTCCCAGTATTCCGCAGGGTCGTAATGAGCCAGCTTTGACAGGTCCACGACGCCAGTGTGGCGCTTGGCACGATAGCCGACCAGATCACCGTCGCGGGGCTTCAGATCAACCGAAAACCCCAACCCGTCCGAGATGACGGGGTCGCCCGATACAATCGCGCTGCGTTCATGCACGGCGCGCAGGTCGTCGTCGGATAGAATCGTTTTGCCCTGCCGGAAGATGATTTGGTTCAGCAGCTGACCGGGCTGGGCCACGACCGAGAAGCTTTGCGGGCAAAGCTCGGCATAAAGCGGGCCGTCATAGCCTTCGGGCACGCGATCAAATTCGATCCCCTGATCGGTGATCACGCGGGTCATCAGATCGACCCGCCCGATCGAGCTTTTGGCACTGGCGGCGGCGGTCATGCCTTCGGGCAGGTTCAGCCGCTCCATCAGAGGAATCACATAGACGCATCCCTTTTCCAGCACCGCGCCGCCTGTTAGCGACAGCTCGTGCATGGTTAGATCGGCCAGACGCTCGGTGACAGTGGCTTCTTTGCCCGGAAGAAAGGACGCGCGTACGCGATAGGCTTTCTCGCCCAGTCGCAGGTCAAGCGAGGCCGGCTGTATCTGTTCGTTCAAAATGGGCGAGGACGCGGAAATACCACCTTCGGTGATCATCTGCCGGATCTGATGATCTGCCAACACTCCGGATTTCATGGCGTTCCTCCTTCGCCGCAGGCCGCAAAGGGGCCTGATCCATACAAAAACACCCACCCGAAAGCCGGGCGGGCGTTTTTTGAATTGGTCGGGCTAGCAGGACTCGAACCTGCGACCTTCCGTCCCCCAGACGGACGCGCTACCAGGCTGCGCCATAGCCCGACTGAGGCCCTTACATAGTGATTTTCACGGGCAGGGCAAGCGGGAAACGTCCGGAAATTGCGCATTCTTTCCAATGAAATTTCCCAAACTCCAAGTGGGGTCATTCTGCCTGACCATTGTCGGATGGGGCAGGGGCCATGCGGATCGCCAGATCTGACAGGCGCGCGGTCAAGCTGCTCAGCTTGTCGTCAGGCAGCACCCCACCCGAGCTACGGAAAGCCCTGAGTTTCGCACTGATCGATACGCTTTGCGATGTGGCGAAAGCGTCGTCAGCAACGTCATCCGAAATATGCGAAATATCAATTGGAAGCGGAGAAGGGGGAGGAGCGATTGGAGATGGGTCAGGTTCTATCGCCGGGACTGGTTCGACTGGTTCGGCAGGGGCGGCAACCTCGGGTTCGGACGTGTCAGGCGCCTCTTGCGTGGCGCTCTCCTGTGATTCTACGTCGCCGCTGGCCGGAGCATTAATCTCGTCGATCTCCTCAACGCTGCCCGCCTCGGCGACATCAGCCTCAAGTTCGGTCGGCTCGTGATCGTGCTCAAGCGTTTCAGGTTCCGGCGTTGTCTCTGCCGCGAACAGATCGCGTTCTGCTGGCTCGTCGTCAATCACCTCGGTGGAAGGCTTGTCTGTCAGGGCCTCTACAAGGTTGTCGTCGGAATCATCCGCTGCGTCGGTCAGCGTAGGAGGGCTGTCGTGTTCGGCAGCCTCTGGCTCTGGTTCTGGCTCAGACACCGGAGTGTCGTCCAGGATGTCCTGATGATCGGTTTGCGCCTTGACCGTGTCCGGACTGACTGTGTCAGTCACTTCGGGTGCGTGCTCTTCCGAAGCCTCGGTGGAGGTTCGAGAGGTCGCCAATGGCACCACATTCGACCCATCCGAATCCCGCATTTCTGAGCTTTCAAGCGGAGGGGACATGGCTGCCACGTGCTTGACGCCTTGTTCGCGCAACAGTTTCTGCACGCCACGAATGGTCATGCCGTCTTCATGCAAAAGCTTCCGGATACCGCCCAAAAGCTCCATATCCGCAGGGCGATAGTACCGACGCCCCCCAGCGCGCTTGACAGGTTTGACTTGCGTGAACCGGCTTTCCCAGAAGCGCAACACGTGGGTGGGCACACCCAGCCAATCGGCCACCTCGCTGATGGTGCGAAAGGCGTCAGGAGACTTCTTGTCCATGTCGTTGTCTGCTCTCTAATCCGTGGCTTCTGGGTGCAAAAGGGGCCTTAATCCGGCCCGATTAGCGTTTGTTTCCAGCCGCGACCCGGTCTTTCATCAGATGCGACGGGCGGAAGGTCAGGACGCGCCGTGGCAGGATCGGCACTTCTTCCCCGGTCTTGGGATTGCGACCAACGCGGGCCGCCTTGTCGCGGATCGAAAATGTTCCAAATGACGAGATTTTGACGCTTTGGCCAGACACCAGCGCGTCTGAAATGTGGTTCAAGACGTTTTCAACCAGTTGCGCGCTTTCGTTGCGCGAAAGGCCGACCTCACGAAACACGGACTCGCTAAGGTCCATGCGGGTCAAAGTCTTTTCATTCATATTGTCCCCCTGAATGGCTTTTTTCTGCCCTTTTTATCGATGCATGTGCACCGGGCATGATTAGATACTGGCATGGAGCATGGAATTTTTGAAATTCCGAGTCAATATCAATGGCTTGCGAAAGCAGAAGCTCGCCAGTGCAAATTGGGGTGGAGATGGTGTTTCTTGAGAAGGTTAGCTCTGGCCTCGGGGATCACCAGCGAAGAACCACTGCCCCCCAGGCCAAACCGCCGCCGATGGCTTCGGCGACCAGAAGATCGCCATCTTTGATTTTGCCTTCGCTGCGCGCCACGGACATCGCCAGAGGGATCGACGCAGCCGAGGTGTTGCCGTGATCTTGAACGGTGACCACAACGCGGTCCATCGGGACGCCTAGCTTTTTAGCGGTGCCTTGGATGATGCGGATATTGGCCTGATGGGGCACGATCCAGTTTACGTCGTCGTCGGTCAGCCCAACTTTAGACAAGGCTGTCTCGGCGGTTTGGGCCAGTTTGCCTACCGCCTGACGGAACAGTGGATTGCCCTGCATGCGCAGGTGGCCCGACGTCTGCGTGGTCGAGACGCCGCCATCCACATAGAGCATTTCGCGCAGGCGTCCGTCCGAATTCAGGTCCGCTGAAAGAATGCCGCGATCCGAATTGCTACCGTCGCCGTCTTGTGCCTCAAGCACCAAGGCGCCCGCACCGTCGCCAAACAAAACGCAGGTGGCGCGGTCATTCATGTCCAAAATACGCGAGAACGTCTCGGCCCCGATGACCAAAACGCGCTTGGCCTGCCCGGATAGGATCAGGGCGTTGGCGTTCGTCAGAGCAAAGACAAAGCCTGCGCAGACGGCTTGAACGTCAAACGCAAAGCCACGCGTCATACCCAATTCGTTCTGCACCATCGTGGCGACCGACGGGAATGTCAGGTCCGGAGTCGAGGTCGCCAGAACGATGGCGTCGATGTCATCAGGTTCCAGTCCGGCATCGGCAAGCGCCGCGCGCGCCGCGTTCGCGCCCATTTTCGAAGTGGTTTCGTCTTCTGCGGCGAAGTGGCGACGCTCGATCCCTGACCGGGTGCGAATCCATTCGTCAGATGTGTCGACGATGTCTTCGAAATACGAGTTTGGAACCACGCGTTCGGGCAAATAGTGCCCGACGCCTTTGACCACGGCGCGAAGTGTCATTCTGGCTGCTCACCTTCCGGTTTTTGATTTTTTTGATCTTGGCTTTGCGTGCCTGCGGATGCAACCCGGGCTGCAAGCTTCTGATTAAAGCCGCTTTCGGCCAGTCGGAAGGCCAGTTTCACGGCTGCCGACATCCCCGTCGCATCTGCCGAGCCATGGCTTTTCACCACGGTGCCGTTCAGGCCAAGGAACACGCCGCCATTGTTGCGGCGCGGATCCACACGTTTGCTGAGACGACGCAGCGAAGTCAGCGCCAAAAGGGCCGAGATCTTCGACAGAATTGTCGCGTTGAACGCATCCCGAAGCAGGCCCGAGACAAGGCTCGCTGTACCTTCGGCGGTTTTCAGCGCCACGTTTCCTGTAAATCCGTCGGTGACAACGACATCTACGCGGTCAGATGGAATATCACCGCCTTCGACAAAGCCGACATAGTCGATATTGGCATGCTCTGCGGCGTCACCAATCAACTCATGTGCGCTTTTTAGCTCGGGTCGGCCTTTGTGTTCTTCGGTTCCGACATTCAGAAGGCCGACGCGCGGGCGTGCCAGACCAAGCCCGTTGCGCGCGTAAGACGCACCCATCAGAGCATACTGCAGAAGGTCGGTGTCATCGGCGCGAATATCAGCACCCACATCCAGCATCACGTTGAAACCAGCTGGGTTGCGCGAAGGCCAGAGGCAGGCGATGGCAGGGCGGTTCACGCCGGGCAATTTGCGCAGGCGGACCATCGACAGAAGCATCAAGGCGCCGGTGTTGCCACAGCTGACGGCCACGTCGGCCTCTCCATTGCGGACGGCATCAATGGTCGACCACATCGAGGTGTTCTGACCATTGCGCATCACATAGCTGGGCTTGTCATCCATGGTCACAACCTCGTCGGCGTGACGGATGTCGCAAACGTCGGCCAGACCTTTTGTCCGGACAACCAGCTTTTCAAGATCGGGTTTGTTTCCGTGCAGAATGAACCCAATATTTGGGTTCTTGTCTGCAGACAGCGCAAGACCGGCAACGACAGCTGCCGGTCCTAGATCTCCGCCCATGGCGTCGACCGATACGATTGTGCGTTTGGGGGCGTTCATTGTCATTCTTTATCCCATGCTCGGGGATTTTCTGACATGCCCACCCGCGCGGGGCAAGTGCCTTACGCTGCGTCCTCGTCGTCCAGGTCGATTTCGTCGGCCATGGCAACAACTTCGCGATCGTCATAGTGACCGCAGGACGGGCAAACGTGGTGGGGGCGCTTCAGCTCGCCGCAGTTCGAACATTCGTTCGGGTTCGCAGCAACCAGAGCGTCATGTGCGCGGCGGTTGTTGCGGCGCGACTTGGATACTTTGTTCTGTTGGACGGCCATGGTCTCAACCTTCGATTTTGGGGGCGCATGGCCCGGTGATTTCTTAAGGCTTCAGGGAAGCCGGTTATTCTCGTGTGTGAGTCTCGGCGCCTCATACGCTGTTTGCGGGGCGCTGTCCAACCCATCTTGTGGAAGAAGCCGGGAAAATACTGGGATTCTTTTTTCTTGCAAGTGCCGATTGGTCTGAATTTGCCGAAATCTTCAGTTTTACGGGTGAGTTTCAGCGTGATGGGCGGTCGGGCGGCTTATTCGGCGTCGTCACTCGAGTCGGATTTACCTGCCAGTTGGTCACGCAGAGCAGACAGGCCAGCGAAAGGTCTGGCGTCTTCATCGCTCATCGGAGCAACGCCGGGAGCGGCGAAGTTGGTTTGATCCAATTCAGCGCCTTCCGCTCGCGGAAACATAGGCAGAGCCAGAGCGAGAGATTCGATCATCACTTCGCCCAGATCAATTTCGGCTCCAAGCTGTTCGAGCGTTTCATCGTCCGGCATCTCGATCTCGTCGCCGGCCTCAAGCTCGGGCAGATCGCGGACCCAGCGTCGGCTTACGGGGTCCTCGATCCGGGTCGTGACAGGATCCAAGGTGACAACGCAGTCCTGAACAACGGTGGCACCCAGTTGTGCTTTCAACTGCCAATCCGTCTTGCCGCGCGCATTTAGAGTGCCCTTGAATCGCAGCTTGCGCAGGGCAGGTATCCCCAGTTCAGCAGCAATCGCTTTGCATTCGGCATCCGTTGGGATCAGCTCGAATGGAGTTGCCGAACCTGTCGACAGATCGGCCACACGCAGGATGTGCTGATACTTGGTCGTATGCTGACCCGTGCCGGGCGTATCGGTGCTCATGTCGGTGTCTCCTGACGTTGGGGCGAACCGGATATGGTAGGAATCCTGACCACGGGGATACAAGATCAGTATCGTTTCTTGAACCGTGGCCGTTCCTGCGATAAGCCGATACCCAGAAGCAAGGGCAGAACGCAAGGGGAGCATATGTCTTATCTGACAGATAGGGTGAAACGCGCAGGCAAGGCCATCGCCGTTGTGACGCTTGCCATCGCCTTGACGGCCTGTGCCGCGACCTACCGCAATCACGGTTATATGCCGTTGAAAGAAGACGTGGATCTTCTGGTGGTTGGCAAAGATACCCGCGAAACCGTGGCCGAGGCAATCGGCAAGCCGGGGACCGCTGGTCTATTGTCCGACAGCGGGTATTACTATGTTCGTTCGCAGTTCGAGCATTATTTGTACAACGCCCCGAAAGAGATCGACCGCGAAGTTCTGGCGATCAGCTTTGACAGCAAGGGACGTGTCGAGAACATCGAACGTTTCGGGTTGCAAGACGGGCGCGTTGTTGTGCTTGAGCGTCGCGTGACCGCAAGCAACATCAAGGGCGTCAGCTTCCTGCGGCAGCTCTTCGGATCGTTCGGTCGCATCGATCTGGCGGAACAACTGGGCCGCAACTAAGCCCCTCATAATCCCTGTGAAATGGCGTCGGTCTTCCGGCGCCTTTTCTATTGTAAGCGCAGGGCGCGCAGCTTTCGCTTTCGTGACGTCACTTGTCTGTCATATCTTGTCTGCACAAAGGCGCATGCGCATATGATGACAAAGGCGCTTTGCGCTAAGGGCAGGGGCACCACATGCCGATACGGAACATACCCCGTTATCACGCACGGTTTGGCGAAACCCGTGCCGATATCCTTTCCGCACAGGTGTTGCGCCACAGGTGTTTTCGTGGTGGTGAAGGGCTAGACGCAGACTCCTTTGACGATATTTGCCGCCATGTTCTCATCGAAGACGCCATAACCGGCAAGCTAGTCGCCAGTTTCCGCCTGCTGCCCTTTCCAGACGGCAAATCCATCAGCGACAGCTATTCCGCGCAGTTCTACGAGCTTTCTGCCTTGTACGACTATAACAGCCCGATGATCGAGATGGGCCGCTTCTGTATTGATCCCGAAGCTCAAGGCGGGGCGGATATTCTACGCGTGGCATGGGGCGCGATGACGCGCTATGTGGATCAGGAAAAGATCGGCCTACTATTCGGCTGTTCGTCGTTTCATGGGACGGACGAGGCGCGCTATCTGGATACGTTTGCCTTGCTTCGGGACCGCCACATTGCACCCAAACGCTGGCGCCCGCGTGTCAAAGCACCCAACGTGTTTCGTTTTGCGCAACGCCTGCGCCGCGCGCCTGATACCAAGCGTGCCATGCTGGGCTTGCCGCCGCTTCTGCGCACCTATCTGATGATGGGGGGGTGGGTGTCGGATCATGCCGTTGTGGATCACGATCTGGATACGCTTCATGTCTTTACCGGGGTCGAGATCGCCTCGGTCCCGCCAGCGCGTGCGCGATTGCTGCGCGCTGTGGCCACGCCTGCTTGACCAGACCGGCGCAAGCCCGTAACCCGGCCCTATGGCACGTATACCCCTATTGCAGATGAACGATATCGCGCTGACTTTTGGCGGCGATCCCATATTTGATGGTCTGGACCTTGTGGTGCAGCCCAGCGACCGCGTGGCGCTGGTTGGGCGCAATGGGTCGGGCAAGTCGACGCTCATGAAAATCATGGCGGGCATGGTCGAACCCGACACCGGCACCCGCGTTCTGTCTCCGGGTGTGACAGTCGGATACATGGACCAGCACCCGGATCTGTCTGCCTTTGAAACACTGGGCGAATTCGCGGCCTCGGGTCTTGAGCCGGGGCACGACTATCTGGTTGAACGTGTCGCCGAAGGGCTGAAAATGAAGCTCGATACGCCGGTGGCTACGGCTTCGGGCGGGGAACGACGTCGCGCGGCACTTGCCAAACTTCTGGCCGAAGCGCCTGAACTGATGCTTTTGGACGAGCCCACCAACCACTTGGATATTCAAGCCATCGAGTGGCTGGAGAACGAGCTGAAACAAACCCGCGCGGGCTTTGTTCTGATCAGCCACGACCGTGCCTTCCTGCGCGCGCTCACCCGCGCCACGCTTTGGGTCGACCGGGGGCAGGTGCGCCGTCAGGAAAAAGGCTTCGAACACTTCGAAGCTTGGCGCGATAAGGTTTGGGATGAAGAAGATACGAACCGTCACAAACTGAACCGCAAAATCAAATCCGAGGCCCGCTGGGCCGTCGAAGGCATCTCGGCCCGACGCAAACGCAACCAAGGGCGATTGCGTGCACTACATGCATTGAAAGATGAACGCGCATCTCAGATTAAGCGGCAGGGCGCCGCCGAGATGGCACTTGAGGCCGGGCCGAAATCCGGTCGCAAGGTGATCGAGGCCAAAGGAATTTCAAAGACTTACGGCGATAAAGTCATCCTGAAAGCCTTCGATTTGCGCGTCATGCGTGGCGAAACCATCGCTTTTGTCGGTCCCAATGGTGCGGGCAAAACCACGCTTCTGAAAATGCTTACCGGGCAGGAAGAGCCGGATACGGGCAGCGTGTCACATGGCACGGGCATCGAGATGGCGGTGTTCGATCAAAACCGCTCGACGCTCGACGAAAACGCCAGCCTGTGGGAGAACCTGACCTCGGACCCGGAAATGCGCATTTCCGGCAAATCCGATCAAGTGATGGTGCGCGGTAACCCGAAACATGTGGTGGGTTATCTGAAAGAATTCCTGTTCTCGGACGAACAGGCGCGCGCGCCGGTACGGTCCCTATCCGGTGGCGAAAAAGCGCGGCTGATCCTTGCACGCATCATGGCGCGGCAGTCGAACCTTCTGGTGCTCGACGAACCGACCAACGATCTGGATGTGGAAACACTGGACCTGCTGCAAGAACTGATCTCGGGCTTCGACGGCACCGTTCTGGTTGTCAGCCACGACCGTGATTTCCTGGATCGCGTGGCCGAACGCACGATCGCCATGGAAGGCAACGGGATCGCTACGGCCTATGCAGGCGGCTGGTCGGACTATCGTGCGCAACGTCAGGAAGAAGACGCTCCGGCTGCGAAAAAAACCGAGAAACCCAAGACCGCCCCTAAAGACAAGCCCAAAGAAAAGCAGAGTGCACCGGGCCTTAGCTTCACCGAAAAACACCGGCTCGAAGCGCTTCCCAGCGAAATGGACCGCCTGACGGCTGAGATCGCAAAGCTGGAAGAGTTCCTGATGGACCCGGATTTGTTTTCGAAAGAACCCGTGAAGTTCAAGAAAGCCTCTGAGGGGCTAGCTGATCGGCAACAAAAGCTCGCCGCTGCCGAAGAAGAATGGCTAGAGCTGGAAGAAAAAGCCGAAGCATCCAGCTAACTTTATTTTCTTACTGTAAATATCCTGCGGGGGTCCGGGGGTGCAAAACCCCCGGTCCTGAGTTTTCGACCTATCTCGGCAGGTGAATGTTGAACCGCGTGCGAATGGCTTGGTCCACCACCGGATCCAAATGCGCACGCGACGTTTCGGCCAGAATGACCTCTTTCCGCGCCTTGGCCGCCTGCACCAGATCAGGCTTTCCAACCTCGGCCCATTCCTTGGGCGACGTGCGGTCGCCAAGGGTTGGATAGGCATATTCCGTCTGCATCAGGTTCAGCGTCTGATCCTCGCCCAGATAATGACCCGGACCGCCCAGACAGACCGACCGCATCATGTCCAGACTGACCGCATCCTCGGTCACCTCGATCCCGCGCACACAGCGCAAGGCTTGTCCGATAATATCGTTCCCAAGGATCAGGCTTTCATGGCAGAAGCCCAGAAGGGACGCATGCATGCCTGCAGCCTCGTACACCATGTTCAAACCAGACAGGCCCGCCATCACGTTCGAGCACATCTGCTCCCACCCGGCTTGCATATCGGGCAGTTTCGAATCCGAGAACCCCGCCGCAGCGCCGCCTGGAAGCCCATAGAACTGGTGCATCTGAGAGCAGCCAGCGGTAAGCAAAGCCTGCTCGCCCGATCCGCCCGACATAGCGCCAGACCGCAGATCGACCACGAAGGGCCAGGTGCCAAAGATCGCCGGATGGCCCGGTTTGATCGCGTTCACATAGACCACGCCCGCCAGACACTCTGCCACGGCTTGAACGATGGTGCCTGCCAACGTGGGCGGGGCGGTGGCGGTGGCCATGCCCGCCGACAACAGCAGAACTGGCATGCCCGCGGCAATGACCTTCTCCATCACCTGGCAGCTTTCGGTGGCGAACTTCATCGGCGGCACGACAAAACAGTTCGAGTTCGACACGAAAGGACGTGCGCGCCACTTGTCTTCGCCCCCCGCCATCATGTGCAGAAGCTCGATCCCGTCATCGACGAAATCCGGCTCGGTGAAAGACACACCGATGTGTTTCTTGGTCCCTGTCACACTGGCATAGATCGAGTTCAGGTCCATCTCGCGGTTGTCGGGGATGTCGCGGCACACCATAGGGCGCTGCAGAAAGTGGATGTTGTCCAGCTGGTCCACGATCCGGGCCGCGTCATGCAGGTCTTGCACGGTGCTGTCGCGGTATTCGCGCCCGTCCACGTCGACCATATGCACGGCTGCGCCAGCAGTGCCGTAATGGACGCGCGTGCCTGCGAGGTTCAGGTCATGCTGCGGATCGCGTGCGCACAGGGTGAGGTCCTTGGCGGCCTTCGCTAGCATGTCCTCGACCAAGGCGCGGGGGAAGCGTAGACGTCCGTCATCGCCCAGAATGGCCCCGGCTTTTGTCATGATCTCGACGCCAGACGGCGGGGCGTCGGCCAGACCGATCTGTTCCAATGCGTCCAAGGCGGCTTGGTGAATGCGCTCCATGCCTTCCGGGGTGAGGGGCTTGTATGCGCCGCCTTCAAGTCCTGCGCGTACGGGGCGCGAATCTTTGGCCAAAGGGGCTGCGCGAAGGGCTTGGCGGGCCTGACGGCCACCTGCGCGGCGCGAAGTTCTTGTTGTCATATGGGGATGTCCTTGCTGCTGTTCTGTCAATTTCTGGGTAATGACATCAGCAGGGGCGGCCGCGCGCTGCGCGACCACGTTCTGCGCCAATGGTGCGCACAACAATCGAGATGATCCAGTCAAGTCGGTCCATCGGGTCCTCCGTGTGGTCAACTATTGGAGACGTGGCCGAAGGATTCTGTTCCGTTTGCGTCATTCTCTATGACGCTTTCTGTGTCCAATTAGGCGGGCCAACGGGCGATCAGGACCACGCGACCATCACAACGGCAGCATAGTGGGCGGCGGCACCCAAAAGCACATGCACATGCCAGATCGCCCGGTTGAACGGCCAGTGGTCGCGGAGGTGAAAGAGCGTGCCGATGGTGAATAGAAACCCTCCACCCACGAGAAGGATCAAAACGCCAAGGCTGACGCTGGCCAGCAAAGGCCCGATCATCAGAACACCCATCCAGCCCAGCATTAGTGTCAGCATGAAGCCCGTCCGCTCGAACCGGCACAGGAAGAAAAGCTTCAACGTCATGCCAAACAGCGCCACGCTCCAGATCAGGGCGGCCCATGCCACGCCTGTGCCGCCTCCGATCCCGATCAGGGCGATGGGCGTATAGGTGGCGGCAATAAAAAGAAAAATCGCCGCATGATCAAAGCGGCGAAGAACGGAACGGGCAGAGGTGTGCAGGGTCATGTTATAGGCGGCGGAAAGCGCGAAGCTGGCGACCATCCCGATTCCATAGACAAGCAGCGGCGGCAGATGACCCATTGGCGCATCGCCGGTCGCCCATAGGATCAACGTGATCGAGCCGATCAGCGCGGCAATCACGCCAAGCCCATGCACAACCCCATCAGCTACATATTCGCGAAAGGTGAAATGCTGCCCGAAATGGTGCCGGTTGGGCAGAGTGTCAGTGTGGTGGGCAGTGCAGCTGTCCGATAGGTTTTCAGCGTGGCGGCCCAGAAAATGTTCACGGAAATCTTCCATGTGAATACCCTCTCTCGCTTGCCTCTAATATAAGGGGCGATACAGGCTTGGGTGTGCCGAGCTTTGGTCAATAAAATGTCAGTTGCCCGTGACACCAGCCCCTATACTATAGAGCATATTCACGAAAATGTAAAGATTTCCTGACCTTACAGATCCTGCGCAAGTTCTGCGAGAACGGATGGGATGGTCATCACGTCTTCTCGCGTGCAGGTGAACTGTCCTACAGATACGCGGATCACGAAGGATCCGTCGTGATAGGTCTGGGTCAGATAGATACGCCCGTCGCGGTTTACACGCTCGAGCAGCTCGGCGGTTTTCGCGTCGTCCTGATATCGAAAGCTGAACAGCGACAGGATCGGGGGCGTGGTGATTTCAAAGCCGGGCAGGGCGGCGATGGCGGCACTCGCCTCTTTCGCCCACGCGACGTGATTGCGGATGCGAGCGCGCAGGCCCGACAGCCCCTCGGCACGCAGCAGGAACCAGATTTTCAGCGCGCGGAAGCGGCGACCAAGGGGCAGGGTCCATTCGTTATAGTTCACGATCTCGTCCGCGCCCTGTGTCTTCAGATACTCCGGCCGCAGCCCCATCGCGCCGATTTGCGGGCCGGGGTCGCGCAGGAATTGCACGGCGCAGTCGAACTGAGCACCCAGCCATTTATGCGGGTTGAAGATGATGCTGTCGGCGTCCTCGATGCCCTCCCATAGATGCCGGAACTCTTCGCAGATCATGGCCGAGCCGGCCCAAGCAGCGTCCACGTGAACGGTCAGTCCGTGGCCATGCGCCACTTTGATACAGGCGGCGATGTCATCACAGGCCCCGATTGAGGTGCCGCCAACGCAGAGCACAACGCCCGCTGGCTTGCGCCCGGCGGCGACGTCCTCGCGGATCAGGCGATCCAAGGCCTCGGGATCCATCGACCATGTGGGGTGGCCGGGAATAGTGGGGACTTTCACAAGATTGTCCTGCCCGATCCCCGACAGGCGCACGGCCTTGTCGACACTGGAATGGGTCTGCGCGCTGGCATAGATGCGCAGTTGAGGCGCGCCGGACAGGCCCTTGGTGATACCTGTGTGATCCAGCGCAAGCTCGCGCATCGTAGTGACCGCCGAGAACGTGGCAGTCGTCGCACTGTCATGAATGGTGCCGGTGAAATCCTCGGGCAGGCCCATACCATCGCGCAACCAGCGGATCACGAGATCTTCCATTTCATTGGCGGCAGGCGCGGTCTGCCACAGCATTGCTTGAGCGGACATCGCGTTGGCCAGTTGCTCGGCCAGCATCGATGCAGGGGCGGCGTTCGCGGGGAAATAGGCAAAGAAACGCGGGTGCTGCCAATGGGTCATGGCATCGGGTACAAGCCGTGTGAAGTCGTCGAAAATGGCTTCGATTGCTTCGGGGGCTTCTGGAATAGGGGCTTCAATCTTTGCCAGAAACGCGCCGGGTGCGATGTCAGGCCGCACAGGGCGGTCACGAAGGCCGGCGTGATAGTCGCGAGCCCAATCGGCGGCGCGTTTTTGCCAGTCGGCCAGATCATCATAGTTCATCGAAGGCTCCTGCGATGTTTAATTGCGATGTTAACTATATGGGCCATTCTGTCAAGATATGAAAAACCCCGACACAATGGCCGGGGTTTCGAGTTGTTGAAGTCTCAAGGGGGATCAGGCCGAGGCCAGTGCCGTGATGATCTTGCCAAAATCCTTGGCCTTAAGGCTGGCCCCGCCAACCAAGGCGCCGTCCACGTTGGACACTCCAAAGATATCGGCAGCATTGTCTGGCTTGACCGATCCGCCATAGAGGATGCGGGTAGAAAGCCCAACGCCGTCGCCATAGCGGCGCACGAGACGCGCGCGGATGAAGTCATGCACTTCGCCGATCTGATCCAGTGTCGGCACTTTGCCAGTGCCAATCGCCCAGATGGGTTCATAGGCGACAATCAGGTTCTCAGCCGTGACCTGATCGGGGATCGAGCCCGCCAGCTGCCCGCCGATGATATCAAGTGTGTTGTTGGCCTCGCGCTCTTCAAGGCTTTCGCCCATGCAGATCACAACCTTCAAACCGGCCTCAATCGCGGCGCGGGCTTTCAGGCGCACATCCGTGTCGCTTTCGTCGTGATCTTCGCGGCGCTCAGAGTGGCCAAGGATCACATGGGTCGCGCCCGCGTCTTTCAGCATCTGGGCCGAGATGTCGCCCGTATGCGCGCCGGTTTCCGCCTTGTGGCAATCCTGCCCGCCGATGGCGATGCTGTCGCCGCTGACGGAGGCGGCCTGATTGATCAGCGTGGCGGGGGGACAGACAAGGATATCGCACTCCGCGCTTCCATATCCCTGCGCCAGCGCGCCCAGCTCGGCCAGGTTATCTTGCAGGCCATTCATCTTCCAATTGCCCGCTGCCATCTTGCGCCGCATATCAATCTCCCTCGTCATGTTCGGTCCGTTTTCCGACGCGGGGCACGGGGCGTCAAGCCCTGCGGCCATTTTGCCATTGATCCGTGGGGTGCGTGCTGTAGAAGCGGACAAGTTTATTTGCGAGGTCCCCGATGATCCCCAGACTGGATGCTGCCCTGATTGATGCCCGAGATCCGGCCACGATGGCCGAACTTTTGCGTGGTGTGCAGGAGGTGGGCTTTCTGACCGTGCACAATACGGCGATCAACACTGAAGAGTTGTCCGAGACGATCGCGATGTATCGCGCGTTCTTTCACCAGCCCAAGCGTGTGAAAGAAGCCGTCAACATGGCCAAGACCGGTGCCAATCGCGGCTGGGGCGCTGCGGGTAGCGAGCAGGTCGATCCCGACGCCAACCCGGACTTCAAAGAAGTCTTCGACTGCGGCTTTGAGCTTGCCGCCGACGATCCGTTGCGCGCGCAGAACCTGTCGGTTTACGGTGACAACCAATGGCCCGAGCTTGAGGGCTTTCGCGAGGCCATTCAGGCCTATTACGCCAAGGCGCTGGGCGTCGCGATGGGCGTGCTGCGTGGCATTGCCGCCGCGATTGGCGAGGACGAGACCTATTTCGACGCGGCCTTCACCCGTCCGATGGCGCTTTTGCGCGGTAACTATTATCCGCCGCGCCCGGATTGGGCAGGTGACAAGGATTTTGGCATCGCGGCGCATACGGATTATGGCTGCGTGACGCTTTTGGCGTCTGACGGCGTGGCCGGGCTTGAGGTGCTGGGCGCGGACGAGAGCTGGTTGCCGGTGAATGCCCCGCTAGGGGATTTCGTTATCAATTTCGGCGAGATGTTGGAAATGTGGACCGAAGGCCGCGTGAAAGCGACCTTGCACCGCGTTGTTGGATCAGGGGACGAACGTATCTCGATCCCGATGTTCTTCAATCCCAACCACGACACCAATGTCGCCCCCAAGGGTGCGGATCAGCCGATTATGGCCGGGGATCACATGAAGAAGCGGTTTGACGAGACCTATCTGCACCTGATGGCGCAGGCAGGATCCTAAAGCGCGTCCAGCGCGCGGCGGGCCCAATTGGCCGCAAGCTCGGGATCGTCTAGAGCGTCTTCGGGCAGGGTCCAATAGCCCATCGTCTTGCCATTCATCCCAAAGATGCGGCTGCCCGCGTCGGCCATAGCATCGGCAAACGCGCCTTTTGCCTTCAGAAACACTTCACCCTCGCTGGACAGGATCGCAAAGACCTGCCCATCGCAGTAAAACGTGGCCCCGCCCATCATTTTGCGATGCGTAAGCGGACCAAGCCCGGAAAAGAGCTCTTTGACGAAGGCGATGTCACTGTTCGTGACAGCCATCAGAATTTCGGAGGGGCGTTCAGATCCGCGGGTGCTGCGGCCAACGTGTCGTCGAACTTGATCGACTCGCCACAGCCGCAGGCCTCGGTCACGTTGGGGTTGTTGAACTTGAAGCCGCTTTCCAAAAGCGAGATTTCATAGTCGATCTCGGTCCCAAACAGGAACATCTGCGCCATGGGGGCGATCATCACGCGGGCAGCGCCTTGTTCGACCACCTCGTCATGGGCTTCGACCTCGTCCACATAATCCATGGTGTATTCCATCCCCGCACAGCCGCCTTTCTTGACGCCAATGCGCAGGCCTTTATGGCCGTCCTTCTCCATCAGTCGGGCAATCTGAGCCTCGGCCGCTGGGGTCATGGTGATGGGTGATTTGCCGGGAATACCGAACATGTCTGTGATCCTTGTCGCTTGTCCCTAATTTAGGGAAGCCAAGCGGTAATCTCAAGCGGGGGCAGAAGGGAAAGAAGGCCTTGGGTGGCAAAACCTGCAAGGATCGCCCAGCCGAAACTGGCCAAAGTGCCGATGATCACATATTCGGCAGTGCGCTGATCGCGGCTGGCGGTGCCAAAACGTAGGATGGATTTGGCAGCGACCAAAAAGCCCACGCCAAGGGGCAGGTCGGCAAGGATCAGGACAAAGACCAATCCCCGTTCCAGAATGCCAATGGTCCAACCACCGCCTTTCAGCCCGTTGTTACGAATGCGCATGGAATGCGGCAGCATAAGCAGCCCGATGGCAAACCCGCCCGCGCGGGTGGCAAGGATCGCCCCTGCGGCCAGTGCCATAAGGGGCAGGGTGGCGTCGGGCCATGTGTCCCAAAGCGTTGGGGCATAGACAGCGACAGCCACGATGGTCAGAAGATGCGCTGCCTGATCCCACAGAAAGCCCGGGAGCTTCCGAAACCTGCCAAACTGCTTCACCCAGTCGATGATCAGATGGGCGAGGGCGAGGGCCAATAGCTCGGGTGTATCATATACGCCCAGCGCAACCTGCGCTGTGACAAGGACGATCAGCGCGTGCAGAAGAAGGACCTGCGGTCGCTGCTTGTTGTCGTTGATCCACTTGGTCTGAAAGACAAAATCAGCCAGCACGTGGGCAAAGAGGAGAGCTGTGAAGGTTTCAATCATCGTTGTTGCTCATACATGTCGATTGCGCTTAACGCGATCCAGATTGCTTCAAATCCAGCGCCATCCAATGCCTTTGAGACGGCTTGTCGAGATTTTCCCAGTCCTTTTGCCACTGCAGAGTAGCTTGGTGTTTCGCCGGGTGCGAGCATTGGTAGCATGGCAGCAGCTTGCGCGGGGGTCCAGCTTTGCGAGATATAGTCTGCCAATACGAAAGCTGCGCTGATCCCTCCGATGTCCAGATGGCTGAGTTCGACGCTCTCGGTCTTGGATTTCATACTGTCCAGATGGCGACCGCTTTCCACAAATACCTGATCTGACGACATGTTCAGGTCAATACCGGGCGGGATTGGCCCCGCTTCCCCCTCAGCCACCGCCATAAAGGTCGAAAACTCTTTCCCCTCGCACCTAAGCGCAGCCCGGAATGCGAGTGCTGACCGCAACGCAAGCTCTGGGCGCGCAAGCCTGACTTGCCACCCATCCCCGCGTTGTCGCGTGAAGTGCAGGTCCTCTCCGTGCCAGTCGGCTTGCACCTCGGCCGAGGCGGATAGCGCATCAAATGCGCGTTCCAGATCCTCGGGCGACATTTGGGTCGAACCGATGATGTCTCCGGTCAGGACAGCGATATGTGTTTGGTTTACGGACATGATGCAACCATAATAGGTTGCTAATGTTGAAATGCAACCTTTTTAGGTTGCGGTGTGCGAGGTGCAGCCAAAAAGGGGTGCGAAACAAAAAACGCAACCCGATTGGGTTGCGCTGGGCCGATCTGCATCGACATATATCATTATGGGCGGAGGGCTTACATAAAGCCAAGTTCCAGCCGCGCTTCGTCGGACATATTTTCCATGCCCCAGGGCGGTTCCCATGTTAGTTCGACATTCACCTGCTTAACGCCTGCCACAGGTTCAATCGCTTCAACCAACCAACCCGGCATCTCGCCAGCCACGGGGCAGCCAGGTGCGGTCAGGGTCATAATCAGGTCGACTTCGTTCTGGTCGTTGATCTCGATCGTGTAAACAAGGCCAAGATCGAAGATATTCACCGGAATCTCTGGGTCATAGACCGTGCGGCATGCTTCGACCACCGCGTCATAAAGCGGGTGCTCTACGCTGGACGGTTTGATCAGGGGTTCCCCTTCAATCCGGGTATCGGCTGTATCGGTCATGCTGGTCTCGCTCTAATCCTGAGCGAACATATAGGGTTCTCGGGTCCCGAGGTCCAGAGCTGCAATGACAGACATGGAAAAATGCTAGCAAACAGGCTAAGATGACCCTAGACAGATTTCGATATGCACAGCTTTATATTGACGAAGATGTGGCCAATTTTCGCCATAGTTGTAGGTCAACTCTAACTGGATAGATGGGCCCTTAGGGGCGATGTGCCCATTTTGGGCCGTGGGGATTTACAAGGGGTGCGTGGCGCAATGACCACGGATTTTGAGAGCTCTTCAAAACGAAGAGGCGAGGGAAGAAAACGGATAGATCAACTGTCCGACGCGGCGAAAATGGTTCAGGGGTTCACCTATGATCTGGCCGCGCATCTTGACCCGAACACAACAACCGAACTGATGCTGATGAGCCGCAGGTTGGAACGTCTTGCCGCGCGTTTGGCAAAAGAGCCCGAGGTCGTGGCCGCCCTTGCCAGCATGGACAAGATGAAAACACCCCCCGATGCCTAGGCTGATTTGACAATAGCCCTTGGCTTTCGGGTCGTGTTGGGCCACATCTCGGCCATGACTGATCAAAGCACGAAAAAGTTCTCATATTCGCTGAAGGCAACGGATGGCCGCGCACGTACAGGTGTAATCCACACGCCACGTGGCGATATCCGCACACCGGCCTTCATGCCCGTTGGGACCGCAGCCACCGTAAAGGCAATGATGCCAGAAAGCGTTGCCGCGACCGGGGCGGATATCCTGCTGGGCAATACCTATCACCTGATGCTGCGCCCAACGGCCGAGCGGATCGATCGTCTGGGCGGGCTGCACAAGTTCATGAACTGGGACAAACCCATCCTGACGGACAGTGGCGGGTTTCAGGTCATGTCTCTGGCTAGCCTACGCAAGTTGACCGAGACCGGGGTGACCTTCAAATCGCATATTGATGGGTCCAAGCACGAGTTGACGCCGGAGCGCTCGATGGAAATCCAGAAGCTTCTGGGATCAGACATCGTGATGTGCTTTGACGAATGTCCCGCGCTGCCCGCCGATCGCAAGCGGATTGCAGAAAGCATGCGTCTGTCGATGCGCTGGGCGCAGCGCTCGCGGGATGCATTTGGGGACCGTCCGGGACATGCGCTGTTTGGCATCATGCAAGGCGGGCTCGAGGCTGATCTGCGTGAGGAATCAGCGAAAGCCCTGCGCGAGATCGAGTTTGACGGATATGCCATTGGCGGTTTGGCCGTGGGCGAAGGGCAAGAGGCGATGTTCGATTGTCTGGACTACGCGCCCGGATACCTGCCCGAAGACAAGCCGCGTTATCTGATGGGCGTGGGCAAACCCGATGACATCGTGGGTGCCGTGAAGCGCGGTGTGGACATGATGGATTGCGTGTTGCCGTCGCGCTCGGGCCGCACAGGGCAGGTCTGGACCCGTATGGGTGTGCTGAACATCAAAAACGCCCGCCACCAAGATGACCCGCGCCCGATTGACGAGAACTGCACCTGTCCGGCGTGTCAGAACTACTCGCGCGCCTATTTGCACCACGTGTTCCGCTCGAACGAGATGATCTCGGGCATGCTGTTGACGTGGCACAACCTGCATTACTTCCAAGAGATCATGCAGGGGATGCGCGATGCGATTTCCGAAGGGCGCTTTAATGCGTGGGAGGCGGAGTTCCACGCGACCCGTGCACAAGGGGATATTGATCCGCTATAAGGGGTTATGGCTGAGCTTCTGATCATATGGCACTCGCGCACGGGCGGCTCCAAGCAGATGGCCGAGGCAGCTTATGATGCGGCACGTGCTGAGGGACCGGTGCGTATTCTAACGGCAGAAGAGGCTGGGCCAGAGGACTTGGTGGGCGCTGCGGGATATATGTTCTGCGCGCCTGAAAATCTGGCCACACTGTCCGGTCAGATGAAAGAGTTCTTTGACCGCTGCTATTACCCAGTATTGGGCCTGATCGAAGGGCGCCCTTATGCCCAGATGATCTGTGCAGGGTCGGACGGGCAGGGGGCTGCACGACAACTGGCCCGGATCGCCACGGGCTGGCGTCTGCGCGAAGTTCAGCCGCCCTTGATCCTCTGCACCCATGCCCAAACACCCGAGGACATCTTGGCCCCAAAACAGTTGGACGCTGAAGCCTTGGCACCGTGTCGCGAGCTTGGGGCTGCCCTGTCCGCTGGACTTGCGCTGGGCGTCTTTTGATCCAGCCCAGAGATTCCTGTGGATAATTTCGGGACCCGCCTTGTGGATCGGGAAATTGCTGGTCACAATGGTGTCAAACGCTGGTCGGAAGCGGTTGAAAACCCCGCTTCACGTTCCCATTTTTGCGTGACCGGTCTGTTAACCAAGGCCGAAATTCAGGAGGACGCGTGATCTGCCGACTATCGGGGACATGCGAACTGCCCAACTATAAGGAAGATCCATGAGTGAGCAACTGAGCCAATCCTTCCCGGTCCTGCCGCTGCGCGACATTGTGGTGTTCCCGCATATGATCGTGCCGCTCTTTGTAGGACGCGAGAAAAGCGTACGTGCGCTGGAAGAGGTGATGGCGGATGACAAGCAGATCCTGCTGTCCAGCCAGATCGACCCGGCGATTGACGAGCCGGATGTGGACGGCATCTATCAGGTAGGTGTGCTGGCCAATGTGCTGCAACTGCTGAAACTGCCTGACGGCACGGTAAAAGTGTTGGTCGAAGGGCAGTCGCGTGTGCGCATCACCGACTATGTCGACAATGCAGACTATTTCGAAGCCTTCGCCGAAGTGATCGAAGAGCGTCCGGGCGACCCGAACGAGATCGAAGCGTTGTTGCGTTCGGTCGGCGAAGAATTCGAGCGCTACGCCAAGATCAAAAAGAACATCCCCGAAGAAGCGCTTGCCGCCGTGTCCGAGACACGTGCACCCGACAAGCTGGCCGACCTTGTGGCCGGTCATTTGGGCGTCGAGGTCGAACAGAAGCAGGAGCTTTTGGAGACCTTCGTTGTGTCTGAGCGACTTGAGAAAGTCTTTGGCCTGATGCAGGGCGAAATGTCCGTCCTGAAGGTCGAGAAAAAGATCAAGACCCGCGTGAAATCCCAGATGGAACGCACCCAGCGCGAGTACTATTTGAATGAGCAGATGAAGGCCATTCAGAAAGAGTTGGGCGACGGCGAGGAAGGCCAGAACGAACTGGTCGAACTGGAAGAAAAGATCGAGGAAACAAAGCTTTCCAAGGAAGCGCGCGAAAAGGCGGATGCTGAGCTGAAGAAGCTTCGCAACATGTCGCCCATGTCGGCGGAAGCCACGGTTGTTCGCAACTATCTGGATTGGATGCTGGGTCTGCCATGGGGCAAGAAAAGCCGCGTGAAGAAAGACCTGAACAATGCGCAGAAAGTGCTCGACGCTGATCACTATGGGCTTGAGAAGGTCAAGGAACGCATCGTTGAATATCTGGCCGTTCAGCAGCGCTCGAAGAAGCTGAAAGGCCCGATCATGTGCCTTGTTGGCCCTCCGGGCGTGGGTAAAACCTCGTTGGGGAAATCGGTTGCCAAGGCGACGGGGCGCGAATTCATTCGCATCTCGCTGGGTGGCGTGCGTGATGAAAGCGAAATCCGCGGTCACCGTCGGACTTACATTGGCTCGATGCCCGGTAAGATCATTCAAGCGCTGAAAAAGGCGAATACCACGAACCCGCTGATCTTGTTGGATGAAATCGACAAGATGGGTCAGGATTTCCGTGGCGATCCCGCGTCAGCGATGCTGGAAGTGCTTGATCCGGAACAGAACTCGACCTTCGTCGATCACTATCTTGAGGTCGAATACGACCTGTCGAACGTGATGTTCCTGACCACGGCGAACTCCTACAACATGCCGGGCCCGCTTCTGGACCGGATGGAGATCATTTCGTTGGCCGGTTACACCGAGGACGAAAAGCGCGAGATTGCATCGCGTCACTTGCTACCCCAGACGATCGCAGATCACGGGCTGAAAAAGGGCGAGTTTGCGGTGCCGGAAAGCACTTTGACCGACATCATCCGCTACTACACCCGCGAAGCAGGTGTGCGGAACTTGAAGCGCGAACTGGCTAAGTTGGCCCGTAAAGCTGTGACCAAGCTGGTGAAGAAAGAGGTCGAGACCGTCGAGGTCACGCCGGATCTTCTGGACGACTATCTGGGCGTGCGCAAGCATCGCTTTGGTCTGGCGGAAGAGGCGGATCAGGTGGGTGTTGTGACCGGACTGGCCTGGACCAGTGTCGGTGGCGATCTGCTGTCGATCGAGGCTCTGCGTCTGCCGGGTAAAGGTCGGATGAAGACCACCGGGAAACTGGGCGACGTGATGAAGGAATCAATTGATGCGGCCAGTTCCTATGTCCGCTCGATTGCGCCTGAAATCGGTGTGAAGCCGCCCCAGTTCGAAAAGTGGGACATTCACGTGCACGTGCCGGAAGGTGCGACGCCCAAGGATGGACCGTCGGCAGGTTTGGCCATGGTGACGTCCATCGTGTCTGTGCTGACCGGCATTCCGGTGAAGAAAGACATCGCCATGACCGGCGAGGTCACCTTGCGCGGGAATGCGCTGGCCATCGGCGGCTTGAAAGAAAAGCTGCTGGCCGCGTTGCGCGGTGGCATCAAGACCGTGCTGATCCCGGCAGAGAACGAAAAAGACCTGCGCGAGATCCCGGACAACGTGAAAGAGGGGCTAACCATCATCCCCGTCAGCCATGTATCCGAGGTTTTGGAGCACGCTTTGGTGCGCAAGCCTGAAGCCGTCGAATGGGACGAAGCCGCAGAAGAGGCCGCCGCCAAGGCACTGGCCAAGGATGCAGGCGGATCGGGTGCCGTGGCGCACTGATCCCAGCCGGATTAAACAGATTTGGGGCGCGGCGGATATCTGTCGCGCCCTTTTTCTATATACGAGACTTTGGCTGCATTCTGCCTCTTGCACCCTTAGTGCGGCGGCGCTAAATAGCGTCCAGTCGGGTGATTAGCTCAGTTGGTAGAGCGCTTCGTTTACACCGAAGATGTCGGGAGTTCGAGCCTCTCATCACCCACCATTATCCTTTGATTGCAAAGCGTTGACGCCCTTGGTTTAAGGAGCGGTCCTGCTGCGTTCGCGCCGCTGTTCAAGATAAGCCTTTAGACGAGTCTGATAACGTGGCGTATCGCGACCGATCAGGCCATGTACACCGCGCAGCGCGCCGGCGGTCAGATCATTTTCGATAAAGGCCTGCATAATCTGATACGTGGTTCCCGTACCTTCGAAATGCTTCAAAGCAGTGTGACCGCCAAAGGGCAGGGCGACGGGCTGAAGGTCGGGATGCAGAGCGCGAATATGCTGTGCATGTAGCCGATCTTGCGGTGCAAGCCTTGGGTCATAGGCGATGATGCCCTGAAGGCGCTGCTCGTCCCGCAAAGGCTCAAGATGATCTAGAGCAGGGTCCAAAGTGGTCGCCTCATCTCGATAGGTCGTTTCGTATGGGGCCTTATCCGGCATGATCGAATACTGTGGGGACAGCAGCAAAGTTCGGCGCAGACGTAGCGCATTGGCAAACAACAATGTGCCGTATCCGCCCATAGAGAACCCGATCGAGCAGCTTTCCTTGTCTTGGCAAAACTCTGTCAGAAAGGCGCGCAAACGCTCGGTGTCTTGGTTCAAGAACCAGTCATTTTGCGCCGTCTGGATATAGATATGTCCATACCCGTTGTTCAGAGCCGTATTCGAGGGGTGGTAGTCGGGAAACGATGCCCTGTGGCGTCGCCAGTGATCAAAGGTGACGAACAGTTGGGGCCTTTCGATTGCCTGCCCAATGACTCGCAAGGAGGCACCATCAAATATTTGCTTGGCCAAACCAGACTCCAAAAACTTCAACAATCACACGTCACATCGGCACGCATTGTGCCTTGGATGTAATCTAGGGTGGGGTCGGTGTCCGGTTCAAGCCCAAGCAGGCCGAGATCGAACTGTCCATGCAATTGTGAATTCGACGAAATTCGCTTTCTTCTTGATGTGTTTTCAGTTTCACTCGCTCTGTCACGCGATAGGAGGAACGCATGTCGGAACACGGCTACGCTGGCGGTCGGTTGAACCTGCCATTTGTTGGAATCGCCACCTTTGGCAAGAAACCTTATGTGGAAAACTGGGATCAGATTGACGCTGATGTCGCAATTCTGGGCGCACCGTTTGATTTCGGGTGCCAGTATCGCTCCGGTGCAAGGTTTGGCCCGCGGGCGGTACGCGAGGCATCGACCCTGTTCAGCTTTGGGCACGCGGGTGCTTATGACCACGAAGACGACGCCACCTATCTGGGCAGCGATGTTCGGATCGTCGATCTAGGCGACGCGGATATCGTCCACACTATGACTGACAAAAGTCACGCCAACATTGAATACGGAGTGAAGAAAATTCTGGACGCCGGTGCGTTGCCGGTGACGATTGGCGGCGATCACTCGATCAACATTCCCTGCATTCGCGCCTTTGAAGAAGACTGCGCCGAAAATGGCCCTATCCATGTGGTCCAGATCGACGCCCATCTGGATTTCGTCGACGAACGCCACGGCGTGACCGAGGGCCATGGCAACCCTATGCGCCGTGCGATCGAGAAGGACTATGTGTCAGGCATGACGCAACTGGGTATTCGCAACGTCTCGTCCACGGCGAAGGAGGGCTATGAGGATGCGCGGGCGCGAGGCTCGGATATTCTGTCGGTGCGGCAGGTGCGCAAGCTGGGGACGGAGCGTGTTCTGGACCGCATTCCTGAGGGCGTGCGCTATTATGTGACCATCGACATTGATGCGTTCTGCCCGTCAATCGCGCCGGGAACGGGGACACCCAGCCACGGGGGCTTTGCCTACTACGACGTGCTTGAGATTCTTCAGGGGCTCAGCAAACGCGGTGATGTGGTTGGTATTGATTTGGTCGAGGTCGCACCAGCTTACGACCCGACCGAAAGCACCCAAGTTTTGGCGGCGCAGCTGCTGTTGAACTTCCTGGGCTTCATCTTTCACAACAAACAGGTCGGGTAGGGGCTTATCCCCCGCCGGCAGAAAACCGGTGGGGGGACATACCGAACGTCTCGCGGAACCGTTTTGAGAAATAGGCCGCAGAATCGTAGCCGCAGGCGATCGCTACATCGACCACAGGCATATCCGTTTCGGCCAGCAGGATGCGGGCGCGTTGCAGGCGTAGGTCCTGCAGGTATTTCTTTGGCGTCGTGTTCAAATGGTGGCGGAATAGCCGCTCCATCTGGCGGCGTGAAATGCCCAACTCTTCGGTCACAATATCCAGATTGACGCTGTCTTCGAGGTTCTCTTCAAAATAGGTCAACACGCGCACCAGCTTGTCGTTGCGCACCCCGATGGTTGCCGATGTCGAGCTTTGCTGGCGGTCCGTTTCCGACCGTTGAACGGTGTGCAGGCACATGTTCAGAACGGCCTGCGCCAAAACCGGCCCGTGCGTGTCATAGATCAGACGCAGGAACAGGTCCGTCGCCGCCGCACCACCCCCACAGGTCAACACGCGGTTGTCGATCGTGTAAAGCTGCTCGACCGGATCAAGGTCCGGGAAATGCTCGCGAAACGGCGCGATGTTTTCCCAGTGCAGGGTGAATTTGTGCCCGCCGAGAATACCCGCCTTCGCCAATGTATACGCCCCGGTGCACAGCGACCCGACCGTGCGCCCCAGCCGCCATTGCAACCGCATCCAGTCTGAGACCTTCGTCGACACGGATTTCTCGGGTTGAACGCCCGAGCACACAAAGATTCGGCTGTTGGCAGGCGTATCGCCGATGGGGCGATCAATGCCGATCTCGATCCCATTGGAGCAGCGCACATTTTCGCCATCCTCCGACATGGTGGTCCAGCGATATAGGATCTGCCCTGTAAGCTGATTGGCAATGCGCAAGGGTTCGATGGCTGACGTAAAGGCCAGCATCGACAGGTTGTCCAAAAGCACGAACACGATCGGCTCGGGCTCGCTCGGAGGAGTGACGGCGACATGGGCGACGCCCTTTGGCACGACGGGTTCTTGCATGGCAATCCTGACAGCTAACTGACCCATTTTAGCGCCCTTTGCCTCGTTAACAAAGCAACACAACGCCGTGTTTTCATCCGTCCGCGTCAGAAAATGAAAAAAGTGGATTTCACCTCTTGCCAAGCCCCGGCGAATAGCGATATGTCGCGTCCCACGGCGGGTGATTAGCTCAGTTGGTAGAGCGCTTCGTTTACACCGAAGATGTCGGGAGTTCGAGTCTCTCATCACCCACCATTTACTCCCCACACGTAATCGTGCACGATCCCAGCATGGGGTCTATCTATCCGGAAATCTTCGTTATTCATCACGGGCAAACCGAGTGGAATGCGGCTGGTCGACATCAGGGGCGACTGGATTCGCCGCTGACTGGTAAGGGGCGACGTCAGGCTGTTGCGATGGCTGGTATGTTGCGGCGTGCTGTCGCGTGTGCTGCGCGCCCGATGGCTGGGGCTGGATGAGGGCGGAATGATGGATTTACCGGGCGGGCAGGGGATCATTTTTCACCTTCATCCCGACCACGGCCATTGCGTGATCGAAAAATAATTCGAAATCTGCAAAAGGCCGCTTGACGCCCCCGGCGGGTGGGCCTAGAACGCCCAAACAGTCGCAAGACTGGCAGTGAGCGGTTGTAGCTCAGATGGTTAGAGTACCGGCCTGTCACGCCGGGGGTCGCGGGTTCGAGCCCCGTCAACCGCGCCACCACTGCCCGAAAGAAGCCCCGCCAATGGCGGGGCTTTTTCGTTGTAGGGACGTCGAAATGCCCGCGCAGCGGCGTCGATTTTTTTCGCCAGAAACCGCCGTTTTCCCCATTGACCCCCCGACGACCTCGGGCTATTCCAGCCGCCACGCGCGGTTGTAGCTCAGTTGGTTAGAGTACCGGCCTGTCACGCCGGGGGTCGCGGGTTCGAGCCCCGTCAACCGCGCCACTTCACCACATTTCATCAGATAGCTCGGCCTGTTAATGCGGGTGAACCTGCGTGGTGCAACCCATTGGATCAGGAGATCTTAATGTCCTTTATCGACGAAATGCCGTTCTCGCTGATCCTGATTGCTTGCCTGACTTTAGGGCTGGCGCCCTATGCGCCGCCGCATATCTGGGAGAAGCTGGGGATGCTTGCATCCGGCACACTGGTCGAGCCCGTCGATATCTTTGATCTGGTGATGCACGGCGCGCCATGGCTGCTGCTGGTTCTGAAGCTGGTACGCCTGAAGCGGGCATGAAAAAACCCCGAAAGGCGGGGCCTTCCGGGGTTCTGACGTCTTTTGGCGGCTAAGGAAGATTAAGCCAGTTCTGCCAAGATACGTGCCCAGCTGCGGATCCCTTTGTGGAAACTCTCAAGGTCGTATTTCTCGTTCGGAGAGTGGATCTTGTCATCATCATTAGCAAAACCTACCAGCATGCTTTCCATGCCTAGGATCGACTTGAAGTAGCCCGCGATTGGGATCGATCCTCCCATACCTGCAAAGACAGCTTCGCGGTTCCATTCGTCCGACAGGCCTTTCTGGGCCGCGCCGAACTCGGGGCGAGTGATGTCCATCACCGAGGCCGGAGAGCCTTCCAGATCATTGTCCCAGATCACTTTCATGTCGGGCTTTAACTGAGCCTCGACATGGGCGCGCACGCGGTCACGCAGCTTGTCCGGGTCCATATCGCCCACCAGACGGCAGGTGATCTTGCAATGCGCTTCCGACGGAATCACAGTTTTCGATCCGACACCGTTATAGCCACCCCAGATGCCGTTCACTTCCAGCGTCGGGCGGGCCCATTGCTGTTCCAGGCAGGATCGATCCTTTTCGCCGTGGCTGATCGTATAGCCTGCATTGTCCAGATAGGCCTTTTGGTCGAAGCCCGAGTTCTCCCACGCGTCCAACTGGTCCGCCGGGGTGTCATGCACGCCCTCGTAAAAGCCCTCGACCGTGACCTTACCGGTCTCGTCATCATAGAAGCTGGCGACGATGCGGGACATCTCGCGCAGCGGGTTCAGGCCGGGACCACCATAATGCCCCGAGTGCAGATCCAGCTTCGGCCCGATCAGCGTAAATTCGTCCTTCAGCATCCCGCGCAACTGGCTGGCAATGGATGGAACGCCGGGGCTGACCATGGACGTGTCACAGATCAAAGCGATATCAGCGGTCAGCTCGTCGCGATTCTGCTCCATGAATGGCACGAGCGACGGAGATCCTGATTCCTCTTCCCCCTCGAAGAAAATCGTCAGTTTCGCGGGCAGCGAACCATGTACCTCTTTCCAAGCGCGACAGGCCTCTACAAAGGTCATCAACTGGCCTTTGTCATCCGATGCTCCACGGGCGCGGATGATCTTGCCGTTGGGTGTGTCTTCGACAAACGGCGCAAACGGGTCGTGGTCCCATTTGTCCAACGGATCGACAGGCTGCACGTCATAGTGCCCATAGAACAGAAGGTGCCGATCGCCGTCACCCCCATGGCCAACCACCATGGGGTGGCCGGGGGTGTCACGCCTATCTGCCTGAAAACCAATTGTTTTCAGGTCGTTCACCAGCCAATCGGCGGCGGTCACGCAGTGATCGGAAAAAGCGGGGTCGGTAGATATCGACTGGATGCGCAGAAGCTCCATCAAACGGTCGAGAGCGTCGGGAAGGCCCGCATCAATGCGGTCCAGAACTTGATCAAGCGACATATCGTGTCTCCGGTAACGGGAAGTTTGTGCCGAGCCTATCACTGCCATTGCCACTGTCCAGATCCGATCCGCTCCAAACGACCCTTGGACGAGTTGTCGCGTTGGCTATGAAAACTCTTCCGTTTGAGATGGATCAATGTAAAACCCGGACCAGTCCCAGAAGATGGGAAAGCGAACAGGCGCAATATACGTTTTTTTGAATGCGTTTTGCGGGGGAATCCCTGTATAAGGCTGCGCAGGGAACAGGATGAAACGGCCCGGGAGGGTAAATTGGACTATAATCACAAGCTGGACGAGGCGCTATCACGCCTGCATGAGGAAGGGCGTTATCGCACCTTCATCGAGATTGAACGCCGTAAAGGGCAGTTCCCTCATGCGACTTGGACCAAGCCCGATGGAAGCGAAGTGCCGGTCACCGTTTGGTGCGGCAATGACTATCTGGGAATGGGTCAACATCCAGTTGTGCTTGAAGCCATGCATGAAGCGATTGATGCCACCGGCGCTGGGTCGGGCGGCACGCGCAACATCTCGGGCACCACGATCTATCACAAACGGCTCGAAGCCGAGATTGCGGATCTGCATCAAAAGGAAGAGGCGCTTCTGTTCACCTCGGCCTATATTGCCAATGACGCGACCTTGTCGACGCTGCCCAAATTGTTCCCCGGTCTTATCATCTATTCGGATGCGCTGAATCATGCCTCGATGATCGAAGGCGTGCGCCGCAATGGCGGAGCGAAGCGTATCTTCCGTCACAACGACGTGGAGCATCTGCGTGAACTGCTGGAAGCTGACGACCCTGCCGCGCCGAAACTGATCGCTTTTGAGAGCGTCTATTCGATGGATGGCGACTTTGGCCCGATTGAAGAGATCTGTGATCTGGCAGACGAGTTCGGCGCACTGACCTATATCGACGAAGTGCACGCTGTCGGCATGTATGGCCCACGCGGGGCAGGGGTTGCCGAGCGCGACAACCTGGCCCACCGGATCGACATCATCAACGGCACACTGGCCAAGGCCTACGGCGTGATGGGCGGCTATATCGCAGCCTCCGCCAAGATGTGTGACGCGGTGCGCTCCTACGCGCCCGGGTTTATCTTCACGACGTCTTTGCCGCCATCGGTTGCGGCAGCTGCAGCGGCATCGGTGAAGCATTTAAAAACGGATCAATCGCTGCGCGATCAGCATCAGACACAAGCCAAGATCCTGAAGACTCGCCTGAAGGGGATGGGGCTGCCGATCATTGATCACGGCTCGCATATCGTTCCGGTGATCGTCGGCGATCCGGTCCATACCAAGCAGCTGTCCGATATGTTGTTGGAAAACTTCGGAATTTACGTCCAGCCGATCAATTTTCCGACTGTTCCTCGGGGCACTGAACGGCTTCGGTTCACCCCGTCGCCGGTGCACGGACCGGACGAAATGGACAAGCTGGTGCGCGCCCTAGACAGCCTGTGGTCGCACTGTGAGCTAAATCGTGCCGAACTGTCTGCGTAGGCTGAAAGTTAATATACACAAATTTGCGTGATGTGTTACTTTCCCCTTAGGGAAACGATGGACCACGAATCGTCTCCTTGGGACTAAAGAGGCATCAGGAGCAGTTGTATGATCGGGCGTTGGAGCACGTCTAAGGTCGAGGAAGAAGAACAACCTACGGGGTTCGATTCCTACGAGGTGCTTCTTGGCGACGTCATGCGCGGCGAACGTGCGACGCTTGGTAAGTCCCTTCTTGATGTACAGCGCGAGCTGAAAATCAAAGCAACCTACATTGCAGCCATTGAAAACGCGGATCCCACGGCCTTTGCGTCGCAAGGGTTCATCGCGGGCTATGTACGTTCTTACGCGCGCTATTTGGGGCTGGATCCTGAATGGGCTTATTCGACCTTCTGCACAGAGGCCGGTTTTGAAGTTGATCGCGGCCTGTCAAACGGTCTGGTCAGTGAAAAGAATACCCAAAGCAAACCGGAACACCGTGGTGATCCCTTGGCCAACCCGAATGCAACTTGGGTGCCGCAGAAAGAAAGCATTTTTACCGGTATCGAGCCCGGCGCCATCGGCTCGATCTCGATGCTGCTGCTTTTGATTGGCGGCCTTGGCTATGGCGGCTGGGCCCTGTTGAATGAGGTTCAGCGCGTTGATTTTGCGCCGATTGAACAAACCCCCGGTGTCCTGTCGGAACTGCCAGAGCTGGATGGTGCAAGGCCGTCGCTTGACGAAGAGGGTACGCTGGTTGCTGCCGCTGGTCTGACGACCCCGCCCACCGTCGAAGCACTTGATCGCCTCTATCGTCCGCAAGCATTGGACGTGCCGGTTCTGACACATCGGGATGCGCCGATCTCGACACTGAACCCCAATACCGTTGGCGTTCTGGCCGGGTTGGAGACACCTGAGTTTCCAGTTTCTGAAGAAACCTTCCCCGAGAGCGGTACCCGCCTTGCCGGCGTCGTGCCCGCAGCTACAACCGAACGCAGTGTTCAAGTGTTGGGTGCTGATGCCGCTGATGTGGCCGTCTTTGCCGTGCGTCCCTCGTGGGTGCGTATTCAGGCCGCAGATGGCAGTGTGATCTTTGAAAAGATCCTAGATACTGGCGAACACTATGTCCTGCCCAAAACCGAACAAGCACCCGTTTTGCGGTCCGGTAATGCTGGATCCATCTACTTCGCGGTGAATGGTTCCGCCTACGGTCCGGCAGGTGATGGACCGTCGGTTGTTAAGAATGTGGCGTTGTCTCAAGACGCTGTGCTTGAGAACTTCGCATTGGCTGATATGGAAGGCGACGCCGACCTTGCAACTGTCGTGGCCGAGCTTCAGGCCACCGAATAATCGCTTCTCAATAGATCAATTTTCGGGCGTGCCTTGTCGATGGTGCGTGCGCGGGTTATCTCTCTGACCAAGTGAAGCCAGCTGGAATTCTACACATGTCTCACAATCCCATTCGCCCGTGGCGTGATATCGAGCGCCGGAAATCTCGGCAGATCATGGTGGGCAATGTGCCTGTTGGCGGCGGCGCGCCGATTGCGGTGCAAACTATGACCAACACAGACAGCTCGGATGTGAAGGCGACGCTGGGGCAGGTACTTGCTGCAGCCGAAGCGGGTGCCGATATCGTGCGCATTTCCTGCCCGGATGTAGGATCCACCACTGCACTGAAGGAAATCGTGGCCGAAAGCCCGGTGCCTATCGTGGCCGATATTCACTTCCACTATAAACGCGCAATCGAAGCCGCCGAGGCTGGGGCCGCTTGCCTGCGGATCAATCCGGGCAACATTGGCGACGCAGGCCGCGTACGAGAAGTGATTAAAGCGGCCAAAGACCACGGATGCTCAATCCGCATCGGCGTGAACGCGGGCTCGCTTGAAAAGCATCTGCTTGAAAAATATGGCGAACCTTGCCCCGAGGCGATGGTCGAAAGCGGATTGGAGCACATCCGAATTCTGGAAGACAATGACTTCCGCGAATACAAGATCAGCGTGAAGGCCTCGGACGTGTTCCTGTCGGCCGCTGCCTATCACGGCATTGCCGAGGCCACCGACGCGCCTATCCACTTGGGAATTACCGAAGCGGGTGGGTTTGTGTCTGGTACGATTAAATCGGCTGTCGGTCTGGGCAATCTGCTGTGGGCCGGTATTGGTGACACGATCCGTGTCAGCCTATCTGCCGACCCAGTCGAAGAGGTGAAGGTGGGTTTTGAGATCCTGAAATCTCTGGGCCTGCGCCATCGCGGTGTGAACATTATCTCGTGCCCGTCATGCGCGCGTCAGGGATTTGATGTGATCAAGACCGTGGCTACGCTTGAAGAGCGCTTGGCGCATATCCACACACCGATGAGTCTGTCGATCATTGGCTGTGTTGTAAATGGTCCCGGTGAGGCACTGATGACCGATGTGGGCTTTACCGGCGGTGGGGCTGGATCCGGTATGGTCTATGTTGCGGGCAAACAGGACCATAAGTTGGATAACGACAAAATGGTCGATCACATCGTCGATCTGGTCGAGAAACGTGCGGCTCAGATCGATGCGGATGCGGAAGCGGCGGAATAGGGGGCTTTGCCCCCTCGAGCCTACGGCTCTCACCCCCAGGATATTTTTGGTAAGAAAATAAGAGGTTGTTAACCTTGACCTGAGAGTGTGAAGCCACGGAACAGGCGGGGACGCCGATGGCCGTGTAAGGAAATGAGACATTCATTTCAGGGAGGCTTCGTGCCTCCCTTTCATTTTCTTACCGGAAGTATCCCGGGGGAGCATGAGTTTCCGCAGGAAAATCATGCGGGGGCAGCGCCCCTGTCCGGCGCAGCCGGCATCTGCCCCGCTGGGCACGAGGCAAAGCCATGCGCGTTTTAACTACTCAGTTTGTGTGACTTCGCGAATGGGGAAACGCATACCGTCTTCGGTGATCAACGTAAGGCGCGCTCCGCTATGGACAATCAAATCGCAGCGCGTACCTCCGGTGACAAAGGTTGTGCAGGCGATACCGTCCTCTTTCAGCTCGTAATGTCCCAACCAAGTGCCGCCTTCGCCGTAGGTGTAGGAATATTCGCCGTTTTTCGAGTAGACCGAGGTGCCGTTGTCAAAGAAGACAAGGGTGTTCCCAACCAGTTGGTCTCGCAGTTCTCCTGCTGACAAGGGCCGATCATCCGGGCGTGTATTCCAGTCCGTTGCAGAGGCTAGTGCAGGGAGACTGCACAGGGCTATGGCCAAGGGAAGTATACGCATCTGGGGCTCCTAAAACATGTCCAGATACTCTAACGCGCCGCGCTATGACGTGCTGTCACGATGCGGTGAGAGAAGGTGATTAGGTTTTTTTCAACCGCGCGCGTCGTCCGCCGCGTCGCTTAGTCAGGCTGGATTTGCGGGCGGGAAGTTCGTCCATGATCTGGGCGCGTTCGGCGTCGGTCATGCCGGACCATCCGCCAATTTCTTCGATCGAGCGATAGCAGCCGGTGCAGATCCGGGCCTCGGGATGGACCACGCAGATCTTCACGCAAGGGCTTGCGATCTCGTTTCGTTTCCAGACGTCGTCTGTCATCACAGATGCCTCAATCGGTCCAATACACCTTGCAGGATATACCCGGCAGCCACGTGGTCGATCACCTCGGCGCGACGCTTTCGAGACGTATCCGCCTCAAGCAGGGCGCGTTCGGCTGCAACGGTGGACAACCGTTCGTCCCAAAAGCCAATGGGCAGATCGGTCAGTTTCTCTAGATTTCGGGCAAAGGCACGGGTGGATTGGCAGCGCGGGCCTTCGCTTCCGTCCATGTTGCGGGGTAGGCCAAGGACCAGTCCGCCCAATTGCCGATCCTTCGCAATCTCAAGCAAACGTTCCGCGTCCAGCGTGAACTTCTTGCGCTTGACGGTTTCCAACGGGGTGGCCACCTGCCGGAAGCTGTCCGAGACCGCGACGCCGATGGTTTTGGTGCCCAGATCCAGCCCAGCCAGAGCCGTCATTGGGGGCAGGGCGGCGGCAAAATCTTCGATGCTGTCAAAAATCACTGCACAACACCTGCCTGCTGGGCGGCTGCGCGCACGGTTTCAAGTGCTGTGGGATGATCTGCAAAGATGGTTTGCGCTTCGGCCCAGATCGCCGCAGCGCGATCGGTGTCACCAACCACGCCCAGGACCGAAACCAGCCTCGCCCATTCCTCGGGCGTGCCGCCTTCGGTCGCCAAGCGGTCCGACAGGCGGGTGATCATGGATTGGATCATCTCAGCACGTTCTTCACCGGACATGTCGGATGCAGCTTCGATGTCTTCAGCGCTCGGGCCGGACAGGCCAGCAACGGGGGGCATGGCGGGTGCTTCCGGCGGGGTGTAGTTCTCGCCGGCAAGGGCCGCGAGATCTCCGATCTGATCGCGAACTGAGGGCCACCATTCGGCATCAGCGGGGCCCTCCTCCAAAAGTCGACGCCATAGGCGGAATGCCAGATCCGGACGGCCATTCTGGGCAAACATCAGCCCGGAATAGAAGCGCGCGAAAGCATGGTTCGGATCGCGCTCTAATGCGTTTCTCAGCATGGTTTCGGCATCCGGAGACACAAAGCCTCCGGCTGCGTTGATCATCAACTCTGCTTGGCGCGCGAAATCATCCGCCGTTGCGGTGTCGCCTTTTAACTCAAGCAGTTGCCCCATGGCCGTACGGGCGGCGACCAAGTTTCCAAGTGCCGCTTCGTGCTGGGCCAGAAGGTCCAATCCGCGGGGATCCTCGGGGCGGCCAGCCACGGCCTTACGCAGGCCGTCGACCAGCTCAATATAGTCTGCCGGGGCATCGATAGGTGGCCCAGCCCAGACGGGCATCTGCGCCTCTGCTTGGTCTTGCGAGGGACGGTTCTGGCGGACCTCGTCACTGATCGCGATACGCTTGGCGCGGCCAAAGTCGGGGGCGCCGGGAACACCGATGGTCCAATAAAGACCAAGGCTTCCGGCCCCCAGAACGATTGCGATGATGGCCATCGTCGCGCGGGTTAGGCCTTTGGGTGTGTCTTTGGCGGCTTTGCGGGCTTTCGCCGTTTTATCTGCATCAAGAAGTCGGCGCGAGATTTCGACGCGTGCGCGCTCGGCATCTGCTTTCGAGATCGTACCGCGGGCAATATCGCGGTCCAATTCAGACAGTTGGTCGCGATAGACCTTCATGTCTGAACTCATCTTTTCGTCGCCATCTGGCGTCTCATCAGCAGTGACCGCGAGTATTCGCCGCGCCAGAACAAGGATGGTTGCCAATGTGGCAGCACCAATGATGGCCCAAAATGCCAAGTTATCCATGTATCCTCCGCGCGGCTTTGCAAACAGTAGCTCACCCCATGTAATGCGCTAAGCCCCATCGCAAAACCCCAGATCAGGGCCTGCGACAATCGGCATGCCGGAAAAGTGACGTGATTTGTGGAATATGTCGTCTTTTTCCGATCAAATGACGCTGATCTTGAATGGTGTCATGTCGCTTCGGCGTAAAACCGACACAAACCGAAAACCCAAACAGGGGAATCGCATGCGACGTTATTCGGCATTTGCCATCGCGCGGGAAGCTGCGCGCTATCACACCGGTTGGGAGCGGGCTTGGAAATCGCCCAAACCCAAGAAGAAATACGATGTGGTGATCGTAGGGGCTGGTGGCCACGGGTTGGCCACGGCGTTTTATCTTGGCAAGAATTTCGGGATCACCAATGTGGCGATCATCGAAAAGGGCTGGCTGGGCGGCGGCAACACGGGCCGGAACACCACCATCATCCGCTCGAACTATCTGCAAGACCCCTCGGCGGCGATCTATGAAAAGGCGCGGTCTCTGTACGAGACGATGTCGCAGGACCTGAACTATAACGTCATGTTCTCGCCCCGCGGCGTCATGATGCTCGCCCAGACCGAGCATGAGGTGCGCGGATATGAGCGCACGGCGCATGCGAACGCACTGCAAGGTGTCACGACCGAGTTCATCTCGCCCGAGCGCGTAAAGGAACTGGTGCCGATCATGAACATTAACGGCCCGCGCTATCCCGTTTTGGGTGCGCTGTGGCAGGCTCGTGCAGGCACCGCGCGTCACGATGCGGTGGCGTGGGGCTATGCCCGTGCCTGTTCCGATATGGGCATGGACATCATCCAGAAATGCGAAGTGACTGGCGTGCGTCAGGAAAACGGTAACGTCACCGGCGTTGACACGACGCATGGTCAGATCGACTGCGATAAGCTGGCGATGGTTGTTGCGGGCAACGCAGGCCACTTGGCTGATATGGCGGGCTTCCGTCTGCCGATGGAAAGCGTTGCCCTGCAAGCGCTGGTGTCAGAGCCGATCAAACCCTGCATCGACGTGGTCGTTATGGCCAACACTGTGCACGGCTATATGTCTCAGTCCGACAAGGGCGAGCTTGTGATTGGCGGCGGCACCGACGGGTTCAACAACTACACCCAGCGCGGATCATTCCACCACGTCGAAGAAACCGTGCGCGCACTGGTTGAAACCTTCCCAATCATCTCGCGCCTGAAAATGCTGCGCCAATGGGGCGGCATCGTGGATGTGACCGGAGACCGCTCGCCGATCATCGGCAAGACGCCCTTGGGCAACTGCTTCATCAACTGTGGTTGGGGCACCGGCGGCTTCAAATCGATCCCGGGATCGGGCTGGGCCATGGCCGAAACCGTCGCCAAGGGCGAACCCGGCTCACTGGCTGGCGCGTTCGGCCTGAATCGCTTCACCGAAGGACGCTTCATTGATGAAAGCGTAGCTGCGGGGGTGGCGCACTGATGGCGAAGTTAGAAGTTACGTCTGTCGTTGGGATCAAAAGGGCTGCTCAGATAGTCCGCGTTGTGGACGCCGTCTTTGCGCGACTTGGGTCGACTCCTACCTTTTTTCAGGAACGGGTAAACCACGATCGCTGCGGCGAACATAAGGCCGTAAAGCAGTTCAAAGCTGAGAAAATCAATCATTCCGAAAGCACTACATGGTTCGGAAGCACAGTCAACTATGAGGTGCAGCCATGCTGATCCTTGAATGCCCATACTGCGGCGTGATGGCCGATGAAACGGACCTGCATGGCGGTGGCGAAGCGCATCTGAAGCGTTTTGGCCCCGGCTCGTCTGACGATGATTTCGAGACCTATCTGTTCCACCGCGCGAACCCCAAAGGCGTTCACTTTGAGCGCTGGCGGCATGTCTCGGGTTGCGGCAAGTGGTTCCACGCGGCGCGTAACACCATGACGCTTGAGGTTTACGGCACCTATTCCGCCCAGACCTATGAGCCGCCGAAAGAGCTGGTCGCCAAGATCAAGAAGAAACATCCTGAGTGGGGGGGCTGGAAATGAGCACCCGTCTGGCAAATGGCGGTCGTCTGATCGACCGTTCGAAACCAAAAAACTTCACCTTCAACGGCAAGCGCATGAAGGGCTATGAAGGCGACACGCTGGCCGCGGCACTTCTGGGCGAAGACCAGATGCTGATGGGCCGGTCGTTCAAATACCACCGTCCGCGTGGTGTTGTGGCCTCTGGCGCAGAAGAGCCGAATGCCTTGGTCAATCTGGGGCAGGGTGGGCGCTTTGAACCCAACCAGCGCGTCACCACGACCGAGCTGTTTGACGGTCTCTATGCGACATCGCAAAACCACTGGCCGAGCCTTGAGTTCGACGTGGGCGTGGTGAACAACTACGCCGCGCGCTTCCTACCGGCGGGGTTCTACTACAAGACCTTCATGGCCCCTGCGGCCGCGTGGAAGCACGTGTTTGAACCGATCATCCGTAAATCCGCCGGTTTGGGCCAAGTCCCGACCGAGGCCGATATCGATCGCTACGAGCACTATTACCACCACACAGATGTCGTCATCATTGGTGGCGGCGTGGCGGGGCTGGCTTCTGCTCTGGCCGCAGGTCGGTCGGGCGCGAAAGTGCTGGTAATGGAGCAAACCCATCACTGGGGTGGTCGTGCAGCCGTTGATGGCGGCGAGATCGACGGCATGTCGGTTGACGCGTGGATCGACACCACCGTGGCCGAGCTTGAAGGCATGGAGAACGTCACCCTGCGCACCCGCATGATGGCCTCGGGCGTCTATGACCACGGCTATGTGCTGGGCTATGAACGCGTGGCCGATCACACGCCGGGCGACGGACGTCCGCGTCACCGTTTGTGGCGCATCCGTACCCAGCAGATCGTGACCGCAACCGGCGCGATCGAACGTCCTTTGTCCTTCGCGGGCAACGACATTCCCGGCGTCATGCTGGCCTCGGCTGTGCGTGACTATGCGGTGAACTGGGGCGTGTCCATCGGCGACCGCACCGTGGTTGTGACCAACAATGACGATGGGTACCGCACGGCGCTGACGCTGAAAGAGGCCGGGCTGGACGTGCCCGTGGTTCTGGATGCGCGCAGCGAAGCAACTGGTCCGTTGGCAGAAGCCGCCCGGGCCGCAGGTATCCGGGTTGAACCGGGTCGCGCTATCGCCAAAGTGCACGGCGGCAAGCGCGTCACCGGCGTGTCGATCTGTCTTCAGGCGGGCGAGGGCTCGGCTTTGGAAGAGATCAAATGCGACGCGGTTGCCATGTCCGGCGGCTGGTCCCCGGTCGTGCACATGTGGTCACATTGCGGCGGCAAGCTGATCTGGGACGAGGCGTACGCCCACTTCCGCCCAGATCCGAACCGCGCACCGACCAGCCATGACGGCGAGGCCTTCGTTGTAACCGCAGGCACCGCCTCGGGCGCGATGTCACTGGCGGAAACGCTGTCGGATGCCTATGACGCAGGTAAAGCTGCGGCCAAAGCGGCTGGCGGCAAAGCCGTGCGCAAAGCTGGTCCGAAAGCAGACGCTGAAGATGCTCAGCCGATGGCGCCGGTCTGGATCATGCCGCAGGGCGCGGGTCCTGAGAAGCGCATGAAAATGTGGCTGGATTACCAGAACGACGTGAAAGTGTCCGACGTTCAGCTGGCTGCGCGTGAAGGCTATGAAAGTGTTGAGCACACCAAACGGTACACCACGCTTGGTATGGCGACCGACCAAGGGAAGCTCTCCAATATCAATGGCTTGGCTGTTCTTTCTGATGCGTTGGATCAGGAAATTCCAACCACCGGAACCACCACCTTTCGCCCGCCTTATACGCCAATCAGCTTTGGCGCGATTGCAGGTGAAGCGCGCCATGAAATCTTCCAGCCGATCCGTCGCACGCCGATGCATCAGTGGCACGAAGACGCGGGCGCCTACATGGAACCCGTCGGCCACTGGCGTCGCCCCTATTGCTATGCCAAACCGGGTGAAACCAATGAACAAGCGGTCCACCGCGAGGTGCTGAACACCCGCGAAAACCTCGGCCTGCTGGACGCCTCGACGCTGGGCAAGCTGATCGTGAAAGGCCCCGATGCGGGCAAGTTCATGGACATGATGTACACCAACATGATGTCGAACCTTGCGATTGGGAAATGCCGCTATGGTCTGATGTGCTCGGAAAACGGGTTCCTGTCGGACGATGGCGTTGTGGCCCGTATCGACGAGGACACGTGGCTCTGCCACACCACCTCGGGCGGCGCGGACCGCATCCATGCGTGGATGGAGGAATGGCTGCAAACCGAATGGTGGGACTGGAAAGTCTATGTCGCCAACATCACTGAGCAGCTGGCGCAAGTTGCCGTAGTTGGCCCCAACGCCCGCAAGGTGTTGGAGAAGCTCGGCGGTATGGACGTTTCGAAAGAAACACTGCCCTTCATGCAGTGGACAGACGGCACCATTGGCGGGTTTGACGCGCGGGTCTATCGCATCTCGTTCTCGGGCGAGCTGTCCTACGAAATCGCTGTACCTGCCAGCCAGGGTCGCGCCTTCTGGGATGCGCTTCTGGAAGCGGGTGAAGAGTTCGGCGTGATGCCGTATGGCACCGAGTGTCTGCACATCATGCGCGCCGAGAAGGGCTTTATCATGATCGGGGATGAGACCGACGGCACCGTGATCCCGCAGGATCTTGGGCTGAACTGGGCGATCTCCAAGAAGAAGGAAGACTTCCTTGGTAAGCGTGCGCAGCAGCGGTCGCACATGACCGATCCTGAGCGCTGGAAACTGGTGGGTCTGGAAACGCTGGACGGGTCTGTCCTGCCGGATGGTGCCTATGCAGTGGGTGAGGGCAACAATGTCCACGGCCAACGCAACATGATCGGACGCGTGACCTCGACCTATTATTCGCCGACGCTGAAGAAGGGCATCGCGATGGGTCTGGTTTTGCACGGTCCCGACCGTATGGGCGAAGTGATCAGCTTCCCCACAGTCGATGGTTCGAACACGGTGATCAAGGCGCGGATTTGCGATCCGGTCTTCTATGACAAGGAAGGGGAGAAGCAGAATGTCTAACGCTGTATCCGCACTCCAAGGCGCGTCGTTTGACGGCTATTGTAAAGTCGAAGAGGCTGGCCTGACCGGCATGATCACCCTGCGCGGGGACCTTGCGTCCAAGGGCGTCGCCAAGGCGGTGAAAGCCGTCACAGGGGCCGCCATGCCAGGGCAGGGCGAGGTCGCGGAAGGGGCCAAAGGCCGTGTGGGCTGGATGTCACCGGACGAGCTGTTGCTGATCGTCGATCATGCCGAAGCACCTGCGATTGTCGAGGCTGCAACCAAGTCGCTCGGCGACGAGCATTCGCTGGTCGTCAACGTCTCGGACGCCCGTGCCGTGTACCGCGTGAAAGGCGCTGCCTGCCGCGAAGTGATCGCTAAGCTGGCTCCGGCCGATACCTCGGTCATACAGCCGGGTATGCTACGCCGTACCCGCATCGCACAGATCCCTGCCGCTTTCTATTTGGAAGATGACGAAACGGCCGTTCTGGTTTGCTTCCGCTCGGTCGCACAATACGCGTTTGATCTTCTGAAAGACGCTGCCCAACCCGGGGGAGAGGTCTGGTAATCCTGACCTCCTCTTTAGGATATAAATACTTGCTACCTTAGCGAGATTTGGCCTATCGTTGCGCCATGCGTAACAGTGTAGCGATTGCTTTTCTCGCCCTATTGCCAGCAATGGCACAGGGCGAGATTTTTCGTTGTGACATACGCCCGGACGGAACAGGGGAATGGATCCCCGAACGCCTGATATTTGAACACGTTCAAGGACAGTTGGACGCCGAAGTCTGGGACCCACTGATTAAGTACTTTATCGGAGACCCCATTCCCGCGCGCGTGGTCGTGGAAAATGACAAACGCCTGACGATTTCTTGGGAAATCAAAGACCTGACCAATCGGGCCGGCCCCGGTCGGCAATTCACATCAGCTTTGGCCTTCCGAGCGACGCTGCTGAAGCCTTCATTGCGGCTGATCGTCAAGTCCAAACCACGGGGGTATTCAAATGACTTTAGGGGGGAGGGGCAGTGTCGACTGTTGGGGCGCTGACAATTCCCGTGTGCTCGGATAATTCAGATGCATTCAGACAGATTGTCTGAAGCTTTTAACAGAATCTTGTTTTGGTTGAAATTAAAGATGAATCAATTTACGCCTGCGCGAAGTTGAATTGTTGAGCGGAATTAGAAGAAAATTTGTCTAACTCTGGTTCGGACAAACGAGATGAACTGTTTTGTTTGAGTAGCTTAACGTAGTATTGAGGATACAAGATATGAAATTCTTCCCCACCTTCGGATTGGTCGCAGCAGTGGCCGTATCAGCGGCGCCGGCATTTGCAAAAAACTATGAATGTAAGCTTAAGATGGGTAGATCTGGGGGGAACTGGATGGGCCCAACAGTCTACGTAAACTACGACGAGGCAAATGGGACCGCGATGATTATTGACGGAATTATCAACAAGTATGTTGGTAAACCGGTTCCAACCTCGAGCATCACAGACAATGCAAAGCGCACAAGCTTCCGGTACCGTCTGGATACGATTGGTGGGACGTCTACGGGCCGATCAGGTGTGGCCTACGCTAACCACGTCTACAGTCTTACGATCAAAAAACCATCGCTGTCAGCGGTGATCACTATGAAGCCACTCGGCTATCAAAATACCTTCCGTGATACGGGGACCTGCAAAGTCACCAAGTGACTTAAGGTCTTTGACCTCCTAGTACGCAGATAATTGTCAAGAACTAAGCTATGATTCGAACAGTATGTGGTAGCGTTTTTACTATTGCTGCAATCGGAGTATCTACAGCCGCCTACGCAGTAGATTACAAATGCACGATGCAAGAGAAACAGGGGATAGCCCCTGTGATCTTCACCATCGAAGAAGAAGGTGAAACTTACGCCTATGACGGTCTGATCGACGAAGTATACGGGCAGCCGATCGTCGCAAAGGTCGCTGTCAACAACGACAAAAGGATCACCTACTCATGGAAAGTCCAAGGCGACTTTGGGACGAACGCTGATCGCGGCAACTCAATCAACATGAACATCAGCTATCGATTGACCCGCCAGAAGGCGAACGGCGCAGCGACGATCCGAGCGATGATCGTTGGGTACGACAACACATTTCGTTCGAAAGGCACTTGTGAGGTCGCAAAGTAAACACATAAGGGGGGCGGTCCCTCTTGACCTTCCCCCTTCCGCTGCCCCATCTAGTAGGCAACAGAAACACGCACTGAACAGGGGGCCCAAAATGGCTTTTGAACTTCCCGATCTTCCATACGCACACGACGCACTGGCCGAGTTCGGCATGTCGGCTGAAACCATGGAGTTTCACCACGACCTGCACCACAAGGCTTATGTCGACAACGGCAACAAGCTGATCGCTGGCACCGAGTGGGAGGGCAAGACCCTCGAAGAGATCATCACTGGCACCTATGACGACAAAGCTGTTGCTCAGAACGGTATCTTCAACAACATCTCGCAGCTGTGGAACCACAACCAGTTCTGGGAAATGATGGGCCCGGGCAAGGTTGCCATGCCGGGTGAGCTGGAAAAAGCGATCACTGAAAGCTTCGGCTCGGTTGACGAATTCAAGTCGCAGTTCTCGGCTGCTGGCGCGGGTCAGTTCGGTTCGGGCTGGGCTTGGCTGGTCAAGAACGCTGACGGCTCGTTGGCTGTGACCAAAACCGAAAATGGCGTGAACCCGCTGTGCTTTGGCCAGACCGCGCTTCTGGGCTGCGACGTGTGGGAGCACTCGTACTATATCGACTTCCGCAACAAGCGTCCGGCCTATCTGTCGAACTTCCTCGACAATCTGGTCAACTGGGAAAACGTGGCCTCGCGCCTGTAACCCATCCGGGCGTGATGCCCGAGATCACAAGATTAGATGCGGCTGCCCCTTGGGTGGCCGCTTTTTTTGTGCCAAGTCTGCGGGTGAAGCAGGAGGGGCGCATGAGCGACAAAACCAAAGGCGTCATCGCCATTATCGTGGCCTGTACAGTCTGGGGCTTGTCACCGCTCTATTACTACATGCTTGCCCATGTGCCTCCATTGGAGCTTCTGAGCCATCGTACCCTTTGGTCGCTGGTTCTGTTGGGCCTCTATCTAACGCTTCAGGGTCGGCTGTGGGAGATTCCCGGACTGATGACCGGGCGCACAGCACTTTTGGTGCTGCTGGCGGCCGTAATGATCTCGGTCAACTGGGGTGGGTTCATCCTGTCGGTGCAGGTCGGCATGGTGGTCGAGGCCAGCCTTGGTTACTTCATCTTCCCGCTCATCATGGCAACGCTGGGTATGCTGTTCTTTGCCGAAGGCCTGTCCGCCAGCAAGCTGGCCGCAGTGCTTTTGGCCACCGGAGCGGTTTTGACCCTGACCATCGGGCTAGGGGTGGCGCCTTGGCTGGCGCTGCTGCTTGGCGGTACGTTCGCAGGTTACAGCGTGATCAAGAAACTGATTTCAGCAGGTCCTGTGGTTACTGTTACGGCCGAGGTGCTGTTCCTTGCGCCACTTGCGTTGATCTGGCTCTGGGGGACACACACACAGGGCTGGGCGGGGATCTTGGGGCGCAATGGAGCAGTGTTCGGCACCGACCTCGTTGCCAGCGCGATGCTGATTGGGTCGGGCCTGCTGACTGGCGGTCCGCTGATGCTGTTCAGCTATGCGTCACGACGCTTGAAGCTGTCGACCGTGGGCGTGGTGCAATATTTGAATCCCAGTCTACAGTTCCTCTGCGCCGTGGCCATTCTGGGCGAGCCGATCACGATCTGGCACATGATCGCGTTCCCGATGATCTGGGCCGCTTTGGCGATCTACTCGGCGGGCGCTTATCGTCAGGACAGAGCGTCGCGCAGGGCCGCCACCGCTTGATCCACATCATCCACCACGGTGACGAAGCCTTTCAGGCTGTCTTCGGCAAAGCCTTGGGTGATCACGTGATCCAGCAGCCCAATCAACGGATCCCAGAACCCGTTCACGTTCAAAAGCAAGATAGGCTTTTTGTGAAGGCCAAGCTGGCGCCAAGTCAGGATCTCGAAAAACTCGTCCAGTGATCCTGCACCACCGGGCAGCACAACCACAGCGTCCGAATTCATGAACATGACCTTTTTGCGCTCGTGCATGTTCTCGGTCACGATGAAGCTGGTTAGATCTCGCTTACCGACTTCCCAGTTTAACAGGTGCTCGGGGATCACGCCGAACGTGTCAGCACCAGCCGTTTGCGCGGCTTTCGCAACTTCGCCCATCAACCCGACATCCCCGGCGCCGTAAACCAGACGCCAATTGTTGTTTGCCAAGGCTGCACCCAGCGTCTCGGCGCTTCCACGATAGGCGGGGTCACCTCCCATACGAGAGCCGCAGTAAACGCAAATCGAAGCTGTATGTTGTGTCATGAGGCCCTCCGGGCAGAATATATCGGAATGATCTTTTGACCGGTGTTAGCCGTATTGCTAGGGTCGGGCAAGATGACGCGGCAGTAAGATCGCAACAGGGGATGTAGATGGCGGAAAAGTCAGGCAGCGCCGCGGGCGCTGGTAAGATCTGGATTGGAATTGGGGCCGCTGTGGTCGTGGCGGTGTTGGGATACTACACCCTTGGGCAACGCGGTTCGGCGCCTGTTTCGGACCCGGATGTGAAGACCGCCGCCGTCCCGCAAATAGATCAGCCTGTCGAAACCGCAGACCCCGACATTGCTCAGGACACGACAGACACGCAGTCACCTGCTAAGGAAACAGCGCCCGCTTTTGACGTCGTGCGCGTCGATCCGGATGGTCGCGCGGTGATCGCGGGACATGCCGCCCCAAGAGCCACCGTTCAACTGTCCTTGAATGGCGCGCCGATCGAAACGCTAACGGCTGATGATGCGGGAAATTTTGTGGCCCTGTTGGACGTGCCCATCACTGCGGCCGGTCAACTCAGCTTGCAAGCCCTGAACGAGGCGGGCGAAGTTGTCGAGGGCGCGGCCCCGCCACAAACCATTTTGATCGAACCTCGCACAACAGCACTTGAGGCGGCCCCTGACACGCCTGTCATCGCGGATTCACAAGATGAAGGTGAAGCGCCGGAACAGCCCTCGGCCCCCGAGGCCACCGAAGCACCGCGTGTCCTATTGGCGGATGACGAAGGCATCACGGTCCTTCAAGACGAAGTCGGGGATCTGACTGTTCAAAACGTCATCATCGACGCCATAACCTATGATGATCAGGGCGAGGTTGCCTTGTCAGGGCGTGCCGCCGGGGGCAGCGCATTGCGTGTCTATCTGGACAATACCCCGGTCAAAACCGCACCTATTCCCGACGACGGGCAATGGCGTCTGCCGCTTCCTGATGTCGAGGCAGGCATCTATACCCTGCGCGTGGACGAGCTTGCCGCCGATGGCACTGTTACCTCGCGCACCGAGACCCCGTTCAAACGTGAAGATGTGGCGCAAATCGCTGCTGTCACGTCTACGCCCGAGGATCCTGCGAAGGTCGAAGCTGTGACGGTTCAACCCGGGTCGACCCTTTGGGCCATTGCCCGAGATACGCTGGGGGAAGGGCCACTCTATGTACGTGTCTTCGAGGCAAACCGCGACCAGATCCGCGATCCCGACCTGATTTATCCGGGGCAAGTCTTCTCGATCCCAGAGTAACGCCGGCACCTTATTTTCTTACCCGAAATATCCTGGGGTGAGCCACGAAGGGGCGAGGGGCAAAGCCCCTCTAGGCCTTCTGCGCAGCTGTCGCGATACAGCCGGAAATATCGGCAGCCCCAGCGCAGCAATCATTCAGCAGATAGGAAATAACGCCACCAAGCGCCGCCCGATCTGCTGCATAAATCACATGGCGACTTTCCTTACGCGAGGTCAGAAGTCCTGCTTGCTCCAGTTGCGATAGGTGAAAGGACAGGCCCGAGGCTGACACCCCAAGCGTTTGCGCAATGTCACCAGCGCACAGCCCGTCATCGCCGCGTGGCACCAACAGGCGCACGATCTCAAGCCGCGTGTCATGGGCCATGGCAGACAAGGATTTCAGGACTCGACTCTGTTCCATAGTTCAAATATTGATGAAATATTGAAACGATGCAAGCCTGAACCTTGCGTCGCGCTGAACTTCTAAGCAGTCAGGACAAGACGCCATGGCGCCCAGCCGCATCACTTCGACCGAGCTTCCAGACAACAATTGGCGCACCATTCGGCGCGTCGCTCCCTATCTTTGGCCCGAGGATCACCCTTGGGTGAAACGCCGCGTCGTGCTGGCGATGCTGGCGCTTCTTTTAGCGAAATTGGTCGCGGTGGCAACGCCGTGGTTCTATGGCTGGGCCGTGAACGAACTTGCCGGCGAAAGCACGGCACCAGCCGTTATGCTCGGCGCAGGGGCAGTGGGGCTGACCTTGGCCTATGGCATGGCGCGCTTGATGAGCAACGGTTTCCAGCAGCTGCGCGACGTGATCTTTGCCCGTGTCGGTCAGCGCGCTCTGCGCCAGTTGGCGCTTGAAACCTTCACCCATATTCACCGCTTGTCCATGCGCTATCACATCACGCGCAAGACCGGTGGCCTAAGCCGTATCATCGAACGTGGCGTGAAGGGGGTCGAGTTCCTTCTGCGCTTCATGCTGTTCTCGATGGGACCACTGATCCTTGAACTTGGCTTGATCGCGCTGATCCTGTTTGTGACGTTCGACGTCTGGTATCTGGCGGTCGTAGTGGTCACGATCTGGGCCTACGTTTGGTTCACTTTCAAAGTGACCGAGTGGCGCGTACGCATCCGCAAGGAAATGAACGATCAGGACACAGATGCCAACCAAAAGGCCATTGATTCACTTCTGAACTTCGAAACCGTCAAGTATTTCGGAGCCGAGAAGCGCGAGGCCGCGCGCTATGACAGTGCGATGGCGGGCTATGAACAGGCCGCATTGAAAACCTCGTATTCGCTGGCCTTCCTGAACTTCGGGCAAGCCCTGTTGATCACGGGCGGTTTGGTCGCTGTGATGGTTCTGGCGGCTGTTGGCGTTCAAAACGGGCAGCTGACCGTAGGCGATTTCGTCATGGTCAATGCGTATATGATCCAGATCACCATGCCGCTGAACTTCCTTGGCACGGTCTATCGCGAGATCCGGCAATCGCTGGTGGATATGAGCGAAATGTTCGATCTTTTAGAGCAGCCTGCGGACGTAAGTGACAAACCAGATGCCGCTGAGATTGCCGTGACAGGTGGGGCGCTTTCTTTCCGTGATGTCCATTTCGGCTATGAAGCTGCACGCCCGATCTTGAAAGGTGTTTCTCTGGATGTGGGCGCAGGGAAAACCGTGGCGATCGTAGGCCCGTCCGGGTCGGGGAAATCCACCATTGGGCGGCTATTGTTCCGGTTTTACGACGTGAATGATGGCAGCCTGTCCATCGACGGGCAGGACGTGCGCGACGTCACTCAGGACAGCCTGCATGCCCAGATCGGCGTAGTGCCGCAGGATACAGTCCTGTTCAACGACACGGTGCTCTACAATATCGCCTATGGCCGCCCCGAGGCCTCCCGGTCCGAGATCGAAGCCGCCGCTAAGGCCGCCAAGATCCACGACTTCATCATGGAGCTGCCCGACGGCTATCAAACGCAGGTGGGCGAGCGCGGGTTGAAACTGTCCGGCGGTGAAAAGCAGCGCGTGGGCATTGCGCGGACGCTTCTGAAGAACCCTCCGATCCTTTTGCTGGACGAGGCGACCTCGGCCTTGGACACCCAGACCGAACGCGACATTCAGGACAGTCTGCGCGAGATGGGGCAGGGGCGCACGGTGATCACCATCGCACACCGCCTATCCACCATCGTGGATGCAGATGAAATCGTTGTGCTGGAAGCAGGCGTGATCGTCGAGCAAGGTACGCATGATGCGCTTTTGGAGCAGGGCGGACGGTATGCTGCGATGTGGGCGCGTCAAGCCAGTGAAGAAGAGCCCGAGGCATTGGCGGGCTGATCCATCCCACTCCTGAAACGAAGAAAGGCGCAGAGAACTCTGCGCCTTTCCTTTATTCTGCAGCTTCCTTACCGCTGCCGGGCTTTGCCGGTTTGGGGTCGGGGTCAGGCTGCAACGCCTCGGGGGTTGCCGGGGCCGACGTCTCGACCGCTGTTGAGGCAGCTTCTGCCGCGGACAAAACAGGCTCATCGTCCACCCACTGCAACTCGTGCAGCTCTTGCTTCTTGGCGGCTTTTTCCAGCATGCGGTCGCGGGCCGTCTGGCCCGAGCTGCGGGCAAGGCTTTCCAAGAGTGTGATCGACCGATACGCGCCCGCCGAGATCCAAACCCGCAAGGCCAGCATCGAGGGCGTGAAGACCAGCGTAAGAACTGTCGCAATGCCAAGACCAAAGACCACAGCGGTTGCCAACTGCTTCCACCACAGCGCGGTCGGGCTATCGATCGAGTACCCGCCGCCGAAGAAGTCCAGCGACAGGCCGAACATCATCGGGGCCAGACCGGCCATCGTGGTGATTGTGGTCAGCAGAACGGGGCGGATACGCGCCTCGGCGGTGCGGGTGATGGCCTCGATCTTGGGCATGTGACCCGCATAGTCCTGATATGTGTCAATCAAGACGATGTTGTTGTTCACCACGATCCCCGCCAGCGCGACAATCCCGGTGCCGGTCATGATGATCGAGAATGGTTGTTGCATCACCATCATCCCGATCAGCACACCCGTGGTCGACAGGACCACCGCCAGAAGCACCAGAACCGAGTTGTAGACGCTGTTGAACTGCGCCAGCAGGATGATGAACATCAGCCCCAGCGCGCCGATGAAGGCCTGACCCAAGAAAGCTTGGCTTTCGGCCTCATCCTCTTGATCGCCGGTCCATTCATAGGTGACACCGTCGGGCAGGCCCGTGGCTTCGATCCATTCGGTCAATGTGGCAATCTGCACGGCAGGCGTCACCGGGGTACGGGTCAGATCAGGCGTGTCCTCCATGATCTTCGCGGCCTCGTCCAGCGTGACGACCTGTTCACTGCCGTCTTCGCCTGTTAAGCGCACCAGATCGCTGACCACGGCCGCTTTCACGTCGTAGTAGCGGCTTTGATCCACCCGGTCGATCTGGGAGAAGCTGGGCACAGGTTGGCGGGTCACGAAGTTGGACAGCGGCACCAGACCGCCCGGCGTGCGCAGACGCAGAGTGTCCAGCGTGGACAAGACGCGGTCTTCTTCGGGCAGGCGGACGCGGATTTCTATTTCTTCGTCCGAGCTATCGACCCGCATGGTGTCCAACAATATCCCGTTGGTGATCAACTGCACCATACCGCCCACGGTGGCGACATTGGTGCCGAAGCGCCCGGCCTCAGCCACGTCGACCTGCAGCTGCCAGTCAATGCCGGGCAGGGGCAGGGTGTCCTCGATGGCGTTCAGACCGGGGGTGGCCTCGAACTGGGTGACGGCGGCCTCGGTCGCAGCTTGCAAGACCTCCCAATTGTCGCCTTTCAGACGCAGATGCACCGGCTTGGCGGACGCCGGGCCGCGGTTCAGGTTCAGAACCTCGATCCGAATGCCGGGGATGGTTTTCAGGTTCTCTTCAAGACGCAGCATCACGGCATCGCCGTCATATTCGGGATCAATCTCGCGCGTTGTGAAGGGGATGAACCCGAAGAGCGCTGCATCTTTCTCGATTGACGGGCGGTCGGCCCAGGCGACAAGTTCAATCTGCAACTGCCCCACCGTGTCGCGCGGGCCTGAGGCCCCGCCAGTGTTCTGGTTCAGACCGCCAGCGCCAGCAAAGGCAAAGACGCTTTCGATGCCTTTGGTGTTCAGCGCAATCTCTTCCGCTTGCCGAACCATGGCGTCCTTTTCCGTAACGCTTAGGTTGCCGCGCCCACGGACATAGACGATGGCTTGCTCGGGTTCGCTGTCCGTGAAGAACTCGACCCCAAGGCTGTTGCGCCCGAAGGTGATAAATGTGGTTACGACGAAGGTGATCACAAGAACAATCGAGACAATCGGCATGATTGGATTGCCCGCGATGAAATGAATGACATGGCCAAACTTGGTGCGTTGATAGCCGCCATGGATGTGATCATCTTCGCGGTACCACGGCATGTGCCAGTCAATCGACCCCATCGCAATGGAGGTACCAGACGCCCCGATCAGGAACATCAGTGCACCGGGCAGGATGGCCATTGCGCCCTCAATCGGGATGGTGCCGCCGAAGATATAGCCCGGGTTCAAGAGTTGCAGGCCCGACAGGAAAAGCACATAGGCAAAGATCACTGCCAGCGGCACCCGGACCCAGATCGGCGCATAGGACAGGGCTTTGGAGAGTGTGCCAAACAAGCGACTGACGCGGCCTGAAACGCCGCCGACAACCGGTAGATAAACCAGCGCCACCAAAAGCGAAGCCGACAGCACATAGATCAGTGTTTTGGGCAGCCAGCCCATGAACTGTCCGGGAATTCCCGGCCAGAACAGCATCGGCAGGAAGGCGCAGAGCGTGGTCGCGGTCGAGCTGACGATCGGCCAAAACATCCGTTTCGCGGCCATCGTATAGGCCTGCATGGGGCCGACCCCCAGCTTGATTTTCTTGTCTGCATATTCGACGACAACAATTGCTCCGTCGACCAGCATCCCTACGGCCAGGATCAGGCCGAACATCACGATATTCGAGATCGTGACCCCAAGTGCTCCAAACAGTGCAAAGGTAAGCAGGAACGAGGTTGGGATGGCAAAACCCACCAACAGGGCAGGGCGTGTGCCCAAAGCCCCAAGCACCACGATCATCACCAGCGCAATTGCCGTTACAACCGAGCCCTCAAGCTGGCGCACCATGCTGTCGACAATGATGGATTGGTCGTTGGACACGCCAACCCAGACGGCTTTCTGCAACTCCGGCGGCCAGTCTTCGCGGGTCTCATCCACGACACGGCGCACCTCGGCTGCGGTGCCGATCAGGTTGAAGCCTTTGCGCTTAACGACCTGAAGCGCGACGGTGGTGTCGCCGTTGAAACGTGCGGTGCCCTCGCGGTCTTCAAAGGTCAGTCGGATCGTCGCCAGATCGCCAAGCGTTACCACGCTGTCGTCATTCACCTTAATCGGAAGGTCATAAATATCCTGAAGCTCATCAAAGGACGACGGGATCTTGATGGCGGTCGAGCCCGTCGGCGTCTTGATGTCCCCCGCTGCGATCAATTGGTTGTTGTTTTGCACAACCGAGATCAGCTCGCCTGCGGTCACGTTATAGGCTTCCAGCTTCAGCGGGTCGATTTCGACTTCGATCATCTCATCCCGATAGCCGGCCAGTGAGGCTTCCAGCACGCTGTCCAGCGCTTCCAGCCGATCTTGCAGATCGCGCGCAATCTGAACCAGTGTGCGTTCTGGCACGTTGCCGGTCAGGTTTACGATGATGATTGGAAATTCCGAGAAGTTGATTTCGTTCACGGAATAGCTGTCGTAGCCCGACGGAAAATCACCTTCGGCACCATTCATGGCGTCGCGAACGTCTGCCATGACCTTGGTCTTGTCCCAGCCGAACTCGAACTCCAACGCCACACCAGCATAGCCTTCGGCAGCGGTGCTGGACATAGTTTTCAAACCATCAATGTCGGCCAGTTCGGTCTCCATTGGGCGGACCAGAAGCTGCTCGGCATCGGCGGCAGAAATGCCGGGGAAGGGGACGGAAACGAACAGAGCCGGAATTTCGATATCCGGCTCGCCTTCTTTGGGTAGGCTAACATAAGCAATCGTGCCTGCCAAAATCGACAGGATCACGAAAGCTATGACCATTCGGGCCCGTTCCGAGGCCCAGTCAATGATGGCGGTCATAGCCCGGTCTCCTGATAGGTGATGGCAAGGGCAGACCCGTCAGTCACATAGTGGTGGCCAATGATGATGACATCCGTTGCCTCACCCAGACCCGAGACCCAGACGCCTTTCAGGCTATCACGGACCACGGTCACGGGCATGAACCCTGCGGTGTTATCTTCAAGGGCTACACGGACACCCAGATTGCCGTCATCATTCAGCGTCAAAGCGCTTTGCGGCAACAGATGGGCGACCGTGCCCTGACCGCTGGCTACGATTTCGGCCGTCTGTCCGGCGCGTACGGGGATCTCTCCCTCGGCAGGCAACATCTCGACATCGACGCGGAACGTGCGCGTGACGGGATCTGCCGTGTCAGCAACGAAAGTCACCGAGCCCTGCAGGGTCCGGCCCGAGGCCAGACGTACATTTGCCACAAGTCCGGTCGACAGCTGATCAACCAGAAGCTCGGACACATATCCCACAACGCGGACGGGATCATACTGAACCAAGGTGGCGCAATGGGCGCCCGGCTGGAGCAGGGTTCCGATGTCGGCGGTGTCGGTTTCCAGCTCACCCGCGAAAGGTGCACGAATATCGAGGCGTTCAATCTCGCGCTCCGCAGCGGCAACCGCTGCGGTGGCCGACTGGATCACCGCATCCGAGCTGGCGGCACCCGATTGGGCCGAAATGACACCTGCACGTGCAGCTTCAACGCCTGCGCGGGCATTGGCCACGCGGGTGTCGGACGCGAACCCACCTTGCGACAATTTATCGGCGGCGGTCAGGTTGATGGTTGCCTCGTCCAAACGGGCCTGAGCCTCGATCACGCGGGCCTCAGCTTCGGGTGCGCGGGCTTTGGCTTCGGCCAGACGCGCCTTCGCTTCGGCAAGGCTGGCGTCACGAGTGCCGGGATCAAGTCGGCACATCACGTCGCCCTTGGCAACGGTCGAGCCTTTGGCCAGTTTGTCCGACACAACCTGTCCCGAGGTCTCGGCCCGAAGTTCGACCCGGCGGGTGGCTTCGGTCCGGCCCCGGATGACGATGGGGGTTTCGATCTCGCGCGCGGCGGATTTAAGAACAACAACCGACAAGCCAGTCTGCTCGGCGGCATCCGCTTCGACCTCGGTATCGACTGCCGCATCAGAGGCTGCGGTCACGCCGGCAGCTTCGTCTAGGGTGTCTCGCTGAAATACAAGCATGAACAGGCCTGCAACGACCAGTAATGCGGTCACAATTGGGAATAGGCGCATGACCCCTCCTGATGGGTAATGTTTTGCGTTTGAACATAGGTGTTCCCGTTCGCGGTAACAAGTTCGCGCTTAGGTGAAAGTGATCACGGTTCGTGATGATGTGGATCGCCATATGTGCTTTATCCGCACAGTCCTCGGATGCCTCTTGGCAATGGGGCTTCGTTGGGGCAAAAGAAAGCGACTGAATTCGGAGGCAATGCCCGTGAGCGACACAGACAGTTTCATTGATGAGGTGAGCGAAGAAGTTCGCCGGGACAAGCTTTACACCGTGATGCGGCGATATGGTTGGATCGCTGCTGTGGCCGTCGTCGCTGTGGTGGGCGGAGCGGCATACAATGAATGGCGCAAAGCAAGTGAGCAATCCGCAGCACAGGCCTTTGGGGATGCGATCCTTGCAGCCGAAGGCATTGAGGACCCGCAGGAAAGAATCGCCGCCCTTCAAGGTGTTGCAGGCGCGGGCGAGCAAAGTGCCGTTCTGAACCTTCTGGTAGCAAGTGATGCGGCTGACGTATCGACCGACGCGCTGATGAAAATTGCTTCGGACGCATCTCTTCCCGATCACTTCCGCCATCTGGCCGCGCTGCGTGTGGCGCAGATGCAGGACGAGGCCGTATCGCTGGACGAAGTGCGGTCGATGTTGGCTCCGGTTTTGGTGGCAGGTGCCCCATACCGTGTTTTGGGTGAAGAGGCCCTAGCTCTGGCTGAGCTACGGGCCGGCGATAAAGAGGCGGCAGTAAGCCGTCTTCAGGCACTTTTGGTGGATGACGAGGCATCGGGGGCCTTGCGTCGTCGCGCAACTCAGTTGATTGTGGCGCTAGGGGGCACGCCCGAGGCATCCTGACGAACAGGTTTTTGCCATAAGCCTTTGACGAAATTTATAAGTGATCCTTGGGGGGATTGTCGTGAAATTCAAACTCAGCGCCGCGCTTCTGACTTCGATGAGCATTCTGGCAGCCTGTTCCACCCCGGAATATATTCTGCCGGGCGAACGCGAAGGGCTGCGCAGCCCGAACCCGCAGACGCTTGGTGAAGACGCCGCCGCCGAGGCCATCGCTGCGCGTAGCGTAGTCGAGCAGGAGGACGGTGCCCGTCCAATCACCCTGCCGCGCGCTGTGAACCACGCCAGTTGGACCCATCTGGGCGGATCACCGACCCACCAAATTCAGCACGCGACCCTGTCGTCGCGCCCCCAGCTGATCTGGAGCGCCCCGATCGGGCAAGGCAATGACCGAAAGCACCGCATCACAGCGGAACCCGTAGTGGCGAATGGCCGTATCTATACATTGGACAGCCGTGCGCAGGTTGTGGCGACCTCGACCTCGGGCGCAAGTGTTTGGGTGCGCGACCTGACGCCTGCCTCGGATCGCTCGGATGATGCATCCGGTGGTGGTCTGGCCTTCGCCAATGGCACGCTGTTTGTGTCCTCGGGCTTTGGACTTGTGTCGGCGTTGGATGCGGCAACCGGAAAAGTGAAGTGGCAACAGCGCATGGACGCACCGGGATCGGGCGCACCTGCAGCCGTGGGCGGTCTTGTCTATGTGGTAAGCCGCGACAACACCGCATGGGCGATGGATGCCGCGACCGGCAAAGTGAAATGGCGCCTGACCGGCACGCCCAGCCAAGACGGCGTTGTGGGTGTCTCGTCGCCCGCTGTGACAGATCGTGTGGTCCTGCTGCCCTTCGCCTCGGGCGAGGTTGTGGCCGCCCTGAAAAAAGGCGGAACGCGCACATGGTCCAGCCTGATCGCTGGCGAACGCGTGGGCCGCGCCTATTCTCAAGTCAGCGACATCACCGGTGAACCCGTTGTGAAGAACGGCGTGATTTACACCGGCAACTCGGCCGGGCGTACCGTTGCAATGAACCTGTCGGGCGAACGCCTGTGGACCGCAACTGAAGGCGCCACCAGTCCCGTTTGGGTAACAGGTGGCTCGGTCTTCCTTGTGTCCGATGAGAACGAGATCGTGCGTCTGGACGCCGCCACCGGCGAACGGATCTGGGGCACGCGCCTGCCGTATTTCACCAAGCGAAAAGCCCGTAAAATCAAGCGTATCCATGCCAATCTTGGCCCGGTTTTGGCCGGTGGGAAGCTGTGGGTCGCGTCCTCGGACGGGATCATGCGCGGCTATAACCCGGTGGACGGCAGCCTAATTGCGCAGACGGCTGTGCCGGGTGGTGCGGCCACGCGACCGGTCGTCGTAAACGGGGTTGCCTATGTGGTGGCGCGCGACGGCAAACTTCTGGCTTTGCGCTGATCCAAAAACCGTGTATGCGGGGCGCTTGATGTGACCCGGAGAGCAATATGAGCTTCACCCTTGCCATTGTAGGGCGCCCAAATGTGGGCAAATCTACCCTGTTCAACCGACTGGTTGGCAAGCGTCTTGCGCTGGTTGATGACCAGCCGGGCGTGACCCGTGACCTGCGCGAAGGCGAGGCGCGACTGGGAGGCTTGCGGTTTACCGTGATCGACACAGCCGGGCTTGAAGAAGCGACGGATGAAAGCCTTCAGGGCCGGATGCGTCGCCTGACCGAGCGCGCGGTGGAAATGGCCGACGCGTGCCTGTTCCTTGTGGACGGACGTGTTGGGATCCTGCCTGCGGACGAGGTGTTTGCTGACATCCTGCGCCGCAAGAATGCTCACGTTATTTTGGGTGCCAACAAGGCTGAAGGCAAAGCTGCCGATGCCGGTGTGATCGAGGCCTATTCGTTGGGTCTTGGCGAACCGGTTCGCCTGTCGGCTGAGCATGGCGAAGGTATGGGCGAGCTGCTGTCGGCGCTGCAGCCTATCGCCAAAGAATTCGAAGCACGCGCTGCCGAAACCGAGCCCGAGATCGAAGTTGATGTGGATGCGGACGACGATGAAGATGCGCCCAAGGTGCCTACCAATGAAAAGCCGCTTCAGGTTGCCGTGATTGGCCGCCCGAATGCTGGCAAGTCGACCCTAATCAATAAGCTGATTGGCGAAGAGCGTCTTCTGACCGGGCCCGAGGCTGGGATCACCCGCGACTCGATTTCGGTGAAATTTGACTGGAACGGCACGCCCACCCGTATTTTTGACACTGCCGGAATGCGCAAACGTGCGAAAGTGCAGGAGAAGCTTGAAAAGCTGTCCGTATCTGACGGTCTACGCGCGGTGAAATTCGCCGAGGTCGTGGTCGTTCTTCTGGATGCCGCCATCCCGTTCGAGCAACAGGATCTGCGCATCGCCGATCTGGCCGAACGCGAAGGCCGCGCGGTCGTCATCGCCGTGAACAAATGGGACGTCGAGCCTGAAAAACAGGCCAAGCTGAAAGGCTTGCTTGAATCCTTCAATCGCCTTTTGCCACAGCTGCGCGGCGCGCCATTGATCACGATCTCAGCCAAGACGGGCCGGGGAATGGACCGTCTGCACGAGGCCGTGATGCGTGCCTATGACGTGTGGAACCGTCGCGTGAAAACCGCGCACTTGAACGGCTGGTTGGCCGAGATGGTCTCGGCACACCCGCCGCCCGCCCCAGGTGGTCGCCGCATCAAGCTGCGCTACATGACTCAGGCCAAGACGCGCCCGCCGGGGTTCATTGTCATGTGTTCGCACCCTGACAAACTGCCCGAAAGCTATTCGCGCTATCTGGTCAACGGATTGCGCGAAGATTTCGACATGCCGGGAACGCCCATTCGCCTGACTATGCGTGGGCAGGGGGATAAGAACCCCTATAAAAACCGCAAGAAATCAACGCCTTCTCGGTTGCGTAAGCACCTTGGGAAGGGCCGCGCAGACGACTGAGTTCCGCGCTGATTGTACTGAAAATTCGAAACTCCGCCCGCGACCAAACGGGCGGAGTTTCGCTTTTCTTGGGAAAATGACTCTCGGTTCGCGTCATTTCTCTGTCATGCTGACCTCATAGCATTCAAAAAATCATACAACAGGACCGAGGTTCCCATGCCCTTTTCTCTGACACGCCGCGGTTTTCTGGCCGGTTCGGCCGGCTTTCTCGCGCTTCACCCATACTCTGTACAAGCATCCTCCAATCAGGCGCATCTGCGCATCATGGAGACGACCGACCTGCATGTGCATGTCTTCCCTTATGACTACTACTCGGATCGTGAAACCGATCGCGTTGGTCTGGCGCGCACAGCTGCCCTGATCAACGATGTCCGGGCCGAGGCGACCAATTCGCTGCTTCTGGACAATGGCGACTTTTTGCAAGGCAATCCGATGGGCGATTATATCGCCTATGAGCGTGGCATGAAGGAAGGCGACACGCATCCGGTCATCAATGCTATGAACACGTTGGGCTATGACGCGTCGACTCTGGGCAATCACGAGTTCAACTATGGCCTAGATTTCCTGATGAAATCCCTGGCCGGGTCGAACTTTCCTGTGGTCTGCGCCAACGTCGCCAAAACGTTGGGCGCGTCCCCGCGTGACGATGATACCCTTCTGCCGCCCTATGTGATTGTCGACCGCACCATCACCAACGGCGCGGGCACGACACAACCTATCAAGATCGGTTTCATCGGATTTGTGCCGCCACAAGTCATGAACTGGGACCGCCGCCATCTGGAAGGCAATGTGCAGGCGCGCGATATCATCGAGGCTGCGAAGGCTTATATCCCGCAAATGCGCGAAGAGGGCGCGGATCTGATCATCGCGCTGTCTCATTCTGGCATCGGGTCGGCGGATCACACAGAGGGGATGGAAAACGCCTCGATCCCGCTGGCGGCCATCGACGGCATTGACGCGATCCTGACCGGGCATTCGCATCTTGTCTTCCCGTCTTCGACCTATGCCGATTTCCCCGGCGTGGATGTTGAACGCGGCACGATCATGAGCACCCCCGCCGTGATGGGCGGGTTCTGGGGCTCGCACATGGGGTTGATTGATCTGCTGATTGAACACGACGGCGGCGCATGGCGCGTAGTGTCCCACACCTCCGAGGCGCGCCCGATCTATAAGCGCAATGAAGACCGCTCGATCACCGCGCTGGTCGAAAGCGTCCCGGCTATCCTGGCCTCGACCCAGACCGAACATGACGAGACGCTGGCCTATGTGCGCCGCGCGGTGGGGAAGACGGACGCCCCGCTGCATAGCTATTTCGCGCTGGTGGCGGATGATCCGTCTGTTCAGATCGTATCGAATGCCCAGACGTGGTACATCCAGCAAATGATGCAGGGGACCGAGCACGAAGGCTTGCCGATCCTATCCGCTGCTGCGCCATTCAAGGCCGGTGGGCGAGGGGGACCTGATTACTATACCGACGTGGCTGTGGGGGATGTGGCGATCAAGAACGTGGCTGATCTGTACCTTTATCCCAACACCGTCCGGGCGGTACGGATTAACGGAGCCACCGTGCGCGAATGGCTGGAACGTTCGGCGGGCATGTTCAACCAGATCGACGCGGGCAGCGCCGATGCGGTGCTTCTGAACCCCGACTTCCCGTCCTACAATTTCGATGTGATCGACGGTGTGACGTATGAAATCGATCTAAGCCAACCATCCCGCTACAATAAGAAAGGCGAGGTTGTGGCCCCGGATGCTCATCGCATCGTAAACCTCAGTTTCAATGGGCAACCAATTGACGACGCACAAGAATTCATCATTGCGACAAACAACTACCGTGCTGGCGGCGGCGGCAGTTTCCCCGGTGCGGATGGATCCACCACCGTGTTTGAAGGCCCGGACACCAATCGTGATGTGATCGTGCGTTATATCGTTGAACAGGGCACCGTCAGCCCGAAGGCCGATGCCAACTGGCGCTTTGCCCCACTCGAAGGTACGACGGTTCTGTTTGAAACCGGACCCGCTGCCGCGCCCCACGCAGGAAATGTCGAAGGCGTCACGATCGAAGAAGCGGGCACCAGTGACACAGGATTTGCGCTCTTCCGCATCTCGCTCTGAGCAATCAAGTGAAATGGGCCGCCCAAACAGGCGGCCCTTGTTTTCTTACCAGAAATATCTCGGGGTGAGCCCCAATGGGGCGAGGGGCAGAGCCCCTAAACCCCTTAGTTCAGATAAGGCATCGGGTCGACGGGTTCCGTGCCTTTGAACACAAGGAACTGGATCGCGTTATAGCGGTTCTTGGTGGCCACGGCGATCTGCTGGCCGCGCTTAACCTTCTGTCCCTTCTTCACGGTGATCCCTGAAATGAAGCTATAGGCCGTCTGCGTGCCGTTACCGTGGTCGATCACCACGATCTCTTCCCCTTCGACGTCTTTCGATACAAGCCGCACCGTGCCGCTGGCAGCAGCTTTCACTGCGTCGCCGGGTTTTGCTGAAATCAGGATGTATCCTGCTTTCTCAGCATCGAACACACTTGTCACCTTGCCCGCAACTGGCAGAGACATCCGGGCCGCGCTGGCTTGTGTGCGGGTGTCGGACAGTTTTGGGGCAGTGGGTGCCTTCGGAGCTGCTTGCTTCTCTTCGTCCTTGGGCAGCGCGGCTGCCGCAGAGGGAGGTGTCGGTGTAGATGATCCCTGACCGGGTTGCGAAATTCGCGTTTCTTTCACAGGGGCTGCGACTTTCACGGGGATCAGCAGGTGCTGGCCTTCCCGTACAGTCAGGCTTGCACCCAGCCCGTTCCAGTCGGCTAGAGACCGTACTGACACGCCATAGCTACGTGCGATAGAGTAAGCGGTCTCGCCGCGTTTGACACGGTGACGCACAGGTTGTTGGCCCGAGGCCTTGGGCGCCGTAGCATTGGGCGTGGTATTGCCCGCGCGGTCAATGGCGTCGCCTGCCAGTGTGGTAATGTCGATCTCACCCTCGGGTTTGATTACACCGCCAGCGGGTTCCGACACGCGGCGAGGCAGAGCCAGAAGCTCGCCATCCCGCAGGGGCGCATCCAGCGCAAGTCCGTTATAACGGCCCAGCTCGGTTGGCTTCATTCCGATCCGACCTGCTACATCGGCGACAGTATCACCGCGCTTGGCCAGAGCCACTTGATAGCTGGGATAGGAAATCACACCACGCGCATCAGGCTTTGGACGCTGAGCGGTGCCGACAGATTGCGCGGCCTGGGCGGTGGATAGTTCGCCCCCAGCCAGTCCGCGGAAATCCAGGTCAAAATCATCGCCGCAGGCAGAAAGCGCCAGAAGCGATCCGAATAAAAGTGTCGCACGTGTTTTCACCCCGCTGCGCAGTTCTGCACGGGGGGACAGGCACGCAATTGTGCTGTGGAGTGGCATTGCTCGTCTCTTCCTCAATCCATGGGCCTGTTTATCAGGCTCTGCATGTGACCCTTTTTGCGGGCCTTATTGTGATGTGGTTGGAATAGCCCAACCGGAACCCGCCGTCGCGGGGAAAATCGCTATTCGCGCCCCAGCCCTTCCAAAAGGGGTACGAACCGCACCGGCAGAAGCTCGTCATAGTCAAATCCTGTCTCGGTTCTTGTGACCTTGATCAGACTTTGTACGGCGTCAGACTGCCCTACCGGTACGATCATGATACCGCCAACTGCCAGCTGCGCCAAGAGCGGACTGGGCGGGTCTTCGGCGGCGGCGGTGACGATGATGCGATCGAACGGTGCCTGATCGGGCAGGCCGCGTGATCCGTCGCCTGTGATGGCGGTGATATTGTGCAGGTCCATCGCCTCAAACAGCTCGCGTGCTTCTGCCACAAGGCGGCGGTGACGGTCGACGGTATAGACCCGGCGGGCGAGCTTCGACAGGATCGCTGCCTGATAGCCAGACCCGGTGCCCAGTTCCAACACCTTGTCACGGGGCGAGATATTGGCGGCTTGTGTCATCAACCCCACGACGGACGGCTGTGAAATCGTCTGCCCGCAGGCAATCGGCAGCGGCATGTCTTCATAGGCGCGCTTGGCGAAGACGCCGCGTACAAACGGGCCGCGGTCAACTTCTTCCATCGCAGATAGGACGCGCGGGTTCGTCACGCCCTTCGAGCGCAACGCGAACAGGAACTGCATCTTCTGTTCCGCGTCCCATGCCACAGGGGCTTGTCCGTCAGCTTGGTTCATTCAAACAGACCCTCAAGCGTGGAAAGGTGGTCATGTGCGGTCAGGTCTGCCCGCATCGGTGTCACCGAGACATAGCCTTCCAAGTTAACGGTCAGGTCCATGCCGGGCTCGGATGGTGTGGCCTGCGGCCCGCCCTTAATCCACAGGAATTTGCGGCCCGATGGGCTGTGATGCGCCTCGGTTCCGAAGAACGCATCGTGGCGCCAACCTTGTGGGGCCGTGCGTACGCCTTTGACCAGATCGGCGGCGACGGGCGGGAAGTTCACGTTGTAGAAAATCGGATAGTTGCTGCCCTTGTCCCAAGGCCCGTTTTCAACAAGCTTGCGCACGATCTCGGGGCCATATGCGGCGGCTGCCTGAAATACGCTGTCCAGATCCTTGGTGCCGATGCCCATATATTGCGACAGAGCAATGGCGGGCAGGCCCTGCAATGCGGCCTCCATCGCGGCCCCCAAAGTGCCGGAATAAAGCGCGTTCTCGGCCGAGTTGTTACCCCGGTTCACACCCGAGATTACAAGATCCGGTCGCGCAGGCATCACGTCATAAAGCGCGGCCAACACGCAATCCGCCGGACTGCCTTCAGCGGCAAAACGGCGGGGGGCAAGCTCGGCGATCATGAAGGGGCTGGTGTAGGAAATGCAGTGGCCGACGCCAGATTGTTCGAAGGCGGGCGCGACGGTCCAGATCTCGGCCTTCTCGCCGGCCAGATCTTGCGCGATCTGATGGGCGATGGCTTCGGCCACCTTCAGACCCGGAGCGTTGATCCCGTCGTCATTGGTGATGAGAATGCGCATGGTTCGCCCTTTCCGCCAAGCCCAGATTTGGTGGCCTTTTGCCATTCAATAGGGCAGGGACGCTGGTGCGGCAAGCACAGCGGACATAGATAGGGCGACGAAGTGAAAACCGTTGCGATCAGGTCAGCGTTTAAGCGAGGTTTGCCTCAGACAGGATACGCTTTGCCTCGTCTTCGACAGAGGCCAAGGCACTACGGTCTTCGCCGGGGAAGAACCGTCCGCGCATTGAGGTTGCCAAAGGCTTGGGTTCCGCCACGATCACGCGCGGGCCGATATTGGCGTTTTCAGCCGCCCAGCTGCGCACCATCGCGACTTGGGCTGCCTTGGTCGCGCCATAGCCTGCAAAGAACTTCTCGCCCGCATGGTCATCGGCAAAGAACAGCGCCGTGCTGTCATCGGTCATCAGAGCGTTAACCATGAAGATCAAGTTGCGCGTTGCTTCGACATTGGTGTTCCACGCCTGCGTCCAGCCCTTGTCGTCCAGATCAGGGGTCGGCATTAGGGCAGGGCCGTAGATCGCGGTATGCGCCCAAACATCAATCGGTCCCCAACGGTCATGGATCGAACGGCACAGATGCGCCATCGCGTCTTTGTTGGTCACATCCATCGGGGCCAGCGTGGCAGAGCCACCGGCAGCCTTGATCTTGTCATCCAGCTCTTCCAGCGCACCGGTGGTGCGGCCCACGGCCACGACGTGGTGGGTTTTGGATAGCTCCAGCGCGAGTGCGGCGCCAAGGCCACGCGATGCACCGGTTACGAGGGCGATTTTCTGTGTGTCGGTCATAATGCTCTGATGTCACGTCGCTGCAGTGCGGGCAAGTGGTCGTATTACTCTGCCGCTTTCAGCTCGAACCCTTTTTCGATCTGATCCGCAGGCGTCACCGGATATTCACCCGAGAAACACGCGTCGCAATACTGCGGGCAGTCTTTCTTGCGGCCTTCGGCTTCACCAACGGCACGATACAGTCCGTCGAGCGAGATGAATTTCAGGCTGTCGACCTTGAGATGTTCACACATCTCGTCCTCAGTCATCTGTGCGGCTAGAAGTTTGTCACGGTTGGGCGTGTCGACGCCGTAGAAACAGGGCCATGCGGTGGGGGGCGACGCGATGCGGAAGTGGACTTCCTTGGCGCCTGCATCCAGAAGCATGTCCTTGATCTTGCGGGTCGTCGTGCCGCGCACCACGCTGTCGTCGACAAGAATAACGCGTTTGCCGCGGATCAGGGCGCGGTTCACGTTCAGTTTCAAACGCACACCCATGTTGCGGATCTGCTCGGTCGGCTCGATGAAGGTCCGGCCCATATACTGGTTGCGGATGATCCCAAGCGCATAGGGAATGCCGCTTTCTTGGCTGTATCCAATGGCCGAGGGCACGCCGCTGTCCGGGATCGGGCAGACCAGATCTGCGTCAACCGGGGTTTCACGGGCCAGTTCCACGCCGATTTGACGACGGGTTTCATAGACCGAACGGCCGCCGTAGATGCTGTCAGGACGTGAGAAATAGACGTGCTCGAAGATACAGAACTTCGAGGGCTGCGGGCGGAAGGGGAAGCTGCTGTCGACACCGTCTTCGGTGATCACGACCATCTCGCCCGGTTCGATCTCGCGAATGAACTCCGCCCCGATGATGTCCAGCGCACAGGTTTCCGACGACAGAACCCAGCCTTCGCCAAGTTTGCCCAGTACCAGCGGACGAACTCCATGCGGGTCGCGCACGCCCATTAGCTTGGTGCGGGTCATGGCCACCACCGAGAACGCGCCTTCAACACGACGAAGCGCGTCTTCCATCCGCTCGGGGATGGTGCGTTGCAACGAGCGGGCCATCAGGTGAATGATGCATTCACTGTCCGACGAACTTTGGAAGATCGAGCCACGCTCGATAAGTTCTTTACGCAGAGCGTCGGCGTTGGTGATGTTACCGTTATGGGCAATCGCAGCGCCACCCATCGAAAACTCGCCAAAGAAGGGCTGTACGTCGCGGATGACGGCACCTTTCGATCCGGCGGTGGAATAGCGCACATGGCCGATGGACAGCGGACCCGGTAGGGTCTCCATCACGCTGGCCTTGGTGAAGTTGTCGCGGACATAGCCAAAGCGGCGGGCAGAGTTAAAGCCCTCAACGGGATCGTGGCAGACGATGCCGCCAGCCTCTTGTCCGCGATGCTGTAGGGCGTGCAGGCCAAGCGCGACGAAGTTGGCAGCGTCTTTCAGGCCGATTACGCCGAATACACCACACTCCTCCTTCAGCTTGTCGTCATCAAACGGATGCGCGAATGGCATGGTCGAGGGGCAGGCGGGCGAGGTGTCGGACATGAGCAGCGGTCTCCGATTCCGTGGCGTTGGGCTTCTCTTACTGGACAGGTTGCGCCGTGTCATCAAACTATCACATTGCTTGGGCGATTAATTCACTTGCCCGAAACGAAACAACGCGCCCCGGGGGCGCGTTGTGATTTGATTAGCTGCCGCTATCGTCGGTGGTTCGCAACCCACCAGAGCATGCGCCGACAAGTTCTTCATATTTACCGACGATCCAGCCGGGGGCGTCCTCGGGGATCTGTTCGTTGATGCGATCCTGCGTGCGGGCAAAGATTTTTGCGGTGCGACTGTCATCCACCATCGGGATGGTGTCTGTCGTCACAATACGGTCATAGACAACCAGTGCGATCGCCACCAGTACAAGGCCGCGTAGCACACCAAAGATGAAGCCAAGCGCCTGATCCAGTCCTCCAAGGGCCGAGCGCTGCACGGCTGAGGAAAAGAGCGGAGTGAAGATCGACACGATCACCAGCGCCAAGGCGAATACGCCTGCAAAGGCCGCGATCATCGACAATTCACAACTGTCCGAGATGAAATCTTTCAGAACCGGAATTTCTTTGACCAGTGGCAAGGCGCGGGGCGCAAAAATATAGGCCAGAACCGCAGCGGCGACCCAGCCAAGGATCGACATGCCTTCGCGCACGAAGCCGCGCGAATAGGCCAGAATGGCCGAGACAAGAATGACCGCAGCCACGATCCCGTCGATTAGAGTGAAACCTTCCATCTTCGTCACTTCGGTTCAGGTCTTGGCCCGATACCGTCCCTATTATCGGGCCTATCCGGCCCCGAATATATCTCCGACGAACCCCGTCAGGTCCGACATTTTCTGAATGCTCAGCCCGGAACCCGAGCCGGTTTTGCTGCGCGTTGGCGCTATCGCAGATGTGAAACCAAGTTTTTGCGCTTCTTTCAACCTGTTTTCCGTCTGACCGACAGGCCGCAATGCCCCTGATAGACTGATTTCGCCAAAAACCACAGTATCTTTGGGGATCGAGGCGTCCTCGCGTGCGGAAAGTAGCGCTGCCGCCACAGCCAGATCCGCCGCAGGTTCCGAGATTTTCATGCCGCCAGCCACGTTTAGATAGACGTCGAGCCCAGTAAACGGGATGCCGCAGCGCGCTTCCAGTACCGCCAGGATCATCGCCAAGCGGCCACTGTCCCAACCCAGCACTGACCGGCGGGGCTGACTGTGAGGCGACGGCGCTACAAGGGCTTGAAGTTCGACCAGTACCGGGCGGGTGCCCTCGATACCAGCGAATACAACTGATCCAGGGGCCGGATCTTCGCGATCAGACAGGAATAGGGCGGATGGATTTACGACTTCGGACAGGCCCGCGCCTGTCATCTCAAAAACGCCAATTTCGTCGGCCGGGCCAAAACGGTTCTTCACGGCGCGCAGTATGCGAAATTGGTGGCCACGTTCGCCTTCGAAATAGAGCACCGTGTCGACCATATGCTCGACCACACGCGGTCCAGCGATCTGGCCCTCTTTGGTGACGTGGCCCACAAGTACGACGGAGATCCCGCGCTTTTTGGCGAAAGTTGTCAGCTCATGCGCGGCGGCACGGACCTGACTGACTGATCCCGGCGCGCTGTCCACATTGTCGGCCCACATGGTCTGTATTGAGTCGATGATGGCAAGGGCCGGACGTTCGGCGTCCAGCGTTGTCATGATGTCGCGCAGGTTGGTTTCCGCGGCCAATCGGACGGGCGCGTCCGTCAGCCCCAACCGCTGGGCGCGCATTCGGACTTGGGCCGAGGCTTCCTCGCCCGAGACATAGATCGTGGGCAGGCCGGCCTGCGCGAAATGTGCGGCAGCTTGCAGAAGCAGGGTGGATTTGCCGATGCCGGGATCGCCGCCCACAAGGATGGCCGAGCCGGGTACCAGACCTCCGCCCAAGACGCGGTCCAGCTCGCCCATGCCGCATTCGGTGCGCGGGGGCGGGGCCTCTTCCGTGGACAGGTCCGTCAGGGCAATCGATGCGCCCCGTTTGCCGCCCAAGGATTTCGGGGACGGGCCCGCGCTGAGCGGCGCTTCTTCAACGATGGAGTTCCACTCGCCACACGCCTCGCAACGCCCGGACCATTTCGAGGAGCTGGCCCCGCAGGCCGAACAAGTGAAGGATTTTTGTGCTTTTGCCATTCGGAATTTCTGCCCGGTTGGGGCGGGCTGCGCAAGGGGGTAGGCGGCTGTCGCGTCAGGCTTTTTGGCGTTTCGCAGTCGCAAAGCTGAGTGCGATCGACGTCAGGATGCAGGCGGTGAACAGATAAAGGCCCCAGCCGGTCTCGATCTTCGCCAGTCCCACGCCTTTCACGATCACGATATAGAGCGCGATCAGGAACACGTCGGCCATCGCGAGTTTGCCCAAGATGTTGAAGACTGGCAGCATCCGGCGGCGCATCATGCCGAATTGGATCAACGCCAGTCCCAGCACTTTCATGATCGGGGCGAAGACCGCAAAGAAGGTGACGAGCAGGGCGAGGAAGATGTCCGTCTCCCACAGCGCTTGCAGGCCCGAGACGACGCTAACTTCTTTCAAACCGAAAAGCGGCAGGTTGATGCCCGCATGCATAAGGGGCGCGAACCACGCGATGGGGAAGGCTATGAGGAGGGTGAGGTTGAGGTACTTGAGCATGAGGGAAAGCTAGGGGCTAAATAGCTGAATGCAATAGCTGAAATAGATTTGCGAAGGCAGAGTCTGACCGCGGGTGGAAGCGAAGCGCCCGCCCATGGGGGCGGTCGGGCGCTGCCCGGCGGTGCCGCCGGGCGAGAGCTTATCGAACCGCCTCAATCGGTCCCTCGGCGCTCCCTGAAATAAACTGCGTCACATAAGGGTCGCCCGAATTGTCCATGTCTTCCACCGGCCCGGTCCACTGGATATTGCCCCCGTGCAGCATCGCCACTTTGTCGGCGATCACACGGACGGATGACATGTCGTGGGTGATGGTCATGGCGGTGGCACCCATTTCGACGACGATCTCGCGGATCAAGTCGTTGATGACGCCGGACATGATGGGATCAAGGCCAGTAGTGGGTTCGTCGAAGAAGATAATCTCGGGCTCGGCGGCGATGGCGCGGGCAAGGCCCACACGTTTTTGCATACCGCCCGACAGTTCGGCCGGGAACAGGTCGGCCACGTCGGGCGTCAGGCCCACGCGGCGCAGTTTCTCGATCGCGATTTCGCGGGCTTCTTCCTTGGGTTTGGCCAGCGACCCGCGTAACAGGCGGAAGGCGACGTTTTGCCAGACAGGCAGGCTGTCAAACAAAGCACCACCTTGGAAGAGCATGCCAAAGCGGGCCAGAAACGCGTCACGCTCGACCTTCGAGGTGTCTTCGCCATCCAGCGTGATCATCCCTTCATCCTGCACCATCAGGCCCAGAACACATTTCAACAACACGGACTTACCGGTGCCGGAGCCTCCGATAATCACCATGCTTTCACCGCGATTGATGGTCAGGTTTACCCCGTCCAGAACGCGTTTCGGGCCAAAGGCTTTGTGGACGTTTGTTAATTCAATCATGTGGCAAAGAAGAAGCTGGTGAGAAGGAAGTTGGCGGCAAGGATCAGGACGGCTGCGGCCTCGACCGAGGTTTTGGTGGCGCGGCCCACGCCCTGTGCGCCGCGACCCGAACGCATCCCGTGATAACAGCCCATGACGGCGGCGATAAAGCCGAACGCCGCACCTTTGATCAGCGAGGTCACGATGTCAGGCGTTTCAAGGAAATTCCATGTGTTGTTCAAGTAAGGCCCGGTGGCAAAACCAAGCTGCTGCGTGCCGACGATGAAGCCGCCCATGATGCCGATGATGTCTCCAATGCCCACCAGAATTGGCACCACCAGCGTGGCGGCCAAGACGCGCGGGGCGGTCAGGTATTTCATCGGGTGGGTGGATAGAGTGACCAGTGCGTCAATCTGCTCGGTCACTTTCATGGTGGCGATTTCAGCGGCAATGGACGAGGTCACGCGCGCGGCAATCATCAGGCCGACCAGAACGGGGCCAAGCTCGCGCACCATGCCGATGGCAACGATCTGAGGGACCACGGCCTCGGCCGAGAACCGTTGCCCACCGGAGTAAATTTGAAGTGCCAACGCTGCGCCAGTGAAGATGGCTGTCAGCCCCACCACGGGCAGGCTGAAATAGCCGATGTTCAGGACTGCGGTCAGAAACTCGCGCGGATAGAACGGTGGGCGGACGATATGGGCGATGGATTGACCCGCAAAGATCGCCACGCGCCCGACAAGGGCCAAAAAGCCCAGCGTGACGCGGCCAATGGTGGCCAGCGGTTTGGTTAAGGCGATCATGTGCGGCCCCGTGCGTAATGGCGGTGATAGCGGTGGCCCAGCTGGGTCAGAAACTCATAGCCGATGGTGCCCGCGACAGCTGCCAGATCATCAACGGTTTGCTGATCCGAGAGCATGGTCAGGGTTTTCGGCGTTTCGCGCAGATGCGTCACATCCACACCAATCATATCCATCGAGACGCGGCCCAGAATGGGGCAGGGCGTGTCTTCATGAAAGAGTACCGCGTGGTTGGACAGGTGACGGTTTAGGCCGTCGGCATAGCCTGCAGCCACGGTCGCGACACGCGACGGAGTTTCGGCCTGCCACGTGTTGGAATAGCCCACAGTCTCGCCTTCCGCGACATCGCGAATTTGGATGACAGGCAGATCCAGCTGGACGACGGTCTCGGCGTCCTCGAAGGGGAAGCCGCCATAAAGGCCAATGCCGGGTCGCGTCAGGTCAAAGTGATAGTCCGGTCCCAGAAGAATGCCGCCGGTGGCCGCAAGGCTGCGCGGCACGTCGATCCCATCGGTCATGTCGTGGAACGCGGAGAGCTGCTGGTGGTTCATCGGGTGATCGGGCTCATCGGCGCAGGCGAGATGGCTCATGATCAGGCGCGGATTTTGCGGCAGAAGGATGTCGCGCAAGGCTGCCCATTCGGCGGGCTCCATCCCCAGTCGGTTCATGCCGGTGTCCAGTTGAATTCCGAACGGGTGGCCGGGCAGGGCTTCCAGTTGGCGGGTGACTTGTTCGACCGAGTTCAGCATCGGCACCAGGCCCAAATCATGGATCATGTCTGTGTCGCCGGACATGTGGCCAGAAAAGACGCTGATTTCAGGGCCGGGGCCAAGCGCTTCACGCAGATCGGCACCTTCTTCGGCGGCGGCCACAAAGAAGCGCCGCGTGCCGGCGGCGGCCAATGCACGACCCACTTTGCCCACACCCAGCCCATAGGCGTCGGCTTTTACCACGGCAGCGGTCTGAACCTCTGCCCCGCTTTTTGCATCCAGCGCCCGCCAGTTTGCGACCACTGCATCCAGATCAATTGTCAGTCTGCCCGTACTCATAAAGGCGTTTTTGACGGTGCGGTGGCTCGGGTCAAGGTAAAAAGCAGAACCAGCGTGCCCGCACGCGGTTTTCCCCGCCGCTAGTCGGCCAATACGGTCTTGATCAAACTGGAGCTTTCAAGCGTGCGATGCACCGGACAGCGATCTGCGATTTCCAGCAACCTTTGGCGCTGATCTGCGTCCAGCTTGCCGGTCAGGTGGATCTCGCGCCGGAACGTGTCGATCCGGTTCTTCGCCCCCGTGTCAGCATCTTGAGCGTGGACCTTGTCGTGGTTGACTTCGACCCGGACATGATCAAGCGGCCACCCTTTGCGGCGGGCATACATGCGGATTGTCATCGAGGTGCAGGCCCCAAGACCCGCCGACAGGAACCCATAGGGTGACATGCCTTTGTTGGTGCCGCCATAAGCAAGAGGCTCGTCTGCAACGGCGTGATGTTTCGGGCCGGATTGAATGTCTTGCAGGAAGCCACGGGGGTCGGCCTCGGACACGCGCACGATGCCCTCGGGCGCGCCGGGGGGCGGGGCGGGTGGTGCAAGGTTCACGTATTTCGCTGCCCATGTCGCGATGACGTCTGCAACATAGTCAGCTTCACTGGCACGGCTGATCAGGTGATCGGCGTCATCCAACGTAATGAAACTTTTTGGATGTTTGGCGCCCATGAAAAGCTTCGCCGCGTTGTCGATGGATACGATCTGATCGCGGGGCGCATGCAGGACCAGAAGGGCTGCGTGCATTGTTTTCAAAGCTTCTTCCAGTTGGGTCTGCTCGACGTCTTCGACGAAGTCCGCACCGATGCGGAAGGGGCGCCCGCCCAGACTGACTTCGGCTGCACCATTGGCTTTGATGCCGGGCAGGGCGTCTGCGAAATTCTCGATCACATGAGACGGATCCGCCGGGGCACCGATGGTGACGACAGCCTGAACACCGGAAAGATGGGAGGCTGCCTTGATAACGGCAGCTCCTCCCAGTGAGTGTCCAATCAGAAGCGCGGGCGGATAACCACGGTCGCGCAAAGCTTCGGCTGCTTTTTCCAGATCCCGCACGTTCGATGTGAAGCTGGTGTTCTCGAAATCTCCATCCGAGTGGCCAAGGCCGGTAAAGTCAAAGCGCAGGACGGCGATGCCCAAAGCAGCCAGCCGGGCCGAGATCCGGCGCGCGGCGGCGATGTCTTTGCCGCAGGTGAAGCAGTGCGCAAATAGGGCCGTTGCCAAGTGCGGTCCGTCTGGAAGATCTAGGCGCGCAGCCAGATCGTGACCGGAATGTCCGGGAAACGTGAACTTTTCGGTCGGCATGGTGGCTCCTGTCGTAATCCGAATGTCGACGAAGCACCGGGGTCGTAACTCCCGGAAAAGCCCGTCTGACGATGAGGGTTGGTCCGAAGAAGGTGGAGCAGAGGGTCTGTCCGGGCAAGAGCAGCCGGGATGAATTCACGGAAGGGTGATGAAACGTATGTTCCAGTGATCCGACGGTCCAGAAAAGGGTTGCGCGGTCGATCTATGCTGCGCACTGTCCGGCGTATCAGACTGTTGGGGGGCAAATGGTCGAGATTTGTCAAAGAGATCTACCGATTCTGCCGTGGGCAGACCCGAAAACAGCACGGCTTCCAGGGCTTAATCCCATCGAGCCGGGGCAATGGCTGCTGATTGACGATGCTTATCGTGCCCAAATGGCACACAGACTGTTTCTGATGAATGAACAGGAGGAATTCGTCCATAGGTTGTCTGGTGGTGCCCGTGCCGCGGCGAGCGAGCTGCTTGAGGACGTGCTTGCTGAGATCTCGGATAAGGACGGATTTGATGTCCAGCGCGATTCCGTTCGTTGCCCCGATGGCCGGCTTGTCCAATTGGACCACTTACATCCGCTGCTGACGCTGGGCGCGCTGGTGCAGGAAGACTTCGTCATAATGCAGAAGCTGGGCGACGAACATGTAATGACGGGCGCGATCCTCTGCTTTCCGGCAAGCTGGTCTCTTGATCAGAAGTTCATGAAATCACTGGTGAAAATCCACGTTCCGGTCGATGAGTATACACCAGATATTGCCAGACGCGTGCAAAGGTTGTTCGACGGTATTCAAGTTGGTCGTCCGATGTGGCGGGCGAACTATCTGTCCTACAATGATCCCGAGTTGTTCCAACCGCGTCGGGAAGAGGACCGTCGCACCAATGACACTAGAACGACGAATTGGTTGCGTGTCGAACGCCAGACCATGAAACGGTTGCCGAAAACTGGTGCCGTGGTTTTTTCCATTCATACATATGTGCTGTCCAAGGAAAGGTTGGAGGAGCTGGGAATCTCGCAACCTGAAGACGAATGATTAATGTTGCTTTGGTATTGGTTCAGACGTGAATGCTTGAAATGAAATATGTTCGCCAATATTAGTGACCTACAACAAGTTATGTCCTACGGGCAGATCATGAGTGAAAGTGGAGCGGGAAAAACATGAAGAAACTTACTTTGGTGATGGCGATTGCAGCCACCGGTGTCATGGCCGGGTGTGTCAGTAAAACGGCATATGAAAGCAACCCTGTGCAAATCGAAACGCCGAAAGGCACTGTTACGTGCCAGCTGTACACGCGCGATCGTGTTCAGTGGGATGAATCGATTGCAGTCCCAGCAGGTATGACGAAAGCCGAGGGCGACGCCTATTGCATTCAGGAAGGCCATCGTCAGTACCGTTCTGCGCATAGCAACGTACGGACTATCAGCGGGTCCTGAGACCCTTAAGCTGCTTGCAAACTGACCATATTTGAAGAAGGCGCCTGTTCGGGCGCCTTTTTTGTTTTGACCCGGCAGACGCCGGGCATTGGATCAGAGGTTCTAGCAACGAAAAAGGGCACCGAAAACGGTGCCCTTTCGTATACTTGGTGTCAGAATTAGCAGCTGTAGTACAGCTGGTATTCTACCGGGTGCGGGGTGTGCTCGTAGGCATAGACCTCTTCCCATTTCAGGTCGATGTAACCTTGGATCTGGTCTTTGGTGAACACGTCGCCAGCGGTCAGGAAGTCGTTGTCGGCTTCCAGGCTTTCCAGGGCTTCACGCAAGCTTGCACAAACGGTCGGGATGCCTTCCAGCTCTTCCGGCGGCAGGTCGTACAGGTTCTTGTCCTGTGCGGGGCCCGGATCGATCTTGTTCTTGATGCCGTCAAGGCCGGCCATCAGCAGGGCTGCGAAGCACAGATAGGGGTTCGCGGCCGGATCGGGGAAACGAGCCTCAACGCGCTTGGCTTTCGGGCTTTCGGTCCACGGAATGCGGACACAACCCGAACGGTTCGACGCCGAATAGGCGCGCAGAACGGGGGCTTCAAAGCCCGGGATCAGACGCTTGTAGCTGTTGGTCGACGGGTTGGTGAAAGCGTTCAGGGTCTTGGCGTGCTTCAGGATGCCGCCGATGAACCACAGGGCTTCCTGCGACAGGTCAGCGTATTTGTCGCCAGCAAAGAGCGGCTTGCCGTCTTTCCAGATCGACATGTTTACGTGCATGCCGGTGCCGTTGTCGCCTGCGATCGGCTTGGGCATGAAGGTTGCCGTCTTGCCGTAAGCATGGGCCACGTTGTGGATGATGTACTTGTATTTCTGCAGCTCGTCGGCCTGTTTGGTCAGGCTGTCGAAGATCAGGCCAAGCTCGTGCTGGCACGAAGCCACTTCGTGGTGGTGCTTATCGGTTTTCATGCCGATGTTCTTCATCGTGGTCAGCATTTCCGAACGCAGGTCTTGTGCGTCGTCAATCGGGTTCACGGGGAAGTAACCGCCTTTGACGCCCGGACGGTGGCCAGTGTTGCCCATCTCGTATTCGGCATCCGAGTTCCAAGCCGCGTCAACAGCATCCACTTCGAACGATACTTTGTTCATGGTGTTCGAGAAACGAACGTCGTCGAACAGGAAGAATTCCGCTTCCGGGCCCATGTAAGCCACATCACCGATGCCCGAAGACTTCAGGTAAGCTTCGGCTTTCTCGGCGGTGCCGCGCGGGTCACGGGCGTATTTCTCGCCGGTGTCAGGCTCGACAACCGAGCAGTGAATGCAGAGCGTTTTCTCGGCATAGAAGGGATCAACATAAGTGCTGGTTGTGTCGGGCATCAGTTTCATGTCCGAGCTTTCGATCGATTTCCAGCCGGCAATCGACGAGCCGTCAAACATGAAGCCTTCTTCCAGGAAGTCTTCATCGACAAGGTCGCAGTCCACGGTCACGTGCTGCAGCTTGCCGCGCACATCGGTGAAACGGATGTCGACATAGGCGATGTCTTCATCTTTGATCTGCTTGAGTACGTCTTGAGCGCTCATATCAGGTTCCTTTGGTTCGTGTATGTTCGTGTGATTTACAGAGCATCGTCGCCGGATTCACCGGTGCGGATGCGAATGGCTTGTTCAACGGGGCTGACGAAGATCTTGCCGTCGCCGATCTTGTCGGTTTTGGCGGCGTCGATGATGGCCTCGACGGCTTCATCGACCTGATCATCGGCCAGAACGATCTCGATCTTCACCTTGGGCAGGAAATCGACCACATATTCGGCGCCGCGATACAGCTCGGTATGGCCTTTTTGACGGCCAAAGCCCTTCACTTCGATCACCGACAAGCCCTGCACGCCAATGTCTTGCAGCGCTTCTTTTACTTCATCCAGCTTGAACGGCTTGATGATGGCTTCGATCTTTTTCATGGATAGCCCCCCGGTTCGAAACATCGTGTTGGGCATCACTGACCACTTTCCTTGGGGATGGGCAATTGGCTAGGGTGGTGGTAGCGCACGCGGTGGTGTGAAAAACCGGGCATGTGCCTAAAAATTAGGCAGTGCGCGCGAAGATTGAGCAGAGTGAGAAGATTGAGATGACCGAATTGCTGACAGCTGCCCAAATGCGCGCCATTGAGACTGCCGCGATTGAGTCGGGCGAAGTCACAGGGCTTGAGCTGATGGAGCGCGCAGGCCGGGGCGTGGTCGACGCCATTTTCGAGGAATGGCCCGAGCTGGCGAAGACCTCTCACATAGCGGTGGTGCTGTGCGGACCGGGGAACAACGGCGGCGACGGATTTGTGGTCGCGCGGCTGCTGAAAGAGTGGGGTTGGGAGGTCGAGGTGTTCCTGTATGGAGACGCCGATAAGCTGCCACCGGATGCGCGGGTGAATTATGAGCGTTGGATGGCGTTGGGGGAGGTCCAAGACTTAATAGCTGAAACTTTTCCACACTTGTCGGAAGTTCACTTTGATCTAGTTTGTGATGCACTTTTCGGAACGGGATTGGTGCGCCCGATTGAGGCGGATGCGGCAAAGGTCTTGAGACAAATCAGGTTGGCGATTTGGCCGTACGAACGCTCTTTGCGCCCAACTGAGCGATTTGTGTCGATCGATATACCGACTGCCTTATGTTCTGACAGTGGCGAAGTTCTTGAGGGGGCCATGGGGCCTCTAGCTCATTTTCGAGCAGATTTAACAGTTTCATTCCACTGCGCGAAACTGGGACATCATCTGAATTTTGGTCCGGAGCTTTCGGGAAAGCTAGTAGTTAAATCAATAGGCCTAACAAACAGGCTTATTTCTCGCCGTGAAGCTGTTCGGGACGTGAACAACGCGTCTGGTGCAGTGCATGAAAAGGAAACATGGCATCATAAATACACCCACGGTCACGCCCTTATCCTCTCGGGTCCGTCCGGCAAAGGCGGAGCAGCGCGGCTCTCGGCCCGTGGGGCACTTCGCATCGGGGCAGGGCTTGTCACCGTCGCTCCAACGCCCGGTGCGCTTCAGGAAAATGCGGCGCGGTTGGATGCGATCATGTTGTCGCCAGTCGGCGATGCGCAGACGTTGCAGGCTGTGCTGGCGGATGAACGGCTCAACGCGCTGTGCCTCGGTCCCGGTTTGGGCGTAGATCGTGCGCGGGATTTGGTTCCGGTGGCCTTGGCTGTGAAACGCGCGACGGTGCTGGATGCGGATGCTCTGACGGCGTTCAAAGATGATCCATCTGCGCTGTTCGACATGCTGCACGAGAACTGCGTGCTGACCCCTCATGCGGGCGAGTTCGCGCGCCTGTTCCCCGACATTGCCGAGAAGCTGAACGCGCCTGCCACCAAAGGCCCAGCCTACTCCAAAGTGGATGCCACACGCGAGGCTGCGGCGCGGGCAGGGTGCGTTGTGCTGTTCAAAGGGCCGGACACGGTGATTGCCGCCCCGGATGGCGCGTGCTCGATCAACTCTGCCGCCTATGAGCGGTCCGCCCCGTGGCTGGCCACAGCTGGATCCGGCGACGTTCTGGCGGGCTTCATCACCGGATTGCTCGCGCGGGGGGTCGCGCCGTTGCAGGCGGCAGAAACCGGGGCGTGGCTGCATGTGGAATGCGCGCTGGAGTTTGGGCCCGGTCTGATCGCCGAGGATCTGCCGGAACAACTGCCCTCTGTGTTCCGCAAATTGGGGGTGTGACCGCCTGATTCTGGGTCTTCCACTGCGCGTCCCCGCCGAAAGAGCAAAAAATTGCACAAACTCCCGCTGGATAAGGGCGCTTTTCCTCTCGCATCCGCTGCGCACTGGTGCTAGAAGGGCGCGAATTTGGACGGCCCCGTCCTGAAAACGTGGGCCGTCCTCGGTTTTAGCGGGTGTGGCGAAATTGGTAGACGCACCAGATTTAGGTTCTGGCGCCGCAAGGCGTGGGGGTTCAAGTCCCTCCACCCGCACCAAAATTGAAAGAAGGACGAGATCATGCAGGTCACCGAGACCCTGAACGAAGGTCTGAAACGCGGCTACAAGATCGTGGTTCCGGCCGCTGATCTGGACGCCAAAGTCAACGAAAAGCTGGTCGAAGCGCAGCCCGAAGTCGAAATGAAGGGCTTCCGCAAAGGCAAAGTGCCGATGGCTCTGCTGAAAAAGCAGTTTGGTCAGCGCCTGATGGGCGAAGCCATGCAGGAAGCTGTTGATGGCGCTATGAACAAGCATTTCGAAGAATCGGGTGACCGTCCGGCCATGCAGCCCGACGTGAAGATGACCAACGAGGACTGGAAAGAAGGCGACGACGTTGAGATCGAAATGTCGTACGAAGCTCTGCCCGAGATCCCCGAGGTCGACCTGAAAGGCATCAAGCTGGAAAAGCTGGTTGTCAAAGCCGGTGAAGGCGAAGTTGACGAAGCGCTGGCCAACCTGGCTGAGACCGCTCAGGACTTCAAAGATCGCAAAAAAGGCACCAAGTCGAAAGACGGCGACCAGGTAGTCATCGACTTCCTGGGCAAAGTTGACGGCGAAGCCTTCGACGGTGGCGCTGCTGAAGATTACCCGCTGGTTCTGGGTTCGAACTCGTTCATTCCGGGTTTCGAAGAGCAGTTGGTTGGCGCCAAAGCTGGTGAAGAAGTTGAAGTCAAAGTGGCTTTCCCTGCTGAATACGGTGCGGAAAATCTGGCCGGCAAAGACGCTGTGTTTGAATGCACCGTGAAAGAGGTCAAAGAGCCTGTTGCCGCCGAAGTGAACGACGAACTGGCCACTAAGTTTGGTGCCGAAGACCTGAATGCTCTGAAAGAGCAGATCGGTGAACGTCTGGAAGCAGAATTCGCGGGTGCTGCCCGTGCCGTTATGAAGCGTGGCCTGCTGGACGAGCTGGACAAGCTGGTTTCCTTCGACCTGCCGCCGTCGCTTCTGGACGCCGAAGCTGGTCAGATTGCGCACCAGCTGTGGCACGAGGAAAATCCGGACGTGCAGGGCCACGATCACCCGGAAATCGAAGCCACTGACGAGCATAAGAAACTCGCCGGTCGCCGCGTGCGCCTTGGTCTGCTGCTCGCCGAACTGGGCCAGAAAGCCGAGATCGAAGTCACCGACGCCGAGATGACCCAAGCCGTGATGAACCAAGCCCGTCAGTACCCGGGTCAGGAACGCCAGTTCTTTGAATTCGTTCAGCAAAACCCGCAGATGCGTCAGCAGCTGCAGGCACCGATCTTCGAAGACAAGGTTGTGGACTACGTGATCGAATTGGCCGAGGTTTCGGAAAAAGAAGTCTCGAAAGACGATCTGCAGAAAGCCGTTGAGGCTCTGGAAGACGAATAAGTCTTACCAACAGACATCCGAAAGGCCGCTCCATCTGGGGCGGCCTTTTTTCGTTCTAGCTGTACATTTTCTTACCTTAAGTATCCTGGGGGAATGGGACGCCAGAAGGGCGGCACATGGGGGCAAAGCCCCCAGGCTCATCCATCTGGATGAGCCGCCGATTGCATTCAGTTCGGTTTCAACCCCGTCTCGACGAGCAAGCCGAGCCTCTTGGTCTCGTAGTAATAGCCACGGGCATACCACTTCATCGCACCTTCGATATTACCACCTGACACCATATACGCCCCGCGCAGGTACTTACCCGCGTACTTCAGGTTAATATTCGGGTCCAATAGCTCTTCAGCAGGGCCTCGATGGCCCATGGTGCGAGCGGTCTGCGGCAAGATCTGCAGAAGGCCCCAATAGGGCCCGTTACGTGCCCATGGACGGTGCGTGCTTTCGCGAACGGCTTGACGGTGCACCAGCTCGCGCGGGATCTCGTAATGGTCGGCCCATTTGTTGATTAAGGCGCGCAATTCTGGAGTCTCATTGGGATAGAGCGGCGGGTTAAAGCCATCCGATGCGACTGTAACCGGGACGTCGCGGGGCCCGCGACGACCGCAGGCGGTCAAAGCAAGGGCAGCGAACGAGGCGAGGGCGGTTCGGCGGGTGCAATGGATCATGCAGGCAGCATAGACGGGCTGCAGATCACACGAAAGCACGGTGAAGTGATATGGCCAGATTTGGCCAATTGGCTGGAGCTCAATAATGCAGGCGATCTCGAACAGCTGCTGCCCCAAAGAAAAAGGCCGCTCGATTGAGCGGCCTTTCTGATCTTGTGTGGAAAGAAGATTACTCTTCTTCCGAAGCCTCTGCGGCGGGGGCGTCGTCGCCTGCCGGGGCCAGATCTTCGTCGTCCGATGCGGCTGCGCCGATGTCGTCGAACAGCTCGGCGATCTCGAACTCGGCTTCAGCTTCTGCTTCAGCGGCCAGTTCTTGGATCGACTTGCCCGAAGCCTGCAATTCGGCTTCTTCTTCCGAGCGAGCCACGTTCAGGCCAATCTCGGTTTCGACTTCCGGGTGCAGACGTACGGTGACGGTGTGCAGGCCCAGATATTTGATCGGAGCAGTCAGAATGATCTGCTTCTTGTCGACGGTGAAACCAGCTTCAGTGGCAACATCTGCGGCGTCACGCGGGGTGACCGAGCCGTAAAGTGCACCAGCATCCGAAGCCGAGCGAATCACGATGAACTGCTCGCCGCCCAGCTTTTCAGCCAGAGCGTCTGCTTCTTTCTTGGTTTCAAGGTTGTTGGCTTCCAGCTGAGCTTTCTGAGCTTCAAACGACGCGATATTTGCGTCCGAAGCCGACAGAGCTTTGCCCTGAGGCAGCAGGAAGTTGCGTGCGTAACCGGGCTTTACGTCAACGACGTCGCCCATTTGGCCCAGCTTGGCCACACGTTCCAGAAGGATAACTTGCATTGATCAGGTCCCCTTACTTAACGGCGTAGGGAAGCAGAGCAAGGAAACGGGCACGCTTGATAGCACGGGCCAGTTCACGCTGCTTCTTTGCCGAAACGGCGGTGATACGCGAAGGAACGATTTTGCCACGCTCAGAGATGTAGCGCTGCAGAAGACGGGTGTCTTTGTAATCGATCTTCGGTGCGTTGTCGCCCGAGAAGGGACATACCTTGCGGCGACGGAAAAACGGTTTAGCTGCCATGAGTTAGACCTCCGATTAACGGTCACGGCCACGGCGGTCGCCGCGTTCGTCACGTTTTTGCATTTGAACAGACGGGCCTTCGGCGTGATCGTCGACCTTGATGGTCAGAACGCGCATAACATCGTCATGCAGGCGCATCAGGCGTTCCATTTCCTGAATGGCCGTCGACGGAGCGTCGGTCTTCAGGAAGGCATAGTGGCCTTTGCGGTTCTTGTTGATCTTGTAAGCCATCGTCTTGACGCCCCAGTATTCGCTGTCAACGACTTTACCGCCGTTGTCACCCAGTACGGTGCCAAAATGTTCGATGAGGTTCTCAGCCTGCGCGTTGGACAGATCCTGACGCGAGATGAAGACATGCTCGTAAAGGGGCATGTGAACTCCAGTTCTATTTTCAAGCGCGCTTCAAAGAATGGGCCAAAACCTTTCCGCGACCCATCCACGAGAGGCAACGCGGTTCATTCACTTACGGAAAGGACGGTGCCTTATACACGTCTGACCAAGTCGCGCAAGGCGTTTGCGTCAGGTTTATAGGGCTAGGAAAGCCATGTTGGAACCAGTCTGCACAAACTATGGCCTCGCTTTAACCTATTGGCTGCCCAAATGCTGTCACACTTCAGGTGGATCAATACTCCAACGTCCTTAACTTGGGCGCGTAATTCGAGCTTGAACATGCTGCCATAAGTTCAAGCCGCACTCTGAAACAAGAAGGTCTTGCGCTATGACGATGGTCTCACAACTTCCTCAGCCTGGCTCGGAAACGTCTCATTCGGCGCAACCGGTACTGCTTAGCCCCGCACAGTGGGGATATTCGCTGACGGATCAGGTGGGGGTTGAAAGTGGCGGTTCGATGCTGCGGGCGTTCTGCCGTTTTCTGGGTGGCGCACTTGTTATTTCATCGGTCGGGTTGTGGGTTTTGCCGAATGCCCCGGTTCAGGATGATGCCGTTCTGCTGACGATGAAACTGGGTTTGACCTGCCTATTCATTGGCTTGGGCGGACTTCTATATATGTTCGGCCGTGATAACGGGATCGCAACGACGCAAGTTGATATTTACAACCGAACTGTGCGCCGTGGCCGTATCAATTCCAAGAATGAGTTCGAGGCACAAGCGTCGGTTCCCTTTGAAGATGTTAAAGGGCTGCTCTTGTCGTCGAAAGAGGCTGCAGGGAAGGCATCTCATGCGAGTTTGTATCTGCGTCTTGATGACGGTGAGGACAATATGACTGCGATCGAGATCCTGTCGGGCCCCGAACAGCTTTTGCGTCCCATTCGTGAACGCCTGCTGCGTGATCTGAAAGACGACCGTGGTGGGCTGGCTGTCCCCAGCTTTGAAAGCCGCCGGTCTGCCGGAATGGCGCCAAGCACGAATGGTCTGGCCTTCCACGCTGCCTGATCGCACGTCCCAATTCCCCCAAACCATTTGCACCCCGCGGCCACGCGGGGTATCCCCTTTGCTAAAGCCATTGGCATGAAGAGGAGGGGCCATGACCCGCGCATTCGTATTCCCCGGGCAGGGTGCCCAAAGCATTGGTATGGGCAAGGCCCTTGCAGATGCCTATCCCACCGCAAAAGCAGTGTTCGACGAGGTCGACGAGGCGCTTGGTGAAAAACTGTCCTCTTTGATCTGGGAAGGCGAGCAGGACGAACTGACACTTACCCAAAATGCACAACCAGCTTTGATGGCCACGTCGCTGGCCACCATGCGTGCGCTGGAAGCCGAAGGCGTTTCGATTGATGCTGCGTCTTACGTTGCTGGACACTCGCTGGGCGAATACTCGGCCCTGGCAGCTGCGGGCGCTTTGACGATTGCAGATACTGCACGTCTACTGCGCACACGTGGCAAGGCCATGCAGGAAGCTGTGCCGGTCGGCGTTGGCGCAATGGCGGCCCTTCTGGGATTGGATTTCGACACTGCCGCCGAGGTTGCTTCTGAAGCGGCTCATGAGCAGATCTGTCAGGCGGCCAACGACAATGACCCTGCACAGGTGGTTGTGTCCGGCCACAAGGAAGCCGTCGAACGCGCGGTCGAGATTGCCAAAGGCAAGGGTGCCCGCCGTGCGGTTCTTCTGCCGGTAAGTGCTCCGTTCCACTGCGCATTGATGCAGCCCGCGGCCGAAGTGATGGCCGAGGCCCTGGTACACGTGGAAATGAACGCCCCAGCTGTGCCTCTGGTGGCAAACGTACGCGCTGCCGAAGTTGCGGACCCGGCGCTGATCCGCTCGCTTCTTGTTGAGCAGGTGACCGGCTCAGTGCGCTGGCGTGAAAGCGTGGCGTGGATGGCCGAGCATGGTGTGAATGAGATTTGGGAGATCGGTGCAGGCAAAGCCCTGTCTGGTATGATCAAGCGGATCGACAAATCGGTGGCCACCCGCGCGATTGGCACGCCTGACGATGTGAAGGCCGCTGTGGAAGCGCTGAACGGATAATCACAACAATTCAGCCGGTCTATGGATCCCGAATGCGGGGTGACTGGTAACGTGAAGAAGGATAAGCAGATGTTTGATCTGACTGGAAAAAATGCCCTTGTTACGGGCGCATCCGGCGGTATTGGTGGGGCGATTGCCAAAGCGTTGCACGCCGCTGGTGCCACCGTGGCGCTGTCGGGCACCCGCGTAGAGCCCCTTGAAGCTCTGGCTGCTGAGTTGGGAGAACGCGCCCATGTGCTGCCCTGCAACCTTTCGGATGGCGAAGCGGTAGACGCGCTGCCCAAACAGGCTGTGGAAGCTATGGGCGGCGTCGATATTCTGGTGAATAACGCCGGGATCACCCGCGACCAACTGTTCATGCGCCTGTCTGATCAGGATTGGGATGACGTGATCAACGTGAACCTGACATCGACCATGCGTCTGTGCCGGGGCGTAATGCGTCCGATGATGAAGTCGCGTTGGGGCCGGATCATCAATATCGGTTCGATCGTCGGGTCGACCGGCAATCCGGGGCAGGTGAACTATGCGGCATCCAAAGCAGGTATGGTCGGTCTGACCAAATCCATCGCCTATGAGGTTGCCAGCCGAGGCATCACCGCAAACTGCATTGCGCCGGGCTTTATCGGCACCGCTATGACCGAAAAGCTGACCGATGATCAGAAGTCGGGCACATTGGCGCAGATTCCTGCTGGCCGCATGGGATCGCCGGACGAAATTGCGGCGGCTGTTCTGTATCTGGCCTCAAACGAGGCAGGCTATACCACCGGCACGACGCTTCATGTAAACGGTGGCATGGCTATGCTTTAAGGCGGTGGGCGCGGTCAGGAAAAATTTGACTGTGCCCTTGTACCGCGAAAGCGTTTGCCTATCTTCACCGATGTGCTATAGGCGGCGCAGGTTTACCCCATTAGCCCGAAGAGGGCAGTCCATATGGGCTGGGGGTCTCGGCGTTACGCGCGGGAAACTTAGCGGCCCAAACGGGTCAAACGAAAAGGGCCAAGCCCTGAACTAACGTGAGGATTGATCATGAGCGACGTCGCAGATCGTGTGAAGAAAATCGTAGTTGAGCACCTGGGTGTTGAAGAGGACAAAGTCACCGAGACTGCCTCGTTCATCGACGACCTGGGCGCTGACAGCCTGGACACCGTAGAGCTGGTAATGGCTTTCGAAGAAGAGTTCGGCATTGAAATCCCGGACGACGCTGCTGAAACCATTCAGACCTTCGGCGACGCTGTGAAATTCATCACAGAAGCTGCCTGATCTTTCAGGACTTAGAGTTTCAAAGACGGCCTATCTTCGGATGGGCCGTTTTTTTGTGCGAAAACTCCTTTTGTCGCCGCTTTCAGTGTGGATTGAGCCGAATTTAGGCGCTCATATCCGTCTGTGCTAAACTTCACTAAACCATCAATGGTTTGGCGAAGGAGATGCTCCATGATCATTTATCCGACACTTGAGCTGCAGAACGGACGCTGCGTTACATTGCATCGCGGTCGTCTTGAAGAGCCGTCGATCTGGCATGTGGATCCCGTGGAAACAGCACAGGGGTTTGCCGAGGCCGGGGCTGATTGGATCCAAGTAACCGATTTCGATGCTGTTGCAGGTGAAGGCGACAATGCCGAGCTGATCGAAACCATTATCAATTCGGCCGGGTGCTCGGTGCAGGTCGCAGGTGGCATCCGCACCCGTGACATGGCTGAGGCTTGGATTGAAAAGGGCGCGGGACGTGTTGTGCTGGGAACCGTGGCTGCACGCGATCCGGCCATGGTGAAAGAGCTTGCGAACCGGCACCCGGATCAGATTGTTTTGGCTGCCGATGTCTGGCAGGGGAATTTGATGACGGATGGCTGGCGCAATCCGGTTGCGATATCCCCGGAAAGCTTCCTGGCGTCCTATGCGGATGTACCGCTGGCCAGTGTGCTGATTACGGATATCGACAGCGATATCGAGCAACCTGATGCGCAATTGGGTCTTCTAAGCGCGTTAGCAGGCAAAACCAAACATCAGGTGATTGCAGCTGGTACCATCCACGAGCTGGATGATGTCGCGCGGTTGAAATATGTGCCCAATATCGCGGGCACTCTGATCGGACGGGCTTTGTTTTCGAAGAACGTGGATCTGAACGACGCTTTGGAAGTTGCGCGGCCCACTCCTGAACCGAAAGCCGAGTTTATCTGAACCCGGGCGAAACCAATCATCTGGCCGAAGACCAAAAACAGAGGCATGTTTGTCTTTGGCCGGTGTTTTTCTGGAGTGTTCGCGCTTCGCCTTGATCGGCGAGCTTCCACCTGTGATCGGATTCGGCTTGCCCCATCATGCCTAGGCGCGCTATCACCGCCGGGACATTTGAAAACCTGGGAAAGGGCACCAAAATGCGTCGAGTGGTTGTAACAGGATTGGGCATGATTTCTCCGCTGGCAAGCGGCGTCGAGGAAACATGGGAGCGTATTCTGGACGGACAGTCCGGCGCAGGCCCGATCACGAAATTTGACGCCTCGCGCGTGACCACGAAATATGCCTGCGAAGTACCGCTGGGTGATGGCACCGACGGCACCTTCAACCCGGACGACTGGATGGAGCCGAAAGAGCGCCGCAAGGTCGATGATTTCATCCTTTATGGTCTGGCAGCAGCTGAAATGGCTGTGAAAGACGCCGATTGGTTGCCCGAGGACGAGGAAAGCCTGCTGCGCACTGGCGTGATCATCGGATCAGGCATTGGCGGCCTGTCGACGATTGCCGACACCTCGATCCTGCTGAACGAACGCGGCCCGCGCCGTGTGTCGCCCTTCTTTATTCCCGGTTCGCTGATCAACCTGATTTCGGGCCAGGTCTCGATCAAGTTTGGCTTCAAGGGGCCGAACCACTCGGTTGTGACGGCCTGTTCGACCGGTGCACACGCCATTGGTGACGCCAGCCGACTGATCCAGTCGGGTGATGCGGACGTGATGGTTGCCGGTGGTGCCGAGGCCGCGATTTGCGAGCTGGGCATTGCAGGCTTCAACGCCTGTAAAGCGTTGTCGACCAAACGCGGGGATGATCCGCAGTCTGCAAGCCGCCCCTATGACGAAGACCGCGACGGCTTTGTCATGGGCGAGGGCGCTGGTATCGTGGTTCTGGAAGAATACGAACACGCCAAGGCGCGTGGCGCGAAGATTTATGCCGAAGTGCTGGGCTATGGCCTGTCGGGCGATGCCTACCACATCACCGCACCCGCCGAAGATGGCGACGGCGGTTTCCGTGCGATGCAAGCAGCCCTTGGAAAAGCTGGGCTTGAGCCTGCTGCAATTGACTACATCAACGCACACGGCACCTCGACCATGGCGGATACGGTAGAGCTGGGTGCAGTTGAGCGTCTGCTGGGCGATGCGGCGGATACGGCCACGATGTCCTCGACCAAGTCGTCGATTGGTCACCTGCTGGGCGCTGCGGGCGCGGTAGAAGCCATTTTCTGCATCTTGGCCATCCGTGACCAGATCGCGCCGCCTACTATCAACTTGGACAACCCGGCCATCGCGCCGCGCCTGTCGTTGGCCGCCAACAAGGCTGAAAAACGCGAGATCAATATCGCTCTGTCCAACAGCTTTGGCTTTGGCGGCACCAATGCCAGCCTTGTCATGGGGAAGGTTGCTGACTGATGTGGCGCAATATCGCGTCTAACGCGCTGAGCCTGTTCATTGTCATTCTGATCGTCGCGGTCGGCGTGGTGGCATGGGGACAAAGGCAATACACGGCTGAAGGCCCCTTGGCAGAAACCATCTGCTTGCGGGTCGAACGCGGCAGTTCATTCTCGCGCTTGGCTGATAACCTGGAAGCGCAAGGGGCGATTTCAAACGCGTCCATATTCCGAATTGGCGTTGAGTACTCCGACAAGGCGAGCGCGCTGAAGGCGGGATCGTTCCTTGTGCAGGATGGTGCCTCGATGGAAGAGATCGTGGACATCGTGACGCGGGGCGGGGCCTCGACTTGCGGAACGGAAATTCTGTATCGCGTTGGCGTTCTGTCGGCGGAAGTGCAGGTGCGCGAGTTGGACCCGGCCACGCAGGGTTACAAGATTACGGCTGAGTTTAAACCGGCTGAGTTAGAGGGCGACGCCCCCGCGACCTATCTTGAGAAGCGCGATGAAAGTGACACCCGGTTCCGGATCGCTGTCGCAGAAGGTGTGACCAGCTGGCAGGTTGTCGACAGCCTGAACAACGCAGATTTTCTGGTGGGTGAGATTGCCGGAATTCCCGCCGAAGGCAGCCTTGCGCCCGACAGCTATGAAGTGAAAGTCGGTGCAGATCGCGCAGGGCTGATTGCGTCGATGCAGGACGCTCAGGTCGAAATTCTGGCCGAAGCGTGGAACAACCGCGCGGCTGATCTGCCTTATGCAAGTGCCGATGAGGCGCTGGTGATGGCGTCCATCGTCGAGAAGGAAACCGGTCTGGCCGAGGAACGTCGTCAGGTCGCCAGCGTCTTTGTGAACCGCCTGAACCAAGGGATGCGTCTGCAGACGGACCCGACGGTCATCTATGGCATCACCAAGGGGCAGGGCAGCCTTGGGCGCGGTCTGCGCCAAAGCGAGCTGCGCCGGGAAACGCCTTACAATACCTATGTGATTGATGCGCTGCCGCCGACCCCGATTGCCAATCCGGGACGGGCTGCCATCGAGGCTGCATTGAACCCGGACAGCACGCCCTTTATCTTCTTCGTGGCAGATGGCACCGGCGGTCACGCCTTTGCGGAAACCTTGGCCGAGCACAACGCCAACGTGGCGGAATGGCGCAAGATCGAAGCCGAACGCGCCAATCAGTAAAGCGTTTCTTACCGTAGCGGGCGGCCTCCGCCCGTTGCTTTTTGACCGAACGTTCGGTCCCGTGTAGTCTCTGACATACGCTAGAAGACGTGAATTCAACGGCCTTGGGCATCCGCCCGGGGCCGTTTTTTCATGTCGCTTGTGCGGGCAAGAGCATGAGAGGCAACAAGAAAAGAATGACAATTATCACGCCCTTGGGGAAGGACGCAGCTTCGGAAGATTACCTGAAGATCGCGGACTCGTTTTTTCTGCGTGTTTTGAAAGAGTTGGACCGCCAGTTGTCGGCGGCGGAAACGGATGGGTGCGAAACCACTCCGGAATTGGCGAAGGCCATGACCGAGGTGCGCCGCGCCATGCAAACGGTATTCGAAGAAAGGAAACGTCTTGAACAAAGTGGTAAAGCCGGATTTGGCGGCGGAGGGGCAGCAGAGCTTAACCTTGCTCAGGCCCGAGACGAAATCGGGCGCAGACTGGCTTGCCTGCGCGACGCAAGACGAGCGCGAGAGCTTTCTGAACGATCTGAGTGATGGGGCGCTGATGGCGCTGCCCTATCTGTTTGAATTCTGGGCTTTAGATCACCAACTGCCGCCCGAGGGGGATTGGCGGACATGGGTGATCATGGGTGGGCGTGGCGCGGGGAAAACTCGCGCTGGGTCCGAATGGGTGCGGGCCGAGGTTGAGGGGGCGGGGCCGTTGGACCCCGGCCGCTCGCGCCGCGTGGCCTTGGTCGGCGAAACCATCGATCAGGTGCGCGAAGTCATGGTGTTTGGGGAAAGCGGCATTCTGGCGTGCTCGCCCCCGGATCGTCGCCCGGTATGGGAGGCCGGGCGACGCAGGCTGGTTTGGCCCAATGAGGCGATTGCGCAGGTGTTCTCGGCCCATGAGCCGGAAAGTCTGCGTGGACCGCAGTTCGATGCGGCATGGGTGGACGAGTTGGCCAAGTGGAAGAAGGCCGAGGACACGTGGGATATGCTGCAATTCGGGCTGCGCCTTGGCACACATCCCCGCCAATGCGTCACGACCACCCCGCGCAATGTTGGGGTGCTGAAACAGATCCTAAAGAATCCCTCGACCGTGACCACGCACGCTCCGACGGAAGCCAATCGCGCTTATCTGGCGAAAAGCTTTCTGGACGAAGTGCGTACACGCTACGCGGACACGCGATTGGGGCGGCAAGAGCTGGATGGTGTGCTTTTGGAAGACACGGAAGGCGCGCTATGGACCATGGCGATGCTGGACAAGCATCGTTTGGGGTCTGAGACGCCTGTGCTGGACCGGATCGTGGTCGCGGTGGATCCGCCGGTTACGGGCCATAAAGGCTCGGACGAATGCGGGATCGTGGTGGCGGGTGTCTTTGCGAAAGGACCACCCGGCGACTGGAAGGCCGTGGTGCTGGAAGATGCGACTGTGACGGCGGCCAGCCCATCAGAATGGGCCGAGGCCGCGCTGAACGCGATGGAGCGCCATCAGGCGGATCGTCTGGTGGCCGAGGTCAACCAAGGTGGTGACCTTGTGGAAAGCGTGATCCGTCAGATTGATGCGACGGTGCCGTATAAGGCCGTGCGCGCGACGCGGGGCAAAGCCACGCGGGCCGAGCCTGTGGCGGCGCTCTATGAACAGGGGCGCGTGTCCCATGCCGGAAATATGGCCCAGCTTGAGGATCAGATGTGCCGTATGACCGGTCAAGGGTATGAAGGCAAAGGCAGCCCTGACCGCGTGGATGCGCTGGTCTGGGCCCTGCATGAGCTGATCATCGAGCCCGTTGCATCGTACCGCAGACCTCAGGTGCGTTCGCTGGGTTAAAGAGTTTTTTAACCCTCACTGGCAAAGTGCCAAACATCGAAAGGCGGGGCAAAAAGCCCGATGGGTCCTAAGCCCCGCCTGATCACGAAATGACAAGAATGACCGCTGGGCCGCGCGCATGCGTTTTGCCCGGACAGGACAGGTTTGCCCGGGGGATGCCGGGGGACCGGAAACCGAAACCAAGGAGCCAAGGCGCATGGTATTTGATTTTCTGAAGCGAGGCGCGGATGACGCAAAGGCCGAGATGCCGGGCGAGGTAAAAGCATCGGCCACCGGGCCGGTCATCGCTTATGGAAATGCAGGCCGCGTTGCCTGGAGCCCGCGCGACACGGTCAGCTTGACCCGCACCGGGTTTTCGGCAAACCCTGTCGGCTTTCGGTCGGTCAAGCTGATCGCCGAGGCCGCCAGCGCGTTGCCTTTGGTACTGCAGGACGACCAGCAGCGCTTTGATATGCACCCGCTTCTGGACCTGCTGTCGCGTCCGAATGCGGCGCAGTGCCGGGCTGAGCTGTTCGAGGCCTTTTTCGGGCAGCTTCTGCTGACCGGGAACGGCTATCTGGAAGCCGTGTTGGGCGAAGATGGCCAACCGCGCGAGCTGCACGTGCTGCGCTCGGACCGGATGGCTTTGGTGCCTGGCACGGATGGTTGGCCGGTGGCCTATGACTATACGGTCGGGTCGCGCAAACACCGCTTTCATGTGGGGGAAGGCACCTCGCCGATCTGTCATGTGAAGGCGTTCCACCCGCAGGATGACCATTACGGGCTGTCTCCGCTTCAGGCCGCGGCCACGGCGATTGACGTGCACAATGCGGCAAGTCGTTGGTCCAAGGCGCTGCTGGACAATGCGGCGCGACCTTCGGGCGCGATTGTTTTCAAGGGGGCAGATGGGCAGGCGCAGCTGAGTGCGGATCAATATGATCGCCTGCTGTCCGAGATGGAGAGCCATCACGTGGGTGCACGCAATGCCGGACGGCCGATGCTGCTAGAAGGCGGGTTGGATTGGAAGCCGATGGGGTTCAGCCCCTCGGACATGGAATTCCAGAAAACCAAGGAAGCCGCCGCGCGCGAGATTGCGCAGGCCTTCGGGGTGCCGCCGATGCTGATCGGCATTCCGGGAGATGCCACCTATGCCAATTACCAAGAGGCCAGCCGTGCCTTCTATCGCCTGACGGTGGTGCCGTTGGTGTCGCGCGTTGCGGCCAGCGTTGGCCATTGGCTGGCAGGGTTCTCGGACGAGGCGGTGAAGCTGAAACCGGATCTGGATCAGGTGCCTGCATTGGCTGCTGAACGTGACCAGCAATGGGCGCGCGTGGCCGAAGCGAGCTTTCTGACAGATGCCGAAAAGCGCAGCCTGCTGGGCCTGCCGCCACTGGCACAAGACCAATAAGAAAGGGCGCATACTATGGGTGATTACCACACCGATTTCGAGCTTGAGCACAAGTTCGTCAAGCTGGGCGAGACAGTCCTGACCGCCGAGGGCATTCAGATCGACGGTTATGCCAGCTTTTTCGATCAGGTCGACAATGGCGGCGATGTCGTGGCCCGTGGGGCCTATGGCAAATCGCTGGACGAGCTGAAAGCCAAAGGGCGCGGCGTGAAAATGCTCTGGCAGCACGACCCGGCCCAACCCATCGGGATTTGGGATGAGGTTCGCGAGGATACCAAGGGCCTTTATGTGAAGGGTCGTATTCTGAGCGATGTCGAAAAAGGCCGCGAGGCTGCCGCCCTGATCGAGGTGGGCGCCATTGACGGTCTGTCCATCGGATATCGCACCAAGAAGTCGACAAAGACCCAGACGGGCGGACGACTTTTGACGGAATTGGAGCTGTGGGAGGTGTCGCTTGTCACGTTCCCCATGCTTCCGACAGCGCGGGTGGGGGCAAAGGGCGATGCGCTTGATGCCGATGACACCACCTTGCGTGAACTGGCCGCGACCCTTGTGGACGCGCGCCTGATGCTGGCCCGCAATGCCTGAGCCAGCGATCTGAACCCCTGAAAAGGACCCAAAGATGAGCAACAAAGAGACGAAGGCTCTGGGCCAGTCGGCGATGCCTGCTGGCCAGGTTTCAGGCCCCACTCCGGCTGCCGAGGTGAAGACCGCGCTGGCTGGTTTCGTGAGTGATATCAATCAGTTTCACGAAGACATTTCCACTAAACTTAAACAACAGGAAGAGCGACTGACCATGCTGGATCGCAAATCTAACACCACCGCGGGCCGCCCGCATCTTGCCGCCGCTGCCGATCTGGAAGCGCCGCACCAAAAAGCCTTCGAAGCCTATGTCCGTTCGGGCGATGATGATGCGCTGCGTGGTATTGATCTGGAAGGCAAAGCCATGTCGTCGGCTGTGGCAGCGGACGGTGGTTATCTGGTCGACCCGGTGACTGCTGACACCATCAAAGGGGTCCTGAACGGCGCCGCCTCGCTGCGTTCGGTTGCCAATGTGGTGAATGTCGAAGGCACTGCCTATGACGTTCTGATCGATCAGGGTGATCTGATCACCGGCTGGGCATCGGAAACCGGTTCGTCCACTGAAACCGGCACCCCGCAGATCGACCGTATCTCGATCCCTCTGCACGAGCTGTCGGCCCTGCCGAAAGTGTCGCAGCGCCTGTTGGATGACAGCGCATTTGATATCGAAAGCTGGCTGGCTGGTCGCATTGCCGACAAGTTCTCGCGTGCAGAAAGCGGTGCGTTCATCAACGGTGACGGCGTCGAGAAGCCTGTGGGCATTCTGAACCATACCGCTGTCGACAACGGCAGCTGGGCTTGGGGCAACCTGGGTTACGTCGCCACCGGCGAGGCCGGTGATTTTAATGCCGCCAACCCAGGCGATGCGATCTTCGACCTGATCTATGCTTTGGGTGCAGATTATCGTGCCAACGCGGTCTTCGTAATGAACTCGAAAACTGTGGGCGCTGTGCGCAAGCTGAAGGACGCAGATGGCCGCTTCCTGTGGTCGGATGCGACCGTGGCTGGCGAACCGGCCCGTCTGATCGGATATCCGGTTCTGATCGTCGAGGACATGCCCGACATCGGTGCCGACAGCATGTCGATCGCATTTGGTGACTTCGCCAACGGCTATACCATCGCGGAACGTCCCGACACGCGCATCCTGCGTGACCCGTTCTCGGCCAAGCCGCATGTCCTGTTCTATGCCACCAAGCGCGTAGGCGGTGATGTCAGCGACTTTGCAGCGATCAAGCTTCTGAAGTTCTCGGCTTCGTAAGAGCCAGACCTGATCCCGTGATGGCTTTTGGGCTGTCACGGGGCAGGGCGCGCACCGACCACCCCCCGTGTTGTCTAGCTGCTCCCCCTCCGTCCGAGCAATACGGACGGTGCGCGCCCACCCTTTCCCCAATGACGTGAGGGGCCCGAATTTCGGAGATGATCCATGATGTTAGTCGAGCAGACCACAGTGCCGGGCACGGCCCTTCCGGTCGCCCAATTCAAGGACCACCTGCGGCTGGGAACCGGGTTTGCCGATGACGGGGTGCAGGATCAGGTGCTGGAAACCTACCTTCGGGCCGCCATGGCCGCGATCGAGGCCCGCACCGGAAAGATCCTTCTGTCGCGTGCGTTTACCTGGACCTTGACCGCTTGGCGCGATCTGGCGTCGCAAGCCTTGCCGGTGGCACCTGTGACCCAGGTTTTAAGCCTTGAGATCCATGACCGCTTGGGCGGGACCGAGGTGATCGACCCAACCCGCTATGGGCTGGAGCCGGATATGCATCGCCCCCGTCTTGTGTCGACCGGGCTGTGTTTGCCCGCCATTCCCGTGGGCGGTCAGGCCGTGATCGGATTCGAAGCCGGCTTTGGCACCACGTGGGCTGATCTTCCGGCCGATCTGGCGCAAGCGGTGATGATGTTGGCCGCAACCTATTACGAGAACCGCGCCGATGGGGCTGTGATGGGGCAAGGTGATCTGCCTGCTGCAATCACTGCCCTGCTGCAACGCTATCGCACTGTGCGCCTGTTTGGCGGTGGGGGGGCGGCATGACACGTCCCAACCTGAACCGCAAACTGTCGCTGGAAGAGCCTGTTCGCGTCGCGGATGGCGCGGGTGGCTTCACCCAAAGCTGGCAAACGCTTGGAGAGCTGTGGGCCGAGGTCAAACATGGCTCCGGCCGAGAACGTGCCGCGGGTTTTGCCACCGTCTCGTCGATTGCCTTTCGGATCACGGTACGGGCAGCTCCTGACGGTGCGCCGTCTCGCCCGAAGCCGGATCAGCGCTTTCGCGACGGCTCGCGGATCTTCCGCATCCTTGCAGTGACCGAAGCGTATGCTGGTGCGCAATACCTGACCTGTTTCTCGCAAGAGGAGGTATCGGCATGAGCTATGGTGTATCTGCGGCCCTGCAACAGGCCATCTATCAACACCTCGCGGCAGATACGGACCTGTCCAATTTGGTTGCCGGCGCAATCTATGACGCGGTGCCTGCGGGTATCATCACTGGCACCTATGTCAGCCTCGGGCCTGAAGACGTGCGTGAGCGCTCGGACATGACGGGGCAGGGCGCGCTGCATGAGGTCACGATCAGCGTGGTCACAGATGCGGCGGGCTTTCAGGCCGCGAAAGAAGTCGCGGCGGCGGTCAGTGACGCATTGGTGGATGCTAGCCTGTCTTTGGCACGCGGCAGCCTTGTTTACCTGAACTTTCATCGTGCGCGGGCGCGGCGGGTTGAAGACGCGGATGTGCGTCGCATCGACCTGATCTTCCGCGCGCGTGTCGAAGACAATTAACCCTTTTCAATACGGAGTGATCCTATGGCTGCGCAAAACGGCAAAGACCTTCTGATCAAGCTCGACATGACCGACACCGGTGTGTTCGAGACCATTGCGGGCCTTCGGGCCACGCGCCTGAGTTTCAACGCAGAAAGCGTTGATGTGACCAGCCTGGAAAGCACGGGCGGTTGGCGCGAACTGCTGGGTGGGGCGGGTGTGAAATCGGCCTCGATCTCGGGCTCGGGCGTGTTCAAGGACGCCTCGACCGACGAACGGGCGCGACAGATTTTTTTCGACAACGAAGTGCCGAGCTTTCAGGTGATTGTCCCTGAATTCGGCGTGGTCGAAGGCCCGTTCATGATCACCTCGATCGAGTATGCGGGATCGCATAACGGCGAGGCAACGTATGAGCTGTCGATGGCCTCGGCCGGCGAACTGACCTTTACGGCGCTGTGATCATGGCGAACCCGTGGACGGGCGAAGTGGCGCTGGTGATCGATGGCACATCTCATGTGCTGAAGCTGACGCTGGGGGCGCTGGCCGAGCTGGAAGAGCAGCTGGGCGAGGCATCCATCGTGTCCTTGGTCGAGCGGTTCGAAAGCGGGCAGTTTTCCAGCCGTGATGTGCTGGCGCTGATCGTGGCCGGGCTGCGCGGCGGGGGCTGGCAAGGGTCGGCAACCGATCTGCTGGCCGCCGAAATTCAGGGCGGTCCGGTGGAAGCGGCCAAGGCAGCAGGACAGCTTCTGACCCGTGCCTTCGCCCTGATCCCGAGTGAGGTCACCGGTGTCTGAGCCCGGCGGGTTCGATTGGCCGGGCCTGATGCGCCTTGGCCTTGGAAAACTGGGGCTGCGCCCGGATCAGTTCTGGGCGCTGACCCCCATCGAATTGGCTGTGATGGCCGGGCTGGAAGGGCAACCTGCCACCTGCCTGCGATCCCGGCTGGAAGAGCTTGCGCGCGCGTTCCCAGATGAACCGTGCGATCCCAATGGAAAGGGCATGTGATGGCTGGACTGGACAGTATCGACGGTTTCGAAGACCAGATTGACGCACTGGAAGCCGCGCTTGGCGGCGCGCAACAGATGACGACCGGGTTCATTTTTGAACTCAAAGGGATGCATTCGACGATCTCGGATCTAAGTGCGGATGTCAGCACGTTGTCGTCGGGCATTTCGTCCGGGTTGCGGCGCGCCTTCGAAGGCTTGGCCTTTGACGGCATGAAGCTGTCGGACGCCTTGAAAGAGGTCGCGCGGTCGATGACCGACGCGGCGTTCAACGCGGCGATCAACCCGGTGACGAACCATTTCGGAGACATTCTGGGGCAGGGCGCAGGCGCGGTTATGAACGCGTTTCTGCCTTTCGCCAACGGAGGGGCCTTCAGCCAGGGCCGTGTAATGCCCTTTGCCAAGGGTGGCGTCGTGTCTCAAGCGACGACCTTCCCGATGCGGGGCGGCACGGGTCTGATGGGCGAGGCCGGGCCGGAAGCCATCATGCCGCTAAGCCGCGGGGCGGATGGGCGTCTGGGTGTGCGCACTCAGGGCGGCGGGCAGCCCGTCAACATCACCATGAATATCTCGACCCCGGATGTGGAAAGCTTCCGCCGGTCGCAAAGCCAGATCGCGGTCAATGTCCAGCGCGCCATTGCGCGTGGGCAACGTCACCGCTGATCCCCTGATTTTACGACCTTAGGAGGGTTCGCCATGTCCTTTCACGAAATTCGCTTCCCGGCCAATCTGAGCTTCGGCTCGGTTGGCGGTCCTGAACGACGCACCGAAGTGGTGACGCTGGCCAACGGGTTTGAAGAACGCAACACCCCGTGGGAGCACTCCCGCCGTCGCTATGACGCGGGGATCGGCATGCGCTCGCTTGACGATGTCGAGCTTCTGATTGCGTTTTTCGAGGCGCGGCGCGGGCAGTTGCACGCGTTTCGCTGGAAGGACTGGTCGGATTTCAAAAGCGGTCTGCCCTCGGCTGATCCCGCATTTACGGATCAGATCATCGGCTGGGGGGATGGGGCCAAGACCGAGTTTCAGCTGATCAAGACCTACCGGTCGGGCACGGATACATATGACCGTCCAATCCAAAAACCTGTGGATGGCACGGTGAAACTGGGATTGAAGGGCGATCCACAGATCGAAGGCACGCAGTATAGCGTGGATCTGACCACCGGGGTGGTCACCTTCATCACTGCCCCAGAGGATGGAGCAGAGGTCACGGCGGGCTATGAATTTGATGTGCCGGTGCGGTTTGATACCGATCGGGTGCATACGTCGGTCGCGTCCTTTCAGGCCGGTGAAGCCCCCAACGTTCCCGTGGTCGAGGTGCGTGTCTGATGGCGATCTCAGCCGAGTTTCAGGCCCATCTGGGCAAAGGGGTCACAACGGTTGCACGGTTGTGGAAAGTCACGCGGCGTGATGGTGCGGTGTATGGCTTTACCGACCATGATCTGGACGTCCATATGGATGAGGTCATCTACAAGGCCGATACCGGCATGACTGCCCATGCGCTAAGCCAGACCACCGGTCTATCGGTCGACAACACCGAAGCCTTGGGCGTCCTGTCCACGGATGCGATCAGCGAAAAAGACATTCGCGCCGGACGCTATGACGGAGCCGAAGTCGAGGCCTGGTTGGTCAACTGGCGAGACGTCTCGCAGCGTTATCTGCGTTTTCGCGGAAAGGTTGGCGAACTGTCGCGCGAAGCAGGTGGATTCCGAGCCGAGCTGAACGGGTTGAGCGAAGCCATGAACCAGCCGCAAGGTCGGGCCTATCAGTCGCCATGCTCGGCGGTTCTGGGCGACGAAAGATGCCGGTTCGATCTGGATCAGACCGGGTATTCGATCGAGCTGGATCTGGTCGGCAATGATGAAGAGACCGTGTTCCGGTTCGAAGGTATGGCGCTTTACCCGGCGGATTGGTTCGTTCGTGGACGCCTTATGGTGCTCAGTGGCGAGGCGGAGGGCTTGAGCGGGATCATCAAGAACGACACCAAGGCTGAAGACGGCACACGAACCATCGAGCTGTGGGAAGCATTGCGCGCCGTGATGCAGCCCGGGGATCGGGTGCGCCTGGAAGCGGGCTGTGACAAGCTGCCCCGCACCTGTCGCGTGAAGTTTAACAATTTTTTGAATTTCCGCGGGTTTCCAGACATTCCTGGCGAAGACTGGTTGATGTCCTATCCAATCCCCTCTGGTCGCAACGATGGTGGCGATGGTCGCGATACGTTGGATCTTCAGGATCTGATCTCTGGTGATGGTGACGTCAATCCGTTCAATCCGATCTCGGGGGGCTAATATGGCGCAGACACAGGCATTTATACTGCAAGAGCTGCAGGAGTGGTTGGGGACGCCCTATGTGCATCAGGCCTCGCAGAAGGGGGCAGGGTGTGACTGTCTAGGCTTGGTGCGTGGCGTCTGGCGGGCTGTGCTAGGGCAGGAGCCTGTTGAGGTGCCCCCCTATACCTCGGATTGGTCCGAGACCGACGGGCAAGAGGCCCTGTGGCAAGCAGCGCAATCCTATCTGGTGGCGAAACCCCCAGAGGATCGGCAGCCAGGGGACATTCTGCTGTTTCGGATGCGCTCGGATGCGGTGGCCAAGCATCTTGGCTTTGTCACCAACGTGGGTCCGACCCCTTCCTTTATCCACGCCTATGGCGGGCACGGGGTCGTCGAAAGCCCGCTTTCGACACCTTGGGCGCGCCGCGTCGTGGCGTGCTTTGAATTTCCTGAAAGGACAAGCTGATGGCGACGATACTTCTTTCTGCCGTAGGTGCTGCGGCCGGCGCCTCGATTGGTGGCGGGGTTCTGGGCCTGTCATCGGTCGTGATCGGCAAGGCCATCGGGGCCACTCTTGGTCAGGCAATCGACAGTCGTATTCTGGGCGAAGGGTCCGAACCGATCGAGACCGGGCGTGTCGATCGGCTGCGCCTAAGCGGTGCATCAGAAGGCACTGCAATCCCCATGATCTATGGGCGCGCACGTCTGGGCGGGCAGGTGATCTGGTCCACCCGTTTTAAAGAGAATACAACGACCACAGGTGGCGATGGCGGCAAAGGTCCGCCCAAACCCCCTGAGCCCGAGATCACGACCTATAGCTATACGATCAGTCTGGCCGTTGCTCTGTGCGAAGGTGAAGTTACGCGAGTTGGTCGTATCTGGGCGGATGGAAACCAGGTCGAGAAGAGCGATCTGAACATCCGTGTCTACAAAGGCACCGAAAGCCAACTGCCTGATCCCAAGATCGAAGCCGTCAAAGGCGCCGGGAAGGCGCCTACCTATCGCGGCATCGCCTATGTGGTGATCGAGGATCTGGATGTCACGCAGTTCGGCAACCGTGTGCCGCAATTCAGTTTCGAGGTCTTCCGACCCGAGCAGCCATATCAGGACAAAGAGGTCGCACGCGGTACTCAGGCCGTGGCACTGATCCCTGGGACGGGGGAATACGCGATGGCGACTTCAGCCGTTCACTATGATGGCGGGCCGGGTGTCAGTGGCGGGTCAAACCTGAACAACCCGTCGGGCAAAACGGACTTCGTGACGTCCTATCGCCAGATGCGCCAAGAGATGCCCAACTGCGAAAACACGGCGCTTGTCGTGTCTTGGTTCGGGGATGATCTGCGTTGCGGTTCTTGTCAGATCCGCCCGCGCGTCGAGCAAAAGCAAATGGATGGCAGATCCATGCCGTGGACAGTTAGCGGCGTGTCGCGCGGCCAAGCCGGGCTGGTACCGCGGGACGAGAACGACCGTCCGGTCTATGGCGGGACGCCATCGGATCAGGCGGTGAAAGAGGCGATCGCATTTGCATCAAAATATAACCGCAAGGCCACCTTCTATCCCTTCATCCTTATGGAGCAGATGGAAGGCAATACGTTGTTCGATCCCTGGTCTGGTCAAATCGGGCAGCCCGAATTGCCATGGCGTGGTCGGATCACCACCACACTGGCTCCGCATCACACTGGAACCCCGGACGGGACCGCTGGGGCGGTGTCACAGGTCAACGCGTTTTTTGGTAACGCGCAGCCATCGGACTTCACAGTTACGGGGCGGGGTGTGAACTATACTGGCCCGAGCGAGTTCTCGTACCGGCGATTCATCCTGCATTACGCACATTTGTGTAAATCTGCGGGCGGCGTGGATGCCTTCCTGATCGGGTCCGAGTTGCGCAGCCTGACCCAGATCCGTGGTCCGGGCAACAGCTTCCCGGTGGTCGATCAGCTGCGACAGCTGGCCGATGACGTGCGCGGCATTCTGGGTGCAGGTACCAAGATTTCCTATGCAGCGGATTGGTCCGAGTATTCCGGCTATCAGCCGCAGGATGGGTCGGGGGACGTATTTTTTCACCTCGATCCCCTGTGGAGCCATGACGAGATCGACTTTGTCGGTATCGACAACTACATGCCTCTGTCCGATTGGCGTGATGGGTTCGATCATGCGGATGCAACACATGGCGCGATCTATAACCTCGAGTATCTCAAGGCCAATATCGAAGGCGGCGAAGGATTTGATTGGTATTACAAGACCCCAGACGCACGAGAATTGCAGATCCGCACGCCGATTACCGATGGAGCTCATGGCGAGGATTGGGTGTATCGATATAAAGATTTGCGCGGCTGGTGGGAGAATTCGCACCACAACCGTATCGATGGCGTGCGCGATGTGACCCCAACCGACTGGCTGCCCGGATCGAAACCTTTCTGGTTCACCGAACTAGGATGCGCGGCCATCGACAAGGGCGCCAACCAGCCCAACAAGTTTCTTGACCCCAAAAGCTCGGAAAGTGCATTGCCACGCTATTCCAGCGGTCGTCGTGATGACCTGATGCAGGCGCAGTACCTGCGAGCGATGTATGACTATTGGGGGGACAGCACGCACAACCCGCTTCACAGCGCCACGGGTGTCCAGATGCTGGATATGAGCCGTGCCCATGTTTGGGCGTGGGATACGCGACCCTTCCCGCAGTTCCCGAACCGCAAAGGATTGTGGAGCGACGGGGCGAATTACGATCGCGGGCATTGGCTGAATGGGCGCGCGTCGTCGCGGTCTCTGGCATCAGTGGTCAGCGAGATCTGTGATCGTTCGGGTGTGACGCGCTATGACGTGTCCAAACTTTATGGCTTGGTGCGAGGCTATGTGGTGGACCAGATAGGCGGCGCGCGGGCCGCGCTTCAGCCGCTCATGCTGGCCTATGGGTTTGAAGTGTCCGAACGTGAAGGCGTTTTGATCTTTGCTTCCCGCACGGGGCGGCCGGATTATGTTCTTGATCCCGAGAAGATGGCACTGTCGACCGAACGAGACACTACGCTTGAACGCATCCGCGCGCCCGAAGCCGAATTGGCAGGGCGTGTTCGCCTGAACTATATCGAAAGCGGCGGGGATTATGACATCCGCGCGGTCGAGGCCATCTTCCCGGATGAAACCAGCTATTCAGTGTCCACATCCGAGATCCCGTTGATCTTGACGCGGTCCGAGGCCCGCGCGATCACCGAACGCTGGTTGTCCGAAGCTCGTGTGGCGCGCGATACGGCAAGCTTTGCGCTTCCCCCTTCTGAACTGCCCAAAGGGGCAGGGGATGTGTTGAAGCTGGAAACCGACGCCGGGACCGAGCATTTTCGTGTGGATCATGTGGAACACGCAGGCGTTCAGAATATCCGGGCCGTAAGGGTCGAACCGGGGCTGTTTCTGCCTTCAGACAGTATTGAACCTGCGCCTGCGGTGAAGCCCTATATCCCGCCGGCCCCCGTGTTCCCCTTGTTCATGGATCTGCCCTTACTGACCGGGGACGAAGTGCCCCACGCGCCGCATATCGCTATCACGGCTGATCCTTGGCCGGGCAATGTCGCGATCTATCGGTCCGCCAGTGACAATGGGTACAACCGGATCGAAACCGTCAAGGCGCGCTCGATTATTGGGGTGACGGAAACTGATCTGGTCACTGCGCCTTCGGGCGTGCTGGACCGGGGCGCAGCCTTGCGGGTTAAACTGTCTTCGGCGGCGACCTTGTCGTCAGTATCGGTCGATGACCTGCTGAACGGGGCCAACGTGATTGCCATCGGGGATGGCAGCCCGGACAATTGGGAGATCCTGCAATTCGCCACTGCCGATCTGGTGGACGCACAGACCTATGATCTTAGCCTGCGTTTGCGCGGACAGTTGGGAACGGATGCTACCATGCCATCCACTTGGCCAGCAGGCAGCTATGTGGTGATGCTGGATGGGTCGCAGGAGCAGATCCCGCTGGCGTCGTCCGCCCGAGGGTTGATCAGGCATTATCGCATCGGTCCGGCACGTAAGGCATATACGGACGCGTCCTACCTGCATCAGGTTCTTGAGTTCAAAGGCAACGGGCTGCGCCCTTATGCACCTGCGCATTTGACCGTGCTAGAACAAGGCGGGGACCATCAGATAAGCTGGGTTCGCCGCACCCGGATCGACGGCGATCATTGGGGTGACACCGAGGTTCCGTTGGGCGAGGTGGACGAGCGTTACCGCGTTCGGATCATTGACGGGGGAAGCGTGAAACGTGAACTGGATGTAGCCGGCCCCACTTGGAGCTACTCCTCTGCTCTGCGTGCCGCCGATCTGGTAACGGGGCCGTATACGGTCGAGATTGCCCAAATCTCGGAACGCTTTGGTCCGGGGGTATATACCCAGCTTCAGGTGACGCTCTAAATGCGGCCAGTCTTGCCTGGTGATGCCATGGCAGCGGCCTGTGCGCTTCTGGCGCTTGGGCCGCGCAGACGGCCCGGCGCGATGCTTGCCATGTTGCACCGGGCCGACGCGGCGGATCGTTACCGTCGGGCGCTGGGCCGGGTGCATCCGCGCTGGGGCAATGGAAGCCTTGGATCGGTTGCGATGTCTCTGCCAAGACAGGCCGAGCCGCTGCATGACGATCCGGATTTTCTGGACTGTTTGCTGACCGTCTATGCCGCCCTGAAAGCGCGGCATGCGCGGCTTACCCGGCAGCGCAGCTGACACATTTTGGGGCGGTGGGGTCCAACTCCAACCGCCCCATTGCGATCTCTTCACCGCAATCCTCGCAATAGCCAAACTCGTCTTCGTCTATCCGCACCAAGGCAGCGATGATCCTTTGGCGCTGGGCAGTGCGACGATTCTGGGTGGCTTTTGCCATCGCCTGATTTTGCAGCGCATCCATTCGCGACAACCGCCCGACCGCCTGTTGGTCCAGCGTCACAACCTTCTGCCCTTCCGCCCCGCGCGCATCATCAAGGTCCAACTCGGCCAACTCGGCCAGCAGGCGGTCCTTGAATTGCTGCACGTCATTCGGGGTCACCGCAAATTCCGATCTATTCCTGCTTTGCATTTTTGAAATTCAAGCCTATCTGGTGTATTCTAGCTGTTCAACGCAGGAGACATCATGGCCGAGAAACGCGCAGTCATCACCCGCATTGATCCCGTCTGGGACCGGATCACCGACGAAGCCAAGCTGGCCATCGCCGAAGAACCCCTTTTGGGTGGGTTGATCGGCGCCTGTGTGCTTCACCACAAGACCTTGGAAAAGGCTCTGTCCTATCGCTTTGCCGCCAAGCTCAGCTCGAACGAGATGAGCATGGTGCTTCTGCGCGAGATCGCGGACGAGGCCTATGACAGCTGTGCCGAACTGGCCGAGGCCGCGCGTGCCGACATCACCGCCGTTCTGGACCGCGACCCGGCTTGCCACCGCATGTTGCAGCCGGTGCTGTTCTTCAAAGGCTTCCAAGCGATGCAAGCCTATCGTCTGGCGCATTACTTGTGGAAGGAAGGGCGCAAGGATCTGTCCTATTTCATCCAGATGCGTTGTTCCGAGGTCTACGGCATCGACATTCACCCCGGTGCACGGATCGGGCGTGGCATCATGATTGACCATGCGCATTCCATTGTGATTGGTGAAACGGCCGTGGTTGGCGACAATGTTTCGATGCTGCACTCGGTGACGCTGGGCGGCACCGGTAAGGAAGACGAAGATCGTCACCCTAAGATTGGCGATGGCGTCTTGATTGGGGCCGGGGCAAAGGTTCTTGGCAACATTAAGGTCGGGGATTGCTCGCGCATTGCGGCGGGGTCCGTCGTATTGGAAGAGATTCCCTGCAACGTCACCGTGGCTGGCGTGCCTGCTAAGATTGTCGGTGAAGCTGGTTGTGACTGCCCGTCGGTCGAAATGGATCAGACCCTTATCCAATAAGTTGAACTTCCTGCCGTTGGCCCTGCTGCCATCGGCGGATTTCCGCAAATTTGCGCTAAATCAATGTGATACCGCAGAAATTTCATCTATAGGGACCGGGTAATAACCTGGGAGACCCCAAAGATGAAACAGATCTGGCTTGCCACCGTGGTGGCGTTTTCTGCAGTGTTTCTTGTAGCAGTGGCCGGTTAATCGTTGAGTTGATGACCTGAACCACGGGTCCAATCAACACACCGAACAGAGGCAGCAAAAAGACCGCACAGATGGTCTAAAGACAAAAAGGGCGACGCATCTGCGCCGCCCTTTTGTGTGTCTGAGGCGTGGAACTCAGGCCGAAAGCTGGTCAAATGCTTCCATGGCACGCGCGCCGTACATGTAGCCGGGTCCACCGCCCATCAGGATCGCGACGGCCACGGTCTCGGCCATTTCTTCGCGGGTAACACCTGCTTTGATGGCTGCGCGGACGTGGAACCCGATGCAGTCGTTGCACTGTTTGGCAATGCCGATGGCGATACACTGCAGCTCTTTGTCTTTCACCGACAGCGCGCCGTCCACCAACGCAGCCTTGTGCATAGCGCGAAACCCATTGGCGCCGTCAGGGTGTGCCGCGGCAAAGGATTTGGTGTTCTCTGTGGTGTCGTCCAACAGGGCTTTGAAGTCCATCTTGTCTCTCCGAAATTGACTGTTCGGAAAAGCAAATGGCCCAAGGCGAGGTGTCCCGCCTTGAGCCATGTCAATAAATTCAGAATTGCGAATTCTTATGCCAGCATTGTCAGCGGGTTTTCCAGATTGTCGACAATTGCCTGCAGCAGGTTCGCCCCCACGGCGCCGTCAATCACGCGGTGATCGACCGACATGGTGACGCTCATCACTGTGGCGGTGGTCAGTTCACCGTTTTCGCCCACAACAGGCTTTTTCACACCTGCGCCGACCGCCAAGATGCCCGCATGCGGCGGGTTCACGATGGCGTCGAAATTGTCGATGCCAAACATGCCCAAGTTCGAGATCGCAAAGCTGCCGCCCTGATACTCGGTCGGGGCCAGCTTGCGCTCGCGTGCACGCGACGCCAGATCTTTCATCTGGGCCGACAGGCTCGACAGAGACTTCTGATCGGCATCCTGCAGGACAGGAGTAAACAGACCGCCCTCGATCGCGACGGCAACCGCCACGTCCGAGGCCTTCATCTGCAGCACACGGTCGCCCGCCCAGACGGCGTTGGCTTCCGGCACGGCTTGCAGCGCGTTGGCGACAGCTTTGATGATGAAGTCATTGACCGACAGTTTCACACCACGGGCTTCCAGCTGTTTGTTCAACTGGCTACGGAAGGCCAGAAGAGCGTCCAACTTGATGTCACGCCGCAAATAGAAATGCGGGATGGTTTGCTTAGCTTCGGACAGACGCGCCGCAATCGTCTTGCGCATCCCGTCGAGGGTGATTTCCTCGTACTCGCGGTCCTGATACATCGCAGCCACCATATCGGCCGACGGGCCAGTGGGTGCTGCAGCCGCCGCAGGGGCCGCAGCAGAAGCCGCCGCAGGGGCCGCTTTCGGAGCCGCGGTGGCATTCTCTACATCCGCCTTCACGATCCGACCTTTCGGGCCCGACCCAGAGATCTGCGTCAGATCCAGACCCTTATCCGCTGCGATACGACGGGCGAGGGGCGAGGCGAAAATGCGTGTGCCATCAGCAGCTTGCGGCGCAGCGGCCGCCGGTGCAGCAGCGGCAGGTGCCGTTGCCTCAACCGCCGCAGGGGCGGCCTCGGCTGCGGCAGCAGCAGGCGCTGCGGGTGCGCTGGCGGCGATGTCGTCAGCGCTTTCGCCCTCTTCCAACAAGATCGCGATGGCGGTGTTTACCTTCACCGCCTCGGTGCCTTCAGCCACAAGGATCTTGCCGATGATACCTTCATCAACGGCTTCGAACTCCATCGTCGCCTTGTCCGTTTCGATTTCAGCGAGCAGATCGCCCGATGCGACCTCGTCACCTTCTTTGACCAGCCATTTTGCCAGCGTGCCTTCCTCCATCGTGGGGGACAGGGCGGGCATGAGAATTTCGGTTGCCATGTCTCTCTCTCCTTAACGATAGGTCACAGCTTTGGCGGCCTCAACCACCTCGGCGGTGGTCACAAGCGCCAGCTTTTCAAGGTTCGCCGCATAGGGCATCGGAACATCCTTGCCCGTCAGGTTGATCACTGGCGCGTCGAGGTAATCGAAGGCGCGTTCCATGATCTGGGCGGTGATGTGGTTGCCGATAGACGCCACCGGCCAGCCTTCTTCCACCGTGATGCAACGGTTGGTCTTCTGGACCGAGCGGATCACCGTGTCATAGTCGATGGGGCGCAGGGTGCGCAGGTCGATCACCTCGGCCGAGATACCGTCTTCGGCCAGCTTATCCGCGGCTTCCAAAGCGTATTTCATGCCGATGCCGAAACTGACGATGGTCACGTCTGAGCCTTCACGCCAGATGCGCGCCTTGCCGAAGGGAATGGCATAGTCGTCCATCACAGGTACTTCGAAGCTTTGACCGTAGAGCAGCTCGTTTTCCAGGAACACTACGGGGTTCTGTTCGCGGATCGCTGTCTTCATCAGGCCTTTTGCGTCGGCTGCCGAGTACGGCATCGCCACATAAAGACCGGGGATCTGTGCATACCAGGCGGCGTAGTCCTGCGAGTGTTGCGCGCCTACGCGGGCCGCTGCACCGTTCGGGCCGCGGAAAACGATGGGGCAGGACATCTGGCCACCCGACATATAGCGGGTCTTGGCAGCGGTGTTGATGATGTGGTCAATCGCCTGCATGGCGAAGTTGAAGGTCATGAATTCGACAATCGGTTTCAGACCGCCAAAAGCCGCACCTGTCGCCAAACCGGCAAAGCCGTGTTCGGTGATGGGCGTGTCGATCACGCGCTTGGCGCCAAATTCGTCCAGCAGACCTTGGCTGACCTTATAGGCGCCTTGGTATTCCGCGACCTCTTCCCCCATCAGGAAAACAGTGTCGTCCGAACGCATTTCCTCGGCCATCGCGTCGCGCAATGCTTCGCGCACGGTGGTCGAGCGCATTTCGGTGCCTTCCGGAATTTCCGGGTCGGACAGATCTTCCGAAACGACGGGCTGCGCTGCGACCGGAGCGGCTGCCGGCGCTGCCGCGGCAGGGGCTTCAGCCGCCGGGGCAGGGGCCGAAGCCACATCATCCGCGCTTTCGCCTTCTTCGATCAGCACGGCGATGGGGGTATTTACCTTCACCGCTTCCGTGCCCTCAGCCACAAGGATCTTGCCGATGATGCCCTCATCAACGGCTTCGAACTCCATCGTCGCTTTATCGGTTTCAATCTCAGCAAGGATGTCGCCCGATGCGACCTCGTCACCTTCTTTAACCAGCCATTTGGCCAGCGTGCCTTCCTCCATCGTCGGGGACAGGGCGGGCATCAATACTTCAGTAGCCATTTTTTCTCTCCTCTGTCCGGATCAGGCGTAAATGTCGGTCCACAGCTCCTCGAGCGCAGGCTCGGGGCTGGTTTTCGAGAACTCGGCGGCGTCATTCACCACGGCCTTGATCTCTTTATCGATGGCTTTCAGGTCATCTTCGGACGCATGTTTGCCCTGCAACAGAAGCTCGCGTACATGTTCGATGGCATCACGTTCTTCGCGGACTTTCTGAACCTCTTCGCGGGTGCGGTACTTGGCCGGATCGGACATCGAGTGACCACGGTAGCGATAGGTCTTCATTTCCAGAATGTAGGGGCCTTTGCCTGAACGGCAGTGCTCGGTCGCGCGTTCGCCCGCTTCCTTGACGGCCATCACGTCCATTCCATCCACCGCTTCACCGGGAATGCCAAAGGCTTCGCCGCGAGTGTAGATGTCAGGGGTCGAGCTGGCACGCTGCAGCGAGGTGCCCATGGCGTATTGGTTGTTTTCGATCACATAGATCACCGGAAGCTGCCACAGCGACGCCATGTTGAAGCTTTCGTAGACCTGACCTTGGTTGGCTGCACCGTCACCAAAATAGGCGAAGGTTACGCCGCCATTTTCCAAGTACTTGTCGGCGAAGGCTAGACCAGTGCCGATCGGCACCTGAGCACCAACGATGCCGTGCCCGCCATAGAAGTGCTTCTCTTTCGAGAACATGTGCATCGAGCCGCCTTTGCCGCGCGAGTAACCGCCTTCGCGGCCCGTCAGCTCGGCCATGACGCCTTTGGGGTCCATCCCACAGGCCAGCATGTGGCCGTGATCGCGATACGAGGTCAGGCGCTTGTCACCTTCTTTCGCGGCGGCTTCCAGCCCAACGACAACGGCTTCCTGACCGATGTAAAGGTGGCAGAACCCGCCGATCAGGCCCATGCCGTACAGTTGGCCTGACTTTTCTTCGAATCGACGGATCAACAGCATCTCGCGGTAGTATTTGAGAAGCTCTTCTTTGGATGTATTTGATTTTGCGGTCTTTTTCGGAGCGCTTTTCCGAGCTGCCATGTGGCGTCCTCCTCCTGGCGTCATCTGGCTACATAAGGTAGTTTAGTGTTAAACTATCTTATACAGACTTCACCATCATGGGTCGACAAAAACTTGCAAAACCTTGCGCGAGGCAGGGTTGCGCTAGACACAAGGCTTGAGATTTTGAGGGATCTAAAGGGGAGCGTTCGCGCCAATCAGCGCAAAACGACCTCGTCCGCGCGAACGACACCCAGCACGTTGCGTGCTTGTTCGTCCAGCAGGTCAAGATCAAGGAAGTCGTCTGACAGACGTTTGGTTCTGTTACGCAGGTCAGCGATCTGAGCCGAGAGCGCATCACGCTCTTTTAAAAGCGTTTGCGTCTCGGCCTCGATCTGTACGCGCCGGAATAATCCATAGTCGCCCTGCACACTGGCAAACGTGAAGTACAAGCCAAGACCAACGGCCCCGACAAAGTAGATCGCTCCACCAATTCCAGTTTGTGCGCGAGGTGCGCCCATAGGTTTCCCGCCTGTATGTACTGCCTCTTGCCCACCTCTTTTTGGGTGGTGCAAGGGAACTATGCCATAGGTGATTCGGCTTGTGAATCCCAAAAACGAATCGGTTGGAAAGTTTTTTCGGGCGTTAAAGAAAAACGGCCCGCAAAACTGCGAGCCGTTTCAAATTGCAATCAAAGCAGGGGCTTATCCAGCGATGGAGGCCTGATAGATGCTGTCGATCGTGTCTGCGATGGTGCCGTTGAACACGTCGTCCGATTGGCTCGCCGACAGGCCTTCTGTCAGCGCACGCGAGAAGCTGGCGATCATGCCGGAGTTCTGCGACAGGCGGGTGTTGGCTTCCTCGCGGGAATAACCACCTGACAAGGCCACGACTGATGCCACACGCGGGTGATCCACCAGCGATTTGTAGTGGTTGGCGGTTTCCGGCAGGGTCAGCTTCAGCATGACGGTCTGATCGTCCGATAAGGCATCCAGCGCAGCTGACAGTTCCGCCAGCAGGATATCTTCCGCGGCAGCTTTGTCTGCGATCGAGATCGTCACTTCGGGCTCGATGATCGGCACTAGGCCGTGCCCGATGATCTGTTTGCCCACTTCAAACTGCTGCGCCACGACGGCTTTGATGCCGTCGGCGTTCGCTGCATTGATGACTGAACGCATCTTGGTGCCGAAGACGCCAGCTTTCACAGCGCGCTCACACAGGGCATCCAGTTCTGGCATCGGCTTCATCACCTGCACGCCGTTCTCTTCATCTGCAAGGCCCTTGTCTACCTTCAAGAAGGGCACCACGCCGCGTTCGTCCCACATATATGTGGCGGTTGGCTTGCCGTCGATTTCGCGGTCCATCGTCATCTCGAACAGAATCGCGCCGATGACTTTTTCGCCGGTGAAGGCAGGCGCCTGCGCAATCCGCGAGCGCATGGCATGGATCAGGTCATACATCTCGGCATCGCCCGAGTAAGCGTCTTCTTCGATGCCATAAAGGCGCAAAGCTTTCGGGGTCGATCCGCCCGACTGGTCCAGTGCTGCGATGAAGCCCTGACCGGCTTTGATCTTGTCCATTTGTGCTTGGTTCGGCATGTCGATCCCACGTGTGAATAAAGGTCTGAATTACCCCGTCATAGGCGAGGGGACGGCGGCATGCAATTCTGCTGGCGCTAACAGATGTGCGGGAAGAACGGGTGAGGGGCAAGGTTGGATGAAACGGATATGGGCCTTGCCCCTCGGCAACGGGCGCGAAGGGAATTCGGACGGCAAAGGGGAACTCTGCCGTCACGCGCCGGTGCGTTCGCAATTGTGCGGGTTACTTGGTCAGGATGAGTTTTCCGGCGCGTGTGATGGTCAGGGTATAGACCATGTCGTTCAGAACAATGCGAGCGGTCTTGCCACTTTGGGTCAGATCCAACGCATCATGCTCGGGCGGAGACGACCGCAGGGCGGTTTCAAATACGGCGTTCGTGAATGGGGCAGTCATGGGCGGTCTCCTTCTATGGCGGCCTCGATCCAAGCGGCCAAAGCTTTCAGGCCGGGGATGAAGGGGAGGGGGCTTGGAATGTCGGTGCGGGCGGGTACGTACCCGCATTTGAAATCAGTCATGTGTCGCGCTCCTGATGGCGTGGGGCTGGGGTGCCCCTCAGGTCTCCGGCTGATCGCAACGGGTGCGACTGGCTGATAGGCAATACCTATAAAAATAGTCAGGTATTAGTCAAGCAGGAATCACGGAAAGAAAAAACGCCCCGCGCATTTCTGCGCAGGGCGTTGAAATATAGTGATTTTTGCGATGTGGATTAGCCCAGAGCAGCAACGCCCGGCAGGGTTTTTCCTTCCATCCACTCCAAGAATGCGCCGCCTGCAGTCGAGATGTAGGTGAAGCGTTCGGCAGCGCCGGCTTTGTTCAACGCCGCCACCGTATCACCACCACCCGCAACCGAGGTCAATTCGCCAGCGTCCGACAGTTCGGCGGCTTTCAGAGCCGCTGCGTTGGTGGCCGTGTCAAAGGGTTCGATTTCGAACGCGCCAAGGGGGCCGTTCCAGATCAGCGTGTTGGCTTGCTCGAATACATCAGCGATTTTCGCAACCGAATCTGGTCCAGCATCCAGGATCATCGCATCAGACGGGCAGGCATCAGCGGCCACTGTGTCATTGGCTGCATTCGCCGCAAATTCGCGGGCCACAACCACATCCGAAGGCAAGATGATCTCGCACCCTGCGGCCTGCGCTTTGGTCAGGATCTCGGATGCGGTGTCGGTCATGTCGTGCTCAGCCAACGACTTGCCTACGTCGATGCCTTGTGCGGCAAGGAATGTATTGGCCATGCCGCCACCAATCACCAGATGATCCACCTTTGCGACCAAATTGCCCAGCAGGTCCAGCTTGGTGGACACTTTGGCGCCGCCGACAACGGCAACAACCGGACGAACTGGCTCGCCAAGGGCTGCTTCCAGTGCAGACAGCTCGGCCTGCATCAGACGCCCCGCGCAGGACGGCAGAAGGCGCGCAACCCCTTCAGTCGAGCCATGCGCGCGGTGCGCCGCCGAAAACGCGTCGTTGCAATAGATATCGCCCAATGCGGCCAGCGCAGCCGCAAAGGCTGGATCGTTTTTGGTTTCAGCCGCGTGATAGCGGGTGTTTTCCAAAAGCAGAACCTCGCCCGCCTCAAGCGCAACAACCGCTTGTTTCGCGGGGCCACCGATGCAGTCCTCTGCGAACTTCACCGGGCTTCCCAAGGCCGCCTCAAGGGCAGGGCGCACGACAGACAGGCTCATCTCAGGCACACGTTCGCCCTTGGGGCGGCCGAAATGCGCCAGCAAAACCGGCTTGCCGCCAGCGGCTAGAATATCGCGAATGGTGGGCAGGATGCGCTGGATGCGGGTGTCGTCCGTGACCACGCCATCTTTCACCGGCACGTTGATGTCTACACGGGTCAAAACGGTTTTGCCGTTCAGGTCCATCTCGTCGAGTGTTTTCCAGGCCATCGGTCTCTCCTTCAGGTGTTGGGCGTGTTGCACACCAAAAGCGTGCGCGGGTCAACAGGCGCGGGTGAAAAGAGCCCGCTTGCCCTTCCATCTTTTCCCTCACGTGCTTAGTTTGGCGCCAACGAAACACATAATCTTAGAAGGAGGCCCCGATGGCCGAATATAAAGATCCCGAAAACACCATCTTGATGGAGCTGAAGAACGGCACTGTGGTGATCGAGCTGCTGCCTGACGTTGCCCCCAAACATGCCGAGCGCATGAAAGAACTGGCTCGCTCGGGCGAATATGACGGTGTGGTCTTCCACCGTGTCATCGACGGCTTCATGGCGCAGACCGGCGACGTGGCCAACGGCAAAGACCCGATGAGCCTGCGTCGCGCTGGTACCGGCGGATCGTCTCTGCCGGATCTGCCGGCTGAATTCTCGAAACTGCCGCATGACCGCGGTACGCTGGGCGCTGCCCGTTCGCAGAACCCGAATTCGGCTAATAGCCAGTTCTTCATCAACTTCAGCGACAACCACTTCCTGAACGGTCAGTACACGGTTTATGGCCGTGTGACCTCGGGCATGGAACATGTCGATGCCATCACCCGTGGCGAGCCGCCTGCGGATCCGGACATGATGGTTTCGGTTAAGGTTGCTGCAGATGTCTGACGACAACTACACATCTCGGGACAGACGCACATTCATCGTGGCGTTTCTGGCCGGGGTGGCCTTGGTTGTGGGCTATGCGATCTACACGTTCTGGCCCTCGACCCCGCCCGAGCTTGATCCGGTCGTGATCGGCGACGCCCCGAAGGTGGAAATCACCGTCGCGGGCGAAGCCAATGGCGTGATCGAGATCACCTTGCGTCCCGATTTGGCCCCCGAGCATGTCGAGCGGATCATCACGCTGGCCAATGAAGGCACCTATGACAACGTGGTCTTCCACCGTGTCATCGATGGCTTCATGGCGCAGACCGGCGATGTCGAGTTCGGCAAAGCCAACGGCAATGGCGGTCGCGCTGGCATGGGCGGATCGTCCTATCCAGACCTGAAGGCCGAGTTCACGGACGAGCCCTATTTGGCTGGCACCGTGGGCATGGCGCGTTCGCAAAGCCCGAACTCGGCCAATAGCCAGTTCTTCATTATGTTCGCACCCGGCGATTTCCTGAATGGAAAATACACCGTGGTGGGCCATGTGACGGATGGTTTTGATGTCGTTCAGGCGATCAAACTTGGCAAGGGTCCGAACGGCGCTGTTCTGGGCAAGCCCGACGTCATGACCTCGATGCGCGTGGTGGAATAACCCCGCGCACGAATGCTCAAACCCTCGTGAGGGGGGCTATGGGGCCGCTTCTTTCTCTGTCAGGCTGGGTCCGACAGGAAAAGGAGCGGCCTTATGCGTATTCTGATGACCATGCTTGCGATCATCGTTGGGCTTTGGGCGCAGGATGTGCGCGCCAACCCGACCCAGTGGGAACGCGAGTTTCCGAAAACCGACTTCTCGCGATCTGACATTGGCGGGTGGAGTGAGATCCTGTCAGGCGGTCCGGGGCGCGATGGTATCCCAGCACTCAGTGATCCCGCCTTTCGCAAAGTCAGCAGCGAGACCCGCATCGGCCCCCGCGAACCCGTCCTGACGGTCGAGATCAAGGGCGCCACCCCGCGCGCCTACCCGCTGCGCTATCTGACGTGGCATGAGATCGTGAATGACACCGTCGGCGGCGTGCCCGTTGCTGTCACCTTCTGCCCGCTCTGCAATTCCGGCATGGTGTTTGACCGCCGGGTCGGTGGGAAAGAGCTGAGCTTCGGTGTGACGGGTAAGCTGCGCAACTCTGACATGGTGATGTATGATCACCAGACGGAAAGCTGGTGGCAACAGGCGTTGGGGCAGGGGATCGTTGGCAAGCACACGGGCACCCAGTTGAAACAACTGCCCGCGTGGATGGAAAGCTGGGCCGAGTTCGCCCGCCGCAACCCTGACGGTCTGGTCATGGACCAACCCCGCGCCAACCGATCCTATGGTCGCAACCCCTATGCGGGTTATGACAGCCGCAACCGGCCCTATGGGTTCTTCACCGGGGAACAACCACCCCACGGCGTTCCCGCCTTGGCCCGCGTCGTGCGCGTGGGTGACCGTGCATGGCCCGTCGCACGCCTGTCGAAAGAAGGCGAGATCTGCGAGGCAGGCGTGACCATCAGTTGGACCTCGGGGCAGGCGTCGGCACTGGACACGGCGCAGATCTCAAAAGGGCGCGACGTTGGCACGATCCGCGTACGGGACGCACAGGGCAGGGATGTGCCCCACGATGTGCTCTTTGCCTTCGCCTTCCATGCATTCTGGCCGGATGGAGAATGGATGCAGGGGGCTAGGTGACCTTGGAAATCCGCTGCGCTTTTTCGACCGCAGCAAGCAGCCCTTCCGCAACCACACCCTCGATCCCTGCAGCCTTCATCGCTTCCAGCCCTGCCGCTGTGGTGCCAGCATAATCGATCATTTCCTGAACCTGCTGAGCAGGGGACACACCATTGTCACCCATCTCATGCCCTGCCGCCAAGAAAAGCTGGCGCACTGCACGCACAGCCACGTCTCTGTCCACACCCTGGTCTTTGGCAAATCGGACCATCGCATCTGCAAATAGCGCCACGAATCCGGGCACTGGGCCTGTAATCGCGGTGAACACATCCAACTGTGCTTCCTCGTTTAGTCGTTCTGTTTTCCCAACCGATCCGAATAATCCTTCAGCAAGCGCGTCGTCGTCCTGCGCTCCGTTCCCAAGCATGTAAGGGGTATAGGCCAGCCGCCCTGCCGCTGCCGGGCTCGACATTGCGCGGATCACACGGTTATGTCCTGCGATCTCAGTTAACTGCTGCAATGTCACTCCAGCCATGACCGACAGTACAGGCTTGCCGTCGGTCTTCATGCGCAGCTTAGACGCGTTGGCAGGAGGGATGGACAGCAGGATAACGTCGCAGCTTGCGACCATCTCATCGAGATCTGCCACCAAACGCACTGCATCGGGAAGATCACTTCGAACACCGCTTCGGTTCGATATTAGTATTTGCGAGGCCGGAACCGCCTTTGCGGCCACCAGACCTTGAATGATCGCGCAGCCCAATTGCCCGCTGCCACCGATCACGCCTAAAACCATGTCGCCAAGCATCGCCGCCCCTTTATTTTCTTACCAAAAATATCCTGGGGTGAGGCCGAAGGCCGAGGGGCAAAGCCCCTGACCCCTTACCGATTGCCGCGCCGGGTGAACATGGCCGCATCTTCAGCCGCACGCCGGATGGCTTTGGACTTGTTCACGGTTTCCTCATACTCTGCTTCAGCATCGCTGTCGTAAACGACCCCGCCACCGGCCTGAATATAAAGCTTCTCGTCCTTCACCACGGCAGTGCGAAGCGCGATACACATATCCATGTCGCCGCCCGCGCTGAAATAGCCCAAGCCGCCGCCATAGACTCCGCGTTTTTCCGGCTCCAACTCGTCGATGATTTCCATCGCGCGGACCTTCGGTGCGCCGGATACCGTACCGGCAGGCATACCCGCCATGAAGGCGGACAGCGCGTCCTGATCATCGGCCAGCTCACCCACCACGTTCGACACGATATGCATCACATGGCTGTAGCGTTCGATGATGAACTCTTCGGTCGGACGCACCGTTCCGATTTTCGAGACCTTACCCGTATCGTTGCGTCCCAGATCCAGAAGCATCAGATGCTCGGCCAGCTCTTTCTGGTCGGCCAGAAGATCGGCCTCCAGCGCCTTGTCTTCCTCAGGTGTTTTGCCACGCGGACGGGTGCCGGCGATGGGGCGGATCGTGACCTCGCCATCAAAGACCCGGACCAGGATTTCGGGGCTCGCGCCCACAACCTGGAAGCCGCCGAAGTTGAAATAGAACATGAAAGGCGAGGGGTTGGTGCGCCGCAGGCTGCGGTAAAGTGCAAAGGGCGGCAGCGGGAAGTTTTGGGTCCAGCGCTGGCTAGGAACTACCTGAAAAATGTCGCCCGCGCGGATGTATTCCTTGGCTTTCTCGACCGCGGCCAGATAATCGGGCTTGGAGAAATTGGACACCAACGGGCCAAGCTCTTGTGCTTCGCCCAGATCGCGTGTCTCGCCGGCAGTGCCGCGATCCAGATCACGTAGGGCATCCATCACCCGTTCGGCCGCCTGTGCATAGGCCGCCTTGGCGGTCAGGCCCGAGCTGACGAAAGCAGGTGACACCAGCGTCACATCGCCCTTCACCCCGTCCAGAACCGCCACGACGGATGGGCGCATCATCACCGCATCAGGTACGCCCAGTGGGTCAGGGTTCACATCGGGCAGATGTTCGACCAGCCGGATCATGTCATAGCCCAGATAGCCAAACAGACCGGCAGAGGCCTGAGGCAGGTCGTCGGGCAGATCAATTTCGCTTTCAGCCAGAACAGAGCGGAATGCGTCCAGCGGGTTGCCCGGCATATCCTCGAATGCGTCGGCATCAAAACGCGCCATGCGGTTCACGCGCGCGCGCTCGCCTCGACATTGCCAGATCAGGTCAGGCTTCATGCCAACGATCGAATAGCGTCCTCGCACTTCACCGCCGGTAACGCTTTCCAACATGAAGCTGTCACGCCGCGCTTCTGTCAGTTTCAGCATCAGGCTGACCGGCGTGTCCAAGTCAGCGGCCAACCGCGTATAGACCACTTGGTTTTTGCCAGCATTCCAGCCGGCTTCGAACTCTTCAAACGAGGGCGTAAGGGCCATGGATGTTTTCCCGGTCGGAGGTTACTGGAACTGCGCGTTCACGGCGTTGATCATCGGGCGGTTCAGCTCGATCCCCGCTTTGTTTTCAACTGCACGCGAAAAGGCGCTTTCGATGTCGATGGCGATTTCCTGTGCGGTTTGTGCGGCGAAGTTGGCCTTGATGGCAGAGGCTTCATCGCTGTCTTGGTCTACAGCCTCAATAGCGTCCAGGCGCACAAGGATCACACCGTCAACCGATGGCACAACCTGCCAATCGCCAGCTTCCATCAAGAACACTTCGGTCAAGAAAGCGGGCGGCGTACCCTCTACAAAAGCATCACGCTCTTGGCCTTCTTCGACCACTTCGGTCAGTCCCAGGGAAGCAAGGCTTTCACCGCCTTCTAGCGACGGGATCAACCCGCGTGCCTCTTCAGCCAGCAATTCCAGTCGCTTCTCGGCCTGCCAACCGACCAGAACAGCCTCCGTAACCTCGCTTTGTTCCTTTACGCGCGACGGCTCCAGCGCATCCACGCGCAGGGCAAAAACACCGCCATCCGACATCAGTGTGATTTCCGGGAAGTCCCCGTCAACAGCGGTTGCGGCGGCGTCGCGGAAGGCTTCATAGGCGGCAATCCCGTCCGAGGTATCGGCGGTCCAGTTGATCTGTGCCAGTGCCATATTGTGGCTTTCGCTGATCTCTTCCAATGTTGCCCCACCGGCCATCAGGTCATCTAGTTCAGCAACCATGTCGCCTACACGGCGGCGGGCAGTGTCCGAGGCCAACTCGGCATTCAGGTCATCACGTACGTCTTCGAACGGAGTGTTCTGTGCCGAAAGGATGGCATTTACGCGGAAAAGGGCCGGGCCCAGGTCCGTCGGAAGCGGGCCAACAATTCCCGGCTCTTGCAGTGCAAAGACCGCATCCCCTGCAGCCCCAAGCTCGGTCTTGCTGACGTCGCCTAAGTCAATATCGGACAGCTCCAACTGGCGTTCACCAACCATGTCTTCAAAGCTGGTCTCGCCGGCAGCAATCGCATCGAAAGTGGCCTGCGCCTCTTCTTCGGTCCCAAGAACCAGACGTTCGACCAAACGGCGTTCAGGCTGGTTGTATTGTTCGGCGCGCTCGTCATACAGCGCCTTGATTTGCGCCTCGTCCACCGCGATTTCGCTGACAAGAGACTGCGGGTCCAGCCACGCATAGGTAATCTTCTTGGTCTCGGCCAGAGTGAAAGCCGCTGGGTTCGCATCGTAATATGCTGTCAGATCACCCTCGGTTGGCTCGGGCAGGGCGGTGGTCAGCCGCGACAATGGTAATTTGGCCCATGTGAAGTTCCGCGCCTCGCGCGCAAAGCTGTAAAGCGTATCTACATAGGTATCGTCCGCGGTAATACCGTTCCTCACTGCGGCTTGCAGGATTTGGCGGCTCACTTCAGCGCGCAGGGTCTGCTCGAATTCGGATGCGCTCAGCCCCGACTGCTCTAAAGCAAAGCGATAGCTCTCGCGGTTGAATTTTCCATCCACGCCAGCAAAGGCAGGGATGTCGACGATGCGCGCGCGCAGCTGATCATCACCGACCGAAATTCCAAGGCGCGCTGTTTCATCTTCCAAAGCGACGGCGGCAATAACCCGCGCCAGCACCTGCTGATCCACACCGAAAGCCTGTGCTTGCTGCATGGTCAGGCGTTGACCGGTTTGCGCCTCGAACGCATTCAGTTCGGATTGAAGCTCGCGCGAGTAACGACGCGCGTCGATCTCGGTGTCACCCACCGTCCCAATCGACCGGGCCGAGCCGCCGAAATTCGTTGATCCGAACCCTACGAGTCCCACCATCACCAGACCCATCAGGATCCAACCGAAGGTACGAGAAGCCTTGCCAGTCGCCATGGACGCTTTCCTTTTCATCAGACTGTTATCGGGTTTGTAGGCGGTTCATGGCGGAATGCCAAGCCGCCCTGCACGCGTGATTAAGGTTGAAATGCTGCCAGCCGGTTCAGAGCGGTCTGAATGCCCGCCGCATCGATGTTGGCAAAGGCCACGCGCATCTGCTGTGCTCCGCTTTTGTCACCCTCAGGTGTGAACATCGTGCCGGGCAGGGCCAGAAGACTGGCCTGATCGACCAAAGCCTGTGCCAGTTGGTCTGATCGCATCTCGAAAGGGTGCTGCAGGTACGCAAAATACGCGCCACAACCCATTAGTTTCCAACCGCGCTCATTCAGTGGTGCAAATCCATCGCGCATGGCCTGCGCACGCGCCAGAATTTCACGGCGTTCTCCGGCCAACCATTCATCCAAGTTGCGCAGCCCCCAAAGGGCCGCGTGCTGTCCCAATTGCGCAGGGCAGATGGTCACAGTATCCAAGAACTTCTCGATCTCGGCCAAGCGGTCAGGCGAGGTCAGCACCGACCCGACCCGGTGGCCAGTCAGACGGTAGGATTTCGAGAAACTGTAAAGCTGAATGACTGTGTCGTCCCAGTCGGGATCAGAGAACAGGTCATGCGGCGCCCCGTCCTGGCTGTGAAAATCGCGATAGGTTTCGTCAATGATCAACGCAATGCCATGCTTGCGCGCAAGGTCGCGGAACGCCGCCACCAGTTCGGCTGGGTACTCCACCCCGGTTGGGTTGTTCGGCGTCACCAGCGCAATCGCGCGTGTGCGCGGCGTGATCAATGCCGCTGCTTTTCCGGGATCAGGCAACAAGTCGTCCCCTGTGGCCAGCGGCACAGCAGTGATCCCACCCATATCGAGCCACATTTTATGGTTGAAATACCATGGGGTTGGCAGAATAACCTCATCTCCCGGCACGGCCAAAGTGGCGACCGACGCCGCAAACGCCTGATTGCAGCCCGAGGTGATTGCCACATTCTGAGACGAGACATTCGCGTCATAGTGACGGTTAATGTTATAAGCCAGCTCATCCCGCAGCGCAGGCAGACCAAGTACCGGCCCATAAAGATGGGTTTCAGGTAGGCGCAAAACTGCATCCGCCATCGCCTCGCGCATGGCTTCTGGGGGCGGATCAACAGGAGCGGCCTGACTGACATTGATCAATGGCTGTTCGGGCGAAAAGCTCTTGCCTTCCAACCAGCGCCGCGCCTCCATCACCGGGGGCGAAAACGTGTTGGCAAGGTTGGGGTTAAGCAGCATGTCAGGCCTCGTGCGCAATATCTCTAACGGACCCTATCAACGACAAAGGGGCGCGACAATCCGTGTCAGCGCCCCTCATTTTCTTGCCGGAAATATCCTGGGGTGAGGTCACTCGATTTCGAGGGGCCGAGGGGCAAAGCCCCTCAGGCTCCCGAAGTGAGCCACCAACAGCCGAAGAGCTAGATCAGCCTTCCAATACCACCAGCGCGTGACGCTTCTTGCCTGCCGACAGCTTCATCGGTTCAGCCAATTCATCCGCGCTGATCATCCGGCCAGTTTCAGTCAAGGCTTCGTCATTCACCTTGGCACCGTTCTCAGCGATCAGGCGTTTGGCTTCCTTGCCCGATTTCACCAGACCTGCCTTCACGAACAGCTGAATGATCGAGATCCCGTCGCCCAGATCTGCGGCCGACAGTGTCACAGTGGGCAGGTCGTCGCCCGTGCCGCCCTTTTCAAACACTTCACGCGCAGTGGCTTCGGCAGCGGCTGCGGCCTCGGCCCCATGGGCCAGCTTGGTCACTTCATTGGCCAACACGATTTTCGCGTCATTGATCGCCTGACCTTCCAGCGCACCCAACCGGTCACATTCCTCAACCGGAAGCTCGGTGTAAAGCTTCAGGAACCGCCCCACATCCGCGTCGGTGGTGTTGCGCCAGAACTGCCAAAACTCGTAAGGCGACAGCATGTCGGCGTTCAGCCAAATCGCTCCGTTCAGCGACTTGCCCATCTTCTTGCCGTCCGAAGTCGTCAGAAGCGGCGAGGTCAGCCCGAAAATCTGGCTGTCCAACACGCGGCGGGTCAGGTCGATCCCGTTTACGATGTTGCCCCACTGGTCCGAGCCGCCCATTTGAAGCAAACAGCCATAGCGACGGTTCAGCTCAAGGAAGTCATAGGCCTGAAGGATCATGTAGTTGAATTCGAGGAAGCTCAGGCTCTGCTCGCGGTCCAGCCGCGATTTCACGCTTTCAAAGGACAGCATCCGGTTGACCGAGAAATGCCGCCCGATGTCACGCAGGAAATCGAGGTAATTCAGGTCGTCCAGCCACTCGGCATTGTTCAGCATCAGCGCTTTGTTCGAGCCGTCGCTGTCATAATCGATGTAGCTTGCAAACACCTTCTTGATGCCTGCGATGTTGTCATCGATCTGATCGGGCGTCAGCAGGGGGCGTTCATCGGCGCGGAAGGACGGATCGCCCACTTTGGTCGTGCCGCCGCCCATCAGGGTGATCGGCTGGTGGCCGGTTTTCTGCAACCAGCGCAGCATCATGATCTGGATCAGCGAGCCAACGTGCAGCGATTTCGCCGTGGCGTCAAAGCCAATATAGGCCGGAACGACACCTTCAACCAAAGCTTCGTCCAGCCCCTGATAATCGGTGCAATCGGCCAGAAAGCCGCGCTCGATCATCACACGCATGAAGTCGGATTTTGGGTGGTAGGTCATCGTATTTCGGTCCATCCTGTCTGCATTGGCCTTCCGTATAGACGGGGGCCGCGAAAAGGGAAAGAGCGTGTTGGCGATGGCTGATGTGATTGGATCAGAGAACAAGGCGATTTGGGCGATCGGGATGATGTCCGGCACCTCGCTTGACGGCGTGGATGCGGCGCTGGTCCAGACGGATGGAACACGTGTTTATGCCTTCGGGCCAAGCGCCTATAAGGACTACTCTGACGGTCACCGCGCAGAATTGCGCGCGGCGCTCGGACAGTGGCCGGACGGGCCGGATGTGAAGAATGCCGCCCGAGTGGGTGAGGCTGCGCATATTGCGTTGGCTCAGACGCTGCTGGCGGACAATGCCGCAGATCTTCTTGGGTATCACGGGCAAACGCTGGCCCATGACCCGGCCAATGCCCGCACGCACCAAGCGGGGGACGGACAAGTGCTGGCAGATGTGCTGGCGGTTCCCGTCGTCTGGGATTTTCGCAGCGAAGACGTGGCCCAAGGGGGAGAGGGCGCCCCACTGGCGCCGTTCTTCCACCACGCCTGCGCGCGCTTCATTGGGGCAGATGCCCCGATCGCCTTTCTGAACCTTGGGGGCGTGGGAAATGTCACATGGGTCGACCCGCGCATCGACGCGCCTGAAGCCCCAGACGCTTGTCTTGCCTTCGACACCGGCCCTGCGAACGCACCGATCAATGATTTGATGCAGGTGCGCCGTGGGCTCGCGTTGGATCTGGGTGGAGCGCTGGCGCTGTCCGGCACTGTGGATGCCGGGATTGTGCAGGCGTTTCTTGAGCATCCCTATTTTACCCGCCAGCCGCCCAAGTCGCTCGACCGTGATGCGTTTCCTGATCTGCTGACATCCGTAGCGGATCTGCCGGATACTGACGCGGTGCGCACGCTGGCCGCCTGTGCGGCCGAAGCCGTCGCTCAGGGTATGCGCCACTGCCCAAGCCCCCCGACCGCGCTGTTGGTCACAGGCGGGGGGCGCAAGAACGCCGCTTTGATGCAGGAACTGTCTGCGCGTCTGTCTGTGCCGGTTCAGGATATTGACGATACCGGATTGGACGGCGACATGCTGGAAGCGCAGGCCTTTGCTTATCTGGCGGTGCGCGTGGCGCGCGGGCTTCCGACCTCGGCCCCCAGCACGACAGGCGTTGCATTCCCGGTTGGCGGTGGGAAGGTGTCTTACCCATTGTCGTAACGTCAGGTTGCACTGGCGTGTTGTCAGATTAGACGGCATAGAGGATGGACGGAACACAGGCACAAGGGCAGGGGGACGACATGTTTCTGAAAAATGCATGGTACGTGGCGGCATGGGATCACGAAGTGACCCGCGACCCCAGTCAAGTTGTTGTCCTGAGTGAAAAGATTTGCCTCTATCGAACTCAGGATGGCGAGGTGATTGCGCTTGAAGATGCCTGTCCGCACCGCAAGCTGCCTCTGTCAAAAGGGCGCGTGAAAGGCGACAATATTGAATGTGGCTATCACGGGCTGACCTTCGATTGTGCCGGGCAATGTGTCTGGGCTCCGGGTACGGGCCGCATTCCGTCTGCTGCCAAGCTGCGCGCCTATCCCGTACACGAGAAATACGGGCTGGTTTGGGTCTGGATGGGCAATCCAGCCATTGCGGACCCCGACGAGATCTTCGAGATCGAGAACTATGGCAACCCCGATTGGGGCATCAACCGCGGCGCCGCGATGGAGCTGGGGTGCAACTATCTCTATATGACCGACAACCTTCTGGACCCGACCCATGTGGCGTGGGTGCATGAAGGATCGTTCGCGCAGGCTGCCACCAAGGACACGCCTTTGCGGGTGACGAAAACGGATGATGGTGTCATCGTGCATCGCTGGATGATGGATGTAGAGCCTGCGCCGTTCTATGCCAAGATCGTACCCTTCGAGGGCAACTGCGACCGGCTGCAGCATTACGAGGTGCGCTATCCCAGTCACGCGATTATTCGCGCGGTGTTTACACCGGCAGGTACGGGGGGCGTCGAAGGGCCGTTGCATGACGATATGTTCATCATGGACAGCTTCAACTTCATGACACCCACGACCGAAAAGACCACGCGGTATTACTGGTTCCAACTGCGCAATATTCGCCCGAATGACGCAGAGCTAAGCAAGATGATGAGCGAAGATGTCCGCAAAGCCTTTGAGGAAGACCGGGCGGTACTGCACGAGGTGCAAATCGGCATGGACCAGAAAACCTCGCCCCATATTGATCTGCCGATTGACGGAGGGCCGCTTAGGTTCCGCCGTCAGCTGCAAGCGATGATCAATGAAGAAGCTGCGGTCGACAAAGAGCTGGAGGGCTAACCCCAGCCCTTTGTCAGGGCGGCTCAGGTGCGCGCGACGGTGGCCTTGTCGGCATAGAACGCCACATGGCCCTTGATCTGTTCAAGATCTTCGACCGGGGCGTCATAGGACCACGCCGCATCCTCGATCACGGTCGATTTCGTCTGGATCGAGAAGTGCTTTGCTTCGCCCTTGTAAGGGCAGGTTGTGACGGTGGCGCTGTTGTCTAGAAACGCCATCGCAATATCGGCGCGCGGGAAATAGATCACCGGCGGCAGATCACCTTCACGGACCTCAAGCGCATCACGGCTTTCCCCGATCACGGCCCCGCCGGCGCGAACGGTCCATTTGCCTTCAGCGGCGCGAATGATGGTGTTGTCAGCCATGGTTCTTCTTTTTCTGGTTAGATTTTGCGGCACACTAACAGATCTCGTGTAAAAATCGCGTGTCAAATTGGCGCGCATGCTTTGCTGAGCCAGATCAACGCAGCGTCAGACACTTGATCGGACAACAGGTCCAGCGTTTTGGCGTGATAGGCGTTCAGCCATGTGCGTTCTTCGCCCGACAGCATCTCGAGCACGATCAGCGAAGTGTCGAGAGGCACATAGGTGAGCGTTTCTAGGTTCAGCATCTCGCGATCACTGTCACCACCCGCCGGCACGGGCGCTTTCTGCACGACCACGAGGTTTTCCAACCGAATGCCGAAGGCTCCGTTGCGATAGTAGCCCGGCTCGTTAGACAGGATCATTCCGGGCAGAAGCTCGATTTCCGAGATGGGCGAGAACCGCTGCGGCCCTTCATGCACAGAAAGGTAGGCCCCAACGCCATGCCCAGTGCCGTGATTAAAATCCTGATGCGCAGCCCAAAGCGGATATCGTGCGATTGGGTCCAGATCACGCCCCGTGCGTCCCTTCGGGAAATAGGTGCGCGATAGGGCGATCATTCCCTGCAACACACGGGTAAAGCAGCGTTTTTCGTCTTCACCGATCTCACCCACACGCAGGACGCGCGTAATGTCGGTGGTGCCATCGCGATACTGCCCACCACTGTCCAGAACCACCAGATTGCCATCTTCCAAAGGGCGGTTAGTATCTTCGGTCACGCGGTAATGCATAATCGCGCCATTGGGACCGGCGCCCGCGATAGTCTCGAACGAGATATCCATCAGCGCATTGGTGGCGCGCCGTTTCTCCTCTAGTTGTTTGACCAGATCAATCTCGGTCAGGCTGGTTTTGTCAGCGGCATCAAACCACGCCAAGAACTCCACCACGGCGGCGGCATCGCGCAAATGCGCGGCGCGTGCGCCTTTCAGCTCGGTCGGGTTTTTCTGAGCCTTGGGCAGGATTGCGGGGTCGTCTGCCCAATCGATCTTGATCCCGGCCTCGGTCAGGATCTGCCAGACTGCAAAGGGTGCCGAGGCACGGTCGACACGCACTGGTCCATCCAGCCGGGTCAAAGCCTTTTGAAAGTCACGGATCGGATGCAGGGACACATCGACGTCAAAGCGGGCCTCAACCGTGCGGCCTTCGGTGGCAAAAAACTGGACCGAGGCATCGTCGCCAAGGATCGCAAAGCCTTGCACCACCGGAATGCAGGGGATGTCATCGCCACGGATGTTCAAAAGCCACGCGATGCTGTCAGACAAGGTGATGGCGCAGGCTTTTTGACCTTTGGCCAGCAGTTCGTCCGCCAGTTCTCCACGTTTCGCAGTGCTGGATTGTCCCGCAAAATCAAGGGGCTGCTCGACGATCTTTCCATTCGGCGCGGCGGGGCGGTCATCCCAAATCTGGTCGACCAGATTGTCTGTGGGTACCAGCGTTACCCCTGTGCCTTCCAGCGCTTTCTCGATCTTCTCGATCTCGGACTTTGTGTGCAGCCACGGGTCAAATCCGATACGCGCCTTGCCTGATATCTGTTCCTTCAGCCAGTCGCCCGGCTGCACCTCGGGCCAATCGACAGGGGTGTACGCGGCCATATCTGCCTGTTCGCGCACCTGCACGCGATAGCGCCCGTCGACGAAAATCCCGGCCACATCCTTCAACGCAATGCAGAACCCGGCCGAGCCCGTGAACCCTGTCAGCCACGCAAGCCGCGCGTCGCAGGCGGCAACATATTCGCCCTGATGTGCATCCGCGCGCGGCACAAAGAAACCGTCCAGCCCCTTCATTCCCATAGCGCGACGCAGACGCTCCAATCGGGCAGCCCCTTTGCTGGGATCGGCGGTGGTGGTGAAGGTTTGGAACATTTCTGTCTCCGAAGTCGGGTGGCGAAAACAAGACACGCCCGCGAAAGGCGGGCGCGTGTTGGGCGCAACATGCCGCGAAACGGGCGCGGTGAAAAGGGGGTTAGATGGCTTTCTTGATCCCCATCACGCGCGCACGGGCACGCGGATCATTGTCAAAGAGTGCGGCCAGCTGTTCGGTCATGGCACCGGCCAACTGTTCCACATCCGTGATTGTTACGGCGCGGTCGTAATAGCGCGTCACGTCATGGCCAATCCCGATTGCCAGAAGCTCGACCTGCTTGCGTTTCTCGACCATGTCGATCACATCACGCAGGTGTTTTTCCAGATAGTTCGCGGGGTTAACGGACAAAGTTGAATCGTCCACAGGCGCTCCGTCCGAAATCACCATCAGGATTTTGCGCTGTTCCGGACGGGCCACGATCCGGCGGTGCGCCCATTCCAACGCCTCGCCGTCGATGTTTTCCTTCAGCAGCCCCTCTTTCATCATCAGGCCCAGATTATCCCGCGTGCGGCGCATGGGGGCATCGGCCTGTTTATAGATGATGTGGCGCAGATCGTTCAGACGACCGGGCTGTTGCGGACGGCCGTCGGCCAGCCACTTCTCACGTGCAAGCCCGCCTTTCCATGCGCGGGTGGTGAAGCCCAACACCTCGACCTTTACCTGACAGCGTTCCAGTGTGCGCGACAGCACGTCGGCACAGATCGCGGCGATCGAGATCGGACGTCCACGCATGGAGCCCGAGTTGTCGAGCAAAAGCGTCACAACCGTATCGCGGAATTCGGTGTCTTTTTCCTGCTTGAAGGACAGGGGGGTGGTCGGGTTTGCAATCACACGTGCCAGACGGCCAGCGTCCAGAATGCCTTCTTCCAGATCAAACAACCACGAGCGGTTTTGCTGCGCCTGCAGACGCCGCTGCAACTTGTTGGCCAGACGTGACACGGCGCCCTTCAGGGGCTCAAGCTGCTGGTCCAGATAGGCGCGCAGTCGTTCCAGCTCGGCGGGTTCCGCCAAATCTTCGGCCATGACCTCTTCGTCATGCTCGTTGTGGAAAACCAAATAGTCCGGGTCCGCATCCGATGCGGGCTGAGGCGTCGGTGGCTCAAGCGGCGCATCCGCATCGGGCATCTCGGCCTCTTCGCCCACCTCATCCTCGGCCATGTCATCAATGGTGACCTGTGCCTCAGAGGGGTCCATCTGCTCGTCTTGCGCGCGTTCGGGATCAGCCTCGGCTTCCTCGTCATCCGGGGATTGTTCCGAGTTCGGATCGTCCTGCGCCTCGTCGTCTTCGGGCTGCGCTTCGTCTTCGTTTTCGTCGTCTTCGCCATCCGGGTCATCGCCCAGTTGGTCGCCATAGCCCAGATCTTCGATGATCTGCCGTGCAAACCGCGAGAACTGTTGCTGGTCTTCCAGCGCGCCTGTCAGGTCGTCCAGATGTTCGCCACATTGCGCTTCGATGAAGTCACGCCACAGGCCCATCACGTTGTCAGCGCCCGGTGGAAGATCGCGGCCAGTTGCCAGATGACGCATCAGATATCCGGCCGCAACGGGCAGGGGGGCGTCGGCGGCGGCGGTGATCTGGTCATAGCCCGCGCGGTCAGCTTCGTGCTCGATTTTGGCATCGATATTGCCCGCCGTACCCGGCATGTCGCGGGCCCCCAGCGCCTCGCACCGCGCGGTCTCCATCGCTTCATAGATGTCACGCGCCATGTTGCCGGCAGGGGCGTACTTCGCGTGCATGGCATCGTCGTGATAGCGCAGCTTCATGGCATAGGCATCCGCCGTACCACGGGCCAACAAGACTTCGTCCTTGGTCATCCGGCGCGTGACCTGAGGCAGGCGCATCGCGTCGCGGCTGACGCCCGAGGGGTCCACCGTAAAGCTGACCGACAGCTCTGGCTCGTCGGCAAGCGTCTTCGTCGCCTCAGCCAGCGCTTTCTTGAACGGATCAGCAGGGTTGTCGGTGGGTTTTTTCATGGTCAACACATAGCTTTAGATACAGCTTGGCCATTTGCAGCGGCTTTGCTGAAAAACGCACGGATCTCTTCAAAAGCACTTATCACCAAATCATGTGCCTCTGCCGGGATCGGGCTTCCATAAATTTCAGATTCATCCGAGGCCAGTTGAGCAAGTCGCTCATTTACAAGTTCATCAGAGAGATCGTGTAAATGTTGGTTTGCAAGTTTAACGTTACCCGCATCTAGCAACCGAAACGGTTCCTCTTCTGGATGAGCCTGCGCCCAATAGTCTCCGCCTATCATAAACCCTGCAGGAAGTGTGTCATCCCAATCGGAGCCAGAAGCTAAAAAATGCACAACGTGCCAGGCCTGAAAAAAGTCTATGCTTTCTTCTGCCATCGGAGCGTTCTCAGTTGGCAAATTCAGTGCAAACCTAACCGCGTCATCATTTGAGAGCCCCGTCACAAGATCGGGGTCAAATCGGCGCATTGTCAGAGACATGCTCATTAGCTTACCCCAAGCTCATGCTCACCGCGCTCTCCGGCAGTTCCTCGTCGAAGCAGCGCTGATAGAACTCGGCCACGATCTGGCGCTCCAGCTCGTCGCATTTGTTCAGGAAGGACAGGCGGAAGGCATAGCCGACCGAGCGGAAGATCGACGCGTTTTGCGCCCAGTTGATCACGGTCCGCGGGCTCATCACCGTGGACAGATCGCCATTCATAAACGCCGTGCGGGTCAAGTCCGCGACGGTGACCATCTGGCTGACGGTTTGGCGACCGCTTTCGGTGTTCAAGAACGGGTTTTTCGCCAGCACAATGTTGGTTTCCGCATCGTGGCTTAGATAGTTCAGCGTGGCGACCAGCGACCAGCGGTCCATCTGCGCTTGGTTGATCTGCTGCACGCCGTGATACAGCCCCGTCGTGTCGCCCAGACCCACGGTGTTCGCGGTGGCAAACAGGCGGAAGGACGGGTGAGGGGTGATAACCTCGTTCTGGTCCAGCAGGGTCAGCTTGCCGTCATGCTCCAACACACGCTGGATGACGAACATCACGTCAGCACGGCCTGCATCGTATTCATCGAACACAATCGCGGTCGGATTGCGCAGCGCCCACGGTAGGATGCCTTCCTGGAACTCGGTGACCTGCATGCCGTCTTTCAGCTTGATCGCGTCCTTACCGATCAGGTCAATCCGGCTGATGTGACTGTCGAGGTTCACACGCACGGCGGGCCAGTTCAGACGGGCCGCAACCTGTTCGATATGAGTCGATTTTCCCGTGCCGTGATAGCCCTGAACCATCACCCGGCGGTTGTGCGAGAAGCCCGCCAAAATGGCCAGTGTGGTGTCCGGATCAAACTTATAGGTGCTGTCGACTTCGGGCACGCGGCTGGTGCGCTCGGCAAAGCCTTTGACCATCATGTCGCTGTCGATGCCGAAAACCTCACGAACCGAGATGTCCTCGGTCGGTTTCGCGTTCAAATCCAGGTTGCCATCTGCCATGAGGAGGATCCTTCTATCACGCGCCACATTGCGCGCGTATTGCACGTTGTTTGGTCCGTGATGCCCCATGAAGTTCACGCGTGCAAGGGGAAGCACGGGGAAAAGGTGACGCCGGGCAAAGCTGGCCCTAATGACGTTGCGTGTCTGGTCTGACCATTTGGTCAAAAAAGATCCCGCGCAAGCTAGACTTTGGTCGCCCCTGCGGTGTGCGAGACGTGACTGGCAACGCCCTTTTGGCCTTATTTAAAGCTGCGGCTTTCCTTGATCTGGTCCCAAGCCCAGCGAACTTCTTGCAGCTGATCTTCCTGCGAACGATCCCCACCATTCATGTCCGGGTGCAGCACCTTGATCAGCTTCTTGTAAGACTTGCGGATCTCGGCCTTGGTCCAGTGATCCTTGGCTTCCAGAATGTCGATGGCGCGACGTTCCGTGGGGGGCAGTTTGCGAGTGCCGGTGATTGACTTGCCGGGGTTTTGGGTCGCGTTGGCGCCCAGAACCTGATGCGGGTCGTCCACGCCCAGACGCGCCCAAGCGCGCTGTTCGTCCTTGGTGCCCATCGGCTTGGTCTCGCGTTCCCAGACGCGGTCCTTGTCCATCTGCTCGTTCATTTCTTCTTCGGTTGATCCGTCGAAGAAATTCCACTTCAGGTTATACTCGCGCACGTGGTCCTTACAGAACCACTTGAACTCGTCCAAGTGATCGGGCGAGCGGGGCGCGCGGTACTGACCGGCCTCGTTACAGCCGTCATGTTCACATACACGTTTCGAGGTCTCGAACGCACCTGACATCCCGCGTTTACCGCGCGGATTGCGTTTCTTGGCCGCAGAGACCGACATGTCAAAACCAAAAGGATCGTCGTTGGGCATCGTAATCTTCTCTTTTCGACTCGGACCCGAGAGTTTAGTGCTTTTTCACCGGGATTGAAGAGGGAACTGCGAAGAAATGAACAGATCGACACGAATTCATCAGGCGCTGTCCGACACGTTTTCTCCGGAATATCTTGAAGTCATTGACGAAAGTGAACAGCATCGCGGCCATGCTGGCTTTCAAGAGGGCGGGGAAAGCCATTTCCGCGTAATTATCCGTGCGCCAAGTTTCGCCGACATGTCCCGGATCGCGCGTCATCGCGCTGTGCACAAAGCACTGGGCGCGGATCTGGTGTCCGAGATCCACGCCCTAGCGCTTGATATTTCCGGGTAATCTGCCTGGCTTAACGCTCGTCGCGTTCGATGCTGGGGGCCGCGTCGCCGGCTTCGTTTGCATCCGTGGCTGAAGGCAGGCTGGGCGCAAAATGTTCCTCGGCGGCATCAGCGTCGGAGGGGGTCGCGTCGGCCAAAGCCGTCACGGCCGCGAAATCAGCATCCGCTGTCTGTTCGTCCGATAGGTCAGCGATCTGCCTGCGAAATACCAGCATGTTTTGATAGACGGTGGTGCGGCCGGTTAGACCGGAACGCTCTTCACTGGGCAGCGTGTCGGTGCGCAGATACTCCCAGCCTTCAGCGCCAGCTTCGTTCAACGCTTCCTGCATCGCAAGGGCAAAGCGGGCTTCGGACCCTTTTACGCCTCGGGATTTCTTGCCTTTGCGCGGGGCAGGGATCACCTGGTATTCGTAACTCGACATGGGCTGACCTTTTCAATTTCTCCGGCTCATCGCCGTATAGACGGTTTTCGACCTGTGGGCCAAGAGGGAGTTGGCGCCGTTGGCGGATTGCCCCGGTGGATTAGCCCACCAAGCGTGGGGGCGTGTCTTGCTTCAAGGCCGCAGCCTCGGCGCGCGTTAATTGCTCGCCTTGCTTACGCTTCAACAGCACCTCACGAGCGCGGGCATATTCATCACCCTGCCAGAAGATTAGGCAACCGTTACAGCCCTTGCCACAGCAGCCATCGGTACCAACGCGGTTGGTTTTCAAGCGGGTTTCGCGTCCGTCTTCAGCAATGGCATCCGCCAGATCGTCACGGCGCTTCTCATAGGCCTTGGTGTTCTCTTTCCCCGACATTTCAAGACCTTGCGTCAGCTTGTCAAAGCGGATGCGTTTCCATTGTTCGTCCGTCAGCGCCTTTTCCTTGCGCAATACGGTGAATGCCGGGAAGCGGGCTTTCAGATCGTCCAGATCTTCGTGATCGAACAGCGCGAAGGGCACGCGGATCGTGGTCTTGGTGCTGCCATGGACGACCTCTTTGATGTCACCTTTATGGAAGTCCTCGAACTCGTACATCCGCAGAAGAACCGTCTCGCGCGCGATGGGCGAGATGAATTCAAGCACCTCACCAGCTTCCAGCTTGTTCTTGACCTCGACCAGGAATGCATCCTCGGTCACATCGGTTACAACGCCCGCATATTCCCACTGGGCCAGCGAGGCGGTGTGTTCATAGTCATGCGCATAGTTGGTCAGGCGACCCTCGTGGAATGCCAGCGTGTAGCCCCGGTTCCCGACGGCCTCAAGCTCGCGCATATAGGGCTTCGGATCCCAGTTTTCGGGATCTTCGTAGTAGTCGTCGATGGCCATCCGATAGGCGCGGGCGACGATGGCACAGTAGTATTCAGACTTGCCGCGGCCTTCGACCTTCAGACTGTCGACGCCGATTTTCAGGTATTCATCCAGCTTCGGCATGATGCACAGATCGCGCGAGTTCAGGATGTAGGATCCACGACCGTCTTCCTCGATCGGCATGAACTCACCGGGGCGGCAGCCTTCTTCCAGCAGAAACTCAAACATGTCCGCATTGTCTTCGGTGATGTTCAGATCTTCGATCGTCCCATCCTTCAGGCGCATCCGCACGCCATAATTCCAGCGGCAAGAGTTCGCGCAGTTGCCTTGGTTCGCGCCGCGCTCGGCCATGAAATTGGACAGCAGGCAGCGACCGGAATAGGTCATGCACATGGCACCGTGTACGAAGGCCTCAAGCTTAACATCAGGGCAATGCTCGCGGATTTCGACCAGTTCGGGGTACGAGACTTCGCGTGCCAGAACGACCAGTTCCGCGCCTTGATCTTCCCAGAATTTCACCGACAACCACGAGCAAACATTGGCCTGTGTCGAGATGTGCAACGGAAGTTCAGGCGCGTGGGTGCGAACGTACTGAAACACGCCGGGATCGGCGATGATCAACCCGTCTGGCTTCACTTTGCGCACAGTTTCAATGTACTCGGCCAGCTTTGGGATGTCTTTGTTATGGCTGAATAAATTCAGTGTCAGATAGGCGCGACGACCATGGGCGTGGCAGAACTCTACCCCCTCGATCACGTCTTCCAAAGAAAACTGAGACTTGGTGCGCAAAGACATATCGGGCGTACCCAGATAGACCGCGTCCGCGCCGTAAAGCACGGCCATTTTCAATTTCCGCAGATTGCCCGCAGGCATCAAAAGTTCCGAGCGTCGCTGTGACATGTTGATCCGTTCGCGTTTTGTGGATGTGGCGCGCTTCTAACAGTCACGCGCGCACATTTCCAGTGCCCAAGATCAGGGGATATCCAGAACAATCTTGCCCATATGACCCTTGCTGACAAAGCTCTTCTGCGCGTCAACGATCTGGTCCAGCGGATAAGTCTCGGCGACCAGAGGGCGGATCGCGCCGCTTTCGATGCGCTTGATCAGGTTTGGGAAGACGTCCGGCTCCTACACAGTACAGCCGAAGAAGCTCAGGTCCTTCAGATAGAGCGTGCGCACATCCAGCGGAACTTCCGCCCCGCCGATGGCACCGGCTACGGCATAGCGTCCACCGCGGCGCATCACGTCTAGCAGAGCGGGCCAGCCGGGACCGGCGACAAGGTCGATCACAACGTCGATGCTGTCACGGCCAAGCTCAGCTACCAGATCGGCACTGCGGTCCAAAGCTTTCGCCGCGCCGAGCTCTTCCAGCAAGGGGATCTTGGCCGGGCTGGTCAGGGCAACTACCTCGGCCCCACGGGCCCGTGCCAGCTGAACGGTGGCGGATCCGACCCCGCCAGATGCCCCCGTGACCAGCACACGGTCTCCTTCGCCAACACGGGCGCGGGTCAGCATGTTCTCCGAGGTCGAGTACGAACAGGGGAAGGATGCAAGTTCGAGATCGGTTAGCGGACTGTCAATGGCATGGGCGTGGCGTGCCGCGACTGTGGCGTATTGCGCGAACCCGCCATTGCATTCGGACCCGAAATACATGGCATCGCTGAACGGGGCTTCCGGCGCGCGCAGGCAGGGCTCGATCAAGACGCGTTCCCCGATCCGCGCGGGGTCGACGCCTTCCCCAACGGCTGTAATATGACCACAGACATCCGCCCCCTGGATCAGGGGCAGGGACAGGGCTTTGCCGCTCCAACTGGCGTCTTCAGCATCGCTGTCGCCCTTGGAGTACCACGCCAGTCGCGTGTTCACATCGGTGTTGTTTACCCCCGCCGCGCCGACGCGGATTTGCACTTCGCCGGGGCTGGGGGTCGGAATGGGCAGATCGGTCCGATAGGACAGTTGGTCATAGTCGCCATGTCCGGTCAGGATCACGCCCGTCATTGCATCGTTCGCCATATCACGCTCCGCTTTTGATTCTGGTTAAGAGTGTCCGGTCTGACAGACGTGCACTAGTGCGAATGCGACCTGCACGTGTCGCGCACGAAAAAAGCCGGACCACGATGCGGCCCGGCTTCCAATTCTACATGTGATGTGGGTTAGAGACCCAGCTTGGCCGTCACCAGCTCGTTCACTGCCTTCGGGTTGGCCTTGCCACCCGTGGCTTTCATTACCTGACCAACGAAGAACCCGACCAGTTTCGGGTTCTCTTTGGCTTTTTCGACCTGTGCAGGGTTGGCCGCGATCACTTCGTCCACAGCGGCTTCGATGGCGCCAGTGTCGGTGACCTGTTTCATGCCGCGCGCTTCCACGATCTCGGCCGGGTCGCCGCCCTCGGTGTAGACGATTTCAAACAGATCCTTGGCGATCTTGCCCGAGATGTCTCCTTTGGCGATCAGGCCGATAATGCCGCCCAGCTGCGCGGGGCTGACCGGGCTTTCTTTGATCGAGTGGTCTTCTTTCTTCAGACGACCAAACAGCTCGTTGATCACCCAGTTGGCGGCCAGCTTGCCGTCATTGCCGTCGGCCACTTCCTCGAAGAAAGCGGCGTTTTCGGCTTCGGCGGTCAGAACATCGGCGTCATATTCGGACAGACCGAATTCGGTCACGAAGCGCGCTTTTTTCTGGTCTGGCAGCTCGGGCAGAGTCTTGGCGATGTCGTCGACCCAGCTTTGTTCGATCTCCAGTGGCAGCAGATCGGGGCAGGGGAAGTAACGATAGTCATGCGCTTCTTCCTTAGACCGCATCGAGCGTGTCTCGTTCTTATCCGCATCATACAGGCGGGTTTCCTGCACGACTTCGCCACCGTCTTCCAGAATGGCGATCTGGCGCTTTGCCTCATAGTCAATCGCGGCTTGAATGAAGCGCATCGAGTTCATGTTCTTGATCTCGCATCGCGTGCCCAGATGGCCGAAATCTTGTGTTTCCATGTACTTCTCGTACTGGCCCGGACGACAAACCGAGACGTTCACGTCTGCGCGCATATTGCCGTTCTGCATGTTGCCGTCACAAGTACCCAGATAGCGGAGCAACTGGCGCATCTTGGTGACATAGGCGGCGGCTTCCTCAGGGCCACGAATGTCAGGGCGTGACACGATTTCCATCAGTGCGACGCCGGTGCGGTTCAGGTCCACGAAGGACATGTTCGGATCCATGTCATGCACGGACTTGCCAGCATCCTGTTCAAGGTGAATACGCTCAATGCGCACCTTGCGGGCGATACCTGGGCCCATATCCACAATCACTTCGCCTTCGCCCACAATGGGGTGATAGAGCTGCGAAATCTGATAGCCCTGCGGCAGATCCGGGTAGAAATAGTTCTTGCGGTCGAAAGCCGAGAACAGGTTGATTTCGGCGTTCAGGCCCAGCCCTGTGCGTACGGCTTGCTCTACGCAGAATTCATTGATCACAGGCAGCATGCCCGGCATGGCGCTGTCCACGAAGGCCACGTTCGAATTCGGCTCGGCCCCGAACTTGGTCGACGCGCCCGAAAACAGCTTCGCGTTCGAGCTGACCTGAGCGTGGATTTCCATCCCAATGACCAGTTCCCAGTCGTCCTTCGCCCCTGCAATCACTTTCGGCTGCGGGCTTTCATAGGCGAGATGATCAAGCATGTGTGTTTTCCCAAGTATCAAAACTTGTCGAGGTTCTAGTTGAGGTGACGGGAAGGGGCAAGAGGGCAGGCCGCCAAGCTGAACACCATCTTTGCGCAGCCTTCAGAAAATGCTGCGATGCAGCAACTGCTTGGCTAACTTCAGGGTTGAAATTTTGTGCTAGAGTTTTCGCGAATGCATATCAGCCTTGCAAATAAGGAATGTCAGCAAATATCGGCTTAATGCTGCAGTGCCGCAATTAAGGGGTTGCAATACGCAAGCAACAGTCTTATTTGCCCTCGGATCGAACGCTAAGGATCGTTTAAAACCGATGTAGGTGGGAAAATGAAACGGATAATGATGGGCCTTGTGGCGACGGTGATGCTGTCGGACGCTGCTCTGGCCGAGGACTTTTTTGGGACGCGCGCTGCGCGTCAGCCAGTACTGACCATGCAGTGGGATGAGAAGCCGCAGGCGAAAGCCTGGACCGATGCAACCATCGCTGCGTTGGAAAATCACGGCACCGCTTTGTCTCAAAGCGTACCGGCAGACATTGCCGATTGGTGCCCGAACTATGAAAATCAGGACACTGCAGGACGCAATGCCTTCTGGGCAGGCCTTTTGTCATCCCTGTCTTTCTATGAAAGCACCTGGCGCCAGACCGCAGTGGGCGGTGGCGGCAAATGGTACGGGTTGGTTCAGATCCTGCCCGCCACGGCCCGCGGCTATGGCTGCGAAGCACGCTCGGGCGAAGCGCTGAAAAACGGAGAGCTGAACCTCAGCTGTGCCGTGCGTATCATGTCGGTGACCGTGCCGCGTGACAACGTCGTCTCGCGCGGGATGAAGGGCGTGGCTGCCGATTGGGGCCCGTTCCATTCCAAACGCAAACGCGAGCAAATGCGCGAATGGGTGCGCGAGCAGAACTATTGCACCACCGGCTAAACCCGGATCGAATACTCCAAAGACGGGTCCTGGGGGCCGATCGAAATAGAAAGGGCGGGAATGCTTTCCCGCCCTTTTCTTATTCGTCTACCCGTTCAAAATGCGTCCCAGCATTTCCTGACTGTCGCGGCTAAGGCCCTCACTCGCCAGTATCCGTTCGATCTGGGCTTTCATCATCGCTTGTCGGTCGACGTCATAGCGCCGCCAAGTTTCAAAGCCAGATGACAACCGGGCTGCAATTTGCGGGTTCACCGGGTCCAGTTTGATCAGCCAGTCCGCAAACAGCTTATATCCTTCGCCCGAAGCGATATGGAACCCAGCCGGATTTGTCATCAACGCCCCAAAAACCGCACGGAAGCGATTGGGATTCTTCCAATTGAACGCGCTGTCTTTGGTCAGTTTTTCGGTCACGGATACGACGTCTTCCGGCGCGGCATGATAGATCTGCATCGAGAACCATTTGTCCATCACCAGTTCGTCACCTTCAAAGCGCTTGCGGAAATCGTCTAGCGCGGCCTCCCCCTTTTGCGCTTGTAGCAGATACCCTAGGGCTCCGAGCTGTAAGGTCATGTTGTCGGCCCGATCGTAAAGCGCCTGTGCCGCCGCACCGCCATCAAGACGGTTCAAAAGGTTCAACAAGCCAAGCCCCAGCGCCCGTTTGCCCGCTTGTTCGGCATTGGGTTCGAACGGTTCAGTCACCTCCATCTCGGCCATCAGGCGGGGCAGCAAGTCTTGCAGATGTTCTGCCATCGCCTGCCACAGCGTCTGTTGGGCGCGATAGATTTTCATCGGATCCGGGGTGACGCCCGCGTCAAACAAGGTCTGCGCCAGATCGTCCTGACTGGGCAGTCCCAACGTCAGCGCGCGGAAGGCCGGGTCCAGACTGTCGTCACGCAGCATCACGGCGATGGCTTGCAGGTAATCCTCCAACGGCGCGTCTTCGCCGGTGATTAGGGCCACCAGCACGTCCTTTGCCAGCGTCCGGCCGGCTTCCCATTTGTTGAACGGGTCCGTGTCATGGGCCAACAGGAAGGCACGTTCCTGCGCGGTGCTGTCCCGTTCCAGGATCACCGGGGCCGAGAAATGGCGCAGGATCGAGGGTACGGGTTTCGCCGCCAGCCCTTCGAAGGTGAAGCTCTGCTCTGCCTCGGTCATTTCAAGGATCTGAGTCGGCTGTACCTCGTCGCCATTGGGGCCCAGAAGCCCCACGGCCAGCGGGATGTGCTGCGGCAGTTTCTCGTCCTGACCGGGGGTGGGGGGCGTCGACTGTTTGAACGTCAACGTATAGGTGCCATCGGTCCAATCTTCCGATACGGCAACGCGCGGCGTGCCCGCCTGTTTGTACCAGCGGCGGAACTGCGTCAGATCGCGTCCGGTGCTGTCTTCAAAGACTTTAACCCAATCTTCAATCGTCGCGGCCTCGCCATCGTGGCGTTTGAAATAGAGGTCCAGCGCTTCGTCGTAAGCCGTATCGCCGACCAGCACCTTCATCATGCGGATTAGCTCGGCCCCTTTTTCATAGATCGTGGCCGTGTAGAAATTGTTGATTTCGACAAAGCTGTCGGGCTGTACTTGGTGAGCCAGCGGGCCGTTGTCTTCGCGGAACTGGCGCCCGCGCAAAGCGGACACATCATTGATCCGACACACGGCTTCCGACCGCATATCGCCCGAGAACTGCTGGTCGCGGAACACGGTCAGACCTTCCTTCAAGCTCAGCTGGAACCAGTCGCGACAGGTGATGCGGTTGCCGGTCCAGTTGTGGAAGTATTCGTGGGCAATGATCGCCTCGATCCGTTCGAAATTCGCATCCGTCGAGGTTTCGGGCGATGCCAGAACAGCCGAGGTGTTGAAGATGTTCAGCCCCTTGTTCTCCATCGCGCCCATGTTGAAATCGGACACGGCGACGATCTGGAAGATGTCCAGATCATACTCGCGGCCATAGACCTCTTCGTCCCACTTCATCGAGTCCTTCAGCGCCTGCATCCCAAACGCCGTCTTGCCCTCGTCACCCGGGCGGACCCACAGTTTCAGGTCCACCTCCTTGCCGGACATGGTGGTGAAGCTGTCGTCGCGGGCCACAAGATCGCCTGCGACCAGTGCAAACAGATAGGCGGGTTTGGGCCACGGATCGTCCCATTCGGCCCAACCATCGCCCGAGGCGACCGGGTTGCCGTTAGACAGCATCACAGGCTCGTCCCCGTCGATGCGCACCTTGAAGGGGGCCATCACGTCGGGCCGGTCCGGGTAATAGGTGATGCGGCGGAAGCCCTCGGCCTCGCACTGGGTGCAGTACATGCCGTTCGACATATAAAGCCCTTCCAAGGCGGTGTTGGCTTCTGGGCTGATTTCGACCTCGGCCTCCCACAGGAAGGGCGCGTCGGGCACATCCGCTTTCAGGCCGCCATCGACAAGTTCGGGGGTGATGTCGCGTCCGTCAACAGATGCGCGGATTAGGGTAAGTCCCTCGCCGTGCAAGAAAAAATCTTTGCAGGTGGCGGCCGCGTTCGGGGTGAACCGGATTCTTGAGATCACCCGCGTGGCGGTGGGGTGTAGTTGAAAGTCCAGCTCGACCCCGTCGATCAGATAAGCAGGGGGCGTATAATCGGCCAGATAGATCGGTTGGGGGGCTGCGTCTTTCATAAGAAATCCTTCAGGCATGAGTCCAGACCCGAAACCTAGGCGCGCGGTAGCAGAGCTGCAAGCCCGTCTACGCGTCAGCCCTTCGTGTTTCAGATAAGTCATTCTTAACCGAGGTCAAAATAAACCCACTTGCGCATCGGTTTCGTATCGGAAACTCTTAGGTGCATGCAGAGGTATACGAAGGGTTTCGACATGAGCGACTATATCGAACGGTCAGGGCTTCAGGTTCATCGCGAACTGGGCCGCTTTCTGGAAACACGCGCGCTGGCAGGAACGGCGCTGCGTTATGACGATTTCTGGAAGGGCTTTGCGCAGATCCTGAACGATCTGGCCCCAAGGAACCGCGCTCTGCTTGAGAAACGCACGCAGCTCCAGCGCCAGCTGGACGACTGGCACAAAGCCCGTGCGGGCCAGCCCCACGACGCCGCTGCTTATCGCGCCTTTCTGGAAGAGATCGGCTACTTGGTACCCGAGGGGCCGGACTTCGCGATCGAGACCGAAAACACCGACCCCGAGATTGCCCTGATCCCTGGTCCGCAGCTTGTGGTGCCGATTATGAATGCGCGCTACGCGCTGAACGCGGCCAATGCCCGTTGGGGCAGCCTTTATGACGCTCTTTATGGCACCGATGCTTTGGGCGATCTGCCCGAAGGGAAGGGCTATAACCCGGCTCGCGGTGCCCGCGTGATCGCAGCGGCGAAAAGCTTCTTGGATGGCGTTCTGCCGTTGGCAGATGGCAGCTGGGCCGAAGCTATTCGCATCGGGAACACGCCGCCTGCCTTGGCAAATCCCGGTCAGTTTTTGGGTAGCCGTGAGAATCTGTTCTATTATGAAAACAATGGCTTGAAGGTCGTTCTTGAGTTTGATGACACGACCGAAATCGGTGCTTCGGATCCATTGGGACTGTCAGACGTTCGGCTGGAAAGCGCGATGTCGGCCATCATGGATTGCGAAGACAGTGTCGCTGCCGTGGATGCTGACGACAAGGTGTTGGCTTATAGCAACTGGCTGGGGCTGATGAACGGGTCGCTCACCGAAGACGTCACGAAGGGCGGCAAAACCCACACCCGTGCACTGAACGACGACCTGACATTTGACGGTCCGGAAGGCGAGGTCACGTTGAAAGGCCGCGCCCTGATGCTGGTGCGCAATGTGGGGCATCTGATGACCAACCCGGCGATCCTGCTACCCGATGGCTCGGAAGTGCCCGAAGGGCTGATGGATGCCGTGGTTACGACGCTCTGTGCCATGCACGATCTGAAACGTGAGAGCGGAAACTCGGTCACCGGATCGGTTTACGTTGTGAAGCCCAAGATGCACGGACCGGAAGAGGTCGCCTTTGCAGATGAAATCTTTGGCCGGGTCGAAGAGCTGTTGGGCCTGCCGCGTCACACCGTGAAGCTGGGCATCATGGATGAAGAACGCCGCACCTCGGTGAACCTGAAGGAATGCATCCGCGCCGCGAAACACCGCGTGGCGTTCATCAATACAGGTTTCCTTGACCGCACAGGGGATGAAATCCACACCTCGATGGAAGCGGGGCCAATGATCCGCAAGGGCGAGATGAAAAACGCCGCGTGGATTGCCTCATACGAGGATCGCAACGTGGATATCGGTCTGGTCTGTGGCCTGAAGGGCCGGGCGCAAATTGGTAAAGGCATGTGGGCCGCGCCTGATCGGATGGCAGATATGCTGGATCAGAAAATCGGCCACCCCATGTCCGGTGCGACCTGCGCATGGGTGCCTAGCCCCACAGCGGCGACCCTGCATGCGACGCATTATCACCAAGTGGATGTGCTGGCTCGTCAGGACGAACTGCTTGAGGGCGGCGCGCGTGGCACGCTTGAAGATCTTCTGACGATCCCGGTCGCCGCAGGCGTTAACTGGTCCGAAGATGAGATCCGTGAAGAGATTGAAAACAACGCCCAAGGCATCCTTGGGTATGTCGTGCGCTGGGTCGATGCTGGCGTTGGCTGTTCGAAGGTGCCTGACATTCACGACGTTGGCCTGATGGAGGACCGCGCGACCTGCCGGATATCCTCGCAAGCGCTGGCGAACTGGCTGCATCACGGTGTGGTCTCGGAGGACGAGGTCATGGCTGCTCTGCGCAAGATGGCCGTGAAAGTTGACGGGCAGAATGCGGATGACCCCAGCTATCAGCCGATGGCGCCCGGCTATGATGGTGTAGCCTTTCAAGCCGCCTGCGACCTTGTGTTCAAGGGACGTGTGCAGCCGTCAGGCTATACTGAACCTGTGCTGCATGCACGCCGTCTGGAAAAGAAATCAAAGGCTTGAGGGAAGATATGAACCGTATCACTTTGGATGCCGCCCGCGTCATCATTCACGACACGATGGCCTATGGGCGCGAAAACGGCATGAAGCCGTTGTCTGTGGTCGTCGTTGACGCTGGCGGGCATGTGCTGGCGTTCGAGCGTGCGGACGGGGCGCCTCCCGGCCGGTTCGACATTGCGCGCGGCAAGGCCTATGGCTCGGTCATGCTGGGGATCGGCGGCACCGCACAACGCGACCGCGCCGAGGCGCAGGCCTATTTCATTGCTGCGGCCGGGGCTGCCTATGACGGCAAGCTGGTGCCGGTGCCGGGAGGCATTTTGGTGCGCAATGACTCGGGCGACGTGATCGGGGCCGTAGGCGTTACCGGCGACACGTCAGAGAACGATCTTGAAGCCGGGTCAGCTGGGATCAAAGCCGTCGGGCTGTCCGCCGACGGCTGATCACTTGAGATCACAGTCAGTCCAGACGCAGCGCAAGGGGTTTGAACTTCTCCTTGCGCTGCTTTACGTCATGGGGAACGTAGTTTTGTGCATTTGGATCGTGCCAAGTGCGCCCCATAGTTCGGAGCAGACATGAGACGCCCAATCGTTGGCATCATCGGCAATTCCTATCTGTTGAATGACAATTATCCGACCCATGCGGGCGGCACGATGAACTCCGAGGCCGTGTCTCAGGTTTCGGGCTGTCTGCCCCTGATCGTTCCGACCGATCCGCGTTTTGTCACGGTCGACGAGCTACTGGAAACCTGTGATGGGTTCCTGTTCACCGGCGGTCGGCCAAATGTGCACCCCGAAGAATACGGCGAGGATGAAACCGAAGCGCATGGTGAGTTTGATCGTTGCCGCGACGCCATCACTCTTCCTCTGATCCGCGCTTGCGTCGATCGTGGGCAGCCCTTTTTCGGGATATGTCGGGGCTTTCAAGAGGTGAACGTCGCAATGGGCGGCTCGCTTTACCCCGAAATCCGAGAACTGCCGGGCCGGATGAACCACCGAATGCCGCCGGATGGGACGATTGAAGAGAAGTTCGCGATCCGCCACGATGTGCATTTCGACAAGGGCGGTGTGTTCAGCGGTCTTCTGGGCGAAACGGTGCGGACAAACACGCTGCACGGGCAGGGGATCAAGACCTCTGGCCCACGCGTGATTATTGAAGGTCACGCCGATGACGGCACGCCCGAGGCCATCGTGATCAAGGACGCGCCGGGCTTTACACTGTCAGTACAATGGCACCCGGAATACCGCGCTGCCGAAGATCCGGTGTCGCGCGTGTTGTTCACGGCATTTGGGGATGCGGTGCGGACTTGGGCGGCGCGCTCCCCCACGTGATCACATCCATGTGACCCAACAGGTTTGTGCCTGTTCGGCGTTGACCTTCCCCCTGCTGGAACCCGTATCGCTGATCCACAGGACAATTGGAAAGGGAAGGGCGCGCGATGAAGCCAGCATATTTCTTTGGCGTGGCGGCGCTTGCGGGAATCGCAGTGGCGGGGTGGTTGAGCTTTGGCTCTTCAGACAATGTACCGGACGCTCCTCTGATAGTTGGAGGGGCACAGCTGAACGGTAAGCCAACAGAAATGGTTCAGGTGACAATTCCTGAGCTGGAAAATGACCTTGCACTCGGCGCCCGCGCATTCGAAGCGAAATGTGCGGCCTGCCATGGGCCGTCAGCTGGTGGACTGGAGGGCTCGGGCCCGCCGCTTATCCACAAGATCTATGAACCGTCGCATCATGGGGATGCTGCATTCTTCCGAGCCGCTGAACTGGGTGTACGTGCACACCATTGGACATTCGGAAATATGCCCCCGGTCGAGGGTATAACCCGCGCAGAGATCGGTGAAATTGTGAAATACCTGCGCGCGGTTCAACGCGCGAACGGGATCCTCTGAATGCAAAAGGGCCCCAACCTGTGGGGCCCTTGTAATGATAAATTGGCTGAATTTAGCGTGTCAGATCCAACACGCGGGCTTCATAGCCTTTCAGAACCATTCGTGCCGTATCGCCGTACTGGCGCGGACCGCTGCGCAGTTCTGGGAACAAAGAGAACAGCTCCGTACGTGCCCCGTCATCAATGGCGCTCAGGCCCTGATGACCTGGGTGGAAGCTTTCGGTCGCGGCGCCGTTGGCGAAGATGACTTCGTGCTGGTCAAACATGATGTGGAAATAGGTGACCTGATCCGCTTTGGTTTGAGTCGCACAGCCACTTTTTAGCAGGTGAACAGCCGGGATCATTACCTCTGGCTGGGCAAACAGCAGATTGGCCTGAGGACCCTCGTACACCATGCGGTGTTGCGGAGAGACGATCAGGTCGCTGTGATTGCCAAACGTACCCTTCTTGACCCGAACGGGTGCAAGTTTCCCGTGTCCTTTGGTGGCTTTCTCGCCGATCCAACGAATGGGTTGAAGCCCGTGGTCGCGCGTCACCACCATGTCGCCTACTTTCAGGTCTTCAACAGGGCGTTCACCGCGATCGGTCAGGATCAGGCTGCCGGTCGTGAAGCAGATGATGACATTTTCGATGTTTGTGAAGTTGATGACCGTGCCGTCGGACAGCGTAACTGTGCCACTTTCCGGGTCGTTGGGATCATACACAATGTCGTCATGCGTCGCCAAACCGTTCAGATACAGCGTGTCGATATCCGAGTCGTCCGGGTCTTCGTTGCCATCAATGTTGATGACGACACCTGGACCGCCTGTCGCCTCGGCGGGATCAAGAATAAAGGTGTCTGAGCCAAGACCACCTTCGGCGGTATCGTTGACGCCGAAATTAATCGTATCGTCGCCTTCGCCACCGTACAGCTCGTCCGCGCCTTCGCCACCGGTCAGGGTGTCACTTCCTGCGCCGCCATAGATGGTGTCGTCGCCAGCACCGCCATCGATGACATCGTCACCGCCAACTGTGTCGTCCGGCACCTGATAATCGGCGTCCACACGCTCGGCAAAGAGGCCAGCATTGCTTTCAAAAATAGAATCCAACGAAATCGATTCAATCGACTTGCTGGTCAGCAATGTGTTGTCAGCGTTGTCCGAGAATTCGGGTGCCATGAACACTTCGCCAGTCTGGGTCTGGAAGACGACTGCCGTAAATGTACCAGTGGTACCGTCGGTAAATGTGACCGTAGCGTTATAAACCGAGGTCGAGTCCAAATAGTAAGTAACGCCATCGATGGTAAACGCTTCGGCCGTGTTGCCACCGTCGTTGTCATCAAGAATACCGTCACCATTCGGATCGGCTGCGGTCATGGACTGAAGCTCGTTATAAAGCTCCTCGCCTGGTCCGCCATAGGTGCCCAACAAATCAGAGGCGTTGTCAGTCTGGCCGCCATCGCCCTCGTTCGGGTCAAGGTCAGCGAACGTGCCAAGATTGATGACCGTATAGTTTAGACCGACCGTGGTGGTCCCACCTGTGCCGGTCGACGCATGGCCGTCCCCGTAAATCGTGTCGTTGCCAGTTCCGCCGTCAATGGTGTCGTTGCCCGACCCACCATAAACGTGGTCATCGCCAGCGCCTGCCAGAATAACATCATCATGTGAACCATCAGCCGCGTCATTGTTGTCGACAAAGTCGCCATCCGGGTCACCCGAGTAGGACGCATTGATTACGTCGTCACCGGCAGTGCCTTCAACAATAAAGTCGTTGCCGGTATCATCACGGTAGTCAAAGTCGCCACCTGTGCCCGCGTCTCCATCGGTATCAGCCAGCGTCAGATTGCCGGACCCGTCTACATCCGCGTCATTCACGTCCCAGCCAACAACGTCGTCCACGGCATCCATAATACCATCGCCATCCGAGTCACCAGACGCGTCAATGGTTGCTTGGTCTACGCCGTGTCCGGCTTCGTAGGCATCGCTGAGGCCGTCATTGTCACTGTCTGTGTCCAGATAATCGGCAGTGCCGTCGTTGTCTGTGTCGACCGGGCTTAGGCCGTTCGACCCAGCAGCGCCTGTTGTGGGGGTGGCGTCATATGCATCATCCACACCATCGCCATCGCTGTCGATGCCGGTGGGCGCAACATAACCGGCCGAGGTCTGAGCTTCGACATTGTCAGTGATGCCGTCATTGTCGCTGTCCAGATCTAAGTAATCCAGAATGCCGTCGCCATCAGAATCAACGTGGCTAAGCTGCGTGCCTTCGATGTCAAACGTATAGGACAGGGCAGGGTTGCCGTTCAGCGGGTCAACCGAGCTGTCGGTGGTGGCAGTCACGATCAAGCCGGGAACGCCGCCGCCAATATCCACCACAGTCACGGTGAACGACTGAGGAGAGGTCAAATCAGTGAGCGAACCGTTGTTTTGAATGCCGGTCTGAACATTGCCAGTACTGTATTCACCATTGTTGAAATTCAGCGCGAAGGTTTCTGAACTGCTGTTCAGATCACCATCCGCAAGAATGTTCGAGATATCAACGGTGTCTCCGATGCTGACGCCATATGAACTCAGGTCAATTGTGTCAGTTGAAGAGCCACCGGATGTGTTGATGTCCACCTGATCCGAAGTGGTGTTGAAGGTTGTTTCAACTTGTTCGTCAACGTTCAGGATACCGTCGCCGTCGATATCAAGATCAACAGAATCCAGAACGCCATCACCATCAGTGTCAGTGTCTGGTGCAGGGGTAATGTCAAATGTGAAATCGCTAATACCGCTGGTACCGGTCTGACCCGCCGCAGCATCTGGACCCGGCGCATAAACCAGGTCGATCTGTGATATCTGGCCACCATAACTGAAGGTTACATCGTTGATGGACGAGTTCTCACCCTCAACCGTGACCGAGCCGTCGGGGTTCGCATAGACTACATCACCGTCCATACCGCTAAGCGATGCAATGATGTCCGCGCTGTCAATCAAGTCGCCGTTTTCATCATAGGCGTAGATTGTCCACATATCATCGTAGTCGGCGCTACTGTTTAGGTGGTTGATGTCAAACGACAGGTTTTCTACCGGCTGCGAGAAATCGTAGCTGGCTGTTATGGGTGAGCTGATAAAGCCCGCGCCGAACTCGGAACTGTTATATCCATTCTGAGACGCATCCCAGTTCCCGGTGAAGGTCGCTGTTACGTCAGTGCTCAGGCTGCCGTCGTTGATGGTTGTGCTGCCGTTTTGTGCCGTTCCACCTGTACCGGTCAGCCAAACAGCATTGTCCAATGTTGCCATTTCAAGTCACCCCAGATCTTTTCACTCGTTAAGCGCCTGAAATCGGCAACATGGCCATCCGACACTCGATACTCACTCGTACATCTTTAAGTTGGCTGAAAGCGCGTGTTTCCGTTTGCAAGCGGTTCGCTTTCGACACCTCAGCTACCCCGTATAGCCTTAGATGGTAAAGACAATCTAAATGCGTCAATTTCAAGGCTATTTGGCAAGGGAAACTATGTGTTTACGGGGAAAAAGGCGCGAAAATTCACACATAGTTGAAGGGGTGTAAACTGAGGGTGGAAGTCCTGCGGTGCCGCATCGATTTTTGCGCGATATTCCGAATTATCGCCGCGACATGAAGCGACTCAGACGGGCTAAGCCCTCGCGTATATCCTTGGTTGAACGGGCATAGGAAAAGCGTAGGGTCTGGTGCCCTCGGATCGGATCGAAATCCATGCCGGGAGTGACGGCGACATCGGCCTTCGCAAGGATCTCGGCGGCGAAGGCACGGCTGTCATCGGTGTGTTCGCTGACATCGGCATAGATATAGAAGGCACCGTCGGGCGGTGCGATCTTGTCAAATCCGGCCTTTGGGAGTTCGTCCAACATTAACTGTCGATTGGCGCGGTAGGTGGCCAGGTTGGCGTCAAGCTCATCACGAGAGTCCAGCGCGGCCAGCGCAGCGATCTGGCTGGCATGGGGCGGGCAGATGAACATGTTCTGGGCTAACCGTTCGATGGTGCGGATATGATCCTCGGGTACAACCATCCAGCCCACACGCCACCCGGTCATCGAAAAATACTTGGAAAAGCTGTTGATCACGTAGATGTCATCGGACACTTCCAGCGCCGAAATCGCACGCCCATCATATTGTAGACCGTGATAGATCTCGTCCGCGATAAAGCTGGTTCCCTTGGCGTTGCAGGTGTCGATTAGACCCCGAAGGGCTGCGTGATCCAGCATGGTGCCAGAGGGGTTCGCAGGCGAGGCGGTGATCAGTCCCGCCAGCCCGTCGGGGATATCGGCAGGCACCGGTTGCAGTCGGTTCTCAGGCTTGGTGGACAGCCCCACCGGGGTCAGATCGAGCGCTTTCAGAATCTGGCGATAGGACGGATATCCGGGTTCGCCCAAACCGACTTTGTCGCCTGCATTAAACAGGGCTGTGAAGGCCAGAATGAACGCGCCTGAACTGCCCGGAGTAACCACGACGCGCTCTGGGTTCAGGTCAAGATTATACCAATCTTTATAAAGCTTTGCGATGCCTTCACGAAGTGCAGGAAGACCAAGGGCGACGGTGTATCCCAGCGCGTCATTCGCCATTGCTTGCGTCAGGGCTTCGCGGGCCTTTTCTGGGGCTGGGGTCGAAGGCTGACCGACCTCCATATGGATGATGTGGCGACCCGATGCTTCGGCCGCACGGGCGGCTTCCATAACATCCATCACGATGAATGGATCAACATTGCCCCGGTCCGATGTTTTCATCTTGCGCCCTTTCTGGTGTTGCCGTTATGCCTGACGCGTGCCTCCGGTTTGGATGACCCAAGGAATGACCGGCGCAGCCCCGATTGTTTCCCGCGTTGCCTGCCCGCGGTTGTCGGGGAAGTCAATGCGCCAGATTGCACCGACTGGCCGGTGCGGCGCTTTGCGGCGGTTGGCAGTGCGGCCATCTTGGCTTACATCCGAAACAACCGATTTTCATCGCGCCCCACCGGGCGCCCAGACAGGACACCGATCCCCGATGACATTTGCTTTGCCACGCGCCCTTCGCCTTGCCACTTTGACCGCAGCCATTGGTCTGGCCACAGCCCTTCCGGTTTCGGCCTTGGATCTAGATGCCCTGACGGATGATGAACGCAATGCTTTCCGTGATGAGGTACGGGCCTATCTTCTGGAAAACCCGGAAGTTCTGATGGAGGCCATTGGTGTCCTCGAGCAACGTCAGGCCGAGGCGCAGGTCCAACAGGACAAGGATCTGGTCACGGTCAACGCAGACGCCATCTTCAATGACGGTTTTTCCCATGTGGCCGGCAATCCAGACGGGGATTACACCATTGTGGAATTCGTCGATTATCAGTGTGGGTACTGCCGAAAAGCTTATGAAGTGTTGCACGATCTTTTGGAAAAAGACGGCAATATCCGTTTGATTCTGAAGGAATTTCCGATCCTCAGCGAAGCCAGCCTTATGTCGGCGCAGTTCGCCATCTCGGCCCAGCAGCAATTCGGGGAAGAGGTCTATGTGCAACTGCATGACGAGCTGATCGCGGTTCGCGGTGCTGTCACCGAAGAGCGGTTGATCGAGCTTGCGGATGATCTTGGTCTGGACGGGGCCGCCATCGCTGCTGGGATGAGCTCGCCCGAGGTGGATCGCGTCCTGAAAGAGAACCGTGAGCTGGGCAAGCGCCTTGGGATCACCGGCACGCCGGCCTTTGTGATGAAAGACACCATGGCCCGCGGGTTCATGGAACTGGAACAGATGGAATATATTGTATCGCAGGGCCGCGCTGCGCAGTAAGCTGCGCCAAAGATGTTGCAAACAACAAGAAGTCGGTGCGGATGACGGTAAAAATGCTTGGGGGCAGGGGCAGGAATTGGCTGGCGTCTGCGGTGGTTCTGGCAGCGCTGTGCCCGATGGTAGCCGTCGCAAGCAGCGATCTTGCTCCCGAAACCTCCATCCAGCCGAAAGCGCGCCCGACCGTTGCGGTGCCAGATGTACCGTCCGCAGGGGCAGGGGGCGACGAAGCCCCCGTTGTGCCTCGTTCAGCGAAATCCCCCGGCGCACTTAGCGGTTTGGCCTATCTGGCGGGCGATGGGGTTACGCTGTCAGACCGTTGGCGCGGCGTTGCCATTGAAGTGCCGATGACGCAGGCGGTGCCGTGGCGGGTCTTCACGTTGGATAACCCCAAACGCCTGGTGCTGGATTTCTCAGAGCTGGATTGGCAAGGTATTGATATTCCGAACCTTCTTGAAAAGGGTGACTGGTTCACGGACATTCGCGCGGGCCTGTATAGACCAGGCTGGACGCGGATTGTATTTGACCTGAATGCTCCCTATCAGGTCGTGTCTGCTGGACTTTCTACACAAGAAAACCCTGTGGCTGTTTCCCAACGGGTAGAGGCCGCGCGCCTTCGGATCGAATTGACAACGGGCTCGGACGCCGACTTCGCTGCGGCTGCAGGTGCGCCCAAGGATGCACTGTTTGATCGACCCGCCCGCCCGATGCCTTCCCCCAAAACGCGCCAGCGCGGATTTGGGGACGTGACCGTGGTACTGGACCCCGGACATGGCGGCATCGATCCGGGGGCTGAGCGCGGTGGCGTGGTCGAGGCCCAATTGATGATGAGCTTTGCCCGAGAACTGAAGGAAGAGTTGCTACGCGCCGGAGGCTTTAATGTGGTCCTGACCCGTGATGGCGATGCGTTCGTTCCGTTGGAAGAGCGTGTGACCATTGCAAGACGTGCAGGCGCGGACGTGTTTTTGTCGCTGCATGCAGATGCTTTGGCGCAGGGGCGGGCTACTGGGGCCAGCGTTTACACTCTGTCGCAAGAGGCCTCGGACGAAGCGTCCCGTAAGCTAGCCGAACGTCATGATCGCAGTGATATTCTGGCAGGTGTTGACCTGTCGCAGCAGGGTGATGCTGTGGCGTTAGTCTTAATGGATCTGGCGCGTACCGATACAGCCCCCCGGTCCGAGGCACTGGCCGACAGCCTTGTCGAAGGCATCCACAGCGCAACCGGATCGACCTATAAGACCCCGCGCCTTCAGGCCGGGTTCTCGGTTCTGAAAGCTGCCGATATTCCCTCGGTTCTGATCGAGCTTGGGTTTTTGTCTTCCGAGCGGGATCGCAAGTTGCTTACCTCGCGAGAATGGCGGGCCGATGCGGCGCGGGGGATTCGTGAAGCGCTGCAATATTGGGTGTTGGAGGATGCAGGTAAAGCTGATCTTTTACGTCAATAGGTTCGCGTAAAAATTTGATAAAAAAGAAAAACGGCCACCAAAAGGTGGCCGTTTCTTCTAAGTTGTCTGGTCCTACAGGCCCTTGGCGCGATAGCTCGCTGCGATGCGATCAATCGCCACGATAAAGGCCGCCATCCGCAGGTCATCAACGTCCTCACGCGCATGCCAAATCTCGCGCATGGCCTGGTATGCCACGCGCATCGTGTCATCCAAGCCCGAGCGTACCAGTTCAAGCTCATCCGCACCGCGTAAGTATTTATCCTTGAACTCGGGCGACATCGACCATGCGTCCCCTAGGTAGCGATCCAGACGCTCCAGCTCGTCCACGACAAGTTGGTGACGGGCTTCTTCCTGACGGCGTTGCATGCGGCCAAAGCGGATGTGGCTGAGGTTCTTGACCCACTCGAAATAGGACACGGTCACACCGCCTGCATTGGCATAAAGATCGGGAATGATCACCGTACCTTTGTCGCGCAACACCTTGTCGGCGCCCGATGTGATCGGACCATTTGCAGCTTCGATGATCAGTGGGGCCTTTACGCGCTCGGCGTTGGTCAGGTTGATCACACCTTCAAGCGCGGCGGGGATCAGGATGTCACATTCGACTTCCAGAAGCTCCGCACCGTTCTCGATATACTGCGCGTCCGCAAAGCCTTTCACACCTCCATGGCCCGCGATCCATTGGTGAACCGCTTCGACGTCCAGCCCTTTGGCATCGTACAAAGCGCCATCGCGTTCGATAATCCCGATAATCCGAGACCCGTCTTCGTGCGACAGGAACTTAGCGGCGTGATAGCCCACATTTCCCAGCCCCTGCACGATGATGCGCTTGTCTTTCAGCTTGCCCGTCAGGTTGGCAAGTTTGATGTCTTCGGGATGGCGGAAGAACTCACGCAAGGCATATTGCACACCGCGTCCCGTTGCCTCGACCCGGCCTGCGATCCCGCCGGCATGAGGCGGTTTCCCGGTCACACAGGCCCGCGCGTTGATGTCCGTGGTGTTCATACGGGCATACTGGTCCGCGATCCACGCCATCTCGCGTTCGCCGGTGCCCATGTCGGGGGCAGGGACGTTTTGCGACGGGTTGATCAGGTCACGTTTGGCCAGCTCATAGGCGAAACGACGGGTGATCAGTTCCAGTTCATGCTCTTCATATTCGCGCGGGTCGATGCACAACCCGCCTTTCGAGCCACCGAATGGTGTTTCCACCAGCGCACACTTGAAGGTCATGAGAGAGGCCAGCGCTTCGACCTCGTCCTGATCCACAGAGATGGCATAGCGAATGCCACCTTTCACAGGTTCCATATGCTCTGAATGGACAGAGCGATAGCCGGTAAACGTCTTGATCTCGCCCCGCAGGCGCACGCCAAAACGGACCGTATAAGTCGCATTGCAGACGCGGATTTTTTCTTCCAGGCCGGAAGGCAGGTTCATCAGGGACGCCGCCCGATTGAACATCAGTTCAACGGATTCTCGAAAACTCGGCTCATTCGTAAGGGACATTTTGTACCTCTGTACAGGTTTTGCATTGGTTTGCTGCATTGCCGCAGAATCGTTTTAATCTGCGTCATTACGACACAGAGGTTATGAAGAAATGATCAAAGTACCACCCCATAACAAACCCGACCGTATGGTCACTATATGGCGATGATTGTTTCCTGAGTGAATTAAATGGGGGTTTAAGGTGCTATTTGCGGCGTATTGAGTGAACAAAATCAACACCTCACCCTACGGAAAGCAGTTTCCAGTTCCAATCTCCACAGGCTCGCCTTAATTTTGACACAGGAAATCTATTGGTTAATGCCATGCTGAGAGTGGGTGTAGGAATTCTGGTGGGCGCATTGGCGTTTGCGGGAAGGGTAGTATGATGGCTCATATTTCGGAGCGTAAGAGTATGATTGTAACTGGATCTAAGACCCGGCAGGCCGCTGGCCGGCCGTCGTCGCTTGTAAGAGACTTCTCGAAGCAGGAAGACGGAGCCATGATTGGCTTCTCGCTTCTTGTGTTCTTGGCGATGTTTATCTTCGCGGGGTTGGCCATCGACTTGATGCGCCACGAGCTTCACCGCACACGTATCCAGGCAACCATGGACCGCGCGCTTCTTGCTGCTGCACACCCAGATCAGCAAACCAATCGTAAAAACGTCGTTCTGGACTATTTTAAGCGTGCTGGCCTTGATGGGATCGTCAAGCGCGACGACATCAAAGTTCAGGTCGCTTGGGATGGAACCAGCGTGTCCGCGACAGCGGATAGCAGGATCCACACGCCTTTCATGAAATTTGCCGGTGTCAGCAGCTTGCGGGCCCCTGCCGGAGGTGGCGCCGCCAAAGCGAATGTGCTGACCGAGATTTCGTTGGTCGTGGACGTCTCTGGTTCGATGGAGAACAACTCTGTCAACGGTGTTTCGAAGATCAAAGAGTTGCGAGATGCTGCGACCGAGTTCTCGAATTTGCTGCTGTGTGATCCCAACAATCCTGCATCCCCTGCAGACTGGACCACGTGTCCGATTAACGGCAACAAGACATCTTTGACGCTTGTCCCTTACTCGTCGCAAGTTTCGCTCGGATCGACTTTGCTTGGGAAGTTTACGGTTGCTGATACGCACGATAAGTCTTCATGCGTGACCTTTGCGGCGGACGATTTTGACGATGTCAGTGTATCGACCACTGATACCATCCATCAGACTGCTCAGTACGTAGGTGGCGGTCAACGTTATCTCAACAACTACTACAAGCTCAGCACGAGCGGCTGGGTTGAACCGGAATCTAGTCCGCAGTGGTACGAGACCTATTGGAGCTGCTTCAACGCTGACTGGCGTGAAGTCCATCCGTTTGAGAATTCACCGCAGGACATGGCGCTTGAGATCAGTAAGCTGAAAGGCCTTGGCGGTACCGCGATCCATGTCGGTATGAAGTGGGGTGCTGCGTTGTTGCACCACGATGCCGCGCCCGCGATTACATCTCTTATCGATGATAATTCGGCGGTTCATTCAGATTTTCGTGGTCGTCCGTTCAATCCTGCGACGACTTCGTCGTCCAAGATCATCGTTCTTATGACGGATGGGATCAATTCCAGCAATACGACATTGAAAGACGGGTTCCGCACTGGACTGTCTCCGATTTGGTACAACTCGGACGAGCGTGTATTGTCGGTGCTAGACGATCGTGACACTCCAGAAGATGACAGCGATGACCGCTGGTACTGGTTTAATCCAGAAAATACGCGCAACCGAGGCCGTGATTTGCCGTATGGCGAATGGCGTGATCATCCCTTTGGACACGAAGGCGCCAATGATTGTTTCTATGACTATGGGGTTGGAACGCTTTGTACTCCGGGCAGAACTCCAGAGAACACACTGACCGAAAGGTTGGATTGGAAGGACTATTGGCAGAAAGGATACACGCTTCGTATCTTCGACAGCTTCCCACATATTGGGAATGAGGTTGATACACCCGGGCGCTCGACCGGAGGGATCTTCCTGTCTAACTCGACAAGCAACGCGTATCTATCATCAGGTTTCCCGAACAAACAGCCGGGCGAGACCTATATGAATGTCGATAAGCTTTTGATCGACCAATGTGATGCTGCGAAGCTGGCAGGGATGACCATTTACACGATCGAGATGGAAACCCCTGACACGTCGACTGACGTAATGAGTGCGTGTGCATCGACCAAGGAGGGTAATCTCCTGTACTATAAGGTTGATGAAAATCTTGATCTTTCCACGGTGTTCGGCCGCATTGCAGAAGATATCAATCGTTTGCGTCTGACGCATTAACAAGTTCGGTCGAGCGACAGATGGTTTGTCGGTTAGCCAAAGTTTTCCGGGTATGGAGACACAGATAGTGACACGGAACAAAAACACATTTAGGGCGCGGGCGTCTCGATTGATGTGGTGGCGTGATCAGAGCGGCAGCTCAACGGTCGAGTTCGTCATCTGGTTCCCGCTGTTTATGACGCTGTTCCTGACGTCGTTCGAGCTCAGCTATTACGGCTTGCGCTCGGTGTTTCTAGAGCGCGCCGTGGACATGACTGTACGCGAAATGCGTCTGGGCATCAGCCGTCCTCAGAACACTGGCGAGTTCAAGACCCAGGTTTGCGAGAAGACCTTGCTTGAGGGCGCGTGTGAAGAAGATCTAATGGTCGAGCTTATCTTGGTTGACCAATCAACATGGAGCCTGCCGACAGGAAGCATAAGCTGCATTGACCGGAACGACCCGATGCAACCTCTTCCCGCTTTTGGCGGCGGTGGTAGTGGCGACTTGATGTTGTTGCGGGTTTGCTGGCTGAAGCGCCCATTCTTTGCCACGACCCCACTGGTGATGGGGCTGCCGCGGGATGTGAATGGTGAAATCGCGTTGTCGGCCGTGTCGACCTATGTAAACGAACCGTGATGGGAAGCAGGAAGATGGCCTTGGATCACAACACGAACGAGCAGGGGATTTGGCGCCGGTTCCGCAGCCGGGCCACTCAATTCGCACGTAAAGAATCTGGCACGGTTACCGTTGAAAGCGTCATTATCTTGCCGCTTCTTCTGTTCGGGCTTCAGGCCATGTATGCCTATTTCGAAAGCTATCGTCACCAAAGCCTGGCGTTGAAGGCCAATTATGCGATCGCCGACTATCTGTCCCGTATTCCGTCCTATGACCAGACCATGGTGGATGGATTAGACGAGTTGTTCGAATACATGACACGCAGTTCGGACGAAAGCTGGGTGCGCGTGACCGTTGTGGAGTGCCGTGCTTCGGCCGAAAGATGTAACACCTATGACCCCCGTCGCATCCGCGTTGCCCGCCTGGGGGCTGACCTTGTTTGGAACTCTCACGGGAGCAATGGCAAGCTTCGGCACAACAATACCTCATTGCGCACCAAGTTGGCGCATCACATCCCGTTGATGTATCGTGGAGAGGATCTCATCGTAGTTGAAACCTCGGCACAGTTCCGCCCGACATTTGCGGGTCGGTGGACCGGGATCTATCGACGTGAGTTTACGCATATCTCTGTCACCAGCCCGCGTGAACACGATACGTTGTGTTGGCCGGACGAGGCCACTTGCGCAGGGACGTAAGCAGCTGACGTACAAGCCCGGTGCTGAAATCGGGCGTATGGGCGGCGCTTCTGTGCATTTCTCAACTTAACACTGTTCAGTCTCGCAAATTGCGCAATTGAGCGGTGAACTTTAGCTTTCTGGCAGTCACAACGCCAAGGAAGCGAGGTTGCCATGTCCATTCGCCCTGTTCTATCCGCTGATCTATCCAAGCCGACACTGGAAGGAGCGGGAGTGCATTTGCACCGCGCCTTTGGGTTCCACGACCCCAAGGCTTATGACCCTTTCCTGCTATTTGATGATTTCCGTAACGATGATCCCCGCCTGTCCGAAAAGGGGTTCCCGTGGCATCCCCATCGCGGGATCGAAACCATCACATATGTTCTGGCCGGCGAGGTCGAGCATGAGGACAGCCTTGGCAACAAAGGGCGGTTGGGCGCAGGAGACATCCAGTGGATGACTGCCGGCTCGGGCATCATGCATCAGGAAATGCCCGTTGCGAACACCAAGGGGCAGATGCACGGATTCCAGTTGTGGGCGAACCTCCCGCGGGATCTGAAGATGACTGCGCCCAATTATCAGGACGTGCCCTCGGTCGAGATCCCGATGATCGAGGAAGACGATGGCACCAAGGTGCGTGTGATCGTTGGCAAGTTCTGGGGTCGGTCTGGACCCGTAGATGGGATCGCGGCTGATCCGCTTTATCTGGATGTCAGTATTCCTGCGGGGGTCACGAAGACTTTGCCTGTGGACACACGACGTCAGGCGTTCGCCTATGTATTCGAGGGGGCAGGGGCATTTGCGGACGCGGCTGCGCCTGAGGGTGTGTTGCTTGAAAAGGAGGTGATGGGGCAAGAGGTCAACATCCGCGACCTGTCAGGCAACCGCACCGTAATCCGCTTTGGTGCAGGGGATGAGGTGCGTGTGCAGGCGGGGCCCGATGGCGTGCGCTTTTTGCTGGTGGCAGGCGCCCCCATCCGCGAGCCAGTCGCCTGGCACGGCCCGATTGTCATGAACACCAAGGACGAGTTGCGCCAAGCCATGAGCGACCTGCGCAACGGGACGTTTATCCGGCCGGCTCACTAAGACTGCGACGAAGGTCTAATTCATCTGGCGTTGCATAAACCTGACGAATTGTTACAAGGGCAGGAACGCTGCCCTTTCTAAATGGTGTCATGTCCCGACTGCTTCGCCTTGTTGATTTGCCTCCGCTTTGGCTGATAGCGATGGCCGCAGCTGCCTTCGGGCTGGACCGGTTTGTTCCGGGTCTTGGTTTTGGGTTGGATTGGACGCGATGGCTGGGGACTGGCTTGGTCGGGGCAGGGGCCGGAGTGATGGCGCTGGCCGTGTGGGAATTCCTACGCGCACGCACGACGATCATCCCGCGTCAGCGCCCCACTGCTTTTCTTCAATCGGGCATATATCGCCTGACCCGCAATCCGATCTATCTGGGTGATGCGCTCGTTCTGGGCGGGCTGATTTTGCGTTGGGATGTGTTGCCAGCCCTGATCCTGGTTCCAATCTTCACAAGAATCATCACAACACGCTTCATACTCGGGGAAGAGGCCGGACTGACCGACTTGTTCGGCGATGAGTTCAAAAACTGGGCTGCGACGGTGCGTCGCTGGCTGTAAATTGCTGCAAAGCGGCATTGCGCCGCGACGTGCTGTCGCGTATTGAAATAAAATTGTCGCATTGCATGCTGAAACGATAGCTTCTTGCGCAGGGGATGCGTATAGAATGCGCCATGAAACCGCCGGGGCCGAGGGACAGACCCCTCGTTCGGCACACGACGGGAGAAGGAAGAGACTGTGAAAATCGGTGTACCCAAGGAAGTATTTGAGGGCGAAAACCGGGTCGCAATGACGCCGGAAAGCGCCAAGATGCTGCAAAAGCTGGGCTATGACTGCGTGATCGAGACCAAGGCTGGTGAAGCTGCGGGTTTCTCGGATGCGGTTTATAAAGAAGCTGGAGTTGAGGTCGTTAAGACCGCAGCCGCGCTTTGGAAAGCTGCAGACATCATTGCGAAAGTGCGTCAGCCAAACGATACCGAGCTGAAGCGTCTGTCGGCGGATAAAACGCTGATCAGCTTCTTCAATCCCGGCGGCAACGAAGACGGGCTTGAGAAGGCCAAGAAGTCTGGTGCAAACGTCATCGCGATGGAAATGGTGCCGCGTATCTCGCGCGCGCAGAAAATGGACGCCCTGTCCTCGATGGCCAACATCGCGGGCTATCGTGCCGTTATCGAAGCCGGTAACAACTTCGGTCGTTTCTTCACCGGTCAAGTGACCGCCGCTGGTAAGGTTCCGCCCGCCAAGGTTCTGGTCGTCGGTGCTGGTGTTGCTGGTCTGGCTGCAATCGGTACTTCGACCTCGCTGGGTGCGATCACTTACGCGTTCGACGTACGTCCGGAAGTGGCCGAGCAGGTTGAATCGATGGGCGCCGAGTTCGTCTATCTGGACTTCGAGGAAGAACAACAGGACGGGGCCGCTACAGGTGGTTACGCCGCTGTATCCTCGCCCGAGTTCCGCGAAGCTCAGCTGGCCAAGTTCCGCGAACTGGCCCCTGAGGTCGACATCGTTATCACCACCGCGCTGATCCCCAACCGCGAAGCCCCCAAGCTTTGGCTGAAGGATATGATCGACGCGATGAAGCCTGGCTCGGTCATCGTTGACCTTGCGGCTGAAAAAGGCGGTAACGCTGAAGGCACCGTGATGGATGAGAAGGTCGTGACCGAAAACGGCGTGACCATCATCGGCTATACCGACTTCCCGTCGCGCATGGCCTCGCAATCGTCGAGCCTCTACGCCAACAACATCCGTCACATGATGACTGACCTGACGCCTGAAAAGGACGGCAAGGTCAATCACGACATGGAAGACGATGTGATCCGCGGCGCGACCGTGACCCATCAAGGCGAGATCACCTTCCCGCCGCCCCCGCCGAAGGTGCAGGCCATTGCTGCCAAGCCCAAGGAAGTGGTGCCGGAACTGACGCCCGAGGAAATCAAAGCGCAGGAAGCAGCCGCGTTCAAAGCGCAGACCAAACAGCAAGTGACCTTGCTGGCGGTTGGCGGTGCGCTGCTGTTGCTCTTGGGTCTTTATGCGCCTGCCAGCTTCATGCAGCACTTCATCGTGTTCGTTCTGGCCGTGTTCGTTGGCTTCCAGGTGATCTGGAACGTAAGCCACTCGCTGCACACACCGCTGATGGCTGTCACCAACGCCATTTCGTCGATCATCATTCTAGGCGCGCTCATGCAGATCGGATCGGGAAGCTTCCTGGTTATCTTGCTGGCTGCTGCCTCGGTCTTCATGGCTGGGATCAACATTTTCGGCGGCTTCCTCGTGACACGGCGCATGCTTGCCATGTTCCAGAAATCTTAAGGGGGTAGGGATCATGGAATTTGGTTTCACCACGGCTGCATATGTTGTTGCAGCAGTTCTTTTCATCCTCTCTCTTGGCGGTTTGTCGGGACAGGAAAGCGCGAAACGCGCGGTATGGTATGGCATTGTCGGCATGGGTCTGGCGGTGGCTGCGACCCTGATTGGCCCCGGTGCCGGTTTGTGGTGGCTGTCGATCCCGCTGATCGCTGCGGGCGGCGTGATCGGTTACCAGCTGGCATCCAAGGTCGAGATGACCCAGATGCCGGAACTGGTCGCCGGGATGCACGCGCTGGTCGGTCTGGCAGCAGTCTTCGTAGGCTTCAACGCACATTTCGAGATTGGCAACGCGGCAGAGGCCGTAGCCATGGGCAAAGATGCCGTCAAAGAGCTGGGTGCCTTCGGTCAGCTGATCGCCAAGAAGTCCTCGGTCGAGATCAACATTCTGTTGGTCGAACTGTCGCTGGGTGTCTGGATCGGTGCCGTAACCTTCACCGGTTCGGTCATCGCATATGGCAAACTGTCGGGCAAAGTGACCTCGTCGGCTGAAAAGCTGCCCGGTGGTCACATGCTGAACGCGGGTGCTGCGGCGCTCTCGGTGATCTGCCTGATCTGGTACCTGAACACTGCATCCTTCCTGCCGCTGATCATCCTGACCATCGCTGCGCTGTTCATCGGCTATCACCTGATCATGGGCATCGGCGGCGCCGACATGCCGGTGGTTGTGTCGATGCTGAACAGCTACTCGGGCTGGGCCGCGGCTGCGATCGGCTTCTCGCTGGGCAACGACCTTCTGATCGTTGTGGGCGCGCTGGTAGGCTCGTCTGGTGCGATCCTGTCCTACATCATGTGTAAGGCGATGAACCGTTCGTTCGTCAGCGTTATCCTTGGCGGCTTTGGCGGCGGCTCGGACGGCCCGGCCATGGAAATCGAAGGCGAGCAAATCGCCATCGACGCCGATGGTGTGGCTGCTGCCTTGGAAGATGCTGACAGTGTGGTCATCATTCCCGGTTACGGTATGGCTGTGGCGCAAGCCCAGCAGAACGTGGCCGAGCTGACCCGCCGTCTGCGCGCCAAAGGCAAGAATGTCCGCTTTGCGATCCACCCGGTCGCAGGTCGTCTGCCCGGTCACATGAACGTGCTGCTGGCAGAAGCCAAGGTGCCTTACGATATCGTGCTGGAAATGGACGAGATCAATGACGACTTCCCGGAAACGGATGTCGCTATCGTCATCGGCTCGAACGACATCGTGAACCCCGCTGCACAGGACGACCCGAACAGCCCCATCGCCGGCATGCCGGTTCTGGAGTGCTGGAAGGCCAAGCAAGTCTTCGTGTCGAAACGTGGTCAGGGTGCCGGTTACTCGGGCATCGAGAACCCGCTGTTCTTCAAAGAGAACACGCGCATGTTCTATGGCGACGCCAAGCAGTCGCTGGATACGCTGCTGACGCTGATCCAGTAAGACTCACTGATAATCTTGTGAAGCGCCCCCCCTTGTGGGGGCGTTTTGCGTTTGGGGGGCGATGTCCTCAACCCCGAACGACCACCATGCTGCGATTAGAAATGAGATCCCCATTGCGGGTGGGCATCATCAATCACCAACGCGTGGGTGTGGCGGCGGTGTCCTTTCAAGTGCGGGTGATCCAAGGGCAGGTTTTCATGGGTGTGAGCGACCTCGATCGGGTCGTCGGCTGGCCAAACCCGAACGGCTGCTAGGATCCCTATAAGGGCGAGGACGGCAAGGATCATCAAGGCAGTGCCTGTTCCGAACATGGTCAAAAGCCATCCTGACAGAGGATAAGTCAAAAGCCAGCACGCGTGGGACAAGGCAAACTGGGCCGCAAAGATTGCGGGGCGGTCTTCGGCATGGGCAGACCGGGCCAGCAAGCGACCCGAGGGCGTCAGAACCGACGAGTACCCCAGCCCGATCATCGCCCATCCGATCAGTAGGGCAGTCCAACTCAGTCCCCAGGTTGCGATCACGAAGCTTAAGCCTAAAAGAGTGGTCGCCATCAGACCTGCGCCACCTATCATCAGAGGGCGTTCGGGGGTGACGTGGAGTATACGGGGCAGGGCGATCGCGGCCATCATGCTGCCTAACCCAAAGGCAAACATGGTCCAAGCCAGCGCGCTTTCCGCCAGCCCTAATTGACTGCGAACCAAGACCACCGAGTTTACCAGCACCATCGCGCCCGCGCTGGAGACTGCAAGATTCAAACCTAGCAATCCGCGCAGGCGTGGGGTGGCTAAATAGATGCGAATGCCCAAAGTCGTGCGCTCATAGAAGCCGCGCGGGGCAGCGGGTTTGGGATCGGGCAGGCGCACTGCCATCACCATCAACGCCGAGATCAGGAAGCCCAGCGTGGTGCCTAGAAACAGGCTGCTATAGCTCGCGATGGTCAGAAGCAATGCGGCGAGGGTCGGGGACAGGATGTTCTCAAGGTCAAACGCCAGACGGGACAGCGACAGCGCCTTGGTATAGCGCTCTTCATCCGGCAATACGTCTGGGATGGTGGCTTGAAAGGTGGGTGTGAACGCTGCCGAGGCCGCTTGTAGCACGAAGATCAGCCCATAGACCTGCCACAGCGTCGTGGCGAAGGGCAGACACAGCACGACGGATGCGCGGATCAGGTCCAACACGACCAGAAGGGCGCGCCGGTTCACCCTGTCGGCCATGGCGCTGGCAATTGGTGCCAGCCCCACATAGGCGATCATCTTGATCGTGAAAATCGTGCCCAGAACCAGCGCGGCGTTTTCACCCGCCAAATCGTATGCCAGAAGTCCCAGCGCGACGGTGGCGAGCCCAGTGCCCATAAGGGCCACGACCTGCGCCAGAAATAGGTTACGATACGTCCGGTTGCTGAGAACGTCGAACATATGCGCCTCACAAGTACCGGGTGATGGCTTTAAGTTCGGCCACGGCCGAGGAGGTTTCATCCCCGAGGCAATGGTCCAGATGGTCGTGGATCAACGCCTGTTTGGCGTTCCGAATAGCGCTCTCAACCGCTTGTAATTGCTGGGCAAGCTCGACGCAGGGGCGGCCTTGGTCGATCATCTCGATGACGGACCGAAGATGTCCATCGGCGCGTTTCAATCGGGCAGAGATTTTCGGGTGGCTGGCATGTGTATGTTTCTGAGTCATACTTCGAGCTTATCCCCCGGGGGAGGATGCGACAAGGGAGTGCGAAACACGACAGCCTGAAACGGACGTCGGTTTCGCTTTCCACATGCTAGCCAACGGCGTATGCGGGGATATGACCCCTAATCGCGGAATACTTCTGAAGCTCGGATCGGTTGCGTTTTTCATGTCCATGCAGGCCATGATCAAGGCTGCATCAGGCAATCTTCCCCCCGGAGAGATCGTCTTTTTCCGCTCGGTCTTTGCCCTTCCGGTAATCGCCGCGTGGTTGGCCTATGAGGGGCGGTTGCATTCAGCCCTGCGCACCACCCAACTTTGGGGGCATGTCAGCAGGGGAACCGTGGGTGTAATGGCGATGGGGTTGAACTTCACCGCCGTGGCCTATCTGACGCTGCCAGACATCACTGCGATCCTCTATGCGTCGCCCATCATCACGGTCATCCTGGCCGCAGTCTTTCTGGGTGAGCAAGTTCGCGCGGTTCGGATCGGGGCGGTGTTGGCAGGCCTTGTGGGTGTTTTGGTTATCCTTTGGCCACAGCTTCAGGGTCATGGCGATGGTGACGATCTGCGCGCTTTCGGTGCCATGCTGGCTTTAACCGCCGCTTGCTTCATCGCAGTGGCCAAGATCCTCGTGCGCAAGTTGGTGGGGGTGGATCCACCCTCGACCGTGGTGATCTATGCCTCGTTTACGGCGATCGTCTTGTCGCTTCTGACGCTACCGTTCGGCTGGGTCTGGCCCACCGGGACAGAATTCGCATTGCTTTTGGCAGCGGGGCTTGCGGGCGGCGTCGGGCAGTTGATGCTGACAACTGCTTACACCCATGCCGAGGCATCCACGATTGCACCGTTCGACTATTCCTCGATGATCTTCGCGCTTGCCTTTGGGTTTCTGATTTTTGGAGACCTGCCGACACCACAAACCGTGTTTGGCTCGGCTATCGTGATATCCGCCGGTCTGGTGATCATTTGGCGAGAGAGGAGATTGGGCAACGACCGCTCGAAATCCCGAGCCGCCGGTGCGCCAAGCGGGTGATTGCCGATTGGTGCCGCTGTTTGCGTAAAATCACTGGAAATATTGCAGAAACCCAACTATTCTTGCGGCAAGACCTCGCGCAAGACGGGGCCACAGGCACCGGCACCAATAACCCGCAAAGGGATGGGCTGGATATTATGAGCGGTACAGGCAAATTGCAGGCGGTTATTCATGACTGAAATGGTTTATGGCGCGGTCCCCGCACAAAGCGGCGACCCCATTCTTCCCCGTTGGTGGCGCACGATCGACAAGTGGTCGGTCTCGTGCATCCTGATCCTATTCGGCATTGGCATTCTTCTGGGGCTGGCGGCGTCGCCACCCTTGGCTGAACGCAACGGGCTGGGCTATTTCCACTATGTTGAGCGCCAGTTGATCTTCGGCGTTGCTGCCCTGATCACCATGTTCGCCTTCACCATGATGACCCCGCAGATGGTGCGCCGTCTCGGCGTGCTTGGGTTCATCGTGGCAATGGTCGCCGTGATGCTGCTTCCGGTTTTGGGCACTGATTTCGGTAAGGGCGCAACGCGCTGGTATTCGCTGGGCTTTGCCTCGCTCCAGCCGTCTGAATTCCTGAAACCGGGTTTTGTGGTCGTCGCCGCGTGGCTGATGGCTGCAAGCCAAGAAATTAACGGCCCACCCGGTCGCGCCATGTCCGCAGGCCTGGTCACGGTGATCGTGATGTTTCTGGCGATGCAGCCGGACTTTGGCCAGTCGGCTCTGATCCTGTTTGGCTGGGGCGTGATGTACTTCCTTGCGGGCGCGCCGATCCTTTTGCTAGTGGGCGCCGCTGGACTGGTCGTTCTGGGCGGCACCTTTGCCTATCACAACTCGCAACACTTCGCGCGCCGGATTGACGGGTTCCTGAACCCCGAGGTCGATCCCACCACCCAACTTGGCTATGCCACCAACGCCATCCGCGAAGGCGGTTTCTTCGGTGTTGGAGTAGGCGAAGGGCAGGTGAAGTGGTCTCTGCCCGATGCGCATACGGATTTCATCATCGCCGTCGCGGCCGAGGAATATGGCCTGCTTCTGGTCCTGATCATCATCGCGCTGTACGCCACCATCGTCGTGCGCAGCTTCCTGCGTCTGATCCGTGAGCGGAACACCTTTATCCGTCTGGCTGGGTCTGGCCTGGCCGCCATGTTCGGCGTGCAGGCTTTGATCAACATGGGTGTGGCAGTACGTCTTCTGCCCGCGAAGGGCATGACGTTGCCATTCGTCAGCTATGGGGGTTCATCTTTGATCGCCGGGGGTATTGCACTTGGCATGCTTTTGGCCTTTACCCGCACGCGGCCTCAGGGCCGGATGCAGGACGTATTTGCAAACAGGCAGGGCAGATGACAACAGACCAACCGCTTCTTGTGATTGCTGCCGGTGGGACCGGCGGCCACATGTTTCCCGCGCAAGCGCTGGCTGAAGCGATGCTACGCAAAGGGTGGCGGGTGAAACTGTCGACCGATGCGCGCGGCGCGCGCTATACTGGCGGCTTTCCCCATGTCGTCGAGATCGAGCAAGTCAGTTCCGCCACCTTCCAACGTGGAGGCATCGTAGCGAAAGCGTTGGTGCCGTTCCGCATCGGCGCGGGCGTTCTAGGCGCTGTTATGAAAATGCGTCGGGACCGTCCGAAAGCCGTTGTGGGCTTTGGGGGCTATCCGTCGATCCCTGCCTTGGGCGCGGCCAAACTGCTAAACCTTCCCCGCATGATCCATGAACAGAACGGCGTGCTGGGGCGTGTGAATACGATCTTCTCAACCCGCGTGAACCGCGTTGCGTGCGGTACGTGGCCCACTGATCTGCCCGAGGGCGTCGAGGGCGTCTATACCGGAAACCCCGTGCGCGGCGCTGTCATGGCCCGCCAGGGCGCGGGCTATATCGCGCCGGGCGACTATCCGATGTCGGTCCTAGTGATCGGCGGCTCGCAGGGCGCGCGTGCGCTGTCCGACCATGTCCCAGCAGCATTGGCCGCCTTACCAGATCATCTACGCCGCCATATCTCGGTCAGCCATCAGGCGCGTGATGAGGATATGGAGCGGGTCAGCGCGTACTACGATGCCAATGGTATCCGCGCCGATGTGCAAAGCTTCTTTAATGACATCCCCCGTCGCATGTCCGAAGCCCAGCTGGTGATCAGCCGGGCAGGGGCGTCGTCCGTGGCGGACATCTCGGTTATCGGTCGCCCGTCGATCTTGATCCCGTTGCCCACGGCCACGGATGATCACCAGACCGCCAACGCACGTGGGTTGGTGGATGCGGGCGCCGCGATCTTGCTGCCGGAAAGCATGCTGACGCCGGAAAGCTTGGCCGAGCAGGTCGCGCTGGTTTTGGGAACCCCAGAAGGGGCCGAACAAATGTCCCGGGCTGCACTTTCCCATGGCCGCCCGGATGCAACCGACGCGCTGGTCGCGCTGGTCGAGGATTTGGCCGCTCAGGCCTAAGTAATGAATTCGAAAGGTAAATAGATGAACGCAGCAGCCACCAAGCTTCCCACCGAAATGGGTAAGATCCACTTTGTGGGCATCGGCGGGATTGGTATGTCGGGCATCGCCGAGGTTCTGCTGAACCACGGATATCAAGTGCAGGGGTCGGACCTTAAGGCCTCGAAAATCACCGACCGTCTAAAAAAACTGGGGGCCGAAATTTTCGTTGGCCAGCGTGCCGAGAACCTCGAGAATGCTGAGGTTGTCGTGATTTCCTCGGCAATCAAACCGGGCAACCCCGAGCTGGACACAGCCCGCGCTCGTGGTCTTCCAGTGGTTCGCCGGGCCGAAATGCTGGCCGAGCTGATGCGCCTGAAATCGAACATCGCTGTCGCGGGTACGCACGGCAAAACCACCACCACTACCATGGTGGCCGAGCTGCTGGTGCATGGGCATATCGACCCGACCGTGATCAATGGCGGCATCATTCACGCCTATGGTTCGAATGCGCGGATGGGGCAGGGCGAATGGATGGTTGTGGAAGCTGATGAAAGCGACGGCACCTTCAATCGTTTGCCCGCGACCATCGCCATCGTCACCAATATCGATCCCGAGCATATGGAGCATTGGGGCGATTTCGATACGCTGCGCCAAGGCTTCCTTGATTTCGTGTCGAACATCCCGTTCTACGGGCTTGCCGTCTGCTGCACCGACCACCCTGAAGTGCAGGCCTTGGTCGGCAAAGTTACCGACCGCCGCGTCGTAACCTATGGCTTTAACGCACAGGCCGATGTTCGTGCTGTGAACCTGACTTACAAAGGCGGTGTGGCGCATTTCGATATCGAGCTGAACCACGAAGGCACCAAGATCGAAGGCTGTACGCTGCCGATGCCGGGGGATCACAACGTCTCGAACGCTTTGTCCGCCGTCGCAGTGTCCCGCCATCTGGGCATGAAGCGCGACGAGATCCGAACGGCGCTTGCCAGCTTTGGGGGTGTGAACCGACGCTTCACCAAGGTCGGAGAAGTGAACGGCGTCACAATCATCGACGACTACGGCCACCACCCGGTCGAAATTGCCGCCGTTTTGAAAGCCGCCCGTCAAGCGACCGAAGGCCGCGTGATCGCTGTACACCAACCCCACCGCTATAGCCGGCTACATGACCTGTTTGAAGAATTCTGCGCTTGTTTCAACGAAGCTGATGTCGTTGGTATTGCAGAGGTTTTCGCCGCCGGAGAAGATCCGATCGAAGGTGCATCCCGCGATGATCTGGTTGCTGGGCTCGTCCGCCACGGCCACCGCCATGCCATCGCCGTAACCGACGAAGATGCCTTGACTGCATTGGTCAAGGAACATGCCGAACCGGGTGACATGGTGGTTTGTCTGGGCGCAGGTACGATCAGCGCTTGGGCGAACAACTTGCCGGGACGGCTAGGGTAAACCTCTCCTTACGCAAGGGATCTCTTGAACGGGGCCTCGTTTCGTGATGGTTTGAAAGCCGCGCGACACCTCGAGATATTCCTATTCCCCAACAGGTGACTCCATGAAACCCGCCCCTCTTAAACGAAATCTCGGACTTGGACTTCTGACCATGTATGGCGTTGGCGTCATGGTTGGTGCCGGCATTTACGTGCTGGTTGGTGCAGTGGCCGCAGAGGCCGGGATTTGGGCACCCTTGGCGTTTCTGCTGGCGGGCCTGATCGCAGCCCCGTCTGCGCTAAGTTACGCAGAGCTTAGCTCGCGCATCCCGGAAGCCTCGGGCGAGGCCGCCTATGTCGAAAAGGGGCTGAATAGCCACCTTTTGGCGGTGTTGATCGGTCTGGCGATTGTTCTTGCAGGCACCGTGTCCGCTGCAGCGGTTTTGCGTGGTGGCGTTGGGTATCTGACAGCTTTGGTCGATATCCCAAGCGAATGGGCCATCATCGGGATTGGTATTGCCCTGACCCTTGTGGCGCTTGTGGGTGTGTTGGAAAGCCTGTCTCTGGCCGCCATTTTCACAGTGGTCGAGGTGCTAGGCCTGATCGCCGTGGTCTATGCCGGATTTACAGCGCCGCCTGTTGCCGTGTTGACCGACCTGCCTGATATCTATTGGCCCGGTGTGGCAGGTGCCGCTGCTTTGGCCTTCTTTGCCTTCATCGGGTTCGAAGACATGGTGAACATGGCGGAAGAGGCAAAAGACCCCACGCACACTGTCCCCCGCGCCATACTGATCGCTCTGGTTGTTACCACTTTGCTCTATGCACTGGTGTCTTACGCAGCGGTGCGCGCTGTGCCGGTGGACGCTCTGGCAAGTTCCGGCCGACCTTTGGTTCTGGTGTGGGAAAGCAGCTTTACAGCCTCGCCTGCCGTTCTGGGTGCCATCGCGGTGGTCGCCGCGTTGAATGGCGTGTTGGCCCAGATCGTGATGGCGGCTCGCGTTTTGTTTGGCCTTGGTCGTCGCGAGAAGCTTTTGTCATTCTTCTATCGCGCCCATCCCCGGTTTGGCACGCCGGTACTGGCGACCGTCCTGCTGGGGGCGGGGGTGATCGGGGCAGCATTGGCCTTGCCTGTGTCCGAACTTGCAGCTGTGACCTCGACCGTGCTGCTGATCGTGTTCGCAGTTGTGAACGTCGCGCTGATTGCGTTGAAACGAAAAGAGCCTAAAGCCCCGTTCCAGACAGCCGTCTGGGTGCCATGGCTGGGGCTAATCAGCGCCCTGACGGCGCTGGCCGCGTCTTTCCTGACAGGAGCCACACATTGAGCCCATCTCTGATCGTCGGTGCCTTCTGGGCAATTGCGGCCACGATTGTCGCGCTGTTGCCCATGCGGATGCAGTTCCCTCCGGGGATTTTCTTGCTGATCTCAGCGCCATTGCTGATCATCTGGATCGGGGCCACCCACGGTTGGGTGTGGGCCGCGCTGGGACTGGCCGCGTTCTTGTCGATGTTCCGCCGCCCATTGTGGTATCTGGCCCGTAAGGCGGTAGGGCGCGCATGACGCTGTCGTTAATCTTGGCCTGCCTTTGGGCTGTCACGACGCAGGTGATCGCCCTGACGCCCTCACGGGACCATCATTGGCGCGTGGCTTACGTCTTGATTGCCGTGGGCATTCCGCTATTGGGGTACGTGATTTACGAGAACGGCCCGTGGGTGGGGCTGCTGGTTTTGCTGGGCGCGATGTCGATCCTGCGCTGGCCGGTGATCTACCTGACGCGTTGGTTGAAGAAGAGGTAGCACATGGCCCGTCCTGACCAGATCAACATTCGTGGCAATCTGATGGCCGACAAAGAGCTGGCCGGGCTGACATGGCTGCGTGTGGGTGGCCCTGCGGACTGGCTGTTCATGCCTGCCGATGAAGATGATCTGGCGCATTTCCTGTCTGAACTGGACGTGGATGTACCAGTCTTTCCGATGGGCGTTGGTTCGAACCTGATCGTGCGCGATGGTGGAATCCGAGGCGTCGTGATCCGCATGGGGCGCGGGTTCAACGGGATCGAGATCGATGGCCAGACAGTAACTGCCGGCGTCGCGGCGCTGGACGCACAGGTTGCCAAGAAGGCCGCCGCTGACGGCGTGGACCTGACCTTCCTACGCACAATTCCGGGCGCAATTGGTGGCGCGGTTCGCATGAACGCCGGCTGCTATGGCTCTTATATTGCTGACGTTTTTCAAACTGCGACGGCCCTTACGCGGGCTGGCGAACGCGTAACGCTGACTGCAGATGATCTACAATTCCAGTATCGGCAAAGCGAACTGCCAGAGGGTTGGGTGCTAACCCGTGCTGTCCTGAAGGGCCCCGTGGGAGATCCCGACGAATTGGCTGCGCGCATGGATGCTCAGCTCGCCAAGCGCGACGAAACGCAGCCCACGAAAGACCGTACAGCTGGATCTACGTTTCGCAATCCGGCGGGCTTCAGCTCGACCGGGCAGGCGGGTGACAGCCACGAATTGAAGGCGTGGAAGGTGATTGACGAGGCCGGAATGCGCGGCGCGATCCGGGGCGGGGCGCAGATGAACCAGATGCATTCGAACTTTCTGACCAACATCGGTGATGCCACCGCTGCCGACCTTGAAGGATTGGGCGAAGAGGTCAGAAAAAAGGTTTACGAACACAGCGGCATAAAGCTAGAATGGGAAATTAAGCGCGTAGGTGATCCGGCGGCAGAACAAACCGGGCGCAAGATGCGAAAATGAAGGTCGAAAAGGCCAAAAATTGAGGGGTCGGGCAGGCCCTGAAAGCCGAAAAACAGACGCAGAAAACTGCGCGATATCTCGGTTCGGGGCGGTACGCCTCATGACAGACACCGTGGTTGCACGGGATTAACGCCGGAAACGGCAGGGCATTTTGGCCGCATTGCGGCCGAGTACGAGGCATTACAGGCTATGTCGGGTTCTTCCGTCAGCAAAGTTGTAGTTTTGATGGGTGGTCCATCGGCCGAGCGCGAAGTTTCGCTAAGCTCGGGCGAGGAATGCGCCAAAGCTTTGGCAGATGAAGGGTACGAGGTCGTGAAGATCGACGCAGGCCCCGATCTGGCCGAGCGCCTGAAAGCCGAGGCCCCTGATGTTGTGTTCAACGCGCTGCATGGCCGCTGGGGCGAAGATGGCTGCGTTCAAGGTCTACTTGAATGGCTGCAAATCCCTTACACCCATTCGGGCGTTTTAGCCTCCTCGCTTGCGATGGACAAGGAACGTGCCAAGGAAACCTTCCGTGCCGCGGGGCTTCCCGTGGTCGCCAGTGTTCTGGCCGACAAGGGCGAAGTGCAGGCCCGTCATGTGATGGAACCGCCTTACGTGGTGAAGCCTTTCAACGAAGGCAGCTCGGTCGGAATTTACATTGTGCAAGAGGGCGCAAATACGCCTCCTAAACTGGCTGAAACCATGCCCGACACGGTGATGGTCGAAACCTACGCACCGGGGCGCGAGCTTACGACGACGGTTATGGGAGATCGTGCGCTTGGCGTCACCGATATCATCACCGATGGCTGGTATGACTATGACGCGAAATATGCTGATGGCGGATCGCGCCACGAAATTCCCGCCAACATCCCCGCCGAAATTGAAGCCGCCTGTCTGGACTTTGCGGTGCGGGCGCACACCGCCCTTGGCTGTCGTGGTGTCAGCCGCACCGACTACCGCTGGGACGAATCCCGTGGGCTGGATGGTCTGATCATTCTTGAAACCAACACGCAGCCTGGCATGACGCCGACCTCGCTTGCGCCCGAACAGGGTGCGCATCAGGGGATGAGCTTTGGCAAGTTCTGCGCGTGGATGGTGGAGGACGCATCGTGCAACCGATGACCTCTACTCAGAACGACAAAGCAGAAGCGCAGCGCCGTGATCCGGCCCCTTCGCGGCTTGCCTATAAAGCCCACCGTCTGTGGCTGACCCCGGTATTTCGTGCCTTCCTACGTGTAGGCCTGCCGGTCTTTGCGATCCTGATGGCGACAGGCTGGTATCTGGCCAACCCGACCAACCGCTATGCGATTGGCGAGAAGCTGACCAATGTTAAGCGCTCGGTACAGGAACGGCCCGAGTTCTTGGTCAAGCTGATGGCCGTCGAAGGCGCGACCCCGGTGGTCGACAACGCTGTGCGGCAGATCCTTCCCATCGACTTCCCGATCTCCAGCTTTGATCTGGATCTGGAACGGATGCGGACCGAGATTATGAAACTCGACGTGATCGAGGATGCCGATCTTCGTATCCGTCCGGGCGGCGTGCTGGAAGTGGCCTTGACCGAACGCCAGCCAGTGATCCTGTGGCGCCACAGCGGTGTCATCGACATGCTGGATGCGGGCGGCCATCGTGTGGCCAGTCTGCTGGATCGCTCGGCCAGATCCGATTTGCCCCTGATCACGGGCGAGGGGGCGGCTGACGCTGTGCCAGAAGCGCGCGCCATCCTTGACACGGTAGGCCCATTGGCAGGCCAGTTGCGCGGTTTGATCCGCATTGGTGAACGCCGCTGGGATGTTGTTTTGAAAAGCGATCAGCGTATTCAGCTGCCCGCCGAGAACCCCGTGGCCGCATTCGAGCAGGTGATTGCACTGCATCAGGCGCAAGATCTGCTGGGTCGCGATTTAAGTGTGATTGATATGAGAAACCCCCAGCGTCCCACGCTGCGTCTTGGCGAAACCGCCATGGACGAGCTGCGCCGCATTAATGGGGTCGAGATTGAAGAGGTTTCCCAATGACCGATATTTACAGCCAGCAACGTGCCATGCGGGCCATGCGCGAAGCCGCCATGCAGCGCGGCGTGATTGCCATTCTGGATATCGGCAGTGCCAAGGTGGGATGTCTGATCCTGCGTTTTGACGGACCAGATCAGTTCCGCGACAGCGACGGGGTAGGGTCCTTGGCAGGGCAAAGTGCCTTCCGCGTGATTGGCGCCGCAACGACACGCTCGCGTGGGGTTCGTTTTGGCGAGATCGACGCGATGGCCGAGACAGAGCGTGCCATTCGCACCGCCGTGCAGGCCGCTCAGAAAATGGCCAACATCCGCGTGGATCACGTGATCGCCTGTTTCTCGGGCGCGAACCCGCGCAGCTATGGGCTGGATGGCGCAGTTGAACTGGACGGTCGTGCCGTTACCGAAGACGACGTGGCCCGCGTGCTGGCGGCCTGCGACATGCCTGACATCGGAGACGGTCGTGAAGTGCTGCACGCGCAGCCGGTGAACTTCGCGCTGGATCACCGTTCGGGTCTTGGCGATCCTCGGGGGCAGATCGGCAACCGTCTGGCCGTGGATATGCATGTTCTTAGCGTGGACTCAGCGGTCATTCAGAACCTGCTTTATTGTATTAAGCGCTGCGATCTTGAGGTCGCGGGGCTGGCAAGCTCGGCTTATGTGTCCGGCATTTCAGCTCTGGTCGAAGACGAACAGGAACTTGGCGCGGCCTGTATTGATTTAGGTGGTGGTTCAACTGGCATCTCGATCTTTATGAAAAAGCACATGATTTTTGCCGACAGCGTACGTCTGGGTGGGGATCATGTGACCTCGGACATCTCGAAAGGTCTGCAAGTGCCATTGTCGACGGCCGAGCGGATCAAGACCTTCTATGGCGGCGTCATTGCCACCGGCATGGATGATCGCGAGATGATCGAGATCGGCGGAGACACAGGCGATTGGGAACATGACCGTCGCACGGTCAGCCGCGCCGAACTGATCGGCATCATGCGTCCGCGCGTAGAAGAAATTCTGGAAGAAGTGCGGATGCGCCTTGATGCGGCCGGGTTTGACCATCTGCCCAGTCAGTCCATCGTGTTGACCGGTGGAGGCAGCCAGATCCCGGGACTAGACGGGCTTGCCCCGAAAATCCTTGGACAGAATGTGCGCATCGGACGCCCGCTTCGGGTGCAGGGCTTGCCACAGGCAGCGACGGGGGCAGGGTTTGCCTCGGCTGTGGGGCTGTGCCTGTTTGCCGCGCACCCACAGGACGAGTGGTGGGACTTCGAAATGCCAGCGGAAAGCTATCCGGCGCGCAGCTTCCGTCGAGCCTTTCGGTGGTTCAAGGACAATTGGTGAGTCTCACGCTGCACCGCAACATGCTGTGTCTTCGGCGAAATCCTGCTTAAATTCCCAGTATTTCCTCAATATTTTGCGGTTTAGCGCCCCTTTTGGGCGTGACGGACCGTGCATTTGTGAGGTAACATGGAAAAAAAGAGGCAGTTACCGGCGATTCAGTCGGAATAACAACATATCAGCCGCCTTCGGGGCACATCGAAGCGGCACAGACCTATACAGGCGGAAAAATCATGACTTTGAACCTTACCATGCCCGGTCAGGAAGAGTTGAAACCTCGTATCACGGTGTTTGGCGTAGGCGGTGCTGGTGGCAACGCTGTCAACAACATGATCGAGAAGGAACTCGAGGGCGTCGAATTTGTCGTAGCCAACACGGACGCGCAAGCGCTTCAGCACTCGCGCGCCAAAGATCGCATCCAGATGGGTGTGAAAGTCACCGAAGGTCTGGGCGCGGGTGCCCGAGCAACGGTTGGCGCTGCGGCTGCAGAAGAAAGCATTGAACAGATCGTAGACCACCTGGCGGGCGCACATATGTGCTTCATCACCGCTGGTATGGGCGGTGGCACCGGGACAGGTGCTGCACCGATCATTGCGCAGGCCGCACGTGAACTTGGTGTTCTGACCGTTGGTGTCGTCACCAAGCCCTTCCAGTTTGAAGGTGCCAAGCGCATGCAGCAGGCGGAAGACGGTGTCGAAGCCCTGCAGAAAATGGTCGACACGCTGATCATTATTCCCAACCAGAACCTGTTCCGTCTGGCCAACGAAAAGACGACCTTCACCGAGGCGTTCTCGATGGCAGATGACGTTCTGTATCAAGGTGTTAAGGGTGTAACGGACCTGATGGTTCGCCCCGGCCTGATCAACCTCGACTTTGCTGATGTCCGCGCCGTAATGGACGAGATGGGCAAAGCCATGATGGGTACGGGCGAAAGCACCGGTGAAGATCGCGCGGTTCAAGCGGCCGAGAAAGCCATCGCCAACCCGCTTCTGGACGAAATCAGCCTGCGTGGCGCGAAAGGTGTGTTGATCAACATCACCGGCGGCTACGACCTGACCCTGTTCGAACTGGACGAAGCTGCAAACCGTATCCGTGAAGAGGTCGATCCGGACGCCAACATCATCGTTGGTTCTACGCTGGATGACAGCCTTGAAGGCGGGATGCGCGTGTCCGTTGTGGCTACTGGTATCGACGCTGCAGAAGTTCCGATGGACATTCCAGTACCGCGCCGTTCGCTGGCGCAGCCTCTGCAATCGCCGATCGAGGTCGAGCAGAAACTGGAAGCCGAAGCGCCCGCAGCAATTGCTGCCGCAGCCGAGATTGACGCAGCTCCCGTAGAAAGCGCTGCCGAAACCGTGGCAGAAGCCCCGGCAGAGCCGTCGCTTTTCGAAGAAATGGAAAGCGCGCCAGTCGTGGAAGAGCCCGCGATGCAGAACAGCTTCCCTGCTGAAACCGCAGGTGGTGATGTGCCGCCGCCGGTCTATCAACCTCGCGAAGAAGAGGCATATCAGGCCGCTCCGGCTGCAGATGCACGGTTCCATGAAGAACCCGCGGTTGCTCAGTTCGTGGCGCCAAAGGCTCCAGCCCCCGGCACCCCGTCGCCCGAGGCGATGGCCCGTCTGCAAGCGGCAGTTCAGAACCAGCCGCGCTCTGGTCAACCGGCAGCACCTGCACCGCAAGCAGAAGCTCCGGCTCAGCACGAGAAAGCCCGGTTTGGCATCAACTCGCTGATCAATCGGATGACTGGTTCGGGAGCCGCTGAAGGCGCTGCCCGCACGCAGCCGCCGGTGCAAAGCGATCAGCCCGTTCAGCATCAAGCGCCTGCCGCTGATCCGGAACAGGAAAAAGTTGAAATCCCCGCGTTCCTGCGCCGTCAGGCCAACTGATACCTGGGTAAAACCGATTGAAAAACAAGCCGCTGCGCAGAAATGCGCGGCGGTTTTTCGTTGTTGAAACCTTGAAGTTTCGGTTGAGGGACGGATTGATAATCATCGCTTATGTTGCATCAGCGAAGGATTGCCGGGATTCCGAGTGGATGTGCGGCCTATAGGTTGCAAGTCGCTGATGGTAATAAACGACATGAAACCAATGGTTTGTGGGTGAATTCTCGATGCGCGCGCGGTTTTTCGCGCACCCGTCAGGTCATGTTACAAACCGTTACAGAGGTTTGAATTGTGATTAACCTCTGAGGCGATTACCCACAATATCACCAGTCGAACGAGATTGGTGCGCACCCGTTGGGGCGTCAGATCGTTGAAAACCTGCCTGAGCAGTACGATCCGAGCCCATGCCCGCCAGCTTGGTGGAACAGACGGATTGGTTGGGCCGGCCCCGTGATACTCCACACGGGGGCGGACGACTCAGCCAGACCCAACGCGGAAATGCGCTTAGACAATAATGCGGGACTGCCAAAGGGCAGGGCATCGCGATCGAACCGAGGCAACGAAAGAGGCGTCACGTGCAGACCACAGTAGCCAGCACAGTCAGTTTCAATGGCACCGGATTGCATTCCGGGCGCCCGGTTCGCATGAAGGTTCAGCCTGCCTCGGCCGAATATGGCATCTGGTTCAAACGCATCGACGTCGATGACCGCGACAATTTGATCGCGGTGCATTGGGAATCTGGTGTGCCGTCGCCTCTGTGTACTGTGATCCGCAACGACGCCGTGGTCGAAGTTCGTACCATCGAACATATCATGGCCGCCCTTGCTGGCTGTGGCATTCATAATGCGCTGATCGAGATTGACGGTCCTGAAGTGCCGATCATGGATGGCAGCTCGGCCCGGTTCGTGGATGGGCTGATTAAAGCCGGACAGCGAGAGCTGGCGGCTCCTGTGCGCGTGATCGAAGTGCTTAAGCCCGTGGAATACCGCGATGGTGATGCGTGGGCGCGGCTGGAACCCTCGGATGGTTTCTTTATCGATTTTCATATCTCGTTCCCGGATGAGGCCATCGGTACGCAGGAAATGAGCTTGGACATGTCCAACGGCAATTTCGTGCGCGAGTTGTCGGATTGCCGGACATTCTGCCGCCGGGCGGATGTGGACGCGATGCACGAAGCAGGGCTTGCCCTTGGCGGCACTTATGAGAACGCCGTCGTCGTTGACGGAGATCAGGTGTTGTCGCCGGGTGGACTGCGCCGTGTAGACGAAGCTGTTCGCCATAAGATGCTGGATGCATTGGGCGATTTGGCGCTGGCGGGTGCCCCTTTGCGCGCGCGCTATACCGGCCACCGCGCGGGCCACGCGATGACCAACAAACTGCTGCGCGCCTTGTTTGACACGCCCGGAGCGTGGCGACTGGTGGAATGTGACAGCCAAGACGCGGGTAAACTGCCCGGTGTGGGTGTGCGCCGTTCTGACCTGCCGATGACGGCTTGATCGAGTCATCTGGTGATCTCGGTCGTGGATGGATTATCTGATCGCTCACTCAGATCACCGGCTGGACACTGCAGGTTTCCAATAAACTCTTGCAACATGGGTGAATTTTGGCGTGCAAACCATTTTGCCCTGAAAATTTCTGTGCTAGGACTCGCAGGAACATGTCGGAATTATTCTATCGACAGAAAACAGTTGGGGTAACACGGGTTATGATCCGCGTGAAATTGGGCAAATCCATCAGCATTGCACTGGTATCCGGCTTGGCTTTGACAGGCTGCGGCGGCGGCTCGGGTAGCTTGGGATTCGGAAGCTTGGGCTTCGGTGGCGATGGCACCGGGGGTAGCATTTTTGGTACTCGCGTTGAAAAGCGCCCCATTGATCAATGGAGCGCTGAAGAAATCTTCAAGCGCGGCGAATATGATCTTGAACGTGGCGACCCCTCGGAAGCGGCCAAATGGTTTGGCGAAGTCGAGCGCCTGTACCCCTATTCGGAATGGGCCAAGCGCGCGCTGATCATGCAGGCGTTTTCGCACCACAAAGACAAAGAATACGAATTGGCCCGCGCCACGGCGCAGCGCTATATCGACTTCTATCCGGGTGACGAAGATGCCGCCTATGCGCAGTATCTATTGGCCATCAGCTACTACGATCAGATTGATTTGATCGGACGCGATCAAGGCCTGACCTATCAAGCGCTTCAGGCATTGCGTTCGGTGATCGAGCGTTATCCCGACACGGAATACGCCAAATCCTCAATCCTGAAATTTGACCTAGCCTTTGACCATCTGGCGGCCAAGGAAATGGAAATCGGGCGTTACTATCTGAAACGCAAGCATTACTCAGCATCGATCAACCGTTTCCGTGTGGTTGTCGAACAGTTCCAAACCACCACCCACGTGGCCGAGGCACTGCATCGTCTGGTCGAATCTTATCTGTCACTCGGACTGGAAAGCGAAGCCCAGACCGCTGCTGCCATTCTTGGTCACAACTTCCAGTCGACCGAATGGTATCAGGACAGCTATCGTCTGTTGACCAGCCGTGGATTGAAGCCGGAAGCCAAGGGCAACAGCTGGCTGCGTCAAGTACACCGTCAGATGATCAAGGGCGAATGGCTCTGACCGTGTCGGGCCACATGGCCCGCCGAACGGTTCTCGGGCCTAAGAGGGACGAGGCGTAGAATGCTGCGGTCTCTGGACATTCGAGATATGTTGATCATTGACCGGTTGGAGCTTGAGTTCCAGCCGGGACTGAACGTGCTGACCGGCGAAACGGGCGCGGGTAAGTCGATCCTTCTGGACAGTCTGGGATTTGTGCTGGGTTGGCGTGGTCGCGCGGATCTGGTGCGCACCGGGGCCGAACAGGGCGAGGTCGTCGCCGTGTTTGATCTGCCTGACAACCACCCAGCCCGATCTGTTCTGGATGTGGCCGGAATCCCCGTTGATGATGAACTAGTGCTGCGCCGGGTGAATCGATTGGATGGGCGCAAGACGGCGTGGGTCAATGACCGCCGGGCAAGCGGAGAGGTGTTGCGCGCCTTGTCAGACAGCTTGGTAGAGCTGCACGGCCAGCAAGATGATAAGGGACTTTTAAACCCGCGTGTACACCGACAGCTTTTGGACGAATTTGCAGCGCTTGGCGCACATGGCGATGCGGTGAAAACTGCGTGGCGGTCCGTTGCACAAGCATCCAAGTCGTTGGATGAAGCGCGGGCACGGATCGAGGCCGCGAAAGCTGAAGAAGAATTTCTGCGTCATGCGGTCGACGAGATGGACACGCTGGACCCACAACCCGGAGAAGACGCCGAACTGGACGCGCGCCGCCGCTTGATGCAGGGGGCCGAGCGGATTGGCGAAGACATCTCGCGTGCGCATCAGGCGCTTGGTACGGGCGAGGGTGCCGAGGCACGTCTGGGGGACGCTCTACGTTGGCTGGACGGCGCAGCAGAGCAGGCTGGCGATGTGCTGGATGCCCCAATCGCGGCCTTAAGCCGTGCGATGGATGAGTTGGGCGACGCCGTGTCGGGCGTTGAGGCCGCAATGGACAGCCTGTCATTCAATCCACACGAACTGGAACAAGTGGAAGAGCGACTGTTTGCCATTCGTGCAATGGCGCGCAAGCACCATACCACTCCCGACGAGTTGGGCGTGTTTGCTGAAGACTTGCGCGGTCGGTTGACGGCATTGGATGCCGGCGCGGATGAGATTGCAGGGCTGGAAACGGGTTTGGCCGACGCACGAGCGCGATACGACAAGGCGGCGAAAGAGCTGTCCAAAGCTCGTCAGGATGCGGCGTCGCTTCTGGATCAGGCGATGGGTGCAGAGCTTGCCCCACTGAAGATGGAGCGCGCTGTCTTCACAACAGAAATCTCGCCCACGGATCCCGGCCCGGACGGTGTTGACGCGGTGACGTTTACCGTTGCGACCAACCCCGGTGCACCCTCGGGGCCGTTGAACAAGATCGCCTCGGGCGGTGAGCTCAGCCGTTTCCTGTTGGCCCTTAAGGTCTGTCTGACGCGTGACGCCACCGGCCTGACCATGATCTTCGACGAAATTGACCGGGGCGTCGGAGGGGCCACCGCTGATGCTGTAGGTCGGCGTTTGGCGGATCTGGCTTCTGCGGGACAGGTGCTGGTCGTGACGCATAGCCCGCAAGTGGCCGCGCTTGGCGGGCATCACTGGCGCGTCAGCAAATCAGTTGCGGACGGCGTGACGCTGTCCACTGTTTCCCCGCTGTCGCCCGATCAGCGCGTGGACGAGATCGCGCGGATGATCTCGGGCGACACGATCACGGACGCCGCCAAAGCCGCCGCGAAAGAGCTTCTGGCAGGCTGATCTTACCCGCCTTGCGGGACCAGCTTGCCGGGGTTCAGGATATTGCGAGGATCGAGCGCGGTTTTGATGTCCCCCATCAGCGCCCAGCCGATGCCGTGCTCTTCTTCCATAAGGTGTAGCTTCCCCATGCCCACCCCATGTTCGCCGGTGATGGTTCCACCATGCGCCAACGCGCGGCGGCTCATCCGTTCGGCAAGGGACTTGGCCTCGGCCATTTCATCGAGGCTGTCCGGGTCGATCAGCAGGATGGCGTGAAAGTTTCCGTCCCCGACATGTCCCAAAATCGGGCCGGGCAGGGACGAGGCTGCGATATCCGCGCGGGTATCCTCGACCGCCTGCGCCAGTTGCGAGATCGGTACGCAAATATCTGTGACCAAGGCGCGCGCGCCGGGGCGCAGGCTTTGCACCGCATAAAAGGCGTGATGCCGGATCTTCCAAAGCGCGTTGCGATCCTCGGTCTTTGTGGCGTGTTCATAGCCGGTGGCGCCGAAGTCACGGGCGATTTCGCCGAAAATGTCGCTGGCTTCGTCGACGCTGTTGGGGCTGCCGTGAAACTCGACCAAAAGATGCGGGCACTCCGCCATCTCGGTTCCAGCATATTGATTGAAGGCGCGCGCGGTAGCGTCGTCCACGAATTCGATCCGCGCGACGGACAGGCCCAATTGGATCACCTGTTGAACCGCACCAACTGCTGCACTCATGTTAGGAAAGGCGCAGATCCCGGCACGGATCTCTTCAGGCTGCCCATGCAGGCGTAGGGTGAGTTCGGTGATGACCCCCAAAGTACCCTCGGACCCAAGAAACAGTGCGGTTAAGTCATAGCCCGAGGAAGACTTGGCCGCGCGCGATCCTGTGCGGATTACGCGCCCATCCGCAAGGACGACGGTAAGCCCAAGAACATTCTGACGCATCGACCCATAGCGGACCGTGGTTGTCCCGGACGCACGCGTCGCAGCCATCCCCCCCAACGTTGCGTTTGCCCCCGGATCAACCGGGAAAAAAACGCCTAATGTGCGCAATTCTTGGTTAAGCTCTTCGCGCGTCAGGCCCGCTTCGACTTGGGCAATCATGTCGCCGGGATCCTGCGACAACACCCGGTTCATCCGCGCCATATCCAGGCACACACCTCCATTTGCTGCACTTGTGTGCCCTTCCAACGAGGTTCCGGCGCCGAAGGGGACCACAGGCAAACCGGCCTGATTGCAGATCTTCAGGATCCTGCTGACTTCATTGGTATTCTCGGGCCAAACCACGATATCGGGCGGAGCAGGGGCAAAATGAGTCTCGGATCCGCCATGTTGATCCAGAACAGGCTTGGACCGGCTGATGCGATCGCCTAGAAATGACGAAAGCTCGGTGAACGCGGTGTCGATGGCCATCCCATCCTCCCCTGAGAAACCGGAACAACTTATGGTAAATGACGGGCCTTGGGAAGGGTTCTACACGCGCAGCGCAATGATAAAACAGATAAAAATTATAATGATTCAGCGCGCCCGAAACCTTTGCGGGAATGCGCGTGATGCGTGGGGTGTCCTGATAGAAAAAGGCCCAAGCCAAATGCAGTTTTGGCTGATTGCCCTGATCATCGGCGTGGCATCGGGAACGGCTGCACTTGGGTTCCGTAAGGGGATCGAGATACTGCAAGCTTCGCTTTACGGAACGGATGATCTGACCCATTTGCACAGCTTTGCCGAAACACTGCCGTGGTACTGGATCTTGATCCTGCCAACCTTGGGCGGGCTGGTTGTTGGGCTGATCTTGAACTGGTTTACCCATGACGGTCGCGTGCGCTCGGTTGCAGATGTAATCGAGGGGGCCGCGCTTTGGGAAGGTCGGGTGGAAAAACGTGCGGGTCTTGGCTCTGCATTGGCGTCGTTGGTGACATTGTCTACCGGTGGGTCGTCAGGACGAGAAGGCCCCGTTGTGCACCTGGCCGCCGTAATCTCAAGCTGGATTTCAGCGCGGATCAACGCCAATGGCATCACCGGGCGTGATCTGTTGGGCTGCGCCGTAGCGGGCGCGGTGTCGGCCAGCTTCAATGCCCCAATCGCGGGGGCTCTTTTCGCGTTAGAGGTCGTGCTGCGCCATTTCGCGGTCCACGCGTTCGCTCCGATCGCTATTGCTGCCGTTTCTGGGACGGTGATCAATCGCCTTGAATATGGTGGCGTGACCGAGTTCACGCTGCCCGATGAGGGCACGTTGGCGTTTTATATCGAGCTTCCAGCCTTCCTGATCCTTGGGCTTATCTCGGGCATTGTTGCCGTGATCCTGATGCGCTCGATTTTTTGGGCCGAGGATTTGGGCAACACCGTGCAGGATCGCCTGCGTCTGCCGCGTATTCTCCGTCCAGCGCTATCGGGCTTCCTGCTCGGAGCAATCGCGATCTACTTTCCGCACATCATTGGCGTGGGGTACGAAACGACCTCGGCTGCATTGACGGGAAGCCTGACCGCTGGTGTCGCCATTCTATATGTCGCTGTCAAAGTGGCCGCGGTTGCCATCACCATGGCCGGACGCATGGGGGGTGGTGTATTCTCTCCGGCATTGATGGTGGGCGCGCTGACTGGGCTCGCCTTCGGGATCATCGCCACGGCTATTTTCCCAGACGTATCAGGGTCTGAAACCCTCTATGCCCTTGCTGGCATGGGTGCGGTCGCGGCGGCCGTACTGGGGGCTCCGATTTCGACAACGTTGATCGTGTTCGAACTGACCGGAGACTGGCAGACCGGGATTGCCGTGATGTCAGCCGTATCGTTGTCTACCGCGCTGTCGAGCCAGTTGGTGGACCGCAGTTTCTTCCTAACCCAACTGGAACGCCGCAACATCCACCTTGCCGCTGGCCCGCAAGCTTATTTGCTGTCCACAGTGCGCGTGGCGCAAGTGATGCGCGACCTGGAACACGCCCGTACCGCCGGCGAAGAACACTGCTGGGAATTGATCGAGGCAGGCGTCTATGTGGATGGCAACACGACGTTGGAAGTCGTGATGCCCATTTTTGAAGCCACAGGTGAACGGTACATCCCGGTTGTCACCCTTGGCGGCGAAGGTGATCCGCCCGAGCTTTGGGGTGCCGTCTTCCATGTGGATGCGCTGAAAGCCTTCAATCGCGCGCTATCGGAAACTGCTGCAGAAGAGCATTCCTGACCGGTTCCCCTACATTTTCTTACCACAAATATCCCGGGGGCAGAGCCCCTAAACAGCGCTGCCAATTATACGTCTAGCCCAAAGCCCGCGACAAAGCACAGAAGGCTTCCACATCGATCTCTTCCGCGCGCGACGTGGGCTTGATTCCGACCGAGGTCAGAACGTCCTCGATTTCCGGGTGCAGCCCCTTAAGGGAAGCGCGCAGCATCTTCCGCCGCTGCCCAAAGGCTTTGGCGACAACTGCTTGAAGCTTCTTCGCATCAGCTTCGAACCGGGGGGCAGGCAAGGCCTCAAGATGCACCACGGCCGAATGGATTTTCGGCGGAGGGGTGAAGGCCTCGGGCGGAAGCTCCATCACCACACGCGGAGTGGTGCGCCATTGGGCCAGAACGGCCAGTCGTCCGTATTTCTTCGATCCCGGTTGAGCCACGATGCGCTCGGCCACTTCCTTTTGGAACATCAATGTCAGGCTTGTCCACGAGGGTGGCCAGCTGGGGGGTGTCAGCCACCGCACCAAAAGCTCGGTGCCTACGTTATAGGGCAGGTTGGCGACGATACGGATGGGGGGCGTCAGATGTTCGAGCGGGTCCAGCTCCAACGCGTCCGCATTCACCACTTCCAACCGACCTGGATAGGCCGCCGCAATTTCGGCCAATGGCGCCATGGCGCGGCTGTCTTTCTCGACGGCCAATACCTTGCGCGCGCCTTCGACCAGAAGACCACGGGTCAATCCGCCGGGACCGGGGCCGACCTCCAACACGTCACAGCCAGACAGATCACCCGCCATCCGAGCGATCTTGGCGGTCAGGTTCAGATCCAGAAGAAAGTTTTGGCCCAGAGATTTCTTGGCAACCAGCCCATGGGTGTTGATCACATCGCGTAGCGGCGGCAGTCCATCGATCTGGCTCATGAGGTGCTCTCCTGTCGGCGGGCAAGGCCCATCTGGTGGGCCATACGTAGGGCGTTAATTAAGGACGTCGCATCCGCCTTGCCCGTACCTGCGATGTCATACGCGGTGCCATGATCGGGTGATGTACGCACGAAGGGCAGGCCTAAGGTAACGTTGACGCCCCCCGCAAAGTCGATCGTCTTGATCGGGATCAGCGCTTGGTCGTGGTACATGCAGATCGCCGCATCATAATCCACGCGCGCACTGGCATGAAACATCGTGTCGGCGGGCAGGGGGCCCAGCAGGTCCAGACCCTCGCTGCGCAGATCGTTCAGCAGGGGGGTGATCATGTCAATCTCGTCCATCCCCATCGCACCGCCTTCGCCGGCATGGGGGTTCAGGCCCGAAATTGCCAACCGTGGAGCGTCCAGTCCGAAATCATGGATCAGAGCGGCATGGGTGGTGCGAATGACTTGGGTCAGCGTCTCGCGGGTCAGAGTCTTAGGAACCTCGGATAAGGCGATGTGGATTGTGGCCGGCACTACGCGCAGCTCGTCACAGGCCAGCATCATCACGACATCTGCGCCCCCAGCCAGATGCGACAGATATTCTGTATGGCCCGGGAACGGGAAATCCGCCCCATCTTTCAGGGCTTTCTTGTTGATCGGATTGGTGCAGACTGCCAGCGCCTGACCCTGACGGGTCAGATCAACCGCACGGGCGATGACGTCGATTACTGGTTGCGCGTGTTCAGTCTGTGCGACGCCCGGCACACGCGGAGATTGGAAATCATGCGGCAACACGGGCAGAGATGCGGCCCCATGGGCGTTATCAGGGGTGTCGATCCGAGTGAACGCAACGCCTTCGGGCAGATGTCGCGGATCGCCAATCAGAAAGAAGGGCAAAGTTCCTTGCAAGGCAGCAAAGGCTTTTGCGGCGATCTCGGGCCCGATGCCCGCAGGCTCCCCCATGGTCAGAGCCACCGGCGGAACCATGCCAGACACGCTGCCTTCAGCGGTCATTGCGGGTCAAATTCCTCGATAAACGCGGCAGCACGCAGCTCTTCCAGATAGGCGACGGAATAGGCTTGCAAACGCTGGTTCTGAAGGCGCAGGCGCAGCTGGTCGCGGCTGACTTCTTCAGGCAGCTCGCGGCTGCGCGAACATAGCATCAGAAAGACAAGGCTTTGCCCATTGGCCGAGGTCAGAGCGGTCGATACCTCGCCTTCATCCAATTGGGCCAGCTCCACAGCATAGCGGGTGGGTAGCTCGCCGATCGTCACAGTTTCGTTCTGAATTTGCGCTTCGGTCGATCCGGGGAACAGGCCAAACAGGTCGTTGCAGCTATCCGCTTTCGCGCGGATTTCGGCGGCTTGAGTCAGGGCTTCGGCACTACGCCCGCCAGGGATCATCAGCGCGGAGTATTCGACGGTAACGTCTTGCGGTGTTGGGCGGTCAAGCTCTTCGATCGCGCGCAGCTGGAAGACGGCGACACCGTTTTTCACGGGGACCGGATCGGTCACATGGCCGGGCTCAAGCGTGACGACCTGTCCCGCAACAGCGGGTGGCAAGTCTGACAGTTCGGTCCAGTTCAGACGCCCCGAGCGACCACGCGACGGGGCAACCGAAGAATTTCGGGCGGCCGATGCGAAGGCCCCCAATGTGGTGATTTCGGACAACTCCGCGGCGCGCGCATTGGCGATTTGCATTGCTTCGGGTGTTTGGGCGGGCAGGATAATCTCGGACAGCAGCACACGAACGTTCTGACCCGGAGCTGTCAGAGACAGCTGGCGATCAATCTCGTCATCAGTCACGCTAATGCGACCTTGCCAGCGTTCGCGTACAACCGAGCGCCACGCCAGACCACCCGAGACGAAATCGCGGAAGCTTTCTGGCGCGATGCCAGCCTGCGCGATGATCTTGTTGAATTCTTCGACGCTCAGATTGAAGCGGCCTGTGAACTCGGACATCCCGGCCAAAACCTCTTCGGCGTTGATCGCAATGCCGGCAGTCTCGGCCGCCTGTCGTTGCAGCGCCTCGTCCGTCAGCTGTTTCATCGCCAGTTCACGCAGGTTGCCCGGCGCGCGCAGGATGGTCAGGAACGCCATCCGTTGGGACAGCTCGTAGGCGGTGATAACCCTGTCATTTACCTTCTTAACCGGGGCAAACAGGTTTTGCGCCTCGGCAGGGGTTGCACCCATGCCAACCAGCGTTGCCAGCCCCAGCACCAGCCCGGAAGCGGCACAGGTCCATGCCGAAGCGGTCGATTTGCGCGGCGTTTGCGGCGCTTTAGTTTGGCGAAGAAATCCCATGGGCGTTTTCCTGTTTCGCATAAAGCTCGTATCCCCTGACTTCAATCTGTCCTGCTTCAATCGCATCATTGTTAGCCACTGCATTTATTCACTGCTGCGCCGCGGCCGCTTCCAAATCCGATCAGTTCAAACTGCAGACCAAAATCCGTTGTCGGCTCTACATTAATAGAGGTTGTGAAGCGACGCGAGAGGGAAAGATCAACTGAAAGACATTCATTTCGATATTCCACGCCGATACCGGCTCGGGTGGCCTGTTTTGCCTCGACGTCAAAGCTTCCATCGGCCGAAATTGTCCAGAAGTCGCCAACCTTCCAAGCACTGTCCAAGCGAAGCTCGTGGGTGGGCGTGGGGCGGTTCTCGGCTGTATCCTCGATCACCCAAATGTGGGCTGCGCCCAACTGGAATTCGTCGGTCAGCCATGCGGCGCGGGTTTCGGATTTTGTCAGCCCGAAATCATCGTCCAGAAGAGCGCGTCCCTGAACCGAAATACGCCCGCCAAGATTGACCGCCGCCCCCAACAGCCAGTCAGACTGTTGACCGGCAAGCCCCGATGCATCGGTGAACTGACCCAGATCGACCTCGCGGAAAACGCGTCCGGCCGCCAGTGTGAAGCCCCAGCCAGACGGAGCGCTGTGTGTCCAGCTCAGACCCAATGCACCCCGAAGCCCTTCTTCGCGCCGGTCACTGCCGGGGAAGCGGTTCAGGTCAAACAGATTGCCTTGGTCGAACTCGACGAACTGGCTGTCTTCATTGGGAATGTCGGCTCCCACCTGTTCGGACCATGCCAACGCGGCCACGGGTTCCAGAACATCCACAGCGCCACCAGCAGTGACACGCGACAGAGGCCATCGCAGGGTGACACCAGCCGAGGGCGTCGCAAAGCTTTGTTCAGTCAGGTAGCGGCTGTCTTGTTCGATCCAATAGATGTCCGCATCTAGGGCGGCTTGGCTTTCAATCACCAGACCCGCTGGGCCAATCCAGTCGCGCCGCCAGTTCAGGCCGGCCCCGATGCGCGCCACGTCCCGCCCCAGAACATCCAATTTGCTTTCGCGGAAATGGGCCTGCCACGACAGGTTTGCGCGCAGCTCGCCCCCGATAAATCCACCGGGATGGAAGCGGCGTTCATAGAAGGCGTCGATTTGGGCAAAGGGCAGTTGATCCGAGATCGGAAGCTCAGAGGCGCGCAACGTGTCATAGCGGGTGATGCCTGCATAGGCGAACTCGTCCCGGCGGGCGCGCATCACCTCGATCGCGTTGCGCAGCCGGTCTTGGTCAGAATAGCCATAGTCCAGCAAGTACCCCGCGTCTGAGACCTCTTGCAGCTGGAAGGACAGGGTGAAGTCACGCGGCAGCTGGAACTCACCTTCGCCGAACACATAGAAACGCGTGGTGTCTTCGATAATGCTGTCTCGGCTGACGGCCCCTTCGACCAGTATGTCGCCTGTACGGAAGGCCTGCCGATAGCGCAGTTCCAGCGTGCGGGTTTTGTCGGCGATATAGGGCGATACGGTCAGGTCAGCGTGATCACCCAGCTTGATAAAATAGGGAGCGGCAAGACCGAACCCCAGCGTCGTATTCGTGCGGATCTTGGGTGGCAAGAACCCAGTGGCACGAGTCAGTGTCGGATCGGGCAGGCGTAGACGCGGCAGATAAAACACCGGCACATCGGCGACCCGAAGTTGAGCGCCATGAAAATAAAGCTGGCGGGCCTCTTCATCATGCACAACGCGTTCGGCTCGGATTTGCCACAAAGGCACCGGGTTCTTCTTGCAGACTTGACAGGACGAGGCCGTGACCCGTGACAGCTGCGTATAGCGGTCCTGCACGCGGTTGATCTGAGCGGCAGCGATCTGCAATTGCTCGTCCAGTACAAGACGGGCGCTGGTCAGGATGCCATTGCGCAGATCGGCAGACAGCTGCGCCTCGTCTGCGACCAGAATGGTGCCATCAGGGCGCGTGATTGTGATGGGACCGGTGATGGACAACGTATCCGTCGCCTTGTCATAGCTGACGCGCGTGGCCGTAAGGCGTGTGCCGTCAAACAGCACCACCACATTGCCTTCGGCGACCAACCCGCCATTGCCAACAACGCGCACATGATCCGCGATCAAGCTTGCGGTTTGGGCCGTGGCGGGGCCCGTGCCAAGAGCTACGGCGCTGACAGACCCTGCCAACAGGGCCAAGGCCAGCCGTCCGGCGCGTAAGTGCTTTGACAGACCCATCATCCGTCCTCCAAGTGCAAAAGAATGCCCAGAGGCATAAGGATCGCGGCAATCGGGGGCGCCCAAGCCGCCAGAAGGATTGGGATCTGGCCGTTCTCTCCTAGGATCTGTGCGAAATTTCGGATGAAATAGGCACCGAAACCCATCATCAAGGCAAACAGCACCATGATCCCGGTGCGGCCAAAACGGGTGTGGCGCATGGTGAAGCCGGCTCCGATCAAGACCATTGCGACCAGAAAGACCGGCATGGCCAGTTCCATATGCAACCAGACGCGATGCGCGCGCGCCGAGAAGCCAGCGGCTTCAAGCTGTCGAATGAACTTCGGCAGGTCCCAGATCGGAATGGCACTTGGCTTTCCGAAGCTGTCGCGGATCTGTTCCTGCGTCAGGTTCGAGGCCAAGGTGAACATGGGGTACTGGATGGCCGTCGTTTCGGGATTGGTCTCGCTGACCAGATCCCAGACTTTCGCGCCCCGAATGGCCCAGTATCCGGGTTCCAGCTTGGCGCTGGCGGCTTCGATGCGCAGGGTGGGCGGACCTTCCGGTGCGAAGGAAAAGAAGGTGACGTCAAATAGCTCGGTACCTTCAAGGTTCGACCGGTCTGCACGGATCACGGTCTGGCCTGTTTCATTGCCCTGACGCAACCACACGCCATCAGATGCAATCGACAGAACCGACGCGCCGCGCCCTTCGTATTGGGCGGCAATACGTTCGTACTTCTTCGTCGTACCTGCGGCGATTGGATTGCCGATAGCGACGGCCAGAATGCCAAACAGAAACACCGTCAAAACGGGCGAGATCAAGGTCATCAACGCTGATCGCCCCGCGGCCCGCGTCACCACCATTTCCGAGCTTCGGGCAAGGCTGAGGAACATCCACAGCGTGGACAGGATCACGATCAAGGGCAGGATCCGATACATCCAGACCGGCGCGTTCAGAAGCGTCAGCCCCAGCACATTCATGAACCCGACCGAGGCCGCATCAAATTTGCGCATGCTCTCGACCATGTCCAGCAGGACAAAGATCATCGCCAGCACGAACAGCATGCTGAGGAAAGAGCGCAAAAAGCGGCGGGCGATATAGAGATGCAACCTCATGTGTTTGCCTCGGACATTTGACGGCTACGGTCGCGCAGCGTGCGGCGCCGGCGGCGCAGATCCGAGATGGATGGCCGAGTGGCCATGAACAGCACTGCGAAATTGAAAATGATCCCGACGAAAGTTGCCAAATAGACCAGCCAGACGCCACCTTCGGTTCGGCGCGCCATATCCAACATGGTATTGTCCAATGACTGCAATAACGCGACAACGCCCAACGCGATCACAACCTGACGCCACAGTCCAAATCGGCTGAAACCGGCCACGATTAGCATGGAATACCCCGCCATGGCTGTCACAATCGAATACAGTGCCTGAGCGTTGCGGAAATGGCCTTCAGCGCGCAAAGCGGCACGGGTTTCGCCAGTTTCAGCAAGTGTCGCAGCAGGCGGGTCTAACAGCTCGGTCGTATAGATTTGGCTCAGGGTGCGCACGCCTTCCTCGGTCCCGGTCAGCAGCGTCGCGATGTTATAGGTGAAATCCTCGAACCCGGTGGTGGTCAGGCGTTGGCTTTCGATGTTGATTACCTGCGCCAACCCGTCGAACATCACAAGACGTGGGCCAAGTTCGGTTTTCACGATCAAGGCGCGGCGGGCGGTATAAGTATAGCTCTGCTCTTCATCGCGTTCATCCGACAGGAAAATATCAAACAGCTCGCCCGCTGGGCTGATCTCGCGGATGTAAAGCGTGATACCCTCGGCAGGGTGCACAAAGCTGCCCTCAGTCAGAAACCGTGCGGTGACGTTCTCGGCGATCTCGGCCTGTCGCTCGGCGAACCGAAGCTGGCTCATCGGAACAAGGATATGGGTCAGAACAAGCATGAAAAGAGCAGTTAGGACGCCAAACACCAGAACTGGGCGGGCCAGCCGAAAGGGGCCGTAACCGGCAGCCTGTGCGACCACCAGCTCGCTTTCGGAATTCAGTCGGTTAGTGACAGATACTGACGCCGCAAAGGACGCAATCGGGATGATGAACACGATCACGCCGGGCAGGATCATGGCCGAGAACTCAAGAAACACCAGTGCGGTCTGGCCGTTGGCGATCAGCTGGTCAAACAGCCGAACCGCCCGGTTCACCCAAAAGAGCATCACCAGGACAAGCCCGTAGAAGCCGAACAACACCACAAGCTGCGACAGCATATAACGGTCGAATCTGGCCACGTTCCCCCCTGAGAACCCAATATCTTGTGGTCTGGTTTCTAAACCATCCGGCGGGCGGGGAAAACTGCTATCTGGTCAAACCTGTACAGGGCCGCTACCAATGGCAGAAACCTGCCAGATAAAGGACCCGTCATGACCGCTCCGATCCTACCAAGTTTCACCGAGATCAACCTTGATGCGATCGGTGCCCATAAGGGCCGCGTCACCGTGGTTCTGTCCGAACCCGGCAAGCTGCATCCCGCCGCGCGGCGCGTGAATAAGCTGATGCGCGGGGCGCTAGTGCGCTTCACCGAAAGCGAAGCGTTTGAGAAGATGAAAGACGGCGATGCGCAGGATCTGGCATGGCCTGTTGGAATGGAGGCCGAGGCCGTTCAGGTCATCCGCCTGTCGCCGCGCGCTGACGAGACATCTGCCCGCAAGGCGGGTGGTAAAATCGGCAAGGCGCTTTTGGGCAAAGACGTTCTGGTTCTGGCGGGGTCTCTGAAATACGCAGATGAACTGGCGCTTGGGGCCACCCTGCGCGCCTATGCGTTTGATGATCACCAGACGAATGAGGACGCACCGGAAGGTGGCAGCCTGATGGTCATGGTATCAAAACCCGAAAGCTTTGAGGGTGCGACGGCCAGCATCAATGCCCTGTCTGAAGGCGTGTTCTTTACCCGTGACTTGGTGAACGAGCCTGCCAACGTCCTAACCACAGTCGAGTTTGCCGCCCGTCTTGAAGCGCTGTCGGCCCTTGGCGTTACGATCAAAGTGCTAGAAGAAGACGAGATGGAAGCCCTTGGCATGCGTGCGCTTCTGGGGGTCGGGCAGGGGTCGGAAAGCCCCTCGAAGATCGTCATCATGGAATGGCTGAAGGGCGAAAAAGGCGCGGCTCCGCTGGCTCTGGTCGGTAAGGGCGTCGTGTTCGACACGGGCGGCATCAGCCTGAAGCCCGGCGCGGGCATGGAGGATATGACCATGGATATGGGCGGGGCTGGTACGGTCTCGGGCGTCATGAAAACGCTGGCGCTGCGCGGGGCCAAGGCCAACGTGGTTGGGCTTGTTGGTCTGGTCGAAAACATGCCGGATGGGCGTGCGCAGCGTCCCGGAGATATCGTAAAATCCATGAAGGGCGACACGATTGAAGTGATCAATACCGACGCCGAGGGCCGCTTGGTTCTGTGTGACGTGATGTGGCATGCGCAGGAAGAATACAAACCCGCCGCGATGGTGGATCTGGCCACGCTGACCGGTGCGATCATCATCGGCTTGGGTCATGAAAACACAGGCGTTTTCTCGAATGACGACAGCTTCTGCAACAGCTTCCTGAACGCTGCCTCCGCCGAAGGTGAAGGTGCTTGGCGGATGCCGATGGGACCGGGATATGATAAGCTGATCAAGTCGCACAAGGCCGACATCAAAAACGTCGGTGGACGTGCCGCAGGTTCGGTCACAGCGGCTCAGTTTTTGGGACGCTTCGTGAAAGAAGACCAGCCGTGGATCCACTTGGACATCGCGGGCACTGCCCAATTGTCCAGCGAAAGCCCCCTTGCGCCCAAAGGGGCGACCGGTTGGGGTGTGCTGGCGTTGAACCGTCTGGTGAAAGACCAGTTCGAAGGCTAAGCGCATGACGGATACAGCCGGGACCGAAGAAGAGACAGTGAAAGAGGGCGCATCGCAAGGCGAGGTCTTCTTTTATCACCTGACCCGGTCCCCGCTGGAAGTCGCGCTGCCGATGCTGCTGGACCGCAGCCTGCAAGCGGGCTGGCGCGTTTGCGTGCGCGGCCCAAATGCGGCGCGGCTGAATTGGCTGGACGAACGACTTTGGCTGCACCCAGAAGACGGCTTTTTGCCCCACGGTCAGACGGGCGGACCGCAAGACGCGCAGCAACCGATCCTGTTGACCAGCAACTCCGACAACCCCAACGACGCGCAAGCGCTGATGGCGATCGACGGGGCCGAGATTTCCGAGGGCGACATGCGCGGACATACCCGCGTCTTCGTGGTGTTCGACGGGAATGATCCCGACGCGGTGGCCCATGCGCGGACCCAATGGATGGCGGTGAAAAGCGCGGGCGTTACAGCGAAATACTGGAGCCAAGAAAGTGGCCGGTGGGAGATGAAAGCCAGCACCGCACCTGAAGACGCTTGATTGCCTAGCGGGTGAGGATCAGTTGTTTGCGGCTGATCTCGATTTTCTCGAACCGTTGCAGATAGTCGTTGCCCAGAAGCGAGCGCGGCATATCGCCTTCGTTCACCCAGACCTGAACTCCGAAATCGTGAACACCCAGAAGCTCGACCTTGGCGATGTGGGCGGGAGCGGTGCGCACCTCGCCATTGGCGCTCATTGCGCGGCCATAGAAGCGTAGCGCGTTTAACTCAACGCCGATACGGGCAGCATCTTCCTTGGTCAGGACGATGTTGCTTGCCCCGGTATCGACAATGAAATCAACTGGTTGCCCGTTCATTTTCAAGGTCGCATAGAAGTGACCATCAAAGGCACGCGGCAACACGATTTCGCCCGTGTCTTGAATAACCCCTTGGCGCGGAGAGATGTCGTCGCGAATGTCGCTCCACAGACCGACCCCGGCCAGAACGCCCACGAAAATCAGTGCCCAGATCAGCGCGTACCGCAGGTTCCGCCCCAGATTGGCGCGGCTTTCTGCCACGACATAGCCGCCCACGGCTGTCAAAAGCAGGGCGAGATAGGCAAATCTGGCGATATCGTCTCCGGTCATATTCTCGATATAGGCACGCTATTTGGGAATGTCACCGGGTCAGCATGACGCGTCGGGTATTAGGTCACCCCATCAGCCCGAAATCACGCAGCCCTTCCAGCACGAATTGTACCGCCAATGCGGCCAAAAGCATGCCCAGAAGCCGTGTAACCACCTTAATCCCTGTTTCCCGCAGCAAGCGTTCCAGGAGAGGGGCCGCGTTAAACAGGACAAACGCGATAACCAAGACAAGAGACATCACGACCAGCGCCAATCCAACGCCCGCCAAGCCGTCACCTTGACCTGCTAACAAGATCACCGTGGCAATCGAGCCGGGACCGGCGATCAGCGGCATTGCGAGCGGGAAGACCGAAGGGTCATCGTCGCTTTCGGTTTCTTCAGATTGGTCCTTGCGGCGCTGAGTGCGCCGTTCAAACAGCATATCTAATGCGGTCAAAAGCAGAAGGATCCCACCCGCGATGCGGAAGGCCGGCATCGAGATGCCGAGGAAGTTCAAAACGCCTTCGCCAAGGAAGGCAAACAGCGTCAAAAGCACGCCTGCGATGATACAGGCGCGGATGGCGACGGCACGGCGTTTGGCAGCACTCATCCCTTGGGTCAGGGCCATGAACAAGGGCGAGATGCCGATGGGGTCCATCACCACGAAAAGCGTCACAAAGGACGGAACAAATAGATCAAGATCCATCGCTAAGCCTCTGCTTTTTCCAACTTATCTTGCGCGTTCACCCAGAGATCCTCGGCCTTGTCCATGGCCTCCATCACCTCGGCATATTTCTTTTGCCACACCCCAAGATCCCCGGCACGTTCGTTTTCATAAAGCTCTGGATCTGCGAGTTTCTTGGCAAGCTTGTCGCGCATTTCTTCGATCTTCGCCATGCGGGCTTCGCATTTGCGCACCTCGGCGCGTAGGGCGAGTATCTGATCCCGGCTTGGCCGCTTTGGCTTGGGCTTTGAGGCGGCTTTCTTGTCCGTCTTTTTCGCCGTGTCGGGTGCCAACAACATCTTGCGATAGGCCTGCAAATCCTCGTCATAAGGGGCGACATGGCCGTCTTTCACCAGCCACAGGCGGTCCGCGACCATCGACAGCAAATGCATATCGTGGCTGACCAGAATGACCGCGCCGCTATAGGCGGTCAGCGCTTCCACGAGCGCCTCGCGGCTTTCGATGTCCAAGTGGTTGGTAGGTTCGTCAAGGATCAGCAAATGCGGGGCGGGCAGAGTTGCCAAAAGCAGCGACAGGCGTGCCTTTTGTCCGCCAGACAGGCGCCCAACCTCGGTATCCGCTTGATCCGGGCCAAGGCCAAACCCCGCCAGACGCGCGCGCAGCTTTGCTTGCCCTTCAGAGGCACGCTCGCGCATCAAGTGCTGTAGGGGTGTTTCGTCGACGTAAAGCTCGTCCACCTGATGCTGTGCAAAGAATCCGATACGCAGTTTGTTCGAGGACACCATATTGCCCTCCATCAGATCCAAGCGACCTGACAACAGTTTGGAAAGCGTGGATTTTCCCTCGCCGTTTCGCCCAAGCAGCGCGATGCGGTCGTCTTGGTCAATGCGCAGGTTCAGATTGCGTAGAACGACGGTTTCGCCGTAACCCACAGCCGCCGCCTCGGTAGCGATAATGGGGGGCGAAAGCTCTTCTGGTTTGGGGAAGGTAAATACCGTGCGCGCCGCATCTTCAGGCGCGCGGATGGTTTCCATCCGTTCCAGCGCTTTCACACGCGATTGCGCTTGTTTTGCCTTTGACGCCTTGGCCTTAAAGCGATCCACAAACGCCTGCAAATGTGCTCGTTGCGCGTCTTGTTTTTTGGCGGCAGATGCCAGCAGGGCACGCTTCTGCGCGCGCTGCTTGGCAAACATGTCGTAGGTGCCCGTGTAATAAATCAGGCCTTTGTCCTCGAGGTGCAGAATGCCGCCGACCGAGCGGTTCAACAGCTCGCGGTCGTGCGAAACGATCAGCACCGTGTGGGGATATTTGACCAGATAGGCCTCGAGCCACAACGCGCCTTCCAGATCCAGATAGTTGGTCGGTTCGTCCAGCAGCAGCAGGTCTGGTTCGGAAAACAGCACGGCTGCAAGGGCCACACGCATCCGCCAGCCACCAGAAAAGGCTGAACACGGCATTTGCTGTTCTTGATGGGTAAACCCAAGACCTTTTAGGATTGATGCTGCCCGCGCTTCGGCCGACCACGCGTCGATGTCAGACAAGCGGGTCTGGACCTCGGCGATCCGGGTCGGGTCGGTGGCAGTTTCCGCTTCCGCCATCAAGGCTTCGCGTTCGGTGTCCGCGCGCAAGACTGTGTCGATCAGCGACACCTCGTTGCCGGGCACCTCTTGGCTGACACCACCGATCTTCCAACCTTTGGGCAATGACACATTGCCGGTGTCCAACACCATCTCGCCGCGGATGACCTTGAACAGCGTCGTTTTGCCCGAGCCATTGCGCCCCACAAGGCCCACTTTGTGACCCGTCGGAATAGTCACCGAGGCGTTTTCGACCAAGGTGCGACCAGAGATAGAATATGTGATGTCTGAGATTTTAAGCATGACCCCATGTGCCTGACCTGCGCCAGCCCGTCAATCGCCGCTTTTCAAAATGACGATCCCATGTTACGGGGGCGCAAATCACATACGCGCGGGGAACTGTCATGGGGCAGGGGTCCCGTTGCCTCAAACGTAAAAGGGACCATCATGGCTATCCAACGCACATTCTCGATCATCAAACCCGATGCAACCAAACGTAACCTGACCGGCCAAATCGCCGCCAAGTTCGAAGAAGCGGGCCTGCGCATCGTTGCCTCGAAGCGCATCCAACTGACCCTGGCCCAAGCCCAGCAGTTCTATGGTGTACACGCCGAACGCCCCTTCTTTGGCGAACTGTGTGAATTCATGATCTCTGAGCCGATCGTTGTTCAGGTTCTGGAAGGTGAAGACGCCATCGCGAAAAACCGCGAAGTTATGGGCGCAACCAACCCTGCTGAAGCTGCTGAAGGCACCATCCGTAAAGAGTTCGCTCTGTCGATCGGCGAAAACTCGGTCCACGGTTCGGACGCTCCGGAAACCGCAGCAGAAGAAATCGCTTTCTTCTTCTCGGGTCTGGAACTGGTTGGCTAAGCCTCAGCCGTTTCTATGAATTTTGCGCCGCCCGTGCTGTGATCAGCATGGGCGGTTTGCGTTTCAAGGTGGTCGCGCAATAGGCGCACATTGCGGGTGTTGGCGTTCCACGCCATGTCAAATGCGTCGCCGATGACTGGCGTAAGGCCAATCACCACGTCGGTGGCCAGGTTGAGCCCCATGCGCGCCAATATGAGATTCGGGGCCCCCATCTTTCGTGCTTCATTCATGATGTAGCCGCCGGGGATCAGGGACATGAAGTCTCCTACCACGGGGGCAAGTCCCATGACGGCGTCCAGACCAAATCTGAGCTCTGTTCCCGGAATGGGGATAAGGTTTTCCAGCCGATAGGCTAGTTTTTCAAGTGATTTAAGCTTTTCGTCCCTGTCAATGTTCATGATATTAACATGGGGATGAATTGGACGCTTTTCAATGGGTTGGGGGCTAACTCTGCGTGGCTCGAATCCCAATCTCGTCCAAAATCGCTTCCATTTTGTCTTCGGGAGGTTTCTTCGCAGTGGCCTCGGCCTTCAACGCGTCAAATCGCTTGCGTAGGGCGTCTTTCTCTTTGCCTTGGCAGTCATTCCAAGGGCGACCCTGAAGACCCATGACCATGGCGTAATAGGCGATGAAATGGGGGCGGGATCCTGTGGCCAGTAAGCGGCGATAGGCCTCGTCCGGACCTAACGTGTGCAGCTCTTCGGCCGTATGGATGCCTGCGCGGGCATAGACCGCGTCCGAGGCTTCGCCAAGATTTCGGATGGATGATACAGGATCGCTCATGCGCCGAAGTTAATCGGTACAGAAAATTTCTTAAACCCGTATCAAGACCAAATCTTAAATGCTGGCCCAATCGGTAAATAGAACCGTCGGCTCTTTCGGCTCGTCCGTGCGGGTGCGATCCCGCTTGGGCGGTGCCTTGACATGCACGTAACGTGTGCCGCCAGACGGTGCTTTATGCTTTTCTTCGGTTTTTTCCCCAGCCATATCCTTGCTCCGTTACTCATTAGCGTGCGTGAAAATAAACGCACCATTTTCCCCACAGGAGCCTTTCGGCCTTCACATGTTAACATATGGCCGCGCAATAATCGTAAAAATTTGTACACAAATTGTTTCCAAAGTGAAAAGGTGTGGCGTGGCTGCGACATGGGTGAGTGCAACGAAAATGCCCAAGAAGCCATGTTCTTTCGGCGCGATTATCGTTTAACTATCAGAAAAGTAATGTAATTTAAGTCTAGTAGTCGCGTTCGTAGTATATCCCGACGCCGGTATTGCCATCCGACCCCAACGTACCGCGCGCGGTCAGAGATGGGGTCAGGGTCAGGTTCAAATTAACCTCGGCCTTGCCCTCGGCCCCAACGGTGACGTCGGTATAGATGTTTTCCGAGATGTATTTGCCCGCCCGGACCGAGGCCGCGCCGGTCTCATCCGTGGTGACATCCAAGTCATCTAGCGCGAAGTTTCCGCGCAGGCGACCCAGCACACCTTCGCCACCTTTACCGGCCAGAGTGCGCACAGCTGCCGCCAGTCGCAGCGCTTGGATGGCCGAGATCTGGGTGATGTCCTTGCCGAACAGAAGTCGCGCCAGAACCTCGTCTTCCGGTAACTCGGGGGACGAGGTGAAGCTGATTTCAGGCGCTGATACTGGGCCTGTTACGCCGATCCTGATATCGGTGTCTTCCGCCTTGGCTTCGGCCAGAAAGCGAAGATAGGCGTTGAAATCACCTTGCAGGCTGACTTCGCCCTCGGTCAGGGTCAAGCGCTTGCCCAGCATGTCCAGACGGCCTCGGATCAAGTTGAATTCGCCCTGCGGGATCACATCGGCGCTGGTTCCAGTGACGCGCAGCGCGCCGCCCAATTCTGCATCCAGACCGCGTCCACGTACAAAGATCTGGCCGGGTGCGTTCAGCGTGATGTCCAGCGGATAGGGTCGTCCTGGGTCTGTTGTGCTTGTATCAACGATCAGACCGGCAAATTGCCGCGTCTGGCGCACGGATGCGGGCTCGCCCACATGTTTCAGCCCCTCCATGACGGGCAACGTGCCGGACACGGTTTCCGGAACCCGTAATTCGGTCCGGCCAAGGGTCAGATTGGCGCGCAGTGTAGCCCCGCCTTGAATTGGGCCGCGCAGGTTGGCGTTGCCATCCACAGTGGTTTCAAACAGTTCTCCGTCCGTCAGGCGCAACTGATCCAGCAGGATCGACAGGTCTGCTTGCATGGGTGCGGTCAGACCGATTGTCCCCGTTGTGGTGACACGACCCCCGGCAGGGATCGAGCTTTGGACGTTCAACGTGGCAGAGCCCCCGGTCAATGTGACCTGTCCACTGTCAATGTCGATGGATTGTTTCAAACGCGGCAGCGCAACGCGCGCGTTTTGCGTCGTGATCGTCCCGGAAAGTGAGGCAAGCTCTAGCTTGCCGCTCAGGGCAAGGTCATAGCTCGCAGTGCCTGTGGCCAAACGAGGGCGGATCATCGGGTTGGCCAGTGCCAGAGGTGCGGAGCCGGACAGGGTCAGATCGGCCTGAGTGCCATCCGCGCTAACCGTGCCATCCATGCGCCCATTTACACCGGCAGGTCCTGTGGCATTCATCGACACGCGCCATTTATCAGCGGTCAGTTCGGCGCTGCCTTGAGCTTCGGCTGGGCCAGTCATGCCATCGGCAACCAAACCAAGATCGGCAAGACGCGATTGGAACGTCACGTGGGTGCCGCTGTCTGAGGGTTGGCCTTCGGCCGACAGCGACAGCGCGTTATTGTTCACGGTCAAACGGTCGAGCAACACCGGGGCGTCGCCGTCGCGATGGGCTTTCAACGCCAGTGTAGTGGTTCCGCGCAGCAATGCGTCGGCCTGAGCGATACCAGTGCCAAGCGATTGTGCGGTGCCGTCCAGTTCAACAGTGAAATCGCCACTTTCCGGCGCCATTTGGCCCGCGGCGTCAAAGCGCAAACCGCCAGAAAGCGGGCGCTGTGCCAAGCCGCTATAGGGGCTAAGGCGGGCGATCACTCCGCTAAGCGTGCCGTCAATTTGTTGAGCTGCACCATCCACAAGACGCAGCAGGGCCGAGGACTTCAAGTTCGCTTCACCCGGTCCTTCGAAATCTGCATCTACCTGCCAATCATCCCCGGTTTGGATCAGAGATGCCGTCAATCGGGCTGGGCCAGATAGCTTGAGATCGATCGCGCCCGCGTCTGGCAGGTTCAACGACAGTTCAGCTGTCGAACCTTGGGTTTTCAAGTTCGCCGTGGCCTCAAGCTGTGCTTTGGCCGTTTTCAGGTCCAGCGCCTCGATCCGTGTGCCGTTTGTATCGCGCACGGCGTGCAGCACCAAAGTGCTGTCTCCGCCGATCAAACTGTCCAATTGCGGTTGGTTTATACCCAGTCCCGCGCCGCGCCCGTTCAAGCTTAGGTCAAACGCGCCCCCAAGAAGGTTACCTTCGCCGGTCAGATCAAGCGCAACGCGGCCCGACAAGGGCGCGCTTGCAGCACCCGAGAAGCGGGATAGATCACTGGCTGTCAGGCGCAAATTATCGCTGCGGGCGATCACACCTTCGGCGAAATCAGACAAGGTGAGTCCGCCCGACAAGTCGTAGTCTTCGCCCGCCAGTTTCAAGTTCGAAACTCGCAGCACATCGTCGTTCTGCCAGTCAAACTGCAACTGTCCGGTCAGATCAGTCCCAAGGGCGGTGGCAAGCTCGGGGCTTTTCGGTTGGATGTTATGGGTGTCAAACTGCACAGCGCCGTCGATCACTGGGGCTGCCCCATCTTCGCCCGCGCGCAGCCGCCCTGAACCGGTCAGCTTGGCCGTCTCGATGGTCAGATCATCCTGAGCGAGGTCTGCGAGGTTCGCACTCGCGGTCCAAAGATCCCCGGTACTGACATCATAGGCGATGTTCAGATCGACCGAGGAAACCTTCGTGCCGGGGCCGGACATGGGCAGGCGAACAGGTTTCCCGTCAGGGGCCGCAATCTTTCCGCGCAATGCCACGCGCTGGGGCCAACCACTTGGGGCCAACACCAAGTCGCCCGTGATATCCAGCGATGCTGACTGCATCGACAGCGCGTCAACGCGCGTTGATCCATCCGAAAATTGCGCGGCCCGTGCAGTCAGATCAACGGCTTTCCCGAAGAAGGCGTGATAATCAGGATGCAACAAAGGAGAGATATCCCCTGACAGGTCCAGTGCGAACTGCCGGTCGTTGGTGGTCCCAGTTGTCGCCGGTGTCTCAAGCAACGTGACCGTTCCGTTCAGCCGGTCCTGTCCGTCGGTCGCCAGCGCGATCTGGGCTGTGAAATCAGACAAAGGACCGGTGCCGTCGATTTTCAGTCCAAGGGCAGGGCGGTCAGGAATTCCCAGAATGCTTGTGGCCAAACCGCCTGCGTTTTCCTCAAGTGACAGAAGCAGCGACAAGATCCGATCGGTGTTGTCATAGCTGCCCGCAAACTCCAGCGCGCCTTTTGGCCCGTCCAGCCGAGTAACGCTTAAATCAGCCGAGCCTGCGCCTGCCTCTAGTGATGCAGACCCTTGAAGCGTGATCGCCGCCGCCGACCCCAAGACGTCTTCCCCCAGATTGACGCGCGCCGCACGAATGCTGCCGATGTTCAAAGACACCGGCAATTCGGGTAAGGCAAAACCCGTTGCCTCGGGTGTCGGCAGGCCGGGTTCCGGGATCGGCTGACGTGACAGGGTGATTTCTTCGGCCACAAGGGCGTCGATCTTGACGTTCCCGGTCAACAGTGCGCTCCGGGTCCATGTCAGGGTCAGACCTCGCAGGCTGAGCCAGACGCCTTCGCGATCCGCGATGGTAATCTCGTCGACAGTGGCTTCAGAGCTAAACGCGCCTTGAAAGCCGATGATTTTGATCTCGCGCCCTGTGTCCGACAGATTGTCTTCCAGAAGCGCCTGAAGATAGCCACGATCATCATCGGAGGTGGCGTCGGAGCTTTGCGCCAAAGCCGCAAAGGGTTGAGTAAGCAGAGCGATAAGGGGGAGCAGGAAACGGATCATGTTCAGAACGCCTGCCCAATGCCTAGGTATATCTGCACGCCGTCCCCGGTGTCTCCTGAGACAGGGCCGGCGACATCCAGACGCAGCGGACCAATCGGGGTCTTATACCGCAGCCCAAGACCCGCACCGGCATGCCAGTTGCCGTCGCCTGCAAACAGGCTGTCATCGCTGATATGACCGGCGTCGGCAAAGGCGACGACACCGATCGTGTCGGAGATATTCGCGCGCAGCTCGGTCGAAACTGCCAGATAGGACCGCCCACCGCGCAGTCCGTCCGATCCCACAGGGATGCCCAGCGATTGATAGGGCTGTCCGCGGACAGAGTTACCGCCGCCCGAGAAGAAAAGATACTCCGGCGGGATGTCTTGGACGCTGTCTGAATAGACCGAGCCCGCTTGCACACGCCCAGCCAGCACAAAGCGATCCCCTGCGCCCAATTCGCGATAGGCACGGGCGTCCACGAAGGCGCGGGCCCCACTGCCTCCGTCATTTAGGGACAGATACGGTGTAAGTTCGGCACGGATGAAGCTGCCCGAAGTGGCGTCCAACATGTCGTTGCGTCGATCCCACGTTAGACCGATTGGCAAAGTCAGGTGAAAGAACTCGCGATCACCAAAAACGTCCGTTGTGTCCGAGTAATGCAGGCCCACGCCAATTTCTCCGCTCAGAGTGTCCGAGAAGATGCGCGTCATCCCCAGACCCATATCAACGCTGCGCGAGATATAGGCAGGTTCATCTTCATACGCAGCGTTGGCGAAACCGAAGGCCGTGGTGTCAGGACCGAACGTAGCGGGCTGTTCCAACCGGGTGCCAAGGCGATAGTCGACGCCGCCATGCTGGCCGGCGATGCCCGTTATTTCACCTTCGACCCGGAAGCGTTCTGCCCCGCCCAGAAAATTGCGATGCATCCAGAAGGCAGACAGGCCAATGCCCTCCAACGATGACAGCTCTGCGCCAACGCCAAAACGGCGCGGTTTCTCATCGGCCAGCGCCAAACCCACGTCCAGAGTGTCGTCCGGGTTCAGGACTTCGGCCTCGGTCAGGGCGACAGACGAAAAGGCCCCGGTGCGGCGCAGGCGGTTGGCAACCTTGTCCAGTGCTTCGGGCGAGTAGGTTTCCCCGGTCGGGAACCCGGCAATCCGGGCCACACGATCCGCACGGACAGTGCTGTCAGTGGTCTGGGTCATGCGACCGAAGCGGACTTTCGGGCCTGGCGCGAACTGAAGGTCTGCCGACAGGGTGTGACGGTTGTGGTTAGCCGTAATGCTTTGGTTTGTCAGATCGGCCTTGGCGTGCCCGGCTTGTCGCCACGCCAGATGGGCGGCATCCGCAGCGGCCTGAATTTGTGTGCTTTCAGCGCGTGCACCAGTGCGAAACCCTTCGGGCAGGTCAGTGTCGGGGGCCAAAGGTGCCACGCGTGCTGTGCCAAACGTGAACGGCGCACCCGGATCCACAGTAATCGCGATTGTATTGATGCGGGAGGGCAGGTTGAAAACGGGAATGAGCCCGGCCTCGCGCCCATCGACGCTGACACGCACCACGCCGCCATAATAGCCGTTGGCATAAAGCACCTCGGTCAGGCGGCCATACTCGGCCAGTGCGGCGGCGATCACATCGCGGGGGTCGGTTTCACCGTCATTCTTAGCAGTTTGCACAAGTGATGCTGAAGTGATCGCGCTTTCCAGATCCTTGTCGGTCCCCAGAACCGTAATCTGGACATCCTCAAGCGCCAGCGCAGATTGCCCCAAAAGGGCCAGCGCGGCAGACACGCAAATCCGTCGCCAAACAGGCGCGAAACCCAACTTTCTCAAACCCAGATTCCTTGTGAGCAGCACAATAATCCCCAATGGCCAGAAGCCTATCCCCTTGCTGGGTCAAGCACCACCGGTTTTGCGGGGTCGGCAGCTTTCCGCCTTGCGCCCGCGGTTGGGTCTAGGGGATCATCTGAGTGCCGAATAGGCGGCAGATCTGAGGCATCTGATCGTTGATCCCGGCAAGGCGCAGCATATGCCACACTAGGGCCGTGTTGCTGGACAGAACAGGGATGCCCAGCTCGTCTTCGAGCATTGGAATGACATTCAGGCAGCGCAGGTTGGTGCAGGCAATCACAAGGGCTTCGCATTGGCCCCCTGTGGTTGAAGCAACTTGGAGACCTGCCTTGTGGATGGAGTCTTCCGTGATCCGAGCAACCACGCGGTCGTCGCTTTCCTCGAACGACCCGCTGGCTGCAATGTGAAACCCAGCCTTTTCCAATTTTTCACGCATCTGCTGGGATACTTCTGGAATGTAAGGCGTTATGAAGCCAAGGTTTTTCACGCCGAGCGAGCGACCAGCCGCAATCAGCGCGGCCAGAGGATCTGTCACTTTCGTACCGGGGCGCACGCTTTGAATAGCTGCCGCGACGTTATCTGAGCCAATCACGGTCGACGCCGAGGTGCATCCATATCCGATCACATCAAGCGCCAGCGAGGACGGGAACAACTTGGCCGATGCAGGGAGGTCATCTTGCATCCGGGCGAGCGTGTCAGGACGAATGTCTGTCACCATCGGGATGCGACTGTGATAACGCGCAACGCCGTCAAAATCCGCCATGCGGGCAAACTCGGTTTCCAGTGTTTCGTCGGTCTCCAAAACGATCATGCCCAGATTGGCGCGCGTTCCGATCCCGTCATCCGTGTCAAAATCAAGCTTCAGCATATGGCCCTCAAATCACCGGCAACTCTGTCGGCGCGCGCGTGGTCAAAAGCTTTGCGCCATCGGCCTGCACAACGATGTTTTCTTCATGCACCATGATGCGCCCATCGCCATAAGAAAGCGAGGGTTCCAGCGTGAGCACCATGTTCTCTTCGATCACCGTGTCGTCAAACGCGGCATGAGATGGCCACTCGGTCAGCTGCATGCCCAGCCCGTGCCCCAGCCGCCCAACATCGCCGCCCTGATCGTCCAGCTCGGCGATGACGGATTGCATGGCGTGGAACAGTTCGCGGCAGGTGGTGCCCGGGCGGGCGGCTTCAATCCCTGCCTCGGTCGCCCGCCACAACACATCATATGCGCGACGCGAGGCATCGTCGGCCTGCCCAACGGCCCAGTTCCGGTCGAAGTCGCAATAATAACCGTCCCATGTGGCACCAGTGTCGAGCATGAAGATATCTCCATGCTGCAAAGGTCGGGGCGAGGGCGGCGAGATCACGTCGTGATATCCGCCCTGATCCGCACCGCCCACCAGATAGGGCACGTCATCCGCCCCTCGAAACAGCGTCTCACGGCGGAAAAGTCTGAACAGGTTTTCAAAGGGCAGCCCCTCGCGGGCAAGATTGGGCACTTCGTGAAAGGCGCGTGAACCGATCTGACAGATATGGGCCAGCTTTTCGATCTCGGCTTCTGATTTGACCATGCGCAAGGCGCGGATCAGACCGGTCGCGTCATTAACCTGCAGGCCGGGCAGGGCGGCCATCAGGCGTTCATAATCGCCCAGAGGCATTCGCAAAGAGGTCTCGTGTCCCTTCAGTACGCCCAGACGCCCACCCGCCTTAGCAAGCGGCGACAGAAGCTCTGTCAGCAGGCTGATCCCGTCGTCGGTTGGGGCAGGGGCGCTCCATGTGCGAATGTCCTCGATCCAAGTTTGGCGCATTAGTTCGGCGCCGATTTCCGGGATGATCGCAATTGGCTTGCCTGAGGCGGGGATGAAGAGGAACCAAGGCCGGGTGGGACTTTGCCAAAACAGCGTGTGAAAGCCGCTGAAATAACGAACCTCGGGTTCGGTCAGCAACAACATCCCGTCCAGACATTGCTGCGCCATCAGTGCCTGCGCTTTCTCCGTGCGGGTTGCGAATTCTGATGTCGCAAACCCCCGTGTGGGCGTGTCTGGCGAACCAAGGGTTAGACGCGGATCAGACATGATCGGCCCCTGCCATGATCGCTTTGAAGATCGCGGGGTCGGTGACGCCCTCGGACCCAACCAGCAACACACGTGACGTTGCATCCAACCCCAGCGTGTCTGACAGTGCCGGATCCTGACGCGCAGCGATGACTGCCGCCAGCCCGGCCACAGCGCTTTCCCCGGCCTCGACCACCGCGTCCCCGGATTCAGCGTTCGCCAACAGGCGTACGGTTGGGGCGACGATGCTGTCGGGGATGGTCAAAAAGTCCGATGCCTCTTCCGTCAGGATTTCCCACGCCATTTCCGAGGGTTCACCGCAGGACAGCCCAGCCATGATGGTTTCTTCGGCAATCGCGAAATTGGTGGCCTTACCCGCCTTTGCACTGTCAAACAGGCAAGCGGCTAGATCAGGCTCGACGATGACAACGCGCGGCGAAGCGTCTTTATAGAACTGACGCAAACCTGCTGCGACCGAGGCGGCAAGCCCGCCTACGCCGCCTTGCAGGAAGACATGGGTTGGCGCTTCGACCAACGTCTCGCAGACCTCGCGGGTCATCACGCCGTAACCGGCCATCACGTCGCGGGGTGGCTCGGTATAGCCTTCCCACGAGGTGTCTGAGACGACGAACCAGCCGTTTTCGTCAGCTTCAGTTTTCGCCAAGACGACTGAATCGTCATAATCGCCATCGATGCGGATCACGTCAGCACCCAAGTCGCGCATCGCTTCCGCGCGGCCTTCGCTGACCTCGGCATGGATATAGATGCGGCAGGGGGCTCCGAACCGCTGACAGCCCCACGCCAAGGACCGCCCGTGATTGCCATCCGTGGCCGAAACCAGCGTGATCTGGGCGCAGGCGTCACGGTGTTCGCCATTGCGGATCTCTTCAAGGGTGACTTCGCGCCCCAGTTTTGCGGTTAGCTCGCGTTGCAGGACCCGCAGCGCGGCATAAGACCCGCCAAGCGCCTTGAAGCTGCCCAGCCCAAAGCGTGGGCCTTCGTGTTTATAATCGATCCGAGCAACGCCCAGCTGTTCCGCCAAACCAGAGAGCGCCACCAACGGTGTGGCTTCATATCCGTCCCATGCCATGATCTCATTGCAGGCGTTGGTGAAGTCTTGTTCTGACAGAACGCTGAAAGCGGCTTTCGATTGGGCAGGCGAGCCAGCAGTGTGGTGCAAGGTTGCCGTGCTGAAAATGTCTTTCATGATCAGTCCTTTCTGGTGGGCAGGCGGTCCTGCACAAGTTGGGTCCAGAACGCGGCCCCGATGGGCAAAAGCGCGTCGTTGAAATCATAATCCGAGGCGTGCAGGGGCTGGCCATGCGCGCCCACGGTGCCGTTGCCCAGAAGCAGGAAGCAACCAGGAACAGCCGCCGCAAAATGGGCGAAATCTTCGGAAAAGCTCATTGGTTGGCGGTCTGGGATCACATCGCATTCGGCGGCTAAGGCAGCGCGACAGACGGCCTGCGTTGGGGCGTCTGCGTTGATGGTTTCGATGAATTCGGTTTGGAACTGGACCGTCGCGGTGACACCATGCGCCGCTGCCACGCCATCTGTAATCTGTCGCATGAAGCGCTCAACCGCCAAACGATCCTCGGGCGCGCGGGCGCGGACGTCGCCTTTCAACACTGCCTGACCCGGTAGTACGTTGCGCTGCCCATCGGTCACAAACTCGGTCACCGAGACGACCACGCCCGCACCCGGAGACAGTTTGCGCGCCACGATGGTTTGCAGCGCCGATACCAGCTCGGCCCCGACTGTGATTGCGTCCACGCCGACCTGAGGCATCGAGGCATGACCGCCCTGTCCATGGATTGTGATTTCAAACAGGCTTTCGCTACTGCAAATCAGACCCGGACGGGTGGACACTTGACCGACAGGCGCGCCGGGTAAGTTATGAATGGCATAGACCTCGTCCATTGGGAAATGGGTCAGGACGCCTTCGTCGATCATGGCTTGCGCACCCAGCCCGTGTTCTTCGTTCGGTTGGAACAGGAAGATCACAGTCCCGTCGAACTCGGCATCATTTACCAGCATCTCGGCAGCACCCAGCAACATGGTCATGTGCCCGTCATGGCCGCAGGCATGCATCACGCCGGGTGTCTCGGATGGGTAGTCATGGTCGGTGTTTTCCATGATCGGAAGCGCATCCATATCCGCCCGCAATCCAATGGCGCGATTGCCATTACCCTTGCGCAATACACCAACGACCCCCACGCCTTCATGCACCTCGATCCCGAGGCTGCGAAGGTGATTGGCGACTAGCGCCTTGGTATTCTCTTCCTGAAAGCCCAGCTCCGGTCGACGATGAAACTGACGCCGTATCTCGGTCAAGTGATCCACGCATACCTCCCAATTCTCTCGGAATTATCCTAGCGGGTCTGAGGGGAGTGTATACGTCTTAGTTCTGCTTGATCGTTCTGAATCCGATTGCATTTCGTGGAATAAGTGATGATTTTCAGATCATGGATGACAAAGATCTGCATATTTTGCGGCTGGTTCAAGGCAACGCACGCCTGACTGCCGAGACCATCAGCGAGCGGGTGGGACTTTCCTCTGCGGCTGTTCAGAAGCGTTTGAAAAAGTTGAAAGAAACCGGCGTGATCGAACGTGAGATCGCGGTTCTGTCCCCAAAGAAACTGGACCGTGACCTGACCGTGATTGTCGAAGTCATACTGGAGCGCGAGAATCGCCAGCAGCTTGAATCGTTCAAGAAAAAGATGCGCACTGCGCCGTCTGTGCAGCAATGCTACTACACCACAGGCGAAGCCGATTTCTTGTTGATCCTGACGGTCCGCGACATCAAGGAATATGAGGCGTTCACCCAAGAACACTTTTTTGATGCGTCCAACATCAGCCGGTTCAAAACCTCGATTGTGATGGACCGTGTGAAATGCTCACTGGATGTGCTGTAGCTTGGTTTTCTGGTTTTGGGTGCGGTCTCGCCGTCGAGAGCGCGTGCCCTTCATCAAATACGCAAAACCCGCAATTGAGACGAGCGACAAGATCAAACTGATCTTTTCACTGATATGATAGGGAAGCGACAGGTGGATTGTCTGCCCGTTGAAGCCATCTTCGGGGGCAAGAACCTCGATCACTCCGAAATCCGGATTCGCAGAAAGCTGTAGCGGGGTCCCATCCTCAAGTTGCCCGGTCCAGAACTGCCAATATTGGATTGGAAGCACCAGGCTTTGCTGATCAGGCACGTTCTCGACAGTGTAGGAGCGCGATGAGGCCTCGAGTGTGACCTCCGCAGGCAGTTGCTTTTGTACGTCTTGCGCCATTAGCTCGAGCATTTTAGGGACCATTAGAATGTGCTTGTCATGTGTCAGCGTCACACCGAAACGACGTTCGATGGCAACTCTTGTCTCTGGGCTTAGGTACTCAATTGCGCCGTACGGCATAGTGGACTCGTCAAAGCTGGTCATGATGGCGCCTACCGCTGGCAGTGCAATCTTGTAGAACGGTACCAGAGCCATGAAAGACAGCGTTACGGCAAGCTTGGCGCGGGTTGGAGTCGCAATTTTAGAGAAAACAACCATAACTGCGACGCCCGCCGCGAAATCACTGAACACCAAAAACCGCCAAGGGAACTGAACTTTCTGGATGACCCAGTTGTTCCAGACCGGTGCAGACAATCCGGAGTTCATCAATACGGTCAGGGAAAACGGGATCACGATCCAGATCAGTAAAGTGCCGCGTGCAAAATAGAGTGACAGAAGCACTGTTGGAAGGGTTACAAAAAAGCCGCTCAGTAACACCATTGATGTGTAAGGTTGCGGGGAACTGGAAGTCGTTCCCCAAAGCCAATTGCTTGCCCTAAAGAACTCTGAAAACAAAATGTTAGGGGATACCGTGTCCAAGAGTGCAAGCGCAGGCATCCAGTAAAAGCTAGTTACAAACGCGCCCAGAATAACCCACAGGGAGATGGAGAAAATGAAGGATCCATACGCCTCTTTCTGGCGCCATTTTTCGAAGGCAATGGCAAGCATGATGACGGCAAAAACATGTGCTGCAAGCAGCATTGTAGGCAGGTGAGACAGCATTAGACCTGCAACCCCGATTGCGACGGTCCAGCCGTGTCCATCATTGCGTCGAACAGAGTCAATGCCAAACGCAATAAGGGGTAGGAATGCGAAGGCTGCAAATTCACCGATGGCTTGGCGAATGAACCAATCCATCCACAAGTGATACGGCAACAGAAGGTACACTAGGCTACCAAGTAGCGAGATGTTGACGCTGAAATACCGCCGCGCAAAAACAAAGAATGTCGCTCCGCTCAGAAGCCAGAAGAACGACGCCGTCAAAAGGACTTCGGTGCTCGTACTGCAACTTGGACATAGCGGCGCAATCAACCCACCCGCGACCCAGAACGGCAATGGCCCATAGAAGAAAAAGTCGTAGCCCCCAAGTGAGTGCCAAAGCCCGGGAAGGTGTTTTGGGTAAATGTCGGAGAAACTCAGGGAGCTACCAAATTCCGCAGCCCAAGTATGGTTGAAATTCGCGCTTGCACCGTCAGAAAATCCGGCGACAAGGAACAAAGCGAAACACAGTGTAGCGACAGCGAATAAGAAAGGTCGAATAGTTAAAAAATGCATATTGGGCGGGAGTTTAACCAAAAGGAATGAATAAAACCAGAAATCTATTTAAGATGGAGAAGATATCTTGAAGCTCATCATACAGCCGCGGGCGCTGTATCTAGATCAAAGTCTTGGGTTGTGGATTGCAGCGGAGCATCCCGCGCAAAATGACAGCCTGTGGTAAAACAACAAAAGCGCCCCAATTGGAGCGCTTTTGTTGTTATTTCAACCTCTTAGAGAGGATTTGGCTCCGGCGGTAGGGACATCATCCTTGCTGCAAAACCTTATGATTCCAAACGAAAAATCTCGACCGATATCATCGTGGACTCTACGTGTGCCACTGACGGTGCCACAATGTGGAGTCGCGTGCAACAGGTACTGTGCCATCGCAGCGCGTTACTTTGAACTGAGCTGGCATAATGTTGATTTAGCGTCGTCAAACGTGTGTACGAGAGGAATTCGTGGTTTTGGAGGCAAGGAGAGCTCGTTCTGCCATTTCCATAATGGCCTGATAATCTTCCCGGGTGCCAACTCTCTGCCCGGCCTCTTCGTAGGTATCTCGGAAATGCGCGTAGTCGGTGAAACACCTCTTGGCCATCTCATAGGCTGCAGTAAGGTCTTCGCCTTCGAAAGCCCGGTCATTCTTCAAACACAGTCCGAAGATTTCTACGCTCCCGAATTGTGTGGCAATTAGCGCAGGAGTTCTGCCTTCGCAGGTGCGCCGATTGGGGTCGGCTCCCTTCTTCAGGATCATTTGAAAACACTGAGTATTCCCCTTCTTTGCCGCCGCATGTAGCGCCGTACGACCCAAGGTGTCCTGAACGTCCGGATCAACAAGTTTGCTGAGCAGAATGCGTACCAGGTCAACATCTCCTTGGTCTGCTGCCAGGATCAATGGGGATTGGTTCCTATAATCCTTGATAGTTAGAAAGTCGCTCGGAAGTGTCTTGGCCAGGCTCAGAAAGGTCGCGCGGACATTCTTGGCGAGCCTGCCGGGCCTTGCTGCACCCGAAGGCATACCAGCCAAGCCGTACTGCGCGCCAGTCCGTTGAAACAGATCAACGATATCGGGCGTAGCTTTCAGCATCATTCCGAAAAACGTGTCCCCACGGACATCCCGAAGTTTCCGGCGGAGTTCACGTTTGTGACTTTTTAGGAATTCCTTGACGGATTTGCCTTCGGCACCGTGCCGAGCGAGTTGAACGTACTCACGCATCATCTCGGAGGAAGCCTGAAGCGGGTGGTCGATCTGCACCCCATGATAGGGGCGGAGCAGGTTGGTCCAGAAGTATTCGGACATGTCTCTGGCGGCAAGGCGCAGAGAATGCGTGATAGGCGCAAATCCGACTTCCCATCTATGAACCTCTTCTTCGGTTAGGGATCGCACAAAGATCCTGAAGTGCCGCTCGAACCCTTTGTCAAACGCCATGCGGCCGGCCGAGAAGGCAAAAGCATGCCTTGCGATCAGAAGGCGACGTTCACCGAAAGAGGTGTCTGTAGATAGTGTGAGAGCTCTATCAAGCAGCTTTTCAGCCTCATCGAAACTCCCATGATTGATGTGATCAAGTGCCTCGAGATGAAGAATATCCGCCTCGATTTCTGCTGCTCGAGGCATCAGCCTAAGATCTGTAATCGCCTTCGCCATTCGGTGCGCACGATCCTTCCCTGAGGACCGCTGAAGTGCGAACGCTTCCTCGACTTTTGCCAACATACGGGCACGTTCTTCGGCGATGGTTTCGTCGCCTTTTGGGCTTGCCGGCAATGTCAGCGTGGAATCCGCAAATAGATCTGGAAGATTTGCGTCAGGAGTGGTCCGCATGAATCGCTCCGTCATTCGCTTCGCCAACTTCTCAGGTGCGGGCGGGCCGTTTCGTCCGGGCATGATCCCTTCGAAAGGACCTGAGGCAAGCCAGGAGGGAACGCTGGCGCAGAATGCCTTGTCCGAGGCGATCGGATCGGTCGTACCGGTTTTTGCCGTATGTTCCCAGGCCAGCCGAAATAGCTCGACCAGTTGAAGCGTCTTGTTCCGCATCGGATCAGCATCATGCGGATCAACTCCCGGGGTCAGGATGCTCACGAGATCCTTAAACCCCTGTTCCAACCCACGGGCTGCGAGGAACATCGTCCGCACGGTGCGATCCGAAGGCTGCGCCCAACGGCGACAGACAGCATCCACAAAGGCCTTCTGTTCGTCTGGACTTGCGGTTCCTGCCAGCGCGCGGCTGGCCAACTCGAGGGGCAACTGTGGGCAGGTGGCTGCGATCCCCTCGGGGTCAAGTGCCTTGATGTCCCGAAGAAATCCGCGCGCGGCCTCGAAACTGTCGTTGGGATCCTCCGGCAAAGTGAAGGTGCCTACATAATTGAATTCAGCTTTATCCGGGAAACAAGCATGCAGTTTTTCGATTGCCGGTGTGGTGTCGCCTGAGGCCCAGTTCTGAAAACTGCGCAGCCGTTCGTTTTCGGCCTTCGGCCAGGTATGCGAAATCCGTCCACCGAGTAGGTCGCGCCACCATTGCGCGACCGTTTGCACTGGTAGGATTAACCGCTCTGGGTCATTCGGATCGATTTTAGGCAAGAACCAGACATCCCCTCCCGACATCTCCGGCATGAATGGTACATCGAGGCTCCAGAAACCCCAGGTGCGTCCGAGGCCCGGCAAGATGTCATATGCCAAGCACTGCCAGAGGATATGCTGCTCATTCGCCTGAAAGCTACGGGTGTTGGCCGCAAGAGCATCAAAATACTGAAGGTGATGCGCAATCTGATTCAAAATCTCCCACCAGATCTTGTCTTGCTCTGTCAATCCAAGAGCGTTCGAGAGGGATGTAAGGATCTCTTCGACTTTTTGCTGTTGGTTGGCGAACGGCATTTCGCCAGCTTTGAAACGCTTCTTGATCAATGTTTGTTTTTGCCAATCAAGCGGGGCGATGAGTTGAGATAGCGTCAAAAGCGCGGATTCAGAATTGGGCAAGGTGGCCATGAAACGTCTGGTTCCTTTGGAGTTTCATTTTTGAAATGCGGCAGGGCCGGTCTGGCCCTGCCACCTTGTGCTGGTGTTATTTACTACTCGGCGGGTTGTTCCCGCGCCCGCCACCCGAGGGATTGCCGGTGGTTGAGGGGCCGTTTTCCGGTCGTGGATTGGACATGTTTGTCTCCTAAGATTGGTTTCAATTTAATTTCGATCCGGAAGTTCGATGGTTGTGTCACTTCCGACCGTGAAACCGGTTTGATGGATTCGAAAACATTTTGCGACGCAATCGGACGTACAGGGACAGGATTAGGAGCTGTGCGGGATTTTCGTAAAACATGAGGATCGTGGCCATATGCCCGTACAGAAACCTGAGCGGCGAACTTTCTACTGAAGCCAGACGAAAAAATGGCTGAATCAGTAAGGAGGTATCAGTGGACGCACGCGCCGGGGGCCTTCTACCGATGCCACAGGATAATGCTCAATCAGACATGCCAGAAAAAGTGGATTGGCGAAAAACTCCGCCAATCCAAGAGATTCAGGGCTTCTAAAAGGGGATCTGGTCTCCTTGATCGTTGCCATCACGCGGAGGTTCGATGGATTGAACCCTGCTCGCATTTTTCACATTCTTCTCCTTGAGCTTCTTTTTTCTTTCGGCCAACTCTTCTTGAAGCTCTTCAAGAAGATCCCTGCGAGCAAACTCCATGGCGCCTGAGACGGCTTCGGCAGCGAACGTTTCGTCGAAACTGTCAGCCAATGCCTGTTCAAAACCGTCACCGTATTGTTGAACAAAAAAATCAGGATCCATGTCGGCGGTCTCGACCAATCGGTGCAAGGAAACCTGGATCGGCAACGGTCTGTTCAGAATGTCTGCCATGAGGACATCGTGCATCCGGGAGTCTTTGCCCAGTTCGGCAATGGAGGACATCATGCTTGCAAAGTCTTCCGGCAGCGCCGCCAGAAGATCGTGAAGGTAGGCCATCCCAAGATTCAGGTTGGTTTCTCTTCTTTCCTGGTCGCCGGGCTTGGGCAGGTGGTGCGGAAACAACACCTCTCCAAGGATCATTGAGATGGACTTGCGGAAAAAGTCCCTATCCTCGACATCTCGTTGTTGAACAGCGCTCAACAGCCTGCTCTTTTTTCTCTTCATCTGGCGAGCAACATATTTCCGATAGCTTCCCCGTTCCTGGTTCGGATCATCCGCATAGTAGCCGGTAAGGCCCAAAACAAGTTCCCCTCTGAGGGATTGAAGATGATCGTCGCTATTGATGCTGTGATGCTCAAGCTCGTCCTCTAACTGTTGGATGCGCCAGAGCATTTTGTTGACCTCCTTTTCCACAGCGTCAAACTGTTCCTGGTGGGAAGCTCGGGACGAATAGTCTGGGCAAGTGAGCAGCAACTCTTTCTGTTCCTCTGTCAGGCCGAGATCATCATTGTCTTTGGCCAAGTCGATTAGCCTGAGACGCAGCTCGACAAGAGCTTCATACTCCTTTTCGCTGTCTTCAAGCTCCTGCGCTGTGTCTTTCGCAAATTCAGCGTCACGATTTTGAATCATGGCAGCGTGAATGCGCTCTTTGTCTTTCTCCATTTCCAGGACTTCGTGGCCGATAATCTCGCGCATCAAGACAAGCCACTCTCGGCGGAAGATCGGAGCGAGGTCTTCGAGAACCAGGTTTAGGTCGTCCTCTACAAGGCGTTTCGCCTTGAATTCCTCGTAAGCGATCTCAGTCGTGATTGCGTCTGGATCGAAATTTGGGAAACCCTGGTCGCTGTTCTTCTTCTTGGAAACCAACTTGGCGTTTTCAACCCAATCGTTGTGGGTCAGAATTTCGCGGCTTAGAGAACTCCCCGCAAATGCCAATGCAAGAGGTCCGCGCCCATCGGTAGAATGAATTTCCAGGGTGCGATTGAGTGCGAGGAGCTCGTCCCGCAGGCGTTTGAGCTCCGCGAAATCATTCGATGACATTGACAGGCGTAGTGGTTGCAATGCGTCCTGATCGGGGCGGTTCAGCGCCGTTTCGGTCTTTTGCCCATCCAGACCGTCAAGGTAGGCCTGCATCGCCTTTGCTGCGATATCCTCGGCCTTGGCATAGAGTTTATTCAAGGATTCAAAGAAGTCGTGAAAGGCTTGGATGTCTTCTTTGACATGCCCTCTCAACTGAAGGATTTCCATCTCTTCCGAGTTGCGGAGCGTTCGTTGAGCAATTGCGAGTGTTACCCAAGCTCCTGCCAGAGCGACAGTTACACCCAGTATTTTATCCGCCCACTCAAACCCACTCGTATCAGCTTCTAATCCGATTGTTCCGAGAAGATCATTGTTTAGCAGTAGAAACAGAAATCCATACACGGCCAGTGCCACCACACTTAGCAACAAGAATTGAGTGCCATAGGAAATTCTCTTTGCTCTCAAGGGTTGTGAGGTTTTCATCAGATGCCTTTCGTTCGGTCTGTTGGTAAGTTAATAGAATCAGCGAGTTGACGAGTTTAGGTAAAGCAACTGAAGTGTTCATGTTGGGAGATCAATCCTTAAGTTGTACTACTAATGAGGGTTGGGTGAGCTGAGGAAGACGCTATGAAGTGGTGGGCCTGAATCAAAGCTAATATGAAATACGGGCATGTCTCATGAGGGTGAAATATGACGATTGGAACCGAAAACAGGATTGTTAGTGCGTGATCGGTTTGGAATTCATTGCCAAGAAAGGGGCGCAACAATGTGCATAGGTTCTACAGTATGACGAATTTCTCTCGACGAGGATCGGGCGAGCTCGATGCAAAGGAAATCTTGGAGCAACTTCTCGAGGCCACGCCTCAACCGACCGCGATGGCGCCCAGGAATTGTCGCGGGATTTACGGCCTCGTCGACCACTTCGGAGAGCTCCGCTACATCGGCTCCACGACGTCCGAGAGTGAAACCTTCTACAAGCGGATCCACCAGCGCCATCGCACGGGCTCCGAGACAACCAGCCACTACTTCTCGCGCATGTACAACACCGGCAGGATGTGGCGGGAGCGGAACGACCCCGCGACCAAGGCCGACGGTGACATCGCGAAGAAACTGCGGAATGAATTTGTCGCCAAGTATTGCAAGGCAGTCTGGGTGCCGCTGGCGGACGCGTTGGACATTGCCCGCCTGGAGCAGGAAGTGATTGCGCTCGCCCCGGCTCATGTCGTCGCCTGGAACGGCCGTGGCATGGAGCCCTATGAGGAGCCGGAAAGCCTCGTGGACCTTGTCATTGATAGCTTGGGGCTTGGTGACGCTGAAAGGGCCGCCCTCGAACGCCAGAAAGCGCGGTTCTTGGGCGATGAACCGGTATCTGCTTCTGTCAGCGTGGGAGGGACGGGGAATGTACCGCCTTTCCCCGAGGGACCGTTCCGTTTCGTCGCTCTTGACGTGGAAACGGCGAACCATGATCGCGGCAGCATATGCCAGGTTGGCGTGGCTTGCGTGCGCCCGGACAACGAGGTCGAGACCTGGGTAACATATGTCGATCCGCAAACACCCCGCTGGGTTTTCACCAATATCCACGGCATCACCAACGCGATGGTCGCGGGAGCGCCGACATTCGAACAGGTCTTGCCTGTGCTCGAGCAAGCTCTCGAAGGCCTTACCGTCTACCAGCATTCCGGTTTCGATCGCAGTGCCATCCGGGCCGCCTGCGCAAACGCCGATCGGTCAGAACCGAATTGGGACTGGCAAAACAGCGTGACCGTTGCTCGCCGAGCCTGGCCGGAACTGAAGGGAAACGGTGGCCATGGGCTGGCGTCACTCAAGACCTACCTGGGCCTCTCGTTCGATCACCACGATGCGGGTGAGGACGCGCGCGCGGCTGCCGAGGTCGTGTTGCTCGCTGAAGGTTCTTGTGCACTTCGCAAGCCCTCGCGCCTCGAGGAAGCATCCGAGCTGATCGAAGAATTTCCTGAAATCGCCTCTGTAAGGCTTGCATCCGCGCAATCCGCTTCAGAAACAAGCAGACGAGGCGGACCCTATGAAGGCGGCCGTGTCCTTGGGCTCGTGACGCTCACCCAGGGGAACATCAACAACCATCATTTCTACCTTCGAGAGGTCCTGCACGCTTTTCCTGAAGACTGTGTCGGGGGAGGCAACTATGCCTCGGCAGCCGCCAGGACGCTCACGGTCGATTGGGGCGGGCAATCGGCAGCGATCACGGATATCGACGGTAAGAAGAAGCTGTTTCGCCGAAGGGGTTGGGTAAGAGAGTTCTTTGAACGGAGTTTAGCCCGTGCAGGAGACCAGGTGAAGATCGAAGCGGTGAGTTCGTACGCCTATAGAGTTTCGATGGTTCGCGCGAGAACCTAAGTGTGCGTGGCTTTAGGTTCCCCTCAAGCCAGAACGCTCACGGACTCACTTCAGAACACGTCGCGCATCTTTTCAGAGTTCCAAGGCCCTGAAATGTGCCGATCCCAGCGAAACAGCGCACGAGCGGATGCATCAGGCCTTCCGGAGGTATGGGGCGACCCAATGCCGACCTCGGCTGTGTGCGTCCGCGTTGCGGCACAGCAATTTCGAAGGTGCCGAATGTCAGGGCTTGCACCTACAGCCGAAGGTTGCATTATGGGGTCATCCGTACGAAACGCCTAACTGGGCACATACGAAATCTCTTCAACTATTTACGTGATGCTCCAGTAATGAGCAGGAAATAATTTTGCCAATATCTTTCAAAAAAATAGGGAACGAAGACCAGTGGTCCGGTTGTGATTGGAGAATCGAGGACACTGACGCACTGGCAAGGCACTTGGCCAAAGTAGCGCTCGGTCAATATCGGCATGTCGCGAAGGTTCTTTCAGCGACACAAGCAGGTGATATAACCCCGTTTTCAAGTGCCTTTGATGGTGCCCGTTCTCTTCTGGTTTCAAAACAAAAAGATCCTTGGCATCGTGATGGCTGGGTGTTTCAGGTCATTTCGTGGATCGCGGCCCATCTCAACAGTGAAGGTGAACTCATCACGCCGCCCCACATGCAACATGCAGATAAAGGCTTTGACGGCCTGCATTTGCATATCGACGAAGAGACCGGAAAAGTTTGTAAGGCTGTGCTGTGTGAAGACAAGGCGACGACCAGTTCGCGCAATAAGGTGCAAAGTCAGGTCTGGCCGGAGTTTTTGTCCTTCGAAGCTGGTACTCGGGATCATGAGTTGGTGTCGCGTGTAACGTCGCTTCTTGAGACCAAGCGAGACATTGACCCCGACAAAGCGATTGCTGGTGTTCTATGGGATGACACACGATCGTACCGTGTCGCAGTTACGATCGGGGATGAACACAATTCTGAAGACGGGTTGAACAGGCTGTTCAAAGGCTACGAGGATAATGTGCGGGGGGATGTTGAGCGCAGACGTGCAGAAACATTGCACGTGAAAGACCTTAGAACTTGGATGGAGTGTATTGTTGAGAAGGCCTTAGCGGTTTTGGATGAACTGGAGGCTGCACATGTTTGATCCGCAAACAACGCAGTTGATCAGTGAAGTACCGGAACTACCGGATTTGGATCGCGATAATCTGTCAAAGACACTGTCTGAATCCTTTGCGAAAATCTCATCTGCACGCATTCGATTGAATTCGCTTGAGGATGCAGAGGAAGATGAAACACTGAATGCGGTCATCGAAGACATGCGGCGTTTGGCGCGCACAAACGAAGCGTTCGTCAGTGTGGATTTGGACCGAGAGGATCGCGCGGCTGCGGCCTTTGTTGCTGGCACGGCGCATCAATTGGTCTTCAAGGCGGAGCAGCTTCAGGAACGCCAGGAGGAAAGCTCCGTGCTGGCAAGCAGCGGCATATCGTCTGACATATCGACGGTTCTGTTGTTTTTGATTGCAGAAGCGACGGCGGATGCCTGTGAGGCTGCAGACCATTTGCGGCTGGATGATGAAGATCGTATTCGGCGCGCGTTGATTGCGGCGATCCGGTCGCTTGCCTGTGGTAAACTGCAGTCGATCATTGATGCTGATTGTCCGGGTCTCGACTATCTCGAGGGGCAAGATATTTCTGATGTCGCTGTAGCTGCACTCTATCGCCAGATCTTGTTTGGCATTCAAATCTTGGCACGTCAGCTTAGTGGGCGACCGGGCGAAGCCGCAGAAGATGCGCATGAATTGTTTTTGTCACTACGGAATTTGTGCATTTCCGAAAAGGTCGATGTTTTCGAGGATGAGGAACTCGACGAGGTGGTCACATTTGCTGGGCCATTCCATCTGGCAACTTTGATGGCCGCATTATCGAGGGACTTGCTGGACAGCTCTGTTGTTGGGATCGATCCGCCTGATGGTTTGGATGGGGTCCAATGGCAAGAAAGCTTGCGCAAAGTGGCCGCCGAGCGTCCCTTCTTGTGGCGAAATCACAGACAGGCGATTGAAGAAGGGTATTTGCAAACTGGTACATCGTCGGTTGTCGGATTTCCAACAGGTGCGGGGAAATCCACGTTATCGGAGCTGAAAATCAACGCCGCGCTATTGGCAGGTAACAAAGTTGTTTTCCTCGCTCCGACACTGGCTCTGGTTGATCAAACAGCCACGTCTTTGTCAAAGGCATTCCCAGCGGCGAAAATTGGAAGGGAGCAATCCGATCCCTTTCTGGCAGGCTTTGGCGGCGAGGATGTCGCAGAAATTCTTGTTCTGACGCCTGAGGCTTGTTTGGCTCAAATGAGCTTTGATCGGGATGAGTTTGCCAATGTTGGTCTGGTTGTCTTTGACGAATGTCATTTGCTGCACCCTTCTGATCGTCCAGAAGATCGTCGCCCTATAGATGCGATGCTTTGCCTGCTCAATCTGATCCGACTTGCGGATCAGATCGATGTGCTGTTGTTGTCCGCGATGATGAAGAACACAGACGAGTTGGCGGAGTGGGTGGCAGAGCTAACTGGCAGACCTTGCTTGTCATTGTCACTCGCCTGGAAGCCGACACGCCAAATTCGTGGCTGTTTGGTGTACGATGAAGGGGATTTGTCCAACTTAAAAGCGCGACTACGATGGCTAAGGCAAGGGGCTAAGACAAAGGGTGTGCCGTCTCATGCCAAGAGGGCAGTTGGCGCAAAGTCTCTTGGCTTTTTTAGCTTGCACCAAACCTGGGCAACCCGAAACGCTGATGATTACAGTTTGCAGCCACTTTTAGAGGAAGATGTTTTATTGGGTGTCAATAAGACTTGGAAACTTACCCCAAACTCTGGAGAAATCTCTGCGGCGATCGGATCGAAAAGTGCGCAGATGGGGGTGAAAACCCTGATCTTCTTTCAAACGATAAAAAACGCCAATAGCGCGGCCAACAAGGTTAATGATCGGCTGGCCAAGGCGAAAATTGAACTTAATCCCAATGAGGCAAGCCTGCACCGGGCAGCGGTTCAAGAATTTGGCGATAGCGATTGTCTCTTTCTTGCGTGCAAGGATGGCAATGTGGAGTCCCGAGCGTCGATCCATCATGGTCTGCTGCTGCCGGAGGAACGCAGGCTTGTGGAGTCTCTCTACAAGCGTCCTAACAGTTTATCGGTTCTGTGCGCAACCTCGACGCTTGCTCAGGGCATGAATCTCCCCAGTGAGATGGTGATCATTGCCGAAGACAGTCGCTTTGATGAAACTTTGAAAAAGCGCGAGGTGCTTGAAGCGCAAGAGTTGCTGAATGCGGCGGGGCGAGCTGGACGGGCGGGCATGATTGCGAACGGGATGGTTTTGGTGGTGCCCGGGCGTGTCGTGGGCATCGATATTGGTGAGAAGGCAATCGGCAATCATTGGACAACTCTACTGTCAATTTTTGGCCAGTCCGATCAATGTTTGGACATCGATGATCCGCTAATGGACGTAATGGACCGCATTCATGAGGGCGCGGATCAAGAGAATGAGCTTGCAAAATACTGTATCTCCCGATTGGTCAGTTCAGGAGGCTCGGAAGGTGTGGCCGATTTGGATCGAGTCGTTGTCGGCTCGTTATCCGGATTTCGGGCCCGACGTGATGGGGATGATGACTGGGTCGCAGAACGAGTTGAGGCGGTTACAAACTTTGCGGCTGAAGCGGGTTTGACATCCGATGCGGAATTGGATGCGGTACAAAATGTTGCGGCCTTGTTTGGCTTCCCGACTTCTGTGGTGAAATCGTTGGAGACCTTTCTGGCAGAACGGACAGATGTTGCCAGTTCAGATGTTCAAATGTGGAGTGATTTGTTGTTTGGCTGGTTGTCGCAAGATACGGCTGCATTTGCCGCCTGCTTCCGCGCAGAAAATCTCAACAGATTGTTGGGGAAGAAGTTTGAAGAAATTGAGGACTTAGAAATACGCCGGGGCATTGCTGTGCCGATACTTCAGGAGCTGACAAATCTTTGGATTGCAGGACACCCTCTGAAAGCACTGGAAGCCAAGTTTCAGGGTAAAGACCAGGATCTTGGAAAGTGTTTGGCGGCCAGACGTTTTGCGCTTCGATGCATCCCGGATCTGTCTTATGCGTTCAGCCTTCCGGCAAAACTGCTCGAGTATCAGCAGGCAAATTCTGACGAACCAAAGGAAATACCGTCGGTGATTGCAAATCTGTCGCGGTGCATTCGGGCAGGCTTCAACAATTTGGAGATCCTGGCGCTGCAGCAGTGTTTGAACCAAAGGGCGTTCACACGCAGACAAATTCACCAGCACTTTGAAGAGTTGGTGCCGCACTTAAAACGGTCCGAACCGGAAGAGGATTATGACATCGTAGTGCATCGTGTAGAAACTGCTCTGCAAGAGCAAGCAATAGCTGATCTCGTTTGAGGCGCGGAACGACCACTCCCCGCCTTATTCGTAGGAGGTGCTGAAGTGTTCTGGCGGCGCAACCCGGGATTTTGGTAACATCGCGGCGAAGGTCTCGGTCAACCTCGTAAGCCAACACCCAAGACGAACAGAATTCGCTTTCAAAGTTTACCTTTTACGTCACATCGCGGAAACTTTGCGTACCCGAAAAACTTCTCGTAGAGACCTTTTCGCTCTACCAACCATCACGACATTTGGGGCAAGGGCTGTACTCTTCTCCACAATCACACGCACAAAGCCCCTTGGTTCTGTCTCTAACTGGAAATCCCATACCGCAGCTGGTACTGGTCGGCAGTAAATTACCACACAGTTCGGTGTGTTCGCATCTATAGAAGACACCGCCATCCTTCCTTGGAACGGGGAAGAGATTGTTTCGAACCGATGTGCAGGAAGCTAATATTGTCTAAGGCACCAGTCTGTTAGGCTTTGAATGCCCTCGCTTTCTTGAACTCGGGGCGCATTTGTGTGAGGCGATCGAAAGCTCTATTGGCAACCACAAGCGCTTGTTCTGTTGGCAGCGGTTTCGAGCCAGTCGAAATCGCTGGTTCTACCACATCCCATGGCAGGAACTCTCGTATCATCTTCCCATGTGGGTTGCCGTCTTTCGGATTGATTGCCGTTGCCTGGATAGCAGCGCTTTGGGCTTGGGAAAGGACCTGAGCCTCAACGCCTGAAACCTCAGCCAACCAGAACATCAGAGGACTACACTTGAGCCGGTTCCACATCGGCTTCGCCAGGTTGTTTTCCCGCTCTATTCCCTTCCGGCGTGCCTCACATTGTTGAAACACCAGCCATCCCAACATGTGCTCACGTTGGGAACGATACCATTTTCCGTGAAACCCTGTTCCAATCTGGATTTCCTGTTCGAGTTTCTTTGTCCATTCGGGCTCGTCGGGGTAGGCCGAAACACGGCAGATGAGTTCGTCGATATTCATCCCATTGTATTCTTTCAAAAAAAGTTAATTACCATGTCACCCAAACAGGAGATCCGATCCCAGCAGGTTGCCTGTTGCGGACATCAAACTTCATGGAATTCAGCTTTGACGCTTGCTGAACCGGATCGCCATCGACGTCGAACCGTGTTGAGCCCGAACCGCATGGGATCCAGGTGCCCACTCCTTGATCGAGATTTACAAGAGCCTTTCTTCCATCTTCCCATTCGAGCTTGAGGCACCTTGGGTGCGGACAATCACGCTTGTTCAGTAGTTGGACATTGGCCCCCACCAAGAGTGTTTGCATTGCCTTGAGGCGTACCGAGTCGCTTGCCCAATTGTCTTCGATATTGTGATTCTGCCAAGGAGCACTACGGTCAAGGCCAGATGAAATAACCGAAACCCTTGTGGTGTTGGAGCGGTCGGGCATTGTTCGGAGGATTTCCTGCAGTAGTCTTACGGTAAGGGGGCTGCGCAAATAGCGATCAGAGTATGTGACCCTGGCAAGCGGAACATCCTGGAAAAGCTGGGGGCGCATTTCTTTGACCATCCTCCAGAATGCGCCGCCGAACTTGCCGACAGGACCATCAAGCTTTTGGGCGACATCGGCATGAACGGAGTTGCCCTCTTTGAAGAGAGCCAGCTTTTCGGGAGACAGAGGTTGGCCAATTTCGACTGCTTCATCCGGGCCAAAAATGATGACACCGCCCTCCGGTGATCCCCATCGACCATCCGCAACTGCCGCATTCTCGTCGAGAGCGGCAAATCCCTGAGTGACACCTTCGTAGGTGCACTGGCAAATAATCGGCGCATTTCCTTTCATCGGAAGTGTATCCACCATGTGAAGTCGAGCTCCGCATTCCGCGAGGAAGCGAACAAGATCTACTTTTGATGCTGCTTCCATGAGAGTGAGAAGGGATTTCGGTAGAACCACTTTCGAAACCTTTGCTTCGTCTCGTCGCGGCAAGAGTGTGGAAAGGTCGCGCAAATCCCAGTGGTCTGGCTTTCCATGAAGGAAAATTGTCAGATCGGCGACCTGTCCACCTCGAAGCCTGGGAAGAAGCCAGGTTGGCAGGTCTTGTTGCAGGGCCCTGCTTTTCTTGCCGAACAATTGTAACTCATCCGGCAACCGGAGGCGCTGGCGGATTGAGGTTAGAGTGTCCAAAGCGCCACGTCGGTCGAGTATGTTCTGGTCATACTGAATGTCTCCCCTGAGAACGCATTCCGGGCACCCTGCCTCGCAATGAGCAGGGCAATCGAGAATCTCTACGGCGCGCGCCACAAGGCCTGCCAGCCGATCGAGCGCGAGGGGCGAAAAACCGGCCCCGCCCGAAGCCCGGTCAAAAAGGAAAACGGACATGCATCGGTTGCCGTCCTCCAGGAGACTTGGTGCTGCGCTTACACCCATGTCCTCTGCTTCGATCCCCAGCTCTTTCGAAAGAGCCTCTCTCAAGGCAGCGGCAATCGCCATTGCTTGCGCACGATCAGTGCGGGTGGAGCCCAAATCCCTCAACTGCCATTCAAATGTGTCAGTGGTGATTTCGTTTCCCAACACAACATTGCGGCGGATTTTTCGGGAGCTGTCATCACACGCAGGGCACCTCCCGTCATGCCGAGGATTGTCTCTCAGAGGCTGTAACGGAAAATGGGTCTTCATACGCTTTGAGAGAGGATTTTCTTCCGCAGGGCCAATTTCAGGTTCAGATTGGCCACAAGCCAGACAAATAGCGTAGCCATTCCCATCGCCTCCAGACGCTGTGAATAAAACCTGGCCCTGTCTGGAGTTTCGCACACGCCCGACCGTTGGATCTGGAAGGGTGATCCACGGGGAGGCGCCGGAAGAGACACGGGGACGGTCTGGCGAAACAAAACTGACCTGCTCGTACCCTGCATGGGGTTTGGAACGGCCCAGGAAACCAGACGGGCGAAGCACTTCGCCCTGTTTGGTGGGCGTTTCACATTCAGGGCAGGTCTCGACAGGATTGCGGGATAATCCGAAGGCTGCACAGTTGTCACAGTGCCAATGAGTGCGAAGATCTTCGATGTTGTCTGCATCGGCACGATTGCTCCAAGCTGGCAATATGCCGTCGGATTTGTGCACCAGACCATCAATCACAACCTCCGACCCGGGGGCGTAGTCACGGATGGCAATGTCAAGTTGCCGGGAGGGACCAGCGCCTCCGGTCTTGTCTTGGATATGGGCGAATGACACTACATCAACAGGATAGCCGTAGGCGGGAGTGAATCCGCGGCGAGCAAGCTCTGTCATCATGAAATCGCGGCGCATGCGTCCTGCACGATTGGCGAAAAAGGCTCTCGTTGGATCCCTCTCTGGTGAAGCACGCCAGCCGTCGACAAGTTGTTCGTATTCTGCTCTCCACCGACGGCGAAGATCGGCGAAGGCTGAGGCTGTTCCAGCGGCAAGCCCTGCTTTTCCTTCGAGGACGGTTCCTCGAACCACATGGCCCATTGCTTCCGTGATCTCCTGTTCGTCAGCCCAGCCGCCATCCAATTCCGCCTGGAACTGGTCTGCCAGGGAGTTTTCCACCCAGATTTCATTGAGTTGATCGGAAGACTTAAACTCGGCCGCGCCGAAAAACGTGCCGATCTTGGTAGAAACCTTGACCCCGCCTTCGCGGCGCAAAAACATGCCGAGAAGAAGGGCGTTCACGTGCCGCGACACAAGAACCGGGCTGTCGAGTCGAATACCTGGGGCGGGGATGTCGGCACGAAGAAGTGCTTCCGGCTGGCGGAAGACCTGCCAGTCAAGTGGCTTGTCCTTGCAGAAGGTATAAGAAAGGGCCCAGGGCTCGCCCCGCCGACCGGCGCGCCCGATGCGCTGGCGGTAGTTTGAAGGGGCGGGAGGGACGTTGGTGTTCACGACGGTGCCCACATTGGGAATGTCGACTCCCATCTCCATCGTGGTGGAGCAATTCAGGATGTTGATCCTGCCAGCCCTGAATTCGTCCTCGTAACTTTTCAGGCTTTCCCGATCGATCTGGGCGGAGTGCTCCTGGGCGCGCAGGAAGGGGGCAAAGCTGGCGGCGTTATTGTGCCAGTTTGTCCAGTGACCTTGTGTTTTTAATGCAAAGACATCCGGATCGGATTTTAACCAGCCATCCATCTCGTCTCGTTCGGAGGCCGTGAGGCCGGTGACACTGGCAATTGGCAGGCGAGGGAAGGAGACGGGTGTGACAGGCTTTTCGTGCAGCGGTGCGTTGGGCGTCAGTCCCGCGACGCTGTAGGGCAGCAGGCGCTGTGTTACAGGGCAGCGCCACAAGGTTTCCATGCCTTTCAAACCAGACTTGCTGAAGTCCAATTGCCAACAACCTGGATCCGCGCGGAAGAGAATTCCCGATTGCCTCAAATGACCCCAAAGCTGATCCAACACCTCCTGACATCTTTCCCGATCCGTCGCGGATTCTTTTGAGCCACCGATCAGTCGATAAATCATCATGACCAATCGTGCATCGGAAAGGGCACTGTACCACGAATGTGTCCGGCGGCTGGCGGATGTGGCGTCAAATTCCGTTCCCGGCTCCGCGACCTGCGCGCTGGCCTGCCTTGGGCTGATCCAGTGAGCGAAATCGACAGGCTCTTTTTCGAGCTTCACCGAAAGGCGGCTTCTGAACGCAAAATCTACGGCCGCCAGACCCAAATTTACCCAGTCCGCCTGGCTATGACCCGCTTCCGCAAGAGGAGCGGGTAAGGATCCAGTTTCCATGCGTCGTTCCAGTTCGGGCCAGCAAAGGCGCGCAAGCCCCATGGTTTCGACGTTGTTTTGCAGTTTTGGTCGACGGAATACCTCGCGCAGAAGCAGGAATTCAGCGAGCCTGGCTGGTTCTTCGGAAAGGGTTTTGCCACCGTATGGTCTGCTTCTCCAGACGATACCAGCAAAGTTGACGAGTTCGGGATTGCTTGCAATCGCGTTGACCATGTCGCGCCACGAGACCGAGGAGAACCCTCCCTGAGCTTCGGCTAACTTGGGTTTCAGGTCTTCGACAACGCTTTCCATTCCAGCCATGCCTTGCAGCTGGGAAATTTGCCTGGAAAGTTCCTCTGCTTTGGCGGGATCTCCGGCCGAATTCTCCTGTACCGCGTGCCAGACCGCGGCCCGGATCAGGTTTCGCTCTGCTTCTTGTTGGAGCTTGGCTGCAAATCGCGCGGTGCCCTGGCGGCTGTCGGTGAACGAGAGAAGGCGCCGCCCGCCGAGCGGCAGGGGCGACTTACCCCCTTCTGGCCGAGGGGTTGCTTCCAGAAGCTGCGGGATGGCGTTGCCTAACAGAAAGGGTGCCCCGAAGCGTTGGACACCAACCCGATTTCGGGCGTGATGCGCCTCTGGGCAACAACCTCTATCCGACGGTGCCGTGGTGAAAATCTTGCTGTGCCCGGACTCATCTGTAAGGATATCCCTAAGGACTGAATCCTCGTGTCGTAACATTTCTACGGGATGAGAACCGTCGGTTGGCCTGATGAGTGTGACCTCTTCGAGAACAGTGGAACTTGCCTCGTCATCGGGTTCTGCATCCAGGAAGAAGTCATCTTCCTCGTCACCGTGACCCCCTTGAACAAGTCGGCGATGCTCGCCCATTTCACGATGTGCCATCAACCATGGCGTGCCGCATTCATTGCAGGCGCCAATCTCGAATACCGGTGCTCCACAGGGTTCCGGGCAACGATCTGTTTGGTGAAGGTGGATTTCCCCGAATGGCCAATCCGATTTTTCTTCTTTCAACTCCGGAGAGCGACAGGGACATTGCGGATCCACACAGGCCCAGAGCCCTGCTTGAGATCGTTGAAAGACATTGAGACGCCAAGGAGAAAGAGCTGCTGAGTCACCTGAAGGTGCAGCTTGTGCCATGGCATCCAAAATGATGCGTGAGGCAGCCGTTGCATCATTGGGCGGCAATTCCGGTGAAAGAATCTGGGCAAGCTGGGAAAGCCTTGCACCACCATCCCGAATCTCTGCGCGTGCCTTTCGCGCTCTTGGGTGGGAGGCGAGCTGTTGCCAGAGTTCAGACGCATCCAGGTCACGAAGAGTTTCCGCTTGTATCGGGCCATCTTTGCCAATGCCAGGAAGCGACATTTTTTCTTCGCGCCCCATTATTATTTCGACCTGATCTTCGGATACGCCACCAAGCCGGGAGACAAATTTCCGCAGGGCATCTTCGGTTTCTGCACCTTCCCCGATCGTCGCCGATGTCGCCACCAGTCGCACATCTTCGGGCTTGACCCCGAAGGCCTGGCGCACACGGCGTAAAAGCAGGGCCATTTCCGCAGCCTGGGCGCCTACATACGTGTGTGCTTCGTCAAGGACGATCCAACGCAATTGCCCTTGTGATTGCTCCAGGATGCCTCGATCCTGTGCCCTGGTCAGCATGTACTCCAGCATCGTGACGTTGGTCACAAGCAGATTGGCGGGATTGCCGCGAAGGGTTTTTCGGTCTGCGATTTCGGCCGGCGCGGGGCGAACATGCGGTTTACGTGTTTCAGGGGTGTCGCCATTGTAGAGTGCATAAGAGAGTCGACCGTCAAATGGTGCAATCCAAGAAGCGAGGCGTTCGCGTTGCGAGTCAATCAGTGCATTGAGCGGGTAGAGGATAATTCCGCGTACTCCGTGACGAGATCCTGTTTCAGCGGCATCCAAAAGGTCATTGAGCATCGGAACCATGAAGCACTCGGTCTTTCCGGAACCGGTGCCGCTGGTGACCATGTAGCTTTTGCCTGCAGCGGCTTGTTTCCAAGCTTCAAACTGATGCCAATATGGATGACGATTGCGAGGGATTGCTTGCTCGCCTGCACTGTCCAGAGCTTCTACCAAATCGGTCCGCAATAGATCTCCAGCAAGATCAGCCATACTGGGTTCTGCAGATTGCCATACTCGGGCTGCCTCATAGACTGGAGGAGCGATTAGACTGTCCGGATGCCCGGGCTCAGAAGCAAGGCGCCGTAACAGTAGTTTGCGGGCAGAATCCGAATGAATATGCCCTCTGGCAACGATGGCAGATGCTGCGCGTTCTGCGATTTCAGAAAGGGTTTTACCAAAGCCGGAAGTCTTCATGGGTGTTCAATTCTGTTGCTGGATGAGGGCGATGGCTGCAGGCATCGCAGTTTCGAAATAGTCTGGATCGTGGAACCTATAGTGAAGGAGCGCAATTGCCGTGGCTGGGTCTACGGGATGGTTGCGACGAGACAAGGCGAACTCAGCAGCGACAATCGGTGCATCCAATAGACCTCTGATCGGTTCGTAAAACTGATTGAATTCCACAGGCGCAAAAGGGGATCGAAGATCGAAAGCTTGCCTCGCACCTTCATTTTTCGAGATGGCTCTTCGAGCTGCTTCAATCAACGCCTTCTTTGGATCTGAGAAGCTCGTTGGAACAGCCCCTAACTCTTTCCAAGTACGAAGCAGTCCGGTTTCGCTTGCAGCCAGGAAAATCTGCCCAAAAATCTCGGGGCGGCGATCACGAAGGCCGCGTAGTCTGCTCAAGACAGCATCATTTGCGAATTTTCGAGCATCATCGGCACCGATGTTTGCCGAGATCATACGGGAGACCAGAAGGGCAACCTGCCGCTCGATGGCTGTTTTCCAAGCCGATATCGGAAGTGTAGTCCATGAAAATGGGCTTGCATTCTCGAGTTCCATGCGACCTGGAAGGCTTTCGGCATTTCCTCTCAGAACAAGGAGTGCCGCGAGTTCCGGAGCATTGGAGAGCGCGACCACCGAGTCGAGGCTTGAAAGAGCTTCACTTCCTCCCAGATCATCGATCTGCTGTTCGAACAGCGATAGGTCTCCAATGCTTAGTGGATTATACAAATCCTGCAGGACTGTTGCGAAAGCCCTAATTCGTTCTGAGCGGCGGCTCGATTTGCCAGCCAAAACAAAGCTCTCTGAGAACTGTGGGGGGTGCAGTGGCTCTTCTTGAACGTTCCTGCGAATTGGCCTTGGCGGACGGATGAGGCCAGAAGAATCCCGAGCGAAGACGAGCCAAGGCCCAGGATGGTTAGGCAAACGACATTCGATATCATCTTCAGGCTGGATGCCGTCCATGTCGCAGCTTGTTTCGGGCGCCAGAAGGTTCACACAATGGAGGTTCATTCCGTCAGGATCAATTTCAGCTTCTGCCCCAGGCACGGTAAGGGATGATCCGTGCCAATTGCCGTCGCGTAGATGTCGCCGGAGTGTAATTCTGCGACTTTGATTGGCGCCGACAAGAACGCGAAGACGCAATTCACTGTCGGGGCCTCCAATCGTCATCAATCTCCTGAAGCGCGGAATGAATGAACTGAGGGCAGTCTCGTTTTGGATTTTTAAGGTGACTGGCTGATTGGTGTGGCTGTCGCCCAGAAGTCTAATTCTGAGCTCGGCTATTCGATCGGGAGGAACTGAAACTCGCCATCCCGCCAGCATCCCCAGATCGAGTGAAAGGTCTTCCATAAGAACCCGATCATCCTGGTCTAAAAAGAACCCTCGGGTGCTCGGACGGGGAAGGCTGACATCGAATGGCCGACCCGTTCCATCGTGGGGGCGAATGTGAAGAGATATTCTGCCAAGGTGTTCGGCTGTATGCGCGAGGGGGAGGCTCAAACTTCCTTCGGTGGAAACCATCCCGGTGGTTTGGCCGAGTAGTGTGATGGATGTTCCGGGAGGAATTCCTTCAGCGGAAAAGCTGAGTTGACCTTCGCCCATTTCGCGCAATGTAAAGCGAGCGGATTCCGGTAGAAGCCGCAAAGAAGTAAAGGCCCTGGTGGCGCTTTGATCATCCCGCCAACCAAATTGAAACAACCCCATGGATGTTTTTGCGTCGGGCAATCCGACTTTCCAATTGCGTTGTCCAACGGGACGCCAACAGAGGTTTTTCGGTGGAAGGTGCCTACCGATGCCCTCTTCACTTTGAGAATAAAAATTCGGGAGCCCTTGGTGGACCTCCATACCTCTTACATCTCGCATTCCGGGTACGGTGATGCCATGAGCGATGATCCGATCAGTGTTTTCCTGATCGGCGTCGGTTGTCAGTGAAAGGCTCCAACCATCGCCAAAGACTCGACCACGGCCAGAGACGCGCCAGAGTGTCGCTCCTTGGACATCGCCTTCTTGCTCCACATCCAGACCGTCAAAACGCGCAGCTTCCTTTCCAGCAAGAACCCAAAGTTCAGGTTCCCTTGTTCGAAGTGCACTCGCACCCACTTTTTTGAGAATGGGTGCCGCTCCATCCTGTCCTTTCTCAAAAAGCTTCCAAATTGTTGGGATGTCGTTTGGGTCGATTGCCTGCCCGCCGGGCGGTGTGTAGGTGCCAATCTGACGTCCCTCCGCCAAAAGACGGAACGAAATGGGTCTGTCCAGCGGCATCGAAAAAACGCTTCGCCGACCGGCTGTTTCTCTTCGGACGTCCCAAGTTTTGGATGCTGTCTCTTTATCTGCAGAAAGAACCAAACTGGGGGCAGCAAGGCTTAAGGCTGCATCTGGGAACAGCCTCATAGAGTTGATTTGGCTCTCTACATCCCCCATTTGCCATTCGGGAATTTCAGCCGTTTTGCTGATTGAAAGTTTTGGAACCCAGGCGTCTTTCACTTTAACGAGAAGGCGTGTGGCCAATTCCTGTTGATTGGCTCCTGCATCGGAAGTGACAGCATCAAGTAAAAGGCTTCGCGCTGCCAAACTGTCCAGGCGAAGTGGAAGTTCATCTTTCCATCCCGGGCTATTGGCATCGAGCCATGCCTGCCGAGCTTCGGAGGGTACTGAGGGCGGTATTTCTGCCCGACGCTCAAGAAGAGTCAGGCAGAATTCAAGAAACAGATCACGAAACTCGGAGGTTCGGAAGCCGAGTGGAAGAAATGAGATGCGTTGAGCTGCGAGCTGCACAAGTAGGTCTCGAGGAGCCGCAATTCCTACCTTTTCAATATCCGCCATCAGGCCGCGAACCGACCTGCGATATAGGCCGGATGGATCCGCCAAAAGGGCTTCCGGTAGACCGCCTTCCGCGGCGAGGGTCTTGAGATAGTAGTTTACTCCATCGTCTACGGTCAGTTGTCGACCAAACCAATGGAGACCACGACGTGTGAGGTCGTGAAGAGATTGATAATCTGTCTTCAAATTCAGAGGCTTTTGCAAAAACTCCCACGCATATTGTCCTCCGTCGTATTCTCTTCTGAAAGTCTCAGCGGCCCAAAGAACAAAGGGAGCAGCATTGCTTGTTAGACGCCGATACTGTGCCGCGTGGACGAGATGGTGGCGCAAAAGTTCTACTTGTTCGGATGTGATGCTGTAGGAATTCAGAGGTTGCCCGGGTTTGCGCTCAAGACCAATTTCCCTGAATGCACGAGCTGTATCGGGTGGTGTGCCCTTGGGGAACTCAGTTTCATTTCGTTGCTCAGCAGATGCGGTCACCGTTCTTCGTGCTCCTTTCATCTTCTGCAAAATCACCAGGTGCGAAACACAATGGTCATTCGAAAAAGCCGTTTTGAAATTAGGTGCGCCTGTTCCTAATTTTCATCGATAGCAGTAGTTTCGTCGTTCGATGTTGTTGGTTTCGACACACTGTTTTTGCAAGCAACCATTGCGGGAAAGTTGCCAATATTCAAGGCTTTAATTCGGAGTTATGCTGAAAAAGGACAACCAAAGTTTCTGTCGAATAGGAACGCGTAGTTAGAGCTTTCCCTTGCCGTTACATCTTGGGTACTTCACGCATCCCAGAAACTTTCCGTAACGACCTTTTCTTTCAACTAACCAACCTTCGCTGCATTTGGGGCAAGGCCGGTACGCTTGTCCGCAAACGCATTTGGCACGTTTACTTCGGTTGTCTCTTACCGGGAAGCCGATACCGCAGGCTGTGCAGGCAGGGAGTATGTTTCCGCACAGTTCTGTGTGTTCGCATCGATAGAACATTCCGCCGTCCTTTTTGGGAACGGCGAAAAGATGGCCTCCGCAGTCCCCACAAGCATGTGACTTGGCGACCGTCGTCTGCTTTGCTTCAACCCCATATTCCACGTCGTCCAGCAGCTCTCCGACAAACACAGATTGCCGGGCAGCTGAAGCCATGATGGTGAGGGTTTCTCGCGCTCGGGTCATTGCGACATACATGACACGCCGTTCTTCTGCGTGCTCGAAGGGCTCTGCCTCAGGCGAAACCATGGTGAGGAGAGGGTCATCAACAATTTCAGAGGGAAATCCGGTTCTCCCGCTGAAAACCTCCAGGAGGATGACGTGATCTGCTTCCAGGCCTTTGGATGAATGTATCGTTTTGAAGGTGATGTCGAGGTTGGGGTGCTCTTCCTTTTGCTTCCGGAGGTTGCCCAGTGCCGAGTGCCGATACCGCCCCAAGAGGAGAACAGAGATAGAGGCACCTTCGGATTTGGCTCGAGCTTGCAAGGTTGAGAGAACCGTAGACAACTTTTGCTCACTGTCGTGTCGGAACGTCGAAACGATCTGAATGGCTGGCCCCTTTGAGGTTCCTGCAGGAACAACCGTTTTCGTCAGCTGTGTCGGATTCCGAAGGACAAACCGACGCGCCGCAAATGCAATTTTGTCAACGGATCTAAAGGTGCGGCCCAGATCCACTGTACAGTGAATGCCAGTCGCACCGTCGAATTCCCCACCGAACTCAGAGCCGAAATTCCTCATCAGGTGAATATCGGACCCGGCAAAACGGTAGATCGACTGCCAATCATCCCCGACAGCAAACAGTCGAGCGTCGTCACGTTGAGAAAGTAACGCTTTGACAAGGCGAGCGCGACTGCGAGATATATCCTGAAACTCATCCACCAGGATGTGCCCGAACGGGCTCTTGAAACGGCCGTTTTCAGCATATTTTGCAGCTCGCAAGACCATGTCCTCAAAATCAATGCGACCACCAAGGCTCTGCTCATAGGCTTCGTGAACTGGTTTGAATATCGTTAGAAAAGCCGTGGCACGGCCTCCGAGTTTCGCCTTGGAGGCTTTTTGCTCGCAATCCCCAATGGTATATCCGCCACTTTTGAAGTTGCGGAGAAAGCTGCCCAGGAGACGCACAAAACCATCGATCTGATTCATCTCGACAACGCGATCAAAGAGTTCTTCACGTGGGCGTGGACGCAAGGTGGCGTACGGTTCAATCTTCTTCTCGAGTGCTTCGAGAAGCCGACCCTCTTGGCGTTCGTAGCTGTAGGTCTCAAGCAGCGAAGTGTCGTTTTCCTGATGGACACGGCGCTTCCAATCCATACCCTCGAGATATTCATCCCGATCAACCCATGGGGCTGTTGCGAGGCCTTCAGTCCCGTCACGCTCTCGTTTTTTTCTAACCCCGAAATGCTCGAGATACACGCCGCTTTTCGTCAGGCGAAAATCTGGGCAGTAGTTCCGCTTGGTCGGGTCAGACGTGTCGAACTCGTAGTCAGGTTCGTATTCATACTCGATACCGTTTTCATAGAGCCAGTTGGCAATCATAAGCTCTTCGAAACTCTTGACCTTTTCCCCTTGAAGCGTGCGGAGGTCCTCTTTCTCGAGATAGGTGTAGAAGTCGTGTTTACGTTTGAAATCCCATTCAGATTTTCCTTCCAGTCGCGCGGAGGAGAACCATTTGATGATCGCCTTGGAGGCTTCTGAGACCTTGGCAACAAGCTGGATCAGGATGTTCTTTATCAAATCCAGAAATGCGATGTCATCGGTCGCGTGCGCTGCGAGAGCGGGCTTTCCTCCTTCGACCTGGCCAATGATGTCATAGGCCAAGGCGTGGAATGTGCACGCCTCTACAGGTTCACCACATCTCTCCACGATGCGCTCGGACATTTCGGTCGCAGCATCTCGCGCAAAAGCAAGAAGCAATATTTCATGAGGTTTGCGGATTTCAGCCTTAATCAAGTAGCCAGCCTTGGCAGTGATGACACTTGTTTTTCCTGAGCCCGCTCCGGCAAGCACCAACGTCGCGTCTTCGTCCGCGATTATTGAAAGACGCTGTTCGGGTGTAAGGGGGTTCTTCTCAAAGCTGTCGAAGAAATCTGCCCATCGATCCAGTTGCTGTTTCTCAAACTTTGCGATCGCTTCATTGCGGAGTTTTTGGGGGGAGGACAGGAAGCCTCTAATTGTATTGATGTCGGCGATGAGAGTTTGATCAAGTGCTTCTGTTCTCAACCTGCAGAAGAGCTTTTGCTCGAGCTCCTGGGCTGAGTTTAGAACCGGGTTGAGAAGACAGGCGGATGGGTAACTTTTAGGTTCAGATAGCCCGTTGATCACAGCCAAGACGTCAGAAATCGTCTCAGATTGGGCGCTCAACTGGGATACATTGTGGGCGCGCCAAGCCTGCTCCACGGCCTTTGAAAACCGCTCTGTATTGCGTTTGTTTCCACAACGAATGCGGAGGAATGGATTGTCCGCCTCGGCTGTTAGGAGCAATTCCGAACCAAATGGTTTCTGGGTGATATTTGGAGTTTTGAGCAGATCAGATAGCTCAATCGTCACTGTTCGTGGCGCAAGGCTCGAAATCTTCGTTCCGTCGAAAGTAAGCGATGATGAGTTTCCTCGCCATTTGTCGAATAGAAGATAAATAACTTTGTTTGAATCTAAGTGCATTGGATCATGGTCGTAAACTAATAGGCGAATACCAATTGGGACAGGCTACTTCCAGCGCGATAACGGCCCTCGCGAAAGAAAACGAATTCATTGGATGCAGAGTTTCGCATTCGCCCAGTTGATCAAACACACCGTTCTTTCAAATTGTTCAATGATCAAATCTCCTGTCCATCAATAACAACCGTGGAACCAAAGAAATCTAAATGTCGGTCCAGAAGTTCTTGTCGGATCTCATGTGTAAGGCCATTTCCAACGGATAACCGTCGCTCGCGGAGGAAAGGCCGATGGTGCGTTTGCGGCTCTTCGCAAATGAATGTTCAGTTTCGAGTCTTTTATGTCGCTGTCGGAATTGGGCTGGCAAGCGCGCTTGATCAGGAGAGATGCCGATTATTCATGAGGTTGTAGGGCCTGACTGGGAATCCGGTACTGCTGTGTCTGAACCCACTGATAACATGGATATTTTCTATGATATGCTTCGAAAGAGTCTGTCACCTGAAAAGCTGTAAACATGGGATGACGAGGCGGGTTGGAGAATGATCTGTCATTCAGGGATCGCAGAAGATTTGTTCAGGCCGCGGCCCCGGTTGCAGGGTGATGCTTGATCGTGACATATCCCGTGAAACAAATGTTGTGGGGTATATATTGGCCAATTTCTTACCCCACGAAAAATATTTTGTAGGGTAGGGGTGACTTGTTTTCGTTGAATACCTGCCAAGGAGCTTCGAGCAAAACGATTTGTGGATACTACAAAATGAAAAAAGCCAGCATCCGAAAGGATGCCGGCTTCTTCCCTAATTTATCCCGCGAAGAAAGCCGCGTATTTCACGCTGCGCCGCCGATCTATTAGCATCTGCCGTGCCGACTTGAATGCTTTCCAGCATTCCATCAACCGGCGCTTCTCTTCCAGCTCGCGATCCCAAAGATCGTCGTAGCGGGTATCGGATTCCAGCGCGTATGACCCGTATCCGTCCCGATACTCGTTTAGATCTTTGACGAGGGCCTGTTCCATTTTTGGCCAGATATGCTCATCATAGCTCGAGAAGACTTCGCCTTCATTCAACCGGATAAGGGTATTTCCGAATTTGGCGTGGAGTTTTCCGTCTATTTCCGGAAAGCTTGCCCGCCATGATTTCGCAAGTTGACGACCAGTTCGGATGGCTTGAAGGGCCAAAAACTCGAGGTCAGGGAGGATTTCTTGAGATTGAGTCACTCTTGATCCTCCCATTAAGCTGCAAGTTCAAGTGCGAGGCTGTTATCAACTGCTTCAGCGGCGATGGCCTCAAGATGAGTGGTCAGCTCATCGGTTAGTACACAGATCTCCTCAACGACGGGATCATCTGGTTCTAAATCGGCAAACAGGCTTGTTTCGACTTTTTGAGGATCACCCACATATTGTAGAGAAAGCACCTTGTGAATTTCTATCAGATCGATCTTGGTATGACGGTTTAGCTGCCTGGTGGTGCGCAGGTGCTCAACCAGATGCTGAACTCGTTTTAGTGCTTCTCTCCCGCCGAGAAGAAACGCAGCATTTTGCACCGCTTCGTATCGGTCGTAGAGAAATATTAGTAATGCCTTTATGGCTGGGGAGGCTTGATACGTCATAAAGAACTCCTTCCTTGGTTGTGAATGTGACGATCAAGATGTTCGGCGGGGTGTCTTGGTGTTGTTTCATTTCATGGTCTCTTCCTGATGTTCTGTTGATTGGATGTGCCAGTTCAGCGCGTTCTTACCCCGAGGAATGCGCTGAACTGGTGATCTTCCAATCAGGCCTTCTTTCTTTAATTCTCATTGTGTTGAGTTGCGCTGTCTCGTGTGTCAGCGTGTCAAGGAAGTTCGGGCGAACAGCGGATTTTGTTGAAAATGGGCTCTAATCACCCCGTGCGGGTGATGATGCCCCGTTCTCAACATGACGCGGAAAATACGGAAATTACAGGGGCTTGTGGTGGCCAACGGGTACCGCCGGCCGCCATTAAATGTCCAGGTCCACGCCGGTTCCTCGGCAGGATGTGAGAAAGTTACCGAATTCCTTGGCAGCTCCAATACCTTCGGAATGGTCGTAGTGGCGGGCCGTCGTTGCCGCCGATTTGTGGTCGAGCAAAGACGTGGCAGCCCGCCCACCCCCGGCCAATGTTTCGCTGGCTTCGGTCGCAACATTGTCTCGCAAGCGCTGAATAGGGATCCTGACACCAAAGGCCTTCTCGGTCATGTTGCCGGTTAGCCTGCCAATTTGCTCTTCGCTGATTGCCGCGTTCCGAGATTTGACGGATGGAAACAGTGCCAAACCGTCGTCGAAGATTGGGCGAAATGATTGGCGGTACTCCAGGAGTGCCACTGCTAATTGGGCGTTTCGGAATGTCCGAATGAAAGGTTCACCTTGTTTTCGGTCTTCCGGGAGTTTCAGCATCGAAGCGGGGATGCAGACTTGGATGGTCTCGCTGTCGAGCAGCCTGAGTGTGCTGTCGAGCTCGAAGCATGATAAGGCTCGAGCGCGTTGTGGCACCGCCGTGCCAGTTGCCAGGATCAATCCGTTGCGAAATTGCAGGGCAGCGTGCAGACCACGCATTGAGCGCGATCTGGCTTCCTCGATGTGATGAAATCCAAGCCCATAGATTGCAGATGCGCCGACGAGTTGCGCGCCCGTCTTGGTGCTCGGGCCTTCGGACTTTGCACGCTCGCGCCAGTCGTTCGCAACGAACTCGCAGGCAGGGGATGAGAAGCTTGGCTCTACAAGTGAAACGCCACCCAGCATACGCAACATGTAGTCTGAAACCGAACGAATGGTCGCGGCCTGTCCATGCGCTCTATCTCTTTCGAGTAGATGCTTTCCGAAAGCTTCGAGCGTTGTACCGGTAGGCGTCAGGTCGAGACCGGAATGAGTGCAGAAGTCTTTCCATCTCCTCATCGCGTTGATGACCGATATGAAATAGCTGGCGCTCCAGATTTTACCTCCTGTGACCCGCTTTCCCTTCCTCGACAAAGCCATGTGTTCGGCCATGGGATGCCGCCACGTTGCGGGTAGGTGCCAGATGGCTTCCTCGACCTTTTTCCATGCAGATTTACGGGTCGGTTTCGGCGTGACACGATGGCTGCGCAGGATCTGCCCGAAATGCGCGGTCGGGCTTGGCCCCCATTTTTCACTCGCCAAGCGTTGAACATGAGCGAATTCGGCCAGGGCTCTTGCGCCGACTTCATCAACGCGCTGTTGCAGGTGGGCCGACAGTTCGGCCCTCCCGGGGACTGGATCTTCGAGGGTTGCAGAACGGATATCCGCGATGAGCTGAAGATGCTGGTTGTCAGTCATTTTTTGCTCCTTGTTGACCCCCTCCTTGGCGAGGTGGCGTCGAAATTCATGTTCAGTTTCTCCTGCCACTCATCCAGAACAAGCGTTTCATCGATCTCGGCGTAGTAGTCGAGGGTGGTTTGCAGGCTTTTATGACCCAACAGTCGCTGCACTTTTGGCAGATTATCCGGGCTGTCTTTCAGCCAGATCCATCCGATCAGGTGACGGTAAAGATGGGGGTGAATGCTCACCCCGACATGCCTCTCCAAAAGACGGGTCACACGCTTGAGCAGCGTGCTGAAGTGTTTGCCCCGCGCCTTCTCACCCTGTGACGGAAACAGGTAGGGGTTTTGCTTGTCTTCGGCACTGAGGATCCGTGGGCGAAGAACTTCGAGGTAGTTCCTCAAAAGACGGCTTGTTCGCTCACTCAGCGGAATGGGCAGGTCCGCATCGCCTTTGTCGCGCATTTTGACCTCGATGGCTGGGATGGTAAGCCGGGCCCGGTCGTCTTGCCAAGAGACCCAATCCAGCCGAGCACGCAACACGTTGTCGCTTCGGGGAGCTCGGCTCATCAGGATGTCGTGGGCCAATGCCGCCATGACGTCGCGGATCAGGTTGCTATCCATGACATCGACCTTGGCGGGAAGTGTGCCAGTCTTCTTTCCTTGTTGACGCCGGCGCCTGTCGATTTCAGTGTTCACGATTAAGATCACGGTGTCCGTCAGGTTCATGGTCTGAAATATCTTATCCTCGGTGAACTGATGGAGTTTTGCCCGATTTCTTGGTGAAATTCCTTTGAAGCCAGGGTTGTGAAGCGCGATGAGATCGGAAATCTCTTCCAGATCCTCAGCCGAGCGCCCCATGAAATCGGAGGCGATCTTGCGCATTGCCTTCAGAACACTTGAAACATAGCCGCTGGGAAATTCGCTCTTGTTACCATCTGCGAGCGTTTCCGCACCGATTTCGAGAAACTCGGGGTCTGTCAGTTCCTCGAGCGTCTCCGGGACAACGTCTGTTGCGGCAACAATAGCCTTGGCCATGGAGAGGACATAGCCCCGGCGGCAAGCCAATGTCTTTTCGGCCCACCGGCTTTTGCCGGTCAAAAACCCTTTCGAAGCCATGAGTGCAGGCGCGCCTGTTTCTTTTGGTTTTTCTGAGAGGACATGCCGTTTCTTCTTTGCGGCCCTGAGGCGCGCTTTCTTATCGGACACTGGATTTTCCATTGCGTCGAGCGAAGCGATGAAGTCGGTTCGCGACAGACCGTCTCGCGACATTCGGCCAGTGGCCCAAGGCGCAACCCGATTGTCGAACTCTTCGAGCAACGATGTGAGTTGGGAACTACAGACACCAAACTTGTCGCGGCCATCTTCGAATGGGTGCGAAGTGGCAGAAAACCCGAACTTCGAGAGTTCGGGATGGCCTGACAAGATTTGCAGTAGGCTCGCAATCTCGCGGACGTGTTTTTCGCATTGGGCTTCTCCTTTGGCAGAAACCCTGACTCGATGACGATAGTACCCAGCCAACGTTTCTGTTGTGACCTCGCTGGGCTGAATGCCTTCATCATTGAGGAAGAGGAGAAACGATCCCGAAATCAGTCGAGCAGATTCAGGCAGGTCGCTTTCCCGGATCGCTTCGTGGACCTCTTTGTAGACCCCTCCGATATCATCAATACGACGATTGCGCCGACGTGACTGCCCGCTACTTGCGGCACCTACCAGCATAGACCGGTAAGTCGCCATGCTGCCCTTGGTCAAATTGAAGCTGGCAGGTGTGTGGTGGTCGAAAAAGTCGATCACATCTTGCTTGCAGACGACTTTCAGTTCCGGCACCCAGCCAGCATTTCTGCAAAGCCAGCCCAGGCGCGAACTCAACGTGTTTTGCCCTGCGGCCTTGGCTTCCGTGATCAGGTCCGAATAAGTCCGTGGAGACTCCGCTCCAAGTTTGGAAAGGTCCTGGCCCATTGCATCTGATAGGGCGACGAGAGTCGTGTGACGGGGTTGGAGGCCTGGAATGTTTAGAATGTCGGCCACCGCCTTAGCGTTCAGACCCGCGCGCAGCGATAGAGACCGCCTGGATTCACCGTTGGTTTCGAGGTAATCGTTCAGGGTTTGCACGAGTGTCATCTTGCTTGCTCCAGTTCAAAGGATGATTGGTCATTCGAGGTCGAGATCCGGCCTTCCGATCTCAGGCCGGACTCGAAGCTCGAAGACCGCGAGCCACTCGTCTTTGACTGTCCAGGATTTTCCCAGTTTCGCCGCTTGCAGCTTGACCGGCCCGTTCGGTGTCGGGCAGCCGTGGTTGATCCAGTCCCGGATCGTGTGCGGGTCGCGCTTGAATATTTCGGCGACTTCGTTTGTTGAATAGTACATTGGTGTTTTCATTGGTTTCCTCCCTTTTTCTGGAGAGGAAATGGTTCCCTGCAGCGCCGAGCGGAAATTTTATAAGAAATAAAATAACTGCAGCGCATTGTTTACGTTCTTGTTCGCTGAGATTTGTTTGTCGGAGCTTTGTTGTGACCGAAAAATGGGTCACGCCAGTAATATGAAACCTATTTCCGGTCTGCCCCAAGTCTTCCGGATCAAACCGCTGTTTCCGTGGTTTCCGCAACAGACCGACTTCCCCGTCAGTTGAAATGAAACGGAAAACTGACGATGAACACGAATTTCTCCTCGACCGGCGCTCTGAGGGACGGATCTGGAAGGTTTACGGGGCAGGGCGCATTCGACAGCGGCTTGCCAGCACCCATGACAAAATTCACCACACTCACGGAGGTGGACGGTGATCTGCGCGAAGCGTTGGAAGGCGCCTATGAGGTTCTCGCAAGCTGTGCCGAAACAACCTGTGGCGTTGCTACCGTCGTATGTCGCGCAAGCCCAGGTGCAGGGAAAAGCCGGTTGGCAAGGTTATTGATGTCGGAAAAGGCGCGCCGGGGCGATGAATGCCGCGTGTCATTCCACTTGCCAACCTTGGATCTTGCCGAGGAAGCCGCCAACGAGGCTTGCGATCTTGGCCTTAAGGCGCAAGCAATACGTGGCCGTTCTGCTAAGCGCCAGGATGGCTTGGGAACGATGTGCGTTAAGGTCGATCTTGTTGAACGCGCCAGCCGATTGGGTATCGGTGTCCGTGACAGTTTTTGCAGGCGCGTCGAAGAGGATGGGAACGAAATACGGTGTCAGCACTTTTCCCAGTGCGCGTATCTGCAACAATTCCGGACCGAAGCGGAACACGCTTTCCTCGCCACGAATTATCTTTCCCTACCAGATCCGGTTGAGAAATGCGATTTGCGGATCGTCGATGAAACATTTTGGCAGCAGTTCTTGTCGATCAGGGATGTCCCAGTTGCGGCCTTCACCGAACCCCGCACCTTCTTTCCAAGATCGATGGCCTGCGACCATGCGGACCTTCTGGATGCAGCGAAGCAGGTCGCGGCGGCGTTGATTGGCGGGGCTTCTCCGCTATCCCTGTCGTTTTCATCCGAGGATTATTCAAAGTTTGCCGCGTTGGAGTGGCAGGGAAAGGCGCCAGACCCGAATTTGGCCCCTGATCAGAGCGGTGTTCTTCAAGACCAACTACTGAAACGTGCCGAATTTTGCTTTCGCCAAGTTTCCAGGTTCGCGGCGATTTGGTCTGTATTAGCTGCTGCAAAGGAGGCCGGCCTTTCAGAAACAGAGCGGCTTCGACTTCGCACGGATGGCGAAAGATATCTCATCCGGGTCTTGCGCCGCAAGGAACTATACCATTCCGAACCAATGCTGGTGCTTGATGCGGATGCCGACGACGACATCCTTTCTGCCCTCGGCTGTGATGTACGCACAAAGCACGAAGTCGCGCTTCGTCCCAATGCAAAAATCACACAGCTTCATGATCGTCGCATGACGAATGGGAGCCTGCTGACCAAGCCAGGCATTCGGGAAACTTGGCGGCAGATCATCGCCCGGGAAGTGCTCATCGACAAGTTGGGACACGATAGTGGCGTGTTGGTCGGCGCGACACGCAAGGTCGTCCGTGCGTTCTTCGAGGATGCCGGGCACTCCTTCGATGGAATGACCGAAGAACAGGTTTCCGAATTCATGCTCGAAACAAAGCTGCAAGGGGCCGATTGGCTCTGGTTCGGCGGTCGCGCGCTTGGTTCGAACAGGTACAAGGACTGCTCGAGTGTCGTTGTCATGGGACGAGAGGAGTTGCCGGTAACGGCGCTGGAGGATCAGGCACGGGCGCTTTGGGGAGATACACCGGGTATGCCCCTTGATCTAATAGAGCCAGATGAGACAGGATTGATGCGCATGCCTGCCGTAGAGGTTGCCTACGAAATGGCAGATGGATCGGCCAAGGCAGTCCAGACACCTTGCCACCCGGACCGGCGCGTCCGCCGTTTGCAGTTGCAGTCGCGCGAATACTCCTCTCGGCAGTTGATTGAACGCCTTCGTTTGGCTCGATCGTCTTATCGCAAACGAGTGCTCATTGGGTGCAACATACCGATCCCAGGAATGCCGGTTGATGAATTGATTTCCTGGCAGGACTTGTCTCCGCATAGGATTGAAGCGGCGGTTACGGATGGTCTCCTCGAAAAGGGCGGTATTAGGTTGTCGCCGGATGGATTAGTTCATGCCGCACCCAAAATCTTCACGAGTCTGGAAGCTGCCCGTACATTTCTAAAGAGGCACCGGCCTCAGAAAGAGTTTAACGATGGAAGATGCAGATGGCTCTGTGACGACGGGCGGATAGGAACGATCTCCTTCAAGAGGAAAATTCGCTATGCACGTGAAGAAACGGCTATTTTGTTCTTTGGAGAAGAAGGCTTAGCAGAAAATGCCGAGCGTCTCTGGGGTAGTCTTCGTGTTGTCGATTGCTGACGGCTTTCTTTGATGAATTCATCATGGGGTGTGTCAACGTGATAGGGCGATCTGATGCCGCTTCCAGTGCTGACGCAGTGCTTCAATTTGATCTGGATAATCTTCTGGTTGTGCGTCAGTTTGCCTCCATAGTTGTAATGTTGTTCGGAACAAAAAATGTACGCACTCAACAATCTGAGGCCCGGTGATGTCTTAACTGGGATTAACCCCAAGGCTCCCGTTCACGTGGTTGCCGTTTCGTGGATCGGTAAGCAGGCGGTGAATCTTGTGTACAGAGATGAAAGTGGCGTTGTTTCGGAAACAACTCTGTTCCCTGATGACGAGGCCCGCTTAGGTGTTGTTTCGGCTGGTCGACCATGGGCCCTTGACGGTGACGGCTCTTTGCTCCGTCTGTTGACAGAAGCTAACCGGATCAAGTTGGCCTATCATTTTGATCCCTTTCTGGCGATGCATACGAGCCTTGTTGAACCTCTGCCTCACCAGATTTCAGCGGTTTATGGAGAAATGCTTCCCAGGCAACCGCTCAGGTTTCTGTTGGCTGATGATCCTGGTGCAGGAAAAACCATCATGTCTGGCCTCCTAATCAAGGAGCTGATTGCGAGAAGTGATCTTGACCGTTGTTTGGTTGTCGCTCCTGGAAGCCTCGTCGAACAATGGCAGGATGAACTTGGTGAAAAATTTCATCTCGAGTTCGATATTCTGTCGAGAGACATGATCGAAACGTCGCGCTCAGGAAATCCCTTCAACGACCGTAAACGACTCATTGCGCGGCTGGATGTGTTGGCCAGAAATGAAGACCTCCAGGACAAGCTGCGAAAGGCAGAGGAATGGGATCTGATTATCTGTGATGAGGCTCACCGGATGTCCGCGACCTTCTTCGGTGGGGATGTCAAATACACAAAGCGCTATCAGTTAGGGCAACTCCTGGGAACAATTTGCCGACACTTTCTGTTGATGTCAGCAACACCGCACAACGGTAAGGAGGAGGACTTTCAACTCTTTATGGCTCTTCTGGACGGAGATCGTTTTGAAGGCCGATTTCGAGATGGTGTTCATTTTGCCGACACCACGGACATGATGAGGCGATTGACGAAAGAAGAACTTCTTAAATTCGACGGCCGGCCTTTGTTTCCGGAAAGACGCGCCTACACCGTCAAATACGAGTTGTCTGATCTCGAAGCGAGTCTCTATGCAGCTGTTTCGGACTACGTTCGAAATGAGATGAACCGAGTCATGAGATTTGCTGAAGGGGACGGGAAGAAACGCAACAATGTGGGGTTCGCTCTCCAGATTCTTCAAAGACGATTGGCGTCGTCCCCTGCAGCAATCTTCCAATCACTGAAACGCCGCCGAGAGCGATTGGAAGCAGAGTTGGGGGAGGCGAAAATTCAGCGGAGCGGAACACGTGCACGCTGGAAAGTTGAGATCGCGTCAGAAGAAGTCCTGAGAAACATTGATGAATTCAGCTACGATGAAGTTGAGGATATTGAGGATGAGCTGACTTCGTCGACCACAAGCGCTGAAAGCATCGAGCAGCTGGAAATAGAGGTGGAGACGTTAAAGGGGCTGGAACAAAAGGCTCTTCAAGTCTTGAGTTCGGGCAGAGATACGAAGTGGTCCCAACTCAACAAGATCCTCGATGACAATTTAATGTCTGACGACGAAGGCAACAGGCGAAAATTGATCATTTTCACGGAACCCAAAGATACTCTTTTCTATCTCCAGGAAAAGGTGAGATCACGAATTGGAAAGCCTGAAGCGGTTGAAGTTATACATGGTGGTGTAACACGCGAAGAACGGCGAAAAATCACAGAGCGGTTCATGCAGGACAAGGATCTTCTTGTCTTGATTGCCAACGATGCGGCGGGTGAAGGGGTCAACCTTCAACGGGGTCATTTAATGGTGAACTATGACCTGCCGTGGAACCCCAACAAAATCGAACAGCGATTTGGGCGCATTCACCGGATCGGACAAACAGAAGTTTGCCATCTTTGGAATTTAGTAGCAGCCGATACCAGGGAGGGTGAAGTATATGCTCGGCTGTTAGACAAATTGGAGGCAGCCCGCGAAGCTCTTGGCGGTCGAGTGTATGACGTATTGGGTGAACTCTTCGAGGGCACAGCGCTTCGAGATCTGCTGTTCGAAGCAATTCAGTATGGTGAACGACCAGATGTGAAAGCCCAACTCTTTCAAAAAGTAGACGGCGCAGTAGACCAAGGCCATCTTCTGGATCTACTCAAACGTAGGGCTCTTACCAACGAAACGATGCCTGCTGCGCAGGTTGAAGAAATTCGCAAGGAGATCGAAAGAGCCGAGGCTCAGAGGTTGCAGCCCCATCACATCCAAAGTTTCTTCGTTGAAGGCTTCAGAAGGCTGGGTGGGAAGCTGACAGAGCGGGAAGTAGGTCGGTTTGAACTGCACCACGTTCCAGTTGTACTTCGTGAACGTGATAGACAGATTGGACTGGGAGCACCTCTGCAAAAGAAGTATGAAAGGGTTTGTTTCGAGAAGTCGAAAATCAATCAGCAGCCGGTCGCGGAATTTGTCTGCCCAGGACATCCATTGCTCGAGTCTTTGATTAGCATCCTGCGTGAAAAGTACGGTCACGTCCTGAAACAGGGGTCGATATTCATAGACGATACCGATGAAGGTGATGTGCCTTCGGCGATTTTCCTCCTCGATCACGCTGTGAAAGATGCCAGTTTTACCGCTGACGGAGTGCCTCATGTTGTTTCCGAAAAACTTCAATTCGTCTCGGTAGATCAGGAGGGGACTACTGAGAGTGCGGGTATTGCTCCTCATCTCAACTTTCGGCCTGCAACCGATGAAGAGGTTGCTATCGCAGAGGGTGCTGGAGCGATTGATTGGTTTAAGCGCGGCATCGAGACCCAGGTCATCGAATACGCCACGTTGGAGTTGGCCCAGAAACACCTGTCAGAGGTTCGAGAAAGAAAGATTCCTGAAATCGAGAAGGTTGAGCGTGAGGTCAGAACACGTCTCAGGAAGGAGATCAATTTTTGGGACAATCGTGCAGCTGAGCTTCGGGAAGATGAGAGAGCGGGAAAGAAAACGCGTCTCAACTGGCGAAATGCTGAACGTCGGGCCGAGGAGCTTGCTGATCGTCTAAAGAGAAGGCTGGAAGCGCTCGAGAGCGAGAAGTTTCTATCGTCGGTTCCGCCAAACATCCGTGGTGGCATGCTTGTGCTGCCGAAGGGATTGATTGCTGCCAATCAACAGGGTTCTTCGTTTGGGGCCACAGGAGGGTTCTCCGAAGATCCTGTGGCAAGGCGGGAAATTGAACTCAAAGCCATGGAAGCTGTAACGGCTGCTGAGAAAGCTCTCGGCAACGAGCCGAAAGATGTTTCGGCTCAGAAGGTCGGGTATGATATTGAATCCTTTGATCCAACGACTGGTCATTTCAGGTTCATCGAGGTGAAAGGTCGCATCGACAGTGCTGACACGGTGATGCTTACCAGGCAGGAAATCATCACCTCTCTGCATGAGCCGGACAAATACATTCTCGCAATTGTGAAAATCACAGAGGGGTATGCGCAAGAGCCACGATATGTTCGGGGCGCGCTCCAGGAGCATGAACCCAGCTTCGATACAACGGCCATTCAGTTCAAGTTGAAGGGGTTGCTGGAACGATCGGAGGTGCCGAATTGAAACTCGGGTACACGGAATTCTCTTTCGGTTATGCCTTCACGGAAAACCTGGTGCGGGCTTCGGCGACACGGCCGTCTGGGGCACCGGTATTCCCCAACTTGGTGCAAGAGGCGCAGCTTGGGTACGACGTCCGGATCGACTACCCAGGCGTGCCAGTATTTTTCCAGTTCAAGCTTCCTGAGCTGATGGTCCGAGACACCGCAAAAGAGATTGCAACCCTCCGACTACGGGGGCTGTCCACACCGTTCTTCCGAATGCCTCTCATGAGGCGGGATCAGTCGGATCAGCACGCCCATCTCATCGCGCTTGAGAGGGACTTCCCAGGGGCTGTGTTCTACGCATCCCCATTGTTGGAAACCAACGGCGACTTCAACACCGCCTATTGCGCGGGCTCCGTTCATCAGCAAACCGCGCTTTTCTCCCCTAATGACATCGGCCCACTTCCTGACAACAAGTCTCATTCGGTGGCCTATACATCCGGGTCGATCTTGGCATGGCGCTGCTCGGAACCAAAAGAGGTGAAACTGAACACCTATGACAACCTTGATTTGACGCTGTCAAATCGGCTGACAGAACGCAAAGACACTGATTTCGAGGGCAGCATCCAAGAGGTGAGGCGAAAGATCGATCGATTTCTACCAAGCTCTATTCGCCAGGCGGAAGATCAACTCCGAGGTCGAATTCTGGAAAGGCGCTCTGCGCTTGAAGAAAGAGCGGAAGATGTTGCTCGGCCTGACGACGTAGAACGGGTCCAACACGCCACGACCGAGCTCTTGGTCGTCCGGGAACTCGCTCGCATCGGGCTCGGCGTTGATTTATTGATGGCCCAGCCGAGGCAATAACAACAAAAGATTCGGACCATGACTGAACCCTATAAAAAGAAACTGATCGAAGTCGCCATCCCCCTGGAAGCCATCAATGCGGCCTCTGCGCGGGAGAAGTCGATCAGGCATGGTCACCCCTCTACATTGCACCTGTGGTGGGCCAGGAGGCCTCTGGCGGCCTGTAGGGCGGTTTTGTTTGCTCAGTTGGTGGACGACCCTTCCAGCCACCCTGACAAATTTACGACGCATGAAGATCAGGAGGCCGAGCGCAACCGGCTATTCCAGATCATCGAAGATTTGGTGAAGTGGGAGAATTCGACTAACGATGAGGTTTTGGAACGGGCGCGGGTCGAAATCCGTAAGAGTTGCGGGGGAGAACTGCCACCGATTTATGATCCCTTCTCGGGTGGAGGTTCAATTCCGCTCGAAGCACAGCGCTTAGGGCTGCCTGCCTATGGGTCAGACCTGAACCCGGTCGCAGTCATGATCGGGAAGGCGATGATTGAAATTCCGCCAATGTTCAAAGACCTGGATCCTATCCACTCTGGGTTGAAAAATCTGAACCATTACCGAAACACGGAAGGTCTCGCGGAAGACGTGAAATTCTATGGTCAGTGGATGCGCGATAGAGCCCTCGAGAGCATAGGGCATCTTTACCCAGAAGTTGATCTTCCTGAAGAATTTGGGGGTGGGAAAGCATCAGCAATTGCTTGGATTTGGTCTCGCACGGTGCCCAGCCCAGACCCTGCGTTCTCAGACGTTCAAGTTCCTATAGCTTCCAGCTTTTTGTTGGGATCAAAAAAAGGCAAAGAAGCGAGCATTGTACCTATCGTCGACAAACAGAGTAAGACGATTACATACAAAATCCGGTACGGCGGAACACCTGAGGACATTAGGCTGGCCAAAAATGGCACAAAGGCTGGCAGGGGAAGCTTTCGGTGTTTGATTTCCGGTGCCGCAATCACGACTGATTATGTCAAAGAGGTCGCGATCAACGGGAAACTCGGCCAAGAGTTGATTGCGATAGTAGCGCAAGGCAAGGGTCGAAGAATTTATGTTCAACCCTCAAACCAGCACTCTGGTACTGCGCAGTCACCAATGCTCCACGAGACCGCTGAAGATTTTCGACAACACTTCCTGACTGGAGAAACACCTGCGCGCCTGACAGGAGGCACGTGTCATGGGTATGGTTTGGATACTTGGGGAAAACTATTCACTGACCGACAAATTGTCTCCCTCAAAACATTCGTGGAATTGCTTGATGACCTGCGAGATCGGGTTGAAGCGGATGCTTTGAACACCGGATTATTTCGAGAACAAGGGCGCTTGCAAGATGGAGTATTTTCCGCAAGGGCCTATGCCGAAGCTATAAGCATCTATCTGGCGTTTGCGATCAACCGATCAGTTGATCGCGGTTCAACGATTTGCACCTGGGATTCTTCGCCCAAAATGGAGGCATTGAGAAACACGTTTGGCCGACAAGCCTTACCAATGACCTGGGACTTTGCGGAGGGGAACCCGTTCTCATCGGCAAGCGGAAATTTTTTGAACAATGTCGAGTGGGTTCAAAAGTCGATCCAAAGATTTGTGCCAGCATCAAATGGGGTGGAAATTCAGCATGATGCGCAGACTCTGACCTATCCAGAAAACGTGGTGATCTCTTCAGATCCGCCTTATTACGACAATATTGGATACGCTGACCTCTCAGATTTTTTCTTTTGCTGGATGAAACCAGAACTAAAGAGCGTGTTTCCCAGGATATTTGGTATTCTGGCGACGCCAAAAGACGAAGAACTCGTAGCCACAGCCTTTCGGCACGGAGGGCGGGAGAGAGCGGAAGAGTTTTTCCTAAACGGAATGAGTTCCGCAATATTGAATATGGCAACTCAGTCTTCTGATGACTTTCCCGCCACGATTTACTACGCATTCAAACAAAGCGAAATTGATCAAGAAGGCATTAGCTCGACTGGTTGGGCTACTTTCTTGCAGGCGGTAGTTGAGGCCGGTTTCGCTGTAGTAGGGACTTGGCCGCTTCGCACTGAAATGGCAAACCGAATGGTCGCTTCTGGTACTAATGCTCTTGCCAACTCTGTCGTGCTTGTTTGTCGCAAGAGGGAGGTTGCGGCTGAAGTAATTACACGCGCTGAGTTCGTACGAGCATTGCGGCGAGAGTTGCCCCCTGCAATTGAAGAACTTCAGGAAGCGAATATCTCTCCTGCGGACATGCCGCAGTCGGCCATTGGCCCTGGTATGGGGGTGTTCTCGCGCTACAAGGCCGTTCTTGAAGCAGACGATAGCCATATGTCTGTGAAGACAGCTCTGCAGCTCATCAACCGAGAACTCAGCGAGTACCTGGATGGTGTGATCGGCGACTTCGATGCTGACACGGGTTTTGCCATCAAATGGTTCGAGCTCTTCGGTATGGGCAAGGGGGACTACGGCACCGCCAACAACATCGCAATGGCTCGGGGTATTGCAGTTGAGAGTGTGAAACACGCAGGGATCGTGGAAAGTGCCGCTGGTGAAGTCCGGATCCTGAAGCGTGAGGAAATGGATCCTGACTGGGAACCAGAAACAGACTCTCACCTGACCATCTGGGAATGCTGCCAGTATCTGATCCGCTCTCTGGAAAATGACGGCTCCTATGCGGCGGCTGAGCTCTTGAAGCGGATCGGCTCTGAGAAGGCTGAAGCTGTCAAAGATCTGGCCTACTGCCTGTATGACATCAGCGCGAACAAGCGCCAGGATGCCGCCGAGGCGCGCTCCTACAACGCCCTGATCGCGGATTGGACGGAACTGACCCGTCAGGCCGCCACCATCAATTACGTCGGCAAAGACCGGCAAATGAGATTTGAAGTCTGAGGTAATTCGAGATGGCAAAGAGTACTCGCCAATATGTCTTTGAAGGCATGGAGCACATGCAAGAGGGGCTGCATCCCTTCGTGATGCGAGCCCTTGAGGCTGGCCTTGGGAAAGGCTGGCCGCAGGAGGTGATCTCCCGCTTTCCGGAATGGCGGCCAGAGCAGAATGGCAAATTCACGCTCGATACCCAGAAACTTTTGAAGATCATGGAGCGGTTCTGGAATGATGCTTTCCGGAACGATCTTGAACGGACGCATCGCTCGATCGTCAACGAGCTGATCGATGTGCGTAACAAGCTCGCCCATGATGGAAAGTTCTCCTATGACGATGCAGAGCGTGCCCTGGACAGTATGCGGAGGCTTCTTGAGGCTACCGAGGCGCTGAACTCGGCAGAGACCATCGGTGCGATGAGGAAGACCATCATCCGCACCCAATTGTCTGAACAGGCGCGCAATGAAGAGCGTCGGAAGACGGCCAGCACTTCGATCTCCGCGGAAACAGTGGCTGGGCTTTTGCCCTGGCGTGAAGTGGTCGAACCTCATGAGGACGTTGCCACCGGGAACTTCCAACAAGCAGAGTTTGCGGCTGATCTGGGAAAGGTTCACGCCGGCAGCGCCCCCTCTGAATACAGTGACCCGAAGGAATTCTTCAGTCGGACCTACCTTACTGACGGTTTGAGTGCGTTGCTCGTAGGGGCCGCTAAGCGCCTGTCAGGGACGGGTGGAGACCCGGTTGTCGAACTCCAAACGAATTTCGGTGGCGGAAAGACGCACTCGATGCTGGCCTTGTACCACATGGCCGGAAAGACCCGGATTTCAGATCTTCCAGGCTTGGATCAACTGCTGTCCGAAGGGGGCAACTCCGTACCTGATGGCATCAGTCGGGCTGTTCTGGTTGGCACGGCGCGAGGCCCTCAGGAGGTCATCAAGAACGAAGCTGGGCAGGAAATCCGGACCACCTGGGGGGAAATGGCTTGGCAGCTGGGAGGTGCCGAGGCCTTTGCCATGGTGGCGGAAAATGATGCCAAGGGCATTGCTCCCGGCTCCGACCTTCTCGAAGCGCTGTTCCGCAAATGTGGGCCTTCGCTCATCCTGATCGATGAGTGGGTTGCCTACCTTCGTCAAATTTACAACGTCGAGGGTCTTCCTTCGGGATCTTTCGATGCCAACCTATTCTTTGTCCAAGCATTGACCGAAGCAGTAAAAACCAGCCCCCAGACGCTATTGGTTGCCTCTCTGCCCCAATCCCAAATCGAAGTGGGCGGAACCGGTGGTGAAGAGGCCTTGGCTCGTCTCAAGCAAACCTTCTCTCGGGTTGGAACAGGCTGGCGCCCGGCGTCTCAGGAAGAAAGCTACGAGATCGTACGGCGCCGCCTGTTCAAAGAGGTTTCTGCCGACAACTTCCGCCATCGCGACAACACGTTGAAGCAATTTGCCAAGCTCTATCGGGAGAACGCCAGTGATTTCCCTCAAGGTTGTGCAGACGAGGATTATCGTCGAAAGTTGGAAAAAGCCTATCCCATCCACCCTGAGGTCTTCGATCAGCTCTACACGAGTTGGGGGGCATTGGAGAAATTCCAGCGTACAAGGGGCGTGCTGCGCCTAATGGCACAGGTCATTCATGAGCTGTGGATGAACAATGACCCGTCGGTAATGATCATGCCCGGCAGTATTGCAATTAGCTCGCCGCGGGTGGAACCAGAGCTACTTCATTATCTCGACATTGCTTGGCAATCGATTATCGATGGTGACGTCGATGGCGTGAACTCCACGCCCTACAAGATCGATCAATCCGCTCCAAATCTCAACAGGTTCTCCGCGACCAGGCGAGTTGCTCGAACGGTGTTCCTGGCAACTGCACCTTCAAGAGATCAGGAGAATCGCGGTCTTGATGACCGTCGGATAAACTTGGGTGTTGTGCAGCCTGGAGAAAAGGCAGCCATTTTCAGTGACGCACTTCGCCGTTTGGCCAACAACGCCAGATTTATGCACGGAGACATGGGGCGGTATTGGTATTCTATGTCCGCCAGCCTCAACAGGCTTGCAGCAGACCGGGCAGCGGAGATCGAAGATGCTCTTATCCAGGTAGAAGTCGACAAGGCATTGGCTGGCTATATCGGTGGGATCGGCGATAGAGGTTTCTTCGACGCCGTTCAGGTTTGCCCAAGTAACTCTTTGGATGTTCCCGATGAGCCTGGCGGTGTGAGAGTTGTTGTCCTTGGAGTCAAACACCCTCATAACGGTCGCCCTGGCTCGGAAGCGGAAGTCGAAGCGAAGGACATTCTGGCTCATCGTGGAACTTCGCCTCGAGTGTATAGTAATACTCTTGTATTTCTTGCGGCAGACCGGCGCCAATTGGACAATCTTCAGGAAGCCATACGGCTGTCGCGAGCTTGGAACAGCATTTTGAATGAAACGGATCGTCTCAACCTTCGCCAGAGCGATATCTCATTGGCGAAAGAAAAGGTGTCCGAGGCTCAAGATACTGTTGCAACAAGGCTCAAAGAAGCATGGTGCTACCTTCTGTTCCCGACCCAAGACAGCGCAACCTCTGAGATGGAATGGTCATCTGCGAAGATTCCATCACAAGAGGGGCTATTGGCCCGCGCCAGCAAGAAGCTTGTCAGCGATGAAGGGCTTTTCACAGAATTGGGGCCAGCTCGACTAAACCGCGAGCTCGAGAAGTACATTTGGAATGGAAGAAGCCAGCTGCCTCTAAAGGACATCTGGGAGTATTCTAACCGTTATATCTACCTTCCGAGACTTAGAAGCCGAACGGTTCTGATCGCCTGTGTTCAAGCCGCCATTTCAGGGATTGTCCCAGGGCCATTTTCCTATGCTGAAAGCTATGATGAAGGAACAGGTTACGAAGGCCTACATTTGCAGAGCGCGGGTCACGCGATTGTAGCTATTGACGATCGAAGCGTCTTGGTCGCTGCCGATGTTGCTGAAGAAGAATTTGGAAAGCTGGCGGCTCAAGAAAAACCCGATGGTGACCAGGACGGCGGAAGCCCAGCGAACCCAGGAGGGTCAGAGGACAAGCCTTCTGAAGGGGCCGGCGATGGTGCGAAAGGCGAGGAGGTTGAGGCTTTGCCGACGCGCTTTACCGGCAGTGTTCAGATTTCTTCAGATCGACCTGCCCATGAAATGCGCCAAGTGGTGGAGGCTATAGTCGAACAGCTTACCGATCTTCCAGGAGCGAAGGTCTCGCTGATACTTGAAATAGATGCTGAGGTGGCGTCTGGACTTGATAAATCGGTGGTAAGAACCTTGACAGAGAACGCCAACACATTGGGTTTTGACGATAAAGTCATCAGCTAAGTCTGGCAGGGCGATATAACTGAAATATAGTTGGTTTTCCGTTGTTTTCATAGGAAGCAATGCTTTGTCGTGCACGACCGCCAACCTGCTTCGAGTGCCATGCGAGAGCACGCTGCAAACAAGGCGCAGGGTAAGGCCCGGACGGGATCGGATTTTATCGAAACTAAGACGGCTCCGGAGATTCAAAATCCCCGGCGCCTCGTTCTATTCTCAAGTTATTTAGTAATTGCATAGGCAGCGGTTAGATCGATGAAACACCTACTTCATCGAATGAAGTTCCACGGGAGACCTGGTTAAGTCGGCATTTCCTTCTTGCGGCAGGAGTTTTTTCGACGCTCCATCTCGTGAATTAAGGCTTTAATCTTTCATACATCGAAAACTAACCTGCCAACGGTGGGGCGGTCTGGAATTTCCAGAGACTCGTCCAGTTTAGTGGCGTCGAGCAGCGGCAAGCTGGATTTTGTTCCAATTGTTGATTTCAAAAAGTTGTCCTTTTTTGACTGAATAGCCTTGATGCTCCAAGCTACATTCTGCTCTCGCCGAAGATGGTTGAGAGCAAAATCGTCGTCGCTAAGCTTTTCCAGGAGTCTGATGTTTGCCACGAGTTCTCCGCATTGAACTTCCGGCAGTCGTAGTTGTTTTGCAGAAGATCTCATGAACCGAATTATCTCCGGCAAAACCGCTTCGCACCGATCGATAAAACACTGAAGTCGAAGCAATTTGCCAGAGAAGTTGCTGTCTACGAACAGAGGGAGTTTCAGCGTCTGGAAGTCAACGAGTGGCCTTTTGAAGCACTTGGTGACAGAGAGCGTCAATTTTTCCACTTTTGTAATAGAGCGCCAGCTTCAAGCGTACACCGTCGTCTAACATGATCTCAGCAAAAGCATTCTTGAGTGTGTGGTCGCTCGCGTTTACACGGATTTGCACTTCGTTCATCTTGATCTCCTGGATTGAGGTTTGACCAGGCAAAGGTCTGAGTGTTGCTTGCTGAGAGATCACCCCCATGTCGGTAGATTTGTGGTTGTGGTGTGTTTGAGTGGTGAGGCTTGGAGGCCCTGCCTGGTACAGGGCCTCCCAAGGATCAGATCGCCCGAAGGCCGAGTTCTTGGGCCCGTTTCAGGGTCCCGGACTTCGCACACTTGCGGATCGGGCTCTGGATCGCCGCGGCATTAAAACGGATCCGGGAAACGTGCTCGTGCAAGGTCGCCAGGGAAATCCCGTTCTGCGCATAGGAGCGTTCGCCCTCATCAAGCGGCTCGTGGCCCATGAGTTTGCGGCGGATGTAGCCAGGCGTGCTGAGATCCATCAGTTCGTGGTGGAAGGTTGTCCGCGTGGCATGCAGGTCCAGACCGTGCCAGTAGACATCTTGAGCCTGACGGTAGCGCGTGAACTCCTTGGTGAAGAGCTCGGTGTAGGTCTTTTTAGTCTTGCCGCGTCTAAGGTTGCTGAAGAGACGTCGTTTGCCTTGCTTGCGGCGCAGCTCGACGAGGTCCAGTAACCCGAGTTCGACCAGGGCGGGGTGGAGGGGCAGGACGCGCTCTCCCGCTTCCGACTTGACCGAATTCCCCGCACCATTGTGGATGCGCATGTAGTCGATCCCATTTTTCTTGCCGAAATCATCCGGGCCAAGTTGCAGGCCTTCTTCTCCGCGGAGGCCCTGAAGGAAGCCGAGCAGCGGGGACCAGAACAGGGGATCTCCCTCGTCACGGGTTTCGCCCTGGAACATGGGCGTTGCAAAAAGGTCTTTAGCGCGGTCGTCCCAGCTTTGCCGTGCCATCTTCGCTTCACCAGCCTTGTAGCTTTTTTCCTCCGCATTCGTGAACGAGCAGTTCGCAAATGGGTTTTCCTGTATGACGCCCAACCCGATCAGCATCTTGGCAACCCTATTTACCGCGCGCACATGTTTGAAGAAGGTTTCAGCCCGCAGGGGAGGGATTGCTTCCTTTAGTCGGGCGGCCTCAATCGCAGTTTGGTCGGACTCGCCCTTCCTTTTTAGGGCCAGCTCCGCGTCATTCATCTGCTTTTGCTCGATGAAGGGAACCCGCTCCACGAGGTCTCGGAACCCCCGCTTTGCAGAAAGCGCACTGGACTTGCCGTGCAATTTTGGGATGCTTTGGATCACGGTGATGCAATCGACCACATCATCTTCCCGAACGTCCCGGAAGCGCTTGTTGCGCTGAAGGTCAACCCAGATTTTTTTCCCGACCCTCAGGCCCGGCAGGGTCGTTTCCTTCCAGCGCTTCCCCGCGCAAGCATTAGGCTTTTGCTGCTTTTCCCAATCCTCACCATATCCCTGGAGTTTAAGGTCGAAGTACACGTCGAAGCCTTCCTCGATCCTGATATTCTGACCCTTTTTCAAGGCCGCGATGGTCTTGGGGTGACATTTCTTCAGTAGAATTCGCGTGGCCGCGATGGCGAGCGGTCCGTTTTCTTCGGACTTGGTTTGTTGATTTGGTGCTGTAGCTGGGGTTGTTTTCTCGACCGCCACCACGGGCTTTGAGACCGGTTCCTGCATCGGTTTCAAGGCAGGTTGCTCGGACGGTGTCGCAGGGAAGAAGGCGGGTGCGCATTGCCAGGGAGCTCTTGGGGATAGGTTCATATGTGGCTTCTGTGCTGTGGATTGGGCTGTTGCCAACGCAACGCCACCCAATGTGTCCGCGTCCAGAGAACAGGACGTGGTATCAGCGGCTTGCTGGGCGATTCCTTGGGCAAAATAGGAGCTGGGGCCGCTGAACAGGCCGCGTTCCCGGCGCTCCCGCTCTTCGCTGAGATCGAGAAGGACACGGGTGGCTTCATAGGCCAGCAGTTTCCAATCTTCTCCACTCTCGGGGAGTTGGATACCGAGATGCGTTGCGACTCTGCGAAGAGGTTGTCGGGCCACCTCACGGTCACGCAGTAACAGGGCCCGACGCAGCACATCCTGGATTGAGCGTTCGCGCTGCAAAGCCTGTTCTGCGATTTCTGGTGTGCGCAGGTCTTCCAGAGCCCGAGCCTGATCAGTTGCCGCGATATCGAAACGGACCAGGGTTGTAAGGATCTGTGAGACTTCAGTTGTTGTCAGAGTCATGTCGATTGCCGCGTAGTGAAAAGCGAGATTGCTGTAGGACGTCAGCCGTCTGGCCAACTCCTGTGCTGCGGGAAAGGAATGGGTTTTCAGGGAAAACACCAGTAGGGGATTTCCGCAAATTTCGGGCTCTGAATCAGGTGCGACATCATTTCTGGATAAATGCAAGTAGGGGATTTCCGAAGATTTGTCCTGTTTGGTCCGAATCGACTGGAACGTCGGCGCGCGAAAACTCCGCAATGATAGCCGTTGCAGACTCCGCGGAAGACGGCGGCGCCAGACGTAGCCGGATTTCCGGTATTCGAGATGGGGGATTCTTCGACTCCGAGGCATGGTGTGACTCCTTTTGTGCCAGCATGTGCCACGCGGAGTGCCATTCAATGTTCCCGAAACGAGAAAAGCGACCCAGGCTGGGTCGCTTTTTCTTTTGAAATCAGCCCTTTAGGGGAGATTTGGCTCCGGCGGTAGGGATCGAACCTACGACCAATTGATTAACAGTCAACTGCTCTACCGCTGAGCTACGCCGGAACATGTGGGGCGATATAGCAAGGGCGATTCCGGGCCGCAAGAGGCGAAATTACTTTTTTTCGTCCTTCATTCGAAAAACTGCGTTTGCCTCCAACTGCGGCGTGGCGGTGACGATTTCGCGGATGGCAAGATCAATGAGGTGGGCAAAGACATTGCGTTCTGCGGCAGGGATCAGGGCGTCGGGCGTCTCTGTATAGATTTCTCGGGTCAGGGTGGGGACAGTCGTGTCCTGTAGGTCTGAAAGTGTGGCTAAAATCTCGGCTTCGCGAGCCTGGCGGTGATTGATTAACCAGCTCATCCGCGCGGCCGGATCGTCGATCCGATCGCCATGTGCGGGGTAGTACACACGGTCCTGGCGTGCAGCCAACTTGCGACAGGACGCCATGAAGGCAGTTAGGTCTCCATCTGGTGGTGAGACCAGTGAGCTGGCCCACGCCATGATGTGATCTCCGGTAAAAACAATGTCTTGCGCAGCAAAGCTTAGGTGGTTTGCGAAGTGTCCCGGGGTCCAGATCGCTTCGATCTGCAATCCGCCGGCAGTGAAACGCTCGCCATCAGAAAGCGAGATGTCGCAGGTAAAGCTGGCATCCACGCCTTCGCCTCCAGACGTCAACCCGCGTGCTACCAAATCGCGCATCACCGTGCTGCGCCCCTCTAGCGCGTCGCCAAAGGCCATAATCGGTGCGCCGGTGGCCTCGGATAGCGGCCTTGCCAGCGGCGAGTGATCCAGATGTGCATGGGTGACAAGAATCTGGGAAATCCGCTCGCCGGGTTCCAATCCGTCCAGAATGGCTTGCATGTGCGAAGGGTCTGCTGGGCCGGGATCAATTACCGCCACATCGCCTTCGCCCAGTACAAAGGTGTTTGTACCCCAATAGGTCATGGGCGAGGGGTTAGGGGCGATGATCCGCCGGATGCCAGATTCCATCTGCTGCATGATACCTGCGGCGGGGCGCTCTGTGGGGTCGGATATCATCAGCTTTCCTTTCTTTGCGTATTCACCTTCCTGACGCTGCACCCATCGCTTGGCAAGCGCGTCGCCGCGTCATAGGGTCAGGCCATGTCGCAGACGAACCGTCCCCATAGCGCCAGCTGGCGCGATTTTGCATGGTTGAAGCAGTTCATGCCGCGCGGGCTTTATGGGCGGGCGGCATTGATTTTGATTGTACCGATCGTGACGCTGCAACTGGTGGTGTCGGTCGTGTTCATTCAGCGGCATTTCAACCGGATTACCGTCCAGATGACCGAAGCAGTGGTTGCCGAAGTCTCGTTGATTGTCAGCCAGATAAATGATTCTGAAGCTGTGGACGAGGCGCTTTCAGCTGCCAAAAGAATTGCAGGACCACTGAACGCACGGGTCGCATTACCTGCCAATCTCATAACAACGCAACGGCGATTTTCGGATTTCACCGGATCGCGTGTCGAGCGCACGTTGGAGCAGGGGTTGCCGACGTTGATCGGAGTGGATTTGGTCAGTGATCGTTCCTTAGTGACACTGGCCGTAGGCACAAATTACGGCACCCTGCGCGTTGTGCTGGATCGCGACCGTGTCTCAGCCACGAATCCGCATCAGTTGCTTGTTCTGATGGTCGTGACCGGCTTCTTGATGACGCTTATCGCCTATCTTTTTCTGCGCAATCAGTTGCGTCCGATCCGGCGTCTGGCCCGCGCGGCGGAAGCGTTCGGGAAAGGGCAGGTGCTGCCCTATCGTTTGGCAGGCGCAACCGAGGTGCGCGCGGCGGGTAAGGCCTTTCTGGACATGCGTTCCCGCATTGATCGGCAGATCGAACAGCGTACCTTGATGTTGTCCGGCGTCAGCCATGATCTGCGCACCCCGTTGACCCGGTTGCGTCTGGGATTGTCTATGCTCGAGGATGACTCCCGCGAGGATCTTGAGCGCGACGTCGATGATATGGAGCGTCTGGTCGATGGCTTTCTGGGGTTCGCGCAAGCCGACGCGCTTGAAGACGCGCCCGAGCAAGTGGATCCTGTCGAACTGATCCATCATTTGGCCGGAAACGCGCAGCGCGCGGGTATGGATGTAACACTGGGCGAGATCGCAGATCCCGGTGAACGACCTCTTCGGCGGGCGTCATTGGAACGGGCTTTGGACAATTTGCTGGGGAACGCAACACGGTATGGATCGCGTGCGCGTCTGTCATTGATCCAAGGGCGCGGCGACCTAAGGTTTGTCATCGAAGATGACGGGCCGGGCATTGCCGTTAAAGACCGCGAAGAAGCGCTGAAACCCTTTGCGCGGCTCGACAAATCCCGCAATCAAAACAAAGGCTCGGGCGTTGGTCTGGGGCTTTCCATCGCTAGTGATATCGCCCGAGGTCATGGTGGGCATTTACGCCTTGGTGAAAGCGCGGATCTTGGCGGTTTGAAAGTGGAACTGGTACTTCCGCTATAAGGTGGTCGCAAACAAGCTCGACAGGTCGTGATCAGATCTGTTTTCTGGACCCAATCGAAAGGATTCCAGATGACCTTAACTGTCCCCATGCCCAATATCGCCCATTGGAACGAACGTGTTGATATGGCGGCCGCCTTTCGCTGGACGGCGCGGTTGGACATGCACGAAGGAGTCGCGAACCACTTCAGCCTTGCGTTGAATGACAGCGGAACCAAGTTCCTAATGAACCCGAACCAGATGCATTTTGGGCGGATCCGGGCCTCGGATCTGTTGGAGATTGATGCGGATGACCCCACCACGATGGACCGTCCCGACGCGCCGGACCCCACCGCGTGGGGGCTGCACGGGGGCGTGCACCGCCATTGCCCGCACGCGCGCTGCGTGATGCATGTGCACTCGATCCACGCGACGGTTCTGGCGTCTTTGGCAGACAGCAACCTGCCGCCCATCGACCAGAACTGCGCGACGTTTTTCAACCGCTATGTGATTGATGACGGTTACGGCGGATTGGCGTTCGAGGACGAGGGCGAACGCTGCGCGGCCCTTCTGACCGACCCGAAAGTGAAGGTCATGATCATGGGCAATCACGGCGTGCTTGTGATCGGAGACAGCGTGGCGGACACGTTCAACCGGCTCTACTATTTCGAACGCGCGGCCGAGACCTATATCCGCGCCTTGCAAACCGGCCAGCCCTTGCGCGTACTGTCAGACCAGATCGCCGAGAAAACCGCGCAGGAGCTGGAAAATTACCCCGAGCAGGGGGACCGGCATATGGCGGAACTCAAGGCCATTCTGGACGAGGATGGCAGCAACTACGCGTCGTGAACTCAGCTGAATAAGTGGCCTTCGTGATGCGCTTGATGCGCCATCACGAAGGGGTTGACTTGCAGATTACTGGGCGACTTTCACAACCACTTTTCCGAAGCTGTTGCCAAGCAAAACGTCATTCAGAGCCTGGGGCGCGTTTTCAATTCCATCTATAACCTGTTCTTTATACTGAATTTTACCCTCGAACAGCCAGCCAGTCATATCCTGCACAAACTCCTTGTAGGTGCTGATTGGGAAGCTGTCGAAAATGATGAAACCCTGCACTTTCACCTTCATCCGCAGGATCGTGCTCATGATCATTGGGCCAAAGTCTGGACCGTCCGGCAGACCCGTCAAGTTGTACCATGCCACTACGCCGCAAACTGGCATACGTGCGAACGGATTGAGCAGGGGCAGGACGCCATAAAGCACTTTGCCACCCACATTGTCGAAATAGACATCAATGCCGTCAGGGCAGGCGGCTTTGAGTTGCTCGGCAAAATCATCGGCGTTGTGGTCGATACAAACGTCAAATCCCAAGTTGTTTACAACATGCGCGCATTTCTCGGCTCCTCCGGCGATTCCGACTGCCCGGCAGCCTTTGATCTTGGCGATCTGACCAACGGTGGCCCCAACCGGTCCAGAGGCTGCAGCGACCACGACGGTTTCTCCGGGTTTGGGTTCACCGATTTTCAGAAGCCCGGCATAGGCGGTGTATCCCGGCATGCCGAGGATACCCAACGCCCATGACGGATTGCTGGGCGAAGCGCCCAGGTTGACGACCTCAGTCCCGTCAGAAATCGCGTAATCCTGCCACCCGCTGCCCGCGAGCACGCGGTCCCCCACGGCAAAACCGTCAAGGTTTGAAGACACGACTTCAGCGACGACCTGTCCGGTCATCACGTCATCAATTTTCACCGGTTCAGCATAGGATTTGGCGTCGTTCATGCGACCGCGCATATAGGGGTCAATGGACAGATATTCAGTTCGCAGCAGCATTTCGCCATCCTTGGGTGTCGGAAGGCTGGCCTCTTCAAGGCGCAAAGTGTTTTCATTGGGAAGCCCAACTGGGCGTTCGGCAAGGACGATGCGACGGTTGATTGATCCGGATTGAGGCATGGTTGGCTCCTGTTTGTCTTGACGCGAGAAATGCAGCTATCGCCCGTTTCGATGCTTAAAGAATAGAACATGTCAGAGTTTCTTTTGGATGTCTCGCATCCGTAATCCGAGTTTTTATAAGTTGTGGTAGGCCCGGAGGGATTTGAACCCCCAACCAAAGCGTTATGAGCGCTCTGCTCTAACCGTTGAGCTACAGGCCCACTGTTACTCTCGGTGGCGCCATTGCTAGCAAACTGGCCGCCAGCGTCAAGCAAGCCGTAGACTCTTTCTGCCCCTTACGCTATCGCAGGCGCAGAAAATTTGCCGCGCGACCACAGCCACCATGGGGGACAGACATGAGCGACGCATCCAAGGGCATCACTTACGCAGACGCAGGCGTGGATATCGACGCGGGTAACGCGCTGGTTGAGCGCATTAAACCGGCCGCCAAACGTACCAACCGTCCGGGCGTGATGGCCGGGCTTGGCGGCTTCGGCGCTTTGTTCGATCTGAAAGGCGCGGGGTTCAAGGATCCGGTTCTGGTCTCGGCCACGGATGGCGTTGGCACCAAGCTGCGCATCGCCATCGACACCGGCAACGTGGACACGATCGGCATCGATCTGGTGGCCATGTGTGTGAATGACCTTGTGTGTCAGGGCGCGGAACCACTGTTCTTCCTCGATTACTTCGCGACGGGCCGTCTGGAAACCGACAAGGCCGCGCGGATCATCGAAGGCATTGCCAAAGGCTGTGAGCTTTCGGGCTGCGCGCTGATCGGTGGCGAAACCGCCGAGATGCCGGGCATGTACGAAGACGGTGATTTCGATCTCGCTGGCTTCTCGGTCGGTGCGATGGAACGTGGTGAAGATCTGCCCAAAGGCGTCAAAGACGGTGATATTCTGCTGGGGCTGGCCTCGGACGGCGTACACTCGAACGGCTATTCGTTGGTGCGCAAGTTGGTCGAGGTCTCGGGCCTTGGCTGGGATGCAGATTGTCCGTGGGATGGCGACATCACATTGGGAGAGGCCTTGTTGGCCCCAACCCGCCTCTACGTCCGTCAGGCGCTGGAAGCTGTACGGGCAGGGGGCGTGCATGCGCTGGCCCACATTACCGGCGGTGGCCTGACCGAGAACCTGCCACGTGTTCTGCCTGAAGGGCTGGGTGCTCTGGTTGATCTGGATGAATGGGACCTGCCGCCCGTCTTCAAATGGCTGGCGGAAACCGGACAGATGTCCGAAGCCGAAATCCTGAAGACCTTCAACTCGGGCCAAGGCATGGTGCTGGTTGTTGACGCACAGGCCGCGCAACAGCTGACCGATCTTCTGACCAACGCAGGCGAGACCGTGACCCAGCTGGGCCGTATCCAGAAGGGCGAGGGCGTCAGCTATCTGGGATCGCTTCTGTGAGCGACACCCCTAAGAAACGGGTCGCCATCCTGATTTCAGGGGGCGGCTCAAACATGGTGACGCTGGCCAACTCGATGATCGACGATCACCCGGCGCGTCCCTGTCTGGTTTTATCGAACGTACCGGACGCGGGTGGCCTTGCAAAGGCCGAAGCAATGGGCATCCCCACCGCCGTAGTGGATCACCGGGATTACAAAGGGGACCGTGAAGGGTTCGAGGCGGCTCTGAACGCGGTTCTGGACGATGCTAATCCCGACATTATCTGTCTGGCGGGCTTCATGCGCATCCTGACAGAAGGCTTTACGGGCCATTGGGCCGGACGTTGCCTGAACATCCACCCATCGCTTCTGCCGAAATACAAAGGCCTGCACACCCACCAGCGGGCGCTGGATGCGGGCGATGCCGAGGCCGGCTGTTCCGTACACGAAGTCACAGCCGAACTGGATGGTGGCCCGATCCTTGGTCAAGCCCGTGTGTCGGTCGAAGCCGGCGACACAGCGGAAAAGCTGGCCGCACGGGTTCTGGTGCAGGAACACAAGCTGTATCCGGCGGTGCTGCGACGTTTTGCAGACGGGGACAAAACCCCGATCCTGCTGCCCTAAAGTCGCAGGACGTCGGCTTCTTGGCGCAAGGCTTCCCTTTCGATGCGTTTCCCCTTAAACCCGGGCGAAACCCGTATCTGGTACGGTAAAAAGCAGGTAGATATCTATGATCACGATCACGACCACCGAGGCCTTGGAAGAATTCTGTATCCGCGCAACCTCGCACCCATATGTGACCGTAGACACCGAGTTCCTGCGCGAACGCACCTATTACTCGAAGTTGTGCTTGATCCAGCTTGCCGTGCCGGGAAATGACGAAGAAGATGCCGTTCTGGTCGACCCTTTGGTGGACGGCTTGTCGCTAGAGCCGCTCTATGAGCTGTTCCGCGATGAGCGCGTTGTCAAAGTGTTCCATGCCGCTCGTCAGGACCTCGAGATCTTCTTTGTCGAAGCCGGCGTATTCCCACGTCCGTTGTTTGATACACAAGTTGCTGCGATGGTCTGCGGTTTTGGCGATCAAGTGGGCTACGAAACCCTTGTGCGCAAAATCGAACGGGCGCAGCTGGACAAATCCAGCCGCTTCACCGACTGGTCGCGCCGACCGCTGACCGACGCACAAAAGAAATACGCGCAAGGCGACGTGACGCATCTGCGTGGGATCTATGAATACCTCGCCGACGAGCTGGAAAAATCTGGACGCGCCCACTGGGTTCAGGAAGAACTGTCCAGTCTGACCACCCCCGAGACCTATATTATTCACCCGGACGATGCGTGGAAGCGTTTGAAAACGCGCACCAATTCGGGCCGTTTCCTCGGTGTAGCAAAAGAGCTTGCGCGCTTTCGCGAAGCCTATGCCCAGTCGCGTAACATTCCACGTAACCGGGTGATGAAGGACGACGCGCTGCTAGAACTGGCCTCGACCAAGCCGCGCAGCATTCAGGAACTTGGCCGCTCGCGCCTGCTTCTACGCGAAGCGCGCAAAGGTGAAGTGGCCGAAGAAATCTTGAAAGCCATCGCAGTAGGGCTCGAGATGCCGCAGGATCAATTGCCGAAGGCACCGGATCGGTCAAAAGAAAAGCTGCAAGTGAACCCTGCTTTAGCCGATCTTCTGCGCGTGCTTTTGAAAGCGCGGTGCGAGCAGGAGAAAGTCGCTCAGAAACTGATCGCATCGGCGGCAGATCTGGACGCTTTGGCTGCCGGAAAGCGCGATGTGACAGCCTTGACCGGCTGGCGTGCCGAAGTGTTCGGCGACGACGCTTTGCGCTTGTGCGAAGGCAAATTAGCGCTGGCCGCCAAAGGCCAACGCGTCGAGGTTTTCGAAGTCTAAGACTAGATCAGCGGCGGGCGGTCCGGCTGTTGTTTGCACCGACTACGCGAATGGTGCGCACGCCCTGAAGCTTGATATCAGACACGAAGTGTCCCACGAAAACTTCACGCTGTTTCGGGCGTCCGGTTTGGGTGCGATAGTACGGTTCGGTGATCCGGAACATATAGGTCAAAACACCGTTTTCAGGCCGCTCGAAGTTCTCAGGTACCAGTTCGGCATCCCAATATCCAAGACGCGGTGGCAATCCTTTGGCGCGGATAATCGCTCCGCCCTGAGCACGCAGGATCTGAAGTTCTACCACATTGGTCACCAGCCCCCGGTTTTCCTGATCATCCAAGAAGCCGCCTTCAGGGATCAACGCGACCTGCTCTACCTGGTTCGAGTTGAACCAGTTGAACGGGTTCACGTTCACATTTCCACCGCACGCCGTCAGCGCCAACAAGGACGCGGTCAGCAGGGCAGGGGCGGCAAATCGGCGGAAAATCATGTCGGCTCCTCTTTCTCTGCCCAAAGGGTTAGCCCATGTAAGCGCCTTTGAAAAGACAGCAATCCGCACCAAGGGTGGACCTTTGGCCGCGCAGCGCTTAGGTCATGGCAAAAGCAAGAAAGGATCCCCCATGGCCAGCCCGGCATTTGAAGAGCTTGTCGAAGATTTCGCCTTCCTGGATGATTGGGAAGATCGCTATGCGACCGTAATCGATATGGGGAAATCTCTGCCGGACATGGATCCCGCCCTGAAGGTGCCTGCCACCAAAGTCGAAGGCTGCGCAAGCCAGGTCTGGTTGCACCCGGAAATCACTGATGGCCGCTTTGGCTTCGCAGGCGACAGCGATGCTATGATCGTAAAGGGTCTGATCGCAGTTCTTTCAGCGCTCTATACCGATTTGCCGTTGTCCGAGGTTGTCAAGACCGACGCGCCTGCCGAACTTGCCCGTCTTGGTCTGAACGAACACCTCTCCTCGCAACGCTCCAACGGATTACGCGCCATGGTCGAGCGGATCCGTCAATACGCCTCAGAAGCCGCCTGACCTCTTATTTTCTTACAGTAAGTATCCCGGGGAAGCGTCAAAGACGCTGGGGCAGAGCCCCACAGGCTCACGAAGTGAGCCCGTCTAACGCGATCTTAAGATCTCCATAGCCGGTGAAACGGCGTTCATAGGCCAGCCCCAGGCGCTCGGCGGCAGCTTCCGCCATCCGATCCAGCTCGGGATTGTCGGTCTGCGCCAAGTACATAAGTTTTGTATAATGCCCGAAATACATATCGCGCAGCTGTGGGTGCCGATCCAAACCAAGCGGCTTAATTACGAAACTCTCAAACCCACGTGCCAAAAAGTCAGTTAGATAGAACACATCAATCTCGCCTTCAGCACGCGCGTTGAACGCATCATTCCCTTCAAAGAAGGAATAGCAATGGGGGCCCCTGATCATCTCGATCCCCAACTCCTCGCACAGCGTTTCCAACTGTCCTCCGGTGCCACAATCTGCATAGGCTAAAAATAAGTGATCATAATCGCCCTGGTGTTTCCCAACGGCGTCGCGCACCGCATCAGGGATCTTTTCGGGCGAGTTATGCAGGATGGCGGGAAGGCAGGTCAGGCTCATGTGGTCCCAACCATTCATTCGGATCAAGGCAAGGATCTCGTTCGCCAGGGCGCCACAGGCCAATATCAGGACAGAACCGGACGTTTGGGTCACATCCAGCCCATCATGGGTAAGTGCGTCATCACTCAGCATCAGTCGTCCCGTCCTGCACTTAAGGCCCGCCATGCGATGGACGCCAGCATCACCAGCGGCAAAAGCGCCATGGCCAGCTGACCGTTTAACTGCCCTGCTGTCGCCGCCCATCCGGCCACCAGAACCGTTAGACCCCCGGCAAGGATCACCATCGAAATCAGAAAGATGAAACGCATTTTGCTCATAGGAACAATCTGGGGGCGGATAGGGCAAAAGAAAAGGCCCCGCCAATTGGCGAGGCCGAAATTCTCAGGATGAACCCGCATGGGATCAGCCAGCGGCCAGCTGGTTGTGCTTGCTGGCCATGTATTCCTTAGCGGTTTCAACGGCGACAGCTGCATCACGGCAATAGCTGTCGGCGCCGATGGCTTTGCCGAACTCTTCGTTCAGCGGTGCGCCACCAACCAAAACGGTATAATCGTCGCGGATGCCTTTTTCGACCAGCGTGTCGATCACCACTTTCATATACGGCATGGTGGTCGTCAGCAGGGCCGACATGCCCAGGATATCGGGCTCTTCTTTTTCCAAGGCTTCCAGATAGGCTTCGACAGCGTTGTTGATGCCGATGTCCACAACCTCGAACCCGGCGCCTTCCATCATCATCGAAACAAGGTTCTTGCCGATGTCGTGGATGTCGCCCTTCACGGTGCCGATTACCATCTTGCCCATGCGCGGTGCGCCGGTTTCGGCCAGCAGGGGCTTCAGGATCGCCATACCGGTTTTCATGGCGTTCGCGGCCAGAAGCACTTCGGGAACGAACAGGATGCCGTCGCGGAAGTCGATGCCCACGATGGTCATGCCACCAACCAACGCGTTGGTCAGCACATCATAGGGCTGCCAGCCCCGTTCCAGCAGGATATTGACGCCTTCTTCGATCTCTTCAGCAAGACCGTCGTAAAGGTCGTCATGCATTTGCTGCACCAACTCTTCATCATTGAGTTCGCTCAGGATGATATCTTCTTCTTGATCAGACATGTGCGTCTTTCCCTGGCTGGAGGACTGTTTCATAATCCCTAATGCGACAACTTGGCGCGATAGGTCTGGACAATTTGCGACATGGAGTGCCCTTTCACCGACCTGATGGCAAATGAATATTCCGCGCTATTAATGTGAATTTCATTTGATTGTTCTGCAAATGTTCCTATTTTGGTCTCATGGAAAAGATGGGTTCCGACAGAATTGATGCAGATTGCCGACGTGGTCGCGGTGCAGCGACAAATCACGCGGGTCGATTCGAGGAGTTTCAGCGCGAGCGTGTCGACGACGGCTGGACGGAAGAACCTCTTCCGCCCTTCCGAACCGAGGTTTCTGTCGAACGGCCGCGCTCGGTCATCTCCCGCAACAGTTCGCCTGATCTGGCCTTTGATCGCTCTCTGAATCCGTATCGTGGATGTGAGCATGGATGCGTCTATTGCTATGCGCGCCCGACCCATGCGTGGCTTGGGTACTCCGCCGGGTTGGACTTTGAAACGCGTCTAATCGCGCGCCCGGATGCAGCTTCCCAGTTGGAAAAAGAGCTGCGACGGAAGGGGTATCAGGTGGCTCCTTTGGCTTTGGGGACAAATACTGACCCCTACCAACCGATTGAAGGACAGTATCGGATCACCCGGCAGGTACTTGAGGTGCTTGAAGAATTTCAGCACCCCGTTTTGATCATCACCAAGGGCACACTGATTGAACGGGATCTGGATATCCTTTCGCGCATGGCCGCCAAGGGGCTGGCGCAGGTCGGGGTTTCGGTCACAAGCCTGCAAGCGGATCTGTCTCGTAAGATGGAGCCGCGCGTGCCTAGTCCGGCGCGACGTTTGCGCATAATCCGCAACCTTGCGGAGGCCGGTATCCCGGTGCGCGTCATGGCCTCGCCGATCGTGCCGGGGCTGACCGATCATGAGTTGGAACCGATTTTGCAGGCCGGGCGTGACGCGGGTGCGGTGGCAGCCAGCTATATCGTGCTGCGTTTGCCGGGCGAGGTCGCCCCACTGTTTCAGGATTGGCTGGACGAGCACTATCCAGATCGCGCCGAACGCGTCATGAATCGTGTCCGCGAAATGCGGGGCGGGCGGGAATACCAGTCCGAATTCGGCGAGCGTTTTATTGGGCGCGGGGTGGTGGCCGATCTTTTAAAGCAGCGGTTTCAAAAGGCCTGTCAGCGGCTAGGGCTGGTCAAAGACTTGCCGGCCATGCGCTTTGATCTGTTCAAGCCGCCCTTACAGCAGGGTGATCAGTTGAGCTTGTTCTAGTTCCGCGGACGGACCAGCGCCTGCGGCGGGCAGGGGGCGCTCGCTGCGCGAGCGCCCGGCCAGTTGGGATATTTTTCGATTAACCGCGACGGCGGCGGTTGCGGCGTGCGGGTTGCCCCGCGTCGTCGCCAGTACCATCCGAGGCGGACGAGAACCCACCAATCGCTTCCGAGATCTGGTCCAGCGTCGGGCGCGAGCCACTTGCCGGGCGGGTCTCTAGGGCTTCGCGCATGGCTTTCAGGTGCTCGGGTGTCGTGCCACAGCAGCCGCCGATGATCTTAGCGCCACAGTCGCGCGCCAGAACGGCATAGTCTGCCATCAACTCGGGTGTGCCATCATAGTGGATGTGACCGTCCACATATTGCGGAATTCCCGCGTTTCCTTTGGCGATGATCGGGCGTTCCGACCCTTGGGCAGCGAAGCCCAGAACTGTACGCAGAAGGTCTGCGGCGCCCACGCCACAGTTGGCCCCGAAGGCCAGTGGTGGGTTTGGCAGGGTTTCAACCATCTTCGCCAGATCGGCCGAGGTAACACCCATCATGGTGCGTCCGGCGGTGTCGAAGCTCATCGTGCCGCACCAAGGCATGCCGGTCAGTTCGGCAGCGCGAGCAGCAGCCTTGTATTCTTCAGGGGCCGAGATGGTTTCGACCCAAAGCACATCCGCACCACCTTCTTTCAAGCCTTCGGCCTGTTCGTGGAACATTTCGACCGCGCCGTCGAAAGTCAGCGAGCCCATGGGCTCCATGATCTCGCCAGTTGGACCAACCGAGCCAGCAACGATGACAGTCCGACCCGAAGCATCGGCGACTTCACGACCAAGCTCGGCACCCACACGGTTCAGTTCGCGTACGCGATCCTGTGCATCGTGTAGTTTCAGGCGCGAGGCATTGCCGCCGAATGTGTTGGTCAGGAAAATGTCCGATCCGGCTTCGACCGGGCCACGATAAAGCGCGCGGATATTGTCCGGTTTGTCGACGTTCCAAAGTTCGGGGGCGTCGCCCGAAGTCAGCCCCATATTGAACAGGGTGGTCCCGGTGGCACCATCCGCCATCAGCCAATCGCGTTCGTTCATCAGTTTCGTTAGGGCATCTGTCATGGGTGTCTCCGTTCACCGCTGGTCTCAGCGCTACCTGCCACGGAACGCCCGTCGGTGCAAATGCAATACGTTCATGTTGCATCTGAGCCGCGTTCAAGCTTGCGCACAGAAGGTGCGCGCGACATGTACAGGTTGCCCGTCTTCTGGGTTGGCCAAGACCGTCTAAGAGCGACGTTTCAAAATGCCGATTTCCAGCTTGCGGCAGATTTCACGCGTGACATCCAGCGCGCCAAACGCCAGTGCCAAGCGGGTGGGGGCTGCGGCGTAGAGGGTTTCCCAACGCGGCGCGAAAGCAGCTTTAAATTGGCGCAGCCCGGCAGCCCCGCTGATCTGATCCAACTTCAAACGTGCATGGTGGAACACCCAAGGTTCACCCGACTGTTCATCCAACGGAACCGCTGCCAACGACAGTCGTGTACATCCCGCTTGCCGGGCTTGCGTGATCGCGAAATTCAACAATGCGTGCATGGTGCCATCGGGGGCATCGGCGCGCAATCGCATCAGGTCCAACGCCTGTTCAGCTGCGTTTTCATGAAGAGTTAGGAAGCCCACAAGACATTCTTGCCGCCGCGCCAAGTAAACACGGGCATGGGGCAGATGGTCAGGATGCCATTTTCCCATCGAAAAGCCCCGCTCTCCACCGCGGACTTTGCGCCAATCATCGGCAATCTGCTGCATCTCATCTAGGGGGAGGTCCGCACCGGCTTCGCACAGGGAAAGGCCCGCCGCATCAGCTTGTCGAAGTTTTCGACGCAATTGGCGCTTGTTTGATCCGTCCAGTGTAAAACCGGTCGGGTTGATCCATCCTTCGCGTGCGATGGGCAAAACCTGCCAGCCGGCGCGTCGCGCGGCAGCGGCCCAGCGGCCACCCGCCTTATATAGGAATGGAGACAGAAAGCTGCGTGTGGCAAGCTTGTTTAGATCTAAAAGCAAAGCTGTGTGGTCAACCCTTGCTGTCAACGGATCCGACAAGATCAGAAGGCTTTGTCCAGAGGACGCCCCCATCGCAGCGGGAACTCCGTTGCGCGAGGATAACAGTGACAACCGTCCGTGACGCAGCAACCCGGCCTCGGCCCGGGGAGCTTCGGCAATGATCTGAGTCATGTGGGCTGGCAGATTGGGGGCAGATTTCGTTGGCAGAATTCGTGGTTCCTTTTGATCAACATCTTCACGCCGCTTAGCCAACGGACCACGTATCGTGATCGCCGCCGCGATCAGGGCAGGGACGGCGTAATATATGGTGCGGAAGGCCAGAATGGCTGCCAACAGCGGCTCGGCATCGAGGCTGGGCAGGAGCGCCAGCAAGGTAAGTTCAAATGCGCCCATACCGCCGGGCGAACTGCTGATCAATCCGGCACCCAAAGCCAAAAGATAGGCCGCAACAAGGGGCAAAAGTGCAACCTCGCACCCGTCAGGCAGGACCATCCAAAGAGCAGCCCCTGCCGCAGCGGTATCGATTAAGGCCAGCGCCAGAAACGCCCCCATTGCGCGCAATGGGGGGATGTGAAGCGCTGCCATGAATGAGGGGCGCATAACCGACAGGACCGCAAACACGACGGCAGAGGACAGTACAGTCCAGGCGATCCAGCCTGCCCAAGGCAAAGTCATCGGGACGGTCAGGCCAATCAGCGCCGCCACGACGGCCCATGCCGACAGAAAAGACACGGCCACAATCGCCGAGATCCGCATGGCTTGCATCAAAGACAGGTCAGGCAACATGCGCCAGCGTACGAACGCAGACGAGATTACGCCCAGCCCAACGGTTTGTGATAGCGCGATGGCGGTGATCCCAGCGCGTTCGGCAGCTTTGGACGATACACCGGTACCGATCAACCGGTGCACCACGCCATCGTATTTCCCCAATGCCCAGAACGAGATGGCCGAGAAAAGAGCTGCTCCGAACCACTGCACAGGAGAGACGGTTTTCAACGACGCATAGATATAGTCCAGATCCAGCCCGTCTGCACGTTGCCACAGGAAGACAACAAGTCCGATCGTCAAACCAAAGGGCAACAGTTGGCGCAGCGCGGCCCGGCGCAGGTCCAGCCCGCTTTCAGTTCCACGCGCAATTGCTGCCGCCAGCCCGCGTTTGGCGGTGCCGTCTGTTGTGTCCCTTGCGTGTTTCATACCCAAATCCCCACTCGTGTCCCACGTACCGTTGACCAGCATGAAGGATTGCGACGAAGGAAGTCTTAACGTCTCGAAGTTTAAGGACTTTGCCAGCCATGCGCATTGACGGCCGAAATAGGTCCCGGCTTGTGAAAAAGGCGCGTCTTGCGAACGCGCCTTTCAGAATTCTAAACCGGTGAAACGTGGGCTTAACCCTCGTTCATGATCTCGTTCTTGGCTTGAGCAAGCAGTTCTGCGCGTTTGGCGCGAACTTCGTCTGCCGTGACGCTGCTCAGGTCACCGGTGACCTTGCGCACTACGTCTTCGTGGCCTGCTTCTTCGAAATCCGATACGATTACTTCGCGGGCATAGGCCTCGGCATCGTCGCCGGACTTACCCAGCTTCTCGGCAGCCCAAAGGCCAAGTTTCTTGTTGGCGCGGGCCTCGGCCTTAAAGATCATTTCTTCATCGTGGGCAAATTTGGCTTCAAAGGCGCTTTCGCGATCGTCAAAGGTGGTCATGGTGTTCCCTTATCAACTGGCGGGGTCCTGGTCTTACCGTGCGCAAGCGAAAGGCGCCTGCGTCCGCGTTCCTGTCTGATATGCCAATCACAGGCGCGCATCGCAACCCCGCTAGCGCTCTCACGGGGGTGATTTCCTGTATTTGTTGTTTCTGTGGTGTTTCTTGGGGGCGATATTCTTGCCCCACATGGGCCTTTCCCGTATAGGGCGGGCAACAACGGAGTCGCGACCGGGCAGGGGGCCCGGGACGCGCATACCCGTCAAACCTGACGTGAGGGACCACATGGCACGGCGCAAGAAGCTTTATGAAGGCAAAGCAAAGGTTCTGTATGAAGGCCCCGAGCCCGGAACCATCGTTCAGTATTTCAAGGATGACGCCACCGCGTTCAATGCCGAGAAGAAAGACGTGATCGACGGCAAGGGCGTGTTGAACAACCGCCTGTCCGAGTATTTTATGAACGGTCTGACCCAGATCGGCGTGCCGAACCACTTCATCAAACGCCTGAACATGCGCGAGCAATTGGTCCGTGCGGCCGAAATCGTGCCGCTGGAAGTGATCGTGCGCAACTATGCTGCCGGATCCATGGCAAAACGCCTTGGGCTCGAGGAAGGCACCCGTCTGCCGCGCCCCATCGTAGAGTTTTCTTATAAAGATGATGCACTTGGCGACCCTCTGGTGCCCGAAGAATATATCATTGCCTTTGGCTGGGCCTCGCAGCAGGACATGGACGACATCGTTGCCATGGCACTGCGCGTCAATGACTTCATGTCTGGCACAATGTATGGCGTTGGCATCAAGCTTATCGATTTCAAGATCGAGTTTGGTCGTGTCTACGACGGCGATTTCCAACGCTTGATCGTTGCCGACGAAATCAGCCCCGACAGCTGCCGCCTGTGGGACATCGAGACCGGCCAGAAGCTGGATAAAGATGTATTCCGCCAGGATCTTGGTAACCTGAACGATGCTTATACCGAGGTCGCGCGTCGACTGGGGGTTCTGCCCTCAAACGTGACCCACGCCCCCACCAAACCGACCCTGATCAACTAAGGAAGTGTACCGATGAAAGTACGTGTTGATGTGATGCTGAAAACCGGCGTTCTGGACCCTCAGGGCGAGGCCGTGCGCCACGCGCTTGGCAATCTGGGCTTCGAAGGCGTCGAAAAAGTCCGTCAGGGCAAAGTGATTGAACTGGACGTCGCCCCCGGCACCTCGGAAGAGCAGATCAAGGATATGTGCGAGAAGCTTCTCGCCAACACCGTGATCGAAAACTACGCCATTCAGGTGCTGTGATGAAGGCCGGTGTCATTGTCTTTCCCGGCTCTAACTGCGACCGCGATCTAGCAGTCGCGTTCGAGCGCGCCGGTGCACAGGTCCAGATGATCTGGCACAAGGAAACCGAGCTGCCGACTGATCTGGATATCGTCGGCGTTCCCGGTGGTTTCTCGTTCGGGGATTACCTGCGCTGCGGGGCCATCGCGGCGCAGTCGCCGATCACCCGTTCGTTGATCAAGCACACCGAACGTGGTGGTTATGCCATCGGTATCTGCAATGGCTTTCAGGTGCTGACTGAAACCGGCATTCTGCCCGGTGCTCTGATGCGTAACGCAAACCTGAAGTTCATCTGCAAACCCGTTGGTTTGAAAGTGGAAACCACCGATTGTGACTTCCTGTCCGGCTATGAGCAGGGACAAGAGATCACCGTCCCCGTGGCGCACCATGATGGCAACTTCAACGTCACGGATGAGAAGCTGGCACAGCTGCGCGACGAAGGTCGCATCGCGTTCACCTATACCGACAATCCCAACGGCTCGACCGGCGATATCGCTGGCGTGATTTCCAAGAACCGCCGTGTTCTTGGTATGATGCCGCACCCGGAACGTTGTGTGGACGAGCTTCATGGCGGCACTGACGGGGTGGCAATGTTCCGCTCGTTGGTGGACAGCGTCGTCGCTGCCTGATTGTGATGGGGCCTGAAGCGCCCTATCTTTCCCCTATGGGGGATGAGACCACAAACACCATGCCCGCCCCGCGGCCACCGCGCCCCGGGGTCAGCATGCGCGCACGGCTGGTGCTGATCGCCCTGATCACATTCGCCGTGGCGGTGGTCTATGTCTCGAATAACCTTCTGACCGAGCGCTATACTGAAACCACCCGCAACCGCGCCGAGCTGCGTGTGGCGCTGTATTCCGGCAACCTGATCAGCGAACTTCAGCGAAATTCCGTCGTGCCGCTTTTGCTGTCACGCGATCCGGCTTTGATTTCGGCGCTGAACAGCTCGGACTATTCGCAAAGCACCGCGCGATTGATTTCCTATCTCGATGAGATTGAAGCCGCATCGCTTCTGCTTCTTGACCGTGACGGGCGGGCGGTGGCGACGACAAACCGCGAAATCTTAGGCTCTCAACACCGATCCGACCCCTATTTCATCGAGGCATTGCGCAGCAACGACACTGTGTTCACCACAGTTCAAACCGAATCTGGGCAATACGTATTCACCTATTCGCGCAAAATCGAGCAGGCGGGCCGCTTGTTGGGTGTAATCGTCGTGGGCGTGGATTTGCGCAAGTTTGAAACCAGTTGGGCCGGGATTTCGGACGCGGTTTTGGTCACGGACAGCGAAGGTAATGTGATTCTGTCCACCGAACCGCGCTGGCGCGGTAAGCTTGAGGGCGAAGCGCTGGCGACTGTGTCCGCGCCCGAAGCTATCCGTCGCTCGGCACGCCAAGCCATAGACTGGTCCGGGTTGCCAACTGACGTTTTATACCTGGGCGAAGCTGTGATGCGTCACGAAACCCGCGTGCCGTTTCAGGGCTGGCGGATGACGTCTTTCACCTCTTACGCATCCGTGCGCGAAAAGGTGAACACGGTTTTGTCCCTGGAAATCATGGCTTTCGCTATGCTTTTGTCTCTGCTGTTCTACCTGATCAGCCGCCGCGCCCAATGGCGCAGCGCCGAGTTTGCACAGGAATCAGCCGAGTTGCGCCAGCTTAACCTTGCCCTTCAGCGCGAGATTGCTGAACGCAAACGCGCCGAGGAAAACCTGCAGGTGGCCGAGCAGACTTTGGCGCAAAGCTCGAAACTGGCAGCATTGGGGGAAATGTCCGCAGCAGTCAGTCACGAGTTGAACCAGCCGCTTGCGGCCATGAAGACCTATCTGGCGGGCGCGCGCCTTTTGTTGCAGCGCAAGCGTCCGGATGAGGCATTGTCCAGCTTCCAACGGATCGATGATCTGATCGGCCGCATGGGCGCCATCACGCGCCAACTGAAATCCTATGCCCGTAAAGGGGGCGATTCATTCGAGCCGATGGACGTGCGCGACTGCGTATCCTCAGCCCTGTCGATGATGGAACCGCAGCTGAAACGCCGCGAAGTCCGCATCACGCGCAATATTCCGCGCGATCCGGTGATGGTCATGGGAGATCGCTTGCGCTTGGAGCAAGTCCTGATCAATTTGCTGCGAAACGCATTGGACGCGACCAAGTCGGTCGAGCTGCCGCAGGTAGACATCATTGTCAGCCTTGGTGACTACGCCTTGATCACGGTGCGGGACAACGGAAACGGCGTAGATGATTTGGACAGTCTTTTTGAACCCTTCTACACGACCAAAGCCCCGGGAGACGGGGTTGGGTTGGGTCTGGCGATCTCGTCGGGCATCGTCTCGGACCTTGGCGGGCGCTTGATTGCGCGCAATGGTCAGGACGGGGGGGCTGTATTTGAGGTCGAACTTCCTATCTTAAAAGCGGAAGACGCCGATATTGAAGCTGCTGAATAGCAAACAAGAAGCGCACGCAGGAGGGCGCCATGGCACAGGCAATTAAAGTCGCGATCGTCGATGACGAACAGGACATGCGACAGTCCATTTCTCAGTGGCTGTCCCTGTCGGGGTTTGAGACCGACACTTTCCCCTCGGCCGAAGAGGCCCTGAAGGCCATTGGACCCGAGTATCCGGGTATTGTGGTCTCTGACATTCGCATGCCCGGTTTGGATGGCATGGGATTTTTGAAAAAGCTAATGAGCCAAGACAGCAGCCTTCCAGTGATCATGATCACTGGCCACGGCGATGTGCCAATGGCAGTCGAAGCAATGCGTGTCGGCGCGTATGACTTCCTTGAAAAGCCGTTCAACCCGGATCAGCTGACCAAGCTGGTGAAAAGCGCGACCCATAAACGGCGTATGGCGATGGATGCGCGCGCCCTGCGGCGTGAACTGGGCGATGGGTCAACGATCATGAAAAAGTTGATCGGGGCGTCCCCGGTCATGTCGCGCTTGCGTGAAGACATTCTTGATATCGGTCAGTCGGACGGTCACGTGCTGATCGAGGGCGAAACCGGTACCGGCAAGACCCTTGTGGCCCACGCGCTGCACGCTGTCGGGGCCAAAGCGGGTAAGCGCTTCGTTGTGACGTCGTGCGCGGGTGTCGAGGAAGACGAGCTGACCCGGCGTCTCTTCGGTCCAATTGACGAAGGCGGGGCGATCCCGCTGGTCGAGGAAGCCCGCGGGGGCACGCTGGTTTTGGAAGATATCGAAAGCATGCCGATGGGACTTCAAGCCCGTTTGCTGACTTGGATGAATGACCAAGGCAGCCCGGCCGAAACTCGCGTGGTTGCGATCTGCAACCTGCAAGAGCAGGGCAAAACCTGCGAGGATTGCTTGCGCCCGGATCTGTTCTATCGCCTTGCGGCGATGAAAATCACTCTGCCGCCTCTGCGTCAGCGCGGCGAAGATATCCTGATGTTGTTCACGGTCTTCGCGGATCAGTTTGCCGACGAGTACGGCTGTGCTGCACCGGGCGTCAGCGCGCAAGAGGCCGCCCAACTTCTTCAAGCGCCGTGGCCCGGCAACATTCGCCAGCTGGAAAACATCGCAGAGCGTGCCGTTCTTCAGTCGCGTCGCGGATCGGGCACGATTTCGTCGCTTCTGATGTCGGACCATGATGAAGTTCAGCCTGTGATGACGACCGAGGGTAAGCCCTTGAAAGAGTACGTCGAAGCGTTCGAACGGATGCTGATCGACAACACGATGCGTCGCCACAAAGGGTCGATCGTGGGCGTGATGGACGAGCTGTGTCTGCCGCGTCGGACGTTGAACGAGAAGATGGCGAAATACGGTTTGCAGCGGTCTGATTATTTGAACTGATTTCAGAAGGGCTTGCCGCAGGTGCGGGGATGCTCTACCTTTATTGTTGCGATGTTAAGCAATGGAGGGCGCAATGCCGGCATCACCCAATAGGCTGAAAAAGAATTTGGCCGCAGGCGATATGCAAATCGGCTTGTGGCTAAACCTTGGCGATGTCTCGGCCACAGAAATTGCGGCGGCGGCGGGGTATGACTGGTGCCTGATCGACGGTGAACACGCGCCCTATGATCCGGTGACGATCCAGAACCAGTTGCGCGCTATGACCGGGTATGACAGCAGCCCTATCGTACGTGTCCCAATCGGCGAAGACTGGGTGATCAAGCAAGTCCTTGATCTTGGGGCGCAAAGTGTCTTGGTTCCGATGGTCGATACCGCCGAGCACGCCCGTCAAATGGTGTCTGCCACCCGCTATGCTCCCGAAGGGCGTCGCGGTATGGGCGCTGCTGTGGCGCGCGCCTCGGGCTGGGGACGCAATGCGGACTATGGAGACAACATCAATGACGAGATATGTCTGATCGTGCAGGCTGAAACCCGTGTCGCAATGGAGAATCTCGAAGAAATTGCGGCTGTGGACGGCGTCGATTGCGTCTTCATCGGTCCCGCGGATTTGTCCGCCGATATGGGCCATCGCGGCAATCCCGGCCATCCGGATGTGAAAGCAGCCATCGCGGACGGCGTTTCCACGATCCGGGCGGCAGGAAAAGCTGCTGGTATCCTGCATTATGACAGCACGAATTTTGCCTATTACCGCGATCTTGGTGTGACGTTCCTTGGTGTCGGATCCGAGGCCTCGCTTTTAAGGGCGGCGGTGCATCAAACACTCTCGGACGCGCGCAAAGCGGTGACCGGCTGACATAGTCGTGATGGGATGCGACAATAGCGCGCCTTGGGTGGGCTTTCGCAAATCATGGGCGCGCGTTACATCAAGGCAAGCCGAAAGGATCCCAGATGACCAAACCGCCATATTTCCCGCCCCCGCCGCCTATTCCCGAAAAGACGCGCTTGTTTCAGCGTACACCTCCGGCGATCTTTCCGCCGATCATGGGGGCTTTTGGGCTTGGTCTGGCATGGCGACGCGCGGCGGATGTGTTTGGTGTTCCAATGGCGTTTGGAGATGCAATCCTTGGCGCGGTAACCATACTTTATCTATTCTGCCTAGTTGCTTACATCGCAAAGTTAATCCAAAGACCCGGCACGTTCTTCGAAGACCTTAAGATCCTTCCGGGTCGTGCGGGCATCATCGCCATGGTTCTGTCTGGCTATCTTCTGTCTGCAACGATGATCCCGTTTTCGACCACCGTGGCCAGCGTCATTCTGGCCATCGCGATCTTCGCGCAAGTCATCGTGGTCCTGCGCGTCGCATTCACCCTGATCACCGGTCCGGTCGAGGCGCGATCTGTTACGCCAGTTTGGCACCTGCTGTTTGTGGGCTTCATCCTAAGCCCGTTGGCTGCGCTCCCTTTGGGTCTTCAGACCTACTCAACCATCGTCTTTTGGGGCAGCTTCGTAGCTGCGCTTGCGATTTGGGGGGCAAGCTTGGCGCAATTCCTGCGCGCTGACGTGCCCGCACCGCTTAGACCGCTGCTTGCCATTCACTTGGCACCTGCCAGCGTTTTGCCCACAGTCGCTTTCCTTCTTGGAAAACCTGAGGTCGCGTACCCGCTCTGCGTCTTGGCGGTTGTTATCCTAAGCGTTTTGATTGTGCGTGTGCGCTGGTTGACCGCCGCTGGATTCAGCCCGCTTTGGGGGGCGTTCACCTTCCCGCTGGCGGCATTTTCAACCGTAATGCAGATCGCTGCGGTAACCACCGGATCTGATATTCTGCGCGTTGTAGCTGGGCTGAGCCTTGTTGCGGCCAGCCTGATTATCCCGCCCATCGTCTATAAAGTGCTGATGATGTGGTCCAAAGGGGTGTTGGCCGTGAAAACCAACGCCGCTCAGGCCTAATCTTCAAACGCAGGCAGGGCGGCTTGAGCCTTTTTGGTTAAGCTACCGCGCACCAGTGCATAAGATCGGCGGATCCGGTGAGTTAACTCATCCGGGTCTGCATCAAATGGCAGGTTCACCCATGAGCGATGAAAATAGGGCGCTTTGACGCCGACGCCAGCCTCGATCAACATCGTTGCGGTCTCGATATCTGGCGTTTTGACGGATACGCCGGGTGTCTTCGCACCGATCGCCGCAAAGATCTTGTCGCCCACTTTCCACACGTCATTCCCTGGACCAAAAGGTTCGGACCAGTTCGCACCGGGAAGGGCTGCACAGATCTTGTTCACTGCATCACGTGTCATACCATGACGATAACCCGCTTGGCAGGTGCGGGGAAGAGTGATAGCGTCGCTGCAATGAAACGGACAAGCATCATCATTATCTGCTGCATTACCCACTGACATCGTCAGGCGGGCCGTTCTTCTATTCCATACATGTCAGGAACTTGGTAAGCCCGCACGGGAAATTCTGTGGGAACACGTATGCGCGGACGCACGAGGACAACATGACGGATATCAAGCTTTACAACACGATGGCGCGGGCGAAGCAGGACTTCACCCCGATCGACCCCAATAACGTCCGCATGTATGTCTGTGGGCCGACGGTCTATGACCGCGCCCATCTGGGCAACGCGCGCCCCGTGGTGGTGTTCGATGTGCTCTATCGCCTGCTGCGCCATGTCTATGGGGCGGATCACGTGACCTATGTGCGCAACTTCACCGACGTGGATGACAAAATCAACGCGACCGCGCTGGCCCGCAAGGAAGCAGGCGCTTCCGGCACGTTGGAAGAGTTGGTGCATGAACGCTCGAACGAGACGATCGCGTGGTACCTGAACGACATGCGCGCGTTGGGGGCGATGGACCCCAACGAAATGCCGCGCGCGACCGAGTTCATCCAGCCGATGATCGACATGATCGAGGACCTGATTGCCAAGGGGCATGCCTACCCGGACGGGGCAGGGCATGTGCTGTTTTCGGTGAAAAGCTATGACGACTACGGTCAGCTGTCGGGTCGTTCCGTCGATGACATGATTGCCGGCGCGCGTGTCGAGATCGCGGACAATAAGCGCGACCCGATGGATTTCGTGCTGTGGAAGCCGTCCACGGATGATCTGCCCGGCTGGGACAGCCCGTGGGGCCGAGGTCGCCCAGGCTGGCATATCGAGTGTTCCGCCATGAGCCATGACCTGCTGGGGGCGTCTTTTGACATCCATGGCGGCGGCAACGACCTTCAGTTCCCACACCATGAAAACGAGATCGCTCAGTCGAAATGCAGCCATCCCGATGCGGGCTTTGCCAATTATTGGCTGCACAACGAGATGTTGCAGGTCGAAGGCAAGAAGATGTCCAAATCATTGGGTAACTTCTTCACGGTACGTGATCTGTTGGACGCCAAATATCCGGGTGAAGTGATCAGATATGTCCTGCTTCAAACCCACTATCGAAAGCCGATGAACTGGACTGAGGAAAAAGCAGCGTCCTCACTAAAGGAACTTGGAAAGTGGCATCGCATGAAGGGTGATAACTCTCCCGGACAGGTCCCGGCTGGTGTTCTAAATGCTCTATGTGATGACTTAAACACTCCGAAGGCGATAACTGCGTTGCGTGAATGCGAGAAGCAGGGAGACATTCCGGGCTTGCTAGCGGGGCTGGAAATCATGGGGCTGCGAACCATAGACGATGAGATGTGGTCGGTCATTCTCGATAGTGAAAAAGAAGTTCTGGATTCGCTTTCGGAAAAACTCCACGAGACCCGAGTGGCTGCGATGGAAACCAAAGACTTCTCGGGTGTGGATGCGCTGAAAGCCGCCTTGACCGAGGCAGGTGTTCAAATCCGCATGTCTAAGGAAGGGGTCGAGCTTGAACCCGGTGTGGGCTTTGATGCTTCCAAGCTGGAGGGTCTGCTATGACCGAATGTCTTTACCTTTACGACACCACCCTGCGAGACGGGCAGCAAACCCAAGGCGTGCAGTTCTCGCTGACCGAAAAGCAGCAAATCGCTGAAGCTCTCGACGTGCTTGGTGTGGATTACATCGAAGGCGGTTGGCCCGGTGCGAACCCGACCGACAGCGACTTTTTCGATGCCGCCCCCAAGACCCGCGCGACGTTCACTGCCTTTGGCATGACCAAGCGGGCAGGGTACTCGGCAGAAAACGACGACGTGCTGGCGGGCGTGATGAACGCAGGCACCTCTGCGGTCTGTCTGGTGGGCAAAAGCCACGATTTCCACGTCACCACGGCGTTGGGGATCACGTTGGACGAAAACGTCGAAAACATCAGCGCGACAATGGCTTACATGGTCAAGGAAGGGCGCGAGGCGCTGTATGATGCCGAGCATTTCTTTGATGGCTACAAGGCCAATCCCGATTATGCGCTGTCCTGTGTGAAAGCCGCCTATGATGCGGGCGCGCGTTGGGTGGTCCTGTGTGACACCAATGGGGGCACGCTTCCCCATGAAGTGTACGAGATCACCAAGGCGGTCATTGCTGCGGGAATCCCTGGCGACCATCTGGGCATCCATACCCATGACGACACCGGCAATGCGGTGGCGTGTTCGCTGGCCGCCATCGACGCGGGCGCGCGTCAGGTGCAAGGCACTTTGAACGGGCTCGGCGAGCGCTGTGGCAATGCCAACCTGACGACACTGATCCCGACACTGCTGACCAAAGAACCTTACGCCAGCCAGTTTGAAACGGGTGTTGGCCATGACGCGCTGTCTGGATTGACCCGCATGTCGCGCCAGCTGGATGACATCCTGAACCGTGTGCCGAACAAATCCGCGCCCTTTGTTGGTGCCTCGGCATTCGCGCATAAGGCGGGGCTGCATGCCAGCGCGATCCTGAAAGACCCTACGACTTACGAGCACATCCCGCCCGAAACCGTTGGAAACACCCGCATCGTACCGATGTCAAATCAGGCTGGGCAATCGAATTTGCGGGCCCGTCTGGCAGAGGCCGGGATCGAGGTCGAAAAGGGCGATCCGCGTCTGGGTGACATCCTCAATCGTGTGAAAGAGCTCGAAGATCAGGGATATGCCTATGACGGTGCTCAAGCCAGTTTCGAGCTTGTCGCGCGTGACGTTCTGGGCCAACTGCCGCAGTTCTTTGAAGTGAAACGTTATAAAGTCACGGTCGAGCGGCGCAAGAACAAGCGCAACCAGATGATCAGCCTGTCCGAGGCCATCGTCGTGGTGAAAATCGGCGACGACAAGAAGCTGTCCGTGTCGGAAAGCATGGATGCGTCCGGCACCGATCGTGGTCCGGTGAACGCGTTGGCCAAAGCTCTGGCCAAGGATCTGGGCCCGTATCAGGCAATCATCGAAGATATGCAGCTGGTCGACTTCAAGGTGCGTATCACCCAAGGCGGGACCGAGGCACAGACCCGCGTCATCATCGACAGCGAAGACGGGGCCGGGCACCGCTGGTCCACGGTCGGTGTCAGCCCGAACATCGTCGATGCCTCGTTCGAGGCGCTGTTGGACGCGATCATCTGGAAGCTTCTGCGTGACGGGGCGCAAGCCGCATGACATCCGCCCCTGAAGATTATGATCCCATTGCTGCCTGTGCCGAGCAGGTTCTGAAGGGTGATCCGGATCGTTTTCTGGCCGCGATGAGCGGTACGGTGGAGGAACGAAAGCGGCTTTTCCCTCTCTATGCGTTTAATCTGGAAGTCGCACGCGCACCTTACATGTCGCAAGAACCGATGGTGGCCTTGATCCGACTTCAGTTCTGGCGTGACGTCGTTACAGCAGCGGCCGATGGGACCGAGGCGCCACGCCACGATGTGGCTACGCCGCTGTCTCAGTTGGTGATCTGGGGCGATATGAGGGCGGACCCTTTGCTTCGGATTATCGAAGCGCGAGAAGGCGATGTGCAGGGAAACCAACCCCAAGACATGGAACAGATCCGCGCCTATCTGCGCGCGACCTCAGGTGCACTGATGCTGGCAGGTGGTCAGCTGTGCGGAATGACCGAATTCGCGGGCGATTTCGAGGTCGATACTGCGCTGGAAGATCTGGGTGAAGCGGCGGGTTTGGCCAACTGGCTGCTGGCGCAGCCTGCGCTTACTAAGGCAGGGCGGGGCCATGTGGTTCCGGATGCAGACACCATTCAGACGCTCTGCGAAGGCAGCCTCGAACGGCTTAACGCAGCGCGCGCGGTATTGGGGCGTCGGGGTAACCCTGCCTTACGTAGTGCGTGGCGGTCGCGAGGGATACTGAAGCAAGCGGCCAAACAGCCCGTTCTTGTGGCAGAAGGCGCGCTTGGCAGCGCCGAGATCACCCGGCGCGGCCGTATGGTGTGGCTGGGTTTGACCGGCGGCTGGTAAGCACACCATCTAATCAGCCCATGTACCATCTTTGATGCCAGCGACGCAGCTCTTGCTTGGCGCGTTTTTGGCTGTCGTTTTGGGTCTTCCGTTCGTCCCGAAAGACAGGTTTCTGACCGTCGGTCCGGCGTTCCATCCGGGTGGCAGTGCGAAACGAACTTGATAGTATCGAGATCATACTCTCTCTCCTTCTTGTGTGTGTCTTGTTATGAAAATAGGGTTGAAATGCTGTTTCAGGCAAAGCAGTATGATTTTCAAAATGTAAGTTGAGGTAACAATATGGATTGGAGGTCTCTGCCATCCCTTGCCACGCTGCGCGCGTTCGAGGCCGCGGCACGGCACCAAAACCTCAGCCAAGCTGCGCGCGAGTTGAATGTGACCCATGCGGCGATCAGCCAACATGTCCGCAGGCTTGAAGAAGAACTGGGCGAGCCACTTTTGCTACGACAGGGGCGCGGTATGGCCTTAACCGATGCGGGGCGTTTGCTGGCAGAAAGCCTTGGCAATGGATTTGCCACCATTGCTGACGGGGTCGATCAGATCCGGCAACGCGGACAGGACAGGGCGGTTCAGATCTCGGTCACGCCCGCCTTCGCATCCCACTGGCTGATGCCGCGGATCGGGTCGTTCTGGGCCGAGTATCCCGAGGTCACGATCAATATCAACCCCAGCATGGATTTGGTTGATCTGCGTCGGGATGGGGTTGATCTGGCGGTGCGTTACGGGGACGGAAACTGGCCGGGTGTGGAAACAGAGCTTCTGACCGACGGCGAATTTGTCGTAGTCGCCCACCCTGATTTGGTCCGGGGGCGGCAGGTGAGCAGCCTGTCAGATCTGGTGGACCTGCCCTGGGTGATGGAAAGCCACATGATGGAACGTCGCCGGATCGTCGAAGAAGAAGGGATTGATCTGGATTTGGTCAGTTTGACCACCATGCAAACCAGCGGGTTGGTGATGTCGGCGGTTACTGCAGGGTTGGGCGTGTCCGTACAACCCAAATCTCTGATCGAGGCACAGATTAAGGCAGGAACAGTCGTGTCGCTGCACCGCTTTATGCAGACCGAACTTGGGTATTACATCGTGACCCGACCCGGAGCTCTGACCCAGAATGCCGCGACATTTCGCAACTGGTTGCGGCGCAAAGGGTCAGAAGCGATGGCGGGTTAATGCGCTGTTACAAGGCGGTACCCGCAATCCCGTTCGTCTCGCTCTAATAGGTCCGCGTGATTGCGTGCCCATGTCCCGTCGGCAAGATCGCTGGCCAGCTGTGACAGTTCACGCGAGACATCTCCAATGGCATGGAATGACGACATAGCGGCGCGAATGCGTGGGTCCAGATAGGCCTCGGGCCGGCGCCAATAGGCGGCCAGAAACCCGTCAGTGCAATCATGGGGAATGGGTATCTCGGAAATTTCGACTTCGTCCAGCCACTTTGCATAGGACCCCATCGGGGGCATCTGCCCGTCATCCAGCGCAGCCAGTTGCGGGACATAATCAAGAAGCCAGAAATCACGAAACGACGGATCATAGGTCAGGATCACCAGCGGACCTTTGGTCACGCGTCGCATCTCGGACAGGCCTTTGGCTTGATCTGTCCAGTGATGGATCGTCAGGACCGCCATCGCAGCGTCGAAGCTGTTATTTGCAAAGGGCAAATCTTCCGCGACACCCTGCACGACGCGGGTGGGCGAGGCTGGTCGTTGCGCAATCATTTTTGCGGACGGTTCGACGGCAGTCAGGGTGCGGCCAGCGGGTTCATAAGACCCAGTGCCTGCGCCTACATTCAGTACGGTTTTCGCGTCGCCCAAAGCGGCCTCAATCCGTGCGCCAATACGCGGATCAGGCTTGCGCAGCTGGGCATAATCTATGCCAATGCGGTCATATTTTGCGGACATGCCTGTTCATATCAGGTTGAGCCGACGCTGTCAGGCCGTAAGCGCGGCGGCTTCTGCGGCTAAGGCTTCGATCCCGGCCCAATCGCCGTCTTCAACCAAGTTGCCCGGAGCGACCCACGATCCGCCCACACAAAGCGTGTTTGGCAGCGACAGGTACTCCAAAGCATTTTTCAAGCTGACGCCTCCAGTCGGGCAGAAGCGGATCTGGGGCAGGGGCGAGGACAGTGATTTCAGGAATGGTGCACCGCCTGCAGCTTCTGCAGGGAAGAACTTTTGCACGGAGTAGCCACGTTCCAACAAGCGCATGCTCTCAGACGCAGACGTTGCACCGGGAAGAAGCGGCAGGTCGTTGGCCTCGCATGCGTCCAGCAATCGATCTGTGGCACCGGGCGACACGCCAAATGTCGCGCCTGCTTTCTTAGCGTTCTCTACGTCGTCCGAGGTCAGGAGCGTACCAGCGCCCATCACGCCGCCCTTGATCTGGGCCATCTCGCGGATCACATCAAGCGCTGCAGGGGTGCGCAGTGTTACTTCCAAGGCGGGAAGGCCGCCGTTGACCAAAGCTTGTGCCAACGGGGCTGCGTGGGCTACGTCTTTCACCACCAGCACGGGCACAACAGGTGCCAGACGGCAGATTTCTTCGGCGATAGTACTTGCCATTTCGGGGGTCATGTCGCTGTCTCCGTTAGAAAATCGACGTTGCGCCTTCGGTCGCCGGGCGGGCAGCACGGCGGAAGGTTTCAAACAGTTCGCGTCCGCAGCCATCGCCGTTTCCGCTTAGGTCCACCTGAACGGCGGGGCGGTCTGTGGCGCCTTCGGTCAAGACCTCCAGCGTCCCGTTTGTGGCGTCCAGCCGGATGATGTCGCCGTCTTTGATGCGCGCGATCGGACCGCCATCTGCCGCTTCAGGGGCGACGTGAATGGCTGCGGGCACCTTGCCCGACGCGCCCGACATACGTCCGTCGGTCACTAGCGCAACCCGCTGTCCGCGCGATTGCAAGACTGACAGGACCGGGGTCAACCCGTGCAATTCGGGCATGCCATTGGCACGCGGGCCTTGGAAGCGAAGGACAAAGATGATGTCGCCTTCAAGTTCACCGGCTTTGAACGCCGTTTTGACGCTTTCCTGATCATGGAAAATGCGAGCAGGAGCCTCGATGACATGGCGCTCGGGGTCCACGGCGGAGATCTTGATCACACCTTGACCCAGATTGCCCGACAGTTGCGACAGCCCACCGGTCTTCTGGAAGGGGTCGCTGGCGGGGCGCAGGATCTTGTCGTTCAGGCTTTCACGCGGCGCAGGTTCCCAGCGAACGCGGTCGCCGTCCAGCTTGGCCTCTTGCGCATAGGCGGTCAGGTCGCCTGCATTGGTGGTCGCGTCAGGATGCAGCAGACCTTCCTCGAGCAAGTTTCCGATCATGTAGCCCAGACCACCTGCGGCGTGGAAATGGTTCACGTCAGCCAGTCCGTTGGGATAGACCCGTGCCATCAGAGGCACCAGCGCCGAGATATCTGCGAAGTCTTCCAGCGTCAAAATGACACCTGCCGCACGCGCCATGGCGGGCAAGTGCAACACAAGGTTGGTGGAGCCGCCGGTCGCCATCAAGCCGACCAGCCCGTTCACAAAGGCTTTCTCATCCAGCACATGTCCGACGGGGGTAAACTGATCCGTGCCGTGGGCGATGTCCAGCGCACGTCGGGTGCCTTCGGCAGTCAGAGCATCGCGCAAAGGCGTGCCGGGTGTGACAAAGGATGCGCCGGGCAGGTGCAGCCCCATGAACTCCATCAGCATCTGGTTGGTGTTTGCAGTGCCATAGAAAGTACAGGTGCCCGGCCCGTGATAGGCCGCCATTTCGGACGCCATAAGCTCTTCTCGCGTGGCGTCTCCAGTGGCAAATTTCTTACGTGTCTCGGCTTTTTCATCGTTCGAGATGCCGGATGTCATGGGGCCAGCGGGCAGAAACAGCGTCGGGATGTGCCCAAAGCTGGCAGCGGCAATGATCAGCCCCGGCACGATCTTGTCGCAGACGCCCAGATAAAGGGCCGCGTCAAAGGTGTTGTGGCTCATCGCGACGGCAGCAGCCATTGCAATCACGTCGCGGGAAAAGAGGCTCATCTCCATCCCGGTTTCGCCCTGCGTGACCCCGTCACACATTGCGGGCACACCACCTGCGACCTGAGCCGTCGCGCCTTGTTCACGGGCGATCTGCTTGATCAGGTCTGGGTAGGCTGCAAAGGGAGCATGGGCCGACAACATGTCGTTATACGCCGTGACAATTCCGATGTTGGGCGCGCGTTCTGTCGCCAGCTTCGCCTGATCTACGCCAGCACCAGCATAGGCATGGGCCTGACCTGAACAGCTGAGATGCGCGCGGCGCGGGCCGTCTTCGATCGCGTTGGAGATCTTTTTCAGATAGGTCGCGCGGCTGTCGCGCGAGCGTTCCGAGATACGGTCAGTGATAGCTGTAAGGGTCGGATGGGTGGCCATATTGTGCCTTTCCAAGTGCTTACGGTTGCGCATTACGGTCAGGATACCGCGTTCACGCCCCAGATAACAGAAAGTGATAGCGCTAACAATAGCTGGATTTGCCGTGAGGGCAGATTGTAGGGCGGAGGGGCGTCATGGAATTTGCCTTTCCGTTGTCCCGACCACGCGCTAGGGAAGGCCAACAACGCACTGAACTTTGCAGGCCACCAATGACAAATGATACTGACCGCCCAGTGATCCGCCTTAAGCCCAAAGCCAACGCGCGTGCCATTCGGCACGGAGCACCTTGGGTCTATGACAACGAGCTGGTCACGGATCGCCGCACCAAGAAGATTGCGGCAGGCAGCATTGCGACACTGGAAGATGCAGGGCGCGAAGTGATCGGCACTGTCGCCGTCACACCCAGCTCTCGCATTTTCGCGCGGATCCTAGATCGCGATCCCGCAGCGCAGATTGATGCGGAGTGGTTCAAAGCAAAGCTTCAGGCCGCGCTGGACCATCGCGCACGACTTTTCGATGCGCCGTTCTATCGTCTTATCCATGCTGAGGCGGACGGGCTGCCGGGCGTTATCATCGACCGGTTCGGAGATACCGCCGTGATCCAGCCCAATGCAGCTTGGGCTGAAACGCATCTGGATCTAATGACCGAAGCGTTGGTGCAGGTCACGGGTGTCACATCTGTTCTGAAAAACGCCTCGGGCCGTGCACGGCAGCTGGAAGGGTTGGACGCTGAAAACGCCGTGTTACGCGGCGCTGCTCCTGACGCGCCTGTTCACGTGCCAATGAATGGCGCGACCTATCTTGCGGACCTGACCGGCGGGCAGAAAACGGGTCTGTTTTATGACCAGCGCCCCAACCATGCCTTTGCGGCGGGCCTGTCGAAAGATGCACGGGTGTTGGATGTGTTCTCGCATGTAGGTGGGTTTTCACTGGCTGCACTGGCTGGAGGAGCGTCCTCGGCTTTGGCAGTGGACGGATCGGCTGCGGCCTTGGCATTGGCTGAAGGCGGAGCAGATGCGATGGGCGCGTCTGACCGCCTTTCGATCCGCCAAGGTGATGCGTTCGACGTGCTGACGGCCCTGAATGACGAGGGCGCACAGTTCGACGTGGTGATCTGCGATCCGCCCGCTTTTGCGCCGTCAAAGAAGGCGCTGGAACCCGGCCTGCGTGCTTACGAACGTGTGGCCCGGCTGGCGGCGACCTTGGTAGCCCCGGGGGGCTATCTGGGTCTGTGTTCTTGCTCGCATGCGGCGACGATCGATAAGTTCCGCAATGCCTCGATACGGGGCATCGGGCGAGCAGGGCGCGCCAGCCAATTGATCCATACGGGCTTTGCGGGGGCGGATCATCCGATGCATCCGCAACTGGCCGAAAGCGGTTATCTGAAGTCGCTGTTCTTCCGGATCCTGCCGTGAAGGTTCTGATCGACGCTTGCGTCCTTTACCCAACCGTCATGCGAGAGATGGTGCTGGGCGCGGCGAAACTGGGGTTGTTCACCCCGCTTTGGTCCCCCCGTATTCTTGAGGAATGGGCGCGCGCAGCGGCCCGTCTTGGCCCAGAACAAGAGACCTTCGCGCGCGGAGAGATCGCGCTTCTGAGCGCCCACTGGCCCAAGGCAAGCATCCAGCCCGGCGCGGGTGTCGAGGCGCGTCTGTGGCTACCCGATCAGAACGACATTCATGTTCTTGCAGCAGCGGTTACGGGCGGGGCGGATGTGCTTTTGACCCTGAACAACGCCGATTTCCCACGCCATACGCTGGCCGAAGAAGGGCTGCGTCGCGAAAGCCCGGATCTGTTTCTAAGGGGCTTTGTCGACAGCCATCCAAGTGACATGGCGGCACTTGCCCAGCAAGTGCTGTCCGAAGCCATCCGCCTGTCGGGTGACGACAGTTGGACCCTGCGCAAACTAATGAAAAAGGCACGGCTGCCCCGCTTGGGAAAAGCGCTGGAGGCAATGGCCTAACGCCGCTTACACCCAGTTCGCCTGATTTTTCTCGATCGCGGCGATGCGGTCAGCGGTTTTTGGGTGGCTCATCAACCAAGCGGGCATGACACCACCACGTCCCTTGGTCAGGTCGTCCAACTTCCCAAACAGGCTTTTCTGCCCGTCGGCCCCGATGCCCGACCTAATCAACAGCGCCGTCGCATAGGCGTCCGCTTCGTATTCGTCATTGCGGCTTAGGCCCGCCGCCACCAAACGCGTCAGGATACGCGCCACATAGGCGCCTGCACCGGGTAGGAAGCGAGAGATCATCATTGTCAGCACCGTGCGCAGCGCGTTTTGACCAGAAAAGTCGATCATCCGCTTGCGGGCATGACCCAATGCGACGTGGCCAAGCTCGTGTGCAATGACACTGGCCAATTCCTCGCCCGTGACGCGGCCCTTCAGGTACTCGTCATAGAATCCCCGTGTAATGAATATCCGGCCGTCCGGGGCCGCCAGTCCGTTCACAGGCTGGATTTCATAGATGTGTACTGGGATGTCCGCCAAGTCCAAACTGGCCGCCATCCGGTCCGTCAACGCCTTCAGTTTCGGGTCTGCGAGCCGTGTGGATTTCGAGTCCAGCTCGCGATGGGTGCGCCAGACCGAGAACCGGTACAGGATCAGGCCGTAAAGGATGGGAAGAAGGATGGGCAGAAGCTTGGTCATGTCCCCTATATGGGGATAAACCGTCCGCCATGGAAGAGGTTATGAGGAGGTGCTCGCAACGGTGGCATCGGTCAACTTTTGCCGTTCGCGTGCTCGGATCATGGCCTTGATCCACAGCATCGCTCCAGCGGCAACCACAAGGGCTGCTAGCAGACCGGCAATGTTGCCCATCAGGCTTGCGAGGCTCTCGATCCGCGAAGCGAACACAAAGCCAAGACCGACGTAAAGCGTGACCCAGATGGTTTCGCCAAGGATGTCCCAGACGGCGAACCGCAGCCAGCCAAGACCCGTCGCGCCTGCCGCGAAGTTCACCCACGGACCCAGCGGCGCAACCGCCCATGTGGACAGGAACACGCCAGTACCGCCTCGCCGGTCAACGAAGGCATGGGCCTTGGCCAACACTGCCTTTCGGGCGGGGTTGCGCGCCAGTTTCTCAAGTGCCGGGGTGCCACCAAATCGCCCGATGGCAAAACCGGTCTGGTCCCCGATCACGGCCCCAATAAAGGCGGCTGCAACCACATTTGTTAGCTCTAGATCCCCGGTTGCGGCAAAGGCTCCGCCCGCCAGCATCATCAGCGAGGTCGGGATGGGCAGGGCGAGACAGGACAGAAAGGCCGAGGCGAACACCACCCATGGGCCATAATCGGACAAAAGCGTGAAGACGAGCTCGGTTGAAATCATTGCTGCCCGCTATCATTGGGCTTGGTAACGCGATGCGCTTCGATTGCGGCTTCAATTCGTGCGATCAGCTCTTCAAGCGGGATGCCCTGTGCTTCAGCAAGGTGTTTTAGATTGTGCCCTTTCGGGTCTTTGTCGTTCATGGCCAAAGCTTCGATCATCACTTTGCGCGGAACGTCCCAAGAATGCGCGACATAGTGCGGGGTCATCCAACCCGCCATCGGCTGATCAATATGATCGGGATCATTCCAGTAAACCCAGTTTCCGATTGTTCGCACGCCAAAGACAGCCGAAGCCGCAAGGGCAACGAGCAGAACGACCGTAGCGAATGGGGCAGCGGTCCACATGCGACGAAGGGATGCGATCACTGGGTTTCTCCTTCCTGTCATGGTTTTACGGGCGTCGTCAGACTTTCCGTCGCCATCTGTGCGACATTTCGCCAGATTTCTCCGTAACCCTTATCGCGTTTATGCCCGCCACACCCCAACTTGCAAGGATCATGGATGTGACCAAGGCCCGTTCCATCTGGTTGTTTCGGAAAATCGCCTCTATCGAAGGATGGAGCTATCTGCTGCTGCTGTTTGTTGCCATGCCCTTGAAATACTGGGCCGGAATGCCCCAGTTCGTCCCGATGGTTGGGATGGCGCATGGTTGGTTGTTCATCGCCTATATGGGCGTGCTTGTCTTTGCGTCCTCATACGGTGGTCTGTCGATGGCGCGCGTGAACTGGGCCATTCTGGCCAGCCTTCTGCCCTTCGGAACCTTCGTGCACGATCCGTATCTGAAACGGGAAGAAGAGGCCGTCCGGACGCAGGACGCAGTTTAGCGCCCCAGCTCTTTCATGCCGCGCTCGATCCCGTCGATGGTCATGGGAACCATGCGCCCTTCGAAGATCTGGTTGATCATCTGAACTGATTGCGTATAGCGCCAGTGCTGTTCGGGCAGGGGGTTGATCCACATGTTGTCCGGCCATTGCTCGCGTGCGCGTTCCAGCCAAACCTGACCCGTCTCATCGTTCCAATGTTCGTTGGCGCCACCGCGATAGGCGATCTCGTAGGGCGACATCGAGGCATCGCCGACGAAGATACATTTGTAGTCCGATCCGTAAGTGCGCAGCACGTCCCATGTGGGGATTTGATCGGTCCAGCGGCGAGAATTATCGCGCCACACGCCTTCGTAAAGGCAGTTGTGGAAATAGTAGTATTCCAGGTGCTTAAACTCTGACCGGGCGGCAGAAAACAATTCTTCCACCACTTTGATATGCGGATCCATCGAGCCGCCAACATCGAGGAATAACAATACCTTGACGGCGTTCTTTCGTTCAGGTCGGGTTTTCACATCCAGATAGCCATGCTCGGCCGTGGCGCGGATGGTGCCGTCCAGATCCAGTTCGTCATGTGCCCCGTCACGCGCCCAGTTCCGTAGGCGTTTCAGGGCGACCTTGATGTTGCGCGTGCCCAGCTCGACCGAGTCGTCGAGGTTTTTGAACTCGCGCTTGTCCCAGACTTTTACAGCGCGCTGATGGCGCGAGCGATCCTGACCGATGCGCACGCCTTCAGGGTTATAGCCATAGGCGCCGAAGGGAGAGGTGCCAGCCGTGCCAATCCACTTGTTGCCACCTTGATGGCGGCCTTCCTGTTCCTTCAGGCGCTCTTTCAGCGTCTCCATCAGCTTGTCGAAGCCGCCAAGCGCTTCGATCTCGGCTTTTTCTTCCTCGGAAAGGAACTTTTCGGCCATCTTTTCCAGCCATTCCTGCGGAATATCAACGGCTTCCAGCATCTGTTCTGAGCTGATCGCTTCGAGCCCCTCAAAGCTGGCCGCAAAGGCGCGGTCGAATTTGTCCAGATTCCGCTCGTCCTTCACCATGGCGGTGCGGGCGAGGTAATAGAAACCCTCGATGTCATAAGTGACCAGCCCGGCTTTCATCGCCTCCAGAAAGGACAAATATTCGCGCAAGGATACCGGCACATTGGCCGCGCGGAGGTTTTCGAAGAAGGGAAGGAACATGGTCGGGCCTTAGGGTCGGGCGAAAACGATGGTCAGGAAGATGGTGATCAGCGCAAAGCCGATCCCATAGACCGCGCCATATTGCGCCATGTCCAGCCGGTTTCCACCCCGTTTTTTTGCACGAAGCGCGCCAAGCACCGCGCCAGCAAGAAAGGCCACAATCACAATCATCTTCGCATCCCTGGCTTACGGCCCCCTCAACCTTCAGGAGGCCTTGTCGTCATGCCTAACCGGGTGCGATGGCTGCGATTTCCTGAAGCCGCGCACCCACTTGGGCGTTCGAGCCGAAGCCATACCTTGCCCAGCCCAAACTGTCGAGCCGTACGCGCGCAGCGTCACTTGATTGTCCCAGATGATTCAGGGCCTCGGCCTTGATCATTAGAAGCGTGGCCAAAAGGGCGGCGTTCTGGGCCTGCCGGACTGCGGGCAAGTGACGGTCAATCGTTGTGATGGCTTGATCCGCATGGCCTGCTGATAGGGCATATGCCGCCAGTTGCACTCCCATATGTGCGGCATGAAGGCCGGTACCAGCACGGTCACGATAGATGGCCTCAGCCTCGTTGAAGGCTGCGAATGCGGCCTGACTATCGGATTTCATGTTCAGGCGGCCCAATGCAAACAGGCTGAATGCCAAACGGGTATCACGCCACCCTTTCTGGCGCGCAATCGAGACTGCGCGCCGCGCGGCTGCCTGACGTGCGTTAAGCGATCGACCTTGCCCTAAGGCATCCACGATGGCTTGTTTCCAAGCGCTCGGGGTGCCGGGAGTCAGGCGCGGGGTGCCTGTCCCTCCCGCAGGGTTCAGACGCTCAAGTACAGCGGGCAGTCGTTGAGCCACCTCCGCCCGCGACAGGCCCGAGCGCATTTCGGGCGCATAGTAAGCCCGCAGGATCAACATATCGAACCCGGTCAGAACCGTGTGGAAATTGTCATCGTTGAAGACGCTGTTTTCCAGCCGGTACAGGTCATTCACAGGGCCAAGCGCTTGGGCGATTTCCTCGTGCAGGCAGTCGCGCATTTCTTGTGGGCTGACATCTGACGGGATGAACACCGCCATCTGTTTGCGTTGGCGCAGCCGTGTCCAATCGGTGTGCGCAGTGCCGCGATTGCGCAAATAGTCATCCCACCCGGTTACGTTTGGCGCGACGAAACAGGCTGCATGGGGCACATGCCGTTGCAGTTTACGCTTGGGGATAAGCTCAACGCTGATCCGCCCGGTCGACGGAGACGCGCCGCGCCGAATATCGATCCCAGCCTCTTGCCGCAGGCGCATCAGTAATTGGTCTAGATCCGCCTGCATCCGGGCGGGCGCCCGGCCAGTGACGCCGACGGTGATCGGGCCTTCGAAGCGGGACAGAACGGGCAGGGTTCGGCCACTTTCAAGTTGAAAGCTAAGGTCCAGAAAATCACCCATGATCAGGCTGTTAGAACGGATCGGCTGTGTTGTTCGAGTTGCCGGAAATGCCTTCATCGCGGGAAGAGTAGTTGGCATGTTGATACGTCTTGTCGCCACGTCGCCAGCACTGGCTCCGCGTTGAACGGCATTTCCCGGTACGGGTTTTTGCGTGTTGGACACCGGGGCCATACAGCCCGCCAGCACAAGGGCGAAGGGGATCAGGAATGAGGGGCGACCAGACCGCATGTGAGGCTCCTTCCACAGCTGTCAGAGGTCACGCGCCAATGCGGACCACTGCGGATGTGATGTGTCAGGAGCAGGCGGAGGCGCCCATCTATATGCAAGCACCCGGTCGATCTGTTGCCAGATCGCCGGTTAAGTCGCGCCGGATAGGCGCGATCCCTAACGGGCGGGGCCCGTTCACACAGGGTCACGTTCGGATTGACGATAGCAACACTGGATGGGGTGGTTTCAAGTCCCCCAGATCCAGCACATTTCACACCATGATGCATATGACCGTCCCACCGGTCACAGGGCACCACGTTTGCGCGCCACGTCATACTCCGAACGGAAATGCAGGCATTGTTTCCCATAACAATACAAACACACCGTTTTATGCCCCCCCAGGCATCGACCCATCTTAAAGACTCTGCGCGATCAGACCAAGAAAAACCCGTCTAGCCAGAGAATTGCAGTTTGGGAAAAGTAAATTCCATCAATATGTTGTGGGGCGGTGTTCAGTCGGCACTAAGTCTCAAGGCCGGTAAGGCAGAGAAGGGGCCGAATCACAAGCGGGGCCAAGTTGCCTTGGCCCCGCTTGTGATTGCGCTGGAATGTGTTGCGCGATCAGCGCTGTCCGCGCGCCATAAAGGCCAAGCGTTCGAACAGATGCACATCCTGCTCGTTCTTCAATAGCGCCCCATGCAGGGTTGGCAGCGCGCTGGCACCGTCACGTTTCAATTCAGCCGGGTCGATATCTTCTGCCAGCAGCAGTTTAAGCCAATCCAACACTTCGGATGTTGACGGCTTTTTCTTCAGCCCCGGCTGTTCGCGGATTTCATAGAATTGGGTCAGCGCTTCGGTCAGCAGGCGCGGTTTGATGCCCGGATGGTGCACTTCAACGATCTTGGACATCGTGTCGGTATCGGGGAAGCGGATGTAGTGGAAGAAACAACGGCGCAGGAAGGCATCGGGCAGCTCTTTTTCGTTGTTCGACGTGATGATGATGATCGGGCGGTGGCGGGCCTTAATGGTTTCGCCAGTCTCGTAGACGTGGAATTCCATCTTATCCAGCTCTTGTAGCAGGTCGTTCGGAAACTCGATGTCGGCCTTGTCGATTTCGTCGATCAGAAGAACGACACGCTCGTCGGCCTCGAAGGCCTCCCACAGCTTGCCGCGCTTGATATAATTCTTCACGTCATGCACGCGCTCGTCGCCCAGCTGGCTGTCGCGAAGACGGGATACGGCGTCATATTCGTAAAGACCCTGCTGTGCCTTAGTGGTCGACTTGATGTTCCATTCGATCATCCGCGCGCCAAGAGCACTGGCCACCTGAAGTGCAAGCTCGGTCTTGCCGGTGCCGGGTTCGCCTTTGACAAGAAGCGGGCGCTCCAAGGTGACGGCCGCGTTTACGGCAACCTTAAGATCATCGGTGGCCACATAGCTGTCGGTTCCATCAAAACGATTGGTCATTCCCGTTCCTTACATCCGGTTCGTGCGATTTGTGACGAGGTAAACACCGTCGACCGTTTTGGCAAGGCCAACGCGCTCTGACGCTGCGCGGCAAATTGAATTCCCTGATTGCGTGTAAGCGGGCCTGTCTGTGCATAAATTGAATGAAAGATGTTATGCGCTATCAGTAAGTTAGTGCGAAGCTTGGAAAAGCTTGCAGAGGTTAAGTTTTTCAGGCGTGACATTCCCCGAAGTCGGGTGTACATCAGCGCCATAAGAAACCGGGTGTCTACTGACGAAAAGGTTCGACAGGGACTGGGATCCGGTAGAAGAGGGAGTTGGTATGAAAGCCGAGGCATTCCTGTCCGACGATTATCGGCCAGCCGAAGACGAACCATTTATGAATGACCGGCAGCTGGAATATTTCCGGCGCAAACTTGAAGCTTGGAAGGCCGAGCTTCTGGATGAAAGCCGTCACACGATCGAAGGTCTGCAAGACGGCACACGCAACATTCCTGACATCGCAGATCGCGCCTCGGAAGAGACGGATCGCGCGCTGGAATTGCGTACCCGTGACCGCGCTCGCAAGCTGGTTGCCAAGATTGATCAGGCGCTACGCCGAATTGATGAAGGCGAATACGGTTATTGCGAAGCTACTGGCGAGCCGATCTCGCTGAAGCGTCTTGATGCGCGCCCGATCGCCACGCTTAGCCTTGAGGCGCAAGAGCGTCACGAGCGCCGCGAAAAGGTGCATCGCGACGACTAATCCGGGGCTGCGTGGATTGCGCAGGCTTGAATGCGGCGCGATTTGTCACGTACCCACGTGAAAAGAACCATGTCACAAAGGCGGCGGGCTTTCCGCCGCCTTTGTCGTTTTTGAGGCAGCAGAGCTCGCTCAATGCGCAGGCGCGCAACAGGGACCATGAGAGCATGATCAAGGATCAGCAAATCACCGTATTGGGTGCCGGAATCGGCGGGCTGGCGGTTGCCGTGGCATTGGCCCAGCGCGGCGCGATAGTGAACGTTCTGGAACAGGCACCCGCCATCACCGAGGTTGGCGCTGGTCTTCAAATCAGCCCTAATGGTGTTCGGGTGCTGGATGCGTTGGGTCTGGGCGACAAAGCGCGCGCCCATGCGATCCGGGGGCAAGGGGTCTGGTTGCGCGACGGCGTGTCGGGACATGGCGTTCTGGATCTGGATTTTCGTACACTGAAACCTGACGATACGTTTTTGCTGTATCACCGCGCGGATCTTCAGAGGCTTCTTTACGATGCCGCGCTCGAGGCGGGCGTGACGGTCCAATGTGGTCAACGGGTTCTATCCGTGCAGCCGGGAGCAGACGGCACCGACGTCACGCTCGAGGGGCAAGGCCCAGTCAATATGGGCTTCGTGATTGGCGCGGACGGGCTGCATTCTGTCATGCGGTCTGCGCTGAACGGTCCAGCTACTCCGACGTTTACCGGCCAAGTGGCATGGCGCGCTTTGGTGCCCGCGACCGGGCGCGAACAGTCCGAAGCAACCGTCTTTATGGGACCAGGGCGCCATATGGTGACTTATCCGCTGCGCGAAGGCAGCGTCGTCAACATCGTCGCCGTCGAAGAGCGGGATGCCTGGGCCGAGGAAGGCTGGTTTCACAAAGACGATCCCGCCAATCTGATGGCGGCGTTCTCGGGCTTTTGCGATGATGCCATGGCGCTGTTGGAGCGTGTGGACGAGGCGCATATCTGGGGGCTTCATCTGCATCCAGTTGCCAAGAATTGGTATCAAGGGCAGGCGGTCTTGCTGGGTGACGCGGCCCATCCCACGTTGCCCTTCATGGCGCAAGGGGCTGTCATGGCGCTGGAAGATGCTTGGGTGCTGGCGGACAGCCTTGATCGTTTCGGGGTCGAGCGCGGCCCCGCTGTCTATCAGGATAAACGCCGCCCACGTACGGCCAAGATCGTGGCCGAAGCCCATAAGAACGCGCGCAATTATCACTATGCCAATCAGCTTCTGCGGGGCGCGGGGCATACGGCGCTTCGGATCGCGGGGCGTTTTGCGCCACAGCTTCTGATGCGACGCTATGACTGGATATATGACATGGACGTCACGGCCTAAGTCTTAATCCTTCAGCAGCGCGTCTATCTTGTCTCCTGAGATCCCTTTGCCAAGCAGACTGAAGTCTCCGTCCGCGAACATCCCGTGGGCCGCGTCAAAAATTACCCGGTGCGTCGCACGGGCGAGCGCTGAGCCAAGCGAGATGCGCGCCACACCTGCCTTGGCGAAATCAGCGCGGCTATGTTGGGTGAACGGGCCCGCAGCCAAGGCGTTCACAGGCAGATCAGTCGAGGCGCAGATGGTGGCCTGTTCGTTCAAGCTACCAGGCAGGGGAATGTACAGACAATCCGCTCCGGCTTCTTCATAGCCCTTCAGGCGCGCCATTGCCTCGGCCAGATCATACTGTCCGTTCATCACACCATCGGCGCGGGCCACCAGCACGAAATCGCCGGGAAGCGCACGGGCGGCAGCGGCTGCAGCGTGAATACGCTCGATGGCCATGTCCCGAGCGTAAGGAGTCGCAGCGGGCAGGGCGGTGTCCTCGATCGAGATCCCCGCCAGTCCCGCTTCATATGCCAGCTTCACTGTCTCAGCGCAGGCATCGGGATCGTCGCCAAAGCCGTTCTCGAAGTCGCCCGAAACGGGGACGTCCACCGCCGTCACCAAATCCTGTGCATGGGCCAACGCCTCGTCACGGGTGACGTGGCCCATATCTGGGCGGCCCAGAGTGAAAGCGTGCGCGGCCGAGGATGTGGCGATGGCTTCCGCCCCCAAAGCCGCCAGCATCTTTGCACTGCCTATGTCCCACGCATTGGCAAGAATAAACGGGTTGCCCTTCTGGTGCAGGGCGCGAAAGGCGGTGCCTCGGTTCGTGTCTGTCATACTGTGTCTCCTGCGGTCAGGGTGTTGGCAAATGCGATCAGTCGTTCGACCGCGTCCTGAAAGCGCTCATCCTTGATGGTCATGGCGATGCGAATATGGCCCGCGGCGGCCTGCCCGATGCCTTCAACGCTGGGGGCTTGTAGATGACACCGCAACCACCATCCCCTCCGTCCAGAATGCCACGAATGCGCGTCGACAGTTCCATCAAAGCCTCGCCATGTTCACATTTGTTCTTACTCAGAAGTTCACGGGCCAAACAGTTTGTCAAACCCCGGAAATCCGCATGAAATGCCGCCGCTAAAGAAAACAGGGCCTTCTGGGGCAGAAAAATCGCCTCAGCCCTTTCCAAATGCCCCAACCCATGAGATAGGGACGTGCCAAACGAAAACTCCCAAGGAGAACGCTCATGGAGATTCGCGAGGCCCTTACCTTTGATGATGTTCTGCTGGTCCCGGCAGCCAGCAACGTGCTGCCCTCGACTGCGGATACGTCGACCCATGTGACCCGCTCGATCGCGCTGAATATCCCGTTGCTGAGCTCGGCGATGGACACTGTGACCGAGGCGCGTATGGCCATTGCAATGGCGCAGGCTGGCGGCATGGGGGTGATCCACAAGAACCTGGACGCGGACGAGCAAGCCCAACAAGTGCGTCGTGTGAAGCGTTTTGAAAGCGGGATTGTTTACAACCCGATTACCCTGACGGCGGATCAGACTCTGGCAGACGCGAAGGCGCTGCAAGAACGCTATCGCGTCACCGGCTTTCCGGTCGTCGGTCCCGAGGGCCGCGTGGTGGGCATCGTGACCAACCGCGACATGCGCTTTGCCGAAAGCGATGACACGCCGGTCAGCGTCATGATGACATCTGACAATCTGGCGATGCTGCAAGAGCCGGCCGAGCTGGAAGAGGCGAAAAGCCTGATGCGCGCGCGTCGGATCGAGAAGCTGCTCGTCACGGATGGTGACGGCAAGCTGACCGGGCTTCTGACCCTGAAGGACACCGAACAGGCCGTGTTGAACCCGACCGCCTGTAAGGATGATCTGGGACGTCTTCGCGTGGCTGCCGCAAGCTCGGTCGGGGACAGTGGATTTGCGCGCTCTGAGATGCTGATTGATGCGGGCGTAGACATCGTGGTCGTGGACACCGCGCATGGTCACTCGGAAGGCGTGATTGAGGCTGTGAAGCGCGTGAAAGCGCTGTCCAGCTCGGTTCAGGTGATCGCAGGCAACGTCGCCACTGGCGACGCCACCCGCGCTCTGATTGATGCAGGCGCGGATGCCGTGAAGGTTGGCATTGGCCCGGGATCGATCTGCACTACGCGTATGGTGGCCGGTGTGGGTGTTCCGCAGCTGACCGCAATTTCCGACTGTGCAAAGGCCGCCGGGGATATTCCGGTGATCGCCGATGGCGGCATCAAGTTCTCGGGCGATTTCGCTAAGGCGATTGCGGCGGGTGCCAGCTGCGCCATGGTCGGCTCGATGATCGCAGGTACGGATGAAAGCCCGGGCGAGGTGATCCTTTATCAAGGTCGCTCGTTCAAAGCCTATCGCGGCATGGGATCATTGGGCGCAATGGCCCGTGGCTCGGCCGATCGTTACTTCCAGAAGGATGCAGCGTCGGACAAGCTGGTGCCGGAAGGGATCGAAGGTCAGGTGCCCTATAAAGGACCCGCGGGTACTGTGATCCACCAACTGGTGGGCGGTTTGCGTGCGGCTATGGGCTATACCGGCTGTGCTACGGTCGACGAGATGCGCAACAACTGCAAATTCGTCAAGATCACCGGCGCGGGTCTGAAGGAAAGCCATGTGCATGACGTTCAGATCACCCGCGAAAGCCCGAACTATCGGATCGGCTAAGCTGGTGACGTTGGGGTTCCGCCTATGACACCCGGCGCGCGTGTCGCCGCAGCAATCGAGGTGCTGGACAGCTATCTGTCCGGCACCCCGGTCGAGCAAGCCCTGACAGGCTGGGCGCGCGGTCATCGCTTTGCAGGATCAAAAGACCGTGCTGCCATTCGTGACCACGTGTTTGACGCAGTGCGACGGTTGTCGTCTTCGCAGGCGCTTGGTGGTGGCACGGATGGGCGCGCGGTGATGCTCGGGCTTCTGCGCGGGCAGGGGCTGGATCCAGCAGAGCTGTTCACCGGAGAAGGTCATGCGCCGGCCGTTCTGAACGACGTCGAAACGGTAATCTCGACTGAGATGACCCGCGCTCAGTCGTTGGACTGCCCGGACTGGCTAATGCCAGCGTTTGACGAAAGCCTTGGCAAAGACACGGATGCCGTTCTGGATAGCTTGCGCCATCGTGCTCCGGTGTTCGTTCGGGTAAATCTGGCGCGATGTGATCGGGATGATGCGGCGGCGATCTTGGCTGAGGATGGGGTCGAAACGAAACCGTCTAAGCTTGCTGTAACGGCGCTTGAGGTTCTGATAAACCCTCGCAAAATCAAAAACTCACGCGCCTTTCTTGAAGGATTTGTCGAGCTTCAGGATGCGGCCTCTCAAGCAGTAATCGAGTCCCTGAGCATTCAGCCGGGAATGCGTGTTCTGGACTATTGCGCAGGCGGTGGTGGCAAAGCCCTGGCCATGGCTGCGCAGGGGGCCGATGTTACTGCGCACGACTTGTCGTGGGAGCGGATGAAAGACATACCGTTGCGCGCTGAACGTGCCTGCGTTTCTATCAAACGTGTGCGCCATGGGAATCTGAAAGAGCTGGGCGGCTTCGATCTAGTGTTGGCGGATGCTCCGTGCTCTGGCAGCGGGTCCTGGCGCCGTGCACCCCATGGAAAGTGGCTGTTGAACGCAGAAAAATTGGCTAAGATCCATGCCGCACAAATGGACATTCTGTCTGCCATGCCAGCGTTCCTGAATGCGGGTGGACGTATGGCCTATGCGACATGCTCGGTCCTACGCAGTGAAAACCGTGATCAGGTGCAGAGATTTCTTGATAATCATCCCGATTTTCAATTGACCACTGAGCACCAGTTTACCCCGTTGGATGGCGGGGATGGGTTCTATCTTGCCCAGATGTCAGGCAAATAGCGCTTTGCAAAAACAACCATAGGTTGCTAATCTTCCTTCATTAATCGAGCATTAACTCTCTTCTTTCAAAAAAGAGGGCGATTCAAAGAAGGAATAGTCGTGCAGCCATCGGCCTTCACCACGCACCCGTTTGCGCATGTTGCGCTGCGACTCGCTCCCCGAACATTAGTTTTGATGCTGATCGGTGCCGTGCTCTTGGGGACGTCGTGGTTCGTCGCAACACCCATGGTCGGATTGGGATTGATCGTGACAGGGTTGTCCTTTGTTTGCTTGGCTGTGATCGTGCGCGGTGTTTCAATTTTGCAAAATCTGCGCTGGGACCGGCTTGCAAACGTCTTGTCGGGATTGGTCGAAAATGATGACACTCCTGCAGTCTTAACAGACAGCGATGGGGCTGTGATCTATCGCAACGATGCAGCGACGCAGCTGTTGGGACCAACTGCTGGAGATGCGCTTTCAACCCAGCTGGTCGACATGTTCGCGGCTCCTGCGTCCGTCCTGTATCGCCTGCAGGGACGTGCGCAGGCCAAGGGGCACGCCAGCGACGAGGTAAGCACCTCTCGTGGGCGTTTACACATCCGGGTTCATCTTGTTCAGGACAGCGGGTATTTGTGGCGATTAGAGCAGCAATCCAAGCCTTCTCAAGGCGCGCATGTGGGCGAGAACATTGGCCTGCCGATGATGACGGTATCCAAAACTGGCACCGTTCTGTTCATGAACGAAGCCGCGCGATATTTGCTGGGCGGGCGGGAAACAACGCTGGACCGGATATTCACTGATTTTCCAATTCAGCCGGGAACCATTATGCAAGTTTCGGGCCGGGGTGGGCCTGTTCCCGCCTTGGTGTGCGAGCTTCCAACCACCGCCGGGCGGCGCGAGCTTTACCTGCTGCCACCAAGCTCAGCTCCTGAACTGACAAGTGAGGAATGGGCCTTTATCGACGGTTTGCCGGTGCCATTGCTGAAACTAGATCTTGCAGGACGCATCACAATGGCCAACCGCCGCGCCCGCGATCTGTTGGGGGATGGTGATGCAATTGGGTCTTTGATGGCGGACCAAGTTGAGGGGCTCGGGCGTCCAGTTTCCGAATGGCTGCGTGAAGCCCATTCTGGGCGTCATCTGGGGCGATCCGAGATTGTACGCGCCACCCGCATGGACGAAGACGTATTTATCCAAATTTCACTGGCGCAGATCAGCGAAGAAAACGGCACCGCGCTTGTGGCTGTTCTTCAGGATGCAACGGAACTGAAGTCGCTGGAAGCACAGTTTGTTCAAAGCCAGAAGATGGAGGCCATCGGCCAACTTGCTGGCGGTGTTGCGCATGATTTCAACAACTTGCTTACGGCAATCTCGGGACATTGTGACCTGTTGATGATGGGGCGGGATCAACAAGATCCAGCCTATTCCGATCTTTCACAGATTATCCAGAACTCCAATCGTGCTGCCGCTCTTGTGCGGCAGCTTCTAGCGTTTTCACGCAAGCAGACTTTGCGACCCGAAAAGCTTCTTCTAACGGAATCCCTTTCAGATCTGACCCACCTTTTGAACCGTCTGGTAGGGGAGAAGATCATACTCCAGTTGGATCACGACGTGGAGCTCTTGCCCATTCGTGCCGATCGGCGGCAGTTGGACCAAGTTATAATGAACCTCGTCGTGAACGCACGTGACGCCATGCGAGATGGGGGAGCGATCCGTATCGAGACACGAAATGTTTTCTTGGAAAGCGCCCTGCAGCGCGATCGCGCCAATGTTCCACCCGGCGACTATGTCGCTATTCGCGTGATCGATCAGGGAAGTGGAATTCCGTCCGACAAGATTGGCAAGATCTTCGAGCCATTCTTTACCACCAAGAAGGCAGGCAAGGGCACCGGGCTTGGTCTGTCCATGGCATATGGCATTGTGAAGCAGATGGGCGGATATATCTTTGTCGACTCTCTGCCGGGACAAGGCACAACATTTACGCTTTATTTTCCGGTTAGTCGGGAAATCGACATGCCGGAAGATGTTTTTGAAGCCGAAGGGGTAGATCAGACCAATCAAATAGACGAATACGAAGAACTGCAGCCATCTTTGGATACGATCATCGATGACAAAATGCCTAGGCGACAAGCGCGCCAGACAGAAATCGAAACAAGCGGCGTTGTCCTGTTGGTCGAAGATGAAGCTCCTGTCCGCGCTTTTGCCTCGCGCGCACTCCGGATGCGTGGATTTACCGTTCTGGAAGCGGATTGTGCAGAGCAAGCTTTGCAGCTTCTGGATGATACCGCGCTAAGAGTGGATGTATTTGTCTCGGATGTAGTTATGCCCGGGATGGATGGCCCGACATGGGTCGCCAAAGCGCTTGAGGACCGACCAGATGTTAAGGTGGTCTTTATGTCAGGATATGCCGAAGATTCGGTATCGGACCATCAAGCCCGGATCCCGAACTCGGTCTTTCTGCCAAAACCGTTTTCGTTGACAGATCTAACGGCGACTGTGAACGATCAGATACACTGATATTCGGTCTAAACTCTCAGACTTCATGCTTTGCATATCTCTGTAAGATGATGAAATTATGTGAGAATAGTGGATTATAGTGTCCTTTAGGCAAAATGATACTGGCATTAAGAACTTGGTTACATTTCGGTCTTAGTCTGAGGTTTAGCAAAAACTTTACTTGAATTGTTCCTTTTTTGTACTCATACAGAAAAAGAGAACAAGGCAAGAACAATCCAACGATTGCCGCATGCAGGCGGGTGTGGAATAAGTGAGGGCAAGACATGGCAACAGCGGATATTTTCCAGATGAAGAAAGACGGCGACAAGCAAAAGGCGCTCGACAGCGCTCTGGCTCAGATCGAACGACAGTTCGGAAAGGGCTCGATCATGAAACTTGGCGCGGACAATCCGGTGACCGAGATTGAATCGACCTCGACCGGGTCGCTGGGGCTGGACATTGCGCTGGGGATTGGCGGTCTGCCCAAAGGCCGGATCGTCGAGATCTATGGCCCTGAAAGCTCGGGTAAGACGACGCTGACTTTGCACTGCGTTGCCGAAGAACAGAAAAAAGGTGGCGTTTGTGCGTTTGTTGACGCCGAGCACGCGCTGGATCCGCTTTATGCCAAGAAGCTGGGCGTCGATCTGGACGAGCTTCTGATTTCGCAGCCTGACACCGGCGAACAAGCGCTTGAGATCGTGGATACATTGGTGCGTTCGGGCGCGGTGAATATGGTCGTGGTCGACTCGGTTGCGGCCTTGACACCGAAATCCGAGCTCGAAGGTGATATGGGCGACAGCAGTGTTGGTGTTCAAGCCCGCTTGATGAGCCAAGCTATGCGCAAACTGACTTCGTCCATCGCGCGTTCGAACTGCATGGTGATTTTCATCAACCAAATCCGGATGAAAATCGGCGTGATGTTCGGCAGCCCAGAAACCACGACCGGTGGCAACGCCCTGAAATTCTACAGCTCGGTCCGTCTGGACATCCGCCGCATCGGCGCAATCAAGGACCGCGACGAGGTGGTTGGCAACGCCACCCGCGTCAAGGTCGTGAAGAACAAAGTTGCCCCGCCGTTCAAACAGGTCGAATTCGACATCATGTATGGCGAAGGCATCTCGAAAATGGGCGAGCTTTTGGACCTTGGCGTCAAAGCCGGCGTGGTCGAAAAATCCGGCGCGTGGTTCAGCTATGGTGACGAACGGATCGGGCAGGGGCGTGAGAACGCCAAGAACTACCTGCGCGAACACACACGCACCGCGCTGGAGATCGAGGACAAGATCCGCGCAGCGCATGGGCTGGATTTCGAAATGCCTGAACATGAAAAAGGCGAGGATGATGACGGACTGCTTGAGGCGTAAACTCATCCGATAATTTGATCAAAGGACTGGCCCCGGCCGGTCCTTTTTTCTTTGTACCGGCATGATGGGCTACACGCTGTGGACAGCGCGCGCACGCAGGGGTAAATGAAACCGACAGCGCATAAGAGACGAGACACAATGGCCAGCCTCAACGATATCCGTTCGACCTTTCTGAACTATTTTGAACGCGAAGGGCACACGATCGTGGACAGCTCTCCGCTGGTGCCGCGAAATGACCCGACATTGATGTTCGTAAACTCGGGCATGGTGCAGTTTAAAAACCTCTTCACCGGGGTCGAGAAACGCGACTATGTGCGTGCCACGAGTGCCCAGAAATGTGTGCGGGCTGGTGGTAAGCACAACGACTTGGACAATGTGGGCTACACGGCGCGTCACCACACATTCTTCGAAATGCTGGGGAACTTCAGCTTTGGGGACTACTTCAAGTCCGAAGCCATTCCATTCGCTTGGAACCTGATCACCAAAGAATTCGGCATTCCGAAAGAACGGTTGTACGTCACAGTCTATCATACGGATGATGAAGCGTTTGATATCTGGAAGAAGCTAGGCGTGCCCGAAGATCGGATCATCCGCATCGCAACCTCGGACAATTTCTGGCAGATGGGCCCGACCGGTCCTTGCGGTCCCTGCACCGAAATTTTCTATGATCACGGCGAACACATCTGGGGTGGCCCTCCCGGTAGCCCGGAAGAAGACGGTGACCGATTCATCGAGATCTGGAACATCGTGTTCATGCAGAACGAGCAGTTCGAAGACGGCTCAATGATCGATCTGGACATGCAGTCGATCGATACCGGTATGGGGCTAGAGCGCATTGGCGCGCTGCTTCAGGGAAGCCATGACAACTATGACACGGATCTGTTTAAAGCGCTGATTGAGGCGTCCGCCCACGCGACCGGCGTTGATCCTTTTGGCGACAAGAATGTGCATCACCGCGTGATCGCGGATCACCTGCGGTCAACCTCGTTCCTGATTGCGGATGGCGTGATGCCGTCCAACGAAGGTCGTGGCTATGTGCTGCGTCGCATCATGCGCCGCGCCATGCGTCATGCGCATCTGCTAGGCGCGAAAGATCCGGTCATGCATCGTCTGGTGCCAGAATTGGTGGCCCAGATGGGACAGGCTTACCCGGAACTGGGTCGCGGTCAGGCGATGATCGAAGAAACGCTTTTGAACGAGGAAACTCGGTTCAAAAAGACGCTGGATCGTGGCTTGAAGCTGCTGGATGATGAAGTGTCTGGTCTGGCCGAAGGTGCGGACCTTCCCGGTGAAACAGCATTCAAACTATATGACACCTACGGTTTCCCGCTGGATCTGACGCAGGATGCGCTGCGCGAAAAGGGTCTGGGCGTGGATCAGCCCGGTTTCGATGCCGCCATGGAAGAGCAGAAAGCGCGCGCGCGTGCGGCCTGGTCCGGATCGGGTGAGGCCGCGGACGCAACCATTTGGTTTGATATCGCGGAAGAGCACGGCGTGACCGAGTTCCTCGGCTATGACACCGAACACGCCGAGGGGCAGGTTTTGGCGCTTGTGCAAGACGGCAAGCCCGTCGACAGTGCGAAAGCCGGTGACGAAGTGCAGATCGTGGTTAACCAGACTCCGTTCTATGCCGAAAGCGGTGGTCAGGTGGGCGACACAGGTCTGATCCGCACTGAAAGCGGCTCGGCCCATGTGACCGACACCAAGAAAGTTGCGGATGTATTCATCCACATTGCCAAGGTAGACGAGGGTGAGATCGCGAAGGGGCAGGGCGCGGAACTGGCCGTGGACCACCTGCGTCGTACTGCCATTCGTGCGAACCACTCCGCCACGCACCTGCTGCACGAAGCCCTACGTAACGAACTGGGCGAACACGTCGCTCAGCGCGGGTCGCTGAATGCCGACGACCGGTTGCGCTTTGACTTTAGCCACAACAAGGCCGTCAGCCCGCAAGAGCTGGGTAACATTGCCCGCGAAGTGAACACCTATATTCGCCAGAACACGCCCGTTGAGACCCGGATCATGACCCCGGATGACGCGCGCGATATGGGCGCACAAGCGCTGTTTGGTGAAAAGTATGGCGACGAAGTCCGTGTGGTCTCGATGGGGCATGCGCCGACCGGCAAGGGAGCAAATGGCGAAACCTATTCGCTTGAACTTTGCGGCGGTACCCATGTGAAACAGACCGGTGACATCGGCATCTGCGTGATCCTGTCGGAAGGCGCGTCCGCCGCAGGTATTCGTCGGATCGAGGCTCTAACTGGAAAAGCCGCGGTGGCCCATATCGAAGCTGAAGCCGCCCGTGGGTCCGAACTTCAGGGCATGCTGAAAGCTAAACCCGAGCAGGTTGTCGATCGCGTTAAGGGCCTGATGGATGAACGCAAAGCGTTGCAGAACGAGATTTCTGCGCTGAAACGCGAACTGGCCAAGGCGGCTGGCGCAGGCGCGGAAGCCAAGGACATCAATGGCGTGAAGTTCCTGGCGATGTCGATTTCCGGTGTTGGCGGGAAAGACCTGCAAGCGCTTGTGAATGAACAGAAAGATGCATTGGGATCCGGTGCGGTTCTGATCATCTCGGACAATGATGGCAAGGTGGCCGTAGCCGCTGGCGTCACTGCTGACCTGACCGACAACCTGTCGGCAGTCGATCTGGTCAAGGCGGCTGTGCCTGAACTGGGCGGTAAGGGTGGCGGTGGTCGTCCCGAGCTGGCGCAGGGTGGCGGAGCTGATGCATCAAAAGCGGCTGAAGCGATTGCAGCAGCCGAGGCCGCTATCGCGGGCTAAGTCGCTCTTTCCAAAAGCTTTAAGGCCGCGTATCTTTTGCCCGATACGCGGCCTTTTTTACACTGGAGAACTGCCCATGCCCGCCCTTTGGATTGCTCACGTCACCGTCACGGATGAAGACGCCTATGGCAAATACGCCAAGCTTGCTGGACCCGCCGTTGCGAAGCATGGCGGCAAGTTCATCGCGCGTGGTGGCCGTTATGTACAACTCGAAGGCAAAGACCGCCCGCGCAACGTGGTCGCCAAGTTCGAAAGTGTGGAAGCAGCAGAGGCTTGCTATCACTCGCCCGAATATCAAGAAGCGTTAAGCCATGCGCGCAACGCGTCCGAGCGTGAGTTGCTGATTGTTGAAACGGATGAATAAGTCCACCTAACATACTGATATAAAATAAAAAAGGGGCCTTTCGGCCCCTTAACTATTCCTAAATGTGAAACACGTTACTGTGCAGCGCGTGCCTGGCGTTTGCGCTCGTGCGGATCCAGATAACGCTTGCGCAGGCGCACGTTCTCGGGGGTCACTTCGACCAGCTCGTCGTCGTTGATATAGGCGATGGCCTCTTCCAGCGACAGGGTGACTGGCGTGGTCAGGCGGACTGCTTCGTCGGTGCCCGAGGCACGTACGTTCGTCAGTTTCTTACCTTTCAGCGGGTTCACCTCAAGGTCGTTTTCACGGCTATGCTCGCCGATGATCATGCCTTGATAGACGTCAACCTGAGAGCTGATGAACATCTTGCCGCGATCTTCAAGGTTCCACAGAGCGAAGGCGACCGACTGGCCGTTTTCCATCGAGATCAAAACACCTGCGCGACGGCCGGGGATGGAGCCTTTGTGCTCGGTCCAGCCATGGAATACGCGGTTCAGAACCCCGGTGCCGCGCGTATCGGTCAGAAACTCGCCGTGATACCCGATCAAGCCACGTGAAGGCACATGCGCGATGATACGCGTTTTGCCAGCGCCAGCGGGTTTCATTTCAACCAGTTCACCTTTGCGCGAACCGGTCAGCTTCTCGATCACGGCGCCGGAGTACTCGTCATCCACATCGATCGTGGCTTCTTCGACGGGCTCCATGCGGACACCGTTTTCTTCCTTCATGATCACCTGCGGGCGCGAGATTGACAGCTCGAAGCCTTCGCGACGCATGTTTTCGATCAGAACGCCCATCTGAAGTTCGCCGCGGCCTGAAACCTCGAAGGCCTCGCCACCGGGTGTGTCTGCGATCTTAATTGCGACGTTCGATTCCGCTTCTTTCATCAGGCGATCACGGATGACGCGCGACTGAACTTTCTTGCCATCACGGCCCGCCAAGGGGCTGTCATTGATGCCAAAGGTCACGGTGATGGTGGGCGGGTCAATCGGCTGGGCGTCCAGCGGAGTATCGACTGCAAGCGCACAAATCGTGTCGGCCACGGTGGCCTTTGCCATGCCCGCGATCGAAACGATGTCACCGGCCTGCGCTTCTTCGATGTCGGCTTCTTCCAGACCGCGGAAAGCGCGGATCTTGGTGACGCGGAACTGTTCGATTTTTTGACCGATGCGGCTGAGAGCCTGTACGGTAGCGCCGACTTTCAGCGTCCCGCTTTCAACGCGACCCGTCAGGATACGACCAACGAACGGGTCCGATCCCAGCGTGGTGGCCAGCATACGGAAATCTTCGTTCTGATGCGCGATCTGCTTGGGGGCAGGGACGTGGTTGACGATCAGGTCAAACAGCGCGTGAAGGTCTGCGCGCGGCCCATCTAGTTCATGATCTGCCCAGCCCGAACGGCCCGAGGCATACATGTGCGGGAAGTCCAGCTGATCTTCGGTGGCTTCAAGGCTGGCGAACAGGTCAAAGCATTCGTCCAACGCGCGGTCGGGTTCCGCGTCGGGCTTGTCGACTTTGTTCAGAACCACGATCGGGCGCAGGCCCAGTGCCAGCGCTTTCGAGGTTACGAACTTGGTTTGCGGCATCGGGCCTTCTGCGGCGTCGACCAGCAGAACAACGCCGTCCACCATCGACAGGATGCGCTCGACCTCGCCGCCGAAATCGGCGTGGCCGGGGGTGTCAACGATGTTGATCCGGGTGTTTTTCCATTCGACCGAGGTCGGCTTGGCGAAAATCGTGATGCCACGCTCGCGTTCAATGGCGTCATTGTCCATGGCGCGTTCAGCGACGGCCTGGTTTTCCCGGAACGCGCCGGATTGTTTCAGAAGCTCGTCAACAAGGGTCGTTTTGCCGTGGTCAACGTGTGCGATGATCGCAATATTGCGCAGGTCCATAAGGGCCACCTTCGAAAGAAAAGGGATAAGTTAGGGCGCGCATAGCCCGGTTATGGCGCGATTGCCAGAACAAAAGCGTCAATTCGGGGTATTTCACCCGTTCAGTGCTGAGCCGAGTTTGAAAACAGGTGAATGATCAGGATGCCACCAAGGATCATCGACAGGCCGAGAAGGGCAGGCAGGTCCAGTTTCTGACCAAAAAGCGCATAGCCAATGGCGGCAATCAATACGATCCCCAGTCCCGACCAGATGGCATAGGCCACGCCGACGGCCATGTATTTCAACGCCCAGCCCAACAGGAAGAAGCTGATCGCATAAGCCACGACGACCGTCAGCGACGGTCCAAGCCGCGTAAACTGCTGGCTGGCTTGCAGGGCGGTGGTGCCGATGGTCTCGGCAATGACGGCAAGGATCAGGATCAGATAGGGCATGGCTCGGCTTTCAACTTTCAAGGCCGTTCTAGATCGCGCCATTCACACTGTCAGGCCTTAAAGCGACAGTTCTGTCGTTTCCTTCAGCTCTTCCATGACGAAACTGGCCGAGACGTCGCTTAAGTCGACTTTCTCGATCAGTCGCTGGTACAACGCGTCATAGTCTTTTACGTCATTCACACGCGCATGGATTAGGTAATCCAGATCACCAGTCATGCGATAGGCGCCCAGGATCTCGGGCATCAGCTTGACCGCGCGCGAGAACTTCTCCAGCCAGTCTGCATCATGGTTTGACGTGCGGACCTGAATAAAGACGGATAACCCCAGCCCCAGCTTCTGTGGATCCAGTAAGGCCACGCGTTTGCGAATGATCCCGCTTTCTTGAAGGATACGCACGCGTCGCCAACAGGCATTGCGCGACAGGCCAACCTTTACGCCTAGATCTTCAAGGCTTTGGTCTGCGTCTTGTTGCAGGGCGCTCAGAATTTTTCGATCAACTGTATCAATGTTATGCATAATTGGACAATAGTGGGAGAATATCACACATTCAATGTGAATGCCCGTTAATTTGGGATCTATGTGACGTATGGGCCCGTATCATGGTGCTACGCAGACAGGAGACAGACCATGATCAACCGCATTTTTATCGAGCATCCTCAATCCGTCGATGAAACCTATTTCGAACACGCCCGATTTGCTGCCACGTTCAGCTTTTGGCTCTTTCTGGCAGCGGGTGCTGCGCTTATACATGCCTTTATTCCGGCCGCATTTGAGAAGACGGCCAGCCGCATTATCGCGCGGCTCTATGCAAAGACCCATAATCGCGGCCAGTAAGCCCGAAGGGTAAGACTGGAAAGCAAGGGGGCAGTATGTGCCGTTGGGCAGCCTATCTGGGCGCACCGATTTTCATAGAAGAGGTCGTGGTTCAGCCCGGCCATTCGCTGATCCAGCAAAGTCAGGAAGCGGAAGAGGCAAAGACCGCCATCAACGCTGATGGGTTCGGGGTCGCGTGGTATGACCACCGTGCCGAACCAGGACTTTACAGGGATGTGTTGCCAGCTTGGTCTGATCCGAACCTGCGGGCATTGGCCCATCAGGTAAAGTCGCGGTTGTTTCTAGCACATGTGCGTGCCTCAACAGGATCGGCCACCAGCCGCAACAACTGCCATCCGTTTACATATAAACAGTGGAGCTTCATGCATAATGGGCAGATTGGCGGGTTCGAAGGGTTTCGCAAACGGGCGGACATACTGATCCCAGATGCACTTTATTGTAAGCGGCAAGGTGCCACGGATAGCGAAGTGCTGTTTCTGCTGACCATCGAGGCGATTGAGGCGGGTGCAACAGTTCCACAAGCGCTGGAGCAAGCCACACGGGCTCTTCTGGATCTTTCGCTTCAATATGGATCAGCGCCACATCTGCGTTTATCCGCAGCCCTGTCAGACGGAACTTCACTTTGGGCCGCACGGTGTGCGTCGGATCAGTATGCGCCATCCGTTTACTATCGCTGGTCAGATAGCCGTCAGGGATGGGCCGTGGTGTCCGAACCATTGGACCGGAGCGAAGATGATTGGATTTGTCTTCCCCCCGGCCATATTGCCCAGTTCAGCGAAAAGGACGTGTGTGTTACGGAATTTGAGCCGTGATCTAAGCGTCCTCGTTCTGAGACCACTCCGGCTTGCGCTTCTCGATGAAGGCCTGAATGCCCTCGGCGGTATCGCGTAGCATCATGTTTTCCGCCATAACGCCGCCGGTAAAGGCATAGGCTTCTTCTAGATCCATCAGGGCCTGATCATAGAAGGCGGATTTGCCGATTTTCACGGCTGCCCCCAATTTCGAGGCAACCGTTGCCGCCAGCTCGTCCGTTGCTGCGCGCAGGTCCTCATGCGGAACGACGCGGTTCACCAGCCCGACTTCGCGGGCGCGGGCGGCGTCAATGAACTCGCCCGTGGTCAGCATTTCGAAGGCGACTTTGCGCGGCACGTTGCGAGTTAGGGCAACCATCGGAGTCGAGCAGAACAGACCAATGTTCACACCGTTCACCCCAAAACGCGTGCCTTCAGCGGCAACAGCCAAATCGCATGTCGCAGCAAGCTGGCAGCCCGCGGCGGTGGCGATGCCGTGGATTTCGGCGATGACAGGTTGGGGCAGGCGGGGGATTAGGGTCATCACCTCGGCGCAGCGGGTGAACAGGTCGTTGAAATAGGCGTGGCCTCCATCCTCGGCAGCGCGCCCTGCGGTCATTTCTTTTAGGTCATGACCGGCGCAGAACACCTTGCCCGCACCTGCGATCACAATCGCCCGGATCGAACTGTCATTGGCCAGCGCCTCGAGCTCGGACTTCAACGCAGCCAGCATCGCGTCCGACAGCGCGTTCAGCGCGCCAGGGTTGTTCAGCGTCAAACGCGCAACTGACGCAGCGTCCTCGCGGATCAGAATTGGATCTGCCATCTTGTCCTCCCATGGTTTGCGTCACACGATAGGCGGGAGAAAGCGAAGGGGAAACCATGCAATTGAAAATGACGCAACGTGAATTGCAGGCCTTTCTGCACGCCGAGTTCCCTCAGGTCGCGGATGACTTCGAAGTGGCCGAGGTCGCGCCCATGCGTGCCATCATTCGCAAACGTATTAGCGACAAGCATTTGCGTCCCGGTGGTACCGTCTCGGGCCCCAGCATGTTCGCCTTGGCGGATGTATCAATCTATCTGGCGGTGCTGGCGATGATCGGACCTAAAGCGCTTGCCGTTACAACCAATTGCTCGATCGATTTTATGCGCAAACCGGCATCCGGTGCGGATCTTTTGGCACATGCGACCATCCACAAGCTGGGCAAAGTGTTGGCCGTCGGTGACGTGCTGATCTATTCCGAGGGTCACGACCGGCCGGTGGCCCGCGCCAGTTTGACCTACTCGATCCCACCGGAACGGGGTTGACCCGGGCAGGCGAAAGGCGCACGACATTAGTATATTTCAATATGTCGCGCGAGGTTTTGAACGCCCATGTCTGACACGACCCAAGCCCCAGATCCAAACACCCCAGTGACCGAGTTCAGCCGTCTGGCGCATTTTCCGGTCACCTTCTTTGCCATCGTGATGGGGCTTATGGGCCTGACACTGGCCTTGCATGCAGGGGCTCCGGCAATGCCGTTGTTAGAGCCCGCATCATCCTTGATGCTGTTGATTGGTGCGGCTGTCATGTTGGTGATAGCTTTGGTCTATGTCGCCAAAGCCCTACGCCATCCCGCCGCCGTGGCCGAGGAATGGCATCACCCAGTAAAACTGGCGTTTTTTCCAACGATCTCGATCTCGCTTCTTTTGCTTGCCACCGCGACGTTTCCGTATAACGCCGTACTGGCAGAGTACGTCTGGCTTCTGGGGGTCGCGGGGCAGGGCGTGCTAACGATTGCCGTGATATCGGGTTGGATCAGCCATCGGTCCTTTCAGGTAGGGCATCTGACGCCTGCGTGGTTCATTCCCGCTGTGGGTAACGTCATTGTGCCGGTGCTGGGTGCACGCATGGGTTACATCGAAACCTCGTGGCTGTTCTTTTCCGGCGGTATGATCTTCTGGATCGTGCTTCTGACGCTGGTGATGAACCGCCTGATCTTTCATGATCCCATTGTGGCGCGACTGTTCCCGACCATGGTCATCCTGATCGCACCGCCGTCGGTCGCTTTTTTGGCCTATGTCAGCATGACCGGAGAAGTGGACGGCGTGGCGCGTCTGTTGATCTATGCGGGCTATATCTTTGCAGCACTTGTTGTGGCGCAGGTGCCGCGGCTGGCGAAGCTGCCCTTTGCGCTCAGCTGGTGGGCGCTCAGCTTTCCTATCGCCGCGCTGTCGATCGCGTCCTTCCGCTTTGCCCAGCTGGATGGCTCGCGTACGCATCACAATATCGGTTTTATCCTGTTGATTGTGCTGGTGCTGGTGGTTGCTGGTTTGATCTGGCGCACCGGTAAAGCCATGCTTCGCGGTGAAATCTGCGTGCCAGAATAAAAAATGGCCGGGGAAACCCCCGGCCCAGGAAAAGGTTTCGTGTGGTATCAGCCGCGCCAGAAGGGCTTTTCCGCCTCAAGCTGTGCTTCGGTTTTGGTGATCCCAATATCCTTGTGAAGGTGATCCGGAAGATCCTTCAATGCCTGTCGGGTGTTCATTCGCAGGCGCCATTTGGTGACGGTCACGGCGACAACCAGAAAGGCTTCTGCCAGAGCGGGCAGGGGGCTATTCGTGTCGAGAAAGGCGAGCCGGTCATGCCGGTACGTGTTTCCGTGTTCCATCTTGAACTCCAAGAATTGTATTGATACAAAGTGGCATCATTGCCATGGTGTATTGATACAAATCGTCCGTGATGCGCACAATTGGAATATTGTTATGGGTACAATTTTCTCGACAGACCTTATGAGCGGGCAGGGCCCCAAATATCGCCGCTTGGTGGACGGTCTCGTCGCAGCCATTAAGTCGGGTGACTTGCCCGAAGGGGAAAAGCTACCGCCTGTGCGTGAACTGGCGTGGGAGCTGAAAATCACACCCGGGACAGTGGCGCGGGCCTATTCCATTCTTGGTGAAGAAGGGTGGGTGTCGGCAGAAGTTGGGCGCGGCACCTATGTCCGCCCCCTAAGGGACCGACCTAAACAGCGGGCAAGATCAAGCGACGGCTATCTAAAGCATCAAGCACATGCGCTGCACAATGAGCCAGAAACGGATTTCCTGTTTGCACCGCGCCTGCCGGATGTTGGGCAGGTCGACATCATTCGGGATGCCATACGAGCCGCCGCAGACCTGCCAGACACTTTGTTGCTTCGATATCCGTTCCACGGGTCGCAAGCCTATCTGCGTGAAGCGCTTCTTGCGCATATTCCTAAACACGAACAGGGGGGGATCAGCGCCGACGATATTGTCGTCACCAATGGTGGCCAGAACGCGATTATGCTGTCGATGCAGACCCTGTTGGCCGAAGGGACGCGGGTGGTCATGGTTGAAGAGCACTCCTATCCTGGACTACGACGCGCGGTCGAGCTTTTGGGGGCGAAAGTCGTCGGCGTGCCCATGGACGAGCAGGGGATCGATCCTCAAGCGTTGGCGCATGTTGCGAGAAGCTCGGGCGCGAGCCTTCTGTTCACCATGCCCGAGGCGCATAACCCAACCTGTCGCGTAACCGATACCGCGCGCCGGCACGAGGTCGTTGACGTCGCGCGCACTCATGGCTTCCATATTGTGCAGGACGACTGTTATCGCTTAGGTCCAGCTCTAGGCCCAAGTTATCGGTCGCTTCTACCAGAACAATCCTGGTTTATCTCGTCCTTCTCGAAGACGATCTCTCCGTCGTTAAGGGCAGGGTATGTCGTGACGCCATCGGGGTGGGCAAGCAAGATGCGCCGGGTGGTGGATGTGAACTACTTTGGCGTCTCATCGCCCACCGCTGAAATCCTGTTTCAAATGCTGTCTCATCCCGATCTCGAACAATCCATGACCGAAATGCGCCGCCGCAATCGGGAGTATATCGAGATTGCTGTTAACATGCTGGGTCGGTATGAGCTTGGATGGAGCCACGATGTTCCGTTTTTCTGGCTGAAACTACCGCATGGTTGGCGCGTATCTAGTTTCTGTCAGAAGGCGGAGAACAAAGGCATTCGAATTCGACCTGGTGATGATTTTGCGCTGCGTGATGGACCGTCTCCTCAAGCTGTTCGTATTTCGGTTAATGGCCAGATGCCGCCCGAGCGGTTCCGGGAGGTCTTGGCCGAGCTAGTTGATCTGTTGGACAACCCAACCGACACATTAAGCGTTTAAGGCATGGAAATGGCCTAAGTTGTATGGGGTAAAATAATACCATATTTGTAACGCATTGATTTAGAACGATTTATGCAGGAAGACTGCGCTTGACCCGACCCTCAAAATCACTAAAACCACCCCATCCGAAACCCAATCAGGGCTGAATCAATGAAAACCTTCTCTGCAACGCCTGCAGATATCGACAAAAAGTGGATCATCATCGACGCCGAAGGCGTTGTTCTTGGTCGTCTTGCATCGATTATCGCCATGCGTCTTCGTGGCAAACACAAAGCCTCGTTCACGCCGCACATGGACATGGGTGACAACGTCATCGTGATCAATGCGGACAAAGTACAAATGACCGGCAAGAAGCGCACCGACAAAGTGCACTACTGGCACACCGGTTACCCGGGCGGCATCAAGTCGCGCACCGCTGGTCAGATCCTCGAGGGTGACCACCCTGAGCGTCTGCTGACCAAAGCCGTGCAGCGTATGCTTCCGGGCGGCAAACTGAGCCGTCAGCAGATGACCAATCTGCGCGTATACGCCGGCGCCGAGCACCCCCACGAGGCCCAGAGCCCCGAAGTGCTGGACGTCAAGTCGATGAACCCCAAAAACACACGTGAGGGCTGATCATGACTGAAGAGATCAAATCGCTGGACGAGCTGAACGCCGTCGCAGAAGGCACCGAAGCTGTTGTTGAGGTTGCTGCCCCCCGTGAGCCCGTCCGTGACGAGCTGGGTCGTTCCTATGCCACCGGCAAGCGTAAAGACGCTGTTGCTCGTGTGTGGATCAAGCCGGGTTCCGGCAAGGTCACCGTGAACGGCAAAGAAATGGACAAGTACTTCGCACGCCCCGTGCTGCAGCTGATCGTACGTCAGCCCGCACAGGTTGCTGGTGTTGAAGGCGAATTCGACGTTGTCGCCACCGTTAAAGGCGGCGGTCTGTCGGGCCAAGCTGGTGCCGTAAAGCACGGGATTTCGAAAGCTTTGCAGCTTTACGAACCCTCGCTGCGTGGTGCTCTGAAAGCTGCTGGCTTCCTGACCCGTGACTCGCGTGTTGTTGAACGTAAGAAGTTCGGCCGCCGCAAAGCACGTCGTTCGTTCCAGTTCTCGAAGCGTTAATCGCCGAGATACAGATTTTGGGAAGGGCTGCCAGTTTGGCGGCCCTTTTCTTTTGGACTGCTCTGAAATCCAGTGGTTTCATGTTGCGGGGGGCAGGGCGATGGCCTATATCCCGGCCTTAGGCACCCGTAGCTCAGCTGGATAGAGCGCTGCCCTCCGAAGGCAGAGGCCAGAGGTTCGAATCCTCTCGGGTGCGCCATTTACTTAAATTGCCAGCGCTCAAATAGTTTTGTTGAAGTCCTAAAGGCGAAATGATAACCGGAGCTTCAATCATAGATAACTAGTAGCTGGTGAGTTTGTGAAGAATCCGTACGAAAGTTTACCTCCTAACGCGTTTTGGAAAGTGGCGGTAGCTGATCCTCAGCCCGAGCATATCTCTGGACTTTGGAAGCCGAAATTTGATCTTCAACCTGATCACAAAGTTTCGACCTATGGCTCGTGCTTTGCGCAGCATATCGGGCGTGCTCTGGATGCACGTGGATATTGTTGGTTTTGCACGGAAACTGTACCACGGTCGGCGTCTAAAGAACTACGCAAGCGTTATAACTATGATATCTTTTCCTCAAGGACCGCAAATATTTACACGACGACCTTGCTGCTGCAATGGGTGAAGTGGGCCCTCGAAGACCAGCCAGTACCGGACGAGATTTGGGAGAAAGGCGGACGCTTTTACGACCCCTTCCGACCGACCATTGAACCGGAAGGTTTTGCGTCTGTAGAAGAACTTTTGACCATGCGTCGTGTCCTTCTTGAGGCTTTCGCCCGCAGTGTCACTGATGCCGACTTTTTCGTGTTTACTCTGGGGCTGACAGAACGCTGGATCAACGAACCCCTTAATTACGAGTATCCAATGTGCCCGGGTACGGTTGGCGGGCTATTTGACCCTGATACGCATAGCTTTGACAATCTAAACCACGCGACGGTGAAAGAAGCCCTGTCTGAGGTTTTGGATATTTTCAAAGTCGCAAATCCTGATCTGAAAGTCATCCTTACAGTGTCGCCTGTTCCATTGACTGCAACAGCGTCAGATCACCATGTCCTGACCGCGACGACCTATTCCAAATCCGTGCTAAGATCCGTGGCGGGGGAACTGTCTGCAGAGCGCAGCAATGTTGACTATTTCCCGTCTTACGAAATCATCACAAGCCCCGTGTTCAAGGGGGAATTCTATGCAGAGAACCTTCGTTCTGTGCGCCAGGACGGTGTTGATTTTGTAATGCGGAGTTTCTTTCGTGATCTCAACGATGCTTTTGGTCCAGCCGAGAACCGGGCGGTAAATTCACCTCCAAAAGATAGCATAAGGGGCGTTCAGGACAAAAAGGACGACACTACGGTTTGCGAGGAAGAGCTCCTTGCAGCATTTGGGCCAAAATAAAATGATAAACCAACTTTTCAGTAAGCGCTCGAGTTCGTCTATCAGGTTGTGCGTCATAGGCAACAGCCACGTTGGCGCGTTGAAATTGGCATGGAGTGCACTGAATTCTGAGTACCCTGATATTGAAATCACCTTTTTTGCGAGCCCGGGAAAAAGCGTTCGTAAGTTGAAAGCTCGTGGGTCAAAGATCTTGCCGGTCTCTCCGAAGGCAGCTCGGAGTTTTCGAATAACTTCCGAGGTTGGAAACCGGATTAACGTAAAACAGTATGACGCGTTTTTGTGTTATGGAACTTTGCCGTGGAGACCAATTGTTGAAAGCAATTTTTCACGAGCGTTTAGCATAGAGGCCGCAAGTGGGGTCATTCAACGCGCGATACTTACGCATCATCTGAAGCTATTGAATGAAAGAACGCAGAAACCGATTTTTGCATCCACTGCTCCGCTTCCTACTCAGGTGTATCGAGAAAAAGGTGAGCTTCTGATACCGGCAGATGAGTTTCGCGAGACAATTCAGGAACGCTATGCCTCAGCCTATGGCGTCGAATTGATTTGGCAGCCCGAAGAGACGCTCGTCGAAGGTGGGTTTGCCACTCGTGACGAGTTTTCGACGAATTCGTTACGGTTGGAAAGTAGTCTCATGCCCAATAACACCCACCCGGAAGCAGACATCGAGCATATGAACCAATCATATGGGGAAGCGTGGTTGAGGGCGTTCTTGCCGCGTTTACAGAACCTTTAATCGGTTCTCTCAACCATTCCGATACCGGTCAACGAAGTTCCGCAAAATTTGCGCTGGTGCATGCACGTCCGCTGCATGGACCATTTCGACCAGTGCGTCGGCCTGTTCGGGCGGGAAATATCCGTGATGTTTGTAGATCCCGATCCGGGTTTCAAACCCGTGCGCGTCAGCTTCGGGATGAAACTGCGTGGCATAGACGTTTTGACCAAACCGGATCATTTGGAACGGGCAGGGGGCTGATGTGACCAACTGCACGCAGCCGTCGGGCAGATGCTGCATAGCTTCCTTGTGACCTACGAAGGCTTCGAACGCATCGGGAATGTCTTTCAACAATGGATCGGCGCGCCCATCATCGGTTAGACGACAGGGGCTGGCGCTGACGGGTTCTCCGAACTGATCTTTTGACACAGCGCCGGGCTTTAGGTGATGACCCAAAATGCCGATGCCATAACAGCAGCCCAGAAACGGAATGTCCTGGTCGGTGATCTGCGGCATAATTGACAGGCATTCAGCTTCGATCTTGGCCTCGATCTCGGATTTCTTCTCGGGCGCGTCCGAAACACAGCCCGGCCCTCCGCCAACGATGACACCAGCATAGTTTGTCAGGTCCAGATCGGCGGGGATGTCGTCTTGATCCAGACGAATGCGGTGGACCTGATCGGGCGTCAGGCCGCCCTTTGACAGAAACGCCTGGAATTCATCATCCGAGGCATCGGTTTCCGGGCGCAGTTGCAGGATCAGGAACGGTTTCATCAAAGCCTCGTCAGTCGTTCAGGGCTTGATGCCAAACAACCTACCGCGCCACAACAAAAAAAGCGCCCGAGGGCGCTTTGCATTGTTTTGTGAGGTAAGGATCGGCGGAGCTTAGCGGCCCCACGAGCGGACCACTCCGCAATCCATATGCACGAAGTTCGACCCCGAGTATTTGCCGACGCCACCACCGTTACAGGCCACAGCCGCTTTGAACATCTGGTTCACCGAACGGGACTTCAGACGCAGGTCAGCGGCTTGACCCTTCATGTGAAGCGAATTCTTCGCCACTCCGCGCGAGCGCGAGCGGAGCATGGCGTTGGTCTTGGGCGAACGATAGCCTGACAGCATCGTGTAAGGTTCACGCACATCCATCAGGCCATGAGCCGCGGCCATAATGTCGATGTTGCGGGTGTCAATCTTGATCGAAGTGTCCGTACGCCAGTCACGCATGAAATGATTGATCTCTTTCAAGGCATCTTTGATGTACTTGCCTTCGATCCAATAAATCATGTTGATGGTTTCGCCGGTGCGGCCAGAATACATGGCCAGACGACGTACATCGCCGCCACCGCGTAAAAAACCGGCTGCGTTCGCATACATGGGTGCAGATGTCACAGCCGTTGCTGCGAAAGCACCTAGTAGCCCGCGCCGAGTGATGCCCGATTTCAAGCCGTTCGAAGTCTCATAGGTCATTGTCGTAGCGTGTCCCGTCGCTTGCCTGTCACCATTCCCGCCTGACTCTGTGGTCAAATCGGGGTGATGCGTTTGCCTTGTCCCCAGACGTGCCTTCTTATTGCACAACTCGAATCGTGCGCCAAGTAGAGTTTTTAGTCCCTTAACGGGTTCAAGAAAAATCGGCGGGAATTTGCTGAAAAATGTGAAACTCCGGTTAACCGTGGCCCGGAGGCTGCACTCGATCCGCGCAGGGTAGGGTATTCCGGAAAAGGACGGGGGGAGTCGAACAAAAACGTGCCAAAGTTTTCGGTATTGTGAATAGACACCCGCAACCAGATGTTGGAATACTGAATTTCAGCACGATCTCATTCATTTCGGACATGACATGACGAAAACATTTACTGCGCGCGTACGTTCGCCCTTTCTGACTTTGGCGTTTGCAGCTGTTGGGGCCGCCGTTCTTGGTGTTGGTTCGCTCGCGCCTGCAAATGCCCAAAGCGTCGTATCGGCCTTCGCTCAATCGGTGGCCGAAGCTGCTGCGCGTGAAGATGAGGTTGCTGCCTTTTATCGCGCCAATGCCTATAAGCCGATTTGGACAGGCAGCTCAGCCGAGGATCTGGCCCGGCGCAAAGCTTTACTGGGCGCGCTTGCTGGTGCCGAAGACCACGGGCTCCCGCGCGTTGATCTGGAAGATCTGAAGGCGCGCATGGCCAATGTATCCTCGGTGCGCGAGCTGGGTGCGCTTGAGGTCGAGCTTTCCAAGCGACTGGTAGACTACGCGCAAGGCGTGAATTCGGGCATTCTGACCCCTGTCAAAGTCGATAGCGGAATTGTGCGAAAGATCGACCGCAAGGACGGCTCTGATATTCTGGCCGGGTTTGCGGCGTCGTCGCCCGCCGGGTATTTGAAATCCCTTCCGCCCAAGAACGCCGAGTACGGACGCCTAATGCGCGAGAAGCTGCGCTTGGAAGATACCATTCAACATGGCGGCTGGGGCAAAAACGTTTCCGCGAAGTCTCTTAAGCCGGGGCAATCGGGTGAGGCCGTGATTGCCTTGCGCAACCGTTTGGTGCGCATGGGCTATCTGAACCGCTCGTCCAGCCGCAGTTATGACGCCTCGATCCAGAAGGCCGTGCAGCAGTTTCAGGCCGATCACGGACTGACCGATGATGGTGTTGCAGGCGCAGGCACCATTGCCGAGATCAATGTCTCGCCGGAAAAACGTCTGGCGTCGATCTTGGTCGCTATGGAGCGTGAGCGCTGGACCAATTTCGAGCGCGGTCAACGCCATATCTGGGTGAACCTCACCGATTTTACTGCGAAGATTGTGGACGGGGGTAGCGTCACGTTCCAGACTCGATCGGTCATTGGCAAAAATGTCTCGGATCAGCGTAGTCCTGAGTTTTCGGACGTGATGGAGCATATGGTGATCAACCCCACCTGGAATGTGCCTCGGTCGATCGCCACGAAAGAATACCTTCCGATGCTCAAGCGTAATCGCAACGCGGTGAGCCATCTGAAGCTGATCGACAGCCGTGGCCGCGTCGTCAATCGTGGGGCAGTGGACTTTACCAAGTTCACCGCGCGCAGCTTTCCGTTCGCGATTAAACAGCCGCCGTCGTCACGCAATGCGTTGGGGCTGGTGAAATTCATGTTCCCGAACAAATACAATATTTATCTGCACGATACGCCGTCAAAAAGCCTGTTTGCCCGCGAAGTGCGTGCCTTTAGCCATGGCTGTATCCGTCTGAGCGATCCGTTTGATTTTGCCTATGCGCTTCTGGCCAAGCAAAGCAGCGATCCCAAAGCGACCTTCCATAAGGCGCTAAACACTAAGCGCGAGACACGCGTCAATCTAGAGCAACACGTGCCGGTGCATATCGTCTATCGCACCGCCGTGGCGCCTGCGAAGGGCCGTGTGAACTATCGCCGCGACATTTATGATCGCGATGCGAAAGTTTGGGCCGCTTTGCAAAATGCCGGGGTAGCACTTCGCGCCGTGGATGGTTAAATCCTTTAGTGCGGTGTTCGGGCGCAGAGGCCCGGCACCATCAAAGGAGCGATGAATGACTTTCACCCTTTCCGAGATTGCCGCCGCATTGGGGGCCGAATTCCAAGGCGATGGGAACATTGCGTTGTCTGGGGCAGCTGAACCGCAGGATGCCCGCGCGGATCAACTCGCATTGGCAATGGATCCGAAATACGCGGACGGAATCGCCGAAGGTCAGGCGCGCGCGGCTTTGTTGTGGGATGGGGCTGATTGGAAGGCACTTGGTCTGGACGGTGCGATCTGCATGTCGCGCGGTAAAACCGCAATGCCACTTCTGACACGCGCATTAGATCCCGGGCTAGGGATCGCGCCGGGCATTCACCCAAGCGCAGTAGTAGATGACAGCGCCGAGATCGGAGAGGGCGCGCGCATTGGCCCGCTGGCCGTTATTGGTGCAGATGTGAAAATCGGCGCGAATGCGCAGGTCGGCGCTCATGCTTCGATCGGGTATGGCACCGTGATCGGCAACGATCTGATCCTGCATCCCGGCGCGCGTATCGCGCATCTCTGTATCATCGGGGATCGCTATACAGGTCAGTCAAACTCGGTTGTGGGTGGCGATGGGTTCTCCTTTGTTACGCTGGACAAGGAAAGCGCAGTCGAAAGTCTGCGGGGCGGCATGGCCGAAGGTGAAACGGCCGGGGCTGTTGAGGGAAGTGCCCATTGGGCGCGTGTCCATTCTTTGGGCGGTGTCGAGATCGGGGATGATGTAGAGCTTGGCGCAAGTTCGACCATTGACCGGGGCACCATCCGTGCTACCCGGATCGGACGCGGCACCAAAATCGACTGTCAGGTTCAGGTGGGTCACAACGCTGAAGTCGGCGAAGATGTCATGATGTGCGGCAATGTCGGCGTCTCGGGATCGGCTAAGATCGGCAATCGCGTTGTTCTGGGCGGCAAGGTCGGCGTCAGCGACAATATCTTTATCGGGGATGACGTAATCGCCGGTGGCGGCACCAACATTTACACCAACGTTCCTGCCGGGCGTGCGGTGCTGGGCAGCCCAGCCGTGAAGATCGAAACCGAGATGGCCATCCGTCGTGAATTGCGTCGTCTGCCACGTTTGGCCGATACGCTACGTGAGCTTCAAAAAACAGTTACAAAACTGGTGGACAAGGGCTAGAAATTCGCCAACGCGAAAGGGGACCACATGTCTGAAACCATTCAGAACCGCGTCATCGCAATCATCGCCGAACAGGCTGTTTTGGAGCCGGGGGATGTCAGCCTCGATCAAACTCTGGAAGATCTGGGCATTGACAGCCTTGGTCTTGTCGAAAGCATCTTCGCGATTGAAGAAGCCTTCGACATTTCAGTGCCGTTCAACGCCAACGATCCATCGGAAAGCGATTTCGACATTTCGTCAGTCGCTGCCATCATTCGTGCGGTCGAAGGGCTGGTCGCGGATCAAGCTGCCTAACCCATGAAACGCATTGTCATCACCGGCCAAGGCACGATCAACGCGCTTGGCCGTAACGTTCCTGAAACGCTTGAAGCGATGCGCGAGGGACGGTGCGGGATCTCGGATCTCGAATTTCAGGATGTGGAACGCCTGTCGATCCGCATCGGTGCGCAAGTCAAAGGCTATGAACCGGAAGAGACATTCAACCGCCAGCAGATTGCGCTTTATGACCGGTTTACCCAGTTCACACTAATTGCTGCGCGCGAAGCGATCAGCCAGTCTGGTCTGGTCTTTTCGGGCGAGCTTGCCACACGGTCTGGTGTCGTTCTGGGCACCTCAGGCGGTGGGATGAACACGCTGGATGAGAACTATCGATCGGTCTATGAGGACGGCAAAAATCGGGTGCATCCGTTTGTTGTGCCCAAGCTGATGAACAACGCAGCCGCCAGCCATGTGTCGATGGAATGGAACCTGAAGGGGCCAAGCTTCACCGTCGCGACGGCCTGCGCTAGCTCTAACCATGCGATGGGGCAGGCGATGCAGATGATCCGGACCGGTATGGCGGATGTGATGATCACCGGCGGGTCCGAGGCGATGCTGTGCTTTGGCGGGATCAAGGCTTGGGAAGGTCTGCGCGTGATGTCCAAAGACGCCTGCCGTCCGTTCTCGGCCAATCGAAACGGGATGGTTCAGGGTGAAGGTTCAGCGGTCTTTGTGTTTGAAGAATACGAACACGCCCATGCGCGCGGGGCCGAAATTCTGGCTGAAGTAGTGGGCTTTGCCATGACCTCGGACGCGGCGGACATCGTGATGCCATCCAAACAGGGGGCGTCGCGTGCCATTGCGGGCGCGATGCGAGACGCCCGTATGAACCCGGAAGAGGTCACTTATATCAACGCCCATGGCACGGGCACTGCGGCCAATGACAAGACGGAATGTTCGGCGGTCGCGGATGCGTTTGGGCATCACGCGGATGAGCTGATGATTTCGTCCACCAAATCAATGCACGGCCATCTGATCGGAGGCACCGGCGCGGTCGAACTTTTGGCTTGTATCATGGCGCTGCGAGACGGGGTGATTGCACCTACGATCGGCTATGAAGAGCCGGATCCTGAATGTGCGCTGGATGTGGTGCCCAATGTGGCGCGGGATGTGAAAGTCGGGGCAGTTTTGTCTAATGCGTTTGCCTTTGGCGGGCTAAACGCGGTGTTGGCTTTGCGGGCGCACTGACGGGATTTTTATTATGACAGCAACGAAAAACGCCGCCCAATGGGCGGCGTTTTGTCAATCTGTATCCGGTTCTTACTGAGAAGCAGCGGCAGCCTGAGGTGCGGTCAGTTCGTCATATGCAGCGGTGAAGCCAGACAGCGACATGCTCAGGTTTACGCGCTGATCGGGCGCTGCGGCGGGAACGATCGATACCGTGGCCTTCGCGCCTCTTTTGAAGCCAGTGATTTCTTCTGAGGTAAAGCCGATATTAGCCACACATCCCAACGGTGCACAGAAGCGGAAGGGATAGCGACGGCCTTGCGAGCCATCCACCGAAACGGTCAGCTGTTGGGTCAAAAGTGTTTCCAGTGGAACAACGACAGTTGCGCCTGCTGCGGCCTGACCACCAGCGGGCAGTTTGCCCAGCGAGATCTCGGCGACTGCATTGCCCGTTTCATCTTTCAGAAGCTGATACATCTGGCACGGGTTCTCACCTTGGCCTTCAGGAAGAGTAATACACTTGCGTTCCCAGTCCCCGACAACCTTTTCAACATAGGTTTGGCCTGGCTGACGGGTGTTATCAACGGGTTCGCCCATATCTACCTTAGGCTCAGCGGCCGGAGTCTCTTCCGTAGTTGCTTCCGAATTTTCCTGTGCCATGGCAGCAGTTCCCAGCGAAAGGGCAGCCACCAGCGAGAGGGATTTGATCAGCTCGATTTTCATGATCTTTCCTTGTTTCGAAATCAAATTTTGTTGGGGATGGAATATCATGGAGCAGAGGGGGTGTCAGGTGGAAATGCACCCTATTGGCACGAAATGGTCGACCAGCAACTCGGGGTGGCGGCAGACCGCCGATTGGCGGCCTAATCACGGGGTTCAGAACCACAAAGAACGTCGCCTATCTCACACCAAAAAAGAAAGAGACCCGCAAGCGCGGATCTCTTTCGAATGTCTCTCCCTGCCGGACTGACCGGCTTATGGGTGTGACGCTATGTCACTTAATTGGAGCGGTCAAGCCACATTTTGGTGTGTTTTTGACAATAGCCAGACTTTTCGGGTCGAGGGGTGTAAATTCGGGCTAAACCCCGCAACATATTGAACATGATAAAAAAACCGCGCCCGAAGGCGCGGCAGTCTGACAGGGAGGAAGTCTTCCCAGCCCCGAAAGGTCACTGGGAATGATTAGAGTATGGCCTGTAGTGGTTAATTTAGTATTGTCACGGTCAGGACGATTTCAAACGCCGGGAGACAGGCAAAATGGACGGTACGATTTTCATTGGTGGCGGTGGCGAGACTTACGGCGAAAAACAAGGGCTTTTGTTGAAATATGCCAACCGCCATGGTCTTGTGGCCGGGGCCACGGGCACTGGTAAGACCGTAACGCTGCAGATCATGGCCGAAAGCTTTGCGGCTCAGGGCGTGCCAGTGTTTCTGTCCGATGTAAAAGGCGACCTTTCTGGGCTGGCCAAGGCAGGGAGCGAAGGTTTCAAACTTCACGAGGCTTTCACCTCGCGGGCCGAGAAAATTGGGTTTCAGGAGTACAGCTATAAATCGTTCCCCGTCACCTTCTGGGATCTATACGGCGACCAAGGCCATCCGATCCGGACGACGGTCTCGGAAATGGGGCCGCTGCTTCTGGCGCGGCTTCTAGAGCTGACTGACGCGCAAGAGGGAGTGCTGAACATTGCGTTCCGTGTGGCCGATGAACAGGGACTTGGTCTTCTTGACCTGAAGGACCTGCAGGCGCTTCTGGTGTGGGTCGGCGAGAACGCCAAGGACCTGTCGCTGCGCTATGGCAATGTCTCGACTTCGTCTGTCGGAGCAATCCAACGTGCGCTTTTGGTTTTGGAGAATCAAGGCGGTCACAAGCTGTTCGGCGAACCCGCGTTGGAGCTGTCGGACATCATGCGCACCGACACGGATGGGCGTGGGCGGATTTCGATCCTCGCCTCTGACAAGCTAATGGGCGCACCGCGTTTGTACGCGACTTTCCTGCTGTGGCTGTTGTCAGAGCTTTTCGAGGAACTGCCCGAGGTCGGCGACCCCGACAAACCCAAACTGGTCTTCTTCTTTGATGAGGCGCATCTGCTGTTTGACGACGCGCCCAAGGCTTTGGTCGACAAGGTTGAACAAGTTGCGCGCCTGATCCGTTCGAAGGGTGTTGGCGTCTATTTCGTCACGCAGAACCCGGCAGATGTCCCCGAGGACATTCTGGGCCAGCTTGGCAACCGCGTGCAGCACGCCCTGCGCGCGTTTACCGCCAAGGATCGTCGCGCATTGAAGCAAGCGGCTGAAACCTATCGTGATAATCCACGTTTCTCGACCGAAGACGCCATCCGTGAGGTCGGTGTGGGCGAGGCCGTGACCTCGTTCCTGGAATCAAAAGGCGCGCCCAGCGTAGTGGAACGCACATTGATCCGCCCACCGTCGTCGCAACTAGGCCCGATTGAAAGCGGCGAGCGTAAGGCGTTCATAGACGCCTCTCCGATTGCCGGGAAGTACGAGACACTACAGGATCGCGAAAGCGCCTATGAGGTGTTGACCAAACGGGCAGCGGACGCCGCGAAAGCGGCAGAAGAGGCCGAGCGCCTAGAGGAAGAAGCCGAAAGCATTGCCGAACGTGAATACCGCGCCGGACGTCGTTATTCTGGCAGCAAAGTCGGGCGGTCTACCTCGCGCAGCAAGTCATCCTCAGGCGGGTTTGGAAAGGCCGTAACCGATGTCGTGCTGAAAGAGCTGAAAGGCACCACAGGCAAACGCATCGTGCGCGGCATTTTGGGATCGTTGTTCAAAGGGCGCTGAACAGCGCCCTTTGTCGACACGCTACGTTACAGGATGGTGTAGGTTATCTGTGATCCGTCTTCACGGGTAATCGTGACCTGATCCCCGACTATTTCATAATCTTGGCATTGGGTACCCTTCCACTTCTCAGGTACCGAGATCGTTCGGCAGTACTTTCCATCGCGGTGTTCCCATGTGCCCATCGTCCCGTCATTTCCTGTCAGACGACCGTCTTTGTGGGAAGTGAAACGCAAATCCTTATAGGCTAATGTCTTTCCTGCAAGGGGGTATCCGGACTGCGGCGAATCTTGCATTTTCATCGCACTGGTCGAACCACTACTTGTCATTTGACACGCTGTCAGGGCAAAAACGGCACACGAAGCCAGAATAAGAACTCTCATTATTACGCTCCTTCTGAATATTGAAATAATTTCTCAGAATAGCATATTTTGTTGACTAAATCTAACCGACATCCATTCAGTGTCGTCCGACGCGGAGCTTAGAGCGGCCGGATTTTCAGCTGCTCGATCCGGTTTCCGTCGCGTTTCACCACTTCAAACCGGAAGCCATGGAAGCTGAACACTTGTCCCTCATTGGGGATCATTTGCGCTTCGTGGATGACCAGCCCGGCGATGGTGTTGGCCTCGTCATCCGGCAGGTTCCAATCCTTTGCGCGGTTCAGGTCGCGAATGGTGACACCACCCTCCACCATGAAACTGCCATCGCTTTGCGATTTGATTTCGTGTTCGGTCTGGACGTCGAACTCGTCGGTGATCTCGCCCACGATTTCTTCCAGAATGTCTTCCAACGTGATCAGACCCTCGAGCGAGCCATATTCATCCACGACCAGCGCAAAATGCGTGTGGCGCTTTAGAAACTCGCGCATCTGATCGTCCAGCGTGGTCGTTTCGGGAATGAAGTAAGGTTCCATCGCCACCTGAAGCACGTCGAATTCTTCGATCACTTTGCCTTCACGCTGGAAAGCATACATCGAGCGCGACAGGTCTTTGGCGTGGATGACACCGATGATGTTTTCAGGTTCATCACGATAGACGGGCAGGCGTGTGTGGCGCGATTCTAGGATCTGTTCCAGCACCTCAACGGCGGGTGCGTCGGCATCGATCATCTCGATCTGGCTGCGGTGAAGCATGATTTCCTCGACCGCGCGATCACCAAGATCCAGTGCGCCCAATAGGCGGTCGCGGTCTTCTTTTTCCACCGCACCTTCCGAGTGGCCCAGCGCGATTGCGCCCATGATTTCCTCGCGGACGGCAAGGATCTGGCTGTCCGGATCGGTTTCCACACCAAACAGGCGCAGCACGCCACGCGTAATCATGCGCACGGCAGATACGATTGGCGCGAAGACCAGAATGATCAGTGCAATCGGACCCGAAGCGCGCGAAGCCGCCATTTCGGGGCGGGTGATCGCGTAGGTTTTCGGCAGTACCTCGGCGAAAATCAGGACCAACAGGGTCATGACAAGGGTGGCCAGCGCCACGCCACTGTCGCCAAACAGGCGCGTGAACAGCGCGGTCGCCAGCGAGGTCGCCAAGATGTTCACAAGGTTGTTGCCCAATAGGACCGAGCCGATCAGACGTTCATTGTCTTCTGTGATGTTCAGGGCCCGATCAGCACCCCGATCGCCTTTGTCAGCCCGCGAGCGTAGTTTGCCGCGTGACGCGGCTGTCAATGCGGTTTCCGAGCCCGAGAAGAAGGCCGACAACACCAAAAGCCCGGCTATCGCCGCGCAGCTGATCCAAAATCCGGTGTCCATACCCACTTCCATCAAATACTCCATTGTTCTGCACAATCTTATGGGCACTTGCAGCAATGCTTTCAAGAGAGCGACACAGGCAAGAGCAAAAAGGAAAAGGCGAAAGCTTGCGCCTCCGCCTTTTCCCGCGCCGTGAGTGGGCGTTTTATGAGGTGATGTCGTAGGCGCGTTCGCCGTGGGCGGACAGGTCCAGCCCGTTGACTTCGCTTTCCAGATCGACGCGCAGAGGGGTGATGGCGGCGGTCACTTTGATCAGCACATAGGTGACAACAAAAGTGAAGATGCCGACAATGATCAACGCACCGAACTGAGCCACAAAGCTGCCCTGTCCGAAGACCGCGATCATGATCGTGCCGAAGATGCCGCCAACGCCGTGAACCGCGAAGACGTCCAGCGTGTCGTCGATCTGCAGCTTGTTACGGATGAAGTTTACCGCTTCCTGACACAGGACACCTGCAACGGCGCCGATGATCAGGGCTGCGATGGGACCGACAAAACCGGATGCCGGCGTGATCGAGGCAAGACCCGCAATGGTGCCGGTGACGATGCCGACAAGGCTGGCCTTGCCGTACTTGATCTTTTCATAAAGCGCCCAGCTAAGCGAAGCTGTGGCGGCCGAGATATGGGTGACGGTGATCGCCATCGCTGCGCCACCGTCTGCGGCCAGTTGCGAGCCACCATTGAAGCCGAACCAGCCGACCCAAAGCATAGCGGCGCCCACAAAGACCATCCACGGAGCGTGAGGCGGGGTGGTGCGGTGCTTGCGCGGGCCAAGGGCAACGGCGATCATCAGGGCTGCGATGCCTGCGGTTTCGTGAACCACGATGCCGCCTGCGAAGTCGCGGGTGCCGATCTCGCCAAAGATGCCGCCATCCGCCAATGCGCCTCCGCCCCAGATCCAGTGGACCACGGGTGCGTAACACAAAAGCATCCACAGCGACGAAAACGTCAGGACAAAGCCAAAGCCTACGCGTTCCACATAGGCGCCGACGATCAGCGCGGGTGTGATGATGGCAAAGGTCATTTGGAAGGCAAAGAACAGAACCTCGGGCAGGGTGCCCGACAGGCTGTCAGCGGTGACGCCTGACAGGAACGCCTTGTCCAGCGAGCCGAACCAGCCATGCGAGGCGTCGCCAAACGCGATCGTATACCCAAAGGCCAGCCACAAGATGCTCATAAGACAAGCGATAGCGTAGACATGCATGAAGACGCTGAGCACATTGCGCGCCCGTACAAGGCCGCCATAGAACAGCGCCAATCCCGGCAGTGACATGAACAGCACCAATGCTGTTGCTACGATGATCCAGGCGGTATCTGCGCCGTTCATAATCCCCTCCTTGGGTTTTAAAGCTTTGAAGAGGGGTGTGATTGATTATCCAGCGCAAAGCACCCAGAACGCGCAATTCTGACGTGGAGGTGGGGGCAAAAACAAAGACTGCTTAATTATTAGGCGGGATGCCTAGGGCGATGCGCTAAGATTGCGCGCGTTGAAAACAAATTAGGCCTGAGCCGATTTTGCTTCTGCCCCTTGTGTAAGCAGCTCCAAGGCGCGTTTGGCCGCGGCGTCTCGCACCTTGTCCCGACCGATCGCGCCAAATTCTCGCGTTTCGACATGGACTATGTTGTCATAGACAAGACCGAAACAGACGCGGCCTTCGGGTTTGTGTTCAGACCCGCCGGGGCCTGCAATTCCCGTGATCGAGACTGTAATGTCAGCGCCCGACCGGGACAGCGCACCTTGCGCCATCTCAGCAGCCACTTGCTCGGATACAGCGCCAAACGTCTCTAAACTGGTCGTCGTGACGCCCAACATGTCCTGCTTGGCTGCATTGGAATAGGTGATAAAGCCGCGATCAAACACGTCCGAGCTGCCCGGAACCTCGGTCAGCCATGCGCCGACCATACCGCCAGTGCAGCTTTCTGCGGTGGCAAGCTTCAGGCCATGTGCGCGACAGAGGTCAAGAAGGGCGGCGGCTTTGCTCATGCCATCAGCCCGTGGGAAGCGTATGCAGTAATGATCACTACGATCGCAGCAGCGACACCCGCCCAGACATCATCCATCATGACGCCCGTGGCGTCACCACGCCGGTCCGCTTTGCCAATCGGACCCCATTTGGTGATGTCAAACAGACGGAAAGCCAAGAAAGCGACGATCCAGCCTGGATAGAGCGCCAGAATGTCCGCGCCCATCATCCGCGCGCCAAACGACACAGGGAAGAGCGCGATCCACATGCCGACAACCTCGTCGATCACTACTTCAGACGGGTCGTGATCAGACTTCCCAGCTGTATAGGCTTCGGTCGCTTTCACGCCGATCAGATAGGCCAGAATGGTGGCGCCGGTCAGGGCGACCGGGCCACCGATCTGATGCAAAAGCCACGCGGCGGGCAGTGCGGCCAGACTGCCCCAAGTACCGGGGGCAGGGCGCATCAGGCCCGAATAGAAGAAAGTGGCGATCAGCTTGGCGGTCGAAGGGGTCATGTTAGGCTCCGATCAGGGTTGCCGTGGCCATCGAGGCGATGCCCTCGGACCGGCCGGTAAAGCCAAGGCGTTCGCTGGTGGTAGCTTTTACGCTGATCCGGTCCACGGCCAATCCCATGATGTCTGACAGGGCTTCGCGCATCGCCAGCGCATGTGGTCCGATCTTTGGCTGCTCGCAAATCAAGGTCACATCTACATTCGAAATCCGATAGCCACGCGTTGCCGCCAATTCGACCGCATGACGCAGGAAAATGTCGCTGGCCGCGCCCTTCCACTGCGGGTCCGAAGGCGGGAAATGCTGGCCGATATCGCCGTCTGCAAGCGCGCCGTAAATTGCGTCGGTCAGGGCATGCATGCCTACGTCCGCATCCGAATGTCCCTTCAGCTTGCGGTCATGCGGGATCTTAACCCCGCAGAGGATCACGTGATCCCCGTCTTCAAACGCATGCACGTCGTAACCGCTGCCTACCCGAATATCCATCCGGCTCTCCTTGTCCTTAACTTGGCGCTGCGCGAGCAGCCGCTCGGCCCGAGCAAAATCGCCGGGTGTAGTGATTTTCAGGTTCTGTTCATCGCCGTCAACGATTGTGACGTCCAACCCTGCGGCGCGGGCTACCTCGACGTCATCAGCTGCGCCGCCCTCATGTGCTTTGTGTGCGCTCAGAATGTCGTCAAACCGAAAGCCTTGAGGTGTCTGCGCGCGAAACAAATCCGCACGATCCTGAGTGCCCGAAACTTTACCATCTTCTCCGCGCCAAAGGGCATCTGTGACCTGAAGAGCAGGGGCCGCGCCCGGCGTGAGGTCAAGCGCGGAGATCACATCGTGGATCACCTGATCCGAGACCAAAGGTCGCGCAACATCATGGATCAACACATAGGCCGGTGCGTCTGAACGAAGCGCTTCGAGACCGGCATATACGCTGGCATCTCGCGTGGCCCCGCCGTGGACCAAAGTAACGCCCTCGATCGGATCGGCAAATCCGTGATCATCCGGGTGAATCACCAGAATGATCTGCGAGACTTCGGGATGCGCTTGAAACACGCGCACCGTATGAGCTGCGACGCTGTTTCCGGAAATCTGGTGCCACTGCTTCGGCACTTCGCCACCCGCGCGCGTTCCGCGCCCGGCGGCCACGATGATGGCTGCTGTCGTCATACAAGTTGTTTAGGCTGTGCTTAGAGGAAGGACAACTCTGCAGTCTGCGCCCATAAAACTGCCTAAAAAATGTGCAGAATGTAAATCCGATGCTCGAATACTCCGCGAATTGTTGATATATTTCGGGCTGTCAGCCCTAACTATCCGCAGTGCACAAGGAATAAGCATGTCTCTTTCCGTCGGACCCCTTCAATTGGAAACGCCTGTGATTCTAGCCCCGATGGCTGGGATCACTGATTTGCCGTTTCGCAATCTGGTCGCCTCGTTCGGGGCGGGCCTTGTGGTGTCCGAAATGGTCGCCAGTCAAGAGATGGTGCAGGCCAAGCCCGGTGTTCGTGAACGGGCTGAGCTGGGGTTCGGGCTGGAGAAGACTTCGGTCCAGTTGGCGGCGCGGGATGTTTATTGGGCGGGCGAGGCGGCGCGTATGGTCGAACAGAACGGCGCACGGCTGATCGACATCAACATGGGCTGCCCGGCACGCAAAGTGGTCGGCGGCATGTCTGGCTCGGCGTTGATGCGTGATCTAGACCATGCCTTGCGTCTGATCGAAGCGATCGTTGGCGCGGTCAGTATACCTGTCACGCTGAAAACACGGTTGGGCTGGGATGAGAACAGCCTGAATGCTCCCGAGTTAGCGCGGCTGGCCGAAGGGGCAGGCATTCAACTGATTACGATCCACGGGCGCACGCGCTGTCAGTTTTACAAGGGCGCGGCCAATTGGGCCGCGATCCGACCGGTGAAAGAGGCTGTGTCGATCCCCGTCATCGCAAATGGCGATATCGTCGATAGTGCCACCGCCCGCAAAGCTCTGACACAAAGCGGAGCAGATGGGGTGATGATCGGGCGCGGTTCTGGTGGACGCCCTTGGTTGCTGGCGCAGGTGGCGCATGACCTCTATGGCACGCCAGCCCCGGTTATTCCGATCGGAGAGGCATTGGCAAAGCTGGTTGCAGACCATTATCGCGCCAGCCTTGAGTTCTACGGCCCCGATCTGGGCGCGCGTGTTATCCGTAAGCATCTGGGCTGGTATATGGATGACGCCAAATCGGACCCGGATTTGCGACGGCAGATCCTGTCGTCACGCGACCCGCGACACGTGATTGACCTTTTACCCCAAGCGCTTAGTCCTGAAAGGAAGGCCGCATGACCCGCGATGATCGCATTTGGTCCGTCTTGCCCGTGCCAGGGCTTGAGGTTGACGACAAAGGACTTGTGCTTCGCGTGAACGGCGCTGCCGAGAGCTTTTTGAACCTGTCCGAACGGCGATTGATTGGAAGGCATCCCAATGTGACGCTTGGGTTTTCACTGGACTTTGACGAGCTGCTAAACCGCGTTCGTCAAAGCAAGAACGCGCTTTATGTGGATGGTGTGGACATGCGACTGTCTGACGGCACGACGCGCGATGTCAACTTGCACATCGCGCCTTTGCCTGAAGAGCCTGAGGCGCCGGCAGAGTATATCGTAATCCTGCAGCCACGTGGTGGATCTGAAGCGCTAGGGCAAGTGCAAGGTACGAAAGCCGCAGCACGACAGGCCATTGGCATGGCCGAAATGTTGGCACATGAAATCAAGAACCCGCTGGCGGGGATCTCGGGTGCAGCGCAGCTTCTATCGATGTCATTGCCACCCGAAGATCAGGAAATGACCGATCTGATCGTTGCCGAGACCCGCCGTGTCGTCGCGCTTCTTGATCAGGTGGAACGCTTTGGTGATCTGCGCCCCCCTGAAAGACAGCCAACGAACATCCATGATCTTCTTGATCGTGCCTGGGCAACAGCACAGCTGGGCTACGCCACTGGGATGGATGTTACTAAGCTCTATGACCCGTCTTTGCCTGAGGTTTTTGTGGATGCGGATCAGATCCAGCAAGTCTTTCTGAACCTTATTAAGAACGCCTCGGAAGCATCTGGTAATACTGGTAATATCACGCTGAGAACATTCTATGACAGCGGATTGCGCGTGCCTTTGCCCAACGGCGATCAAGCGCATCTACCTATTCAGGTCGAGGTCATTGACGATGGCCCCGGTCTTCCACCGGATATCTCTGACAGTGTCTTTGATCCATTTGTTTCTGGCCGCGAAAACGGTACCGGTCTGGGCTTGGCCTTGGTCTCGAAGATTATCACGGATCATGGCGCTCTGATTTCTGTCAACTCTGTGCCCGGACGTACGGTGTTTCGGATCAGCCTGCCGGTGATGAAACCCCCTCAACCCTCAAGTCGTAAACCCTAAGGAGTCCTGAGATGGATGGAACAGTTCTGGTGGCCGATGATGATCGTACGATCCGCACGGTTCTGACACAGGCACTGACCCGCGCGGGGTGCCGTGTTCACGCAACGGGATCGATGCAAACCCTTATGAAATGGGTGGAAGAGGGGCGCGGAGATGTCGTGATCTCGGATGTGGTCATGCCCGATGGCAATGGGCTTGAGGCCCTGCCGCGTATCCTGAAGCTGCGTCCGGATCTGCCGGTGATCGTGATCTCGGCACAGAACACGATCATGACGGCCATTCAGGCCGCCGAAGCGGACGCCTTTGACTATCTGCCCAAGCCCTTCGACTTACCAGAGCTGATGAAGCGAACCGCGCGCGCGCTCGAGCGCAAACGTGTTCGGTCTTCTGAGCCTGACCAACCTCAGGTGCGGACGGGGAGGGATGTGGATGATCTTCCCTTGGTAGGCCATAGCGCAGCGATGCAAGAATTGTATCGTCTCGTTGCGCGGGTTTTGAACGTCGACTTACCGGTTTTGATCACCGGGGAAAGCGGGGTCGGGAAGTCTTTAATCGCGCGGGCATTGCATGATTTCTCGGATCGGGGAAGCGCACCGTTCATTATTGCTTCGCCGGATGATCTAAGCCACACCGACGCTGTTCAAACGCTTTTGGCGCGCGCCCGGGATGGGGTTATCTTGTTTGACGGGATCCAAGATTTGGACGATGCGTCGCAGGGACGTTTGGCGCGTGTTTTGGATGCAGTGGCGGAAAACAATACACGCGTTCTGTCTATCTCTCAGGGGGAACTGGGAAGCGCAGCTGCCGACGGGCGGTTCCGTTCGGATTTGTACTATCGGCTAGCTGGGATCGTGATTCCGGTACCCCCGCTCAGGGACCGGATCGAAGATATCGTCGGTCTGGCAGAGCATTTCCTGGGCCGTGCTGCGCAGGACGGGTTGGCCAAGCGACATCTTCCGGATAATGCGGCGGCCGTTCTGCGTGCATATCCTTGGCCCGGAAATGTGCGCGAGCTGGAAAACCTTGTTAGCCGTCTGGCGGTGACCGGAATTGACGAGGTTATCTCACCGGAAGAAGTTGAGACTGCTCTGGGTGGCACCGGTGTTCAGTCGGTCAATGCACCATCGGGGGCAGGTGCGGTTGGGCAGGATATTGCCGATGCGCGCTTGGCGGATACGATCGCTCAGCATTTGCAGCGATATTTTGACCTGCATGGCGGCGCGCTGCCTCCAACTGGCTTGTATCAACGTATTTTGCGCGAGATGGAGCTTCCGTTGATAGAAATCGCCTTGGATGCGACCGGAGGAAATCAGGCCAGATGTGCGGATCTACTGGGCATCAACCGCAATACCTTGCGCAAAAAGATCACCGAGCTCGGAATAGAGGTGACACGCCGTCGCCAGTTGATGTAAAAGAGCAACATAGCGTGACATTCGGGCACAAGATCCGAGTCATATTGGCGGCAACTGTCTGCGTGAGGCTGCGGACAGAGATTTTATGAGGGCGAGCACAGTGGCGCAGCGCGCGGTGCGGAAGTCGAATTACGAGCGTTATCTGTCCATGCGCCGCTGGCGCAAGTACAGCTCTTACGGCGCATTTGGAATGATCGTGTTCGGGCCAATTCTGGCCGTGACCACGTTTTTGGTGCTCGGCCCCTTTGCGCAGGGTGCAGACAGCAACGCGCTTCGGCTGATCATCTTAGCAGACATCGTATATGTGATCCTGGTCGCTGGATTTGTTCTGGCGGGTGTCAGTCGTATGATTGTTGCGCGGCGCAAGGAAAGTGCGGGATCTCGACTGCACCTGCGCCTGACCGGCGTTTTTGCCGTCATCGCCCTTAGCCCAACAATCCTTGTCGCCATTTTCGCAATGCTTACCCTGAATATGGGCCTTGAAGGTTGGTTCTCGGAACGTGTGCGGACCGTGGTTGGTAACTCTCGTGCAGCAGCCGAGGCTTACAAAGAGGAAAGCCGCGACGGACTTATACAGGATGCGCGCGCAATGGCCGCCTTTCTTGAACTGCAACGCCAGACCCAGATATTGTTGACAGATGCCGAGGTCGGTCAGTTCTTGAAGCAAGCACAAGAACGCATTCAGCGCGGTCTGCGCGAGGCATATGTTATATCAGGTGATGGTTCGATCCGCGTACGCGGCACACGGTCGTATCTGTTTGATTATGAAGAACCTACACCCGAACAGTTCGCACAGGCAGAGGCTGGTGAAGCCGTTGTGATCGAGGATTGGTCCATCAACGAGTTCCGCGTTCTGATCCGCTTGAAGGACTTTACGGACCACTACATCCTGCTGACCCGTGATGTGAACGGCGACATCCTTGATCTGGTGGACGAAACGCAAGAGGCCGCGCGGGTTTATAGCCAGCTTGAATCGCAACGCGGCCAACGTCTGTTTCAGTTTGGACTGATTTATCTGGGTTTTGCCGCCATCTTGATCCTTGCAGCGATCTGGATGGGAATGTGGTTTGCCGAACGTCTGTCGCGCCCCGTGGGGCGTCTGGCCAGTGCGGCCCAGCGTGTTGGAGCAGGGGATTTGGATGTACGTGTCATCGAGGAAGAAGGCGATGACGAGATCTCTATGCTTGGGCGGTATTTCAACCAAATGACGGGCCGCCTGAAGGGCCAACGCGATCGCTTGCTTGAGAATACCGAACAGATTGAGCGTCGTAGGCGTCTGTTTGACAGTGTGCTCAGCTCGGTTACCGGCGGCGTTATTGGCTTGAATGCCGGTGGACAGGTGACGTTCCTCAACCGTGCTGCCGAGCTTTTGCTGGATGTGCAGGATGAAAACGACCAGGAACACGAGCTGTCGCTGGTCGTGCCCGAGTTTCAGCCCCTTCTTGATGCGGTTTCGCAAGGTCAGCCTAGTGCCCAGCAAGAAATGCGTCTGACGCGCAATGGCAAGCAAGAGAACCTGTTGGTTCGAATTGCCACAAGACGGAACGATGAAGGCGGTCTTGAAGGCTACGTAGTTGCCTTTGATGATGTGACCGATCTGGTGTCGGCCCAGCGGATGGCCGCGTGGGGCGACGTGGCGCGTCGTATTGCGCACGAAATCAAGAACCCTCTGACCCCAATCCAGCTGTCAGCTGAGCGGATTAAGCGGAAGTTCTCGCGTGTGGATGGCGTCGATGTAGAGGCGTTGGAGCAATACACCGACGTGATTGTACGTCAGACCAACGATCTGCGCCGGATTGTGGACGAGTTCTCGAAATTCGCACGGATGCCCGAGCCAGAGCGGCGTGAGACCGATCTGACCAAACTGCTGCGGGACATTCTTCTGTTGCAAGAAACCGGGCAGGAAAATGTACGGTTCAGTTCGCAAATTCTGGACCACCCGGTTTTGATTGAGATCGACCAGACCATGATTGGTCAGGCATTGACTAATCTCATTAAGAATGCCGGGGAAGCCATTGAAACACTTTATGAAAGCGAAAAGCCAGACGGGCATGAGCCAGAGATACAGGTCAAAATGATGGAAGCAGATGGTGGTATTTGCATCACCGTAGCCGACAACGGCATTGGTCTGCCTGAGGATCGTGCAAGACTGTTTGAACCCTATGTGACGACGCGGGAAAAAGGCACCGGTTTGGGCCTGCCGATCGTCAAGAAGATCATCGAAGAACATGGCGGGCGTCTGACGCTGGAAGATGCGCCCGTTTTTGAACGTGAAATAGAAAACGGCGGCGCACATTTTGGCGCCATGGCCCGTATCTTCCTGCCTTTTGGCAGCGCAGAACGCCGGTCCAAAGCCGCAATGACAGGAGCAGCGACATGAGCGATATTCTGATTGTTGATGACGAACGGGACATCCGTGAACTCATATCTGATATTTTGGAAGATGAAGGTTTTACGACTCGATTGGCCGGCACCTCGGACGAGGCAGTCGAGCAAGTCAAAGCCGAACTTCCAGCCCTGATGATCTTAGACATCTGGCTGAAGGACAGCGCCATGGACGGGATCGACATCCTGAAGATGGTTAAGCGCGAACATCCAGAGGTTCCTGTGGTGATCATCTCGGGTCATGGGAACATCGAGATTGCCGTGGCAGCGATCAAGCAGGGGGCCTACGACTTTATCGAAAAGCCCTTCAACATTGATCAGTTGATGGTTGTGATCACACGGGCGATGGAAACCAGTCGCCTTCGCCGCGAGAACACCGAGCTTAAGCGTCGTGATAGCCTGCCATCTGAGATGGTTGGTCAAAGTTCGGCTTTCAAAGTATTGAAATCTAACTTGGAAAAGGTCACGAAGTCCAACGGCCGTGTAATGTTGACCGGTCCTGCTGGGGTCGGCAAGGAACTGGCGGCACGCTTCATCCATGCCAACTCTGATCGGGCTTCGTCGCCTATGGTCGTTGTCAATTCCGCCTCGATCGAAGCAGACCGCATGGAAGAGGTTCTGTTCGGACGCGAAAGCGAAGACCGCGGGATCGAACCGGGACTGCTGGAAGAAGCCAGTGGCGGCGTCGTTTATTTCGACGAGGTCGCTGACATGCCGATCGGTACGCAATCCAAGATCCTGCGCGTGCTTGTAGATCAAAGGTTCCAGCGAGTTGGCGGAGCGGACAAGGTCTCGGTTGATTTGCGGGTAGTGTCATCCACCAGCCGCGATCTTCAGGCTGAAATTGCTGCCGGAAATTTCCGGGAAGAACTGTTTCACCGCTTGAACGTCGTGCCGATTGCGGTACCGCCCTTGGACGAGCGCCGTGAGGATATTCCCGAGCTGGCCGAACACTTCATTTCGATGTTCAACTCCGAGCAGGGCTTGCCACTGCGTGAGTTGGCCGAGGATGCTCAGGCAATGCTGCAAACGATGCAGTGGCCGGGCAACGTGCGGCAGCTGAAGAATGTGGTCGAGCGGGTTCTGATCCTAGGCGATGGAACCGATCCAATCGCAGCCGCCGAGCTTCCGGGACAAGAAGCCGCCGCCGAGGATGCTTCCGATCAAGCTGTCGTTGTGTCCGGTGCCCTAGCAATGATGCCCTTGCGCGAAGCGCGTGAGGCCTTCGAGCGGGAGTATTTGCTGACCCAAATCAATCGCTTCGGGGGCAACATCTCGCGCACTGCAAATTTCGTAGGGATGGAGCGATCAGCACTGCATAGAAAGCTGAAATCATTGGGCGTCGTGACCGGTTCCAAGGCCGGCGCTCGTATGGCCTATGTCGCCGGCGAAGAGGAAGAAGCCGCCGAGGCGTGATTGATATTTGGCGTGCGCGGTCACAGGGCGAACCATTGACCCTGCCGCGCCCATCTGCCATCCCTTCGACAGAATTACGCACGTCACGTGCGGTCGAAACGGATCCTGTTATTCAACAGGACGCGTTCCAAGGAGAGCCGGATGAAGGTTATCATTTGCGGTGCAGGGCAGGTGGGGTGGCAAATCGCCCGCCACCTTTCAAGCGAAAAGAACGATGTGACCGTGGTGGATAACAACCCCGAACTGGTGGCGCGGGCGACCGATACGCTGGATGTTCAGGGGATTGCGGGGCATGCCTCGCACCCGGATGTACTGGACCGTGCCAATGCGCGGGATGCCGACATGATCATCGCCGCTACTTATTCGGACGAGGTGAACATGGTCACCTGTCAGGTGGCGCATTCGGTATTCTCGATCCCACGCAAAATCGCACGCCTTCGGTCGCAAAGCTATTTGGATGCGATCTATGCAGATCTCTATCGCCGGGATCACCTGCCGATTGATGTAGTCATCAGTCCCGAGCGCGAGGTCGCCGAGGCGGTTCTGAAGCGCATTCAGGCACCGTCTGCCTTCGATATTGAAAGCTTTATGGGTGGCAAGGTGCAGCTATTGGGGATTCAACTGGGTGATGAATGCCCGGTCCTGAACACCCCTTTGCGCCAGTTGACGGATCTGTTCTCTACGCTCAGCGCCATTGTTGTCGGAGTACGCCGAGACAAGGGGTTGTTCGCGCCCGAGCCGGGGGACCAGCTGTTCGCAGGTGACCAGATCTATGTGTTCACACGCAGTGAGGATGTGAATCGCACGTTGGAAGTCTTCGGCAAATCCACCAAGCGGCAGGAACGTGTGGTGATCCTTGGAGGTGGTAATGTGGGGCTCGCCGTTGCCCGCGAGCTTGAGACCCGGACCGACCGCATCCGTGCCAAAGTGATCGAACTGAACCGAGATGTGGCTGAGCGCGCAGCCGACACGCTGGAGCGTACGGTGGTATTGCATGGCGATGGGATGAACCGCGAGTTGATGAAAGAGGCAGGCGTGCCGCGCGCTGATGCCATTTTGGCTGTCACGGATGATGACAAGGTGAACCTTTTGTCCTCGGTTCGGGCGAAGGCGGAAGGCTGCGCCATGTCCATTGCGCTGGTCAATGATCCGTCGCTTGTTGGCCTAATGGATCCTCTGAACATCGATGCATATATCAACCCACGCACGCAGACGGTGAGCTCGATCCTGCGCCATATCCGGCACGGCAAGGTACGTGAGGTCTATTCGCTGGGCGACGCCGAAGCTGAAGTGATCGAGGCACAAGTTCTGTCGACTTCGCCCATCGCAGGCAAAGCGATCCGGGACGTGGACTTCCCCGAGGGGGTGCTGGTTGGCGCGGTGATGAAAGGCGAAACCGTCATGAAGCCCACGGGTAAGACGCGCATCGATGAAGGCGATGTGGTGACACTGTTCTGCATGGCCGCCGACGTACCCGAAGTAGAGCGTCTGTTGCAGGTCTCGATCGACTTCTTCTAAGGCGTGGCCATGCTGACCCAGATCACCAAACTGCCGCTTCTTGTAATCCTGATGGGGATCAGCGTGCTGGCAATGCTGTTGCCCGCAGGCTTTGCGTGGACTGCGGCAGAATACTACGAGGGCCGTGTGTTCCTGTACGGAGCTCTGCTTTTTGGATTTCTGACGTTCTTTCTGGCCATTGCGATGGCGGATCGCCCCAGATCCACCCGGCATCGTCGACACCTGATGGCGTTGTTGGGCCTCTTTGTTTTGTTGCCAATAATGCTGGCTGTTCCGTTTCATCAGGCCCTGCGCACTACCACCTTCCTGAATGCCTATGTCGAAATGGTCTCGGCCCTGACAACCACCGGGCTGACGCTGTTTCCAGACCCAGACCGCCTTCCGAAATCTCTGCACCTTTGGCGCGCCTTGGTTGGCTGGATGGGAGGTTTTTTCATCTGGGTCGGGGCGATTGCCATTCTGGCCCCAATGGCGCTTGGTGGCTTCGAAGTGCGCACCCGGTTTGGGGCGCGGGGGTCTGCGCTGGATACACGACTGGGGGCAGGGCACAGCCAGATTACGCGGGTGGCCGATTTCTCGGACCGGATCAGAACCTATGGTGTTCGGTTGCTACCCATTTATACCGGCCTGACAACCGCGTTATGGATCGGTCTGGTCGTCGCTGGCGAAACGCCCTTTGTCGGCCTAGTCCACGCGATGTCCACCTTAGCGACCAGCGGAATTTCCCCAGTTGGCGGCGTGTCAGGCGGCGTTGCCGGCTTTGGCGGAGAAGTCATGATCGCAGTATTCCTAGCCTTTGCCATATCGCGCCAGACCTTCGCCAGCGATATGCAGCACAGCGAAACCCCATCGCTTTGGCGCGATCCCGAGATCCGTTTGGCGTCGGTGCTCGTTGTGTCTCTGACCGGGTTTCTGTTCCTTCGACACTGGATCGGGGCCTATGAAGTTGATGAAGAGCTGAATTTGGTTGCGGGGCTGACGTCTCTGTGGGGATCGTTCTTCACCGTCTTGTCCTTCCTCACGACCGCAGGGTTTGAAAGCCAAGCGTGGGAGGCAAGCCGAAACTGGTCGGGACTTGAAACGCCCGGTCTGTTGTTGATGGGGCTTGCCCTGATCGGGGGTGGCGTTGCCACGACTGCTGGTGGGGCCAAGCTGATGCGCGTTTATGCGCTTTACCTGCACGGATTGCGCGAAATGGAGAAGCTGGTCCATCCAAGTTCAATCGGTGGTGCAGGAACCGAGGCGCGCCACCTGCGTGGGCGCGGTGCTTATATGGCGTGGGTTTTCTTCATGCTTATGGCGCTGTCGGTCGCGCTGATCATGGCGCTGTTTGCCCTGACGGGACAGGATTTTGAAAGCGCGATGATCTTGACCATTGCCAGCCTGACGACAACCGGGCCGGTCGTCGAAGTGGCGGTCGCAGAGCCTTTGTCGGTTGTCGACCTCAGCGACCCGGCAAAGTTGGTGTTGGCCGGTGCCATGATCCTTGGCCGATTGGAAACGCTGGCGATTATCGCGCTACTTAGCCCAGAGATTTGGCGCCGTTGACGAAATGGCAACAGGCCCGTTCCGTTTCGCCTGTTGTTTACATGCCATACCCCGATTGAAGCCACGTAAATTGGGGGTGGAAACCGCCAAAAGAGCAAGCCATAGTGACAATCAGGTGAAATTCCTGCCGTTTTCCGGCAGCATAAACAAAAAAGGCAATAAAAAATGGCTGCCGATAAGCAAAACCTTCAAGATGCATTCCTGAATCACGTGCGCAAATCGAAAGTTCCGGTGACGATCTTTCTGATCAACGGCGTAAAACTTCAGGGTGTAATTTCTTGGTTCGACAATTTCTGCGTCCTTCTGCGCCGCGATGGCCAGTCGCAGCTGGTGTACAAGCATGCGATCTCGACGATCATGCCGGGCCAACCGATCAATCTTTATGACGGCGAAGAAAGCTGACAGACCTCATTGAACAAGAGGAGAAGGCCACCCGCGCTTGGGTCCTTCACCCGGAACTGACCTCAGACCCTAACCGCCGGACCGCAGGTCCCGCGTTGGAAGAAGCCGTTTCACTGGCGGCGGCCCTCCCTCATCTCGAGGTTGCAGGGGCTGAAATCGTGCGTCTGCGCGACCCACATCCCGGTAAGCTGTTTTCCAAGGGCAAGCTTGATGATCTAAGCCAGCGCCTGAAGGTGGCCGAGGTCGATCTTGTTCTGATCGACGGCCCGGTCAGCCCGGTGCAGCAGCGCAATCTGGAAAAGGAATGGAACGTCAAAATTCTGGACCGGACAGGTCTGATCCTCGAAATCTTCTCGGACCGCGCGCGCACCCGTGAAGGTGTGTTGCAGGTCGAGATGGCCGCGCTGTCCTATCAGCGCACCCGCCTTGTCCGCGCGTGGACTCACCTTGAACGCCAGCGTGGCGGGCTTGGCTTTGTCGGTGGTCCCGGTGAAACCCAGATCGAAGCTGACCGCCGCGCCATTGACGACCACATGAACCGTCTGCGCAAGCAGCTTGAAAAGGTCGTGAAAACCCGCGAGCTGCATCGCGCCGCACGCGCCAAGGTGCCGTTTCCGATTGTCGCGCTGGTGGGCTATACCAACGCCGGCAAGTCGACGCTGTTCAACCGGATGACTGGCGCGAAGGTGTTGGCGAAAGACATGCTCTTTGCGACGCTCGATCCCACCATGCGCCAGATCGAGCTGCCCGCCTTGGGCAAGACGCCGGGGCAGGGTGGTGGCCGCAAGGTGATCCTGTCTGACACGGTGGGCTTCATCTCGGACTTGCCGACGCAACTGGTCGCCGCTTTCCGTGCTACTCTGGAAGAGGTATTGGCCGCTGATCTGATCCTTCATGTGCGCGACATCAGCCACGAAGGCACGGATGAGCAGGCACAGGATGTCGCCACCATCATGGCCGAGCTGGGCGTGAATGAAGAGACACCGCAGCTTGAGGTCTGGAACAAGCTAGATCTTCTGGACGAAGAAGATGCCGACGCCCGCCGTCGCGAGGCTGCACGCCATGACGATATTCTGACCCTGTCCGCCATTACAGGTGAAGGGTTCGACGACCTGATTGAAGCCATCGACCGCGCGCTGGACGCGCCGCGTAAGACTGTCACCCTGGAACTAGCGTTCTCGGATGGTCGCAAACGCGCTTGGCTTTTTGATAAAGGGATCGTTGAAGCCGAAGAGCCGGGCGAAACCGGATGGCAGATCACCGTGACCTGGACCGATCGGCAAGCGGCGGAATACGCTGCCCTTTGACCCCTTAGAATGAGTGAAGACCACCCCAAGGGGTGGCCTTCTAGGCCGTGAGTGGCCACACATCGTCCAATTGTGGGGACGCACTAGATGGCGTTATGGACGACGATCTGCTGGAACGGGATCTCGATCCCGTCTTTCCGGAATTGCTCGTAAATGGCTTGGGGAAGGCTGTACTTTACGTCGAAATAATGCGCGCCTTCGGTGAACGGACGCACCAGAAGATCAACGGATGACGCATTCAGCGTCTCGACTTCGACAAACGGTGCAGGCTCGGTCAGCACATGCTCGTTCGCTTTCAGTACCTTCGCGATTGAGGCTTTCACCTTTTTGATGTCGCTGCCATAGGCCACTGAAGCGACCATATCGACACCGCGGATCGAATGATGTGAGTGATTGGTGATCTTGGCGCCCCAGATCTCGGAGTTGGGGATGATAATGTGCTGGTTGTCGAACGTGATCATGTCTGTAGTAAACAGCGTGATCGAATCCACTTTACCGAAAGTGCCTGCTGCCTCGACGAAGTCGCCAACTTTAAAAGGGCGGAACAGGATCAACATGATCCCCGCGGCGAGGCTGGACAGCGTGCCCTGAAGCGCCAGACCGACGGCAAGACCTGCCGCACCCAGAATGGCGATCAGCGAAGTGGTCTCGATGCCAAACCGATCCAGAACGATGAGACCGGCAAAGGCCAGAACAGCATAGCGAGCAATCGAACCAAGGAAATGGAACAGGGTTTCGTCCAGTGCCTCGTGGCTTTTACCAACCCCGATGACAAGCCGCTTCACCAGACTTGCAAGCCAATAGGCCGCGATGGCGATTACGACAACGTAAACCACATTCAATGCGTTGGCTTGTAGCCAGCCCATACCTTGCGAGACATTTTCCATGTCGGATTCCCTATCTGTCTGCATTTATCAGTTAGGGTGATCTAACGAGGGATCGAGATTTCGATTAAGGGGAAAAGCCCGCTGGAGTTAACCCCCTAGCTATCAAGGCAAGGGCTTTACGGGCGCGGGACAAGGCGTGTGACGCCGACAGCCGCAGCGCGTGCAAGCTCGGGATCCAGTGACATTGGCGTAAACTCGCCGCGTCGCCAAAGCTCGCCCAGATCGTCATAGTGACGCGACAAAGGGTGCCCCGATTGTCCAGTTGAGGTCACAAAGAGAGAGCTGTCAGGATCTGAGAAATCATAGATCCCACGATAGGCCGCACCATGGACATTCTGGAATGGGTTCTTGCCCGTGCCAGATGTAAGTCCTCGCAGCAATGTGTTGTCCCCACCCGAAGTTGATTGGCGGATATTTACGAACCATTTCAGGAAGGGCACATCGCCTAGAACCGCGTGTTTGTGGACGGCCTGATGGTAATCCCCCCAACGCAAGCTTTCTTGCTTGCCGCCCGCGTTCTCGGATAGCCACAAAAGCGCGTCATCTAGCGCGACGCGGGCGATGTCGGTGCAGGTTTCAGTCGCGGCGGATTGAATTACGTCACACCAGACCGATGCGCCATCGATGTCGCGATAGACGCGTTCAACAAAGACCGGATCGACATGTGTGAACGCCTCGGCAAGGGGGCCAAGTTCATCCCGGATCAGCCGGTTTTGCAGGGCGCGTATCCATGCGGAGTAGATCAGCGGCTCGGGCATGTGCTCGTTCATTTCGCCGTTCCAGTTGGCCAGCAGGGTCAACGCGTTTTGGCGATCTCGTTCAGGCGTGCCGGCAGGGGCAGCTTCACCGGTGAACCACAGATCCGCCCCAACAAGAGGCAAAAGCGTGCGGGCTGTGACAGAAACGCTATCCAGTTGTGCTTCCATAAAGCTGTCGCGGGTATGGACTTCGCGTGCTTGCATCAGACGCCGCCAACGCTGGATACGCTGACTGTCACCCCAGTTGAAGCTCATATGTGCGGGGAAGGGACGGTTGACGATTTTGTTGTTGGTATTGCCAAGGATCCCACCAGAGGGCTGCACGAACTCCGGGTTGGCACTGTAGCTCAGCGCAGCACCCCACATGTTGTCTTTGACCCAACCGGGGCTTGGAATGCGGCCCTGTGTTTGGTGGCGCGGATTGCGGCCGGGCATCTGGCCGATCACCTTCATGGCGATCGTGTCCATGTCGGCCATGGTCAAGGTCAGGCTGGGGGCAACATAGTCTGCGGCAGCGGCAATTCCTTCCATCACAGTCTTTGCACGCATCAAACCGATCCCGGCACTCATCGAGCGGTCTTTCTCGGTCAGAAGTGTCCAGGACAGGGACATGGCGTGGCCCACTGGCGTGATCAACCCAAGCCCATACATTTCTGAGGGCAGGATCGGGCCATTTGGTGTCCATTGCAGTGTCAGAGTGACCGGGGCTTCATCTTTGATCCGCAGGATAGTTCCGCGTGTGGTGATGGGTTTGAAACCGTCAGGTGTCAGCACCTCGTCCGAATTGTCAGGGTTGAGTTTTTCAAGATGCAAATCCTGATCATCCAGATACGAGGATGTGATACCAAAGCCAAAGCCATCGGTTCGTCCAGCCATGATCAGAGGCATGCCGGGTATAGAACCACCAATCACGCCACCCGAGCTTAGTTCAAGCCGTGCCAGATACCAGATCGATGGCGCTGAGAAACCCAGGTGCGGATCATTGGCCAGCAATGTGCCACCAGCAGCCGATCTGTTCGGCGCCGCAGCCCATCCGTTTGACGCCCCAGCAAACCCTCGTTTCGGACTTGGCCACAGGTCTGGACGGTCTTGCGTGTCATAGGTTGCAAAGCGTGGCGCGTCTTCGTCGAACAGAGCCGCATAATCCGGCAACGCAGCGACACCTGTTCCCGGCATGTCCGGCAAGATGTCACGCACGCGGTCTTCGGGTATGGCAAGCGATATTCGTGCGCGCAGAACCTCGTCTTCCAGTTGGCCTGCCAACTGAACACCCATCAATTTCAGGATCGCCAGACTGTCGACCGGTTGCCAGGGCGAGATCTCGTTTGAAAACAGGAAGAATTCTGGTGCACCACGGCCCAGAGCTTCAGTATTAACACGCGCCAAATACGCATTCACACCCGAGGCATAGGCCTCTAAAGCTGCTTTGGTGTCGTCGTCTTGATATTGAAGCGATCCACGAGCCAGAGCATATAAATCCAGACGCCGCATAAGCTCGTCCGTCTTCATGGTGCGTTTGCCGAACACCTCGGACAATCGTCCTTGTACGGTGCGGCGCATCATCATCATCTGCCACAGACGGTCCTGTGCATGGACATAGCCAAGGCCAAAGAACACATCGCTGTCATTCTCGCCCAGAATATGCGGGATATTGGCGTTGTTTCGCACAATCTCGACCGGGGCGGTGATGCCGGGCGTTTCGCGGGTCACGTCATAATCTGGCAAAGACTGTGAGGCCAAATAGTAGACCAGCGTCAGAACAGCGACGGCTAAGCCTACCAAAGCGGCGACGCCGCGGATCATCCACAGTATGAATTTGCCCATATTCAAACCTAATTTCTGTCCCATGCGTCGGAAACGCAGGTTGAACTTGCCTTCGTGAGCGGTAACTACTGTGAACTGAACGGGAATTCAACGAAAGGGTCTTGGTATGGCGAAATGTGCGTTTTTAGGCTTGGGCGTGATGGGGTATCCCATGGCTGGGCATCTTGTGGCACAAGGGCACGAGGTCACGGTTTACAACCGCACCACCGCCAAGGCCGAAGCTTGGGCCAAAGAGCACGGCGGGAAATGGGCCTCGACCCCGCGCGAAGCCGCTTTGGGTGCAGATTTTGTCATGGCCTGTGTGGGCAATGACGACGACCTACGCTCGGTTGTTTTGGGTGATCAAGGAGCATTAGCGGGTATGGCCGATGGTGCAATCTTTGTTGATCACACTACGGTTTCGGCTGCTGTCACTCGCGAGTTGTATGGCTCAGCACAGTCCGCGGGGGTTTCATTCGTGGATGCACCTGTGTCTGGTGGTCAGGCCGGGGCTGAAAATGGCGTTCTATCGATCATGTGTGGAGGCGATCTGCCCGCATATGAAGCTGCCGAACCCATCATGCAGGTATATGGTCGCACGGTGAAGCGTCTTGGCGAAAGCGGAGCTGGTCAGCTGACCAAAATGGTCAATCAGATCTGTATAGCCGGGCTGGTACAGGGTCTGTCAGAAGGGCTGCATTTTGCCGAGAAAGCGGGACTGGACATCCGCGAGGTTGTCGACGTGATCCAAGGCGGTGCCGCTGGCAGTTGGCAGATGGTGAATCGGCACGAAACCATGGCGGACGATCACTTTGAACATGGGTTCGCCGTGGATTGGATGCGTAAGGATCTGGGCATCTGCCTCAACACAGCCAATGAGAACGGCGCGAGCCTTCCGGTCACGGCGCTGATTGACCAGTTCTATAAGGACGTGCAGAAGCTCGGAGGCGGGCGTTGGGATACGTCCAGTCTGATCAAGCGGCTTCGCGCATTGGACTAAACGAAAAAGGGCGGCATTAAAGCCGCCCTTTGTTTCTTCGAACATGTTTGCAGGATCAGGGGATGATCCGGGTGTATTTCGCACCCTCGATCGACGCACCTGCGATCAGACCTGCCTGACCGAATACAACGGCCACAACTGGCGATGACGCGGTGATCGTATCTGCAGTCAGACGGTCGCCTTCGTTCTGGAACGCATATTTGATGTCCGCCGACGCAACCCAACCCGCGTCTGCGCGGAAATCCTGAAGGGCTTCGTCCGTCATGAAAAACAGCACATGCGCAAACTGCTGCGCGCCAATCTGAAGTCCGGCACTGGCTTGCGTCAGTGAATAGTAATCCACGGTTACGTCATTGATGCGCAGTGCGCCGCGACCGTAAGCGCCGCCTAGGCCAAAGCCTGCTTCTGTCACCAGTGGCATTACCAGCTGTCCGGTCGATTTTTCTGCTAGCTGACGCGAGCCGGGATAGCGATTGTACAGGTAGGACAGTGTGCTATCGACCCGCGCGTCGATCCGCGCGCCGCCGCTTGATCCGATGCTGTTATCACAAGCTGCGAGCGCCATGCCCGCACCGCCAACGCCGACAAGAAATCCGCGACGAGAGAGAGTTGAATTCTGCATGTGTTTGCCTTTGTGCCTCATGCTGGGTCGCCATACCGCCAAGGCACAGGATCGACCGGGTTGCTCGAACGCGGATCTTTGTCCGCTTTGGCACAAAATATAGCGGATCGCCGCTGGACTGTCACCCAGAAGTAAGGCGTCCTGCGAAAAATCGCCTGTCGCGAATGTGGGCTTAGCTTTCAGCCAGAAGGCGGGCCATGCGCGGCGCAAAATAGGTCAGGATGCCGTCGCAACCTGCGCGTTTGAATGCCATCAGGCTTTCGGCCATCACCTTGTCGCCATCCAGCCAACCGTTTTGCGCGGCGGCCATCAGCATCGCGTATTCGCCCGAGACTTGATAGGCGAAAGTCGGCACGCCAAAGCTGTCCTTCACGCGGCGGCAGATATCCAGATAGGGCATGCCGGGTTTAACCATGATCATATCCGCGCCCTCTTGCAGGTCACGCTCGACCAGGCGCATCGCCTCGTCACTGTTGGCCGGGTCCATCTGATAGGTCTTCTTGTCACCTTTCAGGGCGCCTGACGCCCCAACGGCATCACGGAACGGGCCATAGAAGGCGCTCGCATATTTGGCGGTATAGCTCATGATCGTCAGGTTGTGATATCCAGCAGCCTCGATCGCAGTGCGAATTGCCCCGATGCGTCCGTCCATCATGTCCGACGGGCCAAGGATGTCGGCTCCGGCTTCGGCCTGCGCCAGCGCCATCTTGACCAGAGCTTCGACCGTTTCGTCATTCACGATCTCGCCATCCCGGACGATCCCGTCATGTCCATTGGCATTGTAGGGGTCCAGCGCAATATCGGTCATTACGGCGATTTCGGGCACTTCGGCCTTGATCGCGCGGATGGCGCGGTTTGACAGGTTGTTGGGGTTCCATGCCTCTTCGCAGGTTTCGGTCTTCAGGGCCGGATCGGTGTAAGGAAACAGGCAAATGGCCGGAATGCCCAGAGCGGCGGCCTCTTTCGCGGCTTTCACTACCAAATCCACAGACTTGCGGGTGACGCCGGGCATCGAGGGGATCTCTTGCTCTACATTCTCGCCTTCGACCACAAAAACTGGCCAGATTAGATCCGCCGCCGTCAGCGTATTCTCCCGTACCAGATCGCGCAAAGCTCCGGACGACCGCGTGCGGCGTAGGCGCGTTGCAGGGAAGGGGGCGACCGTACTGGGCTGAGGAATGCGGCTCACGTGGCTCTCCTTGGCTAAACACGCCCTTAACCTGTTTGGCTGGGCGTTCTTTTCTTCTGAAACTAACTGCCACGAGATAAGCAAGTTCACAAGTCTGCTAATCTTGGAAAATCCTTCTATTCCCGCTGGAACACGGTCAAGCCCGACGCTAGGGTGATCCAAGTCACGACCAAGGATGAAGGACCGGTTTTGGACATTTACACCACCGTTTTCGAGATTATCGACATGCGGTCCTTTTCCAACCTTTGGTATTGGATAGGGCTTGCCGTTGCGTGGTCGACTGCAAGCCACTGGGTGATGGGCGTTCCATACGATTTGGTGCATCGGGCGGCGCGCCAAGAAGGGCAGGCTCAAGAAGATCTCGAGGCCATCGTGCGCGTCAACTGCAATCGGATGCTGTCGATATCCGAGCGGTCGGGCATCGCGCTGATGGTAGTGGCCTCGGCCATTTTGTCCTCTCTAATCACTTTAGGCTTCTGGTACGGGGTCGAATTCGCACAGGCCATACTTTTGCTAATGCTCCCAATGGTCTTTGTGGCCTTCCTGTCGGTCCGCACCGCGGCGGCTATCCATCGTGAGGGCTTGACCGGCAAACCCTTGCGGGATCGGCTGGGGCGTCATCGACTTACCATACAAGTGATCGGCATGTTCTCGATCTTCGTGACCGCAACCTGGGGCATGTTCCACAATCTCAGCTATGGCGTGCTGAGGTAATCCAGACCGATCCCGGGCCTTGCGCGGCCTCAACTGCACGGATACATCCGCCGCATGGACAAGCTTATTCTTTCTGGTGCCCCCGAGGGCTTTGACGCGACCCTTCTAGCGAAGGAGCTTGACCGGTCTGGCGGACCAGTTGTCCACGTTGCTCGGGACGAAAAGCGGTTGGCGGCAATGCAAGCGGCGCTTGGCTTTTTTGCACCAGACGTGGCTTGCGTCACGTTTCCGGGGTGGGATTGTTTGCCGTTTGATCGGGTGTCGCCGAATGCGGATGTGTCGGCTGCGCGAATGGCGACATTGGCAGGATTGGCCACCGGGCAGATTTCTGGACGCTTTGTCCTTCTGACCACGCTGAACGCGGTCACGCAACGTTTGCCCGCCCGCGCCACATTAGCTGAAGCAAGCTTCGTGGCCAGCGTTGATAACCTGCTGGATGTGGATGAACTTCGGGCATTTCTGGTCCGTATGGGCTTTGCGCAATCTCCAACAGTTATGGAGCCCGGAGATTTCGCCGTACGTGGCGGGATCATCGATATTTTCCCTCCGGGCGAAAGCGGTCCGGTGCGTCTGGACCTGTTTGGTGATGTGCTAGATGGCGTGCGTCGGTTTGATCCGGTGACACAGCGCACGACAGATAGCCTGAAGGGGATTGAACTGGCCCCGGTTTCCGAGGTCATTCTGGACGAGAAAGCCATAACGCGGTTCCGTCAGAACTATCGCATCGAGTTCGGGGCTGCCGGATCCGACGATCCACTTTATGAAGCAGTTTCTGCTGGACGGAAGCATCAGGGGATCGAGCACTGGTTACCGTTCTTCCATGAAGAGCTGGAAACGCTGTTTGACTATCTTCCGGAAGCATCCGTAATGCTGGATGACGGGCTGGATCCCGCGCGGCTTGCCCGCTGGGAGGCGATCACCGACCAATACGAGACTCGCAAGATCGCGATGAACGCAAAGAACCGGATGGACAGCGTATACAAACCCTGTCCCCCTGATCTTCTGTATCTTGACGATCCTGCTTGGGCGACTGCTTTAGATGGGCGGCGTGTTGTACAACTGACTGCTTTACCGCAGCCGACAGGCGCCGGTGTTGTTGATGGTGGTGGACGTATTGGGCGAAACTTTTCGCCTGAACGACAGCAGGAGAATGTGAACCTTTTCAAGTCTCTCGCAGATCATATTGAAGCTAAGAGTGAAGAATCAATCGTCGTCGCCTCATATTCCGAAGGCGCACGAGAGCGACTTCAAGGTTTGCTTGCTGATGAGGGTGTGATCACAAGTCACGTGATCACAAATTTTCGAGACGTGCCAGACAAGCCCGGTGGCGTGTATCTGGCAGTCTGGGCGCTGGAACACGGGTTCGAAGGGCCGGGGCTGACCGTGATCTCGGAACAGGACGTATTGGGCGACCGCTTAATCCGCGCGCCGAAACGCAAACGCCGTGCCGAAAACTTTCTGACCGAGGCGCAAAGCCTGTCCCCAGGAGATCTGATCGTTCACGTAGACCATGGGGTCGGCAAGTATAACGGGTTGGAAACCGTGACAGCTATGGGCGCACCGCACGAGTGCCTTGCGCTGGAGTACGCGGGCGGAGATCGCTTGTTCGTACCCGTCGAAAACATCGAGCTTTTGTCCAAATTCGGGCAGGATACCGGGCTTCTGGACAAGCTGGGCGGTGGCGCGTGGCAAGCCAAGAAGGCCAAGCTGAAAGAGCGCATCCGCGAGATAGCAGACAAGCTGATCCGGCTGGCAGCTGAACGAGAGCTACGTAAAGCGCCATTGCTGGAAGCCCCGCATCATGCGTGGGAGGAGTTCTCGGCCCGTTTTCCGTATCAAGAAACAGACGATCAGCTGTCGGCAATTGAAGACGTCATCGAAGATCTTTCCTCGGGTCGACCGATGGATCGACTGATCTGTGGTGACGTGGGCTTCGGTAAGACCGAAGTCGCGATGCGCGCGGCGTTCGTGGCAGCCATGTCGGGACAGCAGGTCGCAGTAATCGCACCGACCACGCTGCTGGCGCGGCAGCACTATAAAAGCTTCTCGGAGCGGTTCCGCGGATTCCCAATCAATGTCGGGCAGTTATCGCGTTTCGTAGGGCAAGCCGAGGCCAAACGCACCCGTGAGGGTATGTCGCGCGGCACGATGGACATTGTTGTTGGTACGCATGCGCTTTTGGCCAAGGATGTGCGGTTTGAAAATATCGGACTTCTTATTGTCGATGAAGAACAACGCTTTGGTGTAAACCATAAAGAACGCCTGAAGGAACTGCGCTCGGACGTACATGTGCTGACCCTGTCAGCGACACCCATTCCGCGCACATTGCAGATGTCTTTGTCTGGAGTGCGGGACCTGTCGATCATTGGAACTCCTCCGGTGGACCGCCTGTCGATCCGCACCTATGTGTCTGAATTCGATGGGGTTACGATCCGCGAGGCTTTGCTGCGTGAACACTATCGCGGGGGACAGAGTTTTTACGTGGTGCCGCGCATCAAGGATCTGCCGGAAATCGAGGCCTTCCTTAAAGATCACGTGCCGGAAGTCAGTTTCGTCGTCGCACATGGCCAAATGGCTGCAGGCGAGCTGGATGACCGCATGAACGCCTTCTATGACGGGAAATACGACGTTCTTCTGGCCACAACGATCGTCGAAAGCGGTATCGACATTCCCACGGCAAACACGATGGTTGTGCACCGCGCGGATATGTTTGGGTTGGCGCAACTCTATCAGATTAGGGGCCGGGTAGGGCGGTCGAAAACCCGCGCCTATGCCTATCTGACGACGAAACCGCGCGTTCCTTTGACACAAACCGCGCAAAAGCGCCTGCGTGTGCTTGGGTCTCTGGATACTCTGGGCGCCGGATTCACGTTGGCCTCGCAAGATTTGGACATTCGTGGCGCAGGCAATCTGGTCGGCGAAGAACAATCTGGTCAAATGCGCGAAGTGGGATACGAGCTTTACCAGCAGATGTTGGAAGAAGCGATCGCCAAGATTAAATCTGGTCAGCTGGAAGGACTGTCCGAAGCAGATACCGGCTGGGCGCCACAAATCAATCTGGGCGTTCCTGTATTGATCCCTGATACTTACGTGCCTGATCTTGATGTACGCCTTGGGCTGTATCGTCGCCTCTCGTCGCTGTCTAAGAAGGTCGAGCTTGAAGGTTTCGCTGCCGAACTGATCGACCGTTTTGGCCCGCTTCCGAAAGAGGTGAACACCCTGATGTTGATCGTTCGCATCAAGGGCATGTGCAAACGCGCAGGGATCTCGAAGCTTGATGGCGGTCCAAAAGGGGCGACGATCCAGTTCCACAATGACAAGTTTGCATCGCCGGAAGGCTTGATCGAGTTTATTCAAGCCCAGAACGGTTTGGCCAAAGTGCGCGACAACAAGATCGTGGTACGTCGTGATTGGCGAAAGACGTCGGATAAAATTCGCGGCGCTTTCGCTATCGCACAGGACTTGGCGATGAAGGTGAAAGAGGCAAGGGCGCGCAATAAGCAGTCGTAGAGTCTGGCCTGCGGGTTCGGGTGCTTTGCTTTTTAGGTCGAAACTTCTGATTTGCAACGCAATTGAGCGCATCGCTTGCGAGGGCATTGTGGCGTCACGCAGGGTGGAGTTGCGAGCATATCTCTACCGCATAGGTAATCCTATAGATTTGTGTTATAGTGGTGCCAACGTAAGCTAAGGTCAGGAAATAACTGTCTTTTAGGGTGTGTAGGTTTGGCTAATTATAGCTACATTGGTTACGATCCTGGGTCGCTGGTGTTTTCCGGCGGCAATATTTCGCTTTCCGGATCATACGATCATACAGTCGATCGACGCGTGTTTGACGTGACCGATGATGCCGGAGGGAATGTTCGAGGGGGACGCCCAGACAACGGTGTCATCTTTGATGGTGATCGCTATCAAGACGAGAACGGAGACGATTTCGATCAGACAGGGGTCGTCACCAGTCTTGACGGGTCGACTACCTATGCTTCTGGCGACATATATCTTGAGGAAAACTATACCCTGAGCAAACCGGGCGGCGGCTCGATTGAGGTTTATCGCGTCGAGGTGAACGGAGTTCTGGTTGGCTATATCACCTCAGAGCCCTTAGAATCTGGTGTAACCTACACGTACTCAACCTCGAACGTCACTCCGTTCAATGCGCCTAATACCACCGATCCAAATGCTCTGACAGACGTGCCCTGTTTTGTACGCGGCACTTTGATTGACACTGCAGATGGGCAAGTGGCGGTCGAAAACTTGCAGGTGGGCGATTATGTCAAAACCGTCGAGAACGGCTTGCAGCGTATCAATTGGATTGGGACGTCACACTTCTCGGCCGAGCAGATTAAAGCGTCGCCCAAGTTGTACCCGATCAGAATTCGCCAGCATGCACTGGGGCAGGGGCTTCCGACCCGAGATCTGTTGGTGTCCCGCCAACACCGCATGATGGTGACATCGAAGATCGTGCAGCGCATTTTCAATACAGATTGCGTGCTGGTTGGGGCGTGCAAGCTTGTGGATATTCCGGGCATTGATGTTGATCGCACCATCAACGAGGTCGAGTATCATCATATTCTTCTTGAGGGCCATGATGTGATCTTTGCCGAAGGTGCGCCAACTGAAAGCTTCTTTACGGGCAAGCAAGCGTTGGAAGCGATTGGGCCCGACGCGCGACAAGCGCTTGCTAAAGCGCTTATCAAGCTGGCAGAAAATGGATGTGAAATTACGCCAGCTTTGCCAATGCCCCCCGGAAAGCTTCAAAAGCGCCTGATTGAGCGGCATGCAAAAAACGAACAGCCTCTGCTTCAGTTGTACCAGGCACCGGCGAACACCACTGAAACGACAAATCCCGACAGGGCTTTGGCCTGAGATTTTATTGTCTCCTTGCGCTTTGATGCCTGCCTCAAACGGGCGCCAATGCTGACCTCGGGTGCCGGAAAAGCGAACGCATTCCACTTTAAACGTAACGCGAGCCGGGGTGACTATTTTTGAGATAATCTGTGCTCAAACCGCTTTCCCAGTGTCAAAGCAGCAATGTGCAAAACGAGATGCCGATCAGTTTGATGTGCAACACCTTGCAAACGCCGCGTTTCGCGCTTTGACAAGGCGGTTTCGACACCTTATCCACGTGGTTACTGGGATGTCTAAAGAAAGATAGATAGCATGGCATTTTTCGAGGGGTCGGGCGGCGTAGCCGGTACATCGGCAGCAAAGGCGTTTAAAGGTTTGGCCAGCAGCAGCGGATTGGCTATTTTCCTAGCAATTTCAGGGGCGGCTGCCACCACCCCGATGCCAGCGCAGGCGCAGGCATATTCATTTAACAAGGTCGAGATCGAAGGCACGCAGCGGATCGAAGCTGCGACCATCTTGTCCTATCTGGGAATCGCTCAGGGCGAGGTTGTAAGCGCCGCGCAGCTGAATGACGGCTATCAGCGCCTTGTGGCGTCGGGCCTCTTTGAGGATGTTCAGATCATTCCACGTGGCAATGTGCTGGTCGTAAAGGTGCGCGAATACCCGACGATCAACGTTGTGTCGGTGGAAGGCAACCGCAAGGTCAAGGACGAGGTGTTTACACCCCTTCTGAAATCTCAGTCGCGTCAGGTGTTCAATCCCACTACGGCCGAACAAGACGTCCAGACCATTGTCGAGGTTTATCAGGCGCAGGGCCGTCTTGCGGCGCGCGTAACCCCAAGGATCATCCGCCGGGCCAATAACCGCGTGGATCTGGTCTTCGAAGTGATCGAAGGCAAGAACACCGAGGTCGAGCGTCTGTCATTCGTTGGCAACCGCCAGTTTTCGGATGCACGTTTGCGCCGTGTGCTTGAGACCAAGCAGGCTGGCATCCTTCGTGCGGTGATCCAGAAAGACTCGTATGTTCCCGAGCGGATCGAATTCGATAAGCAGGTACTGAAGGACTTCTATCTGTCGCGTGGCTATGTGGACTTTAAGACCACTGGCGTGACCAGTGAGTTCTCGCGAGAGCGTGATGCTTTCTTTATTACCTTCCAGGTGCAAGAAGGTCAGCAGTTCCGCTTCGGCGAGATTACGACCGTATCTGAGGTTGATGGCGTCGCTACGGACGATTTCCACGCTGCTCAGAACATCAAGTCGGGTAACGTGTTCAGCCCTGCTCAATTGGACAATGCCATCGCTCGTATGGAGCGTCTTGCCATTCGCAAGGGGCTGGACTTTGTCCGAGTTGAGCCGCGTGTGACTCGCGACTACCGCAACCAGCTGCTGAACATCGAGATGGTTCTAACCCGCGGCCCACGGATTATCGTCGAACGTATCGACATCGAAGGTAACGCCACCACGTTGGACCGCGTTGTACGCGATCAGTTCCGCGTGGTTGAAGGCGATCCGTTCAACCCGCGCGAAATTCGTGAAGCGACTGAACGTGTTCGTGCCCTCGGTTTCTTTGCAGACGCTCAAGTCGAAGCACGTCCAGGCTCGGCCCCTGATCAGGTTGTGATCGACGTGGACGTGGAAGAAGCACCCACCGGATCGTTGAGCCTTGGGGGTGTTTACAGCCTTGAGAATGGGTTTGGTCTGAACCTGGCCTTTACCGAGCGGAATTTCTTGGGGCGCGGTCAGTATATCTCGGCCAGCTTCCAGAACACGTCAGATAGTCTGAATTTCTCGTTCCAGTTTGCTGAGCCAGCCTTCTTGGGTCGTGACCTCGAGTTCGGGTTTGAAACCTATTACCAATCCACAGATCAAGCATCGTCGTTCTATAACACGCGTTCTCTGGCCTTCCGACCATCGCTCGCGTTCCCGATCAACGAATTCTCCCGTCTCGGCGTACGTGTCTATGCTGACGGAACTGAAATCACCGATGTGAACAAAGACAGCTCGCAACTGCTGAAAAACGACGCGGCACGTGGTCGTCAGATCGGTGGCGGTATTGGTTTCTCGTACAGCTATGACACGCGACGCACAGGGCTAGACCCGAACCGAGGGTTCCTGTTCCAGCTGGACGGCGATCTCGGCGGTATTGGTGCTGACTATCAATACGCGCGTGCGACGGCATTGGCTCAGGCTCAAACCAAGGTTTGGAATGATCAGGTGACGCTTGTTGCGACGGTTGAGGGCGGTGTGTTGAGTAGCCTAAATGGCGCAAACTCGCGCGTCACTGATCGCTTCCGCTTGGGACCGTCCAAACTGCGCGGTTTCGCAACCAATGGCCTGGGGCCACGTGATTTGACTGCCACGAACGAGGATACGCTGGGCGGCAATATGTTTGCAGTCGCGCGCCTTGAAGCACAGTTCCCGCTGGGCTTGCCAGAAGAATACGGCATCTCAGGTGGTCTGTTCGCCGATGCAGGGTCGCTTTGGGGGCTAGATAACACGCTTGGTGGCGCCATCGACGACAGCGCACATCTGCGGTCGTCCATCGGCGCGTCGATCTTCTGGGATACCCCGATTGGTCCGCTGCGCTTTAACTATTCCAAGGTTCTTGCCAAGGAAAACTATGACGAAGAAAACAACTTCGAGCTTACAATCTCGGCTCAGTTCTGATCAGAAAGTGCCTCGGACCATCCGAGGCACTTTTTTTCGGCGAACGATTGGTATTGTGGTCATCGCGGCTGCAGGCTTGGGCATATCACTGCCCAATTTTGCAATAGCGCAACAGTCCGGTGTGCAATCTGTTTCCCAGATCGTAACGATAGATCGCCAACGGCTGTTTTCTGAAACTGCCTATGGACGGCGGGTTGTTGCGACTGTTGAAACCGAGCGTACACGACTGGCTCAGGAAACGCGTGCTGCAGAGATTGATCTTGCGCAGGAAGAAAAGCTTCTGACTGAACAGCGCGGATCATTAGATCCAGCCGCATTTCGCATTTTGGCAGATGAATTTGACAAGAAAGTCAGTGAGTTGCGCGCCGAAGGTCAAGTGCGCGAGCAGGATTTCGTGAGTGTCCTAGAGCGCGAGCAATCGGCTTTTTTTGACCGCATTGGGCCGATTTTGGGGGGCATGGTACGCGAACTCGGCGCAGTGGTTATTCTGGATAGACGCGCAATACTTCTGGCGACACGGAATATCGATATCACCGATCTTGCCATCCGCCGCATTGATCAAGAACTTGGGGATGGTGTATCCGAGGATGCTGACCCTTCAACCGAACCCACTGACGATGAAACGCCCGCCAATGTCGAAGATACGTCTGAGCCATCCCCGCCCGAGGATGACAGCAACAACTGAATCGGATTGTTTCGCTCTGACAGGGCTGATAATCACTCATGCCAGACAATAGGCGCGTATAGCGCCGGGACAGAAGGAAAGACAAACATGGTCGATGTGCCCAGCACGGCTGATATTCAGCTTATTCAGGAATGTATCCCTCACCGCTATCCCTTCCTTCTGGTCGACAAAGTTGAAGATATCCGCGCTGGCGAATTCGCCCGTGGTATCAAGATGGTGACCATGAACGAGCCGCATTTTCAGGGCCACTTTCCCGGTCTTCCGATTATGCCAGGTGTGACGATCATTGAAGCGATGGCCCAGACCTCAGCCGTCATGGTGTCGCTGTCGCTGGATCTGGTTGGGTCGGGTGCTGTGGTCTATTTCATGGGCATCGATACTGCGAAATTCCGGCGCAAAGTCGTTCCAGGCGACAAGTTGGAACTGGAAGTAACCACCGTGCGTGGCGGCGCAAAGGTGTGGAAGTTTGATGGCGTGGCCAAAGTTGATGGCGAAATCGCCTGTACGGCCACCTTCATGGCGATGATCGACGTTACTGCCGGAAAGGGCTGATCATGGGAATTGATCCCTCGGCCAAAATCCATGCCAGTGCTATCGTAGAAGACGGTGCTGTTATCGGTGCGGGCTGCGAAATTGGTCCGTTTTGTACGATTGGTGCGCAGGCCAAGCTGAGCGACGGTGTTCAGCTGAAATCTCATGTGGTTGTCGCGGGCGACACTGAGATCGGCGATGAAACTGTGATCTTTCCATTCTCGGTAATCGGAGAGATTCCGCAGGATCTGAAATTCGCAGGTGAGAACACCAAACTGGTCATCGGCAAGAGAAATCGCATTCGCGAACATGTCACGATGAACACTGGCACGGCTGGTGGCGGTTATGTAACGCGCGTCGGCGATGACGGGCTGTTTATGGCGGGCTGCCATGTGGCGCATGACGCCCAAATCGGAAACAATGTGATCTTGGTGAACAACGTGGCCGTCGCAGGCCATGTGGTGATCGAGGACGATGTAATCGTCGGCGGCCTATCTGGCCTGCACCAATGGGTGCGGATTGGGCGTGGGGCCATCATCGGGGCATTGTCCATGGTCACGGCGGATGTTCTGCCGCACGCACTGGTTCAAGGCCCGCGCGGCGAGCTGGACGGTCTGAACCTTGTCGGTCTGAAGCGTCGCGGTGTGGCCCGCGCGGATATCACCGCCTTGCGGGCTGCCTTCCTGATGCTGAAACAGGGCGAAGGATCATTTCAGGAACGAGCTGCGCGTTTGGCCGATGAAAGCGACAGCGAATATGTTCGCGAAATGGTTGCCTTCATCACCGGTGACAGCGACCGCGGCTTCCTGACGCCGAAGTAACCCAGCATGTCAGATCGCCTTGCCATCATCGCAGGAACTGGGGAACTGCCGCAACAGATCGCAGCGGCAAACCCAGACGCGCTGTTTGTGACCATCAAAGGCGTAGAGGTTGCTGTACCCGAGGGCTTCGCTCATGTGGCGGCCAGTTATGAAAAGTTGGGAGCACTGTTTAAGGCGATGCGCGGCTCTGGGGTCGAACGCGTCGTATTCGCAGGTAAGGTAGACCGACCGAAGCTGAACCCTCTGCGTATGGATCGTGTGACTATGGGGCTGTTTCCCCGAGTAAAGGCGGTGCTTGGCAAAGGTGATGATGCGCTCTTGCGCCTTGTCGCGGATGTGTTTGAAGAACAAGGTTTCACTGTCGTCGCCGCCACGGAAGTGACTGCCGCGCTGGCCATCGAGGCCAGTCACGCCGGTCGCGCGACCAGCGCGCAGGACCGCGCGGATGCGGATAGGGGCTGGCAGTTGCTGGATGTGCTTGCCGAACAAGATGTCGCGCAAGGCGTCGTGATCGCAGGCGGTCAATGTCTGGGCATCGAGAGCATTCAGGGCACCAATGCGTTGCTGGCCTTTGCTGGGCAGACATTAGAGCATCTAAAACAGGGTGCGCGCGGCGTGTTCGTGAAGCGCCCGAAGCCGGGGCAGGACGGGCGCATGGACATTCCAACGATCGGACCTGACACGGTCCTCGCAGTGGCGACTGCTGGCTTGGGTGGGATTGTTTTGGAAGAAGGCGTAATTGTACTGGAGCGTGCCGAGGTCGAACGCCTTTTGGTCGAGCATGATCTGTTTCTGGACGTAAGAAAGGGGCATGCATGAAAGTCTTTTTGATTGCCGGCGAACCTTCCGGCGACCGGCTGGGCGCAGCCCTGATGGAAGGCTTGAAATCCTTGCGCCCAGACGTCGAATTTCTGGGTATTGGCGGCACGGCAATGGACGAGCAGGGGCTGACCTCTCGGTTTCCCATGTCTGAACTGTCCGTCATGGGGATTGCTGAAGTTGCGCCAAAATACCTCCACTTGAAGCGACGTATTCGTGAAACCGCCGAGGCCGTTGTCGAGGCCGATCCAGATGTTCTAATCACCATCGACAGCCCGGATTTCTGTCTGCGCGTGGCACGGATCGTAAAAGAGGAAGAGGTCGAAGGGCAAACATTCGGCCATGACATTCCGATCGTGCATTACGTTGCGCCTTCCGTTTGGGCGTGGCGTCCAAAACGAGCAGCCAAGATGGCCCGCTGGGTGGATCATGTGCTGGCACTGTTGCCATTCGAGCCCCCCTATATGAAAGCCGCCGGAATGGGCTGCGACTTTGTCGGGCATCCGGTCGTGGCAGAACCACAAGCAGATGATGTCGCGGCAATGGAATTTCGAGATGCGTACGACATCGGCGACGCCCCACTTCTGCTGGTTTTGCCTGGATCTCGTAAGGGCGAGGTCTCGCGTCTGGCCGAACGTTTTGGCGACGTGATAGCGCATGCAAAACGCGCCAAACCCGATCTGCAGGTCGTTCTGCCCATGGCGCAGGGCGTCGAGGATCTGGTTCGCGAAGAAACGGCTAAATGGTCAGTGACGCCCATCTTAGTCCCGGCCGCTCAGCAAGATGATAAACGGGCCGCTTTCAAAGCCGCAGATGTCGCGCTGGCGGCCTCTGGAACCGTGTCTTTAGAGCTTGCGGCGGCCCACACGCCTATGGTCATCGCCTATGATATGAACTGGCTCAGTCGTTTCCTAATCGGGCGGATGCTAAAGATCGACACAGTTACGTTGGTCAATCTGGTGTCCGAAACTCGAACGATCCCTGAGTTTCTTGGGAAAGAGTGCACCCCGGATCGCATAACGCCCGCGCTTTTGTCCATTTTAGAGAACCCGGAAGCACAAAACGACGCCATGAGGATCACAATGGAACGTTTAGGGCGCGGCGGTGAAGCTCCAGGCTTACGCGCCGCGCGGTCGGTGTTGGGCGCGATGGGTTAACCGCGCCAAATCCACCCACCGCCAAAGATGCGCGGCCCATCCATGTCATAAAACACACAGGCCTGTCCGGGGCTGACGCCTTCCTCGGGGGTCAACAGCTCCACCTCGGCTTCCGTGTCCGAAATCGGGCGGATGATCGCTTCGCGCGGGGGGCGTGTCGAACGGATTTTGACGCCCAAATGCCACTCTTTGCGTGACATGAAGGGCTCGTCGCCCAGCCAGTTGATCTCGCGCACGGGGACGATGCGGGTGGCCAGAAGCTCTTTAGGGCCGACAACGACCTGTTTGTTGTCCACGTCCAGTTTTACGACGTAGAGCGGCTCGGATAACCCGCCGATGCCAAGGCCACGACGCTGACCGATCGTATAGTGGATGACACCCTCATGCGTACCCAACACGCGACCGTCCGCGTGGACAATCTCGCCAGGCTCTGCAGCGCCCGGACGTAGTTTCTCGATCACGCCGGCATAGTTGCCATCGGGTACAAAACAGATGTCCTGACTGTCTGGCTTATCCGCAACCTCGAGCCCATATTTACGAGCTAATTCGCGGGTTTCCGCTTTGGTCTTCAAGTGGCCAAGCGGGAAGCGCAAATAATCTAGCTGTTCGGGCGTGGTGGAAAACAGGAAATAGCTTTGATCGCGCACGGGATCCGCGGCACGGTGGAGCTCCGCACCGTGATCGCCCATGGAACGTTGGATATAGTGGCCAGTCGCCATACAATCGGCTCCTAGATCACGTGCGGTTTCCAGAAGATCTTTGAATTTCACCCGTTCGTTACAGCGAATGCACGGTACGGGCGTGGCGCCCCCCAGATAGCTATCTGCGAACTCTTGAATCACAGCATCCTGAAAGATGTTTTCGTAATCCAGAACATAGTGAGGGAAGCCCATATCCTCGGCCACGCGACGGGCATCATGGATGTCGATCCCCGCGCAACAGGCGCCTTTCTTGGCAAGTGCGGCACCGTGATCATAGAGCTGAAGCGTGACGCCAATTACATCATACCCTTCCTCGGCCAGCTTGGCGGCCACGACCGAGCTGTCTACGCCGCCAGACATGGCGACGACGACCCGCGTCTCAGCGGGGGATTTGGCGAAGCCAAGAGAATTCAGCGCAGGCGCAGCCGTTGCGTTAACCGACATATTGGGATCCTTTTCGAAGCGTTACGGAATATAGGAAAATTCGAACGAACAACAAGAGGGGGCTTCACGGATCTTTAAACCTGTCTAGGCAGTGTTGGCCCAGATCTTTTACGAGGGTTCATCATGTATCTGAAAAAAATCGAAGGGCCACGCGCTGTAACCTTGCCTGATGGCTCGATCATGACACGGGCAGATCTTCCAGTTGCAGACACGCGTCGGTGGGTTGCCAGCCGAAAAGCATCAGTGGTCAAGGGAATACGGCACGGATTGCTGACAGCCGAAGAAGCATGTTCGCTTTATGCGTTGTCGGAAGAAGAGCTTGAAGAATGGTTGAATGCGGTCAATCAGCACGGTGAAGCAGCCTTGAAAGCCACAACAATACAAAAATATAGACAACCCTAGGTGGTATTCGCTAAAAGTTCTTCTAGGGTAACCTGTGATTAACCATTTCACGCAATCTTCTACCCAAGACAGAACCGAATGCGGAGAAACCCATTATGCGAATCCTTCTTGTTGAAGATGATCCGACCACATCGCGCAGCATTGAGTTGATGCTGACACATGCCAACCTGAACGTCTACGCTACTGATCTGGGCGAAGAGGGTATCGATCTGGCAAAGCTTTATGATTACGACCTTATTCTTCTTGATTTGAATCTTCCGGACATGAACGGACACGAAGTTCTGCGCCAGTTGCGGCTTGCGCGGATTGACACGCCGATCCTGATCCTGTCGGGCGCAGATGATACCGAGAACAAGATAAAAGGCTTTGGGTTCGGCGCTGATGACTACATGACAAAGCCTTTCCACCGGGAAGAGCTGATCGCGCGTATTCACGCGATTATTCGACGTTCGAAGGGACATTCCCAGTCAGTAATCAAAACTGGGCAGGTTTGCGTCAACCTTGACGCGAAAACTGTTGATGTTGATGGCCGTCCGGTGCATCTGACTGGCAAAGAGTACCAAATGCTTGAACTTCTTTCATTGCGTAAGGGAACCACCCTGACGAAAGAGATGTTCCTGAACCACCTTTATGGCGGCATGGACGAGCCGGAACTGAAGATTATCGACGTGTTTATCTGCAAGTTGCGCAAGAAACTGTCCAATGCAACTGGCGGTGAAAACCATATCGAAACGGTCTGGGGACGGGGATATGTCCTGCGCGATCCTGATCCGGTCGAGCTGGATTCACAGATTGCGATTGGTGCCTAAGAGACACCCCAAAAGAATTTTAGATTTTCGTAGAAGGGCGGCTTGGCCGCCCTTTTGTATTATGACTTGGAAAGCGCGCGCGCGATTTGCGAAGCCAGTCGCGCATTGTTTTTCACCAAGGCGATATTGGCTTTAAGTGACGCGCCTTCGGTCGCATGGAAGATGCGATTTAGAAGAAATGGGGTAACCTCTTTTGCAGAAATACCCTCGGCATCAGCAGCGGTAAGAGCGTCTTCAATCACTGGCGTGATGATGTCACGCGGGATTTCGGCGTCGACCGGGATCGGATTTGCGACCAACTGACCACCCTCAAGCCCCATCAGGGCGCGTGTTTTGCCGGAAGCGGCAATCTGATCCGCGCTGTCCATGCGAAGCGGAGCAGACAAATCTGAATTACGAGACCAGAAGGCCGGGAAACTGTCTTGTCCATAGGCAATCACCGGAACGCCCAGTGTTTCAAGAACTTCCAGCGTTTTCGGCAGATCCAAAATGGCCTTCGCCCCCGCAGCCACCACCGTCACAGGGGTTTTCGACAACTCACGCAAATCGGCGGAGATATCAAAGCTGGTTTCTGCGCCGCGATGTACGCCGCCAATCCCTCCGGTCGCAAAAACCGAAATCCCGGCCAGATGCGCGGCGATCATGGTAGCGGCGACGGTGGTTGCACCAGTGCCTCCAGTCGCAATGCACGCGGCCATATCGGCACGCGAAAGCTTTGCGACACCATCGGCCTGACCCAGCGCATCCAGTTGCGCGTCATTGAGGCCGATATGCAGTTTGCCCTCCAGTACAGCAATTGTTGCGGGAACTGCGCCGTTCTCACGAATGACGGCCTCGACCGCGCGCGCAGTTTCGACGTTTTGTGGGAACGGCATGCCATGGGTAATGATGGTACTTTCAAGCGCCACGATGGGCGCGCCAGCATCGCGGGCGGCGGCGACCTCGTCTGACAGGTGCAGGGGCAGGGTCATAGGTCTTCTCCTGATACATAACGCGCAGCGCATGTCTGAGCGGTTTTAAGGGCGTCTTTCGGGGATTGGCCATCAAGTTCGGCTGCGATATGGGCGGCCATAAACGTGTCACCGGCGCCCGTGATCCGGCGCACGCGGACCGAAGGGCAGGGGGTCTGGATCACACCACGTTGGTGATGGCCATCGGCGGCAAAGCTTCCGCCATCGGTGACCAATACACGTGTAGCTCCCGCAGCCAAAAGCCCTTGGGCGGCGGTGCCTGCGCTGTCATACTGCGCTTCTGTTAAATAACCGGCTTCCTCGCGATTAACATAGAGCGTAGCGCCTGCATGTCTCATCAAAGGGGCAAGGCGGCGCGCCTTGCCGGGGCTGGCTGGGGCCACGCGCAAATCAGCGCGGGCAAAACTGGCGCGGGTTGCGATGTCATCCAACAGCGCTCGTGTCAGATTTCCATCGAGCGCAATCGTGCCTGTGTACGGCGTGTGCGCGCTTCCAAGTCGACCATCTTCCAATGGGGCGAGGATCGCGTCTCCGGCAGCTTCAAGCGTATGGGCATCAGCCACCGCCGAGATAAGCCCCTGCGGGCCTTCAATGGCCATGTAGCGATCCGTAGGCAGCCCGTCCGGACGATATATCAAATCTGTATTCATTCCCCGAGCAGAACATTCGTACAGCAGCTCGTCGCCTTCGCGGTCCTGACCAACTGCAGTCAATAGTGCAGACCGTAACCCAAATCGTTGCAATGTGATGGCGATGTTCATTGCGACGCCGCCAGGCAGGCGCGTGATCCGGCCCGGCTCGTCCGAGCCCACCCGCATGGGATGCGGTGTCCGCCCGATCACATCCCAGAGGACCGAGCCGATACATAGAATATCCTGTGTCATGGCTATTTATGTGCCGTGAAACCCGGGGAAGGACAAGTCATGACCACGCGACATTGCGCATCGTCGTTTTGGACTTGCACGGTTGGAATACGCCATGTATACGCGCGCTCACAAACCACAGGTGCTGTGCGGGCCTTTGGGGGAGACATCCCCAACGCGTCCACCGGTTGAAGGGAAACCTTCGAAACGCAGCGCCGAGGATGAAACCGGAAAGGATATAGAAATGGCATTGCCTGATTTCTCGCTGCGCCAGCTGCTCGAAGCTGGTGTTCACTTTGGTCACCAGACCCAACGTTGGAACCCCCGTATGGCTCCGTTCATCTATGGTGAACGCAATGGGATCCACATTTTTGACCTGACCCAGACCCTGCCGATGCTGGACGCTGCACTGAACGCTGTTCGTGACACCGTCGCAAAAGGTGGCCGCGTTCTGTTCGTCGGCACCAAGCGTCAGGCTGCTGGCCCGATCGCTGATGCGGCTGAAAAGTCGGCTCAGTATTACATGAACCACCGTTGGCTGGGCGGCACGCTGACCAACTGGCAGACCGTTTCCAAGTCGATCAACCGCCTGAAAGAGGTGGACGAGAAGCTGGCATCGGGTGCTGAAGGCCTGACCAAGAAAGAGCGTCTGGGCATGGAACGTGACCAAGCCAAGCTGCAGGCTTCGCTGGGCGGGATCCGCGAAATGGGCGGCGTTCCTGACCTGCTGTTCGTCATCGACGTGAAAAAAGAAAGCCTGGCCATCGCAGAAGCCAACAAACTGGGCATCCCGGTTGTTGCTGTTGTCGACACCAACTGCCCGCCGGAAGGCGTGGATTACATGATCCCGGGCAACGATGATGCGGCACGTGCGATTGCAATGTATTGCGATCTGGCAGCCCGCGCAGCTCTGGACGGCATGACCGCACAGATGGGCGCTGCTGGCATCGATCTGGGTGCGATGGACGAAGCTCCGGTAGAAGAAGCCGTTGCTGAAGAAGCTGCTCCGGCAGAATAAGACAGACCGCGCGCGCGGGGCAGGGGACTGGCCCGCGCAACTGTCACTGAATTGATACCCGGCGGGATTATCACCCGATCGGAACCCCAAGGAGTTGAGACATGGCAATCACTGCTGCACTCGTAAAAGAACTGCGCGAAACCACCGGCGTTGGCATGATGGACGCGAAAAAAGCTCTGGTCGAAAACGACGGCGACATGGAAGCCGCTCAGGACTGGCTGCGCACCAAAGGTCTGGCAAAAGCCGCCAAGAAAGCTGGCCGTACCGCCGCTGAAGGTCTGGTCGCTGTGACCGTGGCTGGTGGCAAAGGCGTTGCTGTCGAAGTGAACTCGGAAACCGACTTCGTCGCGAAAAACGCTGAATTCCAGGACATGGTATCGGGCATCGCAACTGCGGCTCTGACCGTAGCTGACGTTGACGCGCTGAACGATGCTGACATGGGCGGCAAAACCGTTTCTGGCACCATCACCGACAAGATCGCCACCATCGGCGAAAACATGTCGCTGCGTCGCATGGCCACTGTCGAAGGCGAAAACGTTGTGACCTATGTGCACAACGCTGTCACCGATGGCATGGGCAAGATCGGCGTACTGGTTGCCATGAATGGTGGCGACGAAGCATTTGGCCGTCAGGTCGCAATGCACATCGCAGCTGCCAACCCGCAGGCTCTGAACGAAGCCGCTCTGGATCCGGCTATCGTCGAGAAAGAGCGTCAGGTTCTGACCGATCAGGCGCGCGAAAGCGGCAAGCCTGAGAACATCATCGAGAACATGATCAAAGGCCGCATGAAGAAGTTCCTGGCAGAAGTTACCCTGCTGGGCCAAGACTTCGTCATCAACCCTGATCTGACCGTTGAAGCTGCTGCCAAAGAAGCCGGTGCCGAAATCGTCGGCTACGTGCGTATGGAAGTTGGCGAAGGCATCGAAAAAGAAGAAGTCGACTTCGCTGCTGAAGTTGCTGCCGCTGTTCAAGGCTAAACCTCGCAGGGCAGGGTGCTTTGGTACCCTTTAAGTAATTAGAAAGGCCGGTCGTTCTGACCGGCCTTTTTTTGCGTGTCGCTGGGGACAAAAGAAAAAGCGCTGACGAATGTCAGCGCTTTGCAAGCAGGTTAACTGTGTTCGGTGTGCTGGTGCCTTTGGGATCAATACTCCATCGACACCAGCTCCGTTTTACCGGAAGAATGAAGCGCGATCTGAAATCACAGTCGGTTCACCCCAAAATGTCCCAAGGCCAAAGCCACCACTCACGGAACACAATAAAGATGCATGATTCGTGTAACTAATGAAAGTACGGGAATCCGTACCATTGTTTACCCAGGGTCAATACTGCCGCATATTTCTGATTAAGTGCTTGATATATCGGTAAATATTAACGCCTGATATTTTACCTGTTAAGATCTTTCAGGGGTGAAAATCTGGTTTAGAAATGACATTTTCAGTACTGCCTGGGCCGAGGTATCAACCCCAAGTTTATCACGAGCGATGCGCAGATGTTTTTCTACAGTCGCCGGGGTAACGCCAAGAATGGTGGCAATATCTTGATTTGTTTTCCCGTCGCCGACCCATTCGAGTACTTCGCGTTGACGCTTGGAGAGGCTGGCGCGCTCAGTGCTCAAAGGAAGCGAGATAATCTTTAGATGCGCTATGTTGTTCAGCGCCTCGATCTCGTCTCCTTGTTCAGCCCAGATTGCATCCACGGCATCTTGAGTAAGACCACGTTTTGCAGTCAGTGCAATAACACCTTTCGATCTGCGCGATGTCTCTTGAAACGAAAGGGTATAGCCGGCGGTAACACCCATTTGACGGTTCAGTTCCAACACTTTCCTGTTGTTATCATCCATGATGTCGATGTTGTTCTGAACCCAAGACCAACTACAGGCGCCAGTGTTTTCGGCGGCCCAAAGCAGCATGGGGCTCGAGCGATAAAGCTCCAGCCCGTAATAGTGTTCCATGTATTCAGGATCATGCGATGAAAGGGTCATCACGTCTTCGCGCGGACCGATCGAGTTCGGCGTCATGAAATGTGTTACGCCATAGATCAGCCGATCAAACCCGAAACTCTCCATTTTATTGCAATGGATTTCCCAAACTTCGGCCATGGTTTCACATTGGCAAATGTCTTTAACATACTGAAGCATCAGGGAATCTCGGAAAGGCCAGCGGCCGCATCGATCGCAAGCAGATAACCCTTGGCGCCAAACCCACAAATCTGTCCGACAGCAACGCGAGAGATATAGGAGTGATGGCGGAATTCTTCACGGGCGTGAATGTTCGACAAATGAAGCTCGATCGTAGGCACTTCAGAAGCGATGATGGCATCCATCAGCGCGATAGACGTGTGAGTGTAGGCACCAGCATTCAGAATGATCGCGTCGTGAACACCACGAGCGTCTTGGATCAAAGTGACGAGCTTACCTTCATCATTAGATTGTTCAAATTTACATGAGATACCAAGCGCTTCAGCATGCGCTACACAATTGGCTTTGATATCTTCAAGACGCGTCGCACCATAGATTTCGGGTTGGCGAACACCAAGCATGTTCAAGTTTGGACCATTCAAAATCAGTAGTGAACTCATATCATCTTCCTTATACGGACACCGTGTTATCAGCATTATTTTAAACGATGTCGAGAAAATTGAGTATGAATTACAATCAGTTTGGGCAGAGTTACTAGATTGCACTATTAACATAATATGGATTATGCGTATAAGTGACGTAAGCTTAAAGCCGTAGTGTAATCATTAGGTAACTTAGCAGAACCACCCTTTCTAACTTGTAAACCGATCAAGGTGATTAGGATTTGAATTGGTGGCAACATTGATCGCAAACTCAATCGTTCGAAACTGTCGGTTTAGTTACTTTTCCGACAGCCAGCATTGGCCAAAGGCGTCAGGCTGCTCGTTGTGACGAAAGCTACGTCCAAAGGCTTCTGACGTACAAACGTTTGTATGGCGCGGCTTCGTCAGTTTTCAACAAGCATGATACGACAAATCGTTTGGAGACATTCGGCGAAACGAGATATATGCCCTGCCCCATACACATCGAGTTAAACTGACCCTAGTAACCACGCTATTGTGTCGTGCATTGGTTGTCCGCAGATGCGTTTCGTTTTGATTTCGCGTGAAGCAACGCCATAGTTGCTTCACTGCCTGCCAGAACTGCGGCGAGAACGAAAATTGCGGGTCAGCTGCACAACACGGTTGCCACAAGATTGGTTGTTTATTAACGTCCAATAAGTGCAATTATGAACATACCAATATGACCCAACTTCCTTGGCTTGCCCTATCCATCGAACGTGGCTCGAAGACCCCAATCTTTGAACAGATCTGCACGGGTATTCGTGAAAGCGTGGTGTCTGGTGACCTGAAAGAGGGTACGAAGATGCCCCCTACCCGCGTATTTGCTACGGAAATTGGGGTTTCACGCTCGACCGTCATTACCGCCTATGAGCAGTTGGTCGCTGAGGGCTATCTGACAAGCCTAAGAGGGTCTGGATACACGGTGTGTGCCCTTGGCGATGTTGAGTTGTCGAGCGGGCTTTCACGAATTGTTGCTCTGCCGGAACAAGAAGAAACACGGCCTCCGATTCCGTTCGCAACAGGATTGCCCGATATGCGTCTGTTTCCGCATCGCCAATGGGCCAAAGCCGTTGCGCGTGTGTGCCGGACCAATCCTCAGGCCATGCTGGTTGGCGGCTCTAGTTTTGGCAATTTCGAGTTGCGCAAAGCCATTGCATCGCACCTTGCAGAATGGCGTGGAATTGACGCCTCGGCGCATCAGATTATCATCACGGCAGGTTCTATGGATGCGCTTGAAATTTGCATGCAAAGCGTGATCGACAAGGGCGACGTGATCGGGATGGAGAATCCAGGATATCCACCCCTGCACCATTTCGCGCAGGCTCAGGGATTGGTGCCAACCTATATGAATATCGACGACGAGGGCGCGCAGCTACCGTCTGGTAGAATCCTTCCAGATCTGGTCGTTCTGACGCCCTCTCATCAGTATCCCTTGGGCGGAGCCATGACCCCCAATCGTCGAGTGGACTTCATCAAATGGGCTAACGCACATGATGCCTGGATCATTGAAGATGACTATGACAGCGAGTTTCGATATGCGGGCCGGCCGATCCCTGCCCTCGCTGGGTTCGATCAACTCAGCCGAACGATCTATGTCGGCAGTTTCTCGAAGATCTTCTCAAACGCGCTTCGACTGGGATACATCGTCGTTCCCGAGGGTCTGCTCGAACGTTTTCGAAATACCATGGCGCGGTTCGGTCAGAAAGCCAGTTATATGCCGCAGCAAGCGCTCGCTGAATTTATGTCCACGGGCGAGTTCTATCGGCATTTGCGCAGAGTACGCAGGTCCTATGGCGAGCGTCGAAAGTATCTGTTGGAACGACTGCACCGAGAGTTCTCGCAATACGGTTTCTTCAGGGATCATCAGGCCGGAATGCAGATCGTTTTCCACCTAGATGACGGCGTTCGGGACAAAGACATTGCCCGTTTGGCGCAGGAACGTGGGATCGTCACGCGACCTTTAACATCGACCTATGCCAATGCAGAGGGTGAGGGTGAGGATGGCTTGATGCTTGGTTTTTGCGGTTATTCCGAAGAGGAACTGGGGCAGGCTCTGGATATCCTGAAAGAGATATTCGAAGGACTTTCGTCTGCGTAAATTGGGCTGACGGAAAGATAGTCGCGCGCGGCCCGATTGAAAAAGGGGGCAGTTCCCTGCCCCCTTTGGTTGCTAATTTCGAAGTGGTTTGGTGTTAGCCCAGATCGTAGCGATCTGCGTTCATCACTTTGGTCCAGGCGGCCACGAAGTCTTCGACGAATTTCTGACCTGCATCGTCCTGTGCATAGACTTCAGACAGAGCCCGTAATTGCGAGTTTGAGCCAAAGACCAGATCAACACGTGTGGCGGTCCATTTCGGGTCTCCTGACGCGCGATCCGTGCCCGCATAGGTGCCGTCGCCCTGATCTGACCATTTGGTGCCGATATCCAGAACGTTCACGAAGAAATCCGTGCTCAGCTTGCCCGGGGATTGCGTGAATACCCCATGTGCGCTTCCGCCATGGTTGGCACCAAGAACGCGCAGCCCACCGATAAGCACCGTCATCTCAGGTGCACTCAGACCCAGAAGTTGGGCTTTGTCGATCAACAGCTCTTCGGGAGAGATTGTGAACTCGGTACGCTGCCAATTGCGGAAGCCATCCGCAGCCGGTTCAAGATATCCGACGCTTTCATTATCGGTCATTTCTTGGGTGGCATCGCCACGACCCAAAGTACAGGGAGCCAGTATGCAATGGCCCGCAGCAGCGGCGGCCTGTTCTACTGCAGCAGCACCAGCGATCACGATCAGATCGGCCATCGAAACCGGTTTGCCGAAACCTTTGCGCAATTTCTCCAAAGCGCTCAGAACACGATCCAGTGCTTCAGGTTCGTTCACGTCCCAGCGGTTCATCGGCTCAAGACGGACGCGAGCCCCATTGGCGCCGCCCCGCATGTCAGAACCCCGGAAGGTCGAGGCAGATGCCCACGCAGTTTTCACCAGGTCCGATGTGCTCAGCCCGGTATCCAGAACGGCGGCCTTCAGGGCATTCACATCTTCGTCGCTCAGGTCCGTTTCCGACGCCGGGATGGGGTCTTGCCAGATCAGTTCTTCCCCCGGCACGTCAGCCCCCAGATAACGCGCACGCGGGCCCATATCGCGGTGGGTCAGTTTGAACCATGCGCGGGCGAAAGCATCTGCGAATTCGTCGGGGTTTTCATGGAACCGTTTGGAAATTGGACCATAGATCGGGTCCATCCGCATCGCCATATCCGCCGTGGTCATCATGGTCGGCACCTTCTTCGACGGATCATGGGCTTGCGGGGCCATATCTTCATCGGTGACACCGACGGGTTCCCAGATCCACGCGCCAGATGGCGACTTGGTCAGGTTCCAGTCATAGCCGAACAGCAGATCGAAATAGCCGTTGTCCCACTGGATCGGGTTCGCCGTCCAGGCGCCTTCGATCCCCGAACCGATTGTGTCGTCACCTTTGCCCGTGCCGTGTTTGCTGGTCCAGCCAAGGCCCATTTCCTCGATCCCGGCGGCTTCGGGTTCGGGACCAACCAGAGCCGGGTCCCCTGCCCCATGTGCCTTGCCGAAAGTATGCCCGCCTGCGACTAGCGCAACGGTCTCTTCGTCATTCATTGCCATACGGGCGAAAGTCTCGCGGATGTCGCGGCCCGATGCCAGAATGTTTGGCTCTCCATCCGGGCCTTCGGGGTTTACATAGATCAGGCCCATCTGAACGGCCGCCAGCGGGTTTTCCAGATCGCGTTCGCCGGAATAACGGCTGTTTTCGCTGCCGCTTTCCGCCAGCCATTCGCTCTCGGCACCCCAATAGGTATCTTCTTCCGGCTCCCACACATCAGCGCGGCCTCCGGCAAACCCAAAAGTCGGTCCGCCCATCGAGGTGATGGCCACATTGCCTGCAAGGATCATCAGATCCGCCCAGGAAATCTTGTTGCCGTATTTCTGCTTGATCGGCCACAAGAGGCGACGAGCCTTGTCGAGATTGACGTTGTCCGGCCATGAGTTCAGCGGAGCAAAGCGCTGCTGCCCGGTGCCTGCCCCGCCGCGCCCGTCTGCGGTACGGTACGTACCGGCGCTGTGCCACGCCATGCGGATGAAGAAGCCACCATAGTGACCATAGTCAGCCGGCCACCAGTCTTGGCTATCGGTCATCAATGCGGTCAGATCGGCCTTCAGCGCCTCAAGATCCAGTGACTTGAACGCTTCTGCGTAGTCGAAGTCGCCCCCCATTGGGTCCGACTTGGCCGTATTCTGATGCAGCATTCTGAGGTTCAACTGATTGGGCCACCAATCTTTGTTCGACCGCATCCCCACATTCGTTGCGCCATGTGCGACCGGGCATTTGCCCATCGAGTTTTCGTCCATCTTGCGACTCCCATATTTGGTAGATTGGCTGGTGACGGCAAATACCGTCTGTATTGGCTTCATCTTAGCGTTGCAGAATGATAAGAGGAAATTACACATTTTAATACCGGCAATAGGTTCACCTTATGGGAAATATCACCCTGCGACAGCTCCGTTATTTCGATGCTCTTGCGGAACACGGTCATTTCGGACGCGCGGCTGATGCTTGTGCAGTGTCGCAGCCCGCTCTGTCAGTGCAAATTAAAGAACTCGAGGACACGTTGGGATGCATTCTGTGCGAGCGTATGCCACGACAGGTGCGCCTAACCACATTGGGGCGCGAATTCTTGCGGCGCACGCGCGATATTTTGCGTTCGGTGGACGAACTTGAGGATGTGTCGCGTGCGGCTCAGGATCATTGGGTGGGCGAGCTTCGGATCGGCGTCATTCCGACCATTGCGCCCTATCTGTTGCCCCGGATCGTACAAGAGTTGATTGAACACTTTCCGGGTGCCGAGATCCACATGCGCGAGACCATGACCTCGAACCTGATACGAGAACTAGTGGACGGTCGGATCGATACCGCCATTCTGGCCCTGCCGATATCCGACCCTGCGCTGACGGAAGTTCCTTTGTTTGACGAAGAGTTCGTGCTTGTGCGGCCACTTGCTGACAAGGATAAGCCTGTCCCGAACCGCGATGTGCTGCGCGAAATGCGCCTTCTATTGCTGGAAGAAGGCCACTGTTTCCGCGATCAGGCACTATCTTTTTGTGACATGAAAAGTACCAATCCACGCGAGACCTTGGACGGCAGTGCACTGTCCACGCTTGTCCAGATGGTCGGCGCAGGCATGGGCGTGACCTTGATCCCTGACATGGCCGTGGCGGTGGAAACGCGTTCTGCTCCGGTCACTGTGTCCCGATTTGAGACCCCGAAACCCAGCCGCACGATCGGAATGGTCTGGCGGGCAAGCTCGCCCTTGGCACAACAGTTTCACCGGATGGCTGACTGTGTAAAGCGGGCAGCGAAAGCGTAACGGATCAGGGACAGAACAGGTCGTTTGTCAGGCCGAATACCATAAGCGTCACCACCAGCGCCAAACCAATTGCCAAAAGAATGTTCAGCGCCTTGTCCGAGGGCGGCTTACCCGTAGCCGCTTCCCATGCGTAGAACACCAGATGTCCGCCATCCAGAACCGGGATTGGGAACAGGTTCAACATACCAATGGCAGTGGACAGCATAGCAATGAAGGCCACGAAACTGACCGCCCCTTGCGAAGCCACTTGACCCGAAACCTGTGCGATCCCGATCGGGCCGGACAGGTTGCAGCTGGAAATCGCGCCAGTAATCATGTGCCACAGGCCAGATAGGCTGCTTTGAATGATATAGATTACTCGATCCACGCCCGAAGACAGGCTTTCCCAAACCCCCGCCGGACGGGTCGCCGGTTCAAACACCAATCCTGAGGTGATGCCGATCAGCCAACGTGTTTCAAACCCGCCATCTGCCGACGGAATGTCTTGCCGGCGCGGCGTCAGGGTCACATCCAATGGTTCACCGTCGCGCAGGATTCCCAAGGACAACTCAGCTCCATCTCCGTTTACTACGATCTCGCGCAGTGAACCGAAGGTCGGTACGATCTCGCCGTCGACCGTTTGGATAAAGTCCCCTTCGCGCAAACCCGCAGACATGGCCGCAGATTGTGGGCTGACTGAACCAACCAACGCGGGATAAGGATGTGTGGCAGCGACCGTCAGAACCTGCCCGTCTCGTTCGACGCGATACTCGACGAGAGCTGTTTCCGGTAGCTTTTCGATCACGTCGTAGAACTCGGACAGCGGCGGAGTGTCAAAGCCGGCGATAGACAAAATCTTATCTCCGTCCTTCAGCCCTTGCTCCATCCCCGGCACATCCGACACTGTTTTTACTGCCAACGGATCGCTGGCTACGCCGGTAGACATCATCAAACCGGCAAAGATTATGATGGACAGAATGAAGTTGAAGACCGGTCCAGCAGCAACAGTAGCTGCGCGCGCCCACAAGGGTGCCCCGTGCATCGTGTGGCGGCGATCCTCGTCTGACAGCTCGGCCATCACGGCTTCGTCCGCCCCACCCGAAGCTGCGTTCGCATCTCCGCGAAACTTCACATACCCCCCGATGGGGAAAGCTGCGATCTGCCACTGGGTGCCGTGGCGGTCGGTCCGCGCAAACAACACCGGTCCCATTCCAATGGAAAATACATCAGCTTTGATGCCGCTCCATCGTCCGACGATATAGTGACCGTATTCGTGCACGGCGACGATTACCGTTAACGCGGCAACAAAGGCCAGAATCGTGAAGGCAAAATTGCCGAAATCGGGCAGGAAACTGATCAGATCCATGTGTCGGGCGTGTCCTTTGGTTCGGGCGCTTACCGCCTCTGCTCGGTTCCTGTCAGGTCTTGGCGGCAGTTAGGTTGCGCGCGACCTCTCGTCCCATCTGGTCAGCGGCCAGCACATTATCAAGGGTCATGGCTGCTTGGATCAGGCTTGCATCGCCTTCAAGCTGGGACAGTGTGTCCTCGACCAGTCCGGCCATGTCCATAAATCCGATCTGCCCTGCGATGAACCCGTCCAATGCGATTTCTTTGGCGGCGTTGAACACTGCGCCAGTCAGTCCACCTGCGGCCATCACCTCGCGCGCTAGGCGCAAAGCGGGATAGCGCGCTTCGTCTGGGGCGCGGAATTCCAGCGTGGCGACCTTGGCGAGATCCAGCCGCTCAACGGGCAGGTTACGACGTTCGGGCCAGTGCAACGCATAGCCGATGGCGTGACGCATATCTGGCGCCCCCAAATGCGCCATTAAGGCGCCGTCGTTGAAGCCAACCAGCGCGTGAACAAGGCTTTGTGGGTGGACAAGCACCTCGATCTGATCGGGGTCGACCTGAAAATACTCTTTGGTTTCGATAACTTCCAGAGCTTTGTTAAACATAGACGCGCTGTCGATGGTAATCCGCTGCCCCATGTCCCAATTGGGATGAGCGCTCGCCTGTGCTAGCGTTGCGGTGGCCAATTTTTCCATTGGCCAGTCGCGAAATGCACCGCCCGAGGCAGTGATAATGATCCGCTCGACCGCGTCCATATCTTCGCCGACCAAACCCTGGAAGACCGCTGAATGCTCACTGTCGACGGGTAGAATGCGCGAATGATGGGCATGTGCGGTGGCCATGATCAACGGCCCGGCAGTTACGAGGCTTTCCTTGTTCGCAAGGGCCAAGGTGGCACGGGCTTCTAGCGCACGCAGGCCCGGCAACAGACCAGCTGCCCCAACAATCGCCGACATGACCCAGTCACAAGGGCGCGTGGCAGCTTCTTCAATTGCAGCAGAACCTGCAGCAGCCTCGACCCCGCTTCCTGCTAGTGCCTCTTTCAATTCGAGCAGCTTGTTTTCGTGGGCAGTGATCGCGATGTCAGCGCGCAGTTCCACCGCATCCTTGGCTAGTTGCGCGATATTATGTCCGCCGGTCAGTGCAATGACATCATAGGCATCATTGTCGCGCCGGATCAGGTCGATGGTAGATTGCCCGATGGACCCGGTGGCCCCAAAGATCGAGATACGGCGCTTGTCCGTTGCTGTGCTCATGCCCTGCCCTTAGCCCGCAAAAATCAATGTCCCAGCGCCCGCCAACAGCACCAAGGCGCCAGCCGCACCAATCATCGCGTCAAAGCGGTCAAGCACACCACCATGACCCGGAATAAGGTTGGAGCTATCCTTTACCCCGACCATCCGCTTGATAGCGCTTTGGGCGATGTCGCCCATCTGGCCTGCGAAGGCGATAAAGGGCACCAAAGCGGCCTCAAGAGGCGTAAACACACCCTGTGTCATGCCAATCAGTCCAAGGATAAAAGCACCAATCCAACCGGCAATCGTACCTGACCAGGTTTTCTTCGGGCTGACACGTGGCCAGAATTTCTTTCCGCCGATGAGACGGCCCGCGAAATAACCGGCGACATCCGAGATGATGATGATCAGGATAAACCAGATCAGAGCATGGCCCGGCCCCATCGCCAGAAAGCCTAGTCCGGCCAACATGATCAGAAGGCCGTAGGCAAAAAACAGAACGCGGTGGCGGTTGGCAAGTATCGCGCCCATCACAGGAGCGACGAACAGAGCCGCAATTTGAGGCGACAATACCACGCCCGGTGCGTTGATCGGACCGAGGCTACACAGAAAGATCCCGCATGCTGCGGCCAACCCGAGTACGATGGGAAGCGTAGTGGGTGTCGGTTGTAATAGCCGGGCGAATTCCCACATGCACAGGCCGATGACCACAATGATCAGGGCAAGATAGGCTGCGCCGCCCAACCAGATTGCTGCCACAGCAATTGCAGCCATGGCGATGGCTGACAAAACGCGAGGGGCAAGGTCGGCCCATTTCGAGGATGACGTCTGAGAACTCATTTGGGGGTTATCGCATTGCGTGGGCTGGGCCTCAAGTCAAAGTAAGGCCCGCAGGCAGCTATTCTGCAGCCGGTTTTACGGCACCGAACCTGCGGTCGCGACCGGCGAAGCGATCTACGACCTCACCAAACACTTCAGACGAGAAATCTGGCCAGAGCGTTTCGATGAACTCATATTCTGCATAGGCGGATTGCCACAGAAGGAAGTTCGAGATGCGCGCCTCTCCCGAGGTGCGAATGACAAGATCTGGATCAGGTAAAACACTTGTGTCCAAATAACTTGCGATTGTTTCTTCATCTACAGCATCGGGTTTCAACGTCCCGCCTGCGATGTCCTGCGCCATGCGCTTCGAGGCCCGTGCCAATTCATCCCGGCCGCCATAGTTCAACGCGATGGTCAGATGTACATGGTCGTTGTGACCTGTCATCTCCTCGAGTTCGTCCATCAGTTTGATCAGCTTCTTCCCAAGGCGGCTGCGATCTCCGATAAAACGAACGCGCACACCCTCTTCTACAAGGGCGCGAGCTTCTTTGGTGATATAGCGGCGAAACAGACTCATCAGACCAGTTACTTCGGCTTCCGAGCGCTTCCAATTTTCAGTCGAGAAGGCAAAGATGGTCAGGTATTTCACATCCAGATCAGGACAAGCGCGGACGATCTCGCGTACGCGCTTGGCCCCGGCGTGGTGCCCGAACAAGCGTGGCTTTCCACGGCGTTCGGCCCAGCGGCCATTGCCATCCATGATGATGGCAACATGCCGCGGCGAGGTCGCCTCGGCCTGTTTTTCCGCCTTTGCCATATCCATCACCTAATCCAATACCTACAAAACAATAGAAAATGCAGGGTCAGACCTGCATGATCTCTTCTTGTTTGTTTTCCAGGGCCTTGTCCACGACGCTGACGAATTTGTCAGTCAGTTCCTGCACTTCGTCCGACCACATTTTCGCGTCGTCCTCGGACATGCTGTCCTTGCCCTTCTTGATCTGCTGCATGCCATCTTGGCGCACATTGCGCACAGCCACACGGGCGTGTTCGGCATATTGTGCGGCCACGCGGGTCAGTTCCCGACGGCGTTCTTCGTTCAGTTCGGGGATCGGCAGCATGATGATCGTGCCGTTAAGCTGCGGGTTGATGCCTAGACCGCTTTCACGAATGGCCTTTTCAACCGCCTGAACCATGCCTTTGTCCCAAACATTCACCGTTACCATGCGAGGTTCGGGAACGTTCACGGTGCCAACCTGATTCAAGGGCGTACGCTGGCCATAAGCCTCGACCGTGATCGGATCCAGCATCGATGCCGAAGCTCGGCCCGTGCGCAGAGACGCGAATTCGGTTCTCAAAGCGCCAATCGCGCCTTCCATCCTGCGTTCCAGATCATCGATATCCAGTTCAAACTCTTCGTCAGCCATGGCAAGGCGTTCCCTTCGTCTTTCAAGCTCTTATATTTTCCGAGCGTGTTTCGCCCGGTATAACGCCACCGCCCCCTGATTGTATAGGTCAGGTTCCACTGACGGTGGCAAAGATATGCGTCTGGGCGAAAATCCGCCCTCACTTAGTTGTTAGCCACTAACCCGTGTATAGGTGCCCTGCCCGTCCAAAATACCCCGGAAACCGCCAGGTTCGTCCAGCGAGAAGACGATGATCGGCAGGTTGTTGTCGCGGGCAAGCGCGATGGCCGACGCATCCATGACACCCAGACGTTTGGCCAGCACATCGTCATAGGACACAGTGTCATAGCGCACGGCGTCGTCATTCTTGACCGGATCTTTATCATAGACCCCATCCACCTTGGTGCCTTTGAAGATCGCCTCACAGGCCATTTCGTTGGCGCGCAGAGTGGCGGCTGTGTCGGTGGTAAAATAGGGGTTGCCGGTGCCCGCTGCGAAGATGCAAACGCGCTTTTTCTCAAGGTGGCGCACGGCACGGCGGCGGATGTAGGGTTCGCAAACCTGATCCATCGGAATGGCCGAGATCACGCGGGTAAACACGCCAAGCCCTTCCAGCGCGGACTGCATTGCCAGCGCGTTCATCACCGTGGCGAGCATTCCCATATAGTCCGCTGTCGTGCGCTCCATCCCCTGTGCCGAACCCTGAAGTCCGCGGAAAATGTTGCCGCCGCCGATCACCATGCAGATCTCGACGCCCATGTCGTGCACCGTCTTAACTTCGCGGGCGATGCGTTCGACTGTGGGCGGGTTCAAACCGAACCCTTGATCGCCCATCAGGGCTTCGCCCGAGATTTTCAGCATGACACGTTTATAGGTCGGCTCCGGGGTTTCACCCTCTGCCGTGGTCTGGGCCTGATCACTCATCTGTTGCCACTCTCTGATTGTCGTGATTGTGTTGCCCGGCAATTTGACCGATTAGGGCAAGATATTCAATGAGCGATCCGCCCTACGGACCGAAAAAAGTAAGGACGACTTCACGTGTCGAACGCGCAGGATAGCATTCACGAACTGGCCCGTCAGGTTGGCAGCGATCAACCCGTGCTGATTGCCGGGGCAACCGCTTCGGGAAAGTCTGCGCTGGCTTTGGCCATCGCAGAAGCCTCGGGCGGAGTGATTGTGAACGCAGATGCGTTGCAGGTTTTTGAGAACTGGCGCGTCGTGACCGCCCGCCCATCCGCCCAGGATGAAGCCCGCGCACCACACCGCCTTTACGGGCATATTCCGGGGGATCAGGAATATTCCGTGGGTCATTGGCTGCGCGAGGTGGCACCGATCCTGCAAGGCCCAAAGCGCCCGATCATTGTGGGAGGCACCGGGTTGAACCTTACTGCTTTGACAGAAGGTCTGGCGGATATTCCTCTGACTCCACCCGGCATTCGGAAAGATGGCGAGGCGCGATTTGCAGAGGGCGGACTTCCCGCCCTCCTTGCGGATCTAGACCCAGATACGCTGGCTCGGATCGACATACGGAACCCAGCACGCGTCGCCCGCGCGTGGGAAGTTCAACACACCACAGGGCGCGGTCTGGCCAGCTGGCAGGATGACACGCCCCCGCCCCTGTTGCCCTTGCCAGCGGCGCGGGCATTCCATCTTGAGGCCGAACGGGATTGGCTGCGCGACCGGATCGAACGACGCTTTGATATCATGCTGCAAGAGGGCGCATTGGAGGAAGCGCAGCGTAACCTAGTGACATGGGATCCTAAGGCACCGTCCGCGAAAGCGATCGGCGCGCCCGAGCTTATTGCCCATCTCAAAGGCGAGATCACACTGGACGAAGCACGCGCCTCCGCCATCATCGCCAGCCAGCAATACGCCAAACGTCAACGTACATGGTTTCGCAAACGGATGCGGAACTGGGAGGTGATTCCCCTAGGAGCAGATCACTGAAGTCCATTTTTTGATTTTCTGCGGGCGGATCTAACTTACCCACAGCCAAGCCACTTATCTTGTGGATGAACCTGTGGAAAAGTTGTAATGTGTCAAAAAAACTGAGACAGGTCGAACAGAGTGAGCTAGCGATTGAGCGGTAAATTAATTTTACTAGCTGCTGCGATTGTTTTCTTATGACTGATCTAAATCAACCAAAATCCCCCTTTCGCGTACTTCCTTTGGCACGCCTAGGTGCAGGTGGGCGCTGGCGTACTGAAGCCATGCGGTCGTATGGCGCTCCGGTTCTTCTGTGGTTCACCCGCGGACAAGGGCGCATCACCGTCAACGGCGTAACTTCAGGCTATGGCCCGCACAATTGCATCTATTTGCCCGCAGGCACGATGCATGGGTTTGAGATGAGCGCACAGGTCGCCGGAACGATCATCGTGTTTCCCAAAGACAGCGAAGAGCTGCTGGGGCTGCCTCAGGACACAATCCACCTCCGCCTTCGGGAAGCGGATCGTCAAATCGAGCTCAGCAATCTTGTTGATGATCTGCAGCGTGAGATGGAGAAAGGAACGTCGCGCGCCTCGCGTGCGATGATGTGCCATGCCGGTCTGATTTCTGTCTGGCTGGATCGCCAGATCGAGGCAATTGACGAAAGTGATCGCGAACCCAAATCCGGGCAGCGCTTGGTCAACGCCTTCACGGCTCTTGTCGAGCAGGACTTCCACAGTTCAAAAACTGTGCGGGATTATGCGGCCGATCTGGGCATAACGCCCACGCATCTCAGCCGGGTGTGCAACAACGCCTGCGGACGTCCGGCCTCGGCCATTCTGCAAGACCGTGTAACTTATGAAGCCCGCCGCCTGTTGACCGAAACACGCGTTCCGATCAAGGATATCGCCGCTTCGCTTGGGTTTGCTTCGGCGGCCTATTTTACGCGGTCTTTCCAGAAACAAACTGGTCAAACACCTTCAGCGTTCCGCAAACGGGGATAGGCGCCCCGCCCTGTCCAAGCTGTCCTCTCACAACATTCGTTGCAAATGAAACGAATGTTGTGTATATCCTCAGTTAAAAGGAGGACGCTTATGAAAATTGAACAGATTCACCACGTCGCATATCGCTGCAAGGACGCGAAAGAGACCGTCGAATGGTACGGTAAGATGCTGAAGATGGACTTTATTCTGGCCATCGCCGAAAACCACGTCCCGTCCACGCACGAACCTGATCCCTATATGCATGTGTTCCTGGATGCCGGGAATGAAAACGTTCTGGCCTTCTTCGAACTGCCGACCAAGCCTGAAATGGGCCGCGATCCGAATACACCGATCTGGGTTCAACACATTGCATTCAAAGTAAAAGACCGCGCTGAACTCGTTGAATTCAAAGAGCATCTTGAGGCCAACGGTGTCGATGTTTTGGGCGTGACTGACCACTCTATCTTCCATTCGATCTATTTCTTCGACCCCAACGGCCACCGCGTCGAGCTGGCTTGCCCGGATCCCGAAGAAGAAGCCATGCTCAAGCGCATGGATGAAGTGAAGTGGGATATGTTGAACGAATGGTCCGAGACCAAACGCGCGCCCAAGCATGCCGAATGGCTGCACAAGAAAGAGCTGTCAGACGTCTAACGACGCAGGGCTGACGCAACGCTTCGATTGATTTATGAATGGGCGTATCTTTGAAAGGATGCGCCCATGTCTTTTGACGAAACCCGTTTCGCCCCCCTGCCCGATCCGCCCTATTATGCGGTGATTTTCACCAATCAGCTGACATCGACTGTGCAAGGGTACGAACAGATGGCGGATAAAATGGTGGAACTGGCCGAGAAGCAGGACGGATATATCGGGGTCGAAAGCACGCGAGATCCGTTTGGTGTCGGCATTACCGTTTCGTATTGGCGCGACGAAGCTGCTATCTCAGCGTGGAAGGCAGATTTAGATCACTTGATGGCACAAAAGCTGGGTCAAACGCGCTGGTACGCGCGGTACCATCTGCGTGTCGCAAAAGTCGAACGCGCCTATTCCGGTCCCGAGGGTCGAGGGTTCTAGCTTCCTAGAATGGCTTTCACGTAGCCGCGCGTTTCCTTATAGGGCGGAACACCATTGTATTTCGCCACAGCTTCAGGTCCGGCGTTATAGGCAGCAAGGGCAAGGCGCCAAGACTGGAACCGGTCATACTGCTGACGCAGGTACCGCGCGCCCCCTTCCAGATTTTGCGATGGGTTCCACGGATCCACACCCAGTTTGCGGGCCGTGAAGGGCATCAACTGAGCAAGACCAATCGCTCCTGCGTGACTTTTCGCCCGTGGGTTCCAACCGCTTTCTTGCTGCACAAGACGCAGAAACAGATCTTCAGGAATGCCATGTTGACGCGCTACGGCTTGAGCGACCGGTAGGAACTGACCTTTGTAGTTTCCGGTATAGCTCGGAATGCCAAAGCTGGTTGGCGTCTTGGGGGTATTGGGCCTGAGCCGCATCGAGTTCGAGTATTGCTGTGCCGCGCGCGAATCCAGAACAGACAACTGCGAATTGAACGTGCTGCGCCCACCCGAACTGCCAAACAGACTTTCGGCCATGGCCACGCTACGCGGTGCTTCGACGGCAAGGGCTGCAACAATGCTTAGCCCGGCGATTGTGAATACTCGATGGCGCAATGTCCCGCCCCCAAATTGAATACAACGCCAATATAGGGTCAAGTTGGCTGTCTGGGAAGAGCCGCGCGATCAATCAGGCAATATGAAGCGCAATGGCCCAAGAAGAGCGTAGAAATCGCGTTCCCCTCGCCCACATATGGTGTAACCATATGGCCCAATCTAGAATCGAAAGGACGCAGGATGGCGGGTTCGCTTAACAAGGTCATGCTTATTGGTAATCTGGGTGCAGATCCCGAGGTACGGACCTTCCAGAATGGTGGCAAAGTGTGCAACCTGCGCATTGCAACCTCGGAAACCTGGAAAGATCGCAACACAGGCGAGCGCCGCGAGAAAACCGAATGGCACACTGTGTCGGTCTTCTCGGAAGGTCTGGTACGCGTGTGTGAGCAATTTCTTCGCAAGGGCTCGAAGGTTTATGTGGAAGGCCAGCTGCAGACCCGCAAATGGCAAGACCAGTCTGGTAATGACCGCTATTCGACCGAAGTTGTGCTACAAGGCTTTAACGGCACGTTGACCATGCTGGATGGTCGCAGCGGCGGCCAAGGCGGCGGCGGTCAAGGTGGCGGTGGCTATGGCGGCGCCGGCGGTGGTTACGGTGGTGGCAACCAAGGCGGAGGCTTTGGCGGCGACAACCAAGGTGGCGGTGGCCCGGCCCCGGCTGGCGGCGGCTTCGACGACGAAATCCCGTTCTAAAACGAACAGACAAAAAAGGAGGCGCGCGATGTCATGGTCATTTCCTATCGGGCGCCTCTTTGGCTCGCAGCTTCGCGTCCATGTGACGTTTTTCCTGCTTCTGGCCTTTATTGGCGCTTCAACCTGGTCTGAAGATGGGCCAGAGGCGGCGCTCTGGACCACCGTTTTCATTCTTCTGCTATTTGCGTGTGTCGTGGCACATGAATTCGGGCACGCCTTGATGGCGCGCCGTTTTGGCATTCGCACGCCTGACGTGACACTTTTACCCATAGGTGGGCTCGCGCGACTGGAGCGTATGCCCGAAAAGCCCGGACAGGAAATTCTAGTGGCCTTGGCTGGCCCCGCGGTGAATGTGGTTATCTGGCTGGTTCTTACGCTGCTATTAGGCGCACCCACAGAAACGGACCAGCTTACTGGGACTACCATTACGCCGTCCACCCTGCCCGCCCAATTGGCAACCCTGAACCTGATCCTGGCCGTGTTCAATTTGATCCCGGCGTTTCCGATGGATGGCGGACGGGTACTGCGTGCCGTTCTGTCGCTGTTTACCGACCGGGTTCGGGCCACGCGCATCGCGGCTGGCGCAGGTCAGATGGTTGCGTTTCTGATGGCGTTGACGGGCCTCATGTCTGGCAATGTGATGCTGGTGCTGATCGCAGGCTTCATCTTTATTGCGGCAGGCGGTGAAAGTGCTGACGTCGCCATGCGCGATGTGGCCCGCAAGCTAATGGCGCGCGATGCCATGATCACCGAATACGAGGTGTTACACCCCGAGGACCCAATCGCACTTGCCGCGACGACGCTGATCCGGACCACGCAACATGAGTTTCCAGTGGTTGATAAAGAGGGTCATCTGGCAGGTTTTTTAACCCGCGAAGCCTTGTTTCACGCCATGGCCGAAGGTGCCTCGGGCACCCGTGTGGGTGGCGTGATGAAAACTGTACCGAATGCGGCGTTGACCGATGGGCTCGAAATGATCCTTGAGCGCATGGGATCGGATTCGACGGTGGCGGTTCTGGACCGCGAGGGGCACCTTCTGGGTTATATCACCCGCGAAAATGTAGGTGAGTTGATGGTGATCGCCAACGCGCGCCGTTAACAGGCGGCAAGACTTACCCTTCCGCCAGAGCTTCGTTCAGTACGTCTTTGACCACGCCCATATCCACATCATCCGCCACGAAAGCGTCACCAATCGAGCGCGCGAGAATGAAGCGCAGTTTACCCTGCACAACCTTCTTGTCCTGCGCCATAAGATCAATCAGCCCATCCGCATCGGGCAGATCACCCGGAATGTCGCGGATGTCTTTCTTCATGCCCATCGCTGCCAGGTGCTCGCGGAAACGCGAGGGGCTTTCCTGACTGAGCAGCCCCAACCGCGTCGACGTTTCAAACGCCAATGCACAGCCAATGGCAACACCTTCGCCATGCAACAGGCGATCAGAATAGCCGGTCGCGGCTTCCAACGCATGACAGAACGTGTGGCCAAGGTTCAAAAGAGCGCGGTCGCCCTGCTCAGTCTCGTCACGCACCACAATGTCAGCCTTCATCTGGACAGACCAGCGGACGGCCTCTTCGCGAAGCGCCAGATCACCCGCAGCCAGCGCAGGGCCGTTTACCTCAAGCCAATCAAAGAAGGACGCGTCGCCGAGTCCCCCATACTTCACGACCTCTCCGTATCCGGCTAGAAAATCGCGTGGCTTCAGAGTGCCCAGCACGTCGATATCGGCCAGAACCAAAGATGGTTGATGGAATGCGCCGATCAGGTTCTTGCCTTGCGGCGCGTTGATCCCGGTTTTGCCCCCGACCGAGCTGTCCACCTGAGCAAGCAGTGACGTCGGCAGTTGCACAAACCGTACACCGCGACGCAGGATCGCAGCGGCAAAGCCAACCAAATCACCAATCACACCGCCGCCAAAGGCCAATACGACGTCTTTGCGCTCGACTTTTTGTTCCAGCAGCCATTCGACAGTTTGCATTAGGAAAGGCCAGCTTTTCGTAGACTCGCCGGGTGGCAGGATTAGCGCTTCAGACGCGATACCTTCCGATGAAAGCCCTGCTTTTAGAGCCTCAAGATGCAACCCTGCGACGGTTTCTTCCGTCACGATCCAAACCTTCGGCCTCGGCAGCAACGGGGCGATTTCCGCTCCAGCGCGTGCAATCAACCCCGGCGCGATGCGCACGTCATAGGCGCGATCCCCCAAGGGGACGTGAACGGTGGTCATTCGGGGGTCTCCTCGAGCACATCAGGGCGGGTTTTCAAAACCTCGATCACCGCGTCGGTCATCTGCGCAATGGTATAGTCAGGATGCGCGTCGACAGCCAGTTCGGCCAGCTCATAGACCGGCACGCGCGTGTTGTAGATTTCGGTCAGCGTCTTTTTGGGATCCGTTGTACGCAACAAAGGACGCGTGTCCTTGTGTTTGACCCGGTTCCACAAAAGCTCCAGATTGGCGCGCAACAAGAGAGACACACCACGCTCGCCGATCATTGTACGATTACGTTCTGCCATGAAGGCGCCGCCACCCGTCGATAGGATCGCGCGGGGACCGTCCAACAGACGTCCAATCACTTCCGTCTCGCGGTCACGAAAGAACGCTTCGCCATCACGTTCGAAAATCTCAGAGATGGTCATGTTTGCGGCGCGCACGATCTCTTCATCGCTGTCCAGAAACGGAACATCCAGCCGGGTGGCCAATGCCTGCCCGACAGCGGTTTTCCCCGCCCCCATCATGCCCACCATGACGATGGATTTTTTCACCTTGAATGCCAAAGCGGCGCCCACTTGCCCAAAACCAGATTTCTTTCCTGAATGGCGTGATCTTGGGGAAAATACCATATATAAAATCAGAAAACGAAGACCGAGGCAGAAAAAATAGGTGACTCTCCATGCTGATCCGCTTGATCAAGCTTTTGTTCTTTCTTGCAATTCTGGGCGTGATTGGGCTGTCGGGATATGCCTATTTGGGCGATATGTCGCCCCCCAGCGCGCCGCAAAGCACCACTGTGACGTTGAATGGCGGTTAACGGGTTCCACAAAGCCGCGTCCTTAGGCGCGGTTTTTGCCCTGTCCGTAGGAACGGCGCAGGCACAGACCGCGCAAGGCACCGCCCCCATGTCGGCCATTGGATGGCTGTCGGACAGCGTGGCCCTGCCAGCTCCATCTATCGACAGCGCTGTCCTGCCCCCCGACCCCAACGAACCCGAGACCGCGACCGGAGCGTCTGTCGCTCAGGTCACGATGAGCCTTATTGAAACGCCGGTTCTGGATGCTGTGGGACTTTTGTCCAGCTCGACAACCGGCTTTGCCCTTGATTTGTGGGGACAGTCACGTCCCGACGATCTAGCCCGCAGAATTTCCGGAATGCCGCTTTATCTTTACCCGGCAATGCAAGATCTGCTGAACACGCTTTTGCTTACCGAGTTAAATCCACCCAAAGGCGCGCGCACCGGGGATGATCGGCTGTTCATGGCACGCGTAGACCGCCTGCTGGCGATTGGAGCGCTGGATCAGGCTGAGGCGCTTTTGAGCCGGGCGGGGAACACAAACCCGCGCGTGTTTCGCCGCGGGTTTGACACCGCACTTTTGCTAGGATCCGAAGATCGCTTTTGTAACGTCTTGAAAAACTCGCCTGACCTAAGCCCAACCTTTCCAGCACGCGTGTTCTGTCTTGCCCGCTCGGGTGAGTGGGAGGCCGCGGTGCTGACGCTGGAGACCGGGTTGGCACTGGGCTATATCAGCGACTTCGAGGACGCGCTTCTAGCGCGTTTTCTGGATCCGGAACTGTTCGAAGGCGAGCCACCGTTGCAACGCCCGTCTGACCTGACGCCCCTGACATATCGAATGTTCGAAGCAATTGGCGAACACATCCCAACCGGAAATCTGCCCTTAGCCTTCGCACAGGCCGATCTACGGGCCAATGTTGGCTGGAAAGCCCGCGCCGAAGCGGGCGAGCGGCTTGCGCGTGTGGGGTCTGCAACACCAAACCAGCTGCTTGGACTTTACACTGAACGTCGACCAGCGGCCTCGGGTGGGATTTGGGATCGGATGCAAACCGTGCGCCGATTGGAACAAAGCCTTAACAGTGGGAACGAAGCGGCCCTATCTGCGTCGCTGATGACTTTGTGGCCCCAGATTGAAGATGCAGCGCTTGAGGTGCCATTTGCGAACTTGTTTGGCGAGCGGCTGATGTCAAAAATCCCCCAAGACCCAAGCGCGCGCAATGTGGCGCTTTCGCTTGGTCTTCTGTCATCCAGCAGCGAAGCGTTTGCAGCCGCGTGGCCTGCGCAATATAACAGCAAAGAACGCCTTCTGACGGCAATTGCATTGGGAAATACTGACGACGCAACGGCCTATAACGCGACTTCGCGTGCCGTAGTCGATGGCCTGAATGCAAGCGAAGTTCCCGTACGTTTAAAGTCCCTAATGGATAGTGATCGTGTGGGTGAAGCCATACTGCGTGCCATCGCGCTTTATGAAAGCGGGACCCACGGAAATCTGGACGAAATCGCGGACGCCTTGGCCTTTTTCCGACAGATCGGACTGGAACGTGTCGCCCGGCAAGCGGCACTTGAGGTTCTGATCCTCGAGAGGCGCGGATGACCCCTGATCATGCGCGCTGGATTTCGTCTTTTCTAGATGCACAGGCCGCCGAACTAGGGGCATCAGACAACACCCGGTTGGCGTATGGGCGCGATCTGAAGGCGTTCTCAGAGTATATTGAGCGCAAGAAACTGACATTCGATGATCTGGACCGAGCAGACATAGAAGCCTATCTGGTGGACTGCGACGTGCAAGGACTGGCCCCGTCGACACGGGCGCGCAGGTTATCGTCGATCAAACAGCTTTACCGGTTCTCGTATGAAGAAGGCTGGCGCAAAGATAACCCAGCCCTCAAAATCCGCGGTCCGGGGCAGATGAAATCTCTGCCTAAAACCCTGTCAGAAGATCAGGTAGAAGCGCTTTTGGGCGCCGCGCGCGAGGTTGGACGCACGGATGCAGATCGATTGCGCAATACCTGTTTGATGGAGCTTCTCTATGCCACGGGCATGCGGGTCAGTGAACTTGTATCCCTGCCCGTCTCGGCCGCGCGAGGCGACCCGCAGCTGTTGTTGATCCGAGGAAAGGGCGACAAGGACCGACTGGTGCCTTTGTCGACCGAAGCACGCTCTGCTCTCTACGATTGGCTGCAGCACCGCGACGCTGCAGAAGATACCGCGCGGATCGAAAAGGGCATCAAGCCTTCGGCCTTCCTGTTTCCTTCATCTAGTGCATCTGGCCATCTAACACGACATCGGTTTTATGCCATAATCAAAGACATTGCGGTGGTCGCCGGAGTTGCTCCGAATGATGTCACTCCACACCGGCTGCGCCATGCCTTTGCGACGCATCTATTGGCCCATGGCGCGGATTTGCGATCCATCCAAGCGCTGTTGGGACACGCCGATCTGGCGACGACCGAGATCTACACGCATGTGTTGGAAGAACGCCTTCGCGAGCTGGTCTTCACCCACCACCCTCTTGCGGAAAAGGAATAGAACATGAGTGTGCTTACGACCGTACTGATCCTGCTGATCGCAGCGCTTCACCTCTACATCCTCTGGTTCGAGATGTTCGCCTGGGAAAGCCGAGGTCCCAAAGTGTTCCGAAGTTTTCCGCGCGATCTGTTTGCCCCGACAAAAGCGATGGCTGCCAATCAGGGGCTGTACAACGGCTTTCTGGCAGCAGGCTTGATCTGGTCGCGCCTGATCTCCGATCCGGTATGGGCGCATAATGTCGCGCTGTTTTTCCTGCTGTGTGTTGCCGTTGCAGGCATCTTCGGTGCCGCAACCGCGTCAAAGAAGATTTTTCAGGTTCAAGCCCTGCCCGCCCTGATCGCAATCGCGCTGCTTCTGATTAGCTGATCAGTTGCCGTAAAGAACGGCTGCGCGCTTCTCGAACGCGGCCACGATCCGGTGCATCGCCTCGTTAAACACAAGGCCGATGACTTTCTGCAGCATCGGGCTTTTGAACTCAAAATCTACGAAGAATTCGACTTCGCAGCCTTGTGGGTGGTCACTGAAGATCCAGTAGGATTTCAAATACTTGAACGGACCGTCTAGATATTCTGTGTCGATCCGATGCCCTGCCTGATCCAAAGTTACGCGGCTTGTAAAGCGCTCACGGAAGACTTTGAAACTGATCACAAGATCAGCCTCCATCAGCTGCCGCCCATCGTCCAAGGGCGTCACCCGACGCACCCGTGCGGCCGAATTCCACGGAAGAAACTCAGGATAACGACCAACGTCTGCCACCAGATCGTACATCTGGACGGCCGTATACGGCATCACGCGTTTTTCGCCATGAGTGGGCATGGTAGGCTTTTTCCTTCTCAGTCAGACGCACATGTCTTAGGAATGCAGACGAGAATCAAGGGGGAAGCCATGGTTCAGCGACCATATGTCATTGATACGCTCATTTCTGCCAAGCAAATCGCCGCGCGGGTGGAAGAGCTGTCAAAAGAAATTCACGACGAATTTGACGGTACCGACAAACTGGTTGTTGTCGGGTTACTTAGGGGTTCGTTCGTCTTTATCGCAGATGTCGTGCGCGAGCTCGATCTTCCTGTCGAAGTCGATTTTCTGGAAGCATCGTCTTATGGAAATTCGACGGAAAGCAGCCGGGAAGTCCGTATTCTCAAGGACTTACGCGGTGAGATTGCGGGACGCGATGTTCTGGTCGTCGAAGACATCGTGGACACCGGTTTTACCCTGAAACATGTGATCAACATGTTGCACGCCAAAGGCCCACGCAAGCTGCGCACGATCGCCTTGTTGGACAAACCGTCAAGGCGCGAAGTTGATGTGAAAGCCGACTGGACCGGGTTCGAGATCCCGGATGAGTTCGTTGTGGGCTATGGCATCGACTATGCGCAGCGCAACCGCAACCTGCCCCATATCGGCAAGGTACGGTTTCTTGACACCCAAGACAGCGAGAGCTGATCCATGAACCTGCGGTGGCTGATGCGCATGTCACAATGGGCGCGCAATCCGCCCTCGGCCAAACGCGTGGTATTTGGCCTGATCGTGATTGCCATCTGTCTGGCGCTGTTCGCGTATGAGTACTTCATAGGCGCGCCCGAATGGATGCAGATCGAGCGCGTCAGAAGGCCGAAACTTTAACCTTATCAGGCTTTTGCAAGGCTTTCCTCACGCGCCTTACGCAGTTGCGCGAAGTCATCGCCGGCGTGATAGGAAGACCGCGTCAGAGGCGTGGCCGAGACCATCAAAAAGCCTTTGCCATAGGCAGCCGTTTCGTAATCCTTGAACTCATCAGGATGCACAAACCGTTCCACCGCATGGTGTTTCGGCGTGGGCTGTAGGTACTGCCCGATGGTCAGGAAATCGATGTCTGCCGCGCGCATGTCGTCCATGATCTGCATGACGGACTGACGATCCTCGCCCAATCCGACCATGATGCCGGATTTTGTGAACATGGATGGATCCAGCTCTTTCACGCGCTGGAGCAGGCGAAGCGAATGGAAATACCGCGCACCGGGGCGGACCTCTGGGTACAAGCCAGGAACCGTCTCGAGGTTGTGGTTGAACACGTCAGGACGCGCCTCAACGACGGTCTCCAGCACGCTGTCTTCGCATTTCAGGAAGTCAGGCGTCAGGATCTCGATTGTCGTGTCAGGTGACTGGTGACGAACGGCACGGATCGTCTGGGCGAAATGCTCTGCCCCGCCATCTTTTAGGTCGTCACGGTCCACAGAAGTGATCACAACGTGGTTCAGGCCAAGCTTCTTGACCGCATGCGCCACGCGGCCCGGTTCGAACGCGTCCAGATCATCCGGCTTGCCGGTGGCCACGTTGCAGAAGGTGCAGCCGCGGGTACAGATCTCGCCCATGATCATCATGGTGGCGTGGCCTTGGCTCCAGCATTCGCCAGCGTTGGGGCAGCCTGCCTCTTCGCAGACGGTGACCAGATTGTTCTCGCGCATGATCTTATGCGTCTCGGCATAGCCCTTACCGCCGGGTGCTTTCACACGAATCCAGCTGGGTTTCTTAGGCTGAGCGTTATCCTTGCGATGCGCCTTTTCAGGGTGGCGGCTTTCAGGGATTTTCAGATCACGCATGGCTTTCCTCCGGGCCAAGTGGTTCTGACCTATATAAGCGCCCCATGCCCCCAAGTCACCTTGAAACCCTGCTTTTCTGATATGCAGTCCGCGCATAGCCGAAAGCAGGGAGCGACCAAATTGACGCGCTGCAGAAAAACCCCGTTGAGTGGCATTTGGAATCGTTCTAATCCTTTCCTCAACACGCGCAGCGATTCCCGGCCACGCGGTTCGACAACAAAGGATTTTCCCAATGAAAGCAGGCGTTAACGTCCCCAACATCACCTTCCGCACCCGCGTCCGTGATGACAGCATCGAAGGCCCCAACCCGTTCCGCTGGCAGGACATGACCTCGGACGATTACTTCAAAGGAAAGCGCGTTGTTCTGTTCTCGCTGCCCGGCGCGTTCACCCCGACCTGCTCGACCTATCAGCTGCCCGGGTACGAAAACGGAGCCGCCGACTTTGCCGCTGAAGGCATCGACGAGATCTACTGCATGTCCGTGAATGACAGCTTCGTCATGAACGCATGGGCCCGCAACCAAGAACTGGAAAACGTCAAAGTCATCCCCGATGGCTCGGGCGAGTTCACCCGCCTGATGGGCATGCTGGTTCAAAAAGACAACCTGGGCTTCGGTGCTCGCTCGTGGCGCTATGCCGCTGTCATCAACGACGGTGTTGTAGAAGCTTGGTTCGAAGAGCCCGGCCGCTGCGACAACCACGGCGAAGACCCTTACGGCGAAAGCGCACCGGAAACCGTTCTGGCTTGGCTGAAAGAGGCCAAAGAAGCTGTCGCTTAAATCAAAATCCAGACTGCATTGTGGGCCGCTGTTTGCAGCGGCCCAATTCTATTTGAGATGCCCGTCTAAAGTCTTCTAGATCATTGTCATCCACACTGTGGGCACAGGAAAAAACGGGCCCAGATCACTCCAAGCCCGTCAATCGTAACGTATTCAGAAGGCAGACGGCGCATAGGCCGTCGCGGAATGGTCGAGTTATTTTCTACCTTTTCCGTTGCCGCCACCGCGGTTGTTCTCTGCTTTTTCCCTGCCAGCGGCGGCAATTTCCTTAGCCTGTTGCTGGTTTTCGTAGGCGCGCTTCATCCCCGCCGAAGAATTTTTCCTGCCTTGCTCGCTGGATTTGTTTTGGATCTCGTCAGCCGTCACACCCTCGACGCAGTCTGAATCGCTTTCACATTTATCGGTGTTATATTTGGTAAAAGCGGCCTTTCCGATCTTATCTCCAAAATACCCTTGAAATTCCTCAAGCGACAGGACGTCATCGCCATTGCTATCAATATCGCTGAACTCGGCTGCGGACACAGCCGATGTGCTGGTTGCAAAAGCAATACCGGCAATCAGAAGAAGCGTTTTGGTTTTGCCCGAAGGGATCATGAGATAACTCCTCGTTTACACTGGAAGCCTCCTTCAGATGAGAAAAAGGAGGCGTTAATAGGTTCAATAATACTCCTTACGAGACAAAACAGGCAGAAATAAGAACTAGATGCTATTTGGGCGGCAATCTGCCCGGGCTCGTGGCGCTATGCCGCCGTCATCAACGATGGTGTTATCGAAGCATGGTTCGAAGAGCCCGGTCGCTGCGACAACCACGGCGAAGACCCTTACGGCGAAAGCGCGCCCGAGACCGTTCTGGCGTGGCTGAAAGAGGCCAAAGAATCTATCGCGTAACCGACCCACGATAGAATGACGAAGGGCCGCCCGATTGGGTGGCCCTTTTTAATTGGAACCACCAACCCGGTTCATAACTCTTTCGAGATCACTGGCATACCTACACACTATGATTTTCTCGGATGGAAAGCCGCCTAGCTCCGCCGCAATCTTCTTATGAAATGCATTAGATCGCCTCAGACTTTGAACTGCAAAGCGATACTGTTGAATTGGCCAATCGATGTTTCCGTCCGGCAGTTCTGGGCGGGTTTGGCCGAGATACTTCCATGGTCTGATCAATAGCCGCATAGCACGTCGCCAGAATGGCGGATCAAGCCAGACAACCAAATCTGCCCGATCAAGGGCTTTCTCCAACAGGGACGGCCCACCTTCGAGAATCCAGCAATCTTCGGTCACAGTAGCCTCAAGAGCGCCATAGATATCGACTTTGGATTTTTGCTTCCAGTTTTCCGTTAACTTGATCGCATCAAATGAAACAAGCCGAGCTGCTGGCATCAAGTTTGACAAGCAGCGGGCAAGATATGTTTTTCCACTTCCATTGGCTCCGGTGACAACGATGCGCTTCACCGGATAACCCATGTCAGCAGAAACCCTCGTCTACGGGTTTCAACCCCGTCAAAAACCGCGCCGCGTTCTGCTGATAATGCACCGCAGACGCCTCGATCCCCTTGATCGCCGCCGCGTCCAGCTCGCGCACCACTTTGCCCGGCGCACCCAGAACCATCGATCCGTCGGGGATCACCTTGCCCTCGGTCACCAAGGCCCCTGCCCCTATCAGGCAGTTTTTGCCGATCACCGCGCCGTTCATCACAGTCGCGTTCATGCCGATCAGCGTGTTGTCCCCAATGGTGCAGCCATGCAGCAGCACCTTGTGTCCCACGGTTACATTCGCCCCGATGGTCAGCGGAAAGCCAAGATCGGTGTGAAAGACGCTATTTTCCTGCACATTCGTGCCCGCGCCGATGGTGATCTGTTCGTTGTCTCCGCGAATGGTCGCCCCAAACCAGACCGAGGCTTTGGCCCCGATCTTCACCCGTCCGATGACATTGGCGTCGGCGGCGACAAACACATCCTCGGCAATCTCGGGCGCAATCCCGTCCAGTTCATAGATCATGCGTCTCCCTCCTCGAATTCAGCTTGCAGCTTGCGCACATGATCCAGAAGGCTCGGCTGCTGATTGCGGCGCTGGCGGGTGGCCTCGACGATGGTGATCAGCCTTTGCGCCGTCGCCTCCAGATCATCGTTCACCAGCACATAGTCATAGCTGCCCCAGTGGCTGATCTCGTCCCAGCTTTTCTGCATTCGCTTCTGGATCACCTCGTCGCTGTCCTGTCCGCGACCGACCAGACGGGCGCGCAGTTCGGTGATCGAGGGCGGCAGGATGAAGATCGACAACGAATGCGACGCCATGGATGAATTGCGGATCTGAACCTCGCCCTGCCAGTCCACGTCAAACAGCACGTCCTTACCGCTTTCAATCGCGCGGCGCACCGGTTCGGCCGGCGATCCATAGAAGTTGCCGAAGACGTGGGCATGTTCCAGCATCTCGCCTTTGATCACCATGTCTTTGAATTTGTGTTCTTCGACGAAATGGTAGTCCTTGCCGTCCACTTCGCCCTCGCGCGGCGCGCGGGTCGTGGCCGAGACCGAGAAGCTGAGCGTCGGGTCCCATTCCATCAGCCGCTTCGCCAGCGTCGATTTCCCTGCGCCCGAAGGCGAAGACAGGATGATAAGAAGACCGCGACGATTTTCTTGGGTGTTTTCTGCGGCGCTCATGGGGTCACTCCACGTTCTGAACTTGTTCGCGCATCTGATCAATCACATGCTTCAGGTCAAGCCCTACACGGGTCAGTTCGTTAAATTGTGCTTTGGAACACAAGGTGTTGGCCTCGCGGTTGAACTCTTGCATCAGGAAGTCGAGCTTACGGCCCGCGGGGTCCCCGGCGCTCAGATGGGATCGGGCGACCGCGACATGGGCACGCAAACGATCCAATTCCTCGCGCACATCGGTTTTGACGGCGATCAGGGCGAGCTCTTGCGACACCCGGTCAGGATCAGCCCCTTCTGTCGCATCCATAATGCGGGCCAAAGCCGTGCGTAGCCCCTCCGCTTGCGCTTGGCTGCGATCATCCAGCAGCGCCTCTGCTTGCCCGACAAGGGTTTCCACCTGATCCACCTGCCCTGACATCACACCGGACAAAGCCTGCCCTTCTTCCAGCCGAGAGGCGATGAACGCATCGATCAGCGCGGGGATCTGCTCTTTCAACGCTTCAATCAACGGGGCGCGACTGTCGGCATCTGCGGCACGCATTTCGATGACGCCACGCAACTGTGCGATATCTGCGGCTGAAACCGGCGCAACTGCCAATCCCCGCATTTCGGCTTCGGACGCAATCGACAATAGGTGAGAAACCGCCTGCCCCAGCCTTTCAGGGTTCACCGCGTACTGTCCGTCGTCATCTGGATGCGAGACTCGAAGTGTCACCGAAACGTTCCCGCGCGCGATCTTTTTCTTCAATGCGTTGCGGAGAGTTTCCTCGACGCCGTCCAGACCATCAGGCAGTCGAAGGCGGATATCCAGCCCCCGCGCATTGACCGATCGCATATCCCAAATCCAGGTAAATCCGTTCAGTTCGCCAGTGGCACTGGCGTATCCTGTCATCGAGTAAATCATGAGTGGTTAACCATTTGATAAGATTTTACGCCAAATTCGAACAGAATTATGACATATTAAGAGATCAGAAAGCATAAGCTACCTATTCGTTAACAAACGGTCACCGAATGAACAAGGATCAGACAGATCCAATCCGGGGCCAGATTGTCGGGAACAAATTGATGAGAATCGAGTATTTGCGTGACGGGAATGTTGTCTCTCTGCTGTCAGCCCGACAGACCAAATCTTATCCCTCCATCGCACAAGTCGAAGCTTATTGGGAGGGCCTGCGTAATGGTCGCATATGCCCAACCCGGAAAGATGTTGATCCACGCGGCATCGCTGGTGCGCTGCATGAGGCATTCATCCTTGAAAAGATTGCACCGGGACTGGCCCGGTTCCGACTGGCTGGCCAGCACCTGAATGACATTCTGGGCATGGAAGTTCGGGGCATGCCGATCTCGGCCTTTTTCCTGCCGGACGCACGCAAAGAGCTTCACCGTGCGATTGAGGCGTTATTCGATACGCCGTCGCAGGTTACGATGTCTTTGATCACGGAACCCAGCACGTTCCGCAAACAACACGAAGCGCAATTGGTGATGTTACCGTTGCGAGATAGCACGGGCCAAATCACACGTGTTCTAGGCGCATTGCAGGTCGACGGAACACTGAAGCGCGCACCGAACAGGTTCTCGATCCAGTCTGTCGAGATTACGCCCATTGTCGTAGACAATGATGTGGCGCAGACGCTGGTCGCGTATCAGGACGGTCAAGATGAACCGAAACGAACTCCGCGCCCGCTTGATACCCGCATTGGGACCGGCTCTGTTGGGCGTAAAGGCCATGTCTATCGAGACAAGAACCCTAATGGCACTGACCTGTTCCGAGAGTTTGCGGAAGCGCAACGCCATTTTGAAATGCCCGGAAAGCCCCCTTTTCATGACAGCGGAGCAAAAGCCAAATCGGCGCATTTGAAGCTGGTGACGTCGGACTAACTTATCGTGTCCCCCAAGCAGTTAGGACGTTCTGCTTGGCAGACAAAAAAACGCCCCGGTAGTTTTCCGGGGCGTTTTCAATTTGTATCTCTGATCTGGTTCAGCTTGCCTTGGCGGCCAGTGCATCCCCATTCCGGCGCGCCGACAGCTCCTCTGCAACCAAGAAGGCCAGTTCCAGCGATTGGCTGGCATTCAGGCGCGGGTCACAAGCGGTGTGATAGCGGTCCGACAGATCCTCGTCGGTCACGGCACGAACGCCGCCGGTGCATTCGGTCACGTCCGAACCGGTCATCTCGAAATGGACACCGCCAGGAACCGAGCCTTCTGCCTTATGGACGGCGAAGAACTCTTGCACTTCTCTCAGCACGCTATCGAACGGGCGAGTTTTATAGCCCGAGGCCGACTTGATGGTGTTGCCGTGCATCGGGTCACAGGACCAAACCACATTGGCGCCTTCTTCCTGCACGGTCTTGATCAGACGCGGCAGATGTTCGGCGACGTTGCCAGCACCAAAGCGTGCGATCAGGGTCAAACGGCCTGCTTCGTTCTCGGGGTTCAGCTTCTCAAGCAGAACCTTCAGATCCTCGGCCGTGGTGGTCGGACCACATTTCAAACCAATCGGATTGATCACGCCACGCAGGAATTCAACATGCGCCCCGTCGGGCTGACGAGTACGGTCACCGATCCACAGCATATGGCCGGAGCCGGCCACAGTTTTGCCAGTGGTGGCGTCCAGACGGGTCAACGCTTCTTCGTACTCCAGCAACAGGCTTTCATGCGAGGTGTAGAAATCCACCGTCTGCAATGTGTGCATACGGTCGGCGGTTACACCAGCCGATTGCATGAAATCGAGGCTGTCCTGAATGCGTTCAGCCATCGCGCGGTACTTCTCGGCCTCGCCCGACGCGGTGAAGTCCAGCGTCCATTTGTGCACCTGATGCACATCGGCCAGACCACCTGTCGAAAATGCGCGCAGAAGGTTCAGTGTAGCTGCCGATTGCGTATAGGCTTGCAACATTTTCTGCGGATCTGGGATCCGGGCGCCCGATGTGAAATCCAGTTCGTTGATGATGTCACCACGGTAGCTGGGCAGCTCGACGCCATCCACAGTCTCGGTCGGGGCCGAGCGCGGCTTAGCGAATTGACCAGCCATACGGCCGACCTTGATCACAGGCACTTTGGCGCCAAAGGTCAGCACCATCGCCATCTGCAGCATCACCTTGAAGGTGTCACGAATGCCATCTGCCGAGAAATCAGCAAAGCTTTCAGCGCAATCGCCACCCTGCAACAGGAAGGCTTCACCACGCGACGCGCGACCCAGTTCTTCGCGTAGGCGCATAGCCTCGCCCGCAAAAACCAACGGCGGATACTTTGCAAGCTGCGCCTCGACCTCGGCCAGTGCGGCCGGATTTGTATAGTCTGGCATCTGTACCCGTGGCTTGTTGCGCCAGGTCGACTTGTCCCACTCCGTCATGGTTTTCTCCGTAAACTATCAGTCTTTGCCCCCTAGATAGGCGACGCCCCTTCTATCCTGTCCGGCGCTAACGTGCAAACAATGTTGTGAAACAGAAAAATGACGGAAAATTTCCATCGTTTGTCGCATAAGTGTAGGTGCGCTATGTTTGGTGAAAAAGCGACTTGCTGCGGGCGACTAAACCTGCTGAATTCATCGCTACCTTTATTGAACCCGTGAAGAAAAGGGTGAGTCGGATGACCAAACTGTCAGAGATGAATGAACAGGCCCCGCGCCGGTTTGTTTTCGTTCTGGTTGACGGGTTTACCCTTCTAAGCTTCGCAGGCGCTGTTGATGCGTTGCGGATTGCAAACCGTGCCAGCGGAAAGAAGCTTTATGATTGGGTGATCCTGTCTGAAGACGGTGGTGAGGTTGCGTCATCTGCCGGTCCAAGCTTTCTGGCTGATCGCCCGCTGGAAGAACTGCGCCGTGATGACACCTTGGTTCTGGTGTCAGGTGTTGATGTGCAAAGCAAATGCAGCACCAAACTTCTGAACTGGTTACGGCGCGAGACCCGGCGTGGTGTGCGTATCGCAGGCTTGTGTACGGCGGCTCATATTCTGGCCAAAGCCGGACTTTTGAACGACAAGCGCGCAACCATTCACTGGGAAAACCACGACAGTTTTTCCGAGGAATTCGATGAGGTCGAGCTGACCAAGCGCGTTTTTGTCGTGGATGGTAAGATCATGACCGCTGCTGGTGGTACTGCCGCGATTGACCTGATCTTGAAGATCATCGCCGAAGATCAGGGCGAGGACGTCGCCAATGTTGTAGCAGATCAGCAGATCTATACGACGATCCGCACCGAAAGCGACAGCCAGCGCCTGTCCGTTCCAACCCGCATTGGTGTACGGCATCCAAAGCTCAGCGATGTGATCCGCAAGATGGAAACCAACATCGAAGAGCCGATCTCGCCATCGGTTCTGGCCAGCGAAGTGGGTATGTCCACCCGTCAACTTGAGCGCCTCTTCCGCCGATATCTGAACCGATCCCCAAAACGGTACTATATGGAATTGCGCCTGCAGAAAGCGCGAAACCTTCTGATGCAGACCGATATGAGCGTGATCAACGTGGCTTTGTCTTGCGGCTTTTCCAGCCCCTCGCATTTCTCGAAATGCTACCGGTCGCATTATGACACCACGCCTTACCGTGAGCGCGGCAGCCGAGGGGCTAAACCTGCGTGATTTTGCGCACCGAACGCCTTGTTCTGCGACCTCCACAGCCTGAAGACCTGTCGGCGCTGCATCACATATTCTCAAACACCGAGGCAATGCAGTACTGGAGCCATCCGGCACATGAGACGCTCGAAACGACTCAGAAAACCTTGGATGGGATGCTTTGGTCTTATGGTGAAACTGGATTGGAGTTCACACTCGAACGCGACGGCGCAGTGATCGGAAAGGCCGGCCTGTGGCGTCTGGCCGAGCTGGGATACATCCTTCATCCAGATCATTGGGGACATGGGTTGGCCCGTGAGGCCTTGGGGGCGATTGTTCATGCAACGTGGCTCCGCCATCCGCATGTGGCCGAGATCACAGCCGATATTGATCCCAGAAACACGGCTTCGGCCCGGCTGTTGGCGCATTTGGGTTTCAAGCTGACGCATTCCGCGCGCGCGACCATCCAGATCAATGGAGAATGGTGCGACAGCGACTATTACACCTTGTTGCGACCGGATCCTGACGGCCCGAAACCCTCGGCGGTTTTTTGAGCAAATCCTCTGCTTCGGCCTTTTCTTTTCCGATATCCGCGCCTAGGGTCGAGACCGGAATTTTCCAATTGGGAGAACAAATATGAAAAAACTCTTGCTGGCCACTGCGGCCACCGCACTGACCTGTGGCGCGGCATTCGCCGACGACCACGCAGTCAAAATCGGCGTTCTGCTGGGCTTCACCGGCCCGCTGGAAAGCCTTGCTCCGCCGATCGCCGGTGGTGCTGAAGCCGCCATTGCTGAAATCAGCGCAAGCGGCAAGTTCATGGGTGGAAAAGAAGTCATGGCAATCCGTGGCGATTCGACCTGTGTAGACTCGGCTGCTGCAACCGCAGCTGCAGAACGTCTGGTTACCGGTGACGGCGTTGCCGGTATCGTTGGTGCGATGTGCTCGGGCGCAACTGGTGCCGTTCTGACAGGTGTGTCGATGCCGAACGGTATCGCACAGGTATCGCCTTCGGCGACCTCGCCTGCCCTGTCGACACTGGAAGACAACGGCCTGTTCTTCCGTCTGGCCCCCTCGGACGCCCGCCAGGGCGAGCTGATGGCTGACATCATCATGGGCAAAGGCATCAAGTCTGTTGCTGTGACCTATACCAACAACGACTATGGTAAAGGTCTGGCTGACAGCTTCGCCGCGGCTTTCGAAGCTGCTGGCGGTTCGGTCACCATCAATGCAGCTCACGAAGACGGCAAAGCCGACTACTCGGCTGAAGTCGGCGCGCTGGCATCGGCTGGTGGCGACGCACTGGTCGTGGCTGGTTACGCAGACCAAGGTGGTGCAGGCGTAATCCAGGGTGCTCTGGACAGCGGCGCATTTGAAACCTTCGTTCTGCCCGACGGCATGGTAACCGACGCTCTGACCGACAAATTCGGCGCAGATCTGGACGGCAGCTTCGGCCAGCACCCTGCATCGCAGAACGACGGCGCGATGAAGCTGGAAGAGACGCTGACGGCGGCTGGCATCGACGGCAAGTCGGTCTACGCCAAAGAAGCTTACGACTCGGCTGCTATTCTGCTTCTGGGCATGCACAAAGCAGGCTCCACCGATGGTGCAGCTGTTTCGGCTGCCATCACCGAAGTGGCAAACGCTCCCGGCGAACCGATTGGACCGGGTGAACTGGCCAAAGCGCTGGAAATCCTGTCGAACGGCGGTGACATCGACTATGTCGGCGGATCGGACGTTGAACTGGTTGGACCCGGCGAAAGCGGCGGCAGCTATCGTGAAGTCGTCATCGAAGGCGGCGCATTCACCGAAGTTGGCTTCCACTAAACCGACCTGAAAATCAACGAAACAGCCCGGAGTTTTCCGGGCTGTTTCCGTAAGTTACGCCATATACTTAAAGTGGCAGGAGAATTCACATGATCGTCATCGAGGATGTCCACAAGCATTTTGGCGGCTTTCGCGCCGTCGATGGGGCAACCCTGACCATCCAGGATCAGTCCATTACCGGCCTGATTGGCCCCAACGGCGCCGGCAAAACAACGCTGTTCAACGTCATCGCGGGCGTGTTGAAGCCGACCTCGGGTCGGATCACCATGGCAGGCGAAGACATCACCGGCCTGCCCCCACACGAGCTGTTCCACAAAGGCCTTCTGCGCACTTTCCAGATCGCGCATGAGTTCGGATCGATGACCTGCCGCGAGAACCTGATGATGGTGCCCGGCGGCCAATCCGGCGAACGCCTGTGGGATACGTGGTTCGGCCGCAAACGCATTGCCGATGAAGAACGCGCGCTGAAAGCCAAGGCAGATGAAGTGCTGGAGTTCCTGACGATCTCGCACATCGCAAACCTGCGCGCAGGTGAGATTTCAGGCGGACAGAAGAAGCTTCTTGAGCTGGGCCGCACCATGATGGTCGACGCCAAGATCGTCTTTCTGGATGAAGTGGGCGCAGGCGTAAACCGCACGCTGCTTTATACCATCGCCGATGCGATCAAGCGTCTGAATGAAGAGCGCGGATACACCTTCGTCGTCATCGAACACGACATGGATTTCATCGAGAAAATCTGTGATCCGGTGATCTGTATGGCCGAAGGTAAAGTGCTGGCAGAAGGCACTCTGGCCGAGATCAAAGCCAACGAACAGGTAATCGAAGCCTATCTGGGCACCGGTTTGAAGAATAAGAAAGAGGACGCGTAATGAGCGAACCCTTCCTCATCGGAGACAGCATGACCGGCGGCTATGGCAAGGGCCCGGACATTCTGCATGACTGCACCATCGCTGTCGATAAAGGCGAGATCGCCGTGATCGTCGGCCCGAATGGCGCAGGCAAATCCACTGGCATGAAGGCCGTGTTTGGTATGCTGAACGTGCGATCAGGCGCGGTGCGGTTGGATGGCGAAGACATCACCAAGCTGTCGCCTCAGGCCCGGGTACGCAAGGGCATGGGCTTTGTGCCGCAGACCCACAACATCTTCACCTCGATGACTGTGGAAGAGAACCTGGAAATGGGCGGCTTCATCCGCACCGACGACATCCACGAAACGATCGAGCAGGTCTATGAGCTGTTCCCGATCCTGCGTGAAAAGCGCAACCAACCCGCCGGAGAGCTGTCTGGTGGGCAGCGTCAACAGGTGGCCGTGGGCCGCGCGCTGATGACCAAACCGACGGTTTTGATGCTGGACGAGCCCACTGCAGGCGTCAGCCCCATCGTGATGGACGAGCTTTTCGACCGGATTATCGAAGTCGCCCGTACGGGCATCTCGATCCTGATGGTCGAACAAAACGCACGCCAAGCGCTTGAGATTGCTGACAAAGGCTATGTCCTTGTGCAGGGTCGCAATGCGCATACCGGTTCGGGTAAAGAGCTTCTCGCCGACCCCGAAGTCCGCCAGTCGTTCTTGGGGGGGTGAGGGATGCGCAGCGCGGCTTACATTCGACCACAATGTACTCTTCTTGGGCTGGCGGCATTCGTTGCACTTGCCTCACCGATCAAGGCAGAAACTGTTCCAACAGAACCCGAAATGGTATTTGAAATCATTTGTGATTTCGACAAGTTTATTACCGACGACACTGCAATACCTAAAGAAAGGAATAATGTTCGGGTGTTTGCCTCAACCTCGACGCCTGAATTGATTGAGAGAAACTCTACTTCCACTTTTGAGATTCACAGTAGTGACGGCACGAGACATTTCATCAATCCATCCATCGGAGGGCCTTCTAGCGGGAGTTTCACGACCATCTACAAAGATGGGACTGGGATCAGGGTGAACCAATCTGAGTTTCAAGATGGGTTTCATGTCGTCGTCGAGATAGGAAAATGTGAGGTGAAAGAGCAATGATCTTTCTGAACGCTTCTCCCAAATTCGCCTTTGTCCTCGCATTGGTCCTTAGCCCCCTTCCCGCCTATGCGCAGGATTGCAGCTTCACAACCGAGTGTTACGAGGCCGAGGCCTGTCAGGACACGTCGTTTTCTGTGATAGCCGATTTGACAGGCGAACGCCTGATCACCGATTTCGGCGATCTAACCATCGTTGCCGCCAAACAGGCAGGCAACCTGACCACGCTCTTCGCCACAGGCGACGGCGCTGAATATCTTTTGTCCCGAAATGGTGACACTGCCCGCTTCACGGCTCATGCTAATGAAGGCCCGGCGGCAATCACTTATTTGGGCACCTGTAAGGGAGAGTTCTGATGGACTTTCTGAACGCGCTTGTCGCGCTTTCTAATTTTGTTCTGATCCCAGCGATGGCCTATGGCAGCCAGTTGGCGCTTGGCGCGTTGGGGGTCACGCTGATCTATGGGATCCTTCGGTTCTCGAACTTCGCGCACGGCGACACAATGGCCTTCGGGGCGATGGTGACGATCCTGTTTACGTGGTGGTTCCAGTCAATGGGTCTGTCTATTCACCCGCTGCCGACCGCGCTTTTGGCCCTGCCCTTTGGCATTGTCGTCACGGCGATGTTGTTGATTCTGACAGACCGTACCGTCTATCGTTTTTATCGCCGTGTAAAAGCGAAACCAATTGTGTTCGTCATGGCCTCGATGGGGGTGATGTTCATCATGAACGGTGTCGTCCGTTTCATCATTGGACCGGGGGATCAGCGCTTTGCCGATGGAGAACGCTTCATCATCAAGGCCCGCGACTTTAAGAATGCCACCGGCCTGAGCGAAGGACTGGCTTTCAAAACGTCACAGGGCATCACCATCGTAACCGCGATCATCGTGGTTGCTGTGTTGTTCTGGTTCCTCAACCGGACCCGCACAGGTAAATCCATGCGCGCGTTTTCAGACAACGAGGATCTGGCGCTTCTGTCTGGTATCAACCCTGAACGCGTTGTGATGATCACATGGATCATCGTCGCTGCGCTGATCACCATCGCAGGCACGCTGTACGGACTGGACAAGACCTTCAAACCTTTCACCTATTTCCAGCTTTTGCTGCCCATCTTCGCTGCCGCTATCGTCGGCGGTCTGGGCAACCCGCTGGGGGCCATCGCAGGCGGCTTCGTCATTGCATTCTCTGAAGTCACAATTACCTACGCCTGGAAGAAAGTTGCAGTCTATTTGCTGCCTGAAAGTCTTGAGCCAACGGGCCTCGTGCAGCTGATGTCCACCGACTATAAATTCGCAGTCAGTTTCGTGATCCTGATCGTCGTGCTGCTGTTCAAACCCACGGGTCTTTTCAAGGGGCAATCGGTATGAGCCAGTCCATTCGTACTCCGCTTCTGTTTGGCGCCGTTGCGCTGTTGTTCATCCTTCAGGGATCGACCGATTGGTGGATCTTTGCAGGCAGCTGGAACGCGTCTCTGACCATTCTAAATATGGCACTGATTTCGGCGATCATGGCTTTGGGCGTAAACCTGCAATGGGGATACGCGGGTCTATTTAACGTCGGTATCATGGGCTTCGTCGCTCTTGGCGGCTTGGCCACTGTGCTCGTGTCCATGCCGACCACTCCCGGTGCATGGAGCTCGGGCGGCGTTGGCATCGTCTTTGGCCTGCTGGTGGGTGCTGCCACAGTCGTCGCAGCTGTTCTAATTCAAACCCGCATGGCAGCAGGGCGCAATCGCACCTTAGCCGTCGTCGGCACGCTGATTGCCGGTTTCTTCCTGTATCGCTTTATCTTTGATGCGGGTGTCGCTGGAGTCGAGGCGATCAACCCTGCACAAACTGGCTATCTAGGCGGTCTAAACCCCGGTGGCCCAGAAAACTATAAGGCGCATGGATACATGACGCTTTTGGCGTGGCCGATCGGTGGTCTTCTGGCTGCTGGGGCGGCTTGGCTCGTGGGTAAAACCGCGCTCGGGCTGCGTTCAGATTACCTTGCGATTGCCACTCTTGGGATTTCCGAGATCGTCATCGCTGTCATCAAGAACGAAGACTGGATGGCGCGTGGCGTGAAGAACGTAATCGGCCTGCCCCGCCCGGTCCCGTACGAGGTCGACCTGCAACAAAGCGCTGACTTTGTAGCCCGCGCCGACAGTCTGGGATTGGATGTCACCACCGCGTCGACGCTTGCAGTGAAACTGTCTTACTCGGCTCTGTTTACTGTCGTGCTTGTCGTCCTGATCATCTTGGCACAGCTTTCGCTGAATTCGCCTTGGGGCCGCATGATGCGCGCGATCCGGGATAACGAAGTCGCGGCGCAGGCGATGGGCAAAGACGTCACAAAGCGTCACTTGCAGATCTTCGTGCTCGGGTCGGCGCTGTGCGGTCTGGCAGGCGCGATGATGACCACACTGGACGGCCAGCTTGTGCCCGGCACCTATCAGCCCCTGCGCTTCACCTTCCTGATCTGGGTAATGGTGATTGTCGGCGGGTCGGGGAACAATCTGGGCTCGGTTCTGGGCGCCTTCCTGATCTGGTTCCTGTGGATCCAGGTGGAGCCCATCGGGCACTGGCTGATGTCGGTTGTGACCTCGGGGCTAGAAGATGGATCGGCCTTGAAAACGCACCTGATCGACTCGGCCGCACATATGCGCCTCTTCTCGATGGGGATTGTGCTTCTCTTGGTCCTCAGGTTCAGCCCGCGCGGTCTGATCCCGGAAAAATAAACCATGACGGCGGCCAATATCGCAGTGGTGCTATTGGCCGCCGGACTGTCCCGCCGCATGGGACAGGACAAGCTTTTGCGCACGCTGCCATCTGGCCAAAGCCTGCTTGAGGATCGGATCCGTATGATCAATTCCGCGGGGGTAGTCCCCTTTGTTGCGGTGCCAGACAAATCCACAAAGCTTGAGATCGTTGATCGCCTTTCGGCAAACGCAATACCTATCGAGACCCAAGGCATGGGTCACAGCCTTTCAACTGCGGTTAATGCCCTGCCTGAAGGGATCGACGGGATCATGGTTATGCTGTCAGACCTACCCGATGTGACATCCGTTGATCTGGGCAGGATGATCGAGCGGTTTGACAGCAAAACAATCCTGCGCGCATCGAGCGCTAAAGGGACACCGGGACACCCCGTCATCTTTCCAACGCGATACAGACCGCAGTTAGAGGCTTTGTCGGGCGATAAGGGTGCGAAGGTCCTGTTGGATACGGATTTCGTTGATCTGTTCCCCCTGCCCGGACAGAACGCCGTGCGGGATCTGGATACACCTGAAGACTGGGATAGCTGGGTGGAGACTGGATCTATGACCCGGAGAAGATGACGCTGGCTTCGCGCTGATCGATGACAAGAAGATCGCGTAAATAGGATGCGATTCCCTGCTGACTACGTAGTCTTGGGCAGGCTTGCAGAATTTCATCGGCGGCTTCGGGGGCATCACGCTGAATCTGCTCAATCTCAGGGATAAGGCTTTCTACCCAATAATCACCGCAGCGGATCATCTCGGTCTTGTTTAGAAGGATGTGCACCATCATGGGTGACACCGTGTCATCCGTTTCTGCCTGTCCGGCTTCCGCTAGCATATCAGCAGAACAAACGGCCTGAGCTTCCCCGGTCAGCATTTCGCAGTAAGGGTGGTCGACAAGCACGAGGCTACCAGGTGTCAGCAAAGCCCCTGATTGCCCATCGGTAAGGCCCGGAAAACGTATCGGAGACTCGTTTTTCGTTTTGGACATCGACGAATGTCCCAACCATCGAATAGGAGCAAACGACCCTTTCAAAGTTCGCACTTGATCGCCGACTTGCAAGGCGCGCGCAGGAACGTATCCGCGTGCGGTCTCAACCATCGTGTTGGCCGAAATGCCTGACAACGCACCCCCAAGCTTTGCGCGGCGTGATTCATTTTGCGCCGAAACAGACGCGACACTGCGGACGTTTGGCACGCCCGGCCACGATACGCTCAAGTCGTCCTCAATTCTGAAGTCACGAAGTACCAAAGTGCAAACCCACTACTCGACATATATGGCTGAGTAACTGCTTTTTCAGCGCTTATTAAGGGGAATATATACGAGAAACGTGCCCAAACTATGAAAATGATCAAACAAAGGAATGGGTCGTGATCATCGAATCCATTCACCAATTCGTACAACCTAACGATACTTTGGCCATAAATCCTTAAGTGTTTGTATATATGATATTATTCTCCATCGAGATCGCGCAACTCTGACGTCAAATCCCAACCCACAACCGATGATTGTTTCCCACTCAGGATCAATTCACTGGTCAAAAGTTAACCAGCCACAAACCGTCCACCCGCAATCATAGCTTGGTGTAAGTTTCTCTTGACCTAAAGTAGAGGTATCGACCTCGGATGCAGGAAATGTGGCAAGAATGTGGCGCAGATATTACGCAATCACCCCATCCAAGGAATCAGTAAGATCCTTCAAAAGCGCTTCTGTGGGTTCGCAGCCTACGGACAGACGCACATAGCCTGCTGGAACGTCGTCCCCCCAGCGCGCGCGCCGTTCCGCAGAACTATGCACTCCACCAAACGAGGTCGCCGGGCGTAGGTAACGGCTTGAGCTGATGAACCGCTCGGCCCGCTCTTCCGAGCCCAAATCAAGTCCGATTAGAAACCCGAACCGTTCCATCTGGGTTGCCGCCAGATTGTGCGAGGGGTCCGTCGGAAGGCCGGGAAAGCGCGTCGACAGAACCGCAGGATGCGCGGCCAATACCGGTGCAATTGCATCCGCGCTATCACACATACGTGTAAAGCGTAGCTCAAGCGTTTCAAGACCACGATACAGCGCCCAAGCAGCATGTGGGGACGGAATGCAACCGGACATTTTGCGCCACTCTTTGACGCGCGCGAAAAGCGCTGGGGCTCGGGTGGCGACATGGCCCATCAATAGGTCAGAATGCCCGCCTGGCGCTTTGGTGTCCGAAGCCACCACGACATCCGCCCCAAGATCTAAAGGGCGCTGACCAATAGGCGTCAACGTGGTGTTGTCCACGATGCTGATCCCACCTGCCGCGCGCACGTCGGCACAGATCGTTTTAAGGTCACAGAGGTCGAGGCCCGGATTGGATGGTGTTTCGATAAACACCACGTCAAACCCGTCGAACCCACCTTCGGCAAAGGCGGCAGTTGGCCGTTCGCTTACATCTACGCCAAACGCGGCCAGAAACTCGGAGGACAGCACGCGGGTCACGTAATAGCCATCAGACGGCACCAACAGGCGCTTACCTACCCCCAGACAGGCAAACAGAGCCGCCGAAATGGCCGCCATTCCCGAAGGAAGTGCAACGCAGGGCGCATCTTCCAAGATCGCCAACGCGTCCTCTAAAGCTTCCCATGTAGGGTTGTCCACGCGTCCATATCCGGGTGTCTCGGCGGGATCACCGGGCAGATGGAACATCGAACTGGTGGTTATGGGAAGCGCGATCGGTTCGCCTTTGGACAGCGCCCGTCCCCTGTGGTGCAGCAGCTCTGCGGCGCGGGTCGACGAATTGAGATCTTTGGGTGTTTCGCTCATGTCATGCTCCGGTATGCCACCGGGAAACATATATCACGAATTCGGCGGTAAAGTGGTGCCCAAGGTGGGACTCGAACCCACACGCCCGTGAAGGCGGGGGATTTTGAATCCCCTGCGTCTACCATTCCGCCACTTGGGCACTGTTTGGTTTGGATATCCAAGCCACGGGGCAAGGTCAACGGCATTTCCGCCCCTGCCCCGTGCTATTTTTTACGGTCAGAACAAGACCCCGACCAGCCAGAGCGTAATCCCCGGGAATGCTACCAAAACGACCACGCGGATCAGGTCGGACAGCACGAAGGGGGCAACGCCGCGATAGGTCGCGCTCATGGGAATGTCGCGCGCCATCGAGTTGATGATGAACAGGTTCATCCCAACTGGCGGCGTGATCAATCCGACCTCGACCACGATCAGGGCGAGGATACCGAACCAGATGCCGGCCTCTTCCGGGGTCAGGCCAAAGTCCAGAACCTCGATGATCGGATAGAAGATCGGAATGGTCAGGAGGATCATCGACAAGCTGTCCATGACGCAGCCGAAGATCAGATAGGCGATCAACATCATCGTCAGCACCAAAAGCGGTGCATAACCCTGTGTCGATACCCATTCAGCCAGCATTTGCGGGGCTTGGGTAAAGGCCAGGAACGAGTTGAAAATCTGCGCGCCCAGCACAATGAAGAAGATCATCGCTGTGGATTGCGCCGTCGCCAAGATACTGTCCAAGAACCCCTTCCACGTGAGACCACCGGTCATGACACCGTACAGGCCAGTCGCAACGGCCCCAACTGCGGCCCCCTCGGTTGGGGTGAACAGCGCCTGTACGCCCACTTTAGACCAGTTCCAGTCACCGGCGATCCCGCCCATCACAAGGCCAAAGATCACCACCACTGGCCAGATCGACAGGAGTGTTTTGAAACGCTCAGTATAGGGCACGCGCTCGGCGGTTGTGGCGCTGTCGGGATTGATCCGCACCATCACGGCCACGGTCAGCATGTATCCCAGAGCCGCCAGAATGCCAGGCACCAGTGCCGCGATGAACATCTTCACGATGTTCTGCTCGGTCAGGATCGCGTAGATCACCAGAATAACCGACGGCGGGATCAGGATACCTAGCGTACCACCTGCAGCCAGAACACCGGTCGACAGTGCGTCGGAATATCCGCGCTTACGCATCTCGGGCAAAGCCACCTGCCCCATGGTCGAGGCGGTTGCCAGCGACGAACCACAGACAGCACCAAAGCCTGCACATGCACCAACAGCTGCCATCGCCACACCGCCCTTGCGGTGCCCCAGCCAGTCAGAGGCTGCATTAAACAGCGCGCCGGACATGCCGGACTTGGTCGCAAACTGCCCCATCAGTAGGAACAGCGGCACGATCGACAGCGAATAGCTGGAGAATGTGTCATACGAGAGCGTCTTAAGCTGGCTTAGCGTGACCGACGGTCTGCCCATCATGTACCAGATGCCGAAAAAGCCGGTCAGACCCATGGCCAGACCAATCGGAAGGCGCAGGAAGATCGCCAGAAGCATCAGCGCAAAGGCGATAATTGCGAGTTCGATACCGGTCATACGTGCTGCTCCTTGCCGTCAAGCACCCAGTTGAAGGACCGCCATGTCGTATAAATGGCGACTACGAGGAAAAAGGCAGCACCGATCAGGCACAAGCCAAAGGGAATCCACAGCGGGACTTCCAATTCATAGGTGCTTTCGGCGAAGAAGGGTTTCGACCCCATGCCCAATGCGCTGCGGAAGGCGTCGGATCCAAATGGAAACTTCTCGCCAAAGCCCAGCCACAGGCGCCACAGAATGATGAAAGCCGCGCCCGTTAGGAAGAGGTCTCCGATAAAACCCAGAAAAGCTTGAATACGTTCGGGAAGACGCGTGATGAAGATGTCGACGGTGACATGGCCACGTTTGAACTGGCACCACGGCATGAAGGCGAAGACCGCGATGGCACAGCCCATCTCGACGATCTCGAAATCGCCTTTGACTGGCGTCAGGCCATAGCCCGACAATGCCCGTCCAACGATTGAGACCACTGTGGTCATGGCAATGCCCACCAAAACGGCACCACCCGAGTACGCCATCCATCGGCTTAGGAATTCCATGATGCGCCCCACCCGGAGCTCGGCAGATTTCGCGATCGCCACGACATTCCCCTTTTTAACGGCTCAGCGCGGGCAATTATTTCCGCACTGCTCAAGAAAAAGCTCCGGGCAGCCGGTCAGGCCACCCGGAGCTGTGTTTTTTACCAGATCACTGGTCCGAATACTTCGCAACCAGCTCTTTCGCCAGTGCAACCATACCTTCGCCGTCCAGACCTTTCGAGGTCATGTCGGCAGCCCAGGCTTCAACCTGTTTGTCACCCATGGCGCGGATCTCAGCAACCAAGGCCGGGTCCAGTTCGTGGATCTTGTTGTCGGAACCGGCAACAATCTCGCGACCGATGACGTCACCTTTGTCGAACGAGCCACCAGCCCAAGCCGATGCTTCCAGACCCGAGTTTGCGTCGATGACGGCTTTCAGATCGTCAGGAAGCGACGCATAGGTGTCTTTGTTCATCGCCCAGATGAAGAAGGTGTTGTACAGCGAACGGTCACCGGGGATCTCGGTGTGGCTGTCAGCCAGTTCATGCACTTTCAGCGGCGGAACGATTTCCCACGGAATTACGCCACCTTCAACAACGCCTTTCGACAGGCTTTCCGGGAAGGTCGGCAAAGGCATGCCAACGGGCGTTGCGCCCAGCGATTCAAACAAGGTGTTTGCCTGACGCGACGGTCCGCGCAGTTTCAGACCTTCAAAGTCCGACAGAGCCATGACCGGCTCGCCTTTTTTGTGAATAACGCCCGGGCCGTGTACGTGTACGGCAAGCAGTTTGACGTCGCCCATACGCTCCATCAGATACTTTTCCGAGAATTCCCAAGCCGCTTTCGACGACGCTGCAGCATTGCGCGAGGTCATGAAGGGCAGTTCGAAGGCTTCGGCTTCCGGGAAGCGGCCCGGTGTGTAGGCAGGCAGAGCCCAGCCACAATCGATCACGCCATCGCGGATCTGGTCATACAGTGCCTGCGGTTTACCGCCCAGCTGCATTGCCGGATACAGTTCAACCTTAATACGGCCACCCGAGTCTTTCTCGATCTTCTCGGCCCAAGGCGCCATGAAGTACAGCGGGGTCGAGCCTTTCGGCGGCAGGAAGTGCTGGCAGCGCAGCGTCACGTCCTGTGCAAAGCTGGCGGTGGCGCTCAGCCCAAGTGCAAATGCACCGGCCAGTGTTGCTTTCATGGTATGTTTCATTTCGCTTCCTCCCAAACGCGATATACTTCAGCTGCCCGGGCACCTGCCCCGGCAATTGGCATTAATACAAACAGGCTCTGCTGACTCGTGCAAGCTTTTTTGACCATGCGGTCGGCTTTGTTTGATCCTGTCGCTGAAATTTTGTAGTCAATTTTCGTTGCGTTCGCAACATTGCAAGTGAAACCAGAGTATTTCTACGAGATCTGCTGACGAAACATCGACAAGCAGATCCCCTGAATCACAAAATGAACCTACAAGGAATCACAGGCTACGCGCCGAGAATGTATCGCAGACGCGCATGTCGCCGCTTTCTAACCCGCGCGCAAACCACCGCTCGCGCTGTTCCGAGGTACCGTGCGTGAATGTGTGAGGCATTGGAACGCGGCCCGCATTTCGTTGCAGTGTGTCGTCCCCGATCTGGCGGGCGGCATTCATGGCCTCGGCAATATCGCCCCGCTCCAAGGACCCAAACCGTGCCTGAGCTTCGCGCGCCCAGATACCCGAAAAGCAGTCTGCCTGAAGTTCGATCCTAACCGAGATTGCGTTGCTTTCTTCCTGACTGACCTGTTGGCGAATACGGTTAGCCTGCATCAGAATGCCAAGTTCGTTCTGGACGTGATGCGCGACTTCATGGGCAACTACATACGCAGCGGCAAAATCGCCACTGGCTCCAAGCTTACGCGACATGGTGGTGAAGAAAGACGTGTCCAGATAGACCTTGCGATCTCCGGGGCAATAGAACGGGCCGGTCGCACCAGATGCACCCCCACACGGGCTTTGCGTGACACCTTTATACAATACAAGCGTGACGGGATTATAGGTATCACCAACCTGCGCTCTGAACAGATCAGCCCAGACTTCTTCCGTATCTGCCAGCGTGACCGAGACGAATTTGCCGGCCTGTTGATCGGCCTCGGTAATCTCGCCGCCACCGCTGCTGCCGGCACCGCCGCCACCCTGCAACAGAGGCGTGACATCCACACCCATGAAGTAGCCGATTGCCAGAATGGCCAGCAAACCAAGGCCGCCTACCTGCGCCTTGCCCCCGCCCGCACGTCTGCGGTCTTCGATGTTACGACTTCCGCGCCGACCTTGCCATTTCATGTTCAATCTCCTGTTCCGATTACCCGTCACGTTCATGAGCAGTTTACCGACCTTCCCATCGGCTTCAAGCATCGCTGACTTGACGTTGCGCCTTACACGTGTTTCGTCAGGACCAAGAAAAGCTATTCGAGCACGAACATGGTTAAACGACTATACGATTGGACGATGGGTCTGGCCAACACGCCACACGCACTTTGGGCGCTGGCAGTGGTGGCCTTTTTGGAAAGTTCGGTATTCCCGATCCCACCAGATGTACTGATGATCCCGATGATCATCGCGCGGCCGTCGCGCGCCTTCGTGATCGCGGGCGTGGCACTGGTTGCATCCGTTCTGGGCGGCATGTTCGGCTATTATATCGGCTGGGGGCTGTTCGAGACCGTCGGTCGCCCAGTGTTGGAGTTCTATGGCAAAGACGCTTATTTTGGCGAGTTTGCCGAGCGCTATAACGAATGGGGCGCTTGGGCAGTCCTAATCGCCGGCGTAACCCCCTTCCCTTACAAGGTCATTACCATCCTGTCAGGGACGACCGGGCTGAACTTTGGCGTCTTCATGGTCGCCAGCGTGATCGCTCGTGGTCTGCGGTTCTTCGTCGTGGCCGCCTTGCTGTGGAAGTTTGGCGCGCCCATTCGTGACTTCATCGAACGCAGGCTGGGCCTGATGTTCGCCCTGTTCTGCATCCTGCTGATTGGCGGGTTCTACGTGGTGAAATTCCTATGAGCATACTTGATCGTCTGTCCACCAAATCGTTGATCATCACTGCCGCTGTGGCCTCGGCTGGCATTCTGGCGGGTGCGTTTATCTTTCAATCTTTGGGCTATGCGCCGTGCAAGATGTGCCTGTGGCAGCGCTGGCCCCACGCAATCGCTGTAGTGCTGGGTGGCGCGGCGCTTGCTACCAAAATGCGCCTTCTGCGCTGGCTTGGGGCTTTGAACATGGCCATATCCGCCGGCCTTGGATTTTACCATTCCGGAGTCGAGCGGAAGTTGTGGGATGGTCCTGCCTCGTGTTCGGGCGGAAGTGTGGGAAACCTGTCAGTCGAGGACCTTCTCGCGCAGATCCAAGCCGCCCCATTGGTGCGTTGTGACGAAATCCCGTGGCGCCTGTCCGACATGATCCCGATTGAAGCCTTGGACATCACCATGGCCAACTTCAACGCCGTTGGCTCGGTGGTACTGATGGTGATGTGGATCGTTGCCGCGCGCCGCGCGGACTGATTTTAGTCCTTATTGCGCAAAAGCTGACGCAGAATGCCGTGGAACATCTGAACGTCCAGACGGCTTAGATTCAGGCGACTCCACATATTGCGCTGGGTGATCTTCATCACTTCGGCCTTGGTTTCGGGGAAGAAATACCCGGCCTCATTCAGACGTTTTTCATAGTGTTCGGCCAGCTTCTCGACCTCGATCGCGCTGGCGGGTTCGCTGCTGGCCCACTCCATCACGTTATGAGCAACATCATGGCTCTGACGACGATACTCGTAAGCCGTCAGAAGCACGCATTGGGCCAGGTTCAGCGACGCAAATTCCGGGTTTACCGGGACCGAGATCAAGGCGTTTGCGCGTGCAATCTCGTCATTTTCAAGCCCAGTGCGCTCGGGCCCAAACAGTACAGCGACCTTCTTGCCTTGCAGTCGCATGGCGCGGGCCTCTTCCATGGCACGTTCGGGGCTAAGCACCGGTTTGGCCAGATCGCGTGACCGCGCAGTCGTCGCATAGACGTAATCGCAATCGCCAATCCCCTCGGCCAATGTGTCATAGACGCCCGCCGCATCCAGAACTCGCCCTGCGCCTGACGCCATGGCCACGGCAGCCGGATTGGGCCAGCCGTCACGCGGGGCGATGATCCGCATCCGCTCCAACCCGAAATTCAACATCGCGCGCGCCGCGGCCCCGATGTTTTCCCCCATCTGAGGGCGTACCAGAACGATTTCAGGCTGTGGTCCCAGCTGGGTCTCGGGGGTATCCATTGCGGCATTCTCTTTCAATTGGTCGGGCGCGTGATACGCTGAGCGGGATCATTCGGCAAGCAGGAGCTTTTCCATGGCCTATGACAGCGGTCTCTATGAAATTCTGAAAGACGATCTGGGCGAGCGCCCGGATCTGGTGGAGAAGAAGATGTTCGGCGGTATCGCCTTCATGCTGAACGGCAACATGCTGTGCGGAGTTCATAAGGACGGCGCTATGTATCGCGTGGGGAAAGAACACGAGGCCAAGGCGCTTGCCCTGCCCGGCGCACGCAAAATGGATTTCACCGGCCGACCCATGGGCGGGTTCATCGACGCGGGCGAAGACGCCATGGCGGATGATGAAACCCGCGCAGAATTGTTGCGTTTGGCCTTAGAATTTGTGTCAGGTCTGCCCGCAAAGTGACGGCCACGCTTGCAATAGCGGCAAACCCGGCTATGAAGCCCTTCAGAAAGAATTAAAAGGATCGCGCAGATGGCCGACACTGAAATGGACCGCCCACAGCTGTATCTTGTGACACCACCCGAGATCGAGCTGTCGCGCTTTCCCACCGATCTAGCCAAGGTTCTAGATACGTTTGAAACTGCTTGCCTTCGCCTGTCGCTGGCGACCACCGACGAAGACCGCATCATGCGTGCCGCCGACGCTTGTCGCGAGGTCGCCCATGCCCGCGACGTGCCAATCGTGATTGCCGAACACGCGCTTCTGGTCGAACGTCTGGGACTTGATGGTGTGCATCTGGGCGATGGCGCACGTCGCGTACGTAAGACCCGCGACGATTTGGGCGCAGACGCCATTGTCGGCGCCTATTGTGCAGCCTCACGCCATGACGGAATGAATGCCGGTGAAGTTGGCGCAGACTATGTCAGTTTTGGCCCCGCCGGCACGACCCCACTTGGTGACGGGACCCGCGCAGAACAAGAATTGTTTTCTTGGTGGAGCCAGATGATCGAGGTTCCCGTGGTCGCAGAAGGCGCGCTGGACGAAGACACGATCCGAACCCTCGCCCCCGTCACGGATTTCTTCGCCATTGGGGAAGAAATCTGGCGTACAGACGATCCATCGGCCACGCTGCACCGCCTGCTCGCGGCGATGAACGCTTAGCGCTCGACGTTCAAATCACCCAAACCTTCACGAACGGCCGCCTCGCAATGGGCGGCCAGTTCTTTTCGGCCCGAGAAATCCGAGACCCTGACCGGCTCGTGATAGACCAGTTCGACCTGTCCTTGCCGCTTCGTGGCCAAAGTCTGCAACAGATGCGGCCCGAACTCCATGTCGCCCCACCAACCATAGAATCGGGGGTCGCGACCTTCGGGTGCGAAGTAGCGTATCGTGACTGGTTGAACCCACATAAAATCACGCAGATCAGGCGTGAAGAACGCAGCGAACAGCGTTGATTTAAATGGTAAAACCCGCTGGCTATCGGATGATGTTCCCTCAGGGAAGAAAAGCAGCTTATGTCCTGCCATCAGACGCGTGCGAAAGACCTCGATCTGGGTTTGCGCCTCTTTTCGGTCGCGGTTGATAAACACCGTTCCCGTTGCGCGCGCCAGCCAGCCAATGCCGGGCCATCCTGCCACCTCGGATTTCGATACGAAATACACACGTTTACGCGCGTTCAGTGAAAAGATGTCCAACCACCCCGCATGGTTGGACACCACGGCCCCTTTCTGATGCATCGGCTCGCCATTGCTCGCGAACCGAACACCGAGGATCCGAAAGGCGTTGCGACACACAAACTGCGTAATGTGCGGCGTAAAGGGGCGTTGCGTTCCAAAGATCGGACGCTCGATCAGCCGAACAAGTAAAAGCAGGATCAATCCGCCAAATACAAGCACTCCAAGCGGCACTCCGCGTCGGACGATACGCAGATAATCCAGGCCCGAAGGATGGAATCCGTGCGGTTCATGCCCACCCTGCCAGGTCGCGTTCATGACTTGCCCCCTGCATAAATGGCACGTGATCTTTCATTGACCAGCGACATGTCGATGATCAGACACACATCGGTGGTGTTGAAAACATGATCGACAAACGCCCCCTCGCCCACGAAACCTCCCAGACGAAGATAACCTTTGATCAACGCAGGCACCGCCCGCATGGCAGCGGGCCGGTCGATCTGGTCTTCCTGCAAAAGATCCATCGGTTGAAGCACGTCACGTTGTGCACGAACGCGGATGGCTTCGGGCGCAAGGTGGCGATGATGAAGCAAAGACAGCGGTGCCTTCAGCGTGTCGATATCCGTCCCATGGAACGACGCCACACCAAACAGGATTTCGATTCCGTGGTCTTCCACATATTTTGCTAAACCGCTCCACAAATGCATCATCGCAGCTCCACCGCGATAGTCTGGGTGCAAACAAGACCGTCCTAATTCCAACAACTTACGACCCGACGCCTTAAGAACGCTCACGTCATACTCGGCTTCAGAATAGAAGTGATCCGGCCCGTCGGGTGTGTTCAGTTTCTCTCCACGCAACAGCCGATAGACCCCGACGGCAGGAGATCCTTCCCGCGCGTGATCAAACAAGATCAAGTGGTCATAGAACGGATCAAATGCGTCACGCTCCAACCCGTTTTCGTGGTCAACCAAGGGACCGTCCCCGCCCAGCTCTCGCACAAAGACGTCGTATCGCAGCCGTTGTGCTGCAATCAGATCTGCGTCACTCTGGGCCAGTCTTAGTTCAAAATCAGGCGCAGTCATTTTCGATTAACCATTTGATAACCTTGTTCAGCTCATATGGCTTAGACAACAGGCGTGCAACACAGCATCTGCGTGGCACGTCAGCGTTCAGAAGGCGTAAATACAGGCATCAAGTCAACATGTTCAATCATGATCACCTGCTTCCCAGCGTGCTCGAAATTCACCGTAACGCGGCCAGCCACGTTGGATTGCACCTGCCCTAACCCCCAATCGGGTTTCTGAGGGTGGCGCACCAGCATTCCCGGCTCAAGAAGTGATCCCAATCCCATGACCTTTACCCCACTCAGGCTTCAAACATGACCAAACAAGACCGCGACCTGACAGCATTGATCGGATCTCGTATCTGCCATGACCTTATCAGCCCTTTGGGCGCAATCGGCAATGGGGTAGAGCTGTTGCAGCTGTCCGGCATGGGCGACAGCCCGGAAATGGCGCTGATTGCGGAATGCGTAACCAATGCAAATTTGAGGATCCGGTTCTTTCGTGTGGCCTTTGGCGCTGCGGCGGATGGCCAAACCCTTTCGGAAAGCGAAATCCGTGCAGTGCTCGCACCCAGCCTGGATGGCCGCAAGATCGAGATTGACTGGCAGCCCGTGGGTGACCTCCCCCGGACCGAGGTCAAACTCGCCTTCTTGGCGCTACAATGTTTTGAAAGCGCGATGCCTTGGGGGGGGCAACTCTCCGTGTCTCGCACTGACGAACGTTGGCAAATGACCGCGCGCGGAGAGCGAATGAACATCGACCCGGACCTCTGGGGGTTGCTGTCCGCAGCGAACGCAGATCTTGATGTCCCGCCCGCTCAGGTCCATTTCGCCCTGATCCGGCCCGAGCTTGGGCGGCAAGGTCGCGTTGCCGCCGTGCAGACCACGGTTCAGACGATCACCCTGTCTTTCTAAGAAAAGCCGCCCGAAATGGGGCGGCTTTTCAGTTCTTAGGCACGCGTGGTGCCGTCACCGACAACAAGATATTTAAACGAAGTCAATTGCTTGGAGCCCACCGGTCCGCGCGCATGCATCTTCCCGGTGGCAATCCCGATCTCGGCCCCCATGCCAAACTCGCCGCCATCGGCAAACTGGGTCGAGGCATTGCGCATTAGGATCGCACTGTCCAAGCGGGTAAAGAAGTGATCCGCCGTTGCATCGTTTTCCGTCATGATCGCATCCGTATGGGACGAGGAATAGCGGTTGATGTGCTCAATCGCGCCGTCCACATCATCCACCAGTTTGGCGGCAATGATGCTGTCCAGATACTCGGTACCCCAATCCTCTTCGGACGCTGGAACGCTGCCGGTCAGACCTTCGCCCACCCGAACCTCGACCCCAGCAGCCATCAAATCATCAATGACAGCTTGACCCAGAGCCTGTGCATCGCGATGGATCAGCAGGCATTCTGCCGAGCCACAAATGCCCGTGCGACGCGTCTTTGCATTCATCACTACATTGCGGGTTTTCTCGGCATCCGCGTCTTTGTCGATATAGATGTGCACAATGCCTTCTAGATGCGCGAAGACTGGCACGCGGGCCTCGCGTTGTACCAGACCAACAAGACCCTTGCCGCCACGCGGAACGATCACGTCCACATGGTCGGTCATGGTCAGCATTTCACTTACAGCAGCACGATCGCGGGTCGGAATAAGCTGGATCGCATCCTCCGGCAGACCTGCCGCACGAAGTCCATCCTGAAGGCACTCATGGATCAACCCGGCCGAGTGAAAGCTTTCTGAGCCTCCACGCAAGATCACTGCATTCCCCGCCTTTAGGCAGAGCGCCCCCGCATCTGCGGTCACGTTCGGGCGGCTTTCATAGATCACGCCGATCACACCAAGCGGCGTGCGCACTCGGCGAATGTTCAGGCCCGAGGGACGGTCCCATTCTTCCATCACTTCGCCCACGGGATCATCCTGTGCGGCAACCGCACGCAACCCGTCACACATGCCCTTGATGCGGTCTTCATCCAGCATCAGACGGTCCATCATCGCATCCGACAGACCTTTGTTGCGACCGAACTCCATGTCTTTTTCGTTGGCGGCAATGATCTGGTCACGCCGTTCCCAACAGGCATCGGCAGCGGCCATCAAGGCCTTTTCCTTGGCGTCGGCTGGTGCGAAAGCAAGGTCACGTGCGGCCGCGCGGGCGCGGGTGCCAATGTCGGTCATCATGGTTTTGATGTCGTCGCTCATCTTGCTTTCTCCGTTAAGGTAATCTTGTATCTTCGAGTTTTTAAAGGGACATATCGTCCCGATGGATCAAGGCTGCTCGCCCCGGATGCCCCAGAATACGTCCAATCTGATCCGACCTTTGCCCCATGATCGCACGTGCTTCATCCGCCGTATAGCCAGCAAGCCCCGCACCAAGATGCGTTCCATCCGACCCCTGAATGTCCACGGGATCACCACGTAGGAATGCGCCGATCACATCTGTAACGCCTGCAGCTAACAGCGACTTGCCTGACTGGAGCGCCTTCACAGCGCCGTCGTCCAATACCAGTGCGCCCTGAGGCTTCATCGAGGCAATCCAATGTTTACGCGCTGCCTTCGGCGTAGTCTGCGCGGTGAAGAGCGTCGCCGCGGCTCCTTCGATCAGAGAGGTGAGCGGGTTCATTCGCGACCCTTCGGTGATCGTCATGTCGCACCCTGCCCCAGTCGCGGTTTTCGCGGCCATGACCTTGGTTTTCATTCCGCCTTTGGACAGGCCGGTTCCAGCGTCACCCGCCATCGCCTCGATCTCGGGTGTGATTTGGTCGATGACATCATAGCGTGTGGCGGTCGGATCGTCCTTGGGATTGCCGGAATAGAACCCGTCCACATCCGACAAGAGCACCAGATGATCCGCTCCGATAGTTACCGCGACCTGCGCCGCCAGCCGATCATTGTCTCCAAAGCGGATTTCGTCGGTCGCGACCGTGTCGTTTTCGTTCACAATCGGCACGACGCCCAACGACAGAAGTGTTTCCAGCGTGGCCCGCGAATTAAGGTAACGGCGACGATCAGCGCTATCTTCCAGCGTTACCAACACTTGAGCTGTGGTCGCGCCCAGCGGGGCCAAAGCCTGTTCATAAGCTCGAGCAAGCCGGATCTGGCCGACTGCAGCAGCCGCCTGAGATTGTTCCAGCGATAGCGCCCCAACGGGCAGTCCCAGAACGCCCCGGCCCAACGCGATCGACCCGGACGAGACCAGCACAACATCTGCGCCGCGCGCCTTCAAGGCAGCCACATCCGCGCAAAGGGACCCCAGCCAGTCCGCTTTCAGCGCTCCGGTTTTCGCGTCCACCAATAGTGCCGAGCCGATTTTGACAACGACACGTTTTGCCGTGCTTAGGGCTGCCACGTCTCTTCTTCCTCTTGCGGCTTCTGCCGAATGCGATCTTCAGAGATTTCCTTGCGCAGCGCGCGCAGAACATCCGTGGTGCCCTGCTGAGCCACGCCGGACATCAGCATAACGGGCCCACCAACAGCCTCTTCAAGAGCGGTTAGTTTCTCGGCCCGTTCCTCGTCATCCAGTGCGTCGATCTTATTCAGAACGGTGACTCGGGACTTGTCGCCCAGAATATCGCCGTAGGCCTCGATCTCGGTGATGATGGTCTGCCAGTCGGCGACCACATCCTCGGCTGTGCCATCCACTAGGTGAAGCAGCACAGCACAGCGCTCGACGTGACCGAGGAACAGATCGCCCAGACCCCGGCCCTCGGATGCGCCCTCAATCAAGCCGGGAATATCAGCCACGACAAATTCAACGCCATCTACACCTACAACGCCTAAGTTGGGGTGCAGTGTGGTAAACGGATAGTCCGCAATCTTTGGTCGCGCGTTCGAGGTCGCGGCAAGGAAGGTCGACTTGCCCGCATTTGGCAGACCCAAAAGGCCCACATCCGCGATCAGTTTCAGGCGCAGCCAGATCGTCCGCTCGACGCCAGCAAGACCCGGATTGGCGCGACGCGGCGCGCGGTTGGTCGAGCTTGTGAAATGAAGGTTACCAAAGCCGCCATTGCCGCCCTTGGCGATCACTACGCGCTGACCGACTTCGGTCATGTCAGCGATGACGGTCTCTTCGTCCTCGTCCAGAATTTCCGTGCCCACAGGCACGCGAAGCACGATGTCATCGCCATCCGCACCGGTGCGCTGTTTGCCCATGCCAGGGATACCATTGCCTGCGAAGAAGTGTTGCTGATAACGGAAGTCGATCAGTGTGTTCAGCCCTTCGACCACCTCGACCACAACATCGCCACCGCGCCCGCCGTCGCCGCCATCAGGTCCACCATATTCGATGTACTTCTCGCGCCGGAAAGACACGCAGCCTGACCCGCCTGAACCGGACCGGATATAGACCTTTGCAAGATCGAGAAACTTCATAACGCGCGCCTTTCTGTTATGTCACAGGCGATAGAGGGAAATGCGCCGAGGCTCAAGTCCAGAGCCTGCGGCAAGCACAAATGGATCAGCTTTGTGGTCGCAAAAGCTGAAATCTTTGCAATAGCGAGCTTTCACCACGCGCAACGCTGTGGCCCGTACTGCTGTCCAACTCTTCAAAGCCCAATTTTTCAAGCACATGGACCGAGGCCGGATTGTCTGCAAACGCATCCGCACAGATCATCGGCCAATCATAGGTCGCCCAACAATGGTCGATCAGGGCATGGCACATTTCGGTCGCATAGCCGTTGCCCCAATAAGGGCGGGCGAACATGTAACCCAAATGCGGATCTTCGTCGGGTTTCTGGGCAAGCCCCATCGATCCGATCAGCGTATCGTCCAGCAAAACGACGCCCACCATACCCTGCGCTGCGTCAAAGGGCTGGCAGCGTTCTCGCGTCAGATCGGGATCGGCGGGATGGGGCCAGGATGACGTCATACGAACAACGTCAAAATCTGAAACAAGGTCATACAATGCATCGAAGTCAGACGGCTGACAGAGCCGCATTTCCAGACGCTCGGTGATAAGACGGGTCATTGCGCTTGCGCCTCCCAATCGGAACGCGACAGGCTGAGCTTGATGAGCACTTCATCGCAATCACGCGATACACAATGGGCGTTCTCGGTTTTCCCAGTGTCACGAAAGCCCAAACCCGTCAGAACCGCACGCGAAGCATGGTTGTCAGGGAAGTGCCCAGACCCAATCTGATCCAGATCAGTGGTTGCAAAGACATGCGAAATCAATGCGCTTGCAGCTTCCCGCATGACGCCACGACCATGATGCTTGCGCCCGAGCCAGTATCCCAATGTCGGATCGACACCTACAACACCCAGCACGTCATTCCCGTCATCAATCGCCAACCCACCAAACGGATTGGTCGTGGCCAGATAGTCCAGAAACCCATCGAAATCTCTGTGCGTGTAGGGATGCGGAACAACAGTCAACCAGCGCGCTACTTCGATATCATCAAGCAGCGCGACCACCTGATCACGGTCCTCAGGCGTCAAAGGACGAAGCGTAAACCGCTTCGTCTTGATCTGGATATGTTGTTCCATGGCAAAGCGTTACGCCATCTTCTTGATGTACGTCCAAGTGGGCACATTGGCCTCACGCGCCACCGAATGGCTTTCGGCATCCCCAATATACTCGAACCCTGCATGGGTCAGTACACGGGCCGAAGCCGGGTTATCCTGAAAGACCTCAGCAAAAATAGTGCTATTGCTCTGAGGGTTTGCCTCGATCAGTGCGCAGACCGCTTCAGAGGCGAGCCCTGCGTTCCAGAAACCGGGGGCAACCCAGTATCCCAACTGGCTTTGACCGCGATCCAGAGAATTCAGAGTGATCACGCCCAGAACCTCGTCTTGATTCTCGCGCAGGCTGTCCATGACCCAAACATCCTCGTCCCGATCCTCGGCCATTGCGCGTTCAATAAACGCCTCGGTTACGCCGGGCGGCAACGGATGCGGAATCGAGCGCGTGGCTTGGGCCACCCGTTTGTCCGAAACTGACAGGACCAATGCCCCAAGGTCGGAAGGCCGCACAGGGCGCAGCACAAACCGCTCCGCCTGAATGGTCGGTTGGGTTCTGATATCTACATGCTTCATGGCTTTCCCTCCTCTGAAAAGCGCTGAATGCACCTACGGTTCAGCCCGTAAAAGCCAACACGTAAACTGTGTTTTCGGCGCTTTTAGGGCGTTCTTGTGAACGTTGGATGAACAGGCAAGTAAGTATTACAATTAAAAAGAAAAGGGGCCGGCTATCACAGCCGGCCCCTGGTTTTTCACAACCTTGTTAGGTTCGGCTTACTCAGCGGCCTCCGCCACTGGGAGAACCGAAATAAAGGTGCGGCCTTTCAGGCCTTTGTGGAATTTAACGGTGCCTTCGCTGGTTGCAAAGATGGTGTGATCTTTGCCCATGCCTACGTTATCACCCGGCCACATCTTGGTACCGCGCTGACGCACGATGATGTTGCCCGGGATCACAACCTGACCACCGTATTTCTTTACACCAAGGCGACGACCGGCTGAGTCGCGGCCGTTACGGGATGAACCGCCTGCTTTTTTATGTGCCATGCTATCTCTCCTTAGCTCTCGTTAGCCTTTGGCCAATTCTTTGGCCTGCTCTACCCAGCCTTCACGCTCGATACGGCCCTTGAACGACAGTTTCTCGTCGAACTCAGCGATATCAGCTTCGCCCCAAGCGGCGATCTGAGCGAAGGTGGTTACGCCATTTTCCAGCAGTTTCTTCTCAAGCGCAGGGCCAACGCCCGACAGCTTTTTCAGATCGTCAGCACCTGCGGGTGCTTCTGCCTTGGCGGCTTTCTTCGGAGCTGCTTTCTTTTCGGCTTTCTTGGCCGGAGCGGCAGCTGCAACAGCAGCACCCGATACCGAACCTGCACCGATGGCAGCTTTCACGCCCGACTTGTCGGCACCCTTTTCCAGGATATCGGTCACGCGGAGCAGCGTCAGTTGCTGACGGTGACCCTTGGTGCGCTTCGAGCTGTGCTTACGGCGACGCTTCACGAAGTGAATGACTTTTTCGCCTTTGATCTGGTCGATGACTTCTGCCTGGACGCCAGCACCTTCTACGGTGGGGGCACCAACAGTCGCGCCGACCATCAGAATCTCGTTGAACTGGACTGTTTCGCCAGCATCGGCCGCCAGCTTTTCAACGCGCAGTACGTCGCCAGCCTGGACCTTATACTGCTTGCCGCCGGTTTTCAGAACCGCAAACATTTGATCTTCCTTCATAATCCGCGTCCTATGGCCCCAGATACATCTGGTGTTTGTCGAAGGGCCCATCCCTTCCATTGCCTCGAACTGCGCGCCCGCAACTTGCGTTTTGGACATAGTTTTCAGTTCCCGCACGGAAAAGTCCCGGCAGGAATGGCGGCTTATCGGGTGGATTGGGGCTAAAGTCAAGACTTTTACACAGGCGCAACGCGCTTATCTTCAAGGGCAACGGCTGGGCCTTGAAGCTCTGCTCTGGTCATAATAGCCAAAGGGTAAATACCTTTCCAGCCTGAATAGGTCCGACATGCTGCCATTGAACTCAAATCAGATCCCTGCCCTGTTCCAGAAAGCGGGCAATCTTGCACGGTCGGGCCAGCCGGACGAGGCATTGAAAGTACTGGCGCAGTTGCAGACAATGGCGCCAAATCGGGCCGAGGTGCCGTTTCAGATCGCGCAAATCCATCAACAGCTCGGCCGAACAGACGCAGCATTAAAAGCCTATAGCCATGCGGCGCGCCTTGCTCCTGCCGAGGTCACGGTCTGGCGAGCCTATATTAATCTTGCGCTCAGCCTTGATGCCACTGGCCGCGCGTCGGTCGCTAAGCAGCTGAAGTCAGCAAAATTGCCGTCGTCCGAACTGAAAAGACTAGCCGCTTTGTTGAAAGGCTCCGGCACGAGCACAACACGGATCAGCAAGACTGCTTCGAAGTCAGAAATTGACGCGCTGACCACCCTTCTGAATGCGGGACGCGTAAAAGAGGCCGCGGCTCAGGCCCGTACACTTCTGCAACGCGGTGCAAACGAGGCCGTATCGATGATCCACGGCGTAGCGCTGGCCGCACTGGGTCAAACCGAGGCTGCCGAGGCCGCCTTCAAAACCGCACTTGCTGCTGATCCGGACTATGGCGAGGCATTGGCACAGTATGGGCAGTTCCTCGTCCAACAAACGCGGCGCACCGAAGCCCGTAAAGTTCTGGAGCACGCCCGCCGCATTATCCCCGAGAACCCGATTGTCCTTGGCAATCTTGGCATGCTCTACACCGACATCAATGCCCCGCGCGAGGCGATCGAATGCTTGGACGCGCTATTGAAAAAGGCGCCCGGCAACGCTGCCGGGTTATTCACCCGCGCCAAGGCACGATTGACGTTGGAAGATGCCGCGGGAACGCTGGAAGACTTGGATGCACTCGCAGCTAAATCCGCCCCCACTGGCGAAATGCTGGCATTACGGGCGATGGCCGAAAAGCTACTTGGGAACCTGGAAGCCTCACGCAAGGCGATCAACGACGCCTTAGAAGCTGACCCGAACCACCTTCGCGTGGTGACCATGGCCGCAAACCTGTTGCAACAGGCCGGCGATTTCGAGGCCGCTGAAAAGGTGCTGCGTGACGCCATCGCACGCGGTGTCCGGTCAGGTTCGGTATATCGCATGGTCGCGCAGGGCCGTAAGCTCGCACAGGATGATCCGCTGATCGACGAGATGAAAGATTTGTGGGATCGCCCCGACCTGCCCGACGAGGCCCGGATCGATTTGGGGTATGGCTTGGTCAAAGTGATGGAAGATCACAAAGACGCCGAGGCCGCTTGGACTTATCTGTCGCGCGCGAACGAGGTCATGGCACGCCTTCACCCCCATGATATGAACAAAGAACAAGGCGATTACGATCGCTTCAAAGCATTCCTGAATGAGTTTGATACCGCCCGCATCGGCAGCTGTGGTTACGACCAGAACAGCACAATTTTCATTACCGGCTTGCCGCGCTCGGGCACCACGCTGGTCGAACAGATCCTTGCCAGCCACTCTACGGTCACTGGCGGGGACGAGCTGGGCATCTTCCACCCTCTAGGCTTTGAACAGGTCGCAAAGGTGGCCCAAGCCGGCGGGCATATAGACGATATGCCCGATACACAGTTTGAAGATCTTGGCCGTGCCTATCAAGCGGCCATCGATACGCGCCTGCCCGATGCTGACCGGATCACGGACAAGACGATCTCGACTTATCAGATTGCGCCGTTGGTCTGGCTGGCTATGCCTAATGCTAAAATCGTGGCGCTTCGACGTGATCCACGCGACAATCTGTGGTCGATCTTCAAGAACCGCTTTGTGCCGGGGCTACACCGTTACAGCTATTCGCAGGCTGCTCTGGTTCAGACCTATCGCCTGTACACTGAGTATCTTGACCTCTGGCGCGAACTTGCCCCGGATCGGATTTACGAGATTTCGTATGAAGAATTGGTCGACAACCCGGAAGCAGAAATCCGCAAGCTTCTGGAGTTCTGCGATCTCGAGTGGGAAGATGCCTGTCTAAACTTCCACAAGACCAAGCGGGACGTGAAAACGCTGTCGGTCGCACAGGTGCGCCAACCGCTCTACAAAAGCTCGGTCGGTAAATGGGAACCCTATGCCGAGCATTTGTCAGAGTTGCTGACAGGGTTGGAAAAGCTCGAAACCGGAAAAACCGAGTGTTAAAGCTCTTCTTCCAACGACATTGTTCCTACTACACGGCCCAAATCGCCAGAAAGACGCAAATACAAAGCATCAAAGGCCGCAAACAACGCCTGATTTAACGCCTGCCCAGCTTCTGTGGCCGAGAACGCCACATAGCGTTCCAGCACCGCTGGGTCGACCGGCTCGTACGCTGTATGAAGATAGGCATAGATCCATTCTGTCGTGTCAGTGCGGATGTCGATTTCCTGCGACCACACATGGGACAGGATGTCTTGCTCGCTCATCTGACCAACAGCGTCAGGCATGCTTTGATTGAGCGCGTTCAGGAAAACGAGGTTTGAATTGAGCGATCCCATCACGTTCAGCTCGATCAAATCATTCTGATCCACATACACTCGGATCGTGTCATCCAGCATGTCTGATGTGTCGCCTTGTATCCAACGATTCCGTGCAGTCTGTTCAAAGCTTATGTCTAGAAATGCACGCCGAGCGGCGATCTCATGCAGAATGACGTCCTGCATATCCTCGCGCTTATAAAAATCACACAGGGCGACCAAATGCGTTTGTGCCAGTTGTTGTTCCAATTGGGCATGCAACTCGCCCTGCAACGCTTTTTCGTCATAGATCTGTTGAACCGCAGCCTCCCAACGCGGTCCACCCTCATGCCCTAAAAGATCCATATCCGACGTCAAAGCCATCGCCAGACCTTCGTCATGCAGGATTGACACCATTTCCGGCATACCCAGGAGGGCCCAAAGCTCTTCAATACTTTGCTTGTCAGTGGGCTGAGATTGGTCCGCAACAAGGCGTAGTGCTGCTCCCTGCCCTGCCGGTTCAGCAAGTGCCGCACCCGCGTGGCAGGTCAGCGAAACCGCCACGGCCGCACCCAGATGGCTCAGATATCTGGCCCGACGCGTCACAGTTCCTGCTCGGGCGACAGTTCGTCCAGACGGCTGGCCATCGCTTCGTAGCGATTTGCCATGATTTCGAACTGAACAGCATTCAGGATTTCATAGACCTGGCCCATACGGGGATCCTGCAGCGCGGCCAAATAATCGATCAAGTCGGCCTCGTCCACGGCACGATAAGCATAGGCGTTTGCTACCAAAGAGTTCTCTTCAATCCCTTCACGCATGAGGTCAGATTGGCTTAGCAGAATGCCGCGCAAATCGTCTTCATCCAATTCCAGATCACTGGCTCCAGCCGCCATGGCAGCCATCAGATAGCGCACTTGGATCTCAATTAACGAGCGGATCGCAACATCGGTCGAGCCAATCGCGTCTCCCATTGCTTTATAAAGCTGCACACGCAAGTCACCGCTTTCCAAAAGATCGGCAACAATTTCCGCACCTTCGGTGTATTTCACGTCGTCATCCGTCAGGTGGCTTTCGTTCTCAACTTCGACCAGTCGCTGTCCTAGCGGGCTTTCGTAAAACGCCATACCATGATCCAGCACGTCCTGCGGTAGCACAGCGGCCAACATTTCGACGGCATCCGCTACCATTTCGTCAGGCTCGAACACTTCGCGTGCCAGCTCTTGCCACTGGCGCCCAAAGACGTCTGGGTCTTCACCGGTCATACCCGGTCCCGCCATCGCGCCCAATTGGATTGATTCAATCGCCACATCAAACCCAGTGATCTTCAGAAAGGTGCGAATTTGATCTTCGTCACTGGCGAAAGCGCTAGAAGCGGTCACAAGAACAGCCGCCGCGAAACCCATTATTCGATTTATTATCATCAACTTATATGCTTTTTCCGACTGCAATTTCGCCCTAAGACTAGCGCCGGGCACCGACATTGCCAAGCTATTGCCGTTCACGTTTTTGACTGCATTTCGAATTTAGGTAAAAAAAGTGGTTGCACATGCTGCGTGGTCGAATTATCTCCCGCTCCACAGACCCCCGCGGAGAGGTGCCGGAGTGGTCGAACGGGGCGGTCTCGAAAACCGTTGTGGGTGCAAGCCCACCCAGGGTTCGAATCCCTGTCTCTCCGCCACTTTCCCAATCGGGAAGATGAGCAATCCCAATCTTATGAATGGCTTAAACAGCGCTTAACTGCGCTGTGATCACAAGCTCTTGTTGTCATTAGGATGCAGAGAAACCACTTGGCGCAGCAGCGCCAAGAGTGTCATTTTTGTTTAAATACGAATACTTAATCGGCGAATCTTACTTTCAGCCCAAAGCATATCCCGTACCGCGTACTGTGCGCAGAGGATCGTCACCTCCGTTGCGGCACAGCGCCTTACGCAGCCGTCCCACATGGACATCTACGGTCCGCGTATCGACATACACATCACGCCCCCAAACCCGATCCAGAAGTTGTTCACGGCTCCAGACCCGGCCGGGTTTTTCCATCAACGTGGTCAGCAAACGAAACTCTGTCGGGCCAAGTTTCACCGGCTCGCCTGCCCGCGTGACGCGGTGACTTTCGCCGTCCAGAACAATGTCTGAATATTCCAGCTTTTGCCCTACAGATACCGGACGCGTGCGGCGCAACTGCGTACGGATACGCGCCATCAACTCGCTGACGGAGTATGGCTTCACCACATAGTCATCCGCGCCAGTTTCCAACCCACGCACCCGATCAACTTCTTCCGAGCGGGCAGACAGCATGATCACCGGAATAGTTCGGGTTTCCTTGCGAGTTTTGACCTGCCGGCAAATCTCGATCCCCGACACACCGGGCAGCATCCAGTCCAGTAAGATGAGGTCGGGCATGACCTCCTCGACCAGGATCAACGCGTCATCGCCGTTTTCGGCAAGGGTAACGTCATAGCCCTCAGAGGTCAGGTTATATCGCAGGATTTCGCGTTGTGCTGGTTCGTCTTCCACCAGCAAAACGCATGGCTTGTCCGTGCTCATGCCTCGGCCCCGTCTGCGCTGTCCTCCGGCATTTCATAATTGGCCGAGTTGCCCTTCGGTCGCGCCTCGTCGGGCAGTTCGCCGCTGACCAGATAGATCACCTGATCCGCGATCGAGGTCACATGGTCACCCATACGTTCGATGTTTTTGGCGATGAAATGCAGATGCATGCAGGATGTGATGTTGCGCGGGTCTTCCATCATGAAGGTCAGGAATTCGCGGAACAACGCATTATACATCTGGTCCACTTCCAGATCGCGGTGACGCACATCCTGCGCCAGTTCCTCGTCACGGCGGATATAAGCATCCAGCGCGTCGGTCAGCATCTGGCGCACTTCGCTGGCCATCCGCTTGATCGCGCCCGAGGCTCCGTCGATGGGCTGCATATGGACCAGAACTGTGGTCCGTTTGGCCATGTTCTTGGCATAGTCGCCGATGCGTTCGAGGTTCGCGGCCACTTTCATCACGGTCAGCACCGTACGCAGGTCCGAGGCAATCGGTTGACGAAGCGCAAGCACGCGGGCGCATTCTTCCTGAATTTGCAGGTCCAGCGCGTCGATTTTTTTGTCGGCACGGCGGACTTCTTCGGCCAACTCTTCGTCACGGCGTTTCAGTGATTTCGCGCCTTCACGGATCGAATCCTCGACCATGCCGCCCATCTTCATCAGGTGGGCCTGAATTTCTTCCAGATCGCGGTCGAAAGCGGATGCAATATGTTGATCAATCATGTCTTTTCTCCTGCCCCGAAGGGCCAACCTTAGCCGATACGGCCGGTAATATAGCTTTCAGTGCGCGGATCTTCGGGGTTGGTGAAGATCTTGGTCGTGTCGTCGTATTCCACGAGGTTTCCAAGGTGGAAGAAGGCGGTTTTCTGGCTGACACGCGCAGCCTGCTGCATCGAGTGGGTGACGATCACCACAGAATAGCTTTGTCGCAGTTCATCGATCAGTTCCTCAACCTGAGCCGTTGCAATTGGGTCCAGCGCCGAGCACGGTTCGTCCATCAGCAAAACTTCCGGTTCGGTCGCGACAGCGCGCGCGATGCACAGACGCTGTTGCTGACCACCAGACAGGCCAGTGCCCGGGGCGTGCAGGCGATCCTTCACCTCGTCCCAGATGGCGCCGCGTCGCAGGGACTTCTCGACGATCTCGTCCAGCTCTGCCTTGTTGCGGGCCAGACCGTGAATGCGCGGGCCATAGGCAATGTTGTCATAGATCGACTTAGGGAACGGGTTGGGTTTCTGGAACACCATCCCCACCTTTGCGCGCAGCTGCACCGGATCGACGCGCTTGTCATAGATGTCTTCGCCATCCAGCAGGATGTCCCCTTCGACGCGACAGATGTCGATCGTGTCGTTCATCCGGTTCAAGCACCGCAGGAAGGTCGACTTGCCGCAGCCCGACGGGCCGATGAAGGCGGTGACGGTCTTGTCTTCAATTTCAACCGAGACGTCTTTGATCGCGTGCGTATCGGCGTAGTAGACTTGCACATTCTTGGCCGAGATTTTCATATCGTTCATCTCAATAGCCCTTTCGATTTTCGTCATATCATTCATGTCTGCAGCCCTATTACCAGCGGCGCTCGAAACGGCGGCGCAGAATGATTGCAATGATGTTCATGGTCATCAGGAACACCAGAAGGATGATGATGCCGCCCCAGGCGCGTTCATAATACGCGGGGTCGGCGCGTTTTGCCCATTCATAGATCTGGGCCGGCATGGCCGAGTTCGGCGACATGAAGCCTTCGATCAACCCACCCGGATAGTTCGAAGCGATATAGCCCACCATCCCGATCAGAAGCAGCGGCGCGGTCTCACCAAGCGCCTGCGCCAGACCGATGATGGTCCCCGTCAGAATGCCCGGCATGGCCAGCGGCAACACGTGGTGGAACACGGTCTGCATCTTCGACGCGCCAACACCCAATGCGGCCTCGCGGATCGACGGCGGCACTGATTTCAGCGATGCGCGGGTCGAGATGATGATCGTCGGAAGCGTCATCAGAGTCAGCACCAAACCACCCACCAGCGGGGCCGATTGCGGCAGATGCGCGAACTGGATGAACACGGCCAGACCCAGAATACCGAACACAATCGACGGTACTGCGGCCAAGTTTGAGATATTTACCTCGATCAAGTCTGTGATCCAGTTCTGCGGGGCGAATTCCTCTAGATAGATCGAGGCAGCGACCCCAATGGGCAACGCACAAGCCAGCACCACCAACATCATGTAGAAGCTGCCCAGCATGGACACGCCGATCCCGGCTTGTTCTGGACGGCTTTCCGACGCGTCCGCACCAGTAATGAAGCCAAGGTTGAAGCTTTTCGCAACAACACCCGCGTCTTTCAACTGATCCACCACATCCAGATGCACCGGGGTCAGGTTCTTGTCGCGGGCAAGGCTTTCTCGGGTCACACGGTCTTTCAGATAGCCATCGACACGGGATGAGGCCAGCAGACGGAATTGAACAGTGTCTCCGATCCGATCCGGGTTCGCGATCACGAAGCGGCGCAGGTCGGCAGCGGCACCGGAAGACAACATCTTGCGCAGATCCTTGCCCTTGGCGAAGGGGTTTTCGACGCCCGCCTCATTCATCGCAGCGTTCAGCGCGTTTTCGATCAGCGGGTTATAACCAAAGGTCGTGACCTTCTTGATCTTCTCGATATCGCGGTCGCCGGACTTGTCCAGCTTGCTTTCCAAAAGCTCCACATCCAGCGTGATGAAGGTCTGTTGAAACGCGCCCACGCCCTTAAAGAAGATCGATGTGATCAGGACCACTAGGAACACCAGCCCAACGGCAATCGCGGCGATGCCATAGGCGCGGAAGCGGGCCTCGGCAGCATTGCGTTTCTTGGTGCGCTGATCCAGCTTAAGAAGCGAACTTTTGGCGCGTGGCGTGCCCATCTCGGGGCCGTTTTGAAGGCTTGCGTCGCTCATTCGTATTGCTCCCGATATTTGCGCACGATGTAGAGCGCGAGGACGTTCAGCCCCAGGGTCAGAAGGAAAAGGGTCATGCCAAGTGCGAAGGCCACCAAGGCCTCGGGGCTGGCAAAATCGCTGTCGCCGGTCAGCTGGCTTACGATCTTTGCGGTCACGGTTGTCATGGCTTCGAACGGGTTCAGGTCCAGACGGGCCGCGGCCCCTGCCCCCATCACCACGATCATGGTTTCACCAATGGCGCGCGAGGCGGCCAGCAGGATGGCCCCAACGATGCCCGGCAGTGCCGCCGGCAGCACAACCTGCCGTACAGTTTCCGATTGCGTCGCGCCCAGCCCATAGGACCCGTCGCGCATCGCCTGCGGCACGGCGTTAATGATGTCATCGGACAAGGACGACACGAAGGGGATCAGCATGATGCCCATCACCAAACCAGCAGTCATGACCGAGCGCGCACCTTGCATCCAACCCAGACCATCGGCACCGAAGAAGTTCACCAGAAGCGGGCCGACTACAGTCAGGGCAAACAGACCGTAGACAATGGTCGGGATCCCGGCCAGTACCTCGAGCAGAGGTTTGGCGAAGGCCCGTGTGGTGCGGCTGGCGTATTCAGACAAGTACACGGCGGCGAAGAGGCCGATAGGAACGGCCACCAGAAGAGCCACAATCGAGATGTAGATCGTGCCCCACAAAAGCGGCAGAATGCCCAGATGTTCTGACCCGCCACGACCTTCCGGCGACCAGGTCAGGCCAAACAGGAAGTCACTTGCGGGGAACATCCCGAAGAAGGTGATTGTGTTGAAGATCAGCGACAGAACGATGCCGATCGTGGTCAAGATCGCGATGGATGCAGCAGCGATCAACAAGGCTTTTACGCCGCCTTCAACTGCGTTACGGGCGCGGAAGTCTCCGCGTGTCTTCAGCATTGCCGCAGCGAAACCGGCTGCAGCCACGATCAGCACGACGATGGTCATGAACAGGTTGCCGCTGGTGGTTTTACCACGCATCTCTTGCGCCGCGTTCAGGACCGAGGGATCAACATCGCTGCCAAGCGCCACGCCAACTTCGCCCAGCAAGGCGCGGACATCTGTCGTCTCGGTGTTCAGCTGGCTTGCACCCTCTGCAGACATAACGCCTTGTGCAATAGCCTCGTCCAAGCCATCGGCCACGCGCTTTACGTCGCTCATGATCAGGTTCAACTGACCGGCGTCTTCATAAAGCGCTGCGGGAATATGGGTCGATACCTGCCCGCTGATCAGCATCGGCTGAATGATTACCCATGCGCCCAACACTAGAACAGCCGGCACAAAGGCCAGCATCGCAACGTTGAAACCATAGTAGTTTGGAAGAGAGTGAAGCAGACGCCGATCCCCTTGAACCGAGGATAAGGCGCGGCTTCGTCCCATAATGAACCCCACGGCGGCCAGCGCCAGGATGATCATAAGTAGCCAGAATGCAGACATTGAACGCTCTTGCAGCAGAGATGCAGATCTTTACCCCGACCCGCGGAAAGGGAATGGTGGCGCAAGGCGATCTGCCCCGCGCCACCGAAGTGGTTTAGTTGGTCAGTACAGCTTCATCAGCAACAGCAGCTTGCGTCGCAGCCAGTTCCGGATCAGCAACAAGACCGTACTCGGCCAGCGGTCCATCAGGACCTGCAATCTCGTCAGCCACGAAGAATTCAGCAAACTCTTTCAGGCCGGGGATCACGCCGATATGGGCTTTCTTGATGTAGAAATACAGCGGACGCGACACCGGGTATTCACCGGTTGCGATGCTCTCGGTCGAGGGTACGACACCCGACATGGTGGCAACGTTCAGCGTGTCGGTGTTGTTTTCATAGAACGCCAGACCGAAGATGCCGATGCCGTCTTTGTTGGCGTCGATCGAGGCCAGCGTCTCGGTATAGTCGCCGTCGATATCAACCGATTTGCCGTCGGTGCGCACGTGGTAGCACATCTTGGCAGCGGCTTTGCCTTTGGCTTTGTCGTCGTCGCCTTCAGCAACAGCCAGGAACGCGTCGTAAGCGCCGGTGGCTTTACAGCCAGCTTCCATCACCTTCACTTCGAACACTTCACGGGTGCCGTGCTTGGTGCCCGGAATGAAGGCCGCGATATCAACAGCCGGCAGGTTGGCGTTGAAGTCAGCCCACTGGTTGTGCGCGTTGTCGACCAGCTTGCCGTCAACCATCACCTGAGCGCCCAGAGCGTTGTAGATGTCGGCGGGCTCAAAAGCCGAGAAGTCCGGGCCATCGATTTGGCTTGCAAAAACGATGCCATCATAACCGATGCGGACTTCGACAATGTCGGCCACGCCGGCTTCGGCACAAGCTTTGATTTCTTTGTCCTTGATGGCGCGCGATGCGTTGGCAATGTCGATGGTGTTTTCGCCGACACCCTCACAGAAGCGCTTCAGACCAGCCGAGGAGCCGCCCGATTCAACAACGGGGGTCGGGAAGTCGAAGTTTTCACCGAATGCTTCGGCAACGATCGAAGCGTAGGGCAGAACGGTTGAGGAACCTGCAACCTGCACCTGATCACGGGCGGAAGCGGCTGTGGCGGAAACGGCAGCGATCGCCAGAGTAGAGGCGGTCAGTTTCACGAAGGACATGGATATCTCCTGTTTGAACATTGTGACGCCCCTTGGACGTCATGGCGCCGTCCTAACGTCGCTGATCAAAGCTTTTGTGAATGTATTGTAACAGCCGTGTGACAATTGGCTATTTTCGGCAAAAAACCTGATCGTTTTTCGGAATTCATCGCCATCACCAGATGGTCACAAATTCATTGATCGTCGCGCAGCAAGACCGTGAATTTGCTGCCCTGCCCTTCGTCGCTTTCAATTCGCAAACGTCCGCGATGTCGGTTGATGATGTGTTTCACAATTGCCAACCCCAACCCGGTCCCGCCCAATTCCCGCGAACGATGATTGTCGACGCGATAGAACCGTTCGGTCAATCGTGACAAGTGATGCCCCGGGATGCCCGGCCCATCATCTTTCACTGACACGCATATCGCAGAGCCTTTAAAGGCCGGCAGCATCGGCATCCGAGAGACCATGACAGATACCGTCCCATCCCTTCGGCCATATTTGATCGCGTTCTCGATCAAGTTCGTGAAGACCTGTGCCAGTTGATCCAGATCGCCTGCAACCAGAACCGGCGGCTCAAGCTCTGTCTCGATGGACACGGAAACGCCCCGTGCATCAGCCGTTGGAGACAACGCATTGCGCACGGAATTCAGCACCGCACAGATGTCCACTTTGTCGGTAGGGCGAATGCGTGCCATATCCTCGACGCGACTAAGCGATAGAAGATCGGCGACCAACCGATTCATACGCTTGCCCTCGGTCTCCATGATGCCCAAAAACCGATCTCGGGCCTCGGCATCATCGCGAGCAGGTCCACGCAGGGTTTCAATAAATCCAGTCAACGCCGTGAGAGGGGTGCGCAACTCGTGGCTGACATTCGCTACGAAATCCGATCGCATCTGACCGGCTTCTTCTTGCGATTTGACATCCATAAAGGACAAAAGCACACCGTTTTCCGTGTCCCGATCTGTGACGACACGTTCCAAATGAACCTCGTACACCACATCGCGTCCTGCTTCGGTGTGAATAAAACTAACCTGCCCCGCGACACCTTCAACCATGGTTTTTTCGATGTGATCCAGAAGCGTTGGTTGACGCAAGGCAGTGACATAGTGGCGCCCATCGATCCGCATATTCAGCAAATCCTGAGCTTTCTTATTCGAGCGGCGAATGCGATTGTCTTCGCCGATGAAAATCGCCGGTATTGGCAATGCATCCAGCATATTGCGCGCAACCATTTCCTGTCCTGCCTTTTCGCCAGATCGTCTGTTCAGCGGTCTCGCAAGACATGACCTGTCACCCGGCTTGGGTCAATCTGTGATTTCCATTGCACCTTAGGTAGCATTTTAGGCCTTGCACTACTCCATTTAGTTATTTTTGCTTTCGCTCAGGTTCTACCCAGATTAAGAAAACTGAAAAACAACTTATCGCATCGAGAGTAAGCAGGCCGTGCAGCCACAATCAAAGATTCTATTGTTGGGCCCCGCCAAAGAGTTGGCGAGCTTGGATGATGTATCCGAGCGGGAAATACTTATGCCTTGCAGTAAGTTCGAGCGGCTTGATGACAAGCAGATCGCGGATCTTGCCCCGGATATCGTTGTGTCGCTGTTTGTTTGCGGATCTCTTGACTGTCTCGAGATCAGTCAAAGACTTGCAAAAGCGGGGTTTTCGGGCAGGTACTATGTGCTGGTGCCCGAATTGCCGGATCCGCAAATCATCATCAACGAAATCACCCAGTCCTGTCCGGGCATCGATATTCAGGTCGTCACCAATCCCTTGTCGATCTAACAACGACTTAATAGATCAGTTCATGGTCCTCTCCGGGCTGGCTGTCGTAGTGACGCGCCAGATACTTCAGGGCAATTCTGAGCATGTATTTGCCAGAACGCGCTGGCATCGAAAGTTCACTCTCGACACATTCCATCCCCTTTTCGTGACAGCAAACCGCAACAGCCAGTTCTGAAAGCTCCGGACCAATGGCCTTGATCGCCATGGTAAAACGGCGGCGCGCATCAAGTTTGCGGTCCGATCGATGGCCTGTCGGAGCCTTCGAACATGACACATTCCCATCCCGCGTCCACGCAGACCAATTACTCTGCGCTTCAGAATGCTCGAACTGGCCAAGCGCGAAATCCCGGTTCAGGCGCTCTGCCGCCATCACAAGATCGGCATCAAGATAAGGCTTCTCCTTGCCACGCTTTCGCGCCAGCACCCGAACCGGGGTCTCAGCCCCTGCCGAACGCGGTTTCTGGCGCATGGTTCGGGCTTTAGGATTGCGCGAGTTGCTCGACCCCGTCAAAAATCCGACCTGGCTTTCTGCAAAACCCGTGGCAAGCGTTTCCTGCTGCGCCAGCAGTTTATTCAACGCCTGCCGTCCCGCCTGCGTGATCTGATAACGAACGACACGCCCCTTCGCGTCCCCCTTGATCCATTCCAGAAGCGCCATCAACTCGACCACGCTTACAGGAGCTTTGGCGACAGCAGTCGGCTCCCCTTCTGCGCTGGTTTTCAAAACCACCGCTGTTTCGACACCGTCCCCAACAACCAAACTGGTGCGAGGTGCCAACAAGGCACGCAACACGCGGGTCAGATGTGGGGTCATCGGATCATCGGCCGCGTTATGAAAGGAAAACGCTTCTGCATGATCCGAGGTTTCGCGCAATTCATCCCCCAACCGCGTTAACAGAGAATCCACCAACGGATCATCTCGGCGGGCTTCGGTTTTGCGTACCTGCCTGAGCACTGTTGACGCGTGTACACCCATACCGCGTGCAATGGCACGGATGGATTCACCTTCCTCTGTATGTTTCAGATAGGTGTGAACCTCATTGGGCAACCAATTGATGATGGATTTGCAGTTGATCTCTGTCCCGATTGAGTTGTGCATCTACGCCCCTTCCAGATTGTAACACCGTGGCACGTACCGAACCTCTCGACCGCGCAACCTCCGGTTGTTATCGAGCCGAACAGACCTATCCAGTTATGGTTACTGGTTCGTTAACCTTGCCACCACTTCTCAACACTAGTTTCTGAAATGATAACAACTGTTAACGCTGGCGTACGCCTATCAGGCAACGCAACACCCCTTTAGGTTGAGTAATGATGTCGCTGAATCAAAACAGCGAGGCCACAATGACAACAACCACTGACATGCTGAAAACCCTGCGCCGCCCCCGTCTTCTGGTACGCGCCGCACGTTTTGGTCTGAGCGAATATAATCGCGACAAGGATTTGAAAAAGCTTATGAAAACAACTGCGATCCCTTCACCATCGCAAGCTGTGGATGGTTTGCTTATGGCTGAAGCGCAACTGGAAGAGACGCGAAAGTCCGGGGATGCATCATATTCTTGCGCCCGTCATGTGGAAATTCTGATTGCCCTGTTGGCCGAGCTGCAGCTGCTTCCGCGCAGTCCGCATCAAGTATAATCCCCTGTACGAAACGCAAAAATGAAAGGGGGCCGTTAAGCCCCCTTTCCGATTGATTAACCTTTGTGGATGCCCGTTGCGTCAGGTAAACGCATCCGGCATCGATGCTTTCTTCTCGGCGATATAGTCCTTCAGACCCTCTGCAATTCCGGGATCCAGCGTGGGCTCCTGATAGTCGGACAGCATCTTCTTGACCTTCTCGGTGGCCAGCGCCTGCGTATCGCGCGCGCCCTCCTCTTCCCAGGTCTCGTATGGTTTGTAATCCAATAGCTCAGACCGCCAGAATGCCGATTTGAAGTTCTGCTGTGTGTGATCGCAGCCCAGATAGTGTCCGCCCGGCCCAACTTCGCGGATCGCGTCCATGGCTTGTCCATTAACATCCACTTCGACACCCTTGGCGATGCCATGCAGCACTCCCAGTTGATCGGCATCCATCACGAACTTCTCGAACGACGACACAAGCCCGCCTTCTAGCCAACCGGCCGAGTGCAGCATGAAGTTCACACCAGACAGAAGGCCGGTGTTCAGGCTGTTTGCAGTCTCATATGCCGCCTGCGCGTCTGGCAATTTCGAGCCGTTGAACGACCCGGCCGAACGATATGGCAGACCCAGACGGCGGAACAACTGACCCGCACCATAGGTCACGTTGGCTGCTTCCGGGGTGCCGAAGGTCGGCGCGCCCGAGTTCATGTCGATAGAGCTTACGAACGTGCCGGCAATCACCGGCGCGCCTTTGCGGATCAGCTGGCTATAGGCCACACCGGCCAGAACCTCGGCCAGGACCTGTGTCAGCGTCCCCGCAACCGAAACCGGTGCCATCGCGCCGCCCACGATGAAGGGCGAGATGATCGAGGCTTGGTTGTTGGCTGCGAACACTTCCAGTGCACCCATCATCACATCGTCGAACTGCATCGGCGAGTTGATGTTGATGAGAGACGTCATCACAGTGTTTTGCTGCACGAAGTCTTTTCCGAACAGAATGCCGGACATGTCGACACTATCTTGTGCACGTTCAGGTGCAGTGACCGAGCCCATGTAAGGCTTGTCCGACAGCGTCATGTGAGCATGCAGCATGTCCAGGTGACGCTTGTTCACCGGGACGTCGGTCGGCTCACAAACTGTTCCGCCCGAATGGTGCAACCATTTGGACATATAGCCCAAACGTACAAAGTTGCGGAAATCCTCGATCGTGGCGTAACGGCGACCGCCATCTGCGTCACGAACAAAGGGCGGGCCATAGACTGGGGCCAGAACCAGGTTCTTGCCACCAATCTCGACACTCCGCTCCGGATTGCGCGCATGTTGAGTGAAGCTGGACGGAGCCGTCTTGCACAGCTCACGCGCCAGACCACGCGGTATACGCACGCGTTCGCCGTCTACGTCGGCACCGGCTTCTTTCCAACGCTCAAGCGCTGCTGGGTTCTCGACGAAGTTAACGCCGATCTCTTCCAGCACGGTTTCCGCGTTGTATTCTATAATCTCCATCGCCTCTTCATTGAGGATCTCAAGATTCGGGATATTGCGCGTGATGAACTTTGCGCACTCAAAACTGACAGCAGTGCGTTCAGCGCGACGGGCGGCACCTCCGCCACCACGGCGGCGTGTTCGAGCCTCAGCCATGGGAAACCTCCAATTTGTCCTGTTGCATCTTTGATAGGTCAGCGCGGCACGTAAAGCTGTCCCCAAACGGCCATGCAGAGGCAAAAACGACATTCCGACAGTTTTGACGTTTTTTACCTGTTGCCGCGTCAGTTTTCAGTCGTCGTTGGCTGCTTCCCACGAAAGCGAGCGGATATTTGGGTCCAGCATCAAGGGGGCAACAGCAGTTTTGATTAAGCTGTCACTGTTGTCTTCTACATTTACCAAAACTTCGAGCGTGCTTTCTTCACCGTTTTCCGTCGCATCAATCGAGACTACAGCAAGTCCCGGCAAAGCCAACTTGTGCACGATAGTCGATCGAACCTTATTTTCATGCTTTGAACGGCACGAAACCCACAAACGGAACTCCAACAGCAACGGCTGGCCCGCACGGGTTTTGCGTTTCAGGAATTTCACCAAGGGGCGCAGGCCAAGGTTCACGAAAATGATCAGCCCACACATTAAAGCGGCGAATCCAATGGCTCCTACACCGGCCATGACACCAATGGCGGCCGAACACCACAAAGTCGCAGCCGTGTTCAGCCCGTGAACAGTAAATCCGTGGCGGAATATGATACCAGCGCCCAAAAAGCCGATGCCGGACACTACTTGCGCTGCAACGCGTGTTGGGCTGACTTCATGTGGGAACAGCGCAGCAAAAACAACGAATCCTGCCGCCCCGAGGGAAACAAGCGCGTTGGTCCGCAGCCCGGCCATACGCTGACGCACTTGTCGTTCGGACCCAACCAGCGCGCCAAAAATCACCGCTGCAGTCATGTTGATGGCGGCCATATCTAATGTGATGGCTTCGGGTGTCATGCACGTTACCTCTTTTTTTCGAGTGTCGGCCCTGTGCGGGCTTTGCGATGCGGCAAATGCGACCGTTTTCGCGCCGGAACGGGCCAATGGTGCAGTTTGTCGGATGAACATGGTCGGATTTCACCGTTCGCGGCCGGCTTGGGGCTTGCGCAAACCCGCCCCCTGCCCTAATCGATCAACATGACAGATCAGAGCCATGACCGCCTTCTTATCATCGACTTCGGAAGCCAGGTGACGCAGCTGATTGCGCGCCGCCTACGCGAGCTGAACGTCTATTGTGAAATCCACCCCTATCAGAACGTCACGATGGAGTTCGTGCGCGAGATGGCACCGAAAGCGGTGATCTTCTCGGGCGGGCCCGACAGTGTGACGCGCGAAGGATCGCCCCGCGCACCGCAGGAAATTTTCGACTATGGCGTGCCGATTTTGGGCATCTGCTATGGCCAGCAGACCATGATGACCCAGCTGGGCGGCAAGGTCGAAAGCGGCCACGGCACTGCCGAATTTGGCCGCGCCTATGTCACCCAAAAGGGCAAGCTGGACCTGCTGGACGGCTGGTTTGCGGATGGCGACGAACAAGTTTGGATGAGCCACGGCGACCATGTTTCTGAAATCGCTCCGGGTTTTGAGGTCTATGGCACCTCGCCCAACGCACCGTTCGCGATCACTGCGGACACGGAACGCCACTTCTATGCCGTGCAGTTCCACCCGGAAGTGCACCACACGCCGAACGGCGCGAAGCTCTATGAACAGTTCGTGAAACTGGCAGGCTTCAAAGGCGACTGGACCATGGGTGCCTATCGCGAGGAAGCCATTCGCCAGATCAAGGAACAGGTCGGCGACAAACAAGTCATCTGTGGCCTATCCGGCGGCGTTGACAGTTCGGTCGCGGCGGTTCTGATTCACGAAGCGATTGGCGATCAGCTGACCTGTGTTTTCGTCGACCACGGTCTTCTGCGCAAAGGTGAGGCCGAAGAGGTCGTCACCATGTTCCGCGACCACTATAACATGCGGCTGATTCACGCGGACGAGCAAGACCTGTTCTTGGGCGAGCTGGACGGTCAGTCCGACCCAGAAACCAAGCGCAAGATCATCGGCAAGCTGTTTATCGACGTGTTCCAGAAACACGCCGACACAATCGACGGCGCCGAGTTCCTGGCCCAAGGCACGCTTTATCCGGACGTGATCGAAAGCGTTAGCTTCTCGGGCGGACCTTCTGTCACGATCAAATCGCACCACAATGTGGGCGGGCTGCCTGAAAAGATGGGTCTGAAACTGGTCGAGCCGCTGCGCGAGCTGTTCAAGGACGAAGTACGCGCCTTGGGGCGTGAGCTGGGCTTGCCCGCAAGCTTCATTGGTCGCCACCCCTTCCCCGGACCGGGTCTTGCGATCCGTTGCCCCGGCGAGATTACCCGCGCCAAGCTGGACATTCTGCGCGAGGCTGATGCGGTCTATATCGACCAAATTCGCAAGCATGGCCTTTATGACGAGATTTGGCAGGCCTTCGTGGCCATCCTGCCCGTGCGCACCGTCGGTGTCATGGGCGACGGACGGACCTATGACTATGCCTGCGCGCTGCGTGCTGTGACGTCCGTTGATGGGATGACGGCGGACTATTATCCGTTCACCCACGAATTCCTTGGTGAAACCGCGACACGCATCATCAACGAAGTCAAAGGCATCAACCGGGTCACTTATGACGTGACCTCGAAGCCTCCGGGCACGATTGAATGGGAGTGAGCACCGAACCGAAAGGAAAAATCAGTCCAGTGAACTGATTTTAGGTGCGAACACCTGAAGGCTTTGCCTGAAGGTCAGAAGCAAAAATCACAAATGCGCCGTCCATCAGGGCGGCGTTTTCTTTTTCCTCTCGCCAACCTGTATCTTGCTTGCTAGCCCTTAGGGCATGACACAGACACGCAACATCGTTCTGACTGGCCACATCGATGTGCCAGAAGACCGGCTTGAGGCCGTACGTGCGGCTTTGCCCGCTCATATTACTCTCACTCGTGCAGAACCCGGCTGCTTGTCTTTTTTGGTGGTCGAAGAACGCTGCCAGCCGGGCCGTTTCAATGTCTCGGAGCGGTTTACGGACCGCGCATCTTTTGATGCACATCAGGAGCGCATGAAAGCCTCTGACTGGGCGCAGATCACCGCAGGCATCCCGCGCCACTATACGATTACCGAGGTCACTTCGTGACCCCAACTGCCCGCGCAGCCATCTGGATGACAGGTGCCATTGGGTCGTTTTCGGTCATGGCGATCGCGGGGCGCACTGTGAGCCTGCAGTTGGATACGTTCGAGTTGATGACCTATCGCTCACTCGTCGGGCTCTGCATCATTCTGGCGGTCCTGACCCTGACCAGTCGCTGGCACATGGTCTCGCGCCAAAATCTTGGGCTACATTTTACTCGTAACCTCGCTCATTTCGCGGGGCAGAATCTGTGGTTCTATGCGCTAACGCTCATCCCCTTGGCACAAGTGTTTGCGTTAGAATTCACCTCTCCGCTTTGGGTGGTCTTCCTCGCCCCGTTCCTTTTGGGTGAACGCCTAACACGTCCGCAAATTCTGTGCGTTGCCAGCGGATTTTTGGGCATCCTGATCATCACCGCGCCGACACTGGTGGAGCCAACAACGGCGACAGGCACCTTGACCGCAGCCCTGTCAGCCATCTGCTTTGCTCTTACAGCAGTCTTCACGCGCAAGCTGACCCAAACACACTCAACCCTGTCGATCCTGTTCTGGTTGACCAGTATGCAGCTTGGGTTTGGCATAATCTTCGCCGGCATTGACGGATCTATAGCCATTCCGCACGGGCTGAACCTGCTTTGGCTCTTTGTTATCGGTTGCGCAGGACTGCTGGCGCATACTTGCCTGACGCAGGCTTTGTCGCTTGCCCCTGCATCTGTTGTCATCCCCATAGACTTCACACGCCTGCCGCTGATCGCCCTCGCAGGGGCCGTGTTCTATGACGAGCCCATCGGACTGGCGCTGGTTGTCGGCGGCCTGATCATCGTCGCAGCCAACATTTTCAGCATCCGACTGTCTGAACGAAGACCCTTGACCTAAGCTATCAAACGTATGGAAACGCACATAAATTCACCGAAACCGTGTCAATTCCACATCGCTGCTTGGACAATCTACGACCTGACGTCACATGACCTCAGGTAAAGATTGACCGGGTAAGACCCCACCAAATACCCTTTCAAAATATCGCCGCATCGGAGGAGACGGCTGAAATAAAAAGTCCCAGGGAGGAGACATGAAGAAACAAACCTTAACGCTTGCCGCAGCGTTGACCGCCGCAGCAACATCCGCACAGGCTGGGATCGATCGTTCCGGGCAGGATATTGGCGTGCTTTTTGAAGAAGGCAACTACTTCAAATTCAGCTTTGCCAATGTCAGCCCGAACATTACGGCGCCTGCTGTCGGTCCATTCACCTCGACCAGCCAATCGGCGGTTGATTTCTCGACCTTTTCGTTCGGTTACAAGCATCAGTTCAATGAAAAGCTGAGCTTCGCGCTGATTTGGGATCAGCCCTATGGCGCTGACATTCAATATGTCGACGGTCCCGCTGCCGGTGGGTTTGCATTCATCGATAGCTCGCAGATCACAGGTATCCTGCGCTATGAAATGGGCAATGGCTTCTCGGTTCACGGTGGTGCTTTCTCTCAGAAAATCTCGGGCCGGGTTCTCACCGCGTCGGGCTTGCTTGAGGCTGACAGTGAACGTGAATGGGGTGGCGTCGCTGGCGTCGCTTACGAGAAACCGGAAATCGCTCTGCGTGTCGCACTGACCTATTTCAGTGGCATTGACCACCAGCTCACAGGCACCCACGCGCTTCCGCCCGGGGCACACCCGTTCTTCCCGGCAGGTGTTTCCACCGCAGCCGCCGGAACCGTGTCGATGCCCGAAGCGTTCAACCTGGATTTCCAGACTGGCATCGCACAAAACACGTTGCTATTTGGTTCGATCCGTCATGCAAAATATGACGGCATCTCGCTTGATACGACCAGCACCCTGGGCGATGTTGCACCGGGCGCAGCCAACGACGTGAACTGGGTGAACTTCGTCGACGACGTCACCAGTTATGAACTGGGTATCGGCCGCAAGTTGAATGACAACTGGTCCGTTGCTCTGATGCTGGGCTATGAGGAAGGTGCCGAGACAGGAACCACATTCCTGGCCCCGGCCGGAAGCTCCAAATCCATCGGCCTTGGTGCAACCTATACCCACGAGAACATCAAGATCTCGGGTGGCGTGCGCTATACAAAATTCAGCGAAAAAGTCGTAAACGGCGTACCGTTTGAAGGCGACGCTTTGTCCGCTGGCGTTAGCATTGGCATCGGTTTCTAAACCCAAGTCATACAGATAAGGAAACGCCCTGCCCTTGCGCGGGGCGTTTTCTTTTGAAGCTAAGGGTTTGACCCGCCCCGCGCAGCCCATTACCAAAGGCTGAACGAAACGAGGTTGCAGATGATCTATCAAACCGCTCAGGACTGGCAAAACGCCCCGCATAAACGCGTGCTGTTTTTCGGCATGTCCGGGCTTGGGAAGACGTATCTGTCCAACCTACTGCGCGATCAGGGCGACTGGTTCCACTATTCAATCGATTATCGCATCGGCACCCGTTACATGGGCGAACATATTGCCGACAACTTCAAAGCCGAAGCAATGAAGGTCCCCTTCCTGCGCGAACTTCTGATGTCGGACTCGATCCGTATCACGTCAAAGATCAGCTTTGAAAACCTGACACCCGTTGCGACCTATCTGGGCAAACCAGGAGACACCGACAAAGGTGGTCTGCCGATCAACGAATATCGCCGCCGTCAGGATCAATTCAAAGCGGCCGAAATCTCGGCACTGATGGACACATCCGCCTTCATCGACCGGGCCGAGCGCATCTATGGCTATCCTCATTTCATCTGTGACAGTGGTGGCTCGATTTGCGAATGGATCGATCCCGCACTTGGTGAACACGACCCCATTTTGGCCGACCTTAGCAAACATTGCCTTCTGGTGTGGCTAAGGGGCGATGAAGCTCATACGCAAAAGCTGGTCGAACGTTTTGACCGAGCGCCCAAACCGATGGCGTACCAGCCAGAGTTTCTGAAACGTGTTTGGGACAATTATCTTAGCAAATTCAACATCGAAGAAGGTGACGTTGATCCTGATACCTTCATTCGCTGGACCTATGCGCAAGCGCTTGATCATCGCCAGCCACTTTATGAACACATGGCACGCTATGGTGTGTCCCTCTGTGCGCATGAAGTCGCGCAGATCAAGTCTCCGCAGGACTTCGATCGCATGATCGCCGAAGCCATTGACGCGCGCTGATCGCGCCCCATCTATACCCCTTACCTCAACTTAAAAAGGACCGGTTCCATGCCCATCAAGATCCCCTCGACTCTTCCAGCCGTAGATGTGCTGAAGGACGAAGGCGTGATGGTCATGCCCGAAGATCAGGCGGCCAAGCAGGACATTCGTCCTATGCGGATTGCCCTTCTGAACCTGATGCCCAAGAAGATTGAGACGGAAACTCAGTTTGCACGTTTGATCGGCTCGCACCCGCTACAGACGGAGTTGACCTTGCTCCGACCTTCAGAGCACACCTCGAAGAACACGAGCGAGGCCCATATCGGTGCCTTCTATCAGTCTTGGGAAGACGTTAAGGATCAGAAGTTCGACGGTCTGATCATCACAGGCGCCCCGATCGAGCATCTTCCGTTCGAGGAAGTTACTTATTGGGACGAGTTGACCAAGATCCTTGATTGGACCCAAACCAACGTGCACTCCACCTTTGGCGTTTGTTGGGGCGGAATGGCAATGATCTATTACTTCCACGGTGTGAAGAAACACATTTTGGATGCCAAGGCGTTTGGCTGTTTCCCACAGAAAAACATGGTCCCCGCCTCGCCCTACCTACGCGGTTTTTCCGACAGCTGTGTGGTCCCGGTCAGCCGGTGGACGGAAATGAAGCAAGACGAGGTGGACGCCGCCACTGGGCTGAAAACTCTGCTGGGTTCGGACGATACCGGCCCTTGCCTGATCGAGGATAAGGCCCATCGCGCGCTCTATATCTTCAATCACTTCGAGTATGACGATCTGACCCTGAAGGGCGAGTACGATCGCGATGTGGCCAAGGGTGCGCCGATCAACGTGCCGATGAACTACTATCCTGACGATGATCCCACACGCCCGCCCGAGAACCGCTGGCGCAGCCATGCGCATCTGCTCTATCAGAACTGGATCTCGGAAATGTATATGACCACGCCGTATGACATCAATCAGATCGGCATGGCCGTGAAGGATCGCCGCGTCTAAGCCGATTGCCAAACGCGCCCTCGGCCCCCATATTGGTGTGAAATCAGGAGTTTGCCTATGTCATTGCCATTTGATGGAGCCATTTCGGAGTTCTTTCGCAAAACCGCCCCCGATGCGGTGCGCGACGCCATCAAAGGCGCATCCAAGAAAAATATTCTGTCCGAAAGCTATCCGTACAAAAAGCTAATCGACAAAGACATCTACGAGGCCGAAATCGAGGCGCTCCAGCTAGAACTGGTCAAGCTACAGGCGGATGTTAAGGCAACAGGCAAGCGTGTTGTCGTGGTGTTCGAAGGTCGCGATGCAGCTGGCAAAGGCGGCACGATCAAGCGCTTTCGTGAAAACCTGAACCCCCGTGTGGCGCATGTAGTGGCCCTGTCCAAACCGTCGGATCGTGAGGCCGGAGAGTGGTACTTCCAACGCTATATCAAGCACTTACCAACAGAAGGTGAGATCGTGCTTTTCGATCGCAGCTGGTATAATCGCGGCGTGGTCGAAAAGGTTTTTGGCTTTTGCGAAGACGCTCAACGCGAGGCCTTCTTCCGCCAACTTCCCGAGTTCGAGGATATGTTGGTCGATGAAGGCATCCATTTCGTAAAAATCTGGCTGAACGTGGGGCGAGCCGAACAACTGCGCCGTTTTCTGGCTCGTGAGAAAGATCCACTGAAGCAATGGAAGCTCAGCTGGATCGACGTAGAGGGTCTTAAAAAATGGGACGCCTATTCCGACGCCATTCAAGAAACCTTTGACCGCAGTCATCGCGAAATGGCTCCGTGGACAGTCATTCGCTCGGACGACAAGAAACGCGCGCGTTTGGCTGCGTTGAAAGCCGTCTTGCAAGAGGTAGATTACGCTGGGAAAGACAGCAACGTCGCCAGCGCGCCCGATGATCAAATCTGCGGTGGGCCTGAACTTTGGAATGATGGTAGCAATGCCTAAGCGCGGCTATCACCACGGCAACCTTCGTCAGGCTCTCGTCGATGCGGCACTTGCCCTGATCGAAGAGAAAGGCCCGACTGGGTTCACCCTGTCCGAGGCAGCCAAACAGGCCGGCGTGACGCCAGCCGCGGTCTATCGCCATTTCGCCGGCCGAGAGGACTTGATCGCTGAAGCTGCCCGACAAGGCTATGAAATCTTCGCGGATTTGATGGAATATGCCTATGACAAAGGGCAACCTTCAGCACTGGCCAGCTTCGAGGCGACGGGCCGCGCCTATCTGGCCTTTGCACGGAAATATCCAGGCCACTATATCTCGATGTTCGAAAGCGGGATCTCGGTCAATCGCTCGCCGGATTTGGCCTTGGTCGCCAATCGCGCGATGGGCGTGCTCGAAAAGGCAGCATCCAAACTGACCGAGAATATGCCGGAGGAAAAACGCCCGCCTGCCCGTATGGTCAGCGCCCATATCTGGGCCATGAGCCACGGCGTAGTCGAACTGTTCGGGCGTGGCAGTCCCGGCCAGAAAAGCCCGTTCCCACCCGAAGAGCTTCTGGAAAGCGGTATCGGCATTTATCTTCGCGGACTTGGCCTGATCAAAGCAGACGAATAGCTCAAACCACTTATTTTCTTACCAAAAGTATCCTGGGGGAGTCTGAGGCCCGCTAGGCCTCAGGCGGGGGCAACGCCCCCAAAGGCTCACGAAGTGAGCCACCGTTCATTTACGCCAGCAGCTTGTGGCACAGCTCCAGCCCGTCAACCAACCGATCAACTTCTTCGGTCGTGTTGTAAAGCCCGAAGGACGCCCGCGCTGTAGCTGCCACGCCCAGATGCTCCATCAATGGTTTGGCACAATGGTGCCCTGCCCGCACGGCAATGCCCTTCTTGTCCAAGATAGTCGAGATGTCATGCGCATGCGCCGCACCGTCCATGGTCAGAGAGAAGATCGCCGCCTTGCCCGGCGCGTGCCCCTGCACGTTCACCCAATTCAACCCGGCAAACCGCTCGGCCGCATAAGCAGCGAGTGACGCCTCATGAGCTGCGACATTTTCCATGCCCAGATCCATCATGTATTCAAGCGCCGCGCCCAGACCGATGGTCTGAACGATCCCCGGAGTTCCAGCCTCGAATTTCAGAGGTGGCTTGGCATAGGTCACCGCGTCTTTCGTGACCTCATTAATCATGTCACCTCCGCCCATGAAGGGCTGCATCTCGGCCTGACGATCCGAGCGGATATAGATCGCGCCAGATCCCGACGGGCCATAGAGCTTGTGACCCGTAATGGCATAGAAATCGCAGCCGATGTCCTGCACATCCACCGGCATATGCACAGCCCCTTGCGAGCCATCCACCAGAACCGGCACGCCTTTTGCGCGCGCGCCTGCGCAGATAGCTTTCACATCAACGACCGTGCCCAACACATTCGAGCACTGCGTGACAGAAATCAGCTTGGTGCGATCCGTGATCGCATCCAGAACCTTTTGGGGATCCAGCGACCCGTCAAGCTCAGGATCGATCCATTTCAGGATCACTCCTTGCCTCTCGCGCAGGAAGTGCCACGGGACGATGTTTGCGTGATGCTCCATAGTGGACAGTATGATTTCGTCACCTGCCTGCATCCGCGGCGCGGCCCAGGCATAGGACACAAGGTTGATGCCCTCGGTCGTACCCGAGTTGAAAATGATCTCTTCCTCGGAGCCTGCGTTTAGGAACTTTGCCACGATCCCGCGCACAGCCTCGTAGCGTTCTGTCGATAGGTTCGACAAGTAATGAAGCCCGCGATGCACGTTCGAGTACTCTTCCGCATAGCCGCGCGTAATGGCGTCAATTACCACCTGAGGCTTCTGCGCCGACGCCCCGTTATCCAAATAAGTTAACGGCTTACCGTTCACCTCTCGCGACAGGATCGGAAAATCGCTGCGGATTTTATCGATGTCATACATGATCAGCTCCGATCATTGAGCGGGTATTTCGATGGGTTCGACCCCAAGAAGCACCAGGATAAAGGACAGGGCAAACACCGCCAACACCAAGAAAATCAGGATCGACGTAAAGACGAGCCCAGTAGACTGGAACCCATGATTCTCCGCCGTAAAATGTGTCAGCACCCAGAAGAATAGAAAGACCGATGCAAAGAGTAGCAGAGCAGCCATCGCCGGTGCGATCAACGTTAGGACCACGGTCAGAACCTGCAAACCCAGAAACAGGAACTCCATCCAGACAACGGTCATGATGGCATTTTCCAGACTGCCCTGCCCACCCATCATTCGTCCAATCGCATAGATCGCCACACTCAGCCCAAACATGAATGCGCCCTCGACCACGCCAAGCAGGATCGGGCTGGACAAGATCGGCCCCATAAGCTGAGCATCAATCGGGAAGATTAGGTCGGCCACGACACCCATGACAGTGGCCAGCACCACCATCAAAAGAAGCGCTGTCCACAGTGTTTCACGGCTTAGACCTAGGTTGAACAAATCACGCGCAACTTTGCGCGGCTCTGGCACAGTCTGAAGCGCCATTCCAAACAGGTATCCGGGGGTGAACTGCATCACTCTGCCTTGCTTGTTTCTGTCGGGGCGCGTTCAGCCTCGCGCAGATTGATAGACCAGAACAGGACAAACACCACAAGGGCCAGAAGCCCCACCAGCGACAATTGGACGCCCGGCCCGATAAACCCCGCCACAAGCCCCCAAAGAAGCCAGATCGGCGCGGCGCAGAGAAGTGCCCAGAACAATGCAAAACGTGCGGAATAGGGGCTGCCTTTGCCGCCAAAAACCCGCGCGATCACGTGGGTTATCGTTCCAAGCGCATACAGCACCAAGGGCATGATGAAGAGCCACCCCAACAGGGTGGCCCCTAACAGCATATTCAGCTCTTCACCGGTTTCATGCGCCTGACGCGCCAAGCGCGGCATCTGGGCGGCGAAGACCAGCGCGCAAGCGAACATCAGGACCGCCAGCGCACGATCTTCACGTGGGCGTCCATCCCCAACGCGGCGGCGAAACACCGCGCGAGGGTTACGATAGGTTTGCACCATATCTTGCAGGACCGACACTGGCGCCCTCCTTCAGGTCAGCCGCGACGACGTGCCAGCCAAGCGTCCAGACGCCCGGTGACTTCGGCGGCAATGTCTTCGTCCTCGATCTCTTCAATGGCATCGGCAAGGAAGGCCAACACCAGAAGGTCGGTCGCAATTGGCGTCGGAACGCCACGCGAGCGCAGATAGAACAGAGCCTCTTCGTCGATCGCACCCGTCGTCGAGCCGTGAGAACAGATCACGTCATCGGCGTAGATCTCTAGCTCGGGTTTGGCTTGGAAGCTCGCGTCGTCATCCAGAAGAAGCGACTGAGACTTCTGATAGCCATCAGTCTTTTGCGCGTCCGGCTTTACAAGGATCTTCCCTTGGAACACGCCCTTGGCGCCGTTCTTCAGAACTTTCTTAAAGACCTGACGGCTTTCGCAAGCGACCGCATCATGGGTGATGAACACGGTATCATCGTGATGGAATTCGTTCTCGGCCCCATCGCCAAGTGCCGCGCCAGCGATATGCGCTACAGCGTCGTCCCCGATGATGTCGATCACACATTCATTGCGCGTCAGTTTACCATTCACCGTCATGGTGAAACTTTTGAACACCGACTCGGCGTCCACTCGGGCAAAAATGTGGGTGACTGCCTGACGGTCGTGGTCACGCCCCTGCGCACGCACGTGGTGGAACTGAGCCCCTTTAGCCACGTCAACCTCGGTCACTTGATTGAACCGTGCCGCGGCCGCACCGTTTTCCAACAGGGTCAGAGTCGCGCCCTCTTCCACTTGGATCACGTGGTGCAAAATCACGTCGGAAGCACTGTCTTCGTGACGATAGATCAGCGACACAGGGCGCGAGGGCGTTCCCGTTACGCGGATCACGACACCATCTGTCGCCATCGCCGAGTTATATACGGCAAGCGGACGCTGCACTGGGGTTTGACCGGCAGTTTCCAGCACGCCGTACAGATCCTTGGCCCAATGAATATCCTTCTGGGCGGCGGTCGTAAGGCGTTCGATTTCAAGCCCTTCACCTTCCAGTGCGTCCGAGGCATCCGCATCGAACACACCGTCCACGAAGACCAGCTTCAGACGATCGATCTCGTGGAAAACCAGCGGTTCGCCTTCGTTGTCGAAGACTTCAGCCGATGAAGGTTCCGCCGAAATCAGGCTGTCCGGACGGGTCCACTTCCAATACTCATCCCGGCGCGTGGGCAACCCCATCGCAGCCAAGCGGCTTGCAGCGTCTGACCGTGCATCCGAAGCCCAAGCCCCTGAAGCCGGGCGCGCATCGGCGCCGATCTGACCTGCCTGCGTTTTCACAGCGGTGCTCATGCGTCGATCTCCGCCAGAATGTCGGCATAGCCGTTATGTTCAACTTCCAGCGCCAGCTCGGGCCCGCCCGATTTTACGATGCGGCCAGCAGCCATGATGTGCACCACGTCGGGTTTGATGTGGTCCAGCAAACGCTGATAGTGGGTGATCACAAGGAAAGACCGACCTTCGTCACGCAGCGCGTTCACGCCTTCCGACACCAGCTTCATCGCATCGACGTCCAGACCCGAATCTGTTTCGTCCAAGATGCACATCTTAGGCTCCAGCATCGCCATCTGCAGGATTTCATTGCGCTTTTTCTCACCGCCCGAGAAACCCACGTTCACGGGGCGCTTCAGCATATCGGCGTCGATCTTCAAATCTTTCGCCTTTGCACGGATGAACTTCAGGAAATCAGCCGCGGACATTTCCTCTTCCCCGCGCGCTTTGCGCTGAGCGTTCACTGCAGTGCGCAGGAAGGTCATGTTGCCCACGCCGGGGATCTCGACCGGGTATTGGAAGGCCAGAAACAGGCCGGCGGCTGCGCGCTCTTCCGGTTCCATGTCCAACAGCTCTTCACCATCCAGCGTCGCGTCACCCTCGGTCACTTCATAGCCGTCACGGCCCGACAGCACATAAGACAAGGTCGACTTACCCGAGCCATTCGGCCCCATGATCGCGTGCACTTTGCCCGCAGGCACTTCCAGATCCACGCCTTTGAGGATTTGCTTATCCTCTTCTTCAAGTTTGACGTGCAGGTTATTGATTTTCAGCATTTTATCGTCCTTACGAAACAGTGACAGCCGTGCCCGAAGCCGACACCATCAACATGTTGTTTATCACTTCATAGTCGAGGTCCACGCCCACGACTGCATTTGCGCCCATAGCGGTCGCTTGTTCTTCCATCTCGGCCAGTGCTGTACGTCGCGCTTTGCCAAGTTCAACTTCATATGCGCCCGAACGCCCGCCTACGATGTCGCGCACCTGCGCAAACAAATCGCGGAAGATGTTCGCGCCCAAAATGGCCTCGCCCGTGACGATGCCGTAATATTTGGTGATCGGTTGTCCTTCGACTGAAGGGGTGGTGGTGATGATCATTTTCTAAACTTCTCTGCTAGCGTCTTGTTCTGCTTATGACCTGCAAAGATCAGCCCAATGAGCATCCCAAAAACTCCGAAGCCGCCATAGCCTGCGATGAATGAAATGAAGCCATCTCTGGATGGGATCATCGCCATAGCCAACAATCCACCAAACAGTCCCAAGCAGATCGCGAACATTGCTCCATATTTCAATACCGAGGCATCGCTAGGGCGGGCATAAGCCCATACGCCCGGACCAACCTGCAAACGTTCAGAATGGTCTTTATCCAGTCCTGAGCGCATTAATTACCCCACCGACCCTTCAAGCGAAATCGCCACAAGCTGTTGAGCTTCCATGGCAAATTCCATCGGCAGGGCTTGTAGCACTTCCTTGGCAAAGCCGTTGACGATCAGGGCCACGGCCTCTTCTTCGTCCATGCCCCGCTGGCGGCAATAGAACATCTGTTCTTCGTCCACCTTCGATGTGGTCGCCTCGTGTTCAACGCGGCTCGAGTTGTTCTTCACTTCGATATACGGAACGGTGTGCGCTCCGCATTTGTCACCGATCAGCAAGCTGTCGCACTGCGTATAGTTGCGCGAGTTCTTGGCTTTCGGGTGCATCGATACAAGACCACGATAGGTGTTCTGTGCCTTACCCGCCGAAATCCCTTTGGAAACGATCCGCGATTTCGTATCACGCCCCAGATGCACCATCTTCGTGCCGGTATCGGCCTGCTGATAGTTGTTCGTGATCGCGATCGAGTAAAACTCGCCCTGGCTTTCGGCCCCGCGTAGGATGCAGGACGGGTATTTCCACGTCACAGCCGAACCGGTTTCGACCTGCGTCCACATCACTTTCGAGCGGTCGCCACGGCAATCCGCGCGTTTGGTTACGAAGTTATAGATGCCGCCCTTTCCCTCTTCATCACCGGGGAACCAGTTCTGAACGGTCGAGTATTTCACCTCGGCGTCTTCCTCGATGATGATCTCAACCACGGCAGCGTGCAACTGCGCGGTGTCACGCTGAGGTGCGGTACAGCCTTCCAAGTAGCTGACATAGCTGCCTTTATCGGCGATGATCAGCGTGCGTTCGAACTGGCCGGTGTTTTCCGCGTTGATGCGGAAATAGGTCGACAGCTCCATCGGGCAGCGCGTGTTGGGCGGAATGTAAACGAACGACCCGTCCGAGAAGACGGCCGAGTTCAGCGTCGCATAGTAGTTGTCGCTGACCGGAACCACGGAGCCCAGGTACTTCTTCACCAGCTCCGGGTGTTCCTTGATCGCTTCCGAGATCGAGCAGAAGATGACGCCCGCCTCTTTCAGCTCTTTTTGGAAGGTCGTGCCCACGGACACTGAATCAAACACCGCGTCAACGGCAACCTTGCGGCCTTCGGCGGGCATATCCTCGGCACCTTCGACGCCGGCAAGGATCATCTGCTCTTTCAGCGGAATACCCAGCTTCTTGTATGTTTCCAGCAACTTAGGATCTACATCATCCAGCGACTTGGGTTTTTCTTCCATCGATTTCGGACGGGCATAGTAATACTGGTCCTGGAAATCGATTTCCGGATAATTCAGAAGCGCCCAGCTGGGCTCATCCAGCTTTTCCCACCGCGCGAACGCCTCGAGACGCCATTCGGTCATCCACTCGGGTTCGTCATTTTTTTCGGAAATCAGTCGGACGATATCGGGGTTCACGCCTTTGGGGGCGTATTCCATCTCGATCTCGGTTTCCCAGCCGTATTTGTATGTCCCGGCTAGGGATTTCACCGCCTCGACGGTTTCCTCTTCAACGCCTTCTTTGGCGATCAGTTCATCAACACCGGCCATGTTTTCCTTTCAGTCGAGTCCACGCAACCTAGCGGCCACGCGCCCGAAATTTCTCATGTTCGCGAAGCCAGGCCTGTGCAAAGGCCTGGACTTCATCCTCACTCGTCGTAGGGCCAAGCGAGACGCGCAAAGCGCATCCCGCGTGATCCCGGTCAAATCCCATTGCCGCCAAAGCAGCACTGGTTTTCACCTTCCCGGATGAACAGGCCGAACCTGCGGAAACCGCAAATCCGGCCAGGTCCATCACCATCACCTGTGTCTCACCTTTCCAGCCCGGAGTGACGATACACGATGTGTTGGGAAGCCTGTTCGCGTCTTTCCCGACAAAAATAGTCTTATTCGCCGATTCCGCAATGGTGTTTTCTAGAATCTTTCTAAGTTTCTCGACCTTCGACCAGGTTCCGGCTTCCAAATCTTTCTGAGCGGCCACTGCTGCCGCGGCAAACCCCGCAATCCCGATAACGTTCTCGGTGCCCGAGCGGCGGCCCATCTCCTGCCCGCCCCCTTTGATCTGCGCTTCAATGTCAGTACCGCGTTTGACGATCAGGGCACCCACACCTTTAGGCCCGCCCAGCTTGTGGGCAGAAACGATCGCCATATCCGCCCCGCACCAGTTGAATGCAAACGGGATCTTCCCGAAGGCTTGCGTCGCATCCGTCATCAACAACCCTTCAGGCAGTGTCTGAATGATCCCAGTTTCAGAATTGGCAAGCTGCAATGTGCTTTGCGCGGGAGTTGGAACGTCGACGGTGCCCTGCCCGTCAATCACCAAGTCTTCCTGACACCAAGACCGCACTGCATCATGTTCGATTCCAGCGCAGGACAGTTCCCGCCCTGCCAAAGCAAGCGCTGCGGCCTCGGTCGCGGAGGACGTAAAGATGATGTCCGCTCCTTCAGCCCCCAACGCAGCTGCCAGATCCTTTCGCGCCCGCTCAATCAGCCCTTTTGCAGCACGCCCCTCTGCATGAACCGCAGACGGGTTGCCCACAAGCTCCATCGCCTCGATCATTGCGGCCTTGGCCTCGGCCCGTAAAGGCGTCGTGGCGTTCCAATCCAGATACACACGGCTCACCGATCTGCTCCTTTAGGCTTAATAAGGGTGGCGATCTCGCCAACGATGTCCGCACGTAGATACAGTTCTGCACTTGCCGTAAAGACCTCGTCTGCCTGCACACCCAGCGCATCATAAAGCTGCCGAAGCACGCGCCCGCTGACCTTCGCATAACCGGGACGTGACACGGTAAGACGGTTTAACACGCGGCCGAGCATCGATTGCTGTCGGTTCCATGATTGGGTCGCGTCTACGCGGTGACGCGCAAAGTAGACATGCAGTTCTTCTGCCGTCATTCCGGCAAGGGCGGTCGCGTCGACGCGCGCCCGAACATGCTCTTTACGGTCTTCAATCGACGCCCACCTTGGCAACTCACTCGGAACACCATTCAAATAAAGGACATCTGGCTGTTGCTGTAGCGCGACGAGATTTGAGATCTCCACGGATCAATCCTCGTCCACCACCGAAAACAGCGTGGGCACGGCAGGGCATGGTGTCAGTTCGTTTTTGACCACGTCCGATAGGCGGGTCTGGTGAAGGAACACATAGACATGGGCAGAGAGCCCCTCCCACAACCGATTGGTCATGGACTGTGCGCGCGAGCCCGACGACGCGCCAGAGGCACCAGCCCCTTTGTGCATCGCCGATACGGTTTCATCCACAGCTTCCAGCACTTCAGAAACACGTATTTCTGACGCCGCGCGGGCCAGCTTGTAGCCGCCTCCCGGACCGCGGACACTGTCCACCAGTCCAGCACGGCGCAGTTTCACGAAAAGCTGCTCGAGATAGGGAAGCGAAATGTCTTGCCTCTTGGCCAGATCGGTCAGCGACAGAAGCGCGCCATCGTCCTGCATCGCCAGATCCGCCAGCGCAACCATTGCATATCGGCCTTTTGTGGACAGCTTCATACCGTTCCCCCTGCAAAAACATTGACCTTTTCGGCCCTGACCACTAGGTCACTTAGGACTGGTGACAATGCGGCCAAACCCGCCCGCATCACCAACTCCGTATTATGGTGCGGGTCAGCCAGCGTCAAGAAAACCGGTTTTCCGGCAGCTGCTGACCCTGACAAACGAAAAAGAGGCCCAGACCAGATGCCCGAAGTGATTTTTGCAGGCCCCGAGGGCCGACTTGAAGGCCGTTATCACGCTCAAAAAGAAAAAGACGCCCCGATCGCCATCATCCTGCATCCGCATCCGCAATTTGGCGGCACGATGAACAACAAGGTCGTCTATAATCTGCACTACGCCTTCCACAACATGGGCTTCAACGTGCTGCGCTTCAACTTCCGTGGCGTGGGCCGCAGCCAAGGTGAATATGACCAAGGTGTGGGTGAACTTTCCGATGCGGCCTCGGCCTTGGATTACCTGCAGTCGATGAACCAGAACGCCAAGCATTGCTGGGTTGCCGGGTTCTCGTTCGGGGCATGGATCGGTATGCAGCTTCTGATGCGTCGTCCGGAAATCACAGGATTTGTATCGGTTAGCCCGCCCGCGAACATGTACGACTTCAGCTTCCTGGCACCCTGCCCAAGCTCGGGCCTGATCATCAACGGCACTGCTGACCGCGTGGCGCCTCCTGCGGATACGCATACGCTGGTCAACAAGCTGCATGAACAAAAGGGCATCACTGTCACCCATGAAGAGATTCCGGGATCTGGTCACTTCTTCGAAGATGATCACATGGACACGATGATCACCCATGTGGACGAATATGTCCGCCGTCGCCTGACCGAAACCACGCGCTGACATTCACCATGGATCTGCTGGAACAAGTCTCTGATAAGTTGGCCCAAGAAGTGCTCGAGGCCGTACGAATAACCGGAAACGACGCACTGGTGGATGAGGTGAAAAAAACGATTGGCGCCTCATCAACCACGCTTGAAGAGGCGTTTATGACGGCCGTCCGCATCCGCCGCGCCGAAGCGCGTGGGCGGGACACTTTGCGCCAACTTCTGAGGGCAGAACAGACGGACTGAGCGTTGATTTCGAGTGAGTCGTTTAACCCATCCCGCAGGTCGAAATAGCCATCGGCCTGTGATCTCTGATAGAGATATGCGCCCCAGCTTCCTCTTATACTGATCGTCTGCTCTAACCGGTGGTCCTGATTTTTTCTGCAATCATGACCACCTAGCCCCAATTCCGTCACATTTTGAACTCAATTGTGGCAATCCCCCTGAAACTGTGTCAGAGTAAGTACTATTAAGTATTAATTTGCATAAGTTAGTGTCTTTTCTGACCAACCATTTTGTGAAGCAAATGTTTAAGAGGGGTGAAAATGCTTAAACGTAAGACAGCGCTGGCCGCGCTTGCAATGGCCGGTGCGGTCTGGGGGGGATCCACGCAGATCGCACAAGCACAAAGTACCTGTAATGTGGCAACAGCGAAGCTTTCGCTGGAACCCGAGGTTCTCTGTGAGTGTAAAGTCGTAACAACTCAGATGCTGCGATATATTCAACGTCAGGACGAATTTTTGAACGTCCTTGCGGGTGTTACTCAGGAATGTCCTGCATTTGCTGATGCACTGAACGCACTTCCGACCGCTACAACGTTCGTAGAACGAATTATGCATCGGGAAAAAAGTGGTGGCGGCTCATTCGAGGTGCCGACATCTGGGGGCGGCGGCAAGCCCACCAACAATCCCGGCGGGAAACCTAAGGATGATCCAAACCCAGGTGAAAACCCAGGAGGTGACAATCCTGGCGGTGATAACCCTGGTGGCGACAATCCTGGTGGCGACAACCCCGGAGGTGATAACCCTAGTCCCGAAGGCTGCGGTGGTGGCGGATCGGGTGATGGTGGCGGCTTGAATGCAAAAGCAGCACCCCGTGGTGAAGGTTGTGCTGACTAAGCCTTGATCGACTAGGACAAAAAAGGGCGCGCCAATGGCGCGCCTTTTGCTATTTCAAAGCACATCACATCAAGACGATGGATACATTTTTCAGATCAGCCGCCGGCGAGCACGTTGACCCAGCGTGATGGGCGCTTTGGATCCTGCATACGCAGAAAAACATAGCGCGTGTCGCGCCAGTTTCGGATCGAGTTGGTGACGTTGTCCAAAACCATGTCACCAGCATCAGTCCGAACGATCAACACAGCGTGCGGTCGGCGGCTACGGTCCAAAACCGTTGCAATCAGCAGTCGCTGGGGATCAATCCCCTTGCCAATCAGGGCCCGTTTCTTCGCCAACGCGTAGTCTTCGCAATCTCCACCGCGTCTGGTGGGTATGGCCCAACGCTCGGCTTCACCGTATTGCTGACGATCTTCGATTGCCCTGGTCGACCGATTGATATGCGAGTTCACCGCACGAACGACCTGCATTTGCCCCTGAGTGACAGCGCCACTTGATGATCCGCGAGCACAGGCCCAGCTATAGGTCGAACACAATCGCTGCGCACCCGGAGGCGCCGCGCCCTGCCCCTTTGCCTTCAGGAAATTTGGCCCACTTGCAAACCCGTCCGTCGGTGCTGCAAATGCGGCCAATGTCACCAGAGCGATTGCACGAACCGCATTGCGACCGGGCAGACGTATCTTCTCGAGACCAGTGAACTGGACCATTCTTCAACCTCCATCGGTTGCAAGCGTAAGGGCACAAACCTTTACATTTCGTGCCCTTGGCTTCAGCAACCCTGCTGTCCCCCCTGTAAGACGACACACTGAACGTGAAAAATGGCTAAAAACAGTCCTACGTTGGGCCTTAGTGCAACATTTTTGCGATCAACACCAAACGTGCACCTCCTAGGCGCGCATAAATCCGCCGACCACACCTAAGCATGGCAGCCCAAGATAGCGCGTGAATAGGGTACAAAAACCCGGCCCTTCCCCCTAAACGTGAAAACTCTAGCGGAAATAGATGCCTTCGAATTTGTCTTCGAGATAGCTCAGAAGCGGCTCGACCGAGACAGGTTTGCCTGTGGCATGCTCGATTGTCTCACGCGGTGTACGCAGACTACCGTGGCGTTGTAGCTTGTCGGTCAACCAAGCCGTGGCATGGGTTGCATCCCCCTGCCCCAACCGCGTGTCCAGCTCGGGCAGATCCTTGCGCAGCGCATCGTAGAGACATCCCGCATAGATATTGCCAAGCGCATAGGTCGGGAAATAGCCAAATAGGCCAACGGACCAATGCACATCCTGCAACACACCATTCGAAGCCTTGTCGACCTCGTACCCGAAATCAGCGGCAAACCGTTCGTTCCAAGCCGTCTCCAGATCCGCCACGTCCAACTGGCCGCCGATCAGGCGACGCTCCAGATCGAAACGCAGCATGATGTGCAGGTTGTACTGCACCTCGTCCGCTTCGGTCCGGATAAAGCCCTTCTGAAGCCGGTTCACCATGCGATAGAACGCATCCGCATCGCTTGCCGGCGTCTTTCCAAAGCGTTTCTCCATCTGGCCAAACAGCCACCCGGTGAAAGCACGCGAGCGACCCAACTGGTTTTCATAGATGCGCGACTGGCTTTCATGCACGCCCATAGAAGCGCCCCGTCCGATCGGGGTAAGCAGATAGGCATTGTCGATGTTCTGCTCATAGCACGCGTGCCCGACCTCGTGGATCGTCGAGTAGAAACAGTTGAACGGATCCCCTTCCGAGGTCCGCGTGGTGATGCGCACATCCAAGCCCGAACCCGAGCTGAACGGATGCACAGCCTTGTCGATCCGACCGTGGGTCAGGTCATAACCAAAGGTTTTGGCCAGCTTGGTCGACAGCTTCAACTGCTTCTTTTCAGCCCAGTTGCCCACAAGGATCTCGGGCTGATTGGCCGCTCCAAGCGCCCTGTCGCGCAGGGTCACCAGACGTGGGCGCATCGCATCAAACAGCGTTTGAATGTCGCTGCCTGTGACGCCCGGCTCGTAATCATCCAGCAGCGCGTCGTAGAGGTCTCCGCCGTCAGCCAGCGCGCTGGCTTCCTCGCGGCGTAGTTTCACAACCTCTTCCAGAACCGGCTTGAAGGCCGCGAAATCATCTGCGGCGCGGGCTTCGGCCCATTTGCCTTGCGCGGTCGAGGTCACACGCGCCAGTTCCGCCGCCAGCGCAACAGGCACTTTCGCAGCGCGATCACGTGCACGGCGGATCTCGCGGATCTGAGCGCGCCCGGCGTCGTCCACAGCGCTTTCGTCGATGGCCTCGAGCCAATCGCCAACACGTGGATCGTTACGACGGGCATGGAGGACCTTTTCCATCGCGGCCATTTCCTCGGCCCGTTGCGGCCCCGCCCCGTCCGGCATCACCGTTTCCTGATCCCAACCCAAACGACCCGCCACCTCGCCCAAAGCTTGGGTGTCACGTGCAAATTCCATCAGTTCGCTAAAGGCGCTCATGATCAACTCCGGATGCTCTGTTCAGTCGGATAGCCCGCAAGGAAACGGGCGTTCAGGACCAGAACCCAAACCAGCATGGCGCCGATCTGGTGGGTGATGGCCACGTGCAGCGGCGAAGCTTGAAGGACGGTTGTAATGCCCAGAACCGCCTGCGCCCCAACCATGAGGCAGGCCAAGGTAAAGCCCGTGCGCACCATCTGGTTGCCCGACTTGCGTGAGACGCGCCAGACAACAATCGCAAAGATCACAAGCACATAGCCCACCATCCGGTGCATGAACTGCACCAGCCCGGCGTTTTCAAAGAAGTTGCGCCAGATCGGGGTGATGTCAAAAGCTTCGGGCGGGAAGAACTGATCGCCCATCCACGGCCAATCGACAAAGGATCTCCCGGCGTCGATGCCCGCCACCAAAGCGCCCAGTAGGATTTGCAAGAACGCCAGATGCAAAAGCCCCGTGCCCATCCCAAAGAGCTTGCCCTCACGCAGGCGCCGGGCGGCCATCAGGCCAGCCTCTTTCCGGCCCAGAAGCAGTACATACCATGCTATGAAGCCCAGAATGACGAAAGCCAGCCCCAGATGCACCGCCAAACGATAGGACGCCACGTCCACGCGGTCCCCTGTCAGGCCCGAGGATACCATCCACCAGCCAATCGCCCCCTGAAGCCCGCCAAGCGCGCCCAGAAGCAGCAACCGCCCGGTCCAGCCAATGGGGATCTTGCGCGCGGCCAGAAAGCCGAAAAACCCGATGGCCCAAACAAGGCCAATGAAGCGGCCCAGCTGACGGTGACCCCATTCCCACCAATAGATCGACTTGAATGCCTCAAGGTCCATATGGCTGTTTTGCAGCTTGAACTCGGGGATTTCCTGATACTTGGCGAACTCGGCCTCCCAAGCGGCCTGATCCATCGGAGGCATCGCTCCGGTGAACGGCGCCCATTCAGTGATCGACAGACCAGAATCGGTCAGGCGCGTCAGACCGCCCACAACGACCATGATGGCCACCAAGGCGAACAGCAGCATCAGCCACAGCCGGATGGTTCCACGCGCGCCTCCGCCACCTGATCCGCGCTCGATCGCGCCGGTCTTGGGGGTGTCGCGCACCTCGTCTTTGGTGTCGCTCACTTCCTCGAAAATGCTGCGGGGCTTGGACATCTGGCTCTCCGTTTCGCGTTTGCGCGATAATGGCCTTAAGGCCGCCGAAAGCCAAGAGGCCAAAACCCGCGAAATGATGCAAAAAATTGCCCGCAGACGCCCCAAAACGCCCCCTTTTGGTTGCCCCCATATCCGGCGTTCTGTTAAGGTGGCGTGACCTATATATAGTGTGAAACGCACAAAAACGGCGGACAACGTGACAGATACCCCTGATACCCCGGAAAACATGGACGATATGCCCCAGCGCCCCGTCTATGACGGCCCCCAGATTTCCATCGAAGAGGAAATGAAAAGCTCGTATCTCGATTACGCAATGAGCGTGATCGTGAGCCGCGCCATCCCGGATCTGCGTGACGGTCTGAAACCTGTTCACCGCCGCATCCTGTACGCCATGTACGAAACCAACAACGGGCATGACAAACCTTATCGCAAGTCGGCCCGTCCGGTTGGCGATACGATGGGTAAGTATCACCCGCACGGCGATAGCGCGATCTATGACGCGCTTGTGCGTATGGCGCAGCCGTTTTCCATGTCGCTACCGCTTCTGGATGGTCAGGGTAACTTTGGCTCGATGGACGGGGATAACCCGGCGGCCATGCGTTATACCGAAGTCCGGATGGACAAGCCCGCCGCCTCGCTGCTGGCCGACATTGAAAAAGACACGGTCAATTTTCAGGACAACTATGACGGCAAAGACCTTGAGCCGACCGTCCTGCCCGCCCGCTTCCCCAACATGCTGGTCAACGGCGCTGGTGGTATCGCGGTTGGTATGGCCACGAACATTCCGCCCCACAACTTGGGCGAAGTAATCGACGGCACTCTGGCGCTGATCGAAAACTCGGACCTGACATCCGAAGGGCTGATGGAATACATCCCCGGCCCCGACTTCCCGACGGGCGGGATCATGTTGGGCCGTTCCGGTGCGCAAAAGGCCTATTTGGAAGGCCGTGGCAGCGTCATCATGCGCGCCAAGACGCGGATCGAAGAAATCCGCAAAGACCGCTATGCAATCGTTCTGGATGAGATCCCCTATCAGGTGAACAAAGCCACGCTGGTCGAGCGCATCGCCGAGGGTGTGCGCGACAAAAAGCTTGAGGGCATTTCGTCGGTGCAGGATGAAAGCGACCGGATTGGGGTTCGTGTTGTCGTCGAGTTGAAGCGTGACGCGACGCCCGAAGTTGTCCTGAACCAATTGTTCCGCCACACGCAGATGCAGACTTCGTTCGGGTGCAACATGCTTGCGCTGAACGGCGGTCGCCCTGAACAGCTTACTTTGCGCGATTTCCTGAGCCATTTCATTACCTTCCGCGAGGAAGTTGTCACAAGACGCACAGCGTTTGATCTGCGCAAAGCACGTGAACGCAGCCATGTCCTTTGTGGTCTGGCCGTGGCCGTGTCCAACGTAGACGAAGTCGTCGCAACGATCCGATCATCGCAGGATCCCGCAGATGCGCGCGCGAAATTGATGGAGCGCCGCTGGCCTGCACATGACATCGCGGAATATATCCAGCTGATCGACGATCCGACCCACAAGATGAACGAGGACGGCACCTATAATCTGTCCGAAACGCAAGCCCGCGCCATTCTGGAACTGCGCCTGCAACGTCTGACCGCAATGGGTGTGAAAGAGGTCACAGACGAACTTCAAGAACTCGCTGCAAAGATCCGGGATTACTTGGATATTTTGCGTTCGCGCGAGCGGATCATGTCGATCATCTCGGACGAGCTGACTGAAGTGAGAGAAGCCTTTGCCGTACCGCGTCGCACCCAGATTGTTGACTGGTCAGGTGATATGGACGACGAGGACCTGATCGAGCGCGAGGATATGGTCGTAACCATTACCGCTTCGGGTTGGGCCAAGCGGACGCCCTTGGCCGATTTCCGCGCGCAGAAGCGTGGCGGCAAGGGGCTGTCGGGGATGCAGACCAAAGACGAGGATGTGATCACAACGCTCTTCGTCGCCAACACGCATACCCAGCTGCTGTTCTTCACCGATGACGGCATGGCCTATAAGCTGAAAACCTGGCGCCTGCCCCAAGGGGGGCGTACCGCTAAGGGCAAGCCGCTGGTGAACATCCTTCCGATCCCAACAGGCGTGTCGATTGCCGCCATTCTGCCCGTAGATCGGGACGAGAAAGAATGGGACGATCTGCAGATTGTCTTTGCCACATCGAAAGGCTCGGTCCGTCGTAACCGCCTGTCAGACTTCACCAATGTGAAGTCGAACGGCAAGATCGCGATGAAGTTCGAGGGCGACGATGAAGGCACGCGCCTGATCAACGCCCGTATCTGTGACGAGAATGACGACGTGATGCTGGTGACATCTGGCGGGCGGGCCATCCGCTTCCCGGTCACCGATGTACGTGTGTTCAACTCGCGATCCTCGACCGGCGTTCGCGGCATCAAGCTGATCAATGAAGGGGACGAGGTCGTCTCGGCCTCGGTCATCCGTCACTTTGACGCGACACCAGATGAACGCGGCGCCTTTATCAAGCGTTTCCGCGCCGAGCTGGGCAGCGATGCAGATGAGGACACTGTCGAAGAAGCCTCGGGCGATCTAAGCGAGGATCGGTATCAGGAAATGCTGACCGCCAATGATTTGTTGGTGACCATCAACAAAATCGGCACCGGCAACCTGACCACCAGTCACGATTATCGCGTCAGCGGACGTGGTGGCCAAGGTGTGGCAGCCATGAAAGGCGGCGACATCGTGGCCTGCTTCCCGATCGAGATCGAAGACCAGATCATGCTGGCAACCTCGAAAGGCCAGTCGATCCGTTGCCCCGTAGACGGAATCAGCTTCCGCTCACGCGGCGCAGGTGGCGTGAAAGTCTTTAACACCGGCAAAGGCGAAGAAGTCGTTTCGGTCGCGCGGATCGTCGAAAGCTCGGACGATGAAGACGAGACTGGCGTCGCTGAATAAGCACTGGCCAGATTAACAAACAAAACAGCGTCGCACCAATCGCGACGCTGTTTTTCTTTGCGGTGCAATAAAACGCGTTCAATATTGCACGGCCTGTTTCCCAGCAATCGAGTACTGAAATGATCAATTCCCTCGCCCTTATCAGCTTCCTGACCGACGATTATGACAAGGCAATTAGGTGGTTCCAAACTGCACTTGGCTTTGTTTTGCTGGAAGATACTGACATGGAAAATGGTAAGCGTTGGGTCCGCATGGCGCCCCACCCTACAGCAGAAACAGCATTTCTGATTGCGAAAGCTGTCGGCGAACAAGTCGACTACATCGGTCGGCAAGCCGGCGGCAGGGTCGGTCATTTTCTGTTCACCGATGATTTCGACGGGATGCTCGCAAGAATGCAAAACGCCGGTGTAACGTTTCGCGAAGCCCCTCGCAACGAGCCCTATGGAAAAGTCGTCGTTTTTGAGGATCTCCATGGAAACCCTTGGGATCTTATGCAGCCGACTAAGACTTAAGGCTTAATCGCTTCAAAATACTCCCGCAGTGATAATCGGCAGAAATCCGACTACCATTCATGGTTTCGCCACCATCATCTTAATTTCGCCCCATTTGCCCATATATTGACTACAACCTTAACGCGCTCACTGGGATCAAAGAACAACTTCACATTAAACCAGAGTTTAGTCATTCGAATGCCTGTCTGACCGTCTGATCAGCTCTGTAACAGTTTCCTTCCTGCTCCACCCCACCCCAAAGATCAGGAAGGACGTCCCCGATTATCGGGGTACGGGTGAATTTCCCCTCACCCGGAAAAGTCCGCCATTCCCCATGGCGGGCTTTTCATTTGTAAGATGATGTCATATCTGCGGGGCATGACAGACAAGACTTTGCATATCGTCGGCGGCGGAATGGCCGGATCGGAAGCGGCCTGGCAGGCCTCTCAGATGGGGGTGGACGTGGTGCTGCATGAGATGCGCCCACAAGTTGAAACCTTCGCCCACCAAACCGGCGATTTTGCCGAGATGGTGTGCTCTAACTCGTTCCGGTCGGATGATGACGAACAGAACGCCGTAGGGCTTTTGCACTGGGAAATGCGTGAAGCCGGCGGCTTGATCATGCAAATGGCCGACCAGAACCGCCTGCCCGCAGGTGGTGCGCTGGCCGTGGATCGCGATGCCTTCAGCGCAGCTGTGACCGAAAAACTGCGCGCCCGCGATAATATCCGCGTGGAATACGGCGAGATCGCGGATCTGCCGACCGAGGGCAACTGGATCTTTGCCACCGGCCCCCTCACCTCGCCTGCCCTTGGCGAAGCGATAGCCCGTGAAACCGGGGCCGAACGGCTGGCCTTTTTCGACGCCATCGCCCCCATCGTCTATGCCGAGAGCATCAACATGGACGTGGCATGGGCCCAGTCCCGCTATGACAAGGGCGAGACCGAAGAAGAGCAGAAAGCATATCTGAACTGCCCGATGACCAAGGATCAGTACGAAGCCTTCATCGATGCGCTTCTGGCTGCCGACAAGACCGAGTTTCACGAGGGCGAAACCGCCACCTATTTCGACGGCTGCCTGCCGATCGAAGTCATGGCCGAACGCGGGCGCGAAACGCTGCGCTTTGGCCCGATGAAACCCGTCGGCCTGACCAACGCGCATGATCCCGAGAACAAGCCCTATGCAGTGGTCCAACTGCGCCGCGACAACGCACTTGGCACGCTGTTCAACATCGTGGGCTTTCAGACCAAGATGAAATACGGCGCGCAAGCCGAGGTATTCAAAACGATCCCCGGTCTTGAAGACGCCTCCTTCGCGCGTCTGGGCGGCATCCATCGCAACACGTTTATGAACTCGCCCACGCTGTTGGATGATCAAATGCGCTTGAAATCCCGCCCGAACCTGCGCTTTGCGGGTCAGGTGACCGGAGTCGAGGGCTATGTGGAAAGCGCCGCGATGGGCCTTCTGGCAGGCCGCCTGGCTGCGGCCGAGATCCTGGGCCTCGACCTGCCCACTGTGCCGCAAGACACCGCAATGGGCGCGTTGATCCACCATATCACTGGTGGGGCCGAGGCGAAAACCTTCCAGCCGATGAACGTGAATTTCGGCCTGTTTCAACCCGTTGACGGGCTGAAAGGTGGACGTCGTGGGCGCAAGGATCGCTACAAAGCCTATACTGACCGCGCTAAGACTGAATGGTCAGGCTGGCTGGCGAATTTCACGTAAGGTCTACGCGCAAATGGCTGATTTCATAACCAGATTTGCGCCGAGCCCCACCGGCCCCCTGCATTTGGGACACGCCTATTCCGCGCTACTGGCGCATGACATGGCGCGCGCTGCGGGCGGAAAATTCCTGCTGCGGGTCGAGGATATCGACAGCACACGATCCCGCCCAGAGTGGGAGGATCAGATCTATGAAGACCTCACATGGCTTGGCATCACATGGGACGAAGAACCATTGCGCCAGTCAGATCGGTTGTCAGACTACAAACGCGCCTTGCACGCCCTTTGGAACCGTGCGCTTCTGTATCCTTGCACCTGCACCCGCCGTGACATCGCCGCAGCTTCTAGCGCTCCGCAAGAAGGCGCAGAACCTGCCTTTGGCCCCGACGGGATGATCTATCCGGGAACTTGTCGCGCTAAGACCGACCGCAACTTGGGATTCCCCGAGCACGAAGCCCTTCGATTAGACATGCAGGACGCGCTAGGAGCTACAGATAGATCAGAATTCTGCTACAACGAGCAATCATCGGGCAAGGACGAGATCCTCTGCACCTCTGCCCAGAACATGGTGCACGACGTCGGAGATATCGTCCTGTCCCGCCGCGACTTTCTGGGTTCCTACCACCTGTCCGTGGTGCTGGACGACGCCGCTCAAGGAGTCACCCATGTGGTGCGCGGGAAAGACATCCAGCCGGCCACGCAGATCCACGTCCTACTCCAGAACCTCCTCGGTCTACCCACACCCATCTATCACCACCACGGCTTGATCCGCGATGAAAATGGCAAGCGCCTCGCCAAACGAGACGACGCACGCGCCATCGCGACTTACCGCGCCGAAGGTAAATCCCCCGACGACATCCGCCGGATGGTCGGGCTCTAGCCCCTTATTTTCTTACTAAAAATATCCTGCGGGGGTCCGGGGGTGCAAAACCCCCGGCGCGATCACACCATCGGCGCCATCAGCTCAACTTCTTCCCCATCACGCACAGCGGTATAAAAACACGACCGCCGATTGGTGTGACAGGCAGCCCCTGTCTGACGGATCCGAACCAGCAGGCAATCTTTGTCACAGTCGAACCGGAAATCCACCAGTTCTTGCACGTGGCCCGAGGTCTCGCCCTTGATCCAGAACGACTGACGCGAGCGCGACCAATAGGTGACGCGACCAGTCTCCAACGTTTTTTCTACCGCCTCAAGGTTCATCCAGGCCATCATCAAAACTTCACCGGTTTCGTCATCCTGCGCGATGGCTGGGATCAATCCCTTGTAATCAAACTTCAGCTGGCTCGCATCAAACTTCATGGCCCGTCCTTTTCTTTCCGGTATCGCGCTTCTATGTAGAGCGGATGAATGCCCGACGAAAGGCCCGGACATGAGCGATACTGACCTGATCAAGCTTTATTCAAAGCAGATCCTGTCCTTGGCGGCCTCGATCCCGCACCAAGCCCCGCTGGACGCGCCACAGGGCGAAGCTAAAGTGCGCTCGCCGCTCTGCGGGTCGACAGTGACAGCGGCGCTGACGCTCGACAGTGACCAGATCGCCGAGTTTTCACAAAACGTCAAAGCCTGTGCTCTGGGTCAGGCGTCCGCGTCGATCCTTGGCAAAGTGATCATCGGGTTGGATCGCCCAACCCTAGACCAAGGCCGCGCCGAGCTGTCAGCCATGTTGAAAGACGCAGGCCCCGTTCCGTCCGCCCCCTTTGACGGTTATGAGGTGCTTCAGCCCGCGCGCGAGTTCAAGAACCGCCATGCGTCGATCCTGTTGGCCTTTGATGCGACCATCGAAGCGTTCGACGATGCAAAGGCCAACGCGTAAAAAAACCGCCGCGCTCCTGGCAGGGAGGCGGCGGAAGTGATGCGGTTTGGGTCGTCCGGAACGGTGTAAGAGGCAGTAACACCGACAGGCAAATGACAGGCAGGCCATCTGGGCATCGTGAAGGCTTCGGGACAGAAGGCTTCGGTGGGACATGATGCAGGATCAGACCATCCGCAGGCAGAAAACTGTGTGGGATCAAATCATCCCGGGCAGATGCAGCGCACCCAAAAGCAGTACAAGCAAGGAAATGGCCCCAAGCGTGTCCGACACAATCGTAGTGGTGGACCGGGACAATGCGATTTTGACATCGTTCAACATGGGGTTACTCCTGCTCTCTGACGTTCTGGGCAGTGTGTGTCACTGCATCCGTGTTGCTATTTTGTTCGCACACCACGGAACGGTTTGTAAAGAACTTTTTAAGAACATTTGTGAACTTTTGAGAACAAAAGCGCTAACCCACTGAAATCAAACGGATCGCTTCGTCCTGCCGCATTAACCATAAAAGAACACGCGCGGCGTGACCGCGAGGCGTGCTTAGATCCGGGTCCTGTTGAAGCAACAAGCGCGCGTCTTTCTGTGCCACGGCCATAAGTCCGGCCTGATGTTCCAGATCGGCAACCCAGAAACGCGGTAAGCCAGATTGCGCCGTGCCCAGCACATCGCCCGCCCCGCGCATTTCTAGATCAGCCTCGGATATTACGAACCCGTCTTCCGTGTCGCGCATCACCGACAGACGCTTTTCGCCGCCCTCGGTCAGAGGCGCTTGATACATCAGCAAACACGTCGACGCCGCCTGCCCGCGCCCCACGCGCCCGCGCAACTGGTGCAACTGCGCCAGCCCGAAATGCTCGGCCCGTTCAATTACCATGATCGAGGCATTGGGCACGTCCACACCAACCTCGATCACCGTGGTTGCGACCAAAAGCTTGGTCTTGCCCACCACGAAATCGGCCATCGCCGCGTCTTTATCAGCCACGGGCATCTGCCCGTGGACCATGCCCACGACACCCTCGCCCAATTCGGCGCGCAGATGTTTGAACCGTTCCTCAGCCGCGGTCATGTCCATGACTTCGCTTTCTTCGACCAACGGGCAAACCCAATAGCATTGCGCACCTTCCGCAATGGCCCCGCGAAGCCGTTCTACAACTTCATCCAGCCGCCCAGTGTTGATCAGCACCGTTTTGATCGGTTTTCGCCCCGGAGGTTTCTCGTCCAGCACCGAGACATCCATGTCGCCATATTGCGCCAAGGCCAGACTGCGCGGGATCGGCGTGGCGGTCATCACCAACACATCCGAGGCCGCCCCCTTGGCCCCCAGCTCCATCCGTTGGGCCACACCAAAGCGGTGCTGCTCATCTACGACAGCAAGACGAAGGTCTTGAAACTCCACATCTTTCTGGAAAACCGCATGTGTACCGACCAAAATATGAATGTCACCCGCCTTCAACGCTTCAAGCTTACGGCGGCGTTCAGAACCCTTGTCGCGCCCGGTCAGGATCTCGACCACCACGCCTGCCTCTTCGGCCAAAGGCCGCAGCCCTTCCAAATGCTGACGGGCTAGGATTTCGGTCGGGGCCATCATCACACCCTGCCCGCCCGCTTCGACCGCGACCAGCAGTGACAGCAAGGCCACTAGCGTCTTGCCCGCGCCCACATCGCCTTGCAACAGGCGGTTCATGCGGGTGCCAGCAGCCATATCCGCTGCGATTTCTTCGACGGCCCGCGATTGCGCGCCCGTGGGGTTGTAAGGCAGAGCTGCCAACACCTTATCCCGCAAAACTCCAGTTCCAACGCTGACCCGCCCCTTGCCACGGCGCACCGTTGCCCGAGCCAAAGCAAGTGTCAGTTGATGCGCGAAAAACTCGTCATAGGCCAACCGGCGCCGCGAAACCGATTGTGGCGAGAGATCATCCGGTCCATTTGGTGTGTGGGCGTCGCGCAGGGCCTCGTGCCATTCAGGCCAGTGTTCGCGTTCCTTAAGCGCCGGATCAACCCACTCCTGCAACATGGGCAAACGGGTCAGAATATCACCGACACCCTTGATCATGGTCTTTCCGGTTACGCCTGCCGTCAAACGATAGACAGGTTCAAAATCAGGGATCTGCCCGACCTCACCCGGTGGCAGGATAAAATCGGGATGAACGATCTGCGCTTTGCCGTCGAAATGCTCCACCTTGCCCGAGATCACCCGTTTCGCCCCAACCGGAAGCTGCCCTTCCAGCCATTTCGAATTGGCGTGAAAGAACACCAGCTCGAACGTGGTCAGTGGGTCCGAAACTTCGACCCGATAGGGCGCGTTTCGGGATCGCCCCGGGCGATGGGGACCAACTTCGATCTCGACCGTGGCCATGTCGCCCGGCTGAACCTCGGTGACCGAGGCGCGAAACTTTCGGTCGATCCCTGCGTGGGGCAACCAGAACAGAAGGTCGCGCGGCAAGGTTATCCCTAGCGTTTCCAGCGACTTGGCAGTCTTCGGCCCGATCCCGCCCAGCGTTTCCAGCTTGGCGAACAGAGGGAACAGGATTTCAGGCCGGGTGGACATCAGGCGTCTCCGATCAGCTCAAGCCAGCCGTCTTCGTCGATGGTCTCGACCCCCAGATCGGCGGCTTTCTTGGCCTTGGAACCAGCTCCCGGTCCAGCCACAAGAAGGTCCGTCTTGCCGGAAACAGACCCCGATACCTTGGCGCCAAGAGCCTCAGCCCGCGCCTTGGCTTCCGCGCGGGTCATCTTTTCCAGCGTCCCTGTAAACACGACCACCTTACCCGCGACGGGGCTGCCGTCCGTTTTTGGGGCTTCGATGGGCTGCACGTCCAATTCGGCCACGAGACGGTCAATCGAGGCGCGTTCGCGGTCCTGCGCAAAGGCGGCGACCAGCGACCCTGCCATTACCGCGCCAACACCGTCGATTGAGACCAGATCGTCCCACTCTGGCGTGTCAGGCTTGGCAGCGGTCACAGCGATCTCGAACGCCTCCCAAGATCCGTAATGGCGGGCCAACAAATTGCCTGCGCTTTCCCCCACATGACGAATGCCAAGCGCAAATATCACTTTATTCAAAGGGACTACACGACGCTCTTCAATCGCCTGAAACAGCTTCTCGGCGCTTTTTTCACCCCAGCCGTCACGATTTTTCAAGCGCACCAACTGCCCCCCATCACGGGTTCTCAGCGTGAAAATATCGGCGGGTTCGCGGATCGGCAGCACCTCATCATGATAGAACATCTCGACCTGCTTGGCGCCCAAACCATCAATGTCAAAGGCGCCACGGGAGACGAAATGCTTCAGCTTCTCTACAGCCTGTGCGGGACAGATCATGCCGCCTGTGCAGCGTCGCACCGCGTCCCCTTCGTCGCGGATCGCATCCGACCCACATTCCGGGCAAACACTCGGGAATTCAAAGGCCTGTGCATCGTCAAGCCGCTTGGACAGATCCACGTCTGAGATCTTGGGGATCACATCGCCGGCGCGATAGACCTCGACCCAGTCGCCTACGCGAATGTCCTTACCATCGCGGATTTCGGCCCCGGTATTGTCCCGTCCTACGATGTAATCCTCGTTGTGCAGCGTGGCGTTCGAAACAACTACGCCCCCGACAGTGACAGGCGTCAGTCGCGCAACGGGTGACAGCGCGCCTGTACGTCCGACCTGAATGTCGATGGCCTCAAGCCGCGTCCATGCCTTTTCTGCAGGAAACTTATGCGCAATCGCCCAACGCGGCGTGGTCGAGCGGAAGCCAAGCCGCGCCTGAAGCGCAAGGTCGTCCACTTTGTACACCACCCCGTCAATGTCATAGCCCAGCGTGGCGCGCTGCGCTTCGATGCTGCGATAATGGGCCAGAAGCTCTTGAAGATCGGTAAACTTTTGGGTCAGCGGGTTGGTCTGGAAGCCAAGCTGCTCCAGGCGCTCCACCGCACCCATCTGGGTGTCAGCCAGCGGCGCGGACAGTGCGCCCCACGCATAGGCGAAGAAACGCAGCGGACGTTCTGCTGTGATTGAGGCATCCAGCTGGCGCAACGACCCAGCCGCCGCGTTGCGCGGATTGGCGAAGCTTTTGCCACCACGCGCTGTATAGCGCGCGTTCAGATCGGCGAAATCCTCGTGAGACATATACACTTCGCCCCGGACCTCAAGCACCTCGGGCGCACCTTCAAGGACCTTAGGTATGTCTTTGATCGTAAATGCATTTTCGGTGACGTTTTCCCCAACGGACCCATCACCACGGGTAACCGCATGAACCAGTTTTCCGCCCTCGTACCGGATCGACAAAGACAGCCCGTCGATCTTCGGCTCTGCCGTCAGAGCCAGCGGGGCGTCATCCCCCAAGCCCAGAAACGAACGGATGCGTCCGACGAATTCCTCAACATCTTCGTCGCTAAACGCATTACCCAGCGAAAGCATCCGCACTTCATGTGCGATCTTACCAAACCCATCCGAGGGTGCTGCCCCCACCTGGTCAGACGCACTATCGTCATGCTTCAGTTGCGGAAAACGTTCTTCGATCTCTGCATTTCGGCGCTTGGCCGCGTCGTATTCTGCGTCCGAGATTTCGGGTGCATCCTTGCCGTGGTAGGCCAAATTGGCAGCCGCCAGCAGCGCCGACAGACGGGCTAATTCGTCCTTCGCCTGTGTTTCGTTAAGGTCTGATACAGCAATATGGCTGGGCGCGGTCATCGGGGAACGGCTACTTTCTGAATGGATCACTTAGGAAAGTGATAGGCGTATCCGTGACAGCGCGTCCAGCCCCAACCCGCGCTCCTGACCACCAAGCCTCTGAAATTCCCAGCTTCACAGGGGAAATAGATGCCACGCGCTATTGCCGATCCCGCCCCAAGCACATAAGTTTTGCGCGAGAAGAAACGGGAACCCACCTTCATGAACGAAGAAGACGACCACCACAGGCGCAAGTGGCGCCCCTTTACCGGTCTGCGCAACAACTTCCTTGCCGGGCTCGTGGTTGTGGTTCCCATCGCCATAACCATGTGGCTGATCTGGACTTTTGTAGGTTGGATCGACAGTTGGGTTTTGCCCTTCGTTCCCGGTGTCTATCAGCCTGATGCGCTGATCGATCGGTTCTTCGGTGACAGCGCATGGTTCAAAATGCTGTTTGGCGAAGACGTGCGCGTCAATGTGCGTGGCCTTGGCGTTGTGGTGTTCCTGATTTTCACCGTCCTCGTAGGCTGGATCACAAAGGGTCTTATTGGCCGGTCTTTCCTGTCATGGGGAGAAGGGCTTGTGGACCGCATGCCGGTCGTACGTTCGCTCTATAACGGTTTGAAACAGATCGCCGAGACTGTGTTCAGCCAGTCGACAGACACTAAGTTCGACAAGGCCTGTTTGGTGGAGTACCCGCGCAAAGGGATTTGGGCGATCGCCTTCATCTCGACCAAGGCCAAAGGCGAAGTGGACGCGCGCATCCCGGTGAACGAGGACATCATCTCGGTCTTCCTGCCGACGACGCCGAACCCAACGTCGGGCTTTTTGCTGTTCGTTCCGCGTCATTCTGTGGTCGAGCTGGACATGACGGTCGAGGATGCTGCGAAACTGGTGATCTCCGCAGGTCTGGTCTATCCGAATTCCAAAGACCCAAGTCTTCCACCTGCCGAGACCAACGACGCATGAGCTTCGCCCCTGCCCTTACCGGCTTCGCGACCGGCTTTTCCCTGATCCTTGCGATTGGTGCGCAAAACGCCTTTGTCCTGCGCCAAGGGCTGATGAAGCAGCACGTCTTTTGGCTGTGCCTGTTTTGCGCGACCTCTGATGCCTTCCTGATCGCCGCCGGTGTGGCCGGTTTCGGCGCGCTGGTCGAGGCGATGCCGTCGCTTCCTGTTGTCATGGCCCTTGCCGGAGCTGCCTTTCTTATCGTCTACGGCCTGCTGCGCTTTCTGGCCGCCTGGAAGGGCGAATACGCGATGGAGATTGCTGGCAAGTCCCGCGGGCTTTGGGCGACCTTGGCCATTGCGGCTGCCTTCACTTGGGCAAACCCTCATGTGTATTTGGACACGCTTGGCCTGATCGGAGCGATTTCAACGTCGTATCCAGATTGGGACACACGGATCATCTTTGGGGCTGGGGCTGTGATATCCAGCTTCGTGTTCTTCTTTTCACTAGGATACGGCGCACGTTTCTTGGCACCTGTCATGCAAAAACCCGCCTCGTGGCGGGTTCTTGATGTGATTATTGGCGTCGTGATGTGGGCTATTGCATTGAAGCTGCTGTTGGGTGTCGTGAACGGCACGCTACACTAAGACCTAACCAAACATATCTTCCAGATTGACTGTGCTTCGGGTGTTCAGATCCCCGCGATGCGCAGATAAGAAAGCTTTTGCCGCATTGCGACCGGCCTCTTTCATCCGCGTCAACATCACCGCAGTTGGGATAAGCTTGGTCGCGATCGACAGATCCCGCATCAACACATCGTCAGCGATCATATGCACCAGCACGTCCCGCATCTGATCCGAAGACATCTGACCTTCGGCAATCAACCGCTTCACGAAACTGATCGCGCGCAATTCGCGCAACAGCGACGAGTTAAAGCTGATCTCGTTGATGCGGTTTTGAATCTCCTGACCGGTGGTGGGCACGTCGGGCCGGAACAGAGGGTTGATATTCACCACAACCACATCCGCTGGCAGACTGCGGTCAAACAACGGGAACAACGCCGGGTTTCCAGTGTATCCGCCGTCCCAGTAAGCCTCGACCTTGCCCGTTTTCGGATCCTCCATCTCGATCGCCTTAAAAATCGTAGGCAGACAGGCCGAAGCCAAAATCGCATTGGTCGAGATTTCAGCCCCCTGAAACACCCGAATCTTTCCGGTGCGCACATTGGTCGCTGAGACATGCAACGCTGGGCCTGTATCGGCACAGACCTGATCGAAGTCGAACGCCTCGACCACCGACTTCAGAGGGTTCATGTAAAGCGGCCCAAAGTCATAGGGGCTAACCATCCGACTGGCCATGTCGGCCCAAGCGAATACAGGTGTCGCCTCAAGCGCCTGACTGATCAGGTCGCTTTGCGGTGCGAACTGAGCAAACCATGTGGTCAGGCGCAGGTCATTTACCCCGGCCAAACGATGCCATAGCGCGTCTAGCGATGCGCGGGCCGCATCCCTGTCTTGGCCCTTTCCGTCCGACACAAGCCCCGCCTTCACAGCAGCGCCGTTCAAGGCCCCTGCTGATGCGCCCGAGATTGCTGCGATCTCGATCTCTTCGTCTTCCAGAAGGCAATCAAGTACGCCCCAGGTGAAAGCACCATGGGCCCCGCCACCTTGCAGGGCCAGGTTGATCCGCTTGGGGGATGCCATGATTACAGAGCCGTCCAGCCACCATCGACCGAGATCGTCGTCCCGGTGATTTGCGCCGCAGCATCCGAACACAGGAACGCAGCGGTTCCGCCCATCTGTTCAACCGTGGCGAAATCCTTGGACGGCTGACGGGCCAGCATGACTTCACGCACCACCTGATCACGGTCCATACCGTGGGTCTTCATCTGATCCGGAATTTGGCTTTCGACCAGTGGGGTCAAAACATAGCCGGGGCAGATCGCGTTCACTGTGATCGGATCCTCGGCGGTTTCCAAAGCGACGGTTTTGGTCAGGCCGACCACGCCGTGCTTGGCCGCAACATAGGCCGACTTATAGGGTGACGCTGTCAGGCCATGCGCCGAAGCGATGTTGATCACCCGCCCCCATCCGTTGGCACGCATCTGTGGAACAGCTGCGGCGGTGGTATGAAAAGCCGAGCTCATGTTGATCGCGATAATCGCGTTCCACTTGTCGATGGGGAAGTCTTCGACCGGAGCCACGTGCTGAATACCGGCGTTATTCACCAGAATATCGCAGCGCCCAGCCTTTTCGACCAGCGCGCGGCAATCCTCGGCCTTTGACATATCTGCCTGAATATAGCGCGCGGTCACACCGAACTCCTGCGCAATGGCGTCAGCAATGGCGTGATCTTCGGCCGAATCGGTGAACGAGTTCAGGACGATATCCGCACCTGCGCGCGCCAGCTCTTGCGCGACCCCAAGACCAATACCCGAGTTCGATCCCGTGACGACGGCAGTTTTGCCTTCCAGCGACGTTGTGATGGCCATGATGGGGTTCCTTATCCACGATGAGAAATCTGTTGCGCCGCAGCATAGCGCAACGAATCCAGCGCACCAGAGGTTTCGATGGGGAAAAAGTCCGAAAGGAATCACCCGATTCTTCTCTTCTAACGGGACAGGTGTGATTTGGAACGCCTCGCAGGATTCGCCATAAAAAAAACGCCCGCACAAGGCGGGCGCAAAGTTATTGAGGCAGGTTTCATACAGGCAAGAAACCTATCGAGCAGTGCATTCTTTATAAGCGGTTCAGCGCCTTTATCCAAGCTAAAAGTTTGAAAAGGCAGTTTTCCACCCTTAGTGTTTCCCCAAACAAATCAGGGACGTGAAGGATCGTTTCGCAATGAGAACAAATATACCCCAGAAGCTTCGCGGGATGATCGCAACGGGCGTTGTGACACTGTCATCAGTGCTTGCAGCCCAGGCAGAACCGCAGCACGGGATCGCCATGTACGGCACCCCTGCCCTGCCCGCCGATTTCACCGCAATGCCACATGTGAACCCCGACGCGCCCAAAGGTGGCCGCATCGTTTTCGCTGAATCCGGCAGTTTTGACAGCCTGCATCCCTATATCCGCAAAGGCAGCACCCCTTGGCAGCTGCGTTTCTTGCTGGCCGAAAGCCTGATGGGCCGAAGCTGGGACGAGCCCTTTACGCTTTATGGCTTGTTGGCTGAAACCGTTGAAACCGATGACGCCCGCACTTGGGTCGAGTTCACCCTGCGCGAAGAGGCGACATTTTCCGATGGCACGCCCCTTACCGTGGAAGACGTGATGTGGTCCTACGAGACGCTCGGCACCAAGGGCCATCCTCGGTATCACGGCGCATGGAACAAGATCGCCACGATGGAGCAAACCGGCCCGCGCTCGGTCAAGTTCACCTTCAACACTGAAGACCGCGAACTGCCTTTGATCTTGGGGATGCGTCCCATCCTGAAGAAAGCTCAGTGGGAAGCTGCGGATTTCGACGCCTCTGGTGTGGACGTACTGCCGATCACCTCGGGTCCTTACGTGATTGGCGAATTTGAACCCGGTCGCTATCTGACCCTGAAGCGCAACCCCGATTATTGGGGCAAGGACGTGCCTTATATGCAGGGTCAGGCCAATCTGGATGAGATCAGGTTCGATTACTACGGCGATGGCGGTGTGACCTTCGAGGCATTCAAGGCTGGCGAGGCCAACACCCACCGCGAAACCAACGCCCATAAATGGGCCACGCAGTTCAACTTCCCGGCCGTTCAGTCGGGTGACATCGTTCTGTCCGACGTCCCGCATCAGCGCCCCACCGGCATCAAGGGCTATGTGATGAACACACGTCGCCCGGTATTCCAAGACATTCGCGTCCGTGACGCGATGATCCATGCGTTCAACTTCGAATTCATCAATCAGACAATCCACGGCAACACCAAGCGCCGCATCCTGTCCTATTTCCATAACTCGGTTCTGGGCATGACGCCCGGAGAGGAAGCGCAGGGCAAGGTACGTGCGCTATTGGACGGACTGGCCGGTGATATTCCCCCCGGCGCGATCGAGGGCTATAGCCTGCCCGCTTCGGATGGTTCCGAGCGCAACCGCAAAGGCATCCGCACAGCCATGGGTCTGATGGAAGAAGCTGGCTGGACCGTGCAAGACGGCGCCATGAAGAACGCCGCAGGCGAGCCCTTTACCTTCGAGATCCTTCTGAAATCCGGCGCGGATGAGAACCGGCAGGAGATCGAAATCTTCTCGGCTGCACTCTCGCGACTGGGGATCACACCCACGATCACCTCGGTCGATTCCGCACAGTACAAAGAACGCACCACCGCGTTTGACTTCGACATGGCCTATTACTGGCGTGGATTGTCTTTGTCTCCGGGCAACGAACAGAAGCTATATTGGGGCGGCGAGAGTGCTGATACGGACGGATCACGTAACTGGATGGGCGTAAAGAACCCCGCAATTGATGCGCTGATCGATGCGATGCTGACAGCGGGGGATCAGGATGATTTCCGCGCCGCCGTGAAAGCTCTGGATCGTGTCCTGACCGCCAGCCGCTTCGTCATTCCTCTGGGGTATAGCGATAAATCGCACATCGCCCACGCAAAAGAGCTGCACTTCCCCAAACGCATCCCGATGTATGGCGACTATCTGGGCTTCCAGCCGGAAATCTGGTGGTATCAGGAATAAACTTGAACTGACTTCGGGCGGCGGCTAGGCATCGCGCAACGCGATCATCTGCCGCCCGGAGGTCACATGGGTATTTTCGAACGCTTTCTGTCCGTCTGGGTAGCCTTGTGCATCATTGCGGGCGTTCTTCTGGGCAACCTGATGCCCGGACTTTTCCAAACCATCGCCGCGCTCGAGATCTCGAGGGTGAACCTTGTAGTCGCCGTGCTGATCTGGGTCATGATCTATCCGATGATGGTGCAGGTCGATTTCGCCTCGATCAAAGACATCGGCCGCCGCCCCAAGGGGCTGGTCCTGACCTTGGTGATCAACTGGCTGATCAAGCCCTTCACTATGGCAGCGCTGGGCTGGCTGTTCTTCCGGGTCATCTTTGCTGGCCTTGTCGAACCCGAAACCGCCAATGAATACATAGCGGGCATGATCCTGCTGGGCGTGGCGCCCTGTACGGCGATGGTCTTTGTCTGGAGTCAACTGACCAAGGGCGATCCGGCCTATACGCTGGTGCAGGTCAGCGTGAATGACGTGATCATGATCTTCGCCTTCGCCCCCATCGCGGCCTTCCTGCTGGGCATTTCAGACGTCACAGTTCCGTGGGAAACCCTGCTTCTCTCGGTCGTCCTTTACGTGGTCCTGCCGCTAGCGGCGGGCATCTTGACGCGTGCCCGTCTAATCAAGACGGGACCGGTGGCGCTGGACAGTTTTCTGGCGCGCCTAAAGCCGTGGTCCGTGGTTGGCCTGCTGGCCACCGTCGTGCTGCTCTTTGGATTTCAGGCACAGACCATTCTGGCCAAACCGCTGGCGATTGTCCTGATTGCCGTGCCGTTGCTGATCCAGACCTATGGAATTTTTGCCATCGCCTATGGTGCGGCGAAAGCGATGAAGCTGCCGCATAACATCGCAGCACCGGCCTGCATGATTGGCACGTCGAATTTCTTTGAGTTGGCTGTGGCTGTGGCGATTTCGCTGTTTGGCCTGAACTCGGGTGCTGCGCTGGCCACAGTAGTCGGCGTTCTGGTTGAAGTGCCTGTGATGCTGTCTCTGGTGGCGATCGCCAACCGCACCCGTCACTGGTTTCCGAACGCCTAACCCTTAGGTCAGCGAGGTCACCCACAGGATCAACGCATCCTCTTCGCTGACCGAAATCACGTTATGCCCCATCGAGGCATCGTAATAGGCGCTGTCGCCACGGCGCATCTCGACCGGTTCATAGAACTCGGTGATCAGGCGCACAGCCCCGGTCAGGACATAGAGGAATTCTTCGCCATCATGGCGGACCCAACCGTCGAATTCGTCAAACGCACGAGCGCGGACACGAGCGCGATAAGGCAGCATGGATTTCTTGGTCAGCGCACCCGCCAGCATCTCGTGTTCATAGGTCACGGTTGGGTGCGCAGCACCCTCGCCCGACTTAGTCACGGCCATGCGGCCCGACACTTGCGCTGACTTCGGCGCGGTGAACAGCTGCGGCACTGAAATCTCAAGCCCCACGGCCAGTTTCTTCAGCGCTTCATAGGTAGGTGACATCTGACCGTTTTCGATCTTGGACAGGGTCGAGCGTGCAAGCCCCGCCTGCCCCGCCGCCTGTTCAAGCGTCCAACCACGAGATTTGCGCAACTCGCGTACGCGCTCGCCCAAATTTAGCGGGCTGGGATCCGGCAAGTCTTCCCCGGTTTCACGGGCAAGCTTGATCAGGCTGGGTTGGTCTGCTTTCGTCATGCCCCTTGAATACAGACAATCTGCGCTGATGCAACCGCACGGCTTGCATCCGGGGCCATCCCTTGGCACATCAGGACGATGATCTCGGAACTGACGCCCTCAAAGCCGCTCGCACAGGCACCCTCGCCCTTCAACATGGCGCAATACGTGCTGCAACATGCAAAACGGCTGGGCGACAAGACCGCGTTGGAGATTTTGGCGCCAAACGAAGCTGACGATGCAGTTTGGACTTATGCGCAGCTTAATCGCGCGGTGCGCGGTGTGGCGACCGGGCTTTTGCAGCAAGGCCTGCAGCCCGGTGATCGAGTTCTGCTTCGGCTTGGCAACACGGTAGATTTTCCACTGGGGTTCCTTGGTGCCATCGCTGCCGGTCTTGTCCCGATCCCCAGTTCTTCACAGCTGACCAAAACCGAGATCACCCGCATGGCCGAACTGGTCGCGCCATCCCTGATCATCGCGGATCCCGGCATCGCCCTGCCTGAACCGACCACATGCCCCGTTATCGATACAGAGGCCCTGCACGGGTTCACAGATCTTCCCCCGACCCCTTTTCACCAGGGAAGTCCAGAACGGCCCGCCTATATCATCTTTACCTCAGGCACCTCGGGTCAAGCCCGTGCCGTGTTGCACGCCCACCGGGCCATTTGGGCGCGTCAGATGATGTGGGACGGGTGGTACGGGATCACTGCCACTGACCGCGTGATGCATGCGGGTGCATTCAACTGGACCTACACGCTGGGCACCGGATTGATGGACCCTTGGTCGGTTGGAGCGACGGCGCTGATCCCGGCAGCAGGTAGCACGCCTGATCAACTGTCAAACTTATTGAATCGCAAGGGTGTCACCATTTTCGCCGCCGCGCCGGGCGTCTACCGCCAGATGCTGAAAAACGACCTGCCCCCGCTTCCACAACTACGCCACGGGCTGTCTGCTGGCGAGAAACTGCCAGACGTCACCCGTTCCCGGTGGGAAAGCCAAACCAACACCCCCATTCACGAAGCATTCGGCATGTCCGAATGCTCGACCTTCATCTCTGGCTCGCCAGCGCGACCCGTGCTCGATGGAGCGCTGGGCTTTGGGCAAGCTGGTCGGCATCTGGCAATTCTAGACAATGAAGGCTGCCCTGCGCCCTTAGGCACTGCGGGCACGCTTGCCATCCACCGCAGCGACCCCGGCTTGATGCTGGAGTACCTGAACGCACCCGACGCCACCGACGCGAAGTTTCATGGGGATTGGTTTCTGACCGGAGACAGCGCATCCATGACCGAAACCGGTGCTTTCACCTATGAGGGGCGATCAGACGACATCATGAATGCCGGCGGATATCGCGTCTCGCCGATTGAGGTTGAGGCCGTGATGGCTCAACATCCGGGGATAGGCGAAGCCGCCTGTGTTGAAGTTTCTGTGAAAGCGGATGCAAGTGTGATCGGATGCTTCTATATCCCTACCAAAGATCCCTTGCCCGATGACGAACTGTCTCAACATGCCCATGCCTTGCTGGCCCACTATAAATGCCCACGTCTATTCAGGGCCGTTGATGCTCTGCCTCGATCTACAAACAACAAACTATCACGAGCGGCTTTGCGCCTAATGGTTGATTTGAATGGAATGGAAAGCACCTGAGCTCTTCCCAAACATCTCAATCCCAGATAGAGCTTACCGCCATAGGAGTACCATATGATCCGTCTGGATATTTTCTCTGATCCGATTTGCCCGTGGTGCTATATCGGAAAAACGAGGCTAGATTTTGCATTGGAAACACGCCCAAACCATCCATTTCAGGTTCAGTGGCACCCCTTCCAACTGAACCCGGAAATGCCGCCCGAAGGCATGGATCGGCGCACCTATCTGGAAAACAAATTTGGCGGCCAAGAGAAAGCCGTGAAAGCCTATATGCCGGTAATCGAAGAAGCCGCAGCATCTGGCGTCGAGATCAATCTTGAAGATATCAAGCGTACTCCGAACACGATGAACGCACACCGTGTGATCCACTGGGCGGGGCTTGAAAGCAAGCAAAACGCCGTGGTTGATCGTCTGTTCCGTGCCTATTTCGTGGACGGCCGCGACATCGGCGAAAGCGAAGTGCTGTGCGATGTTGCCTCGGGCGCAGGAATGGATGGCGAGATGGTGGCCCGCCTGTTGGCCTCGTCTGCGGACGCAAGCGACCTTTTGGCCCGCGATATGGATGCGCGCCAAAAGGGTGTGAACTCGGTCCCGACCTTCCTGATCGCAAACCAGCATGTGGTTCCGGGTGCGCAACCCATCAAGCTGTGGCAACAAGTCATTGACGACATTACAGCCCAGTTGGATGCCGATGACGTTCAGAGTGGGACGCCTCTTCAGTGAGGATCATGACGAACCCTCCAGTCGAGCCATTGCGCTTGCGGGAATACGTGCTGCTGATGGCAGCCTTGTTTTCGATGGTGGCGTTCTCGATCGACTCGATCCTACCGGCCTTGCCCGAAATCGCCTCGCTGCTGGTCCCTGAAGATGTAAACCGTGCGCAGCTTCTGATCAGTTCTTTTGTGATCGGAGCAGGCGCTGGGCAGCTGATCTTCGGCCCCCTGTCGGACGCGATCGGACGGCGTTGTTCGCTGGCGCTGGGAATGCTGCTTTACATGGCCGCGGCCTTTGCGGCCCTTTGGGCTCAATCGCTCGAGGCCCTTCTCTTTTGGCGCTTCGTCCAAGGCATGGGCGCCGCTGGCCCACGCACCTGTGGCATGGCGATGACCCGTGACCTTTATGAAGGCCGGCAGATGGCCCAGGTCAACTCGATGGCCTTTACCTTTTTCGTCCTCGTCCCGGCCGTTGCGCCGTTGATTGGACAATGGGTGGTTCTGGGCTTTGGTTGGCGGCATATGTTCACCACCTATATCTTGGTGGCCATCGCCATTCTGACTTGGTTCCTTCTTCGCCAGCCTGAAACACTGGCGCCAGAGCGCCGACGCCCACTGTCGCCACGACCGACACTGGAAGCCTTTACAATCGTTATGAAAAGCCGCGTCACTCTGCTGTATATGGGCGTGATCACCTTTGCGTTCGCCCAGTTGATCGCCTTCATCAGTTCCGCCCAGCAGATTTTTGTAGACGTCTTGGGTGCGGGTACCAAATGGCCGGTCTATTTCGCGCTCATTACAATCTTTTCGGCCGCCTCTGGCCTTTTGAACGCGCGTTTGGTGATGCGGATCGGTATGCGCCGTTTGGCTCAAGCGGGCTTTGCCACACAGACGGTTCTGGCAGGGCTGACCTTGACCATCTGGTGCATGTACGAGCCTCAAGGAAACAGTGCGCTGATCATGTTCTGCCTGTGGGCCGCCACTTTGTTCTTCCTGAATGGCCTGAGCTTCGGCAACCTGAACGCGCTTGCCATCCAGCCCCTTGGACATGTTGCCGGAACCGCAAGTGCGCTGATTGGCGCGCTTCCGACCGTGGCAGCGATGGCGATCGCCGCACCCATTGGGCTTGCCTTTAACGGCACACCCCTGCCCCTGATGACCGGCGTCACGATCTGTTCCGGTCTTGCACTGGCGCTGATGCAATTTGATCGCAAAAACGACCACTAAACCTGCCCACCGCAATGCTTGTTCCACATACAATGAAGCCGCCCAGATCATATGGATGGGCGGCTTTTATCGTTTTGTAATTGGGACTTAGAACGGTGCTTCTAGGTCGCTAAGACGAACATAGACCGTCTTCAGCTCGGAATAATGTTCGATCGCGGCTTTTGAGTTTTCACGCCCCACACCTGACGCCTTCGAGCCACCAAATGGCGCTTCAACCGGCGCGTCGTTGTAGGTGTTGATATAGCAGGTGCCCGCCTCGAACCCGGCAACCACACGATGCGCACGTGTCAGGTCATTGGTAAACACGCCAGCGGCCAGCCCGAACTCGGTGTCGTTGGCACGGGCCATAACCTCGGCCTCATCCTCGAAATCCAGTACCGACATGACGGGGCCGAAGATTTCCTCGCGGGCGATGGTCATGTCGTCGGTGACGTCAGCAAAGACGGTGGGCTGTAAATAGAAGCCTTCGCCGTCAATACGTGCCCCACCAAAGGCCAGACGCGCGCCCTCTTCCTTGCCCTTTTCGATATAGTTCATGACGATGTTCAACTGCCCTTCGCTGACCATCGGCCCGAACGAGGTGTCTGGATCCAGCGGATCACCGATCACGGCCCCTTCCAGACGCTCAGCAAGGCGCTTCAGGAACGCTTCCTTGATACCTTTCTGCACGAATACGCGCGTGCCATTCGAGCAGACCTGCCCTGACGAATAGAAGTTACCGAGGATTGCACCCGACACGGCGTTCTCGACGTCCGCATCATCAAAAACGATCATGGGCGACTTGCCACCCAGCTCCATGGTCACATGCTTCATGCCAGCAGCGGCAGCCGCATAAACCTTACGGCCCGTCGGCACCGATCCGGTGAGCGAGACTTTGGCCACGCGATCATCCGTCACCAACGCTGCGCCCACGTCGCCATAGCCCTGAATGACGTTGAAAATACCAGCCGGTGCGCCGGCTTCGATCATGATCTCGGCCACTTTCAACGCGGAAAGCGGTGTGGTTTCAGACGGCTTGAAGATCGAGGTGTTGCCGCATGCCAGCGCAGGCGCCGCCTTCCAGCAGGCGATCTGGGTCGGATAGTTCCACGCACCGATACCAACACAAACGCCAAGCGCCTCACGGCGCGTATAGACGAAATCCCCATCTGGCATCTGGATATGTTCGCCCGTCAGCGACCCAGCCAAACCGCCGAAATACTCCAACGCGTCCGCACCCGATGTCGCGTCCGCCACGCTGGTTTCCTGATAGGGCTTACCGGTGTCGAGCGTTTCCAGAACCGACAGATCGTGGTTGCGTTCGCGGATGATGTCGGCGGCGCGACGCAGGATGCGGCCACGCTCGGTCCCGGTCATAGCTTCCCAATCGGCCTGTGCGGCTAGCGACGTGGTGATGGCCTGTTCGATGATCGCGGGCGTCGCGGAATGCAGTTTCGCGATGACCTCGCCCGTCGCCGGGAAAATCACGTCGATCTCGGCCCCTGCAGTGTCTTCCACATAGGCGCCGTTGATGAAATGGCTGGCTTGAGGTTGTGCGCGCATGTTGCACCTTTCAGATCTGCGCCCGGCGATGCGCACGGGCGGTACATTCATTTTGAATACTTTGTGTCACGGTGGGATGTAGGGGGCTGTTCAAAAGACGACAAGCTAAAGCCAGCACGCGCCCTGTGGCCCGGCAACTGGTTCAGCCCTTATAGTCCATCGCGACCACGAATTTTTCCGAACTGTCCGACCGGCTTGAGGGCGGTTTTACGTTCATCACCTTGTTGAACTTGGTCTTCAACAGCTTCTGAAGTTCGCCCTCGGCACCGCCGGCTAGCACTTTGGCCACAAAGGTCCCGCCTTCGTCCAACACGTCGAACGCGAAATAAGCCGCGGCTTCACATAGCGAGATGATACGCAAGTGGTCAGTTTGCTTGTGGCCCGAGCTGGACGCCGCCATGTCAGACATAACCACATCCGCCTTGCCACCCAGCCAGTCACGCACGACTTGGTCGGCATCTTCGTCCATGAAATCAAGCTGCTCGAAACGAGCACCGGCAAAAGGCTCGACCTCTTGCAAATCCACGCCCAGATAGGTGCCAACGCGTTTTCCAGACTTTTCACCCAGTGCATTGATGCGGGGCACGGCGACCTGTGCCCAGCCCCCGGGCGCACAGCCAAGGTCCACAACGCGTGCACCGTTCACGAGGAACCGGTATTTATCGTCCAATTCCATAATCTTATAAGCCGCGCGACCACGAAAACCTTCGGCCTGCGCGCGCTGCACATAGGGGTCATTCAACTGGCGCTGCAACCATCGAGTCGAAGAACTGCGTCGCCCCCGCGCGGTTTTCACCTTCACCGTCAGGTCACGCTGACCCCGGCCCGAGCTTTTGCGTGTGCGTTTTGAATACTTGTTGCCGCCCCCTTGGGAGCCGCCGGAGTTACCACCGTCTTGAGACATCAGAATGGTCCGCCTTCCAACACGCCGTCCGAGGACATTTGAGAATAAAGGATGCCTTCTCTAAGGCCACGATCCGCAACTGACAAGCGATCAGTCGGCCAGACACGCAAAAGCGCCTGCAAAATGGCCGCACCCGACATGATCAACGATTGGCGATCCCGCCCGATATGAGAGTTCACACGCCGCCCCTTTGGCCCCATGGCCAGATAACCCTGAATCACACGTTCGATCTGCTCGGACGTCATGCGCAACCCGTCTACGCGGGTCCGGTCATAGCGGCGCAGCCCCAGATGGGTCGCTGCGACAGTCGTAACGGTTCCGGAAGTACCGATGATCTGGAACCCTTCGCGGGGCGGTTCGTGGTGGAACGGACTGAAATCGGCCAGTTGCTCTTCAAAGTGCACTGACATCAGGGCATAGCGGCCCGCGTCGTCCTCCACATCGTCAAACATCTCGCGCAAAGTCGCCACGCCCAGAGGGACAGAAATCCAATCCACAACGCTGGCGGCCGGGAAATCGCCCACACCGCCCGAGAACCCGCGCCCCATCCTCATGATGGATTGCGCACGATCCAACGGGGGGACTTTTGACAAGTCGATCCAGACAAGCTCGGTCGAGCCTCCACCGATATCGACGACCAGAAGCTGTTCGGTCTTGGTCGACACCAAAGGCGCGCAGGATACCACGGCCAGACGCGCTTCTTCTTCGGGTTTGATGATTTCCAGATCCAAACCGGTTTCACGGCGAATATTGGCCATGAAATTCTTGCCGTTGGTCGCGCGGCGGCAGGCCTCGGTTGCGACAAGCCGCATACGTTTTACATCATGTTTGATCAGCTTCTTACGGCAAATGCGCAGCGCTTGAATGGTGCGCGCCATGGATGAACGGCTCAGCCGTCCGGATGCTTCCAGACCACGGCCCAGCTGCACCGATTTCGAGAAGCTGTCTACGACATGAAACTGACTGCCCTTTGGTTGGGCAATCAGCATGCGACAACTGTTTGTACCGAGGTCCAGAGCCGCGTACAGGCTGGCCGGATCCACGGGGGATGGCGCGGGGGCTACTACCGCTTTCGGGAACACGCCCGCACCTTTGGGACGCTTGGGCGTCATTGGTCACGCCCTCCATTTTCAAGTTACCTTTAAGATAGGGTGCATGGCCGGTGCTGGCAATCCCTGCGGGGCAGCAAATGTGACTGTCTTATGTCATAATCAACATGAATGGTTTTCACGGCGGATGGCATAGCCTGCGCCGGTCGTTTTTCGTATTCCTTTGGCGCGGATCGTATGAACGCGACCCCATGTAGCCTGCGAAGTCGCTGTTGAAACGCGGCGTGTCGAAAATCGACACAAGGCACGGGGCAAGCGCGACTACGAATAGAGGACGAAGAAAAGGGAGAATCGCAATGCCAGACGTCACCATCGTGTATTGGAGGGACATCCCCGCCCAGGTGATCGTGGGCAAAGGGCGCCGTGGGTCGAAAGCCCCCCTGCCCGAGCGGTTCGAACAGGCCATTGACCGGGCCGCCATGAAGGTGAACGCGAAAGACAGCGACGCCTATCTGGCGGAATGGCGCAAGGCCGAACCTTTTTCTGTCGAAGGTGACCCGCAAGAGATCGCGACGGCCGAGGCTGCGCGCTTGGACGCGGAATATGACAAAGAGCGGCTTGTCGCTCTGATTGGCAACGACGGATGGGCTTGATCCCACCCTCTATCAAGGAGGCAGCCATGGCGCTGTTGAACTTCCGCAAGAAGCCGACCGAAGGTCAGGCCAATGCCGCATCCCCCGAACTTCAGGCTTTCCTGAAGGGCTATTCGATTGAAATCATGCCGCGCACGGCTGGCAAGGTTGAAGATTTCCGTGACCTTCTGCCAGAAGGCACGCGGGTCTATATCGCCCATATCGAAGGCACGCCGATTGAAGACATGGTCGCGACCGCCAAGCGCGTCAAAGAAGAAGGCTTCGACGTGATGCCCCACTTCCCTGCGCGCATCATCAAAGACAAAGCCACCTTGGCCGACTGGATTGCTCAGTATCAGGGCGAAGCGGACGTGAAGCAGGGCCTGATCCTTGCCGGCGGCGTCGCCCAGCCGGTTGGCGAATTCGACAGCTCTATGCAGCTGCTGGAAACCGGTCTGTTTGATCAGGCGGGCTTTACCAATCTGCATGTTGCCGGTCACCCCGAGCCGAACTTGGACATCGACCCCAAGGGTGGTCGCGCCAACACCTATGCGGCGCTGGACTGGAAACAGGAATTCTCGAAACGCACCGACGCTGAGATGGCGCTGGCCACTCAGTTCTGCTTCGAAGCCGAACCGGTCATCGCTTGGGCCAATGAGCTGGCCGAGCGCGGCATGAACCTGCCGATCCATATCGGCATCGCGGGTCCAGCCAAACTTCAGACCATGATCAAGTTTGCCATTGCCTGTGGCGTTGGCCCGTCCCTGAAAGTGCTGCAAAAACGCGCCAAAGACGTGTCGAAACTGCTTCTGCCGCACGAGCCGACCGAAGTTTTGAACGATCTGGCGCTGCACAAAGCTGCCAACCCCGACTTCAACATCACCCAAGTGCACTTCTTCCCGCTGGGCGGGATCAAGACCATTGCCAACTGGGCCATCGAGCATGGCGGAGACAACACCGCCCCCGTGAACGCGACCAAAGGATAATCAAGAATGACACGTACCATCGTCGAAAGCGCGACCAAGACCTCGATCATCGGCTTTGACCAGCCGTTCTCGGTGATCGGCGAGCGCATCAACCCGACTGGCCGCAAGATCCTGAACGAAGAGCTGGAGCGCGATGATTTCAGCCGCGTGGAACGCGATGCACTGGCCCAGGTTGCCGCTGGTGCGACCATCCTCGACATCAATTCGGGCGCTGTGTTCTCGAACAAGATGGCCGAAGACCCGCGTTACGCTGACAACAACTTTGTCGAGCCGGACCTGATGCGCAAACTGGTCGAAACCGTGCAGGCCGTCACCGACTGCCCCCTGTGCATCGACTCGTCGGTTCCGGGTGCACTTGAAGCAGGTCTGGAAGCCGCCAATGGCCGCCCCCTTCTGAACTCGGTCACCGGCGAAGAAGATCGTCTAGAACTGGTTCTGCCTCTGGTGAAGAAATACAACGTCCCGGTTGTGGCGATTTCGAACGACGACACCGGTATTTCGGAAGATCCCGATGTACGCTTCGCAGTGGCCAAGAAGATCGTGGAACGCGCGGCTGATTTCGGCATCCCTGCCCACGACATCGTGGTTGACCCGCTGGTCATGCCAATCGGCGCGATGGGCACCGCTGGGCTGCAGGTGTTTGAACTGAACCGCCGTCTGCGTGATGAGCTGGGCGTGAATACCACCTGCGGCGCCTCGAACATCTCGTTCGGCCTGCCCAACCGTCATGGCATCAACAACGCCTTCCTGCCGATGGCAATGGCCACCGGCATGACCTCGGCCATCATGAACCCAATCGCCCTGCCCGTTGGTCCAAAAAAGCTGGCCGAAAAGAAGGCCGAGATCGAAGCCAAGGGTATCGTCGTTCCGGCAGATATGGATGACGAGACATTCTGCCAGGTGTTCGGCCTCGGCTCGACAAAGCCGAAAGCCGGCAAGGAAATGGAAGCCATTCGCGCTGCCAACTTCCTGACCAACAACGACGAAGGCGGCGCCGAGTGGATCAAGTTCAACTCGACCAATGCCGGAGCCGCTGGTGCTGCTGGTGGCCGTCGCGGTGGCCGTCGCCGTCGGGGCTAAAACCCTCGCAACCTGAACGTTGAAAGCGCGCCCATCGTGGCGCGCTTTTTACATTTCGGTGATGATTTTGTGGAACTTGATCTATAGCAAAGCCCAAAGAACCCTGCGCCATTAGCGATCACAAATGCCCGAAGGAAATCCCATGACCGCCCCCCTTTCAGACATCACAATTCTGGACCTGACCCATGTACTGGCGGGGCCGTATTGCTCGATGATCCTGTCTGATCTTGGGGCGAAGGTGATCAAGGTAGAACAGCCGGGCATTGGCGATGACACGCGTCATTTTCCACCGTTTCGCGACGGCCAAAGCGCCTATTTTGCGACCATCAACCGTGACAAACAGTCAATTGCGTTGAACCTGAAGGACGATGCCGATCGCGCCGTGTTTGAACGCCTGCTGGGGCAAGTCGATGTGGTGATGGAGAATTATCGCCCCGGTGTGATGGAGCGTCTGGGCTATGGGTGGGACACGCTCTCGAAACGTCATCCGCATCTGATCTATGGCGCGGTGTCGGGCTTTGGGCACACCGGACCAGACGCCTTGAAACCCGCCTATGATATGGTGGCACAGGCGCGTGGTGGGGTCATGTCGATCACTGGCGAAAAGAACCGCGAACCGGTGCGCGTGGGTGCCTCGGTAGGTGATATCGTAGCCGGCATGTTTCTGGGTCACGGGCTGCTCGCCGCGCTATACCAGCGCGAAAAGACAGACAAAGGGCAGAAGGTCGATGTGGCGATGCTGGACAGTCAGCTGGCCATCATCGAACACGCCATCGCCATCACCGGCGAAACTGGCATTTCGCCAGAGCCATCAGGTGCCCGGCACCCCTCAATCGCGCCGTTTGAAACATATCACGCAGCAGATGGGCTGTTGGTCATCGCCTGTGGCAATGATGTACTGTTCCGAAAACTGTGTGAGGTGATTGGAAAGCCCTATTGGGCGACACGGCCTGAATTTGAAAACAACATGGCCCGTTGTGAAAACGTGCAGCTTCTGCGTCGCCGGATTGAAACCGTCACCTTGGGGCATCCCCGCGCACATTGGCTAAAGGTTCTTGCTGCCGAAGGCATCCCCTGTGCGCCGATCCAGAACGTCGCGGAAGCGATGCAGGACCCACAGATCCTAGCGCGCAACATGGTCAAGCACCTGCCCGCCCCGGACGGCGGTAAGCCCTTCGTCGCAGCTGGAAACCCGATCAAGATGGACAGTGTCGACGACTCTCGTCAACCTGACGCAGCCCCACTTTTGGACGGAGATCGAGCCGCAATTCTGGATTGGCTTGACCAACAAGAGCGTTAATCCCTGTACGCAGCCAAAAAACGGCGTTTCCAGACTATTTATGCCGCAAGCAGGCATTGCACCCGCCTGTGCGTTCCTTAAATTGGTTAAAAATCAACAGGAAAGACGCGCGCAATGTCTCAGGATCCTTTGGTCATCTTTACCCCCTCTGGCAAGCGGGGACGCTTCCCGGTCGGGACGCCCATTCTGACAGCCGCCCGCCAGTTGGGTGTAGACTTGGACTCGGTCTGTGGCGGGCGTGGTATCTGTTCGAAATGTCAGATCACCCCCAGCTTTGGCGAATTCCCGAAGCACGGCGTAACAGTCGAAGAGAACGCCCTGTCCGAGTGGAACAAGGTCGAACAGCGCTATGACGACATTCGCGGTCTGCCTAAAGGCCGCCGTTTGGGCTGTCAGGCGACCGTACAGGGCGACGTCGTGGTGGATGTGCCACCAGAAAGCCAAGTCCACAAACAAGTGGTCCGCAAACGGGCCGAGGCCCGTGACATCACGCTGGATCCGGTGGTCAAACTTTTCTATGTCGAGGTCGAAGAACCTGACATGCACGAACCCTCTGGCGACTTGGAACGCCTTGTCACCGCCATTGAAGAGCAGTGGGAGATCAAAGGTGTACGGGCCGACCTTCACATACTATCGACCCTGCAACCTTGCCTGCGCAAAGGCGAATGGAAAGTCACTGTTGCCCTCCATCTGGGGGACGAAGAAAACCCGCCCCGCGTCATGCATTTCTGGCCCGGCTATCACGAGGGCACCGTCTATGGCATGGCCGTGGACCTTGGCTCGACCACCATCGCCGCGCATCTGTGTGATATGTCGACTGGCGAGGTCGTGGCGTCCTCGGGCCTTATGAACCCGCAGATCCGCTTTGGCGAAGACCTGATGAGCCGGGTCAGCTATTCGATGATGAACAGCGACGGCGCACAGGAAATGACCACTGCGGTGCGCGAAGGCATGGACGCCCTGTTTACACAGATTGCAGCGGATGCCGAGATCGACAAGTCTTTGATCATGGATGTGGTCGTGGTGTGTAACCCGGTGATGCACCACCTATTCCTTGGCATTGACCCATTTGAATTGGGGCAAGCACCTTTCGCGCTGGCAACCTCGGACGCGATGCGTTTGCGAGCCACAGATGTCGACCTGACCATCCACCCCCTTGCCCGCCTGTATATGTTGCCCTGCATTGCGGGCCACGTGGGAGCAGATGCAGCAGCTGTCGCTCTGTCCGAAGCGCCGGACAAGTCCGAAGATCTTGTGCTGGTCGTGGACGTTGGCACCAACGCGGAGATCCTTCTGGGCGACAAGAACGGCGTGCTTGCCTGTTCGTCCCCAACTGGCCCCGCGTTTGAAGGCGCGCAGATCAGCGCTGGCCAGCGTGCCGCTCCGGGTGCCATCGAACGGGTTGAGATTAATCCCGTCACCAAGGAACCGCGCTTCCGTGTGATCGGCTCGGATATCTGGTCCGACGAGGAAGGTTTTGCCGCCGCTACCGCCGTCACAGGCGTCACCGGCATTTGCGGCTCTGGCATTATCGAAGTGATTGCCGAAATGCGAATGGCCGGGTTGGTGGATGCAGGCGGCCTGATCGGGTCGGCTGAACAAACCGGCACGGATCGCTGCTTTGCGGATGGACGTACCAACGCCTATCGCCTGTGGGACGGAGATGAGGATCAGAAGCCGATCACTGTCACCAACGGCGATATTCGCGCCATCCAGATGGCCAAAGCCGCGCTGTACTCTGGCGCGCGTCTTCTTATGGACAAACGTGGTGTGGACAACGTGGATCGCGTGGTGCTGGCTGGCGCGTTTGGCGCACATATCTCGGCCAAGCACGCAATGGTTCTGGGCATGATCCCTGATTGCGAGCTGGACAAGGTGACATCTGCTGGGAACGCGGCGGGCACAGGGGCACGGATCGCCCTTCTGAACCGGGCAGCGCGGGCCGAGATCGAGGACACCGTTCGAAAGATCACCAAGATCGAAACCGCCGTAGAAGCCAAGTTCCAAGAGCATTTCGTCAATGCGTCTGCCATGCCGAATTCTTCGGATCCGTTCCCGATCCTAAGGACGGTGGTCGAGCTGCCAGAACCCAGCTTCAACACCGGTGGTGGTGACGAAGATGGCGGAGGTCGCCGCCGACGTCGCCGCCGGGGATAACCCTGTTAAGCGCTTGAACTTCCTGCCCCCTTGGCATAGCTCTTGGGGTAAGGCGGGTGTAGCTCAATGGTAGAGCAGCAGCTTCCCAAGCTGACGACGAGGGTTCGATTCCCTTCACCCGCTCCAATCCCCGTATTGATGGCGCGCCCGAGGTTTTCATGTCCGATCCGCTTCCAAACATCCCGTTGGTCACCCCCCTGAACGCCGAGCAATTGAAGAGCGCACGCGTGCCCGAAGGCTGGAATTTCGGACAAGCAGACCGGGTGCGTTTTCACGAGCTGGACGCGCTGAACCATGTGAACAACATCGTCTATCTGCGCTGGTTCGAGGATATCCGCATCCCCTATTTCCATGCCCATGCGATCACCAGCTACGACTCAGACAACGATCCTCAGGTCGTTCTGGCCACCAATTTTGCCCGCTATTTCAAACCGATGTTTCTAAGCGAAACCTATGTCATCGCCGCGCGCGCCGCCAGTTTCCGCAACAGCTCGTTCGTGCTGGAATACGGGATCTTCGTGGACGGAGAGCTGCGGTGCGGCGGTGAAACCGTTGTGGTCACGTTGGAGCACGACGGCAAAACGAAACGCCCACTTAGCGCTCAGGTCATCGCCGCTCTGACGGCTGACGGAGCCTCTAAGGCAGAGTAAGCCACTCACGTACACCGCCGGGCAGATCTGGGCGGAAATAGGCGATCATGCGCCCTTCTGGTGGCGCTTTGGCCTCGACTTCCCATGGAGCAACCCCGTGCAGGGTGAAACGATCCAGCAAATAGGCCTCGCCTGGTTTGGCATGCACCGCAAGGCGCGGGCAAGTTTCAAACACTTCGCGGCGTGCGGCTTGATAGACCTGAGTGACATCGTGGCAGCGCAGCTGATGGTCTGACACGTCTGCGAACGCCGCTTCCATCGCCTTACGCATGATCAGGTGGCTGCCTTCCCACAGGACCAGCGGGCTGGCGGCCTCATCGGTCCTGTTAAGAGGAATGCCAATGACATAGGCATGTGCCTCGTCCACACAGCGCCGACCGCCCGGCAGTTCAGGCTTCAACCCGTCCAGATGCGCGGCATCCCGGTCGCGACGATAGCGAAACCCGGCCTCCGTCTCATGCGGATCAGGCTGGGGATAGCCCGGATAGGTAATCGACACCTGCGCACGGTCCAGATCATGCCAGCCAAAGCGGGCCTCGAGAAACTCACGCAAGGTGCCCATCAGTGCGGGTCCATCCCCGACACATCCCTGCCCGTCATTGCCGATGGCATTCACTCCGACAAACCACGTGCCACCCGACCTAAGCCAGGTCGCAATCTGTTGGGGATCTCTACGTGCTTCAAGGGCCAAGGGATAGACATGTTCAACCCAGCGCGCGATGGCCACGTCATGGGGAAACTTTACCCACCCATGACGATCAAACTCTGCGCGTAAAGCGCTTACCATCCCAGAGCTTTCCGCAGCATGTTCAGCGCAACCAGCGTCAGGAACACCGCGAACACGCGCCGCAGCGGCTTCGGGTCCATCGCGTGGGCCAGCTTTACCCCCAAGGGTGCTGTGAACAAGGTCATCGACACGATCAGCACAAATGCGGGCAGGTTCACGGCTCCGATGGTCCACGGTGGACGCTGCGCCGGGTCAATCTGGACGAACAGAAAACCAAGAACAGATGGCACCGCGATCAGCACTCCAAACCCAGCAGCTGTCGCCACGGCCTTGTGAATGGGGCGTCCGTGCAGCGTCATCAGGGGGACACCAAAGCTGCCGCCGCCGATCCCCATCAGGACCGATAGAAATCCAAGGACGGGGGCGAACATGGCAACACGCGGGCCTTTGGGCATATCCTCGGCCAGACGCCAATGGGCTTTGCCAAGCCCAAGATAGGCACCGATGCACAGTCCCAAACCGCCAAAGATGGCCTGCAAAACAACAGATTTCAGGCCAGAGGCGACGATTACACCGATCAGTGCGCCTGCGGCGATCCCCGGCGCCCAGCCCTTCAGGATACCCCAATCGACCGCGCCTTTCTTGTTGTGCGAAAGGACCGACCTGACCGAGGTCACGATGATCGTCGCAAGCGAGGTCGCCAGACAGATTTGCATCAGCTGATCCGACCCATAACCGAGTGCTGAGAATGCATAGAAGAACGCGGGCACCAGAACGATCCCGCCGCCCACGCCCAGAAGCCCGGCCAAGACGCCCGCAAAGGCCCCAATCGCAGCCAAAAGTGCGGTCATGGGCAGAAGCAGGGATAGATCGGGCATTAGTGGCCTCAGACAGCGGGAAGGTGTTCATGCACAGATGACAGGGCTTCGGCGACCAGTGCAACCCCTGCCCCCGGTTTCGTCGCCCCTTCGGACAGGATGCGCCGCCATTTCCGCGCGCCGGGACGGCCTGTGAAAATGCCCAACATGTGGCGGGTGATCGAATGCAGGCGGATGCCTTCGGCCAAACGTGCTTCGATATAGGGATACATCGCCTCGACAACCTCATGCGCCGAACGTCCGGGCGTCGCGTCGCCAAAGATCGCCTGATCTGCGCCCAACAATACGGTTGCTGGGTCGTGATAGGCGGCACGGCCGATCATCACCCCGTCCATCACATCCAAATGTGCGCGGGTTTCTTCCAATGTCGTGATGCCGCCGTTGATCGACAGATGCAGATGCGGGAAGGCCTCTTTCATGCGGTGTACCAGAGGATAGTCCAAGGGCGGGATATCCCGATTTTCCTTGGGGCTGAGCCCCTGAAGCCAAGCTTTTCGGGCATGAATGGTGAAGCGATTGACGCCCGCGGCCGAAACCTTTTCAAGGAAGTCCGGAAGCACAATTTCGGAGTCCTGATCATCCACGCCGATACGGCATTTCACTGTGACTTCAATATCTTGAGCGGCGTCCCTCATCGCAGCCATACAGTCCGCCACCAAGCCGGGATCGCGCATCAACACCGCGCCAAATGTGCCCGACTGCACCCTATCCGAGGGACAGCCCACATTCAGGTTTACCTCGTCATAACCACGCTCGATGCACAGCTTGGTGGCCGCGGCCAGCTCTTTCGGGTCCGACCCACCAAGCTGGACAGCCACGGGATGCTCTTCAGTGTTGTAGTCCAGAAGATGCAGCGCCCCACCGCGCACCAAAGCGGGGGCGGTAACCATTTCCGTATACAGAAGCGCGTGACGGCTCATCAGCCGGTGAAAGTACCGGCAATGGCGATCGGACCAATCCATCATCGGTGCGACGGACAGGCGGGCTGCTTGGCGTATGGTCGATTGCGTCTTCATCGCGCGCTACATAGGGGATCTGCGCGCGGGATGCCAGAGGGCGGTCGCCCGCCCCCGGCCAATCGGGTTTAGCGCGGCGCCATGCGCACAGCGCCGTCCAGACGGATCACTTCGCCATTCAGGAACGAGTTTTCGACGATATGGCGCACCATGCCTGCGAATTCGGCCGGATCGCCAAGACGCGACGGGAAGGGAACTTGAGCTCCAAGGCTGTCTTGAACCTCTTGCGGCAGGCCAGCCACCATCGGCGTTTTGAAGATGCCAGGTGCAATCGCCAGCACACGGATGCCATCGCGCATCAGGTCGCGCGCCATTGGAAGCGTCATACCTACCACGCCACCTTTGGACGAGGCATAGGCCAACTGGCCAATCTGGCCGTCCATTGCCGCGATCGAGGCGGTGTTGACGATTACGCCACGCTCGCCGTCGTCCGTGACCGGGTCGGCCATCGCCATGCCTGCCGCGGCTTGGCTGGCGCAGTTGAATGTGCCGATCATGTTCACGCCGATCACCTTGGCATAAAGGCCCGGATCATGCGGTTCACCCTTCGACTGGGTCTTGGCCGCTGGCGCGATACCTGCGCAGTTCACCATTACACGCTCTTGGCCCAACGCCGCACGCAATGTTTTGAAACCTTCGGCAACGGATGCAGGATCCGACACGTCAACTTTGGCAAAAGCTCCGCCCAGCTTTTCTGCCATGGCCTGTCCGGCCTCTTCATTCAGGTCGAAAATGCCAACTTTGGCACCTTCGGCCGCGAACGCTTCGGCGACGGCGCCGCCCAGACCAGATGCTCCGCCTGAAACGGTGACAATGGTGTTTTCGGTGATCTGCATAGGGAACCCTCCGTAACTGTTGGGTCGGCCCTAGCAAGAATTGTACAAGCGTTCAATAAATCTGACCGCCCTGCCCCGGATGACGCAGCGTCGCCCCTAGTCCACCGGCCCCAACGCACGCATTGCGGCGTATTGCGTCAGGTAGACATCGCCTGACAGGTGATCCAGAAAATCTGTACGCTTCAGACGATCCATCACAGGGCCTTTCACTTCGGACAGGCTGAGTGTGATACCACTGTCGGCCAGCTGCCGGTCCAGTTCCTCCAGCGTTTCAAGGGCAGACAGGTCGATCTCGTTCACGGCCGAACACATCAGGACCACATGTTTCAGCCCTCCGCGACCGGTACGCTCCAGCAGGTAATCCTCAATATACCGCGCATTGGCGAAGTAGAGGTTTTCGTCCAGCCGCAGCGTGACAAGTTCGGGATGGGTTTGCACGTTGTGCCGATCAATGTTCCGAAAATGCTGGGTCCCCGGCACCAAGCCAACCTCGGCGATATGCGGGCGCGAGGTTTTGTAGAGGTAGAGCACAATCGACAAGACTACGCCGGCCGACACGCCAATTTCGACCCCGAAACCCAAAGTCAGCAGGATAGTGGCCAGAACAGCGGTGAAATCCGCGCGGTGATAGCGCCATGTGGATTTCAGGATGTGGAAATCCACCAAGCCCAGCACAGCCACGATGATAGTCGCAGCGAGCGTGGCTTTCGGGAGGAAATACAGAAGCGGTGTCAGGAACATCGCTGCCAAAAGGATCCCGATGGCTGTGAAGGCTCCGGCGGCTGGGGTCTCGGCCCCTGCGTCGAAGTTCACGACCGAGCGCGCGAAGCCCCCCGTCACCGGATAGCCGCCGGATACGGCCGCAGCGATATTTGATGCCCCAAGGCCCACAAGCTCTTGGTCCGGCACGATGCGCTGGCGCTTCTTGGCAGCCAGCGTCTGTGCGACGGAAATGGATTCGACGAACCCAATGATCGAAATCAAAAGCGCTGAGCCGAACAGGCTGGTCCACAGATCTGCGTCAAAGCTAGGCATGGTCAAAGGCGGCAACCCTTGTGGGACGTCGCCCACAATAGCGACGCCTTTCGATTGTAGGTCAAAGCCCCAGCTGACCAGAGTGGTCACGACAACGGCACCCACGGGCCCCGCTTTGGCAAGACTTCCCGCCAGACGATCGCCAAGCCCCAAGGTCATCAGAAGAGGTTTCAGCCCCTTGCGCACCCAGAACAGGAAGGCAACCGACGCAGCACCGATCACAAGCGTGATCAGGTTGGTCTGCCCCAGATGCGAAAAGAGCGATCCAAACAGATCAATCAACGAGTGCCCGTGAGCCTCAATCCCCAAGATGTGCTTCAGCTGGCTGGTTGCAATCAGCAAGCCCGAAGCGGTGATAAACCCTGCAATCACTGGATGGCTTAGGAAGTTGGCCAGAAAGCCCAGACGGAACACGCCCATGACCAGCAAGATCAGACCAGACAGAAAGGCCAGCGTGATGGCAGCCGCGATGTAATCGGCCTGACTGGCCAGCTCGAGATTGCCAATGGCGGCTGCGGTCATCAGGCTGACCACGGCAACTGGTCCAACCGCCAATGCCCGAGACGTCCCGAAAATCGCATAGGCGACCAAAGGCAGGATCGAGGCATAAAGCCCCATCTCGGCCGGAAGACCTGCCAGAAGCGCATAGGCCAGAGACTGCGGGATCAGCATGATCGTCACGATCACCGCCGCCAAAAGGTCGGCAGAGAACGCGCCCTGATCATAACGGCGCCCCCAGTCAAGAATTGGCGCATACTGTCCAAGGGCAGCGCCGCGCGCCGCCATAGCCTTGATCACATTCATGGCAGATTTCCGTTTTGTTTCAGACTGGTTGGCGGTTGCCAAACCAGATCAGCTCATCGCTAGTGTCCACAGGATTTCGCAACGCGTGCCGGTGCGGCAATAGGCGAAGACGGGACCGTCAGCGCCCTCCATCTCGGCCCGGAAGGGATCTTTCAAAGCCAGCGCATCTTCACGCGAAGACATCGGCAAGAAGGCCGTCTTTAGCCCGACAGCCTCGGCTGCGGCTTTCATGTCTTCCCAGTTGGGCTGGCCCGGATCCTCACCATCCGGGCGGTTGCACATCAGCAGAGTAAACCCTTGATCACGGATGGCTTTTACATCCTCGATCGCAATCTGATGGGACACCGTGATGGTGTCATCCAGTTTCTTGGTTTGCATTGGAACCTCTTAAAGCGCGTTTACAGGGACCTTCAGGAAGGTCTTTCCATCCTCATCTGCGGGGGGCATTTCGCCCGCACGCATATTCACTTGAAGCGAGGGAATGATCAGGCGTGGCATGTCCAACTGAGCATCCCGTTCGGTGCGGAACTTCACGAATTCCTCGCGGGTTTTCCCCGCACCTACGTGGATATTGTGCTCTTTCTCATCGGCCACAGTGGTTTCCCACTGAATGTCACGGCCATTCGGGCCATAGTCGTGGCACATGAACAGACGGGTTTCGTCAGGCAGAGCCAACACCTTCTGGATCGAGTCATACAGGACACCTGCATCCCCGCCCGGGAAATCGGCACGGGCCGATCCGCCATCCGGCATGAACAGCGTGTCGCCCACAAAACCAGCGTTGCCAATTACGTGCACCATACAGGCGGGCGTGTGGCCCGGTGTATGCATGGTGAAGACGTCCATGTTGCCAATTTTGTAGGTGTCGCCATCCTCGAACAGCGCATCAAACTGACTGCCATCGCGCTGGAACTCGGTCCCTTCATTGAAGACCTTGCCGAACACGTCCTGCACAACGGTGATCTGACTGCCAATGCCGATCTTGCCGCCCAGCTTTTCCTGGATATAGGGGGCGCCCGACAGATGGTCAGCATGGACATGCGTTTCAATCAGCCATTCCAGCTTCAGCCCTTCAGCCTTGATATACGCGATGATCTCATCCGCATGCTCATGCGAGATACGGCCAGCGGCATAGTCAATGTCCATGACGCTGTCGATTACCGCGCAAGCATTCGAGGTCGGGTCCTTGACCACATAGGAAATCGTGTTCGAATCCGGCTCGAAAAAAGCCTTCACTTCGGGGATCAGGTCGGTGTTTACGGGATAGTCAGTCATGACATGTCCTTTCCTTGGGGCCCGGATTAAGGTCCGGAGTTAACTTGCTGGTGCGGCATCGCGCTGTTGCGCGCTCCGCTGGATCATGTAGCGGGCAATGAAGATACCCACGATAAATGAGGCCGTGAAGATCAGAACGTCCGGGTTTCCGGTCGAGATCACGGGAAGCGAGGCACCCGGGCAAAAGCCGGCTAGCCCCCAGCCCAAACCAAAGGTGAAGGACCCACCAACCAGACGGCGGTCAATCAGCTTGGTGCCAGGCAGCGTGAACGCGTTGCCGAATACCGGTTTCGGTCTGCGAAGAACCAAGAAGTAACCGGGGGCCGTTACCAGAATGGCCGCGCCCATCACGAAGATCAGGCTTGGGTCCCAGATGCCTGCGAAATCGAAGAAGTTCAGGACTTTGGCTGGATTGGCCATGCCCGAGATTGAGATACCTAGGCCGAAGATCAGGCCGATGACATAGATGACGATCAAATGCATATCGGTCCCTCCTTACAGGCCAAAGATGTGGCGTGTGACAAACACCATGATGGTGATGCCAGCCATAAAGCTAAGCGTGGCGACGAAACTGCGCGGTGACAGCCGCGACATGCCGCAGACCCCATGTCCCGAGGTGCAGCCCGACCCATAGGTCACGCCGATCCCGACAATGACACCCCCGATGATCATCGAAAGCGTGCTGACGGGCACTTGGATTTCAGGGAAGCCCCCTGTGATGAACAGATAGACAAGCGGACCGGTCAGCATTCCTGCCAGGATGGCCGCACGCCACGCCCAGTCAGCCGAGCTGTTGGGCTGCATGAAACCGGAAAGAATGCCCGTGGCCCCCAGAATGTTGCCGCGCACCCACATCAAAAGCACCGAGGCCAAGCCGATCAAGGCGCCTCCGAGCGATGCTGCCAGCGGTGTGAATTCAGTTTCAATCATGTCATGCCTCACCAGAGTTTCTGTTCGCGTGTTAAATTTAGGATAGCCCGACGGCGGGAACAAGATATACATTCACTTTTTTGAATGTTTTTTTCTGTAACCACACGTCAAGCAAAAGGCCCCGCCTGTCATTGCGACACGCGGGGCCTTGTTTTTCAAGCCTAAACTACCTTATTCGGCAATCGCTTCTTGCACAATCCCGTCAAGAAGCGCCTGCACTTTCTGCATCTCACCTTCGGGATATGTACGATATCCAACGCTGACTTCGCCATTCGTATCCGTCACGAAGATGCTATAGGGGCAAAACGAGATGTTGGCGGCGTCTGCTTCCATCACTTCGCGGCTGATCTTGGCCGAGCAGAACAGGAAGATATCTGCGGCTTCGAAGATCTTCACGTCCGAGCCCACATCGCCCTTGGTACGTTCAAGCATCTCACCCGTGTGGCTGACATAGTCGATCACCAGCCCCTGCCCTACGATGGCCGTTTCGACCGCAAAAGTTGCGTCGTCAAAGCTGCCATTAAACGCATAAGTGATGGCGTTGTCGCTCATCTGCTTCCCATGGCCATCGGCAAAGGCCGGGGTGATCATAGCTGCGGCGACCACCAGTGCCGTTCCAAGAAATTTGCGCATAAGTCTTCCTCCTGATTTGAGGGCCGTTCGCGCAAAGCCCCTTTCATGAAACGGGGCCCGGAAGACCGGACCCCGCGTTAACTTCAACATATTCGCCAAGGCGAATATTGGCAAGATAATCAGCCGAACATGTCCGAGGTAATCCCGGCATACCAACCAACGCTTTCCTCATAGGTGGCCTGACGCAGCTCTGCGTCCTCTCCCACCGCGCTGATGAAGCCGTCAACCTTGGCGATCTTCTCGTCCGTGGCTTCATAGCTTGCGCCAACTTTCACCCCGTCACCGTCGTTGATCAGTGACCAGCACGTGTTGGTGAACTTGGCCGGGAACAGCTTCGATCCGGTCAGGGCCGAACGTACCGCCATCGCGGCTACTTTCGCCTGCGAGTTCGCCGCAAAGCCAGACTTCGGCATATCACCCTGCGAACTGGCGTCGCCCAGAACATGGATGTTTTCATCAACACGCGACTGCATCGTGTGCGGGTTCACAGGTGCCCAGTTGCCTTCGGTGATCCCTGCCATGTCGCAGATCTTGCCTGCTTTCATTGCCGGGATGACGTTGCAGACATCAACCTTGGTTTCTTCGCCATCAATCGTCACGGTCATGTCATGCGGGTTCACAGACACGTTGCCGCCACCGAAGTCGCCGCCAATCCAGTCGATCATGCCGTCGTAATGACGCGACCAACCATCCTGGAACAATGCCATCTTCGAGAACTTCTCTTTCGGGTCGGCAATGATGATCTTTGCGGTCGGGTTCTTCTTCGACAGGATATTGGCGATCATCGAGATACGCTCATACGGTCCAGGAGGGCAGCGGAACGGGTTGGGCGGAGCCACCATCGCAAAGGTTCCACCTTCGGGCATCGCCTCGACCTGAGCCTTCAGAAGCTCGGATTGCGACCCAGCTTTATACGCATGTGGCATCGCGTTTTGATGAGAAACGTCCCAGCCTTCGACCGCGCCCTCAACAAAGTCGATACCGGGCGACAGGATTAGACGGTCATAGTTCAGCGTTGCGCCACCGGCCAGCGACACAGTACGTGCTTCACGATCTATTCCGACAGCCCAGTCATGCACGACGTTGATGCCGTACTCGGCGGCCAGCTTACCATAGCTGTGTGCGATCGATCCCAGATCGGTGAAACCTGCCATATAAAGGTTCGAGAAGAAGCAGGTGTAATAGCTGCGAGTGGGTTCAACCAGAGTGACCTCGATCTCGCCCTTGGAATCCTTGGCGATATAGCGCGCAGCGGTCGCGCCGCCTGCACCGCCGCCAATGACAACAACCTTCGGCTTGCCGTGACCGGCTGCGTGCACCATCGGTGCGGAAAGGGTCGTTGCTGCCGCACCAGCGGCCGCGCCTCCCATAAATAAACGTCTGTTAATCTTCATGTTTTCCTCCCTATGGACCGCGTAAGCGCACGGCCGTCGCAAATATGCAGGCCCCTCCTGGCCCGCATATGAATTCGTTATGGGTCGATCGCCTCAAAATAGGCGGCCAACGCCGCAATCTCGTCATTTGACAAACGGCCGGCCATCATTTGCATGACCGGATGTGGCCTGAACTTGTCCTTGTAGGCGTGCATGGCGACGACAAAGTCTTCTGCCGGCCAACCAATGATGCCGGGGATACCTTCATTGTCACCCGAAATCTGGTGGCAAGACGTGCATTCCGACGACAGGTATTCGCCGTATTCCGGGTCGCCCTGAATAGCTAGAATGGCTGGGTCGACCGAGTGGTCAGTGCCCGCAACTGTCGGTGCGGCCTCGGGAATATCACCGGGGTTATCAGAATAACGACGCAGGAACGCCAGCAAGTCGGCGCGTTTCTGTTCGTCTTTCAACCCTTTGTAAGACATACGCGTATCCGACGCGAACGCCTTGGGGTTTTCGATGTAACGATCCAATAGATCGAACTCCCACTTCAGTCCGTCGCTGCCCATGCGGGCCAGACCTTTGGAGTATTTAAACCCTTCTTCCGCGCCTGCACGGCGTCCGAAAATGCCGTTCAGATGAGGCCCAACGCGGTTCTTCGCCCCCTCACCGATAGAGTGGCAAGATTTACATTCTTTCCAGAGCTTCTCACCCTCTGAAGCATCACCAATTTCATTTGAAAAAGAAGGTGTTGCGGCGCAAAGTGCAACCGCAAGACCTATCGCAGCGTTTCGAATCCGTCCCATAGACGCGAGCTTAACGGGTGGAGCCAATCCACTCAATAATTTTCATATACAAATGCATGCATAAAAGGAACTAAAGTTGCGCGGCAAAATAGAAACGGGCGCGGTCGATAAGACAACGCCCGTTTCAGGATCAGATCTGCCAGATTACTGGCTATGCGACTTCAAGAATTCCAAGATCGCAGCAACGTCTTTGTCCTTCTTCAAACCCGCAAAGGACATTTTGGTGCCCTTCATATATTTCTTCGGGTTTGCAAGGTAAGCGGACAGTTCGGTTTCATCCCAAACCAAACCACCTTCAGCAGCGGCCAGCATGGGCTTTGAGTATTTGAAACCGTCAACCGCACCAGCAGCACGTCCATAGACGCCGTTCAGGATTGGGCCCGTGCCGTTCTTGGCACCGTCACCAATTTTGTGACACGCCTTACACTTCTTGAAGACCTTTTCACCTTTGGCAACCAGTTCTGCATCCAGTGCCATTGCGGCAGGAACGGCAGCTTCCTCAGTTGCGGCGGCTTCTTCGGCCGGAGCCTCTTCGGCTGGAGCTTCAGTTGCAGGCTCCTCGGCGGTTTCAGCAGCGGCACCCGCAGCACTCATTACAGCCTGGCTGATTGGGGTCGCATCCGTGCCCGAGTTCGGGTCACCGGGGAAAACCACAGTTGTCGTGATCTCGACCGCGCCCGGTTTGCAATCGCTCATGCAGCGATTGGTGAACTGACCATATTCGGTTTCCGCGCGATCATCGACGATGAAGCCTTCGGCATTCGGCAGATCCACATCCAGGAATGTCTCTTTCGACAGAACGAAATCATCGTCCACCAGGTCGTTCGAGTACAGGATATAGGCAACGATGGCGTAAACATCATCATTCGACAGCGTGCCAGCAGCGCCAAACGGCATCGAACGGCGCACATAATCAAACGTGGTCGACAGGTAGGGCCAGTAAGACCCAACGGTTTTCAGCGGATCTTCGTGGTCCAGCGTGTCCATGCCACCGGCCAGTTTTGGCCAGTTGCCAGCACCCTCAGCAAACTCGCCGTGGCACGCTGCACAAGCATCAGCAAAGACTTCTTCACCGGTCCAAACATCGCCCTTACCCTCCGGCAGGTTCGATCCGTCCGGGAAAACGTCCAGGTTCCAAGCTGCGATCTCGGCGTCCGTCGCAGTCCGGCCAAGGCCAAGCTTCTCAGCCATCGCAGGGGCGGCGGTCAAAGTGGCAACCGAAGCTGCCATCAGGAATTTAGGAAACTTCGACATTGTTTGCCTCCCCGTTTGCGTTGACGTGCCACGTCTGGATGCAGTTGTTGTGATAGATCGAGTTCAGGCCGCGCACTTCGCGCAGTTGCGCTTTGGTCGGCTGAACGTAACCAGTTTCGTCCATCGCACGTGATTGCAGGAACATTTCCGATCCGTCCCAATCGATGTCCAGATAGAAGCGGGTCAGCGCCATCTTCTTGCCGGGCTCGGCCAGACGAGCCTCTTGCCACGTCACGCCGCCGTCAAGCGACACGTCGACAGCGGTGATCGCACCCAAACCTGACCATGCCAGACCCGTGATGACCAGTGGGCCTTTGCCGTGCTTGATCGGCATCTGCGGGCTGGGGCTGGTGACAACAGATTTCGCGTCCATCGCCCACGTCCACTTGCGCGAGGTGCCGTCTTCCAGCGTGTCGGTGTATTTCGAGGTCTCTTCGCGGCTTTCAACCGGCGCGTCCATGACTTCGATGCGGCGCAGCCATTTGACCCACATGTTGCCTTCCCAACCGGGAACAACCAGACGAACCGGATAGCCATGCTCCATCCGCAGGGCTTCGCCGTTGGCTTTGAACGCAACCATACAGTCGTCCAGTGCCTTCTCCATCGGGATCGAGCGGCCGTTCGACGACGCATCCGCGCCTTCAACATAGACCCACTTGTCTTTCAGCTCGCCAGCGGCATCCAGCCCGGCTTCCTCAAGCAAGGTCCGCAGGCTGACGCCTGTGTATTCCATGTTGTGGATCATGCCGTGGGTGTACTGCGCGCCGTTCAGCTGCGAGCCTGCCCATTCCATGCCGGTGTTGGCAGCACATTCCAAGAAGAAGGTCTGCTGCGAACGCGGGAAACGCTCGAGGTCTTCATAGGTGAACACCAGCGGCTTATCGACCAGACCGTTGATCATCAGACGGTAGTCTTCTTTCTTCAGCGTGATCGCGCCCGAGTGATGGCGTTCGAACGCACAGCCCTGCGGGGTGATCGTGCCGTCCAGCGCGTGGATCGGCGTGAAGTTGATCGAGGAAATCGTGTCGGCGGTCAGCCATTCCACGTTGCGGCGCACGACGTCGCCTTCAAATTCAATCGGCATACCGTAAGGCGTGGCGTCTACGCCCTCGCCCAGACCGGATGCCCATTCCTGTACTTCGGTAATCAGCGGATCGCCTTCGGCGCGGGCCGCACCGGCAGCGCCCAGGGCAGCGCCCGTTGCGGCGGCCCCTTTCAGGAAACCGCGACGCGAAGTCCCGGTGCCTTTGGTTTCAGTCGACATATGTCAAACCTCCTATTTGGCTGTTTGGCTAAAAGTGTTCCGCCGCCCTGCCCTTCAGGCCAGACGGCGGGTGTTCAATGGATTACGCGCCCACCACCTGAACCGAGTTGTTCGGATCCAGCTTGATGGTGCCTTGTTTCTTGATGTGGCTTTCGACGACATCCCAGATCTGCGGACCTTCGGTGCCTTCGTTGACGCTGGCCCAGCCCGCGACCACATAGGTCTTGGCCGGATCAATCGCTTCGCCGGTTTTCAAAAGCGTCATGTCTGTGATGCGCTCGCCCTGCGGCTTGTTGATGTCGATACGATAGCCCATGCCACCGATACGCACCATGTCGCCGCCCTGCTGATAGTAGGGATCAGGGTTGAAAAGGTTGTCGCCAACGTCTTCCAGAATGGTGTGGATGAATTCACCCGTCATTTCAGTACGATACGCTTCACCGTAGGACATCGAGGTCACGTTCCAGATGTCTTCGCGGGTGATTTCTTGACCCGGCAGGATCGACGGCCCCCAACGCACGCCGGGCGACATGGCAATGTCTGCTTCGCGTTCATTGATCAGCGCGTCACAGATCAGGTCGTCCCACGATCCGTTGAAGTTGCCGCGACGATAGAGAAGCGTGTCGGTCGTGCCGATCACCTCTTCCAACTGGTCCTTATAGGGCGCACGCTGTTCGTCGATCAGTTGAGTGATCGTGGCATCCGGCGTGATCACGTCTGCAAAGATCGGGATCAATTTGTGGCGAATGCCCATCATCTTGCCGTCGCGCACGTCCAGATCAACGCGGCTGACAAATTTCGAGTTCGAGCCCGATGCGATGATAAAGGTCTGTTCGACCTGTACCGGTTCGGGCAGCGCGTCATGGGTGTGGCCAGACAGGATCACGTCGATGCCCTTCACGCGGCTGGCCATTTTCTTGTCAACGTCAAAGCCGTTGTGCGACAGGACGACGACCAGTTCAGCACCGGCGGCACGTACTTCGTCCACCATCGCCTGCATGTTTTCGTCACGGATCCCGAACGAGTACTCCGGGAACATCCAGCGCGGGTTGGCGATGGGCATATAGGGGAAGGCCTGACCAATCACGGCCACCTTCACGCCACCGCGCTCGAAGAATTTGTAAGGCTTGAAGAGCTCGGCTGGTTCGTCCCACTCGGCGTCAAAGATGTTCTGACCCAGCGCCGCGAAGGGCAGGTTTTCGACAATCTCGTTCACACGCTCGGATCCCAGCGTGAATTCCCAGTGGAAAGTCATCGCATCGGGCTTCAGCGCATTCATCACATTCACCACGTCCTGACCTTCAGTGTGGTGACAGGTGTACGAACCGTGCCACGTATCGCCACCGTCCAGAAGCAGAGCGTCAGGGCGATCAGCGCGAATGGCGTTCACAACGGTCGCCACGCGGTCCATGCCGCCAACTTTGCCATAAGACTGTGCCAGTGAAGTGAAATCGTTATAGGTCAGTGCATAAGCCGACGGCGAACCATCTTCGATTCCATAGGCCTTGCGGAAATCAGCGCCTGTGACGTGTGGCATCTGCCCATTGGCAGCACCAACGCCCAGATTGATCTCGGGCTCGCGGAAAAAGATCGGTTTCAGCTGGGCGTGAATGTCGGTGATGTGGATCAGGCTGACATTGCCAAACGTGTCGAACTTCAGAAGGTCATCTTGGGTCAGCGCCTGCTGAGCGGCCAGTTTGGCCCAATTGCCAAAGCCCGACGTACCATAAAGCGCGGACGCAGCCATCGAGACCTGAAGAAAGTCGCGGCGAGAGATCATGAGCGGTTTTCCTTGATTTTCAATCCGTTGCACGCCTCACCCATGCTTCAGATTGAATATGTTCGTTTAAAGAAAACCCCGCCCGAAACCGGTTCGGGCGGGGTTAAATGTCTTAGTTGCGGACCGATGGGCCTTCGACCGACAGACCGTTGCCGCGCGACGCGACGTACAGTTCCAGAGCGATGAACTCTTCGGAACCCGGGCTATAGGTGTGGGCACGCGTGTCACGTACACAGCCTTTGAAGCGCGAATGCACCCCGTTCAGCTTGGCGTTTTTCAGACGGTAAGTCGGGAAGCCGTTGATCTGACCCTGCGACAGGTGGTCGGCACGGATCATGTTGCCATAGTTGTCTTCGTGACAATTGGCACAGCTCATTTCAAGCTGACCAGTGCGGGTATAGTAGAGCTCTTTGCCCAATTCCCACGCCGCTTCAGCAGGGCCATCAATCGCCACGTTGACCGGCATGCCACGCGATACCGAAGAAAGCAGAGCTTCGACATTGATTGCGTCGGTAGCGTCATACTTCCAAGGCTCGGCGCCCATGGCATTTTCACGGCAGTTGTTCACGGCCATCTGAAGGGTATGGACCGTCTCGGCCTGATCATTCCACTTCGGATAAACCGCTTTCACGCCTGCCATTTCTTCGGGCTCGCCGTGGCAATCCGCACAGGATTTGCCTTTCGAACCGTCCACAGTGTTCCAGATCTCGATCCCTGCTTCAACGCCCAGCATGCCGGGGTTGTCGAAGTCATCCATCTGCATTTCCTGTGTCTGATCCGAGCGGAAACGCCAGCCCGACAGAACCTCGTCCAGTGCATCCGATAGATGCGCGGGCGCGGCAGTTTTGGTGACAATGTCGATCTCGCCATTGACGGTGAGTTCAGCGCTTTCATCGGCTGTTGCGGCGGCTGCCCCGAAGATGGTCGAGGCAGCTACGAGTGCTGCGATGCCTTTTTTCATTATATATTCCTCCCTGCGCTGGCCTCAGCCGATGGCGATCGACTTGGTGGTGTCGTACACGTCACCGTCATCGTCATACCAAGTGAACTTGAAATCACCTGCTTCATCGACCTTTGCGTCGAACTCGACATACGGGTTGGTCGAAATCGCGGGCTCCAGCGTCACGTCGATGACCGACTTGCCGTTGAATTCACAAGTGAACCGGTTGATGATCGAACGCGGGATGAGGTTGCCCTCTTTATCCTTACGCTGACCCGATTCCATCTTGTGGCTGATCAGGGTTTTGATGGTCACCACATCACCGGCAGCAGCCGTCTTGGGGACCTTTACGCGGGGTTTTGCACCTTTTGCCATATCTCAGATCTCCTCTAGTTAGCCGCCGCAGCCGCCGATGGTGACTTTTACGGTCGAAGACGCTTTTACGAAGCTGCCATCTGCCATTTTGGCAACAGCAACAACATCTTGCGTTCCAGCCAGACGAATACGGGTCGATGCCGACTGCGAACCAGCGGCTTCACCGAAGTTGAACTGAGCGACACCCGGTGTCGGGTTGCCAGCAGCCAGAACAAGGATCGAAACCGCGCCAGGGGCGTCGACCGAGATCGGAACAGTGTTGCCGTTTTCAGCAATTTCCGGCGCGGTCAGGGTGATCCCACCTTCGCCGGTTTCTGCGCCGCCGGTAAAGGCCGCAACGGCCTCGTCTGCAGCAGCCAATGCGCGCATCGGCAACATGGCAACGGCGGTTGCGCCGAGCCCAAGTGCCAGAGCATCACGTCGAGTGAATTTCATCTCTAGTCTCCTGTGAGTGTATTTCTATGGCCCGATCCGCTCAGTCTTTGAGCGTCATAAGATAGGCCACAACATCTTCAATCTGCTGAGCGCTCAGCAGCGGTTCGACGTCACCTTCATGAGCTTTGCCTGTGTAGGCTTTGCCCAGACGAATAAAGCCTTCGGTCTTGTAGAACGATGGCATCATCGATTCATCAAAGGTCATCTTGGCGTCTACCAGAATGCCGCGCAGCTCTGCTTCGCTCCAGCGGTCACCCGCTCCATCCAGCATAGGGCCAACTTCACCGTGGAACGGTACGTCGGCCAGATCTGTGATTTCGTGACAGGCGACGCAGTTACCCTGCGATTTCGCCGAAACCACTTTGGCGCCTTCTGCAGGATTCCCTGCAACGCCAGTGAGCGATTGGGCCACGGCCCCTTCTTCGAATGCGACGGCGGTGGGTGCCACCGTCTCGGCTTGTGCCGCTCCCAGCCCTGCAATAAGCAGGGTGCAAAGCGTGATCGTTGTCCGCTTCATGTTTCCTCCCATAACCGTTGTTCGGCCAAACTACGCAGATGAAGCAATTTTCGCAACATCAAATTCCGTTATTTGAATTAATATTATCTTGCGAAATTTTTTAGCTCTTGATCGCTTTGTTTCGCACGCAGGATCAAACCCGTCACAAAGGATGCCTAGCCGACATTTCCAAGGCCTGGAAAGGTCTCAAGCAGCCACTGTCCGATCTTGTTCACCTGCCCCGATATAATCAGCACTGCAAACAAGACAAGCATTGCGCCCATGACCTTTTCGACCCATGGCAGATACTTCCGATTGCGCCCGACCCAAGCCAGGAATGGACGTGCAAACATGGCTGCCAGAACGAAGGGCAGCGTCATCGCCAGCCCATAGACCGCCAATAAAAGCGTGCCGCGCACCAGATCTCCCATTCCGCTGGCAATCATCAAGATCGAGGCCAATGCAGGCCCGACGCAAGGCGTCCAGCCAAACCCAAAGGCCAACCCCATCAGATAGGCCCCAAGGATAGAACTTGGCTGGGCCGGTCCTTCGAGCCGCGCTTCACGGTACAGAAAGGGAATGCGCATGATTCCCAAAAAATGCAGCCCGAACAGAACCAGTATGGCTGCCCCAAAATAGCTGAGTTCTTGCTGATACTGCGCAAAGGCCGCCCCTAATGCGGTGGCCCCAAGCCCAAGGAGCATGAAGATCGAAGTGACACCCAAAGCAAAGGCAATGGAAGCAATGACCAGCCTGCGCTGTGCACCGGGATTGATCTTCCCCTCACCCGTCAACTCGGTCATTGACAACCCGGCCATATAGCACAGGTAAAACGGAACCATCGGCAGGATACAGGGCGAGAAGAACGACAGAAGCCCCGCAAGCGCCGCTCCGGCAAAGGATATGTCCAGCATGAAGGCTTCCTTGAATTCACAACATATTCAATTTATCTATTGCATGAAGCTAAGATCAACCAGATGTCAAGGAATCGGCAGCGGGATGCGTAAGATTACATTAAGTTTGCTCTCTACTGCCCTGATTGGGTTTGGGGTTTCTGCACAGGCGGCCGAGTTGATCATGGTCGAAGAACCCGGCTGCGCATGGTGCGCCAAATGGGAAAGTGAGCTGGGCGAGATCTACCCCAAGACCTCGGAAGGCAAATACGCACCCCTACGCAAAGTCGAACTCAGCGATCTGAAACGCAAGGATGGACCGGAAACATTGGGCGTCATGCCTGCCACTCCGGTCATCTTCACACCAACGTTTTTGCTGGTGGACGATGAGGGCAAGGAAGTCACCCGACTTCAAGGCTATCCCGGCGAGGATTTTTTCTGGGGTCTGCTGGAACAGATGCTGGTTGAGAACACGGATTACGTCGCGCCAACGGGTGATCAGGGAAGCTGATAGTTCGTCGCGCGCCTTAGTTTAAAAGGTATTGCAGCCAGAACACGTCTTAGTCATCTGACTGCAACGATGATTGCAAAAGTGAAATCCGGTCATTATTAGAGGCCGATAACGGTAACGGACCACAAGGACCAGTCGCAATGGCACTGCCCGTCATAAAAGAAGACATGTCGCGCGATGAGCTGGATAAAATGATGACCAGCGCTTGCGATGCTTCAACCCTTCTGAAGGCCATCAGCCACGAAGGGCGATTGATGATCTTGTGCCATCTGGTGACAGGTGAAAAATCCGTGACCGAGCTTGAAAAACTTCTTCACGCCCGTCAGGCAGCGGTTTCACAACAGCTGGCCCGCCTGCGCCTTGAAGGCCTTGTGACGCCGCGTCGTGAAGGCAAGACGATCTATTATTCGCTGACAGATGATCGTCCCCGACGTATTCTGGAAGTGATTTACGAGCTGTTCTGCTCGATCGACACCCCGGCTTCGGAAGAACGCAAAGCGGCCGAATAGCGGCCCCGCCTTCACAAGCCTGTCCAACACCATTTGGAATTGTGAGGTTTCATGTACGACTGGATCAGCGACGCCTCTCTTGCCGCACTTGTCGGATTGGTTGGTGGCATCTTGCTTGGTCTGTCTGCTCGGCTGGGACGTTTCTGTACTTTGGGCGCCATCGAAGACGCGCTCTATGCCCATTCAGGACTTCGGATGCGCATGTGGGGTGTGGCCATCGGTGTTGCGATGGTCGGCAGTCACTTGCTGATCGCAACCGGCCATCTACCTGCCGCCGAAGCAACCTATCTGCGACTTGGCTGGAATCCCTTGGCGTCCATCATTGGTGGCCTATTGTTTGGTTACGGCATGGCCCTGTCGGGAAATTGCGGCTTTGGCGCGCTCGCCCGCTTGGGTGGAGGCGACCTTAGATCTTTCGTTATTGTGCTGGTCATGGGGCTTTCGGCTTATGTGGCCATCTCGGGCCCGCTGTCGGGCCTGCGCGTTGCGCTGTTCCCCGAGACCCCAACAGACCCGACCGCCCTGCCCTCGCTGGCCTTCGGGCTTGAACGTCTGACTGGTGTATCAGCAGCGCATATCGGGATTACCGCAGGGCTTTTGCTTTTGATGGCAATGTTGGCAAACAAAGAGCTGCGCACCGCAAAGGCCGAGCTTTTCTGGGCCGCTACAGCAGGCCTCGCCGTTGTTATTGGCTGGGGTGGAACCGCGTGGGTGCTGGAGAACGGTTTTTCGGCCATCCCTGTTGAAAGCCACACCTATTCCGCCCCCTTGGGCGACATGATCATCTACCTTATGACCTCTTCTGGCAACAACTTGAACTTCGGTGTCGGGTCGGTCGTCGGCGTTCTGGCCGGTGCGTTCATCGGCAGCCTTTTCAAAGGTCATTTCCGCTGGGAGGCCTGTGAAGACCCACGCGAGCTGAAACGCCAAATCGGCGGCGCGGTCATCATGGGGTTCGGAGCCGTGATCGGATTTGGTTGCTCGATCGGACAAGGCCTGTCTGCCTTTTCAATCCTGTACTACGGCGCTCCGGTAACGTTTCTTGCGATCATTGCAGGGGCCGCGCTTGGGTTGCGCCAGCTGATCCAAGGCTTTGCTGTGGCCGAGTGAGCCTTCACACCCCCAAACGTCGCTTTTCGCCCTTTCCTACCAGTATCACTCGGGCTAGTGTCCGCGCCGAAACGCATGGTCGTGCCGCCCCGTGGCACACCTTGTTCTGACTGCGCGAACACAGGACGGATTGCAATGAGCAGCTTCACCCCCAGCCCCGATCATGCGGGCGAGTTCCGCCAAGCCTTGGGGCAGTTTGCCACCGGCGTGACAGTGGTGACAGCCGCGTCAGACACCGGCCCAATTGCCATGACGGTGAACAGCTTCACTTCGGTCTCGCTGGATCCACCGCTGATCCTATGGTGCCCGGCGCATGTATCCGAGCGTCACGACGCCTTCGTCGAGGCCTCTCATTTCGCAATCCATGTGCTGAAGGAAGATCAAATCGATCTGGCGCGCCATTTCGCCATGAACGGCGCAGACTTCTCACCCATAGATCTGATCCACGGCGCCCATGACGTCCCGCTGTTCGAAGATTGTCTGGCACGGTTTGAATGCGCGACCCACGAGGTGCATTCCGGCGGCGATCATTCGATCATGATCGGAGAAGTACTGCGCGTCACGCTGGACCCCGGTGCGCCGCTGGCGTTTCAGGCGGGGCATTTCGGTCGGTTCACGCCAACCAGCTAGATCCTATGGGATCTGAATCTGAGCGCGTTCAAAGACTGCAACGGTTTCGGCACCGTCGTCATACACAATCCGAACCTCGACTGTTTCGACGGACTGAAGAGCAAACTGCTGGTAAGGCAGTATGTCTGTGACCTTTAGTGCGTTGGGCGTGGCCTCGTCCTCATAGCACGGCTCGGCTTCGAACTGCGTTTCTTCTCCGCCGTTTACACTGAAATAGATCGCCTCAAGACCGCAGCGCCATGCCAGCAGATGGGTGAAATACAGAAGATCCTGCCCTTCATACTCCCGCACGGCCACCCAGTTACCTTGTGTGGCGTTCAAGATGGGTCGCACTTCAGTGGCAGTGGTAAAGTTCTGTGCCGTAACAGGAGTGGCAACGGCAACACAAAGCGCTGTCAAAGCAAGAAATCTACGCATGAACTTGACCCTTGGATAACGTCCAGAACGCGCCTGCAAACCCGCCTGCGCCCTTCCAGACTCGTTTCATTCCTGCCTATACTGCCTCAAAGAACAGCGCGGGCAAAGCAGTGATGAAAAAAACCTCGAAACGCCGGAAAGCGGCAAAGGTGCGAACAACGACCGCCCCCAATGTTGTCATTGTCGCCCAAGATGGCCGCTTGGCCTATGAGGCAATCCTGTTCGCCGCCAGCCTGCGCCACAGCGATCCCGATTTCAAAGGCCGCCTTCTGGTGGCCGAACCCCAACCCGGAGATCTGTGGCAGGAAGACCCGCGCCTGAAGCCGAACATCCGCGAGACGCTTGAAATGCTGGGGGCCGAAATCGTGCCCTTTGAAAGTCAGGAATTTGGCCATCACTACCCTAATGGCAACAAGATCGAAGCGCTGCTGGCCCTGCCGGAAGGCGAACCGTTCCTGTTCTTTGATACCGATACGGTGATCACCGGCAAACTGTCCGAGCTGCCGATCCCCTATGACCGACCTTCGGCATCTATGAAGCGTGAGGACACGTGGCCCACGATCGAGCTTTACGGGCCGGGCTATACGCAGATCTGGAAATCACTCTACGACAAATTCGGGCTGGATTTCGAGGCCTCTCTGGATACAAGCCAGCCGGACGAATACTGGCAGCGCTATATGTACTTTAACGCAGGCTGGTTCTTCGGCCCCTGCCCCCGTGAATTTGGCCGTCGTTTCAAGGACTACGCCGTCGCGATCCACCATGACGGCCCGGAAGAGATTGTCTGCCAAACACTCTATCCTTGGCTGGACCAAATCGCCCTGCCCCTTGTGATCTCAAGCTTTGGCGGAGGACGTCCGGGTCCAGAACTCGACGGACTGGACGGCGATGTCAGCTGCCACTGGCGCATCCTGCCCTTGGCCTATGCGCGCGAAAGCGACAAGGCCATCGAGGTCATCGAAGCCGCCACCGCACCCAACAAGATCAAGAAGGTTCTGAAGGAATACGACCCGATGAAACGGATGATCTTTCAGGGACGCGGCCAGAAAACTCGCGCGCTGTTTGACCGGGACAACCTGCCCCGCAAGGAACAGGCCATCCGCAACAAGATCAAACGCGAAGGGTTTTGGATGCGGTGATTGTTGGGGATCGGTTGGGATTGCATAAGATTTGATAGTGAATGTCCGGTTTGAGCCCAACCCGGTCATCCCTTTTTCTCGCTGCGCGCGCTCGCAGCACGAAAATCGCTGCACTGGCGTTTAGTGCTCTGCGGCGTAGCAGCGGACAAAACGGCCATTCGTCCGAGGCGCAGCACGTACAGAGGTGACAATTTACAGGATGCGGACAGAACGGATTTTGCATCAAACTTTGAACAGGGCTAAAACCATCCAAAAGGAAACACTGAGTTGGGTATTGAATACTATATTCAAGGGTACTGGAAAGGCGAGGACTCCCGCGTTCTCAAATCAGATGTATTGCGCGTGTTCGGAAAGACAGCAAGCGACGAAGGCGCATATGGTTTCTTTCCTTTGCATTATGACGAAAGAAACACCTGCAACCTGACCATTTCTGAAGAAAATGATTTAGTTACAGGGATGTGCATACACAGACCTTGCGCGCATCCGGCGCTTTACCAAAGCATTTTCGAATGCTTGCAGAGCGGTCCTTTTGTCCTCTTCGTTCCCGGGGGAAATGCTCCGATCGTTGCACAACAGAAAGTGACCAAACGATTGCCACTAGATATGATTGAATCCCTAGGTGAGCCAGTCCTTGTTTTTAGATCGGAAGACATACAGCGAACGTTGTTCGGGTGACTGGTATGGACTCCTTGCAGACCAATGCGCGCGCAGAAGACACCCATTTGGTTGGCTTCTCAAAACGGGCGTTCAGTCTTGCTTGTACACTCGCCCAGTCAGCGCGGTGCTGATGCCTGGGCTGGAGGGAGGATCGGAGGGCATATCATGCCAAGAGTCCAACTTCCCGCAGTCACCCCCAAACGCAAGGCTTGGAACAAGGGACGAATTATCGGGCAGAAACGTCCACTGCTGCCAAAACAGGTGTGGGCGATCCGTGCGCGGCTCGAACTTGCAGGCAACCTACGCGATCTTGCTTTGTTCAACGTCGCCATAGACAGCAAACTTCGAGGCTGTGATCTGGTCAAGCTAGCCGTGACTGATCTTGTCAAAGACGATCGCGTCCGCGAACGTGTTTCAGTGATCCAGAGCAAAACCAAGCGACCAGTTCAATTTGAACTGTCGGAAAACACGCGAGAAACCGTTCTGACCTGGGTTAAATCTCCGGAAATGCTTGCTTGCCTGTTCATGTTCCCAAGCCGGTTTCACAACCGACCACACATCTCAACGCGTCAGTACGGTCGACTTGTCCGCGACTGGGTGAAGGCGATTGGTTTGGAGCCGAGTGGATATGGTACACACTCGCTTCGCCGAACAAAGGCTGCCGAGATCTATCGCAAGACTGGCAACCTTCGCGCGGTGCAACTGCTCCTTGGTCACACCAAAGTCGATAGCACGGTGCGCTATCTTGGTGTCGAACTGGAAGATGCTCTGAGCATAGCCGAGCGCATCGACATCTAACGAACCCTGGCGAACGGTCCTGCCGTTCGCCATTTCGAAGCGGTTGTCCGTCCGTCATGCGGCTTAAGATCATTCTGAGCCCAAAGTACCGAATGCTGCATCATGCTTGAATGACTGCTAAGCGCCGATTGCTGATATTGGCATTTGCAAGGACAACCCAAAGCTGCCGTTCACCTTCATCGGGTGTTGCTGCATTGCGGCCAGTCAATTCTGCCATTCGTAACGAGCACTCGATTCTTACTGGCTGGTTATCTGCAGCAGTGCCAGCTGCACTCTTGGGAAATTCGTCGGTTTAACGTGAGCCACCCTATGTTGACTTGTGACCCTAAATCGCGGTTCAGCATGGAGCGGCAAGCCTAAGCTCGCCTTGTCGCTGTTCAATTTCGACCTACCAATTATCCGCTGGTGACCGATGGGTCCTCAATAGGTGGAAGTAAGTCTCGGGACACCTCACGCAAATGGATCCCAAGGATCATCAATGCGGGCCACAGGAGGTATACTTCGATCTCGATATTCTCGCCGAAGGACAACAGGATCAGTGTCAGCATGATGCCGAGTGGCAGGCGTCCGCGAGGGTGGCGGGCGGCGTCATACATCGTGAACGCTGTATGCCACAGCATCGGCCCCAGCAGCGCAAGAAACCCCACAAGGCCTTTCACGAAAAGCAGGCCATACCACGTATGATGGCTGCCGATGGGCATGTATTCCACCAGATGCGGACCCGGTTGTACGCGACCGTGACCGAACCAAACTGCCTCGTTTTGCCAGCGCTCATAGGCAATCCGTTGAAGCGTTTCACGAACACGCGTGCTGTCGGCACGTGCGCCACGAAATGCGGCAACAAAATCTTGAAAGAACTGCAAAAGCGCCGTGCCGATGATGGCCAATGATGCGGTAAGCCCAGCTACGGCCTTCCATGCCCATGCTTTGGTGATAAGCGGCATCATACGCGGAAGCGTGGTGCAGGCCACAAGCCCAACCAGCCCCATACGAGACTTCGAGGCCAGGATCATCAATACGCCTGCAGCAATGCCAATGCTGCGCCACTTAAAGCTCTTCTCTTCAAGCGCCATAAGCACAGAAACCACCCCCAACAGCGCCGCAAACGGAGACCATGGGGCATAAAACTGCCAGCGGGGCGTCCAACTGGCGGGGTCAAACGTGAAGAAATAGACGGTGAAATACTCAGGCCCCGGCCCGCCAACAGCCTTTAGTGGCGATGTGAAGATACGTTCGGGCAGACCAATGTAAGGTGCAGCGAGCAAGATCGGGGCTAGCGCCAGCGTGCATGCCCCAACCACGCCTTGCCCACGTATGATCACGTCACGGCGTACCGGTAGCAGCGCGCCTGCAAGTGGGAATAGCGCAAGCAATGCCCACCCCTTGGCCCAACCGATCGAGGACTTGATCAGGGTCTTCATGCCCAGATCCCAGTTCAAATGCCCCAGCCATAGCGCAACAAGCATAACAAGCATCCCGGCGCCCCACGCCCAAATCAGCGGCGGGATTGATCCCGTTACCTGCATGTCATCACGCACGGCATCGCCAAGATAGAAACAAAGAAGCGCAAGCCCGGCCAAGAGCCACGCCAAGACTGGACCAACGACATAAAGCGCGCCGAGCGCATAGAACGGCCACGTATAGGCCAGCGCACGAAACACGAAACGTTCGACCGGGTTCATCTCCATCGTTACTTGCCCTCAGGCTTTTTCAACAGCTTGCTCAGCAACGCCAGACGGACCCAACCAAGAACCAAGCCAATGAGCAGGAAGAAGGACGCCGCAATTCCGGCTGCCAGCGCAAGTTTGCGGCTTGGCGAGGATGGCTTCTCGGGCAACGATGGGTTCTCAAGCACCTGAACCAGTGGGTAAGACGCGTAAGGATCAGACTTGCTGGATTGATTGCGCGCGATCGCCGAGGCAAAAATCGCTTCAGCGACCGAGAAATCGCGCTGAAGGTCCTGCAAGCGCGCAGCGGGCGCGGCCAGTTGTTCTAGTTGAGTACGTTGCGAGGTCAGCTGAGCCGAGAGTGTTTCATATTTCTGCTGCACCCCTGCGCGTTCCGTTTCAAGCTGTACGAGGCGCGACAAAAGATCTGCCCGTGCACCGTCACGCGCAAAATCAAGCTTGCCAAGGTTCTGCGCATCAAGGCCAGTCACGAAAGCAGCACGTTGGGTTGCCGCATTGGACACAGCATCATATGCGCGTTGGGCTGATTGAACCTTAGGATGGTTGTTTCCAAAGCGCGACTTCAGTTCGGCAAGCGATGCAGCTTGATTGGAGCGCTCGGTGCTTAAGGAAACGAATTCGGGATCCGCGAAAGCTTTGAGGGTCGCCGCTGCTGTTTTGGCCTCAAGCCCAAGGGCCGCTTCGAGAGACACCACAGATTGCGTTCTGTCGCTGAGGGTTGCCGAGAGTGTGTTCAGCTCGACTTCAAGAACGGTCGCGTTCGTGAGAAGCACGTCATATTGATCTGCGCTAAGAAGACCTGAAGATGATTGAAGGCTTTCAATATCTTCACGTGTTTTAGCGACCGATGCGCGATAGTCTTCGATTGCTGCAAGACCGCTGTCTTCACGCGTGCTTTGCTCGTCCGAGCGCAACGCATCGAGTTCGATGAAAAAGGCGTCGAGCAGAGCTTCGGCCCGAGCCTGCGACTGCTCAGGGCTATAGCCGGACATTTCCAGATGAATAAGACCGGTCTGGTCCACAAGGTTGATGCGGGGCTTGCCAAAGGCCTGACGCGTTTCCCCCACGCTGTGCGCCGCTGCGTTCAAAATACGATCCGCTCCGATCAGGCGCTTATAAGTCTCGGTCGGACTGATCGAGTTGCTGGCGAAGGCCGAGTTGGCATAGGACGTCGCCTGTCCGATACCGTTCAAATTCATCGACGCCGAGGCGCCGGACCCCGGCAAGATCAGAGACACAGAGGACTTGAATACCAGCGGGGACGTTTTGAGATATCCGGTGATTGGCGCCCAGATCAGCGTCAGACCCAAAAGCGCAAACGCTGCATAGCGGGGCAGACGCCCGAGATCGCCAAGCTTTCCGCCAACGAGAATGCGCTTTACGTCAAATCGCCATTTTAACTTCGGTAGGCGCGCGGACCAGCTTTTTGCAACAGATATACTCATGACATGTTCTCCATGACGTGAATATATCTGGCCTTATAAAACTAAGCATGCGCGCCCACGGGTAGAGCGCCGGCACAAAGGGTCAGCCGAACCTATCCGATAGGGTATCGGCAAAAAGTCCAGCCTCGCGTGCGATCAGTGCAGCCTGTGTTCGGTTAGAAGCATCAATTTTCCGATACAACGTTTTGACGTGCAATTTGACGGTCGGCTCCTGAATATCCAGGTCGCGCGCGATCTCTTTGTTGGACTTGCCTTCGGTCAGGCCACGCAGCACCTGAAACTCGCGTGGCGAGAGTTTTTCAGCGAGCTCGTTTTTAGGCTCATCAGCTGGCGCGGTCATAAACTCGAGCGGCGCATATTGCTCGCCCATCGCCATGAACCGGATTGCATTGACCATCGATTTTGCAGGAAGTGTCTTAGGCACAAAACCCGCAGCCCCCGCATCCAGCGCTTTTTGAGCGATGTCGCGGGTCGCCTGACCAGACATAAGGGCAACGCGTTGGCCACCGTCGTATTCCATCGCTTTAGTAAGTCCGGAAAGCCCGTTCATGCCCGGCATATTGTAGTCCAGCAAAAGCAAATCGAACGGATCCTGGCCTGAAACCATCTTCAAAGCCGCGTCCAGATCCGCAGCTGTCTGAGCTTCGATATCATCTTGCCCTTCCAAGAACATAACCAAGGTATCTCGTAGAAGGTCGTGGTCATCGGCAATCAAAATGCGCATCAAGTGTGTCTCCTAGATGCTCTGTTATTAGATCCAGAATACGGCGTTTATCGGGCGAGACAAGCACTCGAAGGACTACCGACACTCACCATTCGGATAGGTCGGCTATCCTCGTTTTCCGAAAGCCCTTCTTTCGTGCCAAAACCCCATACTGTGTTCCCGCGAACTGTCCGTCCGCTCCGTTGAGCCTGCGTCGTTGTCACGTCAGGTTGGTTTCAACACCGAAACCCGAAAGGCGACGAAAATGACTTCTGCTGCTCGAATTGAAACAATCACTGCCACCGCAGTTCACGCAACCCCTCTTTCCAAGATGGCCCCAGGGGCTTCGCTGACAAAGGACCTTCCGTCGCTTGAGATGAGCTTGATGAACGCGACAACAAGAATGGCAGTGGAAAAGCTGCTGTCGCCGGGTCGCCGCAGGGTTTGCTTTGTTAATGCTCATTGCGTGAACATCGCACGCCGCCATGCCCACTATAACACTGCTGTAGTCAGCGCTGATTATCGCCTGCCAGATGGGATCGGTATTGATCTGGCCGCCAAGATGGATGGTGAAGTTCTGAAAGAAAACCTGAACGGCACTGATTTCATCCCCGCCCTGCTCGCTGGTGCTGCACTACTTGGAAAGTCCGTCTTTCTGCTTGGTGCGAAACCCGGCGCGGCCGACGCTGCTGCTGCCAGTCTTGTTCATGACATTCCCGGCCTGCGCATTGCGGGTACCGCGAATGGCTATGATGACATGCGTGATCAGGACGCACTGATCTCTCAGATTAATGACAGTGGCGCGGACATTCTGCTGGTCGCACTGGGAGTGCCACAACAAGACATTTGGTTGGCGCGCAATGCACGCAAGCTGGCCCCATCTTTTACCATGGGTGTTGGTGCGTTCTTCGACTTCCGTGCTGGTAACGTGACCCGCGCACCCAAAGCCGTACGCGCTGCGCGCATGGAGTGGGTCTGGAGATTGGCGATGGAGCCGCGCCGCATGGCCAAACGCTATTTGCTTGGCAATCTCACTTTTCTTGCCGGAAGCCTGAAGCGGTCAAAGCTGATGCCAACCAAGACCGGCTCGGCACGGCGCGCGTTGGACATCGCGATTTCAGGTGGATCACTTTTGGTGCTGTCGCCCTTGTTTCTGACTCTCGCAGCACTGGTCAGGATCGACAGCAAAGGCCCGGCATTCTTTTCCCAAACACGCATTGGCAAAGACGGAAAGCCGTTTCAGGTTCTCAAGTTCCGCTCGATGCACACAGATGCCGAGGCATGTCGCGCGGCTCTGCTCTCAAATTCCGAGCGTGAGGGCATTTGCTTCAAGCAAAAAGACGATCCCCGTGTGACACGCATCGGCAAGCTTCTGCGCCGCACATCGCTGGACGAGCTGCCGCAGTTGATCAACGTTTTCCGTGGCGACATGGCCATCGTTGGCCCGCGCCCTGCGTTGCCCAGCGAAGTGGCGCAATACCCCGCGCGTGCGCTTGGCCGGTTGAGTGTCAAACCGGGCATCACCGGGATTTGGCAGGTCTCGGGTCGCGCCGACATTGGGTTTGAAAAGATGATCGACATGGACCTGGCCTATACCCAATCGCGTACCATCCTTCTCGATCTGATCCTTATCCTTCTTACCTTCCGCGCGGTCGCAACGGGCCGTGGTGCTTACTAACGAGTTTTAAAAGGAGACTTCCAATGACGCATGTACGTAAAGCCGTTTTCCCAATCGCAGGTATGGGCACCCGCTTTCTTCCAGCAACCAAATCAGTCCCTAAGGAAATGCTTCCGTTGGTCGACAAGCCATTGATCCAATACGCGCTGGATGAAGCGCGTGAAGCTGGGATCGAAGAGTTTATCTTTGTCACAGCGGCCGGCAAAGGCGCATTGGAAGATTACTTTGACACCGCCCGCGCGCTGGAACAGCAGTTGCGCGACAACGGCAAGACCTCGGCACTGGAAGCATTGGAGCAAACCAACCTTCCAGAAGGCAGCCTGTCATTTGTGCGCCAGAAGCACCCGCGCGGCCTTGGCCACGCCGTAAGCTTGGCCCACCGCCTTGTGGGAAATGAACCTTTCGCAGTGCTTTTGCCGGATGATGTGATCTCTGCCCCTAAGGGCGCGCTGAGCCAAATGGTCGACGCACATGCGCAAACCGGTGGCCATATGGTTGCAACAATGCGAGTCGCACCGGATCAAACTGGATCCTACGGTGTGATCGACCCAGAGGCATCGGTCGGGCGGATCATCAAAGCGCGCGGCATGGTCGAAAAACCCTGCCCGGAAGAGGCACCCTCAACCCAAGCCGTTGTCGGCCGTTACATCCTCGAACCTTCGATCTTCGATCGCCTCGCACATATCAATCCTGGTGTTGGTGGCGAATTGCAGCTGACTGACGCGATCTGCGCCGACGTCGGCACGACCCCAGTGGCGGGCTATCAGTTTGATGGGGAACGATTTGATTGCGGCTCGGTTCAAGGCTTCGTGCAAGCCACAGCTGCCTTCGCCCTCGCCCGTACAGATTTAGAACTTGAGCTTAGCGAATTCCTTTCAGGCCGTATTAAATCCCATCCCCTCGCAGCCTGAAAGGATATAGCGACCTACCCGATCGGGTAGGTCGCTATCCTGAATAGAGGATTACATTGAAAACTCGTGTTTCCTATTGTGACTGCAGTGAATAGGAGATTCCGATGCTTTCAAGATTTCTGGCCATTTTGGCTTTTGCTTTTGTCACACCACTCACGGCGCTCGCCACCGACTTTAAAGCACCAGAAGGTGACGTACTACTGACGATCACACACAGCGGCAACGGCGGCCAGACAATCGAACTTGACCTTGCCGGACTGGAAGCATTGGGACTAACCACCATTGAAACTTCGACCATTTGGACCGAAGGCAAACAGGTTTTTGAAGGCGTAGAACTGGCCGCACTCACCAAGGCTCTCGACATTTCGTCGGGAACCATCAGTGCTGTTGCGTTAAACGACTACGCCGTCGAAATTCCTGTTAGTGATGCCGTTGAAGGTGGACCCATTCTCGCGATCAAGCGCAATTCCGTTCCCATGTCCGTACGCGATAAAGGCCCAGTTTGGGTCATCTACCCTTATGATTCTTCTGCGAAATACAGAACTGAGGTCGTATACTCGCGCAGTATATGGCAGCTCGCGCGGATTGAATTTATGGAGTAACCAAGCTTGAATAGAAAGCCAACGAAGGTTGAAGTTATATTCTCACGTATAACGAATAGCAGTATCGGCATGTTGGGCCTGGCGTTTCTCGTCGGGCTTTCAACGTTTGCGATATCCGTTCTTACGATTGATGTCGCGCGCGATATTAAGCAGCTTAATTCGGCGGATTCTGACAACATCCAATGGTCGCTCACGCAAGCTGAGGTCGAGTTCTTGGAGTTCGAACGTGACGCCATATTAGCAAGTCAGAGCGACACACCAGATTATTCATTGATGCGTCGTGAGTTCGACATTTTCTATAGCCGCTTAGACACTTTGTCCCAATCAGGCATTTATGCAGATTTGAGGCGAGAAGCTGTCTTCGGAAGCAGCCTGTCGACGCTACGCGGCTTCCTAGACGAAACGATACCGTTCATCGATGGACCCGACGACAAGTTACAGGCAGAGCTTCCCCAGATTATCAAACGCGCTGAAGAGTTGCGGCCCATCGCGCGTACGCTTTCCAATTCCGGCCTTACATATTTTGCCAGCCTGTCTGACCAGAGGCGCCGTTCACTACTTATGACCTTAAGCGAGCTGGCCGTCGCAATTGGGTTGCTCACCTTGGCGCTTGTAACCTTGTCGCTGTTGTTGAACGCGCTGAACAAGCGCAATCGGCGCAACATGGTCACAGCGCGAAATTCGCAGGACCGGACCGAGACGATCATCAATACGTCTTTGGATGCCGTCATCGTTACCGATTTATCGGGGAAAGTGCTCGACTATAACGATGCGGCAGAAACGATCTTTGGTTACCCTCGCGATTTCGCTTTAGGCAAAGAGCTTGGGGAATTGATCGTGCCAGAGAAATTCCGTGACGCCCATACCGCCGGGATGGAACGCATGAGAAGATCAGGCGAGCGGCGCGTGGTTGGCCAAGGCCGTGTGCAGCTAGAGGGGATGCGTGCTGATGGAAGCTCGTTCCCGGTTGAATTAGCACTGCAAAGCGCGAGCACGGCAGAAGGTGAGATTTTCGTGGCCTTCCTACGTGATATTTCCGCGCGCATTGCAGCAGATGAAGAGCTGATCAAGGCCCGCGATAAAGCACTGGAAAGCGAGAAGGCAAAGACCAACTTTCTGGCGACCATGAGCCATGAAATTCGAACACCGCTGAACGGTCTCCTTGGCACCCTGACTTTGCTGCAAGACACCAAGCTAAGTGCCAAGCAATCGACTTATGTGTCGAACATGGAAAAATCCGGACGATTGCTGATGAACCACATCGCGGATGTATTGGATATCACCACCTATGACGCTGGCAAGCTCGAGGCCCGTCTCGGCCCGGTCAACCTAAGCACGCTGCTGGAGGATATCGTTAGCAGCCAATCCAGCGCTGCGATGGCGAATGGTTCCACCCTTGAATGGGGATGGATTGGCAATCCCGTCGAATGGATCGAAACTGATAAACGCAAGATCCAACATATCCTTGTGAACCTCGTGGGCAACGCCATCAAGTTCACCCATGATGGCCGCATCAGCATCGAATCTGAAGTAAGCGAAGATGCATCAGGCCAGAAAACCGCCCATCTGCGTGTCTCAGATTCCGGGTCCGGAATCGCGCCTGATATGCTTGATCATATTTTCGAAGATTTTGTGACTGGCGATGCGTCTTACAACCGCGATGTGGGTGGAACCGGGCTGGGCCTTGGCATCGTGAAGCGATTTGTTGAAGCACTTGGCGGAAGAGTTCAGGTCGAAAGCTCTGTCGGCACGGGTACGCAGTTCAGCGTGTCATTCCCGACCCGCATCGTAAATCGAACGATACGCACCACCGCAGATGAGGGCAAGCAGCAGAGCGCTCGGGCTTTGGATATCCTGTTGGTTGAAGACAATGAGATCAACCAGTTCGTCGCGCAGGAAATGCTGCAAAAAGCTGGCCATGAGGTCACGACAGCAGACAATGGAGAGATTGGAGTCGAGCTTGCGCATGCGCATTGCTTCGATCTGATTTTCATGGACATCAGCATGCCAGTAATGGACGGGCGTGAGGCCACACGAACCATTCGCGCCGGCAATGGTGCCTCGCATGCAGCACCAATTGTGGCACTAACGGCGAATGTTCTGCCCCAGGAGCATGAGGCCTTTTTGCTGGATGGCATGAACGATCTGGTCACCAAACCATTGAGCGCTGACGCCCTTGCCCAGATCACCAACAAGTGGGGTACAGTTGCCCCCGTGAAAACCAAGCCCGCCTCCAACAACCTTATATCGGGTGATCATTTCACCGAGATGCGCGATATGATTGGCCCCGAACAACACAAGAAGCTTTTCCAACGCGTATCCGGCGAACTGAAGGATTTCGTCGCTGCACATACAACTCCTGCCGAAGACGCCTTGCCCGAGTTGGCAAAAGCAGCCCACAAAATCGCGGGCGGCGCGGCCGCAATAGGTGCGTTGGACGTTGCAGACCGGCTGCGCTACATCGAGACCGCCGCAAAGTCGGGCGAACTTCCCACGGTTACTGGCGAAATCTCTGCTTTGCCTGAAGTTTGGTCGCGCACGATGAACGAGTTCAACGCACGCAACACCTAAGCGTTTAAAGCGTACCCAAGCTTAGCACCCCAACTACACGGCCAACTTCAGTGATGTTTGTCACGGAACTATCGTAACAAGCCAGAGCATCGCCGGGTAGAAGATAGGGATCGAAATCATCCCGCTCGGGCAGGCGCATGAGTTGTTCGATGTTGCGCTCAACAACCGCAGATACCTGCGTCTCGGGATTGCGCGAAAACAGAACAGCGGATCGATTGGCGCTGGTGGTCTTCGCGCCGCCAACGCAGTTCATATTGATTGCAGCCTGCAAGAAACGGGTTCCGTAAGGCACCTGTCGGATTTCTTTGCCATTTGCAGAAGGAGCGTTGCCGGTCGCCGGTTGGGTCAGGTTCGACACAAAAAGCGCAATGCCGGGTGGGCTGATCGGGCTTGGGCGCATCAGGTCTTCCTGGAAACAATTTCGACTGGGCACGCGAACCTCGTCGCCTGACAACAGCATAATGTCGACGTTGTTTCGGCCCTCGAACACGCCGCGCATGTCGATTTTGTAGACTGTGGAACCTCGCTCGACTTCGACTGCCGAGATGTCGGCATCCGGGCGGATCCCACCTGCAGCACGCAACGCCGCCGATAGGTTACGCCCCTCCGAAGAAGCACCCAGTGCGTCTTGTCGGCGACCGTCGACTTCATCCCCAGACACTTTGCCGATTTCTGTCGCATGGGGTTCAAACACCGCCCCCGAAACCCCAACGGTCACCGAGGCGAAGTCTTTCACCCGCACCGACACCTTTGGAAATTCCGTGAAGAAGTCACCAGCCTGAAGTTTAGACGCGATGTCGCGTTCAATCTCGGAGGTGGTGCGCCCTTGGGCGCGAACCGGGCTGAGAAACGGCAGTTTTAACGTGCCATCACGCGACACGACATAAGATCCGCCAAACGTGTCATCATCGCTGACGAAAATCTCAACCAGATCGTTTCGCGTCAGCCGCTCGCCAACCAAATTAATGGTACCTTTCCCCCCTGCTCCGCCGCGCAGAGGAAGGCATTTCTGTGCATTCATTGTCGATGAGTGCAAATAACCTTTCTCGGAGTCGGCAAGGGTTGGTGCGCGATATTGGGCTTGATAGGCGTCCCCCTGAAGAACCGGCTCAAGGTTGCCGGGGGTTTCAAGGCTGGCGCAATTTGCAAGTAATACAAGCGCGGTGCTGGCAGTCGTGATTTTCGCGGTGTTACTCATGTCGTTCTCTCAATAGCACTAACACCATCGGCTTAACCCAGCTACGCCGAAACCACCAAAGGTCGTTGGGACTAACATCCCTATCCACTTGGGTAGGTGTCAAGCCTTCCGCGTCCCGATACTGTCCAGGAGCGCCCAATACACCTCAGTTTTGTTTGGATAAAAACAGGTCATCAACGAAATGGATGACCCGAATGAACGCGACATCGCAAATCAACTCGCTAGCAAAGGGCCTGATGGCTTATGGCGCTTCGGAAGCTGCCGCCAAGGCTTCGCGGCTTTTGGTCGTCGTCGCTGTTGCGCGGTCGCTTGAACTGACAGAAATCGGAGTGGCCGCTGCAGCCATGGCGGCGGGCGACATCGTCAAATCCCTTACCGAAAACGGCGTGGGTCAAAAGATCATCTCGTCTCGCGACGATGCCTTGGATGTAACGTGCAATACTGCACATAAGATCTTCTGGGCATGGTGCCTTGGTCTGTTCACCTTACAGGCGGGCGTCGCCGGCTCGATCTTCTTGTTGGGAGGAAGCGCCACCCTGGCCGCGCTTATCCTGCTGCTGGCAGTTGAATATCTGTTTATGCCAGGTGGACTTGTTCAAGTCGCACTGGCGATGCGTGCGGGGAAGTTGCAACAGACCGCAGCGATTTCTGGGTCGCAAATCGTGGGCTCCAATATTGCTGCTGTCGCGCTTGCTCTTGTTTGGGCGAACCCTTTGGCGTTGATCCTGCCGCGTGTCATCTCTGCACCGTTCTGGCTGATCGCACAACGTCGTCTGCACCCATGGAAGGCCAACCGCGATGCGGGCTACGCTCCGATCCGTCCCTTCATTCAATTCGGCCGCGCCGTGCTTGGAACCGAAGTGACCAAAGCGCTGCGCCTGCAAGCTGACAAGGTGATCGTGGGCGCGCTGATGGGCGCCGAGACTTTGGGTCTGTATTTCATGGCATTCAACGCAGGCCTCAGCCTTGCGAACTCAGTTTCCGTCGCTCTAGCAACGGTGGTGTTCCCTCATCTCTGTAACGCTCAAGACAAAGCCAAGGCGCTGCGCCAAAGCATTTCCATGCCGCTTGTCGTGGTTGCGCCGATCGTGATGCTGCAAGCTGTTCTGGCACCGTACTACGTGCCCGTTCTATTTGGCGAAGGGTGGGATGACATCAGCTCCGTCGTTTCAATCCTCTGTCTTGTCGCGATCCCGACAACACTTTGGTCTGCAGCAGCTGGTTGGCTGCGTGTTCAGGACCGCCCTGAAGTCGAACTGTGGGTCACCCTCATCCTGACGGCCGCGCTTTTAGCCAATGCTGCAATGCTTGCGCCCTTCGGTCTGACATCGGTCGCGACTGGTTATGCCTTGGTGACAGCAACCGTCTTTTCAATCGCCTCAGCCCCAGCCGTTCTACTGGCATATGGGCCGGACAAAGCGAAAGCGTAACCCATGACCAAGTTTTCGATCATCGTTCCTTGCTTTAATGCCGAACAAACGATTTCCGCCACGCTGAAAGGCTTTCAGGCACAAACGCATGCGGACTGGGAAGCCATCATTGTTGATGATGGGTCTTCGGATGCGAGCTGTGATATCGTTCAGAAAATTGCCCGACGCGATGACCGGATAAAGCTGGTCTTCAACTTAGGCAAAGGACCGAGTGCTGCGCGCAATTACGGAGCTATGAATGTTGCCCGCAACGAGATCATAGCGTTTTGCGATGCGGATGACATCTGGACCGAGACAAAACTGGAAACGCTCGCAAACGCATTCTCCAATCCAAAAACTCATGGTGCTTTCGGACAGATTGCCTTTTTCAACGACACGCCAAGTGACGCGTCGGTGTATTCAACCGTACCCCAAGCCCAGCTGAGCATCGACATGCTGCTTGGTGAAAACCCCGTTTGCACCTGCTCCAACATCACCATGCGTCGAGATGCGTTTGTCGCCACGGGTGGTTTTTCAACCAAACTGGTCCACAACGAAGACCTCGATTGGCTTGTGCGAGCTGTCGGACAAGGCCTTCGCATTAAGGGTCTGCACCAGCTGCACACGTACTACCGCACCAGCCCGCGCGGTCTTTCGTCTGATCTGGCGGCGATGGAACGCTCGCGCCAAGAGGTATTGAAAACAGCCGCCAGTTTTGGCGCGATGCCTAGCGCCACAAGCAACGCGATCTACAATCGCTATCTTTCCCGTCGCGCCCTGCGCATGAGCGAAGATCGATTTCTGCCCCTACGTTTCGCCTTCGCGGGTATGAGGATTAGCCCCGCTGGCTTCTTTTCCTCGCCACGGCGCGGCGCGTTGACGCTGCTTGCCGCGCTCAGCGTTCCTGTTTTGCCGCGCCCGATTGCGCGCAGGCTTTTCACATAATGGAGAATGACATGACTTTCGCTTCTATCGTTGTTCCGGCCTACAACTCGGCCAAAACACTGCCCAAAACCATTGAGGCCTTGCTGGCGCAGACCTACGACACCTTCGAGATTGTAATCGTTGACGACGGTTCCACAGATGAAACCATCGAAATCTCGAACCGTTACGCCCAACGCGAAAATGTCCGGGTTGTGCACCAGCGCAATCGTGGCCTAGCGGGCGCACGCAACAGCGGCATCCACGCAGCGGCTGGCGCATTCATCGGGTTCTGCGATGCAGATGACATCTGGGCGCCGGAAAAGCTTGCGCGTCACGTGGCACATCTTCGTGCAAACCCGGGGGTTGGTCTGAGTTATTCCGGGTCAACTCTGATTGACAACGCAGGCAACCCCATTGGTCAGACCCAGACCCCAAAGCTTAACGGGGTCACACCATCGCATGTTTTCAAGCGCAATCCAATCGGCAATGGCTCGGCAGTTGTTGTGCGTCGCGAAGTCTTTGAAGACATCGCCTATCGCCCAAAGCACGAACGAGAACGCGATTGGTATTTCGACGAAACCTTCCGCCAGTCCGAAGATATCGAATGCTGGACCCGAATTGCCTTGACCACCGCTTGGGAATTTCAAGGGATCAAGGGCATACTGACACAGTATCGGATCAATCCTGATGGCCTGTCTGCATCGACCGAAAATCAGTTGCAGGCCTGGGAGCAAATGGTCACCAAACTGACCCCTTTGAACCCCGCTTTCTTTGAAAAACACGCACAAACTGCGCGTGCCTATCAGCAACGCTATCTCTGTCGCCGCGCGCTCAAGTCGCTCGACCTTTCGCGCGCGCGCCGACACGCTAAGGCTTGGATGCAAACCTCGTCACGCCCTTTGCTAGAAGAGCCCGTAAAATCAGCCTCGACTTTCTGCGCTCTTCACCTGCTGTCGCTGTTTGGCGCCCGCAACCTTCAACGCCTGTTCGCAATCGCTGCAAACACCAAACGCCAAGGATCCTTCTAATGTTCCGCAAGACCATCATTCACCTCTGCGACGATCAAACCAGCGGCGGCGTAACCCGCGTGTTAGAACATATTCAATCCTGCCCAATCATCCGCGCATCGGGTGATCGACATATCGTTAAATTCGTTAAGCGCGGATCAACCAAGATCGGTCGCTTGAATGCGGATGTTATCGTGTCCCACCTTTCTGTGTCGTGGCGTACTTTGCCGGGCCATGTTGTGTTGCGCGCTTTGAATCCAAACACGCCAATGATCCATGTCGAACACAGTTACACCGAAGCTTTTGTCGCCCGGAATGTTCTCCGCAAAGCGCGGTTTAACACTCTATTGCGCTCAGCTTATGCACTTTATGACAAGGTGGTTGCGGTCAGTTATGCGCAGGGACGTTGGCTGGCGACAGCTGGCCTTGTGCGTCCGTCGCAGCTTGGTGTGATACAATCCACTGTGTCCTATGATACCATGCGCGCCATCCCCGCCCCAAAGGGTGAAACGCGCGTCTTTGGTGCAATCGGACGTCTGGATCATCAAAAAGGGTTTGATACTCTGATCAGTGCATTCAAGAACGTGACCACCCCGAACGCAAAGCTACGGATCTATGGCACGGGCCCCGAGGAAGAAAACCTGAAACGGTTGGCCCAAGATGATCCGCGCATTTCATTCGAAGGCCACCACTCTGACGCTTGTAGGATCTATGGTGAAATCGACGCAGTCCTGATGCCTTCACGTTGGGAAGCTTACGGATTGGTCGCAGCCGAGGCCTTAACTGCAAAGCGGCCTGTATTGGCGCAAGCTGTTGACGGGCTCGTGGACCACGTTGAATTCGGAGCGCACCTTGTCAACTCTAGTGACATCGAAGCATGGACTGTTGCGATCGACACGGCTGCCCGAAAGAAAATAGCAATCGTGGCGACTTGCAACGTTACACAATCCCCCGAAAAAAACTTCGCCACTGCCTGGTCTAAGCTGGTCAAAGACCTGTGCGGTGAACTGGACACACCGTCACCGTTCAAACCGGTTCCGCTACGTTCATGAATGAGAAAGCTGCAATTAAGCACAAACGGATGATTGGGAATGCAGCCGAATACACCAAAAAGACCCCGGATTTCTGCGAGTTCAGTTTGAAACATAAACACAATTTCAGAAGGAGCCTGCTGTGAAATCTGATGGTGGCCAGGGCAGGCAATTTCCATCATCGGTTTGCCAGAACTGGGATCCTCTATGATATCCCAAAAGGCTGCTAGCCTTCGAACCAATACATGTGGGTTTGGCGCATCCCCGAAAAGTCAACTTTCAGACGAACACTTCCGTGGCTATCTATCCGCAGCAACGCACAGAAGAACACGGGTCTTATGCAGATTTACTGTCTGCTTTGTTTGACGAAAGATGAGAAACTGGCAAACGCAGCGAAGATCAGCTCTCCGGCCTTGCTGTTTTTTCTCTGCGGCGCAAAGCGTACAATGCGGTCGTTCGTTCTAGGCGAGGCTAGTGCGCCAAAGTCCCGCGTCTGAGTTGTCGGATCGGGCCGCGGCGAAAGTTCAATTTCGGTTCGAGCCAAATCGAAGCCCTCGAATGACTGCTTCGGTGACTTGCGCTGCACCGCAACAACAAACATTCTGCTCGGGCGAGAAAATGCTGCGCTAGCAATAGCCGCGTCAGCATAAGTCGGATTTGTCCCGCGTAGCGGACCAAAGACACTGACTACCCCGCAAACACCCCCTCCAAATTTCGAAACCCCTTCACTTCAATTGGGTTGCCTGACGGATCCCGAAAGAACATTGTCCATTGCTCGCCGGGTTCACCCTCAAAACGCACCGTCGGGGCGATGACCCAATCGGTGCCTTCTGCCTCCAACCGGTCCGCCAGCGCGCGCCAGTCGTCATAGGCCAGCACCACGCCGAAATGCGGCATGGCCACCATATGTGCGCCGACCTTGCCGGTATTCGCGGTTTCAAACGGTGCGCCCAGATGGAAGCTGAGTTGATGCCCGAAGAAGCTGTAATCGACCCACGTGTCGGTCGACCGGCCCTCGTCGCAGCCCAGCACTCCGCCGTAAAACGCGCGGGTTTCGGAAAGATCGGTCACGTTGATGGCAAGGTGGAAGGGCGTCAGCATGAAGGTCTCCGGAATGATTTCCCGCGCAGCTTAACAAAACTGGAACGAAGGACCAGCCCGCGCATAAAACGCGACAAGCCGTCTAAAGCGCAAAATTTCGCGGGTTAAGCGCTGCTGAGGCGTTGAAGACCGGCCCCCTTTCCCCTAGCCTTCCCGCGACCAAGAATGAGGGAGAGAACCATGTCCGACGAGCGCCCACTAAGCTTTGACACGCTGCAAATTCACGCAGGCACTGAACCTGATCCGGCCACCGGCGCCCGTCAGGTGCCGATCTACCAGACCACCGCTTACGTTTTCCAAGACGCGGATCACGCCGCGCGGCTCTTCAACCTCGAGGAAGTCGGCTATATCTATTCGCGCCTGACCAACCCGACCGTTGGTGCACTTGCCAACCGGATCGTGGCACTTGAGGGCGGCGCTGGCGGCTTCTGCTGCTCGTCCGGTCACGCGGCGCAGATCATGGCGCTGTTCCCCCTGATGGGTCCGGGCCTGAACATCGTGGCGTCGAACAAGCTGTATGGTGGAACCGTCACCCAGTTCACCCAGACCTTCAAGCGCTTCGGCTGGGAAGCCAAGCTGGTGGATTTCGATGATCCGGCCGCCGTGGAAGCCGCCATCGACGACAACACCCGCGCCGTATTCTGTGAAAGCCTTGCCAACCCGGCAGGCGTCCCCACCGACATCCCGGCCATCGCTGCAATTTCCGATAAGGCGGGTGTGCCGCTGATCGTGGACAACACCTCTGCCACGCCCTATCTGATCAAGCCGATCGAAATGGGCGCAACCATCGTTGTGCACTCGACCACCAAATACCTGACCGGCAACGGCACAGTGACCGGTGGCTGTGTGGTCGATTCCGGCAAGTTCGACTGGATGGCCTCGGACAAGTTCCCGTCGTTCAGCCAGCCGGAACCGGCCTATCACGGTCTGACCTTTGGCGCGGCGCTTGGCCCAATGGCCTATACGTTCCACGGCATCGCCATCGGCCTGCGTGACCTTGGTATGACCATGAACCCACAGGGCGCACATTACACTCTGATGGGGATCGAGACGCTGTCACTGCGCATGCAGAAGCACGTCGAGAACGCTCAGCAAGTTGCCGAATGGCTCGAGGCTGACGACCGCATCGAAAGCGTCAGCTATGCTGGCCTGCCGTCGTCGCCCTATCACGACCGCGCCAAGGCGATCTCGCCCAAAGGTCCGGGTGCCCTGTTCACCGTGGGTGTGAAAGGCGGTTATGAGGCGTGCGTGAAGCTGGTCAACAACCTGAAACTGTTCAGCCATGTGGCCAACCTTGGCGACACACGATCGCTGATCATCCACTCGGCCTCGACCACGCACCGTCAGCTGAGCGAAGAACAGCAGGTCGCAGCGGGCGCTGCCCCCAACGTGGTCCGCATCTCGATCGGAACCGAGGATGCCGCCGACATCATCGCCGATTTGGATCAGGCGTTGGCAGCAGCGACGGCTTAAATCGCATCACATTACAAACAAAGAACCCCGTCTCGTTTGGCGGGGTTCTTTTTATTTCAGGACGTTAGCGTAGTTTACTCAACCAACTCGAACACCATCGTGACGCTGGAGCTGATGCCCATTTCACCTGCCGCAATGGGCATGTCCGCTGAAGCGCGTTCCATCGCCATCATGACCGGACGACCGGGGGCGTCACCGCCTTCTCGCATCATCAGGACGGACCCCAGTTTCAGTCCCGCGGCCTCGGCCAGAACGGTCGCGCGCTCCATCGCGTCTTTCACCGCCAATGTACGTGCCGAGTCTTCGGCGCCCGCGCGGTCTTTCACGTCAAACTGCAACCCGTGGATTTCATTCGCGCCGACCGAGGTCACAGCCGTCATGATCGCCCCAAGATTCGACAGGTCATGCGCTTTGACTGACAGGGTCGAGCTGGCGACGAATCCAATCAGCTCCGGCGCGCCGTTGCTTTTGCGGTTATAATCGTATTGCGGTGACAGATTCACCTGTGTGCTTTGAATGTCGCGCTCGACAACTCCGGCTTCAGTCAGTTTTTCCAGCATTCGGGCAATCGTCCCAGCAACCGCATCAAGCGCTTGTCCAGCATCGTCAGACCGCTCGCTAACGCCCAGACTGATCCGTGCCATGTCGGGCACGACTTGCGCCACACCTTGCCCGGTTACTGTCAGCTGAGGGGAGTTTGCCGTGTCGGCATAACCGATACCTGTTGCGGCAATGGAAATCGCGATAATGGATAAGAGTTTCCGCATCTTGTGCTCCTTTTTCGGACAGATTGCGCTGTCTTTCGCCATAGGCAAGCCCGCGACCACGCGCCCCCTTCCCTTGGGCAATTTCCTGCTGTAGTTTCAATCCGGTATTGAGCGGCTGCGAAAGCCGCAAAAGGTGTGCCTGATCGTAGGTGGTATTGAGAAGGACAGGGGCTGTATGAAACCAAGCTTTGCCATTGATCTCAATCACGATGGGATCGGCCTTGTCCACCGCGGCAAGGGCGGTTGGCAGCTTGTTGGCAAGGTGGCTTTGGATGATCCAGATCTTGGCGCAGCCCTTGCCACTTTGCGCGACACAGCGACTGCGCTTGGAACAGGTGCCCTGTCCACAAAGCTGATCGTGCCAGGATCACAGATACTGTTCACCTCGATGACAGCCCCCGGCCCTGACGAAATCACGCGCGAGGCGCGCATTCGCGAAGGGTTAGAGGGCTTGACCCCCTATCCGGTCGACGATCTGGTTTTTGACTGGCAATCAGACGGCAGCGAAGAGGCGATGGTACACGTTGCGGTCGTTGCCCGCGAAACGCTCGACGAGGCTTTGAGCTTTGCGGATGAACACGGGATGAACCCAGTGGGGCTCGTCGCACGCCCAAAAGGTGCCTTCTCGGGCGAGGTCTATTTCGGTTCGGTCGAAGGAAGTGGTGTGACGCTGGACCGCGAGTCGCGTCCAGTGCCGAAGCTTTTGGATGCCATGTCTCAGACAGCCGTATCCGAGACGCCCGAGGCATCCGCACCACAGACCCCCGTTGAGCCGCCTCTTGTCCTAGAACCTGCCGAAGAGGTCACACCAGCGGCCAGCGGCATTCCCGAGCTTGCCCCCTTCCCTCCGACGCCAGACGCACCTGCAGAGGCTGAGGACACTGCGCCAGAACCGCGCCCGGCGCCTGCCGCCAAGAAAGCTGAACCGACTAAGCCCGAAACGGAAGCGCCCACGCCCCCCCCCAAACCGGAGCCCGAGCCCGAGGAACCAGCAATTGGGTTCGCGTCAAGCCGCAACGCTGACGCGCCGTCGGATCCAGACCTGACCAAGGCAGAGGTTTCACCGCCACCTGCCCCGACGCCAGATCCTCTGCCGGCCGAACCGCGCCTGTCTTTCGGATTAGCTCCTGCCACGCCATCAACTGACGCTCCGGACACACCTGCGAGGACCATACCGAAAGCGCCGCCTGCCAAAGTGCATGTGCCGGTCACAGCACCGAGTGCTTTTGAAGAAGATCCCAAGCCGTCGCAGGCTTCGAGTGCCAAAGCTAAAGCAAAAGCCACGGCTGAGCGCAGCAAAGAAAGCCTGAGCAAAGCCGCCCGCAAAGGGGCCGCTGGACTGACAGTGGCCGCTGGTCGCGCCAGCGCGTTGGGACGGCAGGCTGCTAGCAAACTACCGTCGACCAAGCCAACTGCTAGGAAGAACCGGGAATCGGACCAGAAAACTGGGCGCACTGCAGCGTTAGCCGGCCAAGTCTTGCGCAAGGGACGGTCAAAATCTGATACTTCTGCCCCGGCGCCAGAAGTCACGCCCATCGCACCGCCTCCGGCAACCGAGGGCACCCCACCTACCGCCAGTCAGAAAGGCAGCTGGACGCGCGAGGCCGAAGCCCTAACAGTATTCGGCGCACGTCAGACCCAACAAGTAGGTGGTAAACCCCGCTTTCTGGCACTTTATCTTGTGTTGGGTCTTCTTCTTTTCCTGGCCATTCTGGTCATCTGGTCGATGCTGTTCCTGTCGGACACCACCGCGGCGCGCAACAGCAGCGAAATCGACCAATTCGAGGCCGCCATAACAACGGCACCGTCAGACACCCAAGATGATGTCCCCTTTGGGGCCGATAGCACCCTTGTCGATCCCGCGCTGGTCGAAGCGGACGAGGTTTTGAGCATTCAAACACCAGAACCTCTATCCGAAGAAGCCGCTCAGGCCCGTTATGCCGCAACTGGAATTTGGCAGCGAGCGCCTGCACCGCTGGAAACGGTCTCACCCGGACGTATCGACGATCTATATGTGGCCTCGATTGACCCTCGCACCATCGGGCATGACGCCGTGGCTTTGACTCCACTGCAAGCGGATCAGATGGGCGGTCCGATCCCCAACACCACCCCGCCACTGCCACTTGGTACAGTGTTCAATCTGGATGAACGCGGCTTTGTGGAAGCGACGCCCGAAGGCGCACTGACCCCTGAAGGCGCATTGGTGATTGCAGGCCGTCCCAATGTCATTCCAGCACCTGCTCCTCGGACTGAGCAGACGCAGGATGACACGATTGAAGATACTCCAGAAGACACAGAAACGACGACAACCGAGGTCGCTGAAAACACCCCGACTTTCCGCCCGCGCGCGCGCCCGGAAGGGTTGGTGGAAGGTAACGAACGTCTACTACTGGGGGGACGGACCCGGACGGAATTGGCACAACTGCGTCCACGTGGCCGACCCGAAGCCGTAACGGCGGCCGCGCAGGCGCATGCTCAGGCGCAGGCCGATGCCATCGCCGCCGCGCTAACCGGGGAAAATGCCGCGGCTGCGGGCATCGCTCCGACTGCACTGGCAGTCTCACGCTCGGCCTCGCCCAAAGCACGGCCCAAGAATTTCTCGCGTATCGTAGCACGCGCACGCCCGAACGGAGGGGCTTCGGATGGAAGCGTCGCCGTCGCGGCCGCATCCCCGCGCCAAACCACCACCCCGAAGATCCCCACGCGGGCCTCGGTCGCGAAACAGGCCACGATCAAGAATGCCATCAACCTGCGCAAGGTCAGCTTGATCGGCATCTACGGGTCGGCCTCATCGCGCCGCGCCTTGGTACGCCTACCCTCTGGGCGCTATGTCAAAGTTGGTGTAGGCAGTCGTCTGGACGGCGGTAAAGTAGTGTCGATATCGACCACCAAGCTGATCTATCAGAAAGGTGGCAGGACCCTGACGCTGGATGTTCTTCCTTTCGGATAAGGTGGGCTGACGCATTTAATCGCAACCCTGAAATGACAAAGGCCGAAGCGCATTACCGCTCCGGCCCTTTCTTCAAACAACACTCAAACGGTTTAGCCGTCCGAGACGCCAGCCTCGGCGAAAGTCGCCATGCCGGAATGGCAGGCGATAGCAGATTTCAGGATGTTGATCGCAACCCCTGCGCCCGAACCTTCACCAAGCCGCATCCCCAGCGACAACAGCGGTTCTTTGCCCAGACGGTCCAGCGCGTTAGCATGTGCCAACTCAGCCGAAACGTGACCGGCAACCGCGTGATCCAGCGACCCTGGCACGCTTTCCTGCAGACAGGCAGCGGCGGCGGTCGAGATGAACCCATCAAGGATCGCCGGAACGCCCAGCACGCGCGCGCGCGCCATGGCGCCGGCCATCGCGGCCACTTCGCGCCCACCCAGACAGCGCAACGCTTCCAGCCCATTCCCCGGGGCCGTGGGGTTTGCGGCCAAGCCCTCACGGATCACACGGGCTTTCAGGGCAAGGCCGTCGTCGTCAACACCGGTTCCGCGTCCGACCCAATCTTCGGCCTCGCCACCATAAAGCGCTAGGAACAGGGCGGCGGCTGAGGTCGTGTTACCGATCCCCATTTCGCCGGTCACCAGAAGGTCGGCACCCTCGCTGACTGCGTTCCAGCCGGTTAGAAGCGCCGATACAACTTCGTCCTCGCTCATAGCTGGGCCTTGGGTGAAATCCTGCGTAGGGCGATCCAATTCCAACGCGTGAACGTCCATCTGAGCTCCTGCCGCTTTGGACAGCTGATTGATCGCCGCTCCGCCATGCTGGAAGTTCAGAACCATCTGTTCAGTGACTTCCGCCGGGAAAGCTGACACGCCCTGTGCCGTCACCCCGTGATTGCCCGCGAACACAACGACCTGAGGTGCCTTCAGCTCAGGACGCCCATTGCCCTGCCAGCCCGCGACCCAGATCGCCAACTCTTCCAAGCGTCCCAGCGCGCCGGGGGGTTTGGTCAACTGGCCGTTACGCTCTTCTGCCGCTTGGATCGCCGACGCATCCGGGCCTTTCGCCGCCTCAAGCAGCGCCTTGAACTCGGCCAGGGTCGAGAATGGCTGTTGCGACATGGCGAGACTCCTTGATTGATTCATTTCCTCACCCTCTTTACCGATGGGGGACAACTGCAACCAGACTGCAAAAGACCAAATATGACGAAACACGACAGATCGAAGCCGATCCTGCATCCGGCGGATATCCCAGCGGCGATTGGGCTTCTGACGCGTCTACCGATACGGGTGGATGCAGAACTAGCGACCCAACGGTCTGCACTGTCAGCTTGGGCGTGGCCGCTGGCCGGGCTGGTGCCTGCCCTGATCGGATGGGGACTGGGAGTGGCGGCCCTGTCCGCCGGTCTTCCCATGCTTTTTGCAGCCTGTCTGGCGCTACTGGGGCAAATCATGGTCACCGGCGCCCTGCATGAGGACGGCTTGGCCGATGTGGCAGATGGGTTCTGGGGCGGCTATGACCGGGACCGGCGGCTAGAAATCATGAAAGACAGCCGGATCGGAGCCTATGGAGTGATTGCACTGATCCTGTCACTGGGTCTGCGCGCCTCGGCCGTTGCCGTACTGCTGGCCAACCCCGGTGTGCTATCCGCGCTGGTCGTCATCGCCGTCAGCAGCCGCCTTCCTATGGTTCTTCTTATGGCATCCCTACCCAATGCACGTGGGAGCGGTTTGGCCAGTCAGGTCGGACGCCCCCGGGCTGTCACAGCTTGGATGGCGAGCGGCGTCACCGTTCTGATCGTGTTGATCGCGATGCCAAGCGCTCTGCTGCCGCTTCTAGTCTGCATCGGGCTCGGCTCCATCGCGCTGGCTGCACTGGCGAAGGAAAAGGTCGGCGGACAGACCGGAGACGTTCTGGGCGCCTCGCAACAGATCAGCGAAATCATTGGTCTGGCGGTCGTGGTAAGCCTGATCTCATAAAAAAAGCCGCCTGCGCGAATGCAGACGGCTTTTCTAAAGACTTAGGACGAGATCACGCAGCAGCAGCGCGCGACATCAGAACGTCCGAGACCTTTTTCTGTGCGGCCAGCTCGTCACCACCACCTACGGCAGCAACTTCGCGGGTCAGACGCTCCAGTGCAGCTTCATACAGCTGACGCTCGGAATAGCTCTGCTCGCGCTGGTCATCGGTGCGGTGCAGGTCGCGTACAACTTCGGCGATGGCGATCAGGTCGCCCGAGTTGATCTTCTGTTCGTATTCCTGCGCACGACGCGACCACATGGCGCGCTTCACGCGGGCCTTGCCTTTCAGCGTGGTCATGGCCTTGGAAATCTCGTCCGGGCTGGACAGACCGCGCATGCCAACTTCGGTGGCTTTGTTGGTGGGCACCCGCAAAGTCATCTTGTCTTTCTCAAACGAGATCACAAACAACTCAAGCTTGATCCCGGCAACTTCCTGATCCTCGATCGATACGACCTGTCCAACGCCATGGGCGGGATAGACAACATATTCATTCGGGCGGAAATCCAGCTTCTTCTTGCTCATCACAGGCGATCCTTCGCGTCGTTGTTACAGTCGGGTGACATGGTCCGCGAAAATGCGCGCAAACGGCTTTGCTGCGCCGTCTTTGCGCATGGCCATTCGCAATCTTTTCGGAAACAAAACGCCCTGTCTCAGGAACAGAGCGTCACAATCTACCCGTATTTGGGATACAGTATACCACAAAAACAGGGGGTGGAAAAGCGCTGCATCGCAGAACTTTGACCGAGCGGTCAAATCCCGTCATCTAGACGTCTGCCAACCCCCAAGGATTTTGGACTGACCGTCGCTTATTGCTCGGCAGGCTCTTCCGAGAAAAGCTTCTCAAGCTTGCCTTCTTCGCCGTCACGCTCTTCCGCATCAGGCAGCGGATCCTTGCGCTCGACGATCACTGGCCACAGTTCCGAGTACTTCCGGTTAAACTCGACCCACTTTTCCGTTCCCGGCTCGGTGTCCGCGCGAATTGCGTCTGCCGGGCATTCCGGTTCACATACACCGCAGTCGATGCATTCGTCCGGATGGATGACCAGCATGTTTTCACCTTCATAGAAGCAGTCTACGGGGCAAACTTCCACGCAATCAGTGTATTTGCAGGCGATGCAGTTATCTTGGACGACATAGGTCATTGTGGCACCTTCAATTTGGTCTCGGCTTCACTTAGGACAGCACGCGGGATCAATCAAGCATGGACCTGCGGGTTTGGTCCAAGATGCGACGATCTTTCTTGGTCGGACGGCCCTTCCCGACCGTTTTTGGTGCCGATGCTTGTGATTGCGGAACATTGTCCGTTCTATCTGCAGGCGGATCAAGGTCTTCATACAGCGCTTGGGCTTCGGGCGCCGGGCCGCGACGCGATGATAGGGCTTGAATGCGGATCACACGCACCTGTTTGGCCTGCGGAAATGTCAGCACATCGCCCAAAGTGATTCCATAAGATGCTTTGGCGATCTTGTCGCCATTGACCCGCATATGTCCGGCGGTCACCAGTTTGGTGGCCAGCCCTCGGGTCTTGAAAAAACGCGCGTGCCACAACCACTTGTCCACGCGCATTTTCGAACCTGTCGGGGTGGGCAGCGAACCGCCCTTCCCCTGCGCATCCGCCATCGCGGCTTAGCCCTTGTCTTTCAGACCCATCAGGGCCGCTGCAAAGGGGTTGTCCGGATCGATGGCTTTTTCCTTCTTCGGGCCCGACTGATAGCTTTTCGGCTTCATGTCGCGCGGGCCTTTGTTCGGACCCTTGCCCCGCTTGGGCTTGCCGCCCGAACGATCACCACGCGGCTTGCCGCCTGGCTTGCCCTGTCCGCGTTCGCCACGGGGTTTACCAGCGCCACCCTGACGGGCACGGCCAAAGCCACCCCATGTGAAGGTGAAGAAGGCTTCCATTTCAGGGCCGGTGTCTTCGGCAGGAGCTTCAGAGGCTTCGGGCGCTGCTTCAGCGGGTGCTTCATCGGCGGAAGACGTATCAGCCGGAGCTTCGGCGGCGGGCGCTTCAGCAGCACCCTCGGCCACCGCTTTGACTTTCTCGCGCTCACCCTTCTCGGCCTTATAGCCCAGACCCTGCATCAAGTCAGCGAACTGCTCTAGCGTCATACCGGTGATCGACAGCATATCAGCCTTGGCTTCAAAACCGCCACGGCTGTCTTCCACACGCAGTTGATCGGCCAGACGTTCCAGCATGTCGATGCGGATCGCGCGGGCACCTGCGGGGCGATAACCCGACAGAAGGTAAGCTGAGCTGTCCACGCCCTCGACCACGGGGATCGTCACCAGACCGGGGGGCGGGCTTTCGGGGAATTCTGCCAGACCTTTCCACAAGCCGTCCAGAACCAGACGCAAACGAGTCGGCGCGGGTTTCAGCAGAAGCGGCATGAAGATCGTGAACTGACCAAAGCGCACACCGTGTTTGCGCAGCGCGCCACGGGCGTCTTGGTCCAGATCCTTGACCTCGCCCGCAACCTGATCGCGCGGGATGATGCCCAGATTTTCGATCATGCGGAAGCCGAAGCCACGGGCCATGCCGGTCAGGGTCTCGTCCTTTTCGATCGTGGTTAGAGGCTCGAACAGCGCCTGCACCTTGCGGTCGATGAAATGCTGCAAACGGCGGGTGACCTTTTCGGCGACATCGGCACCGGCTTCATCATCGACGAAAGCCTGTACGCGCGGCTTGGCCACGTCATCACCTTTGACCAGCTTGCCCACGGCATGCTCGCCCCACATCAGGCCACCTTGTTCGGTGAAGTCCATCTCGGTGTCGGGCGCGTTATAAAAACGGTCCGCCCGCAGGTGAAACTCTGGCGCCAAGGCCTTCAGGCTGGCTGCCCGCAGGGTTTTGGCTTCTTCCGGTGTTTGGGCGGTGTCCTGGCTGAACCGGAACCCCTCCAATCGGCCAACAAACTGGCCTTCTACCGTCACTTCACCTTTATCGTTCACGTCAGCCACAAGGCTCTCCTTCTGCTTCAACCGGCGCAGCAAAACGCTTGTGCGCCGATCAACAAATCTTTGGGTCAGGCGCTCGTGCAAAGCATCCGACAGGCGATCTTCTACAGCACGAGTCTCGCCGCGCCAATGGCTAACATCGTCCAACCAGTCGCGGCGTTGCGCCACATAGGTCCACGTGCGGATAAAGGCCAAGCGTTTCGACAGCGCATCAATGTCCCCATCGGTGCGGTCAATGCGCTTGACCTGTCGCGCGAACCAGTCGCGCTTGACCCTGCCATGTTGGTGAATGTCGTTGAAAAGCTGCGTGATCAGCCCCGCATGTTCGCCGTGGCTGATGCCCCGGAAATCTGGCAGTTGGCACAGTTCCCACAACAGCGAGACCGAGCGCCCATCGGTCGCCCGCGCGGTCACTTCGGCATCTTTGGCCAGAAGCTTCAGCGCCATAACGTCATCCGCATCGCGTCCACGGGTCAGCCAATCGTTGCCGGTCGGCGCTTCAAGCGAGCGGATCAACGCCGGTATCGTGCCAAAGGACAGATCTCGGTTCCGCCAGAAGACTTTCTTGTCGGGCGCAAATTGGTGCGAACAGATTGCATCCGCGACCTCGTCAGACAGCAGCGGCGCCTCGCCCGTCACTCCGAACGAGCCGTGGTTCATATGTCGCCCTGCCCGGCCCGCGATCTGCGCCAGCTCGCTGGGCAGAAGCGGCCGCATCCGGTGGCCGTCAAACTTAGTCAGGGCCGAAAACGCCACGTGGTCGATATCAAGGTTCAGCCCCATACCGATGGCGTCGGTGGCGACCAGATAGTCGACGTCTCCGTTCTGATACATTTCGACCTGCGCATTTCGCGTACGAGGGCTGAGTGCGCCCATCACCACGGCCACGCCCCCTTTCTGGCGGCGCATCAGTTCTGCAATGGCATACAGGTTGTCGACCGAGAACCCGACGATCGCCGACCGTCCTGGCATCCGGCTGAGTTTCTTGGACCCAGAATGGATCAGCTCGGAAAACCGTTCACGGTGCAGGAATTGTACATCAGGGATCAGCCCGGCAATCACAGGCCGCATCGTATCGGCCCCTAGAAACAAGGTTTCCTGCGTGCCGCGCATGTGCAGAAGGCGATCCGTGAAGACATGCCCCCGCTCGGCATCCGTGCATAGCTGGATTTCATCGATGGCAACGAATTCGGCCCCAAGCCCCAACGGCATGGCCTCGACCGTGGCAACCCAGTATTGGGCGCGGTCGGGAACAATGCGTTCCTCGCCTGTGACAAGCGCCACCGCATTGGGGCCGCGAAGGCTTACCAGCTTGTCATAAACCTCGCGCGCCAAAAGGCGCAGAGGCAGGCCAATGACGCCTGTGCGATAGCCCAGCATCCGCTCAAGCGCATAATGCGTTTTGCCGGTGTTTGTCGGACCCAGAACGGCAGTGATCCGCGGGCCACCTCGCGCGCTGTCGGAAACCATGTTCTGCCCTTTCGACGCCACCGCCCCGATGTCAGGCGGTCAAATATCCTTTGCCCGTTTCTGTTCCAAACGGGCCACGGCGCCTTTTATGTCGTCACTGTGCGGATGTATAGCAAGGGCGTGCCGATAAGCTTCGAGTGCACGGGTTTCATTTCCCAGCTCTTCCAGGATCAAGCCTAGCCCCGTCAACGCTCCGAAATGGCGCGGTTCAAACGACAGGGTTTGCGCGATGTCATTCAGGGAAAGCCCTAGTTCGCCAGACAGATAGAATGCTGTGGCGCGCGCGTTCCACCCTTCGGCAAAACCGGGCGCATGATCCGTCAACGCGCTGAGATGGGCAATTGCGCGCTCCAGATCTCCGTTCTCAAGCGCGTTCTGACCACGCTGCAACAGAAAATCCATCGCGTCCGAGCCGGATCGGGACCAAAGTTCCCATATCTCGTTCTCCAAAGCTTGCCAGTTGCTGTCATCCGCGGCTTGCAGCTGTGAAAACAGGTTGTCCAACTGCTGCTGCCGATCTTGAGCAAGCGCAGAAGATGCTGGGATCCCCCCCACCAAAACCACAAACATCAAGATCAGCGAAAACATGCGCATAAGGAATGTTAGCGTGCAAAACGCTTCGGGCACAGTGACTTTCGCGTGTATCCCGCAATGGGAGTAACAATTATGGTAAGTTCCCTTGCGTCGGGCGCCCGAAAACAGGTTTACGCGCACGGAAACTTTGATCTAGCATGATCAGGACATCCATGCCCAACGGGCCATTTTCGGAGGAATAGAATTGAGCGATGTGATCAACACGGCTGTGGCCGCTCTGAGCGATAAAGTAGGCGGCGGATTTGACGGCGGCACCGCCAAGTTCGTTATCAATGGCGAAGGTGGTATTATCATCGACGCTGACGGCGTACGTGCTGGCGATGACGAGGCTGACGTGACCCTGACTGCGGATGCCGACGTTTTCCAAGACATGATGTCGGGCGAACTGAACCCGACCACCGCCTTCATGACTGGTAAACTGGCCGTAGACGGCAACATGGGCCTTGCCATGCAGTTGGGTGCTGTGCTGGCCTGACCACCTGTTGGGTTCCCCCAAAGTAACGATTAGGACACGTGGCATGGAACATTCTGACGCCCCTTTGTTCGACGATATCGCGCAAGGCCCGGCCAATGGCCGGGCTTTCTGGCGTAACACCTCGGACGGAGTACGGATCCGTCTGGGGCTTTGGCCCGCAGCACAAGGCGTCGGCAACGCCGGCACCGTCCTGCTGTTTCCTGGGCGCACGGAATATATTGAAAAATACGGCCTGATCGCTGCTGAGTTGGCGGAACGAGGTTTTTCGACCCTCAGCATTGACTGGAGGGGACAGGGCCTGTCGGACCGCGCCGACCAAGATCGGCTTCTAGGCCATGTCGGGCACTTCTCAGAGTATCAGTTGGATGTCGCCGCCATGATGGCGCTGGCTGAAGAACTGGACCTGCCCCGCCCTTTGATCCTTCTGGGGCATTCCATGGGTGGCTGTATAGGCCTGCGGTCGCTGCAAGAAGGGCTGGACGTTAAAGGCGCGTGTTTCAGCGCGCCCATGTGGGGCATCACCATCGCTTCGGCATTGCGTCCCATCGCATGGGGCATCTCTTGGGCCCTGCACCAGACACCTTGGAAACTGATGCTGACCCCCGGCACGGCACGCAAGACCTATGTCGACATCCAGCCGTTCGAAGACAACATGCTGACCACCGACCCCGAGATGTACGCGCTGATGCAGCTTCAGGCCAGTTCTCGCCCCGAACTGACGCTTGGGGGACCAACGGCTGGCTGGCTCTATGCCGCACTTCGCGAAACCACGGACCTGATGAAACTGGCTACGCCGCGCACGTCATGCATTACGTTTTTGGGAACTCAGGAGCGCATTGTTGAAACGGACCCGATCCACGATGTGATGGGGCGCTGGCATAACGGCCAGCTGAAACTGATGCAGGGGTGTGAACACGAAGTGCTGATGGAGGCTGGCCCCATTCGCAGCCAAGTCTATGATGCCATTCACCTGTTGGCGCATTCCGGCGGAACGGTGAACGCTGCCTGATTACTACTATTAATCAGGATCTTACATCACTTAACTGATCCAATCTCTCAATAAGAGACTGAGTGGATCCGTCCAGCCCATCGGCCGATGCTTCCCCCCGCAAGACCGGCGCAAGCGCAACGGCAAGTTCCTTGCCAAGCTCTACCCCCCATTGATCAAACGAGTTGATGCCAAGAAGCACCCCTTCCACAAAAACGCGGTGCTCGTAGAGGGCGATGATCGCCCCCAACGTTTCGGGTGTCAGCTTGGGATAGACCAAGGTGGTGGATGGGCGGTTTCCGGGGAAGACACGGTGGGCCGCTTGGCGCTCCAACTCGTCCCCTTCAAACCCCTTCGCGTGCATCATCTCGCGCGCTTCTGACAGGCTGCGGCCCAACATCAGGGCCTGCGACTGAGCAAGGCAATTGGCGACCAAAAGCTGATGCTGATGCACCAGATCGCGCTCGTGCCCCACTGCCCCGACCATGAACTCGCACGGAATGATATCCGTGCCCTGATGGATCAGCTGATAAAACGCATGCTGACCGTTTGTTCCCGGCTCGCCCCAGACCACCGGGCCGGACGGAAGATCCAGCATCGTGCCGTCCAACGCGACGCGCTTGCCGTTACTCTCCATCTCGAGCTGTTGAAGATAGGCGGGCAGTCGCGCTAGCCGCTGTTCATACGGAAGCACTGCGCGGGTCGTATATCCACAAACCTGACGATGCCAAAACCCGACCAAAGCCAGCATGAGCGGCATGTTCGCACGGCCTTCGGCCGTTTGGAAATGCGCGTCCATCGCGCGGGCACCGCCCAGCATCTGTTCAAACCTATCTGCTCCGATCGCGATCATCAGCGACAGACCGATGGGCCCCCACATCGAATAGCGCCCACCGACCCAGTCTTCGAAACCAAAGACCCGCTCGGCAGCGATGCCCCATTCCCCTGTCTTTTCCAAGTTCGACGACAGAGCCGCGAAATGCAGACCAACGACATCGGCAGGTACATCACGCAATAACCAATCGCGCGCCGTCGTGGCGTTGGTCATGGTTTCAATGGTTGTGAAAGTTTTCGAGGCCACCAAGATCAGCGTTTCCGCCGGATTGAGCGCACCCAGAACATCCGCAATCTGTGCCCCGTCCACATTGGACACAAAATGCACGCGCGGCCCGTCGTGATAAGGCGAAAGCGCTTGAGTGGCCATAGCTGGGCCAAGATCCGATCCGCCAATACCGATATTCACCACATCTCGGAAGCGACCGCCCCCCGGCGCACGGATCTGTCCCGAGCGCAAACGCGTCGCAAAATCCCGCATCCGCGCAAGTGTGTCGTGAACACCCGGCATGACGTCCTCGCCATCCAGGTGCACCTCGGTCTCGGGCCCTGCACGCAGGGCTGTGTGCAGCACTGCACGATCTTCGGTCAGGTTAATCTTGCTGCCTCGAAACATCTGATCGCGCCAAGCTGCCACCTTTGCTTCGTCGGCAAAGGACAAAAGCAAATCAACGGCCTGATCATCCAGACCCGTTTTCGACCAGTCAAAGAACAAACCGGCACCCTCAGAGCTGTAACGCGCTGCCCGATTTGGGTCAGCGTCGAACAAGTCCTGAATAGGCGTTTCGGTCAGTTTGCCATAATGGGCAATCAGCGTTTCAATACTCATAATCTTCCCCAGGGGCTTGGCGTTCGCCCGCGTTTATTCCGCCCAATGTACGGTCATATCCGACATCACGGCCTTTACCGGCGCAAGACGGGTGTGTTTCTCGGCCATCGCTTTATCAAGCGCAGCACGCTTCGCGTCGCCAAGGATCAGCAGGTGCTTCGACATTGCCCCGTTCAAAATGGGGGCGGTCAACGTCACACGAGGTTCATCCGCGCCCGGTGCACGCATTGGCAACAAAGGCGGTGCGTGGCGGGACAGTGCTTCATCCAGATGATCGGCACCCGGAAACAGGCTGGCCGTGTGCATATCTTCGCCCATACCCAACAACAAAACCGAGATTGGAGTGATTGCCTCAATCCCACGCGACAGCGCGGGCAAGGCATCCTCGGGGCGCGGATTGTCTGCATAGAGCGGCACTAGATTGGCCTTGGCCGCTGGCCCAACCAACAGGCGTTTGCGCAAAAGCGCCGTGTTCGAACGCGGACTGTCTTCCGGCACCCAGCGTTCGTCCGTCAGCAGAACATCCACTCGCGCCCAATCCAGATCCACAGCGCTGAGCGCATCGAAAACCGGCCCCGGCGTTGTGCCTCCGGGCACTGCCAGAGATGCCCGGTCTTCGTGATCCAACATTGAGGTCAGCTCGGAGGCCAGCACATCGGCCAGATCCAACATCATCATGTCTCGATCGGGGTATTCTACAAGATTCATTCGCGAATCTCCCTCCAGCGGCGGCCATCCTTGTGAAGCAGCATAAGCGCCTCTTCCGGCCCGGTCGAGAACGGGTCATAGCTGATTGGCTTGTCCCGACGATGTTCCCAGTCTTCAATGATCGGGTCAGTCCAGGCCCAGGCGGCTTCGACCTCATCTCCGCGCATGAACAGCGTCTGGTTGCCGCGGATCACATCCATGATCAGGCGTTCATAAGCATCAGGAGAATCTGCGATCTCCTCACCCAAAGCCTCGGCAAAGGTCATATCCAATGGCACGTCGATCAGGCGCATTCCGCCCGGCCCCGGCTCTTTGATCGTAACTTTCAGGTCCATGCCTTCGTTGGGCTGCAGTCGAATGGAAAGCTCGTTGGCGGATTGGCCCGTATCAGCTTCGAAAATGGAATGGGGCGGCTCTTTGAAGCGCACGACGATCTCGGACATCCGCGCCTTCAGGCGTTTGCCGGTGCGTAGATAGAAAGGTGTGCCGTTCCAACGCCAGTTCGAGATGTGCAGCTTCATGGCCACAAAGCTCTCCGTGTCGCTTTTGTCGGTTTCCGCATCAACCAGATACGACGCGGTATCGTCTTCGCCCGCATATTGCCCGCGCACCAAGTCTTCAGGGGCCACCGGATCGAGCGCACGGATAATTTTCAGCTTTTCATCGCGCACCGCATCCGAATCGAATTTCGAGGGCGGCTCCATCGCGGTCAGGCAAAGAAGCTGCATCAGGTGGTTTTGAACCATGTCGCGCATCGCGCCCGATTTATCATAGTATCCGCCGCGCCCCTCAACCCCGACGGTCTCGGCGACAGTGATTTGGATATGGTCCACGTACTGGGCATTCCAAAGCGGCTCGAACAGCATATTGCCAAACCGCAGCGCCATCAAATTCTGCACGGTTTCTTTTCCAAGATAGTGGTCAATGCGGTAGATCTGGCTTTCGTCGAAATGCTCGGCCAAGGTGGCGTTCAAAGCACGGGCCGTTTCAATGTCATGTCCAAAGGGCTTTTCAACCACGATCCGCGCCTGTGGCCCCGCGATACCTTTGGTATGAAGGCGTTCAGCAATCGGTCCAAACAGACTCGGCCCGACCGAGAAATAGAACGCCTGCACTCGATCCGGATGGCTCTTTGCCTTCAATTCTGCCCAGCCATCGTCGCCCAGAGCATCCACCTGCACATAGAACAGCGTTTCGCGAAACGCGGACAGCGTGTCCGGGTCGCATTTGCGCTTGGACACAAAGCTGCGCACGGCCTCTTCCACGAAATCGCGAAAGCCCTCGTCGTCCAAATCACTGCGTGCGGCACCGATGATGCGCGCCCCTTCGGGCATCTGACCGTCTCGGAACCGCCGATACAGACCGGGCAAAATTTTGCGACGCGAAAGGTCCCCTGTACCCCCAAAAATCACCAGATCAAAAGGATCGACAGGAATGACACGCGAGACCATTGGTAACTCCAGATATGTTAGCGCTAACTATTCTACTCAACGGCCTTCTAACCGCTTCATTCGCTCAAGTCTAGCATCCTTGTGGCGGGTCACAAGTAAATGACGGTCAGGGATCAGCCCTGCCCCGCCATAACGCATAGAAGTTCGAACATGATCGATGCACCCAGATATGCGGTCGCGCCGCTGGGATCAAAGGGGGGCGACACCTCAACCAAATCAGCGCCGACGATGTTCAAACCCTGCAAAGCACGCACGACCTGAAGCGCCTGATAGGAATTCGGTCCGCCCACCTCGGGCGTACCCGTTCCTGGAGCATAGGCGGGATCAACGAAATCAATGTCATAGCTAACATAGGTCGCGCCTTGACCGGCGATTTCTCGGGCTTCGGCCATAACGTCGTCAACACCGCGGGCATGGAAGTCTTCGATGGGAATCACCCGGATGCCCACACTGTCAGCAAAGTCGCGATCTTCATCGTCATAGGCTGTACCACGGATGCCGATCATAACCACACGTTTCGGGTCCAGCAGACCTTCCTCAACCGCACGACGGAAGGGCGTGCCGTGGGTGTACATGGTGCCGTCGAAATACGAATGGAATAGGTCCGTATGGCTGTCGAAATGCACCATGCCAACCGGTCCGTCCTTGGCCAGTGCACGCAGAATCGGAAGGGTGCACAGGTGATCTCCGCCCCCCGTAAGGGGACGGATGCCAGCAGCGTGAACACGGGCATAGAACGCCTCCATCCGCTTCAGGCTATCCATAACATCTGCCGGGTTCGGGGCAACATCTCCAAGGTCCGCGCATTTCAGCGCCTCGAATGGACGCACGCCCGTCGCCCCGTTTTGCGCACGGATCATCGTGGACATATCGCGCAGCTGGCGCGGGCCGTGACGCGGCCCCGGGCGGTTTGTCGTACCGCCATCCCAAGGCGCACCGATCAATCCGACCTGTACGTCTGAAAACCGAGGGTGGTCAAAGTCTACATGGGGCAACCGCATGAAGGTCGGCACGCCCGCGAAACGCGGCAGATCGAAACCTGAAACGGGGGTGAAAAACGGATCTGACATTGTGGCCTCCCTGCTGTTTGCAAGGACGCTAGCGGGTCAGCCCCGCGCCGTCATGCGAAATCCGACAGTTCAGGCGTCGAGTTCCGTATCCCAGTACAGAAAGTCCATCCAACTGGCGTGCAAGTGGCCGGGCGGGAACTTACGCCCGACATTGCGCAGCTCTTCTGCTGTTGGTTGACGCGCGGGCTTGCGCAGAGACAGCCCTGAATGCCGCAAGGGTTTCGAGCCCTTACGTAAGTTGCACCGCTGACAGGCCGCCACCACGTTCTCCCAACTGGTCACTCCCCCTGAAGCACGCGGCACCACGTGATCAAAGGTTAGATCCCCCTTCGCGCCGCAATACTGGCAGCAAAATTCGTCCCTTAGAAATAAATTAAAGCGCGTGAAGGCCACGCGCTTTTGAGGTTTCACATAGTCTTTCAGAACCACAACCGAGGGGATCTTCAGCTCGATTGACGGGCTTCTGACCACCTCGTCATATTCAGCCAATATGTTGACCCGGTCCAGCACCGCCGCCTTCACAGCTTCCTGCCAAGGCCACAGGGACAGCGGATAATAGGACAAAGGCCTGAAATCCGCGTTTAACACCAAAGCCGAGTGCTGTTTGACGCCCCCGCCTTCACGTACAAAATCAGTCCTGAAGTCTCCATCCATGACGCATCCAATCCTCGCCCGTCTACATCCTCAATCGGTTGTCGGGGCGGGACACCCGCCCCATGCTTATAGGTTGACTATATATTGATAGAACAACCTGACAACCCCAACATATGGGGTCATCAGCGGGATATCATCGGATTATCTCAGGGATGTGACAGGCGGCGGGCCAGATGTGATCAGTTGGCGGCCTTTGCTGGGGTCATCCCCAGATTGTCCAGCATGAAGCTGAGCGCCACGGACAGGCCATCCATCGCGATCCCATGCCCCGTGCCTTTCATGATGAAGCCATAGGTCTCAAACCCAGCAGCTTGCAGCACTTCACCGCTTTCGCTGAAATGACCCGGAGGCACCATGTCGTCTTGATCGCCATGCACCAGCAGGATCGGCAGCTTCGACACCACGTTTTCGGCGAACTGATCGGGCTCCAGCATCCGGCCGGAAAACGCCACCAAGCCAGCAATCGGTTCATCCCGGCGGGGCAACACGCGAAGGCTCATCATCGTGCCTTGCGAGAAGCCAAAAACGATCAGTTGCGAGGGCTCGATGCCTTCATCTTCCAGCACCTGATCAAGGAAGGCGTTGATGTCAGCGGTGGCCATTTCGACGCCGCGCATGCTGTCTTCTTCCGACGATCCGTCCAGCCAAGGGATCGGGAACCACTGGTATCCCATCGGATTGCCCAAGCATTTCTCAGGCGCGTCGGGGGCGATAAAGGTCGTGTCGGGCATGTGTTCCGACAAGGGATCGGCCAGCCCCAGCAAATCCGCGCCATCCGCGCCATAGCCGTGCAAAAACACCACCACCGATTTCGTGGTGCCCGAGGCCGCTTCGCGCCGTTTGCTTTCCAAGATGCGGGTCATTCGCCTATCCCTTCGCGTTCTGTTTCCATGCGGTAATAGGCCCAGAGCAACCGCGCCGCAACGCCCCTGTTGGGCGACCAGTCCTGCGCCATGATGCGCATGGCCTTTTCTTTGGGCCGCTCGGGCAGGTCAAACAGCCGTTTTGCGGCCTCTTGCAGGGCCAAATCACCCGCTGGAAATACATCCGCGCGGGCCAGCGCGAACAGCGCATAAATCTCGGCCGTCCACATTCCAATGCCCGTCACGGCAGTCAGGGTTTTGATCACCTGATCCGTTGGCTGTTCATGCAGCGCTGGATAATCAATCCCAGCCTCAGCCAAGGCCTTGGCATAGCGGATTTTCGGGCGTGACAAACCCACATCCGCCAAGGCCTGATCGCTGGCACGGCCGACGGTTTCGGGATCCTCGAACCCGGCCTCTTGCACCCTGCCCCAAATCGCCGCGGCAGATGCGGTCGAGACCTGCTGCCCCACGATGGCAAACATCAGCGCTGCGAACCCATCCGGGCGCAGGCGCAGTGGGATCTCGTCCAACTGATCGAAAATGGGTCGAAAACGCGGCTCGATCACGCAAAGCGCGCGCGCCTCGCGTTGTAGACAGCCCTGCCCTTGGATCAGGCTTTTAGAATGGTCAGCCATGCCAACGCCTCTTCCGGGGTCTCCACACGATCACAATCAGGAAGTGCGGGCCGGTTTAGCATCACCACCGGCAGCCCCAACTGGCGCGCTGCTAACAACTTGGCACCGGTCGGCCCGCCAGCGTTTTTGCTGACCAGATGGGTGATACGATGATTGCGCAGCGTGTCCAGCTCCTCTTCCAGCGAGAACGGTGGGCGTCCGACAATCCAGCCGCCCTCAAAGGGAAAATGCTGGTCAGTCTCGTCCACGCGGCGGCAGAAAAGCGTGCGGGAATCGGCCAGCCCCGCCCATTCCGAGACTGAGACCGCTCCTGTCGCCAAAAGCACCCGCGCTCCGGGTGGAATGCGTGATGACGCTTCGTCCGGCATGTCGATCAACTGCCAATTATCGCCCTCTTCCGCGCGCCACTCGCGCCTTAACAGTCGAGTATAAGGCATTGTAAGTTCTTTACTAATTCTCTGACTACGCTCTGAAATCTGCGCCGCAAAGGGATGCGTTGCATCCACCACCGCATCAAAATCTTGGTCAATCATGAAAGCACGCTGCGCGGCCTCGCCGCCAAAGCCGCCCACGCGGGTCGGCACCGGATAAGCCAAGGGCGTGCATGTCACACCAGCCAAGGACGCCAGCACATCTTGCCCCTGACCCGCCAAGAGCTTCGCCAAAACGCGCGCTTCACCGGTTCCCGCCAAAAGAAGGATCTTCACAGGGCTTGCGCGATGATCTCGCCCTTTCGGTCGATGACGACAATATCCACGGAAATCGGCGCGCCACGCAGGATTTGGATTGCCTGTTCCCGCGCCTTGTCAGCAATCATGGAAGACATTACTTCTCCATGCTTCTCAAAGGCTTGCAGAGATGTGTTCATGTCAACAACCTCGGGATCACTCAGCCATTCTGCCAGCACATCAAAATCCACCTGACTGCGGCCTGAATGCAAATCCCGTGCGCCCTGTGCCAGCTTTGTCAGCTTGCCAATGCCGCCCCCGATGGTCACACGGTCAATTGGGTTGCGTGCCAGATATTTCAACATTCCACCCGCGAAATCGCCCATGTCGATCATAGCACCGTCAGATAGGCTAAAAAGCTCCTGCACCACCTTTTCCGAGGTCGCCCCCGTGCAGCCTGCAACATGGGGCAGTCCCTCTGCCCGCGCCACATCAATGCCCCGGTGGATCGAAGCGATCCACGCCGAACAAGAGAATGGTCGCACAATACCTGTGGTTCCCAGTATCGACAGCCCGCCCTTGATGCCAAGCCGCGGGTTCCATGTCTTTTCCGCCAGCGCCGCCCCATCTTCGACCGAGATGGTTACGATTACGTCAGCAGCTTGGTCGTAGCTCGCAGCAGCTTCGTGCACGACGCCTTTAATCATCTGGCGCGGCACAGGGTTGATCGCAGGCTGGCCGACAGGAATCGGCAGGCCGGGTTTTGTCACCGTACCCACGCCTTCTCCGGCCACAAAGAACACGCCCTGTCCCGGCTTGGCGGGCGCCACACGCGCCCGGATTACCGCGCCGTGGGTTACATCAGGGTCGTCGCCCGCGTCCTTCACAATCGCTGCTTCCGCCCAGTTATCCCCCGAAATCAGGTCGTAGATCAGAAAATCCGGGGTTTCCCCACGCGGCAAGGTGATCGTCACACGGGCAGGCGCACCCTGCCCCCACAACGCATCCAACGCCGCCTTCACAGCGGCAGTTGCACAGGCGCCAGTGGTCCAGCCGCGGCGCAGTTTCTGAGGGTCAGTCTTTTCCATTCCAACGACTATAGGCGCGCAAATCCGCGCCGCCAATCCGTTCTGTGAGGTCGCAGTTACGCTTTTCGCGGACGACCAACAGGTGCATAAGGGGCGCATGACTGACTCGCATGCATATACCGTCCCTGTTTTGCCCGGCCATGACTGGCCCACGCTGGAACCCGGCTGGGTCTGGCTGTGCGGTGCTGGACCCGGAGATCCCGGCCTTCTGACCATTCACGCGGTGAATGCATTGATGCAGGCGGATGTGATCGTGCATGACGCGCTGGTCTCGCCCGAAATCCTCAGCTGGGCGCGCCCCGAAGCTGAAGTGATCTATGCTGGTAAGCGCGGGGGCAAGCCCTCGGCCAAGCAGCGCGACATCTCGCTAAGGCTGGTGGATCTGGCCCGCGAGGGTAAACGAGTATTGCGCCTGAAGGGCGGCGATCCGTTTGTGTTTGGGCGCGGCGGTGAAGAAGGCCAGACGCTTGTTCAACACGGAGTCCCCATTCGCATCATTCCAGGCATCTCTGCCGGAATCGGCGGGCTGGCCTATGCCGGCATCCCGGTCACTCATCGTGATGTGAACCAATCCGTGACCTTCGTCACCGGCCACGACCAGTCTGGTAACGCCACCGGTTCCTTAAACTGGTCCGCGATCGCCCGCGGATCGCAAGTCATTGTTATTTATATGGGTATGAAGCATCTAGACCGTATCCGGTACGAGCTAATCGCCGCAGGCCGCCCGGAAGACGAGCCCGTCGCAATCACCATGAACGCGACGACACCGGATCAGCGCGTGCTGGAAACCACGCTTGGCACCTGCGTCGAAGATGCAGACCGCGAAGGCATTGGTGCCCCTGCGATCATCTGCGTGGGACGTGCTGTCTTGATGCGACAGGCCTTGGACTGGCAAGCGCTGGCCGCAGGTCTGGAACCCCGCGACACAGACCCACTGGGCCGTGGCCGTCCAGCCGAGGATCGCTGATGTCGTCGCCAACCGGCTTGATCCTGTCTGCGCCGTCGTCGGGCAGCGGCAAGACCACCCTGACCCTTGGACTGCTACGCGCGCTATCGCGTCGTGGCGTGGATGTCAGCGGCGCGAAATCCGGCCCGGACTATATTGATCCCCGGTTTCACGCCGCCGCCTGTGGGCGCGAATGCCCCAATTTGGACGCTTGGGCCATGGGGCCAGCGCGTTTGCATGATCTGGCGCGTTCCGGGGCGGAGCTTTTGCTGATCGAAGGGGCGATGGGCCTGTTTGACGGCGCGCCGCCGGAAGGGCGTGGCGCAACCGCAGATCTGGCACGTACTTTCGGACTTCCTGTCGTTCTAGTGGTCGATTGCGCGCGTCTTGCGCATTCGGTCGCGCCCTTGGTCAACGGCTTCGCCCAACACGATCCAGAAGTGCGCGTTGCGGGCGTCATCCTGAACCACGTGGGCAGCCCACGGCACGAAGCGATGCTGCGCGCCAGCCTACAAGATAGCCTGATCCCAGTTCTGGGGGCCGTTTATCGTCAGGCGGGGCTGGAGCATCCCTCGCGTCACTTGGGTTTGGTTCAGGCCGAAGAGCATCCTGATCTGCAGGCCTATCTGGACCGTGTCGCGGATGTGGTTGAAGCCGCGATTGATCTTGACGCGCTGGTGGCCTTGGCCGGCTACGCATCGGATGCACCGGGCGCAGCAACCCACCTGACACCTCCAGGACAACGGATCGCAGTCGCTTCCGACAAAGCGTTTGCCTTTGCCTATCCACATATCCTGTCGGACTGGCGCGCCGCCGGGGCCGAGGTTCTGCCCTTCTCGCCACTTGCAGACGAGGCACCTGCCCCGGACGCTGATTTCATCTTTCTTCCCGGCGGGTATCCCGAACTTCATGCGGGAAAGCTGGCGGCGGCGCAGACCTTCAAACACGGCATGCAGTTCGCCACCTGCCCGATCTATGGCGAGTGCGGTGGCTATATGACCCTTGGCCGCGCGATTACCGACAAGAACGGCGATCGCCATGAAATGCTGGGGCTTCTGGGACTGGAGACCAGTTTTGCCAAGCGCAAGCTTCACCTTGGCTACCGGTCACTGCATGCAGACCAAGGTCCCTTCGCCGGGCGCTGGAATGCGCACGAGTTCCACTACGCCACGACGCTTCTGGCCGAAGGCGCGCCTCTGTTTGATGCCACAGACGCCGAAGGTCGCGCCCTGGCCCCGTTGGGGCTGATCGAGGGCCATGTGTCCGGCAGCTTCGCCCACCTGATTGATCGAGTCTGACTGCGACAACCGCCCACATTCAGGGGTACAATTTCGCTCTGGTCAAAGCCCGCATGCATGGATACGCATATGCGCATGACCGATGCGACCCTGACACCTGCCGACGACGCGCGCGCCAAGCGTAATGTGACCATCCTTGTGCTTGCGCAGGCCATTTTGGGTGCGCAGATGCCGATGATTTTCACGATGGCCGGTCTGGCCGGGCAATCACTGGCGTCAAATCCCTGCTGGGCGACCCTGCCGATTTCCTTGATGGTGGGCGGCTCGATGATCTTTGCCAATCCCGTAGCTTGGGTCATGCAGACCTTCGGGCGTCGGATCGGGTTCTGGCTGGGCACGCTCGGCGGCTCGGTTGGTGCTGCGATCAGCGCATATGGCTTGATGCAATCCGACTTCACGATTTTCCTGATCGGCTCCTTCTTCATGGGCCTGTATCAATCGGCGCAAGGGTTCTATCGCTTTGCGGCCACCGACACCGCCTCGGCTGCGTTCCGGCCCAAAGCAATTTCCTACGTTATGGCAGGCGGCTTGGCGTCCGCCATCATCGGGCCTCAACTGTTCAACTTGACCAATGACGCGATGGTCGTGCCCTTCCTAGGAGCCTATCTGACGATCATTGTGATCAACCTTCTGGGATCCCTTCTGTTTCTGGGGCTGGACATTCCCAAGCCCGAAAAACCGCACGCGGACGCGCCCAAGGGTCGTACCCGGATGGAGCTTTTGCGTGACCCAGTGATTGCCGTGGCGATCATTTGCGGCATGGTATCTTACGCGCTAATGAACCTTGTCATGACCTCGACCCCGTTGGCGGTCGTGGGCTGCGGGTTTGAAACCGATATGGCAGGCAATGTGGTAACGGCCCACGTGCTGGCCATGTTTGTCCCCAGTTTCTTTACCGGCCATCTGATTGCCCGTTTTGGCACGCGTATGGTCATTGCTGCTGGTCTAGCAATTCTTGGGCTCGCCGGTATCGTCGCCCTGCAAGGGGTCGAGCTTGAGAACTTCTTTATCGCGCTGATCCTGCTGGGCGTAGGCTGGAACTTCGGCTTCATCGGCGCAACGTCAATGCTGGCAGGCGCCCATGCCCCCGAGGAACGCGGCCGCGTTCAAGGCATGAACGACATGATCGTCTTCGGCTGTGTGACCGTGGCCTCGTTGGCCTCGGGCGGGTTGATGAACTGCTCGGGCGGCAGCGCTGTCGAAGGCTGGAGCGCCGTAAACATCGCCATGGTGCCCTTCCTTGCGCTGGCTGGCGCCTCGCTGATCTGGCTGATGATGCGGCCGAAAGACGAACTGGGTTAAGCGTAGGAAAGAAGCGTCGCCATGCGGCGCTTCCCTTAGAAAACGATGTTCAACATCACCATCGAGACGATCAAGAACAGGATCGTCATGATCCCCCCGCTTTTCACGAAGTCCATCACCTTATACCCCGCAGGCCCCATAATCAGGGCATTCACCTGATGGGTCGGGATGATGAAGGAATTTGAGGTCGAGATCGCAACGGTCAGCGCGAAAACCGCAGGATTTGCACCGGCCGCCACCGCGATAGAGACGGATAAAGGCACCAGCAGAACTGTCGCCCCAACATTGGACATGACCAAAGAAAATACCGTCGCCAAAATGGCTATCCCGGCCTGAAGTGACCAGATCGGCCACCCGTCCAGCACCATCAGAATCTGTTGAGCAATCCACTCTGCCGTCCCGGTGTTCTGCACCGCCTGCCCCAACGGGATCAGGCTGGCCAACAGAAATACGGTGTTCCACCCGACTGCGTGATAGGCCTCGTCAATGCTAAGCACCCGCGTCAGGATCATCCCCACAGCTCCGGTCAAAAGACACAGTGACAGGCGCACGTCGGTGAACAGGATCAGCGACAACGAGATCAGGAAGAAAAACAGCGCCCAGCTGACCTTGTGAGGCCGAAGCTCTTCTTGAGGGAAGTCGGCGGTCACCACGATGAAATCCCGATCACGCTTCAGCCTTGTCAGGTTATCCCAACGCGTATGCGCCACCAACATGTCGCCCGCCTGAAATTGGACCAGACCGATCTGGGTTGCTTCATGGTCTTCTGTCTTCACATGGCTCAGCGTCTCTTCCCCGCGATGAATAGCCATAAGCCCCAGCCCATAGGTTTTCCGCAACAAAATGTCCCGAGGGCTTTTGCCGATCAGTTTGGAATCCGGCGGGATAACCAGCTCGGCGACACCGGCATTGGTCGGGGCGAACTCTTCGACAAATACATCCAGATCTGGACGAACCGTCAGCTTGTACCGTTCTGCAAAATCGTGAGCCGCCTGATCACTGCCAATGATGGCCAACCGGCACGGGGCGGCAATCTCAGCGGTCAAAATCTGGATCATCGACGCTTTACCGCGATAAAAGGTCGAGATGATATAGATGTTATTCTCGTTGTTGATGTCGGCAAGGATCTGCCCGACCAGAGGGCTGTCAGCAGGCACATCCACTTCGAAGACCTGCGCGTGAAGCCCATAGACGCGCTCAAGATACTCGGTCGTTCCCTGTCCCGAGCTTGGTTCGAGCGGATCAGACGAAACCGGAAGCACCCAGCGCCCAAGCACCAGAAAGTACAAGATCCCCGTCGCAATCAATGCAGCCCCGATGGGCGCAACGGAAAACAGCCCGAAAGGTTCCATCTTCAGATTGTCGGGCAGGCCTTCATTGGCGGTCAGGATCAGGTCATTTAACAAAATCAGAGGCGACGATCCGACCATGGTCATTGTCCCCCCAAGGATTGCACAGAACCCCATCGGCATTAGGAGGCGGCTGAGTGGAATGCCCGACCGTACGGAAATCCGGCTGACCACCGGCAGGAACAAAGCCGCCGCTCCGACGTTCTGCAGAAAGCTTGAAATGAACCCGACGGTCCCAGACACAATTGGAAGCACGCGCGCTTCAGATGTGCCGCCGTGTTTCAGGATGGCTGCGGCGACCTTGTTCATGATCCCGGTGCGATCAAGCCCCGCCCCCACGATCATCACAGCAATGATTGAAATTACGGCGTTGGAGGCGAACCCATCAAACAGGTGATTGACGTCGGCCAACGTCTCGAGCCCCGGGAGGTAGCTCAGGATGCCGACGGTCACGAGCACAAGCAAGGCGGCTAAATCTATTCGAATAATCTCGGAAACAAACAGAAATACTGTAAATCCTAGAAGGCCCAGTACGACCCCCATCTCAGTCGTAAATGCTATCGCGTCCATCAAACTCCCACTCTCGACTCTGCAGGGCGTTCAAAATCGGGATCTCCGATGCGCCCAATCATATCTGATTGGGACCAGTCTGGACCGGCCCCTGCATCGCTGTCATGTATTATTTTGAAGTTTCGGGACGTTGGAGGTCAGAAAGCCGGATTCCGCATCGACCGTTTAAAGACCAAAATATGGCTTCAGCCGACACGCCCTGCACGCCCACCACGCCGTTTAGGCGGTGCAGCGTCTTCCAGCGCCGCGCGTAATACGTCGGTCATTGGGTGATCTGGTGCCTTGGGTCCGTAATGCGCAAGCAACGTCTTGATCCGCTCGGGCTGAGGCATCTCGTGATCCTCAAAAAGCGCCCAGTCCAGAAAGATTGAACGGCATTCACCCGGCGTGATCCCTTCGATCACATAGCTGTCACGGATTAACCCGCGCTGGTCGATGGCGTTGATAAGGTCGGTCATGTGGTCCTCCTGCTGGCGTCACCCGGGCGGGTTTGCGAGCACCTCGTCAATGGCTTGGGCTGCGGCCCGTGCCTTCTCCTCCAGATCCTCGATCAGGGCGGCCTCACTCTCTGCCCCGGTCTCGCGCAATAGCAGTTCTTGCCCGCCCTGCCCCAGATTTTCAAGGTCCAAGGGACCGTCTGACAGCAGTTTGGACGCAGCCTGCAATCGCCACATTAAGTCATGCGACTGGGCCATGGATCGCCCCTGACCGTCAGAAAACCATCCAATGGCGACACCTTGAGCAATCTGCCGGTCCGGCTCGCGTGGCGTGTCATTGGACAGCAACGCCGCTGCCTGTGCCACCAGTTCGACATCCTGCAGATGGCCTTCACCCAGTTTGGCATCCAGCGCACCACCGGCCTGTTTTGCGTCCGCAATCCGGTTTCGCATCTCGATTACATCCGCGATCACCTTGCCAGGATCACGATCAAATTCCAGAACCTCGCCCCGCGCGACTTCATAGTCCTTAGACAGCCCTTCCGGACCCGCAATCACCCGCGCGCGGGTCAGGGCCAAATGCTCCCATGTCCATGCCTCATCGCGTTGATAGGCTTTGAAGCTTTCGATCGAAGTGGCGACCGCCCCTTGCCGCCCCGAAGGGCGCAAGCGCATGTCGACTTCATAGAGACGCCCTTCAGCCATTGGGGCAGACAACGCGGTCAGGAAGGCCTGTGTAAGCCGCGCATAATAGGGACGGGTCGCCAGAGCACGGCGGCCGTCCGACATATCCTGGTCTTCCGGATCATAGATGATGATCAGATCCAGATCCGAGGTTGCTGACAACGACCGGGCGCCAAGCGATCCCATACCAATAATCGCAGCCCCTGCCCCCGGCGGTGTGCCGTGTTTCAGGGCGAAATTCTCGACCACCACGGGCCAGAGCCCGCGAATGACCGCATCGGCTAGATCAGTATATTGCGCACCAGCCTCGCGTGCATGGATCAGGCCGCGCAGGAAATGGACGCCAATACGGAAATGCCACTCCTTCATCCAGCGGCGCGTTCCATCAAGCTTCGCTTCATAATCGGGCGCTTTATCCAAACGCGCGTTTAGATCCGCTTCAAGCTCTTCTCTGCCGGGCCAAGGTTCGAAGAACCCTCCGCCGATCACCGCGTCCAGAACTTGCGCGTTATGGCCCAGATAAGCCGCCAGCGCAGGGGCTGTGGCGGCAATGTCGACGATCAGATCGACGAGTGTCGGATTTGCTTCAAAGAGCGAGAAGAGCTGCACCCCAGCCGGGAGACGCTTCAGAAATCCATCAAACTGGATTAGCGCATCATGCGGACGTGGCGCAGCAGCCAAACGTGCCAGAAGATCGGGCTTCAACCGATTGAAGATCTCGACCGCGCGGGCCGAGCGCAGACAGGGGTAAGTCTCCCATCGGCTGACAATCTCGGCCTCGCTTTCCGTCAGTTCGCGACTGTCGGCAGAAGAATCGTCGGGGGCAAAGAATCCTTCCGTAACCTCGTGCACCTCGGCCAGCGCATCGTGAATGCGGGTCTTCAGCGCCTCGGTGTTGCCTTCGCCCATCATTCGGGCGAGACGATCAAATTCGTCTTCCGTCTTGGGCAAGTTGTGAGTCTGCGCATCGCGGAACATCTGCACACGATGTTCGACTTCGCGGTGGAAGCGATAATGCCGGGTCAGGATTTCGGCCACATCCGTGGGAATCCAGTCCTTCGCGGCCAAGGCCGCCAAGCCCGGCACGGTTTCGCGCATCCGCAGCCCTTCGTCGCGCCCACCTGCGATGATCTGACGGGTCTGGGTGAAGAACTCGATCTCGCGAATGCCACCACGCCCCAATTTCATATCGTGGCCGGGCAGCGTGATGTCGCCATGCAGACCTTTGTGCTCGCGAATGCGCAGGCGCATGTCATGCGCGTCCTGAATGGCGGCGAAATCCAGATGCTTGCGCCAAATGAACGGGCGTAGGCGCGTCAGATAGGCTTCGCCAGCAGCAATATCACCGCCACAAGGCCGCGCCTTAATATGGGCTGCGCGCTCCCATGTGCGTCCAAGGCTTTCGTAATAGCGTTCCGCAGCCTCCATCGAGACACAGACCGGCGTGACCGACGGGTCTGGGCGCAATCGCAGATCGGTGCGGAAGACATATCCATCCTCGGTCAGCTCGGACAGCATCGTGCTCATTTTACGAGTGGCGCGGACGTGGCTGGCGCGTGCTTCGTGGAAATCCGCGCCCTCGAACCGGCTGTCATCAAACAGCATGATCAGATCAATGTCCGAGCTATAGTTCAGCTCGTGCGCGCCCATCTTGCCCATGGCCAGCGCGACCATGCCGCCTGCGATTTCAACATCATCTTCCGTCATCCCCGGCAACTTGCCGCGCCGGATTTCATTGCCCACTTGAAAGGTCATAGCCGTATGTGTGGCGAAATCTGCAAGATCAGTCAGTGCGCCGGTGACTTGTTCCAGCTGATACACCCCAGCCAAATCGGCGAGCCCCGTCAGAAGCGCGATGCGTTGCTTGGCCACGCGCAGAGACTTGCGCAAAGCGCTGTCGCTGTCGCGGTTCATGTCGTCCATTGCGGCACGGATGGCGTCCTCGGGTGCGATGCTCAACGCTTCGCGCAGCCAGTCCGCCTGCTTTTCCATCAAGCCTTTCAAGTAAGGCGAGCATCCTGCTGCCCCAGACAGAACCTCGCGCAGATCGGGCGTGAGATCCGCAAACAGCGTGTCGATATCTGCGGCGGGCTCGGCCTCGTATGCAATGGGGGTGCGGGTGATGCGGGCGGCAAAGGTGTTCTGGCTCATATGCGCAAATTGCGCCGGGTGGCGGGGAGGGTCAACAAGGGAAAGCACGTTGCGACCATTCATACCAGCTTGCCCGTGGCCAATGAATGTCTACAGTCCACGCTAGACCACCAGCAGACGACAGGAACCAGCATGTCCAAAAGCCTGAAACGGGTCGAGACCGCTTTGAAAGACGCTGGCATCGCCGCCCAAGTGATCGAGATGTCTGAAGGCACGCGCACGGCTGCCGATGCCGCACGGGCCTGTGGCTGCGAGATCGACCAGATTGCCAAGTCGATCATCTTTCGCGGAGAAAGCTCGGGCCATGTGGTGTTGTTTCTCACAGCTGGGGGCAATCAAGTTGATGCGGCCAAGGCCTCGGCCCTGGCGGGCGAACCACTGGGAAAAGCTGACGCGAAACTGATCTGTGCGGAAACCGGATTTGCCATTGGCGGCGTGTCTCCGGTCGGGTTGACCAATCCAGTCCGCGCCTTTTACGACGCGCGCCTACTGGAGTTTGACGAGGTTTGGGCTGCTGCAGGCACGCCACGGCACGTTTTTCCCGCCGCGCCCCGCGATCTGATCCGAATCTGTGGCGCAGCGCCGGGGGACTTTACATAGTTCTTAGTTGGTTCCCGGACCTGTCACCTTGGTCAAAAGGGTCAGCAGTCGAAGGAATTCACCCTGATCCTCTAGGGACAGCTTATCCAACAGTTCTTTGTTCTGCTCACCGACAATGCCAAAGATAGAAGGCATTAGCCCCCGCCCCTCGTCCGTCAGAAACACGCGATGCGTCCGCCGCGATTGTTCATCCTGCTTGCGCTTAACCAGCCCCTGCTTTTCCAGCGCATCAAGCACACGCGAGACAGTATATCCCGCAAGTCGAAGTCCTTCACCGATTTCGGTTTGGCTGGCACCTTCCTTTTCGGTCAGGGCCATCAGGACGATGAAGTGATCCATCTTCAGCCCATGGGCTTTCAGGCGCGATTGCATTCGGGTTTCGTTCATGCACGCCAGCCGCTGCAGCATCCAACCCGCGCTCGTGGTGCGCGTGACATGAGCTTGATCGCACAGTGTCGGATGAACAGAGTCGGGTTTATTCATGGTCACACCTCAGCAGGTTATTTGCGGCAGTCGTCGATACATTAGGTGACAACACTTGCAGTTGCAACTTTCCACTTGCAATATTTGCATTTGCAAGTAATTTGGACCTATTACAAGCTAATGAGAAAAACAAAGCCATGAAACGCTATCACCCCCTCCTCGTTGCCCTCCACTGGCTTCTTGCCCTTATGATCATCATTGCCTTGGTCATGGGCTCGAATGTCCTTGCAGCCCTACCCAACGATCACCCGGACAAGATGTTCAGCCTGCGTGGCCATATGTCGATCGGCATTATCGTTGGCATTCTGATGATCGCCCGCCTTGTCACGCGCCTGCGCAGCGCTCATCCGCCGAAAGCCGACACCGGAAACGGTTTTTTGAACTTTGCAGGCGGCGCCGCCCATTGGGTTCTCTATATTCTAGTGTTCCTCATGGTCGCCAGCGGCATGGGCATTTCCATAGGCGCTGGCCTGCCCGATATTGTGTTCTTCGGTTCAGGCGCACCTCTGCCTGAAAGTTTTGACCACCTCGTGCCGCGTAAGGCCCATGGTGTCCTGTCAAAACTGTTGATGCTTACCATTCTGGCCCATATCGCGGGTTGGGCTTATCATCAGTTCAAGCTGAAAGATGGTCTTTTCAGCCGCATGTGGTTCGGCTCGCGCAGCTAAACCAATCGGATACGCCAATGAAAAGCCGCCAAATATGGCGGCTTTTTTGTTTATTATCAGAACCCTGATTAATTAATGTAAAATACTTTCACATTTATCCTTGAACCCAGCCGTTAAGTCCCCATCTCTTACTCATGTGAAAGGCATTCACATTCAAACGTAACACAGACAGAACGATGGAGACCGCAATGAACACCGCCACCCACACCACCCATTACGACACCACCCCCCGCGGTTGGTTCTCGCGCGCCGAGGCGTGGCTGGACGCACGTGGCAAAGGCGCTTGGATCGCCACCATGGTCGTCAGCTTCATCCTCTTCTGGCCCGTCGGCCTTGCCCTTTTGGCCTATATGATCTGGAGCAAACGCATGTTTTCGAAATCCTGTTCTCACCGCCGCAACCATGACAGTCAGGCTTGGCAGGACCGCCACATGTCGCACCGCCACGGATTTGCGACCTCGGGCAACTCGGCCTTTGACGCCTATAAGGCAGAAACCCTGCGCCGCTTGATGACCGAACAGGAAGCATTTGAAGCCTTCCTAGAGCGTTTGCGCGCCGCAAAGGACAAATCCGAGTTTGACCAGTTCATGGACGAACGCGCCGAAGCCGCCCGCACGTCACATGTCGACGAGCATGACATCGACGAAGAGGTCGAAGACGTGGCCGAGGATGTCGAAATCCTAGATGAACCCAAGCGTAAAAAGAAGTAAGCTGATCCCCAGATTACTGTTCCGCCCGGCCCTATCAGGGCCGGGTTCCCTTTGACCGAAACGAGATCCTCGAACCAAATGACCCATTCTTATGACCATCGCAGCAACTCCAACGGCACGGGCCTTTGGGGTTTGCCGGACCCGGACACTCAGGCCGAGTTCTATCAGGATGTGACGTTGAAACGCCTGCTAGCGTGGTTCATCGACGTCGTGCTGATCATTGGCATGTGCTTTGTCATCGGGCTTTTGACCTTTGGGATTGGATTTTTCCTGTGGGGACTTGTTTATCTGGCGGTAGGCTTTGTTTATCGGATGACCACACTGACCAGTAAGTCCGCAACCATCGGGATGCGCCTGACCGCGATCGAATTGCGCGGCCATGATGGTCAGCGCTTTGATCGTCAGACTGCAGCCCTGCACACGTTGGGGTACTATCTGTCCATGTCGACAGTGGTGCTTCAGATGATCTCTCTGGTTATGATGTTTACCACCGCACGCGGCCAAGGGCTGAGCGATATGGTGCTGGGCACCGCAGCCATCAATCGTGCGTCCGAGCGACGCTAGGACGGGCCATTTGATCTAAGCCCCCGTTTACTCTGACAAACAACGGGGGCTTGCCCGAAGCCTCAAGGTCAGGCTAGGCTCGTTCCGATTTAGTATGATTATGAGAGACCATGCGCCATACACTTCCGCTTGCCCCACAGTTCTATGTGACTGCTCCGCAGGAATGCCCGTATCTTGACGGGCGCATGGAACGCAAGCTGTTCACGGCCCTTCAGGGCGAGCATGCGGAAACACTGAACGACACTCTGTCAAAGCAGGGATTCCGTCGGTCGCAAAACGTCCTCTACCGCCCGTCCTGTGCCGAATGCTCGGCCTGTTTGTCCGCGCGGATCCGAGTTGCCGATTTCAAACCCACCAAAAGCCAGCGTCGCACAGCCAAGCGCAATGCGATCCTTGAACGCCGCGCCCGTGCGCCTTGGGCCAGCGAAGATCAATACGAGCTGTTCCGCCGTTATCTGGACAATCGCCACGCTGAAGGCGGCATGGCGGATATGGATGTGTTCGAGTTCGCCGCGATGATCGAAGAAACCCCGATCAAAAGCCGCGTGATCGAATATGCTGAACGTGGCGCAGGTCAGCATCCGGGGGATGACGCCAATGGTCCCCTGCGCGCAGTCTGTCTGACCGATGTGCTCGAAGACGGGCTGTCCATGGTCTATTCCTTCTACGATCCCGAATGGCATCGCAAATCTCTTGGCACTTATATGATCCTCGATCACATCAACATCGCACGCGAGGCCGGCCTGCCCTACGTCTATCTAGGCTATTGGGTACCGGGCAGCCCGAAGATGGACTATAAGGCCACGTTTTCATCCATTGAGATCTACCGCGACAACAATTGGACTCCCCTGATTGCGGACGAGGATTACTCGGCCGAGTTGCACCCCTTGTCCACAGATCCGATTGCCGAACAAGTGGCTAGCATCACGCTGCCAGACACAGCCAGCAAGATCCATCGCGAGGCCTGAAAGGACGTAAAAGTCTGGGGCATTGCTGCGCGTGCATAGTTTTACGCGATGAATTCACGGAAAAATAGGAAGATCACCATTCGATTTTCCATTAATTGCGCCAGACCCACCCCAAAATGGCCGATAATTACAAAAAATTCGCCTGCGCGACATTTTATACGCGCTTTCGCTGTTGACGCCCCCGCCGACCACTCATAATGTCCCGCGCATATATTGAAGAAGCCTTCAAGGATCCCCTTGGGCAAGAACATGGGAAAACTGCAATGGGCAGCGTCCTAGTACTTGTTGGAAATTGGCGCATGGGCCGGTAACGGAACCATAATGGAACCCCATGCGCCCCCGAGATGATCGGGGGCTTTTTTGTGAGAAGCGCACGTGGAACGGAGAAGAAGATGACACGTCAGATGACCGGAGCGAAAATGGTAGTTCAAGCCCTGAAGGATCAGGGTGTGGACACAGTATTCGGATATCCGGGGGGCGCCGTCCTACCGATTTATGACGAGATCTTTCAGCAGAACGATATTCGTCACATCCTTGTGCGCCACGAACAGGGCGCCGTTCATGCCGCCGAAGGCTATGCCCGGGCGACCGGCAAGCCGGGCGTTGTTCTGGTAACCTCTGGCCCCGGTGCGACGAACGCCGTGACCGGGTTGACCGACGCGCTTTTGGACTCGATCCCGCTGGTTGTTCTGACCGGTCAGGTTCCGACCTTCATGATCGGCACGGATGGCTTCCAAGAAGCCGACACCGTGGGCATCACCCGCCCCTGCACCAAGCATAATTGGCTGGTGAAAGAGACCGACAAGCTGTCGGAAACCATCCATCAGGCATTCCACGTTGCAGTTTCGGGCCGCCCGGGACCAACACTGATCGATATCCCCAAAGATGTTCAGTTCGCGACCGGAAGCTATACACCGCCCGCCAAGACGGAAACTGGCCATTACCAGCCGCAAGTGCGCGGAGACATCGACGCGATCACCGAACTGGCAGAGCTGATGGAAACCGCCGAACGTCCGATCTTCTATACAGGCGGAGGCGTCATCAACTCTGGCCCCGCCGCCAGCCAGCTTCTGCGTGAACTGGTAGATGCGACCGGCTTCCCGATCACCTCGACCCTGATGGGTTTGGGCGCCTACCCTGCCTCGGGTGAACATTGGCTGGGCATGCTGGGCATGCACGGCCTTTATGAAGCCAACATGGCAATGCACGGCTGTGACCTGATGATCTGCGTTGGCGCACGTTTTGACGACCGGATCACCGGCCGCGTGGATGCGTTCAGCCCGAACTCAAAAAAAGCGCATATCGATATCGACCCGAGCTCGGTCAATAAGGTGATCCATGTGGATCTGCCGATCATCGGTGACGTGGGCCACGTTCTGGAGGACCTTCTGAAGGTCTGGAAAGCGCGCGGGCGCAAGACCAACAAGGACGGTCTGGGCAAATGGACCGATCAGATCGCGGAATGGAAAGAGCGTCGCTGCCTGTCCTATCAGAGAACAGATAACGTCATTCAGCCGCAACACGCGCTGGAACGCCTTGAGGCGCTGACCAAGGATAAGGATCGCTATGTGGCCACGGAAGTCGGCCAGCACCAGATGTGGGCCGCTCAATTCCTGGGCTTTGAAGATCCGAACCGCTGGTTGACCTCGGGCGGATTGGGCACGATGGGTTATGGTCTGCCGGCCTCGCTTGGTGCGCAGATCGCGCATCCCGATGCCTGCGTGATCAACGTGGCAGGGGATGCCTCGTGGCTGATGAACATGCAGGAAATGGGCACGGCCGTTCAGTTCCGCGCACCGATCAAACAGTTCATCCTGAACAACGAACGTCTGGGTATGGTGCGCCAGTGGCAAGAGCTGCTGCATGGTGAACGCTATTCGCACAGCTGGTCGGAAAGCCTGCCTGATTTCGTGAAACTGGCCGAGGCCTTTGGCTGCAAAGGACGTCAGGTGTCTGACCCGGCCGAGCTGGACGACGCTATTCAGGAAATGCTGGACTACGATGGCCCGTTCATTCTGGACGTTCTGGTCGAGAAACACGCGAACTGCTTCCCGATGATCCCATCGGGTGCACCGCATAACGACATGCTGATGGGCGAAGCCGAGACGCAGGGCGTCATCGGTGCCGCTGGCGCAACACTGGTTTAAGGAGGGCCTCTAAATGTCTGCACTAAAAATCAAAAAAGGTTCCTCCCGCAAGTCCGCCTATGACCTGCGCGACCCGAACTCGGACATCATCGAACGCCACACGCTGGCCTGCGTGGTGGACAACGAAGCGGGCGTTCTGGCACGCGTGATCGGCCTGTTTGCTGGCCGTGGGTACAACATCGAAAGCCTGACCGTGGCCGAGGTTGATCACGAAGGTCACCTGTCGCGCATCACCATCGTGACCACCGGCACGCCCGCCGTGATCGAACAGATCAAGGCGCAGCTGGGTCGCATCGTTCCTGTGCATGAAGTGCACGACTTGACCGTCGAAGGCCCGGCAGTCGAACGCGAACTGGCGCTTTTGAAAGTCGAAGGTTCCGGCGACAAACGCGTCGAGGCGCTGCGTTTGGCTGACATTTTCCGCGCCAACGTGGTGGACAGCACGCTGGACAGTTTTGTGTTCGAAATCACCGGCACGACCGAAAAAATCGACGCATTTGCCGAGCTGATGCGCCCGTTGGGCCTTAGCGAAGTGGCGCGGACAGGTGTCGCCGCCCTGCCCCGCGGCGTATAAACACACGACCAAAAATGATAGACGCCCGGTTGCCATTGCAATCGGGCGTTTTTGGTTGGGAAGTATCAGTAGCGCTAGGCAACGACGGTCAACGGTGACTTCCCCAAGCTACCGCGTTTCTGGGTCAGGATATCGCGCAGGTCTTCAGGCGGGATTCCCCCTTCAATTCCGGCGACAATCATGACCGTGCGATGCTCATCCCGAGTGGCAACTGTGCAGCGGATAAGCTGCCCTTGCTCTAATCTGTCGATGCCTTCCAGAACTGTCTCTTTCGGCCGGATACAAGCTAACGGTCCCTGATCCTCACACCAGACCAGACCGCTCCCTGTCTTGTCGTCAAACCACAGCACCAATCCAAGCATTGGCCCCTCCTTCACCTTTTAGTCCGCACCTGTCAGCCGAATACGTTTCCAGTTCGGAGGCATATTGGCTATTGTATCCAATATTACTTAATTGTTTAAGTTTTATGACAACTGTGAACATTGTGGAAGGCATGACCTGTCGTAAACAGGACCTCCCATCAGACAGGTAAGCAGAAAGAAAAACGGGGTGCCCCGTAGGACACCCCAGTTTCACTGATAGGGCTCATCATTGGTACCGCTCGGTTTAGTTGCCTGCGGCCCTATCTGTGTCGGGGGCAAGCGCACCTGCCCCGTGTTAGGATGGCGGGCATCCCCCGAACCCACCCTAACCTTGTCTAGGCCGCCACTTGGGACACGGCGGCCCAGACGAAACCGTTAGCTGCAACCCGTGGTCGACCCACACGTATTGCACTTCATGCAGGTGCCGTTGCGCACCAGCGTATAGTTTCCGCATTCGCCACAGGGATCGCCCTCGTAGCCCTGCATCTTGGCCTTGGTCCGCGCATCAATCGTGTTCACCGTGCCGGTCGCGACAGACGTTTCGGTCATGGTCACTTCGACCACAGCGGTGTCTCCGGCTGTTTCCGGGACCAAAGTGTTCAGCGCGCCGATCGGGTCCGTCCCAGTCAATGCCGTCCCGCCCGCTTCAGCACCGCCCTGCAGAACCACCAGTTCCTGAGGCAGACGCTTGCGCAGATAGCCGGTCGAGCTGATTTGTTTCAGCACTTCCAAAGACTTGGTTGCAGCGGTTTCGGACGGTTCTTGGACATTCGACACGCCCTCTTCCTCGCCGCGGCCCAGATCATCAAACGATGCGCCTTGCGGTTTCACATGCGCCAGATCGGTACGGTCCAGGTAGGACACGGCCAGTTCGCGGAAGATATAGTCCAGGATAGACGTCGCATTCTTGATCGAGTCGTTGCCCTGAACCATGCCTGCCGGTTCGAACTTGGTGAAGGTGAAGGCGTCCACGAACTCCTCCAGCGGTACACCGTATTGCAGGCCAACCGACACGGCGATCGCGAAGTTATTCATCATCGCACGGAAGCCAGCGCCTTCCTTGTGCATGTCGATGAAGATCTCGCCCAGATTGCCGTCTTCGTACTCGCCGGTGCGCAGGTAAACCTTGTGACCACCCACGATGGCTTTCTGGGTATAACCCTTACGGCGTTCCGGCAGCTTCTCGCGTCCGCGTGCGACCTCTTTGATCACCACTTTCTCGATGATCTTCTCGGCCAGCGTCACGGCTTTCTCGTGCGGCGATCCCGAGGCCAGAATTTCTTCTGCTTCCTCGTCATCTTCGACGAGAGCTGCCGCCAAAGGCTGGCTCAGTTTCGAGCCGTCGCGATACAGCGCATTGGCCTTCACACCCAGCGACCAGCTGAGTTCGTAAGCCTTCTGGCAGTCCTCGATGGTGGCATCATTCGGCATGTTGATCGTTTTCGAGATAGCACCCGAGATGAACGACTGTGCTGCGGCCATCATGTAGATATGGCTGTCAACGCTCAGGAAACGCTTGCCTTTTTTGCCGCAGGGGTTGGCGCAGTCAAAGACGTTATAATGCTCTTCCTTCAGGAACGGAGCGCCTTCCAGCGTCATCGTGCCCAGAACGTGATCGTTCGCCGCTTCGATGTCCTGACGGGTAAAGCCGAGGTGACGCAGCAGGTTGAACTCGGGATCATTCAGCTTGTCAGCGGGAATACCCAGAACGTTGGTGCAGAACTCTTCGCCCAGCGTCCACTGGTTGAACACGAAACGGATGTCGAAAGCCGACGAAAGGGCTGCTTCGATCTTCTCGATCTCGTTTTGCCCAAAGCCGTGACCGATCAGCGTCGTGTGGTTGATCGCAGGGGCGTTGCCCATGGTGCCGTGGCCAACCGCATAGGCGATAATTTCCTCGATCTGCGCGCTGTCATAACCCAGCTTTTCAAGGGCAGCAGGCACCGAGCGGTTGATGATCTTGAAGTAACCGCCACCGGCCAGCTTTTTGAACTTCACCAGAGCGAAATCCGGTTCGATTCCAGTCGTGTCACAGTCCATCACCAGACCAATGGTGCCGGTGGGGGCAATCACAGATACCTGAGCGTTGCGATAGCCGTGCTTTTCGCCAAGCGCATAGGCTTCATCCCATGCGCCCATGGCCAGATCGACCAGCTTGGCATCGGGGCAGTTTTTCAGGTCCAGCGGAACCGGCTTCACAGCCAAATCCTCATACCCTTCGCTTGCACCATAGGCTGCATTGCGATGGTTGCGGATGACGCGCAGCATGTGGTCTTTGTTGCGTTCGTAGCCTTCAAACGCGCCCAACTCGCCAGCGATTTCGGCCGAAGTGGCATAGGAAACGCCGGTCATGATCGCGGTCAGCGCACCACACAGCGCACGACCTTCGTCGCTGTCATAGCCATAGCCCATGTTCATCAACAGGCCACCGATATTGGCATAACCCAGACCCAAGGTGCGGAAAACATAGGACAATTCCGCGATCTCTTTCGAGGGGAACTGCGCCATCATCACCGAGATTTCCAGCGTGATGGTCCACAGGCGCGTGGCGTGCATGTAGTCTTCCGCCTGGAACTCGCCGTCCTTCAGGAAGGTCAGCAGGTTCATCGAAGCCAAGTTACAGGCGGTGTCGTCCAGGAACATGTATTCCGAGCACGGGTTCGACCCGCGGATCGCTCCGTCTTCCGGGCAGGTGTGCCAAGCGTTGACCGTGTCGTGATACTGGATGCCTGGATCGGCACAGGACCATGCGGCGTGGCCGATCTGCTCCCACAGGTCACGCGCCTTGATGGTCTTGGCGACCGAGCCGTCGGTGCGGCGGATCAGTTCCCAATCCGCGTCTGCTTCGACAGCTTTCAGGAAGCTGTCGGTGACGCGAACCGAGTTGTTCGAGTTTTGGCCGGACACGGTGGCGTAAGCTTCGCTGTCCCAATCCGTGTCATAGGTCGGGAATTCGATCGAGCCGAAGCCCTGTTTTGCATAATCCAGCACGCGTTTGACGTAGTTTTCAGGGATCGCGACTTTTTTAGCGGCGCGAATGGCATCTTTAAGCGTGTCATTGGCCTTGGGATCATAGGCATCTTCTTCCTTGCCGTCCCACGCGCGGATGGCCGCAAAGATGTGGTTCAGATGCTCTTCATGCATCTTCGAGCCAGCAACCAAGCTGGCCACTTTCTGCTCTTCTTTGACCTTCCAGTTGATGTATTCCTCGATATCCGGGTGGTCGGCATCGACGATCACCATCTTGGCCGCACGACGGGTGGTCCCGCCCGATTTGATCGCGCCCGCAGCACGGTCGCCGATCTTCAAAAAGCCCATCAGGCCCGAGGATTTGCCACCGCCCGACAGCGGTTCATCGGCCGCCCGCAGGGACGAGAAGTTGGTGCCGGTGCCCGAGCCGTATTTGAACAGACGCGCCTCGCGGACCCACAGGTCCATGATGCCGCCCTCGCCCACCAGATCGTCGCCGATCGATTGGATGAAGCAGGCATGGGGCTGAGGATGCTCATAGCTGGACTTGGAGCGGGTCAGTTTGCGGGTTTTGTGATCCACATAGTAATGGCCCTGCGCAGGCCCATCGATGCCGTAAGCCCAGTGCAGACCGGTGTTGAACCACTGAGGCGAGTTCGGCGCGGCGCGCTGACTGGCCAGCATGTGGCGCATTTCGTCGAAATAGGCGTGGGCGTCTTCTTCGGTGGTGAAGTAACCACCCTTCCAACCCCAATAGGCCCAAGCCCCTGCCAAACGGTCGAATACCTGCTTGGCCGAAGTTTCACCGCCAAAGCGCTGATCTTCGGGCAGATCTTCCATCGCTTTTTCATCGGGAACCGAACGCCAGAGAAACTCGGGAACGCCCTTTTCCTTGACCTTCTTCAGGGCAGCCGGGACACCAGCCTTGCGGAAGTATTTCTGCGCAATCACATCAGAAGCCACTTGGCTCCAGCTTGTCGGCACTTCGCATTCTTCCAGTTTGAAAACGATGGTGCCATCCGGGTTGCGAATCTCTGACGCTGTGGTTGCGAAATCCAACTCTGAATACGCGCCCTGCCCCGCTTTAGTGAATTTGCGTTCAATCTTCATTGTGCCCTGTCCAGTCCCTTCAGAGGTTCCCTGCACCCGCTCAGTGCAAGGGATCTGCCCTAATCGATTAAATTCGTGCCAGTCGAAGAGGCTGAGGATAAGACACAGGAATACCGTCGAGCGCCGCACACAATAAAGTGACGCACCCATGAAACTTCATGAATAGAAGTTTGGTCCCTGTTTCGCCCTACCAACCGCGAACCACTATATATTGTGGCCTTTTCGACTAGCCCCCACAATCTGGCGTAGACAGCCCTATACCGTCAACGACAAATTCAAAGATATCCCCAACTCTTTTCTGTTGACGTGATTGATCTCGCGGCCATCCGTAAGGGCCAGATTGATTCTCATTTCACTCAACCTTTACGGGTATCCTTCTTTTGCTAGTGAATCGGCTGGCTTACGTTTCAAACACAACATGTTGCTTGAAGCTGCGCTCATCCCTACAAGCGATAGCCCCCATTGTGAGCGCCCGCGGCTTTCGGGACACACAAGAGTTCCGTTTCATAAACAATGCACCAAAACTGCGTGGCTTTGTTGCCAGGCACATTGAGAAACCGACTCACTTGTCTGTGACATCTTCGCGTATTGAGAGGATCGAAACACTGGTCCATGTCGTGCGGAGGCCACCAGATATAGTGGTGAACCTCGTCCTACGGACATTTCGATCGACAAACTCTGTAGAAGAAGAGTGGTCGGGACGGCAAGATTCGAACTTGCGACCCCCTGTACCCAAAACAGGTGCGCTACCAGACTGCGCTACGCCCCGAACGCCCCCTCCTTACCGATGTGTTTCGGCAATGAAAAGAGAGAAATCTCCACAAAACGAAATGTTGGTCGATTAATCGGAACTGGACGCAACACAAGGCCATGCAGCCTGCGCTTGATCAAAGGCCGGATGCTGTAACTCGCTGCCTTCATCGATGCCAAAACGCGCAGCGAGCCCTCCATTCACCTCAAGCACAGCAACGACTCCGGCCCCTCCGACAATCGGTGTCGTGTCATGGGGCACGGCGTTCTCGTGGATGTGGGATATCGAGCCATCAGACTGGATGAATAACATATCCAGCGGGATCAGAGTGTCTTTCATCCAGAAACTGACCTGCTGCGGTTTTTCGAACAAAAACAACATGCCATGGCTTGAAGGCATATGCTCGCGAAACATCAATCCTTGTGCACGCTCGCGCGGGTCGTCGGCGACTTCAACTGTGAAGGCTGCCTGCCCCCAGTCCCCACGAATGCTGACACGATCCTGTTGGCATTCAGACGCCTGCACAGATCCAGCGACAAGAACGACAGAAAAAACCACGCAACAAGCTTTAACACCTGCGCGCAAAGGTTGGATCACGATGATGTTCCACCTTCGACCGCAGCATCCCAAGCATGAACAGACACAGCCATTTTGCCGCGTTTACCATCCGCTGCACGAATACTGATAGCCTCGCCCGGTTGAAGATCGGCAAGACCTGACCGGCGCAGCACCTCAATATGCACGAAGATATCTTCCGAGCTTCCGAATGCGTTTGCGAATCCAAAGCCTTTAGCCTTGTCGAACCACTTTACGCGCGCGGGCTCCATTTCGCCGATACTATCGGGATCAACCAATCCCTCGACGATCTCATCCAGCTGATGAACAGCTTCCCCTTCCGGTGGGGAAATCGACAGAACACTGACCGCCTGACGACCACGATCCGTCGCCTGAACGGTGATCTCAATGCTGGACCCATCTGCGATCGAACTTTGGCCAAAGTTGCGCAAAACATTGGCATGCAACAGGATATCTGCTCCACCTTCGTTAGCGACAACAAACCCGAACCCCTTGTTCGGATCGAACCATTTGACCAGCCCTTGCACCACATCTGGTACGCGAGCGTCACCGACCTGCGACATATCAACCTCTAGCAATTAGCATCCCCACTATACTATTGGGGTGTTTGCGCGAGTGACGCAAGCCCTTCCCCCCTGTATTTTTGGTTAGGTGAAGTCAAAAAGTAATCTATTTTTCAAGGATTCAGACGCGCAACTTGCCAGTCCCGATCCCCTTCATATCGTGTCCACCGGAACCGATCATGAAGCCGAAAAGCACCATCCGCCCAGAACTCGATTTCGACAGGTTGGATACGATATCCACCCCAAAAATCAGGGCGTTGCGGAGCTGGGCCGTGCTGCGCCGTCACCTTCGCAACCTTGGCCATCAGACTGGCACGCGAAGCCAAAGGTTGGCTCTGGTGAGACGCCCAAGCTCCGAGTTTGCTCTTCAAAGAACGTGACGCGAAGTAATTGTCCGCCTGCACCCCTTCTTCTCGCGTAACGGTACCGCGTACGCGAATCTGTCGCCTCAGGCTTTTCCAGTGCATGACGAAGGCAGCTTTGCCGCCTTGTTCGATCTCTTGCGCTTTGGCCGACCCATAATTCGTATAAAAAACGAAGGCATCATCTTCGATGTCCTTCAGAAGCACCATGCGCGCATTCGGTAAACCATCCGCGTCGACCGTCGACAGCGCGATTGCGTTCGGATCATTCAATTCGGATTTCTCGGCCTCGACCAACCAGCTGCGCGCAATGGCAAACGGGTCATCACCTGCAAAAATTCCGTCACGTTCAGACATTTGCTTTCCTTCTCACTCGGATCATCATCGCACAAACACACAAGATAGCTTGGCCAAATCCCGCCATTTCACAAGCACATAGCGCCATGCCGGACTTGAAGACGTACCGTCAATCGCCTAAACGGTCTTAACGCAGTATCTCGGGACGAGGAATATATATGTCGACCGAATTGATGAAGGGAAAGCGCGGCCTGATTATGGGTCTCGCAAATGATAAATCCATTGCATGGGGAATTGCGAAGGCCTGCGCCGACGCTGGCGCCGAACTTGCCTTTTCGTACCAGGGTGACGCGCTGAAGAAACGCGTTCTGCCCCTTGCCGAGCAACTGGGCTCGGACATCGTGCTGGAATGTGATGTGGCCGATCAAGGCTCGATCGACACGCTGTTTGCTGAGCTGGAAAAGAAATGGGGCAAGCTGGACTTCATCGTCCACGCCATTGGTTTCTCGGACAAAAACGAGCTTCGTGGCCGTTATGTCGACACCAGCCCTGAAAACTTCCGGATGACCATGGACATCTCGGTCTACAGCTTCACCGCTGTTGCGCGCCGCGCGGCCGATCTGATGACCGATGGTGGCTCGATGCTGACGCTGACCTATTACGGTGCCGAGCAGGTCATGCCGCACTACAACGTCATGGGTGTTGCCAAGGCTGCACTAGAAGCTTCGGTACGCTATTTGGCCGAGGATCTGGGCAAAGACGGCATCCGTGTAAACTCGATTTCCGCAGGGCCGATCAAAACTCTGGCCGCGTCTGGCATTGGTGATTTCCGCTATATCCTGAAATGGAACGAGCTGAACTCGCCCCTGCGCCGCAACGTGTCTATCGGTGATGTGGGCAATTCGGCGCTGTATCTGCTGTCGGATCTGGGTTCCGGCGTGACCGGCGAAACCCATCACGTAGATGCAGGGTATCACGTGGTCGGCATGAAGGCCGTCGACGCGCCCGATATCGACGTGACCACCGGCCGCAAATAAGGAGCGCAAGCCATGAGCGATCATCGTCTGCCGCACGAAAAAGGCTTTCACATCAGCTGGGATCAGATCCACCGCGACAGCCGAGCGCTGGCTTGGCGTCTAGACGGTCAAGGGCCGGATGATGGCGCGTGGCGCGCTGTTGTTGCAATCACCCGTGGTGGCATGGCCCCGGCCATGATCGTCAGCCGTGAACTGGACATCCGCACTGTGGATACGATCAGCGTGAAATCCTACCACGCAGGTGGCGGCAAGGCGGATCAGCAAAGCGAAGCACAAGTGCTGAAATCTCCGGATACTGAGTTGATGGGGGATGGCGAAGGCATCCTGATCATCGACGATCTTGTGGATAGCGGGAAGACCCTGGAGCTGGTGCGCCAGATGTATCCCAAGGCACATTTTGCGACTGTTTATGCGAAACCCAAAGGGCGCCCACAGGTGGATACGTTCATCACGGAAGTCAGCCAGGATACTTGGATTTTCTTCCCCTGGGACATGGCTCTTCAATATGTCGAACCTTACCGCGGCACCGATTAAGCCTTTCTGATAGAAGCAAAAAACCCCGGCCAAGCCGGGGTTTTTTCATGCCAGATCGCTGGCGTATTATTCAGCTGCTTCACCTGAAGGATCGGTAACCTCTGGCGCAGGTGTAGGTGCAACCTCTGACGACTGAGCCTCATCCTTACGAGCAGGCTTGCGCGGTTTGCGCGCGCGCGACGGCTGGCGACGCGGCTTGCTTTCAGGTGTTTCGACCAGACCGTTGTCACCGGCATCCGAGATATCGGGCTGCGGCGATTGCCCCAGATCGGGCTGATCGCCCTCGCCCGGCACGGGTTGATCCGAAGGCGTATTGGCTTGAGGAGCGTCAGCACGGTCAGCGCGGGCGTCTTTCTCGCGCTGTTGACGTTCGCGGTTCTGCTGATCAGCTTGCTGACGACGATTGTCGATCTCGCGCTGTGCTTCCCCCAAAAGGCGGGTGTAGTGCTCCGCGTGCTGTTGGAAGTTTTCACCAGCCACACGGTCATTCGACAAGAACGCATCGCGTGTCAGCTGGTTGTACTTGTCGATAATCTGTTGCGGCGTCCCGCGCACCTTCCCTTCAGGGCCCGAGCTATCATACACACGGTTAATGATGTTTCCGGGGTTGTTCCGGTTGCGGTTCGACTTGTTGCGCGAACGTGATTTCGACGATCTCATATAAAGTATCCGGTTTCAGCACAGTCTTGCGGCATTTGCCGCGCTGTTGTCTCGGTCATTGACTGCGAAGCAGCCGGATGATCCGATTTTTAGGGCTTGTTCTCAGCGGCGGTCCAAGTGGACTGCGGCGCTGATACTCTTGCTAACCATGTGGCCCAAGAAAACACAAGCCTTATATAGAAAATTTGCCAGATTTGGCGGTGTTTTGCGCCAATTAGCGCTGATTGGGGTAAAGACTCTCGGTCACGCCGCCATGAAATCAGAGGCCGCCACGACGCGATCCTTTCCCGCCAGATCCTGATATACGTCGACGGTCTGGAACCCGGCAGAACGGCACAGCTCGGTGACTGGATCGGCCTGAAGATGTCCAATTTCCAGCAACAGCCGTCCGCCTGTCGAAAGGTGATCGGGCGCAAATTTGGCAATGATCCGGTAGGCGTCCAACCCATCTCCTCCGGGGGTCAGGGCCATATGCGGTTCCCAATCATGGACCTCGGGCGACAGCGCAGTCATCTCATCTTGGGTGATGTAAGGTGGGTTCGAGACGATCAGGTCAAACCGTGCTGCACCGTCGATGGCATCAAACCAACTGCCTTCGTGAAACGTGACCCGATCCTGTACGTCAAGCAGCACCGCGTTACGATGGGCAACAGCCAAAGCTTTGCCCGACAGATCCACCCCTTGGCCTACTGCATCAGGGCGTTCTGCCAGCAAAGACAAAAGGATACAGCCCGACCCTGTACCCAGGTCCAAGGCATTCTCAAACGACGCAGACAATGCCAGATCCACCAAAAGCTCGGTGTCCGGGCGCGGATCCAGCACGTCGGGGGTCACAATGAAATCTCGCCCATAGAACGCGCGCTGACCTACGATTTGGGCGACGGGCTGGCGGTCGATGCGGGCCTCGATGGCCCGTTCGAACGCAGCGGCTTGGTCCGTGGGAACATCGTCCGGCAAAACCAAGGTCAGGCGGCTACGATCCACGTCCAGCGCATGAGCCAGCAGGATACGCGCATCGACAGCCGGATCGTCGATCCCTGCCGCCCGTAATCGGCCCACTGCCCCGGCCAACAACTCAGAGCCCGTAGTCACGCGTCCAGATCCGCAAGTTGCGCGGCCTGCGCTTCGGCAGTCAGGGCATCCACAATCTCGTCCAGATCGCCGTTCATCACCTGATCCAGCTTATAGAGCGTCAGGTTAATCCGATGATCGGTCATGCGGCCCTGCGGGAAGTTGTAGGTACGGATCCGTTCCGATCGGTCCCCCGACCCGACCTGAGATTTCCGATCCGCCGCGCGTTCACTATCAACCCGCTGTCGTTCCAGATCATACAGACGCGTTTTCAGAACCTGCATCGCGATCTCGCGGTTGCGGTGCTGCGATTTTTCCGAGCTGACCACCATGATGCCCGTTGGCAAGTGCGTGATCCGCACCGCCGAATCCGTCGTGTTCACGTGCTGACCGCCAGATCCTGACGCGCGCATCGTATCAATCCGCAAGTCACCGGCATCAATCTGAATGTCCACGTCTTCTGCTTCCGGCAGCACCGCCACCGTCGCGGCCGAGGTATGAATACGCCCACCACTTTCCGTTTCCGGCACGCGTTGAACGCGGTGCACACCGCTTTCGTACTTTAGCCGCGCAAAGACGCCCTCGCCCTTCACATGAGCAGTCACTTCCTTAACACCGCCAAGCTCGGACAGGCTTTGTTCAACGATATCAAAATTCCATCCACGCGCCTCGGCATAGCGCTGGTACATGCGCAGAAGATCACCCGCGAACAAAGCCGCCTCGTCCCCACCGGTGCCGGGACGGATTTCGATCATGGCCGGGCGCGCATCTGCTGCATCCTTGGGCAACAGCGCCAGACGCATGGATTGCTCCATCTCGGGCAGCCGCTCTCGTAAGACGGGCAGTTCTTCCTCGGCCAATTCCCGCATGTCAGGATCGTCCATCATCACCTCGGCCTCGGCGATGTCGTCCAGAAGCTGCTTGTAGCTGGCGATTTCATCGACCACCGGCTTCAGCTCGGCATACTCGCGTCCCAACGCAGCAATTTCATCCCCCGACAGGCCTTCGGCCATGCGGGCTTCAAGATACTGAAAGCGCTCGGTGATCGCGGTGAGTTTTTCCATAGGAACCATGCGGATGGTGTCTATGATTACGCGGATTTGGTCAAGAGGCGCGGGCGTGCTAGACTATTGGCATGTTGTATCGACTTGCACTTGCTGCTGCGATGGTCGTCACCCCGGCCTTCGCGGATGTGACCGGGCCGGGAGGCAAGGTAATCGACTGCTATTGTACTGATAGTACCGGCGGACGTGTTGAGCTGGGTCAGTCGATCTGCCTGCACGTCAATGGACGCGCCTTCACCGCACGCTGCGAAATGAGCTTGAACGTGCCCATGTGGCGTGAAACCGGCGATGGATGTGTTTCAGCGCAGGGAGTCCCGCAGCGCTTTATCCCACTGCCTGACCCTGTCCCCGTTGACCCCAAGATCTGATTTTCCGATCACAAGATGTGCGTGGATATGCAGATTGCCCTCTGCCAGCCAAATTCGTGTGACATCCGGAAACCCAAAGCCGCGCGACCGAGTAATGAAGCTGTAGCCCTGGCTTGTCGCGACCTCGGTTGTGCGTGGCGTCTGGCGCACGATATCCAGAAGCTTTGTCAACGCATCCTCGGGAAGCTCGGACATGGGCATGACATATTTTACCCCGCCGGAAAGCTTGTGAATGCCAATCTGGTCCGGCCCTGGCATAGATGTGTGCCGGTCAGCGTCGATGGGTTTGATGCGTGCATAAACTGCAAGCGAGCACGCAAGGACCAAAGGCACTGCAATCAGGACTAGGATCAGTTTCACAAAGGGCTCCTATCGATACATCTGACCAGTTACAGGTCGGATGATCGGCATGACAGCCCCTTGGTCGGGTGACATAACGTCAAGGTAGCACAGCACGCGAAACTGAATGTCAGAACCGGATGCGGCCTCGTTTTAGATTTCTTGCACTACCACTTAGCCGCGCTTGTTATAGGCCCAGAGGTTCAGGATCTCCATCGCGACATGCGCGCCGGCAATTGCAGTTGCGCCAGTCGTGTCAAAGGGTGGAGAAACTTCAACCACATCCCCGCCGATCACATTGATCCCTGCCAGGTCACGCAAGATAATCGACGCTTGGCCTGAGGTCAGGCCGCCCCAAACAGGTGTCCCCGTTCCAGGTGCAAAGGCCGGATCCAGACCGTCTATGTCGAAGGTCAGATAGGTCTTGTTGTCGCCCAGAATGGATTTGATCTTTTCCACGACGGCTTTGGGACCAGTTTCATGCACCTCGCGTGCGTCGATGATGTTCACACCCAAAGTGTCTTCGTTGGTGGTGCGGATCCCTACCTGAACGGATTTCGCGGGGTCAATCAGCCCCTCCTTCACGGCCTTATAAAACATGGTGCCGTGGTCGACGCGGTTCATGTCATCATCCGCCCAAGTGTCCGTGTGAGCATCGAATTGCAGCAGGCTGAGCGGCCCGTGTTTCTTCACATGCGCGCGCAGGATCGGGAAGGTGATATAGTGATCGCCGCCCAGCGTCAGACAGGCGGCGTCCTGATCGAGGATCGAGGTGATATGCGCCTCAAGCGTCGCCGGAAACTGGTCGATCCGCGCGTAGTCGAAGGCCAGATCGCCATAGTCTGCGACCGCAAATTCCGACAGCACATCAAAGCCCCAGCCGTAGGCCGGATCCGGGGATTGCAGGCTCGACGCTTCGCGAATGGCACGCGGACCAAGGCGGGTGCCGGGTCGGTTTGTGACGGCTTGATCAAATGGAATGCCGGTGACGGCAATGTCTACATCGGCCAGATCCTTGGTATAGGTCCGACGCAAGAAAGACGTCACACCACCAAAGGTATTCTCATAGGAAAGCCCTTTAAAACCATCGCGTGTGATCGCGGTATCCACCTGCTTGGCGGCGTCTTCCAATGCCATGTCGTTTCTCCTTGTCGCTGGGCTTTGCTAACACAGCCAAACGCTCTGCACCAGCAATTTGATCATATTATCAAAAGGTCGGGTTCAACCGTTCGACCAACCGAGCAAAAAAGCTGGCACCATAAGCTGAGACTTCATCATTGAAGTCGAATTTCGGATGATGAACTCCGGGCCCGTCGCCCTGCCCCAGGAACAGATAAGCTCCGGGGCGTTCCTCCAGCATATAGGCAAAATCCTCGGCCCCCATTTCGCGACCTGCAGCGTCATCGACGCGCGCAGCACCCGAGACATCACGCGCCGCATCCGCAGCCTTAGCCACTTCAGAGGCGCTGTTGATCATAGGCGGATAGCCCAGTTCATAATCGATATCGACGGTCACGCCGAAGCTCGCCGCGTGACCTTCCAATATCTCGCGGATGCGAGTTTCCACCATCTTGCGCACTTCGGGCGTGAACGACCGAATGGTGGCTCCAAACCAGCCGGTTTCAGGGATGACGTTATCCGCCGTCCCCGCATGGATTTCCGTGACCGACACCACAAGCTCGTCCAGAGGGCACAAATTGCGGCTGACGATGGTTTGCAGCGCCTGCACCATCGCAACCATTGCGGGGATCGGATCGACGCATTCATGCGGATAAGCCCCATGCCCGCCGACGCCTGTCACCGTTACGCGCAGCGTGTCCACGGCCGCCATCATAGGGCCGGGCGTGGTGACAAAGTGGCCAAGCTTGATCCCCGGCATGGTGTGCAACGCATAGACTTCGGAGATATCGAAACGCTTCATCATGCCTTCGTCGCACATGTACTTGGCGCCACCGAAATTCTCTTCGGCAGGCTGAAAGATCAACGCGACACGCCCCCGGAAGTTCCGTGTCTCGGCCAGATAGCGTGCTGCGCCCATCAGCATCGTGGTGTGCCCGTCGTGACCGCAAGCATGCATCAGCCCTTGATTTTTCGACGCATAGTCCAACCCCGTCATCTCTTCCATCGGCAAAGCATCCATATCGGCGCGCAGCCCAATGGTCGGCCCCTCGCCCTGCCCATTGATGATCGCCACGACGCCCGAGACGCCGATCTGCGGGTGGATCTCGTCTACTCCGAACGCGCGCAACCGGTCGCAAACGAAGGCAGCTGTCTGATGACACTCCAACCCAAACTCAGGGTTCCGATGCAAGTGACGGCGCCAGCCCTTCATATCTTCATCAAAATCAGCGATACGGTTGATAACAGCCATGGGCCCCTCCTGCGTTGGGGCGAAGGTTTCCTGAATAAGGGGTAAATGCAATGACCAAATCATCCGATCAGCTTGTTCACGACCCAAACGGCGGCATGGACCGCCTGCGCGAGATCATGCGCCGTCTACGTGATCCGGAAACGGGCTGCCCGTGGGATATCGAGCAGGAGTTCCGCACCATAGCGCCCTACACAATCGAGGAAGCTTACGAGGTCGCCGATGCCATCGAACGCGAGGCCTGGGACGAGCTGAAGGGCGAACTGGGCGATCTGCTGTTCCAATCCGTGTTCCACGCCCAAATGGCCGAAGAAAAAGGTCTGTTCAGCTTTGACGATGTGGCAGACACGATGTCTGACAAGATGGTAGCGCGACACCCCCACGTATTTGGGGACGAGAACCGAGATAAATCCGCCGAACAGCAAACCCGAGACTGGGAAACCATTAAAGCAGCCGAACGTGCGGCAAAGGCCCAGCAAGGTGTATTGGACGGCGTCGCCATTGGCCTGCCAGCCCTGTTGCGTGCCGTGAAGTTGCAAAAACGTGCCGCGCGGGTCGGATTCGATTGGCCCGAGATCGGTATGGTCTTGGATAAAATCACCGAAGAAGCCCAGGAAGTCGCCGAGGCCCGCGACACGCTGGGACAAGAAGAACTACGCGAGGAAGTAGGCGATCTTCTATTCGTTGTCGCCAATCTGGCCCGGCATCTGGACGTAGAGCCCGAGGAAGCCCTTCGTCACGCCAACGCTAAATTCGAACGTCGTTTCAAAGGGATAGAGCGTCGACTGGCTGAAAAAGGCAGCGCGCCCGAGCACTCAAGCCTAGAAGAAATGGATGCGTTTTGGGAGGCCGAAAAGGCCGCCGAGCGCGTGCAAGAATAGGGTGCGACATTTTCTCTGATTATTTTAATCAGGTATTGACCAGACTGAAAGACTCAGGTTTAAGCGCCCCATCGAAACCGAAGGAGAACCGCGCGATGAAACCTGTTCGCACGCTTGCCATGGCCCTTGTTGGCGCCACAGCCCTAACCCCCGCCGTCGCAAGCGCTGACGAAGTGAATGTCTATTCCTATCGTCAGCCCGAACTGATCCAGCCGCTGATGGATGCTTTTCAGGAAGACACCGGCATCACTGTCAACGTGGCGTTTCTGAAACAAGGCGTGGTGGAACGCCTTCAGGCCGAAGGCAAACGCAGCCCAGCCGATCTGATCATGACCGTAGACATCTCGCGCCTTGCAGGTGTGGTCGAAGCCGGTCTAACCCAGCCGGTGCAGTCTGACACACTGGAAGCCAATATTCCCGACGCCTATCGCGATCCGGCGGATCAGTGGTTTGGTCTGACATCACGTGCGCGGATTGTGTACGCGTCGAAAGACCGTGTGGCAGATGGCGAAGTCACCACATATGAAGATCTGGCTGACCCGAAATGGAAGGGCCGTATTTGCACCCGTTCGGGCACGCACAGCTATACCCTTGGCCTTGTGTCCGCCCACCTGACGCATCATGACGCTGACACGACCAAGTCGTGGCTGGAAGGCGTGAAAGCCAACCTCGCCCGCAAACCGCAGGGCAACGACCGCGCGCAAGTAAAGGCGATCTGGGCCGGCGAATGCGATATCTCGATCGGCAACACCTATTACATGGGCAAGATGCTGGCGGATGAAGAACAGAAGGCATGGGCCGACAGCGTAAACGTCATCTTCCCGGTCTTTGAAGGCTCGGGCACGCATGTGAACCTGTCGGGCATGGCGCTGGCCAAGCATTCGCCGAACAAGGACAACGCCATCAAGCTGATGGAGTACCTGTCCTCGCCGAAAGCGCAGGAAATCTATGCCTCGCAGAACTTTGAATATCCGATTGCTCCGGGAACGCAGGCCGATGCGGTTGTCACCAGCTGGGGCGACTTCACAGCAGATGGCGTGAACCTGATGGAAGTTGCAGGCAATCGCGCCGACGCCCTGAAACTTGTTCAGGAAGTTGACTTCGACGGCTAACCCCCTACGGAATCGAGGAAAGCCCGGCACGTTGCCGGGCTTTTTTTATGTACTAATTTCGAGAATCTGTTCCGCTTGCGCCATAGTGCGGGCATATCCCATTTCAATCGCTTCGGCCCCGCGATGCAGCTCCAAAACAGTCAGATTGGTAAAACCCATATTGATCAGCACATGCGGTGGATCGCCGGCCAGACGGGCGCGACGGATCTGGTCACTCATGATGTCGACCGTGGCGTTCAACACCTCGAAGTAATTCGGCTTTCCCGGTTCAGGCTTAGCATCCGGGTCTAATCCAAGAGCCTGATGCCACTCGGGCGGCAACTGCGCTGCGGCCCAAGCCTCGGCGCTCTGGGTCGGTTGTGGCGGCTTCCAAAACCGACCTCGCGGTTTCGCATTGGGGTTCACAGCAATTGTCACCTCAGCCCCCATCGCGCGCGCCATCGACACCGGGATCGGGTTGGACAAACCACCGTCCAACAGCCAGTGCCCCTCGTGCTGGATGGGACTAAACACACCGGGAATACCAACCGACCCGCGCACTGCGGGATAAGTTGGCCCCTTTTGCAGCCAGATCTCGCGTCCGGTCTCCATATCAGTTGCAACGGCCCCAAAGGGGCGTGGGAGCGCCTCGATCCGGTCCGGCACACCGATGTCGCGCAACATCACCTCGATCTCACGCGCCTCGACCAGACCGCCTGACCCAAGCCGCACATCCATCAACCCGACATATCTCCCGGGAGTCAGCGCACGCACCCATTCTTCCAGAGCATCCAACCGATCTGCTGCCCAAGCCACTCCGACCAATGCCCCCATCGAGCAGCCGGACACCACAGTCGGCGTTACGCCCAGCTCATCAAGAGCCCGCAGAACGCCGATATGACACCAGCCACGCGCGCCTCCTGATCCAAGGGCCAAGCCGATCTTTGGCGCGTTCATTGGCTATCTGATGCCGGTCGCGGCATATGCTGCATGTTCATTTTCATTGGCTGATCCCCTTAGATGAGACGCAAACGATGTCGACCGACCTACCCGCTTCAACAATGCTGCGCGGATAGTCCATTTGATCTTCGCACAATGAGACCGTCAGAGAAAAGCAGTGTATGTCGTCATGCATCGATCAGCGTAATGTCGGCACGACGACGCAGAACATCCAAATCTTCCTGATACCGGTCCTTCAACACAGCGGCCTGTTCTGGTAGAAACTTTGCAAAGGGACGGTCAGAAGGTGTGCCCTCAAATTCATCCCTGATTGCCCTCGAGGCGTCGCGCGACAACTCCCCGTCCATGCGCAGCCTCTTTTGACACTCAAACAACGCACTATCCGAGAAACTGGTATTCGCCCATTTTTCGGGGCGATGCATATCGGCGACACTCAGCGTCGGGCAGAGCTGGTTCAACAGCATAAGATCATCGCGCTGTCGTCCATAGGCGGCAACAATCAGCTTTTTGGGGCGAAGCGCATCCAAAACGCAATCAACGACCGTTGGCCAGCCACCTCTAAATTCAACCTGGAGCTTCGCAACATCCGAAAACTCCGGAAGCGCATTTACTTCAGCGCGTTTTCGAAATGCTGATTCGAAGAAGGAGTCGTACGAACGCACGATCAACAACACGTTTCCAATTGCAATTGGAAACAGCACCTTGCGAAGAAGCGTCATACGCGCATGTACATGAGGATAGAACTGCCCGTTTTCAAACGAGGCCATGATCCCAATCATGTTTTCTTCAGACAAAAGAGCCTGATGATTGATCCCCCTAGTCACCACTGGTGCGATTTCGGACCGGTTTTTTGCAATCTGTCGCTTCAGCTCGCGCCTGCCTTCTGTAAGCGCTTGATGACGCAGGCGTAGCTCCAATTGACCATCTGAAATTTTCTGGATACCGGTCGGAATTAGTCGACGAGTAGCAAATCCGACGCGAACACCCTGAGACTGAATGGCATCATAGTTCGAGCTTAGCATCGCCTGAAAAGAGGTCGACCCCGTTCGATGCGCGCCCAAATGCAGATGCACTTTTCCGAAAAGACGAGATCTCATTTAAAACTCCACAAAAAGCAGACGCAGGCCTTAGATCATATCCTTAAGATATTGACCAGTATAGCTATTCCCCACCTTAACAACCTGTTCCGGCGTCCCCTTGGCAACGATGGTTCCACCACCATCGCCACCTTCCGGGCCGATGTCGATGATGTGATCGGCGGTTTTCACTACATCCAAATTGTGTTCGATTACCACAACCGAGTTGCCTTGATCCACCAGCTCGTGCAGAACTTCCAACAGCTTGCGCACGTCCTCAAAATGCAGACCCGTTGTGGGTTCATCGAGGATATAGAGCGTGCGGCCCGTCGAGCGCTTGGACAGCTCTTTGGACAGTTTCACCCGCTGCGCTTCGCCGCCCGAAAGCGTCGTCGCCTGTTGGCCAACCTTAATATAGCCCAGCCCGACGCGCATCAGCGCATCCATCTTGTCGCGGATCGACGGTACGGCCTGGAAGAACTCCTGCGCGTCCTCGACGGTCATGTCCAACACGTCTGCGATGGATTTACCTTTGAACTGCACCTCAAGCGTTTCGCGGTTGTACCGAGCGCCCTTGCAGGTCTCGCATTGCACGTAGACGTCGGGAAGGAAGTGCATCTCGATCTTTATGACACCGTCACCCTGACACGCCTCGCAACGGCCGCCCTTCACGTTGAAGCTGAAGCGGCCGGGTTTGTAGCCACGGGTTTTGGCCTCGGGCAGACCTGCGAACCATTCACGGATCGGTGTGAACGCACCGGTATAGGTCGCCGGGTTGGATCGCGGTGTACGCCCAATGGGGCGCTGATCGATGTCGATCACCTTGTCCAGATGCTCGAGCCCCTTGATGGTTTCGCACGGCGCAGGCGTCTGGCGCGCGCCATTCAGGCGCATCGAAGCGGTCTTGAACAGAGTCTCAATCGTCAGCGTGGATTTCCCTCCGCCCGACACACCGGTCACACAGACAAATTTGCCCAACGGGAAGTCGGCCGTAACGTTCTGCAAGTTGTTCCCGGTGGCCTTTTTCACCGTGATCTTCTTGCCGTTCCCCTTGCGGCGCTTGGCGGGCACAGCGATTTCGCGCGTTCCAGTCAAATACTGCCCGGTGATCGAGTTCTCACAGGCCTCGATATCCGCAGGCGTGCCGTGGGCGATGACTTCACCGCCATGAACACCCGCCCCAGGGCCGATATCAAAAACGTAGTCGGCCTCGCGGATGGCTTCTTCATCATGTTCGACGACGATCACCGTATTGCCCTGATCGCGCAGGTTTTTCAGCGTTGTCAGCAATCGGTCATTGTCGCGCTGGTGCAAGCCAATGGACGGCTCATCCAGCACATACAGTACGCCCGTCAAGCCCGAACCGATCTGGCTGGCCAGCCGGATCCTCTGGCTTTCACCGCCTGACAAAGTGCCTGAATTGCGACTAAGCGTCAGATATTCCAGACCCACATTGTTCAAGAACCCCAGCCGTTCACGGATCTCTTTCAAAATCGCCCGCGCAATTTCGTTCTTCTGCGCGCTCAGATGGGTAGGCGCGTCCTCAACCCAAGCCAAGGCCTCGCGGATCGACATTTCGACCACCTGCCCCACATGCAACAGCTTTTCGCCTGACCCGATTTTGACCGCCAGTGCCTCGTCGCGCAGTCGATACCCGCCACAAGCACCACAGTGGCGGTTGTTCTGATAGCGTTCGAATTCCTCGCGAATCCAGTTCGAATCCGTTTCCCGATAGCGGCGTTCCATGTTGGGAATGACGCCCTCGAAGGCGCGCGTGACCTCGTAAACGCGACCGCCCTCATCGAAGCGGAATTTGATCTCTTCTTCGCCCGAGCCATAAAGGAACACTTGCTGCACATGGGCGGGCAGGTCTTTCCACGGCGTGTTCTTGTCAAACTCGTAATGTTTCGCAATCGATTCAATCGTTTGCAGGAAGTACGGTGACTTGCCTTTACGCCATGGGGCCAACGCCCCGTCATAGACTTTCAGCGTTGCATCCGGCACCACAAGGCGTTCATCAAAGAACAGCTCTTTCCCCAACCCGTCACATTCCGGGCAGGCTCCAAAGGGTGCGTTGAACGAGAACAGGCGCGGCTCGATCTCGGGGATGGTGAAGCCACTTTCCGGACAGGCGAAGTTTTCCGAGAAGGTGATAATCTCGGGATCGCCCTCTTTCGGGGCGGTCTCAAACAAAGCGATTCCGTCAGCCAGATCGAGAGCGGTGCGGAAACTGTCGGCTAGCCTCTGCTCCATCCCTTCGCGCACGACCACACGATCCACCACAACGTCGATATTGTGGCGGTATTTCTTATCAAGCGTCGGCGGCTGATCCAGCTCGTACATCTCGCCATTCACTTTGACGCGCTGGAAGCCCTTCTTCTGAAGCTCTTGAAATTCCTTGCGATATTCGCCCTTCCGGTCGCGCACGATCGGGGCCAGAAGATAGGCGCGCGTGCCGTCCTCCATCTGCATGACACGGTCCACCATATCTTGCACTTGCTGGGCCTCGATCGGCAGACCTGTGGCGGGGGAATACGGCGTGCCAGCGCGGGCAAACAGCAGCCTCAGATAGTCATAGATCTCGGTTACAGTGCCGACGGTCGAGCGCGGGTTTTTTGACGTGGTCTTTTGCTCAATCGAGATCGCAGGCGACAGTCCCGCGATGTGATCCACATCGGGTTTTTCCATCATATCAAGGAATTGGCGCGCATAAGCCGACAGGCTTTCCACATAGCGCCGCTGCCCTTCCGCATAGATCGTGTCAAATGCCAAGGACGACTTGCCAGACCCCGACAGACCAGTGATCACCACCAGCTGGTCACGCGGTATGTCCACGTCGATAGATTTCAGATTGTGCTCGCGTGCGCCGCGGACCTGTATTTCTTTCAGCTCGGCCATTCTGACCCCCAAATCTCACTTGTTTAACGGTTAGGGCAAAGGTCGCGGCGAGACAATCGAAAAGTTAGAACATTGCAGGAACATGCTGTCAGCCACCGTCAGGATTGACATTACATTCCTTTTTTTGAATATTTAATCCGTGAAAGAGTTGATCTGCGTGCGATGTCCTCTATATCCCTTCACAAGACGCGAAAGCGAAATAGGAGCAAGACATGTTTGGTTTCATGATGGGCGGGGCAAAAATGGACCCGCGCGAGGCGGTCGCAAAAGTCACTGCAGGCGAGATCAACCTGATTGACGTACGTGACCATGGCGAAGTGCAGATGACTGGCAGAGCCAAAGGGGCCGTTGTGGTGCCTTTGTCTGTGATGCCATTTCAGTGTGACCCAAAGGGGCCAGACTTTAATAAGGACATCGACACCTCTAAACCTGTTGCACTCTATTGTGCTTCCGGCGCCCGCTCGGCCCAAGGCGCACAAGTATTGAAACGCTTGGGCTTCGACGAGGTGTATAACATCGGGGGTCTGGGCCACTGGCATCAAGCCGGCGGAGAAATCACCCGCTAACGTCCCTGCCCTACAAAGAATTAGGAACCGCGTCGGCTTTGCCTGCGCGGTTTTTCTTTGCGCTGTTATTCATTCACCCTTTTGGTTGACTGACCCGCCTTCCCATGTTATTCATCTTTATGGTTGAACGACAAAACACCGATCGCCTTGCTGCGGTTTTTAAAGCTTCTGCTGATCCCACGCGCCGGTCCATCCTGACACTGCTCGCGCAGGAAGGGCCGCTTCGGATCACGGATATTGCCGCACGTTTTGACATCAGTCTGAACGCGGTCTCGAAGCACATTAAAGTGCTGGAGACTGCGGGGCTGGTTACGCGGCGCACCGACTGGCGCGAACACCTGATCGAGGTCCGGATGGAACCTCTTTCACTTGTCGATCAATGGTTTAACGAACTCCGGTCGATCTGGGCACTGCGCCTGGACGCCCTCGAAGCTGCCTTGAAGGAGGACGACAATGACTGAACTTTCCCTAGAGATTACCCGCCACATTCCCCACCCGCCCGAACGCGTGTTCGACGCGTGGTTGGACCCAAAAATGTTAGCAAAATTCATGGTGCCCGGCCCCGGCGTCACCATTCCCGAAGCCAAGGTTGACGCAAAGGTCGGCGGAGAATTTCTGATCGTGATGCGCGTGCCCGAGGCAGGTGATCTGCCCCACACGGGCGAATACCGCGTGATTGACCGCGCCAATCAACTGGCCTTCACCTGGATATCGCACAACAGTGCAGAGGATTCGGTGGTCACGCTTGATTTCACGCCAAAAGATGGCGGCACAGACCTGACCCTGCGCCATGTGCGCTTCCCGACAGAACAAAGCCTTCAGGACCACACGGGCGGCTGGACCCGTATTCTGGAAACGTTGAAAAAAGCGTTCAGCTGATCAAGCACACATGATAAAAACCGGAGGCGAATTGGGCCTACTCGCTTCCGGATGTCACCATTTCATCCCGCAAATAAATCGCTCGAAATGGAACCGGAACTCCCCCGAACATTACACTTAGGGAAATCAAAAACGCTGCCAAACCCCATCGAAATCGCTGGGTGTGATTCAAGCGACACGTCGTCAAGAGCGCACGAGCTGCAATCTCATCACAGTCAAAAACCATGACCCGCGCGCCACCCATAGCCACAGCTTGATGCCCCATGGTCTCATGAAGGAAGCCTCCATGAAGAAAAACCGGAACATCAGCCGCATCGAATGCTGATCGCACCAAGGCGATATCGGCAACCCCATACACCCAACCGATGTGAGTCAACTGCGTCATTTCAGCAAAGCAGCAAGCAACAACACTACGTCACATGTGAATGACGCGATCATATGCGTCCAACACAGCCTCGTGCATACTTTCCGAGATCGTCGGGTGCGGGAAGACCGTGTGCATCAGCTCTTCCTCGGTGGTTTCCAACGTCTTGCCGACCACATAGCCTTGGATCATCTCGGTCACTTCTGGACCGACCATGTGGGCGCCCAAAAGCTCGCCAGTCTTGGCGTCGAAGATGGTTTTGATCATGCCTTCGGGGTCGCCCATTGCGATGGCTTTACCGTTGCCAATGAACGGGAAGCGGCCGACTTTAATGTCATAACCCTGCTCTTTCGCCTTGGCTTCCGACAGACCAACGCTGGCCACCTGCGGGTGGCAATAGGTACAGCCGGGGATGCTTTCCGGCTTCACGGGATGGGCGTGCAGGCCAGCGATTAGCTCGGCCACCATCACACCTTCATGGCTGGCTTTGTGGGCAAGCCACGGGGCGCCAGCGATGTCACCAATGGCATAGAGCCCATCGACTCCGGTGCGGCAATGGGCGTCGGTCACAACATGGGTGCGGTCAATCTTCACGCCGAGCGCTTCCAGACCCAAACCTTCCACGTTGCCGACAATGCCGACAGCCGAGATGACGGTGTCGAACTCTTGTTCTTCAACCTTACCGCCCACTTCGATATGGGCAGTGACTTTGCCTTTCGCACGGTCCAGCTGTTTGACCATGGCTTTCTCCATGATCTTCATGCCTTGCTTCACGAAAGACTTCTTGGCGAAGGCCGAGATCTCGGCATCTTCAACAGGCAGCACGCGATCCATCACTTCGACCACGGTGGTGTCTGCGCCCAACGTATTGAAGAAACTTGCAAATTCGATGCCAATCGCGCCCGAGCCGATGACCAGAAGTTTCTTCGGCATACGCGGCGGGTTCAGGGCGTGTTTGTAGGTCCAGACCAGATCGCCGTCAGCCTCAAGGCCCGGAAGTTCACGGGCACGCGCGCCGGTTGCAAGAACGATGTTCTTCGCGGTCAGCTCCTCGGTACCTTTCTCGGTTTTAACCGAAACCTTGCCCTTGGCGGGGATCGTTGCCTCACCCATCACCACGGTGACTTTGTTCTTCTTCATCAGGTGACCAATGCCACCTGACAGCTGTGCCGCAACGCCACGCGAGCGCTTCACGATGGCGGGCAGGTCATAGTCGATCTTACCGGCAGACAGGCCAAATTCTTTGGCGCGGTGCATCAGGTGGAACACCTCGGCCGAGCGCAGAAGTGCCTTGGTCGGGATACAGCCCCAGTTCAGGCAGATCCCGCCCAAATGCTCACGTTCGATGATCGCCACGTTCTGGCCCAGTTGAGCCGCCCGAATGGCTGCAACATAACCGCCCGGCCCTGCGCCGATCACGATCGTATCAAAACTCTTCCCAGCCATCGGTGGCTCCTCCTCATCCAAGATAGTTTGGCATTAAACTATTTTGTTCAACGGATCAATTACCTCAGCGAAACCCTGCTATTCGCCCAGCGAAACCCGGAAAACTATCCCCTAACTCTGCCCCTCTTGCAGCTCGTGAAGGATGTGGCCATAGCCGCCATTGCTTATGAAATCAGTCTCTTCTTGACGGCTTTCGCGCCCAAGCGCCTGATTTCGATAGGGAAACCTTCCAAAACGGCGAATGATCTCGCGGTGTACGCGGGCGTGAAGCGTGTCCCCTTCCCCACGCGGATCAGACATTCGGTCTTGCATTAGATCGATGCATCGGTCCTGCATCGCCATCTCTTCGCTGTGCATGAAGGGCATGTAAAAGAATTGTCGTGTGGGCAGGTCAACCTGCAAATCCAGTCCATTTTCAATCGCACGCTCTGCACAGGCCAAGGCCGCCGCATCCGTCGCAAAGGACCGCGCATCGCCGCGAAACATGTTACGTGGAAACTGGTCGGTCAGGATCAGAAACCCCAACGCGCCTTCAGCGCTGTCCTGCCAATGATCCAATCCGCCAGCTAGCGCGGTTTCCCAACTGGGCAAAAACCGGTCACGGATTTTGCCGTCGAGCTCCTCGGAGCCGTTATACCAGCCTTCGGGTCCGGTATCGTCGACCCAGAAGCGGATGATATCCTGTGCAGTGGTCATGGCGTCCTCCCTCTGACCACCCTAGCGGGCGGGAAGAACACTGCAAGCCCTGCGATCAGCTCTCTTCTTCTTCGTTGGCTTCCGCCTCGTCCGCCCAGAACTCTTGCGCCATGTCGACCGCGACCGGAGACGTCGCGGGTGCCATGGTCATGAATGCACCGGTATCGGCAGGTGCAGGTGCAGACCGCTGCGTAGACCGCCACAGGCCATAGGCCAGAAGGGCCAGAAGCAAGACCGCCATGTAGGACCAGAAGCCGCTTGGACCAAATACCCCCATAACCCAGCCTGAAATAATCGGCCCGGCAATCGCGCCGATCCCGTTGATAAAGATCAGGCCAGCGGATGCCGCCGGCATGTCATCCGGTTCAAGGAAGTCATTCACATAGGCCAGAAGCAACGCATAAAGCGGGTTCGTCATGCCGCCCATTACGAAAGCCGCTACCAGAAGGACCGAATAGTTAGCCGACAACACCACCGGTAGGAACCCCGCCACGGCCGCAACGGCCGTTACGATCAGGATCAGGATGCGGCGATCCATTCGGTCTGAAATCCAGCCGATCGGATACTGAAGCACCAGCCCGCCGATATAGAAGGTCGACACAAAGCCCGAGATCTGCGCGACGCTCAGACCCGCTTGCTGACCAAAGACCGAGGCCATGCCAAACTGTGCAGCGAAGACGCCGCCAAGAAGGAAAAAGCCAACACAGCCTAACGGGGAAATCACGTAAAGCTCGCGCAGGCTCAGACCTTTGGTGGTTTCAAAAGCGGGCGTCGGGTTGATCGACAGAAGAATCGGGGCAAACGCAATCGACACCAGTACCGAAGGAATAATGAACAAGATGAAGTCTTGTGGGTCGCCGATCACCAGCAACCCCTGAGCGGCAATAATGCCCACCATCTGGACGAACATGTACAGCGACAGGGCTTTGCCACGGTTTTCATTGTCCGCCGCGTTGTTCAGCCAGCTTTCCGCCGTGACATAAACGCCCGAGAAACAGAAACCGACCACGACCCGCAGAAGGGTCCAGGCAATCGGATCGGTCATCGCCGGATACAGAATCAAAACGGCCGAGATGAAGGATCCAAGGGCCGCAAAGACTCGCACATGTCCGACCCTGCGGATCATCACCGGAGCCATACGTGATCCGAACAGGAAGCCCGCAAAATAACCGGACATGACCAAGGACAGCTCGAAGGTCGAAAAACCTTCAAGCCCACCACGAATGCCCAACAACGTGCCCTGCACGCCGTTACCAACCATTAAAAGCATGACGCCCAACAATAGCGCCCAAGAGCTTGCCAGAACCTGAAGCATGGAACCCTCCGCCAGTCCGAGAGGTTCAGTGTATCCGTGCGACCCAACTCAAGATCGCGTTTTCGCGACCTTGCAGCGTCGTGTTCCGGCTTTTACGCGCCCCTGTCTGCACCTTGCGGCAGCAGAAGCGAACTGTCGCCGTAGGAAAAGAAGCGATATTTTTCGGCGATGGCATGTGCATAGACATCGCGCATCCGATCCGTGCCCATCAGCGCCGAGACCAGCATCATCAGCGTAGATTTCGGAAGGTGGAAGTTGGTCATCAACCCGTCTGCGACCCGGAACGCGAAGCCCGGCGTGATGAAAATGTCGGTCTCGCCCGTCCAAGGGGCGATCTGCCCCTTCGCCACGGCCGCGCTTTCAATCAGGCGCAGCGCGGTGGTACCAACTGGAATCACACGCCCGCCTGCGGCGAGGGTTGCGTTGATCTCGTCCGCTGCGCTTTGACTGACCTCGCCCCATTCGGCATGCATCTTGTGCTTCGAGACATCATCGACCTTCACTGGCAGGAAGGTCCCCGCCCCCACATGAAGCGTGACATGGGTCAGGTCGACGCCCGTGGCTTCAATCCGGGACAGAAGGTCCGTGTCGAAATGCAGCGACGCCGTCGGCGCGGCAACGGCTCCGGAAATACGCGCAAAGACAGTCTGATAGTCTTCGTTGTCCTGCGCATCCGCTGCGCGCTTGGCAGCGATGTAAGGCGGTAAGGGCATTTTGCCCGCCTCGGCTATCGCGGCATCGAACGCGTCGCCTTCCAGATTGAAACGCAGCGCTGCTTGATCGTCGTCTCGCCCGAGAAACTCGGCAGTCAGCGCATCCGAGAACGCAATCACGTCGCCCTCTTTCAGTTTGCGCAGAGGTTTGGCCATGGCGTGCCATTGCCCTTGGCCATCGGGGGACAAAAGGGTGACCTCGATATTTGCAATACCTTCACCGGGGGCCTGCCCCGGACGGGTGCGCGTGCCAAACAGACGACCGGGGATCACCTTGGTGTCGTTCAGGATCAGCCGATCCCCGGGGCGCAACCACTCGGTCAGGTCACCAACATGGGCGTCCGTCAGGCGGTCTGGGGTTGCAACCAACAAGCGGCTGGCCGAGCGCGGTCGCACCGGGCGGGTCGCAATCAGATCTTCGGGCAGATCAAAGTCAAAATCACTTAGCTTCATGGCCGCGCACATAGGTCCGATCCGTCAAAAGGTCAATCATTGCGGCCGTGGCGGAGGCTCACGCCGGAAAATGTCGCGAAAGAAACCCGGCGTGAAGACTGAAAGCGGATTGACCGAAACTTGAGGCGACGTCGCCGTCCCGCCCAGCTGATAGTTAAACCCGACTAGCCCTTCACCCTTGCGCGCGAAGATACGGCCCGCCGAATTCACAGCATAGAAAGGCGAGATCACGCCCTGCATCTGCAGCCGCTCCGATCCAAGGTAATAGTATCCGTCCATCGAAATCCCCATTGAATGACCCGATGCAGCACTTTCATAAATCGTGACCTTTTCAGGATCCAACCGGAACCGAGCATCGACATCGGTAAACGGAATCCCCTGCCCGCCCAGTTGCTGCAACAGCCCGATGACCGAGATAGCGGATAGGAGTTCCGCCATTGCCGGCGCGTTGTGGACGTCGATGTTGTTGGTGATGGTCAGGCTGCCCTCGTAAACGCCTTTGCCGCCAGCCGGCGTCAAAACCAATTCCATCTCGCCGCCTCTGGCGGATTTGAACAGACCCGCTTCACGCATGACAGCGCCCGCGTCGCCGGCTTTGATGCGGAACGCGGTCCCGTTGCGCTGAGGGGCGGCGACCCCACTGATCACAGGCTTGCCCGAGACGCGGCCTTCGAACCGGCCTGACAGACCCGCACCCTTGCTTGTCAAATTAGCTTCGAACGGGCTCAGAACGATCCCTTCCGAAACCGTCAACCGATCGAGCTTCAGATCGATCGGACTTTCACCTTGTGATCCGCCGCTGCCCTTCCCTGAACCGAAGGTTGCACCGCGCAAGTCAATGGTGCCGCCGTTGACGGTCACAGCTACCGGGACACCAGCCCCACGTCCGGTCAGCGTGACCTGAGCGTCCAGCCACCCACCCAGCTTCACCCGATCGAACACGGCGGCATTCAAGCCCCCTTCCGGGTTTACGCTGATCTGCCCCGCCGCCGATAAGCCCGGAGCCGTCAGCGCCAGTTGGTCGATCCTTGGCACGTCGCCAAGGTCTGCGGTCAGTGTGATCTGCCCGCTCGAGCCCTTGGATTTTGACCACCCCAGGGGCGGGATCGACAGACCTACACCGTTAAGATCCCCCTCAAGCGTCAAGCGCGGAGCGGTATCTTTAGCCAGCACGATCTTATACTGACCGCGCCCTTCGCCTTGGACCGTCCCAGCAGGCAGACCAACCTTGAACACATCAAGCATCTTGGCGTTCAGCGGGAAACTCCCTGCGACTGTGGATTGTTCCGCGGCTTTTCCAGCTGAAAATGGCAGTTTCCAGATGCCCGAGACAGGAAGGCCCGACAGGGTTCCCTGCCCCTCAAGGCTAAGCGCGGCATCATCAAAGCGCATCGTCGCTTTGGGCAGTTTCAACACATGGCCGGGAACAATTTTACCGCTTTCGATACTTCGAAGATCGGCGACCAAGTCATATTGCACTGCATCGCGCGGGGGCTTGGGCTGCATCAATATATCAATTCGCCCGCGAACGGTCGCGCGCCCGGTGGCCAAATCCGGCCCCATTTTACCGTCACTGGCGCGGAACACGCGGAACGGTTTGGCATCCAGCAAGTGAAGCGCCGCCGTCATCGGACCGGACACAGACAGTGCGACCTCGGCCGGAACCGGAGGAACAGGCACAGTTGGATCGGCGCCTGCCGGACGTGGCTTACCCATCTGCGGAATGGTAAACTGTGTTCCAGACACATCCAACACCCCCGCGACGCGCCCGTCGCGATCCTGCGGACGCACCACGCCCCGATCCGCCACTACGGACAGGCGGCGGCCCTCGATCACAAGACGCCCATCCGCGTTTTCAATCGGCTGCATGTCCTTCACGGCACGTATCGTCATATCCTGATAGGATGCGGTCAGATTCAGCTGCGCAGGGGCGTCCCCGTGTTTGCGCCAGGCAACCGCAACATCATGGAACTGACCACCCGTTACGTTTTTGCGAATCCAGTCGCGCACTTTCGCGCTTTGGGCTTCCGGCCACAGGGCAACAACCTGTTCCGGTGTTATTTTCTCGGCGCGACTATCAAAACCCAGAGACCAACCATCGCTGCCAGCCGATATCCGCCCCGCGCCAGCAATCTGGCGTTCTTCATGCGTGACATAGGCCTGCCCAATGGCAACTTCAAAGGGGTCCAGTCGCAGCCGGAAATCTGCTCCACCCTGTCCCAGCATGACCGTTTCCTCGAACAGCTCGGACGGATTGACTTCGGCCTCTGACAGTTGGATTTGGCCGATCAGTTCGGTCGGCCAGCCCCCCGTCCACCCACGAAGATAGGCATGCCCTGCGGCATTCGCCTGAACCCAATCAGACGACAACGACATTTCCGAGAAATCCATACGTTCCCGTTCCGGGTCATAGTCGATCTCGACCCGGCCGCCGTTGAACCGCACTGGTTTGGCCCCGGCGTCTGGTGAAATCGCGCCAGCTCCAAACTCCATAAAACCGGCCAGATCCGAAATCACCCCGTCATCATCCATGGTGGTCAGAAGCTCGCCCGAGATCGGGGCGTCCACGATCCCAAGGAAGGTCAGAAGCGGCGACTGGGCGGCGATATCCGCCGACAGCGCGTTTTTGAAGCGCGCGGTGAACTCTGCGGCAGACGAAGTCTTGGCGCTGCGAAACTCAAGCACAGTCTCGGCCAACGTTTCGGTCTGGTTGAAGACGTCAAAAGTCACCGCCATGCTGACATGCTCGGCGTCTTGCGTGATGACAAGCGCCCCATCTGTCACCTGCCAAATCCGACCGGTACGCGCATCTTCAAGGGTAATTGTCAGTCCATCCGCGCGGATTTCGTCAGTATGCGACAGCGCCCCATCGGCAAAGACCTGATCGATACCGTCAAGCACCGTCGCGAAATCGCCGCTGGCTCCAACCCCCTGGCCAAAGCTAAGCGCAAACGCCCCGTCCGCCTGTCTACGCACGGTTATCTGCGCTCCGGAAAGCTCAAGCGCTGCAGGCTCCAACCGTCCAGACAGAACCGGCAAAACAAAGACCGAGCCTTCGACCGCGTTCAGACGCCCAATTTCCAATCCAGTCTCGTCTCGTATGCCCAGATCAACCAATCGCAAACGGGGGCGTCCATTCGATGCAACGCCGAGTTCGATCCGGGACAGTGACAGGCCAACCGCATCAGATTGTGCGTTCAGCTGATCTTCGACCTTCTGGGCCACCCAGTCCGGTACGGCTACGACACGTCCTGTTACAGACATCGAGATCAACACCAAGAACAAGGCCACCGCGCCGAACAGAAAAACGGTCCAGACGCCCATGCGTCTTTTCAACTTTCGACGCGACTTGCGGGATGGGATGGCCGGAGCGGCCGATGCCGCGTCAGCCTTGGGCACGTCACGAGAAGGGACCACGTCGAGACTTGCGGCTTCGGATGTTGCGGTCTCGGAGCGACGCAGTTTTGGGAATCGCCGCGTGCGAGTGGACAGGTCATCGGTATCGGGCTTAACCAGATTTTCGATCCTGCGCGGTTTGCGAAGGCGCAATAGCGCTTGTTCGACCAGCCCACGCAGAGGCAACCGGCGCGCGCTGGCGGCAAGCACCGCGGCCTCGGCCTGTTCAATGGTCATTTCATCAGGCGCATCATTGTCCTGTGACGCCAGTTTCGGCGCACCGCCTTTCGGTGGCACGCCAGTCAGGTCATCTTCTGGCGTTTTGTCACTGGTCATTCTGCCTGTCGGACCGGCCTTGCAGCCCCCTGTCTTTTCTATCATTCTGCCCAAAATACCGAGACGGTGAAAGACCTGAATACGGGCCGATGCCCGGTTTTCCCGTCTCTTTGGCAAAATGCCGCCGCGCAAATCGTCTTGATGCCACATTCAGCGTCGCGGGCACATGTTTTGCAACGGCTCTAACGGCGCAACGGAAGGATTTCCAGAACCATGACCCAAACTATGCCTGCAATTGGCGACATCGCGCCGGATTTCACCCTTCCGCAAGATGGCGGGGATGCAATCACACTGTCCAACCTTGTGGGCAAACCCGTCGTACTGTTTTTCTACCCCAAGGACAATACCCCCGGATGCACCACTGAAGCTCTTGATTTCACGGCTCTTCTTCCCGAATTCGAAGCCCTTGGCGTGCAGGTTCTGGGCGTATCGAAAGACAGCCTTAAGAAGCACGAGAACTTCCGTGCGAAACATGCGCTTGGCATACCGCTTTTGTCCGATGCCGAGGACGACGTCTGTGAGCGCTATGGTACATGGGGCGAGAAAAAGAACTATGGCCGCACCTATATGGGTATTACCCGCGCCACGTTTCTGATCGGCGCGGATGGTCGCATCGCCCATGTTTGGAACAAGGTGAAAGTGAAAGACCACGCACAAACCGTTCTGGACGCCGCTCGCGAAGTGGCGGCGGGCGCATGACTGGACTGCCAAAACCCTTGGCCCAGATGGCGGACGATGTTTTGCGCACCGCAGATGGGCGCGAAAAAACCGCTCTGGCAAGAAAATACGCCTCTGCATGGTTTGCGGCGCGTGAGGCAGGTCAGATCACTTCACCTCTGCAAGATCGCGCGGGAATCATTGGCCAAGCCACACCGCCTGACTTTCCGGCGCGCCCCGAAAAGCCCGAGCTGAAAAATCCGCGCGATGTCCCTCGCCGGCGTCCCGGATCGCAAGCAGGGCAGATCGCGCTGCTACACGCGGTCGCACATATCGAACTGAACGCCGTCGACCTGCATTGGGATATCATTGCCCGGTTCACTGACACGCCAATGCCGTTGGGTTTCTATGACGACTGGGTGAAGGCCGCTGACGAAGAAGCCAAGCATTTCAATCTTGTATGCGACTGCCTTGAAGCACTGGACAGCCACTATGGTGCTTTGGCCGCCCATGCAGGAATGTGGCGCGCTGCCGAAGACACGGCGACGGATTTTCTAGGACGGCTTGCTGTTGTGCCCATGGTGCTCGAGGCGCGCGGGTTGGATGTCACGCCCGGCATGATCGACATTTTTCGCAAGGCAGACCTGCCCGACACGGTCGCCGCGCTCGAGGTGATCTATGCCGAGGAAGTTGGCCACGTGGCCTATGGCTCTAAGTGGTTTCATTTCCTCTGCGGGCGTCATGAATTAGATCCGAAGGACACCTTCCACCAGCTTGTGCGCACCTATTTCCACGGCGCGCTAAAACCGCCCTTCAACGAGGAAAAACGTGCCGAAGCCGGCCTGCCACCCGATTTTTACTGGCCACTGGCCGAGGAAACGCCAGACAAACAAAGGGGAACTCCGCGTTGACGCAAAGATTCCCCAAAAAATAGTACGCTTCACGCCCCTCAACACCAGATGTTGTGGGGCGGAAACTTCGGAGCACATCACATCCGTCCCGTTTGCAACAAATCGGCAGAAATTTGCCCGTTTCGCTGCGACAAGCCGATGAATTCCCCAAATTTTCTTGCGTGATCGAGGGCTCCACGCTAAGCACCACGGGTCTGTCGGCACGCCTTCAAGAGCAATCATCCGCCGCAGGCAGGGGACATAGGGACGACACTGGGAATTGCACATTGCATAGCCATCTGATCACCAAGACCAATCATCTGCTCGAGCGGGTCTTCCCCGAGCAGCGCCTTTTCCTGAGATCCGAGGACGGAACGCGATTCATTCGCCTGTCTCCGTTGACGCAAGCGCTTGGCTGGACCGGATCAGCAGCTTTCTTTGCCTGGTCAATCATCGCGACCGCAGTTTTGCTGATGGATTCGATCGGGTCGGGCAACTTGCGTGATCAGGCGCAGCGCGACAAACAGCTTTACGAACAGCGTGTTCAAACCCTGTCCGAGGAACGAGACATTCGCAGCGCCGAAGCCATCGCCGCACAGGAACGGTTCAACTTGGCACTGTCGCAGATCTCGGAGATGCAAAGCGAACTTCTGGCGTCAGAAGAGCGTCGGCGCGAGCTTGAAACCGGAATCGGCGTGATCCAGTCCACCCTGCGCCGCACCATCGGCGAACGCGATCAGGCCAAGGGCAGCTTGGAAGAGGTTCTGGCCGAAGCACGTGAAAACGCTGACAGCGCCACCCCGGGCGCGCCGTCTGCAGCCAGCAATGCAACGCTGGCCTTTATGACGGACGAACTGGCCCGTACCGCCGCCGAACGCGACACGATTGCTGCCAACGCAGCCCAGTCCGAACAATTCGCCCAAGACATGATGTACGAGGCCCGTCTGCGGGAAGAGCGGAATGACCAGATCTTCCGTCAGCTGGAAGACGCGGTGACGATTTCGCTGGAGCCACTGGACAAGATGTTCGCGAAGTCCGGCATGTCGGTCGACAATATTCTGGGTCAGATCCGCCGGGGCTATTCCGGTCAGGGCGGTCCTATGACCCCGCTGATCCTGTCCACCAGCGGCGGAGCCCCGGATGCAGACACAGAACGCGCGAACCGCATTCTGGGCGAGCTTGATCGCATGAACCTGTATCGCATCGCAGCCCAAAAAATGCCCTTTGGCATGCCTGTAAAGTCGGGTTTCCGCTTCACCTCGGGCTTTGGCACCCGCTGGGGTCGCATGCACAATGGCACAGATTTCGCCGCCCCTATCGGAACTCCGGTCTATGCACCGGCGGATGGGGTCGTCATTCACGCCGCTTGGTCTTCGGGCTATGGGCGGCTTATCAAAATCCAACACGAGTTCGGTATCGAAACCCGTTACGCCCATTTGTCGCGCATGAACGTGCGTAAAGGACAAAGGGTCTCGCGCGGGGAGCGAATTGGTGATATTGGAAACAGTGGACGCTCGACCGGGCCGCATCTTCACTATGAAGTGCGCGTGGGCGGACGTCCGATCAACCCCATGATCTATATCAAGGCAGCACGCGATGTTTTCTAAAAGCAGGATCAACGAGCCCGGCCCCAAAGCTGGCGATCAGGACACCAAAGCCGCGGCACCCGCCGCTGACAAGCCGGCCATGCCCCCTAAGGCATCCACACCGCCCGTGCCGTCTTCGACCCCGAAAGCCAAGCCACCCGCATCGACGCTATCGTCTGACATCGTCATCAAAGGCGACGTCAAGTCGACCGGCGACATCATCGTAGAAGGCACCGTGGAAGGCGACATCCGCGCCCACCAGCTGACCGTTGGCGAAGGCGCCACCGTGCGCGGCGAAGTGGTTGGTGACGACGTCGTGATCAACGGCCGCATCATTGGCCGCCTGCGTGGTCTGAAAGTGCGCCTGACCGCCACTGCACGTGTTGAGGGTGACATCATCCACAAGACCATCGCGATCGAAAGCGGCGCGCATTTCGAAGGTTCGGTTCAGCGTCAGGATGACCCGCTGTCCGGCGCATCGAAGAAAATTCCGGCGGCGGCACCTGCCCCTGCTGAAAAGGGCTAAGCCCAAGCATTTTCTTAGTGCCCCAAAGCAAAGGCCGCCCAATGGGCGGCCTTTTTCGTTGCGGGATTCACAGCTTTTAGTCGTCGAAGGCCATGATCTTACGATACAGGTGCCACGTGGCGTGACCCAGAATGGGCAACGCGATGAAAAGGCCAAAGAACAGGGGCAGCATCGCCAGTACCAATAGGGCCGATATCAGCGCGCCCCAAAACAGCATCGGGACAAAGTTCTGCACCACCGACTGAAACGAATAGATCATGGCCGAGATGAAATCCATCTCGCGATCCAGCAGCATCGGCAGGCTGCACACGGTCAGGGCGAAGGCGACAAAGGCCATGACGCCGCCAACCGCACTGCCCACAGCCAGCATTGTAATCCCGTTTGTGTTCAGCAGAGCATCCTGCCAGTTCGATGTGATGTTGGTCATCGGCTGAAGCCCCATGAACAGCATGAACACGATATGCGCCACGAAGATCCAGAACAGAAATCCCATGATCAAGACCATCGCGATGGACGGAAACTGTCGATCTTTCTGGTTGAACACCACGCCAAGGATTTGCGCCCAATCGAGCGGCGCGTCAGTCTCTAGACGACGGCTAACTTCGTACATGCCGACGGCCAAAAAGGGCGCAAGGAACGGGAAGCCAAAGGCGACAGGAATAATCCAGTAACTCTGATCGATCACCTTGAACTCAAGAAACAGAACGATTCCGCCCAGCACGAAAAACAGTGCAAAGAACAGCCCAAAGGCCGGTGCGGTTTTAAAGTCCTGTATTCCTGATTTTAAAGCTGACAGCACATCCGATATGGAAATGGATTGTATACTTGGCGGCGACGAGGCCTCCAAAGGGGTTGCGTCAGACATGTCTCCTCCCTGCACGTGTCTTATTTTTCTTTTCGCGCGTAGATCGAGTGTCGCGGGTCATTGTGCATCCGTCAAGTTGATGAACGCGTTAATCGTGCTGCCCAACACCCTGACGACACCGGAAAATCACCCCGACCCGGCAAGGCGAATGAACAAATGCTTGACCCGGATACCGCGAACGGGCTTTCGTGATATAGGTTTCTATGGCGCGACGGTCCGACCAACGGCCCTTGCGCCACTTCATTGTGTGACAGGGATTTCGATATGCCATTTCTAAAAAAGATCATCGTCATTGGATGCACCATTTGCCTGACATCGGGCGCTGCAATGGCCGCCAAATGCGGGAACACCTCGAACGGATTCGAGGCTTGGAAAGCCAGTTTCGCGAAAGAGGCGCAGAAGGCAGGCGTCGGCAAACGCGGACTTCAGGCATTGGCTGCGGCCAAGTATTCCTCTGCCACGATCAGTGCTGATCGCAATCAAAAGTCCTTCCGCTATTCCCTGTCAAAATTCATGCAAATCCGCGGCTCGGCCACGATTGAAGCACAAGGACGCAATCGGCTGGCTAAGAACCCCAAGTTCTATCAGTCGCTCGAGAAAGCCTATGGCGTCCCGGCGGGAGTTCTGCTGGCTATTCACGGAATGGAAACTGGGTTCGGCGGCTTCATGGGCAACACGCCCGTCGTATCAGCGATTACCACTTTGGCTTTTGATTGCCGCCGCTCAGATTTCTTCAAACCCCACGCCATTGGCGCACTGAAACTGGTGGATCAAGGCACGATCACAGGCAACACGCGCGGTGCAAAACATGGCGAGCTGGGCCACACCCAGTTCCTGCCGGGCAACGCCTATAAATACGGCGTCGATGCCTCGGGCGATGGGCGCGTGGATCTGTACAATCTGGCAGATGCGATGGCGACGACCGCCAATTTCCTGCGCAAAAAGGGCTGGAAGCCGGGTAAAGGCTATCAGCAGGGCGAGCCGAATTTCCGCGTGATCAAGGAATGGAACGCAGCGACTGTGTACCAACAAGCCATCGCGATAATGGCAGCCAAGATCGACGGTTAAGCCCCTAGAAAAACAAAGCCCCGGTCAAAGGCACTGACCGGGGCTTTTGTATTGTGAGGACTGGCTTACTCGTCCGTGTTGGCTTCGGCCCGCGATTTCCCGGCCACATCTTGCGCCAGAACCGAAGCCATGAACGCGTTCAGATCGCCGTCCAACACCCCTTTGGTGTCCGAAGTCTCGTGCCCCGTGCGCAGATCTTTTACCATTTGATAGGGCTGCAGCACATAAGACCGGATCTGGTTACCCCAGCCCGCATCACCCTTGTTTTCATGGGCTTCGTTAATCGCCGCGTTCCGGCGATCCAGCTCCATCTGATACAGACGCGATTTCAGCGCCTTCATGGCGATGTCACGGTTTTGGTGCTGCGACTTGACCGAGCTGGTCGTGACGATCCCGGTGGGAATGTGCGTGATCCGCACAGCCGAGTCCGTGGTGTTCACGTGCTGCCCGCCTGCCCCGGATGATCGGTAAGTATCGATGCGAATGTCCGAGGGGTTCACCTCGATCTCGATATTATCGTCGACCACTGGATAGACCCAGACCGAGCTAAAGGACGTGTGCCGCTTGGCCGCTGAATCGTAGGGCGAAATCCGCACCAACCGGTGCACACCGCTTTCCGATTTCAGCCAGCCATAGGCGTTGTGGCCCGAAATCTTATAGGACGCGGATTTGATGCCCGCCTCTTCGCCCGCGCTTTCGGATTGAAGCTCGACCTTATAGCCCTGCTTTTCGGCCCAACGGACATACATCCGCGCCAGCATCGACGCCCAGTCGCAGCTTTCTGTGCCGCCCGCGCCAGAGTTAATTTCGAGGAAAGTATCGTTGCTGTCCGCCTCGCCATTCAGAAGCGCTTCCAGCTCGGCGGCGGCGGCCTTGTCGACCAGCGCCTTCAGCGCTGCTTCGGCGTCCGCGACCACCTCTTCATCGTCTTCCATCTCGCCAAGTTCGATCAGGTCAGTATTGTCCTGAAGATCCTGCGCCATGGCTTTATAGCTGTTCACACTGTCCAGCAGCGACTGACGCTCGCGCATCAGTTTTTGGGCCCGGTCGGGATCGTTCCACAGGTCCGGGTCTTCAGTCATCGCATTGAATTCCTCAAGACGATGTTCAGCCGTATCCCAACCGATCCGCTGCCGCAAAAGCGCCAGAGATTTTTCGATTGCATCAACGTTGTTCTGAGCCTCTGCCCGCATGGGTTCGTTCCCTGTCCGAAATCTCGTCCCTCGCAATATCAATCAGGACGCCGATGAGCAAGCGCGGATGGGTGCCCTTCGCCGCATAAGAAAGGGGCGCAGAGCAGTTGCCCCTGCGCCCCATAGCCATGTGAGTGGTTTGGGAGAGGATGGCCAACCCTCACGTCTGCATGGTCAGCCCATCAGCAAAAATCTGAAGTTTCGACGGATCCGCAGTCAGGCGGACACGCTGTCCTTTCAACTCGGCATGGATGCCGGGCAGTTTGGCAATCAGGTGGATCTGATTGGCGCTGTCCGCGCCCTCGCCCACCGACATTTTGGCAGGAATATACAAAAGCGAAACTTCGCCCAAGGCTTCCACGATCTCGACCTCGCCTTCGAAGATCGCATCCGCTTCTGCCAGCACGAAATCCTCGGGGCGTACGCCCAGATTGACCGTGCGACCCATGTCCGCGTCGGTCGACGAAATCTCGGTCATGGCGATGCCACCGGCATCCAGTGTCACTTGTGTCTGCGCTCCGGTGGCGGTGATTTTGCCGGGCAGCAGGTTCATCGCTGGCGAGCCGATGAACTGCGCCACGAACTCGGTTCGCGGACGTTCATAAAGCTCAAGCGGGCTGCCCACCTGGGCGATCCCCTTGTTGGCAAGAACAACGATGCGGTCGGCCAGCGTCATTGCTTCGACCTGATCATGGGTCACATAGATCATGGTGCTGTCGGGCATTGCTTCTTTCAGTTGCGCGATCTCGATCCTTGTGGCGACCCGAAGGGCCGCATCAAGGTTCGAAAGCGGCTCATCAAACAGATAGACCTTGGGATCGCGTACAATGGCGCGACCGATGGCAACCCGCTGCCGCTGCCCGCCGGACAGAGCTTTCGGCAGGCGGTCCAGATAAGGCTCCAGTTGCAACGCTTTGGCCGCACGATCCACGGCGGCATCGATTTCGGCCTTCGGTTTCTTCGCGATATTTAGCGCAAAGGCCATGTTGTCGCGTACAGTCATATGCGGGTAAAGCGCATAGGATTGGAACACCATCGCAATCCCGCGCTGGCTGGGTGGCACGTCGTTCACCACTTGCCCGTCAATCTCCAAAGTGCCATCGGTGATCTTCTCAAGCCCCGCAATCATGCGCAGAAGCGTTGACTTGCCGCAGCCCGAAGGGCCAACGAAGACGATCAGTTCGCCGGTCTCGATGTCCAGATCAATGTCGTTCAGGACATTGACGTCGCCATAGTTTTTGACAACATCTGTCAGCTTCAGATCGGCCATGGCTACACCTCTTTCTTTTTCATGATCAGCGCGCCCCAGGCTGGGATCTTGACTGAGTCCTCACCAATCAAAACGTGCCACTTCCCTGCTGGACGGTCTGCCGTTATCGGAGTTCCCCCAATGTTGAACTGACACAGGACCCGTTCGTCCCCGAGCTGGCGTTCGAACTGCAAAAGCGGCCCGTCTGCCATGAGATCCAACATCTCGCCTTTGGCGAGCGCTGGATAAGCCCGTCGCAGCGCGATCACATCGCGATAGTGATGGATCAACGCGTCTTCGCGGTTTTCAGCCTGATCGACGGCCAATGGCAAATGATCAGCAGAAACTGGCAACCAGGTGTCGACGTTGGTTGAGAAGCCACCTTGCGCGGCATCTGCCGACCACACCATCGGGGTGCGGCAACCGTCTCGACCTTTGAATTCCGGCCAGAACTCAATGCCATAAGGGTCCTGAAGGTCTTCGAACGCGACCTCGGCCTCGGCCAGTCCCAGCTCTTCGCCCTGATAGATACAGGCCGAACCGCGCAAGGACATCAGAAGGGTGATGAACAAGCGTTGCGCCTGATCGGACAAATCCCAACGTGTTCCGTGGCGTTCGACATCGTGGTTTGAATAGGCCCAGCAGGCCCACCCGTCCGGGGCAACTTCGGCCACTTTATTCATAACCTCGGCCACGCGGGCCGCGTCCGGCTGATCCCCTGACAAAAGCTCGAACGCATAACACATCTGCACCAGATCATCGCCGCGCGTGTATTCTCCCATGATCTCGAGCCCGCGTTGAGCATCGCCCACCTCGCCTACAGCTGCGGCGCCATAGGGCTCCATCACGGCACGTAGTTTGCGCAGGAAATCCAGCGTCTCGGGACGGTTCTTGTCGTAGAGATGTTCTTGGTGGTTATAGGGGTTCACCGCTGGCGCGATGGTGCTGTTACGATCCTCGGGCGCAAGCGGTGGGTTGTCGCGCAGCTGGGCGTCATGGGTGTAGAAATTGATCGTGTCCAGACGGAACCCATCCACCCCACGCTCCAACCAGAACCGTGCTACGTCCAGAAGCGCCTCTTGCACCTCAGGTTCGTGGAAGTTCAGGTCGGGCTGCGAGGTCAGGAAGTTGTGCAGATAATATTGCTGCCGTTTCCCGTTCCACTGCCACGCTGAGCCACCGAAGATCGACAGCCAGTTCGTCGGCGCTGTCCCATCCGGTTTCGGTTCGGCCCAGACATACCAGTTCGCCCGATCATTGGTCCGATCCTGACGGCTGTCCTGAAACCAAGTGTGCTGGTCCGACGTGTGGCTGAGTACCAGATCAATCATCACTTTTAGACCCAGCCCATGCGCGGTGCTGATCAGCTGATCAAACTCGGACAACGACCCGAACATCGGGTCCACATCACAATAATCGGACACATCATAACCGAAATCCTTCATCGGAGACTTGAAGAAGGGGGATATCCAGACGGCATCCACGCCCAACGACGCGATATGCGGCAGACGACGGGTGATCCCGGCCAGATCACCGATCCCGTCTCCATTATCGTCCTGATAGCTACGCGGATAGACCTGATAGATCACCGCGCCACGCCACCAATCGGCGTCTTTGGTTAGGTGTCTCATATCTTGTTGAGAAACGGTTGCGTTCATATCTCAGCCCCCTTTGACTGATCCGGCCAAAAGGCCGCGCACGAGATAGCGTTGTAGTGAGAAGAAAACGAAGATCGGCACTGCGATCGAGACGAAAGCCGAGGCGGCTAGGATCTCCCAATCTCCGCCGCGCGAGCCCAGAAGCTCGACGATACGGCCGGTCATGACCAGCTCATCCTCGCCGGTGCCAAGGAAGACTTTGGCGACCAGAAGGTCGTTCCAGACCCACAGAAATTGGAAGATCGCGAAGGACGCCAGTGCTGGGAAAGACAGTGGCAGTATGATCCGTCGGAAGATTTGGAAATCTGTAGCCCCGTCCACGCGGGCGCTTTCGATGATCTCGCCCGGCAAACCGACCATGTAGTTTCGTAGAAGGAAGACCGCCAAAGGTAATCCGAACCCTGTATGCGCCAGCCAAATGCCCAGATAGCCTTTGCCCAGTCCAACCCCGTTGTGAAGCTTCAATAGCGGAATGAAGGCCACTTGAAGAGGGACCACCAGCAGGCCAACCACCGCGGCGACAAGAAGCGCACGGCCCGGCATCTCCATCCATGCGAGCGCATAGGCGGCAAAGGCCGCGACCAACACCGGGATGATGGTCGCCGGGATGGTTACGGTCAGCGTGTTCATAAGCGACTGCCCCATGCCCTCGGCGAATAACACTTCTCGGTAATTATCCAGCGTAAAGCCCGGTGGTGTTTCGGCACGCACAAACAGGCGTTGGCCGCGGCTGCCACTGGGTTCCTCTGCATATTCAATGCGATAGCGTCCGTCAGCCTGCACCGTGACCTTCTGCCCACGCGCGTGGGTTGCGGTATCGCCAGGCGCAAAAGCCTCGGGCTCTTTCGAGGTGATACCAAAGGCCGTAACGGTGACGCCCTGCCCTTCCAGAACCTGCCCTTCGATGACCCAGATGTCGCCTTCGGGCTTCGCCTCTCCGGGGGCCAAGGCCCGTTCGATCACGTTCTTCTCGGATGCGGACAATGCCGTCCACCAACCCGAGGTCGAAATCGCGTCCCTGTCGCGAAACGAGCTGATCAAAAGCCCAACGGTCGGGATGATCCACAGCAGCACCAACACAGCTGCCGACAGATTGACCGCCCATGTCAGGCGGGATTTGCCCCCTGCCATATCCATCAGCGTGTCTCCTTATGGGCGTTGTAGATGTTCCAGACCATAACCGGCGTGACCAACAGCATGATCACCACCACGATGGCCGAACCGCGTCCAAAATCTGGGGACCCTCGGAACATCCAGTCATACATGAGATTGGCCAACACCTGCGTACCCCATTGGCCGTTGGTCATGGCGAACACGATGTCGAAGACCTTCAGAACTGTGACGGTGATCGTCGTCCACACCACGGCAATGGTGCCCCAGATCTGAGGGATCTTGATCTTGAAGAAGACTTGCAGCGGGCTAGCGCCATCCAGATAGGCGGCCTCGATCGTTTCTTCGCTGATACCTTTCAGGGCTGCCGATAGGATCACCATCGCAAAGCCCGTCTGGATCCAGACCAGAATTGCCATCAGGAAGAAGTTGTTCCAGAACGGCAGAGTGATCCACGCCTGCGGATCGCCGCCGAACATCTCGACCAATGCGTTCAGCAGGCCGATCTGCTCGCCCTGATTGTCGCCACGGTAGTCATAGATGAACTTCCAGATTACCGCCGCGCCGACAAAGCTAATGGCCATGGGCATGAACACAAGACTTTGCGCCGCCTGCTCCCACTTGATCCGATCCGTCAGCCCGGCCGCAACCAGCCCGAAAAAGGTCGAGGCAGCAGGCACGACGAGGAGCCAAAGCAGGTTATTCACAAGGCTTTCGCGGAACTTTTCATCTCCGGCAAGCCATGTGTAGTTGTCCACGCCGACAAAGTCTCCACTACTATCGTGCAGCGACAGGTAAGCAGTCGAAAACACCGGATACAGCAGATAAATCGACAGGATCGCCAGTGCAGGGAAGACGAACAACCAAGGCCGAATGGCATTCGCCCGATTGATGTTGCGCCCGGCATTTCGCCCCTTGGCGGGCAGAAGCCGATCCAGAATGACGTTCGAAAAATAGAAATAGGCGACGCACCCAAAGACACCGATGATGATTGTGGATATCGCGAAGATTGCCTGTTGCATGCCTCCCCCTTCCAACCGAATGGCCACTCGACTTGGACAGCCCCCCGGCGATCGTGCCGCCGAGGGATCGTTTTTTCAGATCCGATTTACTTGATCGAGTCCCAAGTGGATTGGATCGATGCAGCAACCTCGGCAGCATCTTTGCCACCTGCATAGTCAACCATGCCAGTCCAGAAGACACCCGCACCAACAGCGCCTGGCATCAGGTCCGATCCGTCAAAGCGGAACGTGTCTGCGTTCAGCAAGATGTCGTTCATCTTGGCCACAGTCGGGTCCGTGTAGACGCCTGTGTTCACACCTTTATGCGGTGTCAGGAAGCCGGTCTGCGCCATCCAGATTTCATGCGCGATTGGGGATTTCAGGAAGTCCATAAAGGCCTGCGCGCCTTTGCTGTCGGACGTGATCGCCCACACGGTGCCGGCACCCAGTACGGGTTTGCCCAGATCCTTGCCCTCATAAGCCGGGAAATAGAAGAAATCAGCGTCCACGCCCACTTCTGTGCCTTCCGGGAAGAAGCTGGGAATGAAGCTGGCCTGACGGTGCATGTAGCACTGCGGCGGCGAGGCAAACATGCCCTGCGGGCTGTCGCGGAAGTCGGTGGTGGCCACGGCCCCCGCCCCGCCCGAGACATAGGCGTCATTGCGGGCAAACGCGCCGAACTCTTCAATTGCAGCAACCACTTTCGGATCGTCGAATTTCAGGTCGTTTGCAACCCACGCGTCATAGTCGGCGGGCGTCTGCGTGCGCAGCATCATGTCCTCGACCCAGTCGGTCGCCGGCCAACCGGTCGCGCCGCCAGATCCCAGACCGATGCACCACGGCACACTGCCATCTGCCACGATCTGATCTGTCAGCGCCTTCAACTCTTCCATTGTCTGCGGCACGTCATATCCCGCATCCTCGAAGTTTTCGGGCACGTACCAAACCAACGACTTCAGATCGACTTTGTAAAAGAAGCCATAGTGCGCCGGGCTTCCGTCTTTCCCGGCATAAGTTCCCAGATCAACCCAGCTTTGGCCAGCAGCATAGTTTTCACGAACCCAATCCGCCGTTCCATCTGGCAAGGCAGATAGAAAACCTTTCGACGCCAGATCCGCGGCAAGTCCCGGCTGCGGGAAGACCGCAATATTGGGTGCACTGCCTGCCTCGGCATCAATCACGATTTGCTGCTCGAAACTGTCCGAGCCAGAGTATTGAACATCCGCACCAGTGGCCGCTTCGAAGTAGTGGATCACAGTTTCAACCAGATCTTTATCCGGACCAAGCCAAGGCCCAAGGACAGTGATCGTTTCACCCGATAGGTCCATCGACTTCAGCGCGTCGAAGCTTGCCCAAGTAAACGCCCCGTCGCCCGGTGCAAACTTTAGGTGCCCGTCAGCCAACCCGGCACCAGCAGACAAAGCCAGTGCGGCAGCACTTGCGTAAAACACGTTCTTCATAATGTCCTCCCACGACATTTCATCGAGCCCGATGATAATTGGACCGGAACAACCGGCTGCGCCCTGCGGAACTCAAACTCTCCCAAAGCGCTTTGAATACCTCACAGTTACCCGTATTCCGATTCCTGTCAACCGACATGTTAGCGCCACCACTTAATCGCTTTTAGGCCTTTACATCACAGTGGCAGCAAGAATAGCCTAAAGCTCATCAGTCTAGGTTTATGACCAGACCCCCTTACCAAACCGCTTTGGAATTCATCGCTATGACCCTCAAGGAACTCTCTGATCTGCTCGGGCTTTCGCCGACCACGGTCAGCCGTGCTTTGAACGGGTATCCAGAAGTGTCCGAGGCCACACGCAAGAAAGTCGCCGCCGCCGCGCGCGCCCACGGATACGCCCCCAATACCCGTGCCCGCGCATTGGCCACAGGCCGCGCCATGGCCATTGGGCACGTCATTCCGATCAGCGCCAAGCATGAGATGGTGAACCCAATTTTCGCAGATTTCACGGCTGGTGCTGGCGAAATCTATTCGCGTAATGGCTATGACATGCTGATGTCCGTCGTGTCGGATGATGACGAAGAACAAGCCTATCGCAGCTTTGCCACCAAGCGGAATGTAGACGGGCTGATCATCCACGCCCCCAGCCTGAATGACGAACGCATCCCCTTTCTGAACGATCTGGGGCTGCCCTATGTGGTGCATGGGCGCAGCTCGAACGCGACGGCGCCTTATGCATGGGTCGACGTGAACAACACCCGTGCTTTCCAACGAGCGACCGAGCTTTTGCTGGATCTGGGGCATCGGCGGATCGCCCTACTGAACGGGTTAGAGCACATGGATTTTGCTGCACGTCGGCGTGCCGGATATGAAGCGGCTTTGGCTGCGCGCGGCATCGATTCCTATCCGTCCCTTATGTTTTCAAGTGAGATGACCGAGGCGCAGGGCCACGACTTGACCAGAACGCTTCTGGCCCGCCCGGATCGCCCCACCGCAATTCTTGTAAGCTCGATGATCATGGCCATCGGGGTGCGCCGCGGGATCGAGGAATTAGGCCTGACCATGGGGCGCGACGTTTCTTTGATCACCTATGATGACGACCTCAGCTACTTCCGCAATGGGTCCGACATCCCCGTCTACACTGCCACCCGATCTTCCGTACGCGAGGCCGGACGGCGTGCTGCCCAGATGCTCATCGACATTATCAACGGCAAGGATAGCCCTACCGAACTGTTACTTGAAGCTGAACTTACGCTGGGCATGTCCACAGGGCCTGCTCGCCGCGACTAACAACAAATTCTCAACCGAAGGAACAAGACTGATGCTGCCACATCGTTCTGATTTCCCATCCGATTTTCTGTTCGGGGCGGCGACCTCGGCTTATCAGATAGAAGGCCACGCCCAAGGAGGCGCCGGGCGCACCCATTGGGATGACTTCGCCGCGACGCCCGGCAATGTCACGGGGGCGGAAAACGGTGCCATCGCCTGCGATCATCTGAATAGGATGGACGAGGATTTGGACCTACTGAAAGACGCTGGGTTCGACGTCTACCGTTTCTCGACCAGTTGGGCGCGTGTCCTACCCGAGGGCCGTGGCACGCCTAATACCGAGGGACTGGATTTCTATGACCGCCTTGTCGATGGGTTGCTTGAGCGCGGGATCAAGCCTGCTGCAACACTCTATCATTGGGAGCTTCCTTCTGCCCTGTCCGATCTGGGAGGCTGGCGCAATCGCGACATTGCCAACTGGTTTGCGGACTATACCGAAATCATCATGTCCCGGATCGGGGACCGCGTCTGGTCGGCTGCCCCCATCAACGAACCGTGGTGCGTGTCGTGGCTATCGCATTTTGAAGGCGCACACGCGCCGGGGCTGCGCGACATCCGCGCGACTGCCCGCGCCATGCATCATGTATTGTTGGCCCACGGGCGCGCGACGCAAGTCATGCGCGACCTTGGCATGGAAAACCTTGGCGCGGTTTGCAACATGGAGTTCGCAGGGGCTGCGCATGACACGGAAGCATCACGGCAGGCGGCACAGGTTCAAGACGCGATCTATAACCGTTTTTTCATTTCAGGCATTACCAAAGGCTGCTACCCGGACGAGGTTCTGCAGGGGCTTGGGGCGCATCTTCCCAAAGGCTGGCAGGATGATTTCGACACGATCACTCAACCAATCGATTGGGTCGGGTTAAACTACTACACTCGCAAGCTTTATGATGCAGCGCCTGCGGGTGCACCATGGCCTGCCACGGTCGAGGTCGAAGGCCCCCTTCCTAAAACGGCTATGAATTGGGAGGTCTACCCAGAAGGTCTGTCCCATTTCCTGATAATGTTGCAGCGTGAGTATACCGGCGACTTGCCAATCTACGTGACAGAAAACGGGATGGCGGGGCAGTCCGAGCTGTCAGGCGACCGCTTAGCCGACCCAGACCGCATCGCTTATTTGCAAACCCATCTGGCGCAGGTTCAAGAGGCGCTGGCCCAAGACGTACCGGTGAAGGGTTATTTCATGTGGTCGCTTCTGGACAATTATGAATGGGCGTTGGGATATGCACCACGTTTTGGCCTGATACATGTGGACTGGGCGACGCTAAACCGTTATCCGAAGGCATCGTTTAGCGCTATCAGAGAGGCCTTGAACAGCTGATGCCCCACCACTCTATCGTCGCTGATGTCGGCGGCACCAACACCCGTGTAGCAATCGCGTTAGACGGACAAGTACTGCCAGATAGCATTCGCAAATTTGCCAATGCGGATCACGAAAGCCTGACCCAGATCCTTTCGGCTTACCGGAATAGCCATGACGCACTTGCGTTCGAGCAGGTGGCAGTCGCCATCGCTGGGCCAGTTCGAGATGGAGAAGGCTGCCTGACCAATCTGGATTGGACGATTGATTGCGCTTCGTTGGTCCAGGCGACCGGCGCTCCGGATGCGCACGTCTTGAATGACTTACAAGCGCAAGCTCACGCGGTCTGCTCTCTGGACCCCGCGAATGTGGAAGAGATCCGGCCAGGTCAGAGTGCCAGCCCGGAAGCTGCACATCTTGTGGTTGGCATCGGCACCGGGTTCAACTCGGCCGTGGCCTATCACACGCCAGCCGGGCGGCTTGTTCCGCCTGCTGAAAGCGGCCATGCCACCCTGCCCGTTACCACCGCTGATCAACTTGCCTTTGCCGATTATATGCGCAGCCGTTTCGACCATGCAGCTATTGAGGACGCCCTTTCAGGGCGTGGGCTGGGCCACTGTCATGACTGGTTCTGCCATCAGGCCGGCCAGCCCATCGGTACGAAATCAGCCCAGATTTTTGCTGCTGCCGAAGCGGGCAGCCAGATGGCGAAGGATTCTATCGACCTGTTCGGAACGTTCCTGGGTGCCATACTGGGCGATCTAGCCCTGACCACCCTGCCCTTCGGCGGGATCTATTTGGTGGGCGGGATGTCGCGCGCAATTACGCCTTGGCTGGATCAGACCGGATTTGAGGCGGCATGGAAAGACAAAGGGCGCTTTGGCCCGTTTCTGGATCAGTTTCCAATCCGCCTTGTCACCGACGACTATGCCGCATTGACGGGATGCGCCAGTTTCTTGGAAGAGTTCCGCATCAAGCGCTAACCCAGACGTGGGTTAAAGCGCAGCGAAAACGAAACTGCTTTAAGGACAGGCTATGCTAGACTGGATCATATACGCACTTGCGATCCTTCTGTTTTTCCTGACCCACTCGATCCCGGTGCGTCCAACAAACAAGTCGCGTATCGTGGCGCGTGTCGGTGGACGCGGCTTCACGCTGGGCTATTCAGTTCTGTCCATCGCCGCCCTAAGCTTTGTTATCATCGCCGCAAATCGCGCCCCGATTGTCCAGCTATGGCCTTGGTCACTTTGGCAAAACCATGTGACGCTCCTTGCAATGGCGGGGGCAACAATCATCGCCGCCCTTGCCGTTGCGCGCCCCAACCCTTTGTCCTTCGGGGGCAGCAGAAATCATCTGTTTGATCCCAAGACCCCCGGTATTGTCGGCTGGATGCGCCACCCGCTTCTGGTGGCCCTCTTGCTTTGGGCGCTGGGGCATCTGGTGCCCAATGGCACTCTCGCCCATGTGATCCTGTTTGGCATCTTCGCGGGGTTCTCGGCCCTTGGCATGCGGATCATCGACCGGCGGCAGAAACGTGTTCTGGGGGCTGAAAACTGGCAACACCTGTCGACCACCGCCCGACACATCCGCCCCAGCCTGAACGGGCTGCTCCGACTAGTCATTGGCCTTGGGGTCTATGTGCTTCTGATCCTGCTTCACGGCCCCGTTATCGGCGCCTACCCGCTACCATAACCCACCCCTCGGTCCAGAAATGAACGAGGCGGTGCGCCGTATTCCTCGCGAAATGCACGGGCAAAAGCACTGGCGTCGGCATAGCCACATCGAAGCGCGACTTCAGCCACGGCCAGACCGCCTTCTTGCAACATTCGTTTGCCCGCATCCAAACGCAGACGTCGATAGACCTTTTGTGGAGACGCACCGAACAGCTTACGAAATCGCTGCTCTAAATCGCGCTGACGGCATCCTGCACGTCGAGCCAATTCTGGCATTGGCAAGGGTGCCTCGATATTGGCCGACATCTCGGACAGACACCGATCCACCCGTCGGTCCCCCCCAAGGCGCGACACCGTACGGGGCTGACTGGGCATGCCAGACAGGAACATCTGGCCAATCTCAAGTACCAAAGCCGCCCCGTGATCTTGCCCAATCAGCTCACATGACAAATCAAACCCAGCCGTCGCCCCGCCACAGGTGATCCGGTCGCCATCCTCGACCCAGCGCATCCGCTCGACGTCCACATGGGGAAACCGCTCAGCAAAAGAGTCGCTCAGATCAAAGTGAATGGTGGCACGCCGCCCGTCCAGCAAACCTGCCTGCGCCAACAGCCAACTGCCCGTATCAATACTGCCCACGCGCCTGTGTTGGCGCGCAAGGCTGCGCAACATGGCACTGTTTGCGGGAGTTGCCAGTTCTTTCTGGCCATAGCTTGAGATCACAAACAGCAAATCCCCCCGCCCCAGATCCTTACGCGGCATCGTTGGCATCACTGGCAATCCGCTGGACGACGTGACCGGCCTGTCGTCAGGCGTAATGATCTGCCAACGATAGGCCTGTCTGCGCAAAAGAGAATTCGCCGCTCGGAATGGCTCCATCAGGTTGGCCAGCCCGTGGTTCGAGAACTCTTGGAACACCAGAAACGTGATTTGCCGCGTTGCAGCGATTGAATTTGACCAATTTCGCATAGTTTCTACTAACTACGCATATTATTCTCCGTCAATTCCCCCTGTCATGAACATGTGAAATTCCGCATCAGGAGGAACAGGATGCCGCTTGCCATGAACCGGGACGTTTTTATCACCTGCGCCGTCACAGGGTCGGGGTCCACCCAAGACCGCTCGCCCCATGTGCCACGCAGCCCAAAGGAAATCGCCGACAGCGCCATTGCCGCCGCCAAGGCAGGTGCCGCCGTTGTGCACTGCCACGTCCGTGATCCTGAAACCGGCACGCCCTCGCGTGATCTGAAGCTGTACCGTGAGGTCACCGACCGCATTCGCGATGCCGAGGTTGACGTGGTTCTGAACCTGACCGCCGGGATGGGCGGCGACATTACCTTCGGCCCGACCGACGCCCCTTTCCCGGTGAATGAGGCCGGAACAGATATGGTGGGTGCTGCGGAACGAGTCGCGCATATTGCCGAATGTCTACCCGAGATCTGTACGCTGGATTGCGGCACGATGAACTTTGCCGAAGCCGACTACGTGATGACCAACACGCCCGGCATGCTGCGCGCCATGGGCCAGATGATGACCGACCTTGGCGTGAAACCGGAAATCGAGGCCTTCGACACCGGCCATCTATGGTTCGCAAAAGAGCTGGTGAAAGAAGGAGTCTTGGAACCCAACGCCCTTGTACAGCTGTGCATGGGCGTGCCGTGGGGCGCACCGGATGATCTGAACACCCTCATGGCGATGGTGAACAATGTGCCGGACGATTGGACTTTCTCGGCCTTTGGGCTTGGGCGCAACCAGATGGCTTATGTGGCCGCGACAGTCTTGGCAGGTGGTAATGTGCGTGTAGGGCTGGAGGACAACCTGTGGCTTGGCAAGGGTGAGTTGGCGACAAACGAACAGCTTGTGACCCGCGCACGTGGCATCATCGAAGGCATGGGGGCACAGGTTATTGGTCCCGATGAGGTGCGCAAGAAGCTCGGCCTGACCAAACGAGCCCCTGTATGAACGGGCTTGAGGGTAAACGCGTTCTAATCACTGCCGGCGGTAGCGGCATTGGTGCGTGTTTCGCCCGCCGTTTCCACGCGGCTGGGGCCAAGGTCGCAATCTGCGACATGGACGCCGAGGCGTTGGCAGAAACCGCAAGCGCCCTGCCCGGTGTGATTTCGGTCACGGCCAATGTCACGCAACCCGACGAGATGCAGGTGCTATTTGACCAACTCGACCGCGACTGGGGCGGCGTGGACATGCTTTGCGCCAATGCGGGTACGGGCGGTCCGGCTGGTGCGATCGAGGATTTGTCGCTTGAGGACTGGCGCGCTTGCATTTCCGCCAATCTAGATGGCGCGTTTCTGGCCTGTGGTTGGGCAGCACGGCACATGAAGGAACAGGGCAGCGGCAGCATGCTTCTTACGTCGTCCACGGCGGGTCTTTGGGGTTATCCCATGCGCTCGCCTTACGCGACGGCCAAATGGGGCGTGATCGGGTTGATGAAAACGCTGGCCTCAGAGCTTGGGCCTTATGGCATCCGCGTGAACGCGCTTTGCCCTGGGGCCGTCGAAGGCCCACGCATGGAACGGGTGATCACCCGCGAAGCTGAGGCGCACGGGTTGGACCCGGCAGAACTGCGCAAGCGCTATGTCACGGGCGTGGCGATGAAAACATGGGTCACGGCGGATGACCTGGCAGACACGGCACTTTTTCTGGCGTCAGACGCCAGTTGCAAAGTGTCTGGTCAGGCTTTGGCCGTGGATGGACATACAGAAAGCTTAGTTGGGTAAATGACAATGAAAGCAGCGATTATTGGCGGTGGCGTGATCGGCGGCGGATGGGCCGCACGCTTCCTTCTGAACGGGTGGGACGTGGCGGTGTTCGATCCCGACCCCGAGGCCGAGCGAAAGATCAGCGAAGTGCTGACCAACGCGCGCCGCGCGCTTCCGGGGCTCTATGAAACGGCTCTGCCACCCGAAGGCAAACTGACCTATCACGCAGATCTGGCCGAGGCCGTAGCAGGCACGAGCTGGGTTCAGGAAAGCGTACCGGAACGGCTGGACCTGAAGCACAAAGTGTTCGCCGAACTTATGGAACATGCACCGGATGAAGCCATCATTGGCTCATCAACATCTGGCTTCAAGCCCTCGGAATTAAACGAGAAAGGCGCACTCGCGATCGTCGCGCACCCGTTCAATCCGGTCTACCTTCTGCCACTGATCGAACTGGTTGGGGACACAGACACCTGCACCCGCGCCGCCGATATCCTAAGCGGCATCGGCATGTACCCCCTGAAGGTTCGCAAAGAAATCGACGCCCACATCGCTGACCGCTTCCTTGAAGCCGTCTGGCGCGAGGCGCTATGGCTGGTCAAAGACGGCATCGCCACGACCGAGGAAATCGACGAGGCCATTCGCATGGGCTTTGGCCTTCGCTGGGCGCAAATGGGTCTGTTTGAAACCTACCGCGTGGCTGGTGGTGAGGCGGGCATGAAGCACTTCATGGCACAGTTTGGCCCCTGCTTGTCGTGGCCATGGACCAAGCTGATGGACGTGCCAGAGTTCACGGACGAGCTGGTGGACCTGATCGCGGGCCAGTCCGACGCCCAATCCGGTCACCTGTCGATCCGTGAGCTGGAACGCCTGCGTGATGACAACCTCGTGTCCATGTTACGTGCTCTGAAGGCACGCGGTGATGGCTCGGGCGCTGGACGCGTGATCCGGGATCACGAAGGGGGGCTGTGGCCTGCCATGTCTGACGAGACACCGATGCGCACCGTGGCGCGAGACGTGCCGATCGACTGGACCGACTATAACGGCCATATGAACGAAGGGCGCTATGGGCAGGTCTTCTCGGACGCCGCCGACCGCATCATGATCCATGTCGGGGCGGATCCCGAATATATCGCCTCGGGCCTTAGCTATTTCACGGCAGAAACAAACATCAAGTACATTGATGAATGCCATGCGGGCGAAGCGGTCTATGTGGATACGACCGTTACCCTTGGTGAAGGCAAGAAACTGCGTTTGTGGCATGAAATGAAACGCGCGTCAGATGACGGCTTGCTGGCCACCTGCGACCAGTTCCTGCTGCACGTGGACCTGAACACCCGCAAATCCTGCCCACCTGCCCCGGCCGTCGAAGCACGGGTCGAGGCGCTTGCCAAACTGCACGCCAAAGGAGACGCGTGATGCATTTCGGATTGTCTGATGAGCAGGAAATGATCGTCTCGACCGTGCGGTCGTTTGTCGAGAATGAAATCTACCCGCACGAGGCCGAGGTAGAGCGCACGGGGCAAGTGCCCCACGAGTTGGGGATGGAGATCAAGCAGAAGGTCGTCGACCTTGGCTTCTATGCCTGCAACTTCCCGGAAGAGGTCGGAGGTGCGGGGCTGTCCCATCTTGATTTCACGCTGGTCGAACGCGAACTGGGGCGCGGCTCAATGGCGCTCACCCATTTCTTCGGGCGCCCCCAGAATATCCTGATGGCCTGCGAGGGCGACCAACGCGACCGCTATCTACTGCCCGCTGTTCGAGGTGAGAAGATGGACGCGCTGGCCATGACCGAACCGGACGCCGGATCTGACGTGCGCGGCATGAAAGCCAGTGCAGTTCGTGACGGAGGAGATTGGGTTCTGAACGGATCAAAGCACTTCATCTCTGGCGCGGAACACGCTGATTTCTTTATTGTTTTCATCGCAACGGGTGTGGATGAAACGCCCAAAGGACCAAAGAAACGCATCACTTGCTTCCTCGTAGATCGCGGGACACCGGGCTTCGACGTGCGCGAGGGGTACAAGTCCGTTAGCCATCGCGGCTACAAGAACTATGTGCTTGATTTCGACAACTGCCGCCTGCCCGACGCGCAAGTGTTGGGCGAGGTCGATGGTGGATTTGCCGTGATGAACGAATGGCTCTATGCCACCCGCCTGACCGTCGCAGCCTTCTGCGTTGGGCGCGCACGCCGGTGCTTCGATCTTGCCGTCGAATACGCTGCCGACCGCAAACAGTTCGGCCAGCCCATCGCCAAGTTCCAAGGCGTCAGCTTCCAAATCGCCGACATGATCACCGAAATCGACGCCGCTGATTGGCTGACCTTGTCGGGCGCATGGCGGCTGGACCAAAACCTACCTGCCAACCGCGAGATCGCATCGGCAAAGCTTTATGCGTCCGAAATGCTCGCCCGTGTGACTGATGCCAGCCTACAGGTCTTCGGCGGTATGGGCCTTATGGACGACTTCCCCATCGAGCGCTTCTGGCGCGATGCGCGCGTCGAGCGGATCTGGGACGGTACCTCGGAGATCCAGCGCCACATCATCAGCCGTGACCTGTTCCGGCCACTGGGGGCCTAAGATGAGCCGCCTTGACCGGCTCTTGCGTCCGCGCTCTATCGCTGTGATTGGCGGTGGGGTGTGGTGTGCCAATGTGATCGAGCAATGCCGAAAAGTGGGTTTTCAGGGCGACATCTGGCCCGTCCACCCGACGAAACCCGAAGTCGGCGGGCTGGCCGCTTACCCATCAGTCGAAGCCCTGCCCTTTGCCCCTGACGCAAGCTTTATCGGCGTAAACCGCAACGTGACCATCGAGGCTGTGGCAGTGCTGTCTGCTGTCGGTGCAGGTGGCGCGATTTGCTTCGCATCTGGCTTTCGGGAAGCCAGCGCTGAACTTAACGATGGTGAAGCGCTAGAACAGGCGCTTCTGGAAGCCGCTGGCGACATGCCGATCATCGGTCCCAATTGCTATGGCCTTTTGAACCTTTTGGACGGCGCAGCACTTTGGCCCGACCAGCATGGTGCCACGCGCTGTGACAGCGGCGTGGCGATCATCACCCAAAGCTCCAACATCGCGATCAATCTGACCATGCAGAAACGCGGCCTTCCCGTCGCCTACGTGGTCACGGCAGGCAATCAAGCGCAAACCGGACTGGCCGACATCGGACAAGCTTTGCTCGAGGACAGCCGGGTCACGGCGCTGGGGTTGCACATCGAAGGGATCGGCGATCTGCGCGCTTTCGAAGCGCTGGCGCAGCGTGCAGCAGAGCTTGGAAAACCCATCGTCGCGTTGAAGGTCGGACGTTCGGATCAGGCTCGTGCCGCCACGATCTCACACACCGCATCTCTTGCGGGCAGCGATGCCGGTGCACAGGCGCTGCTAGAGCGTTTGGGGATCGGACAAGTGGACGATCTGTCGACCTTCCTTGAGGCATTAAAACTGCTTCACATCGCGGGTCCGCTTAGCTCGAACCGGATCGCCTCGGCCTCGTGTTCGGGTGGCGAGGCCAGCCTGATCGCAGATGCGGCCCATCCGCTCCACGTTGAATTCCCATCCCTTATACCCGCTCAGTCTGACGGGTTGCGCACGGCATTGGGCCCGAAAGTATCGCTGGCCAATCCCTTGGACTACCACACCTATATCTGGGGCGACGTGACCGCAATGACGGCGACCTTCACCGCGCTTATGCAGGGCGACCTGTCGTTTGGGCTGGTGGTTCTGGACTTCCCTCGATCGGATCGCTGTGACAGTTCCGAATGGACCAAGGTGATAGATGCCGTCGAGGCGACCATGAAGGCCACGGGACGCCCAATGGGCATTCTGGCCTCGCTTACCGATACGATGCCCGAAGAGGTGGCCCTTGACTTGATGGCGCGCGGAATCGTGCCGTTTTCGGGGATGGATGCGGCGATGGCAGCGATAGATTTGGCCGCTAATTTGCCCAGACTCGCTGCCGAACCGCTCTTCCTGACGTCACCTTCCGACAAAGGCATCACTCTATCCGAGGCCCAAGCGAAAACCGCACTGGCTGCCTTTGGACTGCGTGTGCCGGGGTTTGAACGAGTTGGCTCCATCACGGCCGCTGCTGATGCGGCCCAGTCTTTGGGGTTCCCTGTCGTTTTGAAAGGCGAAGGCATCGCCCACAAAACCGAAGCCGGAGCGGTAGCACTGCACCTAACCAGCGCAAAAGACGTCGAAGCTGCAGCGCAAACCATGCCCACAGACAGCTTCCTTGTCGAAGAAATGCTGACCGGCGCACTGGCCGAACTGCTGGTTGGGGTGACCCACGACCCGGCCCATGGCTATGTGCTGACACTGGCCGCGGGCGGCACACTGACCGAGATCCTAAAGGACAGCCGCTCTCTGTTGGTGCCCGCAAGCCGTGACCACGTCCGCAGCGCGCTTGGACAGTTGAAAATCGCGCCACTGCTGGCCGGATATCGTGGGGCGCCGCCCGCTGATTTGGACGCTGTTCTGGACGCGGTCGATGCAATCCAGTCCTATGTAATGGCCAACCCCGTGGCCGAAGTTGAAGTGAACCCACTGATGGTCATGGCCGATCGCGCCATAGCCGCAGACGCCCTGATCCGCACCGGAGGAGAGACATGACCGACCTGACCAACCTGACCGACGGCCCCATCCGCACCGCCCGCAATGGCCATGTGCTTGAGGTCACACTGGACCGTCCCAAGGCCAACGCCATTGATCTGGCCACCAGTCGGATCATGGGGGACGTTTTCACCGCCTTTCGCGACGATCCTGAACTGCGCGTGGCACTGGTCACAGGCGCGGGCGAGAAGTTTTTCTGCCCCGGCTGGGATCTGAAAGCAGCGTCCGAGGGTGACGCAGTGGATGGCGACTATGGTGTCGGTGGCTTTGGTGGCTTGCAGGAACTACGCGGGCTGAACAAGCCCGTCATTGCGGCCGTAAACGGTATCTGCTGTGGAGGCGGGCTGGAGCTGGCACTGTCGGCAGACATTATCCTTGCCGCTGATCATGCAAGCTTTGCGCTGCCTGAAATCCGGTCCGGTACGGTGGCGGACGCGGCCTCGATCAAGCTGCCCAAGCGGATCCCATATCACATTGCGATGGAGATGCTTCTGACCGGGCGGTGGATTGATGTCGAAGAAGCCGCGCGTTGGGGGATGATCAACCATGTCTATCCGGCGGGCGAGCTGATGGCCGAGGCGCGCAAGCTGGCCGAGCTTTTGGCCTCGGGCCCGCCGCTGGTTTACGCCGCGATCAAGGAAGTCGTACGCGAAGCTGAGGACATGAAGTTCCAAGACGCGCTCAACAAGATCACCAAAAGCCAGTTCGAGACGGTCGAGAAGCTTTATCGCTCAGAAGACCAACTGGAAGGTGCGCGTGCCTTTGCCGAAAAACGCGATCCGGTCTGGAAAGGCAAATAGCCAGTTTCCGGGCACGAAAAAGGGCGGCTCAATTGGCCGCCCTTCTGCATTTTCACCAGTCGGATCAGGCGTGCATCGCGGCGACCGCATCGGCCAGATGAACCTGCCCGGTGACATTTCCATTCGCATCCTTGACCGGCACGATATGCCCTTCGGCACCCGCAATCACTTCCAAGGCATCCTCTAGGACCATACTGTCTGCAAGAGCATCGCCCGCCGGAGCTGCCCCGTTCAGGGGCTTTTGAAGCGCGCGCAAGCGCACCACTTTGGCGCGGTTGATCTCGCGCGTGAAGTCCGCGATGTAATCGTCCGCCGGGTGCAGCACGATGTCCTGTCCATCGCCGGTCTGGATCAACGCACCGTCCCGCAGGATCGCGATATTGTCGCCCAGACGCAGTGCCTCATCCAGATCATGGGTGATGAAGACAATGGTCTTATGCAGCTCTTCCTGAAGCTCCAGCAAGATCCCCTGCATGTCCATGCGGATCAACGGATCGAGTGCGGAAAATGCTTCATCCATCAACAGAATATCGGCATCCGTCGCCAAAGCGCGGGCCAGTCCAACGCGTTGTTGCATGCCGCCGGACAACTGGCCGGGATAGTAATCCTCGTACCCTGTCAGGCCCACACGATCGAGCCAATGACGCGCGCGTTTTCCTGCCTCATCTTCCTTGATCCCCTGAATAAGCAGACCATATTCGGCGTTTTCCAGAACCGTGCGATGGGGCAGAAGTGCGAACTTTTGAAACACCATCGACATCTTGAAACGGCGCAGATCACGCAGACGATTCTCATCCATCGCCAGCACGTCTTCGCCGTCCACGATGACCTCGCCAGCCGTGGGATCGATCAACCGGTTCAGGTGACGGATAAGCGTTGACTTGCCCGACCCTGACAGGCCCATCACGACTTGGATCTTGCGATCGTGCATATCCAAAGAGATATCATTCAAGCCAAGCACGTGGCCGGTTTGCTCTAACAGGTCGTCCTTGGACAGACCCCCGCGTACCTTCTCCATTGCCTTCGCTGGATTGCTGCCAAAGATCTTGTACAGATTACGAATCGAGATCTTGATATCATCAGTCATGGCCGCTCTCCCGGTAGGCTTGAAGGCGTTTGCCATAGGTCTGGCTGACGCGGTCGAAGATAATGGCCAATGCCACGATGGCCAGACCGTTCATAAGACCAAGAGCCAGATATTGGTTTGAAATGGCCCGCAGAACCGGGACCCCCAGCCCCTGCACACCGATCATCGAGGCGATCACAACCATTGACAGTGCCATCATGATGGTCTGGTTCACACCTGCGAAGATGTTGGGCAGTGCCAATGGGATCTGCACCCCAAACAGCTTTTCTTTGTAGGACGCGCCGAACGCCTCGGCGGCTTCCATCACCTGTTTGTCCACAAGTCGGATGCCCAGATTTGTCAGACGCACGATGGGCGGCAGTGCATAGATGCACACGGCCAACAGGCCCGGTACTTTGCCGATGCCCAGAAGCATCACCACCGGGATCAGATAGACAAAGCTTGGAATGGTCTGCATCACGTCGAGGATGGGTGTGATGATCGACTGTGCGCGATCATAGCGTGCCATAAGGACCCCCAACGGAATACCCACGAGAATACACAAGAAGGTCGCGACCGAGATGATCGCCAGCGTCGACATGGTGTCTTCCCACATGCCGAAAAAACCGATGACCAACAGGCAGATCCCTGCCCCAATTGTAATCTTCCATGACCGGGCGCCTGCATAAGCCAAGCCACAGAGAACAAAAATGATGATCGGCCATGGCGTGGCCAGCAGCAGGTCCTCAAACCAGACTAGAAATCTTAGAAGCGGGGTAAAGACCGCTTCAATTGTTTCGCCCCATGCGCGGGTAAATTCGCGGAACGTGCCGTCGATGGCACGTCTGAGCGCACTCAGGTCCTTGCGCCCAAGTGATGGGAATTCGGTCAGAAACTCCATGTCCTGCCCCCCTGTATTTTTTGCTTATTCATGCATTGGCCGAGGGCACACACAAGGTGCCCTCGGCTGCGATCAATTCGGCTGCGCGATCCCTAGGGATCAAAGCGCGCCTTTGATCTTTTCGGCCACATCTGCCGGAACCCAAGTGGTCCACAGATCTTCGTGCGTGGCCAAGAACTCATAGGCCGCGTCTTCGCCAGTAGCCTGATTGTCCGTCATATAGACCAGCATCTCGTTCATCACAGCACCCGGGAAGACGCGCGATTTGAAATACTCTTGGGCAGGACCAGAGTTGGCGACGAAATCGTCGGTCACAACGGTGCTGACCTCGGACACAGTCCACGATGAAGGCTTCGGATCAGCACAATCCTGTTCCGCTTTCACCATGCAGCCGTCCCAGTTTTCGGATCCAGCCCATTCGGCTTCAAACGGAAGCTTCACCATCTGGTATTTGCCGATCAGCGCGGTGGGCGACCAGTAGTAACCGAACCAGGGCTCACCACGTTCAGCAGCTTTCGCCATCGAACCATCCAGACCTGCAGCCGAACCCGGATCAACCAGAACCCAGCCTTTTTCTTCCATACCAAAGGCACGGAACAGGTTGGCATTGGTCAACTGACAGCCCCAGCCCGCCGGACAGGTTATGAACGCCCCTTTCGAGGGGTCTTCCACATCCGGGAACAAGTCCGGGCGCGCCAGCACCTTCTCAACCGTGTTCAGATCAGGGTTGGCTTCTGCAAATGCGGGCGTAACCCACCAGCCTTCGCCCAATTCGGTGATCGGGCCTTCGTTCAGGATAACCATAGAGCCTTCGCCAGTGGCCACAGCCAGAGGCTCGCGCACGGCATTGGTCCAAAGCTCGGGCGCCACATCGGGCTGACCCTTTTCATTCATCGAGGCAAATGTGGTGGTGGTGGCACCAGGCACTTTCTCGACGTCACAACCGAAGCCCTCTTCCAAAATGATGGCGTCAACATTCGCCATCAACTCGGCCGAGGCCCAGTTCATTTCGGCAATGGAAACCTTGCCGCATTCCTCCGCTGTAGCGCCTTGGCTGAACGCAAACAAAGCACCAGCTACACCAAGTGCACCTTTGATAGTTTTTTTCATTGTTGGGGTTTTCCCTATCCAGATCTTCTTGACTTGAAGGGCCGCGGATCTTCGGTTTCACGGCCAGTCACCAGCCCTCGCGGCTGATTTCCCGGATGTATCGGCCTTTCGGCGTCACTGCTCCGAGCTGCGCCGTCAGTGAAGCACGTGAGTATCCGCAATGCAACAATCATGTGGAAACGACTGAAAATACGCAAAAATATTACACGCGAGCATCACCAAGAAACGCCCCATCTCCACCTCAAATAGATCGGGTGCCCCAAGCCGACCGCCCAGTCTGATCCCCGGGTCCACTTCTTTGACACAACGCTCTGCCTTTGCTGCGGGAAGGAGTACCATTACCTCACTCTTTAGTAGCCTAGCTCCAAAAGCTAATACGTGATTGGCCTGCGTTTGATGATGCTGATCGCGGTGGAAGCAGCGATGTGCCTTATAAGGTCAATTGGCACTGCAGCGGTGCCAAGGCTTTCGATACCTGGTGGTATGCCGCGCTCTTTGCCCGGCAATATCCTTACCCGTAAGGAGCCCCAATCTTCACGAAAATCTAAGTTCGTCGCTTTGGACCCTATGAAGACCTAGAAATCACTTCAAAGCGTACATGAACCGAGAACGCCTTAACCACTCAGGATCCACTACCAAGAATAGGAACGTAGAGATCACAGAATGTGTCTGTGCTGGCAGCACTAATTCGCACTAGTCTCAGCTAAGCCAGTGTCTTCGCGCTTTCTCACGCAGCAAAAGTGGCTCAGGAAAACATGAAAAGGCGAAGCTTCGCAGCTCCGCCTCTCTTTCTGATTTCAGGCCGAATGAAACAGCCATCAATCCTTACACGGTGCCACCCAGGCTGCCCTCGAGGGCGACAAGTTCCTGTCCACCGGCCATCAGATCCTGCAACTCCTCGGGTGTAATCTGCCCGCGTTGAGCCGTACCCAGTGTTTGGCCGCGGTTTAGAACGGTGAACCGGTCCCCGACAGCCATCGCATGACGGACGTTGTGCGTGATGAACACCACAGCGATGCCCTGCTTGCGCACTCTGTCGATCGTGGCCAGAACGTTCGCAGTCTGGCGTACACCCAGAGCTGAAGTCGGTTCGTCCAAGATTAACACCTTAGCGCCAAAATGCACGGCACGTGCAATGGCAACGGTTTGGCGCTCGCCACCCGAAAGCGTGCCTACGGCCTGATCCGGGCCACGCAGATTGATGCCCATTTTGCGCATCTCGTCCATCGTGACCTGATTGGCATGGTCATGGTCAAAGAAGTTCATTGGCCCGACCTTCTTCACCGGCTCATTTCCCATGAAAAAGTTGCGGCTGACCGACATCAGGGGGATCATCGCAAGGTGCTGGTGCACTGTCGCAATCCCTGCTGTGATCGCATCACGCGGGTCGCCAAAGCTCATCGGTTTGCCTTCGAAGTAGATCTCGCCATGTGTCGGCTGATGTACGCCAGACATGGTTTTGATGAAGGTCGATTTGCCGGCGCCGTTGTCGCCAAGAAGGCAGTGGCATTCCCCGGGGAAAACTTCGAGCGACACACCGGCCAGCGCGATCACGCTACCGAAATGCTTCTCGATATTCTTCATCTGGATAATTGGAGCTTTTTCCGGATTCATATCAACGCTCCCCTGTGATGATGCGACGAATATAGGTGTTCAGGATCACGGCACCCAAAAGGATCACCCCTAGGAACACGCGGAACAGGCTGCTTTCGACGCCGGCAAAGAACAATCCCTGCTGAACGACGCCAAAGATCAGCGCGCCAAGGGCTGCGCCAAGAACCGATCCATAACCACCTGTCAGCAATGCGCCACCGATGACCACGGCGATGATCGCTTCGAATTCCTTAAGAAGCCCGCGGTCAGCACCGGCCGAACCGAACTCCATCACCTGACAGACTGCGAATACGGTGGCGCAGAACGCGGTGAACATAAACATCAGGACTTTGACCTTGTTGACCGGAACGCCCGAGTTGCGAGCAGCCTCGGCGTCGCCACCAGCGGCGAAGATCCAGTTGCCAAATTTTGTCTTGGTCAGCAGCACGTGACCAAAGATGACAAGGATAATGGCCCAGATGATCAGCATGGGAATGCCATCAACGACGGGCTGTCCTTTGCGTGTGCCACGTTCGAAAACGGCGATGATGCCTGTGTCGCCCATCCACTGGAACAGGCCAGTGAGGATCTTGCCACCAAAGACCGGAGCCAGCCAGTCCCCCTCGGCCACATCCTTGATCCCACCAATGATGGTTTTGCGCTCGATCACCTGCGGGAGGAAGATCGCAAAACCGCGCAGAATGAACAGGAACGCCAGCGTTACGATGAAGCTTGGCAGCCCGGTACGGATCACAATGTACCCGTTCACCCCTCCGATCGCGATGCACATTACGAAGGTGAGCAGGATCGCCAACCAGACCGGCCAGCCAAGTGTCACACTAAAGATCGCAATCAGCATACCTGCGAACCCGATCATTGAGCCAACCGAGAGGTCAAACTCGCCCGCAATCATCAGAAGGCAGGCGCCTACGGCGATGATCATGAATTGGGCCGATACGGTCGACCAGTTCATGATGCCTTGGCTGTTGAACATGCCGCTGTCGAAGGCAAACAGCAGGAAGAAAGTGAAAACGGCGACGGTGCCGACAATCCCGCCCAGTTCCGGGCGGATCATCGCTTCGCGGAAGCGGGATCGTGTCTTGATCCTTTCGTCAACCGCGGTTTCGGTGGGTGCATTGGACATGGTAAGCCTCTGTGTCCTTAATCAGGATGGAATAAGGGCGGCCAAATTGCTCCGGCCGCCCTTTGGGAGAGTGTTAGCGGTATTCGCCTGCAAACATCTCGATCTTCTCAAGACCATCGGCAGTTACGAAACCGGGACCCGAGTTGATGTTGTTGCCCGGCAGAACGCCATAGCGATGGAAATTGGTCATCACGACTACCGGCAGGTAGGCCTGCAGGAAAGGCTGTTGGTCGATACCCCACTGGATCACACCAGCTTTGATGCCTTTGACGATTTCGCCACCCAGATCGAATGTACCGAAATAGATGTCACCGGCCATGCCGTTCTCTTCCAGCGCCAGAATGGTCGGATCAGCCGAGGTCGGCCCCAGCGTCAGCACGGCGTCGGTATCAGGGTTGGCCGACAGATAGGCCAGCACGCGGTTCTTGATTTCTGCCGGGTCCTGCCCCGCGTCGATCATCTGGTCACCCAGATCGATGCCCAGACCATCAGCAAAGCCCTGGCAACGTTCTTGCGAGGACGGCTGTACGATATAGTGGTTCACGCAGAGGAACGACCCGATGCCGTCGCCTTTTGCGCGCAGACCAGCGGCATATCCAGCGTCATACTCGGGCTGACCCACATACATCAGGGCGCCAACTTCGCGGGCCTGATCGGGGGTGCCTGTGTTCATGATGATCACATCGACACCGCTATCCACGGCCGATTTGATCGGACCGGACAAAACGTCGTAATCCGCCAGCGTGGTGATGATGCCGTTCGGGCCGGATGCTGAGGCCTGTTCGATAATGCGGGCCATATCAGCTAGGTCACCGGTTGGCGGGTTACGGTATTCAACCTCGACACCCATCTGTTCGCCAGCAAGCGCGATACCGTTCTTGATGGTGTTCCACCAGCTGTCGCTGTCAGGTGCGTGGCTGACAAGAATGTATTTCTCGCCCTCGGCCGAGGCGGTGGTCGCCGCCATCAGCGGCGCAGCAGCCACGGCAGCCGCAAGCGCGAGTTTCTTCGTAAGTGAAGTCATGATTTCCTCCCAAAAATTCACCTTTTCACGGTGCGAGAGCGGTCTTCTCCGCCTCTCCGACTCGAGTTTAAACACATCTGGCCTCATTTTGCAACCGGTTGCAAAATAGTGTGGTGCATTTCATACTGCAGAGACCACAGAAACCCGCTAAAAGGATCGCAGAGGCAAGTTAAGAAGGCAAATAAAGCATGGCCGTTACGTTGAAAGAGGTTGCAGAACGCGCAGGCGTATCCCGCTCTGCTGTATCGCGTACTTTTACCGATGGCGCCTCGGTCTCCGACAAGATGCGCCGCAAAGTCGAGAAGGCCGCGCGCGAGCTCGGCTACAGCCCAAATGCCCTGGCCTCTTCTCTGACCACGGGGCGTACAAAGCTGATCGGGCTTGTCTCTAACAACTTTCACAACCCCATCTTCCTTGAAGTATTTGATCTGTTTACCCGGGGCCTGCAGGATCGTGGTTTGCGCCCACTTCTGGTCAACCTGACCGACGAAACGGATCCCGAGAACTCGGTGCGGATGTTGCGTCAGTATTCTGTCGATGGCGTCGTTGTCGCATCGTCTACATTGCCGCCGGGTTTTGCCAAAGCGTTCCGCGATGCGGGCGTTCCTGTCGTACACAGCTTTGGCCGCTCTTCGTCGGCCCCACAGGTGCATGTGGTCGGCATCGACAACGTGGAATGCGGCCGCATGGCGGCGAAGGCCCTGATCGCGCGCGGGTACTCACACGTAGCCTTCATGGGCGGACCCGAGGATGCCACCTCAACACAAGACCGTTTTGCTGGGTTCAAGTCAGAAATGACCAGGCACCCCGACATCCAGACAACGCACTCTTTCGCCGAGGCATATTCGTTCGAAGCCGGGCGGAAAGAGATGCTAAGGCTGATCGACTCCAATCCCGCGCAAGCCTATTTTTGCGGCGATGACGTGCTGTCGATCGGCGCCCTATCTGCCATCGAAGACAGCAACCTGCGCGTCCCCGAGGACATAGGCATCATTGGCCTGAACGATATGGAAATGGCGCGCTGGGAAAACATCGACCTGACGACGATCCACCAGCCGATCCGGCAGATCGTGACCTCGACCATAGAGCTGATGGTCGCAATGCTGAACGAACCGGACCGCTATCCCGAGGCCCGGATCTTTCCCTGTTCGATCGTCGAGCGGGGCACATTGCGCCCCGCCCTGTAAGCTTATCGGAACATCGGCGGACGCGCGTCCATCCAGGTGCCGCCACCCTTTGCTGACGCCACTGCCGTGTGAACCGCCGCCATCGACCGCACACCGTCCGCCGCGTTGGGCAAACCGTCGCGATCCGCGCCGGAAATGGCGTCGGCCAGATCGCAATAGATATTGGCGACGGCCAGCGGGAAGCCCTCGGGATGGGCGATGGCCACGCGACTTAGACGTTGGGCATCTTCGTGTAGACCGCCTTCGCCCTTTTCGATGATCTGCGTGCGCCCACCAACTGGAGTATAGACCAGTTGATTGGGTTGCTCAGACGCCCAACGCAGACCGCCGGTTTCGCCAAACACCTGAATGTCGAATCCGTGTTGACGACCGATGGCCACAGACGAAGTCCAAAGCCGGCCGACAGTGCCGCCTTCCATGCGGAAGTTGACCATCGCATCATCTTCCAGAACACGTGAGGGAATGGTCGAGGCAAAGTCGGCCGAGAGGCGCTGAACCTCGTCGTCACAAATGAAGCTCGCCATGTGCAAGGCATGGATGCCGCAATCGGCGAACTGCCCGGAAACTCCTGCCATTTCAGGATCATAGCGCCAACGGACGCGCGGATTGTCCGCGTCCGTCGCATCGCCGTGATGCCCATGACTGAAGCTGGTGACGACCAGACGAACCTTACCAATCTCGCCCGTGCGCACCATCGCGCGCGCCTGCCGCACCATCGGATAGGCCGAGTAGCAGTAGTTCACGGCGCAGATCTTGCCCGATGCTTCGGCGATCTTCACGATCTCTTCACCTTCCTCGACCGTCATGGTCATCGGCTTTTCGCACAGCACGTTGAAGCCGGCTTCCAGAAAGCTTTTGGTGATTTCGAAATGCGTCGCGTTGGGCGTGGCAACGGTCACAAGATCAATCCGGTCGTCGCGACCTTTTTCACCGGCCAGCATCTCTTCCCAGTCGCCATAGGCACGATCAGCCGCGATGCCCAAACGCTGCGCATAGTCGCGCCCCACATCGGGGCGGTGATCCAAGGCGCCTGCCGTGAACGCGAAGCGTCCATCTGCAAGGGCGCCAAGGCGATGTGCCGGACCAATCTGGCTGCCTTCGCCGCCACCGATCATGCCCCATTTCAGTTTCGTCATATCGGGAACTCCTTACTTGAAGCCGATGGATTCTAGGTATTCACGGTTCTTGCGGGCATCCCCAACCGGATCTGGATCAAGTGTCGGATCACAGTCTTGCTCGACCGTGCACCAGCCCTCAAAACCTGCATCCAACAGGACCTGACGCACGGCAGGAAAATCCACGTCGCCCTCGCCAAGATTGCAGAAGATACCCTGCCCGCAGGCGTCATAGAAGCCGGTACGCTTCTCGATCACGTCGGCTTTCACCTTCGGGTCGATATCTTTGAAATGCATATAAGATATCCGATCAACATGGCGCTTCATGAACGCCACCGGGTCAAACCCAGCATAGGAATGATGACCGGTATCAAAGCAGATTTTCAGCAGATTTTCGTCGACCTCGTCCAGCAGACGTTCAAGCTCTGGCTCGAAATCCATGAAGCCGGCAGCGTGGGCGTGGATGCCTACAGTCAGGCCGTACTCCTCGGCACCAATCCGAGCGCTTTCGGCAATCCGGTCACGATAGGCAACCCACTCGGCCTTGTCCATTTGCTCGGCTTCAGCAGCCCGACCGGCGGTCGGCGCGCGGCGGGGCGAGATCGAGTCGATCAACACAAGATGCTGCGCGCCATGCGCCTTCAAGGCGCGTGCGGTGCGGTGCGTGGCGTCCAGAACATCGTCCCATGCATCGGGGTCGTGATACGCGCGAAACACAACGCCGCCGATCAGCTCCAGATCATGTTCGGCCAAAGCCTCGCCCAGCTCGGCCGGGTCTTCGGGCATGAACCCCACAGGGCCCAATTCGATGCCCTTATAGCCCGCCTCGGCACAGTCCGTCAGGACAGATCGCCACGTCGGGTTGCGCGGATCATCCGCAAACTCAACACCCCAGGAACAGGGTGCATTGCCAATTCTGATGCTCATCTTTTAGTGTCTCCGATGCTCAGAAGTTGTTGATATCTTTCCAGGATTGACTGTCGGACGAGGCAAGCCCCGCAGCAATCACCCGGTTCACCTCATGTCCGTCGCGGAAGGTGGGCCACACATCCGCGCCGGTTTCGATGGCACGCAGGAAATCACGTGCCTCGATAATGATCTGGTCCTGATACCCGGTGCCGTGCCCTGGCCCCTGACAGAAGGGCTCATAGTCGGGATGGGCGGGGCCGGTCAGGATCTTGCGAAAGCCGCGTTCGGCCTCGGGGTCATCCATGCGATACAGCCAAAGCGCATTCTGATCTTCCTGATCAAAGCGGATCGCGCCTTTGGTGCCCGTGATCTCGTAAGCATAGCCCATCTTGCGCCCGGTCGCGATGCGGCTGAAATACATCTGCCCCATCGTTCCGTTTTCAAAGCGGCACATCATCTGTGCGTGGTCGTCATTGGTGACGCGACCGCCCGGCCTGTCAGTGTGAACGGTTTCAACCTCGGCCATGACCTTGGAAATCGGACCAAGCAAAGCAAGCGCTGCATTCACCATATGCGGCGCAAGGTCCCCCATCGTGCCATTCGCCATCCCGCTGGTGCGCCAGCTGGCAGGAGTCTGCGGTTCCGCATAGAAATCTTCGGTGTGTTCTCCGCGAAACCAAGTGATGTCACCAATCTCTCCGGCCTCAATCAAAGCGCACGCATATTGACTGGCTGGTGTGCGGATGTAGTTGAAGCCAACCATGTTGGTCACGCCCGAGGCCTCGGCTGCAGCCACCATAGCCGCACTGTCATCCAGCGACGCCCCCAAGGGCTTTTCACAGAAGACGGGCTTACCCAAGGCAAAGGCGGCCTCGGCGATCTGCCGGTGGGTTTCTTGTGGAGTGGCGATGACAATCGCCTCGACCGCATCATCTTCAACCAAACTGCGCCAGTTGTTTGTCGCTCGCGCGAACCCATAGGCATGGCGATAGCGCTCGGCGCTTTCCGGGGACGAGGCGCAGACCATTTCCAGACGCGGGCGCAACGCCGTCCCGAAGACCGCGCCGACGGCGGACATAGCCACCGCATGGGCCTTGCCCATATAGCCGCCACCAAGAATGCCAATGCCGATCTGAGTCACGTGGATGCCCCTTTCGTTTGAAAACAATTTGCAACCGGTTGCAAAAACTGTATCCTGAGAATCGAAACCCCGCAAGCCGCATTCGGCACCGCACTGATTTTTCCCGTGGGAGACACGCTGACATGTCCGCGCAAGACGACACCATCCGCCTGACAACCGCTCAGGCGATCATTCGCTGGCTTTCCAACCAGTTCATCGAAATCGGCGGAGAGGAAATGCGCCTGTGTGGCGGCGGCTTCGGCATCTTCGGGCATGGCAATGTGACCTGTCTGGGCGAGGCCCTAAACACCGTGCGCGATGAGCTGCCCCTATATCGTGGGCAGAACGAACAAAGCATGGGATTCGCGGCCGCAGGCTATGCCAAGACATGGCTGCGCCGGCGGTTCATGTTCTGCACGGCAAGTGCAGGTCCGGGCACCGCGAACCTTCTTACGGCGGCAGGATTGGCCCACGCCAACCGTCTGCCCATGCTGCTTTTGTGTGGCGACACGTTCCTGACCCGCCTGCCCGACCCCGTGCTGCAGCAGATGGAAAACTTCTACGATCCGACATTCGGTGTGAACGACGCATTCAAACCCGTCAGCCGATATTGGGATCGTATCAACCATCCGGCGCAGGTGATCCAGTCCCTGCCCGCTGCAATTGCCACATTGCTGGATCCCGCCGACTGCGGTCCGGCTTTCCTTGGCCTTCCGCAGGATGTGCAGGGCTGGACCTATGACTATCCAATCAAGTTCTTTGACAAGAAAGTGCATCGCATTCGTCGCCAATCCCCGGATGAGGCCGAGATCGCCGATGCGGTCGCTGCCTTGGCCAGCGCAGAGCGCCCCATGATCATCGCAGGCGGCGGGGTGCAATATTCCCGCGCTGTAGAAGAGCTGACCAGCTTTGCCGAAACCCACCACATTCCAGTTGTCGAGACCATCGCCGGGCGCGCCAACATGCTGGCCGAGCATCCGCTGAACATCGGCCCGATCGGCGTCACCGGTTCGAACAGCGCCAACGCGATTGCCGCGAAGGCAGATGTCATCGTCGCCGTCGGCACCCGCCTGCAAGACTTCACCACCGGATCGTGGACCGCCTTTGACAAAGACGCGCAGTTCGTCTCGATCAATGCGGCCCGGCATGACGCGGGCAAGCACATGTCTCTGCCAGTCGTGGGGGACGCCAAACTAAGCCTTGCGGCGCTAGGTGCTGCAAGCGGTTACGAGGCCCCGGATGACTGGGTGGCCTTAGCTCAGGCCGAGCGGAAAATCTGGGACGACTACGTAGAAAAGAACGTGTCCCACGGCAACCGCCCGAATTCGTATGCACAGGCCATCGGCGTAGTGAACGCACTGTGTGACAAGCGCGACCGCGTTGTTGCCGCAGCTGGCGGCTTGCCCGCCGAGGTGACCGCCAATTGGCGAACATTGGACATCGGAACCGTCGATGTCGAGTTTGGCTTCTCCTGCATGGGCTACGAGATCGCCGGTGCGTGGGGCTCGCGCATCGCGCAGGCCCAGATGGAGCCAGATCAAGACGTGATCACTTTCTGTGGGGACGGATCCTACATGATGCTGAACTCGGACATCTATTCCAGCGTCCTGTCAGACAAAAAGATGATTGTCGTGGTGCTGGACAATGGTGGCTTCGCGGTCATCAACAAACTGCAGAACAACACTGGGAACGAAAGCTTCAACAACCTGCTCGAAGACTGCCCGACCATCCCGCAGCCTTTCGGCGTGGACTTTGTGGCGCACGCGACCAGCATGGGTGCGACGGCCGAAAAGGTCTCGAATCCCGCCGAGCTGGGCGAGGCGTTCAAACGCGCCAAGGCGTCCGACAAGACCTATGTGATCGTGATGGATGTGGATCCCTACGACGGCTGGACCACCGAGGGCCACGCCTGGTGGGAGGTCGGCACGCCGCACATCACAGAAGATGACAGCGTGCGCGCTGCACATATCGACTGGGAAGCCTCGCGCAGCAAGCAAAGGAAGGGTGTCTGATGAAACGCTTCACCGCTGAAACGGCCAATCCGGAAGACATCATCGAAGAGCTTCTGCATGGCGGAGGGGCTGTCGCCATCTCGGGCCTGTTCACGCCGGAAGAGATCGCCGAGGCGCGTGCAATCGTGATGCAGCATTCCGATCAAACCGCTGAGAAGGTTACGCATTTTCAAGGTGCTGCCGAGGAATCTGGGAAGCTGAACCTGCAACGCCGGGTTTGGAACCTCTTGGCCAAGGGCGAGGTCTTCTCACGCATGGCCGCCCATCCTAAGCTGATGGAAATTCTGCGCGCGTTTCTGGGTACAGAGTTCATCATGGGATCGATTGCAGCCAACCGCATTTTACCGGGTGGACCGGGACAGGAGCCCCATGTGGACTATCCATATTGGGATTTCCACAAGCCCGAAACGCATCCGATCGGTTTCAATGGGTCTTTCCCGATGAACGCCCAAGTCTCGGTCCTGCTGGACCCGTTCACGGTGGAAAGCGGTGCCACGGGCTATGTGCCCGGATCGCAAAAGGAGCTGCGCTATCCCGGCCCCGAAGACAAGTTCTTCGAACGCTGCAAACAGATGACCGGAGAACCGGGTGATGTGGCGCTATTTTACGGCGTGACATGGCACTGCGCGATGCCGAACAATGCGGATCACGACCGCAGCGCGGTCCTTGTCCAGTATTTGCCCAAGTGGGTTAAACCCATGGAAGACATGCCTGCGGCCCTTCCCAAGGAATTTCTGGACCAAGCCAGCCCGGACATGCGCCAGCTTCTGGGCCTGAATTACCCCTATCCCGAGGTATTGGATGCAGCGCGGGCAGGTAACACAGAGGGTCGCAAGTGACACTGATTGACGGCATCAAAGGCAATCGTTTTGCAGTCTTTGGACGCGCGGGCATGGACATGTTCGCCGACCCGATTGGTGCCAAAAGCGAAGATGCGACCACATTCCGCGCTGATCTGGGCGGCTCGTCGGCCAATATCTGCGCGGGGCTGGTAAAGCTTGGGGCGGAAGCGGCCTTGGTGACGTCCGTTTCGGATGACGCGGTGGGGCGGTTCTGCCTGAACCGCTTGAAAGACTATGGCGTCGAGACACGCTATGTCCGGTCGGTCGGCGGCGAGGCCCGGACATCTCTGGCGGTTTATGAAAGCTGTACCGAAGATTTCCAAAACGTCATTTATCGCAATGGGGCCGCCGATTTTCAGGTCACCGAAGCGGATATGGATGCGGTCGACTATTCGGCCTTCACAGCGCTGATCACCGCGGGCACCGTCTTCGCCGCCGAACCCTCACGCTCTGCCACCTTCCGGGCGTTTGACAATGCCCGCAAAGCTGGGATGCCTGTGATCTTCGACATCGATTATCGCCCCTACAGTTGGTCCTCCCCCGAGGTCGCAGCAGACGTCCTGTCCCGCGCGGGCGAGGCAAGTGACCTGATCGTCGGTAATGACGAAGAATTCGGGTTCATGGCGGGCGGCATCGACAAAGGGCTAGATAAGGCGCGCGCGCTCGCCGCTGAGGGACGCATGGTGGTCTACAAGATGGGCCACGAAGGCGCCATTACCTTGGTTAACGGCAAAGAAATCCGCACAGGCATATATCCGGTCGCCGCCATCAAGCCCAATGGTGCAGGCGACAGCTTCATGGCTGGCCTGCTGGCCTCGATCGCTACGGGCCACGCCCTGCGCGATGCCGTTCTACGCGGTTCGGCTTGCGCCTCAATCGTCGTATCAAAACCCGGCTGCGCCAATGCCATGCCTACAACCGCCGAGCTTGAGGCCTTTCTGGCCTCGCATTCCGGCCCAACCGAATGAAAGGAGAGCCCAATGCATATTGCGCCTCATGACAATCAGAACAAACCCATCGTGGATGCGGGTAACACACTGGTGCCGCTGAATTATTTCAACATCGTCAAGCTGAAGAAGGGCGAGGTGTTCGAATACGCCGTTCCCGGTTACGAGACCTGCGTAGTTCCCGCGACCGGTACGGTCGATGTGGATGTCGACGGGGCCATTTATCCGGACCTTGGCAACCGTACTGAAGACGTGTGGGACGGAGAGCCCGAGGGCGTCTATGTTCCGGTCGGCGCCAAAGTGCGTATCACCTGCAAAACCGATGCGACCGAAACCTTCATCGCCGGTGCGAAATACGACAAGGTGCTGGAGCCGTTCGACGTGCGCGAGGCCGAGTTGGACGTGGTGCAGTATGGATCGGACGACACCAAGACCCACCGCAAAATCAAGCATATCCTTGGCGCGAACCACCATGACCGCGTGGGCCGTCTGCTGGTCAGCGAGCTTTACACCGTCGGCGAAGGCGGCTGGTCCGGCTTCCCATCGCACAAGCACGACACCGACCGCCCTGACCCCAATGGTGGTATGATCGAAACCCGCCACGACGAAACCTACAACTTCCGCTTTAAGCCGAACTACGGCTCGGGCGTGCAGATGCTGCAGCGTGAGGACAACAAGCCGGGTGACGCCTATCACATCATGGATGGCTCCACGATCATGTTGGACAAGGGCTATCACCCCTGCGCGGTTCTACCCGGTTACCAGATGTACTACTTCACCATTCTGGGTGGCCTCAGCCAGAGGTCGCTGAAACAGTATTTCCAGCCAACGCATGAAGCACAGCTTCACACCATTCCCGGCATTATGGATATGGTGGCGAAGTTCAAATGAGCCTTGTGACGTTGAAAGATGTCCTTCAGCCTGCACTGAAGGAAGGCTACGCCGTGGCCGGTCTGGTCACGCTGGGCTGGGAAGAGATGCGCGCCTATGTCGCCGCGGCCGAAGCCGAAGGCGTTTCGGTCATCCTGCAGGCGGGCCCGTCCTGCCGTGAACACACTCCCCTGCCCGTGCTCGGCAAGATGTTTCGTCACTTGGCAGAGGCCGCGTCCGTCCCGGTCGTCGCGCATCTTGACCATGGCTATACGTTCGATGAATGCCGCGAAGCGATCGACAGCGGGTTTACCTCGGTGATGTTCGACGGATCGCGCAAACCGCTTCAGCAGAACATCGCCGAAACCGCTGCGATTGCCGAGATGGCGCATAAAGCGGGTGTATCCTGCGAAGGCGAGATCGGCTTTGTCGGCTATTCCGGTGGCGAAGGGTCCGCAGGCACAGACCCAGAGGAAGCAGCAGCCTTTGCCCGCGACAGCGGTGTGGATGCGATGGCGATCTCGGTTGGGAATGTACATTTGCAGCAGGACAAGGAAGGCGGTCTGGATATTGACCGCATTCGCGCGATTGAGGCCCTGACCGACGTGCCGCTGGTGATTCATGGTGGGTCCGGTGTGCCCGTCGTCCAGCGCACCGCCCTCGCCCGCGGGTCAAAGATCTGCAAGTTTAACATCGGGACCGAGCTGCGCATGGCCTTCGGACACGCCCTGCGCGACGCCGTCAATGCCGACCCGGCGCGCTTCGACCGTGTGCAAATTCTGAAAGAAACCCACGACCCGGTGATGGCCGCAACCCGCCAGGTCCTGCAAGCGTTCAAAGGAGCGTAACATGACACGGATCGGACTTCTGGGATGTGGCCGTATTGGTCAAGTCCATGCCCGCTCGGTCAACCAGATCGAAGATACCACTGTGACCGCCGTCGCGGATGCTTTCGCCGAACCGGCGCAAGCTTTGGCAGACCGCACCGGGGCCAAAGTGTTGGAGCCCCTGGCGTTGATCGAAAGCGCTGACGTGGACGCTGTTGTGATCGGCACCCCGACGGACACGCATTACGACCTGATCCATGCCGCCGCCCGCGCGGGTAAGGCCATCTTCTGTGAAAAGCCGGTGGACCTGTCGTCAGATCGCATCCGCGACTGCATCAAGGTCGTGGAAAGCGCTGGCGTGCCCTTCCTGACCGCCTTCAACCGGCGCTTCGACCCGAATTTCGCGGATCTGCAAAGCCGTTTGCGCCAAGGGCAGATTGGCGAGGTCGAGATCGTGACCATCCAGTCACGCGACCCTTCACCACCCCCCGTCAGCTATATCGAAAGCTCTGGCGGGCTGTTTCGGGATATGATGATCCACGATCTAGACATGGCACGATTTTTGCTGGGCGAGGAACTGATCCGCGTCTATGCCGTCGGTTCATCGCTTGTGGATCCCGAGATTGGCAAGGCTGGCGACGTTGACACCGCCGCAGTCACACTGTCGACCGCCAGCGGTAAGATCTGCCAGATCACCAATTCGCGCCGCGCGAGTTATGGCTATGATCAACGGATCGAAGTGCACGGATCAGGTGGCATGCTGCGCGCGGACAACGTGCACGAGACCACTGTGGAAATGGCAACCGCATCCGGCTTCACACGCGCCCCTGCACAGCATTTCTTCTTGGAACGCTATGAAGCGGCCTATCAGGCCGAGATGCGTCATTTCATCGATGCGATCGCGACGGGAAATACGCCGTCTCCGAACCTGTTTGACGGCCTGCAGGCGCAGCTTTTGGCTGACGCTGCAGCGCAATCGCTTGCTGTAGGCGGTCCGGTTGATCTGACCTGACCACTGAAGGCTGAAGGCAGCACGCTTCCCTTCAGCCGGTCAGCCCCGGGATATTGTGTGGCGTGATGATCTGCACATAGCTCAGCAGAGACCCCTGGGAAGCTGCGAGACGAGACAGGTGATCTGCTGACGCCCGCCCACACCCAGAAGAGCAGCACGCGTCATCGCTACTATGTCTCCAATCGATTGGTCGCTGGAAAACCGGAACCATCCGGCTGGCGCCTGCCTGCGAAAGCGCTGGAGCAGGCAGTGGCGACAGCAGTCACTGCTCGCCTGAGGACGGCTGCGAAACGGCATGAGGTTTTAGCTGCGACAGATGCAGCTGGATCACTTGCTGCAGCGGATACCGTCAAAGAGTTGATCACGCATTTGGATGCCGAAGGGATCAAGTATATCGCCCCGCTCATCAAGTCCGGCACAATTGGAAACAACCTTTTGCGCATCAAATTGTCTGCAGTTCAGCTTTCCGAAGCATTGGTACGTAAACCAGAAGAACTATACGCAAAGATTCTCGACATCTCCGCTCCTTTCACCATCCGGCGACGTGGCGCCGAGATTAAGATCATCGCCGGTGACCTGCACCTGACAAGATCCTCCTCCAGGCGCTACGCAATGCCCACGCTTGGGTTGGCGAGATGAAGGCCGGCACGTCCATCCGCGCGGTTGCCACAAAGGCCTCCATGTCCGAAAGCTATGTCGCCCGGATCCTGCCTTTGGCCTTCCTGTCCCCCAATCTCCAGCACGCCATTCTGAGCGGAGACCAACCGATCGAACTGACCCTCGAAACACTCGTGCGCACCACGCTTCCCTTGGACTGGCCCGCCCAGGAACGCTCGCTCGGATTCACCTGAAGCCCCGCTCCCTGAAACCGCGCCTGAATTCCCTGCTCCTCGCCTGCATATTCCCTGTTACTGAATTCTAATTCCCTGTTCCGGCGTTTAGGAAACTTGGTGCGTAACCCAATGCGATCACTGCAGTTGAATTGCCTTCATCAGCGCCAAATCACCGATTAGTGACAAAATTCCCTGTAAATCACCCTTATCAGGGAAACCGCCTTCCAAACCCCACCGCCGCAGATGGGGCTCTGAGACTTCAAAGAATGAACAGGGGAATTCCGACTGACGGTGAGTCCCAGTGGAAAACACAAGCCCACACCCACCTGAATTGACGGCAGTAATCAAAACCAATTCCGCAGGAAAACCTGAGACAGGGGTGGGTGGCGGAGCGGAAGGGATTCGAACCCTCGAGACGGTTTCCCGCCTACACACTTTCCAGGCGTGCGCCTTCGACCACTCGGCCACCGCTCCGCCGACGTTGTTATTCGGAAGTGCTGAAGGGTTCAAGCGGTCATTATCACTTTTCAGAGCAAGTGCCGCGATTATGTGCGCACGGCCAGACGCTAATCCGATCCACACATTTTCTTACCAAAAATATCCCCGCCGGAGGCCTGAAATCTGCCGCAGCTTGCTGCGGCCACCGCCAAGTGAGGCTGGCCCATCAGGGCCTGCCTTGCGCGGCAGAACTAGGCTTTGAGATGCAAGGCGACGCGGCGGTTCATGCGCCCCTTCTTCTCCACTTTACCCAGCCGCACGCGGCCGATTTCGGCTGTGCGCGACACATGCGTGCCGCCACAGGGTTGTAGATCCACTTGCTCGCCTTCGGTCCCGATACGCACCAGCCGCACCTGCCCTGCCCCTTTCGGAGGCTGCACCGACATGGTTTTGACCAAACCGGGATTGGCCTCTAGCTCGGCATCGGAAATCCAGCGCGTTGTCACTTCAAGATCACGTGCGATCAGGTCGTTCAGCGCGTCCTCAACTGCCTGCTTGTCCTCCAAAGGGTGTTCCATGGCGAAATCCAACCGAGACTTCTCGGCCCCGATCTGCCCGCCTGTGACAGGCAGTGGGATCACGACCGACAAAAGGTGAAGCGCCGTGTGCATCCGCATGTGAAGCATACGCAGGTCCCAATCCAACGTCTGAACGACCTCTGCTTCAACTGGCGGCAAACCCTGCCCTTCAGCTGGCACAAGAACGATCGCTCCGTCCTCGCCTTTCACGGTGGTTGCAATAGCCATCTGGCCACCATCCCATGTCAGATGCCCCCGGTCCCCCGGCTGGCCCCCGCCGGTCGGATAGAACAAGCTTTGGTCAAGCACCACACCGCCCTGATCCGTGTGGGATACAACGCGGCCAGTGACCTTGCTCAGATAGGCATCATCCTGATACAGCGGCTCACTCATCACCCTCTCCTTCACCGGTCACGTCTTCAGCCGTCATGGCGTCTCGGCTCAAATTCTGTGTCTGTCCAACAGATGCCACTGCATGGGGCGCCGTTGCTGCCCCGGTCAGTGCCTCGGGATTGCGCAGCCAGATGTCGCGCTGCGCGAACGGGATCTCGATCCCTTCCTCAACGAAGCGGCGGGCGATCTCGTGGTTGATCTCGCTTTTGACCGAGAGCATGAAATTTACGTCAGACAGAATGGCACGGATCTCGAAATCAAGGCTGTCTGCGCCGAAGCCCTGAAATACAATAGACGGGGCTGGATTGACGGTGACCATCGGATGCGCCTCGGCGATCTCGCGCAGAATGGCCTCGACCCGCAGCGTATCTGTGCCATAGGCCACGCCCACGGGAATAATCACCCGCCCAATCGAATTGCCGCGCGTATAGTTTGTGACCACGCCCGATACCAGATCACTGTTGGGAAGGATCACATCTGAACGATCAAAGGTCTCGATCCGCGTAGCGCGCACCGAGATATCGCGCACATAGCCCATCTGACCGTTCACCTCGATCCAGTCCCCTTCCGAGATGGGGCGCTCGATCAAGAGGATGATTCCCGACACGAAGTTCGACACGATGGTTTGCAGGCCAAAGCCAATCCCGACGGATAGGGCACCCGCAATGATCGCGATCGAACTCAGGTCAATCCCGGCCCCGGTAATTGCGATGACGGCAGCCAGGAAGATCCCTACATAGCCGGTGCCAACCGCGATCGCGTTCTGCCCGCCTTTGTCCATCTTGGTCTTGGGCAGGATGGTGCTGCGTAGCGCTGATTGAAGCGCGCGTGTGGCACCGTACCCCACGACAAAGATGGCTGCGAAGACTAGAAACGCCCGAGGCGTAATCCGTGCGTCACCCATCTGGAAGCCATTCAGGAATTGCCCCCAAAGCTCGATCAGATCGGTCGAGCGCGCGCCCCAAATCAGCGCCAGCAAGGGCACTGCAGCAAGCACCAGACAGAAGCTGATGATCACCGGCAACAGCGCCTGATCTGTCGTCTCGTTATCGGCGCGTAGAACCGTGGCATAGACGGCCTTTACGACGGCATTCAAAATCTCGAGAACCGCAAGAACAGCCAGCGTCATAATGGTCGGAACCAGCAGGGACTCCGCCAAAGTCGTATAGCCAACTGCTGCGGCAACGGGCGCGGCGAAACCGACAAATTCGCAGACACGACCAACGACCGAGATGGTTCTGGTTCGAAGCGCGCTTTGGCTGCCCGAGGCCTGCGTCCCAAGATGGCGGCGCAGCAAGCGCCCCAACCGCACCAGCAAGATGCCAGCACCAACCAGTACAGGAAAAGCCAGAACTGCGTTGGTCCCGATCGAATAACTCTCGGCAGCCCCCATATCGCGCAGGACGGTCAGCATCCCGACCATCAGGCCCAGAAGCGTAACATTGATCCGCGCCTCGGCTCGTAACGCCGGGGTCGGCAGGTAAAGCGAGGCATGTGAGGACTCCGCCCCGAAGATGCGCGTACCGATCCAAAGTGCCACGAAGAATTGCAGACCCGCCGAAGGCAAGGCATCCGCGATCACCTGCCCGCGCAACCCAAGGACACCCGCAAGGTTCAACGCGATCAAAAACGCAAACAGCCCGAACATAGGCGCAATCACCTGCCCCAGCGAAATGACAAAACCGACCACTCCGCGCGAAGGACCCTTACGTATCTGGCGCAGGCGCCCCCCTAAGCGGATCAACCAGCTACGCGAGCGGGTCAGCAACACCAGCCCGATGGCCAGCAGGATCAGCGTCAACGGCAGGTCAGCCTGCAAATCGCGCCTTTGAGCTTCGCTGCCCCAAGCATTGCGCATTTCGGCAAGCGCCGTGGAGAAGGTTTGCTTCAGCGACGCCAGCGCCGACGGCCAAATCGCAGGGTTAAGAGGCGTAGGACCGAGCTCTAACAGTTGATCGGTTTGGCGCGAACGCAACACGCTGTCGATCTCTTTAATCAGGAAATCAGCGCGCGCGAAGGCCTCTTCAGCCTCTTTGACGGGCGCCTGAGCCTTGTTCAGCTCTTCAGTCAGCTCTTTGCGGCGCTGTGTCAGCACAGCCAATTCGCTTCCAGGATCTTCTGGTTCGGGCCCCAGTGTTGCCAACTGCGTCTTCAGCGTGTCGATGCGGATCGAGTTCTCGTCCTGCGCGGTCTTGAACAGCCCGCGCCATTGGTCAATTTCACTGCGCAGCTCGCTGAGCGCCTGATCAGAAGCGCGCCCGATTTCGAGCACACGTTCACCGCGTTCAGCAACGCGCGACCACGCCAAATAGTCCGGCGTGCCAGTATCGGTCAGAACATAACTGGGCGCATCCTCGGTAACGTCTGCCTCTTGTGCGCTGACCGCGGCAGGTAACAGCAACAGCGCAGCGCACATCCACACCCGCAGAAGCCAAAGGAAGCGGGCAAATTGCGACGAGCAGCGCAGATCAGAGGTCATCAGATATCCTCGAATACCTCGGGCATGAAGGCAGGTTCACGATCCAGCCATGCGGGGATCGGAAGGCCTTTCTCGCGCAAGAAGTCCGGGTTGAACAGTTTCGACTGATAGCGCGTTCCATAGTCGCACAGGACCGTCACGATCGTATGTCCCGGGCCCATCTCGCGGGCCATACGCATGGCACCTGCCACGTTGATCCCAGATGACCCACCAAGGCAAAGCCCTTCGTCTTGCAGCAAGTCATAGATCACCGGCAGTGCTTCGTCATCGGGGATCTGGAACCGCATGTCGGGCGTGAACCCTTCAAGGTTCGCTGTAATCCGCCCCTGCCCGATCCCTTCGGTGATCGAGCCACCTTCGGCCGCAGCGGTGCCAGTTTCATAAAGCGAAAACAGTCCTGATCCCATCGGATCGCTCAACGCGACTTTGACGCCTTTGGGCTGAAGCGCCATTCCAACGCCTGCCAGCGTTCCGCCCGACCCAACGGCACAGGTGAAGCCGTCTACCTTGCCATCAGTCTGCGCCCAGATCTCGGGTCCGGTGCCTTCGATATGCGCCTGACGGTTCGCTACGTTGTCAAACTGGTTGGCCCAGATCGCGCCCGCCGGTTCACTTTCATTCAGCTTTTCCGCCAAACGGCGCGAATAATGCACATAGTTGTTGGGGTTCTTGTAGGGAACCGCAGGTACCTGAACCAATTCGGCCCCAGCCAAGCGGATCATGTCCTTCTTTTCTTCGGACTGGGTTTCCGGGATCACGATCACCGTTTTGAAACCCATCGACGCGCCAACCAGCGCAAGCCCGATCCCGGTGTTGCCCGCAGTGCCTTCGACAATGGTTCCGCCCGGTTTCAGCGCGCCACGGGCGACCGCATCACGGATGATGAACAGCGCAGCGCGGTCCTTTACGGACTGGCCCGGGTTCATGAATTCGGCTTTACCCAAAATTTCACAGCCCGTTGCTTCGGACGCTGCATTCAACCGGATCAGGGGCGTGTTGCCCACGGTTGCTTCGAGATCGCGTTTGATGTCCATTTTTCAGCCCCTTATCGCGCGTCGTTTCTACCATCTGTAGGACCAGTCTATAGGCGGTTCAAGAGCCGAGCATCACGAATGCGTGCGCAAGTCCTGCCGATTGGCCGCCAGCCAGAAGGCCGCAAGGATCAAGGGGCCGCAATTTGCCTCGCCAGAGGTGATGAGTTCCATGAGGCGGTCAAAGGGAATGACGTGGCTGCGGATATCCTCGGCCTCGCTTTCGACACCGCCAATACCGCCTGCGTCATCGGGAAGATCACACAGGGCAATGAAGGGGTAGAAAAACTCGGTGCTGGCGCCGGGGCTGGGGTAATGCGGAGTCAATGGGATCAGGCGGTCAAGCTCAAGACGTGCTTCCTCCATCGCTTCGCGTCGCGCGCTATCCTCGGGCGTCTCGCCCCCGTCGATACGACCCGCGATGGGCTCAAGCAACCACGGGCGCACATCGCCACGGATCTGCGGCCCCATGCGGAATTGTTCAATCACCAGCACATGATCGCGCACCGGGTCATAGGGCAGCACAATCACCGCATCCCCCCCTACAAACGCAGCGCGGTCGACCACTTCGCTCATCTCGCCCGAGTATTTGCGGAAAGACAGCACCTGTTCTTCCATGGTGAAGTGATTAGCATAGGGGCGACCCCGGCTTTGAACCGAGACGTCCTGTGTGCCATAGCTGGCGCGCAAGGTCGTTGGGGCTGGATCCGTCCGCGCGCGCACGCGGCTGGCAGCGCGCGTTCGGATCATGGGAAACCGTCTTGCGATTTCGTCCGGCGTGACCAGCCCATACCCCTCCATGACCTCTTTGGCTGCTTCGACGGTCATAGGACCGAACCGTGCTTCCCAGTCGCTTAGATTCCAGATTTCTCCGGGCGTCCACAGACCGGGCGCGGGAAAATATACCTGAGTTTGGATCGACGTGCCGTCGGGCTCCGTCTGGACGGTGACATCCCTTAGCGCATAGTCAAATCCACCCTCGTAGAAATCCAGCCGCGTCACATCCTCGTCTGAAAGATCTTGCACCAACAGACCGCTCAGCGGGGCTGATGTGTCACTTGAGGAAATCATCGGAAATGGCTGATTTTGCACCCAATATGCAATATGCCCTGTGAGGTGCGCAGGACTGATCCGGCTGGTACTTTGCCCCCCTAGAACCAAATCCAGAAGAGGGCGATGGCACAATGTGCCGTAAAAGAACAACGAGGTCACAGGATCCCTTTCACGTCTGCATGTGGTGCGTCACATAAAGACGCACTATCCCCATTTACGGGCAGCATAAAAGGCACAAGTTGACGCAACGAAGGCTCCAAGAATTGCGGTGGCCGTAATCTCGGCGGTGGTAAACTCCATCACCATTTCAAACCCGATGACGAAAATGTCCTGCAACGCCTCAATCGGTCCATCATACCGCTTGCGCAGCGAGTTGCTGATCATCTCGGAAAAGGAAAAGGTGAATAGCGTGACAAAAACCTGCACGAACAACGTCGTGCCGGCATTGGCCCCGATTGTTCCAAGCCCCTTATCCGCGCGCGGCCCCAGATAGAACCACCCGACAATCAGTCCCGCTGCGGCACATGTCGGCGACAGATAGGACAGGTCCTGACCTTCGGGGAACAAAGGTTTCGCCATTTCAGCACACATCCAACCGATCGCAGCCAAGATGATCGCAGAAATGAGTTTTGCGGCTGTTGGCATAAGCTCTGAGCCCTTTTCGTCGGTGGTTACGGTTACCCAATCGTTAAGATCGCCTTGTGGCCATTTTATGGCGTAAAGCACGGGCTTTGCACAGGATTATCCTGATCGTCGCGCCACCGTCAACTGAACGACATCACAGCTTCCAGAATGAAATGCCGCAGCGCAAGACGTCAGATAGAAGTTCCACATCCGCCGAAACCTGTCGTCAAATCCCATGGTCGAAATCTTTCCCCAACTCTCATTGAAGCGATCAAACCACCTGCGCAACGTGACGGAATAGCTTTCGCCAAAGGCGATCTGGTTCTGTGTGTCCAAGCCCGCCCGCGTCACCTCGTCCTGAAGCACGGTTTTTGATGGGAGCATGCCGCCTGGAAAAATGTACTTCTGTATGAAGTCCACGCCCTTGCGATACGCCGCAAACCGGCATTCGGCGATGGTGATGATCTGCAATGTCGCCTTCGCGCCGGGCTTCAGGCATGCTTTCACAGTGCCGAAATAGACCGGCCAATACTTCTCACCCACGGCTTCGAACATTTCGATCGAGGCGATGCCGTCGTACTGGCCGGTTTCATCGCGGTAATCCTGCAACTTGATGTCGACCAAATCGTCAAGCCCGGCGCGACGCAGCCTCTCCACAGCGAAATCATGCTGTTCCTGGCTGATGGTCAGGCCCGTCACGCGGATTCCCTTGCGCGCGGCGTGCTCGGCAAAGCCGCCCCATCCGCAGCCGATTTCAAGTACGTGATCCCCCGGTCCGACGCCCATTTCGTCAATCATCGAGGCATACTTCGCTTCTTGAGCCCGCTCCAGACTTTCCTGTCCAGTGCGAAATAGCGCCGAGGAATAGGTCATCGTGTCATCCAGCCATGCCCGATAGAAATCGTTGCCCAGATCATAATGGGCCGAGATGTTTTTCTTTGCCTGTTTCTTGGTATTGGCCCGCATCACATGACGCAGACGTTCATAGGCGCGCAGAAAAATCTGGCCGGGAAACCCGTCATAGACCATTTCATTGTCATCCTGCACCAGATCCAGAAAGGATTGCAGATCGGGGGTCGACCATCCGCCTTCGATATAGGCATCACAGAAACCCAGATCTCCTTCGCGGATCAGGCGTGCGAAAACATCCGGGTCGTGGACGTGAAGCGCTGCCACATAGCCGGGCTTCGCACCTTCTGCCCGAAACCGACGTCCATCTGGCATCACAAAGTCCAGCCGCCCTTTGTTCATGCGTTTGGCGATCGCAAATACTTGCGCGAAGTACCGCGGCAGATCGCTTTGGTTTTCAGTGTCTGTCAGGATCATATCTCACCCCAGAACCATAGAAATATCTGGTAAAAGGCTATGTCGCGCATGGGTGAGCTGGCAAGGTAGCTGCTGTGCAGCTGCGGAAAACGGCTTTGCAAACGCAGTATTCCGGCGTGGCGCCCCGGCCGATGGCGACCGGGGAAGTCCGTTAATGTATCATAGCACCTGATCCAGAGCGTCGATCAGTTTCGTGACTTCTTCCGCGGTCGTATAGTGGGTGAAGCTGACACGCAAAACGCCATGCGCGGGGTCTATCCCCTGCGCCTGAAGTGCGCGCACGGCATAGAAGTCGCCTCCTCCTGCCATGATCCCTTTCGGGGCCAGCGCGGTTGCCAGATCCTCACCCGGTTTGGCCGAAACCAGTGACACGGTCGGTGCCCGGTTGGCTGCCACTGACGGCCCCAGCAAACGGACCGAGTTCTTGGCCGTGGCGTAATCTAAAAGCGGTTGCAGCAGCTTCACCTCGTGATCGCGCATCAGGGTGTGGGCCGCAGCCGCCAAGTCCACAGGATCACCACTTGCACCATGATGCGTGGCCAGGGCTTCCATATAGTCCGCCATCCCGGCTGAGGCCGCCACCTGCGCGTGGTCCGGGCCTGCAGGGGTGAAGCGTTTGTACAGACTGTCCGCGTTGAAATAATGCGCCTGATTGGGCAGTGCCTCGCCCAGCGCGCGGCGGATCACCATGATGCCCTGATGTGGGCCATAGGTTTTATAGGCCGAGAACAGATAGATATCCGCGCCCAGATCATCCACGTTCACAAAACCATGCGGCGCATAGCTGACACCATCCACACAGCTATAGGCACCTGCCGCGCGGGCCTTGGCGCAGATGGCTTTCACGTCATTGATCTCGCCCACAACGTTCGAGCAATGCGGGAAGCAGACCAGCTTTACCTTTCCGTCGCCCAGCAAGTCGTCAAGCGCGGCCGGTTCCAGATGGCCGGCATCCGGGTCGATCTGCCATTCGCGGACCTCAAACCCTTCATCCGCCAGACGCCGCCACGGACCGGTATTCGCCTCGTGATCCTGATTGGTGACCACAATCGCGTCGCCCGGCGCAAGGTACTGCCGAAACGCTTGTGCCAGAACATAGGTGTTTTGCGTGGTCGAGGGGCCAAAGCTCAGCTCATCCGTCTCAACCCCCAGCATGGCCGCCAGACGCGCGCGCGCCTCGTCCATCTCCTCCCCTGCCAATCGGGATGCCTCGTAGGGTGCGTAGGGCTGAACCTTACGCTGCGTGTAATAGCGCGTCAGGCGATCAATCACCGGCTTGCAAGTATAAGACCCACCCGCATTTTCGAAGAACGCTTGCCCCTGTAAAGTCGGTTCAGAGAAAGCGGGAAATTGCGCACGCACCCAGTTGATGTCCAGCTCGGCCATTGTCGGCTCCTTCAGTCATGTTTGGGGGGTGCCCGTCAGATCAGAGCCACCCCGGATCCGGCAGGTCTTCCAGCCAGCCCGAAGCCATTTCAGAACCGCGGACAGCCCACGCAAAAACGAGGACATCACATGGCTAAACCGCTCCATTTCAAGCGTCAAGGCCACCGGAAACGGCATACAATCGCACACTGAAAAATGCCCTTCGGAAGCGGTCAGAAAGCGACAAATTGTCGCAAATGACTGCGATCCTGTCCATTTTGACGAACGTCGCTCAATTCCCGTCCGTCAGGCTCACAAGATGCCTGTCGGTTCAACCGATCTGGCTAGGTTAAACAACCAAGGACAGGGAACATGAGTATCAAACCACCCTTCACGGAGCTTCACATTCCGAAGGCTCCGTCAGGTTTTTACGAGGGCAACAGCCTTCCGATTGCGCTGATCTCGAAAGGGATCATGGTCGCACTGGTGATCTGGGCACTGGTTTTCCCAGCAAACGCGAATTCCACCCTCGGCAGCCTGAACTGGCGCCTTCTTGAAGGGTTCAACAGCTTTTACATCATCATCGTAGGCATGTTCCTATTCTTCCTGGCCATCGTGGCCATTCTTCCCTCCACCGGCAAACGCGTGATGGGCCTTCCGGGTGAAAAGCCCGAGTTCTCGAACTTCTCGTGGTTCTCAATGATGTTTGGTGCCGGTTTGGGCGTCGGCCTGATGGTCTTCGCAACCGCCGAGCCTTTGGGCCTGTGGGGATCTAACCCCGTCATCCTGACCGGAGATGTCGCGCCCAACACAGCAGAGAGCCTACAGTCGGGATATCGTTATACCTTCCTGCACTACGGGTTCCACGCTTGGGCCATCTATGTAATGACCGGTCTGTCGCTGGCTTACTACGCCTATACACGTGACATGCCGTTGACCATCCGTTCGGCGCTGACTCCGCTGTTCGGCAAATATGTGAACGGCTTCTTTGGTCACATCGTCGACGTTCTGGGCGTTGTCGCCACCATTCTGGGTGTGTCGGTCACCATCGGCTTTGGCGTAAGCCAGTTCATTGACGGGCTTTATGCCATCACCGGTATGGAGTGGATGATGGATATGTCAGGCGATGCTCCTGCCCCGGCCAAAGTTGGTCTGGTGACTGGTCTGGTCTGCATCATGGGTCTGTCGATTATCTCGGCTGTTTCGGGTGTTGGTCGCGGGGTGAAATACCTATCGAACCTGAACCTGGTTCTGTCGCTGATCCTGCTTTTGACCTTCATCGTCTTCGGTTCGTTCTTCTTTGCGATGTCCACCTATGGCGCGGCATTGGTCGATTACCTTCTGCACATTGTCCAGCTGTCCTTCGGCGCCTACGGCCCACAGCCTGCTGGCGACTTTGCTGCCAACCTGCCCGAAGCCGCAGCCCCGCTGGCCGACACCCTGAAGGGTGGCGCAACCAACGCATGGGGCAGCTATGGTGGCTTCGTATCGGGTCTGGAAGGCGACGCAGCCGCCCTGCCCGAGAACGTGCTGCGTGAAGTCTACGCCGCAGGTGAGCCCGCCCGTCAGTTCGGCTGGCAAGCTGGCTGGACCACCTTCTACTGGGCATGGTGGATCGCGTTCTCGCCCTTCGTAGGCCTGTTCCTGGCCCGCATCTCGAAGGGCCGTTCGGTCCGCGAGTTCATCATCGGCTGCGTTTTCGCCCCGGCTCTGGTCTGCTTTGCATGGATGACCATCCTTGGCGGCACCGCGATTGATCTGGAACTGAGCGGTGCTGCAGAAGGTGCCATCATCGGCGCCTCGAACACCTCGAAGCTTTTCGTCACTCTGGGCGAAATGATCTCGGGTCCGTTCCTGTCGATCATCACCGTGATGTGCGTGGTCCTGATCCTGACCTTCCTTGTCACCTCGGCAGACAGTGGCATCCTTGTGATGAACACCATCATGTCGGGTGGCGAGCAAGAGACCGGCATCAAGCACCGCATCGTCTGGGGTGTTGTTCTGACCGCCGTGATCGGGACGCTGCTTCTGGCGGCTGGGGAAAACAACCCGATGGATGCGCTGAAGAACGCGATGATCATCGGTGCGCTTCCGTTTACTGCGGTCATGGGCCTGATGATGGTGTCGCTGACCAAGGCGCTTTATCGCGACGGGCTGCGTGACAAACACGCGGACGCGCAGGCGGAGCCGGCTGAGTAACGCCTTGCCCAAAATCTGAAATCAAAAGCGGCGCCGGGAAATCCGGCGCCGTTTCTCGTCGTGCAGCAGGTTTGACGTGTATCAAGGCGAAACTCCAACAAAATATGCATATATACTATTGTTTTGATCTTATTCACAAAGGAGGAAAAAATGGCACAACGTGAATGGCTTCCAAAAATGTGGGGGGACTGGGGCGAAAACGAAGACAGCCCATTTCACGCTCTCCGCAAGCAGGTAGACACTCTGTTTGAAGATTTCGATCAGGGTTTTCCGACCAAGGCAGGCATGTTCTCTGTCCGAACCAATGTCAGCGAAACCGAAAAAGAGATTAGCATCACTGCCGAACTACCAGGCATCGAGATGGAAGATGTGAATGTCGAGATAACCGGCGACAAGATCACGATCAGAGGCGAAAAGAAGTCCGAGAAGGACGAAAAGGGTGAAGATGACGGGCGTACCTTTCACCGCATCGAACGCAGCTCTGGCGCGTTTCAGCGCGTTACGCGCCTGCCCTTCACCATCGAACCTGACAGCGTCGAGGCCGACGTTGCCAATGGGGTGCTGACGGTCAAGATCCCGAAGCCGGCTGAAGAGCAGCAAAAAACCCAGAAGGTTCAAGTCAAGAAGGGATAACCGAAGAGTTGAACCCACGCGGCATGGCGCTATTAGCCATGCTGCGTTGCAAGATCCTGAAGAATCGTATCCTCAGGCCAGCGTTTCAGAGCAGCTTCCAGTAGATCACCCGGATAATAGTCGCCCTCGGCCATAGGATCTTCGCGCAAGACCGCCAGCGCAAAGGGCTTCAGCACCTCAGCGCCGATATCCTGCGCAATCATGATGCGCAGATCTTCAGTGGTAAATTGTCCAAGGGGTTTCTTGCGCAGCGACGTGGTCGTCGCCTCGATATAAGACGCGCAGCACGGCGTCGGCCAGCGCTGCCCGTCAATCTCTTCCAGAGTTTTATTGGCGAGGGACGCTGTAACGCGCCCCTCATCGTTCTTAGGCATTCACATCCACCACGACACGACCTTTGACCTGACCATTTAAGATGTCAGCGCCCAGTTTGGGAAGGTCTTCCAGTGTCGCAGGGTTGATCATGGCTTCCAGCTTGTCCATTGGCAGATCTTTGGCGATCCGCTGCCAAGCCCGCACGCGGTTGTCGTAGGGCTGCATGACGCTGTCGATCCCCAACAGGTTCACACCACGCAGCAGGAACGGGATGACGGTAGCCGGCAGCCCAGCGCCACCTGCAAGACCCACCGCAGATACGGAGGCACCGTATTTCATCTGACCCAGCACACGCGCCAGCATGTCGCCACCAACTGCATCCACGCACCCTGCCCAAGTCTCGGCTTCAAGCGGGCGTTTGGTGGTCTCGTTCAGCTCTTCACGCGGGACGATGGTGGTGGCACCCAGCGCCTTCAGGTAATCCGCCTGATCCGGGCGACCGGTCACACCTGCAACCTCATACCCCAGATTGGCCAGAATGGCGGTCGCAACCGAGCCTACGCCGCCTGCAGCGCCCGTAACCAGCACAGGCCCCTGCCCCGGTTTCAGCCCGTGGTCCTCCAACGCCATAACTGCCAGCATCGAGGTAAAGCCCGCGGTGCCAACGGCCATCGCCTGACGGGTGGTCAGACCCTCGGGCAGCGGCACCAGCTTATCCGCTGAAATGCGCGCCTTCTGCGCATACCCGCCCCACGACACTTCGCCCACGCGCCAGCCGGTCAGAACGACCTTGTCGCCGGGCTTGTAGCGATCGTCATCCGACGCTTCCACGATACCCGCATAGTCGATCCCGGGCACGTGGGGATAGTTGCGCACAAGCCCCCCGCCCTTCGCGGACATACACAGCCCGTCCTTGTAGTTCACGGTCGAATACTCAACGGCCACGGTCACATTGCCCTCGGGCAGCGCGTCTTCACCGATTTCCTTGATCGACGCCGAGGCCAGCCCCTCGTCGTTTTGTTCCATCACAAGTGCCTTGAACATCGTCGTCTCCTTAAATCCAAAAAGTGTCATAGACGGTCGCCGCACGCGGTCCGTCGGGCGTCATCACATCAAGCTCGGTTCCGGTGTCCCAATGGGTCATCCGCACCATGCCGATGGCGACACCGGTGTTGAAATCGGGCGAGTTCGCGGCCGAGGTCACCTGCCCCACCTGTCGATCCCCGTCCATTAGCGGCCAAGCCCGGTCGCAGGGTGGCACGCCGCCCAGTATCTCGATCGCGCGGACCTGCTGAACGGGGCCTTCCTTGGCCACGCGCAACAGCGCATCACGCCCCACACAGCCCAGCGCGCTTTCGGTCGAACAGAACCGCCCCAACCCGGCTTCATGCGGAGTGTTTTCGCGGGTCATATCGTTGCCGTAAGACAAAAGCCCGCCTTCGACGCGTTCAATCCCATTGGGGCACCCCGCATAGACATCCATGCGCTTGCCCGCTTCCATCAGCGCGTTCCACAGGGGCATAGCGATGTCGGACCCTTCGACATAGATCTCGAACCCACCCTGTTTGGAGTAGCCCGAGCGCGCGACCACAAGATCACGCCCCTGAAACTCCAGCCGCTTATACCGGAAGAACCGGATGTCACGCACTGCGTCGCCAAAGACTGCCGCCGCCAGCTCATCCGACAACGGCCCCTGAATAGCCAAAGGCGAGACGTCCGGTTCATCCACCAGAACGTCCAGCCGGAACCCATAGGCCAGCCCCTTCACCCACATGATCAGATCACTGTCTGCGATCGAGATCCAGAACCGGTCATCGTTCAGTTTTACAGCTACCGGGTCGTTCAACATCCCACCGGTCTCATCGACCATGGGAACATAGAAACACTGCCCATCCTGCATCTTTGAAAGATCACGCGGGGTGAGCATCTGGATCAATCTGGCGGCATCCGGGCCGCGCACCTCGACTTGTCGTTCGCAAGACACATCCCAGACCTGCACGGCCCGCTTCAGATGAGCATAATCTTCTTCCACCGACCGAAAGACGGTCGGCAGCAGCATGTGGTTATAGACCGTGTAGCCCTTGACTCCAGCGGCTTCGACGCCGTCAGAGAAAGGGGTACGCCGCAAACGGCGGGATGGTGAGATCATAGCCATGGGTCGCGCTCCCGTGGGGTCCTCCGGCCGCCTTAGCGACCGGGGCCTTTCCAATCGATCTGGCAGATTTCGGCGGATTTGCCGTCGAAGTCCCAAACACGACCGAAGGCGCGCACGCGAGCCTCGTCTGCCTTGGCGACGGTGATGTCCGGTCCCATCCAGTAATTGGTGTTTGTGATCACCTGATCTGCCCCACCCTTGCCGGGCACAGGCGTGATCGAGCCGCGAATGGCCTTACCGACGATCAGACGACGGGTATTGCCTTCGGTTTCAAACGACACCGGCGCGCGCTCAGCGCCAAGGAATTCGCTAACCAGCATTTTGAACAGACCTGTGGTTCCTTTGGCCGCACCGGTGAAGATGTGGCAGAGCGCCTCGAATGCCTCGTCCGAGGCACGCTCGTCGATATAGGCCGCCGCTTTCCAGTTACCCCGCGCCATACGGCCCGGAATTTCCAGCAGAAGGCCTACGTTCAGGCCCGCCAGGTCCACGTCGCCATACTGGCCGCTGTCGATGCGGATGCCCGCCCAGCCCATGCAATAGCCTTCGGTCGGTGGGTGATCCCCAAGACTAACCACGCAGGGGCAGAACACCGTGCAGTTACAGTTGAGGATCAACTCCCCTTTGATGGTCCATTCGACCGTGCCTATTTGCGATCCGTCCATGTTATCCTCCCTGGACAAGCGCCACGATCCCGCCCGCAATCAGCGCCCAGCCCAAGGGGCGGGTCAGATAGCGGCCCAGATCGGGCAGTTTTTCAAAAATCATGATGAGTGTGGCGAGCCCCATGAAGGCGAGGTTCATTACCCCGCCCACGAAGCCCAAAAGCATCAGTGCCCAGCAGCAGCCAAGGCAGATTGCACCCAACCGCAGGCCCAGCGCGACCGCGTTCCATCGCGTCTCGCGCCAATATTGCATGAAGAAGGTCATCGGCTGGCGACATTGGCTGAGGCAGCTGTCCTTCAGCGACGAGAATTGATACGCCCCTGCCCCGATCAGTAGCCCTCCTGTCAGCCACGGCGAGACGCTTTGGCCCAGCGGTGACAGAAGCCCAGCGCGAAAGAGCACAAGCTGCCCGGCGGCAGCAATAGCAGCGAAACCCAGCCAAATCGCCAGATAGCCCGCGATCAGTTCCGCAAAACCTTGGCGTGTCCCCGCGCCCGAAGCGATCATGTCGTCATAGGTGGCGAAGGTCGGCAGCGCGGTCGGGGCCATCATTGCGGCGGACATCACCGCCCACATGGCAAACAGACCCAAGAACCCGGCCTTGTCAGGCTCGACCACGCAGAGCGAGCGCCAGAGGTCCGCGCCATATATGCGCGACAGCTCTAACGCTTCCGGTGGCAGCGCCATTGAGTACAGAAGCACCCATCCCACAAGGATCAACCCAAACAGCGCCAGCCAATGCGGCGCGCCCATGGTTCTTATCCTTGACGAAACGGACATGCTTCCCCCATCTTGCGAGTCGGGATGATAATGTCTGACAATTAATCCCACGGCAATTAAAATGTCAGACAATTGCAAAATGGGCAGCAGGACACGGCATGAAAACGGACCTGAACGAAAACGAAGACCTCTCGACCCAGATCGCCGAGGCCATTCGAGACGCCATTGTCGAAGGCAGCCTGATCGTAGATCAACGCCTGCCGTCTGAGGCTGAGCTGTGCGAGAAATTCGATGTGGGTCGGTCCACCGTACGCGAAGCGCTGAAAAGGCTGGCCGCACAAAACTTGATCCGCACCCAGCGCGGTGCGTCGGGCGGGGCCTTCGTCAATCGGATGTCGTTTGAAGAGGCCTATGATCAACAGATCACGACCTCGACCCTGCTTCTGTCCATGAACAGCGTTGATTTTGAGACAGCGTGCGAGGCGCGCTATGCTTTGGAACGCTCTTGCGCGCCGTTGTCGGCACAACGCCGGACAGCCGACCAACTGGCCACCATGCGGGCCGAAATCCACCGCCAATCACAGCCCGGTCTGACAGACGAGGCATTTTGCGCCTCGGACGTGGCCTTTCACCGCGCTCTGGTGGACGGAGCCGGCAACCCGGTACTGTCCTACCAGCTGGCGGGCGCGGTCGAGGCGATGCAGCCCTTGATGAACATGATCACCTATACGCAGAGGGACCGAGAGCGCATTGTGGACCTGCACACACGTTTGGCGGATGCAATCGAGCGCCAGAATGGTGGCATCGCGGACCAAATACTTAACGAGCTTGCCAGCTACACCGTAGATATGGGCCGCTCTCGCGCAATGACGCCGAAAACCGAATAGTATTCAACGTCATCAAAGCGTCAGCTAATGCGCATACCCACGTGCAGTGCGCGCTCTTCTTCGGCAATTCCATCAGCGATGCGATAAATCTCGGTCTGAATAGATGCTCCGACCAACGTTTGAAGCACAAGAATCAGCGCTTGATATGTCGCAAGGACCAAGGCCGTTGGGATCGGCCCAAACATGTCGGGAAAGCCAGCGGCGCCCAAAAGCAGATAGGGGAAGCTGGCAATTCCTATCGATACTACAATCGCGATCGTTACCAGAAATGCGACAACCACGAGCGGCCAACTTAGGGGGGCGGTCTTCATAAAAGCATCAAAATACCCGGAAGGCTCTTCGCTGACAGAAACATGGGGCAATATGTATCCCAAGCGATGTGCTAGATAGACCACCACGAAGATTGCCAACCCGAAAGCAGCAGTCAGCGCAACGGTTATTGACCGGTTTTCTTCCGAGAACGGTGCCGCCTGGACCTGAGACATGGCATCGCCAATCCCGGTAGGAACACCCATCAAAATCGCGGCCGAACTGCCAAACATGAAGACTAACAACAAGCCAAGAAGCCCTAGTATCAGGGACATGACAAACCATTTGATCAGGTAACTGAAGAAGACCTCGATGCCCGCGTTCTCGCGCCCCGGATCAATGCTTTCCAACAGCATGTGTCGATGCCAGGGAACGGCAACGCCCGGAAGCACCAACCAATTGGCAATCCAAAGCGCAATGCCTACCGGCCCCGGATTCTCGGAGACATACCAAGTCAGGCCTCCCAGTAAGAGAATCCACGGAACACATATTATTAGTGTCTTCTTGAAGTTTAGGAATATCTCGGCAAGTCCTGAGATAAAAAGAGAAAAACCAACTGAAATCAAATCACGCCTATAAAATAGCTTTTGCCTTACTGCCCTTTTCAATTACCGCATCACAACCTATATAAGCAATGTCCTTCGGGACTATGGACATAAACGCGCTCGTAATAAGCGGATCGGACCCGGGGGCGGTACCCGGCGCCTCCACCAATATCCTTCGTTTGGGGACCTTGGGGGCGAAACAGGATCGACGGACGTCTAAAGGGGTTAGCTTTGTTTCGGTGAGATACCACCGTTATCGGTTCATTTAAGCTAGTTGCAAACGACAACAAAGCTCCGGCTATGGCTCTGGCTGCGTAAGCAGTTCGGGTTGCCGAAACTTAAGTCCTTACGCTTAGCAGCGTTTGGCGGGGTTCGCAGGTACCTGGCAACAGAAACCTGCACTTCCATTCATCAGCGCTTCAAGACCTTGACCCCTGCCCCTTGGGTCTGGCACAAACTTCCTATGGGGTTCGCGTGACCACCCCGTGAGGCCAAGGCTCAAGGTTCGCATCCATCACCAAACTTGTTTGAAGGATGCCCAGCCATGCCTGCATTTTCAGAAATTTCACCTGCTCAGCTGATGCGCTTGATCGGCACGCCCGACGCGCCAGTTTTAATTGATGTCTCGATCGACGAAGACTTTGACGCCGACCCGTTTCTAGTCCCCAGCGCGGTGCGCCACCCACACACGGATATTCGCACCTTGCTGCCTTCCTTGTGTGACCGCCCCGTGGTCACGATCTGCCAGAAAGGCGGGAAGTTGAGCCACGGCGCGGCCGCGATACTGCGAGACGCGGGGGTGCGGGCCGAGGTTTTGGCTGGCGGAAACTATGCATGGCGTGATGCCAAACTTCCGCGAGTCCCTGCGGCCTCAATCCCGGCCCAACAGAACGGGGCGACGCTTTGGGTCACTCGCCACCGGCCTAAGATCGACCGTATCGCCTGCCCGTGGCTGATCCGTCGCTTTGTCGACCCGGACGCGCGGCTCCTGTTTGTGCCGCCTGCGCAGGTGCTTGATGTGGCGGCACGCTATGATGCAACGCCCTTCGACATCGAGGACACCTTCTGGTCCCATCGCGGTCCAAAATGCAGTTTCGACACGATGATCGAGGAGTTTGCGCTGGCCACCCCGGCCCTGTCCCGTCTGGCAAATGTTGTGCGGGCGGCCGACACCAACAAATTGGCCGACGTGCCCGAGGCCGCTGGCCTGCTGGCGCTTTCGGTCGGGCTGTCGCGTCAGTACAAGAACGATACTGAACAGTTGGACGCGGCAATGCCCCTCTATGATGCGCTCTATCGCTGGGCGCGCGATGGCGCGGACGAAACCCACGACTGGCCCGACAACAGGGGGACAAAATGACACCTCCCAATTTAGCAGAGCTGACCCGCGCTTTCACTCACATTGGCCTGATGTCCTTTGGCGGACCAGCCGCGCAGATCGCGGTGATGCACAAGGAATTGGTCGAAGACCGTACGTGGCTAAGCGAAGATCAGTTCTTGCGCGCCTTGTCCTTCTGCATGCTATTGCCCGGCCCCGAGGCAATGCAGCTGTGCACCTATGCAGGCTGGCGTCTGCGCGGCACATTGGGCGGTCTGATCGCTGGACTGTTGTTCGTCCTGCCCGGCGCGGCTGTGATGTTCGCACTGGTCTTGGCCTATGCGAACTGGGGAAATGTCCCCGCCATCGAAGCTTTGTTTCTGGGTATCAAAGCCACTGTGGTCGTCGTGGTGCTGCAAGCACTGTGGCGGTTGGGGCGAAAGACCCTGAAGCGCCCACTGCATTGGATCATCGCGCTGATGGCCTTCGTGGCCCTATACCTATTCGGATTACCCTTCCCTCTGGTTATTGTCGTTGCAGCTTTGTTCGGCGCGCTGCGCGCGACATCTGAAACCACAGCCACAGCTCCGCCTGCAGCGCGATCAACCGCAACCTTTTCAACCATCGCGCTCTGGGGCGCACTTTGGGCTGCCCCTATCGCTTTGGCCTTTCTGCTGGGGGCGGATTTCCTTGTGGATGTGGGGCTGTTCTTCTCAAAACTCGCTGTGGTCAGCTTTGGTGGCGCCTATGCGGTGCTGGCCTACATGGCGCAAGCCGCGGTCGAGGCCGAGGGCTGGATCAGCGCAGGACAGATGGTGGATGGGCTGGGATTGGCCGAGACCACCCCCGGCCCCCTGATCCTCGTCACCCAGTTCGTGGGCTTCATGGCGGGCTACAATCTGGCAGGCGCAGGACTTGCCTTCGCGGCTGGGTTGATGACGCTCTGGGCCACTTTCGTACCCTGTTTCTTGTGGATCTTCACTGCAGCCCCTCATGTGGAGTGGCTCACCAGCCAACCCCGGCTGGACGCCGCCTTGCGCGCGATCACCGCGGCCATCGTCGGCGTCATCGCTAATCTGATGCTGTGGTTCGCCATGACCGTATTCTTCAATCAAACACGCCCCATCTGGGATGGCCTGCCCGGAGCCCGTCCGGTTCTTGCGTCTGTTGACTTGATCGCCGTCGGTCTCTGCGCGCTTTCAGCACTTCTACTGACCCGGCTGTCACTGCCGCTCACCCTGATCTGCATGGCGCTGGCTGGCTTTGTCAGCAGTCTTGTATTCGCCTGATCACTTCCTGTCTTCCCTTCCCCGTTCGCTGCCCCTATTCTGACCTAAATCGCAGGAGGTCCCGCCCGATGTCAGACATGTCCGACCAGATCGACTATGGTAATCTGATGCATGACGCCATGCGCAGTCTGATCCGCAAAGTTCTGGACGATGTGGCCCGCGATGGATTGCCGGGGCAACACCATTTCTTCATCAATTTCGACACCCATCACGAGGATGTCGAGATTGCAGACTGGATGCATGACCGCTTTCCCGACGACATGACCATCGTTTTGCAACATTGGTTCGAAAATCTGGATGTGCGCCCCGATGGGTTCTCGGTCACGCTGAATTTCGGGGACGTACCGGAAACACTCTATGTGCCTTACGATGCGATTCGGACTTTCGTGGACCCGTCGGTCGAATTTGGTCTACGTTTCGAGCTTCAGGACGAGCATCACCCTGACCTGCATTTGGCCGGGGACGAGGATCTCGCGGAAGAAGAACAGCCTGTGTCTGATCCCGAACACGACGATGCCGAAGCTGGCTTTGCCGAGGACGTGGAAGAAGAGCATCACGACGCCGAGATCGTCAGCTTGGACAGTTTCCGCAAATAGTCCCGATTGCGCGAAGCATTCCGCGATCAAGACCACAGACCCCTCAAAACACGCGCTATAGCGCCATCGTTAGCGGTATCCCACGGTATACAGGATTGAACTTTGCGCCCATTCCGCTATGAAGAACGCGGTATTTTTGACAAAGGCGCAAAGACATGACCCAGACCCGCACCGAATCCGACAGCTTTGGCCCGCTTGAGGTTCCTTCCGACAAGTATTGGGGCGCTCAGACGCAGCGTTCGATCATGAACTTCCCCATCGGTTGGGAAAAGCAGCCCGTGGCCATTGTCCGCGCACTTGGCGTGATCAAACAGGCTTGTGCTGAAGCGAACAAAGCCTCTGGCGCGATGAACGCTGACATCGCGGATGCGGTCATTCAGGCAGCCTCCGAAGTGGTGGCCGGCAAGTTTGACGACAACTTCCCGCTGGTTGTCTGGCAGACCGGCTCGGGCACCCAGTCAAACATGAACTCGAACGAAGTCATCGCCAACCGCGCGATCGAGATCATGGGCGGTGTGATCGGCTCGAAAGATCCGGTCCACCCCAACGATCACTGCAACATGGGTCAGTCGTCGAACGACACCTTCCCGACCGCCATGCACATTGCAACCGCCATGTCGGTGCGTGACGTGCTGCTGCCCGGTCTTGAAAAGCTTCTGAAGGGCCTCGAGGCCAAAGAAGAAGAATTCAAAGACATCATCAAGATTGGCCGCACCCATACGCAGGATGCGACCCCTCTGACACTGGGTCAGGAATTCTCCGGTTACGCCCACATGATCCGTCAGGGCATCGAACGTGTGAAACTGGCCCTGCCTGGCATCTACGAACTGGCACAAGGCGGCACTGCCGTCGGCACCGGCCTGAACACCAAAGTGGGCTGGGGCGAAGAAGTGGCTGCCAACATGGCGCGCATCACCGGCCTGCCCTTTGTGACCGCCCCCAACAAGTTCGAGGCGCTGTCGGCCCACGACGCGATGGTCTTCATGTCGGGCGCTTTGGCTACCGTTGCGGGCTCTTGCTACAAAATCGCCAACGACATCCGTCTGCTGGGTTCCGGCCCGCGTTCGGGCCTCGGCGAATTGATCCTGCCCGAAAACGAACCCGGTTCGTCGATCATGCCGGGTAAAGTAAACCCGACGCAGGCCGAGGCGCTGACACAGGTTGCCGCCCACGTCATGGGCAACAACGCCGCGATGACCTTCGCAGGCTCGCAGGGCCACTTTGAGCTTAACGTCTACAACCCGATGATGAGCTATAACCTGCTGCAGTCGATCCAGCTTCTGGGCGACGCGACCGACAGCTTCACTGAACGGATGCTGAACGGCATTCAGGCAAACGAGCCGCGCATCGACAAGCTGATGAAGGAAAGCCTGATGCTGGTGACGGCTCTGGCCCCCACCATCGGTTACGACAACGCGACCACCGTGGCCAAAACCGCGCACAAGAACGGCACCACCTTGAAGGAAGAGGCAATCGCCCTTGGTTTCGTGGACGAAAAGACCTTTGACGAGGTTGTCCGCCCCGAGCAGATGATCGGCCCGAAAGCCTGATGGAAAAGCCGGTCAACCTGAACCGGTTTCGAAAAGACAAAGCGCGGGCCGAAAAAAAGGCCCGCGCAGACCAAAACGCGGTGAAATTTGGCCAAAGCAAGGTCCAGAAAGACGCGGATAAGGCTGAAACAGCGCGCATCACGCGTCTGTTTGATGGCCACAAGCAGGATCGTGACACATGAGCCGACCTGAGAAACATTCCCTCACCCTTCATGGCCACAGGACGTCGGTATCACTGGAACCAGAGTTCTGGAAAGCTTTTCAGGATATTGCGAAAGCGCGGGGGCTGCCCCTGAACGCGCTGGCCGCCGAGATAGACAACGCACGTGGCGTGGATCGTGGACTAGCCTCGGCTATTCGGGTGTATGTGTTGGAATACACGAGAGATCACGCAGGTATCTGACCTGCGCATCATCAATCCTTAAGGGCGGCGCGAATGCGCTCGGTACGGATCTTCTCGCGAAGCTCTTCTGGGGTCAGACCTTCTGCATCGTGATCGTGGCGCAGCACGTCTTTAAAGATGCCCTCGATCTCTTCTCGCGAAACGGTGTCTTCGCTTTCAACTTCGTCAACGCGGACGCCTAGGATACGCCATGCCGGAATAACCATTCTATACGTGACCCCCCACTGTGATGTCGCTTTGGCAGCAGTCGGCATCATAACATTCCCCAATGTGTTTGCCTTGATGGGGTACATATTGGCCTAGTTGACGTGCCGGTAAACGGGGAAAAGATCGGCGTCTGTCACCAGACATGCAATGTAGCGAATATCACATTGTTTTGCCTAAACATAATCCAACACTTAACGCGGCGTAATGGACAACCAGATCCCATTTTTTCCACGTACAGTCAGGTGTGCGACAGGCATGGCTGGCCGGTCATTCACCACCTCAAACCGATAGGAACGTACCAGCATCGACAGGATCAATGGCCCTTCGATCATCGCAAACCCAGCCCCCGGACACACCCTTTGACCCGCAGAAAACGGCATATAGGCATTGCGCAGACATTCTTTGCCATTGGGGGTTTGGAACCGTTCGGGATCGAAGCTGTCAGGGCGGTCCCACAGGCGTTCATGCCGGTGCAGATGCCAGGGGCTGAGGACGATCTGACTGCCTTTGGGAACATCCCGATCGCGGAAACGCTCGGGGCATGTCGCCTCGCGCACCATCATTGGGACCGGAGGATACAGGCGCATCGTTTCGCGAAACACATCCCGCGACAGGGTCAGTTTTGACATGGCCGAGAAATAGACTTTCTCGGGGTCGATCTGATCTTGCGCCTCTTTCGCCACCCGATCCTGCCACTCGGGGTAAAGTGCCAGTAGATACAGCGCCCATGCAAGGGCCGAGGCACTGGTCTCGTGCCCCGCCAAAAAGAAGATGGCGACCTGATCAACCATCTCGTCCGTGTCAAAACATGCGCCGGTTTCCGGGTCCTGCGTCGTCATGATCTTGGTGGCCAGATCTTCGGGCGCAGTGCCCGCCTGAATGGCATGCATCCGATCCTGCGTCAGCTTCTGGATCAGCCCACGTATGACTTTGGCCGTGCGTTTGGTGTCGCGCTTATGAAACCGCGGAAACCATTTCGGCAGGGGCAGAAACGCTCCAAGGTTCAACACGGGCTGCGTGCGTTGGTGGTTCCTGAATTCGTCGAACACACGGCCTGCAACTTCGTGTTCAATGGGGATCGAAAACAACGTGCGAAAAATTACATCCGCAGCCGCGTGGCTGGTGTGGCTTTCGATCTCGACCGGCGCGCCGTTCGCATGGACCTCAACCCGCACCACAGCGGCGTTTGCGGCGTCCCACATCGCCGGGAACACCTCGCGCAGGCGCCCTCCTTCAAAGGCCGGGTCAATGATGCGGCGCTGACGTTTCCAAACATCCCCATTGGTGACAAAGACCGAATTGCCCAGTAGCGGTGCCAGCCCTTCCCTGATCCGGTCGGACTTCGGAAAGTCATCCGGGCGTTTCTTCAGAACTAGGTCGATTAGGTCGGGGTCATTGCACATATAACTGCGAAAAAACGGGGTTCGAAACTCCGCCATCCACGCGTGATATAGCCGCGCCGGTTGGGCCGACAGGATATCCTTGCGAAACAGTTTCGCATAGCGCCACAGCGACACCCGGCCGGGGCGCGAAGGTGGTTTTGGGGGCAGAGGATCCGTCATGGCACCATTGATCTGTATTTCGAGGCGGGGACGTCAATGCGGCTTTTCGACGGAGCGCGATCCCGGTAACGATCCCGCAGGGTTTTCGGACCGGCGGTGATCTGGAAATAGTCGTAGTCCCGCGGACGATCAAACGCGCAGAGATACTGAAAGTGCAGCCGGAAAAAACGCCAGCGCAATTGGGACCACCGTTCGGGCGATAGGGTCTGCGTGAAGGCGGCAGAGAACACCAAGGGCCAACGCTTGCCCCGATCCGGCGCAACACCCGAGACCGTAACAGGATCACACAGCGCAAAAGCGCAGCCATCCCCCGGTGCGGTAACATCCACCCAAGCGATCTGATCTTGTTGGCACAGCCGGTTCAGGTCGTGCCTCAGACGTCCCGCTTTGGGCAGGAAACTGACCATCGGGACAACTTGGCCAAGGGTCAGGAAATTCAGCTGAGGCCCCCCAGATGGCACCCTACCCTGTGCAAGAAGGTCCGACAGGATCGATACCCCCAGATGTGCGCCTGAGGAATGGCCAATCACGAGTACCTCGTCTACATCCGAGGCCAACGCTTCGGCGATCTGATCCCCAAACTGGGCCATCCGCGCCTCAAGCTCGGGCGGGTTCGCGCCCCTTGTTGACGCAGAATAGCTGTAGTCATGCATCAGGTAGTAGATGAACAGCTTGTTGTCGATTTTACGAAACCAGATCAGCAGTGCCGTGATACCGGCCAGCATCACCAGCCAACCCAGAACACGTCCCAGAAGCGGTGACAGCCCACCCACGGCCCATTCGGTCAGCCCGCCAAGGATCCAGCCGACAATGACTGCCAAAACCAGTTGCAAGATCAGCGCCACAACCGGATAGAGCGCTGCTATCACCGGCCCTTTACGCAACCACATCAGGCGCCTAAGTGCTCCTGTGCTGATATAGGTCCACGCGGTCCGCGCCATCATCAGATAGGTCTGCGCGATATTCAGCTCCATGCTGTCGCGCACGATGTCAGACCAGACCAGCACGTCAAACTCGGCCTCGACCTCGTGACCGTCCATCCGGCCCAGCACCTGCCAGCCATAGGTGGCAGCCCCCTGTCGACCAATCAGATCAATCTCATAGTCCGAGATTTCGGCCTGCGCGGCTCCTTCCTTGCGATAGAGTTCGCGATAGCGACGGGGATGAATGGGGTCGTAACCCGGAATGTAAAACACCCGGCGGCGGCGCACGATTTTCGATGTGTCGACGTGGTTACTCATCTGCCCGGCCTGTACTTTCTGGCAGGTTAAACCGGAATGGTTAAGGACATAACCCCCGGGGTGCAGAAAACGTGGGCCGTGTTAGCCCAACGTCGCCATGGCCGGGAACATCTCGAGCAGCCAATAAGAGAAGCGCGAGAAGCCACCCGTCAGCATCAACAGCCCGATGGTCCAGAGCAGCAGCCCCATGATCCGCTCGATGCGCTCCATGTTGCGCTTCATGAAGGCCATCAGGCCACCAAGGCGTGTAAAGAATGCAGCAAACAGCAGGAACGGGATGCCAAGGCCAATGGCGTAAACAGCCAAAAGCACTGTGCCACGTGCAACCGAGCCTTCGCTGGCAGCCAGCGCCAGAATGGCCCCCAGCTGCGGGCCAATGCAGGGTGTCCAGCCAAACGCAAAGGCCAGCCCCAGCAGATAGGCCCCAAAGGCGCTGCCCCCTTGATCGCCTGCATCCAGACGCGCCTCGCGGTTCAGAAACGGGATCGAGATCACGCCCAGAAAATGCGCCCCGAAGATCATGACGACCACGCCCGCAATGCCCGCAAAAAGCGTTTGATTGGCCAAGAACACCGCGCCAAAAGCCGATGCTGCAAAGCCAAGGAACAGAAATACTGTCGACAGCCCCAATACAAAAAACAGCGCCGTCAGAAACACCTTTCCCCGGCCCGAAGCACCTTCGTTCATTTCGGACATGCTGATACCGGACATATAGGCCAGATACGGTGGCACGATGGGCAGCACGCAAGGGCTGAGGAAGCTCAGGATGCCCGCGAAAAACGCGATGGTCAGGGCAGGCACTAGGCTTGCGTCGATCAGTTCAATTCCAAACATAAGCTTCACATAGCGCGGGTTTGGCGCGGCGTCACCTGCCGCTTTGTCACATCTGCGCGACAAATTGCGATCTCGCAACGGATGGACAGGGATTTGCGCAGAGTTTATGGAAAGTCATGACCTATGATGACGATCTGGATGCCATCGGGCTGTTGTGCCCCCTGCCCGTTTTGAAAGCCCGCAAGCGCTTGAAGTCGCTTGAGAAGGGGCAGATCTTGCGGCTGCAAGCCACAGACCCTGCTGCGGTGATCGACGTCCCGCATTTCTGTGCGGAACAAGGGCACGAGCTTGTGGGGCAGGATGAAACTTCCGGCCCGGATGGCGTGACGTATTACTTTATCAAACACGGGTGAACGAAAAAAGCCGGGCGATTGGCCCGGCTTTCTCTGTTCTTTGGTTCCGATCAGCGGTTCAGCGACCACCACCCTTTGCGCTTGGGCTTGGGCGGCTCGTCTGATGCGACCTCGGCCACCGGAGCTGGGTCCGGCGCGGCAACGGGCGCTTCGGCAACGGCAACTTCGACCGGCGCAGGATCCGCAGCAGGTGTTTCCGCAGGTGCGCTTGTAGTCTCTTCCGCAGCGGGTTCAGCCTTCTTGCGCGGCGCGCGTTTGCGGGCTGGCTTCTTAGGCTTTTCTTCCTCAGCAGGCGCGTCTTCCACTTTGGCTTCAGCCTCGGCCGTTACTTCAGCCGGAGCCTCGTCGGCCTTCGGCTTCTTCGCACGGCTTGCCCGTTTGCGCTTGGGCTTTTCTTCCTTCGGCTCGTCCGACGCTTCAGGTTTGGCCTCATCAGTCGCCTCGGTGCTTTCAGCTTCGGCAGCTTTCGCCTCTTCCTCAGCCTTTGCCTTCGCGGTCCGACGCCTACGTACAGGCTTCTTCGGCTTCTCTTCCTCTGCAGGCGTCTCGGCTTCTACGGCTTCAGTAGCAACGGCATCAGTGGCTTCCACGTCTGCAGCAACCTCGTCGGTCTTCTTCTTGCGCGACCGGGTTGCACGCTTGCGCTTGGGCTTTTCTTCCGGCGCGTCTTCAGCAGCGTCCTTGGGTGCCTCTTCAGCGTCCGAAGCACCTTCGGCCTCTGCATCACCTTCCGAAGCGGCCTGTTCGGCCTCTCCGTTCTCGGTCTGACCGTTCTCTTGCTGATCATCCCCACCGCGACCGCGACGACGACGGCGACGACGACGGCGCTTCTTGGGCTTATCCTCGCCTTCGACTTCCGGGGTCTCTTCCGAGATCACTTCAGCCTCTTCAACGTCATCGATATCCGCCATGATCGAGGCATCCACCGACACGACTGGCGCCGCTTCCGGCACAACGCGCGTAGCGGTTTTAAACTTCTCAATCGTATAGTCCGGCGAGATCAGGAAGGGATCAGCTTCGATCCGAACCGACATGCCATAGCGGGCTTCAATCTGCGCGATATGCTCGCGCTTGTTGTTCATCAGGAAGTTCACGATGCCGATCGGCGCCTTCACCAGAACCTCACGCGAACGACGGCGCACGCCCTCTTCTTCCAGCTGACGCAGGATGTTCAGGGCAAGGTTGTCATCCGAACGGATCAGGCCGGTGCCGTGACAATGGTTACAAGGCTGGGTCGTCGCTTCGATCATGCCGGGGCGTAGACGCTGACGGCTCATCTCCATCAGACCAAAGCCCGAAATGCGGCCCACTTGAATGCGGGCGCGGTCGGTCTTCAGCTTGTCCTTCATCCGCTTTTCAACGGCATTGTTGTTGCGACGCTCGTCCATGTCGATGAAATCGATCACGATCAGGCCCGCAAGGTCGCGCAGACGCAGCTGACGCGCCACCTCTTCCGCGGCCTCAAGGTTGGTCTTTAGCGCGGTTTCCTCGATCGAGCCTTCTTTGGTGGCCCGGCCCGAGTTCACGTCGATGGCAACCAGCGCTTCGGTCACGCCGATCACGATATAGCCACCGGATTTCAGCTGAACGGTCGGGTTAAACATGCCCGACAGATAGCTTTCCACCTGATAACGCGCGAACAGCGGCATGGCGTCTTGGTAATGCTTCACGTTTTTAGCGTGGGACGGCATGATCATTTTCATGAAGTCCTTGGCCACGCGATAGCCGGCCTCGCCTTCCACAAACACTTCATCGATCTCGCGCGAATAGAGGTCGCGGATCGTGCGTTTGATCAGGTTGCCTTCTTCGTAAATCTTCGCGGGCGCGATGGATTCCAGAGTCAGTTCGCGGATCTGCTCCCACAGGCGCTGAAGGTATTCATAGTCGCGCTTGATCTCGGTCTTGGTGCGCTTGGCACCCGCGGTCCGAACGATCAGACCTGCCCCCTTCGGCACGTCGATCTCGGCAGCGATTTCCTTCAACTTCTTGCGGTCGGCGGCATTGGTGATCTTGCGGCTGATCCCGCCACCGCGCGCGGTGTTGGGCATAAGCACGCAGTAGCGACCGGCCAGCGAAAGATAGGTCGTCAGGGCAGCACCCTTGTTGCCGCGCTCTTCTTTTACGACCTGCACCAGAAGGATCTGGCGTACCTTGATCACTTCCTGGATCTTGTAACGCTTCGGGCGTGGCTTGCGGCGCGGACGAATTTCTTCAGTCGAGTCGTCATCGGCGACGCGCTCGATCTGGTCATCCTTTTCGGATGCCTCCAGCGGCGCGTCTTCGTCGTCGTCGCTGTCATCATCGCTGGCGTCTTCGGCAGAAGCAGCTTCTTCAGTGGCTTCTTGAGCAGGCACGTCTTCCGCCGGAGTTTCCGAAGCGGCTGCGTCTACCTTAGCTTCCGCGCTGTCTTCAGCCGAAACAACGGTCTCGTCCGACGGCTCTTCTACCGGCGTCTCTGTGACCAGATCCATCGGCGAGTGGCCTTCTTCGGCATCCGATCCGCCATCGTCCAGATCAATCACATCCATCCCGCTGGCGGACTGATCGATCTCTTTGGTGGCGACCGCATCATCCGACTTGGTCTCTTCCGCTTTGGAACGCGACCGCGAACGGCGGCGACGGCGGGTTTTGGGCTTGTCCTCTTCGGCGGCCATAGCTTCCGCATAGGCGCGCTCTTCTTCCAGCAGCGCTTCACGATCCGCAACCGGGATCTGATAATAATCCGGGTGGATTTCCGAGAAGGCCAGGAACCCGTGGCGGTTTCCGCCGTAGTCAACAAACGCCGCCTGAAGCGACGGCTCGACCCGTGTTACTTTTGCCAGATAAATGTTGCCAGCGAGCTGGCGTTTGTTCTCAGATTCAAAGTCAAATTCCTCGACCTTGTTTCCGTCGACCACCACAACCCGAGTTTCCTCGGCGTGGGTGGCGTCGATAAGCATCTTCTTTGCCATGTTGTCTTTCTGCACCCGGATCGCCGCGCTCGTCCCGGAGGACGCGCTTGGGGAATGGGGTGACTTGTCAGGGCGAGCAGATGCGGGGGATGGGACAACAGCTGAAGGGGCGTGTGCCCCTGTGCCTGTCCTTGCTCGATCCTCGCACGCATCATCGCGTTTCTTCTCCGGTCTCGCCTATCCTGTCCGGTTACCCCGGCGGTTCGTGCGAAACCCATTCATTTACCCCCAACTTGCAACGCAAATTGCGGGCGTGTTCTCAGACATCGGGGCAAGTCTTTGTGAACCTGCTGCCGGGTCATCAATTTCCGGCTTCGGCGGCCAGTCCGTCTTGCGGCTGCGTCCCGAAGCGCTTTTAGCCTGTCATGATGTGGTCTGCGGGCGTCCTTGGGCCAGCATCCGTCGCCATGACAGCGAAACTCTGTGCGGGGTGCCTTTACAAAACGCACCACCGCCTTCTGAACATAAGTGGTGAGGACATGGAAATACAATGGGCAAAATGCGTTTCTTTGCAGAAGATTTCACCCGACGCCGGTTTGGCTTCGCAAATCTTACTCTATTTCCAGTTGATGCACTGAGATCAGTAGAGACCACCAGACGACAGCGACCCGAAGTCCGCCTTGCCCGGCACCACAACGGTTTTCCCGGTCGATGTCTTTACCTTCGCCGCATCCGACCCGCCGCGATCAAACAAGGGCAGGTTCGATCCCATGGCAAAGCCACCATCGAACATCACACCGAACAGCGGCTCTTCCCCATCACGGAAATACTCGGCCACCACATGATCGCCGCTGGCATCATTCGGCAGACGCGCACCCGAGAACCGGTCGATCTTGATGAAATGGCCACCAGGAGGCACTGCGAAATCACCTCCGCCCAGCTCTTTGATGGCTTCTTTCATGAAGCTATTGAACACCGGGCCGCACATGCCGCCGCCAGACGCGCCGGGCATGGTGCGCGGGCGGTCATAGCCGATATAGCAACCCGCCACGATGTTCGAAGTGAAGCCAACAAACCAAACATCGCGCCCATCGTTGGTCGTCCCGGTCTTGCCTGCAGTCGGAACTGGCAGGTTCACGGTGCGGCTGGCCGTGCCGCGCGCGACAACGCCGCGCATCATTGACGTCAACTGATAGGCCGTAATGGCGTCCATCACACGTTCGCGGTTGCTGTCGATCGTCGGTTCTTCCCCTGCCGCCAGCACTGGATCAGCGCAGTCCACGCAATCACGACGGTCATGGCGATAGACAGTACGCCCCCAACGGTCTTGTACGCGGTCAACCAGCGTCGGTTCGACCCGCTCGCCGCCATTGGCGAACATGGCGTAAGCCGCAACCATCTTGAACAAAGTCGTTTCTTCAGATCCAAGCGAGTTGGCCAAGAACGGGTTCATGCGTTCATAGACACCAAAACGCTCGGCATAGCCCGCAACAGTATCCATCCCGATTTCCTGCGCCAAACGCACAGTCATCAGGTTTCGCGATTGTTCGATCCCGGTGCGCAATGGCGTCGGGCCGTAGAACTGGTTCGAGGCATTCTTCGGGCGCCAAATCTCGCCGCCCGAGACAACCTCGATCGGCGCGTCAATCACGATGGTCGCGGGCGAAAACCCGCTGTCCAGCGCCGCCGCATAGACGAAGGGTTTGAAGCTAGATCCCGGCTGGCGCTGCGCCTGCGTGGCGCGGTTATAGACCGAGTGTTGATAGCTGAACCCACCCTGCATCGCGATCACGCGGCCGGTGTTCACGTCCATCGCCATGAAGCCGCCCTGCACTTCCGGGATCTGGCGCAGGGTCCAGCGGATAAAGCTGCCATCATCATCCGAGGTCATCTTGCGCACATGCACGACTTCGCCGACCTTCAGAAGGTCGCCTGCCACACGCGCTTTTCGGCCCAGGTTGCCATCCTCATTCAAGCGACGCGCCCACGTCACGTCTTTGGCGGGGATCCAATGACCGTCCTCGTCATCGTCAACACCTTCGATACCAATACGCGCGTCATTGCCGCCGACCTCAAGCACTACGGCAGGATACCAGCCAGCTACATCACGCGGGAATTTGGTGTCCGCCAGTGCCTGTCGCCAGCTTTCCTCGTCCGCCAGTGCACCCTCTGGGAGCGTGACGCCAGTGGGGCGCCAAACACCACGACTGCGGTCATACTTCTCAAGTCCTTCACGCAGGCTTGCGGCAGCCACCTGTTGGAGCTTGGGGTTTTCAGTTGCGCGGATGGTCAAGCCACCAGTGAAAAACTCTTCTTCCCCGAAATCGCGGCTCAGCTGGCGGCGGATCTCGTCCGTGAAATAGTCGCGATCCGGAAGCGCGGTCCGGAAGCCTTCGAAATCGCCATTCTGAACCGAGCGCAGCGGCAAATCTTTTTCGGATTCGTAAACGGCCTGATCCAGATAGCCATTCTGTTGCATCTCGCGCAGCACATAGTTACGGCGCCCCAGCGCAGCCTCTTTGTTGCGCACGGGATGTAGGCGCGCGGGCTTTTTCGGGAGGGTCGCCAGATAGGCTGCCTCATGTGGTTTCAGTTCGTCCAGCGTCTTATTGAAGTAGGTCTGCGCGGCAGCCGTCACACCGTACGAGTTCTGGCCAAGAAAAATCTCGTTTAAATACAGCGCCAGAATGTCGTCCTTAGACAGGGTGTTTTCCAACCGCATCGACAGGATCAATTCCTTGATCTTCCGTTCGGCCGACCGCTCGGACGACAGAAGGAAGTTCTTCACCACCTGCTGCGGAATGGTCGACGCCCCACGCAGCGCCCCACCTCGTGCGGCTTCAATCGCAGCGGCGGCAATGCCGCGCGGGTCAAAGCCTGCGTGATTATAGAAGTTTTTATCCTCAGCCGAGATGAACGCGTGCTTCACAAGGTCCGGGATTTCATCAGCGGGGGTGAACAGACGGCGTTCTTGCGCAAACTCGTCCATCAACTGGCCCTCGCCAGAATAGACCCGGCTGATCGTCGCAGGCGTATAGTTCGCCAATTGCTCATGGCTAGGCAAGTCCCTGGAATACATCCAGAAAACGCCTCCCACGACCAGTGCGGCCATAAAGATCGCAAGGGTGATACCGGTAAACACGGCACCGAATATGCCAAGGACGAATCTGATCACGCCGCACGCTCCTAAGGATAGTTGCCCTTCCTATAAAGGGACCATGGGGCCGGGTCAAAACCCCCCAGGGGGGAAAATCGGCTATTTCTCGCCCCCGATGCGCGCGCTCTGCCCCCCGCGTTCAGAACCTTTTACCACCCGATTGCAACCACGCTGCCCACCGCCTATGTCTTGGGAAACCACATTTTCGGAGGTCCCATGTTTTCCACCCTGCCCCCCCAAGTTCTGCGCGACGCCACTGCCGGTACGGGTGATAACCCGTTTGGCAATCTGCCGGAATGGGACCTTTCGGATCTCTATCCCAGCCAAGACGCGCCAGAGCTTGAGCGCGATCTGGGCTGGCTGGAAAACGCCTGTGCCGATTTTGCCCAGACTTATCAGGGGAAACTGGCTGATCTGGACGCGTCAGGCATGCTGGATTGCGTGCTGGCCTATGAAAAGATCGAGATGATTGGCGGGCGCATCATGTCCTTCGCGGGCCTGCGCTATTACCAAGAAACCACCGACGCGGATCGCGCCCAGTTCTTCCAAAACTGCCAAGAGCAGATCACCGTTTTCACCGCGCCCTTGGTTTTCTTCTCGCTTGAAGTGAACCGGATCGACGACGCGGTGCTGGACGGTTGGTTCGCAGCTAACGCCGATCTCGCCCGCTACAAACCCGTATTCGACCGTCTGCGCGCCATGCGCCCCTATCAGCTGTCGGATGAGCTGGAGCAGTTCCTGCATGACAAATCCTCGGTCGGGGCATCGGCGTGGAACACGCTGTTTGACGAAACCGTCGCTGGGCTGATGTTCACCGTGAACGGCGAAGAGCGTGGGCTGGAAGCCACCGCGAACCTGCTGACCGAGCACGACCGCGACACGCGTCAGGCAGCCTCGGAAGAAATTGCCCGTGTACTGGGCGAGAACATCAAAATTTTCGCGCGCGTTCACAACACCTTGGCCAAAGAAAAGGCCATCGAGGACCAGTGGCGCAGCATGCCCACCCCGCAGACCGGGCGGCACTTGTCCAACCACGTGGAACCCGAAGTGGTCGAGGCCCTGCGCAACGCTGTGGTCGACGCGTACCCGCGCCTGTCGCACCGCTATTACGAGCTGAAGCGCAAATGGCTGGGACTGGACCGGATGCAGGTCTGGGACCGCAACGCGCCGCTTCCGATGGAAGACGACAAGCTGGTCGACTGGCCCGAGGCCGAGAAGATCGTCATGGACGCTTACGCCGATTTCGACCCACGCATGGCCGAGATCGCCAAGCCCTTCTTCACCGATGGCTGGATCGACGCAGGCGTGAAACCCGGCAAGGCCCCCGGCGCTTTCGCCCACCCCACCGTGACCGACGTCCACCCCTATGTGATGCTGAACTATCTGGGAAAACCGCGTGATGTCATGACCTTGGCGCACGAACTGGGCCACGGCGTCCACCAAGTGCTGGCCGCCGATCAAGGCGAGATGCTGTCCTCGACCCCGCTGACGCTGGCTGAAACTGCGTCAGTGTTTGGCGAAATGCTGACCTTCCGCAAGCTCCTGTCCGAGGCCAAAACGCCCGAGGAAAAGAAGGTGATGCTGGCGGGCAAAGTCGAAGACATGATCAACACGGTCGTGCGCCAGATCGCGTTCTATGACTTTGAATGCAAACTGCACGACGCCCGCGCCGAAGGCGAGCTGACCCCCGATGACATCAACGCGCTGTGGATGTCGGTTCAGGCCCAAAGCCTTGGCGAAGCCTTTGATTTCATGCCCGGATACGAAACCTTCTGGTCCTACATCCCCCACTTCGTCCACTCGCCCTTCTATGTCTACGCTTATGCGTTCGGCGACGGCTTGGTGAACGCGCTTTATGCCGTTTACGAAGAAGGCGACGCGGACTTCCAAGAGAAGTATTTCGACATGCTGAAAGCCGGTGGATCGAAACACCACAAAGAGCTTCTGGCACCGTTCGGGCTGGACGCTTCGGACCCCAACTTCTGGGCCAAGGGCCTTGCCATGATCGAAAGCTTTATTGATGAACTGGAGGCGATGGAGTAATCGCAGCACTCGCTCAGATGGAATGACGGTCGGGCAATTCCGCGATAAGGGGCACACCCGTGCACATATTCCCCCTATCGCGGATTACCAATCTCACACATAGTGTCTGGTAACGCGCCCGCGCCCAGCTGGCGTGAGCTACCGCGTCGAAAAGAGGAAAAGCATGGCCGATCCATATTTTTCCGAGATCAAATATCTTGGCGGTCCAACGCTTGATTTCATCGAAGTCGCAGTGGACGCAGGTACCGATGTATCGTCACTTGTCGTCACGATCTACAACTCAAATGGCTCGATACGTTCTTCCAACCCCTTAGATGGACTGACCGCGACCACCGTCGCCGGGAAAGATATCTATGTCATCGACAGCTCGACAGCGACGTTTACTGGACTTGCAAAACACAACGCAATTGCACTGTCTGATGACACGGGTGTCTATGCGTTCTATTCATTCGATGACAACGCAGCGACTGTCACCGCCACCGAAGGTCCAGCCCTTGGTGAGGGTCCTTCAACTGAAATCGGAATGGCAGGGGCAGGAGAATCCCTTGAGACCACAGATGGCGGAACCACCTACGTTGTTCAGCCCAACCCCTCGCCCGGCTCAATTCCCTGCTTAACGGCTGGAACCATGGTAAGCACGGATCAGGGATAGATCCTCGTTGAAGAGCTTAAGACGGGAACACGTGTACTCACCTTAGAGGGTGGCCACGCCGAAGTTGTGGGCGTCTATAAGCGCTCTATTTCAACGGCAGAGTTGCAAGACAACCCAAAGCTTTTTCCCGTTCGCATCGCGAAAGGTGCCTTGGGGAATGGCCTGCCTCAGCGTGATCTGTTGGTTTCGCGGCAACATCGGATGCTGGCTGCGTCGCCAATCGTTCAACGCATGTTTGAAACCTCTGAGGTTTTGGTATCTGCGATACTCTTGACTGATCTTCCCGATATCGCGGTCGATGATCAGGTTTCAAACGTCACATATTTTCACATTGTCTTCGAAGAACACCAAGTCATCTTTGCGGAAGGCGCACCGACCGAAAGCCTGCTTTTGAACACAGAGGCCCTGAAAAGCCTTCCCTGTGCCGTACGTGACGAACTTGAAGCCATTCTCCCTGTACTATGCCAAGGGCCAATCACAGCCAGCGCAAGACAAATTCCCGAACGGCCAAGACAGAAGAAAATGTGCGAACGTCACGCCAAAAATGCGCGCTACCTTCTGGCTTCCTTTGAAACACAGAACCGCAAAACCGAGCACGTTGGAGTAACCGCAAAATAGTTATCGGTTAAGGACTGTCATAAACACAAAACCCCGCGCCCATCCCAGAGCGCGGGGTTTCTTATTTAAGCGCAGCAGTCGGTTACTGCTTGGGGAAGTAATCCTCGCAGTCGCCATCGCGGTACACGTCTGCCGTACAGCAGTGCAGACCGCCGCCGAATGCATAGGCGTCGCGCAGCTCGACCTCGACCACTTCCATACCCAGCTTGTCCATCTGCTCGGCCTGATAGACCTCGGACTTTTCAACACAGACGGTTTTCGGGTCTAGCACCAGCACGTTCATCGACAGCCAGGTGGATGAATAGCAGAGCGGCGGCGGCGTGTTGTGCGCGGGTTGGGCCGCGTCCACGATCTCCCACCCGTTCTTTTCAAACATGCCGCGCTGCTCTTCGGGCAGACGGCGCTGGGGGTTGTTTACGATCAGACCCGGACGCAGAGGCGTAAAGGTCGCGTCAATGTGGATCGGGTACGGGTCACCGGGGAAGTTCACCGTATGCACGCGGTGATCGGGGAAGTGACGGCGCAGCCATTCGATGCCCTTCAGGTTCGTGGTGAACCCGTGCTGGACCACAAGGTCCTTGCCGAAACGCAAGACGTCGGCGGCGTCGAACAGCGGCTCTTCTTCGGTGGTGACAAAGAACTTCTCGGCGGCCCATTCCAGACGCTGAGCGTCGCCAATTTTCTCGGACAGGTAATCCGGATGATAATCCGCATCCGTCAGACGCGGCTTGGGCGCGGCCTCGTGACGGAAATTCGGGTCTTCCTCCCAGTATTGCTTCAACAGCGGGCGATAGTTCAGATACTCGAACCAGCGGCAGCGGTACGACATGGTCGCTTCCAGCATCTCGTGCCCAACGGTCAGCAGGACGTCACGCGGCGGCATGCAGCCAAACTGGCTGTCCGTGTGGAAGTCCGGCGTGGTTACAGGTTGTGAATGGTCGATCGAGACGGGACGATCCACGCGCACACCGCGCTTGCGCAGCTGGTCGGCGAAGTTGTCCAACAGCTCGTTCGCACGGTCGATGGTTTCCTGCGGGCGACGGCCCCACTGGCCCCGCATGTCGCTGTCTTCCGGCACCTTGGCGTCCAGCGCGGGCTCTTCCGGCGGGATGTGGCAATCATCGGCACGGCCCACGATCACATGGCGCAGCGTGTCCCATTCGTTCCAGCTTTTGACTTCAGTTTTGTCCGGCGACCAGGCCATGGATGCCTCCTATCTGATGGGAGGCAAAGGCGGGGCCTTCAATCTCCCGATTGAAAGTCCCGGCGTACAGGATCGTGGAAACGGAACCGGGGAGGATGCCCCGCGGCGACGCCATCGCCGTTGTCCTGTCGGGTTTCTAGCACTCACGATGTTGGCGGAAAAGAGGGTTTCGCAACCCTATTTCAATTGGCTGTCCTTGGACCCGCGCCGATTGATTCCGGGGCGGTTCTGGAACGCCGCGTCCCGGTCGCGCACACAATCGATGCACAGTTTCACGCCGGGGATCGCATCACGCCGGGCTTGGGGGATTTCTTCTTCGCATTCGGCACAGTGGGTAAAGCTCTCGCCCACAGGCTGGGCTTTGGCCTTCATCCGGGCCAATTCATCTGAAACCGATGCTTCGATCTGTTCGCTTACCGCGCCATCGCGCGCCCATCCGCCTGCCATGGGATCCCTTTCATTGATAGGGGATCATTGCCGCAATCGGCCTACCCTGCAAGGGGCTCAGCGGTTGGCAGCCACTTTCACGCGGGCGGGTTCGCCGGTGATGACAGGCTGACGTTTGCCGCCCTTAGGCGTGTCGTCGTGGATTTCCATCCGCATGATTACAAAGGCGAATTGCACACCAGCAAAGACAATCCCGTTGAACATGAACAGCATCAGAACCGCGATCCACCCCATGTCTGATGTCGAGATCAGGTGCCACAGGTTGCCCACGTTCATGTAAAGCAGTGCCGCAACAAAAGTTGCGGACAGCGCAAATCCAACCAGAACGTTCTTGATATAGACGCGGACGAGCTTTGGCATGTCACACTCCCTTAGGTGAATAGGCTAAGTATGTGTGCAGAGACCATAAATGAAAAGAGGCCAATGGGTCGCATCCCCTTGGCCTCTAAAACTGGTTGTTTTCGTCAGGCATTTAGAATGCCTCGGGCTTCGCCTCGCGGGCCATGTGGTCCAGAACCGCGTTGGTGAACTTTGCCTCGTCCCCTTCCGGGAAAAATGCACGTGCCACGTCAACGAATTCGGTAATCACGACCTTGGGCGGCGTGTCACCTTCGACCATCTCGGCCCCGGCAGCGCGGAAGAGCGCACGCAAGGTCGGGTCAATCCGTGCGATCGGCCATTTCGCAACCAGCGCGCGGTCGGTCATCTGGTCGATCTTCGCCTGATGGTTCACCGCATCTCCGACAAGCTTGCGGAACAGACGGCTGTCGCCTTCCGCCATGGTGAAATCGTCGAACTCCTCGCCAAAGCGGTGATCTTCGAATTCGACCATCACGCGGTCCATGGTCTGGCCCGAGGCCTCCATCTGAAACAGCGCCTGCACCGCGAAAAAGCGGGCGGCGGATTTCATCTTGCGTTTCTGGTTGCCGGAAAGCGTCATGCGGTTGGGGTATCCTTCGTATCACCTGCAAGCTTGATCGAATCCGAGATCGACTTGAAGCCGACCCCCTTGCTTGCGGAGGCCCATTTGCGCGAAAGCGCGACAAGATGCAAGGCCGCAGCGGCTGCACCGCCGCCTTTATTTTGATCATTCACGTCAGCGCGCACTTCCGCCTGTGGGCGGTTTTCCACGGTCAGGATGCCGTTGCCGATGCACAGCCCGTTCAGCCCCATCAACTGAATGGCACGTGAGCTGTCGTTGCAGACGGTTTCATAATGGGTGGTTTCGCCCCGGATTACGCAGCCCAGCGCCACATAACCATCGAAGTTCGACAGGCGATCCGCAATCGAGATTGCAGTGGGCACTTCCAGCGCGCCCGGTACCTCGATCAGATCCCATGTGCCACCCGCGGCTTCGATCTCGGCCTTGGCGCCCGCGACCAGATTGTCGGCAATGTCCTTATAGTAAGGCGCGACAACGATCAGGATCTTCACCGGCTTGTCAAAGCTCGGGCGGTCCAGAATGTAATGCTGTTCTGCGGTGGCCATGGTTCAGTCCTTCTGAATGGGGCGGGTGCCGGTGATGGTCAGCCCATAAGCGTCCAGACCCACATAGCGGGTTTCGGGGCTGTCGGTCAAAAGAACCATCTCGTTCAGGCCGAGCGTCGACAAGATTTGTGAGCCAAGGCCGATCTGGCGCACAGTGCGCGGGCCTTCTTCTTCATCTGCGTGCAGCGTCTTGCGCGGCTCACGGAACAGGCAGACAACGCCCCTGCCCTCGTCCGCGATGATCTTCATCGCACGCGGCAGTTCATCCGCAGGTTTCGGGCCAAGGCCCAGCACGTCTTGAGCTTCTTGCAGCGCGTGGGTGCGGACCAGCACCGGCTCGTCTGTGGTGATATCGCCCTTGATCAGCACCACGTGCTCGATCTCGTGCGTCATGTCAGTGAAGATGCGCATCTCCCATTCGCCACCAAACTCCGAGGTGATGGACTCACGCCCGGTCTCACGCACCAGATTGTCGTGGCGACGACGATAGGCGATCAGGTCGGAAATCGTGCCAATCTTGATGGCGTGTTTCTTGGCGATTTCGACCAGTTCCGGCAGACGCGCCATGGTGCCATCTTCGTTCATGATCTCGCAGATCACGCCCGAGGGGTTACGTCCTGCCAGGCGCGAGATATCTACTGCAGCTTCCGTGTGGCCGGCACGGACCAGCACACCGCCATTTCGCGCGCGCAGTGGGAAGACGTGGCCGGGGGTCGCAATCTCGGCTGGGCCATTGTCGGGGTTGATCGCAGTCGCCACGGTCAGCGCGCGGTCGGCGGCAGAAATGCCGGTCGAGACGCCTTCGCGGGCTTCAATCGACACGGTGAACGCTGTTTCGTGGCGCGAAGAGTTGTGCATCGCCATCATCGGCAGGCCCAGCTCATCAATGCGCTTGGATTCCATCGGCAGACAGATCAGCCCGCGTCCATGAGTGGCCATGAAATTCACAGCCGCCGCATCACACGCATCCGCAGGAATGACGAAATCACCTTCATTTTCGCGATCTTCGTGGTCTACAAGGATATAGATCCGACCCGCGCGGGCCTCGGCAATGATCTCTTCCGCCGAGGCGATGGCATCGGACAAACCGGCTTCGACCGGACCGGGTGTTTCGTATGTGGTGCTTTCAGACATGGCGCGTTCCCCTTCAGGCTCGGGGCTGAGTAGCGCAGGCGCGCGGTCATTGCCAGCCAAAAGGCGGCGGAAAACGCCCTCAAGACGTCACGAAAACAACCTAGAACTGCCAGAGCGCCGGGACGAACTGATACGCATCCCCATCGCGGCGAACATGGCCCACGCCGGGGAATGGGAAGTGATACCCTAGAACTGCGATCCGGTCGCTGGCCGCCATGTCCAAAAGAAGATGGCGCGTCTCTCCCACCTGCACCCCATCCGAGTCACGGCCCGAGAACCACGTTGGATGTGCGAAGTTCAGGATGGCGTGAGTCATGCAATCGCCCAGCGCGATCAGCTGCTGGCCGTCGCTTTCCACAGCCACCGACATATGCCCCGGCGTATGGCCCGGCGTGTCGATCAGGCGAATGCCCGGCGCAATCTCGTGATTATTCGTCGCCAGCGTCCACTCCAGCCCCTCGGTATTGATCGAGTTCACGGCCCCCAGCACGAATTGCTGATCCTCGGGCGCCACGCGGTCCACCAGACCGTCTTGCAGCCAGTGGGTGTGCTCGGCCTGCCCCATCACATATTCTGCGTCCGGGATGATTGGTTCGTCGAAGTCATCGCGAATACCCCAGATGTGATCGGGGTGCGCATGGGTGATCGCCACATGGGTGATGCCCATCGGGTCGATCCCTGCGGCTTCCAGGTTGCCCATCAACTGGCCCGTCGTATCGAACCAGCGGGTGCCCGACCCCACATCCACCAAGACCTTGGCGTCGCCCAGTTCGATATACATGTGGTTGGTGTGGGAATAGCCCACCTCGGGGTCGATGTAGTGCGCAGCCATGAAGGCCAGTTTTTCTTCTTCCGGCGCGTTCATCGCCTGCCCACCAAACGGCACAGTGAAATAACCGTCCGAGACGATGGTGATTTTCGCCTGCCCCAGTGTAAAACTGAAATGCGCCGGGTTGCCATCGGTCGGCGCCCCCAACATAGCCCGCGCGGTGGCCGGCATGGCGAATGCAGGCGCGACCGAGGCCAAGCGCAAAAGGTCACGGCGTGTGGGGCGAATAAGGGACATAGGCGATCTCCATCAGAGAGGATTTTCGCCAATCATATGCCCGTATACGAATATTTCAATCAGAGATCACGCCAAACAGAAATCAGGACTGTCCATAATCTGCCAGCCGAGCCACATAGCGCGCGAGCGTGTCGATCTCGAGGTTAATGCGATCCCCAACCTTCGCCTGCCCCCAGTTCGTCACCTCTTTGGTGTGCGAAATAAGGTTCACACCAAACTCGTCGCCCTCGACCTCGTTCACGGTCAAAGACGTGCCGTTCAACGCCACGGATCCTTTCGGCGCAATGAAGCGCGCCAGTTCAGATGGCGCGCGAAAGCGAATACGGGTGCTGTCGCCTTCCACATGCATCGACACGATCTCGGCCACGCCATCCACGTGACCGGACACAATGTGACCGCCCAGTTCATCGCCGACTTTCAAGGCTCGCTCAAGATTTACGCGACGGCCAACGGCCCAGTCACCCAGATTGGTCTTCGAGACAGTTTCTGCCGAAATATCAACATCATACCAATTGTCGCCCATAGCAACGACAGTCAGGCAAACCCCATCCGAGGCAATCGACGCCCCCAGATCAATCCCTGTGGTGTCATACGCAGTCACGATCCGCGCGCGCATATCGCCTGCTTGCTCCAGCGCCTCAACGCGCCCCACATCAGTGATGATCCCAGTGAACATGTCGCCTCCTGTATCGGGTTGGTGTCTCTGCTGTAACGGAAACATGGTCAAGTTTGAAGCCAAGATGCGGCGCACCTGACCAATGCGGCGGGCCGCTGGAAAATCACTACCAAGGCCCAACTTTTGCCGCATGCCCCAGTTAATTCCCCTGTAACCATCTTTTCGTAGGCCTATAAACGAATAACGTTCTTAATGATTTGGTGATTGGCAGGCATGGCGCGCGTCACGGGCGAAAACCGAAACTTCCTGTTTCTGCAAGGGCCGCATGGGCCCTTCTTCTGGCGGCTGGCAAAGATGCTGGGCCGATCGGGGGCGCAGGTGTGGCGAGTCGGGTTTAATCGCGGAGATCAGGCGTTCTGGCCGGGCAATGCCAACTATATTCCCTTCACCGACCCTCAGGATCAGTGGATCGACAGGTTTGATCAGATTGTAGATGATCACCAAATCACCGACATCGTGCTTTATGGCGATACGCGACCTATCCACGCCCAGGCTGTTGCACGGGCCCATGAACGCGGCTTGACCATTCACGTGTTTGAAGAAGGCTATTTGCGTCCCTATTGGGTGACCTATGAGCGAGACGGGTCCAACGGCAATTCGCGTTTGATGGGATATGACGTGGACCATATGCGACGCATCCTTCAGGACGCCGAACCCGACATGCCCGAGGCACCTGCCCATTGGGGTGACATGCGTCATCACGTGTTTTATGGCGCGCTATACCACTGGTTCGTCATGTTTCTGAACCAACGCTATCGCAACTTCCGCCCCCACCGTTCGATCGGTGTCGGGAAAGAGTTTCTTCTTTATTTGCAGCGCCTTGTACTGATGCCGGTCATCGCAGCAAACCGTATATCGGCCTCTTTACGCATTCGCTATGGTGGCTTCCCGTATCATATTGCGCTGCTGCAACTGGAACATGATTCAAGCTTTCAGATGCACAGCCCCTTCGCCACGATGACCGAGTTTCTGGAACTTGTAATCTCGGGCTTTGCGGATGGCGCGGCCCCTCATCACCATCTGGTCTTCAAGGCACATCCGCTTGAGGACGGGCGCATCCCGCAGCGACGCGAAATCCGCAGGCTCGCACAGACCTATGGAATTGCAGATCGCGTCCACTATGTACGCGGTGGGAAACTGGCAAAACTTTTGGATCATGCGCGCTCTGCCGTGACCATTAACTCGACGGCTGCACAGCAAGTCTTGTGGCGCGGTCTGCCGCTGAAACTTTTCGGAGATGCGGTCTATGCCAAGCCGGAATTCGTGTCCGAACAGCCCTTGCCCGAGTTTTTCGAGACGCCGACCCGCCCCGACAAACGGGCCTATCGCGACTATCGGCACTTTCTGCTGGAAACCAGTCAGGTTGCAGGTGGCTTCTATTCCTCGCGTGGACGGCGACAATTGCTGCGTCAGGTGGTGGATATGATGTTGGTACAAGACGATCCCTATCTGGCGTTGGAGCATGGGACAGCGGCTCCTCGGCAACAGTTGAGCGTGGTCAGTTGACTCTGATGGCCACCTTGGCTGGAAATCGAAGTGAACTCGCTGTACCCTTCGTCAAATGAATCAAAACTCCATGAAGGGGTACGGGCAGTGACGACAAGAAAATCTAATTGGGCCAAGCACTTGATCTTGGCGACAGCGGTTTTCGCGCTTGGGGCCTGCGGACTTCCCCGCACGGGTCCAACCAAGCAGGAAATCTATGCAGGCTCGGTTCAGAACAACGGCAACTCGTTTATCGTTGACGTCAATGACCGCGTGACCCGTGCAACGGCCGTTGCCCCTGCCCTTGGGTTTAGCCAAGCCTTTCAGAACAGCGGCGTGGTAGGATCCGACACCATTCGCGCTGGTGACACACTTAGCATTTCGATCTGGGAGAACGTCGAAGACGGCATCCTGACCACTGCTGGGGCCCCTGCTTTGCTTGAGCAGGTGCAAGTAGATGGCGCTGGTAATATCTTCATACCCTACGCAGGGCGTGTGAAAGCTGCCGGAAACTCGCCCGAGGCCATTCGCCGGGTAATCACAAGCAAACTGGCTGATCAAACCCCGGACCCTCAAGTCACCGTGCGCCGCATGGCAGGCGACGGTGCGACCGTGTCGATCACCGGAGCAGTCAGCGGGCAAGGCGTCTATCCGATTGAACGCCCCACCCGCACGCTGAACGCCATGCTGGCCCGCGCTGGAGGCGTTTCCATCGAGCCCGAGATTGCCAAGGTAAAAGTCATTCGCGGCGCCAAAACTGGTGAAATCTGGTTTGAAGACCTGTTCAAGTATCCGCAAATGGACATTGCCCTGCGCGGCGGTGACCGGATTTTGGTCGAAGCGGACACCCGCACCTTCACCGCCCTTGGCGCAACCGGAACACAAAGCCGCGTCGGCTTTGCAAGCCAGACCATTTCGGCTGTGGAAGCCATCGCCCAAGTTGGCGGTCTGTCCCCGGCGACCGCTGATCCGACAGGCGTGTTCGTTTTGCGCGACGAGCGCGCAGAGGTTGCAAATGCTGTCCTAGGGCGCAAGGACCTGTCTGGGTCACAGCGCATGGTCTATGTACTGGATCTTACCGCCACCAACGGATTGTTCATGGCGCGTGACTTCGTGATCCGCGATGGCGACACGGTATATGTCACCGAGGCCCCCTATACACAGTGGTCTAAGGTCCTGACCGCCTTGACCGGTTCGCTATCCACGGCGGGGTCCATTGCGGCCTTGAACCAAAGCCTGACCGAGTAATCGGGCCTCAGCCCGTGACCAATGAAAACAAAGCACATCCAGCCGTCGGGTCATCGCAGCCCCGGCGGCTTTTCGTTTACAATGGCGGCTTCCTGACCCAACCACGCGTGAAACGCATCCTCGAACTGGCAGACTGGCAGATACGCCTTGGCCTTCCAGGCGATGAGGATTGGGTTGGAACCTGGGGGAAAAGCCCGACCTCGGGCCGAGGCGAGGCCGTAGCCGCGCGCAAGGACAACCCAGTTCTTAGAGTGGAAGATGCCTTTCTGCGTTCGGTCCAACCCGGCCGGTCAGGCGAACCACCCCTTGGCCTGATGCTGGACGATCTGGGCGTACATTTCGATGGATCCGCCCCTTCCCGGCTTGAGCATATCCTGAAGCATGACCCGCTTGATGACAGCGCCCTTTTGAACCGGGCTCGCTCTGCCATCACGCGCATGAAATCTGGGCATATCTCAAAATACAACGCCTTTCACCCCGACATGCCCGTGCCTGATGCGCCATATGTGCTGGTTCTGGACCAGACGGCCGGGGATGCTTCAATCCGGCATGGCGGCGCATCCGACGCAACATTCCGCGACATGCTGGTGTCTGCGCGATTGGAGCACCCTCACGCACGCATCCTGATCAAGACCCACCCCGAGACACAGGCAGGCCATCGTACCGGGCATTACGGACCCGAAGACGAGAATGAGCAGGTGAAGCTGATCACCGCCCCGGTCAGCCCTTGGGCGCTGTTGGACGGTGCTATGGCCGTCTATACCGTCAGTTCTGGCATGGGGTTCGAAGCCATTCTCGCCGGTCACAAACCGCACGTGTTTGGGCAACCTTTCTATGCAGGCTGGGGCCTGACTGATGATCGACACCCCGTGAACCGGCGTGGCCGCAACCTGACCCGCGCGCAGCTGTTTGCAGGCGCGATGATGCTGTATCCCACATGGTACGATCCCTACCGCGATGAACTGTGCCAGATCGAGCGGGTTCTGGACACACTCGAGGCCCGCGCCCGTGCGTGGCGCGAGGATCATCAAGGCTATGTCGCCAGCGGCATGCGCCTGTGGAAACGCCGTCCCTTGTCCGAGTTTTTCAAAGCCGACGTCGCAATGGTGTTCGATGACAACGCCGAACGTGCGGCGAAAGGGGCCAACGCGCTAGAGCGTCCCTTGATGGTCTGGGCCGGCAAGGAAGAGCCAGCGCATGGCACGCACTGCCCGCCCCTCCGTGTTGAAGATGGGTTCCTACGCTCGCGTGGGTTGGGAGCGGAACTTGTGCCCCCCTTGTCCTTGGTGCGCGATGATCTGGGCATCTATTATGACCCGACACGCGAAAGCCGGTTAGAGCGGCATATCGCGGCCGCGACCACCCTGCCCGACCGCGCCCGAGATCGAGCAGCACGCCTGATAAAACAGATCACTGAGGCCCGATTGGGCAAGTACAATCTGGATCGCCCTCTGCCCGCTGGGTTGGACGGCCTAGAAAAAGGTAAGCGTATACTGGTGCCGGGTCAGGTCGAGGACGACGCCTCGATCCGATTAGGGACGTCGGGTATTGCAACCAACTTGGATCTGCTGAAGCGCGCGCGGGCCGACAACCCGGACGCCGTCATCATCTACAAGCCCCACCCGGATGTGGAAGCGGGCCTACGCGATGGGCGTATCCCTCCGGACGAGGCGGCGAAATACGCTGACCTCATCGCCGATCAAGCTGACCCGATCGCACTTCTGGATCATGTGGATTCGCTGTGGACGATGACGTCGACCATGGGGTTCGAGGCGATGTTGCGTGGGGTGCCAGTCACCTGTTTGGGCGCACCATTTTATGCGGGTTGGGGCCTAACTACAGATCTGGGCCAGATGCCTGCCCGCCGGACGGCGCGCCCAGATCTGATCGCACTGACCCATGCGGTGCTGATCGACTATCCCCGCTATTTCGACCCGATCACCAAAACCGCTTGCCCGGTCGAGGTTGTGGTGGATCGACTGGCTTCTGGTGACGTTCCAAAAGGGCGATACGGGACGCGGCTTTTGGCCAAGCTACAAGGGATTTTCGCCAGCTATGCCTATCTGTGGCGCTAGGCGTGCTAGGCTTTCTTCCGTGTCCAGCGATGCAACACGTCACCGCTAATATCGCGGCATTCTACAAGATCAAACCGGGGCGCTTCCGCCAGATGGCTTAGCCCCATAGCTGCTAAAGATGGGCGGCCCTCAGCCCCGATAGCAAGCCCCGCGCCATAGCCCACCAAGTCGTCGACCAGCCCCGCCATCAGGAGCGAGGCAGCAATCCCTCCGCCCCCTTCGCAGTAGACGCGGGTTAGTCCTCGTTCGCCAAGCGCCTGAAGTGCCGAGACCGGATCAAGCGCGGCCTGCGCTTCGTCCACTTCGATCAATATGGCTCCTATGCCCTCCCAAGCCGAAATCAACTCGGGCGCTGCGCGACGACCATGGCATATCCACAGCGGCACTTCACGCGCGGTGCGGGCAAGCTGACTGTCCAAGGGCAAATCCAAATGACGCGACAGGACGACACGAACCGGCTGATGGTCGATGCCTAACCCGCGCACGGTCAAGGACGGGTCGTCATCACGGGCCGTCCCCGCCCCGACCATCACGGCATCATGGCTGGCACGCATGGCGTGCACATGTCGGCGTGCGTCCGGACCTGTGATCCACTGACTTTCACCGCTGGCAGTCGCAATCCGCCCGTCAAAGCTGCTGGCTAGTTTCAGGGTCAGCATGGGCCGGCCAATTGTGACACGGCTTAGGAACCCAGCTTGGTCGGCTCGGGCCTCGGACTCGCACACCCCTGTCTTGACCTCAATCCCTGCGGCGCGAAGCATATCAAAGCCGCCGCCGTCCACGCGTGGATCAGGATCACTCAGGGCACACACCACACGCGAAATCCCCGCGGCAATCAAAGCTTCGGCGCAAGGTGGCGTCTGGCCGTGATGCGCACAGGGTTCAAGCGTGACATAGGCAGTTGCGCCTTTGGCCGCAGCTCCGGCCTGCGCAAGCGCAACGGGCTCGGCATGGGGACGCCCGCCCGGCTGGGTCCAGCCCCGCCCGACAATTCGCCCGCTCCGCACAATCACACACCCCACCGCAGGGTTCGGCCAAACGCGGCCAAGCCCACGACGCGCAAGCGACAGCGCCAGGCGCATATACCGAAGGTCCGCGCCTGTAGTGTCTGACATCATCGACGCTTACTCGTCTTCGTGTGGAATATCCGGGCGCAATTCGCTGACAAATTTGTCGAAGTCATCTGCAGCCTGGAAGTTTTTGTAAACACTGGCAAACCGCACATAGGCAACAGTGTCGATCCGGGCCAAGGCCTCCATCACGATCTCGCCGATGGTCTTCGACTGTATGTCGGTTTCACCCATGCTTTCCAGCCGCCGTACGATGCCCGAAATCATCTGGTCGATGCGTTCCGGTTCAACCGGGCGTTTCTGCATTGAAATACGGATCGAGCGCTCAAGCTTCTCGCGGTCAAAATCCTCGCGGCGTCCATTTGACTTGATCACTACGAGATCTCGCAACTGGACCCGTTCATAGGTCGTAAACCGTCCGCCACAAGCTGGGCAGAACCGGCGACGGCGGATCGCAACGTGATCTTCGGCCGGTCGGCTGTCTTTCACCTGAGTGTCAATATTGCCGCAAAACGGACAGCGCATGGGCGATCCCTTTCCTTCACTGAAGCCAAGCCAGTGGGACCAACCCCACTTATCCACAGCCACTATAGGCGAGCCTCTAGGTCTTGTGTAGAGGGAAATCTACGCCCCAAAATGCGGCGGGCGCTATCCGCAAAGATAACGCCCTACCGCCTCGCTCACGTCACCGACTAGCTTCGGTGCACCCCGGCTACTGCGCAGCACCCCTTGAAGAGCGCCGCAACAGATCTTGAAAACCTAGTTACTCTTGGACGGTCTGAAGGTAGTAGACCAAAGACAGAATGCGCCCTTGTACGATCTCTTCAGCGTTCACCCCCGGATGGAAGGTGTTTGGTCCGGCCTCGATCATGAACAGATCCCCCCACACCGGCATGTCCGACGTGCCATGCCCCGCGATCTCGCGCCGACCATTGATGGACTGGTAAACCTCTGAGAATGGGAAAATGCCGTTGTTGCTTTTGGCGAGAACGCGAAGGTTTCGCGGCTGCTCGGCGAACAGCGCCGATACTGGTCCGCTTCCCATGGCATCAGCGCCATGGCAAGCTGCGCAATTCTCAACGAACAAAGCTTTCCCGAACATGGCCTCTTCTGACTGCGCAACAGCCGGAACGGCTGAAAGCCCGATCGACAGAACACTGCCGGCTACAAACTTAAGAAGTACAAGTTTCATCTTAATTCCTCCCAGTTAAATTGGTGGAACTACTTATGAACCTGTGAAACTACCCTTATTCAAAAGCAATCCCAAACACCAACAGGCTAGTACGGGGTCCAATATGGCTCTTTGATCCGTATCAAACCGCCTTTTCTAGCAACTCAGACGGGCCACCACCTGCCGCCGATGCGGCGCATTGCGGTGTTCGAACAAATAGATCCCCTGCCACGTCCCCAGCATCATCTGTCCGGCACTGACGGGGATCGACAGGCTGACTGGCATCATGGCGGCTTTGATATGAGCAGGCATGTCATCCGGACCTTCATAGGTATGTGTCAGATAAGACATAGACGGATCGGTCGTTGGCGGTACAAGCCGATGAAAGAAGTTGCGCAGATCGGTCTGAACTTCGGGATCCGCGTTTTCTTGGATCAACAGCGAACAAGAAGTGTGACGGATGAACAGCGTCAACAGCCCGTCCTTCTGGTTTTCTGTTCTCAGCCATTGCCGCACCTGAGCCGTGAACTCGTAAAGTCCCGGCCCATGTGTCTCGATTTCAAATACTTGCGCCATCTCGTCCCCAGCAAAGAAAAAACCGGTGCGCGCTGTACGGCACCGGTTCAATCAGTATCTACGACAGCCCTCTTTGCGCAATGCAAGAGCACCATCCAGCAGACCTGTCCATTAACTCAGACCCCGAAATTGGGTCTCGTCATGCGACTAGAGCTGCGAATAGGCTGGTCGCGCTTTCGCGGTACCTTCCAGTTTCTTCCTTTGCAGGCCCTTCAACGCAAGCAGCCGTCCTCGCCGCACAGCAAGCACCACATTGGCAGCACTTTTAAGGCGTTCTGGATCATTAACTTGCCATTCCGGCACCAAAGGCAAAGGCCTTCTCCTTACAACATCATACATCTGAAATACCCAACTTTAAGTCCAGCAGAATAGACTGGCTCGAACAGTTCCCCGCCACATTTATGACACAAAGCTGCTCGGATTTAAATCCAAAGGGCGTATTTTTCGCCACATTTCACAGAAACAATCTGTTCAGGATCGCAGCGACAACCACCCTCGGTAGACAGATGAACTGATCGCAGGAAGTATAGGTAGAATGATTTTTACGCGCTGAGGATCCGACGGATCTTCAGGAATCAGCACGAGTTTAAGCTGGTGTCGTATCCACTCTGCTTGAAGGTGAGGCCGGAAACAAAAACGCCCCGCGGTGTGCGAGGCGCTCTTGAAGTTCATAACGGAATTTACTGATCCAAGAACGACCGCAGCTTCCGCGACCGGCTTGGGTGCTTCAGTTTGCGCAGCGCCTTGGCTTCGATCTGACGGATCCGTTCGCGGGTCACGCTGAACTGTTGGCCCACCTCTTCCAGCGTGTGGTCGGTGTTCATGCCGATGCCAAAACGCATCCGCAGCACACGTTCTTCACGCGGAGTGAGCGAAGCCAGCACGCGGGTCGTGGTTTCCTTGAGGTTTTCCTGAATGGCGCTGTCCAGCGGCAGAACGGCATTCTTGTCCTCGATGAAATCACCCAGTTGCGAGTCCTCTTCGTCCCCAATCGGAGTCTCAAGGCTGATCGGCTCTTTGGCAATCTTCATCACCTTACGAACCTTCTCAAGCGGCATCTGCAGCTTTTCGGCCAGCTCTTCCGGGGTCGGCTCGCGGCCAATCTCGTGCAGCATCTGACGACCGGTACGAACCAGCTTGTTGATCGTTTCGATCATGTGGACCGGGATACGGATGGTGCGGGCTTGGTCTGCAATCGAACGCGTGATCGCCTGACGGATCCACCACGTCGCATAGGTCGAGAACTTATAGCCGCGGCGATATTCGAACTTGTCCACCGCCTTCATCAGGCCGATGTTACCTTCCTGAATAAGATCAAGGAATTGCAGGCCACGGTTGGTGTATTTCTTGGCGATCGAAATAACCAAACGAAGGTTGGCTTCGACCATTTCCTTCTTGGCCTGACGCGCCTCTTTTTCACCTTTCTGAACCTGCTGCACGATGCGGCGGAATTCTGGGATGTCGACGCCGACATACTGACCAACCTGAGCCATGTCACCGCGCAGTTTTTCAACCTTGTCGGTCGAACGTTCGATGAAGCTCTGCCATGCACGGCCGGTCTTCTCGCCCATCTCGTCCAGCCAGGTCGGATCAAGTTCGCGACCACGATAGGCTTCGATAAACTCGCGGCGGTTGATGCGGGCCTGATCAGCCAGCTTCACCATAGACGAGTCGATCGACATGATGCGGCGGTTGATGCCGTAAAGCTGGTCGACCAGCGCTTCGATACGGTTGTTGTGCAGGTGAAGCTCGTTCACCAGCAAAACGATTTCCGAACGCAGCTTCTGATACGCGCCCTCTTCTTTCTTCGAGAAGCTATCATCTTCGTTCAGGGTCGCGGACATCCGCAGATCCTGCATTTCCGACAGCATTTCATAGTCGCGCGCGATCAGTTCGAGGGTTTCCAGCACGCGCGGTTTCAGCGCGGCTTCCATCGCGGCCAACGACATGTTGGCGGCTTCATCCTCGTCGTCATCGTCATCGTCGTTGTTGATCGGGTTGCCGTCTGCGTCCAGCTCTTGCGCTTTTTCTTTCTTCTCGGCGTTCGGAGCTGCACCATCAGCGGATGGCGTAACTTCTTCTTCCTCGTCGTCGTCCAACTGGTTGCCGAAAGTCGCATCAAGGTCGATGACGTCGCGCAGCAGAATGTCTTCGTTCAGAAGTTCCTCGCGCCAGATGGTGATCGCCTGGAAGGTCAGCGGGCTTTCACACAGGCCTGCGATCATCGTGTTGCGACCGGCTTCGATCCGCTTCGCAATCGCGATCTCGCCTTCACGGCTCAGCAATTCGACCGAACCCATTTCGCGCAGATACATGCGGACCGGGTCGTCGGTGCGATCAAGTTTCTCGGTCTCGGCGGTGGCGACGGTGACTTCACCGCCGGCGTTTTTCGTCACCAGCTCGGTCGAGCCCTTTTCTTCCTCTTCCGCCTCTTCATCTTCGATGATGTTGATGCCCATCTCGGACAACATCGACATCACGTCTTCGATCTGTTCCGAGCTGACCTGCTCAGGCGGAAGCACCTGATTAAGCTGGTCATAAGTGATATAGCCACGCTCGCGCGCTTCGGCGATCATCTTCTTGACCGCGGCCTGTGACATGTCGGTCATCGGCTCGGCGTGCTGATCGTCTTTTTGATCGTTGGCGGTATCCTTGGCAGCCATGGGCTCTCCTTGCACGAAAGGCGCGGGCTGGGCCGATTGGTGTCAGGCAAGGCGTCCCTTGCTGTCGGCCACCCGCGCTTGGGTGATTCGGGTTGAACAGCACTGATTCGAATCAGTGATTCGTCCACAGGTGTAAGGTGGGTGCTTTATGAGGTGTTTGCAAGCAGACGGCGGGGTCTGTCGTGCGCTTCAGTGACTTTTTCCCTTAGAGGGGTCGATCTGGGCCAACAATGCGTCCAAAGCATCACGTTCTTCGCGATCCATTAGTGAACCATTATCAGCAATTTCATAGGTGGTTTTGTCTTCGGTCTGGCTGCGCAGCGCCTTGTTGCGCGCCTCGGCCGCCTGCCCTAATCGCCATGTCACGCCCTCATCAGGCAGCGCATCCATATCCGCCTCGGCATCTTGAATTTCACGTGCCACACCGCGCTTGGCTTCTAGCTTGGTCAGCTCTTCGGTCAAACAGGCCAGCACAATTTCATCGTCGTTACTTGTACGAATGGCAGGCGTGATCCGTACGTGACTAAGCGAAAAGAGCCGGTCCAGAACATCGCCTCCGACACGGTTCAGCAATGCGTCTTCCAATGCATCGGCTCCAGAATGCGCCGAGGTCAGAACGCAGCGCAGCAGCATGTCGTGATCCGGCCCAACCATTTCCAGACGTTCCATCCGGCTTTCAACCTGATCCAGCATGTCGGGGCGGCGAATTAGGATCGCCAGAATGACAGCTTCTCGCAGGGCGTCTTGCGCGCGTTCGTCCGCGCTGGCTAACATCGACCCCTTGGTCGAGGCCAGAACAGGCGGCGTCGCCTGCCAACCACGTCGCCCGCCCGGTTGCCACGGGCGTTTGCTTCCGCTCTGCCCCGAGGGACGGGCGCGGAACAGCTCCCACCGTTTGTCCTTGATGGCCTGTCCATAGTGATTGCGGATCGACGGATCCTGAATGCGTGCGATAGCGGTTCGCAGATCCTTATCCAGCGCGGCTTTGCGTTCGGGGCTGTCGAACACTTTGCCCTCGGTTTCACGCCGCCACAGCAAATCCACCATGGGAATGGCACCGTCGATCAACGCCTGCATCGCACTGGCCCCGCTTTCCTTCAGCAGGTCGTCAGGGTCTTTACCCTCCGGCATAATCGAGAAGCGCAGGCTTTGCCCGGCTTCCAGCAATGGAAGAGCGTTGTCGATCACCCGCATCGCGGCGCGTAGCCCCGCCGTGTCACCATCCAACGCGATGATCGGTTCGGGGGCGATGCGCCAAAGCAGACGCAGCTGATCTTCGGTGACTGCAGTTCCCAGTGGTGCGACCGTTGCGTTGAACCCGGCCTCGGACAGGGCAATTACGTCCATATAGCCTTCGGCCACGATAAGCGGCTGCCCCTTACCAGCGGCTTCACGCGCGGGGCCGTGGTTGTAAAGGCTGCGGCCTTTGTCGAACAGCTCGGTCTCAGGCGAGTTCAGATACTTAGCGTTGTCATTGGGGTCCATCGCACGACCGCCAAAGGCAATCGCCCGCCCGCGTGCATCGCGGATCGGGAACATGATGCGGCCACGGAACGTGTCATAGGGTTTTCCGCCCTTCTGGCTGGGCTTGGCCAGACCGGCACCAAGGATCAATTCATCCTCGACACTCTTTCCCTTCAGATGATCCCACAACCCCTGCCACGCATCCGGTGCAAAGCCGATCTCCCAGCGATCCAGTGCCGCTTCACCCAAACCACGACGGGTCAGATAGTCGCGCGCCACGGCCCCGGCACCCGTCTTCAGCATTAGGCGGAAATGGCTGACTGCCATCTCCATAACCTCGATCAATTGGGTGCGCCGATCCGCCTTTTCCTGCGCCTTGGGATCGCGGGCGGGCATCTTCATCCCCGCCTCGCCTGCGAGGATCTCGACCGCTTCTATGAACGAAACATTTTCGGTTTCTTTCACGAAACTGATCGCGTCCCCTTTCGCGTGGCACCCGAAGCAGTAGTAAAACCCCTTCTGGTCATCCACATGAAAAGACGCGGTTTTTTCCTGATGGAAGGGGCAAGGCGCCCACATGTCGCCCTTGGCCTGATTGGATTTTCTCTGATCCCACATGACCTTACGCCCAACAACCTGTGTCAGGCTGAGGCGGGTGCGCAACTCATCTAGGAAACCGGGTGGTAAGGACATGTTCTATATATCGGGTCGATGACGGACAGAGTCCAGCTCTCAAGCGCCAACTGCGCCGCGCACCATGTCCCAATATCGATCTGCCACCGCTTCGCGTGACAGGCGACCGCCCTCGCGATACCAGGTGTTCACCCCGGTTAGCATCGCAATGATCGCCATGGAACTTAGGCGAATATCAGAAAGCTGAAGTTCGCCCTCCTCCTGCCCTGAACGCAGGATCGCCTCCAACTCGCCCTCATATTGACGACGGAGGGTTTCGATGGCGGCGAAATTTTCGTCCGTCAGGTTGCGTAGCTCCATATAGGCGATGAAGACCGCATCGGGACGCTCCAAGTGAAAGCGGATGTGGAAACGCGAGAAGGCCTCAAGCGCTTCCAAAGCACTCTGGCCTTTGGGTTCGTCTGTCCACGCCGCCAACAGCTCTTCCATATGCGAACGCATGAGGTCGAACAGCAGGCTTTGCTTGTCCTTGGTGTAGAGATACAAAGCGCCTGCCTGAACACCCACTTCACGCGCGATCTGGCGCATCGACACAGCAGCGAAGCCGTGACGGGCAAACAAGGTCAGCGCCGCCTCGCGTACGCGGGGGCCTGTAATTTCGCTATGTGATCCGGTTTTACGCGCCATGGCAAATTGGTAACTGAACAATCGTTCACATCCAAGCGCTTCGCCAAAATGTTCCGCAACGTCCTGCCACCATCCGCCCGGAACACTATGCTGCCTTGCAGCGTCCGCCCGCCCTGTCTATGGTCGCCGTAACGATAGTATCAAGGACCGCCGCCGCATGACCCGAACGCTTAAGACCTGCCTGTTTCTGGGGTTCGGCGTCCTGATGGCGTGCTCGGACATTCCGGACTTCGCGGATGGAGCAGCGGCAAACGCCCCCTACCCCGAAATCGTCTCGATGAGCGACATTCTGAGTCAAGTCCCTGCCGATCAAGGCGATTATGGCACCGGATCATTGGCAAGCCGCGCCGCCGCGCTGCGGGCGCGGGCGAACCGCTTGCGCCTTGCTTCGGTTGTCGACGGGCAAACGCGTGCGAATATGCAAGCGGCCTTGGCCCGGCATTAAGCCACAAATCCTACAAGAAATTGGGCCCCGCGCCCCCGCCGTGGATTGCACAGCCCTGCCGCTTTGGCTACACGTCGCTGGACCATATTACAGCCGACGGAGACCGACATGACAGATACCGCCCCCCTGCGCCTTGGAATTGCAGGTCTTGGCACCGTCGGCATCGGCGTTGTGAGGATCATCCGCCGTCAGGCAGCTCTCTTGGAAGATCGTGCAGGACGCCCTGTTGTGGTCACTGCGGTTTCAGCCCGGTCGAAAGACAAGGATCGCGGTGTGGATCTGTCGGACTATGCTTGGGAAGATGATCCCGTCGCCTTGGCCAAACGCGACGACGTAGACGTGTTTGTCGAACTGATGGGCGGCGATGAAGGTCCGGCGAAAGACTCGGTCGAGGCTGCAATTGCCGCCGGAAAAGACATTGTCACCGCGAACAAGGCCCTTCTGGCCCATCACGGGCAAGAGCTTGCGCTGGCAGCCGAGGCCGCAGGCGTGCGTATCCGCTATGAAGCTGCAGTCGCTGGTGGCATCCCGATCATCAAGTCCCTGCTGGAAGGTCTGGCCGGGAACGAGATCACCCGCGTCATGGGCGTGATGAACGGCACCTGTAACTACATTCTGACCCAGATGCAGGCCACAGGCCGTGGCTATAACGCGCTGTTCGAAGAATGCGCCGAGCTTGGCTATCTGGAAGCTGACCCGAACCTTGACGTGGGCGGCATCGACGCTGGTCACAAACTGTCGATCCTGTCCTCGATCGCCTTCGGGACGCAGGTCAACTTCGACGCGGTCGAGCTGGAAGGCATCCAGCGCATCCAACTAGAAGATATTGAACACGCAGCCGAAATGGGCTTCCGCATCAAGCTTTTGGGCGTTGCCCAGATGACTGGCCGCGGGCTGGAGCAACGCATGTCGCCCTGCCTTGTGCCCGCGAGCTCTCCGCTGGGCCAGTTGGAAGGCGGTACCAACATGGTCGTTGTCGAAGGCGACGCGGTGGAACAGGTCGTTCTGCGCGGTCCCGGTGCGGGCGAAGGCCCAACGGCCAGCGCGGTTATGGGCGACGTGATGGACATCGCGCGTGGCATCCGGATCCCGACCTTCGGTCAGCCTGCCTCAACTTTGCGTCCTGTTACCGGCGCAAAGGCCGCCAAGCCTGCGCCCTTCTATCTGCGCATGTCACTGCTCGACAAACCCGGCGCGATGGCCAAGGTTGCCGCCGTGTTGGGCGATGCAGGCATCTCGATCAACCGGATGCGCCAGACCAGCCACGACGAGAAGCTCGCCCCGGTTCTGGTCGTCACCCACAAATGCACCCGCGACGCGCTGGATATGGCGCTGAAGGGATTTGCGGAAACCGGCGTGGTCGACGGCGATCCCGTCGCCATCCGCATCGAAGAGCTGTAAGCGCCCTCGCCCAACGTCAGTTTGCTTCGCACTGGACCGACCCCGCCGGTCTAGCCAGAGTACCTTCACACTTAGGAGGCGCTCATGGACTGGTTCACCCCGATTGATATCTATTGCGAGCGTGTCAGCGCCGCTTTCTGGGCCGAGCCGCTGAACGCGATCTCGAATCTCGCCTTCGTTCTGGCCGCGCTTTGGGGCTGGATCGAGGCCAAGCGCCGCGACCGGCTGGACCCGATGACTATGGTCCTGATCCTGCTGGCAGGCATGATCGGCATCGGCAGCTTCCTGTTCCATACGTTCGCAAATGCGTGGGCCAGCCTGGCCGATGTGATCCCAATTTGGACCTTCGTGTTCCTGTTCATTCTGGTGGCCTTGCGTCGGGTCGCAGGCATTCGTCCCGGTAGGATAGGTGCTGGTCTTGCCATCATCGCAGCCGCCATTGCCGTAGTGTTTGCTTTCGGAGGAGATGGCTCGGGAAGTCAAAGCAGCGACATCCCGATAGCCACCGAAACAGCTCCGGTAACAGCGCCTGAAACCTCGCACGATGACCCACATGAGCACAAAGCCGAAAACAGTCTGCTGAACGGGTCCGAGCAGTACTTGCCTGCCGTACTGGCCTTGTTGGCGTTCACCTTTCTGACCCGCCGCAACGGGCACGAAATCGCCCCATGGATCACAGCTGCAACGGTCATCTTCATGATCTCGCTCACGTTCCGAACATTCGACATGCATCTTTGCGAAATCTGGCCCACGGGCACGCATTTCATTTGGCACATTCTGAACGGCACGATGATCGCGCTTTTGTTCCAAGGGCTCATCCGAAGCCCAGACTTGCGCTTTGCTACGTGAATCCGGCACCCGCGCGGCTTTTCAACACGTATTGCTCTTGCCCCCTCTTCCACCGGCGCTTAAACCAAAGGGCAAATAGAGACAGTGAGGATTGCCCCTTATGGCCGATAAAGTCGTTTTTGCCGACCGCATGCTTTCGCTTGGTTTGGCCCGTGTTTCCGAAGCAGCCGCAATGGCTAGTGCCGATCTTGTCGGCCGCGGAGACGAAAAAGCCGCCGACCAAGCCGCTGTGAACGCCATGCGCGACCAGCTGAACCTGCTTGAGATCCACGGAACCGTCGTGATTGGCGAAGGGGAACGCGACGAAGCCCCAATGCTTTACATCGGCGAAGAAGTCGGCACCGGCGAAGGCCCCGCTGTGGACATCGCTTTGGACCCGCTGGAAGGCACCACGCTGACCGCCAAGGACATGCCGAACGCGCTGACCGTGATCGCCATGGCCCCGCGCGGCACGTTGCTGCATGCGCCTGACGTATATATGGAAAAGCTGGCAATTGGTCCGGGTTACCCGAAAGATGTTGTGTCTCTGGAAATGTCCCCCAAGGAACGCGTTCAGGCGCTGGCGAAGGCGCGTGATTGCGACGTGAAGGACATCACCGTTTGTGTTTTGGAACGCCCGCGTCACGAAGACATGATCGAGGGCATCCGCTCGACCGGCGCTGCAATCCGCCTGATCACCGATGGTGACGTAGCTGGTGTCATCCACTGTGCCGAGGCCGATATCACTGGTATCGACATGTATATGGGCCGTGGTGGCGCGCCGGAAGGCGTGCTGGCGGCTTCCGCTCTGAAATGCATGGGCGGCCAGATGTGGGGTCAGCTGACCTTCCGCAATGATGACGAACGTGGCCGCGCCGCAAAGGCTGGCATCACCGACCTGGATCGCATCTATTCGCGTGATGAGATGGTTACCGCCGACGTGATCTTCGCCGCCACCGGCGTCACCGATGGATCGGTCGTTTCGGGCATTAAACGCGAGCCCGGCTGGCTGACCACCGAAACGCTGCTGATGCGTTCGAAAACCGGTTCGGTCCGCCGCATGGTCTATCGCAACCCCGTTACGACCAAGTGATGCTTGGTGCCCTGATCCTGATCGATATGCAGGAAGGGTTTGATGACCCGTTTTGGGGCACGCGCAACAATCCAGACGCCGAGGCAAACGCCGCCCGGCTTTTGACCCATTGGCGGGCGCAATCTGCGCCCGTCTTTCACATTCAGCACCTGTCTACGACACCAGGCAGCCCTTTGAATCCAGACGGCGGGCTTGTGGCCCTGAAATCTATGGTCTCGCCGCGTGACGGGGAACCTGTGCTGACCAAAGATGTGAACTCTGCCTTCATCGGAACAGATCTCGAGAAAACTCTTCGAAAACAGGGAATTGAAAAGGTCACTATCTGTGGCCTGACAACGCCTCACTGCGTGTCGACCTCTACCCGAATGGCTGCCAATCTGGGGTTTGACGTCACCTTGGTGCACGACGCTTGTGCAGCGTTTACCGGAAACGCGGATCTCAGCTGGCGCGAAGGGCCAGCCGTGACAGCGGACGAGATCCACATCGCAGCCCTTGATCAGCTAAATGGCGAATTTGCCAAGGTGGTCGCGACTGATCAGGTGCTTGCATGAACGCTTTTCTGGGGGTCGAAAGCTCGCTGACCGGTCGTAAATGGCTTGGCCCCACAGCCGAGGTCGAACGTCAGGCCGAAGCCATAGGCCAGCAGACCACCCTTCCCGCAGCCCTTTGCACGCTTCTGGCCCAACGCGGCATCCCCCCGCACGAAGCAACCGGATTTCTCGACCCGACCCTACGCGAGCTTCTGCCTGATCCCCGCAAGCTGAAAGACATGGACAAAGCCGCAGCACGTATCCTTACGGCGCTAGACCAATCGGAACGAGTTGCAATTTTCGCAGACTACGATGTGGACGGCGCGACCTCGGCCACCTTGTTGATCGACTGGTTTCGACAGTTCGATCGCCAAGTCACGCTCTACATCCCCGACCGGATCGAAGAGGGCTATGGCCCCAACACACCCGCGATGGAGAAACTGGCCGCCGATCACAGCCTGATCATCTGCGTAGATTGCGGCACGCTTAGCTATGAACCGATTGCAGCCGCCGGCGCAAAAGGTGCAGATGTGATCGTGCTGGACCACCACCTTGGCGCCGAAACGCTGCCAGACGCCACCGCCGTGGTGAACCCGAACCGTCAGGACGAAGCCGACGCGCCGGGCTATCTCTGCGCCGCCGGGGTTGTCTTTCTTGTGCTGGTCGAACTGGGTCGCTTGCTGCGCGAAGCGGGACGGAACGGGCCCGACCTCATTTCGATGCTGGATCTCGTGGCACTTGGCACGGTTGCGGACGTCGCTCCGTTGATTGATGCCAACCGCGCGCTTGTTCGGCAAGGTCTGAAAATCATGGCCCGACGCACGCGCCCCGGCATGGTGGCTCTGGCCGATGTGGCAGGCCTGAACGAAGCGCCGCGTTCGTACCATCTGGGATACCTTCTGGGGCCTCGTGTGAATGCGGGCGGGCGGATTGGCAAAGCCGACCTAGGCGCGCGCTTGCTGTCCACAACCGATCCGAACGAAGCCCATTCGATTGCTGAAAAACTAAATGAACTCAACGCAGAACGCCGCGAGATTGAAGCACGCGTTCAAGAGTTGGCCATGGATCAGGCCGAGAAACGTGGATTGGACGCACCGATTGTCTGGGCCGCCGGAGACGGCTGGCACCCCGGCGTCGTTGGCATCGTCGCCAGCCGCCTGAAAGAAGCCACCAACCGCCCCGCGATCGTCATCGGGTTCGACGGGCCTGATGGCAAAGGATCAGGACGATCAGTCACTGGGATCGACCTTGGCGCTGCCATCCAAAAGCTAGCCGCTGAAGGGCTTATCGAAAAGGGTGGTGGGCACAAAATGGCTGCGGGTCTAAGCATAAGCCGCGATCAGTTGGATCCAGCAATGGCGCGACTGACCGAACTCATGGCCAAACAGGGCGCTGGTGATCTGGGGGCTGCGGACTTGAAGCTGGATGGTATTCTTATGCCTTCCGCAGCTTCAGTAGATCTGATCGAAAAGCTTGAAGAAGCTGGCCCATTCGGAGCCTCGGCCCCTGCCCCGCGCTTCGCATTTCCGGATGTCCAAATTCTGTTTGCCAAACGTGTCGGTCAAAATCATCTAAAAGTCAGTTTCGGTGACGGGCTTGGTGTTCGGATTGACGCTATTGCCTTTGGTGCATTCGATGGTCCGCTTGGTCCCATGCTGGAACAACATGGCGGTGCGAGATTCCATCTGGCAGGGCGACTCGAGATCAATCAATGGCAAGGCCGACTAAGCCCTCAATTGCGCCTGGAAGATGCTGCAAAGTCCTGAAAACCATGCGCTTTCTGAAAGTCGAAAAAAGTGAAAATGCCTCTTGCGCGGCATAGGGCTTTGACATAGAAACCCCTCACCATAGAGTGGCCCGTTCGTCTATCGGTTAGGACGCCAGGTTTTCAACCTGGAAAGAGGGGTTCGATTCCCCTACGGGCTGCCACTTTTTCCCCGAATATCATCGCCTTACCAAGCTAATGGAACGGAAGTCGCCCACGTTCGCTGGACCATGTTCCCCATGCTCCAATTGGCTTTCCGCCGATGCTCCGCAGCTCGTGTCACCCTTCATGAACGTTCGAATTTCGTATGCAGTTCCCTCAGTTCACTTTTGCGAACGCAGTAGATTGATCGCCTCGACCCGACACACGTAGATCATCGCCCCTATTTGCCATCGGTTCTAAGCAAGCTTTCTATCGCTCAGAAGCCAAAGTCATCGCGGATGGTTAGGAGGAGCGCTCAACAAGATCAATTAATCAGCTGGATGATCGCATCGCGCGCCAGTTATGTCTGCACGATGGCGGGGCGCGATATTTGCGTTCACGGCGTTCGGTCTATTCATTGTGAAACTTTTTTGCACTTCACGCATTTCAGCTCTTGCGCTTGCAAATCCGCTCGCCTAATAAGCCGCCTACCGACAGAGTGGCCCGTTCGTCTATCGGTTAGGACGCCAGGTTTTCAACCTGGAAAGAGGGGTTCGATTCCCCTACGGGCTGCCAGTTGGATTTCCAGACACATCAGCGACCTACCTCACGACCTCTTTGGGGCGTCGGAGCCGAGATGTTACTCGGGCGCGTTAGTTTCCCACGTCAAACTTAGCACGACCAGCTGGGCCATCAAAGATCACTGCACGGACATCACCATCAGGCGTGTATTCCGCGGACACGGTCATACAGATTGGCGCACCGTTCAGTCCCCGCGTAAACGTGCGGCAATACTTGCCACCGTCCAAGGTCCAGGTCCCAGCAAAGGAAATGCCATTGAACACTCCCTCAAGCGAGCCATCTGCGTGAATAAAGGCCTGAGACACCTGCGCGCTTTGAAGTGGACGGCCCAGAATGGACCGAATAATATCATCAGTCTGTGCAAATCCCGGATTTGCCATCAACAGCACCCCAGCGACGGCCGCGGATACGGAAGATATTGCGCGAAATAACAAGGGCATAGTGGTCTCTGATGCAAGGGGCTAACGTTGTGCTAAGGCCTGTCCAAGCACCTGTCAACTGGTCAGAGACACGCACCTCGCCCTAGCGTTCTGCTATCGTAAAAGCCGCCCGCCCCGCACGTTTTGACGCATAAAGCGCTTTGTCCGCATCCTCTGCCATCACACTTTGGTCGGGCCTTGCATAGTTGGTCGAAGGCACGACACCGATACTGGCCGAGATCCGGCATACGCTGCCGTGAAACGTAATCGGTTTTTCGATCCGCTTGATCAGGCGGGCGGCGATTTTTTCAAGCCGCGTGGGATACACCTGATTGTCCAAGACAATCACGAATTCATCCCCGCCAACCCGCGCGACCAGATCTTCTTGCCGCGTCTCTTCGCGCAGTATCTGCGCCACCATCTCGAGCACCGCATCTCCGGCCGCATGACCATGGGTGTCATTGACCGATTTGAAGAAATCCAGATCTAAATGCATAAGCGAGAAAGGTACATTGCGCTGCAACTGACGCTCCAGCCTTGTTTCAAGGGCTCGTCGATTGGAAAGCCCCGTCAACCCGTCGGTCAACGCCTGTGATTGCGCCACTTCTTTTTCGTCTTGAAGACGATGTGCCAACTGGCTGGCAATATCCATCGCCGCGGATTTCGCTTCGACCAAATAGAGCATTTCAACAGCAAGGTCGGTTGGTGCAAAATCCGACCCCGTTAGCTCATAGCGCGCGACTGCCTCGGCAATGGAGTACCCAAAGGACAGGTTCAGCAACACGCTGTCCAGATTTGGCATCATCGCAACTGCACCAGTCAAAGACATCCCGAACTCGTCACGGATTTTCAGCTGTACGCGCTTGGCGTCAATTTTGCTTATATCTTCGATCCGCGTGATATTTCTGGGTCGCCTGAGTTCAAGCAATCCGAACACGTTGCGTCCGACGACTTTGCGGCTGGCAAACACCTTCTGAATGGTCGGCCCTGCATGTTGTACAACGCCTTTGCTATCGATCATCATGTGCATCGGCAGCACACGGTCCAGCACGCCACATGTGAAAGGTATGGGGCGTTCAATATTCATGTGGCACCGTCCGTCGCCCACAAGAATTCACGCCCTTCTGCATGTTGCCGATCTAACAGGCTTGCAATGATAACTACGTTGTCATTCCGTTCAGCAACCACTTCGAGAAAGACCAATGAACCGTAGTCATCTGCCAAGGCACGCAAGGCGCCCAACAGGACGAATGGGGCGCCTTTGGGACTGTCTTCGCATTTTACTTCAAAGCGATGCGGCTGGACTTCGTCCACCTGCACCTCCGGCAGTGTCAAATCAGGCACGGCAAGGAGTGCACGCCCTTTGAGATCTTCAAGCGAATACAGAAACTCAGTAAAGTCGACCCCGCCGAACCGCAGCAAACGCCGTACCCGCTCGACACGTGGATCAGTCACTAGAAACGTGCCAAAATCCTCGAGCAGCGAATGTCTGTCGCGGCTTTGTTCGATCGACAATTGGCGTAAGATCGACAGGCCAATCTGATCGTCATAGTGAAACATCGGCTCGACCGTTGGCAGATGGAGATCCAGATCCACGAGCACCTTTTCCCACACCTGATCCCCATAGGTCAGGCGCACAAAGGATTCGAATATCCACAGGATCAAACCATGCATCATAATCACACGTGTCACTTCACGGTGATGTTGTAAGCCCCATGTCTTAACAATTCGAAAATACGCTTTAGATCTCTATGCCTGCTGATCCAACCAGGCCGGGATCTGACCGATATCATCCAGAACGACATCGGCGAATGGGGATAGCTCGCCATGGGTCGCCAATCCAGTCAACACACCGATTGTACGCATCCCCGCAGCCCTCCCGGCTTTCAGGTCATGCAAGCTGTCCCCTACCATTGCGACCTGATCGGCGCTGACCTTGAGGTGCCGCGCAAAGGCTAGGCAAGGCGCGGCGTCGGGCTTGACGCCATTACCGCTGTCATACCCAGAGATAAAGTCGAAGAGTGCAGACACACCCGCCCCCTCAAGATGTTGTCGTGCAGGACGCTCGGCATCGTTGGTGGCAACCCCTAAAGCCAAGCCTCGGGCGCGCAAACCTTCCATTAAGGGCACCAGCGCTACGGCCTCAACCTGCGGAGCCGTTTCCGCTTCGTCGTTAAGAATGGTTTCCAGCGCATTAGCTGTCATATCAAAGTGTTTTTGTAGGGCGGTGACGATCTCGGCTGGGGTGCCCGCGATGACCACGCTATTACGCGCGAAAGTCTGCGTTTCCATGTCAAACCCGATGTCCGACCCGACCTGTGTCGCACGCGCATAGTCACCATCCGTCAGACGCAGAAGCACAGCGTGCGCCCAAGCCTCCCACGTGGCTTTGAATTGGAAAAGCGTGCCGTCTTTGTCAAAGAGAAGGGCCTTGATCGTCATGGAAGCTCCTGCCTGCGTTTTCACAGGCACACTGCCCATATCCGCCCCTCAGGTCCAGTGCATTTCCGCTCCGCCCGGAAGAGCATGACGTATCTGCGCCACCTGATCATAGGCTAGGTTCTGTGCGTCACAGGCCTGTATGATCCATTGATCATCCATCATCAAAAAATCCAACATCGCCGCAAGGAATTCGGGATCCCCGGCTTTATCACGAAGCGTATCCTGTCCGGCTCCTGTTGCCCCCATGAAAACCGGCAAAAGCTCGTCATTCGAGACCAGCCAGGCCAGCATGTTCAACGCGATCCGCTCGGCTTGATCTGACGTCAAATTAACACTCCTTCTCATTTGGAAAGGATTTCTTAACCAATCGGGCGCAGGATGTCTGCAATCCAGTTTCAACAATTAGCAAAACGGTCAAATGAGCGGAAGGATCCTGATAGCAGATGATCTTGCGACCAATCGCATCGTCCTGAAGGTCAAGCTGACCATGTCAGGATATGAGGTGATTCAGGTCGAGCGGATCGATGACGTGCTGGAAACGGCGCGGCGTGCTCAGCCTGATCTGATCATTCTGGGGCGCGGCCAGTCTGGGCAAAGCCTTTCGCTCTGCACTGCGTTGAAAAATGACCCGAACTTACGCGCAATTCCCGTCATTCTGTTTGCCGAAAAAGAGGGGCGACAGGCCCGTATTGCTGCCCTGCGTGCGGGTGCAGACGACGTATACTCGCGCGGGGTGAAGGAAAGCACTCTGTCGGCGATGGTACGAAGCCTGATCCGGACCCGAGGAAACTATGATGAGATCATGCGGCATCGCGACCTCTCGACCGAGTTTGGGTGCGCGGAAGAGGCCTCGGAATTCGTGCCCTCTGCCCGTATTGCCCTTGTCGCTTCGGACCCCGAACATGGATTGCTATGGCGGCGCAAACTGGGAGCCGAGTTGTCACACCGTTTAGACGTTGTGACAAAAACTCAGGCCCTGGGGGATATGAACGCAGTTAGCAAGGTCGCGGACGCGTTCGTTATCAGCGCCGCATTGAATGAAGATTCCGATGGTCTGCGCCTTGTAAGCGAACTTCGCTCGCGCGCGCGAACGCGCAACGCCATTATCGTGGTCGTACCTGATGAAGACCGTCCCAATGACGGGGCAATGGCGCTGGATCTCGGGGCCGACGCAATTCTGCACGCTGGGTTTGAACCTATGGAACTGGCGCTACGCCTGAAAACCCATCTGGCCCGCAAAACCGAACTGGACGCGCTGCGTAAACGCTTTGATCTGAACCTGTCACTGGCGGTACAGGATCCCCTGACGGGGCTTCACAATCGCCGTTATGCTCAAAGCTACTTGAACCGGCTTGAACAAGAGGCCCTAACCAACGGACAGCCCTATGCGATCATGGTGCTGGATTTGGATCACTTCAAATCGGTCAATGACCGGTATGGTCATGGTGTGGGTGATCAGGTTCTGATCGAGGTCGCAAATCGCCTTCGCGACAATCTGCGCGAGTTTGATCTTCTGGCACGTTTCGGAGGCGAGGAATTTATGGTCGCTTTGCCAGATGTCAGCCATAAGGATGTGATGGCCATGGCCGAGCGCCTTAGGCGCGCAATCGGCGACCAGCCGATCTATGTTGCTGAGACCGCCTTCCCGATCCCCGTCACGGTCTCGGTCGGGGTTGCGGTTTGGGGGGATCAACTTGGCGATACTCGTAGCGCACATGAGCTGACACAGGCGGCGGACCAAGCGCTTTATGCGTCAAAATCGGATGGCCGAAACGTTGTCACTTTCGGGCGTTCAGCCGCCTGATTTGGGGGCAACCAAACTGGATGCCTCCCATTCAACGATCTTTGTTTTTCGATGGTCGATCTACTGCGCTTTCCAATCGGTCCGCGAAAGCCCTACGATCTTCTGCAGACATCGCACCGATCCGTTCCACGACCAACTTGCGCAGGGTCTCGCCCCGCTGACGCAAACGATCTGCTTGCTCAGTCATGGTTGCCTCAAACGCGATGGCATCAAATCTGTCATTGCGCAGGATCAGCAAAAGAACATCAAAATCCCGCTCAAGCACCGCACGGTTGTCTTTGAAAGATCCACTTTCTTTTCGGAAGGCACGCCCAATGTCGCGCCGATCCTTACGATCCAGCGCCTTGGCGATCGGGCCAAACCCAAGATCACGGATCGCGCCGCGCTCCGGTCCGCGATGATCAAAATCATCCCCGCGATGGCCCGAGAACTTGGCCCCCGCAACCAGTCCTAGAACCAGAAGGTTCAACGTCAACGAGGCCACCAGCACAAAACGCATCCAGCGTCGGGGTGGGCGCGGTTCAGAGGTTGGTGTCTGTTGTGTCTGATCTGACATGATTATCCCTCATCCTCTGCAAACAGTGTTGTTCCCAAGTATCCGGGCGCTAGGTCTTCCAGTGCGTAAGACGTATCGGTGGTGACATAGTCACCCGCCAGAACCAAACCGCCGGACAGCGTTTCAAGCTGAACAGGCTGAGTAAACCCGATCCAGACACCGGCAACAGTCGCGGTTGCCAGACTGGCAGCAGCAGGAAACCCGCCGATGGCGGCCCAGATGGACGAGAACCACCCGGTATGACGCGCCTTTGGGGCAGGCAGCGGATCGACTGCAGGCATTTGTGCCTGTGCATCGGCCAGTATCGCCGCCATCAACGTGTCAGAAGGCTCTGCCACGTCCTGCCGGGCCGCATCAAAGAACAGGTCCAGTTCGTTGTCCTGCATCGGCTGATTGTCAATCTTCGCCATATCCCAACTCCTCTCGTCGACCGGCCAAATCCTTAGCCAGTGCTCTTTTTCCCCTCGCGGTCAAACTTTCCACCGCTTCGACGCTGATGCCCATGATCTGAGCAATCTCGGGGTTCGTCTCCCCTTCAATATGTCGAAGCGTCACCGCAACCCGTTGACGTTCTGGCAACCGGTTCAGCGCGCCTTGCAAGGCCGTCGCCCGGTCAACATCCATCATGGTTTCAACTGCTGACGGCTTGCCATCTTCAGGATCGCCCGCCGCATCCAGATCAACCGTCCGCCGTTTGCGAAGCCGGTCCGTGCACAGGTTCGACACCACGCGGTACAGCCAGGTTGATACCTGAGCCTCACCGCTGCGCCAGCTTGCGGCCTGTTTCCACAGACGCAACATCGCTTCTTGCGTAACGTCCTCGGCCTCGGCGCGGTCACCGCCCAAAAGGCGTGTCGCAAAGCCCAAAACGCGCGGCGCAAGCCGATGGGTCAGCAGCTGAGCTGCCATGGGGTCGCCATTGCCATAAAGCACCAGCAACGCCTCATCCGAAGCACCTTCATACGCGTCCAAGGCCATGTTCATATATCCTGCCTAGCCCGTTCCCTGACATTAGACAATGTGCAGATGCCCCACCCCCTCAGGCGGGGCATCCATGGTGTGTTTAGCCCTTGCGGTCGCGGTCTTTTCCGCCATGTCCGCGTTTGTCGTGACGCATGAACATCTCTTTCTGCGCGTCATCGAATTCAGCCGCCGAGATGGCATTATCGTCATCGGTGTCGAACCGATCGATCATGCGTTCAAGCATGGCTTGCTCGGGCGAGGCTTCTTCAAAGCTCAGGCTGCCATTTCCGTCAGCGTCTTTCTTGGCCAGCATCTCTTCCAGCTTCCAGCCCATGCGCTTTTCGATCATCTTACCTTTGCGCTCGCCTTTGCCGTCGCCTTTTGCGGCCATACGTTCAGCCATGCGCTTTTCTGCCTGGGCTTTCATCTCGTCCAGCGTCAAAGCCCCATCGCCATCAGCGTCAGCCGTATCGAACCGTGCCTTGGCAGCAGCTTGCAGATCTTCCACTGTGATCTGTCCATTTTTATCCAGATCTACATCGACGAATTCCATCTGCATGAACCCGCCTTTACGTCCCATCGCACCACGGTCACCGTCTTTGCCGCCGAACGCCATCGCAGCGGTCGAGGTCAGCGTCAGAGCAGCCCCAAGGCCCAGAGCAACGGCAGTCGCAGCAGTTTTCTTATTGAGTTTCATAACGATCTCCTATGGTTACTTGCCTTCAACGACACCTTGTTTCTGCGTCGTTATGTATCTTCAACGCGTGGGCTTCAGGTTTCCGTCGCAACCTTGTGCATTTTTCCGCGACATCCCGACGCAAGCGCATTTCTGGGCCTGATTTACATGTGAAGTTCTGTATGATGGTCTGACGCGCGAACAAGGAGTCCCCGATGACCGACAACGCTCAGATGACTGTGGATGAAGTGATGCCCGCAGTGGCCGAAACTGAACGTGAACTAAAGCCCGCCCTACGCAAGGGCTGGGCGAAACGGTGCCCAAGCTGCGGCACAGGAAAGCTGTTTCAGGGCTATCTGAAGGTTCATCACGACTGCACGGTTTGCGGGGAAGAACTGCACCACCAGCGGGCAGATGATGGTCCAGCCTATTTGACCATTATCGTGGTCGGCCACATCATGGCGCCCCTGTTGCACATCTTTTATGTACATGTCGTACAAGACCCGCTGATGTTGGCCACTATTTTCACTGTTGGGACTGTCGCTGCGTCACTTTACCTTCTGCCCCGTTTCAAGGGCTTTATGATTGCCTTTCAGTGGGCGAAGCGTATGCACGGGTTTGCAGGAAAGAAGTAACACCACGCCATAAGGGGCCGACATGGACAAATCCAAGATCATCCGCGACGCAGCAACCGTCATTCTGATCCGGGACAAAGCCACGCGCCCTCAGGTTCTGATGGGGCAGCGCGGCGCGAATGCAGCCTTCATGCCGAACAAGTTCGTCTTTCCGGGTGGTGCGCTGGATGCGACCGACGCGCAGGTTCCTTTGGCTGATGCTGGCGCCGAACCCTGCCTGACCCGCCTGGGCGAGCAGGCGGACGCCGCAAAAGCACAGGCACTGCTGGTCGCTGCCATTCGCGAGCTTTGGGAAGAAACCGGCCAAATCCTTGGCGAAGCTGGCGCCTGGTCCGGCGATATCCCAAGCGATTGGATGAGCTTTGCAGAGTCCGGGTTCATTCCATCCGCCAAAGGCATGTCCTTTGTCTTCCGCGCCATCACACCCAAAGGCCGCCCACGCCGCTTTGACGCGCGTTTCTTTGCAGTGGACGCGGACGAACTGAAGACGGATGTCGACGACTTCTCGCGCGCTTCGGACGAACTGAGCCACCTTCAATGGATCCCGCTGGACGACGTGCGCCGCTTTGACCTGCCCTTCATCACCGAAGTTGTGCTGGCCGAGATCGTGGGCAACCTGCCCGATCTGGGTGCCCCCGCACAGGTGCCGTTCTTCAACAATTCGGACGAAGAAAGCTTGTTCGAACGGTTGGGCGGCATCGGCCCTCTGTCCGCCACGTTGTAACGGCGCTATTTCAAGTACAGAACCAACACGAGCACCGAGGCAAGGATCAGCGCGGTACCCGCATACTCGCGCCCACTGACTTTTTCGCGGAACACAAACAGCGTGGCGGCGTAGGAAAACAAAAGCTCAACCTGACCAAGCGCTTTGACGAGGGCTGCGTTTTGCAGCGTGAAGGCAGTGAACCAGCAAAAACTGCCGATCATCGAGCTTAACCCAACCAATACTCCAACGCGCCATGCTGCGAATACGCGGGTGACTTCGCCTTTTTCGCGCAGGATCATCCAGCTGGCCATGATCAGTGATTGGAATGCGGTGACCACAGCCAAGGTGAAGCCCGCGCGCGCCACCACATCCTCGACGCCCAATGACAGGGATGCGCCGCGATACCCGATGGCCGAGAAGGAAAAGAGCAGTCCTGCCCCCAGCCCCAGCGCTGCGGCCTTGTTGAAAAAACGTCGCCATCCCTTCCCGCCTTCAGGCGGGTCTGACAGTAGGATGAGTCCGAAGAAGCCGATGCCGATCGCCATCGCTCCGGCCATCCCGACGCCTTCCCCCAGAACCAAAAGCCCGGTCAGAGCGGTCAGCACCACTTCGGTTTTCTTGAAGGTAATTCCAACGGCAAAATTGCGTTCGGCGAACAGCGCAACAACACAGATCGTCGCCAGAATTTGAGCAATCCCGCCGGTGAAGGCGAAGACAAAGAACCGCGTGTCAGGCTGTGGAACATCCAGCCCGGTGACCGCGAAATAGCCTGACATCAGCACCGCGACCAGCGGGGCCGAATAGACGAACCGTGCAAAGGTGGCCCCGGTCGCGCTTAGCCGCGTATCCTTCAACCGCTTTTGCAGCATGAAGCGCAGGTTCTGCGAGAACGCAGCCAGTATTGTGATCGGGATCCAAGCTTGCATGGTCACGGCTTCGCACGTCCCGCGAGGCTTCGCAAGTTTGGGGATTTACCGAATGTGCAACCGACTTTTGGCATATCCGTTGAACACCAGCATGTCCGCAGCGGCCTTGATGCGATCCTCTCCGCCCGAGCGGTTGCGGTCGATGATCCAGCCGAAACTGCCCGAGGGTGTGCCGATGGCCGCCGTGCGGTAATCAGCATCCACCCAAAGCACCCAATACTCGGTCCCAAAGGGCGGTGTGCCGACGGTGATCCGCCCGGCTGTGTTCATCCGCGCATCATAGCGCTCGCGCCCACCTGCAGCATTGCTAAGCGTGATGCCCGTGATCCCGCCCGCGCCGTGCTCGATCGAGACGGTTCCATAAAGCGGCTTCTGATCCGGATGCACGAACTCGCCCCGGATCACCCAGTTCCCAGCAAAACGGGCCGCATCAAATCGCGTGGTCGAGCTGATGGGGCGTTTGGTGTTGCGATGAAACTCGATCCCATCGCCCCCTCCACCGCCCACACAGGCCGTCAGGGCGAAGGCCAAACCGGCAGCGCCCCCAAATTGCAACACATGGCGTCGATCAATCATTAAGAAACCCTCACTCCCCGGCAGTTTTGAACCGTGCCGGGGGAAATCTCAAGCCCTAGCCTTAGAAGGGCATCGGATGGGCGCGGTGGGCGGTGTCGATATCCGCCATCACCTCGTCCGACAGGATCAAGTCCTTGCCGTCCATCATACGCGCAAGCTGCTCGGTCGAGGACGCGCCAAAGATGGTCGAGCCCATGAATGGGCGCGTCACGACAAAGGCCAGCGCCATCTGCACAAGGTCCAACCCGTGCTTATCGGCCACCGCCTGATAGGCATCCACCGCCGGGAAGGCCCGTTCGGTCGTGCGACCGCCCAGACCGGGATAGATCGACAGGCGTGACCCTTCTGGGATGGCTCCGTTTTGGTACTTTCCGGTCAAAAGGCCCGTCGCCAGCGGCGAATAAGACAATACCCGCGTGCCTTCATTCATGCACAGCTCTGCCAGATCGGTGTCCGCCAAACGGTTCATCAGACTGTATTCGTTCTGGATCGAGATCACTTCGGGCGCGCCCATTTCGCGCGCCAGACGAAGCCACTGTGCCGTGCCCCACGCGCTTTCATTGGACAGGCCGAAGTAACGGATTTTGCCCGCTTTCACCAGATCCGCCATCGCTTGCAGAACCTCGCGCATGTGGTCCTCAACCTCTTCGCGGTTCTGGCGCGAAGGGTCGAACGTCCAGTTTTGACGAAACGCATAGCTGCCGCGAATGGGCCAGTGGGTCTGGTAGATATCGATATAGTCGGTGTTCAGCTTTTCCAGAGACTCGTCCACGGCCTGATGGATGATCGCACCGTCATAGCCTTTGCCGTCACGTTTCCAGCCGGGATTATCGCCCGACACCTTGGTGGCAATCACCACATCCTCGCGCCGACCAGTTTTGGCCAGCCAGCCGCCAATCGTCGCCTCGGATCGGCCGCAATTCTCGGCCTTGATCGGGTTCACCGGATACATTTCCGCCGTGTCGATGAAATTGCCGCCGTGATCCAGAAACATGTCGATCTGGCCGTGCCCTTCCTCGGGGGTGTTGGTCGATCCCCATGTCATCGATCCAAGGCACAGCGCGCTGACTTCAAGCGCACCATTGGCAAGTTTGTTCATCCGCATCGCTGTTCTCCGTCGAAGCTGGCTAATTGTTTGGGTAAGGTAAGCGGGCCGGGGCAAAGCACAAGCCCCAGCACTGGTAGATTTGGCTGATCAAAGCGTGGTGTTCGTCGCCCCACCATCCAGAAGCACGTTCTGTCCGATCATGAAGCCTGCATGTTGTGAACACATGAACGCACAGGTGGCCCCGAACTCTTCCCGCGAGCCATAGCGCCCAGCGGGAATGGTCGCCATACGCTGCGCGCGCGCTTCATCCATCGTGATCCCCTGAGCCTCGGTCGCCCCTTTATCAAGGGCCGCGGCACGATCTGTATCATGCAGCCCCGGCAACAGGTTGTTGATGATCACACCCTGCCCTGCCACTTGGCGCGCGGTTCCTGCAACAAATCCCGTCAGTCCAGTGCGCGCCGTGTTGGACAGGCCCAGAACGGCAATCGGAGACTTCACGGACACGCTGGTGATGTTCACCACCCGGCCCCAACCGCGGTCGATCATGCCCGGCATCAGAGCTTGCATCAGAGCAATCGGCGACAACATGTTGGCGTCGAACGCGTCGATGAAGTCATCGCGGCTCCAGTCGGACCACATACCGGGGGGCGGACCACCTGCGTTCGTGACAAGAATGTCGACTTCGCCCGCCGCCTTCAGAACCTCGGCACGGCCTTCCTCGGATGTGATGTCTGCGGCGACAGTTACGACGTCTACGCCTGTTTCAGCCCGGATCGCCTCGGCAGCCTCCAACAAAGGCCCCTCGGTCCGCGCGTTCATCACCAGATCGACTCCTTCACGTGCCAAAGCCTGTGCACAGCCAAAGCCCAAGCCCTTGGAGGACGCACAAACGAGCGCCTTCTTTCCCGAAATTCCCAGATCCATGTGACCCTCCGCAGCAATGATTGGTTTTCTAACTCCTAGCGGTCCATACAGCCGGAACGCAACCAGCATGTTGCGCCACCCTGCCCCCATCGCTATATGCGACCCATGTTGGATACGAACACAAACCGCCCCGAATTGCCGCCCGAGATTGCGCGCCGTCGCACCTTTGCGATTATCAGCCACCCGGATGCCGGCAAGACGACCCTGACCGAGAAATTCCTTTTGTATGGTGGTGCCATTCAGATGGCTGGACAGGTGCGCGCCAAGGGCGAGGCACGGCGCACGCGATCCGACTTCATGAAGATGGAACAAGACCGAGGGATTTCGGTCTCTGCCTCGGCCATGTCGTTTGATTTCGGCAAGTACCGCTTCAATCTGGTGGACACGCCCGGCCACTCGGACTTCTCGGAAGACACCTATCGCACGCTGACCGCCGTGGACGCGGCCGTGATGGTGATCGACGGCGCGAAAGGTGTGGAAAGCCAGACCCAGAAACTGTTCGAAGTCTGCCGCCTGCGCGACCTGCCGATCCTGACCTTCTGTAATAAAATGGACCGCGAAAGCCGCGATACATTTGATATTATTGATGAAATTCAAGAGAACCTTGCCATCGATGTGTCCCCTGCCAGCTGGCCCATTGGTATGGGCCGCGACTTCATGGGCACCTATGACCTTCTGAATGATCGCCTTGAACTGATGGACCGCGCCGACCGGAACGTCGTCGCCGAGACCATCGAGATCAACGGTCTGGACGATCCCAAACTGGCCGAGCATGTACCCGAACATCTGCTTGAGAAGTTTTTGGAAGAGGTCGAGATGGCGAAAGAGCTTCTGCCCAAGCTCGACCCGCAGTCCGTTCTGGAAGGCCACATGACGCCGATCTGGTTCGGCTCGGCCATCAATTCATTCGGTGTTCAGGAACTGATGCAGGGCATCGCGAATTACGGCCCGGAACCCCAGCCCCAACAGGCTGATCCCCGCTCCATTGCGCCCGAGGAAAAGAAGGTAGCGGGCTTTGTCTTCAAGGTTCAGGCGAATATGGACCCGAAACACCGCGACCGCGTGGCGTTCATGCGTTTGGCCTCGGGCCACTTCAAACGCGGGATGAAACTGACCCATGTGCGGTCGAAAAAACCAATGGCCGTGTCGAACCCGGTGTTGTTCCTAGCTTCGGACCGCGAACTGGCGGAAGAGGCATGGGCGGGCGACATCATCGGCATTCCTAACCACGGCCAGCTGCGCATTGGCGACACGTTGACCGAAGGCGAAATGATCCGCGCCACAGGCATCCCATCTTTCGCGCCAGAGCTCTTGCAAACCGTGCGTGCGGGCGATCCGATGAAGGCCAAGCATCTTGAAAAAGCGCTGATGCAGTTTGCTGAAGAAGGGGCCGCCAAGGTCTTCAAGCCGAACATCGGTTCTGGCTTTATCGTGGGCGTCGTCGGCGCGCTTCAGTTCGAAGTGCTCGCAAGCCGGATCGAGATGGAATACGGTCTGCCCGTACGCTTTGAGCAGTCACAGTTCACCTCGGCCCGATGGATTATCGGCGAAAAGGACGAGGTCGAAAAGCTGGTGAATGCCAACAAACAGCACATCGCGCATGATAATGACGGCGACCCAGTGTTTTTGACGCGTCTTCAATGGGATATCGACCGTGTTGAACGTGATTATCCGGACCTGAAACTGTCCGCCACCAAGGAAATGATGGTGTAATCCATGTGCCCGCCACGCCCCTCGCCCCTGCAAAACCGCGTTTTGCCAACGGGCGAGATCGTGGCGGAGCGCGCGCGTGGGATGTTCACCGGAAATCGCGGCATCCTTCCTTTCACCGACGGGCGGCTTGGCACCTCGAAGTGGAAACACCAGCACTGGATCATCTGCGATCTGACGCACCCCAAGGGTCGCTATCACGGCCCCATGCCGGCGCGTGCCTGGACTCCTTTGTTCTTCTTGGATGAAGCCGTGGGACTTGCCGCGGGTCATCGCCCATGCGCCTATTGCCGCCCTGACGCCTATCGGGCTTTCAAAGCCGCTTGGGCCGAGACCCATGGCCAAATGGGGCATCTTCAGATGGATCGACTGATGCACAAGACCCGCGTGACCCGCGACCGACAGCAAATCCAGCACAAGGCCAATTGCGCAAATTTGCCTGACGGGACATTTGTTCTGCTGGACGGGCAACCGCATCTGTTGCTTGGTGGCCACGCGCGTAAGTTTACCCCGCAAGGATATAGCTCCTCGATTACCCGCCCCAATGCGATGGTCGAGGTTTTGACCCCTGCCCCAACGGTGGCAACAATAGGCGCTGGGTACCGACCAAAGCTGCATCCAAGCGCGTGATCCGTGCAACAACGGCAAGATTTCGTCCGTAAATCACGCAATCTGACCCATGTCATTGACCCTAGCGCCTTTTTTCTTTAGGCACATCCTCATCAGAGAGGGACGCGAAAGCGCACGCCACACGGGCCTCCCTCGTTAAGCCGCACGGGCGCAGGATGTCCGTGATACAGGACATACATGACCAAATTTTCTGACTTGAAACTCAGCCCCAAGGTGCTGAAAGCTATTGACGAAGCGGGCTATGAAAGCCCCACCCCCATTCAGGCAGGCGCAATCCCTCCTGCCCTTGAAGGCCGCGACGTGCTGGGCATCGCCCAGACTGGCACCGGCAAGACGGCCTCGTTCACGCTGCCTATGATTTCTGCCCTCGCACGTGGTCGCGCCCGCGCGCGCATGCCGCGTTCGTTGGTGCTTTGCCCGACTCGCGAGCTGGCCGCACAGGTTGCCGAAAACTTCGACGTTTACGCAAAACACGTAAAACTGACCAAAGCCCTGCTGATCGGCGGTGTTAGCTTTAAAGAACAAGATCAGCTGATCGACCGTGGTGTCGACGTGCTGATCGCGACGCCCGGTCGCCTGCTGGACCATTTCGAACGAGGCAAACTGCTGCTGACTGGTGTGCAGATCATGGTGGTAGACGAAGCCGACCGGATGCTGGACATGGGTTTTATCCCCGATATTGAACGCATCTTTGGCCTGACACCGTTCACCCGCCAGACGCTGTTCTTCTCGGCCACGATGGCGCCCGAAATCGAGCGCGTGACCAACACCTTCCTGTCAAATCCTGAACGGATCGAGGTTGCTCGTCAGGCCACCACGTCCGAGACGATCACGCAGGAATTGTGCATGTTCAAACCCTCGCGTCGTGATCGCGCTGCCAGTGAGAAGCGCAAACTTCTGCGCGCGCTGATCGACCGCGAAGGCGAAAAATGCACCAACGCGATCATCTTCTGCAACCGTAAGACAGACGTGGATATCTGCTCGAAATCGTTGAAGAAATACGGCTATAACGCTGCACCGATCCACGGCGATCTGGAACAATCCAAGCGCATGGAAGTGCTGGACGGGTTCCGCGCCGGTACGCTTCAATTCCTCTGCGCTTCGGACGTGGCTGCACGCGGGTTGGATATCCCGAATGTAAGCCACGTGTTCAACTATGATGTGCCGGGGCATGCGGAAGACTATGTTCACCGTATCGGTCGTACCGGACGTGCCGGACGTGAAGGCAAAGCCATCATGATCTGCGAGCCGCGTGACGAAAAGAACCTGGATGCTGTCGAGCGTCTGATTGAAAAAGAAGTTCCGCGTGTCGACAATCCGCTTAAGGCCGACAAACCGCTGAAAGACGAAACTCCCAAGCGCAGCCGTGCTAAATCGGACGAGGAAAAGGCTGAAAAGCCCGCCCGCAAGCGTAGGAGCGACAAGCCCAAAGAAGAGGTCGTCGAGGCCACGCCTGCAGAGCAACCGAAACCTGAAGCCAAGCCAGAACGCAACGAGCGTAACGAGCGTAACGAGCGTAACGAGCGTAACGAGCGTAACGAGCGTAACAAACCTCGTGGCCGTGGCAACAACCGCGGTGGTGGCAACAAAGTTGTTGGCATGGGCGATCATCTGCCCGAATTCATCGCCAAAAGCTTTAAAGAACGTCGCGCGGGATAAGCCACCCCCAACGAACAAGAAAAAAACCGCGAAGCCCCATCAGGCTTCGCGGTTTTTTTCATTTAGAGATTAGGATCGAACTATTCCAAACGGCTGACCACAATAGTCACTTCTGGTTTGCGCCCGATCTCATCATTCGTGGTCTTCCGCGCAATGCGTTTCAACTCATCCCCCAGCTTGTCTTCGTCACGCAGCGTCTTGTTGGATGCGCGCATCAAGAACTGGCCAAGATCCTCTTCCAGCACATCGACAAGTGGCGCGTTGGAATGTCCAACCTCGGGCAGACCCATTAGCTCGACCCAGGGTTCTCCCAGTGGTTCATTGCCATCCAAGATCACGTTTACAATCACGTGACCGTTCAGCGCCAACCGGATACGGTCGCGGACGATCCCGTCCAGCGCGCCGATCAGAATGTCGCCATCCAAATAAATACGATCCGTTTCAACATGTTCCACCACATGCGGTACGTCGCCGGTTAAATCGCAAACCGCGCCATTCACCACGACCATGGACGTCCGACCACCCTGCTCGGCCAGCTTTGCATGCTCGCGCAGGTGGCGGTGTTCGCCGTGCATGGGGATGACCATCTGCGGATTGATGATCTCGTGCACGCGCTGAAGATCCGGACGGTTCGCATGGCCCGAGACGTGATAACGGTCGTTTTCGGCAACAAGCTCCACACCCATCTCCGAGAATGCGTTCATGATGCGGATCACGCCGCGTTCATTGCCCGGAATGGTCTTGGACGAGAACAGGAACATGTCCCCTTCCGCCATCGACAGTCCCATATATTTGCCCCGCGCGAGTTGCGCCGAGGCCGCACGCCGCTCGCCCTGAGATCCCGTTACGATCAGCATCAGATTTTCGCGCGGGATATCGCGCGCATCTTCCGGCGTCACCGTGGTCGGGAAGTCGTGAAGTACCGATGTCTCGATCCCCGCCTGAATCATCCGCCGCATCGCGCGACCCAACAGACAGACCGAGCGGCCCGCAGCTTTGCCCGCATCCGCCAGCTGCTTCACCCGCGCCACGTTCGAGGCAAAGGTGGTCGCCACGACCATATGCGGTGCGTCCTTGATCAACTGCGTCAATTCCGGACCGACTTCAGCCTCGGACCGGCCGGGCGCGGGTGAAAAGACGTTGGTCGAGTCACTGACAAGGGCCTTCACGCCAGGCTTCGCCACTTCACGCCATAGGTCTTCGTCAAACGCATCGCCCAGAACCGGGGTTTCATCCAGTTTGAAGTCGCCCGTATGCACCACACGGCCCGCAGGCGTATCGATGACCAGACCCGCGCTTTCGGGGATCGAATGGCTGAGCGGCAGAAAACTGACTTTGAACGGTCCTGCTTCGATCACTTGCGGATAGACATCGGCGGCAATCACCACCTCGGGCACCTGCCCTGCCTCTTCCAGCTTGCGCTGCGCATGGTACCGCGTGAAAGGACGCGCGTGGATCGGCGCTTTCAGCTTAGAGTACAGACGCCCCACCGCGCCCACGTGATCTTCATGCGCGTGGGTGATAAAGATCGCTTCCAGCCGGTCAACGTTTTCAACCAGCCACGAGATATCGGGCATGATCAGGTTTACACCCGGCGTCGTGTCCATATCCGGGAAGGTCACGCCCAGATCCACAAGGATCAGCCGTTCTTTCCCAGGCTTGCCATAGCCATAGACATAGGCGTTCATGCCGATCTCGCCGGCGCCCCCCAGCGGGAGGTAAATCAGACGGTCAGCACTCATATGTTGCCCTGTTCCTTGTTGTAGTCGTAGATGCGCACAAGCCCGTGCATGGTCAGATCTTCATCAATCTCATCGTATAGATGCGCGCCTTGTTCAAAGAGCGGCGCGAGCCCTCCGGTTCCGATGACCTTCATGGGAAGGCCGTATTCGTCTTTCACTTTCTGCACCAGCCCTTGCACAAGGCCCACATAGCCCCAGAAGATGCCGGACTGGATACAGCCCACCGTGTTGGTGCCGATGACTTTGTCAGGTTGGGTGACGTCCACATGGGGCAGCGCCGCCGCCCCTTGGTGCAGCGCTTCCAACGACAGGTTCACGCCGGGGGCGATCACGCCGCCGATATAGGCGCCATCGTGGGCCACAACGTCGATATTCGTCGCTGTCCCGAAATCCACCACCATGCAGTCGCCGCCATAGCGCTCAAACCCTGCCACCGCATTCGCCAGACGGTCCGGGCCGGGAGTCGTCCCCTGATCCACGCGCGGAGCAACCGGCAGAAGACAATCGGGTTTACCGACAACCAGCGGGCGACAGCCAAAGAAGCGATCCGCAAAGACGCGTAAGTTCCAAACGACACGCGGCACGGTCGAGCTGACCACCACGCCGGTGATTTCAGGATCAATCTTGTAGTGATTGATCAGCGTCGAGAACCACGTGAAATAGGCATCCGCAGTGCGCGAATGGTGGGTCGACGTTCTGAGCGTACACAGAAATTTGTCGCCATCCCAGATCGAGAAAACGGTATTCGTATTGCCGCAGTCAATGGCCAGAAGCATGGGCCACTCCTTCAGAAAAAGATCTCGGCCGCGGGGATGACCTCGCGGGATTTTGCTGTTGATAGGACAAGGTTACCCTGCGCGTCCACTGTTTCAAATCGTCCCACATATTCATCGCGAGTTGTGCGGGCGGTAATCACCTCTCCCAGACGGGCGGCGCGGGCCAGCCACGCCTCGCGGATAGGGTCGAACCCATAGGTGGTGAATTGGGTCTCATAATGCTGATAGGCCGGGGCCAGAAAACCCAGAAACTCTTCTGGTGTCAGCTGTACACCAGTCTCGCCTGCCAGACTGACAGGCGCCACGGCGGTCGCTTCGACCTGCTCGGTCTGCGGCGCCTCGATCAGGTTCACGCCAATCCCGATAGCGATGTGGCTGACCTGTCCACCGGCGACGCCTGCGCTTTCCAACAGAATGCCCGCGACCTTGCCGCCATTCAGCAGCACGTCATTGGGCCATTTCAGTGACAGCCCGCTTGTGCGACCAGTGGCGGTCGCGAAGGCATCGTAAAGTGCCAAGGAGGCAACAAAGCTGCGTAGCGCAACCTGATCTGGTGTCTCGTTTGGGCGCATCGCCAGCGTGGCCGAGAAGTGACCGCGCGGCGCGGCCCATGGCCTGCCCCGGCGCCCACGCCCTGAGGTTTGTTCAAGCGCAAACACCCATGTGGGGCCCAAAAGGCCCGGCGCGATACGCCGGGCCTCTTCATTGGTGCTGTCCACACTGGCCAGAACGCGTTTCTCAACACCTTCGGGCCATTTGGGCAGAGCGTTATTTGACAAGGGCTTCTGCGGCCGCGGCAGCGGCGCCTTCGATGCCGAAGAAGTTCACGACGCCTAGAAGGATGATCGCAGCCGATCCCATCAGGGCGGCCCATGCAGCAGGCGACATGTTCAATTCGACGCCTTCGCCTTCCTCGCCGAAATACATGAAGTAAACGATACGCAGATAATAGAAGGCACCGATCACCGACGCGATCACACCGGCAACCGCCAGCCATGCCATTCCAGCCTGAACGGCTGCAACCAGCACACCGTACTTGGCAAAGAAGCCCAGCATCGGCGGCACACCGGCCAGCGAGAACAGCAGGATCAGCATCGCCAAACCCTTCAGCTTGTCATTCACGGCAAACTGGTTCAGCGCCGAGATATCAGTAACCGGACGGCCATCACGCTCCATCGACATGATGAAAGCGAAGGTGCCGATGTTCATGGTCAGATAGACCGCCATGTAAAGCAGCATTGCCTGCACACCGTATTCGCTGCCCGCGGCAAGACCCAGCAGGGCAAATCCCATATGCGCGATCGACGAGTATGCCATCAGTCGCTTGATGTTGGTTTGGCCAATCGCAGCGAACGCACCAAGGAACATGGACAGAACTGCGAGAAGCGCGATGATCTGCTGCCAGTCGCCAACGGCCTGACCGAATGCGTCAAACAGGACACGGGCAAACAGACCCATCGCCGCCAGTTTCGGCGCGGTGGCGAAGAACGCGGTAACCGGGGTCGGTGCGCCCTCGTACACATCCGGGGTCCACATGTGGAACGGCACGGCCGAGACCTTGAAGGCCAAACCGGCGGTTACGAAGACCAGACCGATCAGCAGACCAAGGCCAACCTGACCGTGGTTTGCGGCTTCGATGATGCCCGAGAACAGCGTCGTGCCCGAATAGCCGTATACCAACGACGAACCGTAGAGCAGCAGACCCGACGACAGTGCACCCAACACGAAGTACTTCAGACCGGCTTCGGTCGACTTCACGCTATCACGGTTCAGCGATGCTACGACGTAGAGCGACAGCGACTGCAGTTCGAGGCCCATATAGAGCGTCATCAGATCGCCCGCCGAGACCATGACCATCATGCCCACGGTGCCGAGCGTCACGAGGATCGGATACTCGAATTTCAAGAGGCCACGGCGCGACATAGTCGCCTCGCCCATGACCAGAACCGCAGCGGCGGCCAGCAGGATCGCAACCTTGGCGAAGCGCGAGTACGCGTCGTCCAGGAACATACCGCCAAAGGCAGCAGTGTTGCCGTCCCCACCTGCAACCATCAGGGCCACGACAACCATGACGGCGCCGGTAATCCAAGTGATCAGCTTGGCCAGCCCGTCCTTCGACGTATAGACCGCGCCTAGAAGCGCCGCCATCGCATAGACCGCAAGGGTCAGCTCAGGCAGAACCGTTTGAATATCAACAGAGCTCATCTTTCGCTCTCCTTAATGCGCTGCGGCCTGAGCCATCTCTGCGTCAGCAGGAACGGCGGCGTGGAAGTTGGTCAGAAGCGCCTCAACCGAGGGGCCAATGATGTCCGTGACCAGCGACGGGTAAACACCCAGAAGCAGGGTCATGAAGATGAGCGGTGCGAAGATTGCTTTCTCGCGGCCATTCATCTCGGTGATCGACTTCAGGCTTTCCTTGATCAGGTCGCCAAAGACGACACGGCGGTAAAGGTAAAGCGCGTAAGCGGCCGAGAAGATCACGCCCGAGGTCGCAATCAGTGCCACCCAGGTGTTGGCTTTGAACATGCCGACCAGTGTCAGGAATTCACCCACGAAGCCCGAGGTGCCCGGTAGGCCCACGTTCGCCATGGTGAAGAACATGAAGATCAGCGCGTATGCCGGCATCCGGTTCACAAGGCCGCCATAGGCGTCGATGTCACGGGTGTGCAAACGGTCATAGATCACGCCTACACACAGGAAGAGCGCGCCCGAGATGAAGCCGTGGCTGAGCATCTGGAAAATCGCGCCGTCCAAACCTTGTTGGTTGAGCGAGAAGATACCGGCGGTCACGTAACCCATGTGCGCGACCGACGAATAGGCGATCAGCTTTTTCATGTCTTCCTGCACAAGTGCGACAAGCGATGTATAGACGATGGCAATCGCCGACATCCACAGGACGAAGCAAGCCATGACATCGGCCCCGACAGGGAACATCGGTAAGCTGAAGCGCAGGAAGCCATAGCCGCCCATTTTCAACAGGATCGCGGCCAGCACGACCGAACCCGCGGTGGGAGCCTGTACGTGTGCATCCGGCAACCAGGTGTGCACCGGCCACATCGGCATTTTTACTGCGAAGCTTGCGAAGAAAGCCAAGAACAGAAGTGTCTGTGCACCGCCCACGATCTGGATGCCCAGCAGGCTGAAGTCTTCGGAGCCAAACTTGTGCGCCATCAGCGTCGGAATATCCGTCGTGCCTGCGTCGACGAACATATAGATCATCGCAACCAGCATCAGGACCGAGCCAAGGAACGTATAGAGGAAGAACTTGAAGGACGCGTAGATACGCTCCTTGCCGCCCCAGATACCGATGATCAGGAACATCGGGATCAGGCCTGCCTCGAAGAACAGATAAAACAGCACCAGATCCAGCGCCATGAAGACGCCCAGCATCAGGGTTTCAAGCAGCAGGAATGCAATCATGTATTCCTTCACGCGCGAGGTGACGCCCCAGCTGGCCCAGATGGTCAGCGGCATCATGAAGGTGGTGAGCATCACGAACAGGACCGAGATCCCGTCGACGCCCATCTTATACTTCAGGCCCATGATCCACTCGCCCTCTTCCACGAACTGGAAGCCGGTGTCAGCGGGATCAAACCCGATGATCACAAGAAGCGAGAAAAGGAAGGTTGCAACAGTTGCTGCCAGCGCAAGATATTTCGCGTTGCGCCCGGCCGCTTCGTCATCACCGCGCAAGAACAGCGCGAGGATCACCGCCGCGACCAGCGGCAGGAAGGTAATGATGGAAAGCAGGTTGTTCATTAGTGCGCTCCACCGCTGAAGATAATCATGATTGTCACCAAGGCGACGATGCCAAGGACCATCGCGAAGGCATAAGAGAAGACGTAACCGGTCTGTGCGCGGCCAGCCTGTTTGGTGAACCAAGGCACGACGCCCATGGCGACACCGTTCAGGAAGCCGTCAATCACGTTGCCGTCGCCGCGTTTCCACAAGAACCGTCCGATGGCAAAGGCTGGCTTGACGAAAAGGATGTCGTAGATCTCGTCGAAGTACCATTTGTTCAGAAGGAAGTTGTAGACCAGCGGGAATGTGGCCGCGAGGCGTTTGGGCAGCGACGGGTTCAAAATGTAGAACCAGAAGGCCGTGGCGAAACCGATGATCATCGCGATGAAGGGCGAGACCTTGACCCATTTCGGCACATAATGCGCGTCATGCAGGACGTGGTTGTCCGGGTGCATGAAGATCGCACCTTTCGGAGCTTCGCCGTGATGGGCGGCCGCGACAGCCGCATGGTCGGGGTCGGCCATGGTTTCAGCATGCGCTTCTTCCGTGGCGTGACCTTCGTCAGCGTGGGTATCATCAGCATGCGTATCTGCCGCTTGATCGTCACCGTGGCTATCTGCAGCCTCGCCATGCGTGGCCGAGGCATGAGCCTCGATCCCGAAGAACGTGTTCACTTTATCTTCTTTGCCGAAGAACGGGCCGTACCAGATCATACCTGCAAAGATCGCACCAATGGCCAGAACACCCAGCGGGATGGTCATAACCAGCGGGCTTTCATGCGCGTGCTCATGCGTGTGCTTGTCGCCGCGCTGCTTGCCGTAGAAGGTCATGAACATCAGGCGCCAGCTGTAGAAGCTGGTGAACAGCGCTGCGATGACCAGCATCCAGAAGGCGTATCCGCCATTGGTGCCTGCAAATGCGCTTTCAATCACAGCGTCTTTCGACAGGAAGCCTGCAAAGCCGATGGTGGTCAGCGGGATGCCGACCCCGGTGATGGCCAGCGTACCGATCATCATCGCCCAGAAGGTAATGGGCAGCTTCTTACGCAGGTTGCCGTAGTTCCGCATGTCCTGCTCGTGATGCATGCCGTGGATGACCGAACCGGCACCAAGGAACAGCATCGCCTTGAAGAAGGCGTGGGTGAACAGGTGGAACATGGCGACCGAGTAGACACCGACGCCTGCGGCCACGAACATATAGCCCAGCTGCGAACAGGTCGAATACGCGATCACGCGTTTGATGTCGTTTTGCACAAGACCCACGGTGGCCGCGAAGAACGCGGTGGTGGCGCCAAGGAAGACGATGAAGGCGGTGGCCTCGGGCGCGTATTCCATCAGGGGCGACATGCGGCAGACAAGGAAGACACCGGCGGTCACCATGGTTGCCGCGTGGATCAGGGCCGACACCGGGGTCGGGCCTTCCATCGCGTCGGGAAGCCAGGTGTGCAGGATCAGCTGTGCCGATTTACCCATTGCACCGACGAACAGAAGGAAAGCCAGAAGGTTGGCTGCGTTCCAATCACGCCACAGGAAGTGGAGGTTGGTTTCCGCCAGCGCAGGGGCTGCTGCAAACACATCGTCAAAGCGGATGCTGTCGGTCATGTAGAACAGGCCGAAGATGCCCAAAGCGAAACCAAAGTCCCCCACACGGTTTACCACGAAGGCTTTGATCGCCGCCGCGTTGGCCGAAGGTTTCTTATAGTAAAAGCCGATCAGCAGATACGAGGCCACGCCTACGCCTTCCCAGCCAAAGAACATCTGCAGCAGGTTGTCCGAGGTCACCAGCATCAACATGGTGAAGGTGAAGAAGGACAGATAGGCGAAGAAACGGGGGCGATAGCTTTCGCCCTCGAACTGCGGGTCATGGGCCATGTAGCCCATGGAATACAGGTGAACCAGCGACGAGACGGAAGTCACAACGACCAGCATGATCGCGGTCAGGCGGTCCAGACGGATCGACCAGTCAACGCTTAGGCTGCCCGATTGCACCCAATCCATCAGGTGGATGATCTGCGTCTCGGACCCAAGGCCAAGGAAGGTGATCCACGACAGGAACGCCGACCAGAACAACAGAGCCGTTGTCAGGATCTGCGCGCCCTTGTCTCCGATGAACCGGTGGCCGAAGCCAGCGACCAACGCGCCAAAAAGCGGGGCAAAAAGGATGAACTGTACCATTCTTGGTTAGCCTTTCATCACGTTGACATCTTCGACAGCAATCGTGCCGCGGTTGCGGAAGAAGCTGACAAGGATCGCCAGACCAATGGCGGCTTCAGCAGCGGCCACGGTCAAAACAAAGAGCGTGAAGACCTGCCCCGTCAGATCGCCCAGATAGGACGAGAACGCGACAAGGTTGATGTTCACGGAAAGAAGCATCAATTCGATCGACATCAGCAGAATGATGACGTTCTTACGGTTCAGGAAGAGCCCGAAAATGCCGATGACGAACAGCGCCGCACCAACTGCGAGATAATGTTCAAGACCTACCATTTCGTCCCTCGTTTCTGTTTCCCGGTCTCGGGAGCATTTTTTGTTCTATTGGGTTTCACAACGGTCTCCCTAGCGCATACTCGGTAGAGCTGTGCTGCATTGGTTCCGCACCACCGAAATCTTTCGAAAAACCAACTAGCGGAGAATCCAGCTGCTGTTTCCGCGTCCAAAAAACCTGGCCGTTGCAAAGGATTGGATCCGAACCCACAGATTCCGACAGCGAAACATGTTCGTTAACTTCGACGCCGTCGAGCGTGAACTTCGGGGCTTCATCCCGAACGAAACAGACCTCCGCATTCGCCGCAGTCGATGAAGCTAGTAGAGCAAGCATCAGTTTCACAGCCCCTGCCCCGGTTTCACGTCGATGATCTCCATCGCTTTGGCCGGGTCGCGGTGCATCTGGGCCATGACGTTCTGGCGCTTCACGTTTGTGCGGTGGCGCAGGGTCAGGACGATGGCGCCGATCATGGCGACCAGCAGGATCAGACCTGCCAGTTGGAAGAGCAGGATGTATTGGGTGTAAAGGATCTGGCCCAGAGCCTCGGTGTTATGGGCCACATCCAGTGCGGGGGTGACGGCTGCACGTGCGGCGTCGGCCCCGTCGGCAAACTGCCAGACGCCGAAGATCGTACCCAGTTCCATCAGAAGGATCACACCGATCAGAAGCGCCAGCGGCAGAGATTTCGACATCTCGGCCTTAAGGGCAGCGAAGTCCACGTCCAGCATCATCACGACGAACAGGAACAGAACCGCGACCGCGCCCACATAGACGATCATCAACAGCATCGCCACGAACTCGGCGCCCAGCAGGACAAACAGGCCCGTTGCGCCGATGAAGGCAGTGATCAGCCACAGGACCGAGTGGACGGGGTTTCTTGCCATTACGGTAAAGAACCCGCCGACCACGGTGGTCAGGGCAAAGAGGTAAAAGGCGAAATCGGCAACGCTCATGCGTTCCCCTCCTCGTTTTCGGCAAAGACGGCTTGCGCTTCTTCAAGCGCCCGGTTCATCGCCGGCAGGCCGCCCAACATGGACATTTGATAGATCACTTCCGCGATCTCTTTTTCAGTTGCGCCTGCTTCCAAAGCATGGCGCACGGTCACTTTCAGCTGAGGCCCGGCCTGCGCGCCCGCCGCCACCAGCCCGGCAAGGGCCACCAGCATGCGGGTTTTCGTGTCCAGACCATCCTTGTTGAAGGCATTGCCAAACATCATGTCCATCATGTCTTTCGGCATGGTGGGCATCAGCTTGTCCAGACCCTCGGGAACGAACTTCTCGAGCGCGGGGTTGAAGGCGCGGAGCATCAAGGTGCCCTGCTCCAGCATTTCAGCGTATTTTTTGGAAAAGTCGTTCATGGGATCATTCCTCAGCGATAAGGCGCATCAAGTTCGATGTTGCGCGCGATTTCGGCTTCCCAGCGTTCGCCGTTCTCAAGCAGTTTTGCTTTGTCATAGAACAGCTCTTCACGGGTTTCCGTCGCGAACTCGAAATTCGGACCTTCGACAATCGCATCCACCGGGCAGGCTTCTTGGCAGAAACCGCAATAGATGCATTTGGTCATGTCGATGTCATAGCGCGTGGTGCGGCGCGAGCCATCATCGCGGGGTTCCGCGTCGATGGTGATCGCTTGGGCGGGGCAGATTGCCTCGCAGAGTTTACAGGCGATGCAGCGCTCTTCCCCGTTGGGATAGCGGCGCAGCGCGTGTTCACCGCGGAAACGCGGAGACAGCGGGCCCTTTTCGAACGGGTAGTTGATCGTTGCCTTCTTCGAGAAGAAGTATTTCAGCCCCAGCTGGAACCCTTTGATGAAGTCCGTCAGCAGGAAGTACTTCGTTGCGCGTGCGTAATCAAATGCCATTGATCAGCCCCCCACAGTCCAGCGGGCATAAGCGCCCCAGAATGCCCCGTATTGGGCGAAGAAAGCGACCAGCACGACCCAGCCCAGCGACAGCGGCAGGAAGACTTTCCAGCCAATGCGCATCAGTTGGTCATAGCGGTAGCGCGGCGTGATGGCCTTCACCATCGAGAAGACGAAGAAGAAGAAGAAGATCTTCGCAAACAGCCACAGGATGCCATCCGGCAGGCCTTCCACAGGCGACAGCCAGCCACCGAAGAACAGGATCGAGATCAGCGTACACATCAGAACGATGGCCACATATTCACCGATCATGAACAGCAGGAACGGGGTCGACGAGTATTCAACCTGATAACCAGCCACCAGTTCGGATTCTGCTTCCGGAAGGTCAAACGGCGGGCGGTTGGTTTCCGCCAGAGCCGAGATCAGGAACAGGAAGACCATCGGGAAGTGCGGCAACCAGTACCAGCTCAGCAGGCCAGCGCCGTCTTGTGCATTCACGATGTCACCGAAGTTCATCGACCCGGTCGAGATGATCACACCGATGATGATCAGGCCGATCGAGACTTCGTAAGAAATCATCTGAGCTGCCGAGCGCAGCGAGCCAAGGAACGGGTATTTCGAGTTCGAGGCCCAGCCGCCCATGATCACGCCGTACACCTCAAGCGAGGAAACCGCGAAGACGAACAGGATCGCCACGTTCACATCGGCCAGAACCCAGCCGTCGTTGAACGGGATTACCGCCCAAGCCACCATCGCCAAGACGAAGCTCAACATCGGCGCCAGCATGAAGACAAACCGGTCCGCGCCAGCAGGTACCACGATTTCCTTCAGTACGTATTTCAGGAAATCCGCGAAGGATTGCAGCACGCCAAACGCACCAACCACGTTGGGGCCTTTACGCAGCTGAACAGCTGCCCAGACCTTGCGGTCAAAATAGAGCAGAAAGGCCAGCGCCACCAGAAGTGGGACCACGATCAGCAGACACTGACCAATGATCAAAAGCGCGATGCCTAAGTTTGTTGTGGTGAAGAATTCATACATTTCTCTTCATGCCCTCAGACCGTAGGTATTCCGTTTTCAAAGCAACTCTGGGCCGTCACCGCCGCGTCGATGGTGATCAAGCCGTCTGGAAGTGTCTCGGACACCCAAAAGACAGACTTGCCAGTCCAGATGCTATCTTTCTGTGTCACGCTCGTCAGGACGTGCCGGGCGAACCCATAGCCGCGACTAAGCGTGTATTGTGCGGCGGCACATTCTGCATATGCCGCGACATTTTCGTTATGAACTTCGCCTTCAAGGCGCACATTGATCTGAACCAAGTCATCGTCCAGACGTTCGGTCTGGATCCCCAGATACGAAATGCCCCATGCGGGATCTTCTTCCGCAACCGTTTCACGATCGTCTTCGGTCAGTCCAGCAGCGCTCGCTGTGACGGTGCTTGCCGCTTTGTTGGCGGGCTTTTCTTCGGTGACGCCCATTTCTTCAGCGACGGCTTTCTGGCTTGGTGATTTCGCCCACCAGCACCCAGCCGGTTTCTTCGCCCGCTGGTTTTCCGATGTGTAAAGAACAGTCCGGTCGCCGTTCGCCAGATCATCTGCAGAAGAATCCACAGTTTGTTCGACCAGTCCGCCATTCGATGCAGGGACCGAACAATCGCCAAGACCAACCGCGTTCTTCATAGTCCCGCCCACGCGATCAAGAACAGCGCAAGACGACAGGACGGTGGCAATTGCCATCGCGCCCAGCAGCCGCCGATACAATGTTGCTTTGATCGTAAGAGAGGTCATGTTCTGCACGGGTCCCGTTATTCAGCTGCCAAAGGTGTTGCGCGATTGCGAGCCATCGCCGACAGCTCGGCCATAACTTCCGAGGCACGTGCAATCGGGTTCGTCAGATAGAAATCCCCAATCACATAGCGGAACGATGCGTTGCCCATCTTCTCGACCGGCAATGCCTGCCATTCGTTTTCTGCCACCTGATCCACCCCGCCCAGAACCGGAGCGGCTTCGACCATTGCGCGGCGCAGGCCGGCTTGGGTGTCCCAAGGCAGGGTCGCACCCAGCTCAGCCGACAGCGCACGCAGGATCGCCCAGTTTTCCTTGGCCTCGCCCGGTGCAAAGTTGGCGCGCAGGGCAACCTGCGGTCGACCTTCGGTGTTCACGAACAGGCCGCTTTCCTCGGTATAGGCAGCGCCCGGCAGGATCACATCGGCGCGCATTGCACCGCGGTCGCCATGGCTACCCTGATAGATCACGAACGGACCGTCTGCGATCTCGATCTCGTCGGAACCCATGTTGAAGATGACGTCAGCACCAGCAGTCGCAGTGTCCATGCCACCTTCGGTAACAGCGCCCAGATCCATAGCGCCAACGCGGCCGGCGGCAGTGTGCAGGATCATCAGCTTGGAACCCGTGTCCTCGGCCAGTTTCATGGCATTCGAAAGAACGGCCAGACCATCAGCTTCACGCAGGGCACCCTGCCCGACGATCACGACGGAGGGTGCGTCTTTCACAGCGCCATAGTCCTTGCCCACGATGCTTTCCAGCGCGGCGCGGTCATTCCCGACATGCGCATAATCATAGGTCAGATCGACGGCTTCACCGACCAGACCGACTTCGGCACCTTTCAGCCACGCTTTACGGATGCGCGCATTCAGAACCGGAGCTTCGACCCGCGGGTTGGTGCCGATCAACTGAATGAACTTGGCACTGTCGATGTCTTCGATCGATGCAGTACCCACGTAACCGGAACGGTTGCCAATTGGCAGACGCGCGTTGTCGGTGCGGCATTCCACATTGCCACCCAGACCTTCAATCAAGGTCTTCAGGCTGAACGTCGCCTCGGCAGACGCCAGATCACCGATCAGGCCGGCAACCTTGGTCGCACCCTTCATCGCTTCGGCAGTTTTCGTCAGAGCCTCCCCCCAGGTGGCTTTGCGCAATTTGCCGTTTTCGCGGATATAAGGCGTGTCCAAACGCTGACGACGCAGACCGTCCCAGATGAAACGCGTCTTGTCGGAAATCCATTCTTCATTCACGCCGTCATGGTTGCGCGGCAGCACACGCATGACTTCGCGGCCCTTGGTGTCCACGCGGATGTTTGATCCAAGCGCGTCCATCACGTCGATGGTCTCGGTCTTGGTCAGTTCCCACGGGCGGGCGGTGAAGGCGTAAGGTTTCGAAGTCAGAGCACCGACCGGGCAGAGGTCGATGATGTTGCCCTGAAGATTGCTGTCCAGTGTCTGGTTCAGATAGCTTGTGATCTCGGCATCTTCACCGCGACCGGTTTGGCCCATCTGCGTGATACCTGCGATTTCCGAGGTAAAGCGAACGCAGCGCGTACAGCTGATGCAGCGGGTCATCGCGGTGCCAACCAACGGACCCAGATCCAGATCGTCGACCGAGCGCTTCATCTCGTTAAAACGCGTTCCGGACATGCCATAAGCCATGGCCTGATCCTGAAGGTCGCATTCGCCGCCCTGATCGCAAATCGGACAATCCAGCGGGTGGTTGATCAGCATGAACTCCATCACGCCTTCGCGGGCCTTCTTGACCATGGGCGAGTTGGTTTTCACGACCGGAGGTTGCCCTTCCGGACCGGGGCGCAGATCGCGCACCTGCATGGCACAGGAGGCTGCGGGCTTGGGCGGACCGCCCACGACCTCGACCAGACACATGCGGCAGTTACCCGCAATCGACAGACGCTCGTGATAGCAGAAACGCGGAACCTCGATCCCGGCCACTTCACATGCCTGGATCAGCGTCATCGCGCCGTCCACTTCGACTTCCAGTTCGTCAATGACGATCTTTTTCAGGTCGCTCATCACGGTCCCTTTTTCGTTCCATGGGCCGGTGTTTTCACCGTGCCCACACATTCATGCCCTCAGCGCTCGTATAGTAACGAGCCCGCAAAAGAGCGTTTTTCAATCTCGGCACGACCAACCGTGCAATAGGTTTCTTCCTGCCCCTTCACGACGCCCTTGCTGGCCAAAAGAGGCTCGGCAATCGCGCGGAAACGGTCTTGTTCGGTTTCGCTGTCCACATAGGCCATGACCTCGTTGGTCGTGTACCCGAGTGATACAGCGTGCTTGCGCAGCGAAAACGCTTTGTTCAGAAGGCGCAGCTTTCGCAGCCCCAGTTCCGAGCAGTTCTCATCCAGCAAATAGGCGACGGACGCGCCCAAAAGTTCGTTGTGCATCCGGCTATCAGTGCGCAGCGTGCCATAGTCGGTGGCCGAAGCCATCCCAGCGCCAGCAAAAGCCGTCAGAGCGGCGGCCAGAGAAACAGTGCGAATACTCATCATGACAAATCTCCTTTGTTCACAAAGGAGATGGGGACGACGGGCGTTGTCATGCAATAACAACACGCCGAAACGGACGCAAAAGCGCCTGTATTCAGTGGGTTATGCATTCCAACAATCTTCATCATGCACAGACCTTCGGCAGATGAACATAACCGTCCTCGGTCACGAAAACCGGAGCCAACATTTCTTCAGGCTGCATTGTCCGGCCGATCAGTGTGCAGGCCTGCGTGGCCACGTCAAACAGTGTCGTAAGGTTTGCGGCAGCTTCTGCACACGTTGTCACGGGGACGTCCTGCCCCTTCAAGCTAAGCAGCGTGATCCCACCCTGTTCAATATCCGTGTCCTGCAACTCGGCAGACTGGGTGTCGTCGCCGGTGCAGACAAGCGCCATGCCGGCTCCTGCCGCATAATTGGCGAACCGATAGTGATAGGTAACACCCGATTTCTCGATCTGACCATCCTCACCCGACGACAGATCGTACTGCGTCTTTGGCAGCGGAATTGTGCGTGTGTTACAGGCAGAAAGGTTTAGCACAAGTGCCGTTCCCAAAAGCGCGCCTATGTACTTCGATTGAACCATGTACTTACTCAGCAGCGATGCTGACCTTTCCTTGCTTGTTCACACGAATGCGATCTTCGATCTCGTCGCGGAAGTTACGGATCAGACCCTGGATCGGCCATGCAGCCGCGTCCCCCAGAGCACAGATGGTGTGGCCTTCGACCTGCTTGGTCACATCCCACAGCATGTCGATTTCCTCGACATCGGCCTCGCCCTTCACCAGACGATCCATCACGCGCATCATCCAGCCAGTGCCTTCACGGCACGGCGTACACTGGCCGCAGCTTTCGTGTTTGTAGAATTTAGACAGACGCCAGATGGCTTTGATGATGTCGGTGGATTGGTCCATGACGATCACAGCAGCGGTGCCAAGGCCCGAGCCCAGCTCGCCACGCAGATAGTCGAAGTCCATGATCGCATCGCGCATGTTCTCAGCACGTACGCAAGGCACTGAGGATCCGCCCGGAATAACGGCTTTCAGATTGTCCCAGCCGCCGCGAATGCCGCCGCAATGCTTTTCAATCAACTCTTCAAAACTGATCGACATGGCCTCTTCGACAACACAGGGGTTGTTCACATGGCCCGAAATGCCAAACAGCTTTGTGCCCGCATTGTTCGGACGACCAAAGCCCGCGAACCATTCAGGTCCACGACGCAGGATGGTCGGTACGACAGCGATGCTTTCTACGTTGTTCACGGTGGTCGGGCAGCCATAAAGACCCGCACCCGCAGGGAAAGGAGGCTTCATGCGCGGCATGCCCTTCTTGCCTTCAAGGCTCTCGATCAGCGCAGTTTCTTCACCGCAAATATAAGCGCCTGCCCCGTGATGCAGGAACAGGTCGAAATCCCAGCCGGACTTCGCAGCGTTCTTGCCCAGAAGACCCGCGTCATAAGCTTCGTCGATGGCCGCTTGCAGAGCTTCACGCTCGCGGATGAACTCGCCACGGATATAGATGTAGGCAGTGTTGGCGCCCATCGCGAAGGACGCGATCAGCGCGCCTTCAATCAGCGTGTGCGGATCATGGCGCATGATCTCGCGGTCTTTACAGGTGCCGGGCTCGGATTCGTCGGCGTTGATCACCAGATAAGCCGGACGTCCGTCGCTTTCTTTCGGCATAAAGGACCACTTCAGGCCAGTCGGGAAACCCGCCCCGCCACGACCACGCAGGCCCGAGGCTTTCATCTGCTCAACGATCCAGTCGCGGCCATTTTTGATGATCCCGGCCGTGCCGTCCCAGTGGCCGCGCTGCTTCGCGCCCGCAAGGGTGCGGTCGTGCATGCCGTAAAGGTTGGTAAAGATCCGGTCTTTATCCTGCAGCATTCGCTCTTATCCTTCATCCGTCTGGCGGTTACGCCAGATCCGATACGTTACGACCAGTCCGAAAACGAACCCGGCCAGTGCCAACATATCCACCAAAGCCATAGTCCGAATGGACCAGCCAAGGCTGTTGCCAGCGAAAGTGCCCCCGACCCACAACAGACCGGTCGCTGCGATGACGATTGCCGCCAAACGCCCCTGCCGAGTCGAGTTATTCTGTGGGTCGGTTGCCATTTCCATTCCTTAATAGACCTTGCCCTTTTTGACCTTGGACGCGAATTCGGTCTCACCGCCCTCAGCCAGGATCTTGGCCTGTTCTACCCAGCCGTCCCGTTCGATCCGGCCTTTGAAGCTTAGGTTGTCATCAACCCAAGAAATCTCGTCTGCGCCCCATTTGGCGATCTGGTCAAAATGCCAGAACCCTAGACCATTCAGGGTTTGTTCAAGCTTCGGGCCTACGCCCTTCAACTGTTTCAGGTCATCTGCTCCAGCCTTGCGCGGAGCTTTCAGCGTGCGGGGCTTTTTAGGCTTTCCTGTAGGTTCAGCAGGTGCCGCAGCCTTGGCAGCAGGCTTCTTAGCCGCCGCTTTCTTGGCAGGTGCCTTTTTCGCAGGTGCCTTTTTTGCAGCTGTCTTCTTGGCTGCAGGTTTGGCCTTGGCAGATTTCGCAGCCGGCGCCGCTACAGGCTTGCTTACCTCAGCAACGGGAGCCTCTGCAGCGACCGGAGCCGCATCTTCGGTTGATGGGGCCTCTTCTGCCACATCGGCAAATTTTGCAGGCTCCATCGCTTCGGCCGTGGTTGATGCATCCGCAGTCGAAGCATCCGTAGCTGCGGCCGGAGCTGCCATCGCTTCGGCATCTGCCGTGACGCTTGCAGGAACAGCAGGCGAAGGCTGTGCGGCTGCCGCTTCAATCTCGCTGCAGAATAGCTTGTGCAAGAAGAAGCCCAAAGCCACTGCGGCAATCACACCGACGATCAAACCGATGATCCCCGAGATCATCAGAAACAGTGCAAATCCGATCAGCCCGCCGATAATCCAGCAGGTCCGTTTGCAGGTAAAAAATCCGGTATTGTTACTCATTGTCCCTTATCCCTGTTGTTGATGTTGGACACACTTATTGAACGCACAGGTGCGGTGGCATTTTGCTGCCTTCTCATACACTTATGATCTGTTACGTTCACGAACATACCTGAATTTCCTACGCGGTGCTTAGTAGACCTTGCCCTTTTTGACCTTGGACGAGAACTCGGTCTCGCCACCTTCTGCCAGTGTTTTGGCTTGCTCTACCCAGCCGTCGCGCTCAATCCGTCCTTTGAAGGACAGTTGATCGTCGACCCAGGCAATCTCGTCTGCACCCCATTTGGCGATCTGGTCAAAATGCCAGAAGCCAAGGCCGTTCAGGACACCTTCCAGCTTGGGGCCAACGCCCTTTAACTGCTTCAGATCATCCGCGCCCGACTTACGGGCAGCCTTCAGGGTACGTGGTTTCTTCGCCTTACCGGTGGCTGCAGGGGCAGCTTCGGCTTTTGTCGCCTTCGCAGGCGCTTTTGCGGCGGTTTTCTTCGGTGCGGCCTTCTTCGGCGCAGCTTTCTTAGCAGCCGGTTTGGTCTGCTGAGCAGCCGTCTTGCCGGTCTCGGGCGCTTTCGGCGTCGGCGCAGCAGCGTTGCGGCCAGCCACGACACCGTCTTTTCCGATCCACGGCGTCAGAAGCGGAACTTCGGTGCCGTCGATGCGCTTGACCGTGTCACCGATGTCGGTGGCCAGCTGAACCGACGCGTTATACTGCGTCTTTCCGCTGTCATACTCGGTCAACGAGGTCAGACCCGACAGAGGTTCTGCCGCATAGCGACCGTTCTGCGGGCCCGGCGTCGGCACTTTGCCAGCGCGAAGCTCGTCCACGATCTTTGCAAAGCTCTCGGATGTCAGATCTTCGTAATAGTCCTTACCGATCTGAGCCATCGGTGCGTTGGTGCACGATCCAAGGCACTCGACCTCTTCCCAGCTCAGCTTGCCGTCATCCGAGACGACATGCGGTTTGTCGGCAATCTTCTCGCGGCAAATGGCGATCAGGTCTTCCGCGCCACAGATCATGCAGCCAGTGGTGCCACAAATCTGGATATGCGCAACAGATCCAACAGGTTGCAGCTGGAACATGAAATAGAACGAGGCGACTTCCAGCACGCGGATATACGCCATGCCCAGCATGTCAGCCACAGCCTCAATCGCGGGCTTGGTCAGCCAGCCTTCTTGCTCCTGTGCTCGCCACAGAAGCGGGATCACCGCCGAGGCTTGGCGCCCCTCGGGATATTTCGTGATCTGCCCTTCCGCCCAAGCAAGGTTGGCGGGCGTGAAAGCGAAGCTTTCGGGCTGTTCATGATGCAAACGGCGGAGCATTAGCGGTCGATCTCCCCAAACACGACGTCCATGGTGCCGATGATGGCAGCGACGTCAGCCAGTTGGTGGCCACCGGCCACATAGTCCATTGCCTGAAGATGAAGGAACCCAGGCGCGCGAATTTTCGAGCGGTAGGGTTTGTTCGATCCGTCCGACACCAGATAGACGCCGAATTCGCCCTTGGGCGCTTCGACGGCGGCATACACTTCACCTTCAGGCAGTTTGAAACCTTCGGTGTAGAGCTTGAAGTGATGGATCAGGCTTTCCATCGACTGTTTCATGTCGCTGCGCTTGGGCGGGGTCAGCTTGCCACGGGCCAGCACATCGCCCTGCCCTTCGGGGGCACGCAGTTTTTCAACACATTGCAGAATGATCGACAGCGACTGACGCATCTCTTCCATGCGGACTAGGTAACGGTCATAGCAATCGCCGTTTTTGCCGACGGGGATTTGGAACTCGAACTCGTCATAGCATTCATAGGGCTGCGCGCGCCGCAAATCCCATGCCAAACCGGATCCACGGACCATCACGCCCGAGAAGCCCCATTCCAGAATGTCCTGTTCGTTCACCACACCGATATCAGCGTTCCGCTGCTTGAAGATGCGGTTTTCGGTCAGAAGCTCGTCCAGATCCTTGATCCGCGACGGGAAATGATGCGCCCACGTCTCGATATCGTCGATCAGCTCGGGTGGCAGGTCCTGATGGACACCACCGGGGCGGAAATAGGCTGCGTGTAGACGGGCACCACAGGCGCGTTCGTAAAAGCCCATCAGCGCTTCGCGTTCAACAAAGCCCCAAAGCGGCGGGGTCAACGCACCGACGTCCATCGCTTGCGTGGTGATGTTCAGAAGGTGGTTCAGAATACGGCCAATTTCCGAATACAGCACGCGGATCAGCTGACCACGGCGCGGAACCTCGACACCGGCCAATTTCTCGATCGCCAGACACCAAGCGTGTTCCTGGTTCATCGGGGCCACATAGTCCAGACGGTCGAAATACGGCAGGTTCTGCAGATAGGTGCGGCTTTCCATCAGCTTTTCGGTGCCACGGTGCAGAAGGCCGATATGCGGGTCAGCCCGTTCGACAATCTCGCCATCCAGCTCAAGCACCATGCGCAGCACGCCGTGTGCTGCCGGGTGCTGAGGCCCGAAGTTGATGTTAAAGTTTCGGATCTTCTGTTCGCCGGTCATGGCGTCTTCGAAGTCTTTGGATCCGTCCATCATACGCTCACCATCTTCTGGGTCCATTCCGACGGAAGCTCACCCATGAACTTCTCGACGAAATTGTATTGCGGTTTAAGGGCTGCCTGAAGTTGGGCCCGTTGGGCCGCAGGCAAATCGGCCGACACACTGCGATGCACCACACGTTCGTATTGTGCTGGTTCCGGAGTGATCCCCAGAAAGGCACAAAGGCGCGCGATGGCGTCAGGCGTGAACAGCCGTTCGTAAAATTCAATGTGAAACATCTCGGTCGGCATGGCCGCGCTGAGACGATTCAGGGTGCGGCGATAGTTCGATCGCTCTAGGATATTCGTGGCCGTTCCGTCCAGAACGCCCTTGATCTTGGCGTCCAACTTGGCGCGTCCGCCCTGCCCTGCAACCATGCGAATGTTCGACCAGATGCGCTCTACGGGATCGCGCATCAGATAAACAAAGCGCACCTTGTCGGTCAGGCTTGCCATTGCACGGAATGTTGCTTCTTTCAGCATCCCATAGGCAGGCGTGAAGTCCCCGATCAGCTTGGCATCGCCCGAGGCTTTCTGGACAAAGTTCAGATAGGCGTCGTCGTCACGGGTTTTCCCATCGAACGTGTTCAGCCAGTCTTCACCATCCTTCAGCAGGCGTTTCTGATGCGGCTTCGGATTGTCGTCCGCAGCCAGTTTGGCACGCACGCCTTCCATCCGCTCTTCAAGCTGCTTGCGGTGCCACGCACCGCTGCCATGCTCAAGCGCGTCGAAATAGTGAAGCTCCTTCACGGCCGGAAGCTGACACTCCCGGTGCGAATTGAGGTAGTCGTACAGCCAGCTCGTGCCAGCCTTCGTCGCCCCAACGCAGAATATGAAGGTTTGCCCACTCATCAGGTTCAGCCTTTGGCCTCTTCCGTTTTCTCGTCACCGGGCAGGATATAGTTTGCACCTTCCCACGGGGACATGAAGTCGAACTGTCGATATTCCTGAGTCAGCGTCACGGGTTCATAGACCACACGTTTCTCGACCTCGTCATAGCGCACTTCGGTATAACCTGTGGTCGGGAAATCCTTGCGCAGCGGGAAGCCGCGGAAACCATAGTCGGTCAGGATGCGACGCAAATCCGGGTGACCTGTGAACAGGATCCCGAACATGTCGAAGACTTCACGCTCGAACCAGTTTGCGGATTTATGGACCTCAGTGATCGAGGGCACCATCTCGTCCTCGCGCACGGCCACTTTAACACGGATGCGCTGGTTCGTGTACATCGACAGGAAGTGATAAACCACATCGAAACGCGCTTCACGTTCGGGCAGGTCGACAGCGGTGATATCCACCAGCGTCGAGAACTTGCACGCGTTGTCCGTCTTCAGAAATTCGATGAAAGACGGAATGCCCGACAGCGGCACATGCATGCTCAGCTCACCAAGGGTGACATCCCAGTTCAGGACACAGTCGGGGCGCTTGGCCTCGATGGTGGCGCCAAGTTCGTTCAGGGCTTCGCTCATCGCTTACCTCACAATCGTGCCGGTACGGCGGATTTTGCGTTGCAGCTGCAGGATGCCGTACAGCAGCGCCTCTGCGGTCGGGGGGCAGCCGGGGACGTAAACGTCCACGGGCACGATGCGGTCACAGCCGCGCACCACCGAATAGGAATAGTGATAATACCCACCGCCATTTGCACAGGATCCCATCGAGATCACGTAGCGCGGATCAGGCATCTGATCGTACACCTTGCGCAGCGCCGGGGCCATTTTGTTGGTCAGCGTGCCAGCGACGATCATCAGGTCCGACTGACGCGGGGAGGCACGCGGGGCGGTCCCGAAACGCTCAAGGTCATAGTGGGCCATCGCCGAGTGCATCATCTCAACCGCGCAGCAGGCCAGACCAAAGGTCATCCAGTGCAGCGACCCGGTACGGGCCCAGTTGATGATGTCATCCGTGGTGGTCAGCAGAAAGCCCTTGTCGGCCAGCTGATCATTCAGAAGACGGGTCGCGTGTTCGCGGTCACCGCCAGCCGTGTTGGCTCCAGTCATCACTCCCATTCGAGCGCCCCTTTCTTCCATTCATAGGCAAAGCCGATCGTTAGAACGGCCAGGAACACCATCATCGACCAGAAACCGACCAACCCGACATCCTTGAAGGCCACGGCCCAAGGGAACAGGAAGGCAATTTCGAGATCGAAAATGATGAACAGGATCGCGACCAGATAAAACCGGCTGTCAAACTTCATCCGGGCGTCATCAAAAGCATTGAAGCCGCATTCGTAAGCGCTGAGTTTTTCAGGGTCGGGATTGCGGACTGCCAGCACGACGGCGGCGAGGATCAGAACGAGTCCGATTACAATGGCGAGTCCGAGGAAAATGATGATGGGGAGGTATTCCCGGAGAAGATCTTCCACGTGTGGCTCCTTTTAAAGCGGCGGGGCCGCCTTTCACTAGCTATGTGCGGTTTACCGCCGCACCGTTGCAGGGTCAACCAACAGGCGCTCGCATTCAAACACTTGAATGAGATGTGTTGCCGCAGAGAGCGGTGCGTGGAATAGCGTTGTAAGAAAGGGGTCTGAGCCTGATTGGAGAGGTTTTCAGGCCGATAATTTCCATCACGCGTTAATCAAATTTCACACCAATGCGCCCTAAAAATTGCGCATGTGCAGCATTCGCGGAAGTTGGAAGCGCGAAAAAAGAGACTCACCGGCTTGAAATGATCGCGCCTTATCCTATCGCCAATCGCAGTGCCGTTAGCGTCAACACGACAGTGACCGGCCCCCAAAGCAAGCGCTCTGCCCGCGACGGAGTGGCCAGATTGGCGATGGTGGTTGCAATCGTGACGGCAAATGCTGCCCAAAAGGTCCAGATCGGCAGTTCGGACACGATGCCAGCCCGTGCTGCCATCGCCGTTCCCATGAATGCCAGAAGCGCGCCCTGCCCGATAGCCGCTACGCGCATTCCAGCAGGCAAGCGACCGCGCCAATGGCCTCCGTTCGCCAGATGCCCCCAGGGTGCGCCCAAAGCCATGCAGGCTTGGAAGCACACGAGGACGGCGATCAATGCGATGTATATCCAGCCAGCCCAAATCATGGGCAGAGCCTAGCAGATCACGCCCAGCTTGGCTTCTCTTTTGCGAAGAAGGCCGCGATGCCTTCCTGAGCCTCGGCGCTTTCCCAACGGGCGACCAGACCAGCGATGGTTTCGTCGATGATCTCTTCCGTGATGGGTGGGCCAAGGCGACGGGCCAAGGCTTTGGCTTCGGCCACCGCGCCGGGAGCCACGGACAGGTAAGGTTTCACTTCAGCCTCAACGGCCGCGTCCAGATCTTCCGGCGCAACTGCCTTGGCCAGCAGGCCCAGCGTCACGGCTTCATCTGCATTGAAAATACGCGCCGACATGAAGACGCGACGTGCCATCGCCTCGCCCAGACGGGCCAGCACGTAGGGGCCGATCGTGGCCGGGATCAGGCCCAGACGGGTCTCGGTCAAGCCGAACTTTGCCCCCTGAACACCAATCGACACGTCAGATACCGAAGCCATGCCAACTCCGCCGCCAAACGCCTGCCCCTGCACCTTTGCAATTAAGGGCTTGGGCATTTCATTCAATGCATTCAACATCATAGCCAGCTTCTTGGCCTCGACCCCACGGGTCACAGGGTCCGCGGCCATCTGGTCCTGCATCCAGCGCAGATCACCGCCCGCACAGAAGCTTTTGCCATCACCGGTCAGGATGACAACACGTACCGCATCATCTGCGCCCAACTTGTGGGCCGCGTCTGTCAGCTCCTCAATCATCTGCGCCGACATGGCGTTGTGCTTGTCCGCACGATCTAGAAGCAGCGTCGCCACACCACGTTCATCCGTGGTGATTGAAATGGTTTCGTATCCCATGTTTAGTCCCCTGCCCGCATTTGCCGCGCCATCACGGCGGCTTTTTCAAGAATGTCCCGGTCCAACCCGGTCGCGTAGCCCAGCGCGGTCACGCGGTCATGCACCGCTTCGGTCGCCACATTGCCCTGCGCGCCCGGCGCATAGGGGCAGCCGCCCAGCCCGCCGACGGCGGCGTCAAACACGCGAATGCCTTTGGCCAAGGACGCCTCGACATTGTCGCAAGCCCGTCCGCTGGTGTCGTGGTAATGACCTGCGAATTTCGCCGCCTCGCCTTCGCCCAGCACCGCATCCAGCATGGTCGAGATGCTCTCTGGCGTCGCCTGCCCAATCGTGTCGCCCAGCGAGATTTCATAGCAGCCCATGGCCAGTAGCTCTTTGGCGACCCATGCAACCTGCGCAGGGTCGGTTGGCCCGTCATAGGGGCAATCCGTCACGCAGGAGATATAGCCGCGCATGGGAAGGCCCGCTGCCTTGGCGGCCTCGGCCACCGGCTGAAAACGCTCAAGGCTTTCGGCGATGGTGCAGTTGATGTTGGCCTTCGAGAACCCTTCCGAGGCCGAGCCAAAGATGGCAATCTCGTCGGCTTTTGCTGCCACAGCCCCTTCAAAGCCCCGCATGTTCGGGGTCAGGGCTGCATAGGATATGCCCGGTGTGCGGGTAATGCCTGCCAGAACGTCGGCGCTGTCGGCCATTTGCGGCACCCATTTGGGGCTGACAAAACTGGCAATCTCGATCCGCTTGAAGCCGGCCCCTGACAACAGATCGACCAGAGCGATCTTTTCCTCGGTCGGGATCTGGCGCTTTTCGTTTTGCAGCCCGTCGCGCGGGCCAACTTCGAAAATTTCGACGTATTCCATGACTTATTCCTCTGGCACAGGATAGAAATCCTGCGCGTAAAACCTCTGTTCGCCTTCACGAGCGATCACACGTTGATAGGACGGCAAAGCTTCGACCCGCGCCTTGTAGGCGGTGACATTCGGGAACTCGTCCAGCTTCACATAGTAAGGTGCGGCGAAGATGTTGAACCCCATCATGATGTCCGCCGCCGAAAAGCCGCGATCCAGCAGCCACTCGCGGCCGTCTAGATGCTTCTCAAGACCCGCCAGCGTGTGACGCAACCGCGCGACGTTGATCTTGATCACAACCGGGCTGGGTTTGACCGGAGGTCGCAAGAACACCATTTGCATATTCAGCTGCTCGATCAGACTGGCCATGGTTTCCGTATAGTGAATCCACTGCAGATAATCGGTGCGTTCAGGCTGCCCGGGGGCCACGCCCAGCTCGGGCGCATAGGTCTCTGTCAGGTATTCGACGATGGCACCGCTTTCCGACATGGTGATGTCACCGATTTCCAACGCCGGAATTCGGGTCGCAGGAGACACCTTGCGCAGGTCGCTTTCGAACATCTCGCGCGAGCCGATCTTGTATTCGACCACCTCGAGCGTCTCGCCCAGTTTCTCCTCCAGCCCGATCTCTTCAATCAGCCAGAGGACGCGTACCGAGCGGCCATATTGAACGTGATGCAGGCGGAAGGTCATGCGTCTTCCTCTTCGTCTTCCAGACGGATCAGCGGCGCGCCAGCTTCCACTTGATCGCCATCGGCACACAGCACTTCGGCAACCACACCATCGCGTGCTGCTTCCAGCGAATGCTCCATCTTCATGGCTTCAAGGATCGCAAGGCGATCGCCTTCCTTTACCTCTTGGCCAGCAGTTGCGAACACAGCTTTAACCAGACCCGGCATCGGGGCTTCAATCACGCCAGCACCGGCACCCACACCCGCGTCCTGATCCAGAGGGTCAGATACGTAGAATTCCAGCCCTGACTGCGCAAAGACCGTTACCACGTTGCCGGCCTTGGCAACGCGCGGACCACGATCGCCGCCCATTTTCCACTGGCCGTTCAAACACAGCGCTTCGATCTGGTCATCGCCAACAGTGATCATGTGACGATCGGCGCCGTACGAGGTCACGACCACGTCGAACTGCTCTTCCGCATGGGTCAGAGTTACGAAATGGTTCTGACCACCCCACAGGGTAAAGCCGGTGCCTTCGCGTTTCAGCAGGTCCAGTGCACAAAGGGCAGCGGCACCAATGTCGCTAAGGCTGGGGCCGGGTTCGGCGGTCAGTGCCTCAAGATCGCGCTCGATCAGGCCTGTGTCCACGTCACCCTTGGCAAACCCTTCGTGGCGTGTCAGGGCACCAAGGAAGGCCAAGTTTGTGACCGATCCAGCCACTTCCGTATGCGACAGAGCCGACGAAAGCATCCGCAGCGCAGCAGCGCGCGATCCCGCATGTACCGTCAACTTGGCAATCATCGGGTCATAGAATGGGCTGATCGTGTCCCCTGCCCTCACGCCGGTATCGGCACGTGCGCCTTCTGGGAATTTCAGATGAGACAGCGTGCCAGTCGCGGGAAGGAATCCCTTAGGTACGTCTTCTGCATAAAGGCGGGCTTCAAACGAATGGCCGGTGATGGTCAGTTCATCTTGCTGTTGCGGCAGACCTTCGCCCGACGCCACACGCAGTTGCCATTCGACCAGATCGACGCCGGTGATGGCTTCAGTCACGGGGTGTTCTACCTGCAGGCGGGTGTTCATTTCCATGAACCAGAACCCGTCGGTGCGCAGACCATTGGCACCATCCACGATGAACTCAACTGTGCCTGCACCCTTGTATCCGATGGCCTCGGCCGCGCGGACGCCCGCCATACCCATTGCTTCGCGGACTTCCTCGGTCATGCCGGGGGCCGGGGCTTCTTCGATCACCTTCTGGTGGCGACGTTGCAGCGAACAATCGCGCTCAAACAGGTGCACCGCATGGGTACCGTCGCCAAAGACCTGTACCTCGATATGGCGCGGAGACAGGATGTATTTCTCGACCAGCACATCGGCATTGCCAAAAGCGGTCTGGGCTTCGCCCTGAGCAGATGCCAGAGCATCCGCAAAATCCGCCGGATCATCAACGCGACGCATCCCCTTACCGCCGCCACCTGCGACGGCCTTGATCAGCACCGGATACCCCATCTTATCCGCCTCGGCGGCCAGAAGCGCAGGATCCTGATCTTCGCCGTGATAGCCCGGAACGACGGGCACACCCGCGTCCACCATCAGTTTCTTGGCGGCATCTTTCAGACCCATCTTACGGATCGCATCCGCCGAGGGACCGATGAAAGTCAAACCAGCCTTTTCAACCGCGTCCACGAAGTCGGGGTTTTCCGACAGGAAACCATAGCCGGGGTGAATGCCCTGTGCGCCAGTGTCCAGTGCGGCCTGGATGATCCGATCACCCAGCAGATAGGACTGTGCGGGCTGGGGCGGGCCGATATGCACTGCCTCGTCCGCCAGCTTAACGTGGCGCGAGTTCGCATCCGCATCCGAATACACAGCCACAGTGGCCACACCCAGCTTGCGGGCGGTGTCGATGACGCGGCAGGCAATCTCGCCGCGGTTTGCAATCAGGATCTTTGTGAACATCTCTGTTCCTCCTTCGGGTGGGGCCCTGCCCCGCTTATGTGGCTCGCCCCGCAAAGGGGCGAAAATTCTGTTATCCGTTCAGGCGCTTGCACCAGTTGATCCGGCTGCCGCGGTCATAGCGCACCGCCAGCCCTTCGCTGATCAACACGTCCCCCACGTCGCGACCGTCGGCGGTCATACGGACCAGCTCACGACCAAACTTGTCGTGACCTTCGTGCTGAAAACTGATGCTGGCCCCATCCACAATCTGACGCAGGCGGGCTGTAGCCCGGTCGCCCAGCGCCTTTTCCGCTGCACAGCCCGGATCCTTGGTTTCCGGCGTGTCAAAGCCAACCAGCCGCGCCGTGCGTTTGCGGTCCGGGCATTTCAGCTCGACCGTATCCCCGTCATAGACATAGCCCAGCCGACAACCGTCAATCTCGCTGACACGCGGCACGGGCGCGATGCGCTCGGCCAGCGTGTAAAAGATCAACAGCGTCAGCCCGCAATATATGACCAGGTTCGTGTCCAAGGCTTACATCCGGAAGACGCCGAACTTGGTTTCTTCGATCGGAGCGTTCAGGGCTGCCAGCAGCGACAGATACAGCACCTCGCGAGATTTGCGCGGGTCGATGATGCCGTCATCCCACAGACGCGCCGAAGCATAGAGCGGGTGGCTCTGCTCTTCGAACATGTCGATGGTGGGCTGCTTGAACGCGGCTTCTTCATCTGCCGACCATTCGCCACCCTGACGCTCGATCGCATCGCGCTTCACGGTTGCCAACACGCCAGCGGCCTGTTCACCACCCATCACGGAAATCCGCGAGTTCGGCCACGACCACATGAAGCGCGGCTGATAGGCGCGCCCGGCCATGCCGTAGTTACCAGCGCCATAAGAGCCGCCCACAACCATCGTCACTTTCGGGACGTTGGTGGTGGCAACAGCCGTCACCATCTTAGCGCCGTGACGGGCGATGCCTTCGTTCTCATACTTCCGGCCCACCATGAAGCCAGTGATGTTTTGCAGGAAGACCAGCGGGATATTGCGCTGGCTGCACAGTTCCACGAAATGCGCGCCTTTCTGCGCAGCTTCCGAGAAGATCACGCCGTTGTTGGCGATGATCCCGATGGGGCAGCCTTTCAGGTGGGCAAAGCCGGTGACCAGCGTTTCGCCAAAGCGCGGCTTGAATTCGTCAAAGCGCGAACCGTCCACGATGCGCATGATCACTTCACGAATGTCATAAGGCGTTTTCAGGTCTGCGGGGACCACGCCCAACAGTTCCTCGGCGTCATAGGCGGGCTCTTCCGGTTCCTGCCATTTCACGGTGGCAGGGCGTTCGCGGTTCAGGCTTTCGACAGCGCGGCGGGCCAGCGCCAGCGCATGCGCGTCGTCTTCGGCCAGATAGTCAGCAACGCCGGACAAGCGCGTGTGCACGTCGCCACCACCAAGGTCTTCGGCCGACACGACCTCGCCCGTTGCGGCCTTCACCAGCGGCGGACCGGCAAGGAAAATCGTGCCCTGCTCTTTCACGATGATGGTCACGTCCGACATTGCCGGCACATATGCACCGCCAGCGGTACAGGACCCCATCACAACCGCGATCTGCGGGATGCCCTTCGCAGACATGCGGGCTTGGTTATAGAAGATGCGGCCAAAGTGGTCGCGATCCGGGAACACCTCGTCCTGCTGCGGCAGGTTCGCGCCGCCGCTGTCGACCAGATAGATACAGGGCAGATTGCACTCTTCCGCGATCTCTTGCGCGCGCAGGTGCTTTTTCACCGTCATCGGGTAATAGGTACCGCCCTTCACGGTCGCATCGTTACAGACGATCATGCATTCCTGACCGTGGACCTGACCGATACCGGCGATCACACCAGCGCAGGGCGCGGCATTGTCGTACATGTCGTGAGCAGCGGTCGCGCCGACCTCAAGGAACGGAGACCCCGGATCCAGCAGGTTCGACACGCGGTCACGCGGCAGCATCTTACCACGGCTCAGGTGACGATCACGGGATTTCTGCCCGCCGCCACCAACAGCGGCCTCGGCAGCATCTGCCACCACTTTCAGGGCGTCCAGATGCCCCTCGCGGTTTGCTTTATACGCCTCGGAACCGGGCGTGGCTTGGGATGTTAGTTTCATCTCAGCATCCTTCGTGGTTGCAGTTCATTTCGAGCCAGCCCTGCGCATCCTGTTCAAGCGACCAAGCTTGGCGGGCGGTCATGTTCAAAAAGCACGAGACACCAGCCGGACCGGCCCCCGTACCATTGCCCCAATGGGAACGGTCATATGCGCAGCTTGCATCGCGGAATGTGATCCACGCGCGCTGCATGTTGCGAAGCGCGTCCGCGCGGCTAGGAACGGTTGCACCAATCTCGGCCATCTCGGCGTCGCTAGCTTTGTAGGCCGCCATCAGAAGCCCATAGACTTGGTTCAGACGCCGATCCCAATCGCGGGCTTCCTGATCCATGCAGGACACCATACCTATGGTGCTATACCCGGCATCATTGGCCTCCATGCAGGTTTCTGCAGCTGCGCCGAAGCACTGATGCGCCTCACCGGTAGAGCCCTTTTCAGCAAGGCAATCGGTGGTTGGCACAAAAGAATAGTCCCAGTCCTGCGCCGCAGCGGGTTGCGCTGCGGCACCAAACAAGATCAATGCGCCAACCAGTATCTTCATTATTGCGCGCTCATCAGCTCGCGACCAATCAGCATGCGGCGGATTTCCGAGGTGCCAGCACCGATTTCCATCAGCTTGGCGTCGCGGAACAGGCGACTGACCGGGGTTTCGTTCATGAAGCCCGCGCCACCCATGGCTTGCACAGCCTGATGCGCCTGTTTCATCGCTTCTTCCGAGGCATAGAGCACACAAGCAGCCGCGTCCTGACGGGTCACTTCACCACGGTCACAGGCTTTGGCAACCTCATAGACGTACGCACGGGCAGAGTTCATCGCGGTGTACATGTCGGCGATTTTCGCCTGCATCAGCTGGAAATCTCCGATCGGGCGACCGAACTGCTTGCGCTCTTTCATGTAGGGCATGATCTCGTCCAGACAGGCGGCCATGATGCCGGTGCCAATGCCCGACAGAACCACACGTTCGTAGTCCAGACCTGACATCAGAACGGCAACGCCTTTGCCTTCTTCGCCCAGTACGTTTTCGAAGGGCACTTCTACGTCTTCAAAGATCAGCTCGGCGGTGTTCGATCCGCGCATGCCCATCTTGTCGAAATGCTCGGATGTCGAGAAACCCTTCATGCCCTTTTCGATGATGAAAGTGGTGATGCCTTTGGGGCCAGCATCCGGGTCGGTCTTGGCGTAGACGACCAGTGTGTCCGCATCCGGGCCGTTGGTGATCCAGAACTTGGTGCCGTTCAGCACGTAATAGCCGTTGCGCTTTTCAGCACGTAGCTTCATGCCCACAACGTCCGAACCAGCGCCTGCTTCCGACATAGCCAGTGCACCGATATGCTCACCCGAACACAGCTTTGGCAGATATTTCGCTTTCTGTTCGTCCGTCGCGTTGCGACGGATCTGGTTCACGCAGAGGTTCGAGTGTGCGCCGTAAGACAGCGACACCGAAGCCGAGGCGCGGGCAATCTCTTCCACTGCGATCACATGCGCCAGATAGGACATGTCCGACCCGCCGTATTCTTCCGGCGTGGTGACACCCAGCAGGCCCAGCTCTCCAAACTCTTTCCACAACTCGTTGGGGAATTCATTTTTCGCATCAACCTCAGCCGCAATCGGCTTGATCCGATCTTGTGCAAAGCGGTGCACCATCTCGCGGATTGCGTTGACGTCTTCGCCCAGGTCGAAATTCATAGAGTTGTTGAACATGGCGGCTTCCTTCCGGATCAGATATTCTGGATCGCATTATTGAACACTTGTTCAGTTAATGCGCCGAAAGCTCGATTCGCGTCAATACACGCACAAATTCACGCAGCGTCACAACGCGCGCGGGCCTCGAATTCTGTCTGATGTTTGAGGGGCTCAGCCTGCCTGATGCACCCGCCCGACCACGTCACGGATGATCTGCGCAATCAGCGCGCAATCGTCCAGCGTGAAGGTCAGTGGCAGGCGCAGGTCCAGAATACCTTTCAGGATCCGGTCGGTCTTGGGCAATTTAGGCGTGTCAGCATAACGCCAGCTGTCATAGCGGCTGGTAAAGCCCGCAGGCTCCGCGCCGCCGAACCATTTCAGCTCGACACCGCGCTTTGCGCAGCGCGCGACAACCTCGGTCACGGCGTCTTCTGACCAATCCAAAAGCAGGAACTGGAACGAGGACATGACATACTCTTCCGCCGCAGGCCGTTCGATCACCGTCAGGCCCGGCGTGTTGCGCAGCCCCTCTTCCACCACGCGATAACGTGCATTCCACGCCGCGCTTTGTTCATCTAGCTTTGCCAGCTGTGGCCTCAGGATTGCCGCCCGCAGATTGTCCATCCGACCCGAGATATTGGGGGTGATGTATTTCACCTTCTCGAACGCCTCGGGTGGCGGTCCCGCAAGGTGGCGTTCATACAGCATATAGCTGCCCGACAGGATGATCGCGCGGGCCATCAGGTCGGGATCGTCCGAGATCAGCAACCCGCCCTCGCCCGAATTCACATGCTTATAGGTCTGGGTCGAATAGGCCGCCATCGCCCCGTGCCGTCCGGACAGGGCGCCGTTCCAGCGCGCGCCCATCGTGTGGGCACAGTCCTCGATCACCGTGACCCCTGCCCCGTCGCAGATCTGCATCAAATGGTCCATGTCACAGATATGTCCGCGCATATGGGACAGCAGCAGCACACGCGGCGCATCCGTCTCGGCCACCAGCTGCGCCAGATGGTCCAGATCAATGGTCAGCGCTTCGGTCACACCAACGAAAACCGGATTCGCACCAAGGGACGCAATCGCGCCGGGCACCGGGGCCAGCGTGAAGGCGTTGGTCAGAACGCGATCGCCGGCCTCGACGCCCACGGCACGTAGAGCCGTCGCAATCGCATACCCACCCGAGGACACGGCCAACGCATATTTCGATCCCATCTGCGCCGCGAATTCCTGTTCCAGCAAGGCCGCATGTGCGGTCTCGCCCTCGGCCACGTTATAGCGGTGCAGACGCCCGTGGCGCAGAACCTCCATGGCTGCCTCGATCCCCTCGTCAGGAATGGGCTCTTGCTGGGTGAAATTTCCGGTGAATCGCTGTGTCATGGTCGTAGAGTGCGTAGCCCCAGTGGTAAGGTCAATGGACGGGATTAGCCAATCAGCCGTGCGACCGTGTCGTCCAGATCATCATAATGGTTCAGCATTGCCTCGGGCTCTAACCGCGCCACACCCGGCCCCTCGGGACCGAACCCCACAAGAATACAGGGTGCATTTGCAGCTCGCGCGGTCTCGCGGTCGGTGAAGGTATCGCCCACCAAAAGGGCGCGCGCCGGATCCCCGCCAGCCTGTAAAGCTGCGGCCACAAATGGCGCTGGATCGGGCTTGCGCGTGGGCAAAGTGTCGGCGCCGATCAGCGATGTGAACCTGTCCAAAATGCCCAAACGGGTCAATAGAAGTCGCGCCAGCCCCTCGGGTTTGTTCGTGCAGATCCCGACCGCATAGCCCGCGACATGCAGCCGTTCCACGGCCTCCATCGTACCGGGATAGATCACGGTGTGCCGATCGATATCGGCCTCATAGGCGGTCAGCAGGTTTGGAAACTCGCGATCCACGTCGACCTCGTCTGCGGTACCGTTCAATCTTTCGAACCCAAGGCGCAGCATTGCCCGCCCGCCGTGAAACGCGGTCAGCGCATCGGCCACCGGATCCAGTAGCGCGCCATGCCCCAGCTCTTCAAAACATGCATTTGCGGCAGCGATCAGGTCACCCGACGTGTCCGCCAGCGTGCCATCCAGATCAAAGATCACCGTGCGTTTTCCGTTGCCCTGCGTCATTCCCTCAATCCTTCTTTGGCAATTCCCCGCCGAAGTCTGTAACCTCGCGTAAGGTTAATTGAACCGGTTTCCCTTGCGAGCCTCGCCTCAAGGGGTAAAACGGGCCAAAAGGAATTGAAAGAGCAGATCGACATGGCAACAGCCCTGATTGTCCTTGCCGCTGGCAAGGGAACACGGATGAATTCAGACCTTCCCAAGGTGATGCATGAAGTGGCGGGTGCACCGCTGTTTGCGCATGCGTTGGCTTCGGGCGCGGCCCTTCAGCCCGAACGCGCTGTGCTGGTCGTTGGCCACGGCGCCGAGATGGTGGGCAAAGCTGCCGCCGATCTGGATCCCGATATTACTATCGCCGTGCAAGAAGAACAGCTGGGCACTGGTCATGCCGTCGCACAAGCCCGCCCTGCACTGGACGGGTTCGACGGGGACGCGATTGTTCTATACGGAGATACACCATTCATTCGCACTGAGACGCTGGAAGCCATGGCGGCCGAGCGCGCGTCTGGGGCCGATGTGGTCGTGCTGGGTTTCAAGGCTGCTGACCCGGGCCGCTATGGTCGCCTGATCGTGAAGGACGATGCCTTAGAGCGCATTGTAGAATTCAAAGACGCATCAGATGAAGAACGTGCCGTAACGCTTTGTAACAGTGGAGTTGTTGCCGCGAAGGCTCAAGTCCTTTTCGACCTGATCGACGGCGTCGGCAACGACAACGCATCGGGCGAGTACTATCTGACCGACATCGTGGAAGTGGCCCGCAGCAACGGCCTGACGGCCCGTGTCGTCACCTGTGACGAAGCAGAGACGCTGGGCATCAATTCTCGTGCGGAACTGGCCGCAGCAGAAGAGGTTTTCCAAGCCACCGCCCGCAATGAGGCGCTGGAAAATGGTGTAACGTTAGTCGCGGCAGACACAGTCTATTTTTCGCATGATACGGTGATCGGACGCGACACGGTGGTGGAACCCAACGTGGTCTTCGGCCCTGGCGTGACAGTCGAAAGCGAAACCCGCATCCGTGCGTTCTCGCACCTGGAAGGGTGCCACGTCTCGCGCGGCGGGGTTGTCGGCCCATATGCCCGTCTGCGCCCGGGTGCAGAACTGGCTGAACACGCCAAGATCGGCAACTTTGTCGAAATCAAGAACGCCCAGATCGAAGAAGGCGCCAAGGTGAACCACCTGTCTTACGTGGGCGATGCGCGCGTGGGTGAAGGCGCGAATATCGGCGCGGGGACCATCACGTGCAACTATGATGGCGTCTCGAAACACCATACTGACATTGGCGCGCGGTCCTTCATCGGGTCCAACACTTGCCTTGTCGCCCCCGTTTCTGTTGGGGACGAAGCGATGACCGCCACCGGTACGGTGGTAACAAAAAACGTACCTGCTGGGGCCATGGCCGTCGGTCGTGCCAAGATCGAGATCAAGCCGGGCCTAGCGATTAAATTGTTTGAAAAGTTAAAGGCCGCCAAGGCCAGACGCCAGAAAGGATCCTGAAAATGTGTGGTATTGTAGGGGTTCTGGGCAATCACGAAGCAGCGCCAATTCTTGTCGAGGCTCTGAAACGGCTCGAATATCGCGGCTATGACAGCGCAGGCATTGCAACGATTGATGCCAAAGGCCAATTGGATCGGCGGCGGGCCGTCGGCAAGCTGGTAAACCTGTCCGACACGCTGGTACACAATCCGCTCGCCGGAAAATCCGGCATTGGTCACACCCGCTGGGCAACCCACGGTGCGCCAACCACCGACAACGCCCACCCGCACCGCGCAGGCAACGTTGCCGTGGTACACAACGGTATTATCGAGAATTTCCGCGAGCTGCGCGAAAAGCTTGCCGCCGAAGGGCTGGAGTTTTCGACCGAAACCGACACCGAAACCGTTGCCCTTCTGGCGCAAAGCTATGTCGCTCAGGGAAAGACCCCGAAAGAGGCGGTCGAGGCCACTCTGGCACGGCTCGACGGTGCTTTCGCACTGTGTTTCCTGTTTGATGGCGAAGACGACCTGATGATCGCCGCCCGTAAAGGTAGCCCCTTGGCCATCGGCCATGGCGACGGCGAAATGTTCGTGGGCTCGGACGCCATTGCGCTGGCCCCCATGACGGACAAAATCACCTATCTGGAAGAAGGCGACTGGGCCGTTATCACCCGCGACGGGGCCGAGATCTTTGATGCCGAAGGGCGCCGCGCCAACCGGCCAATGAAGCAGGTGAAGCTGGACGCTGCCCGGATCGAGAAAGACGGCTATAAGCACTATATGGCGAAAGAAATCGCCCAACAGCCCACCGTGGTTGGCAAGGTTTTGGAAGCCTATGTATCTGGCGACAAGATCACCATGGATCTGGGCGGGATTGACTTCGCAGACGTAGATCGCCTGTCTATCGTGGCCTGCGGCACGGCTTATTATGCCGGGCTGGTCGCGAAGTACTGGTTTGAACAATACGCACGCCTGCCTGTCGACATCGACGTCGCCTCGGAGTTCCGCTATCGCGAAGCCCCCTTCGCGCCAAAAACCATTGGCCTGTTTGTCAGCCAGTCAGGCGAAACCGCCGACACGCTGGCTGCTCTGCGCTATTCGACGGGTAAAGTCGACAAGGTCGTCTCACTGGTCAACGTGCCCGAAAGCTCGATTGCGCGGGAAAGCGATGTGGCCGTGGAAATCCAAGCAGGCGTCGAAGTGTCCGTTGCTTCGACCAAGGCCTTCACGTGCCAGCTGACCAGCTTTGCCATCATGGCATTGAAGGCCGCTCACGATCGTGGACATTTGGATGATGCGGGACTGGCCCAACGCCTGTCCGAGCTGCGCCAACTGCCGGGGTTAATGAGCCACGCGCTGACCATCGACGCCGCCACGAAAGAGATCGCCAGCAAACTGGCCGAGGCACGCGACGTCCTGTTCCTTGGCCGTGGGCAGATGTTCCCACTGGCATTGGAAGGCGCGCTGAAACTTAAGGAAATCAGCTACATCCACGCCGAAGGCTATGCGTCGGGCGAACTGAAACACGGGCCCATCGCGCTGGTCGATAAGGCAACACCCACAGTTGTCATGGCGCCCCATGACGGGCTGTTCGACAAGACCGTGTCCAACATGCAAGAAGTCATGGCCCGCGGTGGTCGCGTGGTTCTGGTCTCGGACATTCGTGCAGCTGAAGAGGCTGGCAGCGGTGTCTGGCAAACCCTTGCCATGCCTGAAGCACCCGAGCTGATCCAACCAATCCTTTACGCGGTTCCCGCACAGCTTTTGGCCTATCATACGGCCATCGCAAAGGGTACAGATGTGGACCAACCCCGCAATCTTGCCAAATCGGTGACCGTAGAATGACACTTGACGACGCGCTGGCCGCGCTGAAGGCCCAGATCGAACCGGGCCGCGCCGAAGGGCAGAAAGCCTATCACAAACAAACCCGCGAGGTTTGGGGCATCCCGAACCCGGCGTTGAATGATCTGACGAAAGAGTGGCGTCAGTCGCTTTCCGTCGACGAGCGCGTGGCGCTGGCCGATCAGCTTTGGAAAACCGATGTGTTTGAAGCCCGGATCGCCGCTGCGAAACTGCTGACGCAGGCGCGTATCCGTCCCGATGACGCTGTGTGGGATTTGATCCAAAGTTGGGTTCCGGATTTCGACAGTTGGGCCATCGCCGATCACGTTTGCATGGCCGGGCAGAAACGTCTGGTCGCCGACCCGTCACGCCTTGATGCCGTGGAAAAATGGGCCACGTCCGACCACATGTGGACCCGTCGCGCGGCCCTGGTGATTACCCTGCCGTGGACCAAGCAAAACAATCCGAAGGACGAAGATATCGCCATTCGGGATCGCGTGTTGAGCTGGGCGGACAGCTATGTCAGTGATCCGGAATGGTTCATCCAGAAGGCCGTCGCTTGGTGGGTGCGCGATTTGTCAAAGCATGACCCGGATCGTGCCCGCGCGTTCCTGAAACCGCATGCCAAAACCCTACAGCCTTTCGCCCTGAAAGAAGCGCGCAAGCATCTGCCTCCCCCTGCCCAGCTTCAGAAAGAAGCCAAGGACAAGTGGCGGGCCGAGAAGCGGAGATTGCGCGAGGAAAGCTGGGGCCGAAAGCGGGACGATCAGCCGCAAACTGACGAAGACTGACCAAGCTAGTCGCTGTCGAACCGTTCGCGATCCAGCAAGATGTCTCGGGTGGCCACTTTGCCGATGTATTCGCAGGCATCCGGGCGTTGCCTCAGATGCGCCCAGACATCTTGCGCGAACCCGTCCGGGGACATGAACAGCATCAGTTCGGACAGCGCATCACGAGAAATAGGCTGGCCCGCGTCCGGGCTTTCTCCGAACTTCTCTTGCAGGGATGGGGGAAGCGACATCACCTGCATTGCATAAGCGATGTATTCGTCGGCAACGATACAGTCGTCAAATGGGCACGGCACCGGGTCCATTACCGCATGTGCCAGTTCGTGGACGACAACACTTCTGAAGAACACCTCGTCGTCAACAAAACTGAACGCACCGTTCTTGCTGCGGTGATGAGACATTGCCGATGGGGTCAGCACTTCGACCCTGCTTTCGCCGCAGTGATATTGAGCATTACATCCCTCAGGAAGCGTTTCCACAAGCTCCAGCTGAACTACGCGCAGCAGATCCGGAAGCGCGCATGACGCGAAAAGTTTAGAGGCTATGCGTGCTGCCTTGCAGACCTCTCGGTTCGTGGTGCGATCACCAGAACTGACTTCGACAGCCATCTCTTTGCAGGCGTGTTGCTCTGCCAGTCCCGGCAGTGCACCTGGCAAAGCGACACATATCGCGGCAAGGATGGGCAAGTGACGGAGATCCAATGCGACCCTTCCATAGTAGATTTATCTGAAACTATGCCGAGCATTGCACAGGAGGGACGCCCACACAAACCAGCCGGCACATCGACGTAGACATCGCTTTACACCACTTGGGGCGCCACTCCGGACCGGTCGCGATCGACTATCAGCCTCGCAGCTCACGCCGCATGATCTTGCCCGTGGCCGTCATGGGAAGATGATCCACAAATTCGACACTCCGAGGGGCCACATGAGGGCTGATCCGATCACGGACCAGCTGTATCAACGCCTCTTCCATTCCCCCGCACGAGCTCCCGTCCTTCAAAACCACTACCGCCTTGACTGCTTCGGTTCTCAGAGGGTCTGGCACGCCAATCACGGCCGCCATGGTGACGTCAGGATGAGTCATCAGGCAGTTCTCGATCTCGCTCGGCCCGATGCGATAACCTGCCGAGGTGATCACGTCGTCGTCGCGGCTTGCAAAGGTGAAATAGCCCGAAGCGTCGCGGGTCGCCAAATCTCCGGTGCGTAACCATTTGACGTCGTCCACATCGTGAAACTTGTCGCGTGTCTTTTCAGGCAGGTTCCAATAGCACAGGAACATCACCGGATCAGGTGCTTTCACACAGATCTCGCCCATCTCGCCCGGCTCAACGGATGAACCATCGTCAGCCAGCAGCGTCACCTCATGACCGGGAATGGGTTGCCCCATGCTGCCGGGTTTGACCTCCATCGCACCAGCGACCGAGGACAGGACCAGATTGCATTCGGTCTGGCCGTAGAACTCGTTGATCTTCACGCCCAGCGCTTCGTCGGCCCAGTCAAGCAATCCCGCCCCAAGGCTTTCGCCGCCTGACCCGATGGATCGGATGTCGACACCCTTGGGCATTGCATCCGACTGTCGCAGCAGCTTCAGCGCGGTTGGCGGCATGAACAGATTGCGCAGCCTGTGATCCGCCATCAGGCGATACGCAACTTCGGCATCGAACTTACGCATGCGGTGGCTGACGATGGGCACGCCGTAATACAGAAACGGTAGTGCTAGATCCATAAGGCCGCCGATCCATGCCCAATCCGCAGGCGTCCAGCCTTTGTCATCCGCCTGTGGAAAATCCTCGTTAAAGTTTTCGACACAGGGAAGATGGCCCAGAAGAAACCTATGGGCGTGCAGCACCCCTTTGGGTGGGCCAGTCGTGCCAGAGGTATAGATCATCACCGCCGGGTCTTCGGCCAGCGTGTTGACAGGATCGACAAGCGGATGCGCCGCCTCCAACGCCCGCCACATATCTTCGGCACCTTCACAGGGCTTGACCGAGAAGACCGCCTGTAGCGTGGGCAGTTCCGGGCGGATCTCAGACAGTTTCGTCATATTGTCGGGGTCTGTGACCACCAGCTTTGCGCCGCTATCTGATAGACGATAGGCCAAAGCATCCGCTCCAAAGAGCGTAAACAGCGGCAAAACCACTGCGCCCAGCTTGTAAGCCGCAAAATGGGTAATCAGAACCTCTGGCCCCTGCCCCAGCAACACCGCAATCCGATCACCTTTGCCCAACCCCGCATCGTGAAGCACGGTTGCAAATCGGTCCGAGGCCTCTTTCAGGCGCCCAAAGCTCCAATCCTCGGAACTGCCATCTTCGTGCACATGGGTCAGCGCAATCCGGTTTGAATCTATCGCAGCCCAGCTGTCACAGCAACGTTCACCGATGTTGAAATGCTCGGGGATATCCCACTGAAACACGGCACGCATGTCCTGCCACGTCCCACATGGCGACACAAGTTTGCGGGCGCGGCCAAGTTCAAGCCACGCCGCATCAGTTATCGAGCTCACGACCCGAAGACCACCAGTTCATGCAGTCCAGACAGATCCAAATCCAAAAGTTGAAGCGCAGAGATCGAGATCCGGCTGCCCCCCGTCGAGGTAGGTCTCAACGTCACCTTTACCGTGCGCCCTGTGGCCTTGGATTGAACCCGGCCCTCGGTCTCGCTGCTAACAAGTGGCGTTTCGACCCAGAAGCCTGGAATAGTTGGGTCGCCTAGATTGGCAACCGTTGTACCCAGTGCACCCGCAGGAGTGGGTGCAGGCGCCAGAGCGGCCACGCGATCGTCCTCGGTTGATGTATCAAATTCATCCGCGGTGGTCGCATCAGCCGGAGGCGCATTCGGGGTCACGGCCGGTCCAACCGGCTCCTGACGCAAATGGGGCGGCGACGGCAGAAGATTGTTCATGTCCACGCCGGCACATCCCGTGACGGCAAGACAGGCGGCGGAAAGAATAATAAGCTGTTTCATACAGGCAAACTGGCGCAAATCTCCGACGCTTTCAACGGTTGAAATGACGCGGCCGTGACTTGCGCGTAGCTTCGCCCGCCCTTAGGTTCGTCGCATGGAAACGCCCAAGCTTGTTGACCCCTTTCACCGCCCGGTAACCTATCTGCGCCTGTCCGTAACTGACCGGTGCGATTTCCGCTGCACCTATTGCATGGCAGAGAACATGACTTTTCTGCCCAAAAAGGACCTGCTGACGCTCGAAGAACTCGATCGTCTATGTTCTGCCTTCATCGGGCTTGGCGTGCGTAAGCTGCGCATCACCGGCGGAGAGCCGCTGGTCCGCAAGGGAATCATGGGCTTCTTCGACGCCATGGGGCGGCATCTGGACAGCGGCGCACTGGACGAATTGACCCTGACTACCAATGGGTCACAGCTGCATCGCTTTGCCGATGATCTGTTCAAGGCGGGCGTGCGACGGATCAACATTTCTCTGGATACGTTGGACGAAGACAAATTTGCCAAGATCACCCGATGGGGCCGCCTTCCTCAGGTCCTGCGTGGAATAGACGCCGCACAGAACGCAGGTCTGCGCGTCAAGATCAACGCGGTGGCCTTGAAAGGTTTCAATGATGACGAGGTTTTCGCCCTAGCCGAATGGTGCGCCCAAAAGGACATGGACCTGACCTTTATCGAGGTCATGCCCATGGGCGATATGGGCGAAGAAAATCGGTTAGACCAATATTGGCCCCTGACCCAGCTGCGCCAGCATCTCGAAACCCAGCTGACCCTGACCGATGTGGACGACAATACAGGCGGTCCAGCCCGTTACGTGCGCGTCAATGAAACCGGGCAGAAAATCGGGTTTATCACGCCGATGACCCATAATTTCTGTGAAAGCTGCAACCGTGTCCGGATGAGCTGCACCGGTCAGCTTTATACCTGTCTGGGCCATGACGGCATGTCGGACCTGCGCGCGCCCCTGAGATCATCAGAAAGCGACACGGTGCTGATCGACGCCATCCACGCCGCCATTGGACGCAAACCCAAGGGCCATGATTTTGACTATAGCCGTCAGGAAATCCGCGGCCAGACGATCAGACACATGAACCATACGGGCGGATAACGCCCTCATTTTTTTACCAAAAATATCCTGGGGTGAGGCCCGAAAGGGCCGAGGGGCAAAGCCCCTCCCCCAACAGCATCTCAGCCAATCGGCATCCGGCTTTCCGCCATCTCTGCCCACCATGAGCAGCCCTGCGGGATCACCTCGTCATTGAAATTGTATTCGGGATGATGAACCATCGCGGTGTCCCCGTTTCCCACAAGGATATAAGCGCCGGGGCGCTCTTCCAGCATGAATGCAAAATCCTCGCCCCCCATGACATAGGGGGCATCGGCGCATTCGCCCGACACTTTGCGGGCAGCCTCGGCCGCGAAATCTGTTTCAGCGTCGTGGTTCACCATCACCGGATAGTTCCGCTCGTACCGGACCTTAGCCTCGCCGCCAAAGGTCGCTGCAATCCCGTTGCAGATCTCGGAAATGCGCGTCTCGGCCAGATCGCGGATCTCGGGTGACAGGGTACGTACGGTACCCTTCAAATGCACCGACTGCGGGATCACATTGAACGTGGTCGAAGATGTCTCGACCGATGTGATCGACACAACCACCTGCAACGTCGGATCCGCATTGCGCGACGCGATGGTCTGAAGCGCGGTCACAGCCTGTGCAGCCATCACAACAGGATCAATCGTGTCATGGGGTTTGGCCGCGTGCCCACCCCGTCCGATGAACTGAATATCCAAAAGGTCGGCCGCGGCAAAGAACGGACCGGGCCGGATCGCAAACGCGCCTAAGGGCTGACCGGGCCAATTGTGCATTCCGTAAATCTCTTGCACACCGAAGCGTTCCATCAGACCGTCTTCACACATGACGCGTCCACCGCCCCCACCTTCTTCGGCAGGCTGAAAAACTACAACGCATGTGCCATCAAAATTACGGGTTTCAGCCAAGTATTGAGCCGCGCCCAACAACATCGCCGTGTGACCATCGTGCCCGCAGGCATGCATTTTTCCCGGCGTGACCGAGGCATAATCCAGACCTGTCGCTTCGAGTATCGGCAGCGCATCCATATCCGCGCGCAAACCAACCACTTTGCCTGATTCTGTCTTTCGCCCACGGATCACACCAACGACACCCGTGCGCCCGACACCTTCTACAACCTCATCGCAGCCAAATTCCCGCAGTTTTTCGGCCACGATGCCCGCCGTGCGATGAGTGTCGAACTGCAGTTCGGGATGTTTATGAAAATCCTGACGCCACGCGGTGATGTCCTCGTGAAGCTCGGCAAAACGGTTTCGGATCGGCAAAGGATCATCCTTTTCTGTATGGGGTATCGCGGCAATGACGTAGTACAGGTGACAATGCCCAGAAACCTATGAAGGCTCAAGGGACCTGCGCCAGTGTTTCTCGACGCCAAAATCATCGGGCCATCGATTTTTTTGCCCCGTATACCATTGAATTCTATCAAGATTAGAAAAGCAACAGCATGGGGAAATCAAAGAAACCTGCCTGCCCCCCCTTGCAACTGGACTGTAATACAGTGTCATAATACTCACAGGTTTGGCGGCGCGCGACACCGGTGTTGAGTTTGTTTTCTGCCACAAACAGTCGAGTTTGCACTGCCATATGCCCTTCTTCAGCAGGGGTGGCTTGCCGAATTACCTAGGGATCCGACCAAAAATGTCTGCTGTTTACAAACGCATAACCTTGGCAACACTGAGTGTTTCCGTCCTTTCATCCGCCGCCTATGCCGAGCGCGGGTCGCAGGGGGATCTGAACCTGATCTATTGGCAGGCCCCGACACTTCTAAACCCCTACCTTGCATCCGGCCCCAAGGATTCCGAGCCTGCGTCGTTGGTCTTGGAGCCTCTGGCCCGCCATGATGAGACCGGTATGATGGTACCGTGGCTAGCCCAATCAATCCCGACTTTGGAAAATGGCGGCATTTCTTCCGACTTGCAGTCGATCACGTGGGCTCTAAAGCCGGGGATCAAATGGGCTGACGGCAGCGACTTCACGGCAGATGATGTGGTCTTTACGGCCAACTATTGCATGGACACTGAAAGCGGCTGTCAGATGACAGCGAAGTTCACCGATATCGCGCAGGTTCAGGCGCTGGATGCTCATACGGTGAAGATCAGCTTTACAAAACCTAAGCCCTATCCCTATGCGCCTTTCGTTGGCCTTGAAGTTCCAGTTCTGCAAGCTGCTCAGTTCGCCGATTGCATGGGGGCGAATGCCCTGAACTGCTCGGCCCAAAACCTCGCGCCCATCGGCACTGGCCCCTACCAGATCACCGATTTCAAACCGGGAGACGTGGTGAGCTATGACATCAACCCCCATTATCGCGACGCAGATAAACCCGGCTTTTCCAAGGTAACACTGAAGGGCGGAGGCGACGCGTCTGGCGCCGCCCGCGCCGTGCTCGAAACCGGCGAATTTGACTATGCATGGAACCTTCAACTGGATCCGCAAGTTCTGGCCAACATGAAATCCGCTGGCAAAGGTCAAGTGGTATCGTCCTTTGGAACGGCCGTGGAGCGTTTGCAGGTCAACCTGACCGATCCGGCAGCTGATCTGGGCGACGCACGCTCAACCCGCGATGGCGGCGCGCATCCCTTCCTTTCCGATCCGCGGGTTACTAAAGCTCTTTCTCTGGCAATCGACCGCGATACATTGATTGGCATTGCCTATGGCGATGCGGGCCGCTCAACTTGTGACGTGCTCGCCGCCCCCGCCATATATGCGTCGGGCGCGAACGACATCTGCTTGACCCAAAACTTGGACGCCGCGCGCGCGCTTCTGGACGAAGCCGGTTGGACTGACAGCGATGGCGACGGTATCCGCGACAAAGATGGCGTGCCGATAGCGCTGCTTTACCAAACCTCGGTCAACCCTGTGCGTCAGACTACGCAGGACCTGTTGAAAGCGTGGTGGGCTGAGATAGGCATCGCGACCGAACTGCGTGCCATCGCACCTTCGGTCTTCTTTGGTGGCGACCAGTCCAGCCCGGACACCTATCAGAAGTTCTATGCCGATCTGGAAATGTTCACCAACTTCTTCCCCGGCAACGACCCCGAGCCCTATTTGAACAACTGGGCCTGCGCGGCAATCCCAACACCAGAGAACGGTTGGGCGGGCATGAACGTGCCGCGCTATTGCAATCCCGGCTATGACGCCTTGCTGGCCAAACTTGGCAACACGGTGGATATCGACGAGCGGATCGAGATCTCGAAACAGCTGAATGACATGCTGATGCAGGCGGGTGCACTGATCCCGCTGGTGCATCGTGGCGAGGTATCGGCCCACGCCAACTCGCTTGAAGGTGTGCGGATGAATGTCTGGGACAGCGAACTTTGGAACATCGCGGACTGGACCCGCGCCAAGTAAGACCGCTAGACTGGGGGCGCGGCTGATTTCAGGCCGCGTCACGGAACCAAAGGCCGTCTACCGCTCATGTTAACCTATTGTTTGCGCAGGCTTGTTTTCTCGGTTCCGGTGCTGATTTTCATCAGCTTCGCCATTTTCCTGTTGATGGATATGGCCCCCAACGACCCTACTGCCAATCTGCCAATGTCGATCCCTGCCGAAACCCGCGCCCAACTGCGCGAGGCACTGGGGATCGGAGATCCGCTGCTGACCCGCTATCTTCTGTGGTGCAAACAGTTTTTCATTCATGAACCGCTGAACTGGCTGTCCGACCTCACGGGCCTCAGCTTCGGGGATCCGGACCGCTTGCGCGTCTTAAGCTGGGCGTCGCGCGCGCCGGTGGTCGAGCTGATCGCGGATCGCCTGCCCCAGACACTTTGGGTCGTCGGACTGTCCTATATTCTGGGCATCGCCATTGCTTTACCCGTCGGCATTTACTCTGCCTATCGTCAGCACGGCTGGTTCGACCATCTGGGCAGCTTCGTGTCGATGATCGGTTACTCGGTTCCGTCCTTCTTTCTGGGCGTCGTGATGATCGTGATCTTCGCGGTGAAACTGAACTGGTTTCCGTCGGTCTATGACACGACTTTGGCCGTCACCGGATGGGACAGCTTTATGGCCCAACTGCGCCAAATGGTTATGCCGGTCACCATCCTTGCGCTATATAACGCAGCGCAAATCAGCCGCTATATGCGTGCGTCGATGCTGGAAAACCTGCACCATGACTATGTCCGCACCGCCCGCGCGAAAGGGGCGTCCGAACCGCGCGTGATATTGGCCCATGTGGCACGAAACTCGCTTTTGCCGGTTGTGACTGTGATCGCCTTGGGCATCCCGCAAGTTCTGGCAGGCACGATCATCACCGAGCAGATTTTCAAGATCAACGGGATCGGAGAGCTTTTGATTTCCTCGATCCAAAGCGGAGATCTGCCCGTGGTGCAGACACTGACCTTCCTGTTCGCCGTCCTCATCGTGGTGTTCAACCTTCTGGCCGACATCGCCTATGGCCTGCTGGATCCAAGGATCAGCTATGACTGACCTGTCCATCATTAGCGTCCCACCCAACGGGTTTTGGAGACGATTTCGACGGCACAAAGGTGCGGTCATTGGTGGAGTGCTGCTGGTGCTTATCCTCTTTGCCGTCCTGATCGGGCCACTTCTGTGGCCCCATACAGCGGGGCAGATCAACGTCACCGCCCGCAACTTTGGACCCAGCCTGTCGCACCCGATGGGCACCGACCACCTTGGCCGCGATCTGTTCGCCGCCATGCTGCAAGGCGGGCGCGTCACACTTTTGGTAGGCATTGTCGCCATGGCATTGTCCGTGGTGATCGGGGCAGCGGTTGGCATTCTGGCAGGCATGGTCCGATGGCTAGATGCCCCCCTGATGCGCCTAACCGACCTATTTCTGGCCCTGCCCGTTCTGCCCCTGCTTCTGGTCACGATCATGCTGTGGCGTGATAGCCTGCGCGCGCTCTTTGGGGCCGAGGCTGGGATTTTCCTGTTGATCGTTGCGATGATTGGCCTGACCAGTTGGATGCAAACCGCCCGCATTCTCCGCGCCGAAGTGCTGGCCTTGAAGAAACGCGAGTTCGTCACAGCCGCCACCGCGCTCGGCCTACGCCCTTGGGGCCTGATCCAGCGGCACATCCTGCCTAACGCGATGGGGGTGATCATCGTCTCGGCCACGCTTGGCTTGGCCAATGCCATCATCACCGAAAGCGCGCTTAGCTTTCTGGGGCTCGGCTTTCCGCCGGACCATCCCACATGGGGACGGCTGTTGTTTGACGGTACCGAGTATCTGACGCTGACACCCGCCCGCGCGATCTGGCCGGGGTTGATGATCACGCTGACCGTTCTGTGCGCCAATTACCTTGGCGACGGGCTGCGCGATGCGTTGGACCCGCGCGGCGGCAGTGGGCGCAAATAAGGACAAACCGAGCAACGGCGCCTCTGCCTTGGTCCGTCTTACCGCTGAGCGCGTCACGATAGGTCAATCGTCCTATCGCCCCCAAAGAATCGGAAATTATTCCCACCACAACACCAATTCAAAGCCGCTACAACGCTTGCGCAACGCAATCACTCGCGCCAGATGGAACATATTCCCAAATGCGGAGACGTGAAGATGTTTGAGACCTTTGGCTTTGAGACCCTGACACCACGCACTGCCTCGATTCTGTTCGGGCTAGGCCTTGGTGCGGCTTTTGGCATTCTGGCCGAGATCACTCGCTTTTGTCTTCGCCGTGGAGTGATCGGTGCGGGCATTGAAGGTCGTCAGGCGCTGGCCGTTTGGCTGACTGCTTTGGCTGTCGCCGTGATCGGAACGCAAGGCGCGGTTTGGGCGGGCTGGATCAGTTTCGCAGACCATCGTTTTCACGCCCCGACCCTTCCGATCCTGTCGCTTGTCGTAGGTGGCCTGATGTTCGGAGCCGGAATGGTTCTGACGCGCGGTTGCCTATCACGTCTGGTTGTCCTTGGTTCGTCCGGCAACTTGCGCGCCATCATCGTGCTAGGCGTGGCCGCGCTGGCCGCACTTGCTACCATGAAAGGCGTATTTGCGCCGCTTAGAAACTCCCTGGGGGCGGTTGAAATCGCTGCCCCTTCCCTGCCAGCCCTTGGCGCCTTGTTGCCCCTTGTCTTGGCCGCTGTCTTTGTCGCGCAGGCTCGTCCCAAGCTGCGCGTTCTGGTACCAGCGGCTTTGCTTGGCGCACTGGTGCCCTTGGGCTGGCTGGGAACCGGATTGGTCCTGATGGATGAATTTGACCCCATCGCCGTGGAAAGCCTGTCCTTCACCGCACCTCTGGCGGATACGCTCTTTTGGACCGCTGCTGCCAGCGCCGTCGGCGGCAATTTCGGCACAGGCCTGATCGGAGGCGTCATCTTCGGCGCAGCCCTGTCCGCCCTGATCGCTGGACGCTTTGCATGGCAAGGATTCGAGGGCGCGGGCCAGATGGGTCGCTATCTGTCAGGTGGTGTCCTGATGGGCATGGGCGGCGTGTTGGCTGGAGGCTGCACCGTTGGTGCTGGCCTTTCGGGCGTCGCAACCCTGTCCACGTCGGCAGCCATCGCGCTTTTGGCCATCATCGCAGGCGCTTGGCTGGCCGCCCGTGTCGACGCACGCGTCAGTGGCCAAGTGACTTCCGAATACGACGTACGGACAGCCACACCAGAAGCACCACAGGCAGTGTAAGCAACGCCGTCAGCGTCCCTTTGGACATATTCAGCGCACCTGCCAGCGGGTAGAACAGATACCCTGCCAGCGACACCGCGTAATAGCTGATCGCGACGACGGACAGCCCTTCGACCGTTTCCTGCAGTCGTAGCTGCACCTTGGCACGGGCATCCATGCTTTCCAGAAGTGCCTGGTTCTGCTCGGCGCGCTCGACATCGACGCGGGTGCGCAACAGCTCGCCTGCGCGGGCAGCGCGGGCCGCCATGGTATCAAGCTGCGTCGCGGCACTTTTCGTCGTGCGCATCGCGGGATCATAGCGGCGCATCATGAACTCGCTCAATGTCTGACGGCCGCGGAACCGCTCTTCTCGAAGCGCACCAATGCGCTGATTCAAAATGGCCTCATAGGCGCGCGTGGCCCCCATTCGGAACGAGGTCGACGCCATCAGCTCTTCTAGATCGGCCGAGATGGACAGCAGCTCGCTGAGCGTTGCCTCGGCGGGTTCATCACCACGTTTCATCGCCCCAACCAAATGGGTCAGTTCGCCATCCACGTTGCGCAGCTGACGATGAATATCGCGCGCCACCGGGAAGCCCAGCATCGACATGGTCTTGTAGGTCTCGATCTCGCATAGGCGCTGCACGATCCGGCCAATTCGTCGTTTGCCGGTTCCTTCAGAAATGAAAGCCACAAACCGCATATGGCCCGCGGGATCGATGCGGAAATCGCCTGCCACCATCGCGGCCCGATCCAGCACCCAAGTCGAGGCAATGCTTTCCGACACGAACCATTCGCGCACCAGCTTGTCCATTTCCTTTTCCGTACCCGGCATTTGCTGCACTCGGATATGGGCCGAGGTGATGCGATCTCCGGGTGCCTTGGCCAGCCAATCATCTGGGAAGACATCAAAGGCTGCCGGGTCAAACGCTCGCGACGATATCCCGTCACTAAAGACCGTGTAGCTAACGAACTCGTTATGTTGTTCCCATTTCAGATGATATCGGCCGATTTCGCCAAAATAGTGGTTGGACCCGGGGCTGGGGTGCGGCGCACCAAACCGATCCAGAAGCGCAATCAGATGCTGGCGATCCGCCTCGCGATCCCGATTTGCCGCGTTATCAGGACGTTTAATAGCCAGATAGACCGCCGTCCCCGGCGCGCAAAGCGCGGGCGACGGACGGGCGTGCAGCTCGTTCGCAAGGTCATAACGGCCCGGATGGTCGGTCAAATTCATCATGCGCGTGTCTCCTTAGCGCAAAGTCGTAACAGAGACGCGACACATTGCAACCCCTTAATAACAAGGGGTTTTTGAGTCTTTTAGCATACCGCGGAATACAGATACCGCTCACATATCCTGAAGGAGGTCCTGAACCAGACGGGTGAAATCCTCGCCCCGCTTTTCGAAATCCGGATACTGGTCGAAACTGGCGGCAGCGGGGGCCAGCAGCACTGTGTCGCCGGATTGGGCGTCCTTAGCTGCAGCCGTAACCGCGTTTTCCATCGTCTCGCAGATCTCGTAGGGGACGTCGCCAAGTTGCAGGGCAAACTCGCGCGCCGAATGACCGATCAGATAGGCTTTGCTCACGTTGCCAAGCGCATCGGCCAGATCTTCGATCCCACCATCTTTGCCCAAACCACCCGCAATCCAGCGGATGTTGTCGAACGCCCCAAGGGCGGCACGAGCGCTGTCCACATTGGTGGCTTTACTGTCATTTACAAAAGCAACGCCGTCTTTCTCGCCCACCAGCTGGGAACGATGGGGAAGCCCTTTGAAGGCGTGGAACGCAGCTTCGATCACCTTAGGCGCCAGCCCGATGGATCGGCAGACCGCATAGGCCGCGCAGGCGTTCTGATGATTGTGGCTGCCGGGCAAGCCTTTGATGGCGCGCAGATCGACCGAAGCGATTTGACGCCCCTTACGGTATTCTGACAGGAATCCTTTGCGTGCAAAGACCTGCCAGCCGGGGCCAGTAAGCTTACGATCAACCGAGATACGGATCACGCGGTCATCCACTGCGCCTTCGGACAGTTGCCCCGCCAGATAGGCGCCTTCAGCCTCGTCCACACCGATAACGGCGCGATCGGGCCCACCTTCAGCAAACAGGCGTCTCTTGGCTGCAAAATATCCCCCCATGCCGCCGTGACGATCCAAATGATCGGGCGACAGGTTGGTGAACACCGCGATATCCGGCGTCAGCGAACGGGCCAGATCGGTTTGATAGCTCGACAGTTCCAGAACCACCACTTCACCATCATGGGCGGGATCGATGTCTAAAACACCACGCCCAATATTGCCAGCCAGCTGGGTGGGCTTACCAGCATGTTCCAGCACGTGATGGATCAGGGCCGAGGTGGTGGATTTCCCATTTGATCCCGTCACCGCAACGATGCGCGGCAGGGTGTCGAAATTGTCCCATTCTTGATCGGCAAAGCTGCGGAAAAAGAGGCCAATGTCGTTGTCGACCGGCACGCCTGCCTCCATCGCACGCGCGATCAGCTTGTTGGGTTCGGGATAAAGATGTGGAATGCCCGGGCTGACGATCAACGCCGCGACATCTTCCCACGCATTGCCCTTGTTCAGGTCATGCAGGATCAGCCCCTGCCCTTCGGCGCGCTCGCGGGCCTCTTGGCCATCATCCCAGCACAGCGCCTCGGCCCCGCCCGCTTCCAGCGCATGGGCCGTCGCAAGGCCTGAGCGCCCAAGCCCCAGAACTGCAACCTTGCGCCCTTCGTAACCTTTCGCAGGGATCATGCGAGCCTCCTATCCGTCTTGAAACATCGCTAAAGGGTTTGACCAAAAAACAAAAGCCCCACCGAATGGGCGGGGCGTTTAGAAAGTCTTTGGTGGCACTTAGCGTACCTTCAGTGTCGCCAGACCGATCAGGGCCAAGATCAGAGAAATGATCCAAAAGCGGATCACAATCTGCGGCTCTTGCCAGCCTTTATGTTCAAAGTGGTGATGGATCGGCGCCATCAGGAAGACGCGCTTGCCGGTCTTCTTATAGTACAGCACCTGAATGATAACCGAGAGTGCCTCGACCACGAAAAGCCCGCCCACGATGGCCAGCACGATCTCGTGTTTTGTGGCGACCGCGATAGCCCCCAGAGCCCCGCCAAGGGCCAGCGAACCAGTGTCGCCCATGAACACAGCTGCGGGCGGCGCGTTGTACCATAGAAAGCCCAAGCCCCCGCCGATCAAGGCCGAGGTAAAGACGAACAGTTCCCCGGTTCCGGGCACGTAATGCACGTCCAGATATTCGGTGAAGTCGACACGGCCCACCGCATAGGCGATCACGCCCAACGTACCTGCTGCGATCATCACCGGCATGATGGCCAACCCGTCCAACCCGTCCGTCAGGTTCACCGCGTTGGCGGACCCGACGATTACGATCATCACGAAGGGGATGAAGACATAGCTCATGTTCAGAAGTGTGTCTTTGAAGACCGGAAACGCCAGTTGATACTGAAGCGCTTCTGGATGCACACTTGAGGCCCAGACGCCTGCAATTCCTGCAATTGCCAGCCCAATGCCCAGCCTGATCTTGCCTGATACACCTGCGGTATTGTTCTTTGATACCTTTGCATAATCGTCTGCAAAGCCAATCAAACCAAAGCCATAGGTCACGAACAGCGTGATCCACACATAATGATTATCAAGGCGCGCCCACATCAGCGTGGCCACCAGCAATGCTGACAGGATCAGCAGACCGCCCATGGTCGGGGTACCCTGCTTTTCCTTATGGCTTTCGGGGCCGTCTTCGCGAATTGGCTGCCCCTTACCTTGCTTGCGGCGCAGGATGTTGATCAATGGTTGACCAAACATGAAGCCGAAAATCAGCGCGGTAAAGAATGCCCCGCCCGAGCGGAAGGTGATGTAGCGAAACAGGTTGAAAAAATCGCCACCATCCGAGAACTCGGTCAACCAATACAACATAAAGAGGGCCCTTTTGCTTATTAACCTTGCGCTTGGCTCATTTTGCGGATCGCGTCAACAGCTTTGGACACAAGCGACCCTTTGGAGCCTTTGACCAGAACCACATCGCCTGCGTCGATTAGTTTATGAACCTGAGCAGCCATTTGATCTGCAGTTTCTGTGTAAGTCCCTTGCTGGTCGCCTGATAGACGATCCCACAAAGATTTCATCAATGGCCCGGAACAATGGACGACGTCGATGTCGGCCAGAAAGGACAGATCCGCGATGCCGGCGTGTAGTGCAGCCTCATCTGGCCCCAGCTCTAGCATATCGCCCAGAATGGCCATTCGCCGCCCCTTGTGGATCGCGCCGACGCCATCCACAGGGGTCATCGTTGCCAATACTTCAAGCGATGCTGCCATCGAGGTCGGGTTGGCGTTGAACGCATCATCGATCAGCGTCAGGGTCAGCCCTTCGGGGGCATCCAGCAGGATCTCTTCCCGTGTCCCACGTCCCACTGGGGGCTGCCAAAGCGTCATATCGCGGGCTGCTAACGTCTCGTCCGCGCCAAGCGCACGTACCGCAACCAAAACGGCCAGTGCATTGCTTGCAAAGTGGCGGCCCGCAGTTGCGATTTTAAACATCTGCTCCTGCCTGGCGACCATAGCTTTGCAGATCGTTGCGTCCGGTGTCAGCGACACATGGGTCAGGTGATGATCGTTGCCTGCATCCGCGCCAAAGCTTTGTGTCTCGACCCCCTCTGCGGCCGTGCGCAGCACAGGGGTCGTGTCCAGATCGCCATTGATGATCGCAATCCCATTGGGCTCCAACCCTTTGAAGATAGAACCCTTTTCGCGTGCAATACCGTTCAAGTCGTCAAACGCCTCGAGATGTGCTGCCGCCACTGTTGTAACCATCGCAACATGGGGGCGGGCCATGCAGGCCAGCGGTTCGATCTCGCCGGGGTTGCTCATGCCGATCTCGATCACGGCGAACTCGGTGTCTTCCGGCATCCGCGCCAAGGTCAGAGGCACACCCCAGTGGTTGTTGTAACTTGCCTCGGCGGCATGGGTTTTGCCCTGACGCTCCAAAACAGCCCGCAGCATTTCCTTGGTCGAGGTTTTGCCAACCGATCCAGTCACTGCCACGACACGCGCTTTGGTGCGGGCACGGGCCGCGCGTCCGAGGTCTTCCAGTGCGGACAGAACGTCGTCAACGATCAAAAGCGGAGCGTCTGATGAAACACCGTCCGGCACGTGGCTGACCAGCGCCGCACCCGCACCCTTCTCAAGCGCCTGCGCCACAAACTCATGCCCATCGCGCGCGGCTTTCAGAGCAACGAATAGATCGCCAGCTTCGATGGTGCGGGTGTCGATCGAGACTCCGGACACGGACCAGGTGCCGTGTGCTTCGCCGCCAGTGGCAGCGGCGGCTTCTTTAGCTGTCCAGAGGCTCATGCCAGTCGTCCTTCCAAGGCAGCCACCGCGACCGAGGCTTGTTCCACATCATCGAAGGGCAGCACATCATTGCCAACGGTCTGGCCGGTTTCATGCCCCTTGCCAGCAATCAACAGCGTGTCGCCCGGTCCCAGCGCATCTACGCCGCGCAGAATGGCTTCAGCCCGGTCGCCGACATTCACCGCTTCGGGACAACCCTCCATCACCATCGCGCGGATCAGCGCCGGATCTTCCGTGCGCGGGTTGTCATCAGTCAAAAAAACCACATCTGCGTTTTCGGCCGCTGCTTGCCCCATCAAAATACGTTTCGAGGTATCGCGGTCTCCGCCCGCGCCAAACACGACGACAAGCCGGCCTAGCACATGCGGGCGCATAGCACGCAACGCAGTTTTCAGGGCATCCGGTGTGTGAGCATAGTCCACAAACACCGCAGCCCCGTTTTCACGGGTCGCGGCGTGCTGCATCCGGCCACGCACGGTTTCCAGATCCTTGAACGTCTCGAACACATGTTCGGGCTCGGCACCGCAACCAATGGCCAGCCCGGCGGCGGCCAGTACATTTTCCGCTTGAAAGCCGCCGATCAGGTTCAGCCGCGCGGTGAAGGGTTTGTCCAGCCAAGTGAACATCAGCTCTTGCCCTGTGGCATCATAGCGGCGCGCCTTAAGCTGCAACTCGCAGCCCTCGCTCTGGCCCACGCGGATCAGCTTTTGACCGCGCGCCTCGGCGATGGTCGCCATTTCGGAGCCCTTCGGATCATCCATATTGATCACCGCAGTGCCACCTTCAGGCAGGACGCGGGCAAAGAGGCCTGCTTTGGCTGCGAAGTATTCGTCGAACGTCTCGTGATAGTCCAAATGGTCTTGCGTGAAGTTGGTAAAGGCCGCCGCCATCAGGCGCACCCCGTCCAAGCGCCGCTGTGCCAACCCGTGCGAGGAAGCCTCCATCGCGGCATGGGTCACGCCCGCACCCGCCATATCAGCAAGTACTTTGTGCAAGGTAATTGGCTCGGGCGTCGTATGCGATAGGGGCGCGGCAAATGCGCCTTCCACACCTGTAGTTCCCAGATTGGCAGCTTTGATCCCCAGCAGGGTCCAGATTTGACGCGTGAAGCTGGCGACCGAGGTCTTCCCGTTCGTTCCGGTCGCCGCGACCATATGCTCGGGCTGCACGCCGAACCAAAGCGCCGCGGCATAAGCCAAAGCCATGCGTGGATCTTCGGTAACGACAAGCGCCGCATCGGACGCGGCCAACTCTGCCTCTGCAATGCGCGCACCTTCGGGGTCAGTAAGGATCGCCCCTGCCCCCATTCGTAGTGCGTATTGGATGAACTCGCCGCCATGCAGCTTTGCGCCTGGAAGAGCGGCAAACAAATGACCGGGTTTGACCATACGACTGTCCACTGACAGCCCCGACACCTGCGCATCACGTCCAGCCCGGGCGCTGAGCCCCAGTTCACCTAGGGATTTCGTTACCATCTCAGCACCCATCTGTTTGCAATCCGCCTTGTCAGTTCGACGTGAGTGTTACCCCAGTTGCAGCCAAAGGTTCAACGTGGGTTTCACGTGGCTTCATGCCCAAAAGCGGAGCCACGCGTTCAATGATCGTCGCAGCGACCGGAACGGCAGTCCAGCCAGCAGTACGGCGCGGCTTGGTGCCCGAGGTCTCGACCGGTTCGTCCAGCGTAACGATCAGTACGTATTTCGGATTGTCGGTCGGGAACATGCTGGCGAAGGTGTTGATCACCTTATCATCATAGTACCCGCCGCGCGGTTTGGGCTTGTCTGCGGTGCCAGTCTTGCCGCCCACCAGATAGCCCTCGACCTCGCCAAAGCTGGCGGTGCCTTCGGTGACAACCTTGCGCAGCATGTCGCGCGCGGCGGCAGCCGAGGCCGCGCTCATCACGCGCGCACCGCGCTCGACGTGGTGCTGTTTCAACACTGTCGGCTTTACAGCAAAGCCGCCATTGGCGATCGACGCATAGGCCGCTGCCAGATGCATGGGTGAGTTTGAAATACCGTGGCCATAGGAAATCGTGACCGAGCTGAGTTTGCCCCATTTTTGCGGCACAAGCGGAGTCGATCCGGTGGCTTCGACGATTTCAAAAGGGGTACGATCCAAAAGCCCGAGGGTCTTCAGGAACTCTTGCTGGCGCTCGGACCCGATCTGAAGCGCCATGCGCCCTGTCCCCCGGTTCGAGCTTTTGACGATGATGTCAGACACGGACAGCTCGCCATAGTTCTTGTTACGAAACTCGCCAATGCGGAAGCCGGAAATTTTCATCGGCACGCCGGTGTCGATCACCGTGTTCGGGTTCACCAGACCCAGATCCATCGCCTGAATGGCGGTGAAAATCTTGAAGGTCGAGCCGAGTTCATAGACCCCCTGCACCGCGCGGTTGAACAGAGGGCTGTCGGACTGGTCCTTGCCTTTGTCAGCCACCGTCAACGGACGAGGGCGATTGTTCGGGTCGAAATCCGGCAAAGACGCGACCGAAATCACCTCGCCCGTGTGAACATCCATCAGGATCGCAGCCGCGCCCTTGGCGTTCATCATTTTCATGCCGCCATAGAGCACCCGCTCGACCGCGTCCTGAATGGTCAAGTCGATAGACAATTCCAGAGGTGTGCCGCCGTTGGCGGGATTGCGCAGGAAATCGTCAAACTGCTTCTCTACGCCAGCAACGCCAATCACCTCGGCTGCAGACACGCCTTCGCGGCCAAAGCTCGCCCCGCCCAACACGTGTGCGGCCAGCTTACCATTCGGATAAAGGCGCATCTCTCGCGGACCGAACAGAAGACCCGGTTCGCCAATATCGAACACTGCCTGCTTCTGCTCGGGGCTAATTTTCTTCTTGATCCACAAGAACTTGCGCGAACCGGTAAAATCCTTGATCAGACGCTCACGCTTCAGATCCGGGAAGATGCGCACCAACTCGTCGGCAGCGCGTTCGGGGTCCACCATCTGATGCGGCTGAGCATAAAGCGCATGGGTCACAAGGTTCGTCGCCAGAATGCGACCTTGCCGGTCCAGAATGTCCGCACGAGCCGTCGCAATCGAAGCACCAGTAGCTTGCGCCCGCGGCTCTTGCGCCTCGGACGCGGACAGGGTTGCCATGCGCACCCCGACGGTCGCAAAGGCACACAGGAAGAACCCGGCAAGCACCAAAAGCCGCCCTTCCGAGCGCAGCCGCGATTCATTGCGGATCTGGTCATGGCGATGGCGCAGGTTCTCGCGCTCGATCACATCGGGATTTTCGCCCTTGGCGCGGGCCTCAAGAATACGGGCAAGTGGGCGGAGAGGAACACGTGTCATTGCTCGATCTCCCCGATCACATCCACAGCGCCGGTAATTTCGGGCAGGTCACCTTTGTCAAAGGCGATCTGATCGACGCGGCCAAACTGGCCCGGCTCAAGCACGTTCAGCTCCAGTTTGTCATAGTTCATCCGGGCCAGATCCCGCAGGCGATCTGGGCGGTTCAAATAAGCCCATTCAGCGCGCAGCACCGCCAGCTCTTCTTGCATGCGGCCGATTTCGCCCTGAAGGGTGTGCGAACGATCAAGCGAAGCTTGCGTCTTGTAGTTCTCGGAATACGCCCAATAGGCCAGCCCCATCACTGCAAGGGCGGAAAGGATATAAAGCAAACTACGCATTACGATCTGTCCTTAAATACCAAGGGCGGCAAACCAAGTTTTTTGCGGTCCGACGGGCCAGCGGGCGCATCCGTGCGGGTGGCCACGCGCAAGCGGGCCGACCGGGCACGCGGGTTTTCTTGCAGCTCTTCTTTGTCCGGCCCAATGGCTTTGCGCGGAGTCAGTTTGAAACGCGGGGTTTCGGCCTGCGCTTCCGGCGCATAACGCGACCCTCCCCCACCCGAGGAGGCACGTGCCTGCAAGAACCGCTTCACAACGCGGTCTTCCATCGAATGGAAGGTCACAACGGCCAGTTTTCCGCCGGGCTTCAATGCCCGCTCAGCGGCCTCAAGCCCTTCAATCAATTGACCAAATTCGTCATTCACTGCGATGCGGATGGCCTGAAAGCTGCGCGTGGCCGGATGGCTTTGTCCGGGCTTGGAACGCGGCAGATTCTTTTCGATCACTCCGGCAAGTTGCAAAGTTGTCTCAAACGGCGCCTCAGCCCGCGCCTTAACAATCGCACGCGCAATCCGGCGCGAGGCCCGCTCTTCCCCGTAGTGATACAGAATATCCGCCAGCGTATCGGCATCCGCTTCGTTCACCAGATCAGCAGCGGTCGGACCAGATTGGCTCATCCGCATGTCCAGCGGGCCGTCTTTCATGAAAGAAAAGCCGCGCTCGGCCAGATCCAGCTGCATCGAGCTGACACCTAGGTCAAGCACCACCCCGTCCAACAGCTTACCGGCCAACTCGTCCATTTCTGAGAATGTGCCTTCACGCAACGCCAGTCGGTCGCCATAGTCAGCTGCCCAGCCCGACGCCATGTCGAACACCATTGGATCGCGGTCAATGCCACAGACCCAGTCCGCTCCGGCGTCTAGCAATCCGCGCGTATAGCCCCCTGCCCCAAAGGTGCCGTCTGCCCAATCACCAGAAACAGGTGCGACCGCTTCTAAAAGCGGCCGAAGAAGGACAGGGATATGGGGACGTTTTTCGGTGGCAGCCGGGTCAGACATCTTATCCATCCCCCTGACTGCCCAACAGGGTCAGCACATCGAAATTATCTGGCTGTTCATCCAGCCACTCTTCGGTCTTGGCGACCTCGACTTCTTCATACGTCTCGGGCTTCCAGATCTGGAAGGTGTCGCCAGTCGCAATAAAGAACGCTTCTTTATCCAGTCCGATTTTCTGGCGCAGCTTGGCAGGCAGTACCAGACGGCCAGTTTCGTCCACAGTTGTGGGGAAGGATTGTCCGTTGAATAGACGCTCCAACATCCGACGCTCCATCGAGCCGCGTGGCATCTGCGCGATCTGGTCATCCACCTCGTCGATCGCTTCGATCGTGTAGGCTTCCAGATAGCTGCGGCGATGATCGCCATATACAATAACAAGATTGGGGTTCAGACCATCGGTCCAATCGGGGTCGCCGGCTTCCAGCACACGGCGAAACAGGGCTGGGATCGAAACCCTGCCCTTTGCGTCCACCTTGTGGTGGCTTTCACCTCTGAACCTACGTGCCACTTGCGCGGCCCCCTTTAATCAACTGTCCCACCAACCCTGACAGGGGCTGGAATTAGAAACGGCGAATTGATCTAGCTGCCACTGACCAATCCGCCGCCTGTCCCGTTTCCGGGTGCCCAGCTGCGCGCGCCACCTGGGGGGATGTCTGCTCGCGTACGCGCCGGATCTCTTTCGTTGATGAAGCGGGGCCTGCATGAAACCTGACTTGGGAGTGTCTGTGAGGTCTTATCGCCTCTTTCTGTCCCGTCCTCATCTTGAATACATGGATAGCTTGGGAATTTATGGGACGCAATAGTTTTTTACGGGATTTCTTGCCCTTAGCCACCAAGAGCTTAGCAAAATCCAGATGCAATCGCAGAAAGACCACATGGATTTCTCGCCATATAGACCACTAACCGCAGAACAACACTATATGTAGCACTGCATGCGCAGAAATCAGCCACTCCCATAAAATCCAACTTTTTTCACACCCACCGCCCTAAATGTCGCCGTGATCCGATTAGATCCAGTATTTTCGCACGGATTCGCCCAGAGAACTCCACCGATCCCATCCTATGCCCATAATTTCCCAAATTACCCAAAAGCGGAATCAAAACGCCCGGTGCGTTAAGCACCGGGCGCTCTTTTATCTATTGTATAGTCGGCTCAGGCGATCCCGCGCGCCACCATATCCTTTGCGAGCTTGGCATAAGCATCGGCCACTGCGCCTTCACCTGCTGCAATTGGCGTGCCTCCATCGCCCGCAAGCCGAACATCCAGCGACAAAGGAATTTCGCCAAGGAACGGTGCGCCGATAGTCGCAGCTTCATCCTTCACCCCGCCATGCCCGAACAAATGCGCTTCATGGCCACAGCTCGGGCACACATATGATGACATGTTTTCAACCAGCCCCAGGATCGGAACCTTGACCTTGTCGAACATGTCGATGGCTTTGCGCGCATCCAAAAGCGCCACATCCTGTGGGGTCGAAACCACGACCGCCCCGCTGATCTGCGCCTTTTGCGCCAAAGTAAGCTGTACATCCCCCGTTCCGGGCGGAAGGTCGATTAGCAACACATCAAGCGGCCCCCAGGACACCTGAAACAGCATTTGCTGCAAAGCACCCATCAGCATAGGTCCGCGCCAGACGACAGCCTCGCGGTCAGATTTCAGCATCAATCCGATGGACATCATCTTGACCCCATGGGCCATGACAGGGGTCAGCATTTCCCCATCCGCGGATCCGGGCCGTTCATTCGTGCCCATCATGCGTGGCTGGGATGGTCCAAGAATGTCAGCATCCAAAAGCCCGACCTTGCGCCCTTGCTTAGCCAAAGCCACTGCAAGGTTGGAACTTAACGTAGACTTCCCGACGCCCCCCTTGCCCGAGGCAATCGCGACAATTGACGCCACACCCGGCACCTGCATCGGGCCCGCTTGTGGCTTGGGGTGCCCGCCAATCTTCAGATTTGGCGCTGGTTTGGCCGGCGCAGATCCATGCGCTGTCAGAATGACCGATACGGTCTCGATCCCCGGCAGATCAGACACGGCAGCCTCGGCAGCGCGACGCTGCGGCTCCAGTCCGGCGGCTTGCTCTGGCGACTGCGCTTCGATCACAAACCGAACCGCGGCCCCGTCGACTGTCAGGGCGCGTACCATGTCTCGCGATACCAGATCGCCTCCATCCGGCAACGCAACCGCCGAAAGCGCGCCCATAATCCTGTCTTTCACGTCCGCCATTGAAGCCTCCTTAATCCTGACCACATTACTTGGTGTCTTTCGACGACGACGCAAGGGGTAAAACACCCCCGTACCGACCAGTCAGCCCGGCCATTTCCCGCTAAAGGAATCTTCTCGAAAGGCGCACAGCCTTAGATCCCGCGATTCAAGTCCAAAACTTCCCCAACGGCACCCAACCCCGCACATCTTTCTGCCGTGCAGCATTATTCATCCTCACACACAGAAATTGCGCCTAAATGCTTATTTTATTAGCACTTCTCACCTATGCATCCAGTGCATGACGGGTTTGTTTGCTCAGGGTATTGTGCACTCGCAGCATTGCCCCCATGTTTGCCTCACAGCGACGACGTTGTCGCTAACAAGATAAGTTTTGCTCAGAGTTACGGGCACCAAATTCGCAGAGATCTGCGATCGAAAGTGAGTAAGTGCAATGGCACATGCATCAGAAATCATCCTGGCCCACGCCAGCCTTGCAGACCGGTTTGTCGCCCTGATCGCCAGCTGGAAAGACGACTACGCCGCACGTCAGGCCTATCGCCAGACCGTAAAGGAACTGAGCAACCTGAGCGATCGCGAGCTGTACGATCTTGGCATCGGCCGCGGATCAATTCGCCTGATTGCGCGGATGGCCGTTTACGGCAACTGAGTTTCTGTCCACCGCCCTCCTCCTCCCTGGCGGTGAACATGAATGGCGGCGAGGTCTTCCTCCTCCCTGATCTCGCCGCCCAAAATCTTCGGACTGTCTTTCCTCCTCCCTGACAGTCCTTGGGCCGCGGTGATGTCTTCCTCCTCCCTGACATCACCGCACCCCCAAATTTCGGGGCGTTCCACCCTCCTCCCAGGAACGAACCGATTTGACGTGGGTCACCTCCTCCCGACCCAGGTCACAGCGCCGGACCTCGCTCCTCCTCCCAGAGGTCCGACCACATAGGAAACGGCGTCGCTCACCTCCTCCCGAGCGGCGCCGTTTTTTTATTCCGGTTCGTCTGATTTTAGCGTTTAGAAGGGGACGTCGCCCGCCTGCGCGGCTGGTACGATGAACTTCGAGACGACTTTCTTAGCACCCGCCTTATCGAACTCGATATCGAGCTTGTCGCCTTCGATCCCCATCACGGTGCCATAGCCGAACTTGGTGTGGAACACGCGATCGCCTTGGGTGAAGGACGACACAGCGGTGGCGTCGATCACAAGGCCCTTTGCTTCGTTGGGGCTGGGTTTTGAGCGCAATGCGCCCTGCGCCTGCATCCGCTTCCAGCCGGGCGAGTTATAGGCGTCCGCACGGCTGGCCTTGTCTTCCAGCGGGGACTGCCCACCGAAATCGCCCGACATGCCACCATAGCCCCCACCATACAGGCCGGGTGCGGTCAGAACTTCAACGTGTTCTTCGGGCAATTCATCAACGAAGCGCGACGGCAACTGCGACTGCCACTGGCCGTAAACGCGTCGGTTGGCCGCGAAGGAAATCGTGCAGACCTCTTCGGCACGCGTAATGCCCACATAGGCCAGCCGTCGTTCTTCCTCGAGCCCCTTCAGCCCGCTTTCATCCATCGAGCGTTGGGACGGAAACAACCCGTCCTCCCACCCCGGCAGGAACACCGCCGGGAACTCCAATCCCTTGGCGCCGTGCAGGGTCATGATGGTGACTTTTTCTTCGGCGTCGTCGGTGTCATTGTCCATAATCAGGCTGACATGCTCCAGAAACCCTTGAAGGTTTTCAAAGTTTTCCAGCGCCTTCACAAGCTCTTTGAGGTTCTCAAGACGTCCCGGAGAATCTGGGTTCTTATCGTTCAGCCACATCTCGGTGTAGCCAGATTCTTCAAGGATCATCTCGGCCAGTTCGATATGGGTGTCAGCCTCGGCGCGCATCTGATTAAACCAACGATCAAGGTTCCCGACCAACTCGGCCAAACCCTTGCCGCCCTTACCCTTGATTGCGCCGCTTTCCACGGCGATCCGCGCACCTTCGACCAGCGAGACGCCATTGGTACGTGCGAGCATTTGGATCGTCTGCACCGCCTTGTCACCCAGTCCACGACGAGGCGTATTTACGATACGCTCGAACGCCAGATCGTCGTCCTGGGACACGGCTAGCCGAAAGTAAGCCATGGCGTCACGGATTTCCAAACGTTCGTAAAACCGAGGGCCGCCGATCACGCGATAAGGCAGGCCGATGGTCAGGAAACGGTCCTCGAACGCGCGCATTTGGTGCGAGGCGCGCACGAGGATGGCCATATCGTCCAGCGATTTCGGGGCCATGCCCCGCGTGCCAGACTGCATCGCCTCGATTTCTTCCCCAACCCAGCGGGCCTCTTCGTCACCGTCCCAATGGCCGATCAGGCGGACCTTTTCGCCGCCCTCAGCCTCGGTCCACAGCTCTTTTCCCAGCCGGTCGGCGTTGCCCGCGATCACGCCAGAGGCGGCCGCCAGAATATGCGCGGTCGAGCGGTAGTTCTGTTCCAACCGGACCACCTTCGCGCCCGGAAAATCCTTTTCAAACCGCAGGATATTGCCCACCTCGGCCCCGCGCCAGCCATAGATCGACTGGTCGTCATCACCTACGCAGCAGATGTTTTTGTGACCTGCTGCTAAGAGCCGTAGCCAGAGATACTGGGCGACGTTCGTATCCTGATACTCGTCCACGAGGATGTAGCGAAACCAGCTTTGATACTTGGTCAGAATGTCGTCGTTCTGTTGGAAAATCGTGACCATGTGCAAAAGAAGATCACCGAAATCACAGGCGTTCAACGTCTTCAGGCGCTCTTGATACTGCGCATAGAGCTCCGGCCCACGACCATTGAAGGCCTGCGCCTCGGAAGACGGCAGCGTTTCCGGCGTCCACGCCCGGTTTTTCCAATTGTCGATCACGCCAGACAACAACCGCGCAGGCCAGCGCTTTTCGTCGATATTGTTGGCGGCAATCAGCTGTTTCATCAGCCGGATCTGGTCGTCCGTGTCCAGAATTGTGAAGTTGGTTTTCAGCCCCACCAGTTCAGCGTGACGACGCAGCAGCTTTACACAGATCGAGTGGAACGTTCCCATCCAAGGCATCCCCTCGACGGTCTGGCCCAACAACCCTGCGACGCGTTCCTTCATCTCGCGCGCAGCCTTGTTGGTAAAGGTTACGGCAAGGATTTCGTTGGTTCGCGCGGACCCGGTGGTCAGCAGATGTGCGATCCGTGTGGTCAGGGCCTTGGTCTTACCCGTCCCCGCACCCGCCAGCATCAGGACAGGCCCGTTCAGCGTCTCGACCGCCTCGCGTTGGGCAGGATTCAAGCCGTCCATATAGGGCGCTGATCGTGCCCCCAAAGCGGCCCCCATCGCCCGCTGCGACAGTGGGACTTGTGGGGGCACTTTGGGCGCACCTGCCCCATCATCGGAATCATCAATCAGATCGTCATTATCAATGCTGCTCATCTGCTCTTCTTAGCAACGCCATCGCCACAGGGGAAGAGCATGTTCCACATCTGTTCCATCTGCCCTCTAAAAACGCCCGTAACTTTCCGCCCCCTACGGGGGCGTGACGAAATGCGCCCCTATATAAGAAGAGTGCCCATTGACAAGCTGCCCCTTCCCGACCCATCTAACGCCCCCAGAACAAGGCTGGTATTGCGCAGTCTGAGTGAGTCGAGAGGAAGTTCATGCCAGTAGTCGTCGTTGAAAGCCCGGCCAAAGCCAAGACCATCAACAAGTATCTTGGATCGGACTATACGGTGCTCGCCTCCTACGGCCACGTGCGCGACCTTCCCCCCAAGGACGGGTCGGTCGACACTGACAACGAATTTGCCATGACATGGGAGGTCGGCCGCGACAGTGCCAAGCACGTGCGCGCCATTGCCGACGCATTGAAAGACGACAACAACCTAATCCTCGCAACCGACCCCGATCGCGAGGGGGAAGCGATTTCTTGGCACTTGGAAGAGGCGCTTCGCAAGCGTCGTGCGGTCAAGAAGGACACACCGGTCAGCCGCGTGGTGTTCAACGCCATCACAAAATCCGCCGTGACCGAGGCGATGCAGAACCCGCGTGACGTGGACAGCGATCTGGTCGAGGCCTATTTGGCCCGCCGCGCGCTGGACTATCTGGTGGGCTTCAACCTGTCACCGGTTCTGTGGCGCAAACTGCCCGGCGCGCGCTCCGCTGGACGTGTGCAGTCGGTCTGCCTGCGTCTGATCGTCGAACGTGAGGAAGAGATCGAGGCGTTCAACTCCCGTGAATACTGGTCGGTGAAAGCGCTGCTTTCGACGCCACGCGGGCAAGAGTTCGAAGCACGTCTGACTGTTTTGGGCGGCCAGAAGCTTGACCGCTACGACCTTGAGAACGAAACCGCAGCCGAACTGGCCGTGCAGGCGATTTCGTCACGCGACCTGTCGGTTCAATCGGTTGAAGCAAAGCCTGCGACCCGCAACCCGTCGCCGCCCTTCATGACCTCGACCCTGCAGCAGGAAGCCAGCCGCAAATTCGGCTTTGGCGCGCGTCAGACCATGTCGACCGCCCAGCGCCTGTATGAAGCGGGCTACATTACCTATATGCGTACCGACGGGATCGACATGGCACCCGAGGCCGTGGCTGCTGCGCGTGATGCGATTTCGGACCGGTATGGTAAGGATTTCATCCCGGCCAGCCCCCGGATTTATAAGAACAAAGCCAAAAACGCACAGGAAGCGCACGAATGTATCCGCCCAACGGATATGACCGTCTCCGGCAGCGATCTGGCGAAGCTGGAACCTGATCAGCGCAAGCTTTATGACCTGATCTGGAAGCGCACGCTGGCCAGTCAGATGGAAAGCGCACGGTTTGAGCGCACTTCGGTGGATGTTGGATCAAACGACGGCCAGGTTGTGCTGCGCGCCACCGGTCAGGTTGTGGTCTTCGAAGGCTTCATGAAGGTCTATGAAGAAGGTCGCGACGATCAGGTGGTCGATGACGATGACAAGCGTCTGCCCCAGATTATGGAAGGCGAGGCCGCCGAGAAAAAAGGCATCTCGCCCGAACAGCACCACACCCAGCCGCCGCCCCGCTATACCGAGGCGACGCTGGTCAAACGCATGGAAGAACTGGGCATTGGCCGCCCCTCGACCTATGCGTCTGTGATCACCACCATTCAGGATCGCGAGTACGTTCGCAAGGACAAGAACCGCCTGTTCCCCGAGGACAAAGGCCGGATCGTGACGATCTTCCTGATGAATTTCTTCCGTCAATATGTGGGCTATGAGTTCACCGCGAATTTGGAAGAGGAACTCGACGAGATTTCGGCGGGTGATATGGATTACAAGGAAGTGCTGGCGCGCTTCTGGCGGGATTTCTCGGCAGCGATCGCTGAGACATCCGAGCTGCGGATCTCCGAAGTGCTGGACAAGCTGGACGCGGCCCTTGCGCCGCAGCTGTATCCGCCCCGCGAAGACGGGTCCGACCCGCGCATCTGCCCAAAATGCGGCAATGGCCAGTTACACCTAAAGACCTCGCGAACTGGTGGATTTGTTGGCTGTGGAAACTATCCGGAATGCACCTATACCCGCCCGATCGCTGGTGAAGGTGCTGAAGGCGACGAACGACTGTTGGGCGAAGATAATGGCGACGAGATCTGGCTGAAGTCCGGTCGCTTTGGCCCCTACGTTCAGCGTGGCGAACCTACACCCGAAAACAAAAAGCCGCCTCGTGCGTCGCTGCCCAAAGGCTGGTCCAAGGACGATATGAACCTTGAGAAGGCTCTGGTGCTTCTGTCCCTGCCCCGCATCGTTGGTGAACACCCAGATGGCGGCGCAGTGAAGGCAAATTTCGGCCGCTTCGGCCCCTACATCATGCACAAAGCTGAAGGCGAGGCGAAGCCCGTCTATGTCAACGTCAAAGACCCTCAGGACGTGTTCGAAATCGGCATGAACCGCGCGGTCGAGATGCTGGCCGAAAAGCGTGCCAACCCCGGTGGACGTGGACGTGCAGCAGCTAAGGCCTTGAAAGAGCTGGGCGAGCACCCGGATGAAGGCGGCCCGGTCAACGTCATGGAAGGCCGTTATGGTCCTTACGTGAAATGGGAGAAGGTCAACGCGACCATCCCCAAGGATGTGAAGCCTGAAGACGTGACCATGGAAATGGCTGTCGGCTGGATCGCCGAGAAAGCGGCGAAGAAAAAGCCTGCGCGCAAGAAGGCTGCACCAAAGAAAAAGGCAGCTCCGAAGAAAAAGGCAGCAGCCAGCGGCAAGTAAGCGCAGGGCGCCCTCGGGCGCCCCGGCAAAAGCACGGCTCCCTGCTGATAGGCTCTGATTTGCTAAGCCAAATGCAGATTTGTGGACAAGTAAGTCATTGCTTGGATCAAAGCTGATGCTGTCTTTGGCGGCAAACCATTTTGGCACTTCGTGATTCAGATCAAAGTGGTTGAAGGAGCGATTGCGCGATAAAGCCGGGGTAGTTTCCAATAGAACAATGCCTCATGAAAGCAGCCTTTCTCGTACTGATCCTCTTTCTTTTATTGATCTTATCAGGGCTCTATGTTTGGCACCTGCTGGACAAACAAGCCGCCCGGGCAGAGGCTGACAGGTTACTGGCTTTCCGCCAAGCGGAGCCTCAGCGGTTCTCCAACACTCTGGTGGAAGACCTTCCGGAACCTGCTAGACGCTATTTCCGATTTGCCATCAAAGAGGGAACGCCCCTCAACAAAGTCGCAGAGATTTCTATGACCGGCCAATTCGGGATGGGTGACAAGAACGCCCCGAACTACTTGCCGATGAAAGCTGAACAGGTGTTGGCGGCACCTGAAGGATTTGTCTGGCAGATGTCAGGAGGGTCCGGCGTAATGAGGATATCCGGGTCCGACAGTGCAAACTGGACGAGGTTCTGGTTGGCTGGTGTCGTCCCAGTTGCGCGGGCGGGTGGAACGTCAGATCACACATTGTCCGGATTTGGTCGATACATCTCAGAAGCTGTGCTCTGGACCCCTGCTGCCGTACTTCCAGCCCCGGGTGTGGCATGGGAAGCTGTTGACGAAAACACCGCACGCCTAACGATGGAGCACAACGGCAACCGCCAATCTGTTGATGTATCGGTGGACGCGCAGGGTCGGCCCGTTCGCATCGTGCTTGAACGTTGGAGCAATGCTAACGCAGACGGTATTTATCGCTTCCAACCCTTTGGCGGAGATCTTTCGGAGTTTCGTGAATTTGAAGGGTTCACGCTGCCCACATATGTTGAAGCTGGCAACTTGATCGGCACTGATGACTACTTCCCCTTCTTCATCGCTAACGTGACCAACGTTCGTTTTTCGCAGTAGGCCTTTCTGTGTACTGCCCCAGCGGATCTTGGGCGCAAAAAGGCGTTCTTTGCCCAGTAGTAGAAATACCTTCTGGCCCTCATTTCGCAGGTGTTTCGTTGACTCCGCCCCCCGCGAGCGCCAGAAAAGCAGCGAAATAGACGAGAGGGAACTTTCATGAACAAGGTATATGGCAGCGCCGCCGAAGCTCTGGACGGGCTTTTGCATGACGGCATGCTGATTGCCGCTGGTGGCTTTGGCCTGTGCGGCATTCCCGAGCTTCTTTTGGAAGCCATCAAGGAAAACGGCGCAAAAGATCTGACATTCGCGTCGAACAACGCGGGTGTCGACGACTTTGGCATCGGCATTCTTCTGCAAACGCGCCAAGTGAAGAAGATGATTTCGTCCTATGTGGGAGAAAACGCCGAGTTCATGCGCCAGTACCTCTCGGGCGAGCTGGAGCTGGAGTTTAACCCGCAAGGCACGCTGGCCGAACGTATGCGCGCAGCCGGTCATGGCATCCCGGGCTTTTACACCAAGACCGGTGTGGGTACCGTGATTGCTGAAGGCAAAGACGTGAAAATGTTCAACGGCGAAGAATACATCATGGAAGAAGGCATCTTCGCCGATCTGTCCATCGTGAAAGCCTGGAAAGCCGATGAGACCGGCAACCTTGTCTTCCGCAAGACCGCCCGCAACTTCAACCCGCCTGCCGCCATGTGCGGCAAAACCTGCGTGGTAGAAGTGGAAGAGATCGTGCCGACCGGGTCGCTTGACCCCGACTCGATCCATCTGCCGGGCATCTATGTGCATCGCATCATCCAAGGCGAGCACGAGAAGCGCATCGAACAACGCACAATTCGGGAGGCATAAGATATGGCTTGGGACCGTAATCAAATGGCCGCCCGCGCGGCACAGGAACTGCAAGACGGCTGGTATGTGAACCTCGGCATCGGCATCCCGACGCTGGTGTCCAACTACATCCCCGAAGGTGTCACCGTGACGCTGCAGTCGGAAAACGGCATGCTTGGCATGGGCCCCTTCCCGACGGAAGATGAGATCGACGCCGACCTGATCAACGCTGGCAAGCAGACCATCACCGAACTGCCCCAGACCGCCTATTTCGACAGCTCGATGAGCTTTGGCATGATCCGTGGCGGCAAGATCGCCATGGCGATCCTGGGCGCGATGGAAGTCGCTGAAAACGGCGATCTGGCCAACTGGATGATCCCCGGCAAGCTGGTCAAAGGCATGGGCGGCGCGATGGATCTTGTGGCCGGTGTTGGCCGCGTGGTGGTCGTGATGGATCACACCAACAAGCATGGCGACAGCAAGGTTCTGACCGAATGCACCCTGCCCCTAACCGGCAAAGGTGTGGTTGACCGGATCATCACCAATCTGGGCGTTCTGGATGTGGTAGAAGGTGGTCTGAAGATCGTCGAAACCGCCGATGGCGTCACCGAGGACGAGCTGCGCGCTGCAACGCAGGCCAAGATCGTCAACTGATCTAATCGCAAAACGATGTGAAAAGGCCTCGGTTTCGGGGCCTTTTTTCGTTGGGTGCATGCGTTGCGTGACACAAGATTGTTTAAAGCGCGCATTTGAAACGGGGGGACATAGATGCTCTACTAAACGGGTCTTCAGTCGCGCCAATCCTCCGGATCGAGGTCCCAATGTCTATACGTGTCCCCGTCATTCTCTTTGCTCTTGTTGCTCTGATCGCCTCTCTGAACGTCGCCAATGCTTTCCCCATTAACGGCACCAAAGGCAGCACGCTAGAAGCCACCCCCGTCGCCGAATTTGACAGCCCGTGGGCCATGACATTCGTGGACAAAAACACGCTTCTTGTAACCACGAAACCGGGTAAGCTTTGGTTGGTAGGGACTGACGGTAAGAAACAACAGGTGCGCGGCCTGCCCGACGCCCTCGTTGGCGGGCAAGGTGGCTTGGGCGATGTGGTCTTACACCCAAATTTCGCACAAAATCGACTTGTCTATATTTCGATGGTTCAGCGGGGCGAGGCGCGCGGCACACGCCACGCTGTAGTGCTGCGCGGGCGGCTTGATCTGTCCGGATCACCAAAACTGACAAATCTGACGCGCATCTGGAGCCAAGAGCCTGCGCTTCCCGGCAAGGGGCATTTCTCGCACCGGGTTGCCTTTGGCCCTGACGGCAAGCTTTTCATCACGTCTGGGGACCGGCAACAGCAGACCCCGGCACAGCGCTGGGACATGGCGCTTGGCAAAATCATTCGACTGAACGACGACGGGTCTGTGCCGACTGACAACCCGTTTCAAGACAAAGGTGCGCTTGCCAAAAGCTTCTGGACCACGGGACACCGCAACCTGCTTGGGATCGCATTTGACGCGAGTGGTCGGCTCTGGGCGCATGAGATGGGGCCGCGTCATGGCGACGAATTAAACTTGATCAAACCGGGTCAGAACTATGGATGGCCGGTGGTTTCCAACGGTGACAACTATGACGGCAGTGTCATCCCTGATCACCCAACGCGCCCTGAATTTGAAGCGCCAAAGGCCTTTTGGGTGCCCAGCATCGCCCCTTCGGGTCTCGTGATCTATTCCGGCGCTCAATTTCCCAAATGGAAGGGCGATGCCTTCATCGGTGGCCTCGTCAGCCGCGCCCTGATCCGCGTTGACCTTTCCGGGAGCAAAGCGACCGAGGCGGAACGCTTTCGCTGGGGCGAGCGGATACGCGAAGTCGAACAGGGACCAGACGGAAGCCTGTGGGTGCTGGAAGATCGCGGCGGAGCACGGTTGCTGAAGCTGACCGCGCCCTAGCGTCATTGCCGCATCTAAGGGTGGGAAAAGCTTGCCACTTCTCCCCCCTTTTCTCTCGCATTTGCTGCGTTCATTTCATAATCTCGCCGTAATCCCCCGCCATAAGCCGGGCAATGACAATGAGCAGCACCGATCCCATATCGTCCACCACGGGGAAACAATCCGTGAGAGAGCCTTCTAACAAGAGGCTACGCGACACCCTTATTCTTTTGGGTCTTTTTGCTTTGGTCCTTGCTGGTCTTCTTGGGTTGGCCGCTGCCACGGGCTGGGAAGAAACCCGTGAACAGTTGATGAAACTCAGCTGGGTTCAGTTCGCCGCGCTTTTGGCGCTCAGCCTTGTAAACTATGTATTCCGCGGTCTGCGCTGGCACGTTTTTGCCCGTAAGCTGGGCCTGCCCACCAGACTTATCCAAGACCTGCGCCATTTCCTTGGCGGCTTTGCCATGTCGGTCACCCCGGGCCGCGTAGGTGAACTGGTGCGCATGCGCTGGCTGCGCCGCGAAACTGGCTGGAGTTTTGAACGCACAGCCCCTCTGGTCCTGATCGACCGGGCGTCGGACCTGACCGCGATGGCCTTGATCCTCGGTCTGGCCTTGGCCTTCTCAACAACCGGGATCGCGGGCGGACTGACCGTGACCATTCTTGCCTTGGCCGCCGCCTTCGCGGCCACCCGCCCCCGCCTTCTGGCTGGCTTCGCAACACTGGGCCATCGCATGACGGGTCGCTTCCCTCGCCTCTGGGCCAAGCTGCGCCGCGCCGCGCAGTCGCTGTCGGCCTTCACTTCGCCCACATTGATCGCAGTCGCGGCTCTGATTGGGGTCATCGGCTGGATCGCTGAAGGCTATGCGTTTCACCTGCTTCTGATGTGGATGGGGGCTGACATCGGCTTTGCCAAAGCGGTCGCCATCTTCGTCTTTTCAACACTGGCAGGTGGCCTAACTGGCGCGCCAGGAGGCGTCGGCGGCGCGGAAGCTGCCATGATCGCGCTTCTGGCGCTTGAAGGTGTACCACTTGAAGTCAGCCTGCCCGCCACCGCCATCATCCGCGTAACAACACTTTGGTTCGCGATCGGGATCGGACTTCTGGTCTTTCCGCTCGCAGAAAGAATTTCACTGAGACATCATCATGGTTTGGAAAACAACTGAGTATTCAGGCTGGGGCCGCGTGCGCACAGCCACTGCAGAGCTGGCGCGCCCTGAACGTGCCAGCACGCTGAAAAGCACCTTGGCAGACACCGCTTGCCCGGCGATTGGTAACTGTCGGTCCTATGGCGATGCGCCGCTGAATGACGGGGGCCGCGCCATTGATATGACGCGCATGAACCGCATTTTGGATTTCGACGGCGAAACCGGCGTCGTTACGGTCGAGGCGGGCGTGACCATCGCCACGCTCGCAAAGGTATTCGCCCCGCAGGGCTGGCTTCCTGCCGTCATGCCGGGTACAGGCTTTGCCACCGTCGGCGGCTGCATTGCGCAGGATGTGCACGGCAAGAACCACCACAACGAAGGCAGCTTTGGACAGCATGTGTTGTCGGTCACGCTGCTGAATGGGGCCAAGCGCACGGTTGCCACGCCAGACCGCAACGCAGGTCTTTTCCGCGCCACCATGGGTGGGATCGGCCAGACCGGAGTGATTGCCGAGGCGAAACTACAGCTAAAGCCCTGCCCCGGCGACGTTATGATGGTGACAGAGCAACGTGCCGAGAACTGGGACGCCCACCTTGCGCTTCTGGATGCCAGCCAAGCGACCTATTGCGTGGGCTGGATCGACGCCACCGCAACGGGGGAAAGCCTTGGACGGGGTATCATCGAAGAGGCCGAACTGGCCGCTGGGTTGCTGCCAAAGGCGAAACCGTCGAAATCTGTGCCCATGAATGCGCCCAACTTCGCGCTATCCGGCCCGATCGTGCGCACTTTCAACAACGCCTATTACCGGCGCGTTCCCACTTCTGGCCGGTCCTCGGTCAAACGCATCGACGAGTTCTTTTTCCCGCTGGACAAGATCCACGATTGGAACCGCCTTTATGGCAAGCGTGGTTTCTATCAATTCCAGAACGTGGTGCCGCTGGATCAAGCCGACACGCTTAAGAAGATGCTGGCCGAGATTGCAAGCGCGGGGCTTGCCTCGCCTCTGGCCGTTCTGAAACGCATGGGTCCGGGACGCGCGGGTCCCATGAGCTTCCCGATGGAAGGCTACACGCTGGCCGTCGATTTCCCGGCCCGTGACGCCGCGCCCGAGCTGATCGGGATGCTGGAAGATATGACGATGGACGCGGGCGGGCGGCTTTATCTGGCCAAGGACGCGCTGGCCACCGGCCCCGCGATCAAGGCGATGTATCCCGAACACGGCGATTGGGTGAAGGCGGTGAACAAGGCCGATCCCGACCATGCCCTTGAAACAGACATGGTGCGGCGGCTTGATCTGCGCACAGCAGGAGGTGCGTCATGACACAGAATTGCTGGATTATTTTGGGGGCCACGTCCTCGATGGCGCGGGGTTTTGCCAATGCGGTGGCCGATCAAGGCGCCAGTGTCATTTTGGCGGGGCGCGATATGGAAGACCTGAAACGCACGGCCACAGACATGTCCGTGCGCGGGATCGAGGCCGTCGCGATGAAGTTTGACGCGCGCGACAGCGCCACATTCGGCCCGATTATCGCACGCGCCGAGAAGATGGAGGGCGTGATCAACGCCGCTGTCTTCGTGGGGTCGATGCCGCCACAAGAAGAAATCGACGCAGACCCCCGCCTGATCGACGGCGTTATCCAAGACAGTCACACTGGCCCTGCCACTTTCCTGACCCAGCTTGCTCCGGTGATCGAGGCACGTGGTGCAGGCACGGTGGTCGGCGTCGGATCCGTCGCCGGGGATCGCGGGCGGATCGGGAATTATGTCTATGGTTCTGCTAAGGCGGGATTTGCAACATATCTATCGGGCCTTCGCAATCGCCTGACCCGCGCGGGCGGGCATGTGGTGACGGTGAAGCCGGGCTTTGTGGACACTGCCATGACGTGGAGCGTCGAGGGGATGTTCCTTGTCGCCTCGCCCGAGGCTGTGGCCAAGGACATTCTGAAAGCGGTCGAGAAGCAAAAGAACGTGATCTACACGCCCTTCTTCTGGCGCTACATCATGCTGATCATCCGCCACATCCCCGAGTTCATCTTTAAAAAGATGTCGATCTGACCCGCCCTGCTGGGCGGATCATGCCGTCATCTGTGGCCCGTGCCTGCGGTACGGGTCCGGGGCGCATTATGTCAGGGTGTGCAGGCGAAATTACAGCGCGCTGAACCAGGTTTGCCACAGACCGGCGGCATAAAACATGATGGCCAGTGTCATCAGGATCAGCCCGATGCCGCGTTTGTCTTTCATGGCAAAAACAATCGGATCGTAGTCCTGTTTGCCATGCCAACCCAGCGACACCATGCGGATAAGCCACCAAGCCAGCGGGATTTCAGCAACCCAGATCAGCCAGCGGGTTTTGTAAAGGCCTATGGCTTGTTCGGTGAAAGAATAAAGAAAGAAGGCCACCAACGCCGCGACAACACCAAGCGCAGCGACATTCAAGAGATCAGGTCGATCTGGACGTCCGTAGCCTCGCCCGGGTAGGCGTTCGTCTGAGGTGGCCAAGGTCAACTCGGTCAGGCGTTTCACACAGCCAAGCGCAAGGAAGACCGGGAAGATAAAGACCAGAAGGTATCCCGAGACATAAATCCCCGTCGCTGCCGCACCCGCTACGACGCGCAGCGTATAGAGTGAAGCCAACACTGCAATGTCGATCCAGCGCATGCGCTTAAGCTTCAGGGAATAAGCCAGCGACAGCGCCATATAGAACGCGACCACTCCAAGGAACGCCCAAGACAGCGACGCAGCGACGCCCAAGGCAATTGCGGACAGTAGTATGAAACAAAGCATACCGATCTGGATCGGCACCGCACCCGACGCAAAAGGACGGTTTTTCTTTGTGGCGTGCAGGCGGTCCGCTTCCAGATCCAGCAAATCATTCACAAGATAGATGGACGAGGCTGCCGCCGAGAAGGCAACAATCCCAAGAAATGCAGCGATCAATGTTGGCATGTCAAACGCATGGGCCGCGATCATAGGCAGAAGCAAAAGAACGTTCTTAACCCACTGGTGCGGACGGAAACTCCGCAACACATCCGACATCTGCCATCCGCCTTTTACTTGGGTGATGGCTTGTCCGCGCGCCTCGATCTGGCGTGCGGATGCGGCGTCGCCCACGACGATGGCGCGGTCAGCCTTCGACCAAATGGCCCGATCGACGGGCGCGTTTCCGGCATAGTCAAAGCCTTGCTCGCCGAACGTCTCGATCAGCGCGGCGGCTTTACGCTCCCCTTTCAAATTGGTCTGCCCGTCCGAGGCATATACGCGGGTTGAAAGATCGTGGTCGCGGGCCAACTGCTCGACCAGCGGCTGATGCGACGCTGAGGCAAGGATAACCTCGCGCCCTTCGGATTTGGCCTTGGCTGCCAATTCGACAACCTCAGGTTCGACGGGCAAAAGCTCGGTACGCAGGTTGGCGATTTCGGCCAGCTCGGCCTTAAGGCGCGCGGGCTTTTTCAGGTTCGACGCACTAACCTTCAAGGCGCGGATGGGATCTTTGCCCAACGCCGCCCAGAAACACTCAAACAAGATGTCCGTGCGCAGAAATGTACCATCTACGTCCAGTACCAACGGTTTCTTTTGTACTTCGTCACCCATTCGAGGGGGCTCCCATCACTGTAAACACACATCCGTCGGTTAAAAGTTCGGGCGGCGTAAGGCACAGCCCGCGTGCGACATGCCAAGCGGCCAACACTTTCGGAACATAAGCGCGCGTCTCGGGATATGGCGGGATCCCGCCATGCTTGCCAACCGCATTCTCGCCCGCATTGTATCCGGCAAGGGCAAAAATCGGGTCACCCTGGAAATGCTTGATCAACCACTCCAGATAGGCCACCCCGCCCTTGATATTCTGTGTGGGATCGGTGCTGTCCTCAACACCGAAGCGTTCAGCCGTTGCTGGGATCAATTGCATCAGCCCCTCTGCCCCTGCCTCACTCAGCGCCTGCTTGTTGCCCGAGCTTTCGACCGAGATCAAAGCGATCACCAGAGCAGGTGACACCGGAGTACCAACGGTCACGCGTAAGATATCTGTGCCGTGTGCACGCGCGATATCTTGTAAATGCTGTAGTCTAGGAAGAGGCACCCCGTCACGCTCAGTAATCGCGCTAATGGCCTTTTGAATATTAGCAGGGCCGGTATCAGACAGCTTTGGCGAAACCTCTTGCCAGAACCAGTCCCAAGGGGTCGGCGCCGGCAGCGCAATTTCCAGATCTGGTTCAGCGCTGGTTGTCGTCTTTTCCGGAACCGCCAACGCGGCGGCCTGCGCCTCGGGATCAATCTGAATGGTCAGCCGGTTGGTTGCGCCAGCCTGAGGGACAGTGACACGTTTGAAAGTGAAATCCGGATACGGAGCCGGACCATCCTGCCCAAGTGCTGGTCCAGCCAACACAAGCGCCGTGATCGCTCCTGAAAACATGAATCGCCGCATTTTGCGGTTCTCTACTCTACCTCATTGACTGATTCACTTCTCGCAGATTGACGAAAAAAGTGCTAGTTTTTACTAAATATTAGCAGATTACGCCGGGTAAACATTTGAATAAATAAGAAAATTTCTCTAATAATTCTTCACTTCAACCGAAATTTAATATGTATTAACAAAGCGTTAGCAATCCCAACAAAAAAAACACACCTAGAGCGACAAAACGAACGAAACCCGCCCAAATGTTGCCCCATTCAAAGGGCTTATTAGCAGCATGTTGAGCGGGAAATCAGAAATGAACCTGCAGAACGATGCAAATCTTAACGTCCTACTCAAAGGAAAAGACAATGAAACTGTTCGAGATGATCAAAACCTTCAAAGCCGACGAAGACGGCGCTGTAACTGTAGACTGGGTTGTTCTGACCGCAGCCATCGTAGGTCTGGGCATTGCCGTTCTGACCTCGGTATCCGGTGGTACCACTTCGCTGGCCGACAAGATCTCGTCGGAGCTGGATAACATGAGCATCCTGTCGCACTAAGACCTTCGGGCCAAGTGAACGTGTAATTAGTAAAGGAAAACGATATGAAACTGTTCGAAATGATTAAAACCTTCAAGGCCGACGAAGACGGCGCCGTAACCGTAGACTGGGTTGTGCTGACTGCAGCCATCGTAGGTCTGGGCATCGCCGTTCTGACTTCGGTATCCGGCGGCACCACCTCGCTGGCCGACAAGATCTCGTCGGAGCTGGATAACATGAGCATTCTATCGCACTAATGTTTCCGAACTAATTCATGAAAGCCGCGCCCTCGGGTGCGGCTTTCTTTTTTGGAAAAGTGTTCTGGACGATCTTGATTTCAGGGGGCGCTCGACCCTCTCCTTCCCATAGGTAAAGAGTTGACACTCCGAACACATTCTCTGATTAATTCAAATGCCTATGCTTTATGGGCTGGATATTATTGTCAGATCCTGTGAATTTCAGTCTGACACTGCGTATTGTTTCTGATCTGATCGCAATTCTTTAGTTGCTATTGGGACCAGTCACGCAGACGGCACGTTGATACGCACGAAAGGGATTCGTATGCGCTTGATTTTCGGACTGGTCTTGGTTGTCGGCATTGGCCTGGCTGGCTTTGCCGTCTACATGGCACGCGACTTCATCGGTGGGTATCAAGCGCAACTGGCAGCCGAGCGTGCAGCACGAGGCGCAATCGTCCCAACTGTCGACGTATTCGTCGTGAACAAGTCTCTGCGCTATGGCCAACAAATCACAGACGAAGATATTCGCGCCGTGCAATGGCCCGAGAACGCAATTCCAGATGGCACATTCCGCACCATCGAGGAAGTCTTCCCCGAAGGCGAGCGCCGCTTTCGCACTGTAATCCGCGCAATGGAAAAGGACGAGGCATTGATGTCCGTCAAAGTTTCGAAACCCGGCGCGGATGCTGGCGTTTCGTCGCGCCTCGCCCAGGGCATGCGCGCCTTCGCGATCCGTGTGGACGTAAGCTCGGGTGTTTCGGGCTTTCTGCGTCCTGGCGACCGTGTTGACGTCTATTGGTCGGGCACTGGTGTGAATGAACTTGGAAATACCGAAGCCTTGACGAAGTTGATCCTGGCCAGCGTCCAGCTAATTGCCGTGGACCAGATTGCCGACAATGATCGCACAGCCCCCACCATTGCGCGTACGATCACCGTCGAGGTCACGCCACGTCAAGTTGCCGCACTGGCGCAAGCCCAAGCCAGTGGACGTCTGTCTCTGGCACTGGTTGGTGCCGAGGACCAAAGCACAACTGACGCCGTGGAAGTCGGTCAGGGTGAGATTATCGGCGAGATCAATACGCCGAAGCAAAAGAGCTGTACAATCAAGACCCGTCGTGGTGCCGAAATCATCGAAACACCCATCCCATGCCCTAACTAAGGCAAGACAAGACCTGAAAAGTCGGGGCACAAATGGAATAAGTGTTGCGCCATGCACACATAAGCCCCGGTCTTAAGGTCATTGATTGTTGATTTCTTCTACAATTCCGCGCAGTCTGGCGACCAATAGGCGGTGATTGCCCCGAAAAGAGGGCAGCACAACCAACGAGCAAAGGGGATTTCCCATCTGATGTGGGCATCCCGAACATATACGTGATCAGAGAGGCAGGATCACATGAAGATTGATCGTTTTATCAAGGCAGCCCTATTGGGTTTGTCACTGGGAGTTGGAACCGCACCCGCTATGGGCGTTGCGGAAACACTTCGTGTTACGGACACCGGCCCTTCGCGCGCTTTGAAGGTTCCCATGAACCGCGCCGTGGTCGTTGAAAGTGACAGCCCGTTTGCAGAGCTTTCTATTGCGAACCCTGGAATTGCAGACATTTCGACGCTGTCGGACCGCACAATCTATGTGCTGGGCAAAACCCCCGGTCGCACCACGCTGACCCTTCTGGGGCCGGACGGGACGCTTTTGAGCAATGTCGAAGTGCACGTCACCCCTGACATCAGCGAGTTTAAAGAACGTCTGCGCCAGATCCTTCCCGGTGAGGGAATTGAAGTACGTACCGCTAATGACGGGATCGTGCTGTCGGGCGTCGTCAGCTCTCCGAACCGGATGACACTGGCACTGGACTTGGCAAATCGTTATGCGCCCGAGCGCGTTTCGAACATGATGAGCGTCGGCGGCACCCAACAGGTCATGCTGAAGGTTCGCTTTGCTGAGATGGGTCGTTCGGTCCGCAAAGCGCTGTCGAGCTCTGTAGCGCTTGGAGGTTCAAGCGGTAACGTAAGTGCCATTGGTGAAAGCGGTACTTGGCTGACTGGAGGCAACGGCCTGAACAATCCTGGTGTCACTGTAAGCGGCGACCAAGAAGGCGTGTTGAGCATCGGTTTCGGTGCAGGCAGTTTCCAAGTTGGTGTCCTTCTGGAGGCACTTGAAGCAAAAGGCGTTGTCCGCACTTTGGCAGAGCCGAACCTGACAGCCCTTTCGGGACAGGAAGCTTCGTTCCTGGCAGGTGGTGAATTCCCGATCCCAACTCAGCAAGAAGAAGGCGCCATTGTCGTTGACTACAAGCCCTTTGGTGTCGAACTCACCTTCACACCGACTGTGCTTACGGATGACGTGATCAACCTTCAGCTTAAGGCCGCTGTGTCAGGTTTGGACAGCTCGGTCAGCTATCAGAATGGTGGCTTGATCCTGAACGCATTCCGCCGCCGCGAAACAACCACCACGGTTGAACTGCGTGATGGTGAAAGCTTCGCAATTGCCGGTCTAATCGAGGATGATTTCCAAGATGCCATCGGTTCTGTGCCATGGCTCGGCGATCTGCCGGTTCTGGGCGCCCTCTTCCGCTCGACGGAATATGAACGTCGCCAGTCCGAACTGGTTATCATCGTGTCGGCGCATCTGGTTACGCCCACACGCGGTGAATTCCTGGCCATTCCGACCGATCGCATTCGTCCCCCGTCTGAAAAAGACCTGTTCCTGTTCGGAAAAACAGCGGCGCCGTCAACCCCTACCGCTGGTGTTGCCGCAGAAGTTGCCAAGCAGGACTTCTCGGGTTCTTACGGCTACGTGATGGAATAAGGACCACGACATGAAACGGATCAAACCAATTCTCGCCGCCACGTCGGTCATCGCAATTCTGTCAGGTTGTGCAGACAACCAACAGGCGCTGCACTTCTGGCTAAATGAAGCCGGTGGCAACCTAGATGAAGGTGGTTTTGGCGCACCAACCGCCCACAACATCGGTGTTCATACCGGAGAGATCGACGTCGTACAGGCGCTGGGCGAACGCTTCAGCCGCGAAGTTGGCGACACTGTGAACTTCGAGTTTAACAAAGCCGATCTGTCGCCCGAGGCACGGAGTATCCTGAACACGCAGGCCAAATGGATCCTGCAGTTCCCGGAAATCCGCTTCCGTGTTTATGGTCACACCGACCTAGTCGGCTCGACCGCATACAACAATCGTTTGGGCATGCGCCGTGCACGCGCCGTCGTGAACTACCTTGTATCACGAGGCATCAGCCGTTCACGCCTTGAGGCTGTGGTCAGCTATGGCGAAACCCGCCCGCTGATCCAGACCGATCAGCGCGAGCTGCGCAACCGCCGTACCGTGACCGAGGTCAGCGGCTTTGCCAACAACCGCAAAGCGACTTTGCTGGACGGCAAGTATGCCGAAATCATCAACCGAGAGTATGTTGCGAGCGCAACGCCTGTGCCTGAAATCTCGAATGCTGGCGTAGGTACTGTAGAATAACCAAAGCTCGGCCATGAATGACAAAAGGGGGTGCAACGCTGTTGCGCCCCTTCTTTCTTGCGGCATCGCGAACAGCCAATGGGGCATGACGGTGCGGAAATACATCATTCTCCACCGACGTAATCAATTTATTTCCTTGATAATCAATGATATAGTATAAATAATTAAGGTAAGAATAGCTCTACGGCATTAGAACCGCTTCGTTCCTCGGAGCGAAACAGATCCGTTGAAAATGGGCCTATCGTCCATAAAAATCGGATAATAGTGCCCTCCGGGCCGTATTCTTGCCCAGATTCCCTGCGACGGTTCACTCTGCCAGGGCGTATTTTGTGTGTGTTTGCGATTCGCAATTTAACGAGAGAATCCGGTCGCCCGATCCGAAAGGACGCAAAACCGGCTATGAAAGGAACAAGGAAATGAGTGGCCGCGCCGCGCTACAATCTGATCCGGAACCGATCACCGCGTGCACTGTTTCGCGAGATGTACAGAATTTCGACCTTCTTATCGAAGATATGGAGGCCGTTTTGGGCGAAGCGTGGGGCGATCTTCCGATCGACGACGCCGTCGCCTTCTTTGAGCAACCTGATGGCAAGGATCTTGAGTTCATTGCTATGGCGTTGGACGATCAAGACGAAGCTGACCTGAGCATGGTCGCTGCCGTGATCAAAGCTGCTGTTCAGCGGGACATCAAAGTGATTGTCATTGCAGAAGAAGTTAGCCCGATTGCGCTGCATCAGCTTCTCAAGCTCGGCGCAGAAGAATTTGTCCCCTACCCTCTTCCTGATGGCGCGCTGCAAGATGCCGTCACGCGCATGCGCGAGAAAGAGATCCCGCCCGTTGCCCCTGCCGCCCCGGAAACTCCGGGCGTCAAGTCTACCGGAAACAGGGAAGCCGTGATCTTGGCCGTGCAACCAATGGCTGGCGGCACGGGTGCTACCACCCTTGCGGTCAATCTGGCATGGGAACTGACGCAGTTGGATGGCGACACGCCGCCGCGCGTCTGTTTGCTGGATTTCGGCCTTCAGTTCGGTTCGACGGCAACCTATCTTGATTTGCCGCGACGCGACGTGGTGTACGAACTGCTTTCCGACACTGAAATGATGGATCAGGAAATCTTCATGCAGGCGCTTTTGACCTATGAAGATCGCCTGCACGTTCTGACCGCTCCGCCCGACATGCTGCCGCTCGATATGGTCACTGCTGAAGATGTCGAACGGATCGTCGAAATGGCACGGACCAATTTCGACTATGTCATCATCGACATGCCAAACACGCTGGTGCAATGGACCGAAACTGTTTTGCAGGCCGCGCATGTCTATTTCGTGACCCTTGAGCTGGACCTGCGATCGGCTCAGAACACGTTGCGGATGATCAAGGCCCTTAAGGCCGAAGAGCTTCCAGTTGAAAAGCTGCGCTATGTTCTCAACCGGTCTCCGAAGTTTACGGATCTGTCGGGCAAGTCGCGTGTCAAGCGTTTGGCTGAAAGTCTTGATATCTCGATTGAGTTGATGCTGCCAGACGGTGGAAAGCAAGTATCGGAAGCCGGGGACCACGGTGCGCCGCTGGCAATCTCTGCCCCGAAAAACGTTTTGCGCAAAGAGCTAAATAAGCTTGCCAAATCCGTCCACGATCTGAACCAGGCTGAAGTCGCCGCACAGTAATTTATCGGAGGCAGCATGTTCTCGCGTTACAAGAAACCTTCAACGCCTCAGGAAAAAGGGGCTCCTAAACTATCGGCCGTGGAAGATGGGCGGATTGAAGAGGGTATTATTTCAGCGCCTCCCAAAAAGGCCGACGCCCCCAAAGCGAAAGCCTCTGCCCCGGTAAAGGCACAGGCTCCTACCCCAGCCGCTGCGGCGCATTCGGATAAAGAACGCAAGCGCAAAGAGCGGTTGTCCGAAATCAAGACCGAGCTTCATAAAGAGCTTCTGGACAACCTGAACTTGGCGGCTCTTGAAGGCGCGGCTGAGAAAGATCTTCGTGCGGAAATCACTGATATTTCATCAGAATTCCTGACAACACGCGATGTGGTCCTGACACGTGACGAACGCCTGATCCTGAACCAAGAGCTTTACGACGAAGTCAAAGGTCTTGGGCCGCTGGAACCGCTTTTGCAAGACGAGTCGGTCAACGATATTCTGGTGAACGGTCCCCAGCAGGTCTTCGTCGAACGTGACGGTAAGCTGCAACTGACCGACGTGGCCTTTAAAGATGAACGCCATCTTCTGCGCATCATCGACAAGATCGTGTCCGCCGTTGGCCGTCGGGTTGACGAACAGAACCCCCACGTGGACGCCCGTCTTGCGGATGGCTCTCGCTTCAACGCAATGGTTCCGCCGATCGCTGTGGATGGTTCACTTGTGTCCATTCGTAAATTCAAGAAAGACAAGCTGGGCATCAATGAGCTGGTGAATTTCGGCGCCTTCTCGGAAGAGATGGCCGCCTATCTTCAAGCCGCTGTGGCCACTCGCCTGAACGTGATCGTGTCTGGTGGTACGGGTTCGGGTAAAACGACTACTCTCAACGCCCTGTCTTCGTTCATCGACGACAGTGAACGTATCCTGACCATCGAGGATACGGCGGAACTTCAGCTGCAACAGACCCATGTGGGCCGGATGGAAAGCCGTCCTGCAAACGTCGAGGGCAAAGGCGCGGTCAGCCAGCGCGACTGTTTGAAAAACGCACTGCGTATGCGTCCTGACCGAATTATCGTGGGTGAGACGCGTGGCGAAGAAGTTATCGACATGCTTCAGGCCATGAACACTGGTCACGATGGATCAATGACGACGATCCACGCCAACTCGGCCCGTGATGCTGTGTCACGTCTGGAAAATATGGTGGCGATGGCGGGGATTGAAATGCCCCTTAAAGCCATCCGCAGCCAGATCGCTTCTGCTGTGAACCTGTTGGTACAGGCCAGCCGTCTTCAAGACGGGTCGCGCCGCATGGTCTCGATCACCGAGATCACCGGCATGGAAGGCGAAGTCATCTCGATGCAAGAAGTATTCCGGTACGAGCGCCTTGGACTAGCACCGGATGGCAAGATCATCGGGCGCTTCAATGCCACCGGCGTGCGTTCACACTATGCCGAACGTTTCCGCCAGTGGGGCTATGACCTGCCGGCCTCGATCTATGAGCCCTGGAGCGACTGATCATGACGATCTCAGCCGAACCGATTATCTATGGTTTGATCTTTCTGGCAGTCTTGCTGCTGGTTGAAGGCATCTATCTGACGCTGTTTGGGAAATCCATCAGCCTGAATAGCCGCGTCAACCGCCGAATTGATATGCTGGAAAAGGGCGCGGCCCGCGAAGAGGTGCTGGAAAAGCTCCGCAAAGAGATGGGCCAGCACGTCCGCGCGCAAGGCGTCCCCTTCTATTCGCTTCTGGCCACCAAGGCACAGAAAGCCGCAATTGCCTTTACCCCAACTCAATTGGTCGTGATCATGGCCGGCCTGTCAGTCTTCGCCTATTTTGGCCTGACGGTCGCCACGGCTGCCGGCCTACCTGTGCGTATTGGCGTCTCAATTGTGATGGGTGTTGGCGGGGTATTCGTTTGGGTAAACAGCAAAGCCAAAAAGCGGATGTCGATGATCGAAGAGCAACTGCCCGATGCAGTTGAACTTATGGTGCGATCGCTACGTGTTGGTCACCCGTTTACCTCGGCCGTGCAGATCGTGGCCAAAGAGGTGCCAGATCCGCTAGGTACTGAAATGGGCTTGATCGCAGATGAAAGCGCCTATGGCCGTGACGTGGGTGAAGCCCTCGCGAACATGGCGGAACGGATGGACAATCAGGACATGCGCTTTCTGGCTGTGGCAGTGACGATCCAGCAGACATCGGGCGGTAACCTGGCAGAAATTCTGGATGGTCTGGCCAAAGTGATCCGTTCGCGTTTTCGCCTGTTTCGCCGGGTGCGCGCCATTACCGCCGAGGCCAAGTGGTCCGGTAACTTCCTGTCCGGCTTCCCGCTTCTGGCGCTGGTTATGATCACCCTGATCCAACCCAACTATTACGACGAAGTACGCGATACAGCTTACTTCATCCCCGCATGCCTAGTTGTTGCTGGCTTTCTGGTCGCCAACATGATCGTCATGCGTATGCTTGTGAATATCAAAGTCTAGGCCCACAGAACCATGCAACCCATCATTGACTTTCTGACCGAACAGCTTGGCCCCGCAGGGCCAATTCTGGCTTTGGGTGGTATCGGCATCGTTCTTGTCGTGGTCACGCTTCCATTCGTCCTACGCAAGCAAGTGGACCCGCTGGACAAGATTAAAGAGCTGCGGGAAGGCAACACAAAACGCTCTGAGAAAGCCGACTTGCGCGTTGCGCAGGGGTCGACGAAGCTCGATAAATACTCGGCATTTCTGGAACCACAGGATGCGGCAGAGTACTCGGCTGTTCAACTCAAACTGCTTCAAGCGGGCTATCCGGGTAAGAACGCGGTTCAAACCTATCACTTCCTGCAATTTGCGCTGGGGATCGGCCTTTTGGCGTTTGGTGTTTTTCTCACCATACTGAAAACCGCCAATGGTCAGGAAATGACCACACAGTCACGTATTCTGTGGATCCTACTGCCCGGTGTTTGCGGCTATATGCTGCCGAAATACTGGGTCACGCGCCGCGTTGAAGAACGTAAAGAAGAGATCATCAACGGCTTTCCCGATGCGTTGGACATGATGCTGGTGTGCGTTGAGGCAGGCCAGTCGCTTGACCAAGCGATCTTGCGCGTGGCCAAAGAAATCCGCCCCTCCTATCCGGCTTTGTCGGATGAGTTCACCATCGTCTCGAACGAGATGAAGGCGGGTAAAGACAGGGTTCAAGTGTTGCGCGATATGTCCGAACGATCGGGTGTCGCAGATGTCGCCAGCTTCGTAACGGTGATGATCCAATCCGCAACTTTCGGTACGTCGATTGCTGAAGCACTGCGCGTATATGCCGGTGAAATGCGAGACAAACGGGTTATGCGTGCTGAAGAAAAGGCCAACAAACTGCCGACCAAGATGACCTTGGCCACCATGATGTTGACCGTGCCGCCCCTTTTGATCATTCTGATCGGACCCTCGGTTTACGGAATCTATCAGACACTAAAGAACGTCCGGTTCTGACGCATCTCCGACATGGAAAGGAGCCCCAGTTGACCCAGCGCCCTGCCCGTCATCTGCTTACAGGTCCGCGCGCAGGCAAGGGGCAGTTTGCTGCCGTGCCAATGCTTGCCGTGGCTGTGCTACTGGCAGGCTGCCAGTCGAACACCACCGGGTTCACAAACACGCCTAACAGCCCCTATGCCCCCGGTACGTTTGATGCCTTGGATAACTCGGTCGATGGATTGACGGTCGGCCACAGGCTGACCGCGGCAGGCGAGCACGAGCTTGCACTGAAGGCCTATAAACGAGCGGCGGCAGAACAAGGCATCACAGTGGATGTCCTTTCAGCCATCGGGTCGTCCAACCTGCAACTTGGACGGCTTGGACAGGCCGAGAAACTTCTGCGTAAAGCCACCCAGTTGGATGTGAACTTTGCCCCCGCCTGGAATAATCTGGGCGTTGTCTTGATGGAAACCCGCCAAGTCAACGAAGCAGCCCGTGTTTTCCAGATCGCATTTGGCCTGGATCGTGGCCAATCTGCCGAAATTCGAGAGAATTTGCGCCTGGCGCTCGCCAATCAAGGCGATCCGGACTATGATCCAGCCAATAATGATACATTTTCGCTGGTTCGGCGTGGCTCGGGTGACTACCTGCTTTTGTCCGAAATCTAGACGAAGAGACGAGCAGCAGAGGACGCAAACATGCGCCATTCTATTCTTCTTGCGCTTTGCGTAAGCAGCGCCATGGCCCTATCGGCCTGTCAAAAATCCGAGGGCGAAGGCGAAGACGTCGAGCGCGCCTTGGCAGACCTGAACGTTATCGACGAAACCAATTTGAACGACATCATGCTGACGGTTGGGGATGCGGACGAAGCCGCGGCCTATTTCCGCAGTGCGACCGACAAGAACCCTGACCGGATCGACCTTCAACGCGGCCTTGGTCAGTCTCTGGTGCGTGCAAAGCGCCCTGCTGAGGCAGTTGGCACTTGGAAAAAAGTCGTGTCGCTTCCCGGTGCCACCAACGAAGATCGCGTATCGCTGGCAGATGCACTGATCCGCGCAGGCGACTGGGATCAGGCCGAGGTCGAACTGAACAAGGTTCCCCCCACCCACGAGACCTTCCGCCGTTACCGCCTGGAAGCGATGATCGCTGACAGCAAAGAAAACTGGAAGAAGGCTGACAGCTTCTATCAAACAGCTGTGGGCCTGACGACAAACCCGGCGACAGTTCTGAACAACTGGGGCTACTCGAAGCTGACCCGCGCAGACTACAAGGGCGCCGAAGATTTGTTTACCCAGTCTCTCGGCTATGACACCAACCGTTTCACGACCAAGAACAACCTGGTTTTGGCGCGTGGCGCACAGCGCAAATATGATCTGCCAGTTATCACAATGACCCAGATCGAGCGCGCTCAGCTTCTGCATACTCTGGCCCTGTCCGCCATCAAACAAGGCGACGTGACCATCGGCAAAGGTCTTCTTCAAGAAGCGATCGACACTCACCCACAGCATTTCGAAGCCGCCGCGCGCGCGCTTGAGGCTTTGGAAAGCAACGTGTCTAACGGGTAGGACGCATGTACATTACCCTGACACAATGGGCAGCGCTGGTATTCCTGCCCCTCGCCATCCCGGTTTCCGTCTGGGTTATGTGGTCGGACATGTCGCGGATGAAAATCCCCAACAAGGCCGTCATGGTCTTACTGATCGGCTTTGGGGCTTTGGGGCTTCTGGCACTGGATCTGCCCGAGTATCTGTGGCGCTGGTCCCATTTCGCCGTCATTCTTGTCGCAGGCTTTGTGATGAACATGGCGCGAATGCTGGGGGCTGGGGACGCGAAATTCGCGGCTGCCGTTGCGCCATTCGTGGCATTTCAGGATACGTTTTTGGTGCTGACCATTTTCGCGGTCATGATTGTTCTAGGGTTCACTGCCCACCGGATCATGCGCCGGATCAAACCTCTGCGTGACTTGACCCCCAATTGGGAAAGCTGGTCGCGGCGCGACTATCCGATGGGATTGAGCATCAGCCTAACGTTTGTGGCATATCTGATCTTCGGCGTTATCTACGGCGCCTGATAATCACCCCGCCAATCCAACGAAAAAGCCCGCAGTTTTTCGCTGCGGGCTTTTTCGTTGGTTCCTTGGTCTTGCACCTGACCCTATGAGTTATCGCCCTCGGAATCCGGTTTACGCTTCACTGACTCTGCCTTCTCTCCCGGCAAGGCATAGAGTGTATAAAGCTCAGTCCGGCGCACTTCTTGCACCTTGTCAGCCCAGCTCTGGGCCGAGATCTCGTCAAGGATGGACTTACGTGTCGGGGCTGACAGCGGGCATCTAGGGACCAGAAGATAGGTAGCATTCTCAATCCCCGACAGCTCGCCATAATACCAAGGCGCGCCACGTTTTAACGGGGCCAGTTCCGCATAGAGCCAATAGCTGGACAACAGATCCGCCGTAAAGAGCGCAGCCCCCTCGCCGCCTTCCCAATTGGCGATGTCATTGGCCACGGTTTCAAACCAGCCGATCAGCCCTAGTTCCAGCGTGCAATAGGACAGGTCTTCGCCCAGGAATGACACTTCCAACTTGTCCCGATCTGCATATTCCGCGTATTGCGCAAACGGAGTTCCCTCTCCATCCATGGCGGCGCGATAATCCAATTGGAAGGCGCGTGGCGCGAAGGTTTGAAGGTCTTCATGCGGGCCTGATCCGGGCATCAGAGGTTCGTATTTCTCGACATCCGTGGCCAGATGGCGCACAGGGCTTGCCGTCAAATTCATGAAACTCGGAGTTGCAAGCGCCAGCGCTGCGACAGCGCAAATTGTTACAGCTTGCCGCAAGTTCCAGCCATATCCATTCCGCACGCCCTCTTCTGGAAGACGCGCAAACAAAAGCAAACCCAATAACCACAACCATTGGGGATCATTGCCAAAATTCTGATAGGTGACATAGAAGAATGCCGGGGCCAGCAATAGAAGCATCAGGCCTTCGGGTTTGCGATCTGCCTGACGCATCAGGACGACCGACGCCAGAATAATCAGTGACCCGCCAAGATAAGCCGGTGCGCTGACGATATAGCTGAAGTCGCGGCCGGGCTGGGGGCGCACATCAGACCCCGCGACATTTAAAAGATCCTGAAGATAGGCCAACCAGAATAACGGGGTGCCAACGGCCAGTGTAGCCAAACCCGTCACAACTATACCGAAGACAATCGCCCAAAGCACCGCGCGACCGGCCCCTCGTGCCAAAAGCCCGATCAAAACCGGAAAGAAGAAGGCCGCAAAATAGGTCACTTTGATCAGCAGCATCACGACCATCATCGTGCCGACCACAGCACCATCAGCGACTGAACTGCCACGACCAACCTGCGGGGGCATCATCGCAATCGATATGGCCATGAAGGCCGCCGCCCAAGCCCAACGATTGTAGTGCATCGAGATCGAGACAGCGTCCACTGTCTCGCCATGGACCAACGCCACGCAGAAGATCAGGATCGTGGCCGCAAACAAATAAGCCCAGCCCCCTGAAAACCTGCTTCGAGCCACCCACCATACAAAAGGAAACATCACCAAAGCCACAAGGTATTGCCCGGCCAAAATTGCCTGCCCCGCACCTATTCCTGCCTTTAAAAACAGGACGATAGGCGCAAAAGCAAGAATGCCGATCGGGGTTACAAAATCGAAATGAGGCCAGTCTCCGCCCTGCATTCGGAACAACATTTGCAGCAGATGCAACGTGTCCCCTTCATGCTTTCCGATATAGAAACCACCCTTCGCAAAGGTCAGTCCCGCATAGGCCGCAAGCAGCACGGCCATGAAGACCGCCAAAATCTTACCACTATTTGTACTCATACCTGCCCTCATTCTTTTGTAGCCAAATTAGCGTCAATGCATTCTCAGGCAAGACTTTGTAAGCCAAAGAGTATATATATACTCGCAAGTTAACAGAACCATCTGAACCAAGGATCGGGCAAAGAAAATGAATGTGCAACAGGCTGATATGATTGCGCCTCCGGGGCTGAAGACCGCAAGCGACCTTGGGCTGACCACGGTTATGATGCGGGATATCCTGCTGAAAACCATGTTCCGCACCAATCTGGAGCGGATCACCGATCTGGAGCGTGTGCTTTGCGTACCCGCCCGCGTGGTGCAAGAGCTGATCGACATGGGACGTGATCTTGGTCTGGTCGAAGCGATGGGCACCATGCATGCCGGCGCCCAAAGCTCGGAAATGGGTTATCGCCTATCGGACACAGGCAAGGCGCGTGCGCTGGATGCGCTGTCGCAATCCGAATATTTCGGCGCCATGCCCATCCCGATGGAGATCTACGCCAAGCAGGTCAAACGCCAGTCGATCCGCAACATCACCATGACACGAGGTCAGCTGACCGGCGCGATGGGGCATCTGATCCTGCCCAACGATTTGCTTGACCAGTTGGGACCGGCGGTTGGATCTGGTCGTTCGATCCTGATGTACGGCCCGCCGGGTAACGGGAAGTCGTCGATCTCGAACGGGATCCGGGACGCGCTGGGGGACAAAATCTATGTTCCCAAAGCGATCGAGTATTCTGGCCAGATCATCACAGTGTATGACCCGATTGTGCATTCCTCGGCGGAAGAGGATTTCGACAATCCCGACGCGCTGCGCCGCACGGCACGGAAATATGACCGCCGCTATGTGCTGTGTGACCGGCCGACTGTGATCACCGGGGGTGAACTGTCATTGGACATGCTGGACTTGGTCTATAACCCCACGGCGCGAACCTATACTGCGTCGCTTCAGCTAAAATCCACCGGCGGCGTCTTCATCGTGGACGACCTTGGTCGTCAGGCAGAACCGCCGCAGGCGCTGGTCAACCGTTGGATTGTTCCTCTGGAAGAAAACAAAGATATTCTCGCCCTACAATCGGGCGAAAAATTCGAAGTGCCGTTCGACACGCTGGTTATCTTCTCGACCAACTTCCACCCGAACAAGATCTTCGATAAGGCGGCCTTGCGCCGGATTTTCTATAAGATCAAAATCGACGGGCCAGATCAGGAAGACTATCTGAAGATTTTCGCCATGGTCGCGAAGAAGCGCAAGATGCCCCTGTCGCAAGAGGCTCTGATCTATCTTCTGAAGAACAAGTACCCAACCATCGACAACATCTATGCAAACTATCAGCCGATCTTCCTGATCGACCAGATGATTTCGATTTGCGAGTTCGAAGGCATTCCCTATCAAATGACGCCCGAATTGATCGACCGCGCCTGGGAAAACATGTTCGTAAAAGAAGAAGATATCGTTCACTAAACAAATGTCAGAAAACCGGGGGGGCTCAATATGAGGCCCGCCCGATTTTCTTGCCAGTCAGGGACACAACCGGCAAATTTTATTTCTAGTGATCATCAGTATCTGATGTGAAAAGCACCGACATGGCTGCGGTTTGAAGCCCGAAATTTCCATCTGTTGCGTCTGCCAAGCTTTGACCCGGTTGCAACGTAACCCCAGCCTCGGACAGAAGCTCTCGGCCTTGTTGCAAATCATGCCCTGACAAGGCCATCAACGTCGCTTCGTCCGCCTGCGCCACGGCCATCACCATATTGCGGACGGGAGGTTCAACTGCGCCGCCGATCGGAAGCAGCGTCGCGATTGTCAAAGCCGCACCTACGCCCATGATCCACAGAGCAAGCGGGCGCTTGAAATAGATCGTCAGCGCGCGCCAGTTAATCACGATATGTGCGCCAACCCCGACCAGCATCAGCCACCCGGCCCATTCATGAATTACCTTCCCCACCATGGTGTTCAGGTGAAAGAACATCAGCGTGCCCGTCACGCCCATCACAAGAAATGATCCCACCGTTAGTGGCGTGGCCCATTTGCGCAGTGTCGACATCGTATTACTCCTTTGGTCGTCCTATTTGATACGAAGCCCCACCGATTTTCCGTCGAGCCAAAATGAACAATTTCACCTGGTCCAGGAATTTCCTATCCTGCCCCCTATGACGTCCCTTCCCGCCGAGTTTCAAAGCTGGTTTTCAGACCGCAACTGGTCGCCGCATCCGCATCAAATCGAGATGTTGGAGCGTTCGTCCGATCCCGCCTTGATGCTGATCGCCCCAACTGGGGGTGGGAAAACGCTTGCGGGGTTTCTTCCCAGTCTGGTCGAGCTTGGGGCAAAGCCGAAATCCGGTCTTCACACGCTTTATATTTCTCCCCTGAAGGCCTTAGCGGCGGATATGCGGCGCAACCTGACGACGCCTATCAGTGACATGGGCTTGCCCATCCGGGTCGAAGATCGGTCAGGCGACACCTCGCAAACTCGTAAGAAGGCGCAGCGTGCCGATCCCCCGCATATCCTGCTGACCACGCCGGAAAGCTTGGCCCTTTTGCTGAGCTACGAGGATGCGCCGCGTATCTTCAAGGGGTTAAAACGGGTTGTGGTCGACGAACTTCACGCGCTGGCCGAAAGCAAGCGCGGCGATCAGTTGATGCTGTGCCTGTCGCGTCTGCAAGCGATGTGTCCGGGGCTGCGACGCGTCGGTCTGTCTGCAACGGTCGAGGATCCTCCGGCATTGGCCCGCTTTATCGCGCCCCACCCTGCCCCGTGCCACATCGTGCAGGCCGATCCCGGGCCCGATCCAGACATCGGCATGCTGACCACAGACACCCCGCCCCCTTGGTCGGGCGGCGGTGGGCGCTATGCCATCCCCGAGGTGCTTCAGCAGGTCGCCCAGCACAAAACGACGCTGATTTTCCACAACACTCGTGCACAGGCCGAGATTTTCTTTCACGAGCTATGGCTGGCCAACGCCGATGGCTTGCCCATCGGAATCCACCACGGTTCGCTTGCCCTTGAACAACGCAAGAAGGTCGAGGCCGCGATGGTCGCGGGACAGTTGCGCGCGGTGGTCTGTACCGGGTCGTTGGATCTGGGGCTCGATTGGGGCGACGTGGATCTGGTTATTCAGGTGGGCGCGCCGAAGAACGTGAAACGCCTGGTGCAACGTATTGGTCGCGCCAATCACCGCTATAACGCGCCGTCGAAGGCGCTGATCCTGCCCGCAAACCGCTGGGAGGTCATCGAATGCCACGCCGCAATCGAAGCCGTTCTGGCCCATGATCTGGATGGAGACCCGCGCGGCCCCGGCCCGCTGGACGTCTTGTGTCAGCACATCCTAATCACCGCCTGCGCGGCCCCCTTCGATGCGGATACTCTGTACACCGAGGTGACCGGCGCTGGCCCCTACTGCAACCTAACACGCGCCCAGTTCGACGACTGTCTGGATTTCGTCGCAATCGGCGGCTATGCCCTGCGCGCCTATGACCGCTGGCAGCGGCTAATGCAGCGTCCAGACGGGCTGTGGCGGCTGCGTGATCCCCGTTTGGCGCAGCAGGTGCGCATGAACATCGGCACGATCATCGACACCGATACGCTAAAGGTGCGGATGAAGGGTAGGTCCGGCGCGTCTGCTGGCAAACCACTGGGCGAGGTCGAGGAAAGCTTCGCTGCTTCTTTGGTGCCGGGCGACACATTCCTAATGGGCGGACAGATCGTTCGGTTTGAGAGCCTGCGCGAGATGGAGGTTCAGGTCAGCCGTGATCGGGGGCGAAAGCCGAAGTTGGCCGTATTCTCGGGTACGAAGTTTGCCACGTCGACACAGCTGTCTGTCCGCATCCTCGATATGCTGCACCGCCCTACCCTGCCCGATCTGCCAGAACATACACTTGAATGGATCCGCTTGCAGGCACAGGTCAGCCAACTGCCACGCAGTGGCCGCATCCTTGTAGAAAGCTTCGATCACGACGAGCGCGCCCACACGTGCATCTATGGCTTCGCGGGCAAGAACGCACAGCAAACGTTGGGCTTGATGGTCACGCGCCAGATGGAGGAACTGGGCCTTGGTCCCCTTGGCTTTGTCGCCACCGACTACGCCACACTGATCTGGTCCATCGCGCCTGTCGACGACCCCACGCAGGTGTTGAACGGGGATCAACTTCACGATGGGTTGGAGGGATGGCTGGCAGACAACGCGCTGATGAAGCGCAGCTTCAAAGGCGCGGCAACCATCGCCGGGCTGATCACGCGCAACCTTCCGGGCAAGCGATCCTCGGGTCGGCAAGCGACGTTCTCGTCCGATATCCTCTATGACACGTTGCGCAAGTACGACCCCGATCACCTGCTGCTCCAGATCACCCGGACCGAGGCGATGCGAGGGCTGATTGGTTTCGGGCGGATTGACGAAATGCTGAACCGCACCCGGGGTCAAATTGATCATTCCGTGACCGAACATGTCACACCATTTGCTGCTCCCCTGTTTCTTGAGGTCGGCAAAGTACCGGTGGACGGCGCCGGTCGCGAAGCCCTGCTTCAGGCCGAAGCGGATCGACTGATGGAACAATCCGGTCTTGCAGCGCTTCTTCCAGAGTGACAGGGGCTAAATCGCGTGCCAAACTCCACTCGGGAAGGGTGTGAGTATGCAGGGTTTCAAGTTTGATTTCGCGGGCAAGCGGTTGGTCTTGCTGCCCTCTGGCGCGTTATGGTGGCCGGACAAATCACTTCTATGCGTGTCGGACCTTCATCTTGGAAAATCCGAACGCATTGTGCGACGGCTTGGGGACATGCTACCTCCATACGAAACGCGCGACACGCTTGGTCGACTGGAAGAAGACTTGCGCCACACAAACACTGCCATCGTGGTCTGCCTTGGCGACAGCTTTGACGATCTGCGAGCAGCGCAAAACCTGCCCGAAGCCGAGATGCTTTGGATCACGCGCCTAATGGCCGGGCGGCGATGGGTCTGGATCGAAGGCAACCACGACCCCGGCCCGGTTGAATTCGGCGGCACCCATCTGGCCGAGTTGCACGAGCCGCCTCTCTACTTCCGCCACATCGCGCGCGACGGCGCCAGCGGCGAGATCTCGGGGCATTACCACCCCAAGGCGCGGCTTCACCTGCGCAGCGGATCGGTTAGCCGCCCATGCATGCTGTTTGACGCGGATCGCGTGATCCTACCCGCCTACGGGACTTATACGGGCGGGCTGAGGTCGGATGATACCACCCTGTCCCGCCTGATGCGCAACGAAGCGATCGCGGTCCTGACCGGCACCCCCCCGCGTCCCATTCCAATGCCCCGATAATCTATGACGTGGCGTTTTGATTTCGCGTTCGCCCCCCGGGTCTATGCTGATCGCGAAAGGAACTGCCATGACCGATTTGTCCCCCGACACCGAAACGCGCCTGCGTGACAGCTTTGCTGCCCAATCGTTGATGACCTTCGCGGGCGCAGATGTGGAAAGCTGCACCTTTGGGCAGTTTCGCATCACCAGCCCCATCCATGATGACATGCGACAGCAGCATGATTTCGGCCACGCCGCGCTGACCTTCGCCCTGGGCGACACGGCCGCGGGCTATGCCGCGATGTCGGTCATGCGCCCGGATCAAGAGGTGCTGACGGCTGAGATGAAGATCCAATTGCTCGCGCCCGCCAAGGGGCAGACGCTGATCGCCGAGGGCCGCGTCATCAAAGCCGGGCGGCGCCTGGTCCCGGTCGAGGCCGACGTCTGGGCAGTGGACGGAGACAAGACCAACCACATCGCGCGGTTGATCGGAACGATGGTCCCTGTCGACATCCCGGTTGCCGCAACGTGACACTTGCCCCTCTCTGACCTGACAGCGCAGGTTTCGACCAACACAAAGGAAGTAGACATGTCAGATCGCGTTCGCATTACCGAAGAAAACCAAGTCGCCACCGTCACGCTGACTCGCGCGGACAAGCGCAACGCGCTGGATCTGGACATGATCCGCGCCATCGTCGACGCGGGCGAAACACTGGCCGCACGCAAGGACATCCGCGCCGTGGTGCTGACCGGCGACGGGCCTGCGTTTTCTGCCGGGCTGGACCTGAACGCCATGCCCCAGATCGCACAGTTCGCGATGCAAGGCGGCGTGTTTCTGGAACGCACGCACAACAATTCAAACCTCTTCCAAGCCGCCAGCATGGTCTGGGCCGAGATGCCTCAGCCTGTGATCGCTGCTGTGCATGGCTATGCGTTTGGAGGCGCGTTCCAAATCATGTTGGGCGCCGACATGCGAATTGCCGCCCCCGACACGCGGTTTTCGATCATGGAGGGCCGCTGGGGCATCATCCCCGACATGGGTGGCATGGTCCTGATGCGCCGCTTGGCGCGGGGCGACGTGATCCGCAAGCTGACCTACTCCGCTGAGCAGTTCGAGGCCCCCGCCGCGCTGGATTGGGGTTTTGTAACCGAAATCTCTGACACGCCGCTAGAGCGCGCCCACGCCATCGCCGCCGAGATCGCATCAAAATCCCCCGACGCCATCCGCGCCGCCAAAGCCCTGATCCGCGAGACTGAGTTGCTGGACATCCGCGAAACGCTGATTGCGGAGAGCAAAGCGCAAGAGAAGCTGATGGGCACGCCCAATCAGATGGAGGCGGTGATGGCCGGGATGCAGAAGCGAAAGGCGGAGTTTAAGGATTGAGAGGTGGTTTCATTGGACGAATTACTGCTCGGAGCCCAGAGTAACCCATGCTGCACCTTGCACAAATGTCCGCTCATGATCTGTGGCAAGGCTTGGTCAATTGCATTCAGGAACTGAGTTCGTGTTTTGACGGTGAGGTGTTGTCATTTTTGACGCGCCCATTGAGCAAGGATTTGCTGGCTTAAGAGTAAGGAAGAACACTTACACTGTGCAGGTTTTCACTTTAACGGCCACGATAATACGAGTTTTCGAAATGTATCGAAAACCGATCAGCTATACTTCTTAACCGCCACTTTTGGACTGCATCGATAACAATATGTATTCAATCAAGCGGCTTAAATCTTCAGTGACGTCATCTTGAGACGCCGCCTCGACATGATACGTGCGTGCCATGACTGATGGGCCATTCTCAATGTCAATGCGCGCTAAGCAGCGGATTTTACTCGGAGGCTCGCCGGTACAGGATGCTCCGACATCCTGGTAATATGCGTACCGATCTGGCGTATTTGTAATTATCACCTCGGCCAAAATTTTCATCAAAGCTCTGTCGTACCCATCACACATATCGGTTGGCACACTGATCTCTCGACAGGTCGCTTCGACTTGATCGAACGTTCTCCAATCCCCAAGGACTTCAATTACGCTTGCATCGATGGGTTTTGTGTTTTCATCGGTCAATGCACAGACGGACCTCAAGTCTCGCCTGTCTTCATCGCGGTCGCCCTGCTGATAATTGTGCTCCCAAGCGTAGCGCGCGCCGCTCCATGGCCCCTTCAATGCGGCCCGAAACTCAATTGGAACCGTATAGGTCGCACCCTGGACTGCGACGTCCACCGATGTTTCCGAGCACGATCCAGCGGGAACTGTTTGACCATACCAGACGGAGCCACCCAAGGCTATTCCAGTCGCCAAGGAGGCTGCCGCAAGCCCACCCAATCCAAATTTACGCGGTACCAGAATGATCAACAAAAAAGCCCAGACACTGGCCGCTATCACAACCGGTATGACGACAGCGATCACCAGAATCGAGCCGACCATTGAGCCCTGGCCAAGCAACGCCACGACAATTGTCACCGTGATGGTCAGGCAGATAGAGCCCAGCACCTTGCTTTCGCGCATAATCGTCGCCGAAAATGCAGACATCGTGAAAAGCACCACGAATGCGAAAGGTGGGAGAAATTCGAAAATTGAAGATAGAATACTGGTTATGCCAGACAACAGGAAAACTCCGTTCCTTCATTTTTCGCAATATCTTAAGGCGCTTTGGCGAGCTGATGATACATTCAAACAGTCAATCCGGATAACATCAACCTCTCTCTACGGGATCAATCTGCTAAGCAATGCCCACCCAAATTCTGATCAAGGATGTCGTTTTGCTGAACCGAGTCTATGCGAGCTGACTTTCGACATCCGAAAAACCTGCTCAACCGACCTTCGCTTTGCCTCGAAATAGAGGACATTCATTTGAATGCGACGTATGTCCGCTTCGTCCCGCAAAGCCGTCATCTAGCAAAAAACGGCGCCAAGTTCCCCTGACGCCGCCTCAATTCTCTTAGATCCTCAGCTTACGCCGTCAGCCCATCCGGCTCGGCCAGGCCGTTGGCGCGGCAGCAGGCGGTCAGGGTGTTGGCCAGAAGGCAGGCGATGGTCATCGGGCCGACGCCGCCGGGAACCGGGGTGATGGCGCCAGCCACTTTCGAGGCGCTTTCAAAGTCCACGTCGCCGACCAGCTTGTTTTTTCCGTCACGTTCGATCCGGTTGATGCCCACGTCGATCACGGTGGCGCCTTCGCGGATCCAGTCTCCGGGCACCATTTCCGGGCGGCCCACGGCGGCGACAACGATGTCCGCGCCGCGCACGACCTCGGGCAGGTCTTTGGTGCGGCTATGCGCGATGGTGACGGTGCAGCTATCGCCCAGCAGCAGTTGCGCCATCGGCTTGCCAACGATGTTCGAGCGGCCAATGACAACGGCGTTCAGCCCCGACAGAGACCCGTGGTGGTCGCGCAGCATCATCAGGCAGCCCAGCGGGGTGCAGGGGACCATCGACTTCTGACCGGTGCCCAGAAGGCCGACGTTCGAGATGTGGAACCCATCCACATCCTTGGCCGGGTCGATCGAGTTGATCACAAGGTCTTCGTTCAGGTGACCGGGCAGCGGCAGCTGCACCAGAATACCATGCACAGCAGGGTCGTTGTTCAGCTTGTCGATCAACGCCAGCAGATCCTCTTCCGAGGTGTCGGCGTCGAGCTTGTGCTCATAGCTGTTCATGCCCGCTTCGACGGTCTGTTTGCCCTTCGAGCGGACATAAACCTGAGACGCGGGATCTTCACCCACCAGCACCACGGCCAGACCGGGCGTGATGCCGCTTTCTTCTTTCACACGGGACACATGGGCGGCGACCTTCTCGCGGACAGTTGCCGCAAACGCTTTGCCATCAATGATCTGAGCCGTCATCACGCTCTCCTTATTCGTCAGTCAAACTCGGAACGCGCATAGGCGTCACGATAGTGATTCATCTGCATTTCAGTTGCCAATACCGCGTTGGACATGAGGGTCGCAACCGTCACGGGGCCGACACCGCCGGGAACCGGGGTAATCCAGCCGGCAACTTGGCTGCAGCTTTCGAAATCCGCGTCGCCCACGGTCTTCCCGTCAACGCGGTTGATGCCAATGTCGATCACGGCGCAACCGGGTTTCAGCATCTCGCCCGTCACCAGTCCGGGCTTGCCCACGGCGACGAACACGGCATCTGCAGCGCGGCTATGCATCGCGACTGAACGGGTCATGTGGTGACAGACGGTAACCGTTGCACCCAACCCCATAAGCAGGAAGGCGATGGGCTTTCCGACAATCTCGGAATGGCCGATCACGGTGACGTTCAGCCCTTCCATATCCAAGGGTAGAGTTTTCAGGATTTCCACAGCCGCCACAGCGGTACAGGGCCCAAGCGCCAGATCGTTATAGACGATATTGCCGATGGACGCGGGGTGCATCCCTTCCACATCCTTCAGCGGATGGACCAGCTTTTGCAGGGTTTTCACCGGGATATGATCGGGCAGCGGGCGCTGAATGATGATGCCGTTCACGCGCGGGTCGGCGTTCAGACCTTGGATGATGCCGGTCAGCTGCTCCAGCGAAGTCTCAGAGGGATAGTTGCGCGCCTCGAACTCGACCCCGGCGCTTTCCGCCTGTTTCTGTTGGTTGCGCACGTAAAGCTCGGCTGCGGCGACGTCACCGACAGACAGCGACACCAGTTTGGGCGACCAGCCTTTTTCGGTAAGTTCGGCTGCGCGTGCGGCCACATCCTTGCGCATATCGGCAGCAATCGCCTTGCCGTCGATCAGAGTGGCAGTATTGCCAATCATGGCCTCTCCTTCTTCGCGGGAATTATTGGGGGTCGTAAAAGTGAAGGGCGGGTCATCCCCGCCCTTCTTGATAGTGTTTAGAACAGGCCTTCGATCTCGCCTTCGGCATTCAGGCCGATGGACAGAGCCGCAGGTTTGCGTGGCAGGCCCGGCATGGTCATGATGTCGCCGCAGACGACAACGATGAAGCCAGCGCCCGCTGACAGGCGAACCTCGCGCACCGGAACCGAATGGCCGGTGGGCGCGCCGCGAAGCGACGGGTCGGTCGAGAACGAGTATTGTGTCTTCGCCATGCAGACCGGCAGATCACCGTAGCCAGCTTCTTCCCAGTCACGTAGCTGGTTGCGCACTTTGGCGTCGGCCAGAACTTCGTCGGCGCGGTAGATGCGCTTGGCGATGGTCTCGATCTTCTCAAACAGCGGCATGTCGTCCGGATAGATCGGAGCGAACGATGCAACGTCTGCATCGGCGATTTCAGCAACGCGAGTAGCCAGCGCTTCCGAGCCTTCCGAACCCAGTTCCCAGTGACGCGACACGATTGCTTCGGCACCGTGGCCGTCCACGTAGTCTTTGACCGCAGCAACTTCGGCGTCGGTGTCGTTGACGAAGTGGTTGATGGCAACAACAACCGGCACACCAAAGCCCTTCAGGTTCTCGATGTGACGACCAAGGTTGTCGCAACCGGCGTTTACGGCGTCGACGTTTTCGTCGCCCAGATCGGCTTTCGCAACACCGCCGTTCATCTTCATCGCACGCACAGTGGCAACCAGTACGACCACCGAGGGGGCCAGACCGGCCTTACGGCACTTGATGTTCATGAACTTCTCGGCGCCAAGGTCAGCACCGAAACCGGCTTCGGTCACGACATAGTCGGCCAGTTTCAGAGCGGTGGTGGTCGCGATGACCGAGTTACAGCCGTGTGCGATGTTGGCAAACGGGCCGCCGTGGACGAAGGCCGGGTTGTTTTCCAGCGTCTGCACCAGGTTCGGCTGCATGGCGTCTTTCAGCAGAACGGTCATTGCACCGTCCGCACCGATATCGCGGCAGTAGATGGCTTTACGTTCGCGGGTGTAGGCCACGATGATGTCGCCCAGACGCTTCTGCAGGTCTTGCAGATCGTTGGCCAGACACAGGATCGCCATCACTTCCGAGGCAACGGTGATGTCATATCCAGTCTGACGCGGGAAGCCGTTGGCCACGCCACCCAGCGAACATACGATGTCACGCAGAGCGCGGTCGTTCATGTCGACCACACGACGCCACGCAACACGACGCTCGTCGATCTCCAGCTCGTTGCCCCAGTAGATGTGGTTGTCGATCATGGCCGACAGCAGCGAGTGCGCCGAGGTGATAGCATGGAAGTCGCCCGTGAAGTGAAGGTTCATCTCCTCCATCGGAACGATCTGCGCGTAACCGCCACCAGCAGCACCACCCTTCATACCGAAGTTCGGACCCAGCGAGGCTTCGCGGATACAGACCATGGCGTTCTTGCCGATGCGGTTAAGGCCGTCGCCCAGACCTACGGTCGTGGTGGTTTTACCTTCGCCCGCCGGAGTCGGGTTGATTGCGGTCACGAGGATCAGCTTGCCGTCCTCTTTGGACTGGACCGAGTTAATGAACTCTTGGCTGACTTTGGCTTTGTCGTGGCCATAGGGCAGCAGGTGCTCGGTCGGAATGCCCAGCTTGTCGCCGATTTCCTGAATCGGGCGTTTTTTGGCTTCGCGGGCAATTTCGATGTCAGATTTATAGCTCATGGCAGATCCTTCAGAAACGAGAGCATGTTCAAGGCGGCTGCATCCCTGTTAGCGCTGCAGCCAAATATCTTCCTCTGCATAACGATCCAAATCCCGACTCACAGGGTGAAATCCGACATGTTTGCCGCCGATTTCGTCGGATCGGTGACGCAACGTTTCTGATCCACCCCGAAGGTTCTTGAAAGGCACCAAGATTTCCGCCGCGATTGTCGTTCTGATCTACTTGGGGCTCCAAGCACGCTGATCGGGCACGAACAGGCGCAGTTGATCCCCGATTTTCAAGGCTCCGGCGTGCTCCACCCAAGCAGTTACACCCCGTTTGCCCTGTGCTGCCTGCTTGTATCCGATACCATGGCCGGGCACGGCGCGCTCAACCTCGCGTCCCGCGATGTTGCAGGGGCGATTTTCCATGTCGATCACAAGACAGGTGCCGTTTTCGGACATGAGACGCGAGGATGGCGGCACATGCGTGAAATCAGGAATACCTTCGACAATCAAGGATGCGCCAAGCCACGCGGGATCCAACGCGTCCAGATGCAACGTTTGCGCCGCCTCTGCCAGCTCCTCGGCCGACAGGATCGAGATCTGTCGCGTGTTCCGAATTTCCGTCCCCCTTGGATATTGGTTTGTCACGCGGGGGCACGATGCACGCATCAATCCCGCGCGCGCCTCGCCCGCAATTCCGTCATAGGTCACGTCCACTGCATCACGCGCGACGCTGTGCATGGTGGCGTCGCGGTCAGGCGTGACCCCAAGCCAAGTAATCGTTGCGGTGTATTCCGAGGGGATTAATGCGGGCATGAGGCTTCCTGTCGTTTTGCACGACCCTGCCCGGTTGCGCGTTCAGTGGCAACTCACGCCTTATGTCAGCCTGAAAGAAAAACCCCAGAGCAGCGCTCTGGGGTTTTATCGTTTTATGCAGTGGGTTCCGGTTCCATCCCGCCATCGTCTGACGACTTCTTACGCGGTTTGGTTTTCGGGATGGCCGCGACCGACGGGGCGTTACCTTCGTCTGGCGTATCATCGTCATCGGACGCATGGGGCGGTTCGCCCTTCATTACGCGCTCGATTTCCGCACCGGTCAGGGTTTCGTATTCCAACAGACCCTGCGCCAGATTTTCCCATTCCTGTTCGTACTCTTTCAGGAGTTTGAACGCGGTCTCATAGCCGTTCTGGATGAAGCCTTTTACTTCCCCCTCGATCAGCTCTTTGGTATGCGCCGAGACCGAGAAGCCAGCGGTGTTGCCCTGATAGCCTTCATGCGCTTCGGCATAGTCGATATTGCCCACCTTGTCAGACATACCCCAGCGCATCACCATGGCACGTGCCAGACCGGATGCCTGCTGGATATCCCCAGCCGGACCGTTCGACACATTCTCTTCGCCATACTTGATGATCTCGGCAGCCTTGCCCGCCATGGTCATGGCCAGCTTTTCTTCGCATTCCGACTTGTGCCAGTTTAGGCGGTCAATTTCGGGCAGAGACACAACCATGCCCAGAGCCCCACCGCGCGGAATGATGGTCGCCTTATAGACCGGGTCACATTGCGGCAGCTTCAAGCCGACAACAGCGTGGCCAGCTTCGTGATAGGCGGTCTTTTCTTTCTGGTCATCAGTCAAAACCATGGACCGACGCTCAGCCCCCATCATGACCTTGTCTTTCGCGTTCTCAAAATCTTCCATGGTCACGAAACGACGCCCTACACGAGCAGCCATCAGCGCGGCCTCGTTCACGAGGTTTGCCAGATCAGCACCCGAGAAGCCCGGCGTGCCGCGCGCGATGATGCGCATGTCAGCATCGGGGCCCAGCGGCACTTTGCGGGCATGAACGCCCAGAATTTTCTCGCGGCCTTTGATGTCCGGGTTCGGCACAGTGACCTGACGGTCGAAACGACCGGGACGCAGCAGTGCCGGATCCAGCACGTCACGACGGTTGGTCGCAGCCAGAATGATCACGCCTTCATTGGCTTCAAAGCCGTCCATTTCGACCAGAAGCTGGTTGAGCGTCTGTTCGCGTTCGTCATTACCACCACCGTAGCCAGCGCCACGCGACCGGCCCACGGCGTCGATCTCGTCGATGAAAACGATACAGGGCGCATTTTTCTTGGCCTGTTCGAACATGTCACGGACGCGGCTTGCACCCACACCCACGAACATCTCGACAAAGTCAGAACCCGAAATGGTGAAGAAGGGTACGCCAGCTTCGCCTGCAATCGCGCGCGCCAAAAGCGTCTTACCAGTTCCAGGAGGACCAACAAGAAGCGCACCTTTGGGGATCTGGCCACCAAGGCGGCTGAATTTCTGCGGGTTGCGCAGGAATTCCACGATCTCTTCCAGCTCTTCCTTAGCTTCGTCGATGCCGGCGACATCATCAAAAGTCACGCGGCCTTCACGCTCGGTCAACATCTTGGCTTTCGATTTGCCAAAGCCCATGGCACCGCCGCCCCCGCGACCTTGCATCCGGTTCATCATAAAGAACCAGAAACCGATCAGCAGAGCGACCGGCAGAAGCAGCGTCACAATGCTCATGAAACCAGATTGCTGCTGCGGTTCAGCAGTTACTTCAACGCCTTCAGAAATCAGAAAATCCGTCACGGCCGCATCACGCGGAACAACGGTTTGATAGATCTTTCCATCAGCAGCCTGATAGACAAGCTTTTCGCCATCAAGCGTTACGGATTTTACATTGTCGCCCTCAACGGCGGCGATAAACTCCGAATAGGTTGCCTGAGACGATGCAAGGCCGGACTGACCGTTCGAGAACAGGTTGAACAAGGCCAGGATCAGCACGAACAGTACAATCCAAAAGGCGAAATTTCTCGCGTTGCCCAAGGGGGATCTCCTTTAGATGCCATAGCGACAGAGCGCTAAGCAGGAAGCTTAACGCTGTTTCCTTAAAATAGGGATGATTGGCCAAGGTTCAATGCGATAAAATGGCGTTTAGAAAATCAGTCATCCGCGGCCCATCCAGTTCGACACCTTCGCATGAGAATCCAGCCGCAGGGGCAGCCAACAAATTGGTGCCCTCGAACAGTGCGGGCGTGGTCATCAAGCGGTCACGGGGATGGCCAGTCGCGCGCCAGTTCTTGCAGTCCGTGATGGCCTGCCCCAAAGCGCGGACCTGCGCGGTTTCAGGGCCAATCACACCCCAGCGCCCATCCCAATGCTCACCTGGCCGCGCGGTTTCGGCACGGAGCGCATTCAACTCGCGTCCAACGATAAGTTCCCCCGCTTTCAAAGTCATAGTGCAGCCCGACAGGGTTCGTCGTTGTCCGTCAAGCACCTGTGCTTCAACCTCTTTCAACGCGTCATACCGCGGGCGATACGTGGCCCCGGACACAAAGCGGATAGCCGCCGCCAGAAGGCGATGACGGGTCTCGGACGGCAGAGCCACATAAGCTGCCGCGTCAAACACGACGTCCCCCAATGCAACACTGGCACAAGTCTCGGCGGCATCGACTGCGGCCTGAGTTAATGCGATGCGTGCCTCGGCCATGCGATGTGCCGTGCTGACCAGCCGGTCGCGGTCCAAGCCCAAACGGGCCAAATCATCCATCGCCTTGCGCACCCGGACCCGTTCATATCGTGTGTCGGAGTTCGAGGGGTCATCAACCCATCCCATCCCACGTGCCGTCAGATACATCCGCAAATCTTCACGTCCCACGGCAAGCACTGGGCGCAGCCATCGCATATTCTGGGCCACCCAGTCATTCCGCATCGACGAAAGACCATCCACTCCAGATCCGCGCGCCAGACGCATCACGAAGGTCTCGGCCTGATCATCGGCAGTATGGGCGACGGCGACGGCATCCAGATCCAGATCGCGCGCCCAATTAGCCAGTAGATCATATCGTGCAGTGCGGGCCGCGCTTTGGACATTCCCGTTTGGCGTCTCGGACCAAGTGAGGGTGTCATGGGAAAGGCCATGCTCTGCACAGCGGTCCTTGACCCAAGCGGCCTCGTCCGCGGCGTCTGCACGTAACCCGTGATCAACAGTAGCAATCCGAAGTTCACCCTGCTGCGCCTTAGCCCAATCTGCTGCCAAAGCCAGCATTGCCATGCTGTCGCTGCCCCCTGACACGGCCAGTCCAAGACGCGAAACGGGCCCGCGTAGGCGGGCCCGGATTAGGGCATTTTCGAATGTCTGCTCGGGCGTCACGGGCAACCAAGCGACTGACGAGACGCTTGTGCATCCGCGACAGCGGGCGCACCTGGGAAACGCTTACCGACTTCGGTCAAGGTGGCACAGGCTTCGTTGATTTGCCCAAGACCACCCAATGAATGTCCAAGCCGATAAAGCGCATCTGGCGCGCGCTCGCTGTTTGGGGCACCGGAAAAGGCATTCAGATACGCGCGTGCAGCATTCTTAATGTCACCTGCCCCGGTAAAGGCCTCGCCCCGCTGGAAATGCGCTTCCGAGGTCAAAGGGCTGCCAGGATAGTTTTCGACAAACTGCGTGAACAAGGTCGCAGCCTGAGCATAATCGCCAGCCTCAAGCGCGACACCTGCGGTATCGAAATCCTGTTTCTCGCCGACGGCAAGCTCGGTCGCTGGTGCAGTCGACGGCGCCGGAGCAGCCACCGGGCCTGTCGGCGCAGCGCCGCCCCCAAGGGTCGAGGCTTCGCCTAGTTTGGAAATATCGCCGCCTTCCAGCTCGACCAGACGGAACTCAAGATCGCCGATCCGGTTGGTGCCATCTTTCACAATCGAGTTGATGCGGAACTCCAGCTGTTCGGTCAGCGACGTCAACCGAGACAGCTCACCTTCAATTGCGGCCATGCGCTGAGACAGGCTGCCCACGCCGGTGGTCACATTGGCGCTGCCGGTGGTCGACAACTCGGTCTTCAGCTTTTGGATTTCGACATATAGAACAGTCAGCTCTTGCCGAATATCAGCAAGCGATTGCGCACGGTCCTGCGCGGACGCCAAGGTGGGTGCCCCCACCAGAACAGCGCCAAGCAACAAGGCTTTCAAAGATCTTGAAACCATATCTCAGGTCCTCTTCGTCCAGTTGGATCAGCTGGTGATCGCACCAGCGGCCAGCACGGTCACTGCGCGGCGGTTCTTGGAATAGCATGCCTCGTCCGAGCAAATCTCGAGCGGACGTTCTTTACCATAGCTGACGGTCTGCAGACGGTTCGGCGCGACTCCGCGATCAATCAAAAAGTTCTGAACAGCCGACGCGCGGCGCGCACCCAGTGCAAGGTTGTACTCGCGCGTGCCTTGTTCATCGGCGTGACCTTCAATCACCGCTGTATAGGAGGTATTTTCGATCAGCCACGTGGCTTGCTGGGTCAGCACCTGAACGGCTTCCGGGCTAAGCGTCGACTGGTCCACGGCAAAGAGAACGCGGTCACCAACGGTCTGGTTGAAGTAGGCCGGCGAGCGCGGGTCAGAGGCGCTGCCAGCTACAAAACCTGCACCAGCGCCATCAGCGCCGCCACCAAAGCGGCCATTTCCAAAGCGGTCGTTCGAACAGGCCGACACGGCCAATGCGCCCACGAACAGCGCTGTCATCGCAATATGTTTCATGGTCTTTCCTGTATTTTTTGCCCTGTTTGGGCGTGCTCTTTCACATTCTTGCCGGAAGTTTAGCATTTCACCGGCGGTTTGAAAACGGAGCGCGCTTTTGCGCCCCATCTGGTTAGTTCAACAAGGGCGACCAAGCGGGGTCAGATGCGGCTCCGTCGGTCAGCACCCGGCGCAGGTTGCGCCCGGTGATGTCCACCGAATACAGCGCCGCTTCACCCGAGGCCCCTTGGCTTTCGCGGGTAAACATAATCACGCGCCCATTGGGCGACCATGTCGGGCCTTCGTCCAAAAAGGACGCCGTCAAAAGCCGCTCTTCGGATCCATCAGTACGCATCACACCGATATGGAACCGGCCAGCGTTCTGCTTGGTGAATGCAATCAGGTCGCCACGAGGGGACCAAACCGGCGTGCCATAGCGACCTTGTCCAAAACTGATCCGCGACGCCTCGCCGCCAGTGGCGGGCATGACATAAAGCTGCTGGTTGCCCGAGCGATCACTTTCAAACACAATCTTCGATCCATCGGGCGAGAAACTGGGTGCGGTCTCGATCGAAGGCGCTTGCGTCAACCGGCGGGATTGCCCGCTGGCAATGTCCATTGTGTAGAGGTCAGTATTACCGCCAGCTGACAGCGAATACACAACGGTGCGCCCATCGGGCGAAAAGCGCGGCGCGAAGGTCATGGTGCCCTCTTGGCTGGACAGAACACGCCGCCCCACCGTCGCGACATCCAACAGGTATACTTGCGGGAAGCCGGTTTCATAACTGGTATACAGCACCCGATCCCCTTGGGGAGAGAAGCGCGGTGCCAACACCAGCGCCGAACTGTCGGTCAGGTACTGCACATTCGCGCCGTCATAGTCCATGATTGCTAGACGCTTGCGGCGGGCATTCTTCGGGCCGCTTTCAGCCACGAACACCACGCGGCTGTCAAAGTACCCGCTTTCGCCCGTAATGCGACTGTACACAATATCGGCGACCTTGTGCGCCATGCGACGCCAGCCTCCTGCCGCGCCCGAAAACTGTAGGCCTTCACCCAAGGGCTGACCCGAGAATACGTCGAAAACACGGAACTTCACATTGATGTTGCCGCCCGAGCTGGTGACAGCCCCAGTGATCAGCGCCTGTGCGTTGATCGCTTTCCAGTCGGCATAAGCAACCGAGTCGGAAAAATTTGAAACACCCGAGATAAACGCGTCTTGCGGAATTTCTCGGAAAAGCCCCGTTCTTGCCAAGTCCGCCGCAATAACGCGCGAGATCGAGCTTGCGACATCCGCCGATCCACCATCTTCAGCGACAAAATCGGGAATGGCGAAGGGCAAGGGCTCGATGACACCATCGGTGATCTCGATCCGCAGAGGGCCGCCCGATTGTGCTGCAACCGTCGTCGGGGACAGAACGCCAGCAGCCAGCGCCGCACAGGCTACCATCAGGCACGAGACCTTTTTCAGACCGAATTTCATCTGTTCAGACCTTCTTTTCATTGCTCGAATGCCCCTTTGATTTTGTTTAACTTAGGCATAATTCCGATCCCCCCACCAACGGCAGGGGAAATTTTGGCGAAAACTGGCGTGAAACTGACCATTCGCCCCGTAACGAGCTGTGACATTCGGCATTTCCGCATCACTTGATCCTCATCTTGTCGGGGTTAAAAGTCATTTCGATCTCGCGCCATTGACCGTATTTCTCGGCAGGCAGGTCAAAGCCGCGGGCACCACAGCGGATGACCGCCCGACGCGCGGCCTGGAACGCTGTGTTTGCCGCCGCTTGGTTCGGGCCTTCCCAACTGTCCAGCGTAATGCCTTCGGGTTTGCCTTCGCGGCTCATCGTGACCAGAACGACGACGGTCGTGGATAGTGCATCGGTCGAGGATGATCCAAGGTTCCAGCACTGGCTGACCGCAACGCGCAAGCCATCCTTTTCACCACGCGTCAGTGGTGGGCCCAACGGGATGTCCTGCGCAGGCGAGTCCTGTGTTCCACCGGCAACTTCGTTGGCAACTGCCGCGGCCACAGCGTTGGCATCCGCAGCGGGCGCTTCGGGCGGCGTTTCGGTCGGTGTCTCTGGCTGGGCCACCTGCGGGCGCGGGCGGTTGGGGCGCGATTTCGGACGCTGAGAAGTCGCGGGCGCGGCGGATGGTTCTTCCACAGGTTCCTCGGCCTCGGTCACGATCTCGGTCGTGGCTTCAGGCGGCGCGGCGGGCGTCACCTCTTCCGGGGCGGGCGCGGCTTCAGGCGAAGGTTCAGGCGTCACAGCGTCGACCGGGTCGGGCGCTTCTTCGACCGGAGTTTCCGGTTCGGGCGCAGCTTCTGGTGCCACACGCGGCGCAGGGGCCGGAGGCGCGGTTTCTGGTTCGGGAGCGATCTCAGGCTCGGGCTGAGGTTCGGGTTCCGGTTCGGGTTCCGGTGCAGGTTCTGGTTCCGGCGCAGGTTCCGGCTCTGGCACTGGTGCAGGCTCTGGTTCCGGTTCTGGTTCGGGACGCGGCGCAGGGGCCGGTGTGTTTTCAGGGGCATTCGCCTCGCCCGCGGGGCCGCTCAGCGCCGCAAATTCATCTTCAGAAATGAACGAGACATCAGATACTCGCACAAACTCTTCATCGCGGTCCCACTTGAAGACCCCGCCGAAAAGCACCCACAGGATCAAAACCCCATGAGCGGCTGTCGAGATATACAGCCCCTTGCGCATCCTGACCTCAGTTCCCCTGCCCGGTCAGCGTCGGGCCACCACCTTCGGTCACGAAACCGATCTTGGAAAAGCCTGCCGCGTTCAAAGCGCCCATGATCTGGGCCGTGGTGTCCCATTCGACCTGACCGTCAATCCGCAGGAAGATCTTGTCGTCCACACGCTCTGCCGCGATGGCGCGAAGGCGCGGGATCAGATCGTCGCGCGCGATTTCGGTGGTTTGCAGGAAGACCTGGCCTTCCGCATTGATGGTAATGGCCAGTGGTTCTTCCTCGGGTGCGTCTAATGACTTCGCCGCCGTCTGTGACAGCTCGACTGGCACGCCGACCACCGACAGGGGAGCTGCCACCATGAAGATAATCAGAAGCACCAGCATGACGTCCACGAAAGGCGTCACGTTGATTTCCGCCATCACGCGGCGATGCTTGCCACGACGGCGCCCACGACGAGCGCGCCGATCGGCACCCCCGCTGCTTTGCACATTCGCGCCCATCTTAACTGTCCAACTGACGGCTGAGGATGGTGGCGAACTCGTCCGCGAACGCCTCGTAGCCCGCAAGGATGTTGTCGCTGTCCACGCTCAGCTTGTTGTAGAAGACCGCCGCCGGGATCGCAGCCAGAAGGCCCAGACCAGTTGCCAAAAGTGCCTCGGCGATGCCGGGAGCCACAACGGCAAGGTTGGTGTTCTGTTGCTGCGCGATTTCGATAAAGGCGTTCATGATACCCCAGACAGTGCCGAAAAGCCCAACGAACGGAGCGGTCGCTGCGACCGTCGCCAAAAAGCTCAGCCCCTTGTTCAGGTCTTCGCCTTCTTTTGCGATTGCAACATCCATCGATCGATCAATCCGTGACTGCGCGTTGGCTATCAAACCGCCATCCGCACGGTGCGAGCGTCGCCATTCCAGCATCCCTGCCGCAAAAACCTTTTCCGCCGATCCATCCGGGCTTGCACCGATTTGGTCGAACAGCTCGTCCAGTGGTTCGCCCGACCAGAACTTGCGGTCAAACACCTCTGCCTCGGCGCGGGTGCGCCGGAAAGCCATGAATTTCGTAATGATGATCGCCCAGGACCAGATCGACGCAACAATCAGCAGAAGCATCACCAGCTTCACTGTGAATGTCGCACGTAAAAATAGGGCCAAGAAGGAGAAATCAATCTCCGCCGCTGCCGAAAGCGCTTCCGTTTCCATAACTCTGCCTCTGTACCGCCGCCTCTTTGGGCCGCTTTTCTGCACGAATGTTAGCCCAAGCACAGGATGATGGCTATCAAAACCGCGTCATCGGCAGGAAATGCTGCGATTTCAGTGGACCAACAGGCGAATATTTGCCGGAAGGCGCGCGGGCGCGCCTGAGTCCGCAATGCAAACAATGGTCACAACCGCCTGAAACAAGGGCTGTTCGTCGCGTTTAACCACTTGTTTCAGCACCAGACGTGCGGCGGTCACCTGCTCAACAGATGTTTCAACCTGTAACTCATCGTCAAATTTTGCGGGCGATATGTAATCCGCCTCGACCCGGCGCACGGCAAAAACCAACCCCTCGTCCCGCATGGCATTCTGATCAATCCCGATCTCGCGCACCCAATCTGATCGCGCCCGTTCGATATAGCGCAGATAGTTGGCGTAATAGACGATCCCGGCCATGTCGGTGTCTTCATAGTAAACGCGGATGGGGAATTGATGCATGGGGGCCTCGTAATTTTATGCACTCTAGAACGTGAGAGGATAGTCCGCCAAGACCTCGTATCGCGCTCCATCTGGGTGCAACTCGGATTGATACAACGAAAGGATGTTCAGCGGAACGGCCCGGAAGCGCACCGCCCCATGGGTTTCCAACGCGTGCCCCAACGAGGCCATGTCCTCGGGCATCGGTTTGCGCGGCAACCTAGCCAATGTCACATGGGCCCGAAACCGGCGATGTGGCAGCATGATGCCGGCCCGTCGCACACAAGACAGGACTTGCTTTTGCAACCCGTCAACACCTGACACCATCCACCCCAACACTGAAGGCTGCTTGCCGCCCAGAGGTTCGAGTCCTGTGAACTCGGCATCTACCGCAGGAAGCGGTGTCGCTTCCAGAACCTCATGCACATCCAGTAGTGCGTCGCGAGGCTGATCCCCCAGAAAGGCCAGCGTGATATGCAGGTTCTCGAAGGGTTGAGGACGTCCAAGCTTAAGCCGCGCGGCAAAACGCTCTAACTCATCCGCAATTTCGTCAGGCAAGGGAAGAGCGATAAAACTTCGCATTAATGCTGTGTTTCACCATCCGGCACCGCCACCTGCATCCGCGCATACATGCGCAACGCATGAGACGCATCGCCCGCACAGGGCGGCAAGATCGGGTCATAGGCCGCTTTGATTAGGGCCGCAATTTCCGGGCGAAGGATAGTTTGACCATCAGGCAGCAGCGCCAAAGGGCTTTTCGCGCCAAATGCGCCCTCGCCCCAGAGGATGACAGCCTGAACGGCCTGCGCCAAGGCGATGCTTTCGGCAGGTTGCTCAGCCATCTCGCCCGACATGCACACAAAGGTGAAACAGGCTTGGATGGCCCCGTCATTGTCAAAGCGGAAGGCGCGGTATTGGCTGGCACCGGCGGTTTTTAAACGCGCCACCAATGGCTCAAGATCCGGGATCATTTCGCCCAGTTTGGGAACGTCCAACAGCTCGTCCCAATCGCGGAAGAAGAACACCATCAAGTTGGCTCCCAGCTCGGGATCGGTCTCGGCCATTTTATGACCAGCCAAAACCACAACCGCTTCGATCGCGCCCTTGACGATCTCAAGCGTTTCTTCCTCGACGCCGAAGACCACCGGCACAATTGGACGGCCCCAACGGGCAAAGGTGAAGCTGCCATCAGGCCGCGTGAAATGGGCTGTGACGTCTTCGGGCGACATCAAAGGGGGCATCTGAGGGGCGTCGGTCATGGGCGGTCTCCTTACTTGGCGCTGTGTGTCGCGCAGGCGGCCGCCTGTTGCAAGTCTTAACCCTCGAACAATTGCCCCTGTCCCGGCTTCTCGGGCTTCGGAGCCGTCAGACCCAGATGCGACCACGCGCGCTGCCCCAGCATCCGCCCGCGCGGGGTGCGTTGGATCAGACCTTGCTGCAGCAGGAAAGGCTCGATCACCTCTTCCAGCGCGTCGCGGCTCTCGGACAGGGCCGCCGAGAGCGTTTCGATCCCGACGGGACCGCCACCGTAATGTTCCGCCATCAGCCCCATATAGCGCCGGTCCGCGCCATCAAGGCCCAGATTGTCGACACCCAGCCGTGTCAGCGCATTGTCGGCAATATCACGCGTGATGCGCCCGTCGCCTTCGACCACAGCGAAATCCACCACGCGGCGCAAAAGTCGGCCCGCGATCCGGGGCGTGCCGCGGGCGCGTTTGGCAATCTCATGCGCACCATCCTCGTCGGCGGGGGCGCCCAGTTTGATTGCGTTGCGCGAGACGATCTCGTGCAGCTCGTCCACCGTATAGAACTGAAGCCGCGTTGGAATGCCGAACCGGTCACGCAAAGGCGTCGTCAGCAGGCCCAAACGGGTGGTCGCGCCGACCAGCGTGAAAGGCTGAAGCTCGATCCGCACGGTGCGCGCGGCGGGGCCTTCGCCAATTACCAAATCCAGCTCGAAATCCTCCATCGCGGGATAGAGCACTTCTTCGACGACCGGGTTCAGGCGGTGGATCTCGTCAATGAACAGAACGTCATTGGCTTCCAGATTGGTCAGAATTGCCGCCAGATCGCCCGCCTTGGCCAACACCGGCCCAGACGTCATACGGAAGTTCACCCCAAGCTCGCGCGCCATGATCTGTGCCAGAGTGGTTTTCCCCAGACCGGGCGGGCCGTGGAACAGCACATGATCCATCGCCTCGTTCCGGCGGCGGGCACTTTCGATGAAAACACGCAGGTTTGCGCGGGCCTCGGCCTGACCGATGAAATCCCCCAGCGCCTGTGGGCGCAGGGCGCGGTCCACTTCCACGCGCTCTTCCGGTGTGGGCGCAGGGCGCAGGGTGGGATCTGGGCTGAAAGCTGGGTCCGAATTCGACATAAGTTAATCCTTTAACCCTTAGCCTTTGGGCGCAAGCAGTTTCAGCGCTGACCGGATTAGCCCCGCAGTTTTCAGCGCAGGGTCATCGCCCAGGGCCTGAGCTACGGCGGACGCGGCTTCGCCGGGGGCGTATCCAAGATTGGTCAGGGCTGACAGCGCCTCGGCCTGTGCGGCCGGGTCTGCATTGGGTGTATCAGGAACGGTAGGCGCAGGCGCGGGCGTCACGACTTCAACTACGGCGTCGTCTGTACCATCAACCGGTACAGCATTGGTGCTGCCCCCTGCCCCCGCCAGTGCCATAACACGTGCCGCCTTGTCTTTCAGTTCATTCACGACGCGCTGCGCCGTTTTGGGGCCAATCCCTTTGGCCGCCTTCACCGCGTTCCAGTCGCCCAAGGCAATCGCGCGACTGACCCCGTCCGCGCCCAGCGTACCCAAAATGGCCATCGAGGCTTTCGCCCCCACGCCTTGCACGCTCATCAATAGGCGATGCCATTCTTTCTCGACCAGCGAAGTAAACCCAAAAAGCTGCAAATTGTCTTCGCGAACTAACAGGTCTGTATAAAGCGCCACAGCCTCGCCCGCTGCGGGCAGCGCCGACATGGTCCGGTCCGAGACATAGACCAGATATCCTACGCCCTTCACGTCGATCAGCACGTGATCGTCAGCCCGATAGTCAATGCGTCCTGCGATCCGTCCGATCATGCTGTCGCCCTTTTCACTGCGGCCTCAAGCCGGCCTGCGTTCTGTGCGTGGAAGGAATGGCAAATCGCAATCGCCAATGCGTCTGCGGCGTCTGGCCCGGTGATTTGCACGCCCGGCAATTGCATCCGCACCATATGGTCCACCTGCTTCTTATCCGCATGGCCCACGCCCACCACTGCTTTCTTCACCGCGTTGGGGGCGTATTCCCCAATGCTCAGCCCAGCCTGTGCTGGTACCAGCAGCGCAATCCCGCGCGCCTGCCCCAGTTTGAGGGTACCCACCGCATCTTTGTTCACGAATGTCTGTTCAACAGCTGCCGTATCCGGCTGAAACTGCGCCACCACTTCGGACAATTGTTCATGAAGAGACAACAGGCGCGAGGCGAGATCACCCGTTCGGGACATGCAGACGCCATTGGCGACATGTGACAAACGCGTCCCCGCGGTGTCCACGACCCCCCAACCCATATTTCGAAGTCCCGGGTCGATGCCTATGATACGCATATCCTGCCCTGCTCTGCTGCTTTGCGGCCTTTTCGGCGCGTTTTTGTTGCACCGCCAGAACTAGCACGAAACGAGAACATTGACCAGCGAGATTTAAGCAACACAGACTTTTGTGCTGGTTCAAAATCCAGGATCGATAAAATACGAACAAAAAACTGCAGGGCCAGATCGTTCCCTGCACGATATTTTGCCAGTTTCCGACCAATTTCGACCTTGCAAATCCCGAAAACGACCCGTTGCACAAAACGCATACGGGACATGCAAAAACCATGCTTGTGAGAACGATTTTTCGGTCCTAGATGGCATTTCAGAGCAATTCAGCTCACCCAACCTCTTTTTTGTGAAGGACACGAAAATGGCTGCTTTCGAAACCATGACTCCCGTAACTGGCGGCGTCTTCGGGGGCCGTCTGTCCGACGCCATGCGCGGCATTGTTGCCGCTGTGGTCGCCTGGAATGACGCTCGCGAGACCCGCAACGCCCTGTCGAAGCTGACGGATCGTGAGCTTGAAGATATCGGGCTTTGCCGCGCCGATATCGACGCGATCTAAGACCTCGCCACTCGCGAACCCGCTTGTACTGAATTTATAGTTTCAGGGACAAACGCAAAATGAAACCCGCGCCATTCAGCGCGGGTTTTGTTTTGCCCGCCGGAACCTGTCCGGCGGGATATTTCTTTTCCGTTTACTCTTCCAGCGACAATGCCACGAAGCGCGGGTTCCCTTCACGACGGACCAGAAGCAGCACCGATTTGCGGCCGCCATCACGGGCGACTTGCAGGCTTGCTTCGAGATCTTCGATCGAAGCGACAGGCTGCTGACCTGCTTCCGAGATCACGTCACCCGCACGGATGCCTTTCTCAAAGGCCTCGGTGTCTTCGTCGATGTCCAGAACAGCCAGACCCTCTTCACCCGGGTTCAAACCCAAAGCTTCGCGGGTGCTGTCATCCAAGGGCGCCAGCGACATGCCCAGTAGCTTGCTGGGTTCAGCAGGGGTCGACGGCTCTTCATCGTCAGGTGTAGTCGACGCGGCAACTGCATCTTCACGGCGACCAAGCGTCACCAAGATGGTTTCGGTTTTACCATCACGCAGGATCATCACGCGTACAGCGCTGCCGACAGGCGCGTTGCCGACCGTGCGGACAAGTTCGCCCGAATCCGTCACATCTACGCCGTCAAAGCTAAGGATCACGTCATTGACCTGAATGCCTGCCTCTTTGGCGGGACCTTCGGGAACGTCGGTCACCAAAGCACCATCGGTGCTTTCCAGCCCAAGCGCTTCAGCGATATCGTCCGAGATGTCCTGAATGCGCACGCCCAGCCAACCACGGCGAGTTTCGCCGAACTCTTTCAGCTGATCAATCACACGATCAACCACGGCCGAAGACATAGCAAACCCGATCCCGATTGAGCCACCATTGGGGCTGAGGATCGCGGTGTTCACGCCAATCACCTGTCCATCCATATTGAACAGCGGACCGCCCGAGTTGCCCCGGTTGATGGCCGCATCAGTCTGGATGTAGTCGTCGTAATTGCCCGACAGCTCGCGGTTGCGCTGTGACACGATCCCGGCCGAGACCGAGAAGCCCTGCCCCAGCGGGTTGCCCACTGCCATCACCCAATCGCCGACGCGCATAACGTCGCTGTCACCGAAGCTGACATAGGTCAGCGGCTCGTCGCTTTCGACTTTCAAAAGCGCAATGTCGGTGTTCGGATCCGTACCAATCACCTTGGCTTCCAACTGCTCATCACGGTCAAAAAACTCGATCAGGATCTCGTCTGCGCCTTCAATCACGTGGTTGTTGGTGACGATAAACCCATCTTCGGAAATCACAAATCCGGACCCAAGTGCCTGACTACGGCGTTGGCGCTGCTGTTGCTGACCACCATTTGGACCCTGTTGGTTGCGCTCAAGGAAATCGCGGAAGAACTCTTCAAAAGGGCTGCCTTCCGGGATCATCGGCTGAGGGCCACCTTCGCGCCCTGCGACGATTGTCGAGGTGGTGATGTTCACAACTGCGGGGCTGACCTGCTCTGCCAGATCAGCGAAGCTTTCTGGCGCGCCGCGCGCATCTGCACGAAGGGATGTTGCCAACAAAGTGGCGACCGCGAGGATCAGGGCGACAAATCCCCGATAATACTCTGACTGCACCTGCCTAATGGCGTATGCCTGCGCTCTCACACTACTCTCCTTTTCGATAACTACCGGATGAAGCATCCGTTTAAATGATAGTCTCTAGATAGGAGCCGAAAAGCGCAACGCAAAGTTTGGGCGGCGACCTCACCGCTATGTGAACGCGCGTAACACAGCGTGAACGATCACACTGGCGATATGGCGATACGGCAGCGGTCACCTGTCCGCACCCCAGCTTTGGTGCATTGCACTTGGGTCAGATTGAAGAAATACGCGTCCGACCCCTTGCCCCACGGATGAATACGCCGGTGAAAAGGGGCGCTGTCATTTATCGTAACGTGGGCCTCGAATGCCCCCGAGAACGTATGCGCAATCTCGGGCTTCACGATAATATAACAAGGCAGATCATCGCGCTTTCGCAAGATCACAGCGTCAAATCGGATCGCTCCCCGCGTCAAAGCCGAGCACCTGACAGCCAGACCAAAAGCACCCCAAGTGCCAATGCAACCAGCCCGATCAGACGCCTTTGGTCGCGGGTCATAGCGGCCATCATCGCGACCAGATCATCCAGACGCGAAGGGGCCAGTGCGAACACCAGCCCCTCGATCACGAGCACAAGCCCGATACCCAATAGGATCGTAGACATTACCGCCCCGTATCCGATTTCAGATAGTCAAAGAACTCGCTATCCGGCGTGATGACCAGCGACGAGTTACTGCCACCCAAAGCGTTCTCGTAGGCTTCCAGCGAACGGAAGAATGCGTAGAACTCTGGGTCGCGGCCCAGCGCATCGGCCAGAATACCGTTGCGGCGGGCGTCAGCCTCACCCCGGATGATCTGAGCCTGCTTGCGGGCTTCTGACACGGTTTCAACCACCGTACGATCTGCGGTCGCACGAAGCCGCTGTGCGGCTTCGTTACCGCGTGCGATCTCATCTGCAGCCAAACGCTGACGTTCTGCACGCATCCGTTCAAATGTGGCTTCAAGGTTCTGCTGAGGCAGGTCAGCGCTTTTGATCCGCACGTCAACGATGTCAACGCCAAGCGACAAGGCTTGTACGCGTGCCTGATCGCGAATCTGGTTCATCAGAACCACACGGTCGGCTGACAGAACTACGCCCGAGTTTACTTTACCCAGCACCTCACGCAGCTCGGCGTTCAAGATGCGTTCAAGACGTGGTGCAGCCCCAGCGATCGAGCTTGCGCCAACCGCACGACGGAACTGTTTGGCGTCCGCGATGCGCCAGCGCGCAAATGCATCCACTTCCAAACGGCGCCCATCCGCTGGCGTAACTTCCAGCTTGCGGGTGTCCAAGGGCAGGATCCGGTCGTCATATTTGACGATCTCATGCAGCACCGGAATTTTGAAATAGAGGCCCGGATCCGAGATCTCGGCCTGAACTTCACCAAACCACAGACGCAACGCTTTCTGGCGTTCGTCAACGATATAAACCGATTGCACTGCTCCGAAGATCAGCGCAGCCAGAACGAAAAGACCGATTTGTGAACGTTTCATCAGTTCGACCCTCCGCTGGATTGGTCCGTTTTGCGCGACAGTTCATTTAGCGGCAGATAGGGCACTACGCCCCCGCTTCCGCCAACGCCTTCGTCAAGAATGACCTTGTCGACATTCGACAGAACTTTCTCGAGCGTCTCCAGATACAGGCGCTTGCGCGTGATATCCGGTGCTTTCTCAAATTCGTCATAGACCGCAATGAAACGCGCGGCTTCACCTTCGGCTTCGTTCACCACGCGGGCACGGTAACCTTCGGCTTGTTCCATCAACTGGGCTGCTTCACCACGGGCCGCAGCGACAACGCGGTTGGCATAAGCATCCGCTTGTTTTTGCAACGTGTCGCGGGTCTGTTCTGCGGCCTGCACTTCACGGAAGCTGTCGATCACTTCGGCCGGCGGGTCAGCACGGTCAAAGTTCACACGCACGATGTTCACACCAGATTCGTAACCATCAAGCGTCGACTGGATCAACTCTTCCAGATCTTGCGCAATGACACCACGATCTGACGTCAGCACCGGGGCAAGACGCGACCGCGCAATAATCTCGCGCATAGCGGATTCCGACACGGCCTGAATGGTGTTTTCTGGCGCTGCCAGGTTGAACACGAAGGCTTCGATGTCCGAGATGTTCCACACCACCTGGAAGTCGATATCAACGATGTTTTCGTCCCCGGTCAGCATAAGGCCTTCCGAAGTACCGTCGCCGATGTTGATGACGTTTTCACGGGTTACCGGGTAGATCTCTTTGGTCACGATGGGCCAAGGTGCGAAATTCAGACCTTCTTGCCCAACGCCGTAACGCTCGCCGAACAGCAGCTCGACCGATTGCTCGGATGTATCCACGCGATAGAAGCTGGCAAAGACCCAGACCGCAACCGCCACAAGAGCGATCAGCAGAATCGAGCCGCGTCCGATGCTGGGACCGCCCGCACCTTGTCCGCCTTGACCGCCGCCTTTGCGACTGTCACCGCGGCCACCCATGAGCACACGCAGTTGCTCTTGGCCTTTTTTCATCAGCTCGTCGATTTCCGGGATCTGGGGGCTATCACCGCCGGGGCGATTGTTGCCGCCGCGATTGCCATCATTATTCGAGGGGGGACGTCCACCAGAGCCGCCACGGTTTCCACCGCCGCCCCAGGGACCGCCATTATCGCTGGCCATCTGGTCCAATTCCTTCCGTCTTAAAAACAGGGTTTCGCGCTCATAACTGGCCCTTCGGGCGCGGAATTTCAAGGCAAAGGGGACGCAATGCGCCCCCTTTTCATACGTTTAAACAACTAAAAGCCGAGATCAGTCGCTGCGCGTGGGTGACTTCATCAACACGATCTCTTCCGACATCGTCGGGTGAACGGCGACGGTTCGGTCGAAATCTGCCTTGGTTGCACCCATTTTGACAGCCACAGCAGCTAGCTGAATCATCTCGCCTGCGCCATCGCCAACGATATGAACGCCCAGCACTTTCTGGGTCTCTTGGCTGACGATCAGCTTGAACAGCACGCGCTCATTCGACCCGATGAAGCTTTTCTGCATCGGGCGGAAAGCGGCGCAATAGACGTCGATCTTTTCCTGCGCGCGGGCGTCTTCTTCGGACAGACCCACCGTGCCGTATTCGGGCTGGGTGAACACCGCCGAGGCCACGTTTTCGTGATCTGGCTTCGTCGGGTTGCCGTTGAAGACGGTTTCGACGAAAGCCATGCCTTCGCGGATCGCGACCGGTGTCAGGGTGATCCTGTTGGTTACATCGCCCACCGCATAGATCGACGGGACCGAGGTCTGGCTGTAGTCATCCACGACCACTTCGCCGCCACGGCCCAGCTTCACGCCAGTCTCTTCCAGACCCAGCCCATCGGTGTTCGGGACACGGCCAGTGGCAAATAGCACCTGATCGAACATTTCTTCACGCCCATCGGTGCCTTTGACCCAGATGGCGCCGTCACGTTTCTCCATCTGCTCAACTTCAAGGCCGACATGCAGGTCTACGCCACGCTCGCGGATGTGTTCAGCAAGGAAGCCACGCACTTCATCATCAAATCCGCGCAAGATCTGCGCGCCGCGATACCATTGCGCCACATGGCTGCCCAGACCGTTGAAAATGCAGGCAAACTCGGTCGCGATGTAACCGCCACCCACGATCAGGATCCGCTTCGGGAAGTCCTCAAGATTGAACACTTCGTTCGAGGTGATGCCCAGTTCGGCCGCGCCGGGGGTATCAGGGATGAAGGGCCGGCCGCCGGTGGCCACAAGAATGTGCTTGGCAGTGAATGTCTCGCCCGTGGACAGTTCGACCGTGTGGGCGTCTTTCACAACGGCGCGCGCATGGAAAATATCCGCGCTCGAATTGCCCAGATTGCGGGTATAGATGCCCTCGAGCCGCTCAAGCTCGGCATGAAGCGCGGGACGGAAGGTGCCCTTCCAGTCAAATTCGCCACGTTCGTTGCCCTGCCACCCATATGCCGCGGCATCCGCCGCCGCTGGACCATGTTGCGAGGCAAAGACCATCAGCTTTTTCGGCACACAGCCGCGGATGACACATGTGCCGCCCATCCGGAACTCTTCGGCCAGCGCAACTTTCGCGCCACCTTCGGCCGCAACACGACCAGCGCGCACGCCACCCGAACCACCACCGATTACAAAGAGGTCATAGTCAAATCCGCTCATATCCATTGCCTTTCACGTCCCACCCCATTGGGTGTGCATCACATCAGGGTTTGCATCCGCTGAAAGCTAGGTGCTTGCGGCTGGGCTTTCCACCCCCGGAATTGTCACATTGATCACGTTTCTGCGTCTGACCCCAGTCAGATATCCGCGAAAATGTTTGCGTCTTCGCCAAGATCCACCAAAACCTCGTTCAAAGTGCCGTCCGTCAGATCAGTCACTTCGATGCGGCCATCCCCGTGGCCCGAGATCACCATGTCGCAAATATCTATAAACAGACCATTTTCAACGACACCCGGAATGTGGTTCAACGCAAGCGCCAAATGGCGCGGGTCGCCGATCCGTTTCAGGTGTAAGTCTATAATATGGTTGCCTTCATCCGTCACAAAAGGAGCGTCATCGACCATCCGCAAAGCGGCTTCCCAGCCTAGTACATCCATCCCGTCCAGCATCGCCTCGACCGTCGCCCGGGTGGTTTGAAGTCCGAAGGGAACGACCTCGATCGGCAGAGGAAAAGCCCCGAGCTGCGCGACCGATTTCGACTGATCCGCAATCACGATCATGCGATCCGAAGCGGAAGCGACGATCTTTTCTTGAAGCAATGCCCCGCCGCCACCCTTAATCAGGGTCAGCTCGGCATCATATTCATCGGTTCCATCAATGGTCAGATCCAGCCACTTGGCGTCGTCCAACGTCGTAAGGGCAAGTCCCGCTCTCTGAGCCAGCTCGGCTGTGCGGCGGCTAGTAGGAACGCCAACGACCTTCAACCCTTCCTCTTTCACACGTTCGCCAAGATATTTGACCATCCATGCGGATGTCGAACCTGTACCCAGTCCAACACGCATTCCGTCCTCGACGAACTGTACTGCGTATCTGGCAGCAATGCTTTTGGCCGTATCGATAGGCGAAAGATTTGCGGACATAACGAATCCCTAGAACCATGCAACTTTTGCGCATTTTATACGGTCCCGTCCCCATGTTGGCGAGAGCCGAGCCAAATGCGCACGTTTTTTCTGGTCACTCAGCTTTAGATTTGATTGTGTCGCGACATGTTGAAACTTCACTATGCCCCTGACAACGCATCGCTGATCATCCGGCTTGTGCTGGAAGAACTTGGCGAGCCCTATGAAACCGTTCTGGTCGACCGCAGCAGCAACGCTCAGCAAAGCCCGGCCTATCTGAAGGTCAATCCCATGGGAACGATCCCAGCGCTCGAGACCCCACATGGCGTGGTATTTGAAACCGCAGCCATCCTTTTGTGGCTCGTGGATCGCGCCGGACGGATGGCCCCCGCAGTGGACAGCCCAGATCGTGGGGCGTTTCTGTCGTGGATGATGGTGGCATCGAACGGACTGCAGATGGATCTGCGCCAGCATTTCTATGCCGAACGGTTTACCACTGGCCCTGTCGAAGACTACCGCAGCATAGTTGCACAACGTCTGCGCGGACATCTGGATCGGTACGAGACACTACTGGGCGAAGGGCATGCGTGGCTCGGGTCCGAGGACCCAACCGCGCTGGATTACTATGTTGCCACCCCTCTTCGTTGGTTCGCGCTTTACCTGCAGAATGAATCTTGGTTTGACCTGAGCAACTGGCCGCACCTGAAATCCCTTGCCAAGCGGATCGAGGCGCGCCCGGCGATGCAAGCAGCAGTCGACGCCGAGGGTCTAGGAGCGACACCTCTCAGCCATCCATCTCCGGCCAATCCGCCTGAAGGTGTGGCGCTCTAATACCAGTTGCATCTGGACAATCTACTGACCGCGGCAGAAACTGCGCGTTCATCAACTTAGGCGCAGGTCATGGGCAAGATTTTCTATCTCACTCTCGGGTGGTGCGCCGTCGCGCTTGGCCTTTTAGGGGTCATCCTGCCCGTTTTGCCCACCACGCCGTTCTTGCTGATCGCAGCCTTCGCCTTTGGCAACAGTAGCCCACGCGCGCGGGCTTGGCTGATCGATCACGCCCATTTCGGCCCCGCCATCCGGGACTGGGAAGAACGCGGCGCGATCTCGCGCAGGGCCAAGACATTGGCCGTAAGTATGATGGCGCTAGTTTTCGTCATTTCCTTGATCTTGGGAGCACCGTGGTGGGTGTTGCTTCTGCAAGCTTCGTTGATGGGGGCAGGTGCAGCGTTCGTCCTGACGCGTCCAGACTGACCGACACCTTAGGCGGGGCACAACGCGATTGGCGCAAAAACTGTCGCTTTTTCACGCACGTATTTGCCGAAACACACGCAGAATGGTTTGGTAAAACCAAGCGAGGTCAAAATGTTCCTGTCTGTATTTGACATGTTCAAGGTTGGGGTCGGCCCCAGTTCGTCCCACACGATGGGGCCAATGGTGGCGGGTGCGCGTTTTCTGGACCTGCTGCGCAGCCAACCGTTCAAGGTGCACGGCTTGAAAGCCTCGCTGCATGGGTCCCTAGCCTTTACCGGCGTGGGCCATGCCACCGACCGCGCCACCGTTCTGGGGTTGGCCGGATTTCTGCCAGACAGCTATGACCATGCCAAGGCCGAGGCCGCTCTCGCTGTCATCGACGCCACCGGCACCGTGTCACCCGAAGGGCTGGGCACATTAAACTTCGCTCCGAAAACCGACTTGGTCTTTGACTATGAACACCCTCTGCCAGGCCATGCCAATGGCATGCAGTTGATGGCAACCGACGCGCAGGGCGACGTTGTGGTCCGCGAGACTTATTACTCCATCGGTGGCGGTTTCGTCGTGACCGAGGCGGAACAGGCTCAAGAGGCCACATTGGACGCCGAAGACGCACAAACCCATCCGTATCCATTTGAGAATGCGGTGCAGATGCTTGAGATGGCGAAGGCCTCGGGGAAAAGCATTGCGGACATGAAACGCGCCAATGAACTGGTTCATATGGGACCAACATCCCTTGCAGAAAAGCTCGACCGGATCTGGGAGGTCATGCAGGACTGCATTCAGCGCGGTCTGGCGAATGACGGTATTCTACCGGGCGGGCTGTTGGTCAAGCGGCGCGCAAAGGCGATCCATAACAGTCTGATTGCCGAACAGGGCCTGAACCTGACCGCCCCACACACGATCAACGACTGGATGAGCGTCTATGCCATGGCGGTGAACGAAGAAAACGCAGCCGGTGGGCAGGTCGTCACCAGCCCGACCAACGGCGCGGCGGGCGTATTGCCTGCAGTTGTCTTTTACTGGCTGAACCACGTTCCGGGTGCCGTGCCCTCGCGCATCCACGATTTCCTGCTGACCGCATCGGCCATCGGGGCGATCGTCAAGCACAATGCGTCGATTTCGGGTGCCGAAGCAGGATGTCAGGCTGAAGTCGGATCGGCCAGCGCCATGGCGGCTGCGGGCCTGTGCGCCGTAATGGGCGGCACGCCAGAGCAGGTTGAAAACGCGGCCGAGATCGCGCTTGAACATCATCTGGGCCTGACCTGTGACCCAGTGCGCGGACTTGTTCAGGTGCCGTGCATCGAACGTAACGGATTGGGTGCGATCAAGGCGGTGTCTGCCGCGTCCCTCGCGTTGCGTGGCGACGGAACCCATCTGGTGCCACTGGATGCCTGCATCAAAACCATGTTCGAAACCGGGCAGGACATGATGGAAAAGTATAAGGAAACTTCTCTGGGAGGTCTGGCGGTTAACGTCCCGAATTGCTGAGCCGCGACATGGCCGAGTTTACGGACAGAGCGCCTGATCGCCCTGCCACAGAACGCGCACGGCTTGACGCAAGAACGCACGTGGCAGAATGACCAAAAGCCCGTCCCCTTCGGCTGAAAGCTTAACCGGACTGTCCGTCACCTCGTTCGAGGTACCAATCTGTCCCCAAGGTGCAAACTCCAATCCATCAACAGGCCAACGCAAGCCGCTTCCGTTTGCGATCACGCGTGCCATCGGAAACAGAGACAGTCGGGTGCCCTTTGGCAGGTCCAGAATGATGTCGTTGGACAGGTGAAAACAAATGTCCTCTTCACCAATGAGAATCGCTGGTTTTCGCGCCTGTCGCACCAAAACCGAATAACACGCGAGCTGATGGTCCATCCTTTTGCCTGTAAAACCGACACAGAGGACAATTGGGGCATCTGCCAGATCCAGCGCCTTGTCGAAATCCGTGCGGTTCTGATCCGGAGTCTCGATCACAATCGAAGGGTCCAGCAGCGCCCGCGTTTCGTCGGCAATGGAATCGAAATCCCCCGAAACCACCAATAAATCAAGGCCCAACTCGACCGCGCGGTTTGCGCCGCCATCAACGCCAAACAGATTTGGCGCCATAGTTAACGCTTCTTCAAGGTCTTGTGCAGAAGACTGCCCTCCACCAAGTAAAGTGACACCGGCGTCCAGATTCGAGATTTGACAACTCATGGAAAAATTGGCCCCACTCCTTACAACTGCCACAATTCGGTCACAAAATGGCCTCGCCTACTTCGCTCTTTTGCGCAATTTTAACAGCATACATAGCTAAATGTACTATTGTCGTCGTACTGGTTGAGAAAGTGAGTTTTAAATGGTGGACAACAACAAGATCCTCACGGTTTCCTATGGCACGTTCTCATGCACGCTGGAAGGATTTGATGATCCTTTCGGTGCGATGAAGTCGATTGCCGAGTATTTCCGTGGCCTCGCTGAGAAAGATCGCTCTTTCGGAGCCGAGCCTGTCGCACCTGATACTGCAGTGCTGCACCAGATCGCAGAGCGTGAGTCGCTGAAGCAAGTTGATGCTCAGGTTGAAGATAAAGGCATTATCCTGCGCCAGAGCGACGAAGACCTGAACGTTCAGGAAGCTGCAGCACCTGTTGCGACTCAGGCAACCGTGTCAAAATTGGACACCGCTGTCGCCGAGCCTCAAGAGATCCCTCGTGAAAACGAGGCCGGCGCCGCACATGATCTGAGCGAAGATGACGCCCTGTCCAAACTTTCCCGTTTGCGCGCCGTAGCACTGGATGACTACGAAGCTTCAGACGAATTCCTTGAAGATGAACATGCTGCCAGCGCGGCGAAGTCATCTCCGGCCGATCTGGACGACCTGAACGATATCGAAGAGCTGATCAGCAATCACGCACATGCTTCTGAAGTAAAAGTAGAAGAAGAACCGATGTCCGAGACCGCTGACCGCGATGCTAAGCGTCAGCGCGTAAAAGACCGCATTGCGATGAACGATGATGGCGCGCCCAATGCTGAAACGCTGGGCGCCGATCTGGACATCGACGAAAACCGTGTCTCTTCCACGCTCGCTGCTTCCCTTGGCGCTGCCATGGCCGTAAGCGCCATGGACACGACTTCGATCGAAGAAGAGGACGGCAGTGATGACGCAATGGACGAAGCTGCTCAGGTATCGCGTGTTCTGCGCGTAAAACGTCAGCGGCTTGATGATGGCCGGGAAGACGTTGTTGTTGCAGAAACCAACACGCCTGGAAGCGACAGCATTGAAGACGCAACCGAGATCGAAGTTGTTGAGGTTTCGGACGCCATGCAGGAAGATATTCCTGCCCTGACCGCCGAGGACGAAGCTGATCTGGCCGCAGAGCTGGCTCAGCTTGAAGCCGAAACCCGTGCCGAACTTGAAGCACAGGCCGAAGCCGAGCAGGAACACGCGCCCGACTTCGCGGCCGTTGCTCCGCTGCCGCCATTGTCACTGGACGACACGCTGCGCGTCGCCGTACAAGAGGTTTCAGCCAAAGTTGATGAGGACACACCCGCCGAGGACGCCGAAACGGTCCCGCAAAGTGAACTTCATCACGAGATCGAGGCACTTCTGTCGACGATGGAAGCAGAAAGCCGCGTGGATGCACGTCGCGAGCGTCGGGCACAGGTTTTCGACGAACAGGAAGCTACTCAGGACGATACCGCGTTGGAGCGTATTCTGGCCGAGACCAACACCCACATGGACGATCAGGATGCCTCACGCCGTCGCAACTCGATCAGCCACTTGAAGGCCGCTGTTCAAGCCACCCGCGCCGATCTGACCAGTGGTGCAGATAAGGGTGAAGCCGAAGAAGAAGTGGAAACGCCCTATCGCAGCGATTTGGCACAGGCCGTTAAACCGGCGAGCCCGGAAGCAACCACAACCAATGCGCCAGAACCGCGCCGCGCCTCGCCGTTGGTGCTGGTTTCAGAACAGCGTATCAAAGAGACCGATGCAGAACAGGACCCGACTGCAACCGCAGCACGGGATCGGGTGATCCGTCCGCGTCGCGTCAATGTGAGCACCTCGCGCAAGCGTCCCGGTGCTGCCGGTACCGATCCGGACGCAGAGCCTGCAACCAGTACAAACGCCGAGTTGGACGCGTTCACGACCTTTGCCGCTGATGTGGACCACTCAGATATTGCTGGCTACATGCGCGCCGCCGCCGCGTTCGTCACACAATCTTCGGGGAAAACGCATTTCAACCGCCCGCAGGTTGTTAAACTGGTAACGCAGCTGGATGTCCCTGGTAGCATTTCGCGCGAGGATGCCCTGCGCGCATTTGGCCGCCTTTTGCGTGATGGAGACATCATCAAAGTGGCTCAGGGATGCTATTCCTTGACTGCAGTGGATCAGGGCGGACTGCAAACCGCCTAATCGACGACAGCTTCAGATACAAAAAAGGCCCCGTTTACGGGGCCTTTTTTCTTTAAGGGTCTTTCTTGTCCTTCAGGGCATATTTCCCGGCTGGATCATGGGGATAGTTCGCCTCGTCCTCGTCGGGATCGGCTTTACCGACCCCCAGAAAAACCTGCTTCAACGGCAGCATCCAAACAAACCCAAGCACAGCGTAAACGATGAACTCGAGCCAAATGGGCGGACGATTGAACAGGCTGACCACAAACACCGCCGCGACGATGTAAAGCGGCAGCCCGACGACCAGCACCAGAAGTGCCAGCCGTTTGCGAGCCTTGTATCCCAGCGCCATCAGATCAATCCGCGAACGGGTCAGTCACCAGAATGGTGTCGTCCCGTTCCGGGCTGGTGGACAGAAGGGCCACGGGGCACTCGATCAGTTCTTCTACGCGCTTAACGTATTTGATCGCGTTGGCGGGCAGATCATTCCAGCTGCGTGCGCCTTCGGTCGATTCTGACCAGCCGGGCATCTCTTCATAGATCGGCGTGCAACGCGCTTGCTGATCAGCCGCGGTGGGAAGGTAATCCATACGCTCACCGTCCAGATCGTAGCCAACGCAAATTTTCAGCGTCTCGAAGCCATCCAATACGTCCAACTTCGTCAACGAAATGCCGGTCACGCCCGACGTTGCGCAGGTCTGACGAACCAAAGCCGCGTCAAACCAACCACAACGACGCTTGCGGCCGGTAGTAGTGCCGAACTCGTGCCCACGTTCACCAAGGCGCTGGCCGTCATCATCGTCCAGCTCGGTCGGGAACGGGCCCTCGCCTACGCGAGTCGTATAAGCTTTCACGATGCCCAGAACATAGTCGATCGAACCCGGCCCGATGCCCACACCAGTGGCCGCCTGCCCTGCGATCACGTTCGAGGACGTCACAAAGGGATAGGTGCCAAAATCAATGTCCAAAAGCGCGCCTTGAGCACCTTCGAACAGGATCCGCTTGCCGGATTTGCGCTTTTCGTTCAGCACCTTCCAGACCGGAGCGGCGAATTTCAGGATCGCAGGTGCGACCTCTTTCAACAATGCGATCAGCGCGTCACGGTCGATCGGCTCGATGCCCAGACCTTTGCGCAGCGGATCGTGGTGCTGAAGCGCACGGTCGACGCGGGCCTCAAGCGTGGCATGGTCTGCCAGATCGGCTACGCGGATGGCGCGACGGCCCACCTTGTCTTCATAGCACGGACCGATGCCGCGCCCGGTGGTACCGATCTTGGTGCCCTTCGACGCGGCTTCTTCCCGCGCCCGATCCAATTCGCCGTGGAACGGCAGGATCAGCGGGGTGTTCTCCGCGATCATCAGCGTTTCCGGCGAAATATCAACGCCTTGCGCGGTAACTGTTTCGATTTCCTTCAACAGGTTCCACGGGTCCAACACGACACCGTTGCCGATCACACTCAGCTTGCCACCGCGCACAACACCCGAGGGCAGCGCATGCAGCTTATAAACCGCTCCATCGATAACAAGAGTATGGCCCGCATTGTGACCCCCTTGGAATCGGCAGATCACATCGGCACGTTCGCTGAGCCAGTCAACGATCTTACCTTTTCCTTCATCGCCCCATTGGGCGCCTACGACAACGACATTGGCCATGGTCTTTTTCCTATCTCAAAGAAAACCCGGCCCGGTATAGCTGCACATCTTCCCCAGCGAAAGGAGTATTTGCTGCGAATGCAGAAAGGTCTCGATCCTGCCTGCTGCGGCTTGCACCCTGCGTTCTTTTCGCCTACATACCCCGGCAGATCGAACGAACCCAAATCACGGGAAACGCCCCATATGGAAAACGTCATCCTCGTCATTCACCTGATCCTTGCCCTTGGGCTGATCGGGATCGTGCTTTTGCAGCGCTCTGAGGGCGGTGGCCTTGGCATTGGTGGCGGCGGCGGCGGTGGCGGCGTGATGTCGTCGCGTGGTGCTGCCACGGCTTTGGGCAAACTGACCTGGGGTTTTGCGATTGCATTCCTGGTGACGTCGATCTCGCTGACGATCATTTCGGCTAAGAATTCGGCTGACAGCTCGGTAGTGGATGCGCTGGGTCTTGAAGCCCCGGCCGCTGAAGGTGAAACCGTTCCTGCGGTTCCGGATGTCAGCGACCTGCTGCCGCCGGTGAATACCGACGAAAGCCTGGCTCCGCCGCGCGCGGACTGATTTTCGGGCAGCGCACTCTGCCCGCTCCAAACTGTTGATCCGGTTTTCACTTTGAAAACCGGGCGATAGACAACCCACACAACACTTAGATGCAGGGCGCGATGCCGCCCCATTATCTAGACGATCCGGTTGCGCGGGACGCCGGAATCGATTATATCTTTAATCCCGTGAGGATCGGATTCGCAGCGGTGTTTTCTGCTTGCTGTTTGCGTATCCACTTACCAGCTATTTCGGCGCAACGACGCCAGTAACACGGGGGCAGCCAACCACATGGCACGTTACATCTTCATCACCGGCGGTGTTGTTTCATCCTTGGGCAAGGGTCTGACCTCGGCTGCGTTGGGTGCGCTGCTGCAGGCACGCGGCTATACAGTTCGTCTGCGCAAGCTCGATCCCTATCTGAACGTCGACCCCGGCACGATGAGCCCGTTTGAGCATGGCGAAGTGTTCGTGACCGACGATGGAGCCGAGACCGATCTGGACCTGGGTCACTATGAACGCTTCACCGGCGTGGCTGCACGCAATACAGATTCGGTCAGCTCGGGCCGGATCTACACCACCGTGCTGGAGAAAGAACGCCGTGGCGACTATCTGGGCAAAACCATTCAGGTCATCCCGCATGTGACCAACGAAATCAAAGACTTCATCGAAATCGGCGATGACGAAGTTGACTTCATGCTGTGCGAGATCGGCGGCACCGTCGGCGATATCGAAGCCCTGCCCTTCTTTGAAGCCATCCGTCAGTTCAGTCAGGAACGTCCGCGTGGCCAGTGTATCTTCATGCACCTGACCCTGTTGCCTTATTTGGCGGCCTCCGGCGAGCTGAAGACAAAGCCAACTCAACACTCGGTCAAAGAGCTGCGCTCGATCGGTATCGCACCCGATGTGCTGGTTTGCCGCTCTGAACACCCGATTCCCGACAAGGAACGCGCCAAGATCGGCCTGTTCTGTAATGTCCGTCAGGAAGCCGTTATTCCGGCCTATGATCTGAAATCGATCTACGAAGCGCCCATGGCGTATCACAATGTGGGTCTGGATCAGGCCGTGCTGGATGCGTTCCAGATCGCGCCCGCTCCGAAACCCGATCTGCGCCGATGGGAAGACGTCGAAGATCGTATTCACAACGCCGAAGGCGAAGTTCGCGTGGCTGTCGTTGGAAAATACACTCAGCTTGAGGACGCCTATAAGTCCATCAAAGAAGCACTGACCCACGGCGGAATGGCCAACCGAACCCGCGTGAAGCTGGAATGGGTCGATGCCGAGCCTTTCGACAAGGAAGATCCCGCCCCTTATCTGGAAGGCTTCCACGCCATTCTGGTTCCCGGCGGATTCGGCGAACGCGGCACTGAAGGCAAGATCAAAGCGGCGCAATATGCCCGCGAGCATAAGATTCCCTATCTGGGCATCTGTCTGGGCATGCAAATGGCCGTGGTCGAGGCCGCGCGTAATGTTGCTGGGATCAAAGACGCTGGCTCTGAAGAATTCGACCATGAAGCGGGCGAAACCCGTTTCACACCGGTTATCTATCACCTGAAAGAATGGGTGCAGGGCAACTACAAGGTCAAGCGCAAGGTGGGTGACGACAAAGGCGGCACGATGCGTCTGGGCGCCTATTCCGCAACGCTTGCCGAAGGGTCGAACGTGGCACGGATTTACGGCGGCACGGAATTGGAAGAACGTCACCGTCACCGTTACGAGGTCGATGCGAAATACCGAGAGAAGCTTGAAGCCTGTGGGCTGAAATTCTCGGGCATGTCACCGGATGGGCGCCTGCCAGAGATCGTCGAATGGGAAGATCACCCGTGGTTCATCGGCGTTCAGTTCCACCCGGAACTGAAGTCCAAACCCTTCGACCCGGCACCGCTGTTTGCTGATTTCGTGCGCGCCGCGAAAGAGATCGAACGACTGGTCTAAGCCTGACCTAACGGAACAAAGCAGGGCGGGGATTTCCCCGCCCTTTTCTTTGTGTGGCGCGTGTTTTACGGTTTTTCAAAGATGAAGGAGCCGCCGATGCCGAACGCTGAACAGATTTGTTGGACCGAAGATGCACAGCGCGCCATGGGGGTCTTGCTGGTGCGACTGGCGCGGGCGGATGCGGATTATGCTCAGGCTGAAATTGCCCGGATTGATCGCCTCTTTGCCCGTCACTATGACCTGACCCCGATCGAAGCAGCAAAACTGCGCGCCGTGTGCGAAGGGCAGGAAAAAACAGCCGGCACGACCGAGGACTTGGCCAAAGCCGTTCAGGATATGATGCCCTTGGAGCAACGGGTCAAGATCATCACGGCCCTTTGGCAAGTGTCATTGGCGGATGGCGTTTTGCGCGATGAAGAGGCCGATCTGGTTTCCCGAGTGGCCGACGCAGCTGGTGTGCCGCGCAGTGACATCTCGGTGGAATGAAGCCGGCGGCGATCATCGTATTCTGCCTGTGTGCGTCCCCCGCAACGGCTAATCCAATCACTCAGGTGCCGTATGATCAGGTCGCCCGAACCACATCTGGTCTGATTGATTTCGAAAGCTTCCCGGTTTTGCCTGAACCGGGACAAGTCATTTCCAGCACATTCCAAACGCCCGGTGCCTTAGTCGGGTCAGCCTTGGTCGGACAAACCCTTGGGACCAAAGACACTTTTGCGGTTCTGGTCGGGCAGCCAACGTCCCCTATCCGTGTCGAGCCGACACCGCCCCGCCCGCCAATAGCCATCGCGTTTCACGCTGGCTTTGGCTCCAACGCGGCCTTTCCGATTGGACCAAACGGGTTCGCGCAAAGATCGGGTCGGGGGGAAGGTACATTAGCGATCAATTTTGACGCGCCAATCCCGTCATTCGCTCTGCGCCTGCATCTGGACTATGACGACCCACTGGGCAGCCGCCCCTCTCCGGGCTCGGTCTGGCTGCACTTCTATGGGGTGGATGCCACGCTGCTTCATGTCGAGCACCTTACACCTGCGCATGGTGTGCACAGTTTTGGGTTTCTCAGCACGGCTCCGATCTCTGCCATCACGCTTTCGCACCAAGACCCCGGCGGAATTGCGATTGACGACATCCGTTATTCACTGGACAGTCACACCAACTGAGAAAGGAGCCTCTCATGGCCAAGGGATATTGGATCGGTCGCGTAGATGTGGACGACTTTGAGCGTTATCAAGACTATGTCAAAGCCAACGGCGCCGCATTTGAGGCATATGGCGCGCGGTTCCTGATCCGGGGTGGTGAGTTTGAATCCGTCGAAGGACAGTCGCGCGCGCGCAATGTCGTTATCGAATTTCCCAGCTATCAGGCCGCGCTTGATTGCTACAACAGCGATGTCTATCAGGCGGCAAAAGCCTTCCGCGACCCGGTATCAGAGGCTGATATCATCATCATCGAAGGCTATGACGGATAAGTGAAGGAATTGGACTTGGCTTTTCTTGCGCCGTGCCCACATTAGACAAATGCTGAAATCTCTTCTGGATAAACTGACCCAACCCGCCCCTCAGCCACTTCAGGACAGCGATGCCCGACTGGCCGTTGCTGCCATTCTTGTCCGGCTTGCACGGGCTGATCACGATTACGACGCCTCCGAAAAGCGCGCGATCGACCGGATTTTGGTACAGAGACATGGGCTTACAGATGCCGAAGCCGCGTCGTTAAGGGCCGAAGCAGAAGATCTGGAAGCCACCGCACCCGACACCGTCCGCTTCACGAACGCCGTAAGGGACGCCGTGCCACTAGAGGACCGCGTCGCCATTCTAGAGGCCGCCTGGACTGTCGTTTTGACCGACGGGGAACGCGCCTCGGAAGAGGATGCCTTGATGCGGATGATTCCCCGGTTTCTGGGGATCAGCGATATGGACAGCAATCTGGCCCGACAACGCGCCGCAAAGGCCCTGTAAACCCGCAAATCCCCTTACCAATCCGAATCCATCTCCCCATCGGAGTGCTGGCAAATTCGCCCGCGCTCTACCCCGTGTTGATCTCGGTTACACAAACCGACATTTTGCAGCACGAACCGACCTTCCGCCCGGATTTACGTAACTTCCCCGTCAATTCGCCGTTGCAATCCTGATAAATTTGCTTCCTACTCGGGCACCACAAAGCTTTGTTTTAAACCGGAACCACTCGTGCCTCGCGATAACTCAGACCACCATTCTGCCGACACTGCGTCGGTGATCGAAATCCGCGACCTGCACAAAAGCTATGGTTCGCTGGAAGTGCTGAAAGGCGTCGATCTGGTCGCCCCCCGCGGACATGTGGTGTCGCTGATCGGCTCTTCAGGCTCGGGCAAGTCCACTCTATTGCGCTGCGCGAACCTGTTGGAAGAAAGCCAACAGGGCGACATTCGGTTCGAAGGCGAGCCAATCAAGTGGAAGGGTCAGGGCTTAAACCGGCATCCGGCGGATCGCGCGCAAGTGACCCGCATCCGCACCAACCTGTCCATGGTGTTCCAGCAGTTCAACCTGTGGTCCCATATGACGATCCTGCAAAACGTGATGGAGGCCCCCGTCACCGTCCTTGGCCGCGATAAGGCCGAGGTCGAAGGAAAAGCACGCGAGTACCTCGCGAAGGTTGGCATTGGTGACAAATGCGATGTTTGGCCGGCCCAGCTTTCGGGTGGCCAGCAGCAGCGTGCCGCGATTGCGCGTGCACTGTGTATGGAACCCAAAGCACTGTTGTTCGATGAACCGACCTCGGCGCTTGATCCTGAACTGGAACAAGAAGTCGTCAAGGTGATCAAGGATCTGGCCGCCGAAGGCCGCACAATGATCATCGTGACCCATGACATGCGCATGGCGCATGATGTCTCGGACCACGTGGTGTTCCTGCATCAGGGTCTGATCGAAGAAGAAGGCGCGCCAGCCGAGTTGTTTGGCAATCCGAAAAGCGAGCGTCTGAAGCAATTCCTGTCTCACTCGCACCCCGTGTGAGACCAACTTAAACCAATAAAAGCAACCTGGGAGTAAATCATGAAAAAACTGATCGTCTCGACGGCGGCGCTGGCTCTGACCGCTAGCTTCGCAATGGCCGCGGATACCGTGCGCCTTGGCACCGAAGGTGCCTATGCACCTTGGAACTTCGTAAACGATGCTGGCGAAATCGACGGCTTCGAGCGCGAACTGGGCGACGAGCTGTGCAAACGCGCAGAACTGTCCTGCGAATGGGTCAAGAACGAATGGGACACCATCATTCCGAACCTCGTATCGGGCAACTACGACGCCATCATCGCAGGCATGTCGATCACCGACGAGCGTGACGAGGTCATCGACTTCACCCAAGCCTACACGCCCCCAGATCCCTCGGCTTACGCTGCCATGTCGGCTGACGTAGACCCAGCTGGCGGTGTTGTTGCGGCTCAAGCCACCACCATTCAGGCCGCTTTCGTGGCTGAACAGGGCTGGACCTTGGTTGAATTCGCAACCCCGGAAGAAACCGTCGCAGCCGTCAAGAATGGCGAAGCTGATGCGGTTCTGGCCGACAAATCGTTCCTCGACACCATGGTTGGTGCAGACGGTCTGGTGATGCTGGAACGCATGGAGCAGATCGGTGGCGGCGTTGGCATGGGTATCCGTGAAAGCGACGGCGACCTGCGCGCCAAGTTCGATGCAGCCATCCAGTCGATGAAAGACGACGGCACGCTGAACACCATGATCGCCAAATGGGAAGTTGCTTCCCAGTGGTAATGTAATTGCCGGGCCCGCGTGCAGACGCATGCGGGCCCGGCTTTTTTCTGCGGACAAACTGCACACGCGATGTTTTCCTATTGCACCGATCCTTCCACGCTCGAGGGCTTTAGCTGGCTCAGCTGCTACCTGACCACAGGTAAGCATATGGCGTTCTATCAATCCTTCGGGATTGTCTTGGTGCTGTTGGCAATCACCGCGCCGGTGGCCTTGATGTTCGGCTTTGCCGGCGCAACCGCCGCCCGGTCGCGCATCTGGCCCATCAGCATTCTGGGCAAAGCCTATACTGCCATTGTGCGCGGCGTGCCGGATATTGCGTTCTTCATGTTCTTCGTGATCGCTCTGGACCAAGGGTTTGAGTATCTGCGCCATAAGGTGAAGTGCTCGGACTGGTCCGAACCTGTGCGCCAGGGCAATGACTTTGTGGTCTGTGCTCAAGCCAAACTGCCCCTGTCGACCAGTCCGCAATGGGTACACGAGACCTATGGCTTTGCGCTGGCCGTCCTGACCTTTGCCATCGTCTTTGGCGCCTTTGCGGCCAACGTGCTGTTTGGCGCGATGAAGGCCGTTCCCCGCGCCCAACTGGAAACGGCCGAGGCCTACGGGATGTCACCCCGCCAGACCTTCTGGCGCATCATGGTCCCGCAAATGTGGGTCTTTGCCCTGCCCGGCCTGTCGAACCTGTGGATGATCCTAATTAAAGCCACACCGCTTCTGTTCTTGTTGGGCGTCGAAGACATTGTGTACTGGGCGCGCGAACTGGGCGCGACGAAAGCCGCCAAGTTCACGGATTATCCGCACGGTAACTGGAACGCTTATTACTTCGGCGGGCTTTTGGTCTTCTACCTGCTGCTAACCTCGATTAGCGAACGCGTCTACAAACGGCTGTCCACCCGCCTGTCTCACGGTCAGGCCACCGCCGCCGGGGAAGCTCAACGGAAGGCCGCGACATGAGCTGCGTTCAGACCATTCAAGATTATGCCTTCCGCTCGGTTGGGTTCGGCGAACGCCTGCTGCCGCGTGAAGATTATACCCTGTGCGAGCACTTTACGCTGATCGGCTCGGGCATGATCTGGAACATCTATTTCGGCCTCGTGGCAATTCTGTTCGGCTTCTTCGCCGCCACCGGGCTGGCTATGGCCAAGAACAGCCGTTCCGCCAAGCTTCGCAAACCGGCTGAGTTCTTCATCTATGTCTTCCGTGGCTCGCCTCTATTTATCCAGATGTTCTTTGCTTATGCGGTGTTCTTGTCGATCAAGCAAAGCGTGCCGGGCTTCTCAATGCTGACATCAGCTTGGCTAGGCGCATCAATTGTTCTGTTTTTGAATACCACCGCTTATTCGGCCGAGATCTTCTATGGCGCGCTACAGTCCATTCCCAAAGGCGACCTAGAAGCCGCTGACGCCTATGGCATCACGGGCTGGACTCGGTTCAAACGGATCGTCTGGCCGTCGATGATGCGTCTGGCATGGCCCGCCTATACGAACGAGGCCATCTTCCTGTTCCACGCCACAGCGCTGGTCTTTTTCTCGGGCTTTCCGGTCTGGCAGCAACGCGGGGATGCGCTTTACTATGCCAGCTACTTCGCAGACAAGACCTTCAACCCGTTCATCCCCTACCCGATCTTGGCCTTCTATTTCATCCTGCTGACACTGGTCGTCATCACGGTTTTCGGGCGGATCGGAAAGCACCTGAACCGGCACCTACCACAAGCTGTGATGCGCCGTCCCAGCTTCATGCGCACCTTGTTTCGCTGATCAATCACGTAAAATTGCCCTTGCCCCAGCGAAAAGGCTCGGGTAGGTCAGATGTAACTGCGCAATAATTTGATCATATTTGGTGACACATGAAAATCGGCATTCTGCAAGCAGGCCATTCCCCCGACGAACTGCGCGACAGCGTTGGCGACTATGGCGAAATGTTCACCCGCCTTTTGGACGGGCATGGGTTCGACTTCCAGATATTCTCGGTCGTGGATGGTGAATTCCCTGCGGGCACGGAAGATGCCGATGGATGGCTGATCACCGGCTCGAAACATGGCGTCTATGAAGATCACGCCTGGATCCCGCCGCTCGAGGCTTTGATCCGTGACATTCGCGACGCAGGACAGCCTCTTGTTGGCGTCTGCTTCGGCCATCAGATCATCGCGCAAGCGCTTGGCGGCAAGGTTGCGAAGTACGATGGTGGCTGGTCCGTAGGCCGGACCGAGTATGATTTCGGAGATCAAACTCTAGCGCTCAACGCTTGGCATCAGGATCAAGTGATCGACACTCCTGAAGGGGCCAAGATCATTGCCGCAACCGATTTCTGCGCCAATGCAGCCATGATGATCGGAGATAAAATCCTGACCATCCAGCCCCACCCCGAGTTCACCGCCCCCTTGGTCGCCGGCCTGATCGAACACCGCGGGCGCGGCAATGTACCTGATGCGCTGTTGAATGCTGCAGAAGGCGCGCTGGAGACAGAAACGGATAACGCTAAGTTTGCGGATATGATGGCGGCCATTCTGAAGGGATAACCCTTCCCGGCGTCTTGAAAACAACACAGAAAGCCACGTTGATCTCCAACGTGGCTTTTTTGTTTCTGCCCCCAATCCACCCCGCAGTTTCGTAACAGTCAAACGACAAATATGAAGATATATCCGCTCTGCGCATGCTGAATTTTCTGGCCAGACTCACCTTACCCTTTTATATTTTCCGAAATGATTTTTCGAAAAAGCCGAAAAGGCGACACTCGAAAGAGGAGACAGTATGACCCTGGACCAGAACGCAGCCCCACTCGCCGCCCCGAACGTCCATGACGCCGAGCCCATCCCGGAAGCTGCCCGCGCCGAGATTGATCGGCTTCTGCAATCTGGCGACCTGTTTCGCTACACCGCTCCGGAAAACGCTCCCGTCGCCCTTCTGGAAGCCGAATTTGCCGAGATGATGGGCGCGAAATACGCGCTGGCCGTGGCCAGCTGCTCGGCCGCTCTGTTTCTGTCCCTAAAAGCGCTGAACCTTCCGCGTGACACCAAGGTCCTGATCCCGGCATTCACCTTTGCGGCTGTTCCCAGCTCAGTCGTGCATGCCGACTGCAAGCCGGTTCTGGTGGATGTGCAAGACAACTACCGCATAGACATGGCTGACTTCGCCGCCAAGCTGACCCCGGATGTGGGCGCAGTGATCATCAGCCATATGCGCGGTCATACCTCGGACATGGATGCAATCATGCAGCTGTGCGATGCGGCCAATATCCCCGTGATCGAAGACGCAGCCCATTCGCTGGGCACGCTGTGGCATGGTCGCAAGATCGGCACGATTGGCAAAATCGGTTGCTTCTCTTTTCAATCCTACAAGATGCTGAACGCGGGTGAAGGTGGCATTCTGATCACCGACGACGCCGAACTGGCCGCGCGTGCCGTAATCATGTCCGGTGCGTATGAGCACAACTGGAAAAAACACAAAACCCCGCGCGGCGAGAACTCGACTGATTTGGCCGATGCCTTTGCGCGCTGGCAAAACCAGCTACCGCTATACAACACGCGCCTATCGAACCTGTCAGCTGCCGTGATCCGCCCGCAGCTGCCAGAGCTCGCGCGCCGCGTAACGGACGGGCTGCGCAACCACGATTATGTGGCCGCGCAGTTGGAAAAAAGCCCGTGGATTACCGTTCCGGCTCCGCTGGCTCCGGAAACCCGCGCTCCGGATTCCATCCAGTTCAATCTGGACAATGCCAGCGACGAAGAAACCATCGCTTTTCAAGCGGCTGCCAAGGAACGTGGCATCACCGTCCAGGTCTTCGGAATGAGCGAAGACAACGCTCGCGCTTTCTGGAACTGGCAGTTCATTGACGATCAAGGCCCGCTGCCACAAACCCGCGCGATGCTGTCGCGCGCCTGCGACACCCGCCTGCCCGTGCGCTTGAAACAGCCCGAGTTAGATTTTATCGCTGACGCTATTCTGGGGGCGATCGCAGAGGTCAAAGCCGAAAAGGCGGAAACCGCCGCGTAATACTCGGCTCATTTTCTTACCACAAATATCCTGGGGTGAATTGGCCAACGGCCAAGAGGGGCAACGCCCCTCCCCCTTCACAACACCCTGAGTGCGCCTTTCAACCAGGGGTATTCCTTCACCGCGGGCTCGACGATCAACGACCTCAGAAGGGATCGGCACTGACCCGCTAAATCACGCGGCAAATCCCCCAGCATATCTGCGCGCGCGACAAGGTTGATACGCCGAGTGAAGGGTGCAAAAGGCAGCTCAATCAGATCTGCGGCGTCGCGAAAACGGTGGGCACGCAAAAACCCCAAAGGCGTAATGATCGTCCACCCGGCGCCACCAGCCACCATCGCCATGATCGCGTGATAGCTGTCCAATTCGAACCGGTTATCCAGTTTCAGGTTCTGCCGCGCCAAATGGTCCGAGATCACCCGTCCCATATGATGACGCGCCGTGTATTGTACCAGCGGAAGGTCTTTCAGCACCTCTTTCGGATCGCGATCACCGATAAGCCCCTTAGGTACGGCGGCGACGAAAGGTTCCTCCATCAGCGGATGGACTTCCATCCACGGCGCAGAGGCACCTGTATCAGCCGCCACGATTACATCCAAAGCACGCGCGTCCAATTGATCGTGCAGCCGGTGAGAAGCGCCCGTTTCCAATAAGAACCGTGTGGACTGCAATTGCCCAGCGGTCTCGGACAACAAGCGCGGGGTTACATCAGCGTCGAAATCCTCGATCATGCCAAGACGCAGGCGGGACAGCTGTGACAGCGCACCGAGTGTTAGCTCGGCTCTCGCTTGTTCGGCCTCGTTCAGAATGGTCTGCGCGCGTTTTAGGAACAGCGCGCCTGCGGCCGTCAAAGACACCGGGCGCGCCGAACGATCCAGTAAGCTTGTTCCTAACGCAGCCTCAAGGTTCGTGAGCTGCTGACTGACCGAAGACGGGCTGACCCCCAATCGCCGTGCGGCCATGGAAATCGAGCGTTCATCAGCAATCGCCACGAACACCTCGACACCCCAAAGTGTGATCCGCCCGGCAGTTTCGACCATGGTGCTCTCCTTTGCTCAGAAGCTATGGGCAAAGCCGGGTCCGGGCAACATCCAATCCCATCTAGCGGGTCCAAAGGCGTGACAGGTTTTCCGGGCGAGACGGGTCGATAGACCAACCGTCAGCCGCGAGGTGCACGGCAACCGCACCGCTTTGGGCAAGCGCCTTACGATCCAGAAGAGTACACGCCTTTGGCGCTGGCTCGTCACGCCATGCGGCTAAAACCACCAGATCCGCTTCGGCGCAGGCCTTGGTCAAACGATCTTCGGCCCCGCGTCCGGTCAAATGTGCAATTGAAAGTCCGAACAGCTCGACCTCCATCCACCCTTTCTGGCCGCTGAAGCCAGCACGCTCAAATGCAATCTGTTGCGTAGCGGCGTCGCCGTCGTTTTCGAGCCAGGATCGAGCGGCAAACCCTTCGCCCCGCGACTTTGACAATACGCGCCCCTGATCTGTCATCACCCCGACCAACCCGCCAGATGAACTGATCAGAACCTCAGGGCGGTCGACACTGGCCCAGCTGGCAAAAACCAGTGCGAAAGGGGCAAGTGCGATCCATCTTTCCTGTCCACGCAACAAGACCAGAAGAATGCCAGCCACAGCCAACACAGGCAGGACCAAGCCAGGGGGTGTCGGCACCTTTCCCACCGCCCCATCCAGCGATGATACAGTGTCGGCCACCCAAAGGATCCAACGGATCGGCCAGTCCATCAGCCAGAGCGCCAAGACCTCTAACCGCACCACGGCCAGCAGTGCAGCCAACACCGCTAGCGGCATAATCACGGCCCCCATGATCGGTACGCTTAAAAGATTGGCGACCAGCCCGTAATGGCTGACCTGATTGAAATGCGCCGCGCCAAAGGGGGCCGTTGCCAGCCCCGCCACGGCCGAGGATATGACCACGGTCACCACAGGCCTCAGCCAACCGGGTAAACGGCGTGATGTCTCGTCGTGTGATCGGTCTCGGATCCACACAAATACCGCGACAAGCGCCGTAGTCGCGGCAAAGGACATCTGAAACCCCGGCTCAACCAAGGCCTCGGGCGTTAAGATCAGGACGATGATCGCCGCCATGGCAACCGCGCGCAAAGTGAGGGCGCGCCGGTCAAACAAGATGGCAACGAACATTGTTGTGACCATGATGAAGGCCCGCGTGGTCGCCACCGCGCCACCGGACAGGGCAAGATAGAACACCCCGGCCCCAATGGCCGTCACTGCGGCCAATTTCTTCACTGGAAAATTCAAAGCCAATCGTGGCCAGAGCCCCATCAACACGCGCATAGCCTGAAAGACAAAACCGGTCAGAAGCCCCATATGCAGACCCGAGATCGCAAGAAGATGCGCAAGGTTTGATCCCCGCAGCGCATCGATCGTGGCACGCTCCATCGAGGATCGGTCGCCCGTCGTGATCGTCGCCGCGAAGGCCCCACTTTCGTCAGGCAACACGTCGCGTACCCGGCTTGCAATCGCCTGCCTGAGCCGTCCAATGGCCAGCGACAACTCGCCTGTAGGCGGGGACAGAAGCAGCGCCGGGCTGCGCGTATAGCCAACCGCTCCAATCCCGCGAAACCACGCCATCCGTTGGAAATCAAACCCGCCGGGCTCGACCGGGCCGTTTGGACCTGACAGGTGTCCCGTCAACGCAATCCGCTGACCAATGGCTGGGGACAGATAGCCTTGCGCCCCGTGCAGCGAGACACGGACCTGATTTGGGAGTTTTCTGGGGTTCAAATCATTCAGCTGCACTTGGTCCAAAGTCAAGCGCACCGCATCGGATTGCGAGCGGTCCATCGCGACAATCCGCCCTTCGACGGGGCCGTAATACCGGAAATCCAAAACAGGACTGGCGACCCAATGAGCGCGTATGCCAGCAATCCCGAAGCCGAGGACGACACAAAGTACCGCGCGCGCCAGTGGTCCGATACCCCACGGCCAACGCCACGCAATGCCGGCACAAATCACACCCAAAACCGCAAGCCCCGTGTAGGTAACGATATCCGGTTCGCGCATCGGCACAAAGTAAAGCCCAATGCCTGCACCAAAGAACAGCGGGGCCCAGATCAGGAACCGTCCGCGCTCTTCTTCGATCCGAGACAAGAGTTTCATGGCCAGCACCCTTGTTCAAAACCTCCCTTTTGTTAAAAGCATCTCAACGAAGCTTGTTTTCAGGCCTTGCCTGAAACGCATCCCCTCCTGCGTAACGCGCGCATGGTTTCCAAAAGGTTAATGACCGATGTCTCAGACGCCCCAGATTGTCACTCGTTTCGCCCCCTCACCCACCGGCTATCTGCATATTGGCGGTGCCCGCACGGCGCTGTTCAACTGGCTCTATGCCCGTGGTCGTGGCGGTAAGTTCCTGCTTCGCATCGAAGACACGGACCGTGCCCGCTCGACCCCCGAAGCGACCGAGGCGATCCTGAAAGGCATGGCATGGCTGGGTCTGGACCATGACGGAGACGTCGTCAGCCAGTTCGACCGTGCAGACCGCCACGCTGAAGTTGCGCTTGAAATGCTGGCAAATGGACACGCCTATAAGTGCTTTGCCACGCAGGACGAAATTCAGGCCTTCCGCGAGGAAGCCCGCGCCGAGGGGCGCTCGACCCTTTATAACAGCCCGTGGCGCGATGCTGACCCTGCGACCCACCCGGACGCGCCCTATGTGATCCGCCTGAAAGCCCCGCGTGAGGGCAAGACCGTCATCCGTGACGAGGTTCAAGGCGACGTCACAATCCGCAATGATCAGTTGGACGACATGATTTGTTTACGTTCAGATGGCACACCCACCTACATGCTAGCCGTTGTAGTTGATGACCACGATATGGGCGTGACCCATGTGATCCGGGGGGATGACCACCTGAACAATGCCGCACGCCAGACGATTGTCTATCAAGCGATGGGTTGGGATCTTCCCGTCTGGGCGCACATCCCACTGATCCACGGCCCCGATGGCAAAAAACTGTCGAAACGCCATGGTGCACTGGGTGTCGAAGAATACGAAGCGATGGGCTATCCCGCGACCGCAATGCGCAACTATCTAGCCCGTCTGGGTTGGAGCCATGGAGATGATGAATTCTTCTCGGACGCGCAGGCGCTGGAATGGTTTGACCTTTCTGGCATCGGCAAAAGCCCGGCACGCTTCGACTTCAAGAAGTTGGACAATCTGTCGGGACAGCATCTGGCCGCGATGGAAGATGCAGACGTCATGGCTGCACTTGAAGGTTACATTGCAGCTGCGGGCGAATCTTCTTTGCAGTCGCAGCAACGTGATCTTGTATCAGCGGCTATGTATGTGCTGAAAACCAGCGCCAAAACCTTACCGCAACTCCTTGAAAAAGCTAGATTTGCAACGGTCTCGCGCCCTATCGAGCGCGATGAGAAAGCAGAGAAAGCTCTTGATGATGTATCCCGCGGTATACTGAAAGAATTGACGCCGCAGCTGCAAAATGGTAGCTGGGATCGCAACACGCTTGAGGGGACACTCAACAGCCTCGCCGAGGCCCATGACCTCAAGTTCGGCAAACTCGCCGCGCCTCTGCGCGCAGCCCTTGCCGGACGGGCCGTCACGCCCAGCGTTTTTGATATGATGCTTGTCCTCGGGCGTGATGAAACCATCGCGAGACTTGAAGACGCAAGCGCATGAAGCTTGAGGCGTCTGTCCAACGGGGCGGGCGCTGCCAACACGAACACGAAGGAAATATACATGGCTGAACAAACCGGAACCGCTAAACTCACTTTCGGCGACAAGGAGCTGGAACTGCCCATGTATTCCCCCACAGCGGGGCCGGATGTGATCGACATCACTAAGCTTTATGCTCAAGGCGGGGTGTTCACCTATGACCCTGGCTTCACTTCGACCGCAAGCTGCGATTCGACCATCACCTTCATTGATGGCGGCAAAGGCGAGCTTCTGTACCGCGGTTATCCCATCGACCAGCTGGCCGAGAAATCGCATTACCTCGAAGTCTGCTATCTGCTGCTTTATGGTGAACTGCCGACAGCAACAGAGCTGGAAGATTTTGAAAGCCGCGTGACCAACCACACGATGGTGCACGAACAGATGATCAAGTTCTTCTCGGGCTTCCGTCGCGACGCGCACCCGATGGCAATCATCACCGGCGTTGTTGGCGCCATGTCGGCCTTCTATCACGACTCGACTGATGTGAATGACCCGTGGCAGCGCGAAGTGGCTGCGATCCGCATGATCGCCAAACTGCCCACCATTTGCGCGATGGCCTTCAAATACTCGGTTGGTCAGCCGTTCGTTTATCCGAAGAACGATCTGGACTATTCCTCGAACTTCCTGCGTATGTGCTTTGCCGTACCGGCCGAAGAATACGAAGTGAATCCGATCCTTGCCAAGGCAATGGACCGTATCTTCACGCTCCACGCCGACCACGAGCAGAACGCCTCGACCTCGACCGTTCGTCTGGCCGGTTCGTCGGGCGCCAACCCGTTCGCTTGTATCGCTGCTGGCATCGCTTGCCTGTGGGGACCTGCCCACGGTGGTGCAAACCAAGCTTGCTTGGAAATGCTGCGTGAAATCGGTTCGGTAGACAACATTCCGGAATACGTGGCTCGTGCCAAGGACAAGGACGACCCCTTCCGCCTGATGGGCTTCGGTCACCGCGTTTACAAGAACTTCGACCCGCGTGCGAAGGTCATGAAGGAAAGCGCAGACGAAGTTCTGGGCCTGCTGGGCATTGAAGACAACGAAACGCTGAAAGTGGCCAAGGAACTGGAGCGCATTGCTCTGGAAGATCCTTACTTCGTCGATAAGAAACTGTATCCGAACGTGGACTTCTATTCGGGCATCATCCTTGAAGCGATGGGCTTCCCGACCTCGATGTTCACCCCGATCTTTGCGCTGTCGCGCACCGTCGGCTGGATCTCGCAGTGGAAAGAGATGCTGGGCGATCCGGGTCAGAAAATCGGCCGTCCGCGCCAGCTGTATCTGGGCGACACCGAGCGCGACTATGTGGACGTCGCCAAGCGCTAAGCCAAACAATTCCAGAGAAAAGCCGCCGATTTCGGCGGCTTTTTTCGTTTTCGTGGAAGCATTTGCACCAAGGACTATTCTGTTCAGCCAAGGAGGTTGAACATGTCCCAATATCTTACCGGTCGTTGCCTGTGTGGCGCTTGCCAGTTCGACTATTCAGGCGAAATACGGTTCACGATTCAATGCTATTGCCGTGACTGCCAACATGCGACCGGGGCTGGACATGCCCCACAGATGATGGTGTCCCGCGACCGGCTGATGACAAAAGGGCCAACGAAGACATTTCGAAAACGTGCGGACTCTGGATCGATGTTAGAGTTCATCTTCTGCCGCGACTGTGGCTCTCCGCTTTTGAAAGCCACGTCACGCATGCCGGATACAATCGCCATCTACGCAGGCGCACTTGACGATCCCACGATGTTTGAACGTGGTGAAGATGTGTTCGAGGACAGTCGTCAGCCCTGGGATCAGGGCTAGACGTTAGCGCCCTTCGTATTGCGGCGCACGCTTCTCAAGGAACGCCATCACGCCTTCCTTGAAGTCCCGCGACTTGCCGCATTCGCCTTGCAGGCTGGCCTCTAGTGCTAGTTGTTCATCCAGCGTGTTGTTCATCGACGCGCGCAGGGCTTTTTTGATGTTGCGATAAGAAAGGGTCGGACCCTTTGCAAGTTGCTCGGCCCGTTTGCGCCATGTGGCTTCAAACGCATCGTCAACGACACACTCCCAAATCAGCCCCAGATCCGCAGCTTCCTTCGCGGGCATCTTTTCAGCGAACAGAGCAGCGCCCATCGCCTTAGCAAAGCCCATCTGGCGGGGCATCCAATAGGTACCGCCCGCATCCGGAATCAGACCAATGCGCGAGAAAGCTTGCATAAAGAAGGCGCTTTCCGAAGCGATCACCACATCCGCAGCCAACGCGATGTTGGCCCCTGCCCCAGCAGCAGCACCGTTGACGGCCGAGATTGTCGGGATCGGGCTGTCATAGATGGCGCGCAGCAGCGGTTCGTATTCGTCACGCAGAGTGCGCTCAAGATCGACTTCGGCCGCATTGGCGCGATCACCCAGATCCTGTCCAGAGCAGAAGGCACGGCCAGAGCCGGTGATGACCAAGGCGCGAGCGGTCTTGCCGGCCTCTTGCACAGCGTGTGCAATCTCGGCCCGCATCTGTGTGTTCAGCGCATTCATCACGTCGGCACGGTCGAAGGTCAGAACCGCCAAGCCATCGGTGATGTCCAGTGTGATCGTTTCGTAAATCATGTCATCCTCCCGGGAGTTTCGCGCAGTTTAGCCGACCAAGCGGTCAGGTAAAGGTGAACGCCCCGTCATTTTGGAAGTTTCTTGCTGCGCGAACCTATTCGTCCAGCAATTCGTTCAGCCGGTCCTGCTCGTCTTGCGTCAATGACTGCGCCCCGTCCTGAGCGCGCGCGCGTCGGCGCAAGTACAGACCGCCTGAGAGCACAGCAATCAGGAACAGCGCCGGTCCGGTGGCCCAGAGAATCAGGTTTGCACCCGAGCTATTGGGCTTCATCAGAACGTATTCGCCATAGCGTTCGACGATGAAGTCCACCACCTGATCGTTGCTGTCGCCTTCGACCAGCCGCTCGCGCACCAACAGGCGCAGATCGCGGGCGATCGAGGCGTTGCTTTCGTCAATATTCTCACCCCGGCAGACCACGCATTTCAGATCTGCCGAGATCTCTCTCGCACGCTCTTCCAGCACGGGATCGGCCAGCACCTCGTCCGGGTTCACGGCGTAAGCAGGTGCCGCAAGACACCCCATCACGACCAGCGATGCAATCAGGCGTTTCATTCAGCAGGCACCCCTTCCATGCGGGTCTTAGCCGCCCCGGCCGCCACACGGAAACGGCGGTCAAACAGGCTGAAGATACCGCCCAAGGCCATGATGATCGAGCCGGCCCAGATCCAGTTGGCGAAAGGTTTGATGAAGGTCCGCACTGCCCATCCGCCACCCTCTTGCGGGTCACCGATCACCAGATAGATATCGGTCCAAAATCCGTTGGAAATCGCCGCTTCTGTGGTTGGCATAGCCTGCACAGGATAGACGCGTTTTTCAGGATAGAGCGTGGTCAGATGGCTGCCATCACGATCCACCCGAATTTCCGCTTTGGTCGAGATATAGTTCGGACCTTGCTCGCGCCCGACGTTCACCAACGAGATGTCATATTCGGCCACTTGGAAGGTTTCGCCGATCTGAGCGACGCGAATGTCTTCGACTTCCCACGCCATCAGTCCGGAAATCCCCATCATCGTAATCCCAAGCCCAGCATGGGCAGCAAACTTGCCCCAGTCAGCGCCCGGCAAACGGGTCAGGCGCGACAGACGGCCCGCAATGGCTCCGCGCCCTGTACGGCTGAAGATGTCCGTCATCGACCCGGCCACCAGCCACGTCCCAAGGAACATACCAATCGGACCCAAAGCAGACTTGCCCGTCTGCATCGCCCAAACCAGCGCCAGAACGGCAATCGACAAGACCAAGGCTGGCACCAGCTGTTTCACCGCGCGACCAATCTTGGCGCGCTTCCATGGCAGCATGGCCCCTATGGGCATAACCAGCGCCAGCACCACCATGAAGGGGGTAAAGGCCGCTTCAAAGAACGGTGGCCCGACCGAGATCTTGCGGTCGAATGCCTCGCCCACCAAGGGCCAGATCGTGCCGACGAAGACCACAAAGGACGACACGGCCAGCAGGATGTTGTTCACGACCAAAGCGCTTTCTCGACTAACGAAGCCGAAGACGCCTTTGGCCTCCATCGAGCTGGCACGGGCGGCGAACAGCGTAAGCGCGCCACCGGTGAAGAACAGGAGGATGAACAGGATGAACACGCCACGTTCAGGATCAGACGCGAAGGCATGGACCGAGGTGATGACACCCGAGCGCACGATAAACGTGCCAATCAACGAGAAGCCGAAGGCCAAGATCGCCAACAGGATCGTCCAGCTTTTCAGGCTTTCACGTTTCTCGACCACGATGGCCGAGTGCAACAGGGCCGCTGCGAACAGCCACGGCATGAAGGACGCGTTCTCGACCGGGTCCCAGAACCAGAAGCCGCCCCAGCCAAGCTCGTAATAGGCCCACCAGCTGCCCAGACCGATTCCGATGGTCAGAAAGACCCAAGCAGCCAGCGTCCACGGGCGCACCCAGCGGCCCCAAGCCGCATCAATCCGGCCCTCGATCAAGGCGGCCACAGCGAAGGAAAACGCCATCGATAGCCCTACATAGCCCAGATACAGGAACGGCGGATGGAAGGCCAAACCGGGATCTTGCAGAAGCGGGTTCAGGTCCTGCCCGTCAAAGGGCGGCTGCGCCAGACGCAGAAACGGGTTCGAGGTGAAGATGATAAACGCCAAAAACGCCACCGCGATCGAGCTTTGCACCGCCAAAACCCGCGCTTTCAGCGTTCTGGGCAGGTTCTGTCCGAACCACGCCGCCGTCGCGCCAAAACCCGCGATGATCAGCACCCAAAGCAGCATCGAGCCCTCGTGGTTCCCCCACACGCCCGAGATTTTGTACAGCATCGGTTTGGCAGAATGCGAGTTCAGCGTGACCAGCCGGACCGAGAAATCCGAGGTCACAAACGCATAGGTCAGCGCCAAAAATGACGCGGAAATCAGAAGGAATTGGATGGTTGCCGCAGGCACGGCCATCTCCATCCAGCTGTTCCAGCCCTTATGCGCCCCGATCAGTGGAACGATGGTTTGCACCACCGCCACGCCCAGCGCCAAGATCAGCGCAAAATGTCCAAGCTCTGTAATCATGCGGCGGACCATACAGAGAGTCGCCCTCCGTCACTAGCCCTTGCCGCGCGATGCGGCACCCGGTCACGGGGTTTTGTTTGTGGCCGACCCTAATGAACCAGCAAATAGATCGCGGTCGAGCACATGACCGCCCCCAGAACCGGCGCCAAAAACGCTGCCCCATGCAGCCCAAAGGATCGGTGAATCACGCTGAAATGCAGCACCGCCCCCGACAGATACACGGCAAGTGGTGCGAAATGCAGCGCACTTGCGACCATCGCTTCTGGTGCGCCCAAAAGTGCATAGATCCACCACCAGCCCAGCACCAGACTTGCCCCGAACCAGCTGTACGCCATTCCCAATGCCAACGGGGTGGCGCGTTGTAGATAAAGCCATAGGAACGTCAGGGCGATCATTAGGCCCATCAAGGTGATCGCGCCGAACCCAATTTGAAAGATCACCTGATATCCGGCGATCCAATACCCGAGCTGAAGCAAAGCCGCCAAAGCGGCCACCAAAAGGGAAGCTTGTTTCATTTCTGTAAGAGACTCCTGACAACTTCGTCCAATTCCGCCGCCGCTTGTTCGTTTCGTGTAAGTGCGCGTTGGAAACGATCCGCCAGAACAACATCCTTCAGCCGCTGTTTCACACAAAGGTAAAGACGCCAAATCATCGATGCCCCCCGGCCGATGGCAGTCGTTCACGGATGATCGTTGTGATCTCGATCAGGATGGACGAGTTCTTGTCCAGCACCGCCCGTGTCGCCTGATCCTTCTGTAAATCGCGATAGAGAAGATAAAAGACCAGCACGACCCACGGGCCATGCTCGGCCACTAGTTTCAGGATCAGGTCACTTGCCATGTTGGCGATCCATCCAGTCTTTCAAAGCCGCATTGTCACTGGCATCCACGCGCCCAGTCGCAAAGAATGCTCCATCTTCGGACGGCATTTCTGATCTTTCAGGGGTTGGGGCAACTTCATGTGGCCCTGATTGCTCGGACGTCGGGGCATCAGACAGCACACGAAATCCATTTGCCTTGGCCAACACCTCGGCAATCGAGCGCTGGAACTCCTGCCCTTTTACTTGCTGACGTGCGCCGAAATAGAAGCTAACGATCGCGCCCATCAGCCACCAAAGCGGCTCTGGCACCACGGCGACGCCTTGCATGCGATCCGCAAACCAGACCGGGTCCACCATGGCCGCGGCGAACAAGCCCAGCGTCGACAGCGCTAGGGCCGGACGCGGGACGCGGTTCAATCCATCCATGAAACGGTCAAACCAGCCTTTGCGGGCGTGGGAAAACTCGGCGGCAAACGCTTCGATCGCGGCCACCTGCAATCCGGCCTCACGGGCCGAGGCGGCCTCGGCGTTCTCGCGAAATACTTCCGCCGTTTCGCGCACCATATTTCCGCGCCCGCCAAACAGCACTTTGACCACATCGCCCATCAGCCCCATGCCCGCACCCTTTCCTTGTGATCTGCGTCGGTGAAATGATAGCGGGGCGCCATGAAGTCCTCGGCGCGTTTAATCCAGCCGCCCTTGCCCCCATCCCGACGGCGCGCATACTTGCGCGAAGCTGGGCGGCGATCCGCCAAACGATAGTAGTAATTACGCCGCTCGATCCCATAAGCATCAACCAGATGATCCGGTGCAGCATTCATCGCATCGCGCGCCACGCCCAAGGTCTGCGGCCCCAGCATGCCGTCCTGCGAAAGCCGATAGCCCATCTTTACGAAAAGCCGTTGCAGGATCCGCACTGCATTACCACCAGCATTAACATGCATATCAAACACTGTGGCCTGCAGCCGTTCGGGAAGCTCTCCGATCCGAGGCTTGTGAAAATAGTGCTTCAGAAAAATGTCGCGCGCCTGCGCTCGGGTCAGGCGTTTCACGTCCGAGGGCGTGACTTTGCCGTCGCCATCCAAATCCAGCCCCAAGCGGCGCATGGTGTGGATCGTGACCCCGTATTTGGTCGCCCCGCCGGGATCGTCGGGGTCGTTCACATAGCCACCTTCACGGGCGACAATCTGATCTGCGATGTCTGTGACGCTCTGCATCCGGGCCTTCCCCGCGTTTGGAACACGGGGGGAAGCCTGCGAAAGTCAGGTTAACAATGTCGAAATCAATAGTCCGGTTCGACGTAGACGCCCGTTTCCTTCAAGCTGTCCACGACCTCTTTCGGCATGTATTCTTCGTCATGTTTGGCAAGGATTTCAGAGGCTTCAAAGACGCCATCCACGTATTTTCCGGTGCCGATCATGCCTTGGTTTTCGGAAAAAAGATCCGGCAGCACGCCGGTATAACGCACGGGAACCGTCTCGGCCCCGTCGGTGACCGAAAAGCTGACGGTCTCGCCCTGCCCGCGCACGATTGTGCCTTCAGAGACCAGCCCACCCATGCGGAACACCTCGTCCGCGCGGGGCGGTTCGGCGATCACTTCGGTGGGCGAGCGGTAATAGTTGATCCCGTCTTTCAGCGCATAGCCAATCAGACCTGTCGACAGCGCCAACGCCACGAAGGCCAGAACGATGATCTGGATACGACGGGTTTTCTTCAGGCTTTTCAGACCGGCCATTACAGGCTCCTTTTCAATCGCTTACGGAAACACCGGAGGCATCATCAACCCGGTGGTTTCGTCTTCACCAAGCATCAAGTTAGCATTTTGCATCGCTTGACCGGACGAACCTTTGCACAGATTGTCCAAAGCCGACACGACCAGAGCGCGCCCCGGTATACGGTCGCCAGCGACTCCGAGGTGACACTGGTTTGATCCCATCACCTGCCCCATCCCCGGCAGCTTGCCGAAGGGCAGAACGGTGACAAAAGGTTCGTCAGCATATTGCGCGACAAGAGCTACGTGGATCGCTTGAGGGTCTCCGTCCACATAGCAGTCGGCCAGAATACCCCGGTTCACCGGCACCAGATGCGGGGTGAACTGGATACGTACATCACGGCCTGCCAGCATCGAGAATTCCTGATCGAACTCACCGAGATGGCGGTGCGTACCACCCTGCGCATAGCCCAGCACGTCGGTCGAGCGTTCGGCAAACAGCATGTTCTCCTTCAGCGACCGTCCAGCCCCCGAGATGCCATTCTTCAGGTCACAGATGATCCGGTCCAAATCGACCAGCCCGCTCGAGATCAGCGGGCGCAGTGCGTATTGCACCGTTGCAGCGTTACAGCCAGTCCCCGCTACCAGACGCGCGGATTTGATGTCGTCGCGATAGAACTCGGTCAGCCCGTAGACCGCCGTCTTCTGCAATTCGGTCGCCACATGCGGCGCGCCGTACCATTTCTCGTATTCCGCCGGATCACGCAGACGGAAATCCGCGCCCAAATCAACGACTTTCACAGTGTCGGGCAGGTCACGCACCAGCGCTTGGCTCAGACCATGCGGCAGGGCTGCAAAGGCAAGGTCCACGTTCGAGAAGTCAATCTCGTCCATCTTAACCAGCTTCGGCAGGTCCAGATGGCGCAAATGGGGATAGACATCCGACATCTCTTGTCCGGCCTTACGGTCAGCGGACAGAGCGACGATTTCCATCGACGGATGGGTGGCAATCAGGCGGACAAGCTCGGCCCCGGTATAGCCGGACGCACCAAGAATGGCGATTTTGTGGGTCATTCAGACCTCCTGCGAATTCGAAGGATAGATAGGTGTTTTGCGTGCGCCTTGCAATCAGGCGGCTTCGAAAGCGATCTTTCGTCGCAGAAACTGGGTCGCGCGGTTGGACACTTGGGCGGGATCACCGGTGGTCAGGAACTTCGATTCAGTCCCCGTTCCGCGCATTTTCGGGTGGCGTTCAAGGTAGTCTGCAAGGCTTTCTGCCACCAGATTGGCTTGGCTATAGACCTTCACATCCGCGCCCAACGCGTTCTGGAACTCCTGCTCCATCAGCGGGTAATGGGTGCAGCCCAGAATGGCGGCCTCGGGCTTGGGCATCTTGCGCTTCAGCGCATCCACATGGCTGCGCACCAGCGCCTCGGCCAGGATCAGATCCCCGTCTTCGATCGCATCCACGACACCGCCGCAGGCCTGCGCCTCGACATCCACGCCAATAGCACGGAAGGCCAGTTCGCGCTGGAACGCGCGGCTCGACACTGTGGCGGGTGTAGCAAACAGCGCAACGTGCTTCACTTCGACTTCGCGCGGAGGCGAGTTGTCGCCCCATTGGCGTTCCGTCAGCGCTTCGATCAGAGGCACAAACACGCCAAGTACCCGCTTGTCGGTCGGGATCCAGCTTTCCTGCATCCGGCGCAGCGCTGCAGCCGAGGCGGTGTTACAGGCCAGAATGACCAGATCACAACCCTGATCCCATAGGGCAGATACCGCCTTGGTCGTCAGGTCATAAACATCATCCGCATCCCGCACCCCGTAAGGCGCATGCGCGTTGTCACCGTAATAGACGAAATTCACATCCGGCAGACGTTTCGAGACCGCATCCAGAACCGTCAATCCGCCCAGACCACTATCGAAAATGCCTACTGCCATCGCCCTATGCCTTGTGTTTGTCCTCGAACTCGAACCCATAGGCACCTTGGGCACCTGGGGTCTGGGACAAGGCATATGTCTGATCGCGCAGGAAATCCATCATGGATTTGGCGTCTTTGGCATATTCGCCCCATTCTGCTGGCAAAATCGGCTGGCCGATCGACAGGCTTACGGGCTGGTCCACCCGCTTGCCAAACTCGCGGATCAAAAGCGCCATACGCAGTGTCGGGTGCACATGGCTAGCCACTTGGAAACTGCGCGAGTTGTGGCCGTGAAAACAGATCGGCACCACTGTGGCATTGGATTTTGCAATCATCCGTGCCGAGAAACGCCGCCAGCCCGGATCAAGCGGCAGACCAAACGGCTTTTGCGCGGTCGAGACCGTGCCGCCGGGAAAGATCCCAATCGCCCCGCCTTCCGCCAAATAGCTGCGCGCCGCGTTGCGCGTCTCAAGGTTCACCTTCATCGCCTCGCGGGTTTCGGCGAAATCGACGGGCAGGACGACGCGGCTGAGATCCTCGGCCTTGCGAAACACCTGATTGGCCAGAATGCGGAAATCTTTGCGATGTCGGCTGAGAATGTGCCCCATAACCAGCCCATCCAGAATGCCGTAAGGGTGGTTGGCTACCACGATCAGAGGACCGTCTTGCGGGATTAAGTCCAGCGACCCTTCGACAAAATCCAACGACAGCCCATAGCGATCCACCATCACCTGCCAGAAATCGCGCCCGTCGGCGACCTCGGCATCATAGCCATGGGCGCGCTTGATCAGACGCAGGCGGCCTGTCGCATTCTCCATCACGCGGATGACGGCGCGTCCCGGACGGGTTTGCGCGCTGTGGGCATAGGTGATGTCGCGGGCGACGTGTCTGCTCATCTGCAAGATCCTTGGTCGGATGCTTTATTTTGCAGCGTGATGTAACAGGTTTATGTCGCCCGCTGAACTCTTATTCTGCGGCTTCTTGAACGGGGCCGGTTCCATCGAATGTCGACCAGAGCGCCCGGCGGCGCGTATCTGCCGCCACAACGCTTGCCTCTTTCACCGGGCCAAAGCCGCGGATCGACAGGGGCAGTGCTGCGATTTCCAGCGCGACCTCGGTATTGGCGTCCGTCAGCCCTGCCGCCAAACGCTGCATGTCGGCCTCATAATCTGCAATCAGCTTGCGTTCCGTCACACGTTCGTCAGACCGGCCAAAGGGATCCAGCGCGGTGCCGCGCAGACCTTTCATCTTGGCCAGAAGCGGCGCAGCACGTTCGAACCACTGCCCAAAGCCTCGTTTCTTCGGGCGTCCAACCGGGTCCGTGCCCCCCAACAGCGGAGGCGCAAGGTGATAGGTCAGTTTCAGATCGCCATCGAACTCGGCCTCGGCTTTGGCGCGGGTCTCGGTCAGAAGCCGCGCAACCTCGTATTCGTCCTTATAGGTCAACAGCTTGTGATAGCCCTTGGCCACGGTTCCCTGCAGCACTTCCGGCATAGCTCCCACGAAATCGCGATACTTCTTCGCCAGCGCTTTGTTTTGATATTTCACCAGATGATCGGCCCGGAAGTCGATGATATCACCCAAGGATTCGGGCAGTTCCACGACATCCGCTTGCGTGTATTTCGCCGCCTCGTCCGGGAAGGCCACCGCCCAGCGCCCCAGATCAAACGCGCGTTTGTTGCGGTCCGGCGCTTGCCCGTTCAGATCAATTGCATGCATCAGGGCTTCAAATGTCAGCGGAACATAACCAGCCTGCCAGGACGCACCCAATACCATCATGTTGGAAAAGATGCTGTCGCCCATCAGAACCCGCGCAAGCTCGCTTGCGTCGAACATCGACAGCCGATCCCGCAGGCGCGCCTGCAAAGACAGTTGCAGCTGATCGCCCGGAATTGTGAAGTCTGTATTCTGTGTGAATTCGCCGGTCACAGTTTCATGGCTGTCCACCACCGCGCCTGTGCGCCCGGTTTTGGTCAGGCCCAGCGTCGTCGAAGCTGCCGAGACCACAAGTTCGCACCCAATCAGCGCGTCACATTCCCCGGTCGCCACGCGAATGGCCGAGATATCCTCGGGCTTTTCAGCCAACCGCAGATGGACCGTCACCGCGCCGCCCTTCTGGGCCAGCCCTGCCATCTCCATCATGCCTGCGCCTTTGCCGTCTATATGCGCGGCCTGCGCCATTACGGCCCCGATGGTCACAACGCCCGTGCCGCCAACACCGGTGATCACCGTGTTGAACGTCCCGTCGATCTTCGGCAGCGTTGGGACCGGCAGGTCAGGCAGCTTCACCTCGGCCGTAGCGGCCTTTTTCAGCTTCGCGCCCTCGACGGTCACAAAGCTGGGGCAGAACCCGTTCACGCAGCTGAAATCCTTGTTGCAGCTGGACTGGTCGATGGCGCGTTTGCGGCCCAGTTCGGTCTCGACCGGCACGATGGACACGCAGTTCGACTGCACGCCGCAATCGCCGCAACCTTCGCAAATATCCGTGTTGATAAAGACCCGCTTGTCGGGATCCGGGAACAACCCGCGCTTGCGGCGGCGGCGCTTTTCGGCAGCACATGTCTGGATATAGAGGATGACCGACACCCCCTTCAAATCCCTGCATTTTTCCTCGATCGGCAGCAGCTCGTCACGCGTGTGCAGGCTGATTCCGCTGGGGAAAGCACCCCGGTCGACATCCTCTTTGTCGTCATACACGACGAAGATGTTCTTCACCCCCATTGCCAGTACTTCGCGGGCAATCCGAGGCGCGTCCAGATCCCCTTCGTTGGTCTGCCCGCCGGTCATTGCCACTGCGTCGTTGTAAAGGATTTTATAGGTAATGTTCACATCCGCCGCCAAAGCCGCACGGATCGCCAGAATGCCCGAGTGGTTATAGGTCCCATCGCCCAAATTCTGGAACACGTGGTTGGTTTTCGAGAACGGCGCCTCGCCAATCCAGTTCACGCCCTCGCCGCCCATCTGCGTCGATCCCAGCGTCGAGCGGTCCATCCATTGCACCATATAATGGCATCCGATCCCTGCAAAACCGCGGCTGCCATCGGGCAGTTTGGTCGAGGTATTGTGCGGGCAGCCCGAGCAGAAATATGGCAAGCGCGCCGCGATATTAGGCGCGTTGTCTGCCCCACGCGCCTGCGCCAGCGCCTCCAGCCCGGCCTTGACGGCTTCGGTCCCGCGCCCTTCCTCGACCAGAATATCGCCCAGCTTTTCGGCGATCATGATCGGGTCCAGAGCGTATCGTGTCGGGAACAGCTCCAGCTGACGTCCGTTCTCCCACGTGTCACCCTTGTGCCAGCCGTACACGCGGCGGCCCCGGCGATCGTCAAAAATGGCTTCCTTGATCTGCACCTCGATCAGTTTGCGCTTCTCTTCCACGACGACGACCAGATCCAGCCCCTCGGCCCATTCATGGAAAGATTGCATGTCCAATGGCCATGTCTGCCCGACCTTGTAGGTGGTGATACCCAGACGTTCGGCTTCGATCTCATCAATCCCCAAAAGGTTCAGCGCATGAACCAGATCCAGCCAGTTCTTGCCCGCCGCGACGAAGCCGATCTTCGCCCCCGGCTTGCCCCAGACGCGCTTGTCGATCCGGTTGGCGCGGGCATACGCCTCGGCTGCGAAACGCTTGTAATCAATCATTCGCGCTTCCTGCGGAATGCGGTCGTCGATCAAGCGGATGTTTAGCCCACCCTCGGGCATGTCGAACTCGGGCGTGATCAACTGCATCCGGTCCACGCGGCCATCCACAACTGAAGTCGCCTCGACCGTATCTTTCATTACCTTCAGCCCGGCCCAAAGGCCCGAGAACCGGCTCAGCCCATAGCCATACACGCCATAATCGATGATTTCCTGCACGCCAGCGGGGCTGAGGACCGGAATATACGCATCCACCATCGCCCAATCAGACTGATGCAACACGGTCGAGCTTTCGCCCGTGTGGTCATCCCCCATCGCCATCAGCACGCCACCCTTCGGTGACGATCCAGCCATATTGGCGTGACGCATCACGTCACCCGTGCGGTCCACCCCCGGCCCCTTGCCGTACCACAGACCGAACACACCATCGCGTGCACCTTCACCGCGCACTTCCGCTTGCTGGCTCCCCCACAGCGCAGTGGCAGCCAGATCTTCGTTCAGGCCCGGTTGGAACAAGATGTCATTTTCACTCAGCACGCCCTGTGCCCGCGACATCCACAAGTCCACCGCCCCAAGAGGAGAACCGCGATACCCGGTCACATAGCCTGAGGTCTCAAACCCGACGCGCCGGTCCCGTTCCCTCTGCGTCAGCATCAAGCGCACCAGCGCCTGCGTGCCATTCAACAACACTTGATCTTTGGTCAGATCAAAACGGTCATTCAGAGTGATTTCTGGCTTGCCCATGCCGTACCTCCCAATACGAATAGCTTGCTGGAGATTGCCCTCCAATTTAGGTCATAATATATGACCCATCAAAACAAATCCAATCACAATCCGTTCTGGCTTTCATCACGATTCTGATGGTAACAGTATGAATAGATTACACGCTAACAGGGATTGGTTCGTACGCCATGGACTGGGATAAACTCAGAATATTTCACGCCGTGGCAGATGCTGGGTCGCTAACCCATGCTGGTGACGCCCTCCACTTGTCTCAGTCCGCCGTCTCGCGCCAAATCCGAGCGCTTGAAGAAGGGCTGAACGCCACACTGTTTCATCGCCATGCACGTGGACTGATTCTTACTGAACAGGGCGAGCTGCTGTTTGACGCCACCAAGGCGATGAACCAACGCTTGGAAGCCGCCGTGGCCCGCATTCGCGACAGCAAGGAAGAAGTCTTCGGTGAACTCCGCGTCACGACCACTACGGCCTTTGGCTCGATGTGGTTGGCCCCACGCCTGCCGAAGCTTTATGAAGCCTATCCCGATCTGCGCATTGACCTGATGCTGGAAGAGCGCGTGCTGGACCTTCCCATGCGCGAGGCAGATGTGGCCATTCGCATGAAAGAGCCCAGCCAGGCGGACCTGATCCGAAAGCGATTGATGGACGTTCACATGCGGCTATACGCGACGCCAAGCTATCTCGAGGCAAACGGCACGCCCGAAACGCTTGAGGATCTGTCGAATTTCCGCCTGATCTGCCAGAATACATCTGCCGCGCAGGTCAGTGCGGGTGCCGCCTTGGTGCGCGAGCTGTTAACCTATGATGTCGGATCGCTTCTGACCGTGAACAATTATTTCGGCGTGCTACAATCTGTCCTGAACGATCTGGGGATCGGCGTCCTGCCGGACTATATCACGCATGATTTCCCAGAATTGACACGTGTCTTGCCCGACATTGAAAGCAAGGACATCCCTGTCTATCTGGCCTATCCCGAGGAATTGCGCGCTTCGAAACGGATCGAAGCCTTCCGGGATTTCGTGATTTCCGAACTGGCAGCTCAGCGCCGCAGCATGGCAAGCTGACAATTACATTCACAAACACTGATGCGAAAGCGCAACAGTGCGTCTGCACCCAAAACGACCTCAAATCACTCTCAAGTCGAGCATTTACCACGTTAAGTTTATATAATCATTAAACTATCTCCGAACACACCCGCCGAACCGCCGCTTTACGTAGCGACAACGCGCGAAAGGCATGCGAAAAATGCATAGCTGCAATGCAGCATTTTACCTTGAAGCGACTCGTTCCCCCTCCTAAATCTGGTTCAAAGCCGATGGTCGAGCATCGCTCTAGTCGGTTTTTACCTCCCTGTTGGACTTGGCCGGGCTCTGCCCGGCCTTTTTTTTGCCCGAACGCCAGAAGTTCCTGCAAAACAAGGCAGGCAAGCTCTTCCCCAATGGCCCCCCTTCCCCTAAAAGGCGCAGCAACTGACATTAATATCGTGCCTGCGCGAGTCGATGTCGCTGCAACGCCGAAGGGGACCGAGCATGAGCGAGCCGAAAATCACCACCGATCTGATTGAAGCACACGGCCTGAAACCCGATGAGTACGAGCTGATCCTCGAAATCATCGGACGCGAACCAAGCTTTACCGAGCTCGGCATCTTCTCGGCCATGTGGAACGAGCACTGCTCGTACAAGTCATCGAAAAAATGGCTGCGCACCCTGCCGACCGAAGGCCCTCAGGTCATTTGCGGACCCGGTGAAAATGCAGGCATCGTGGACATCGGCGACGGTCAAGCCATCGTGTTCAAGATGGAAAGCCACAACCACCCCTCCTACATCGAACCCTATCAAGGGGCTGCGACGGGCGTTGGCGGCATCTTGCGCGACGTCTTCACCATGGGCGCACGCCCCATTGCCGCAATGAACGCGCTGAGCTTCGGCGAGGTTGATCACCCGAAAACCAAGCGGCTGGTCAACGGCGTCGTTGAGGGCATTGGCGGCTACGGCAACTGTTTCGGCGTCCCCAATGTCGGCGGCGAAGTGCGCTTCCACCCGGCCTATAACGGCAACTGCCTTGTGAACGCATTTGCTGCCGGTCTGGCCGATGCAGACAAGATCTTCTACTCGGCCGCGTCGGGCATCGGAATGCCCGTTGTCTATCTGGGCGCCAAAACTGGCCGCGACGGCGTTGGCGGTGCGACGATGGCCTCGGCCGAGTTCGACGATACGATTGAAGACAAGCGTCCCACCGTTCAGGTTGGCGACCCCTTTACCGAAAAGCGTCTGATGGAAGCCACGCTAGAGCTGATGCAGACCGGCGCCGTTATCTCGATCCAAGATATGGGGGCCGCTGGCCTGACCTGTTCGGCGGTCGAAATGGGCGACAAAGGTGGTCTGGGCGTCAAGCTGAACCTTGAAGATGTGCCGCAGCGCGAAGACGACATGACGGCCTACGAGATGATGCTGTCGGAAAGCCAAGAGCGGATGTTGATGGTTCTGAAGCCGGAAAAAGAGGCCGAAGCCCGCGCTGTGTTCGAAAAGTGGGACCTCGATTTCGCCATCGTCGGCGAAACACTGGCCGAAGACCGTTTCTTGATCGTACATCATGGCGAAGTGAAAGCCGATCTGCCGCTGTCCCCTCTGTCGGGCCGCGCGCCGGAATATGACCGCCCGTGGATCGAAACCCCGGCGGCCGAGGAACTGGCAGACGTACCCGAAATCGATGCAATCGACGGCCTGAAGGCTCTGATCGGCTCGGCCAACCACGCAGCCAAACAGTGGGTCTATGAACAATATGACCACATGGTTATGGCCGACACCGTACGTGCCCCCGGTCTGGGCGCTGGCATCGTGCGCGTGCATGGCACTGACAAAGCCGTAGCGTTCACCTCGGACGTAACGCCGCGCTATGTAAAAGCCAATCCGCTGGAAGGTGGCCGCCAAGCCGTGGCCGAGGCCTATCGCAATCTGACCGCCGTCGGCGCGAAGCCCCTTGCCACCACCGACAACCTGAACTTCGGCAACCCCGAAAAGCCCGAGATCATGGGCCAGTTCGTCGGCGCCATCAAAGGCATCGGTGAAGCCGTGGCCGCGCTGGACGTGCCGATCGTTTCGGGCAACGTCTCGCTTTACAACGAAACCGACGGTCAAGCGATCCTGCCGACCCCGACCATCGGGGCCGTGGGCCTGCTGGACAGCCTTGACGACATGATCGATGGCGTGGCCCGCGAAGGCCACGTGGCGCTGGTCGTCGGCGAAACAGCTGGCCATCTCGGCCAATCCGCCCTGCTGGCCGAGGTCTTCAACCGTGAAGACGGCGACGCGCCGCATGTGGATCTGGACGCTGAAAAACGAAACGGCGACTTCATCCGCGCCAATCGCGAGTTGATCAAAGCCTGTTCGGACTTGTCGGATGGCGGCCTGGCGCTGGCAGCTTTTGAGATGGCCGAGGCCGGAGAAGTTGGCGTTCAGCTGGACGCCGCCGACACGCCAACGCTGTTTGGTGAAGATCAGGCGCGCTATCTGGTGGCCTGTAATTTCGATCAGGCCGAAGCCTTGATGATCGAAGCTGGCCGCGCGGGCGTTTCCATCACCACCGTTGGTCGCTTCACCGGTGACAGCGTGAAGATGGGCGGCTCGGAAGCGCCTCTGGCAGAACTGGCCCAGATCTTCCGCACCGGTTTCGATCAGGCGCATACGTAAATGACAGGCCCGGTGCCGCTGGCGCAGGATCCCTCGACGCTGACCGCCGATTGCGCGGGCTGCATGGGGCTGTGCTGCGTGTCTCCGGGCTTTGACGCAGGCGATGATTTCGCCTTTGACAAACGTGCGCTTGCGCCCTGTCGCCATCTTGGCACGGACAACCTGTGCCGCATCCATGAAACCCTTTCTGATCAAGGCTTTCCGGGCTGCGCCAAGTTCGACTGCAAAGGTGCCGGGCAATATGTGACCCAGCAGATCTTCCCGCGCAAACGCTGGCGTAAAGATCGCGAAACGCTGGAAGCCGTATCCGAGGCCTATCGCCGGATGCGCGCCATCTGTGACATGGCCGAGCTTCTGCATCTGTCCGCGCGCCTGCCGCTGTCCGCAACACAAGAAGCCGCCCGCGAAGCGATGCTCGACCGCCTTTTCCCCGAGCCCGCATGGACAGAAGCCACGTTGGCCCAAGCCGAGGAAGCCGGTATCCTGTCCGACGCCCGCGCCGTACTGACAAGTTTTCGCGACGCTGCGATGCGCCGCTAACCCTTGCGGCCCATCCTCACCACACATAAGTTAAACAAAACAAATACGAGGTTCCGCCAATGGCCATGGAAGCATCCAAAATCGAAGACCTGATCCGCGCAGGTTTCCCCAACGCTCAGATCACCATCACCGATCTGGCCGGTGACGGGAACCATTGGGCGGCCGAGGTCGTGGATGAAAGCTTCCGCGACATGAACCGCGTCCAACAGCAACGCGCCGTGAACGCCACCGTGCGTGAACAGATCGACAGCGGAGAGCTACACGCGCTGGCCCTGACGACCAAGGTCCCTGAGTGACTGCGGGCGCGATAATCGCAGGTGTTATCCTGTTGGTTATTGCTGCTGCTGTGGCCGAGGCACATTTGAAGCGCAACCGGCACAGTTCTGTAAGTTCCAGCCGACCTAAGACATCGCGAGAAGAACCCAAACCCGAACTAGGGATGGAGGCGACTGATACAAACCTTGTAGATGCCGCACACCGCCAAAATGAACAGATCCAAAGGCTTCACGACCAACTCACAAAGCGCCCAAAAAATCAGCGCCGATGAGGCCTAAGACAAGGAAACTAAAATATGACCGACGCAAAAAACCGCATCGACGAAACCGTCAAAGCCAATGACGTTGTGCTTTATATGAAGGGCACGAAAGAAATGCCGCAATGCGGGTTTTCGTCCCGTGTGGCTGGCGTTCTGAACTATATGGGCGTGGATTATGCCGATGTGAACGTGCTGGCGGATGAAGAAATCCGCACGGGTATCAAGGAATACTCCGACTGGCCGACCATCCCACAGCTTTACGTCAAAGGCGAGTTCGTGGGCGGTTGTGACATCGTGACCGAGATGACCCTGTCAGGCGAGCTGGACACGCTGTTTGCTGACAACGGTGTGACGTTTGACAAAGACGCGGCCGATAAGATCCGTGAAGCCAACGCCTGATCTTCAGCCGACACTGACAACAAAAAAACGCGCGCCAGAATTTGGCGCGCGTTTTTGCATTCTGTGGCTGCGATCAGTCCGCCTGAAGGCGCTCTTCTACCGAGGCGGCCATGGCTTCGGTGCGCGCGGCGATCTCGGCAAGTGTGTCGGTGACAGAGGCAGGAACGACTGGCACCTCAACCTTTTGAGGTTCCGCGTTCTTCAACGCCTCAAGCTCGCGTTCCAACTCGGCTACACGGCTCTCGGTCAGTTTAACCTTGTCTTCCATACCGGCGGTCTTGTCTGCCAGCATCAGTCCCGACATCAAAAGCATCCGGCTTTCTGTCAGGTTCGATATCTGGCTGACCAGAACCGAAGCTTCTGTGTCCAGCATGGCGGCGGCAGATTTCAGGAAGTGCTCTTCACCCTCCTGACAGGCCACTTCAAAGCTACGACTTCCGATTGTGATCGTGACGTCAGGCATGGGTGTCCTCCTCGCTTGCAGTGGCGGTTTGCTGTTCAGTCATTGCATTCAGCTCGGTCAGAACCGCGTCCAGTTCGGCCCGGTCTGCCTGTTGGGTTGCATTCAACGCGGCCAGTTCAGCTGTCATGCCATCGTTAATCAATGCAGCTTGGACAACTCCGGACTTCGCCGCCTCACGCAGCGCATCGTTCGAGTTGCGCAGGTCTTGATTGGCTTGACGCAGCGTGTCAGCCGATGCCTCAGAGCGTGCCAATTGCTCTTGCAGTCGAGCAACCTCGACTTCAACGGTCGCGACCTTGTCTGTGACCTGAGCTTTCAATGTCGAAAGCCGTTCATTCAACTGTGCGTTAGCTGTGCGTTCGTCTTCAAGCTGGCGGGTCAGTTGATCGATCGCACCAGTGTCTGCTACCGGCCGATCAGCCAGATTATCCAGCCCTGCGTTGATCCGTTCCAGCGCCGTGGTGATGCGAGTCTCTAGGTCGGAAATGTCACTCATAATGTGCCCTATGTAATCCTTATGGCCCGATCTTGTCACAAGGATGCAAAACACTCAACGCCCTCGGGACGCATCGCGGCCTCAAACGCGATTCGCCGCCACAAGCCACAAAGCCCCATTCAATTCACCCACAGCGCCAACTTGCTCCGTACGATTACAGATACTTGCACGGCCGAGCACCCGGCAAAGCCTTGCTTTGCTTGACCCAAGCGGCAGGACTGCTATCAGGGGCCAATCTTTACTTAGCCAAAGGACTCGGACCTTGGATATTGCCGCTCTCGCCAAAGCCCACCCTGACCACTGGAAAAAAGCCGCCGCCATCCGCTCGTTGACGCTGGATGCCGTTGCCGCTGCAAATTCCGGCCATTCCGGCATGCCGATGGGCATGGCCGATGTGGCAACCGTTCTGTTTGAAAATCACTTGAAATTCGACCCAGCCGCACCACGCTGGGAAGACCGCGACCGGTTCATCCTGTCGGCGGGTCACGGTTCGATGCTGATCTATTCGCTGCTCTACCTGACGGGCTATAAGGACGTCACGCTGGATCAGATCAAGAACTTCCGTCAGTGGGGTGCAATCACCGCAGGTCACCCGGAATACGGACACGTCTCTGGCGTCGAGACCACGACTGGCCCCTTGGGCCAGGGCATTGCCAACTCGGTCGGCTTTGCGATGGCGGAAGAAATCCAACGCGCGCGTTTCGGCAAGAAGATCGTAGATCACTACACCTATGTCATCGCAGGCGACGGTTGCCTGATGGAAGGCATCAGCCAGGAAGCCATCGGCCTTGCTGGACGTCACGAACTGTCGAAGCTGATCGTCCTGTGGGACAACAACGACATCACCATCGACGGCAAGGTTTCGCTGTCGGATCGCACCGATCAGGTCCAGCGCTTCAAGGCCTCGGGCTGGCATGTTCAGGAAATTGACGGCCATGACCCCGAGCAGATTGACGCGGCCATCACCAAAGCGAAGTCGACCAACAAGCCGTCCATGATTGCCTGTAAAACGCATATCGCACTGGGCCATGCTGCTCAGGACACCTCGAAAGGCCACGGCGCGCTGACCGATGCCGAGCAACTGGCAGCTGCCAAAGAAGTGTATGGCGCACCGAAAGGCGCCTTCGAAGTCCCCGCCGACGTGAAAGCACAATGGGAAGCCATGGGTGCTCGCGGTGCGGAAGCTCGGGCCGAGTGGGACGCCCGTTTTGCCTCGATCTCGGATCGCAAGCAGGCCGATTTCAAGCGCGCCTATGCTTTGGACGCTCCTAAGAAACTGGCCACTGTTGTGCGCAAGCTGAAAAAGGAAGTATCCGAAAGCAAACCAGCAGTTGCGACCCGTAAGTCATCCGAGATGGCACTGGCCGTGATCAACCCTGTGCTGCCGGAAACTGTAGGCGGCTCGGCTGACCTGACCGGGTCGAACAACACCAAGACCGGCGATCTGGGCGTCTTCGACACCGACAACCGCGGTGGTCGTTATATCTATTGGGGCATCCGCGAGCATGGCATGGCCGCTGCAATGAACGGCATGACCCTGCACGGCGGCATGCGCCCCTATGGCGGTACCTTCTTCGTCTTTACCGACTATGCCCGCCCTGCGATGCGCCTCGCCTCGCTGATGGGTATCCCGACCGTATTCGTGATGACCCACGACTCGATCGGCGTTGGCGAAGACGGCCCGACACACCAGCCGGTCGAGCATCTGTCGATCTGCCGCGCCACCCCGAACAGCTATACGTTCCGTCCCGCCGACACCGTTGAAACGGCAGAAGCATGGGAAATCGCGCTGACCGAAAAAGAAACTCCGTCGACCCTGGTTTTGACCCGTCAAAACCTGCCGACCGTTCGTACTGACTACAAACAGAAGAACTTGACTGCTCAGGGCGGATACGTGCTGGCCGACGCAGAAGTTGGTAAACGTCAGGTGATCCTGATTGCCACCGGCTCGGAAGTGTCGCTGGCAATGGAGGCACGCGCGCAGCTGGAAGCCCAAGGCATCGGCACCCGCGTTGTTTCGATGCCATGTATGGAGCTGTTTGCCGAGCAAGACGAAGCCTATCGCCGCAAAGTTCTGCCCGCAGGCGCCGTACGCGTTGGCGTTGAAGCTGCAGTTCGCGATGGTGGCTGGGACCGACTGCTGCTGGGCGAACGTGGCCGTGAAGCCAAGCAAGCCTTTGTTGGCATGACTGGCTTTGGCGCTTCCGCTCCGGCTGGCGTGCTGTTCGAGAAATTCGGCATCACCACTGACAACGTGGTCGCAAAAGCAAAAGAGCTTCTGGGTTAAGCCCCAGCCCATCTAAAAAACTGGACCAAACATCTGCATAGGTTTTTGGTCTGAAACTTCGAAACGCCCCGCCAATCGGTGGGGCGTTTTCTTTACCCCCTTTTAAACCTGCCCGGGATCAGACAGTCTGCGCCTGTTTTATCAAAGGATACCAACGTGCTGTCAGGCTTGCGTGAAAATCATCGAGGAGCGCTTTTCATGGTTTTTGCCATGGGGGCGTTTGCGCTTGAAGATATGGCATTGAAGGCTGCCGCGCGTGATATCCCGATCGGGCAGGCGGTCGCGCTGTTTGGACTGGGCGGATTGGTGATCTTTGCCCTGATCGCGCGCGTACAGGGCGCACGTATTTTTCACCCGGATCTGCGTTCTCCTGTCTTGATCTGGAGATCGGCATCCGAAATTGCTGGCCGTTTGTTCTATGCGCTGGCCATCGCGCTGACACCGCTGTCCAGTGCTTCGGCCATCTTGCAGGCAACACCGCTGGTCGTCGCATTAGGTGCGGTCATCGTGTTCAAGGAAAGGGTCGGCCTGCGGCGCTGGCTGGCCATCCTTGTTGGCTTCGTCGGCGTGTTGATGATCCTGCGTCCGGGTCTTGACGCATTTGATCCGCTGTCGATTTTCGCAGTGTTGGGAATGTTGGGTTTCGCTGGCCGCGATCTGGCCACCCGCGCCAGCCCTGCGACACTGTCAGGCGCGCAACTAGGCGTGGCGGGGTGCGCAGTGCTGACCGTTTCGGGTCTGGTCCTCGTCGCTGTTGGGGGCGAGTTGCGCACCCTGACGCCAGCTGCCAGCGGGTTCCTTGTTCTGGCAACCGTATTCGGCGTGTTGGCCTATGGTGCGCTGACGCTTGCGATGCGGACCGGAGAGGTCTCGGTCGTCACCCCATTCCGATACTCGCGACTTTTATTCGCGCTCGTCTTGGGCGTCGTGGTATTCCACGAACGCCCAGACATAATGACGCTGGCAGGTAGCGCCGTCATCGTTCTGAGCGGATTGTTCCTGCTCAGCCGGTCAAAACCGAAAGCTTAGGCGTTCTTAGGCTTTCCCTTTGAAAATCGACCCCCAGATCGGGCCGATGACCCATGTGGCCAAGGGAATGATCAGCACGCCCAGAGCCAAGCCAAGCACGCCGTCCAGCCCGGCTGTTACCACCCATTTCACGAAGCCTGCATAGTTCGGCACAGCGTAAGCTGCCGCTTCGGCCCAGTGTTTGATGGTCTCATAGGGCAGGTGCCAGCCCAGCTCGTGCAGGCCGTGTACGATGATCGACCCGCCAACCCAGATCATCGCGGCGGTGCCCACGATGGTCAGAAGTTTCATGACATAGGGCATCGCCTTCACGATCCCGCGGCCCAGAGCCTGCGTTGCACCAAGGCGCGCGTTGTTGGCCAGATACAGGCCAAAATCATCCGCCTTCACGATCAATGCGACCGAGCCATAGACCGCAACAGTGATACCCACGGCAGCGACAGCCAAGGTGGCGGCTTCCATCCAGAAATTGCTGTTCGGGATGCCCGACAGAATGATGGTCATGATCTCGGCCGACAGGATGAAGTCGGTCTTGATCGCGCCCGCGACCTTGCTTTCTTCCAGATGAGCTGGGTCGCCTTCGACATGTTCAGCGTGGTCCCACGTGTGATCATGCGGGAACAATGTGTGCCACACCTTCTCGGCCCCTTCGAAGCACAGATATGCCCCGCCCAACATCAAAAGTGGCGCGATCGCCCAGGACGCGAAGGCCGACAAAAGCAGGGCGATGGGCAGAAGGATTAGAAGCTTGTTCTTGATCGAGCCCCAGGCAATGCGCCCAATGATCGGCAGCTCGCGTTTGGCTTCAAACCCTTGGACATATTTGGGCGTCACAGCTGCATCGTCGATCACGGCACCCGCCGCTTTCGCGCTGGCCTTGGCCGCCTGCGCCGCCACATCGTCAACCGAGGCCGCCGCGACCTTCGCAATCCCAGCAACATCATCCAGAAGTGCAATCAAACCACTCATCTACTCGCCCCAATCATTCCTATGCGCGTTTGGATGCGAATCTAACGCACCCACCCCAAAGGGCAAGCCCATCACCCATCGAGGGAATGAAAAATTCGCCCCGTTGAAGGTTTGCGCTAACGCGCGGCGATGCCAGTCATGTTTTCGCTATCATGCTGGGGTGAAAGCTGTTTTCCGGGTTGGGTGACATTCCGGTCGGAGCTATACCCCATGCAAGTCGAAGATAATCTTTTGTGGCTGGCGACGGCCGCTTTCGAACAAGGAAGAACTCATGACCGTCAAAGTCGGCATCAATGGTTTTGGTCGTATCGGCCGCTGCACTCTGGCCCAGATCGCTGCCTCAGGGCGCAAGGACATTCAGGTGGTCAAGGTCAACGCCACGGGCCCCTTGGAAACCGCAGCGCATCTTCTGAAATATGACAGCGTACATGGCCGCTTCCCGAACGAGGTCGTTCTGGGCGATGGCACCATGGATGTGGGCCAAGGCCCGATGCAAATGATGTCGACCTACGACATGAACGAATTGGACTGGGGCGGCTGCGACGTTGTTCTGGAATGCACCGGAAACTTCAACGACGGCATCAAGGCCAAACCACACCTAGAGCGTGGCGCGAAGAAAGTTCTGTTGTCGGCCCCCGGCACCAACGTGGACAAGACCATCGTCTGCGGCGTGAACGAAGAGATGCTGACCGCCGACGACGTCATGGTCTCGAACGGTTCGTGCACCACCAACTGTCTGGCTCCGGTTGCCAAAGTCCTGCTGAACGCTTTCGGCATCGAAAGCGGCATCATGACCACGATCCACGCCTATACCGGCGACCAGCCGACGCTGGACCGTCGCCACAAGGATCTGTACCGCGCCCGCGCTGCTGCCATGTCGATGATCCCAACCTCGACCGGTGCCGCCAAAGCTTTGGGCGAGGTTCTGCCAGCACTGAAAGGCAAACTGGATGGGTCCGCCGTGCGCGTTCCGACCCCGAATGTCTCGGCCGTGGACCTGACCGTTGTGGTCGAAAAGGACGTGACCGTAGCGGACGTAAACGCCGTGATGAAAGAGCAGTCACAAGGCGCAATGAAAGGCGTATTGGGTTATACCGAAGAACAACTGGTCTCGACCGACTTCAACCACACCGAAGAAAGCTCGATCTTTGCCGCTGACCAGACCAAGGTTATCGGCGGTCGTCTGGTCCGCGTTCTAGCGTGGTATGACAATGAGTGGGGCTTCTCGACCCGCATGGGCGATCTGGCTGTCAAAATGGGCAGAATCTGATCCAATCCCAATATTTGGATAGACCCCCGCAGCCCAAGCTGCGGGGGTTTTCTTTTGCCTATCCGTTTTGCCTTGCTCCGCCCCGCGCGAGTTGTCACATTGACGAAAACAGGCCGGAGCCCATTTTGTGACTAATCAGCTTGCCATCTTGCTTGGGGCCGCAATCCTGCTGCTACTTGGGCTGGATATCTTCCTTTGGGATGGCACCTATCTGGTGTTCCTTGCCAAGAAGTTCCTAGAACTCTCTGAATGGGTGGCCTTCTGGCGCTGACCCCACACTGTTGTGACCTTCAATCCCTGCCCCCTTGACCTTTTCGAAAATACTGCGATGTTAGCGCTCACATTTTCATGCTAAAGTGAAGGAGACGGGCATGACGGTCAAAGTTGCAATCAACGGGTTCGGTCGTATCGGCAGGCTTGTCCTGCGTTCCCTTCATGAAAGCGGCCGCACAGATATCGAAGTTGTGGCGATCAACGATCTTGGCTCGGTCGAGATGAACGCCCATCTGTTGGAATTCGACAGCGTCCACGGACGCTTCCCCAATCCCGTCACCTTTGGCGAAGACTGGATCGACGCGGGGCGCGGTAAGATCGCCGTGACCGCCATCCGCAACCCAGATGACCTGCCCTGGGGCAATGTGGACATCGTGATGGAGTGCACCGGCATCTTCAAAGGCGACAAGGCCCTAGTGCATCTGGGCAATGGTTCCAGCCGCGTTCTGGTCTCGGCCCCCTCTTCTGGCGCGGACAACACCGTTGTCTATGGCGTGAACCACGACAGCCTGACAGCAGATCACGTGCATGTCTCGAACGCATCCTGCACCACCAACTGCTTGGCGCCGGTCGCGAAAGTGCTGCACGACACCGTGGGCATCACCAAGGGGTTCATGACCACGATCCATTCCTACACCGGTGACCAACCGACGCTGGACACGCTACACAGCGACCCCTATCGCGCCCGCGCCGCCGCGATGAGCATGATCCCAACCACCACAGGTGCTGCCCGCGCCGTGGGTCTGGTCCTTCCAGAATTGAACGGCAAGCTGGATGGCGTCGCAATCCGCGTTCCGACCCCGAACGTATCCTGCGTAGACCTAACCATCGAGGCTAGCCGCAACACCACCGCCGAGGAAATCAACGCCGCTATGCAAGCCGCGGCAGACGGCCCGCTGAAAGGCGTTCTGGGTGTTACGAGCCGCCCGCTGGTATCGATCGATTTCAACCACGACCCGAACTCGTCGACGCTGGCTTTGGATCAAACCAAGGTTTTGGACGGCAATATGGTCCGCGTTCTCAGCTGGTATGACAATGAATGGGGTTTCTCGAACCGCATGTTGGACACAGCGGTCGAAATGGGCAAACACCTGTAATCGCTTACAGAACCTGAGACAAAAACTGACGCGTCCGCTCTTCAGCTGGCGCGTCAAATATTTGTGCAGGCGTGCCTTCTTCCAGAATGCGCCCGCTATCCAAGAAACAGACCTTGTCCGCCAGTTCACGCGCAAACCCCATTTCGTGGGTCGCAAGGATCATGGTCATCCCTTCCGCGCGCAGACTGCGCAGCACGTCCAAAACCTCGGCCACCAGTTCGGGATCGAGGGCGGAAGTGATCTCGTCAAACAGCAGAATGTCGGGCTGCATAGCTAGCGCGCGAATGATTGCGACACGTTGCTGCTGGCCACCGGACAGTTGATCCGGGTAGTGGTCGATGCGATGGCTCAGACCAAACCGCTCGAACATTTCTTCTACACGACCCCTTTGCGCGGCACGGGATAGACCTTTCACCCGGCGCGGGGCGAGCATCACGTTGTCGGCGGCCGACATGTGCGGAAATAGATTGTAGGATTGAAAAACCAGCCCGATGCGCTGTCGGACAGGCTGAGGATCAAGCCCCGGTTCGGCGATGTCCACGCCGTCGAACCAAATCTCGCCATCATCGACGGGATCCAGCAGGTTGACCGCCCGCAAAAGCGTCGATTTACCCGAGCCGGATGCACCAATCAGACAGACCATCTCGCCCTTCGCGACCTCAAGGTCGATGCCGCGCAACACGTGGTGATCGCCAAAGGTCTTTTGGATATTTCTAAGCGACAGCATGGGCTTATTGCTCCTGCTTGCGGCGTTTGTTCATCAGGTGATCGGCAAAGCGCGTCATCGGAATGGTGATCGCCAGAAAGATAAGCGCGGCCCCCACATAGGGTGTGAAGTTGGCATAGAGCGATTTATAGACGCCCGCCTGCCGGAAGATCTCGACCGGGCCAACGAAGGACAAAAGCGCCACGTCTTTTTGTAGGGCCACCACAAGGTTCATATTCGCAGGCAGCACGTTTCGAAGGGCCTGCGGCAGGATCACATAACGCATCGTATCGGCGTTCGACAGACCCAGTGACAGAGATGCTGAACTTTGGCTTTTGTGGATCGATCCGATGCCAGAACGAATGACCTCGGCCACGTACGCGGCATAGACAAGGATCAACGCCAGAGAGCCCCAAATATAGGGCGAATTCCACGGGCGCGGCAGGCCCAGACCGGGAATGCCGAAGCCCACAAGATAGATGACCAGAATGACAGGAAGCCCACGAAAGACGTCGGTATAGACTGTCGCGAACAGGCGCAGCGGATACAGCGCTGGTTTCTGGATGTCACGGCAGATCGCCACGAACAGACCCAGAAGTGCGATCAGCGGGGCGCACCATGCGAAAATGGCGATGTCCAGAAGGAAGGCGTCAAGCAGGCCGGGGAAGGTTTTGGAAAAGACGCCCCAGTTGAAGAAGCTCTTTTTCACGGCCTCCCAGCCGGGCGCCAGAGGCACCAACACCAGAATGGCCAGGAAAACCGCCGCGGTCGATGCCCCCGCAACCCACATAGAGCGGCGGCGCAACGCAGCTTCATACTGCGCGCGCCGCCCCGGCATGGCCGGGATATCCTCTGCCTTCGTCATTCTGTGCGTTGCCCGCCTTACTGAATGACTGGAACGCCAGTGGCGCCTTGCAGCCACTCGGCTTCGATCTCGGCCAGCTTACCTGAATCTGTCAGAGCTTGGATGGCCTCATCGACACAAGGCTTCAAGGTGCTTCCATCTGCCATCAGCATGCCGAACTGATCTGGGTTTTCCGAGCGCTCGGCAGGGAATTGGCCCAGAAGCGCGCCGTTCTCTACCACGACAGCCGAAAGATACAGCGCGGTCGGCAGGTCAAACAGCGCCGCGTCGATTTGGTTGGCTTGCAGCGCGGCAGTCACATCGGTGTTGTCGTTGTAAAGCAGCACGTCCTTCTCGGGCGCGATCACCTCGCCGACCATGCTGGCCCCAGTGTGCGAAGCGCCTGCCCCCCAAATCAGTCCTTTCAACGCATCCATGGTCGGCTCGCCTACTTTTTCGGCCACCGATTTGGTGGTCAGAACGGCCATGGCCGAACTGTAATAGGGCAGCGAGAAATCGATGGTTTCTTCGCGCTCGGGCGTGATCGAGTATTGTTGCAGGTTGAAGTCAAAGTTCTTCGCGCCGGGCTGGATCGCCTCATCGAACGAGGTGCGCACCCAAGTGACGGCGTCGTCAGCAAAACCCATTTCGTTTGCGACAGCATAGGCCACGGCAGCCTCGAATCCTTGTTTGCTTTCGGGGGCATCGTCCATGACCCACGGATAATAGGCTGGGTTGCCCGTCGCGATGGTCAGAACGCCGTCAGTCAGCGTCTTGCCAGCTGCACAATGGTCAGCGGCGAATGCTGCGCTGCCTGCCAGCGACGCACAGAGGATAGTTACCAATGTTCTCATGTCTCAAATCTCCCCAGATTGGATATTTGATCAGAGCCTAGCGCGAAGCTTTGACATGTACGAGCGAAAAGCGCTGTCAGAAACGGGCCATTGACCTTCGTGATAATTTGATCAAATATCCAGCACGAACTCTTTTTACGAAAACCGGCGTCGGATGACACCCGCCGCTGAAGGAGGTTTTGATGTCACCAAAGCGCCCCTTGGATTGGGCCAAGAACTTGTCCGCTGATTTTGTCGCCTATGCAGATGGGGGTCGTATTGAAGAAGTGGAGTGCATCATCCCCGACATTGTCGGAACCTCGCGCGGGAAGGCCATGCCAGCCGCCAAGTTTGATCCGGCGACCGATCTGGCCCTGCCCATTTCACTCTTCTATCAGACGATTTCCGGCGAATATGTCGATATGGATATCGAAAACCAATGGGTTGAACGGGATGTCGTGCTGCGTGCCGACATGTCCACCGCCTGCGCTGTGCCATGGTCGGAAGATGTCACCCTGCAGGTCATCTGTGACATGTATAACCGCGACGGAACGGCGCTGGCGATCTCGCCGCGAGGTCTTTTGAAGCGCGTTGTTGATCTTTACACCGCAAAAGGCTGGAAACCCGTCATCGCGCCCGAGCTTGAGTTTTATCTGACCAAACCCAACCACGATCCGAACGAACCGATCGAGCCGCCCATCGGACGTACTGGGCGCAAGGGCGCCAGCCGTCAGGTCTATTCAATGTCGGCGGTGGATGAATACGGGCCCGTCATCGACACGATCTATGACTTTGCCGAAGCGCAGGGGCTTGAGATCGACACCGTCATTCAAGAAGGCGGCGCTGGCCAGATCGAGATCAACCTGAACCACGGTGACCCGATCAATCTGGCCGATCAGGTCTTCCTGTTCAAACGCACGATTCGCGAAGCGGCTTTGAAGAACGGTGTTTTTGCCACCTTCATGGCCAAACCGATCCGGGATGAACCCGGCAGCGCAATGCATGTGCATCAAAGCATTGTCGAGATCGACGGCGGAAAGAATATTTTCTCAAACGAGGATGGCTCGGCTTCGGACCTATTCAGGTGGTTCATTGGCGGATCGCAGAAGTATTTGATGGATGTCGTCCCGCTTCTGGCCCCGTACGTGAACTCGTTCCGCCGGATCACGGTCGACGGACAGTCGGCCCCAGCGAACCTTGAATGGGCAAGCGACAACCGGACCACCGGACTGCGCGTGCCGCATTCCAGCCCAGCCGCCCGCCGGCTGGAGAACCGCGTGATCGGCATGGACGCCAACCCCTACATCGCCATTGCAGCCTCATTGGCATGTGGATATCTGGGCATGATCAACAAGGTCGAGCCCCGTACGGAAGCCGTGAAAGAGGTCTGGGAGGTAGAAGAACCCCTGCCCGCTTCATTGCGTGCCGCATTGGAACTGTTCGACGAAGCCAAAGACATGCGTGCGGTTCTGGGCGAAGAGTTCTGCAAGCTCTACTCAGACATCAAATGGGCCGAGAACGAAGAATACCAGCGCGAAATTTCACCGTGGGAGAGACAGCATCTTCTGTTGAATGCCTAAGCGACAAGCGACAAAGGCATAAAGCAAAAAGGGCGGGGAAATTCCCCGCCCTTTCTATTTCAATCCATTGCCGGCTTTAGAAGTGTGCCGACTTGGTGGTCGACGGAACCGCCAGCGGCGGAGCAAACTTGGTCAGATCGATGCCTTCCACTGCGGCTTTGTATTCTTCCAGCGTGGGGGTGCGGCCAAGAACAGCAGCCAACACAACGACCGGGGTCGAGGCCAGCAGGCTTTCGCCTTTCTTCTCGGGCAGGTCGCCTACGACGCGGCCTTGGAACAGGCGGGTCGAGGTGGCAAGAACCGTGTCACCCTTAGCGGCTTTTTCCTGGTTACCCATGCAAAGGTTACAGCCGGGACGCTCAAGGTACATGATGTTCTCGTACTCGGTACGCGCCTGCGTTTTCGGGAACAGGTCGTCGAACTCAAAGCCCGAGTACTTCTCGAGGATTTCCCAGTCGCCTTCTTCCTTCAGCTCGTCGACAATGTTGTAGGTCGGAGCAGCAACCACGAGCGGTGCGTTGAACTCGACCTTGCCCATCGTCTTCTCAAGGTTCTTCAGCATCTGGGCCACGATCTTCATGTCGCCCTTGTGAACCATGCACGAGCCAACAAAGCCCAGATCAACCTTCTTGTCGCCACCGTAGTAGGATACGGGGCGGATGGTGTCGTGGGTGTAACGTTTGGAAACGTCATCGTTGTTTACGTCCGGGTCAGCGATCATCGGTTCATCGATGGCAGCCAGATCCACAACAACCTCAGCGAAGTAGTTGGCGGTATCGTCCGGGGTCAGGGCCGGGTTGGCACCCGATTTGATGTCAGCGATGCGTTTGTCGGCCTTGGCAATCAGACCGGCCAGAAGTTGGGCTTCGTTGTCCATACCCTTGTCGATCATGACCTGAATACGAGACTTGGCCAGTTCCAGCGAACCGATCAGAGTGTCATCGTTAGAGATACAGATCGAAGCTTTCGCCTTCATCTCAGCTGTCCAGTCGGTGAAGGTGAAGGCTTGGTCAGCCAGCAGCGTACCGATATGCACTTCGATCACGCGGCCCTGGAAGACGTTGTCGCCATGCTGGTCCAGCATCTGTGCCTGAGTGGCGTGTACCACGTCACGGAAGTCCAGATGGTCGGCCATCTTGCCCTTGAAGGTCACCTTGACCGATTCCGGGATCGGCATCGACGCTTCACCGGTGGCCAACGCCAGCGCCACAGTACCCGAGTCAGCACCGAAGGCGACGCCTTTGGACATACGGGTGTGGCTGTCGCCGCCGATGATGACATCCCAGTCATCCACAGTGATGTCGTTCAGCACCTTGTGGATCACGTCAGTCATCGCGTGATATTCGCCCTTCGGATCACGCGCGGTGATCAGGCCGAAATCGTTCATGAACTTCATCAGTTTCGGGATGTTGGCCTGAGCCTTCTTGTCCCAAACGGATGCGGTGTGACAGCCCGACTGATAACCAACGTCTACCGACGGCGAGATCACGGTGGCAGCCATTGCTTCCAGTTCCTGCGCGGTCATCGGACCGGTGGTGTCCTGCGAGCCAACCACATTCACTTTGACGCGAACGTCCGATCCGGCGTGCAAAACTGCGCCGGGCGTGCTGCCCAAAGCGTTGCGGTTGAAGATCTTTTCAACAGCGGTCAGGCCCTGCCCATCGACCGTGATCTCTTTCGAGGGTGCGTAGGCCGATTTCAGTTCCTGCCCCAGTGCGGCGGCAGCAAATGTCTGAAGCTTCTTGCCGAAGACCACAGCGTACGAGCCGCCAGCCTTCATGAACTCTACCTTCTGCGGGGTGAACGCAGCGGCGACGCTTTTCAGCTCTTTGCCATCTGCGTCATGCAGGGTCTTGGTTTTCGAGTTAATGGTCAGCACGGTGCCGGTAGCGACCGAATAGGCCTCTTCCAGAACAGCTTCGCCATCTTCGTCTTCAACAACGTTGCCATCGGCGTCCAGCTTCTTGACCCAGTTGTCCAGATCGATGCCGATACCGCCGGTCACGCCCACGGTGGTCAGGAAGATCGGCGAAATGCCGTTGGTACCAGCCACAACCGGGGCGATGTTGATGAAGGGCACATAGGGGCTGGCTTTCTTACCAGTCCACAGCGCCACGTTGTTCACACCTGACATACGGCTTGAACCAACACCCATGGTGCCTTTTTCAGCGATCAGCATGACGCGTGCGTCCGGGTGCTGTTTCTGCAGCTCCTGGATTTCAACCTGAGCTTCAGGCGTGATCATGCATTTGCCGTGCAATTCGCGGTCTGCGCGCGAGTGTGCTTCGGCACCAGGCGACAGAAGGTCGGTCGAGATGTCGCCCACACCGGCGATATAGGTCACGACTTTGATTTCTTCTTCTACTTCCGGAAGCTTGGTGAAGAACTCGGCTTTGGCATAGCTTTCCAAAATGTCGGTCGCCACGGCGTTGCCAGCTTTGTAAGCTTCATCCAGACGCGCGGTGTCGGCTTCATAAAGGAATACCTGAGTCTTCAGCACTTCAGCAGCCTGCGCAGCGATTGCGGCGTCGTCACTCAATGCCAGATCCAGCAGAACCTTGACCGAGGGACCGCCCTTCATGTGCGACAGCAGTTCGAAGGCGAATTCGACCGAGATCTCAGCGACCGAAGCTTGGCCAAGGATGATCTCTTTCAGGAAGGCCGCCTTGACGCCAGCGGCGCTCGTGGTGCCCGGCAGAGTGTTGTAAATAAAGAAATTCAGCGATGCTTCGCGTTCAGCGTTTCCGGTGTCTTTGATCTGCTCGATCAATTCGCCAACCAGTGCGCCATCGTCGATCGGCTTGGGGTTCAGCCCCTCGCCTTTACGCGTTTCAATCTCATTTAGGTAGTCGGTGTACAAGCTCATGACGATCCCTACGATTTCGAGTTTGATGCAGCCCGTAAACCCGGCAAAACAGAATCTTCTGCGGCCGGATATGTCTGCGGTATGCCGCTGTATACCAAATTGTCGCGAGCGCTGCAATATCTACAAAGGCGGTAGAAAACCCACCCTGCCGCTTCATACACAGATTTGCGGTCTGATCCCACTCCAATTTCACTGCGTCATTAGGCCACTCCCATTCCCTTAACACATTCATGGACCTGAATACTTAACGAGCGTAGAGAGGCGTCAGAACGAAGCATTGCCTGATTGGAGGTCGCTCATGCCACACAACTTCAACGCAACACGCCGCGGATTTCTTGGATTTGCCGCAGGCGCAGGTGCCCTTATGGCCGCAGGCGCTGGCGCAACCGCCGCCCCTACCCCCATCGACACCAAGGCCCGGATCGTTATCCTTGGCGCAGGTGCAGCGGGTACCGCACTCGCCAATCGCCTGTCCCGTCGCCTGAACGGGGCCGAGATCACCATCATCGACCCGCGCAAGGAACACTGGTACCAGCCGGGCTTTTCGCTGATCGCGGCGGGCCTGAAGCCAGCCAAGTACTCGGTCTCGCAAACCGGCGATTGGCTGCCCAAGAACATCACTTGGATTTCCGAACGCGCCGCCGAGATTGATCCGGACGGCAACAAGGTGATGACCGAAAGCGGCAAGACCGTTCCATATGACTTCCTTGTTCTGGCCACTGGCCTCGTCCTGAACTACGGCGCCATCGAAGGGTTCGAGATGGACATGATCGGCAAGGACGGCATTGGATCGCTCTATGCCGGACCGGACTATGCCGCCAAAACATGGGAGGCCGCAGGCCGTTATACCGAAGACGGCGGTGTCGGCATCTTCACCCGCCCCGCGACCGAAATGAAATGCGCAGGCGCGCCGATCAAGCACACCTTCTTGATCGACGACATCGCTCGCAAGGCTGGGACGACGAAGCTCGACATCAACTATATGGCCCACAATAAGGGTCTGTTTGGCGTTCCGATCATCTCGGAAAAACTGCGGATGCTGTTTAGCCAACGCGAGATCACGCCGCACTACAGCCATGTGCTGAAATCGGTGGATGCGGGCAAGAAGATGGCCACCTTCGCCACTGAAACCGGTGACGCGGAAATGCCCTATGACTATCTGCATATCGTACCGCCGCAACAAGCGCCTGACGTTGTGCGCAACTCTGCCCTGACGGATCCCGGAAGCTGGGATGGCCGTGGCTGGGCTGCCGTCGACAAGCACACTCTGCGTCACAACTTCTTCGACAACGTCTTTGCGGTGGGTGACATCGCCGGCGTACCGAAAGGCAAGACTGCCGCCAGCGCCAAATGGCAGGTACCCGTGGTCGAGGAACACCTGATCGCGCAGATCACAGGCACCAAAAGCGACGCGAGCTATAACGGCTATACGTCCTGCCCGCTGATCACCCGCGTCGGCCGCGCGATGCTGATCGAGTTCGACTACAACAATGACCTGACCCCCAGCTTCCCGGGCGTGATTGCTCCACTGGAAGAACTGTGGATCAGCTGGCTGATGAAAGAGGTCGCCCTGAAAGCGACTTATAACGCCATGATCCGTGGCGACGCGTAAGGAGGATTTGACCGATGAAAGAACTTACCTTTGACACTCTGATCGCCGTTTTTGAAGAGATCTTCGGCGCTGGCCTATTCTGGACCATGGTTGTCTTGGCCGCTGTCGTCACGCTGGCATATGTGTACGTGCTAATCCGCGACCGCGCGGTCAGCTGGCGCAAGTTCCTACGCGCCCAACTATCGATGCCCTTCGGCGCCGTGATTGCGGTTCTGTTTGTCCAGAAGATGACCCATTCAGGTTTTGGCGACATTGGTGGGCCGATCGACCTGATCATCCTCTTGGGTATCGCTGCAATGGGCGCGGTCGGCGCGGCCATTCTGGTCTACACGTTTGACGCGCTGTTTCTACAGAAGTCGGGCGGTCAAGCTGACTGACGCTCTGCAAAAAACACCCCGAGAAAACGAAAAAGGGCCGCGTCATGCGGCCCCTTTTGTTTTCGGGTGTTTTGTCTGACTACACGGCTATTGCAGGGCAATCTTGATCCAAAAGCCAGTTTTCCAGTGCGCGAGCCTCGGGCGGAAGTTGGATCTCCATTCCGCCCGCAAAGTTTGCGAACGCATCCTGATTCAGCTGGTTCATCCCAACCAGAACCGGAATATCCAAGTCTAACGCCTTCACGATCACATCGCGAAAGCCGTGACCTTCAGCTTCTTGCTTGCCGAACTTGTTGATAATCAGGCAATCAGCCCCCTGATCAAGCGAGGCGCTAACCAGCGCGACGGCGTCTTCCAGCGCAGATGCATCCAGCCGACAGCCCCGAGCCCCCTGCCCCAAGCTCTGCGAGATGCGCAAAAGCGGACCATCGGGCAGCACCTGAATATCCATGTCGCAGGGGCCATCCTTTTCGCGATCGGTATTGATCTGGGCGGTCCCTGCAACACGTATCCCCTTAGCGGTCAGCGCTGTGGCCACTCGGTACAAAAGCTGATCCGTGTCACCCCGTCCCGGGGCTTTAGTGCAAGCAATCTTCATTTCTCATTCCTTTCCCTAATCCCGGTTCCGTTGGATCACTGCACCGGTTTCAGATCCGCACCTTTAATCTCGGCCTTGGCGGCAAGCTCGGCCACGAAGGCGCGCGCGCCATTGGCCCATGCGGCTTTTTCCATTGCGTCGGCAATGCGGGGTTTCACGCTGTCATAGGGCAGTTCAGCCCCCTCTTCGGCGGCGTCCATGCGGATGATGTGCCAACCATGGCGGGTTAATACAGGTTCAGTCGTGATGGCTCCGCTGGTCAACACACGCAACGCCTGTTCAAACTCGGGCACAGTGTCGCCTGGCCCAAGCTGGCCTAGCGCCCCGCTCGAGGATTTCGAACCACAATCGCTGTGTTCTTCTGCGATGTGTCCAAATTTGCGCGGGTTCGCGTTTACAGCGGCCAGTACCTGATCAGCACGGGCTTTGGCAGCCTCAGTTTCATCTTTGTCGCGCGGGTCGCAAGCAATCAGGATGTGCGAGACCTCCCACAGTGGCGGCGCGCGGAAGCGCGAAGGATCGCGAGACCATTCAGCGTGAATGGCATCTTCGCTGGGCGACGCGACATCGACTTCGGTTTCGAGAAGGCCCCGGATCAGGGCCTCCTCGTCTGTTTCAAAGCGGCCCGGTGCGACCTCGGCCGGTTCAGCCGTGAACTGGCGCTTGCGGGCTTCTTGCAAAAGAAGGGTCCGCACCGCGACAGCATTGGCTGCCTTGCGCCAAGCAATGCCAGGCTTGCCGGTGGGGGCGTCATGGTTCTGTGCTTCAGCGGCAACTACCGCATGAGGGACGGTTTCGCCATTGACGACGAGATCGGGGAACAGGGCCGCATTCATGGTCTTTACTCCGCAGGGTTCGTAGGTTTCTGACGGCGCGAACGCACCACCTGATAACCGGGACGCCAGATATAGCGCACAGGCACTGACAGCATGTGCACAAGGCGTGTGAACGGGAAGACAAGGATGATTGTCAGCCCAAGGAACAGGTGCAGTTTGAAGATCCACGACACATCTGAGATATAGCTGGCAGCCGCACCGTCAAAGGTGAAGATCCCCTGCGCCCAGGACATGAATTTGACCATTTCGTGCCCGTCCAAGTGACCCAGCGAGACGAAGATCGTGAGCAGACCCAGCACCAGCTGCGCCAGCAACATGCCAAGGATGGCAATGTCCCAGAAGCTGGATGTTTGGCGGATACGCGGGTCGGTCCAACGACGGTGGAACAGCATGCCGCCGCCCACCAGCGCCATGACGCCCGCGATACCACCGGCGACGACCGCCAGAAGCTGTTTGGCACCGTGGCTGATACCTATGGCATCAAAGATCCAGATCGGGGTCAGAAGACCGATCAGGTGGCCGAAGAAGATGATCAGCACACCCACATGGAACAGGATGGAGCCCATCACCAGTTGCTTGCGCCGCAGCATCTGAGAAGACGAGGTTTTCCAAGTGAAAGGATCGCGGTCATAGCGCGCGATGCTTCCCATGATCCCCACGCCAAGGGCGATATAGGGGAAGATTCCAAAGAAGAAATTATGCATCTCGTCCTCCTATCATTCCGCAGCCACGCCGGGGGCGCGGGCTGCTGTGTCTGATTTGGGTTCATCCATGCGCGCCAGCATGTCGCGCACTTGTGGGCATCCGGCGTTGGGATCGGGGCCGAAGCGGACTTCGCTTTCTTCCCAGATCTCGTCCAGAGCCTCCAGATCGTTTGGATCGACCTCGGGCTGTTCCAGAAGCTCGGCTACGGCCTCTTTGTCGGCTTCTACGCCTGACAACTGTAGCAAAGCGGCGAACACGGCAGCATATGGGCTTTCACGTCGAACCAGTCGTTCGCTCAACGCTTCCAGAATATGCGCCGCGTCCGCCAGGGTATCCTGTACCTCGGCATAGGGACGCGTGGACAGGAATTCCAATAGAACAGGCAAGTGGTCGGGCAGTTCGCTCGACACCGGATCGAACCCGGCCTCGCGATACATCTCGACCAGCGACACCATCGCGCCGCCCCGATCTCGGCTTTCGCCGTGAACATGCTCAAACAGGTTCAGCGACAAGGTCCGCGAGCGGTCGAAAAGCAGCACATACTGCTCTTCCAGGTCATAAATGTCCTGCGCACCCAAGGCCTCAACCATGGGGCGCAGGTCGCGACGGGCAGCCGCCGTAAGACGGCTATCCGATGCCAGCACCGCGCCGATTTCCGGCATGGCCTGCTGCAGTTCGCGAGTGGGGTAGCTTAGAACCAGCGAGATAGCTTTTAGCGAACGGTCCATTACATCACCTCCGACGGCATTTTCAGGGCTTTCTTGGCACCGCCAAACAGCGAGGCCTTCGACGTTCCACCGGAACAGCCATTGGTATCAGTGAAGCCGCAGCCGCCGCGCAGATCGTAAGCATCTTCAACTTGCTCACGGTGCGTGGTCGGGATGACGAAACGATCTTCATAGTCGGCAAGGGCCATGATTTTATACATGTCCTCGATCATCCGACCCGTCAGACCGACGCGTTCTGCCAGACCTTCATCGGTAACACCTTCGATGGTTTTCGAGCGCATATAGGCCCGCATCCCCAACATCCGCTCAAGCGCGGTGACAACGGGGGCTTCATCCCCAGCAGTCAGCATGTTGGCCAGATACTTGACCGGGATACGCAGGTTCTTCACATCGGGCATTGCGCCGTCAGTGCCGATTGCACCCGCTTCGGCCGCGTTTTGGATCGGGCTAAGTGGCGGGATGTACCAGACCATCGGAAGGGTGCGATATTCGGGGTGCAGCGGGAACGCCACGTTCCATTCCATCGCCATCTTCCAGATCGGGCTTTCCTGAGCCGACTTGATCCAATCCTGCGGGACACCGTCGCGTGCTGCGGCGGCAATCACCTCGGGATCGTTCGGGTCAAGGAAGACACCCAGCTGCGCGTCATACAGATCGGTGGTGGCTTCCGCATTCGCGGCTTCCTCGATCTTGTCGGCATCATAGAGCATCACACCCAGATAGCGGATACGACCAACGCAGGTTTCCGAACATACGGTCGGGTTGCCGCTTTCGATGCGCGGATAGCACAAAGTACACTTCTCGGACTTACCGGTCGACCAGTTGTAGTAGACCTTTTTGTAAGGACAGCCCGAGACACACATCCGCCAACCACGACACTTCTCTTGGTCGATCAGAACGATGCCGTCTTCCTCGCGTTTATAGATCGCGCCCGAGGGACACGACGCAGCACACGCCGGGTTCAGGCAGTGTTCGCACAGACGGGGGAGATACATCATGAAGGTGTTCTCGTATTCCCCGTAGATCTGCTTTTGCACACCTTCGAAGTTGTAGTCTTCACCACGTTTCGAGAATTCACCGCCCAGGATTTCTTCCCAGTTCGGGCCCTTCTCGATCTTCTCGATCCGCTCGCCAGTGATCTTGGAACGCGGGCGCGCGGTCGGGAAGGCCTCCATTTCAGGGGCCGACTTCAGGTGGTCATAGTCGAAATCGAACGGTTCATAGTAATCGTCGATCTCGGGCAGGTCGGGGTTGGCGAAGATGTTCGCCAAGATCCGCCATTTCGACCCCTGTTTGGGCTGCAACTTGCCCGATTTGGTGCGTTCCCAGCCACCGTTCCAACGCGCCTGGTTTTCCCAGTCGGTCGGATAGCCGGTGCCCGGTTTGCTTTCCACGTTGTTGAACCATGCGTATTCAACACCATCACGGGACGTCCAGACGTTCTTACACGTCACAGAGCAGGTGTGGCACCCGATACATTTATCAAGGTTCAACACCATGCCGATTTGAGCACGTACCTTCATTCTGCTGCCTCCTTATTCGGGGTCGCTTCACGGTCGAGCCAGTCAACCTTCTTCATCTTGCGCACCACAACGAATTCATCGCGGTTCGCACCAACGGTGCCGTAATAGTTGAAACCGTAAGATTGCTGGGCATAGCCGCCGATCATATGGGTGGGCTTCAGCGTTGCACGCGTGACCGAGTTGTGAATGCCGCCGCGTTTGCCGGTCTTCTCAGACCCGGGCGTGTTCACGATTTTCTCTTGCGCGTGATACATGAAGGTCGTTCCGTCCTTCATCCGCTGACTTACAACCGCACGAGCCGTCAGGGCACCGTTCGAGTTGTAAAGCTCGACCCAATCGTTATCGACAATACCTGCCGATTTCGCATCGTTTTCCGAGATCCAGATCACCGGGCCACCGCGGTTCAGCGTCAGCATGTGAAGGTTGTCGGAATAGGTCGAGTGGATGCCCCATTTCTGGTGCGGCGTGATGAAGTTCAACACCACATGCGGCCAGTCTTTCTCGCTGTGGACCTCGTCGGTGATCGTTTTCAGATCGACGGGGGGGCGATAGGACAGGAAGCCTTCACCGAACGCCAGCATCCACTGGTGATCCTGATAGGTCTGTTGACGACCGGTCAGAGTCCGCCACGGGATCAGCTCATGCACGTTGGTATAGCCCGCGTTATAGCAGACCTCTTCGCTTTCAATACCCGACCATGTGGGCGACGAAATGATCTTGCGTGGCTGCGCGGCGATGTCGCGGAACCGGATCTTCTCGTCTTCCTTAGGTTTGGCCAGGTGGGTGTGGTCACGACCGGTTGCTTTGGACAACGAGTCCCAAGCTTTGACAGCAACTTCACCGTTGGTTTCCGGCGCCAGCATCAAGACGACCTCGGTCGCATCAATGTCGGTCACGATCTTCGGCTGACCCTTGGCGGGGCCTTCCTCGTGCACACCGTTCAGCTCGCGAAGGTGCTGAACTTCGTGCTTGGCGTCGACCATGATGCCTTTACCGCCATTGCCCAGCTTGTCCAGAAGCGGACCAAGGGCCACGAAGTGGTCGTAAACCGCGGTATAGTCGCGTTCCACTGGCACATAGTTTGGCGCGGTCTTGCCCGGAATAAGGTCGCATTCGCCCTTCTTCCAGTCACGCACCTGATCTTGCGCCAATTCGCCCGGTGTATCGTGCAGAAGCGGCACTTGAACGATGTCCGTCTCGACGCCCAAAATTTCCGGAGCAACTTCCTGGAACTTATGCGCGATGGACTTGAAGATCTCCCAGTCCGACTTGCTTTCGTAAGCCGGGTCCACAGCCGCCTGAAGCGGGTGAATGAACGGGTGCATGTCCGAGGTGTTCAGGTCGTTCTTTTCGTACCACGAGGCCGTGGGCAGAACGATGTCCGAATAGACACAGGTGGTCGACATGCGGAAGTCCAGCGTGACCAGCAGGTCCAGCTTGCCCTCGGGCGCGTCTTCATGCCACTTGGCCTCTTTCGGAAGCTGCGCACCTTCTTCCCCAAGATCCTTGCCCAGAACACCGTGATCGGTGCCAAGCAGGTGCTTCAGGAAATACTCGTGCCCCTTGCCCGAAGACCCAAGCAGGTTCGAGCGCCAGACAAACAGGTTGCGCGGCCAGTTTTCGGGCGCATCTGGGTCCTCGCAGGACATTTCCAGATCGCCGGATTTCAGCTGTTGAGCCACATAGGCGGGGATTTCCATCCCAGCGTCCTTGGCCTGTTGGGCCACCTCCAACGGGTTGGTTTTCAGCTGCGGCGCAGACGGCAACCAGCCCATCCGTTCAGCACGGATGTTATAGTCGATCATCGTTGCATCCCAATCACCTTCCGGTGCGGTGGGCGAGATGATCTCGTTGGCGGTCAGAGTTTCATAACGCCACTGATCCGAATGCGCATACCACATCGAGGTCGAGTTCATGTGACGCGGTGGGCGGTTCCAATCCAGCGCAAATGCCAGCGGCAACCAACCGGTCTGCGGACGCAGTTTTTCCTGCCCCACATAGTGCGCCCAACCACCGCCGGACTGACCGACACAACCGCACATGATCAGCATGTTGATCACGCCGCGATAGTTCATGTCCATGTGGTACCAGTGGTTCATCGCAGCGCCGATGATGATCATCGACTTGCCGTTGGTCTTCTCGGCGTTTTGCGCGAATTCACGGGCGACATGGACGATCTTGTCGGCGGATACGCCGGTGATCTTCTCGGCCCAAGCAGGTGTGCCCGGCACGTCTTCGTTATAGTCCTTGGCAACCCAGTCGCCGCCCAGACCACGATCAAGGCCATAGTTGGCAACGAACAGGTCAAATACGGTGGCCACACGGATCACACCGTCTTTGGTCTGGATCTCGCGTACAGGGATGTTGCGGGTCAGAACGTCGGGACGGTCATCGCCGGTCGAGAACTGCTCGGTCGCTTCGCCACCGAAGTATGGGAAGTCCACGCCAGCAACACGGTCATGGTCGCCATCGCCGATCAAAGTCATCTTCAGATCGGTGTCGGTTTCCTGAGCGCGTTCTTCGAGGTTCCATTCCCCGTCTTCGCCCCAGCGATACCCGATCGAACCGTTGGGCGCGACCAGACCACCGGATTTCTCATCCAGAGCAACGGTTTTCCATTCCGGGTTATTGTCTTCACCCAGCTTGCCGTCCAGATCATCAGCACGCAGGAAGCGACCGGGAACCAGCTTGCCGTTTTTGTCTTCCAGCTTCACCAGCATCGGGAAGTCGGAATACTTGCGGCAGTAGTCCTCGAAGTACTCAACTTGGTTGTCCAAGTGGAATTCGCGCAGGATCACGTGACCAAAGGCCATCGCCAGTGCGGCGTCGGTACCCTGTTTGACGTTCAGCCAAACATCGCCAAATTTGGCGGCTTCCGAATAGTCGGGGCAGATGACAGCGGACTTGGTGCCGCGATAACGGGCTTCGGTATAGAAGTGAGCATCCGGCGTCCGGGTCTGCGGCACGTTCGAGCCCCAAAGCAGCAGGTAGCCCGCATTGTACCAGTCAGCCGACTCCGGCACGTCGGTCTGCTCACCCCATGTCATGGGCGAGGCCGGCGGAAGGTCACAATACCAGTCATAGAAGGATCCGCAGACCCCACCGATCAGGCTTAGGTAACGGGCGCCAGCAGCGTAAGAAATCATCGACATCGCCGGGATCGGCGAGAAGCCGATCACCCGGTCGGGGCCGTATTTCTTAGCAGTATAGGCGTTGGCGGCGGCAGTAATCTCGGTCGCTTCGTCCCAGCTTGCGCGGACAAAACCACCCTTACCGCGGGTCTTTACATACGAGTCGCGCAGGATTGGGTCGCTCTGGATTGCAGTCCAAGCCTCGATCGGCGACATCGTTTCGCGCATTCTGCGCCAGACTTTCATCAACCGGCCACGGACCAGCGGGTTCTTCACGCGGTTCGCGGAATACAGATACCAGCTGTAGGACGCGCCACGGGCACAGCCGCGCGGTTCGTGGTTGGGCAGATCGGGGCGGGTGCGCGGGTAGTCGGTTTGCTGGGTTTCCCAGGTTACGATCCCCGACTTCACGTAGATTTTCCACGAACACGATCCGGTACAGTTCACACCATGGGTCGAGCGCACAACTTTGTCGTGGCGCCAGCGATTCCGATAGGTGTCCTCCCAGTCGCGGTTTTCGTTGGTCACTTGGCCGTGACCGTTTGAAAACTGTTCCAGTTCTTTCGACTGGAAGAAGTTCAGTCTGTCGAGCAGGTGGCTCATCTGATTTCTCCTAGGTTGGCTGGCCTACCCCGGCATCTGCCGGGATAGGCGGGCAGACGTATCAGGGGTTCTTCACGTAGGCGCCGGGGCGCAGATAGAACCACCAGTTGATGGCGATGCAGACCGCGTAGAAGATCGCGAAGCCGTACAAGGCGTACTCAGGCGTTCCGGCCTTCAGCTGTTCACCAAACACTTTGGGGATGATGAAGGCGCCGTAAGCAGCAACCGCAGCGGTCCAACCCAGAGCAGGTCCAGCCTGTTCTTTGTTGAACACCATCGCGATGGTGCGGAAGGTCGAGCCGTTGCCGATACCAGTTGCGGCAAACAGGATCAGGAACAGACCCAGGAATGGGTAGAAGTACTGTTCTGGAGTAGCCGAGTTGTAAGCCTGCTGGATGAAGTAAGCGACGCCCAAGGCCGAAGCGACCATGACGACCGAGATGATCTGGGTCACTTTCGCACCACCGGCTTTGTCAGCCCACATACCACCCAGCGGACGGATCAGAGCGCCGATGAATGGGCCCATCCAGGCAAACATCAGGGCCGACGGGCCATTGGGGTTTACCATGTCGTGGGTCATCACACCGTCGACCTCGACGTGGCTGAAGCCAAACACAACTTTGATGGTCAGTGCCAGCGCGGCCGAGTAGCCGATGAACGAACCAAAGGTCATGGTGTAGATCACGGTCATCGCCCAAGTGTGCTTGTTGCCGAAGATCTTGTACTGGCGGCTCAGGTTTTGACCGACAGCGCCGGGGATCATTTTCAGACCCAGCACGGTCAGGGCGATAACGATGGGCAGAACGATCCACTTAGACACGCCCATACCAGAGGTCGGCAGACCGCCCTCGGTGCCCGGCAGCAGCAGCCACAGGCCGAAAGCCGCAGTGATGAAGCCGATCAGCAACATGCCCGAGATCGTGGCGAATGCGCCAAGCGGTCCGGGGATGTTCGGAGACACGTGCTCATCGCGGATGTTGTTCATCCCCATCCAACCAATGATCGCCAGCGGGATCAGGAAGACCAGCCAGATCAGGCCAGCGTTCTGGATATAAGTCTCGGTCCCGGCAGGGATCTTACCAATCAGCGTGCCCGAGGTGTTGACCAAGGTGCGGCTTTCGCCACCGAAGATACCCATGGTCATCGCCAGCGGGATCAGGATCTGCATGGTGGTCACACCAAAGTTGCCCAGACCCGCGTTCATGCCCAGCGCATAGCCCTGAATTTTCTTCGGATAGAAGAAGCTGATGTTCGACATCGAGGACGAGAAGTTACCGCCGCCGATACCCGACAGGAAGGCAAGGATCTGGAAGTACCACAGAGGTGTGTCCGGGTTTTGCAGTGCCAGACCGGCACCTGCCGCCGGGATCATCAGCAATGCAGTGGTGAACACAATGGTATTTCGCCCGCCTGCGATACGAATGAAGAAGGTCGACGGAATACGCAAAGTCGCACCAGTCAAGCCAGCAATCGCTCCCAGCGTAAACAGGTCGGATTTTGCGAAGTCGAAGCCCAGATTAAGCATCTGAACCGTGATGATGCCCCAGTACAGCCAGACGGCGAAACCGCACAGCAGGCTGGGAATTGAAATCCAAAGGTTCCGGTTGGCAATGGACTTGCCGGTGGATGCCCAGAAGGCCTCATCATCCGGTGTCCAGTTTCTTAGATCTTGTCCCACGACAGTCCCTCCTCGGGGTTTGATTGGGCGGGCCACCGGGACGGGCAGCCCACCATTGTTCTTTGTTCAGACTTTTTCTGCGTGCGTGCTGTTGTAATTGTCGATCACAGCGCGCGATTCATTCACCGCGTTCACGGCGCGGGCGGCACGAAGCTCCAACCCGTCAAGTTGCGCTTTCTCGAACAGCGCCCGTTCTTCGGCCTCCTTCTCGGGCGAGAAACGGACGAACAGGGCCAGAACCGAGGCACAGCAGACCAAGATGCCGATCACGAAGAAGGCGTTGTTCCAAGCCATTTCACCTTTGAACAGGAAGCCCGCAGCCACCGCACCGGCGTTACCACCAGCCCCCACGATACCTGCCACAGCGCCCAGCGCTTTCTTGTTGACGAAGGGAACGACCGAGTAGGTCGCGCCTTCCGACATCTGCGTGAACAGCGAGAAGACGATCAGCATCGGGATGGCCAGGAACAGCACGTCCATGCGGCTGAACAGCATCAGCGCAAGGCCTTCACCCAGCAGCACGATGAACAGCCAGAAGGTCCGGCCGCGCAGGCCCCACAGTGATGCAAAGTTGTCGCCGAAGATGCCGCCCAGCGTACGGGCGAAGATGTTCATCAGACCGAACGAAGCGGCGATCAGACCGGCGGTGACCAGCGTCAGGCCATCGAAGTAGTCATAGAAATACAGCGCGGCGACGTTGTTGACGGTCAGTTCGATGCCGAAACAGGCGGCATAGATGAAGAACAGCACCCAAACGCGATAGTCTGCCATCGCTTTGAAGTACGCGCCTGTGACTTTCTTCTTGTCTTCCAGCTGGCCTTTTTCGCGCAGCTCTTTGAAGTTTCCGTCCGGGGCGTCTTGCGTCAGGAAGAAATACGCGATGCCGACCACGAAGATCACACAGCCGACAACCACCATCGAGAAGCGCCAGCTGGCTGCATCTGTGAAGCCCAGCGTGATGAAGATCGAGAAGACCAGCGGCATGGCAAACTGCGTGACACCGCCACCCAAGTTACCCCAACCTGCACTGGTCGCGTTGGCCGTCCCCACCACGTTCGGAGCGAACATGACAGTGGTGTGATACTGCGTAATTACGAATGCCGCGCCGATCATGCCGATCAGCAGACGGAAAAATAGGAAGCTTTCGAAACTGTCGGCCAAGCCAATCCCGGCCACCGGGAAGGCGCCGAGGATCAAAAGCCACGTATAGGCCAGCCTTGGACCGATCCGGTCACACAGCCAGCCAATAAAGAAGCGCCCGACGATCGTCATTGCCACCGAGGCAATGATCGTCCAGCCAACCTGCGATTTTGTAAGCCCAAGTTCATCGCGCACGATGATCATCAAAGGCGCGATACCGAACCATGCAAAGAAGCAGGAAAAGAACGCAAACCACGTCATGTGGAAGGTTCTGATTTGCACCATTCGGACGTTGAAGAAGTTACTCCAAAGGCTTGTGGCCTTATTCTGAATTTCCATATCTCATGTCCCCTTTTCGACCTTCAGCACCGACCCTTCCAAGGTAGCGGTGCGGTCGTTTTCCATGGGGACAACGTCAGCGAGGTCTGCGCAGTTTGTTTTGATCCAAGTCAAAAATAGTATTTTGTCGTTTTAAATAAACCACTTACCAAATTTCTTCATGTCACCCTCAGCTGAACCGCAAGTTGAAGCGACAAAGAAAACAAACGAAGGTTTGACTTTTATCAATCGTCAGCGCTAAGAATTTTTCAAACTGAAGAAGCCTTAAAGACCACCATGCTCGAATCGCATCGACCAAATATTCGCAAGCTCGATTTGTTCTCGGAAATGTCCGAGGAGAACTTCCAGTCGCTGATGCATGTGTCTTATCTTCAGACCTTCCCGCCTCAGATCGAACTGATCACCGAAGGCGATGCCAGCGACTTCCTGCACGTCGTCGTTGACGGCTCGGTCGAGCTTTTCGCCCGTTGGAATAACCGCGAAACCAGCGTGGCAATCATTCGACCGATCTCGACCTTTATTCTGGCGGCCACGTTGCGCAATGCGCCAAATCTGATGTCCGCGCGCACGCTAGAAAAAAGCCGCGTCGTCCTGATCCCAAGCGAAGATGTGCGCCGAATCTTCAGTGCCGATAACAATTTCGCACGGGCCATTGTGTGCGAGCTTGCCTCGGGCTATCGCGCGTCGATTAAGAAAACCAAAGATCTTAAACTGCGTACGTCGCTTGAACGTCTGGCAAACTATCTGCTGCGCCAACAGACACGCGAAGGCGGTGGGCCGGAGTTTGAGCTGCAGACCGAGAAAAAGCGGCTCGCGTCCTATTTGAATATGACACCAGAGAATTTGAGCCGCGCCTTCAAATCTCTTCAGCCTTATGGGGTGCAGGTGGACGGTAGCAAGATCACAATCACCAACCAGCCTGACTTGGAAAGCTTCGCGCGCCCAAGCCCGCTTATTGACGACAAGACCGTATAATTCGTCAGAACAGTCCCGAAAGCGGTTCAGAGACGGCACCTTGCACAGTAAGCGACGGTTTCCTTAAGCCCCCGCTAATCTTCTCTGAGTCTTCTCTGTTCTTTCTGATAAGCCCCAAGTCCTACAATTCAGGAAACCGGCCTCAGAGATTGGCGCACCGATAGACGAGCCAACTCCTCGCGACCGTTTAGTAAGAAGCGCGTGGGGGAGAACTGAGATGGGATTTATTGGCTGTGCTTTCAGACAAATTCTAACTCGTCTCAGCTAGGCCAGTGTAGCTGTCCTTTGTGCCGCGCAGAGACCACGCCGCTCGGTCAGAGCGGCGGTTCTGATGAGTTTGAAATGATCACGTTTCGAAAGACTGCGATCCTGGTTAAAGTGGTTAAACACGGAAGCGTGCACGGCGACGAATTTCGGCAAACTTCGCATTCGTCGGAAGCGAGACATGGCACGTTCTCGTCGTTGAAACGAGAGATGTGAGTTTTCGATCCGGTTGTTCAAGTTACGGCCGGTCGCTTATTTGTCCGCATTTCCGATTTCTCGCATTGCTGCCCTATATGATTTGAGATGGTCAGTCACGGCGCGCTCTGGCAAGCCGTATCGTTTCATTGCTTCCTTAAAAATTTAAGGGCAGCGCGCTTATTTCGGCGCTTGGCAACATAGCTTTCCAAGACTTCACCTTCGTGATCCACAGCTCGCCATAAATAATGTCGCTCGCCGTTGATTTTCACAAAGACTCATCCAGATGCCATTGCCAGCAAGAAAAAGCCCGAAGTTGCTGAACTCGCTTTCGTCGGATCTCCGATGCGAACAACGGACCAAATTGTTTCTACCAAAAACGGATGGGTTCGTGGCTCACCTCGATCCCGCGCTTGTGCAGCAAATCCTACACATTCCACAGAGAACGTGGAAACCTAACATACAACATCACCTTGAGGCCGACGTTTCGGGGCTGGTTTTGAAATACTTGAATGGGTCGCGTTTGGTCATGGCGGGGTGCTAAGTCAGCGCCCTGCCCGCTTCAACCTGAGTTAGTCTGACACTGCCCTTGCGCCACAGGTTAGGGATCATGGCCACACCTCAACTCTGAAAACTGTTACTTCGTCATGTAAGAGATCTGCGATCTTAGAAATCCAACTCAAAGCTCTTTCTACTTTGAAGTTTCCCATCTTCATGAACCCTTGCGGACACGGGCGAAATCCGGAGCAATGTTACGTTTCCTCGATAGCCTTGAATGGTTTTCCATCCGTCAATCTGGGCAGTCAGATCCACATCCGGAACGATCTCTTTCAGGCCATCAATCTTAGTTCGCGCGCGCAACTCGTAACTTTCGAGCGGTTTTGGAAATGCATATAGCAGCAAACTGATCCCGTATGAATGCGTGGTGGCTGGCGCGAAATGAAGGTTATCAGCGCCACCAGCTGCTTCAGCTGCTTGTTCCGCCAAGCTGTGTGACGGCCAGGAACTTGACGCGACCATTCCTTCGGGCGTTTGACGCATATAGCCTGTTTTAAAGCTTAGCTCAGTGTTGCCACTGGCGCCCTCCACTATAACTGTTGCAGGTCGCAGTGTGATCTCTTTTCCAAAAGAGCTGGCTCGCATCAACGTCCAGTCGCGGAAAAGGTTGAATGCTTCATTTGGCATATCCCCCTGCTGGACGTCGCGGGGAAAGAAGGGGCCCCAGTGGCTTACGCGTGCAAATTCGCCATCAAATGACGTCCAAATCTTCCGTTCAAGCAACAGGCGACGCCTAAAAGCGAAATCCCAGTCGACGTCAGCTTCACTTACAGCACCGATACTAAGTAGGACGACCAGCGTGAGATCGCTATCGACATACGATGGTCCGACGGGTGTCACCACGCTGGCATTGGCCTCAAGTTCCTGTATCCATTGCTGTCTGTAATAGCCGTCCCCTGTGAAGAAAACCGCATCAACTCTGCCAATTTCAAGCCGCTCTCTCATTGCTTTGAAACGTGATCTGGCCCTTGCCTCGCGACCGGCCCGATCAAGGTAGTAGCGGTGAAGAACAAACGACGCGTCAAGCGGATATGTTGCGTCGAAATCCACCGCGCTGTCTGAAGCGCTTTTGCATAACCTCAAGCTGACATCGTCAACTGGCCCAGCTGGGACATATTGGTCGTATTCATTGATTGGATCGTATTCGTAGCCAGAATCGTATTTGTTGCTTTCCCATATTTCCATCATCTTTATGCGGCTATCGCGTATATGTGCTTGGTGCCGACATGCGCCTGCCCGCTGCTCTTCGCTCAACAGATCAGGGTCAAGCGCAGCACCTAGAAGATTGGTTTCCGAGAAACGCGCAGTTTCAATGTTCGCATCGGTTAGCAGGGACCCGACAAAATGTGCCCCATCTAAAACTGCGCCGCTTAGGTTCGCACCTCGAAGATCTGCAAATACGAAGGACGCTCCAGTTAAGTTTGCGTTGGAAAAATCTGCCCCACGAAGATCGCTGGCGTGAAAGTTTGCTCCTGACAGGTTTGCTCCTATAAATGACGCTTCCGGAGCTTCAAATAGCGGAGCATACACACCCGAAAGGTCGGCACCTTCAAAGTTGGTTGTGTTGTCGGCCTGCGCCAATCGCAGACCGCTATCGGCAAAGGATGCATTTCTAGCAGATGTTCCGCGAAGATCGACAAAATGAAGCCGCGCCTCTGAGAAATTTGCCCCATCCAGCACAACACCACGAAACGAAACTCCGGAATAGTCAGTCCCTACGAAATCAAACCCACTCGCAAGAAGTGTCCTCATCGCAAGAGATTGCCCCTGGTTCGATCCATCTCGGGCGGCTCGAATTCGATCCATAATATTCATTGCGACCGAAAACGTCATGGTTTCCTGGATATCTGTGACAATGCCAGTTTGATCCTCGACCTGGTCGGAAAGCCCTTCGACCGCACCTGTTTGCGCATCGATGGAAATTGACAAGTCATCGACCGCTGCAGATTGCTCCTCGATGGTGTCCGAAAGACCGGTGACCGCCTCGGTCTGGGCTTCAATCCCTTCGTTCAGGTCTTCCATCGCCGAGTTTTGATCTTCGAGGTTTTCCGTCAGGACGTCGATCGCACGTTCTAGGCGGTCAAACTTTGGGTCCAGATATGCTTGCAACTCTGCTGCGGGTGTCACGTATTCAGCAATGACGCCATTATCGCCGCCCATGTAGCGCTGCAGACCATAGAACGGCGCGATTATTAAGAGCGCCATAATGCTATAAGCAAGGCCTTTGGCAGACACTCTTCTTAGGAACGCTAACGGCCCTTTCTCGGCCTTCGAAAGCCGACAAGATGCGGCAAGAAATGCGAGCAGTGCGACAAGTGCCAACACACCCAAACAGATTAGCCCCAGTAGATTTACCCATGGCGTACCGAGATCTGCCGAGACACCGATAGCCGCCGTTACAAATCCAAATGCGCCGGATTTTCGATCAACCAATGTGCCACTAATGAATGAGGCTAGTTTATTTGGCAGCGAAAATAATTTTCTAAATACAGACATGGACAATCCACCAACTTCCTACCCTTCAACCAAGCACGGTCATGCTGTCTCGACAAGAAAAACTGGCGCTCCCGACTGAAGTCGTCTGCCTCGATAGTCAGGAAACGAAAGGTAAATGAAGGGAACAATCCGGTCACAAGCCAGAAGATATTGCCACGACGCCACGGCAAGTTGAGGTGGTTTGCGATGGCCGCTAGAAACGTTCGATGGGTATTGTTCGGCCAAGACTGAAAAGTCGGAGAACCTGCCATCTAACCTTCCAAGAATCTAGTCTCTTGCGTCTGTGCGGTACGGCTACATTGGTCGGTCACGCCACTGCCAACCTAGTGATCGAATAAGGGCCGGAAAGGGCTGGGTGCGAACAGAGATATTTCCAGAAGGAAGGGCGAGCGGTCATTCGCTGCAGTTATCTTTAATGCGTACTATGCGGGACAATCCGCCGCTTGCCGCAACGATCATCAAGGGTTGCATGGAACCGCACCTCGGTGCCTTCAGGCCGAGATCCGATTGTGGCTATGGTGCATAGGACGACCACGAAAAGCCCCAATGTGTCGTTACCTCAACTACTCCACACCGGATCACAGCAAACATCCGCGTGAAGTACTATTCAGGCAGCGGCCAATTCTGATTCAATTACGCTCAGCTAAGTCCACGGCCGATTGCATCGGTTGCAGATATGGGTCAATCTAAGCTTGTGAAATCGTCATTGTTGATACTCTCCTATCTCGTAGCTGTCCTCCTGCCGCTGGTCGTCTCTTGGCTTGTCGGGGGGCCTCCGCGTCCGTTGCATCAAGAGCTTGCTTCAGGTCTTGGCATACTGGCGTATTCGATCATTCTTGTGGAGTTCGTCCTTTCTGGTCGTTTCAAGCGTGTTTCCAACGGCGTTGGCATGGATGTGACCATGAGGTTCCATCAGGTGATGGCGCGTACGGCGTTGCTCTTTGCGCTGCTGCACCCCTTTCTGTATGTTGCTACACCTTCAGGCGGCCAGCGACCATGGGACCCAACGCGTCAACTCACGCTCACCACAGACTTAATCTATCTTTCATCCGGGATTGCGGCATTCGTGCTGTTACCAAGCGTTGTGCTGTTTGCGGTATTCCGCAAACAGCTAGATTGGAAATATGAGAGTTGGCGCCTGCTCCATGGCCTTGGCGTAGTCTTGATTGCGCTTCTTTTGCTCCACCACACCGTGTATGCGGGCCGGTACGGATCGCAACCTATTATGACATGGGTTTGGCTGATATTGACCGGCCTGGCCGTCGCATCGCTGTTCTACGTTTACCTGATGATGCCATTCGTCAAGAAGGCGAATGCATGGCGCGTAAGCAGCGTCATCCAGCTATCGCCAAGGCAGTGGGAACTGACAGTCGCGCCTGACAATGGGGCGGGTCTTGATTACTCGGCTGGACAGTTCGCCTGGATCAATGTTGGCCATAGCCCGTTTTCGCTCCATGAGAACCCGTTTTCGATTTCCTCGGCACCGGCGTCCGGAGAAAAAGTTTCCTTCTTAATTAAAGAACTTGGAGATTTCACGCGGACCGTTGGCCAAATTAAGCCGGGGGCCGTTGCCTATCTTGATGGAGCATATGGAAGTCTATCGGTCGACGGCCGCAACGAACCCGGGGTTGCCATGATCGCCGGCGGTGTTGGCATAGCACCGCTACTGGGTATCCTCAGACAAATGCGTCTCTCCGGCGATCCGCGCGCGGTAAAGGTTATCTATGGCAACCGAAGCATTGAGCAAATTGTCCATCGCGATGAACTTGATGCCGAGGACGTGCGCTATGTTCTATCCGAGCCGCCCGAAAACTGGGACGGCGAAACGGGCCTAGTTACTCCGGCACTGCTTGATCACGTCTTTTCCGATAAGGAGATCAAGCAGTGGGTGTTCGTGATCTGTGGGCCTGTCAAGATGATGGACATCGTTGAAGGTTACCTGATCAGCCGGGGCGCTCCTTCAAGTCACATCCTGACAGAGCGGTTTGACTATGACTGATCCGAAGCACAGCATGAACTCGCGGCGTCGGTTGTCCTTCGTGATCTGGGGGCTAAACGTCATCTTATTTTTGGCGCTGCTGGCTTTCGCGCTGCGCTAATCCCAGCTCTGGGCCTTGGTGAGGAATGGCAATGTAAGCGAAATAACCGTTCGCTCAGGCAGCCGAGGCGCCCGTCTTCGACAGCTCTTGAGCGTGTGCTGTCAGACTAGTTCGAACCAGTCTCAGCTAGAACAGCATGACTGCTCTTTATTCAGCGCAGAGACCGCGCCACTCGGTGAGAGCAGCGGCGCGGTTGAGCTTGAATTGATCTATATTTTGACAGGCTGCGCTCATGATCGAAGTGGTTGAAAACTGAGGTGTGTACGGCGACAAACTTATGCAAATTTAGCATCCTTCGAAACCGTGACATGGCACGCTCTCGTCGACGAAATGGTAGATGCGAGTTCTCGATCCGGTTGTTCAGGTAGCGGCCAGTTGATTGCTTTTCGACATATCTGATTTCTCGCATTTCTGCCCCATATGATCTGAGACGGTCTGTGTCGACAAGCTCTGGCGGGCTGTATCGTTTCATTGCTTTCTTCAAAATTCAGGGCAGCGCTTATCTCGGCGCTTCGCGACGTAGCTTTCCAGGACTTCCCCCTCGTGATCCATGGCGCGCCACAAGTAGTGCCGTTCTCCATTTATCTTCACGAACACCTCCTCCAGGTACCTACTGCCAACGCAAGTAAGCTTGAAGCTGCTAAACCCGTTTTCTTCGGATTTCAGAGGCAAACAACGGACCAAACCGGTTCCACCAGAGACGGATGGTTTCGTGGCTCACTTCGGTCCCGCGCTCATGCAACAGTTCTTTCACATTTCATAGCGACGGCAAAACCGGACATACAACATCACCGCAAGGCGGATGATATCGCGGCTCGTCTTAAAGTAGCGGAAAAGGGAGAACTTAGTCATGGCGGGACACTAAAACAGGTCGCAGCACGTGTCGGAAAGACGGAGCGCTATATTCGGAGGATCACGCCACTAGCCTTTCTCTCGCCCGGCATTCAAACTGCCATACTGGACGGCACCCAGCCGGTGGAACTTACATTGGAACCTCTGGTTAGGTCGTTCCTACCGCTGGATTGGAGCGCGCAGGAAAACCCAACGCCGCAACGCACGTAAATCTCGCGACAAAATCGCAAGAAGCGCGTGGGAGAGAACTGAAACCGGATTTATTGGCTGGGGTGGTAGGATTCGAACCTACGGTACACTGTACCAAAAACAGTTGCCTTACCACTTGGCTACACCCCAACCGTGCGCGATTAACTAGCCAAAGCCGAAACGAGGTGCAACCCTAAAAATTCGGTTCGTGCAGGAATTTCGGCAGGTCAACATACGGCGCTAAAACCGCGCATTCGCGACTACCCTGGACCTGTGTGAAGACGGGCTTTCTATAGGCGTTGATCATAGGGACCGATCTCGGGTGCGCTGTAAAGCACCTCGTCGAAATCCTTAAACAATCGCTTTAAATCGGCTTCGCTAATCAGGCTTTCACAGACCACAACAAGATTCGACGTATTCGAAGACGCACGCACAAGTGCCCAACTTCCGTCCTCTAACTGCACCCGCACACCGTTCACTGTCAGGATGTCAGAGATTCTGCGACCGGCCAAAGGATGACCGGCCTCTTTCATCACATGGAAGGAATCTGCAAGCCGCTCGACCACTTGGTATTTAACGGCATCATCACAGTGAGGCGACATGGTGGGCGAGATCCAGCTTTGGCCCAGCCCCAAGATTTCGTCCGCCAAGGACACCGTATCAGCCATAGTCAAGGCACGACACAGTTCTACAGCGACACGCAAGCCGCAATCATATCCACGCCCAATGGGAGGCGCTAGAAAGTGATGCCCAGATTTCTCGAACGCCGCCAAGCCGTTGGTGTCACGTAATCGGCGCTTCATATGGCTGTGTCCGGTTTTCCAGTACTCCACATGCGCGCCCGCGGCCTTCAAAACTGGATCCGTGGCAAACAGTGCCGTGGATTTCACATCAGCCAGAAAACGTGCGCCCGGATGATCCGCGACCATCGCCCGAGCCAGCAACAGCCCCAACTTGTCGGATGACACTGCCTGCCCCTTGCCGTCGACGACACCGCAACGATCCCCGTCGCCGTCGAACCCAAACGCAAGATCCGCACCGGTTTCCAGAACGGCGCGCGCCATATCGCGCTGCATTTCAACGGCCTCGGGGTTTGGGTTGTAGTTCGGAAAGCTGTGATCAAGATTGCAGTGAAGCTCGATCACATCGACGCCGATACGCCGAAGTAGCTCAGGGGCAAACAGCCCTGCCGTGCCATTCCCGGTGGCCACTACCGCACGCAGCGGGCGCGAAAGCGGGCCGCCCTGCGATAGATCCTTCAGATAGGCCTCTTGCACGCCAGACACCTGTTCCGCACGCCCACCCGCGCGCGCGCGCCCAGAGCTTTGTTCCACGATGCCTCGCAACTCGAGAACATCCGTAGGACCGTGGGTGCAAGGCCGGTCAAATCCCATCTTCACCCCTGTCCAACCATTGGGGTTGTGACTGGCTGTCACCATGGCCACAGCCGGAACGTCCAGGTGAAACTGAGCGAAATAGGCTGTGGGCGACAGGCACAGACCGATATCCAGAACATGCGCACCCGAGGCGACCAGCCCCGACACCAGCGCATCTTTCACCGTGGGCGCATAGCTTCTGTAGTCATGCCCAACGACGATCTGGTTGCCAAGGTTCCGGCGCAAAAGCTGGGCGCCAAGCGACATTCCCAACGCCTGCACCCCTTCAAGGTCGATCTGATCTGGATAGCGCCAGCGCACATCATATTCGCGAAAACCTGAAGGGCAGATGCGCATGGTCAGGCCGTTCCACCACCAACGGGACGTGCTTTGGCTACGGCGTCCAGTGCAGCCAAATCCGCCAGCAAGCCGGGCATCTGTTCAATCGGGATCATGTTGGGACCGTCCGACGGCGCGTTGTCGGGGTCTTGATGAGTCTCGATGAACACGCCCGCAACACCGACAGCAACCGCAGCCCGCGCCAACACCGGTGCAAAGGCTCGCTCTCCACCCGAAGAAGCGCCCTGCCCCCCCGGCATTTGAACGGCATGAGTGGCATCCATGATCACCGGATACCCAAGGGCCGCCATCTGTGGCAGTCCGCGCATATCAGTGACGAGGGTGTTGTACCCAAAGCTGGTCCCTCGTTCAGTCAGAAGTATTTGCGAGTTGCCCGCTGAAACCAGTTTATCTGCGACGTGGCTCATATCCCACGGAGCTAGAAACTGCCCCTTTTTCACATTCACGGGTTTTCCGGCCTGCGCAGCCGCCACCAGAAGATCGGTCTGCCGACACAGAAACGCAGGGATTTGCAGCGAATCTGCGACCTCGGCCACTGCGGCGCATTGATCGGGCAAATGCACATCCGTCATAACCGGAACCCCAGTTTCAGCTTTCACCGCTACCAACATGTCCAGCCCGGCTTCAAGCCCCGGCCCGCGCACACCCCGTGCCGAAGTGCGGTTGGCCTTGTCGAAAGAGGCCTTGAAAACAAAACCGATCCCCACATCGTCGCAAGCGCGTTGCATCCGCTCTGCCAGAAACAACGCATGGTCCAGCGTTTCCAACTGGCACGGGCCTGCGATCACCGACAAGGGCAGATGATTGCCAAATCGAACAGAACCGATCGCTACCTCGCTCATATCAGGACGAGATCTGTTCGCGCAGGATCGACGCGGTTAACGACAGCATCAGATAGATGCCTGAGAAAATCAGGAATGCCAGAAGTGTGTTTTCAAACGCCTTCGGATAGGTGGGCTGATCCGGCGCCACTGGGCTCACATTTGTCGACAGATAGCGTGTCTGCTTGTTGGCCTCGATCCGGGCGACCTCTAGCTGTTGCAGGGCTTGCTGCATCAGAAGCGTTCGTGTTTCGAGGTTGATTTGTGCAATCCGCAACTGACCACTGATCGACGCCAAAGACCCGTTCTCGCCGCCTGTATCGGTCAGCTTTCCACGCAATTCACCGATCAGTGTCTCAAGCCGAGCTATATCCCCCCTGACGCCATCGACGCGGGCCTGGTTGGGGCTAGCGTTGTCCAGCAACTGATCCAACCGCAGTTTTTTGTCCTGCAATTGAAGCTCAAACGTGTTGATCTGTGACATCAGGGATGAGGCGTCCGAAGTCGCATCGAACACGCCTACGTTTTCTTGCAGGTTCAGCACACGATCCTGAGCGGCCAACATCTCGATTTCGGCCTCTTCATAGCTGTCCAGAGCCCCCTGCATCTGATCTTCGCGCTTGCGCTGTGTCAGGTTGTCCACACGCTCTTCGGCATAGGCGATCAACGATTTCGAGTATTGTTCGCTGACCTCAGGCGAGGCGGCGATCACCTCCATCTTGATGATGCCCTCAGTCGGGTCGAACCCGATTTTCACGCGTTTACGGTAGACCTTATAGGCGGTTTCGTTGCTGGCATCAGTATCAAGGCGCTGCACGACATCAATCGATGGATCACTGAAATGCGCTTTAAAGCCCACATCGCTATCCAAACGCAACATCGCCTCGCGCGAGGTCAGATACCCCTGCACACCAATGCTGTCCTGACTTGAAGCAAGACCCGTCCCGGCGAACAATCCTGCGGCCCCGCCTCCTCCGTTTCCGTCGGCCTGCTGGATGACAAATTCGGACTTGGTCGCATACATCGGGGTCGCAACATTGAGATAGTAATACCCTGCGACGATGGTCGGCAGCACCACGAAAAAGGCCAGGCGCAACAGCAGCATTCGCAGATTGCGACGACGGCGGCGTGCGATGTCTTTCTGGATATCCACAACCGAACGCGCGCGTTCTGCTGCATCAATCACACCTGGTGCGGGAACACCGGGTGGTGCAGAAGGTTGCGGCAGATTGGAAGGTTTGCGGTCATCTTCGCCTTCGACCAGCTCAAGCATGTTGGCCCGCTTGAAGGGGTCAATTCCCGCCCGTCGCAACCGATAGACGGCTTCCTGATCAGTTTCAGCGTGAATGCCGTGCTTTTGCGCCACGCGTCGCGCCATGCGCAGCTGGCGACCTGTCAGACCTTCCTTGTGGACCTTATCGATCTCGGCAGCCTCGTCAGCTTCTGACACTTTCGAATGGCGCTGCACTTCGACCTTCGCCTTGCCACCCAAAGGGGGCAAGCCATCCTCTTGCGGTTCGGAGGCCATCTGTTCAAGCGGGTTTGCCGAGGCAGACGGCGTGCCCGCTTCCGGTTCAGCCTCGTTGCCAACAGTGTTGGCCACGGCCTGATCGGCCTGATCGGGTGCAACACCACTTTCATCCTGTGGCGCCGATGCCTCTTGCGGGGTGGTCTGCTCTGCGTTCGCAGCAGCCCCGGAGCCACGCCGAATGCGATAACGATTAGCCTTGGGTCTGGTAGTCATAGAGCTGCTTCGCTTCTTCCAAAGTCTCGAACTGATAAAACTGGCCGTTGGTCAGAACAGCGGCCGAGCTGCACAATTTTTCCAAAGTCTTCGCCTGATGCGAGACCACGATCACCGTGGAATCTTTCAAACGATCCTGCAACACGGTGCCCGCCCTGCGGTTAAACTCAGCATCCGTCGTCTGAGGCATGCCTTCGTCAATCAAGTAGATGTCAAATTCCATCGCCAACAGCAACGAGAACGTGAACCGCGCACGCATCCCAGAACTGTAAGTCGCGACCGGAAAATCATAGTATTCATCAAGATTACACAGCCAGCGGGTAAACGCTTCAAGGTAATCGGGATCGAGCCCATAAAGCCGCGCAATATGGCGTGCATTGTCACGGGCTGACAGTTTGTTCACAACGCCGCCCATAAATCCCAACGGAAACGAAACGCGACAGCCGCGGAAAATCTCACCTTCGTCGGGTTTTTCAAGCCCTGCCATCATGTTGATCAGCGTAGTTTTTCCCGTGCCATTCGGGGCAAGAATGCCAAGCGAATTGCCAAGCTCAACCCGGAAGGACGCTTGGTCTAGAATGACCTTACGCTGTTTCCCGGTCCAGAAGGACTTGCTGACATTCCTGAATTCGAGCATTCGTGCTCCGATACCTGATGTGGTCCCACTACTCTTAGGCCTATTTTCTTAACTAAGAGCTATAGGTCGCCAATTCGGCGAAAATATGTCTGTTTCCCCTAACTATCTAACGCTCAAAGCCGCGAAACAAAGGGGAAAGCGCCAGAACTTCTGACGCTTTCCTTGAGTTTCCTGAAACTCCCCTGTGCACAAGGGGTATAAGTCGGGATCAGCCGTGCTGTTTTTCTACCCGCAGAAGCTTGCCCGCGATGAAAGACAGGGCCACGGCCCCGAAGCTGAACAGCGCGCCCATCTTGGCGGCGTCCTGTACCGGTCCGGGTGGGAAAGCGACCGAAGCCACGAACAAAGAGACGGTAAACCCGATGGCCGCCACGAAGCCGATCACGATCAGGTCGACCAATCGCATCCCAGCCGGAAGGCCCAAGCGCATCGGCCCCACCGCGATCCATCCCATGATGAAGACCCCAACAGGCTTGCCAATAATCAGACCAGCCAGCACCAGCCACGTAGCTTCGCCAATCGCTCCGAACTCAACGCCCGCGTTTAGAAGGCCGAAGAAGAACAGCACGATATCGACCGGAACGGCCAGCGAATGCTCCATCTGGTTCAATGTGTCAGTCAGGTACTTTTCAGCTTCCGCGAAGATGCCAAACGCGCGGTCTGCGTGTGGAATGGCCGGAATTACCGGAAGCAGACCCAGCGCCGGGTGAATACCCGCCTGCGCAAAGCCATACCAGCTGAGACAGCCCGCGATGGCGTAAGGAATCCAACCCAGCCGCTTACGTACAAAGGTCGAGTACCGACGCAGCTGATCGCCCCGGTCCTTGCGGCGCGGCAACCAGTTGAACAGCACGAAAGCGATGACGGAAGCCGCGACAGACAGAAGCAGCCATTCGGGGGCCAACTCGCCCGACGGATAGAAAATCGCCAGAATGATCAGACCCGCAGCATCGTCAGCGATGGCCAAGAGTAGCAAGAAGCGCACGGCCGGGTGGCCCGCACCGAAGACAAGTCGGCCAACAAGATAGCTGAAGGCGATGTCGGTCGCAGTTGGAATAGCCCAACCACGCGCAACAGCGTCAAACGTACTGGAGCCGAGGAAATAAGCGATCCCCAGATAAACCGCGATCGGTCCAAGCATTCCTCCTGCCGTCGCGACCAGCGGCGTCGCCGCTTTTTTGCCGCGCAAGCTACCGTTTTTCAGGATTACAGCTTCCCAAACCTCTTTACCGGCAATGGCAAAGAACAGCGCCATCAACACGTCGTTGATCAGATAGTGGAAGGTCAGAACCTTCTCGACATCGCCATATTCAAAGTGGTGCGATGCCTCGCCATAGGCCTTTTCCCAGTACCCGATGTCGATGCCGATCCAGCCGTTAAACCAAATCGGATACTCGACAAAATGGTGATAAGAGTGGGGATCAATATTTGCCCAAACCAACGCAATCAAAGCACCACTGATAAGAAGTACTGAATAGGTGGTGATGAAATTCCACACACGATACATGGCAATCCCTGTCCTTGTCCTGTTCTTGCAAACAGCCGCACCCCGGCTGTAACGCCGGGATGCGACCGCATGTTGTTACATTTGGAAATAATCTAATCGGCGTCAAACGACAACAGGAGGTCAGCAAATCTCTGCTTGTCTGCTGACCCCTATGTTCACGTTCACGCGATAGCGTTCCAGCCGATGCCGGCCAGCACAGCGCCCACGACCGCGATGCCCAGATAGGCCGCGAAGACCCGCGGCTTGACCAAAGCCCAGACGGCGACCGCTGCGGGGATTGAGCTGATACCACCTGCGATGACAAAGGCCATGGCGGCGCCATTCGACATGCCTTGCTCCAACAATGCATCAACCAAAGGCACAGCAGCATAGCCATTCAGATAGGCTGGCGCACCAACGATGGCCCCCAATAGGATCGGACCGACCCCGGTTCCACCAAGCACCTGTGCGATCAGCTCGGCCGGGATATAGCGCAGCATCAGCGCCTCGATCATATAGGCCAAAGCCAGCCATTTACCGAGGAAGAACAGGTTCTCAAGCGCAGCCTCACGGAAGGTGGCGCGACGATGTGCCTCGCCCCAGAACTTCCACGCCACGCCCCCCGAGAAGGTGTCCTCATCCGCGCCACAGCTGGACGAACAGCAGGATTTCACCTGTGCCTTCTTTAGCGGGTTGGCAAATAGGGCACTGGACGCGAATGCCCGCACGGTGAATCCACCCAACAGCCCGATCGCAACTGCGAAACCAAGTTTAGCCGTGGCAAAGCCAATCCCAAGCGTGCCCGCGGTGATCGAAAACATCGCAGGATCCATCAGAGGCGATGACAGCCAGAACGCCATAACCGCCGACAAGGGCGCACCCATCGCCAAAAGCGCCGCGATAAAGGGAATAACTTGGCATGAGCAGAAGGGGGACAACCCGCCGACCAGAGCGGCCAGCACGATCATCCGCACCTCGCGCCCTTGAAACGCGCCCGACAACAAGTTCTCAGCCCCGGTCGCTTTCATGTAGGCGACGGCGAGAATGGCAAACAGGATAAAGGGCAGCGTGTTCAGAAACGCGCCTGTTGCAAAGCGAATCGTCGGCTCGATCTGGCCCGGATCAAAGATCGCCAACACGATCGGGATCAGCACGATCACCGCCACCGCCTTATCAATCTTCCAACGTTTCGGTGGGGGCTGGACCCCAGATATATCAGCCATTTGTGGCGTCCTTCTCTGTCGAACAATCCGCGCAGCATTCAGACAAAAGATAGTCCGAAAGCGCCCGCATCACGTCCATTTCAGCCGCTGCACAGATGATCGAGCGGCCTTGTTTTTCCTGTGTAACCAAACCTGCAGCGGCAAGGATCTTCATGTGGTGGGTCAAGGTTGACCCGGTAATCCCGCAGCGTTCGCCCAGCGCGCCGATGGACAGCCCTTCGGGGCCTGCACGCACCAAAGTGCGCAGCACGCTTAGGCGATGTTCCGACCCAAGGGCCGCAAACTGCGAGGCAAAGACATCAACGTCTTCGGGGGAATGAGATTCGTGTTTCATATTTCTAGAAATATCGAAATATAACCATGGCGCAAGACTTATTTCGACAAAGCTCGAAATATTGAAGTCTCAACACGTCCACTCTACGCTCCCCTCATGAAAGCCCTGCACGACGCCATCAGTTCCTGTACTTTGTGCGCCACCCGTTTCGCGCAAACCGAAACCGCCCATGCCCCACGCCCCGTGGTGTGGTTCCAACCCGGCACGCGGATCAGGATCATTGGGCAGGCACCGGGGATGCGGGTGCATAAATCGGGCATGCCCTTTGACGATCCGTCAGGCGATCGGCTGCGGCAATGGATGGGTGTGGATCGGGATACTTTCTATGACCGCGCACGCATCGCAATCACACCGATGGGGTTTTGCTTTCCCGGGTATGACGCCAAAGGGTCAGACCTGCCGCCCCCTAAAATTTGCGCCGAAACATGGGCTGACCAAGTGGATCAGATGTTGGGCCACATCCCCCTGACCTTAGTGGTCGGAGGCTATGCACAAGCCCGCCACCTTGGTCGCGGCAAGGGCGTCACCGCCACAGTGGCGGGTTGGCGCGCCCATGCGCCGCGGCTGTTCCCCTTGCCTCATCCGTCTTGGCGCAATACGGGTTGGCTGAAGAAAAACCCGTGGTTCGAGGCCGAACTTCTGCCCGAACTACAAAAGCAGGTCGCCCTTGCGCTGACCTCATAGCCGGAGATCTCGATGAGCGAGCTGACGCCACTGGACCACGCCCACGCTGCCATGCAGGCAGACCTGAACGACGACGCAGCCCGGATGCGGTTTTATGAACGATTGGCAGATCGTGAGCTGTTTCTGCTTCTGTCGAGCGAACCGCAGGGTGAGGACATCGAACCCGAACTGTTCGAGCTGGAGGCCGAAAAATATGTGCTGGTTTTCGACCGCGAAGATCGGCTGGCCGAGTTCGTGGGGGTCCCTGCCCCTTATGCTGCCCTTCCGGGACGCATCATCGCAGGAATGCTGTCTGATCAAGGCATTGGTCTTGGCGTCAATCTGGGGGTCGCTCCCTCGTCCATCCTGATCCCAGCCGAAGCGATGGACTGGCTGGCCCAGACACTTTCCAGCGCCCCCGACGAAGTCGAAGCGCAGATCACCGAGATCCTGCCCCCTTCTGCGCCCGAAGTGTTGCTGTCAGCGCTGGCCGAGAAACTGGGCTCGGCTGGTGGGCTGGCCCAATATGCCTGTCTGGCAGGTGTTGGCCACGCGGATGGACGCCGCGGACACCTTCTGGCGTTTATCAATCCAGCCGAGGGTGCCGAACGCGCATTGGCAGGGGCTGCGAACGAAGCGCTTACCTTCTCGGGCATCGATGTGGGAGAGCTGGATGTGGGGTTCTTTGCCGAGGCTGATGAAATCGCGCAGAAACTCACAGCAATCGGTCTGCGTTTTGACTTGCCGGCCCCTGAAGCACCCCAAGCACTTGCCCCAGTTGCGCCCGGCTCGAACCCCGAAAAGCCGCCGATCCTGAAGTGATCCGAAGACCAACTGGCCTTCAGAATTCTTTAGTTCAAAAGAAAAAGGGCGCAGGTAACCCGCGCCCTTCCCTCACCAGAAACGCCCCCGGCATTAGCCGTGTTTCCAGATTCGTGTACTGATCTGTATGGGAGAAAAGTGGCAATCTAATGTCAAAACAACGTGACATTGATCCTGCCGCATAAAGAACCTTGGCGACGCCTCGATCAAACGACGCGCTCGCCCTTCGGCCTTTAGATCACTTTTTGGCTTCCAGCGCGTCCAGGCGCGCCTTCAGCGCTTCATTTTCCTCACGCGCTTTCTGAGCCATCGCGCGCACGGCGTCGAACTCTTCGCGGGTGACGAAATCACGATCTGCCAGCCAGCGGTCCATCCAGCTTTTCATCGCGGTTTCGGCTTCATCCTTCGCGCCCTGCGCCACGCCCATGGCGTTGGTCATCAGCTGGGAAATGTCGTCAAAAACCTTGTTGCGCGTCTGCATCTGCTTCTCCTCGCTTGAGCTGCACTCTATATGGGGCTTTGCGCGGGCAGAGACAAGGTTGACTTGCCCCAAAGAAGAGGTTCAACAACGACCCATGTTTATGGCGATCCCTTTCCCCAATGTCGGGCCCGAGATCTTTTCGATCGAGCTGGGCAGCTTCACCTTTGCCCTGCGCTGGTACGCGATGGGCTATCTTGTGGGCATTGCGATTGGTTGGTGGATCATCGCCCGCGCGCTGGCCCGTCCGGCGCTGTGGCGGGGCGAGCCGCCGATGACAAAGGCGCAGCTCGAGGATCTGGCCACGTGGATCATCATCGGCATTATTGCTGGCGGCCGCTTGGGCTTTGTCGCCTTCTATCAGCCCGAGTACTACCTCGCGAACCCTCTGGACATCCCCAAGATATGGGAGGGCGGCATGTCCTTCCATGGCGGGTTCCTGGGCGTGATCGTGGCCGTGTGGCTGTTTAGCCGCCGCAAAGGGCTGCTGACCGCCTCCATCGCCGACCTGCTGGCCATCGCAGCGCCAATCGGCATCGGCCTTGTCCGGGTAACAAACTTCATCAATGCCGAGCTTTGGGGCCGTCCGACCACTGCCCCGTGGGGCGTGATCTTCCCCGGCGAATACGCGCAGCACTGCCCCGGTTGGGACACAGCCCTTGGCGCCTGTGCCCGCCATCCCAGCCAGCTTTACGAAGCTCTGCTGGAAGGGGCCGTCCTGGCCATCGCGCTTCTTTATCTGGCCTATCGCCGCGGCTGGCTGAAAACACCGGGCCGCCTGACCGGCCTGTTTTTCCTGGGCTATGGGCTGTCCCGCTTCGTGGTCGAGTTCTTCCGTCAGGCCGACGCACAATTCATCACGCCCGACAACCCGTGGGGCCATGTGATCCGTCTGGGTGATGTGGGTATCACCATGGGCCAAACACTGACCTTGCCGATGATCGCGATTGGCATTGCAACGATGATCTGGGCCAACCGGCGGACGCAGGAATGAGCACTCTTGAAAAGAAACTAATTGGTCGCATTTCGAAAGCTGGACCGATTTCTGTAGCCGACTATATGACCGAATGCCTGTTGCACCCCGAGCACGGCTATTACGCAACCCGCGACCCGTTCGGCGCAAAAGGCGATTTCACCACGGCGCCCGAGATCAGCCAGATGTTTGGCGAAATGCTGGGACTTGCACTGGCGCAAGCATGGATGGATCAGGGCGCACCCACGCCGTTCACGCTGGCCGAGCTTGGGCCGGGACGCGGCACGCTGATGGCCGACATCCTGCGCGCCACCAAAGGCGTGACAGGGTTTCACGCCGCCGCTCAGGTGCATCTGGTCGAAGCCTCGCCCGTATTGCGCACCCGCCAGATCGAGCGCCTTGCCCCGACCTCTGTCACCCATCACGACAGCATCGGCACCCTGCCCGACGCACCGCTGTTCCTTGTAGCGAACGAGTTCTTCGACGCGCTCCCCATCTGTCAATACCAGCGCGATGGTGACGGTTGGCGAGAGTGTCAGGTGGGGCTCGATAGCGATGCGCTCGCCATGGGGCTGACCGCCCCCCTGCCCGTCCCTGCGCTGGATCACCGTCTGGGTGACACGCAAGACGGCGACGTGGTCGAGATCTGCGCCCCGGCCCAAGGCGTCATGGCCAAGCTGGCGGGTTTCATCGATACACACGGCGGCGCGGCCTTGATCATCGACTACGGCGATTGGCGTTCCATCGGGGATACATTTCAAGCATTGAAGGATCACGCGCCCGTATCGCCGCTAGAAACGCCCGGCGATGCGGACCTGACCGCCCATGTCGATTTCGAAGCACTGGCACACGCCGCCGCCCCTTTGTCTCCACATCAACTCACCCCGCAAGGCGTGTATCTAGAGCGGCTGGGGATCACCGCCCGCGCACAAGCCTTGGCCGGAAAGCTCAGCGGGGACGCGCTGGACAGCCACATTGCTGCACACCGCCGCTTGACGCACCCGGACGAAATGGGGACGCTCTTCAAAGTGCTGGGACTGACTCGCGCCGATGCGCCCGATCTTCCCGGCCTTCAACGCAACCAGACGCAGGCCCATCCGGATGACACTTGAGATCCTGACCTCTGATGCCCTTCGCCAAACGCGGCACGGATTCTTCACCCGCAAGGGCGGTGCTTCCTCGGGCGTTTATGCGGGGCTGAATTGCGGCAGCGGAAGCAAGGATCAGGCCGAGCTGGTGCAGATCAACAAGGACCGCGTGGCGCAGGCGCTGGACGTGGCCCCAAGCCATCTGTGCGGCGTCTATCAGGTGCATTCACCCGATGTCGTTGTCGCAGACGGTCCCATGACCGGTGACAAACCCCACGCGGACGCGGTCGTGACCGCCACGCCCGGGCTTGCCCTGTCGATCCTCACGGCCGATTGCCAGCCGGTCCTATTCTCGGACCCCGAAGCCGGCGTAATCGGCGCGGCCCATGCAGGCTGGAAAGGCGCAATTGGTGGCGTCTTGGAAGCCACGCTGGACGCCATGGAGGCGCTTGGCGCGACGCGCGCCAACATCACCGCCGTGATTGGCCCAACGATCAGTCCTGACGCCTATGAGGTCGGCCCCGAGTTCCGCGAAGAGTTCATTGGCCACGACAACAGCTATGACCGCTTCTTCACCGATGGTAAGGGCGACCGCGCCATGTTCGATCTGCCCAGCTTTGGCTTGCATCGCCTGAACGCCGCCGGAATCAAACATGCAGAATGGACCGGGCATTGCACTTATTCCGATCCTGATCGCTTCTATTCCTATCGCCGCACTTGCCACCGGAGCGAGCCGGATTACGGGCGGCTGATCTCGGCCATCCGACTGTAACGCGCCAAACAAAAATGCCGCCAACGATGTGGGCGGCATTCCATCTCTCGACAAAATCGAAGTGCTTACGGCGTATCTTCCATCCGCGCTTCCAGCACGTCAAACGGCACGCCCGGTTCGTCCTTGGCCCCACGAATGACCAGCGAGGTCTTCACCGACGCCACATTCTCGGCCGAGGTCAGTTGCTCGGTCAGGAAACTTTGGAAAGTCGACAGATCGGGCGCGACGCATTTCAGGATGAAGTCCACCTCGCCGTTCAGCATGTGGCATTCGCGAACCAGTGGCCAGTCGCGGCACTGCTCTTCGAACGCGGACAGATCGACCTCGGCCTGACTGACCAGCCCAACCATTGCAAAAACCTGCACCTCGAAGCCCAGCGCACGGGCGTCAACATCGGCATGATAGCCCCGGATCAACCCATGTTCTTCCAGCGTACGCACGCGCCGCAGACAGGGCGGCGCGGAAATCCCGACACGTTTGGCCAGTTCCACGTTGGTCATGCGACCATCGGCCTGAAGTTCGGCCAGAATCATACGGTCGATAGGGTCAAGTTTGCTTGCGGACATTGAATTGCCTTCTGATGAGCATCCGGCGGCGCGCCGATGGGCGACATTCGATCGGAAATTGCGCAGAGATTACATCTACATGATGCATTGCGCAACAATCTTTCGCACTCGCGCAACATCATTTCTTGAAGGATCGTCGCCTATGCGGTCACAGGGCGGTGATACCAACTGGCTGGGGCCTTTCAATACAGACCCGGCTCGCTTATATGCGTCACGAAACCAGATTGCTCAAGGAATACTCCATGTCCGAGACCCGCCACACCAAAGTTCTGATCATCGGCTCCGGCCCCGCTGGTTACACCGCAGGGGTTTACGCCTCGCGCGCACTGCTGGACCCGATCCTTGTGCAAGGGATGGAGCCGGGTGGCCAGCTGACCACCACGACCGAGGTCGAGAACTATCCCAGCTTCGTCGACATCCAAGGCCCCGAGCTGATGATGAAGATGGAAGAGCACGCACGCGCGATGGGAACCGAGGTGATTGGCGATATCATCGTGGATCTGGAAATCTCAAAACGCCCTTTCACTGCCAAGGGCGACAGCGGCACGACCTATACCGCCGATGCCGTCATTCTGGCCACCGGCGCACGCGCCAAATGGCTGGGGCTGGAGAGCGAAGAGAAGTTCAAGGGCTTCGGCGTTTCGGCCTGCGCGACCTGTGATGGATTCTTCTATCGCGGCGAGGAAATCGTTGTGGTCGGCGGCGGCAACACTGCTGTGGAAGAAGCGCTATTCCTGACCAAGTTTGCCTCGAAAGTGACGCTGATCCACCGCCGCGACACGCTGCGCGCGGAAAAAATCCTGATCGACCGTCTGATGAAGAACGAAAAGATCGTACCCCTGTGGGATCACACGCTGGAAGAGGTCGTGGGCGACGAAAATCCGCTGGGCGTCACTGGCGTGCGAGCCAAACACGTGGACACCGGAGAGATCACCGAGATCCCGGCCAAAGGTGTTTTCATCGCCATCGGCCACGCACCTGCCAACGAACTGGTGAAGGACACGCTTGAGACTCACATGGGTGGCTATGTCGTGACCAAACCGGACTCGACCGCAACCTCCGTTCCCGGCGTCTTTGCTGCGGGCGACCTAACAGACCACAAATACCGCCAGGCCGTGACCTCGGCCGGGATGGGCTGCATGGCCGCGCTGGAAGCCGAGCATTTCCTGTCTGAGAACGAATAAACGGCGGCTATCGCTAAGCAAATCACAAAGGCGGCCATTTGGCCGCCTTTTTTTAATGCTTCGCACTGCGCGAATGTCCTGTCATCACACTCTATTGCGAAACACTGTTTCCCAATCCCCACAGATTGAACGACATTCCCCGCAAATTAGAATTCTGCCGAAATATCCCTTTGCCCAGCGGCCAATTCATGCAATGCGTTCACGCGTGAACACACTTTGAGTCGCGTGATATGTCGTCAACCGAGACAAAACCTAGCCCCGAGGAAGAGGATCAGCTTTTCCGCCTCCTGCGCCAGCTGGATACGGCGCCCGAAGCATCGCAACGCGCGACGGCTTCGGCCATCGGGATTTCACTGGGTCGGTTGAATGCTCTGCTACGCGCCGCGGTCGATGCCGGGCTGATCACTATCAGCGAACGGGGTGGCCCGGACAAACGCCAGCGGTTTGCCTATTCGCTGACTGCGCGCGGAGCTTCCGAGAAAGTGCGGCTCACAGACATTTTTTTGAACCGCAAGCTTGCAGAATATGACGCATTGCACGCGGAACTAACCGGTACAACCAGCGGCCTGGTTCCGCTTAAACACAGGACCAATCTTATGGAACACAACCTCGCTCCTATTCCCGAGCTTTATGTCAGCCACGAAAGCGCACAGAAGCTGAAAGTCGAAGCTGCTGACCTGACCAGCCATGACCTGACCCCGCGCCAGATCTGTGACCTTGAACTTCTGATGAATGGCGGCTTCAACCCGCTGAAAGGCTTCCTGACCGAGGAAGACTATGACGGTGTCGTAGAAAACATGCGCTTGGCAGACGGGTCTCTGTGGCCGATGCCGATCACGCTGGACGTGTCGGAAGACTTCGCCCAGTCCATTGAACTGGGTCAGGACATCGCCCTGCGCGATCAGGAAGGCGTTATTCTGGCGACCATGACCGTGACCGACCGCTGGGAGCCCAACAAGGCCCGCGAAGCCGAAAAGGTCTTTGGCGCTGACGACGACGCCCACCCGGCTGTGAACTATCTGCACAACCAAGCTGGCAAAATCTATCTGGGTGGTCCAGTTGTTGGTATCCAACAGCCTGTTCACTATGACTTCCGCGGTCGCCGCGACACCCCGAACGAGCTGCGCGCCTATTTCCGTAAGCTGGGCTGGCGCAAGGTTGTGGCCTTCCAGACGCGTAACCCGCTGCACCGCGCGCACCAGGAACTGACCTTCCGCGCCGCGAAAGAGGCACAGGCCAACCTGCTGATCCACCCAGTTGTCGGCATGACCAAGCCGGGCGATGTGGACCACTTCACCCGCGTACGCTGCTACGAGGCCGTTCTGGACAAATACCCGGCATCGACCACCTCGATGAGCCTTCTGAACCTCGCCATGCGCATGGCAGGACCGCGTGAAGCAGTATGGCACGGCCTGATCCGCGCCAACCACGGCTGCACCCACTTCATCGTTGGTCGCGACCACGCTGGACCCGGCAAAAACTCGGCTGGTGACGACTTCTATGGCCCGTATGACGCACAAGAATTGTACCGTACCAACCAGTCAGAGATCGGCTGTGAAATGGTCGACTTCAAGCACATGGTGTACGTGCAGGAACGCGCTCAATACGAACCCAATGACGAAATCAAGGATCGTGACGACGTTACCATCCTGAACATCTCGGGCACCGAACTTCGCCGCCGCTTGTCGGAAGGCCTTGAGATCCCCGAGTGGTTCTCGTTCCCGGAAGTGGTCAAAGAGCTGCGCCGCACCAAGCCGCCACGCGCCAAGCAAGGTTTCACTGTGTTCTTCACCGGCTTCTCGGGCTCGGGCAAGTCGACCATCGCCAACGCACTGATGGTGAAGCTGATGGAACAGGGCGGTCGCCCCGTGACGCTGCTGGATGGTGATATTGTTCGTAAAAACCTGTCGAGCGAGCTTGGCTTCTCGAAAGAGCACCGCGACCTGAACATCCGCCGCATCGGCTATGTCGCTTCAGAGATCACCAAGAACGGTGGTATCGCGATCTGTGCGCCTATCGCGCCATATGCGACAACGCGTCGTGCCGTGCGTGAAGACATCGAGTCCTTCGGTGCCTTCGTCGAGGTGCACGTCGCAACCTCGATCGAGGAGTGCGAACGCCGTGATCGCAAGGGCCTGTATAAGCTGGCCCGCGAAGGCAAGATCAAAGAGTTCACCGGCATCTCGGATCCCTATGACGTACCGGCCAACCCGGAACTGTCGGTCGAGACTGAAAACGTCGACGTCGACAACTGCGCCCACCAGGTTTTGCTGAAACTGGAAAGCATGGGTCTGGTGAAAGCCTGATCGGAAACACATCCAAGGAAAAGCCCGGCCATCGCGCCGGGCTTTTTTGTTTGGGGGGCTTTGCCCCCGCGTGAAGGCCCGCTGGGCCTTCCCACTCCCCCAGGATATTTCGGGTAAGAAAATGAGGGGTGCTAGCTGCTCAGCCCATCCGGCATCGGGTTCCAGTCGAAATAGGCTTTAACGATCCCGTGGTCGGACGCGCCCAATTCTTCCTCGAAGCTTTCGCGGTTCAAGTGGTCGTTGATCACTTCCATCTCGCGGAAGGACCAAAGCCGTTTGCGGGAATGATCATAGAATTCCTCGCTGACCAGAATATGGTCCAAGCTTTCGCGCTTATGTTTGTAGACATGGGTGTAATAGACGTGCCGCATCGAGCGGTATTGTTGCAGGCGTTCGACCGAATAAAGCCCCTTGTCGGATGTCAGCCCCGCGCGGCTTTTCTGCACGACGCGATAGGTGGGTTGGTCTGAGATCAGTTCGTTCGTTACGGACATTGTGTCATCATTCAGATCCCCCATCACGATGGTGGGCGAGATGTCGTTTTCGTCCTCCGATTTCATCCAACCATCCAGAAGCACCCGAAGCGCGCCCGCTTCCATCACGCGCCGCATATGGGCCAATGTGGATTTCGCGTGTTTGGCGTGGTGTTGCAGGATGATCGGTTGTGGTTGGGCGAAGGATACGCGGGCCGGGCCTTTGGACTTCAGATGCGCCACCACAACCGTGACTTCTGGCGGGGTCGGGCTATCCCCTTCCGGTTGGATTTTAGCGACTAGCAGCGGGCGAGAGAATTTGTTGATGGTGATGGTGATCTCTTCTTCGGCGCCTGCGGTCTCGCGCACTTTGTCGAACCGGAACTGAGGTGGGAAGTCGGCGTGCCAGCCACCCTCGACCAGTTGTGTCCCACCGTGCCGATCCTTTCGCACTGCCAACGCGACCTGAGGCCGCCCCCGCCCCGGCGCATCCCGCGCCACGAGGTCATAATCGTTGGTTAACCCGGCCTCGGCAAAGCACTCGCGCAAGGCCAGAACGGACCAGAGTTCTTGAAACCCGATGATCTCGGCATCGACTTCTTTCAACCGCGCGGCAGTCCACTTGATTTTGCGCTGATAGTAAGCGCGGCCTTCCGCGTCATCTTCGATATGCGGTCGGTTGGAATAAGTGATCCCACCGGGAACCTGCAGGTTGAAAAGATTGATCGTCGCAAAGCTTAGATCACGCATATTCGCACGGGCCATGACAAATTCCTCCTGAAATCAACTTTTGGAAGAATAGCATGATTCTGTGATGTTGCGTGACGGTGGGCCGATTTCGCCCGAACGCTGGTTTTACGCTTTGTTGATCGTGATGGTCTGAACCACCGTTTCCGGCTCGGCGCGTTCAAGATCAATATGCAGAAGGCCGTTCTCGGTCTTGGCGCCAACCACCTCGACCCCTTCAGCCAGCACGAAGCTTTTCATGAACTGGCGCCCTGCGATGCCCCGATGTAGAAACACTCGGCCCTCGCCCGTGTCGCCTTGTGATCCGCGGATCACCAGCTTGGCGTTTTCAACCGTGATCGACAGATCCTCATCAGCGAACCCCGCCACGGCCAGCGTGATCCGATAGGCCCAGTCTGAAACCTGTTCGATATTGAAAGGGGGATAGCCATCTTTGCCGGATTTCGCGGCCTGTTCGACCATGCGTTCCAGCTGCTCAAAACCCAACAAAAAGGGATGCGTTCCCAAGCTTACTTTTGTCATCGACACGTCCTTGAATAAGCGACACGTTTCATATGACCCCCGCAGGCGACCATTTATTGAATATGGTTGTCCCTCCAACCAGTTGCAAGGCGGCTTTTACTTGGCGATTGGCCCCGGCTGGCGTTATGGTCAGTCGACCACTCAACAAGAACGACTCGAAAATGAGCAATGCCAAAGAAATGAAGACCGACGACGTGCTCCGTGTGGAGCTCGAGGTCTTCCGCGCCGAACATCGGGATCTGGACGAAGCCATCCACGCGCTTGAGGAAAGCGGGCGGGCGGATCAGCTGCGCCTGCGCCGCTTGAAAAAGCAGAAACTGGCCCTGAAAGACAAAATCGCCCGGATCGAGGACAAATTGACCCCGGATATCATCGCCTGACTGCAACGCAGCATTGCATCAAGGGGCGTGAAGCCTGTATGGAAACGCCAACTGACGCAAGGGATGCGAGGGACACATGACGGACGTGAAAGTCGGGATCATTATGGGCAGCCAGTCGGACTGGCCCACGATGAAGGAAGCCGCCACCATTTTGGACGAGCTGGGCATTGCCTATGAGACCAAGATCGTCTCGGCGCACCGCACCCCGGACCGTTTGTGGGATTATGGCAAGACCGCTGCAGATCGCGGATTGCATGTGATCATCGCAGGCGCGGGCGGGGCTGCCCACCTGCCGGGCATGATGGCGTCGAAAACCCGTGTGCCCGTCGTTGGCGTCCCCGTGCAAACGCGCGCCCTATCCGGTGTCGACAGCCTTTACTCCATCGTTCAGATGCCCAAGGGTTTCCCGGTTGCGACCATGGCCATCGGCGCAGCCGGAGCGGCTAATGCGGGCCTAATGGCCGCTGGCATTCTCGCCGTATCGGACGCGGACCTTGCAAAACGGCTGGATGAATGGCGCGATGCGTTGTCCGCCTCGATCCCGGATGAACCAAGCGATGACTGATATGCTTCCTACCGGCGCCATCATTGGTATTCTTGGCGGTGGTCAGCTAGGCCGCATGTTGTCGGTCGCGGCGTCCCGTTTGGGCTTCAAAACGCATATCTTCGAGCCGGGTGCCAACCCGCCCGCCGGTCAGGTCGCCGATCGCGTGACCACTGCAGGTTATGACGACATTGCCGCGCTTGAGGCCTTTGCCGCTTCTGTCGACGTCATCACCTATGAATTTGAAAATATCCCGACCACCGCGCTGGACGCGTTGGAAGCTCACAAGCCAATTCGCCCCGGTCGCGAGGCTCTGCGCGTCAGCCAAGATCGCCTGACCGAGAAGGACTTCCTGTCCGGTCTGGGCCTGAAAGTCGCACCTTATGCGAATGTGGAAAGCGCCGAGGATATGGCAGCGGCGGTTGCACAGATTGGCGCACCTTCCATCCTGAAGACCCGTCGCTTTGGCTATGACGGCAAGGGGCAGGCGCGGCTGAAATCAGACGCGGATGCAGATGTGGCGCTGGCCGATATGCAGGGCGCACCCGCCGTGCTGGAGGGCTTTGTGACCTTCACCCACGAGGTCAGCGTGATTGCCGCACGCGGCATCGGAGGAGACGTCGCCTGCTTTGATCCCGGCGAGAACGTCCATAAGGACGGCATTCTGGACACCACGACTGTGCCCGCAACCCTGACCGCCTCGCAGCGGATGGACGCTGTGCTGCTAGCGGCCAACATCCTGAACGCGCTGGACTACGTAGGTGTCATGGGGGTCGAGCTGTTCGTCACACCGCAAGGGCTGATCGTGAACGAGATCGCCCCGCGCGTGCACAATTCTGGCCACTGGACCCAACAGGGTTGCACCATCGACCAGTTCGAACAGCACATCCGTGCCGTAGCAGGTTGGCCGCTGGGCGACGGATCGCGCTATGCGGACGTGGTGATGGAGAATCTCATCGGTGACGACATGGACCGGGTGCCCGAGATCGCACGCGAAGGGAATGCCTCGCTGCATCTCTATGGCAAGGCCGAGGTGAAGCCCGGACGCAAGATGGGCCACGTGAACCGCATCACGCCACGCCAGGCCTAATCCTTTTTCAACAGTTTCAGGATGCCGCCCGCCCGATCATCGCGGGCGGCTTTCATTTTGGCGACATTTTTCGTTTAGGCACCCTGTCTGGACCGGAAACCAACAAAGCCTGCGCCCACCACGTCGCGCTCTCCCCCCCACACTAGATATGGGAAAAAACAGTTTCCCACCGCAACATTTTGTAGCTAAAAATGGTCCATCTTTTTCTACGATTGACCAAGAGTGTTGTCCCATGATGAAGCCTGCCAGCTTTCTGACCGCCGTTACATTTCTTCTCATTCCCGGACTTTCCAACGCCGGTTCCTTGAACGATCCAGCCGTGGACGCTGCCGTAGTTTATGAAGACCTAACCCCGTGGGAAGGGGCTTATGTTGGTGGGACAATTGGCTATCACTTCCCCGGCGGCGACAGGGTCGGGATTGAACCCAGCGTAGGCGCGCCGTTCAACCTAGGAGATTTGGACATCAGTGGCTGGAACGGGTCTCTGCGTGCGGGCTATCGTTGGCAGTTTGCGGATTTCATCGTTGGCAGCGAACTTGCCGTCGAGGGCGGCTATGTCGAGGATACCATCACAAACGGGAACTACCGTGCGTCGACCAAGCTGAACCATGCGTTGTCTCTGCGCGTCAAAGCCGGAACGATCATGCCGATTTTTGACTCTTTCGTCTATGCGACTGTCGGGCTGTCGCGCGCGGAGTTTGACTATGAAGTCACTGGAAGCGGTGGGAACGGTCCGATTTCCTTCGATGAAACCTATTCAACCAATGGCTATATCCTTGGGGTGGGCTTCGAGCGCCCAATTTCGGACCGCTGGACGCTGACGGGTGAATATGAATACGTCAATTTCGGCAAGGACGAGCTGACGGATGGTGCAGGAAACACCACCTTGGCAACGCCGCTGTTCCACACACTGAAGCTGGGTCTGAACTATAATTTCTAAGCCACGCAGCGTGCCCTGAAAGGGCAACTCAGGCCAGTTTGCGGAACGGGCGGAGAAACGCGCCCAGAAGCAGGGACACGATCAGCCACCCCCCCACATAACCGATCCCAGCACACAAAATACCGTCCGCGGTCACAGGGATTGCTGGGCGATATTCGTTCCAAGTGCGCTCTACCAGATCTGCATCCCGGAAATGCCAAAGCTTGGTCAGGCGCATCAGGGGCTCGGTGCCCTTCAATGATGCATAGGACGCATCCAACCGCTCATAGCGACTAAAATTGTCCTGCATCTGGTCGCGAAGATCATTCTGGAAGTCCGATCCACCCATCTTGTCTAGCGCCTCATCACGGGTGTACCCCGCCGCTTTCGCAGTCAGATCAAACCCGGCGGTTATCACCTTCAACTCGGTCCGCGCACCAGACAGGCGCTGCATATACTGCTGCGAAAACTCGGGGAATTGGCTGAGCGCCACGGCGCCTGCCAAGCCGCCAATCATGGCCAAAGTTCGGATCATGGTCTGCTCTCACTTGTGTGTTGTGTTTTCCCAAACACTACCGCAGGGCAGCTTCCTCCGTCAAAGGGGCTAATTCACGGCTTGGTCCCCGTTGCTCGCAATGAAAAAAGCCCCCGGAGATCCGAGGGCTTTTCAATCTTGTCGGCTATTTTTTTACAGGCCAGTCACGCGGTGCGGCTCGTAGATCTCGATGATCTTGGCAACGGCCGCTTCCGGCGTCATCTCTTCGCTTTCACCGGTACGGCGGCTGGTCACTTCGACCACGCCGTTCTTCAGGCCACGCGGGCCCACGGTGATGCGCCACGGAAGACCGATCAGATCCATGGTGGCGAACTTGCCGCCTGCGCGCTCTTTACGGTCATCATAAAGCGGCTCAAGACCCGCGTTGGTCAGCGCCTTGTAGAGCGCCTCACAGGCCTCGTCCGCAGCCTCGTCACCCTGTTTCAGGTTCACGATACCACAGTGGAAGGGGGTTACACCCTCTGGCCAGATGATGCCGTTATCATCATGCGACGCTTCGATGATCGCGCCCAGCAGACGGCTGACACCAATCCCGTGCGAGCCCATGTGGACCGGCACCTGCTTCTGTTCACTGTCGATCACCTTGGCGCCCATGCTTTCGGAATACTTGGTGCCGAAGTAGAAGATCTGACCGACTTCGATCCCGCGTGCCACGCGGCGACGCTCTTCCGGCACCTCATTGAAGATGGCTTCGTCATGGGTTTCATCGGTGCGCGCATATTTCGACGTGAACTCTTCCAGAACGCCCTGACACTGCTCAACGCTATCATAGTCGATCGCACGATCGCCAAAGGTCAGATCGGTGACGGCGCTGTCATAGAACACTTCACTTTCGCCAGTTTCGGCCAGCACTAGGAATTCGTGCGTATAGTCGCCACCAATCGGGCCACCGTCGGCGCGCATCGGAATGGCTTGCAGGCCCATACGTTCGTAGGTGCGCAGATAGCTGACAAGGTGACGGTTATAGGCGTGCAGCGCGTCTTCCTTGGTCAGGTCAAAGTTATAGCCGTCCTTCATATAGAACTCACGGCCACGCATCACGCCGAAACGCGGACGGATCTCATCGCGGAATTTCCATTGGATTTGGTAGAGCGTCAGCGGCAGGTCTTTGTAGCTCGACACGTTCGAGCGGAAGACATCGGTGATGACCTCTTCATTGGTGGGACCATAAAGCATGTCGCGGCCGTGGCGGTCTTCGATGCGCAGCATCTCTTCGCCATAATCGTCATAGCGACCGCTTTCGCGCCACAGGTCGGCGGGCTGGATCGTGGCCATCTGCATCGGAATGTGACCCGCGCGGATCTGTTCCTCGTGCACGATGTTTTCAATCTTGCGCAGGACTTTAAATCCAAGCGGCAGCCAAGTGTAAATCCCAGCGGCTTGCTGTTTGATCATGCCAGCCCGCAGCATGTAACGGTGGCTAACGATCTGGGCGTCAGCTGGGGTTTCTTTCAGCACGGGCAAGAAATAGCGGGTCAGGCGCATCTGCTGTCCTTTGTGTCATAAGCTTTGTTTCGACTTATGACAAAGGAAGCGCGGGGGCAATCGACTTGATGAATTCAGATTGAGGGACAGGGTCAACAGACCACATGTCGCAATCCGATTTATTAGGGATGTTTCGGGCGTGGACGAGGTGACGGCACATCTGGCGCAGTAACGCCCCACCCACCTGCGGGCGTCTGGAATACACCTGCGTGTGTCGGCGTGGCGATCAGCAGAGCCAATAAGGCAAGAGTAATACGCATTTGAAATCTCCCAATTCTAAATGGGGAATTCTACCACAAATGCATCAATCGCCCAAACTACGCTAAAAGCGAGGGTCACAAACCGCGATCAAATTGATCCACCCATGCTAACATTCAAAGTGGTTGTGGTGTGCGGCTTGGTCTTGCCGTCTTCATAGACAACCCCAAATCCTGCCTCTCCTGACACGGTTACCCCCGGCTCTTTCGGTTCGTACTGGTGTCCCTCGCACGCGGCAAGCAACAGTGACATGGCAATAGCTGCAACTGCTGTCTTGTTCATGGGGTATCCTTTCATGGTCTGACAGCTCATATTGACGCCTACTGGCTGCCCAAGCGCAAGCCGATATAAAAAAGTGGCGCGAATTCCTGCCGATAGCCTCTGCCCGCATATTCTGCCCTGCCCTTGAAATACTCGTTGGCTTGGGCGACATAGAGATAAGTTCATTTACCGGAGCCGATATGCCGCTTCCCGTTCAGACGCAGGCCAAATACTGGTCGATTGTCATTGCCATTTTGGCCCTTGCCCTGTGGTTTCTGGGCGATGTGATCATGCCCTTCATTCTTGGGGGCGCGATTGCCTATTTCCTAGACCCTGTGGCCGACCGGCTTGAAAAGGCTGGAATGTCACGCGTGCTTGCAACTGTCGTGATCTCGCTTATTGCGGTCTTGGTCGTAATCTTGGGCTTCCTTTTGGTGATACCGACCCTTGTGTCGCAAGCCGTTGCGCTGGCCAACGCCGCACCTGATCTACTGCGTGAGCTACAAGCATTCCTGACAGAACGCTTCCCGTCGCTGATGGACGAAAACTCGACCATGCGGCAGTCGCTGGAAAGCTTGGGCCAGAAAATTCAAGAACGTGGGGGCGAGCTGGTTGGCACGCTGTTGTCCTCGGCGATGAGCGTCATCAACATCGTGATCCTTTTGGTGGTCACGCCGGTTGTGGCCTTCTATATGCTGCTCGACTGGGACCGGATGGTCGCGAAGGTCGATAGTTTTTTGCCCTTGGATCACCGCCCTGCCATTCGCCAGATCGCCAGCGAAATTGACCGTACCTTGGCCAGCTTCATTCGCGGGCAAGGGTCGGTTTGCATCGTGCTTGGCACCTATTACGCCGTGGCCCTGATGCTGGTTGGCCTGAACTTCGGCCTTGTCGTTGGCTTCATCGCGGGGCTCATCACCTTTATCCCCTATGTGGGCGCGCTGGTTGGCGGTGCCTTGGCGATCGGGCTGGGTCTGTTCCAATTCTGGGGCGAATGGTGGAGCCTTGGGGCCGTTGCTGTGATCTTCGTTTTGGGCCAATTCTTTGAGGGCAACATCCTGACCCCGAAATTGGTAGGCAGCTCTGTTGGTCTGCACCCGGTTTGGCTGATGTTTGCCCTGTCAGTCTTCGGGTCGCTGTTCGGATTTGTCGGCATGCTGGTCGCTGTACCGGTTGCCGCCGTCATCGGCGTTGTCACCCGTTTCTTCATCGCCAAATACCAGACCGGGCGGCTGTACCAAGGTATCGCCGGGCAACAAGCCGCGCTGGACGAGGACATAGCGGACTGATGCCCGAACAACTAACCTTTGACTTGCCCGCGCGCCCCGCGCAGGGGCTGGATGATTTCCTTGTCACGCCATCAAATGCCAACGCTATGGCGACGATCGAAAGCTGGCAGAACTGGCCCAACCGAAAGCTTGTTTTAGCAGGCGAGGCCGGCACCGGAAAAACTCACCTGACCCATGTTTGGGCAGGGCTGTCCGGCGCGCAAATCCTTCCGGCGACCGCCTTGCCTCAAATCAAGATCGAGGATTTGGCCGGACATTCCGTTGCGCTTGAAGACGCTGATCAGATCGCAGGCAATTCCGACGCGGAAAATGCCCTGTTCCATCTGCACAATCTGGTACTGGCCGAAGGTGGCGCGCTTATGATCACCGCCCGCACGGCTCCGTCCCGATGGGGTCTAAACCTGCCTGATCTGCGCAGCCGGATGGAAGGCACAACCCTAACCCGCCTCGATCCACCTGACGACATGTTGCTTTCTGCCGTCTTGGTCAAACTGTTCCACGATCGTCAGATCACGGTACCAGCCAACCTGATCGACTATCTATTGCCGCGAATGGAACGTTCGCTGGAGGAAGCCGCGCGCCTTGTCTCGGTTCTGGATCAGGCGGCGCTGTCGGAAGGTCGCGCCCTAACCCGCACACTGGCTGCACGCGTTCTGGACAATGACCCGGAAAACAGGGCATAACGTCACCTTCCCGTCACACTTTCCCGCGATAGAGTGCCGCCATGAATACGCCCAAAGTACCCCAGCTTCCCCTTGCCGACTTCTTATCGGCCGACTTCCCGCCCGCAACGACTTTGCCCGCGGATGATTTTGCCGGTTCCAAACGGTTCTTCAATCGAGAGCTAAGCTGGTTGGGGTTCAACTGGCGTGTGCTGGAAGAAGCTGAAAACAATCGTGTTCCGCTACTGGAGCGGTTACGCTTTCTGTCGATCTCGGCGGCGAACCTCGACGAGTTTTATACCGTACGCGTCGCCGGCCTGCGCGAGCTGGTCCGCGAGGGCGTGTCGACCCCGGCCTCCGATGGTCTTAGCCCAGCCGAGCAGTTGAAGCTGATCGACGCCGACGCCCGCGCTCTGATGGCACGTCAGCAATCGGTCTTTGAAATCCTGTCAGGCGAAATGCGTAAGCAGGGCATTATCATCGCCCGGCGTGATGACCTAACCGATGCCGACCGCGCCCATCTGGACCATGTGTTTCTAACGCAGGTTTTCCCGGTTCTGTCGCCGCTGGCTATCGACCCGGCCCACCCGTTCCCCTTCATTCCAAACACCGGCTATTCGCTGGCTCTGCAGCTGGAACGCGCTAAGGACAAACAGAAGCTGAAGGCGTTGTTGCCGATCCCACATCAGATCGACCGCTTCGTCCCACTACCCGCCGAAGACGGCCAATTCCGCTTCCTTCCGCTTGAAGATTTGCTGCTGGAACATCTGGGCCAGCTCTTCCCCGGATACGTGGAAAAGGGACATTGCGCCTTCCGCATCCTGCGCGACAGCGATCTTGAGGTGGAAGACGAGGCCGAAGATTTGGTCCGCGAATTCGAAACCGCCCTGAAACGCCGTCGCCGCGGCGAGGTCGTGCGCCTAAAGATCACATCGGGGGCACCGTCTGTCCTTCTGTCGATGATCAAGCGCGAGCTGAACATCACCGGCCACCAAATCGTCGAGGTGAAGGGCATGATCGGCATGGCTGATCTGAGCGAGCTGGTCCTGAAAGAGCGTTCGGACCTTCTGTGGCCCAGCTTCACCCCGCGCGTACCCGAACGGGTGCAGGACCACGAAGGCGATATGTTCGCCGCCATCCGGCAAAAGGACATGCTGCTGCACCACCCCTATGAAACCTTCGACATGGTGGTCCGCTTCCTGCATCAGGCCGCGCGTGACCCCAATGTCGTTGCGATCAAGCAGACGCTTTACCGAACCTCCCATGACAGCCCGATCGTTAAGGCGTTGTGTGAGGCAGCCGAGGATGGCAAATCTGTCACCGCTCTGGTCGAGCTGAAGGCCCGTTTTGACGAAGCGGCCAACATCCGTCAGTCCCGACGACTAGAGCGTGCCGGCGCGCATGTGACCTATGGATTCATCAACTACAAAACCCACGCCAAAATCTCGACTGTGGTGCGGCGCGAGGGGGACGAGCTTGTCACCTATACCCACTATGGCACCGGGAACTATCACCCGATCACGGCGCGGATCTACACCGACCTAAGCCTGTTCACCTGTGACACCGCTCTAGGGCGCGATGCAACGCGGGTCTTCAACTATCTGTCCGGTTACGCCGAACCGCAAAGCCTTGAAAACCTTGCAATTTCACCTCTGGATCTGAAATCGACCCTGATTAAGCGCATCCAGGACGAGGCCGAACATGCCAAAGCGGGCAAGCCCGCACAAATCTGGGCCAAAATGAACTCTTTGGTCGAACCGGACGTGATTGACGCGCTTTACGAAGCCAGCCAAGCGGGTGTGAAGATCAGCCTTGTAGTCCGCGGGATCTGCGGACTTCGCCCCGGCATCAAGGGCCTGTCGGAAAACATCCGGGTCAAATCCATCGTGGGCCGATTCCTAGAGCATTCGCGCATCGTCTGTTTCGGAAATGGCCATGGCTTGCCGTCGAAAAAGGCAAGGGTCTACATGTCATCTGCTGACTGGATGGGGCGCAACCTGAACCGGCGCGTTGAAACGCTGGTCGAGATTAAGAACGCCACCGTGAAAGCCCAAATTGTCAGCCAGATTATGGCAGCCAACCTTGCCGATGTGGCACAAAGCTGGGTCATGGGATCGGACGGAAAATTCTCCCGTGCGGATCTGAACGCGATCGAACGTCCGTTCAACTGCCACCGTTTCTTCATGGAAAACCCATCCCTGTCTGGTCGTGGGACCGCCGGGGCGTCGGATGTTCCCGAACTAACGCATTCACAAGATTGAGATATGTCTGAGGCGTCGCTAAAGTACCCGTACTGACACTGGGGGATTCTATGGACGGACGTGGCGATACCGGGGACGATTGGGGCCCGTTTGGACGACCACTGTTTGATGACCCTTCGGCCCGCAGGCTTAGCCGCGTTGGCGTTGTGGATGTAGGGTCGAACTCCGTCCGTTTGGTGGTGTTTGACGGGGCTGCCCGATCGCCTGCCTATTTCTTCAACGAAAAGATCCTCTGTGGCTTGGGACGTGGTATTGCCGAAACCGGCCACTTGCATCCTGAAGGCCGCGCCCGCGCCCTGTCGGCCATCAAACGCTTTCAACGACTAGCAGATGGCATGGATCTTGGCCCGCTATCGGCTGTCGCAACCGCTGCGGTGCGCGACGCCGAAGATGGCCCAGACTTCCGCGAACAGGTTCTGCGCGAAACCGGGCTGGAACTTTATGTCATCGATGGCGAGGAAGAAGCTCGTCTGTCCGCGCAAGGTGTTCTGTTGGGCTGGCCCGAAGCGCAGGGGCTGATGTGCGACATCGGCGGTTCGTCACTGGAATTGGCCCATATCCGAGACGGAGAAGTCGGCAAACGCGTCACCTCGCCGCTTGGCCCCCTGAAACTGGCGGGCGTGCCTGGTGGCAAAAAAGGTCTGAAGACCGAGATTGCACGCGTGGTGGATGAATTGGCCGACGAAATGGGGACCGACCACAAACGTCTATTCCTTGTGGGCGGATCGTGGCGTGCCATTGCTCGTCTGGACATGGAACGCCGCGGCTATCCCCTGACCGTTCTGCATGAATATCGGATGACGCCAAAGTCGCTGGCCAAGACCCTGAAATGGATCGAAGAGGTCGATCTGGACGAGGTGCGGCAGCATACCGGGACGTCCTCGGCCCGTATGGCGCTTGTACCCATCGCGGCTCAGGTTCTGAAACGTCTGATGCGTGTCTTTCGGCCGAAAGAGATCGCTGTCAGCTCTTACGGGATCCGTGAAGGGCTGCTTTACGAACAGATGCCCGACCGGCTGCGCAAACGCGATCCACTGATCGAAGCATGCTATCACGCCGAAAACAAAGACGCGCGCAATCCCGGCTTTGGCAAGGCGCTGTTTCGCTTCCTAACCCCGCTTTACAAATCGCTGAAACACGAAGATCTGCGCATCATCCGCGCCGCTTGCCTGCTGCATGATGTCAGCTGGCGCGCGCACCCCGATTACCGGCACGAGGTTTGTTTCGACAACGCCACCCGCGCCAACCTGGGGGGGCTGACCCACGAACAACGTGTGTTCCTTGGGCTGGCATTGCTACATCGCTATAAAAACAGCCGCGACGGGTCGCATTTCGAACCGCTTTTCGACATCTTGCCTGACAAGATGCTGACCCGGGCCGAGGTACTGGGCAAGGCCATGCGGTTCGGGGCCATGTTCTCGGTCGAAGATCCGACACGCATGGCCGAGCTTCGCTGGTTCCCTAAAAAGCGCGAACTAGTTCTACATTTGAAGAAAGAAGCCGACGGATTGTTTGGCGAAGTGGCCGAGGCACGTTTCCAAACACTGGCCGACGCTCTGGACGCCGCGCCCATCGTGAAAAAGAAACGCTAATTTGGCTTAGATATCCGTCTCACCCGGCTCAGAAGTGTCAAGCGGGGTGCGTCGGCGGATGATGATATCCCCATTAGGCAGCACTTCAGGCGGATGATAGACCTGCATGTCGCCGAATTTCTCGACCAGATCAGCCCAACCTTCGGACCACTCTTCTGCCATTGGCTCGATTTCGTTGGCGAGCCCTTCTAGAAGCAGTTGAAAGCCCCGGTTCAAAAGCTCGGCCCCTTCGGCAAGTTCGGGGTTGTCAGGCGGCGTATCGTCCTGCGCGAAGACAGGTCCGGTCGCTAGAAGCAATGCAAGGGCGGAGGTTGTCGCAAATTTTTTCATGGTTCACATGTAGGCGATCACAACCGTTTTTGAAGGTCAGAGCTTCAAATCAATCGACACCGGGAAGTGATCCGAGGCCGTCAACAGCGCGTCACGTAGGGCAACATCCTGATAGCACAACGAGTCTTCAAACGGATGCCATATGCGCCAATTTGGCTTGGTCGCCAGTAGGTCCGGAGACACCATGATATAGTCCAAAAGCGCCTGCAAATACCGCTTTTCCTTGGCGATATAAAACCGCGAGGTAGTTGGGCGGGCACCCGTGCGTTGCAACAGCGCCATTCGGGCATGAGGGTCATACATACAGGTGGCCTTACCCTCGCCTAACACGACCTCGACCCCTGAGCGACCGAACAGTTTTTCGTATTCGTCCAGCCCCGGACCATCGTTGAAATCTCCCAGCACGATCAGCGGCTCTCCGACGTCCAGATGTTCATCCACGCGCCGACGGATCCAGATACACTGCGCCATCTGTTTTCTGCGGTTTTGGATGGCGACGCGCATGACCTCGGCGGCGCCACGCGCGCCATGTGGGGCTTTTGACTTGGCATGTACTCCGATCAACCGCAGCTCTTTTCCGCTTTCACGGTGGGTCAACGCGACCTCAAGTGGCGGCTTTGAGAACACCACGATCTCGGGCGTAGCATCGGTATCCAGATCAAGTTCAAAACTGCTGTCAAACCGTGGCGCGGCATAGGCGTCTTCCACGTTCTCGGCCCCCAGCGGGTCATGCCGCGCGCTGATCACACGAGGATCATAGAGCAAGGCGATTTCCTGCTGCGTGTCATTGGCAAACCCAATCATCGCCTTGCGCGCACGAAGCCCAAAGATCTCGGCAAAGGTTTCCAGTGCTGGGACTGTATCTCGCTTTCGGTTCTGATCCGGTGCTTCGATGATCATAATGGCGTCGGCATCCAACGCTTGAAACACCTTGCCTACAGCATTCCATTGTGCGGCTCGGGTGACGTCCTGACGACCGGACCAACCATTGTCCACGATCGGAAGGCCATCGTCATCAAATAGGCTGTTAAACCATTCGACATTATAGGTCGCGATCCGCATTACCCCTGCCCTGCGTTGATTTCTTCCCATGCCCTATTAACGGCAATTAGACGTTTCTCGGCCAGCTTGATTGCTTCTTCGGGCACGCCACGGGCGATCATGCGGTCAGGATGGCTTTCGCGCACTTCGTTTCGCCAGACCTTGCGTATCTCGGCCATAGGGGCGTCACGGGCTACGCCCAGCACTCGATAGGGGTCGGGGTGTTCATCCGGCACCATACGCGAACGGAGCGCCGCAAAGCGTTCATCCGGCATTCCGAAGATGCGCGCGACCTCTTCCAAGTAAGCGTTTTCACCGGGATGGTACTCGCCATCGGCAAGCGCGATGTGGAACAGGCCTTCCATCAGATCGCAAAGCGCCGGATCGTCGGGGCCAAACATCGCCGCGACCCGTTGGGCATAAAGCTCGAACCCGGCCACGTCGGTGCGGGCCAGATTGAACAGGCGGGCTGCGTTTTTCTCTTCCGATTGCGGGATGGTAAAGACCTCGCGGAAGGCCGAAACTTCGTCGCGCGTGACTTGCCCGTCTGCTTTGGCCATCTTTGCACCCAAAGCTATGACTGCAATGGCAAAACCGGCCGAGCGTTCAGGCGGCGTGCGCAGATGCGAAAACACATCTGACAGGGTTTCGCCCTTGGCAAGCGCGGACAGCGCGTCGGATATGCGGGACCATATAGACATAGGGCAGTGTTAGCGGCTTTCGCTAGCGGGTCACAGGATTTTCTGCATCAGCACAAGATCATGCCACTGATCGTGCTTTCGCCCTGCCTGTGGGATAACCCCGACAGTCTGATACCCGATTGCTGCGTGGAACGGTTCACCCATTGGGTTTGACTTGGAAACGCCGGCGATCATCGAATGAAACCCTTGGGTTCGGGCGTCGTCTTCGATCTGAGCCATCAAGAACCGTCCTGCCCCACGCCCTCGTACACTAGGATCCATCATGATCGAATGCTCTGCGGTATGGGCATACCCGATCCCAGCCCGAAACTGGTCAAAGCTGGCATAGCCCACCACTTGGCCAGCCTCTTCAGCAACCAGCATGCATTTCGCAGATTCAATGGCCTTTTCCACCTCGAGCCGCGTTTTCGGAACAGAGTTGAACGTGATCAGCGTTTCAAGGATCGCAAGGTTCCACAGCTTCTGAATGGCAGAAGCGTCCGTCATTCTTGCCGCGCGGACAATCACAGCTGCACCAACCCGCCCGGCGTGTCGATCCACGCGGCCAACCCCGGTGCGCCAGTGTGAACCGAGATGCGCTTGTCCTCGACCAGCGGGTGTAGGGCAACGGTCAGCGCTTCGGCTTCAGGATGCGTGATCTCAAGCGCGGCGAGCCGCAGCCCATGATCCGGCAATCGCGGCGCAGGCATGTCGTCCTTCCAAGACAGAAGCCCCGGTGCGCACCCCGCGAAAGGCAAACGCCCGTCGGCGGGTACGGCCATATCCCAGTGCAGATCACCACGCGACAGCTGCAATTCATCGCCCGATCCCTCGGGTGCACGTTGAAGCGCTTGATGCAGGTCCGGCACGCGTAAAGCCCAGTTCGTCAAACGGGCCGGGCCGGTGAAGTAATCCAGATCGTACCAACGCGCGTGATCGGGCGCATCGGCGTCAGGATTGACGGCAATCACTTCCAGATAGGTCGCTGGTCCTAGGGATAGAAGGGCATTGTGGGTGCCCATGAGCGGATGGTCTCCTCCCTCCGACATGGACACCCCAAGCAGGTCCTCGATATACGCGACGCCTTCTGACAGGGTCGCGGAGGACACCACAAGATGGTCAACTTCTCCCAGAGCCATTTCGTCCCCCTGATGGTCTAGGATCAGGGTGGCGGGAAAACCCGCCGCCCTCAAGTGTTTTCCGCTTTAGCTGCGGGCTTCACGCACCAGCTTCAGGATGTCCTGAGCCGCTTCGGGAATGTTGGTGCCCGGGCCGAAGATGGCTTTCACGCCATTTTCATACAGGAAATCATAGTCCTGCTGCGGGATAACACCGCCACAAATCACAATGATGTCCTCGGCGCCCTGCTCTTTCAAAGCCTGCACCAACTGAGGGGCCAATGTCTTGTGACCAGCGGCCTGCGAGCTGATGCCCACGATGTGCACGTCATTGTCGATGGCGTCCTGAGCAGCCTCGTCCGGGGTCTGGAACAGCGGACCTACGTCCACGTCAAAGCCGATATCCGCAAAGGCCGTGGCAATAACCTTGGCACCACGGTCGTGACCGTCCTGACCCATTTTCACCACCAGCATACGCGGGCGACGGCCTTCGGCATCGGCGAAATCTTCGACCGACTTCTGAATGGCTGCAAAGCCTTCGTCGCCTTCGTACGCCGCGCCATAGACGCCAGCCAGCGTTTTCACTTCGGCGCGGTGACGGCCGAACTCTTCTTCCATAGCCATCGAGATCTCTCCTACGGATGCGCGGGCGCGAGCGGCTTCGACGGCGGCTTCCAGAAGGTTACCACCTTCCTTGGCGCGGCGGGTCAGCTCGGCCAGTGCGGCCTCACAAGCGGCTGCGTCGCGGGTTGCGCGGATGTTTTCAAGGCGGGCAATCTGGCTGTCACGCACGGCCATGTTGTCCACGTCAAGAATGTCGATCGGGTCTTCTTTATCAAGCTTGTGCTTGTTCACGCCAACGATGACTTCGTCACCTTTGTCGATCATCGCCTGACGCTTGGCAGCAGATTCCTCGATCCGCAACTTGGGCATACCCGAGGCCACAGCCTTAGTCATCCCGCCCATGCTTTCGACCTCTTCCATCAGCTCCCAAGCCTTGTTGATCAGCTCGTCGGTCAGGCTTTCCACATAGTAGGAGCCCGCCAGCGGATCGACCACGTTGGTCACTCCAGTTTCTTCCTGCAGGATGATCTGGGTGTTGCGTGCGATACGGGCCGAGAAATCGGTGGGCAGCGCGATGGCTTCGTCCAGCGCGTTGGTGTGCAGCGATTGGGTGCCACCAAGAGCCGCCGACATGGCTTCGTAGGCGGTACGGATCACGTTGTTATAGGGATCCTGTTCCTGCAACGAAACGCCCGAGGTCTGGCAGTGGGTGCGCAGCATTTTCGAACGCTCCGACTTCGCGCCGAACTCGGTCATGACGCGGTGCCACAGGGTCCGGGCGGCGCGCAGTTTTGCGGCTTCCATGAAGAAGTTCATGCCGATGGCGAAGAAGAAGCTCAGGCGGCCTGCGAACTTGTCGACGTCCATGCCAGCTTCGATCGCGGCACGCACGTATTCGCGACCGTCGGCCAGCGTATAGGCAAGCTCTTGCACCAGGTTCGCGCCAGCTTCCTGCATGTGATAGCCGGAAATCGAAATCGAGTTGAACTTCGGCATCTCGTTCGAGGTGTACTCGATGATGTCCGAGATGATCTTCATCGACGGCTCGGGCGGATAGATATAGGTGTTGCGGACCATGAACTCTTTCAGAATGTCGTTCTGAATGGTGCCCGCTAGCAGCGCTTTGTCATGGCCCTGCTCTTCGCCGGCGACGATGAAGCTGGCAAGGATAGGCACAACCGCGCCGTTCATGGTCATCGAAACCGAAACCTTGTCCAGCGGAATGCCGTCGAACAGGATCTTCATGTCTTCGACACTGTCGATCGCCACACCAGCTTTACCAACATCGCCTACAACACGCGGGTGATCCGAGTCGTAGCCGCGGTGCGTTGCAAGGTCGAACGCGACCGAGACACCCTGCTGACCCGCAGCAAGGTTGCGGCGGTAGAAGGCGTTCGATTCTTCCGCGGTGGAAAAGCCCGCATACTGACGGATCGTCCACGGACGGCCCGCATACATGGTCGCCTTCACACCACGGGTGAAGGGGCCAAAGCCGGGCAGCGTGCCCATGTGGTCAAGGTTCGCGGTGTCTTCTGCCGTATAGAGCGGCTTGACGTCGATGCCTTCCAGCGTGTTCCAAGTCAAATCATCAAGGGCACGGCCACGAAGTTCCTTCTCGGCCAATTCCTTCCAGTTCTTTGTGTCGCTCATATTGTCGTCCTTTTCGTCTTGGCGCGCCCGTGGGCGCTGGCTGGTTCCGAGCCGCGGGTCACAGAGGATCTCCGGCGGCAAAAAAGAGTTTTCGTTCTACGGGATCGAGGATCATGACGCCCCCTACCCCAGTGTCATAGGCGATGGTGGCACCGGGCCGTGTCAGCGCGCGGTGGAAATCTTGGCTGTTCGTATCCGACAGGCATTTCCCGACCAGCGCGGCAGCAGCCAGCGCCTGACGGCCAAACGCGCCGTCCTCAGTCGTCAGCATCTCGTCGGTCAGGGCGTGCGGTGTCTGCCCCTCGGCGCGCACGGCGGCCTTTCCGGTGCTCCGGAAAAACTCTTGCGTTTCAAGGCTGGTCGCGGCCATCGGCATCTCGGGCTTCACATCGTTCAGCGCGGCGCGGAATACGGCAGCGGTGCAGGTCATCTTGCTGTTAAAAAACAGGGTGTCCCCAAGCGTGAAATACTGCTCAAGGCTGGTACGCAGCTTTTTTTCGCTGTGCAGGTTGCAGCCAGACAAAAGCGTGATGCTGGTGGCGGCGACAAGGGGGATATGACGCAGAAAGTTCATCCCTCACCCTCGTCGATCACGGACAGCACCGCGTCGCCCTGAATCTGTGGCGCAAACTCGCTCAGTTGCTGGCGAATACCATTAGCGGCGGCTGGTTTGGTTGCATAAAAACTGACTTCATACCCACCAAGAAATGCCCGGCCACCTGTGAAAGTCAGCGTCCCAACCTTGATCCAGTCCGAACCAATGCCCTCATCAATCCAGCGATCATAGATAATGGCCAGTTCAACCCCAGCCTCATCAACAAGGTCTGCAGCCCAGCCAGGATAGGGATCATCCAGCCGAATTTTCAAAGCGTCATAAGACGCCAGGCCCCACAGGTCGAGCACCTGGTTGTCGTTGGCCCAGACCACATATCCCAGATCATTCACAGCAACAGGTTTCTGGTACACCTCTTTCACGAAGCGGCTCATATTGCCGTGCTGCGAATAGATCGCATTCGGGCCGTTGGTTCCGTTGAACAACAACCACTGGCCATAAGTCGCACCCAGAAAGCCAAAGCCCGCCAAAAGCAATAGGCGCATCGTGTGCAATGTCTCGTCGCGCAGAACGACCATCATCACAAGGCCAAGAACGAAGGTCATGGCGTAAAGCTCGTAGCGTTCGAACCACCCGAATTGGCCCAAAAGCAAATGACCAAATCCGGTGAACGCGGCCGCGATCAACAGGGGGCGCAAGCTGCGATCAATCCCGGGGCGTGCCATCAGGGCGATCGCGCAAAGCACGGTGATCAACAGCACAACGGCTTTGTTGGAAAACAGTTGAACCAGCAGCTTGATCGGCAGATCGGCTGGCGAGAACCGGTCATGCCCGCTGCCAGACAGTTTCGCCATGACCGAGTTGGGCAATGGCTCCAACCCAAGCGATGTCAGGAAATACATGAACCCAGCAACAAGTGCTGATGCAGCCGCGAACAAGCCAACAGCTATCGTCCAGCGCCCCATCAGAAGCAGGACAAGCGCGCCCCCACCTGTCACGGCAAGACCTTCGAACCGGATCATTGGGCCGAGGACCATCCCGGCGATCAAAAGCCAGCTGATGCGGCCTTCGTCCATCTGGATCTGAAGCCCGCGCAGAACGGCAAGGCTGGCCAGAATATGCAGGCTGTGCTCCATTCCGACCATGGCCGCACCAGCGAAGTTAAACGCCAAGGGGCCAAGGGCCGCGAAGGTCAGCATCCAATTCCGCGACGCACCGGTTGCAAACACGATCCGCGCCCAAAGAACGGCCCCCAATATCAGGGACAGAGTGTTCCAGAACAGAGGAAGCCACGCTTGCGCGGCGGTGCCAGCAAAGGCGGTCAGCAAAAAGGGGTAAATCGGCGATGACGCGGCCGAGGTGAACTCGCCCGGGTTTACGCCATAACCACCAGCGGCGATCTGTTCGGCAACCGCAAGGTGGATGTAAACGTCATCGAGCGGGTATTCGAAAACACCCGCCCGGATCAGGGCCACACCCTGATAAAGCGCGAAGGCCACCACGCTGATCAGCACTGACATCAATGTCAGCTGCCCCGGCAAGCGGGACAACGTGGTGGCCTTGGTCATGTTATTCGAACTCCATGATCACTTCGTCAACGGCAAGGCTGTCGCCTGCGCCAGCGTTGATCTTCGATACGACGCCCTTCTTCTCGGCGCGCAGGATGTTCTCCATCTTCATGGCTTCGATCGTGCACAGGGCCTGACCTTCCTGAACTTCCTGACCGACTTCTACGTCGACTTTCACTACCAGACCCGGCATCGGGCAGAGCAGCATTTTCGAGGTATCCGGCGGCAGTTTTTCTGGCATCAAACGGGCCAGCTCGGCCTGACGCGGCGTGCGCACATGCACTTTCAGGTCAGCACCGCGGCTACGCATACGGAAGCCCGAGGTGATCTTGTCGACCTTCAGAACCAGCGGCGAACCATCCACGTCCAGCGTGGCAAGGCTGTCGCCCGGCGTCCAGTCCGAGGCCACGCGCATTTTCGAACCGTCTTCGAACTTGATGGTCGAGCCTTTCTTGTCGGCTTTGATCTTGACCGGGAACTCTTCGCCTTGCAGCGTCACGACCCAGTTCTTGCCAACCTTGCGCTCGTGGTTGTCCATGCGGCCCGAGATACGGGTGCGGCGAATTTCAGCGACGCGATACATGGCAGCAGCCGAAGCAGCGATGCGTTTCAGGGCATCATGGCCCAGCTCAACACCGTCGAAGCCGTCAGGGTACTGTTCCTCGATAAAGGCGGTGGTCATTTCGCCTTTCATGAAGATCGGGTGATCCATCACAGCTGACACGAAGGGCAGGTTGTGGCCAATGCCCTCCAGCTCGAACCCGTCCAGCGCGTTGCGCATGGCTTCGATCGCTTCGTCACGGGTCGGAGCCCAAGTACACAGCTTGGCGATCATCGGGTCGTAGTACATCGAGATCTCGCCGCCTTCAAAGACGCCGGTGTCGTTGCGAACAGCATAGTCCGAACCTTCGATGGCTTCATCGGCCCATTTGCCGTTGGCCTGCATCGGGCCAGCCGCAATCTCTGCGGGCGGGCGATAACGGGTCAGACGACCAATCGAGGGCAAGAAGTTGCGATAGGGATCTTCCGCGTAGACACGGTTTTCGATGGACCAGCCATTGATGCCCACATCGTCCTGAGTGATCGACAGCGGCTCGCCATTGGCGACGCGGATCATCTGCTCGACAAGGTCAACACCGGTGATCAGCTCGGTCACGGGGTGTTCCACCTGCAGACGGGTGTTCATCTCAAGGAAATAGAAGTTCTTGTCGCCATCGACGATGAACTCCACCGTACCGGCCGAGGTATAGCCCACGGCTTTGGCCAGTGCGACCGACTGTTCGCCCATGGCTTTACGAGTGGCTTCATCCAAGAAGGGCGACGGCGCTTCTTCAACAACTTTCTGGTTACGACGCTGGATCGAGCATTCGCGTTCGTTCAAGTAAATTCCGTTGCCATGCGCATCGCACAGAACCTGAATTTCGATGTGACGCGGCTGGGTCACGAACTTCTCGATGAAGATACGGTCGTCACCAAAGCTGCTGGCTGCTTCGTTCTTGGACGACTGGAAACCTTCGCGGGCTTCTTCGTCGTTCCACGCGATCCGCATGCCTTTACCACCGCCACCGGCCGAGGCTTTAATCATCACCGGATAGCCGATCTCGTTCGAGATCTTCACGGCTTCGTCCGCGTCTTCGATCAACCCCATGTAGCCGGGAACGGTCGACACGTTGGCTTCTTGAGCGATCTTCTTCGAGGTGATCTTGTCACCCATCGACACGATCGCACCTTTGGGCGGTCCGACAAACGCGACGCCTGCATCTTCCAATGCTTCAGCAAACTTCGAGTTCTCAGACAGGAAGCCATAGCCGGGGTGAACCGCTTCGGCACCGGAATCTTTGATCGCCTGCATCACTTTATCGATGACGATGTAGGATTGGTTGGCAGGGGGCGGGCCGATGTGAACGGCTTCGTCTGCCATTTTCACATGAAGCGCGTTACGGTCGGCGTCTGAATAGATCGCCACCGTTTTGATGCCCATTTTGCGGGCAGTCTTGATCACGCGGCAAGCGATCTCGCCTCGGTTCGCAATCAGGATCTTGTTGAACATGTCCTGTCCTTTCGGTTCATGTGAGGGCGTGACACCGTGAAGCGTCCCGCAGATTGACATAGAAAAGCCCGCCGGACCGGGTGGTCTCGGCAGGCCGATTGTGTGTGAAGGATCCGCTTTGGGCGGAGCCAGAGAATTTCAGATTAGTTGCAGATACCGACGCCGACGTCATCGCACAGCGCACCTGCGCCCGCACCGATGACTGCCCCGGTAAGAAGGTTGCCGCTGGTTGCTTTTGCGACCACTGCGCCTGTAGCTGCGCCAACGCCGGCACGCTGAAGGTCATTCCACTGACATCCTGCCAGCACGGCAAGGGCAAACGCCCCGACGAAAAGCTTTCTGTACTGCATGTGTGACTGCCTCTTTCAGAGTTTATTCTAGCAGTCATTGTGCCCCGATAACGGGTATTGCCCAAGGCGTTTTTTCGCGATGCGCGGCGCATTGCGTGGCGCGCAGAGCTATCTATGCGCGAAAAAAGGCCCGGTTCAGACGCAAACGCGCTGAACCGGGTAGAAGAAGGGGAAGGGTAATGGTTTCGACAAACCATTGCAGAGAACGGGGATATGTTCTCTGCGTGATTTGCATGTTGGCATGAACCAAAGCAATCACAACCCCTCGCCAGACGCACCCCGTCCGGTTGGGCTGTTTTTTGCCGGTTGGTATACAATGCGGGCGAATTCATGCCGATTGTTCCTCGAACGCATCCGGAAACGCAGCCCGCGCACGGGCTTCATCGATGACCAAAAGCGCTTCATAGTCTTCAGGATCAAATGGGTCCTGCGCTGGCAGCACCTCTCTCTCGAACAGCCACGACAGGCGTCCGGCATCCAGATTGCCACGTTCGAACGGCTGATCTCCGAAATAGTCCCAGAGTGCTTTCATAAAGCCCGTGTCTGCACGTCGATCTGCCGGCCTACGGTCGGCATAGCGTTCGCGCGCAGCCAGCTTCGTCGCCCCGGTCTTGCTGGCGCGACGAATGGTAAACTGAAAATCCGTACCCGTAAGACGTCCGGGGAAGCCTTTGTGCTTCAACATATAAGGCAGCGCCATCAGAACCCGTCCCAAACACACACCCCGTCTTCGGGGCGAAAAGCTTCGAAAAACTGGGTCGCATCCATGTCTGAGACACCGAACTCGACCCAACGATCTGCCAGAACGATCACGATCTGCTCTGGCTCTGTATCCGTGATCTTGGACAAGTGCGGCAGCACATAGTCCTGACAGATCGCGGCCATATCCTCTTCCGCTTGCGAGAAGGCTATGCTTCCCGTGTTGCGGGAAATCTCAGGTGCCAGAAACCGGACATGGATTGCCGATCCCCCCTGATTGCCATCCTGCTGATTGATCTCAAGCAGAGTGACTGTCTGGCCTGACGGGACCGTAAGCGACATGCCTTCGGACCAGTCATCCTGAGATGCTGCAAGCATCGTCGGCGCGGTTAGGGATAGGGCCAGGGTGGCAACATGCGCTGCCACCCCGGTCAGGCCACGAAGGCCCAGATATCCCGCCGTGCGACCCATGATCACAGCGGAATATTGTCGTGCTTCTTCCAAGGGTTCTGAAGCTTCTTGCCACGCAGCGAGGCGAAGGCACGGCTGATGCGGCGACGCGACGAACGCGGCTGGATAACCTCGTCGATGAAGCCGCGCTCGGCAGCCACGAACGGGTTGGCAAAGCGATCTTCATAATCCTGCGTACGCTGCGCGATCTTCTCGGCATCGTCCAGTTCAGAACGGTACAGGATCTCGGTCGCGCCTTTTGCACCCATAACTGCGATCTCAGCAGTCGGCCAAGCATAGTTGAAGTCGCCGCGCAGGTGCTTGGACGCCATAACGTCATAGGCACCACCGTAAGCTTTACGCGTGATCAGCGTGACTTTCGGAACCGTGGCTTCGCCGTAAGCGAACAGCAGTTTCGCACCATGCTTGATAACGCCGCCATATTCTTGGCTTGTACCCGGCAGGAAGCCCGGCACGTCGACCAGTGTCAGGATCGGAATTTCAAACGCATCACAGAAGCGGACGAAACGCGCAGCTTTGCGCGAGCTGTCGATGTCCAAACAGCCAGCCAGAACCATCGGCTGGTTGGCCACAACGCCCACTGTCTGCCCTTCCAGGCGGATATAACCGGTGATGATGTTCTTGGCGTAGTCTTCCTGAATCTCGAAGAAGTCGCCCTCATCACCAAGCTTGGTGATCAGCTCTTTCATGTCATAGGGCGAGTTCGGGTTGTCGGGGATCAGCGTATCAAGGCTGTCATCCACACGGGCCGGATCGTCGAAGAACGGACGAACAGGTGCCTTGTCGCGGTTGTTCAGCGGAAGGAAGTCGACCAGACGGCGCACTTCGCTCAGCGCTTCGACGTCGTTTTCAAACGCGCCGTCAGCGACCGACGACTTCTTGGTGTGAGTCGAGGCACCGCCAAGTTCCTCGGCTGTCACCACTTCGTTGGTCACGGTTTTTACAACGTCGGGACCGGTCACGAACATGTACGAGCTGTCTTTCACCATGAAGATGAAGTCGGTCATGGCGGGCGAATACACGGCACCACCGGCGCACGGGCCCATGATCACCGAAATCTGCGGCACCACGCCCGAAGCCATGATGTTGCGCTGGAATACTTCGGCGTAGCCTGCAAGCGACGCCACGCCTTCCTGAATACGCGCACCACCAGAATCGTTGATGCCGATCACAGGCGCGCCGTTTTGCATTGCCATGTCCATGATCTTGCAGATCTTTTCAGCATGGGTTTCCGACAGCGAACCACCGAAGACGGTGAAGTCCTGCGAGAACACATAGACCAGACGACCGTTGATCGTACCCCAACCGGTGATGACACCGTCGCCCGCGGGCTTGTCGGCTTCCATGCCGAACTCGGTGCAGCGATGGGTTTTGAACATGTCGAACTCTTCAAACGAGTCCTCATCCAGCAGCAGCTCGACTCGCTCGCGTGCGGTCAGCTTGCCTTTTTTGTGCTGGCTATCAATCCGACGCTGACCGCCCCCAAGACGGGCTTTCTCGCGGCGGCTTTCAAGTTCTTGGAGAATATCTTTCATTTGGCGGCACTCCTTGATTTCGCCGCAAACTAGCCTGCCCTGACGGCAGCGGGAAGCAAAAAGAGGCGAATTTGCAAATTAAATGCAAGTATGCTAGTGCAAATTGCAAATATGCGAAGTCAGGAGGCTCCGATGGCCACACAAAAGCTCTATGCCGGCGTGAAATTGCGCGAAATTCGTTCTCGCCTAAACCTGACCCAAAAAGCTTTCGCCGAGAAGCTGGGCGTCAGCCTTCCCTACCTCAACCAGATGGAAAATAACAACCGCCCCGTGTCTACGGGTGTGGTTTTGGCTTTGGCGCAGGAATTCGGGTTTGATGTAGCTGAATTGTCCACCGGGGACGCCGAACGGCTGGTCACAGATATGCGCGAGGCTTTTGCCGACCCTGTCTTCTCAGACATCCCCCCTTTGGCGGATTTGCGGCTTGCTGCATCGAATGCCCCTGCCCTCGCCCATGCGCTTTTGGAACTTCATCGCGCCTACAGGCTTGGGCACGAGCGGCTCGCGTCAATGGATCAAAACATCGGCGCAGACGACACACCAAACCAAGCCAGCCCTTGGGAAGAGGTTCGCGACTTCTTTCACTATTGTGACAACTACATAGATGCGGTGGACCGCGCGGCCGAACACTTTGCACAAACGGGCAAGACGCGCGGTCTGGATCAGGCCGCGATGGCCGAAGCTGTACTGAACGACCGCGGCATCACCTTGAACCGCGAGGACGTCGACAAAGTGCGCAGTTATGACGTCGACCGACGAGTGCTGACCCTGTCGACCCGACCTCCACGTGCCACGCAAGAATTCCAGCTGCTGATGCAGGTCGCACTTCTTACGCAAGATGCATTGCTGGAGGCCACGCTAGACTTCGCGCGGTTCCAAACCGAAGAAGCGCGCGCCATCGCCAAACTTGGGCTTGCAAACTACTTCGCGGGCGCTGCTCTTCTGCCTTATGAGCAGTTTCTTGCCGCCGCCCACGAGACACGTCACGACCTTGAACGTCTGGCGGATCGGTTCGGCGCGTCGGTTGAACAAGTGGCCCATCGCCTGTCGACATTGCAGCGCCCCGGATCGAAGGGCATCCCCTTCTTTTTCGTGCGCGTGGATCAAGCGGGCACGATTACCAAACGCCACTCGGCCACGCGGATGCAATTCGCTCGTTTTGGTGGGGCCTGCCCCCTGTGGAATGTCCACCAAGCCTTTGAAACTCCTGGCCGTTTCCTGCGCCAACTGGCGCAGACGCCGGATGGAATACGGTACTTCTGCCTGGCCCGAAACGTCACGAAATCCGGTGGCAGTTTTGATGCGCCGGTGCGCCGCTATGCGATTGGACTGGGATGCGAGGTGAAACACGCAGGTGCACTGGTCTATGCGGATGATCTGGACGTCTCGAACGATGCCGCGTTTGAACCCATCGGTATCTCTTGCCGTATCTGCGAACGTCAGTTGTGTCACCAACGCTCGGTTCCTCCCCTTGAACGCAAGTTGCAAGTCGACCCATATTCGCGCGGAACGCTTCCTTACGAGATCACACGATGAACAAGTTCTTCCTTCCTATCCTGCTGGCCCTGACCTTTCTGGTTGCTTCGGGACCGCAACCCGTGCGCGCCGAAAGCCTCGCGACTCAGATGGAGCGGCGCATTTTCTATCAATTCAGCGAGAAACGCCGCAACCCGGCAAGAACCGATGAGCGCCTGCAAGAGGTCATCTATAAAGGTTTGGTTCTTTGGGTCGGAAAGCCCAAACGCGGCAAGCCCACGGTGATGTATCTTCCCGGCTCAGGCGGGAACCTTCATTCGCGGGGCCACAAGTTTCGGTGGTTCCTGAACAAAGGCTATGGTGTCGTTGCGATGGCTTATCCCGGTATGGCGGGCAGCAAGGGGCGGCCCAGTCGCCAGAAGATTCAAAGCCTTGCCAACCAATTGTATCGGGACATTCCCAAAATGACCGGCAGCAAGCAGATCGTCTTGATGGGGGAAAGCCTTGGCACAGGGGTTGCACTTGCGATTGCCGCCGGGAAGCCGGGACGCGCCAACCCACCCTCTGCCGTTATTCTACAAGCACCGTATACGTCACTAGTGGATCTGACCGCAGCTAAGAACCCTGCCCTACTGCCGTTCGTTGCGGGCCGAGACGACCTGTGGCCGTCCAAACGTGCGATACAGAAGGTCAAAGCACCAACATTCATCATGCATGGGAAAAAGGACAAAACAGTTCCTTTCCGAATGGGTGAACGATTGTTCAAGCTGTCTCCTGCCAAGAACAAGTACTTGGCTGCGCGCAAGAATTCGGGCCATACCTCGGTCTGGAGAAACTCACTGAAACCCTTGAAGCAATGGTTGCTGGACCTCCACGGAAAATAAAAAGGCCGGGCAATTGCCCGGCCTTTCTTTTTGCTTGAACGGTGCCCTTAAGCAGCCGACAGCATCCGATAAATCTCGTCTTTCAGAGCTGCGCGTTTTTTACGCATATCTTCTTCGTTGAACTGATCGGTCGGCTCAACATTGGTCTCGGCCCGGTGAATCGCACGGTTCACATCGTGATATTCGTCCGCCAGTTTCGAGAAATGCGCGTCCGACTGCTTCATTTCGGTCATTTTCTCAGCAAATTCGGGGAATTCTTCGTGCAGTTCGTGCGGCGTATGTGACATTCGCGTGTCTCCTTAGTTCAAAATCAGGGGAAGTTTGCGTCCAGCAAACCTCCCCCGCTTTGACAGGGATCAAGTCACGCGCTTATCGCTGCGAATTTTGCCAATCCGGGTGGATCCAGGGCTCATCATTTGCAGACGGAAGACGACGGCCCAGAATGTGGTCTGACGCCTTTTCGCCTACCATTATAGACGGCCCGTTCAGGTTCCCATTGGTGATGCGCGGGAAGACCGAACTGTCGGCAACACGCAACCCATCAACTCCAATCACCCGCATTTCCGGATCGACCACTGCCATCGGGTCATCTGCGCGTCCCATTCGGCACGTTCCACAAGGATGATAAGCGCTTTCGGCGTGTTCACAGATGAAGCTGTCGATTTCGTCATCCGTTTGCAGCGCGTTGCCCGGCTGGATCTCGAATTTCACGAACGGCTCGAACGCGGGTTGCGAGAAGATCTCGCGCGTTAGGCGGATACAGGTGCGGAAGTCCTCCCAATCCTGCTCGGTCGACATGTAATTAAAGAAGATGCGCGGGGCATCTTTCGGGTCCGCCGATTTCAGCGTAATTTCTCCGCGTGACGGCGAACGCATCGGGCCGGTATGGGCTTGGAACCCGTGGCCTTCCGCCGCCGCCTGCCCGTCATAGCGCACTGCGATCGGCAAGAAGTGATACTGGATGTCGGGGTATTCGACGCCCGCCTTCGAGCGGATAAACGCCGCACTTTCGAACTGGTTCGACGCGCCCAGACCGGTTTTTGTAAACAGCCACTGCGCGCCCAGAATGCCTTTCCAGATAAGGTTCCAGTAACGATACAGCGTGATCGGTTTCTTCGAAGCATACTGCATATAGACCTCAAGGTGGTCTTGCAGGTTTTGCCCAACGCCGGGGCGATCGGCGACAACCTCGATCCCGTGTTCGTTCAGATGCGCCGCGGGACCAATGCCCGACAGCATCAACAGTTTGGGCGAGTTGATCGAGCTGGCCGCAATGATCACTTCCGCTTCGGCACGGATCACTTCGATCTTGCCGCCGCGTTCAACCTCGACGCCGACGGCACGGCCGTCTTCAATGACAATCTTGCGGGCGAAGGCGCGGATTAGCTCGCAGTTCTCGCGTTCCAGAGCCGGACGGATATAGGCGTTGGCCGCTGACCAACGCCGCCCTTTCCAGACGGTCTGCTCCATCGGGCCGAAGCCCTCTTGTTTCTGGCCGTTATAGTCGTCGGTCACCTCGTATCCGGCCTGCTTCCCGGCCTCGACAAAGGCGTGGAACAACGGGTTCTTACGCGGGCCACGGGTCACATGCAGCGGGCCATCTTTGCCGCGCCAATCAGCGTCGCCGCCATGCCCACTGTCATGCCAACTTTCTTGCCGTTTGAAATAGGGCAGCACGTCCGCATAGGACCAGCCATCTGCGCCCTGTTCCGCCCAATGGTCGAAATCCTTAGCGTGACCGCGCACATAGACCATCCCGTTGATCGAGCTGGATCCACCAACGACCTTGCCGCGCGGCGTCACCAGCGTGCGGTTGTCCAGATGCGGTTCAGGTTCGGTCTGGAAGCCCCAATCATAGGTCTTCATATTCATGGGATAGCTCAGTGCCGCGGGCATCTGGATGAACGGCCCGGCATCGGTGCCGCCATGTTCGATCACCAAAACCCGTTTTCCGGCCTCAGCCAGCCGATAGGCCATTGCACAGCCTGCGCTGCCAGCGCCAACGATGATGTATTCTGCTTGCATTGTCTTTCCGTCAGATCAGGGGTTACTCGCCACGGGGGAAGCGAGCGTTTTCTTCAACATTGTCGAGGTTCATGTGGTTGCGCATATAGCGCTCGGAGGCCTTTCGCAGCGGCTGGTAATCCCACGGGAAATAGGCGCCATTGCGCAGCGCTTCGTAGACCACCCAACGGCGGGCCTGACTTTCGCGCACTTCATTGTCATAGGCGTCCAGATCCCAGCGCGCTTCGGATTTCGCGCGCAGCGAGTTCAGCGTGCCCTGATGGTCTGGATCCTCAGCCAAATTCACCAACTCATGTGGGTCGGCCTCCAGATCAAACAGCTGATCAGGGTCCAGTGCGCAGCGATTGTATTTCCACTTGCCATAGCGCAGTGACACGAGCGGCGCATAGGACGCCTCGGCTGCGTATTCCATCGCCACAGGGCTTGCGCGTTCTTCGCCATTTGCCAGCGGCACAAGGCTTTCGCCATCGACCCACGGCTTGACCTCGTCCAGCGAAATCCCGGCCAGATCGGCCATGGTGGGGGTAACGTCTAGCGTCGAAACGGGCGTCTCGACCAAGCCCGGCTCAAGCTCCGGCGCCGAGATCATCAACGGCACGCGCGCCGAGCCTTCATAGAAGTTCATTTTGAACCACAACCCGCGCTCGCCCAGCATGTCGCCATGATCCGAGACGAACAGAATGGTCGCCTCTTGGCGGGTGCTTTCCAGAATATCCAACATCTCGCCAACCTTGTCGTCCAGATACGAGATATTGGCGAAATAGGCACGGCGGGACTTGCGGATGTCGTCTTCGGTGATGTCGAAATTGCGCCAGTCATTTGCGTCAAAAATCCGCTGTGCGTGAGGGTCGTGATCCTCGTACGCTTTGGCAGGCACCTCGGGCAGCAGGTGGTCGCAATCCTCGTACAGGTCCCAGTACTTGCGGCGTGCCACATAGGGGTCATGCGGGTGGGTGAAGCTGACGGTCAGGCACCATGGGCGGTCGTCATGGCCGCGCGCCAGATCGTAAAGCTTGGCGCAGGCGTTATACGCCACCTCGTCATCATACTCCATCTGGTTCGAGATCTCGGCGACCCCTGCCCCAGTGACGGAGCCCATATTGTGATACCACCAATCAATTCGCTCGCCGGGCTTGCGATAATCTGGCGTCCAGCCGAAATCGGCGGGGTAAATATCGGTGGTCAAACGCTCTTCAAACCCGTGCATTTGGTCAGGGCCGACAAAGTGCATCTTACCCGACAGCGCGGTCTGATAGCCCGCACGGCGCAGGTGGTGCGCATAGGTCGGAATGTCCGACGCGAACTCTGCCGCATTGTCATAGACCTTGGTCCGGCGCGGTAGCAGACCCGACATGAAGCTGGCCCGCCCCGGCGCGCAAAGCGGGCTGGCAGTATAGGCGTTCTTAAATCGAACCGAGCGTTCGGCCAGTTTTTTCAAGTTTGGTGCATGCAGCCAATCCGCCGGCCCATCCGGGAAAAGCGTCCCGTTCAACTGATCCACCATGATGATCAGGATATTTGGGTTCGTCATGCGTGGGTCTCCAGAATGATATCAAGGCAGGCCAAAACACGGTCACAGGCGCGTTTGCCACTTGGGGTTTCTTCGCGCAGTGCGTGGCGGATATAGAGCCCGTCGATCATCGAAGCGAGCGTGTCGGCAACCTCGTGCGCATCCTCGCCCACCAGAGGGCGCAGATCATGCACAAGGTTCGAATGCAGCCGGTGCTGATAGACGCGCAGAAGCCGCCGCGCACCATCATTGCTTTGCGACATTACATAAAAATTCAGCCACGCACTGATCACCTCGGGGCGAAAGTTGCCCGCTTCAAAGTTGGCGCGAATGATCGCCTCGACCCGCTCGCGCGGGGTCTTGTCCCCCAACACGGCGGCGCGCACCTGCGCACCATAGACCGACAAGATGTGACGCATCGCAGCCAGAAAAATCTGATCCTTCCCACCGAAATAGTGATGCGCCAAGGCGCTGGATACTCCAGCGCGCTTGGCAATTTGCGTCACGGTCACATCAAGGCTTCCAGCACGGCCGATCTCGTCGATCGTGGCCTGCACCAGCGCGCCTTTCCGAATGGGTTCCATCCCCAGCTTTGGCATATGCCTCTCCGATTTGCGGTGCGTCAGGGTTGCTTTTTTTAATTGACTCGTCAATCAATAAAAAGCACCGTCTGCACCAATGAAGCCGGTTCCACCTTTGCGCAGCCTGCGTTAGGGTCACGCCGAGCGGTCTGCATATGCGGGCCCCGGCCAATAAAACCGCACCAAAAAACAGGGAGCGAACATATGAAACTCAAATCCACACTCTCAGCCATCGCATTGTCGGCTGTCGCGACGACCGCCTTTGCTGACGGCCACTGCGACAAGGTTACCTTCTCGGATGTGGGCTGGACCGACATCACGGCAACCACTGCGGCGACCACCGTAGTTCTGGAAGCACTCGGTTATGAGACCGACATCAAGGTTCTGTCCGTGCCCGTGACCTATACCTCGATGGCGGAAGGCGACATTGACGTCTTCCTTGGCAACTGGATGCCCACGATGGAGGCCGACATCGCGCCCTATCGCGAAGCTGGTACCGTTGACACCGTGCGCACCAACCTTGAAGGCGCGAAGTACACGCTGGCCGTAAACAAGGCTGCTAGCGACATGGGCATCAAGGATTTCGCTGACATCGCTGCTAAGGCGGATGCGCTGGAAGGCAAGATCTATGGCATCGAGCCGGGCAACGACGGCAACCGCCTGATCCAGTCGATGATCGATGGCAACTCGTTTGGCCTTGAAGGCTTTGAAGTAGCTGAAAGCTCCGAGCAGGGCATGCTGGCACAGGTTGCCCGCGCCGACAAAAAAGGCGAGCCGATCGTCTTCCTGGGCTGGGAACCCCACCCGATGAACGCCAACTTTGAAATGTCCTACCTGACCGGTGGCGACGATTTCTTCGGCCCGAACTTGGGTGGTGCCGTGGTCGACACCAACACCCGTGCAGGTTACGTGGCTGAATGTGCCAACACCGGTAAGCTGCTGCAAAACCTCAGCTTCTCGCTGGCAATGGAAAACGAGATCATGGGTGCGATCCTGAATGACGGCCAAGATCCTGCTGACGCTGCCAAAGCGTGGTTGGCTGCGAACCCCGACGCCTACATGGCATGGCTGGACGGCGTGACCACCAAAGATGGTGGCGATGCCGTGGCTGCTGTCAAAGCTTCGCTGGGCATGTAAACCCAACACATTATGGAACGCGCCGGGGATCTTCCCGGCGCGTTTCGTTTTGACATCCTGAAGACCCTGATATGACACTTGCCACGCTTGCCCTGTTTATTCCGGCCTGCTTCGCGCTGAACATCGCGCCGGGGCCAAATAATGTATTGGCCTTTTCGAACGGTGCACGACGCGGATTTCTGGTGGGACTTGCCGGTGGTATGGGGCGTATGCTGCCCTTTGCAGCAATGATCCTGTTGGTTGGCGTCGGTCTGGGCGCAATTCTGGCCACGTCGGAAGCTGCGTTCAATGCGGTGAAATATGCGGGTGCAGCCTATCTGATCTATGTCGGGTGGCGCATGTGGCAAGCGAAACCGCAGGCCGAGACCACGGCCGCTTCGAACGACCCAATCACCGCGCTGATCCGCCGTGACTTTCTGATCGCCATCGGCAATCCGAAAGCCATCGCGATCTTTACCGCATTCTTCCCGCAATTCACCGACCTTGCCCAACCGCTCGCCCCGCAATACGCGCTTCTTGGCGGGCTGTTTCTGGTGCTCGAGTGTCTTGCGGTCGCACTTTATGCCGGGTTCGGCGCAGGCTTCCAAGGCCTACTGTCCCCGAAGCGCCTGTACAACTTGAACAAAGGTGTTGGCTGCTTCCTGATCTTCTCTGGCCTTGCCCTGGCCCTAAATGAAAGGCACTGACACGTGGACTGGATGACAGACACCAAGATACCGGTCGGCAAAACCATCTCGGATGGGTTTGACTGGCTGACCGATGCGTTTGGCCCCTTCTTTGACTTTGTCGATGAGGTGCTCAGCAACGGGATCGATGGGTTCCTTTGGCTGCTGCAGTACCCGCCTGCCCTTCTGATCGTGGCGCTTCTGGGCGCACTGACTTTCTATATCCAGCGCAGCTGGGGCCGCGTGGCAGTCGTCGTCCTGTGCTTCCTTTACGTCCTAAACCAAGGCTACTGGGAAGAGACCACAGAAAGCCTGACGCTGATCGTCTTCTCGGTTCTGTTTTGTATGGGGGTCGGCGTTCCCATCGGCATCTATGCCGCCCACCGCCCCCGGTTTTTCAAAGCGATCTTGCCCGTTCTGGACATGATGCAAACGATCCCAACCTTCGTGTATCTGATTCCGATGATCGTACTGTTTGGCATCGGTATGGTACCGGGTCTTGTCGCCACCTTTATCTTCGTGATCCCTGCCCCGATCCGCCTGACCCAATTGGGTGTTAGCCAAGTTCCAACGGCGCTGACCGAAGCAGGACAGGCGTTCGGCGCAACCCGGATGCAAACCCTGTGGAAGATCGAGCTGCCCTCGGCTTTCCCACAGATCATGACCGGCCTGAACCAGACCATCATGCTGTCGCTGTCGATGGTCGTCATCGCCGCCCTTGTTGGCGCGGACGGCCTTGGTGTGCCTGTTGTGCGTGCCCTGAACACGGTGAACGCTTCGCTTGGTTTTGAAAGCGGATTGGTCATCGTGGCCGTCGCCATCGCCCTTGACCGAATGTTGCGCGTGGAGACCAAATCATGACCGCTGTAGAATTTGATAATGTCTCGATCGTATTCGGCGACAAACCCGAAAGCGCCCTGCCTGGCATGGACGCAGGAAAAGACCGCTCGGAAGTAAAGGCTGAAACAGGTCAGGTGCTGGGCGTCCACGATTGCTCTCTGTCCGTCGCGGAAGGTGAAATTCTAGTGCTGATGGGGCTGTCGGGCTCTGGCAAGTCCACGCTTCTGCGCGGCGTGAACGCACTGAATCCGGTGGTGCGTGGTTGTGTCCGCGTGAATGACGGAAACGGTCTGGTCGACGTGACCAATGCCGACGCGGGCACCCTGCGTCGCATCCGCCAGAACCACGTTGCGATGGTCTTCCAACAGTTCGGCCTTCTACCGTGGCGCACAGTGCGCGAGAATGTTGGGCTGGGGCTGGAACTGGCAGGAATGGCGAAAGCCGAACATAAAGCCCGTGTGGACGAGCAGTTAGAGTTGGTAAATCTCAGCGAATGGGCCAACCGCAAGGTCGGCGAGCTGTCGGGCGGCATGCAGCAACGTGTGGGGCTTGCCCGCGCCTTTGCGACCCAAGCACCGATCCTGCTGATGGACGAGCCGTTCTCGGCCCTTGATCCGCTTATCCGTGCCCGCTTGCAGGACGAGTTGATCGAGCTTCAGCAGCGCCTGAAACGCACCATTATCTTCGTGAGCCACGATCTGGATGAGGCGTTCAAACTGGGCGACCGCATCGCGATCATGGAAGGCGGGCGCATCGTACAATGCGGCACGCCGCGCGACATCTTCACAAATCCAGTGAACGAATATGTGGCGGACTTCGTCGCGCATATGAACCCGCTGGGCGTACTGACCGCACGCGACGTGATGACGGACGGGGCCTCGGCCGCGTCGGTCAGCGTTGATGTAGCGGATCATGTGGATGTGGTGATGAAAGCCCTGTCGGGCCAAGACGAGATCAGCGTGACCGAGGCGGGGCAATCCGTCGGGCGGATCACGGCAGATGCAGTTATGGCACGACTTCTGGATCCGCGCAGTTAACAGTGCGCGGGCCTAGTTCGTTACACAATAGCGTTTGCCACCTTTGACCCCTTCCAGCCCAACCGCCTTGCGCGGGCAGTCATTCTTGGTAATGGCGGGTTGAAGGCGTGCGCCGTCATTGCGCACCAAGAAAAACTCATGCGCATAGCTAAACGGGCGCACCTGAAGGTCCCAGCCGGTAATTGCATTTTCGCTGAGATGGGGATCATTGGGCGGCACCAACAGCCAGTATTCGCGCCCTTTTAGCTGCCCACTGACCTGCTTGGACCGGAACCACAGGGCGCCCGGTTGGCTCAGCGCACAAATCTCGGGCTTGGTTATGGCCCGTTTTGTGTCTTCATCACCCGCGATGGCCTGCCACCCGATCAGACGGTCGCAAAAGCTGGCCCCGCCACGCGCGCCGCCTGTTCCTTGATTGGACTGACAGGCCGTCAATGCCAGGATGGCGACACAGGCTGAAATGGCGGGAAGAATGCGCATGGAATACCTCTTTAAATTGCTGGAATCCTACAGCACCTTGGCCTTGCGTCAAGCGCGCCCATCGGCAAGTTTAACCCCGCCCCCTGCAAGAGACCGAAAGCCCCACCATGCCTCGTTTCGCTGCCAACCTGACCCTTCTGTTCACCGAACTGCCTTTTCTCGACCGGTTTGAAGCAGCAGCCGAGGCCGGTTTCGAGGCCGTCGAAGTGCTTTTCCCCTATGACGACGCCGCTCAAGAAATCCAGAGACGTCTGGCCGCGAATGGCTTGCATATGGTCCTAATCAACTGCCCTCCACCCAACTGGACGGGTGGCCCGCGTGGTTTCGCGGCCATCCCTGATGGGCAGGACAGATTTCGCCATGATTTCAAACGCGCGCTGCGCTTTGCACAGGCTTTTCGCTCAACCCATCTACACATCATGGCAGGCGCGGCAGAAGGCGATGCAGCCCGCGCCGCATTTGTCGAGAATCTGAAATGGGCCACGGCCCAAGCCCCAAACCAAAACTTGACCATTGAGCCGATCAATCAAGGTGACATGCCGGGCTATTTCCTTGCTGATTACCATCTAGCAGCGGACATTCTGGCCGAGGTCGCCGCCCCTAATCTGGCTCTGCAATTTGATGCTTATCACGCGCACAAGATCACCGGAGACATGCTTTCCACGTGGAAGAAGGTAAAACACCTGACCCGCCACATTCAGGTCGGAGGCCTGCCTGACCGGCACGAACCTGTGGCTGGTGTGATCGACTATCCCGCGTGGTTCCGACAACTGGATGACGAAGGTTATTCCGGATGGGTCAGCGGCGAATATTACCCCTCCGGACGTACAGAAGACGGGTTGTCATGGATAAAGGGGTTCGACTGACAGGCTCCTGACACTATGCTGTCAGGAGGGGTGTGTCACACACATGCTCATCAACACTGATGAAAGGAACATCCTATGACGCCTCCCATTGTTTGCTGGTCCGAAATTCCCGTGACGGACATGGACAAAGCAGTTTCCTATTACAACGCTGTCTTCAAATGGAATATGAAGATCGACAACACCGGGCCAAACCCGATGGCTGATCTGGGTGGAACCATCGACACAGTCGGCGGGCATCTGTACCCGGGCAAACCCGCTACGGATGGCAACGGCCCGACCATCCATATCGTCGTGCCAGATAAGCTTGAGAACGCCGCCAATCGCGTCGCGGATGCGGGCGGCACAATCCTGTGCGATCCTGTTACGATCCCCGCTGGCCGCTTCGTCTATACAAAAGATCCCGACGGAAACTCGATCGGGTTGTTCGAGCCGAAAGCCTGACCCATGCGCCGTGCCGACCGCCTTTTCCAGATTGTTCAACACCTGCGAGGCGGTCGGTTGGTCACGGCGCGCGATCTTGCCGAAGCTTTAGAGGTCAGCGAACGAACGATCTATCGTGACATCGCTGACCTAATCGGTTCCGGAGTCCCAATCGAGGGCGAGGCGGGCGTTGGATATGTCATGCGGGCGGGATACGACATGCCGCCCTTGATGTTCACCCGGGAAGAGATCATGGCCGTGATTGCAGGCACCCATCTGTTGGAACGGATGGGTGGGGCTGCGATGGCGGCCTCGGCCCGTGAAGCTTTGGTCAAGATCCGTGCCGTGCTTCCTGAGGACCTTGAGGCGCAAGCACAACGGGTTGAAATCCACGCGGGGCCCTCGTTGATGCCATCCGAGCGTGACCGCCATTTCATAGACCAGATCGAAAGTGCGATTGATGCGCGGCTCAGACTGGCCCTGACCTATGCGGACGAACAAGGCGCCAAGACCACACGCACTATACGGCCGCTGGCCCTTTGGCTTTGGCGCAATGGCTGGACCGTGGTGTCCTGGTGCGAGTTACGCGAAGACTTCCGTATGTTCCGCGTCGACCGCATCGAAGGCTTCACCACCGGAGACCGCTTCCGCGAAGAGCGCGACAAATCACTCCCCGCGCTTTATGCTCAGATGGAAGAGTCCGGCATCGACCCAAGGCTGAATACCTAGGCTAGCGTCGGCTTGGCCCCACCAACCCGCTGCGGCATGTCACAAGCCGCGTCAACGTTTTCGATATCCAACGTGACGTGAGCAATCCCCCAACGTTCGACCAAATGCGCTTTCACGGCCTCTTTCACCGGAAGGACATCGGACCAGCTGCCTCCTGTCACCACCACATGCGCTTCAAGCGAGATCACATCCTCGCTGATTTGCCACAGGTGTATGTGATGCACGTTTTCGACACCCGGAACGGCCTCCATCCCTGACAGAACCTCTTCCACGTCGATGCCCTGCGGCGCGCCCAGCATCAGGATATGGGCCACGCCCTTCAGCTCGGACAGGCCCATCCAAATCACGTAAGCCGCGATGCCCAGCGTTGCGATCGGGTCTGCCAGATGCCAGTCAAAGGCCACGATCAACACGCCCACGACAATCACCGCAACAGACCCCAGCGCATCCGCCACATTGTGCAGAAAAGCCGCCCGGATATTGGCGCTGTCTTTCGCCATGCGCCATGTCAGCAACGCCGTCACCGCGTCCACCACCAACGCGATGCCCGCCACGATGACAACCAGCCAGCCGGCGACCTCGGGCGGGTTGAAAAACCGCATAGCCCCTTCATAGGCCAGATAAATCCCGATCACGACCAGCGTGGTCAGATTGATCAGAGCGGCCACCAGCTCGACCCGTTTGTAGCCGAACGTCATGGTGACGTCGGTGGGACGGCGTGCGATTTTGCGGGCAAAGAATGCAATCGCCAAAGACGCCGCATCCGACAGGTTATGAATGGCATCGGCAATCAGCGCGACCGATCCGGACAGCAGCCCGCCGACGATCTGCGCGAGGGTCAAAAGGACGTTTGCCGCAACGGCCAGCCCGACGCGCAAGTCACCCGCTTCCGGGTCAATGTGATGATGATGGTGATGGCCATGTGAAGGGCTGTGCGAATGGCTGTGATCATGGGGCATGAAAGTGCTCCGGTTTCGGGTGTTGTTCCTGTCACAACAGGATATAATCCCTCTAGTCCCTAGAGGTTCAAGAGGAAAAAACATGTTTTCCATCGGCCAAATTTCCACCCGTACCGGAGTGAAAGTGCCAACCATTCGCTATTACGAGCAAATGGGCTTGATCGAGGCTGAAGAGCGCACGGAAGGAAACCAGCGGCGGTTTTCACAAGAGGGATTGGACCGGCTTCATTTCATCAGACACGCCCGCGACCTTGGGCTTTCGATCGATATGATCCGCCACCTTCTGACCATCGCGCCCAGCAATCACGCGGAAAGCCACCGGATTGCTGCCGAACATCTGGATGAGATCCGTGACCGGATTACGCGCCTAAAACGGCTTGAGGCCGAGCTGGTGCGGATCAAGGACAGCTGCGATGGCAAGGACACCTGCTCGGTGCTGTCCGCCTTTGGTGATCACACACAATGTGCAGGAGGGCACTAGACCCAATGGCGCCTAGTGCGCCTCGGCCCAGTTCATGCCGATGCCAGCGTCCACAACCAAAGGCACGTCCAGTTTGATCGCGGGTTCAGCTGCACCTTCCATGACGTGACGCACGGTCTCGATCACCTCATCCACGGCGCTTTCCTCGACCTCGAAGATCAGTTCGTCGTGGACTTGCAACAGCATTTTCGCGGGCAGTTTCGCAATCGCGTCCGGCATGCGGATCATGGCGCGGCGGATGATGTCGGCAGCGGTGCCCTGAATGGGCGCGTTGATCGCGGCACGTTTGGCAAAGCCCGCCTGCGGGCCTTTTGCGCCGATTTCGGGCGTGTGGATGCGGCGACCAAACAGGGTCTCGACGCGTTTGTGTTCCTTGGCGAACTCAATCGTGGTGTCCATGTATGTGCGAATGCCGGGGAAGCGTTCGAAATAGCGGTCGATGAAGCCCTGCGCCTCGGCGCGCGGGATGCGCAGGTTGCGCGCCAGACCAAAACCGGAGATGCCGTAAATGACGCCGAAGTTGATCGCCTTCGCCTGACGGCGAATGTCCGGCGTCATCTCGTCCAGTGGCACATCGAACATCTCACTCGCGGTCATGGCGTGAATGTCGTGGCCGTCGCGGAAGGCCTGTTTCAGCGCGTCGATCTCGGCCATATGGGCCAGAATGCGCAATTCGATCTGGCTGTAGTCGAGGCTGATCAGCTTGGTGCCTTCTGGGGCAACAAACGCCTCGCGGATGCGGCGGCCTTCTTCCGAGCGCACGGGGATGTTTTGCAGGTTTGGATCACTGGACGCCATGCGCCCCGTGTTCGCCCCAGACTGCAGGTAAGACGTATGAACACGACCCGTCTCAGGGTGGATGTGATCTTGAAGAGCGTCCGTATAGGTCGATTTCAGCTTTTGCAGCTGGCGATAGTCCAGAACCCGCGCGGCGAAAGGGTGTTCGGCGGCGAGGTCTTCCAACACGTCGGCAGGGGTCGACCATTGGCCGGTCTTGGTTTTCTTACCACCCGGCAGCTCCATTTCGCCAAACAGGATTTCACCCACTTGGGCCGGGGATTGGACGTTGAAGTCGCGGCCTGCGATCTCGTGCAACTCGGCCTCATACCCCGCCATTTTCTGTGCGAAGGCATTCGACATACGCGACAGCACTTCGCGGTCGACTTTGATGCCCGTCATCTCCATCTGCGAGAGGACTGGAACGAGCGGGCGTTCCAGACGTTCGTAAACTCGGGTCACGTGATTTCTGTGTAGACGCGGCTTCAGGATTTGCCAGAGGCGCAGGGTGATATCCGCATCCTCGGCCGCATATTTCACCGCGTCTTCAAGCGGGACACGGTCAAAGGTAATCGCAGATTTCCCTGTGCCTAACAGCGACTTAATCGAGATGGGGGTGTGCGAAAGATACACTTCCGACAGCTTGTCCATGCCGTGCCCATGCAGGCCCGCATTTTGGGCGTAGGACATCAGCATCGTGTCATCGATGGGGGCGACATTCACCCCGTAGCGCGCCAAGATCTTGGCGTCGTACTTCATGTTCTGGCCGATTTTCAGGATCGCTGGATCCTCGAGCATCGGTTTGAGCGCGGCGATCACTTGATCCAGCGCCAACTGCCCTTCAGCCAGATCCGAGCCACCGAACAGATCGTCGGCTTGGCTGCTTTTATGGGTCAGCGGGATATAGCAGGCCTCGCCCGCCTCAACCGCCAACGAAATCCCGACCAGATCGACCAGCATTTCGTTTAGGCCTGTGGTTTCCGTATCGAAGGCCACGTAGCCACGGGCGTAGGCCTTGTCGACCCACGTCGACAGCGCATCCATATCCTTGACCCACTCGTATTTCTCGGGGTCGATGGCGGGCATCTCGGGCGCTGCGGGCGCATCGCCGCCTTCAGGCTGCGCGATCTCGGGCGCTTCCAGACCCAGCTTACCGGCGACGCGATTGGTCAGCGTGCGGAATTCCATTTCGGCAAGGAAATTCAAGAGCGTCTCGGGTTCGGGGTCTTTCAGCTCCATATCCTCGAACGTCACGTCCAGATCCATCTGGTCATCCAGCTTCACCAGCTCGCGGCTGACACGGATCAGATCAGCTTGTTCGATCAGGGTTTGACGGCGTTTGGGCTGCTTGATTTCCTCGGCGCGCTCCAGAAGCGTGTCGAGGTCTCCGTATTCGTTGATCAAAAGCGCTGCGGTCTTGATGCCGATGCCGGGCGCACCGGGGACGTTATCGACGCTATCGCCCGCCAGCGCCTGAACGTCGACCACGCGGTTGGGGCCAACGCCGAATTTTTCTTCCACGCCTTCAACGCCAATGCGCTTGTTCTTCATCGGGTCGAGCATTTCGACACCGCCGCCCACAAGCTGCATCAGGTCTTTATCCGAGGACAGGATGGTCACGCGCCCGCCCGCCTCGTTCGCTTGGCGGGCAAGGGTGGCGATGATGTCGTCGGCCTCGAACCCTTCGACCTCAATACAGGCGATGTTGAAGGCGCGGGTCGCGTCGCGGGTCAGCGGAAATTGCGGGCGCAGATCTTCGGGCGCAGGGGGGCGGTTGGCTTTGTATTCTGGATAGATATCGCTGCGGAAGGTCTTGCCGGAATGGTCAAAGATCACTGCGACATGGGTGGGTGCGTCGGCCCCTGCGTTATCTTCGACAAACTTGAACAGCATGTTGCAGAACCCGGCCACCGCCCCGATGGGCAGTCCGTCAGATTTGCGCGTCAACGGCGGCAACGCGTGATAGGCTCGAAAAATAAAAGCCGACCCGTCGACCAAATGCAGATGACAGCCTTTTCCAAAGCTCATTGGATTTCCCCCTGATACGCGTGTGACCAGTTAAGACGCAAAAGGCCGCGAGGCACCAGCCCGCGGCCCGGATTTTCAGTGCAGCCCGGCTAAGATCAGGCGGCTTTATCGTCGTCGGCGTGATCTTTGTGCACAAACTTGCAATCGCAATAGGGGCATTCCACCCAGCCATGTTCGTTCGGGATCTGAAGATAGACACGCGGATGGCCCAGCGCGCCCTCGCCGCCGTCACAAGAGACTTTGTAGCTGTCTACGATCTTGGTTTCAGGAGCCGGTTGGGTCATGTGAGACACCTCTGTCATTTCTCGTCATTCTATTTACGCCCCGTGCGGCAGGTGCCGCAAGAGCGAACCGTCAATCTGCACGCGATACCATGCGCCCAATGGGGCGGCCTGCCAGAATATGGATGTGCAGATGCGGAACCTCCTGCACGCCATGCACGCCTGCGTTCGAGATCATGCGATACCCGTCGCCATCACCGCCTGGTTCAACGCCCAGAAGCGCACAGACCTTGCCGACGGCACGGGTGAAGCCCACGATCTCCGCGTCCGAACCTTCGGCGGCCAGATGATCGAAAGTCACATACGGACCCTTCGGAATCACCAGCACATGGTGCGGTGCCTTCGGTTGGATATCACGGAACGCCAGCGCGTGATCGTCCTCATAAACGGTATCATTCGGGATCTCGCCACGCAGGATCTTTGCGAAGATGTTCTGGTCGTCATAGCTGTAGGGCATTGTGGCCTCCGGTCAGTCCTCAAACAGGTGATTGGTCTGTGCGATCTCAAGCGCTTGCTCGGGCGAGATCGACAGGAATTGCGACAGAGCCATCGCGTTCTCTTGCGCATCCCGTGCTTCGCTGATGCGATAGTAGTTTTCGAACCCCGCATCCCGGATCCGATCACTTTCATGCATCACGTCAGCGCGGATCGTGGGCAATAGGCGCTCCATCGACTGTTGCGGCGTGTTTTCACCAGCAAGTCCAACCCGCATCGCGTGTCCAGCCAAATAGTCGTCCGAGAAGACGCTTTCGACTTCTAGCAAACGCGTGGTGGACCGATCCGAGAAGAAATCCTGAAACATCTCCATATTTTTGGGATCCATGCAGATCACCATACGGTCGGTTCCATAGTATTCGTAAAGCATCCGCATCAATGCGCGACGGTGCCGGGCACGTTTGCCCATCTGTGTCTGGATGCCACCCAAATCAGGCATGGGGCAGCTGGCCTCGTCGAACAGGTACTCGGTGGTCTCAATCCCCGTGACTTCTTTGATCTTGTGGACCAGACGTTTGGCGATGTGCCATTTCTTGGCCACAACAATCAAAAGTTCGCGTTCACGGCCAAGACTGGATTCCGCCTCCCAGAACCGCGGTGCAAACCGCAACCCGTTGCGCCCCCTGCTGGTCAAAAAGCGAAACAGGCTACGCCCTTCGTTCGATATCTGAAACTCGACCCCTTCGGCGGCATAAAGATCCCCCAAACGGCGTTTGAGTTCGGTCGCTTCCGGACTGATTTTACGGGCAAACAGGAAATCCTGACTAAGCAGCAAGTCATAGTGATCGTTATAGAATGTCACAGGCATCCCATAGTCGGTGAACATCAGGAAGGTCAGCGTGCTGGTGCGGATCTCATTGTCCGGCACAAGATGGCGCACGATGGTCTGAAAGAAGGTTTCATCCGGGATCCAGGTCGTTCGAAAGAACCGCATGACGTCCTTGCGCTTACGACAGAAATCAACAACCCATTCGATGGTGCGACGGCGCAGGCACCACCACTGGCTGCCGATCATGACCTGGATGTCGGCCGGGATCTCGCGCTTCAAGCCAAGGTTTTTCTGCAGTCCGAACAACGCATAAAAAAGCTTCTTGTGTTTGCGTTCGTTCAGAAAGTGACGATAGATCAGCCGCTCTTCCTTCATGCCGGTCTTGATCCAGTCGCTTTCAAAGAAATCAAAGCTCTCGATATAGTCGACGTCTTCGCGGTCCAGCAGGTCATGTGCGTATTCGGCCGATTTGATCGCCATGCAATCACCCGACAGCATGTAGAAATGCGTGGCGCGCGGGAACGCTTCCAGCGCGGCCTCTACCGCGTTCAGAGACGCCTGCACCAATGACCACTCGCCCCAACCGCATTTGATGCGTTTCTTGGCGAAAGTCACATTGGGATTGTCCCTCAGCGCATCCTGAATACGCTGGAAGTCAGTCGGGTTGGCGCGTGCGTCGAAATGGATCGCCATATAGTCGCCCGCCGCCGTCAACTGCCGTGCTTGCGAGATGATGGCCTCGGGGTCTTTGTGACACAACAGGATGAAGGCGATTTGAGCCATGTAAACGAATGAGACCTTTGGAACTGACGATATCTTGACTTAAATAGCGTGAACATCTGCTGAAAAAACAGAGATTCTTTACTTTTTTCATCAATCTGTTCACAAACAAAGCAACGGCGCGGGCCAAGTAATTATAAGACGAGGTATTTTATGGGGTTTCCCGGCACCTGGATGACCGAAAGCGAAAGCGTTGTGTATCGCGTGGTTCCCAAATGCGCCTGCTCGACCATTGGGCAGATCATGTTCTATTCCGATCATGGCGAGTTTTTTGACGGTGACATTCACGACAGCAAGGATCGGATGCACAAATGGGCGCAGGACCATTCGCAGGATCTGATTTCGCAGAATGTTCTGAACCACAAAAGCTATGCCTTCACCTGTGTGCGCAACCCTTATACCCGCATCCTGTCCAGTTTCTTCGACAAGATCTGTGGCATTCAACGCAATGGTCGCCGCTATCGCGGCAATCTGGTACCGCTGCTGATCCAGAAATACGGCATCGAGGTCGGGGACCCCGAAACCGGGTTCGAGTTCGACCAGATCCAAAGCTTCCGCCGCTTTCTGCTGTTTGCCCGAGACACCATTCGCTGGCGCAAGCCAATGGAACCGGACATCCATTGGTCATCGGTGTCGGGCCACGTCTCGACGTTCATCGTGAATGGCGGACGGTATAACAACATCTTCTGGACCGAGAAATTCAACGACGGGATGCAGTCCGTTCTGGACGCGATTGAGACGCCTCATAAGGTCAAGTTGGACGACATTCCGCGCTTCAACGAAAGCGAAGGACACGGCCCGAAACGTGCCCACCCTGTCGAGGATTATTTCGACGATCTTTCGATGCATCTGGTCTATGAGATCTTCAAGAAAGATTTCGAGCTGTTCAAATACGACTTCGAAAACCCAGCAAATAAGATGCCCATCGGCGAGATTGATCTGGACGAGATCCACGCCAAACTGGGCGATTGATCCCCTTCAAACTGCGAAAGAAAGCACATGAAAGCGCGCGTAAAATGGGCCGAAGCCCGCACCTTTATCGGCACCTCTGGCACTGGCCACAACATTGTTCTGGGCACCGGCCACGACGGTGCGGGAACGCCTGGCCCAAGCCCGATGGAGCTTTTGCTGATCGGCACAGCGGGCTGCTCGGCCTATGATGTTGTGTCCATCTTACAAAAACAGCGTCAACGTATCGAAGACGTCGACGTTGAAGTCGATGCAGAACGGGCAGAAACCGACCCCAAGGTCTTTACCAAGATCCACCTACATTTCATCGTCAAAGGACGCGGCATCAGCGCGGATAAGGTAGAGCGGGCAATTTCGCTCTCGGTCGACAAATACTGTTCAGCCTCGGCGATGATGGCAGCCACAGCCGCCGTGACTCACGACTTCGAGGTCACGGACACCGAATAAGGAAAAAGCCCGGGCCTAAGGATCCGGGCTTTTTCTTTAAGCTGTTTGAACCAGTCCCTTTTCACGGAACAAGGCGGGCAAGTTGCGATCTGCCCGCGGCCCGATGTGGCGAATGACCTCGCCGGCCACTGTGCAGCCCATCTCGCCACAAGTGCGCAGATCGGCACCCGTAGCTAATCCGTAAAGGAACCCAGCCGCGAACGCATCCCCAGCGCCTGTGGCGTCAACAGGCGTAATGCGCTCGACCGGAACATCTACACGCTCTTCACCCGCCAAGATCGACACGCCATCCCCCGAACGTGTACAGGCAACCAGCGGGCAGATGGCAGCGGTTTTGGTCATCGCCTCTTCCAGATCATCCGTCTGGAACAGGGATTTCAATTCATCCTCGTTGCCGATCACATAGTCCAGCTCGTGCTCGATCAGCATCAGGAAGTCGGTGCGGTGACGTTCCACGCAGAACGGATCGGAAATCGCGATCCCAGCCTTACCGCCAGCTGCACGACAAGCGCGCGCCATAGCGATGAACGCTTCTTTCCCTTTATCCTTGTCGAACAGGTATCCTTCCAGAAACACGATCTCGGCATCTGCTGCGACGTCCGGATCGACGTCTTCCGGGCCAAGCTCGGCCGAAATGCCCAGGTAAGTGTTCATCGACCGCTCGCCATCAGGCGACACGAAGATCATCGAACGCGAGGTCGGCAGTTCGCCCCCCGGCACAGGTGGGTTCACGAAACGTGTGCCGTCCATCTCCATCGCATCGGCATAGAAGTGGCCAAGCGCATCGTCATGCACGCGACCAACAAACCCTGTGGTCAGGCCTAGATTACCGATCCCGGCGATCGTGTTCGCAACCGAACCACCGGCCGCCTGCTTGCGTTCCTGCATCGCGGCGTAAAGAACCTCGGCCCGGTCCCTTTCAACCAATTGCATGATGCCTTTTTCGATACCCATCAGCTCGAGAAAGCTATCATCGGCGGTGGTAATCACATCGACAACGGCATTGCCAATGCCGACAACCTTGTACTTTTTCGTCATAAGTTCTTTTCCTCGAAGGGACATAGGTCCCGAATGATGCAGTTTCCGCACATTGGTTTGCGGGCCTTGCAAGTATAACGCCCATGCAGGATCAGCCAGTGATGGGCGTGTTGTTGAAAGTCTGCGGGGATGTTGTCTTCGATAGCGCGTTCGACCGCGTCGACGTTTTTGCCAACCGCAATGCCGGTGCGATTACCAACGCGGAAGATATGCGTATCGACGGCCTGTGCGGGCACGCCCCACCACATGTTCAGAACAACATTGGCGGTCTTACGCCCCACGCCGGGCAGCGATTGAAGAGCGGCACGGGAATTCGGAACCTCGCCCCCGTATTCGTCCACAAGAATTTGGCTCAGCTTCATCACGTTCTTCGCCTTCTGGCGGAACAGACCAATGGTCTTGATATGCTCGGTCAGCCCCTCAAGACCCAAGCCCAGCATCTTCTGCGGTGTATCCGCTACCTGGAACAGCGCGCGTGTCGCCTTGTTCACGCCTGCATCCGTCGCCTGCGCGGACAGGGCCACCGCCACAACCAGCGTATAGACGTTCACATGTTCCAGCTCGCCCTTTGGTTCGGCTTCCTGTTCTTGGAACCGCTCAAAGATCTCGCGGATCTGATGATATCCGAGTTGTTTGGCCATGGTATCCATCCGTTTCGCAAAACCTCATACGCGAGCCACACACAATGCGCAATTTCCGGGTCGCTTACGGCACGAATTCGCGGCAGTCTGGTCACATAACCTGCGAGGTCAATATGAACCGTTCTGAAGATAGCTACCACTACAACGTGATCCGCCGCGCGATCGAGGCGATCGATGCGGCAGGCGGAGAGACGCTGGCGCTGGACGCCTTGGCCGCGAAGATGGACATGTCGCCCGCACATTTCCAGCGCGTGTTTTCGCGTTGGGTCGGTGTTTCGCCGAAACGCTATCAACAGTTCCTGACGCTGGGCCATGCCAGGTCACTTCTGGCTGACCGCTTCTCGACGCTGGAAACCGCTCAGTCGGTAGGGCTGTCTGGGCAAGGCCGGCTGCATGATCTCTTCCTGCGATGGGAGGCGATGAGCCCCGGCGAATATGCCAAGAAGGGCGAGGGACTGACGGTCTATTGGGGCTGGTTTGACAGTCCATTCGGGGCGTCGCTGGTGATGGGCACGGAACGAGGCATCTGCGGTATCGGATTTGCCGACGAAACCGGTGTTGCGGAAACTTTCGAGGACTTAACCTCGCGCTGGCCCAATGCCACCTTCATTGAGGATCCGATGTTCCTGCGTCCTTGGGTTCTGGCGGCCTATGACACAGAACTGGGCGAAGACGGAAAGACGCCGCTGCACCTGATCGGCTCTCCTTTGCAGATCAAAGTGTGGGAAGCACTTCTGTCGATCCCCTCGGGCCATGTGACGACCTATGGGCAGATCGCTGAAAAGATCGGTCAGCCGCGCGCCGTGCGTGCCGTAGGAACCGCAGTTGGGCGCAACCCGGTTAGTTGGCTGATCCCATGCCACCGTGCCCTGCGAAAATCCGGCGCACTGGGAGGGTACCATTGGGGTCTGCCCGTGAAACGCGCCTTGCTGGCGTTTGAAAGCGCGGAACTTGAACAAGAGCGCACAGGGTAACGTCCGCGTAAGCGTCTGTTTTTCTGAAAGTTTCCCCATAACAGGGCCTTGTTATTCGATAACAGGGCCCTTTTCTGTATGCAAAACAAGAATTCAAACCGAGGACAGCAGTATGCACCCAAGACATATGATTCTCTCGTTCGGCCTAATCGCCGGACTTGCTACCAGCGCTTGTACGTCACCGACGCAAAGCCCAACGTCAAACATGGGTCCACGCACCCAGAACGGTGCAGCCATCGGCGCCATCGCAGGGGGCCTGTTGGGTGCCACGCGCAAGGGCGATGGCAAGCTGGGCAAAGCCGCCGTCGGCGCTGTTATCGGCGGCGTGATTGGCGGGGCCATTGGCCAGCAGTTGGACAAACAGGCAGGCGACCTGCGACAGGCCATCGACAATGACGACGTACAGATCGTCAACACCGGCAACGAGCTGATCGTGACGATGCCACAGGACATCTTGTTCGCCACAGATAGCAGCCAAGTCAGCCCCGCCCTGCACGGCGATCTTGCTGCCCTTGCGCGCAATCTGATGCAATACCCGAACTCCTTGGTCGAGGTGCAGGGGCATACCGACAACGTCGGTAGCGCGGATTACAACCTGTCCCTGTCGCGCAATCGCGCGGCCTCGGTCGCGTCTGCGCTGTTTGCCAATGGCGTCCCCAGCTCTCGTGTTGTGACCATCGGGCATGGCGAACATCGCCCTGTTGCATCGAACCTGAACGCAGCAGGCCGCCAACAAAACCGCCGGGTCGAGATCGTCATCCGCCCCACAACGACATAAGTTTTGTACCAGTATCGTGCGTATCACGAGAAGAGCCGGGCCAAGTGCCCGGCTTTTTTGTTTGAGGCCCGCGACCGGATGTGGTCATATATTCTGACCAATTCACGCGAGACGCCTATGCCCTTTCAAAGAATCGCAGCAAGCAAGCTTTCCAAATCCGTGGTCGAGCAGATCGAGCTTCTGATTTTACGCGGTGTGTTGCGCCCCGGTGAACGCCTTCCCTCGGAACGGGATCTAGCAGACCGCCTTGGCGTGTCGCGCCCATCCCTGCGCGATGCTCTGGCTGAACTTGAAGCATCTGGGCTTTTGGCGCGTCGTGCTGGTGCTGGGATCTTTATTTCGGAAGATCTGGACAGCTCATTCCCGCCAGCCCTCACCAATCTTTTCGCGCGCCACGACGAAGCAGTCTACGACTACATCACCTTTCGCCGCGATATGGAGGGTTTGGCCGCCGAGCGCGCTGCGCAGTTCGGTTCTGACACGGATCTTGCCGTCATCAACGAGATTTTCCTGAAGATGGAGAAAGCCCCCGAAGGTCAGGGAGCAGATCTGGACAGTGATTTCCACATGGCCATCATCGAGGCCGGTCACAACGTGTTGATGGTCCATATGATGCGCGCCATGTATGACCTGTTAAGGCAAGGCATTCTCTACAACCGGCAAGTGGTCGTTCAAATCACCAACACGCGTATGGACCTGCTGGAACAACACCGCGCCATCAACGATGCGCTGCAAGCCCGCGACCCTAAAGCGGCCCGCACGGCAATCGAAGCACATATGGACTATGTCGTTCAGGCCTATACTGATCTGCGCCGTACCGAACGCAACGAAGAAGTCGCGCGTCAACGGTTGGACTATGAGATGCACCGATAGGCTGTCTTCTCAAATGAAAAACCCGGCTCAATGGCCGGGTCTTTCGTAAGTCGTTGGAAAAAAGTCTGCTTAGTGCAGCTTGGCTTCCACGTCCTTGATGGCCTCGTCGATCAGCTTGTTGCCGTCGGTTGCGGTCATCTGTTTGGCGATCATGTCGCGGGCAGCACCTACGGCAACCTGAACGGCACTATCGCGTACCTCTTTCACGGCAGCCGCTTCAGCCGATGCGATCTGGTCTTCAGCAGCAGCCAGACGGCGTGCGATCGAAGCTTTCAGATCTTCCTTGGCCTGAGCCGCAGCGTTAGCTGCTTCTTCCTTGGCATGCGCAACAATGCGCTCGGCCTGCTCAGCCACTTCCTTTTGCTTACGCTCGTAAGACGCCAGAATGGTCTGGGCTTCTTCGCGCAGGGCACGGGCTTCGTCGAGTTCCGACTTGATGCCCTCGGCACGTTTGTCGAGCTGACCGCCCAACATTTTGTGCACGCCCATGTAACCAAGGAAGGTTACGAACAACAGGAATGCCAGGGTGACAACCATGTTGGTGTTGGACAGATCGGTCCAGCCAGCGTCGCCAGCGGCAAACGCCGGGTTTGCAGCCAGAGCGAAGGGGAGAACTGCGAGTTTTTTCATCAGTTTACCCTTTCATCCGTGCGGTCACAGCCGCAGTTACCGACTTGGCATCCGCCTTGTAGCCCATCGAGCCCAGGATTTCCTTGACGGTATCCTTGGAGACGGCCTTGACGCTGTCGATGGCTCCGGCGCGGATCTCGTTGATCGCGGCTTCGCTTTCGGCAGCCTTGGCGGAGATCTCGGCATCTGCCTTAGCGGCAGCTGCATCCAGATCAGCCTGAATATCGGCACGGGCTTCAGCAACAATCTTGTTTGCTTCTGCACGGGCGTCAGCCAGGGCCTTGTTATAAGCTTCCTCGGCTTCGACAGCCTTCTGCTTCAGCTCTTCGGCAGCAGCCAGATCATTTGTGATCGTGCCCTGACGTTCAGACAGCACAGCCTCAATACGGGGCAGAGCAATCTTGGTCAGAACAAAGTAGATCACGACCAGCGTCACCACGAGCCAGAAAATCTGGTTCCCGAAGGTCGAGAAGTCCAGTTGCGGCATGCCAGCGGCTTCTGCGCCACCGTGTGCTGCTTCTGTGCTATGTGTGTTACTTGCCATGTCTTAAGTCCTCTGGAACCGAGTTACTTGGGGCGAAACGCTGACGCCTCGCCCCGGCGTAAGGATGGTTCAGGTCTTAGACAGCAAACATCAGCAGCAGAGCGACCAGGAACGAGAAGATGCCCAGGGCTTCTGCAAATGCGATACCGATGAACAGGGTCGCGGTCTGAGCGGCAGCTGCCGACGGGTTGCGCAGAGCACCGGCCAGGAAGTTACCAGCAACGTGGCCTACACCGATAGCGGCGGCACCCGAACCGATAGCTGCCAGACCTGCACCGATGAATTGACCCATTTGAGCGATATTGCCTTCCATTGTGATTTCTCCTTACGTTGGAATGCTTGAATTAGGATTGGTTAGCGGGCTGCAACCGTCTTAGTGCGACGGATGCAGAGCGTCTTTCAGATATACGCAGGTCAGGATGGTGAACACGTAGGCCTGAATGAAGGCTACGAGCACTTCCAGTGCGTAGACGGCCGAGATGGCCAAGATCGGCAGGAAGCTGAACATGCCCAGGGCAGCAGCGAAGCCGGCGAATACTTTGATAACTGCGTGGCCAGCCATAACGTTACCAGCCAAACGAATGGAGTGGCTGACGGGGCGCACGAAGTACGAGATCAGTTCGATAACCGCCAAGATCGGGCGCAGCGCCAGCGGAGCCGACGAAACCCAGAACAGACCCAGGAAGCCAGCGCCGTTTTTGACGAAGCCCAGCACGGTTACGAAGACGAACACGATCATGGCCAGCACAGCGGTCACAGCGATGTGGCTGGTGGCGGTGAACGAGGTCGGGATCAGACCCAGGAAGTTAGCGAATAGGATGAACATGAACAGGGTCATGATGCCGGGGAAGTATTTCACGGCGTCTTTGCCGGCCACGTCTTCGACCATCTTATAGACAAAGCCGTAAGCCATTTCGGCAACCGACTGACCGCGGGTCGGTACAATTGCGCGACCGCGCGAACCGACAACCAGCATCAGTACGATACCGATGATGGCCAGAACCATCCACAAGGTCTGGTTGGTAACCGTGAACATGCCCAGCTTACCGTCACCGAACAGCGGCTTGATTTCGAACTGATCCATCGGGTGGATGGCCAGACCGGGATGCGCAGGCGAGAACAGTACGCCCGACAGCAGAACCACTGCCAGAACGGCAAAGAATGCAATCTTGATGATGGGGCCTGCACCCTGTTTTGCGCCTTGTTCAGCCACGTTCCTATCCCTCTTTCTTGTCAGAAGCCTGCGCGCCCTGCGCATCCTCTGCTTTCTTCTGCATCTGGGCTGCAGTTCCCAGCATGACTTTCATGCCTGCCGCGAAGCCCAACAATATGAACAGCACCATGAATATCGGCTTGGTCCCCAAAAGACTGTCCAGCCCGTATCCGATGCCAAAGCCGATCACCAGACCGACTGTAAGCTCTATGACCATCTGCCAAGCGAACGATGCTTGGTTATAGGCCTCGTCTCCGGTTTTCGTTTCGTCCTCTTCCCCTTTCGCCGCTTGGATGCGGGCTTCGAGCTCTTTTAAGCGCTCGGGATCGGGGGCGTCGGGCACGAAAATTCCTCCGGTGACAGTTAGGGCATGTGCTAAGGGGTGGGGGGGCATGAGTCAACGGCGTTTAGCGCCAACAGGAGAAACCGCAAGCCGTTGTAATAATAGGATTTTATTTTCCGAATGGATTTGCAAGCACCCCAACGGCACCCCCAGCGCCCGGATTCAGGCCAAAAGCGCTTATTTAACCGATTGGTTGACGATCAGGCCGGCGCAGCCTAGGGCCATAGACATGGAAATCCGCCTTGACCTTGTCTTCGCCGCCCTGTCCGACCCGACACGCCGTGCCATTCTGACCATGCTTCTGGAAGATGACATGGCGGTCACTGACGTGGCCGAACCGTTCGAGATGTCGCTGGCTGCGATCTCGAAACATCTGACGATCTTGTCCCGTGCAGGACTGATCGCGCAGGAAAAGCGCGGCCGTGTGAAATGGTGCAAACTGGATCCCGGCGCACTGCGCGAGGCATCCGTTTGGATGCAGGGGTTCGGGCAATTCGAGCCGGTAAATCTGGATGCGTTCGAGCGGTTTCTGGAAGAAGAGCTGCGCGACGACAGTATTTAGTCGGGCAAGCTGACCGCTGGATCCGTCGCGGCCCAGTTCTTCGCGGCCTCTTTAAGCCAAGACAATACGGCCTGCACCTTCGCGGTACGATGAAGGTCGACATGTGTCACCAACCAAAAATCCGACCGCCATTCCGGCTGGGGCGGCATAATCTCGATCAGATCCGGGTGCTCTCCTCGCACAGCGAACCCGATGCCGGCGCCCGAAAGCAACGCCTGCTGCATCGACACGTCATCAGTAACACGAAAGGTGACGTTCTCGTCAGGGATGTTCTTGGCCATCCAAAGTGCGAACGGAGCGCGCGAATGAACTTCGTCCCCACCTATGAACCTGTGCTTGTCCAACGTATCCTCTGTCGGCAGCCCATAGCGCTGAACATAGTCGGGTGATGCATAGAGTGAGAGGTCTAGGCGCAGAAACCGCTGTGCGACATTGTCAGGCTCTTGCGGGGCTTGACCTGCACGGATCGCCACATGGGCTTCTCCATACTCCAGACGGAACAGGCGCAACCCGGTGCGCAGACGGATCAGTGTGTTTGGATGCGCGTGTTGGAACGCCGCTAGAACCGGCGTCAGCCGTGGTGAGAAAGACGCAAGTGCCGTGATCACGACCTCACCCGAGACATCCTCGCCCTGCCCTTTCAAGCGCGTGCCCAACTGCGCAAATTGCTCCTCGGTTGTCGAGGCGATGCGCGCCAGGTCCGCCCCAGCCTCGGTTGGGGTATAGCCGCGGGCATGGCGCTGGAAGAGTTTCACACCCATTCGGGCCTCAAGCGAATCTACATGTCGGATCACCGTGGCATGGTGAATGCCCAAACTGTCAGCTGCCCCGCTGACGGTGCCAGCGCGTGCCACATGATATGCCGTGCGGATTTCGTCCCAATGGTCCATGTAATCCCCGTTTGATGGATATGTGCATTATCACACACAATGTGTTGATTAACCCAGATTGCGTTTGGAAATGCAAGAGCACACATTCTCCTCAACAGACACACAACCCCGGAGACATCCCATGCATATCCTTCGTATCGACAGCTCGACCCGCACCGAAACTTCGCTTTCGCGCAAACTGGCAGACGACGTTCTTGCCCGTTACGCGGATGCTTCTGTAGCTACCCGCAACCTTGGCGACGGCATCCCGCATATCGACGCTGATTTCACCCGCGCAACCTTTACCCCGCCCGAAGCCCGCAGCGATGCCGACAAGGCTGCCCTTGCCCTGTCGGACGAAATTGTGGCCGAAGTTCAGGCCGCAGATCTGATTGTGATCTCGATGCCGGTTTACAACTTCTCGGCCCCCTCGACCCTGAAAGCGTGGATCGACCAACTGGCCCGCGTCGGCGTGACCTTTCACTACACTGAGAACGGCCCGGTGGGTCTGTTGGAAGGTAAACGCGTGATCGTGGTGAGTGCCTCGGGTGGTACGCCGGTGGGTGCACCCTTTGAATTTGCCTCGCCCTATCTGACCCATGTTCTGGGTTTCATGGGCCTGACCGACGTGTCCTTCGTGGGCGCTGCGGGCGAAGCGGGGCTAGCGGATGCCGAACAAGCCATCCAAGCGCTTGCGGCCTAAGATCCCTTCAATATCTTGTTATGAAACGGGGCCGTCTGCGGCCCCGTTTCTGTTTGGACGGCATTGCATGGACAGCCCCTGCAATTGCGGGCAAGATTTCCCAATGTGTGGAAGATTGATTGCAGGCGAGATGACGCAGGCCCAAATGGCGGCCATTATCGAGGGGTTCATCTACCCAAGCCGATCCGTCGTGATTGCCAGCAACGCGCCGCCCGCCGCGACTGGATATAATGTGAAGCCCACCCAACAGGTGAATATCCTGTTCCCGCAGGGGGAAAACCTGATCGCCTCGACCGCGCGTTGGTGGCTGGTGCCGCATTGGTTCAAGGGGCCGGCGGAAGAGTGGAAGGCCACCACCTTCAACGCCAAGATCGAAACCGCGCACGAGAAACCCACTTTTCGCGAGGCGTGGCGCCACGCCCGTTGTGTGATCCCCGCCCAAGGATATTATGAATGGAGCGGCCCGAAATCGGATCGCCAGCCCAACTACATATCACTACAGCAGAATGATCCGCTGACGCTGTTTGCTGGATTGCGCAGCACATTGTCCGATGGTCGCGAGACGTGCACCATCCTGACCCGCCCTGCCCTGCCCGAGATCCACGACTTGCATCCAAGGATGCCGGTACTGCTTTCGGCCGAGGAAGCCGCCCAGTGGATGGACCACTCTGCCCCGGACGATGAAATTCGCGCGGCGTTCGGCACCCATTGGACGGGGCGTTTCCAGTCGCATCAGGTGGCGAAGTTCGGCATGAAAGATGATGGCCCGCAGTTAATCGAACCCGTCGGCACCGGCAGTTTCGACTTCGGGGACTGACGGCACAAAAAAGCCGCGCAGATTTCCCTGCGCGGCCTGGTCTTTGTGGTTGAAGCCGAAGCTTACATGCCCAAAGCGCCTTTGATCTGATCCAGCGCGACCTGCAGAATGGCCGGGTTGTTGGCGGCGGCATCAGCAGCCGCTTTCAAAGCGGTCTTGGTCGCATCATCCAGAGACGAACCATCGATCAGTTCGCCAACTTTAGCAGCGTCAAACCCTTCAGGGGTCAGCAGCTCTTTCGCCATCGCCATCGTACCACCTTCTTCTGCAGCCGCTTCTTCGGTTGCAGCGTCGGCAGCGGGCTCGGCAGCATCACCGGTCACAGCTTCGGTCGCAGCGGCAGCAGCGTCTTCCACGGCGCCAGTAACAGCTTCAGTCGCAGCTTCGGTTGCGGCGCCCAGCGCTTCAGTTACAGCGGCACCTTCGCCCACAACGTCAGTCACAACGTCACCAACTGCTTCCATTGCGCCCTCTACAGCTTCGGTTGCAGCTTCAGAGGCAGCAGCCGTAGCAGCTTCAGCGGCGGCAGCAGCTTCAGCGGCGGCAGCGGCGGCAGCAGTCTGCGCAGCTTCTTCAGCAGCGGCGGCTTCGGCGGCAGCAGCTTCTTCTGCGGCCTTGGCTTCGGCTTCAGCAGCGGCAGCGGCCTCAGCGGCGGCTTCCTCGGCAGCTTTGGTTTCTGCAGCAGCGGTTGCAGCAGCCTCTTCGGCAGCCATTTTAGCCTGATTGCCTTCGTACCACTTGTATCCGCCGAAGGCAGCAACAGCTGCAACCAGAAGCGCGATAATGGATTTGTTCATGTCGACATCCTCGTTTGTCATCTGCACAAGACCACTGGATCGGTCTTGCCATCGCCATCGGATGTGCGCGCTTGACCACGAAGGTGCAAGGGGAGTTTCCCAGTTTCGGCATCAAAACGCTTAGAAAACCCAAACTATCGGCTTGAAAGCGGCGCGGCGCACCTTTACGTTTCGCCTCCATAGTTTAGCGAAACCACAGAAGGAATGGCACAATAGCCCGCAGACCTCATAACGCGCCCCCGACGCGCGACACCGGCCCACGCATCAACGATCGCATCCGGGCCCCGGAAATCCGCCTGATTGGCGCCGAAGGCGAAAACGTTGGGGTTGTAACCCCTGCGCGCGCGCTTGTAATGGCACAAGAAGCAGGTCTGGATCTGGTCGAGATCTCGCCAAATGCCAATCCGCCCGTCTGTAAGATCATGGATTTCGGCAAGTTCAAATATGAACAACAAAAGCGCGAATCCGAAGCACGCAAGAAGCAGAAGACGATCGAGGTCAAAGAGGTCAAGTTCCGTCCGAACACCGACACTCATGACTATGACGTCAAGATGCGCAACGTGGTGAAGTTCTTGGAAAAAGGCGACAAGGTCAAAGTGACCCTGCGTTTCCGTGGCCGTGAAATGGCCCACCAGAACCTTGGCCGTGAACTTTTGCTGCGCGTGGCAGAAGACATCAAAGAACTGGGCAAAGTGGAAAACATGCCCAAGATGGAAGGCCGTCAGATGGTCATGATGATCGGCCCGCTGCCGAAATAATCCCACCTAACATCGACTTTGAAACGCCCTGCCTTCGCAGGGCGTTTTTCGTTATGCCCAACTTATCCGCTGGGCCCTCACTTTGCCTACTTCTGGATGCTCTCCAGATAATAGACCAGCGATAGGATACGTCCTCGCACTTCGTAAACAGCGCTTAGGTCGCCCACCATTCCATCCTCTTTCGCAGATTGGTCCGAGAACTGATCGCCCCAAACAGGCATATCCGATCCGTGTGCCATCACACCTGTACGGCCATCGACCATATGAACCACCTTCAGGAAGGGAAACTCCCCGTCATTTCTTTGGGAAATAGTGGTCAGGTCAGGAACACTCATATTCAGAACATCGCCCAAGGGGCCATTCCCGTCAGCCTGCGCTCCGTGACATGAAGCGCAATAACTCAGATACTGATCCTCACCCGGCATATCTGCCAGAACAGTCTGAGCCATCAACCCGCTTGCGAAAGTGATCGTTGCGGTGATTTTTGACAAGTACTTCAACATGATCCGTCCTCCTCATCGTTCGCGCGACGCTGGATTCAGCGGTTCAGGGGCTTTATTCACCCACTTATACTTTAGCACTATTGAATGTGTTCGCTTTGATTCAGAGCAACTCTAGCCCTCCCTGCACTTTCAAACATCAAACCGCCTTGAACCTGCAGGACGAATTTCCTTTGCTGATAGGCCTGTTCCGCTTTCGCCTTGTCGCTGCCATCGCTAAGTTGAAGCAATGGAAGATCTATCGTTCATCATCTTGCCGCTAACTTTGTTGGCGACCGCTGTCATGGCAGCCTCAGCCTCGATACAAGCGCATCGCGCCGAAATGGATGCCTTTGGCGCAACGGTTCTCGCGATTGCAACCGGGATGGGCGGCGGCACCTTGCGCGATCTGTTTCTAGGATTAACGCCCGTCTTCTGGATCAACGACCTGCGCTATATGGCCGTGGCGATCCCCGTCGCGCTTTTGGGGTTCCTTCTGGCCAGCCGCATTTCCCCTGGATCGGGCCAGCGTCTGAGCGTGCTTTTGCATCTGGATGCCATCGGGCTAGCTTTGTTCACCCTGACCGGGTTGCAGGTTGCGCTGAATGCGGGCGTTCATCCGCTGATGGCCATCGTATTGGGCTGCATCACCGGCACCGCTGGCGGCATGATCCGGGATCTTCTTTGCAACATGACGCCGAGCCTGTTGAAGGAAGACCTCTATGCCACGATTTCGCTGGCCGGGGGCGGCATCTTCATCGCTCTTTTGCCGATGATTGGCGAGACACCGGCCCTTGCGGTCAGCTTCCTGTCGATGCTTTTGGCAAGGGTCGTCGTTCTGGCCCATGCCCGTAGGACCGGGGCGAACACGACCTAACGCGGGCGGCGATGGCGGGCCACAAGCTCGGCCATGATGGATACAGCGATTTCCGCCGGGCCAAGCGCGCCAATGTCCAGACCAACCGGGCCGTGAATACGGCGCAGATCCTCGGGTCCATAACCACGTTCCGAAAGTCGCTCTAGCCGTTGCCCCTGCGTGCGTCGTGAACCCAGTGCGCCGATATAGAACGCCTCCGATTTAAATCCAGCTTCAAGCGCGGGATCATCTATCTTGGGATCATGCGCCAAGGTGACAATCGCAGTGCGATGGTCGATGCCGATTTGGGGCAGAACGTCGTCTGGATAATCGTCAAAGATGGCCACGCCAGGGAAGCGATCCGGGGTCGCAAAGGCTTCGCGCGGGTCAATCAACACCACATCGAACCCGACGATTTGCGCCATGGGAACCAACGCCTGTGCCACATGAACGGCACCCGCGATAATCAGGCGGAGCGGCGGTTCATGCGTGTGAATATAAAGCCCGTCAACAATCCCAATCTCGACCTCGCTGTCACGCGTGTCACGTAATCGCCGCGCCCAGCCGCCCAACGCAACCTCATAGGTCACGCGAGTCCGCGCGGCGCGTGCAGCGACGAGCCGTTCCAACAGATCCACCGGGATCCCATGCCCAACACCCAAGCCCTCGCCCACAGGTTCGACCAGCACTTTGATCTCGCCCCCACAGGCCAGCCCGGCAGAAAACGCATCCTCGCCCGTCACGCCGAACTCCAGCAGATCCGGCAACCCGGTGCGCAACGCCTCTTGCGCTTCGATCACCACTGCGCCCTCGACGCAGCCGCCGGACACCGAGCCCTCGATCTCGCCGCTCTTAGCAATCAACATCTGACTGCCACTAGGTCGGGGCGCACTGCCCCATGTGGACACCACAGTGGCAATCGCCACCTGCCGCCCTTGGGCGATCCAGTCCAGAGCCAGTTCAGGGATTCGGTCGAAGGATGATGGGGAATGGGTCACGGTGGCCTCGTGCTTGATTTCGCTGAATGTGGGTCTTCTGCCCCACTCGCGCAAGAGAAAGGGCCGCACAAGGCGGCCCGTTTCATTGGATTGCGTCAGTCGTGATTACTCGGCAGGTGCCGGTAGAGCATCGCCGCGCGGAGCTTCAGGCACTGCAAAGGCTACTGCAACAAAGACCAGACCCAGCACGATCCCAAGCACATCGCCCGGCATGGCCATCAAGCCCTCGAATTTCGAACCCGGAACGGTGCCCAATGTCACCTTGCCGCCAGCGATCGCATCCAGCATCCCTGTGGCTTTTACGGACGGATAGGTGATCATGTAAGCCGCTGCACCCAATAGGCCGCCGAGGATGAAGAACAGCGCATCTTTGCGGCCCGTGGCCGCTGCACAGACTCCGGTGCCAGGGCAGAAACCCGACAGCGCCCAGCCTGCACCCAGCAGAAGACCACCAACGAATACACCGGCATAGGCGGTTTTGACTGACATGTGACCTACGTCCACAAGGCCAGCCATCTGACCACCGAACATCAGGATCGAACCGACGCCGATGGCCAGCAGGATCGCCTTCATGAGGCCCAGAGACCGCAGGCTCAGCATACGGATCAGGATTGTAGGGTTTGTGGCGCCAATGCGATCAAGGACGAAGCCGAAGAGCGCACCGATTACGAGAGCGAGAACAATTTGCATGGCTTATCCTTTCTTATACATCATCATGGCGACAGGAACGGCCGCGGCAAAAGCGCCAGCCGCGAAGATGTAGCCCGACAAGGCGGTCTGCATCATGCCCGACATCATGTGGCCCGAGGTACAGCCCCCGGCCAGACGCGCGCCGTACAGCACAATGAAACCGCCAATAAAGGCGATGGCATAGCGCTTCATCGGCGTGTCGCCGAAATTGTCATAGTGGATCGCGGGCAGTTTGTTTTCGTCCGCACCATTGCCTCCGCGTAGTATCGCCGACAGGAGCGCACCGACCATCATCGCGATCACGAAGATGAAGCTGTAGTTCAGCGGGTTCGCGACTGATTTGGCGTACTTGCCGCCGGATTTCGCAAGATAGGCGTTGGTGGACGTGTAACCATCATCAGTTTTCGTCACCATCTCCGGGTTCACGACATCCGCGATGATCCCATCAAGGATCACGAATTGCGTCGAGACCCCGATGGGTTTGACCAATAGGACGGCTAGGAAGAACACAAGGCCCAGCGCCATCCCTCCAATTTTCCAGTTCAGCGTCATGGGACACCTCCTTCACATTCATTGGTGCGAATATGTTTCATTGCAAATGATACAATTGTCAAGACGTGTCGCATCGAAACGCGGTTAAACTGGTTTTAACCAAACGAGTCCCATGCTGGGTTCATGAAACAGATTCGCACCCCCCTGACCGGAACCCCTCTTGTCCTGCCACAAGCCAGCCACCCGTGCGGCACGGCGCAGGACATGCCCCTTCACCCCGCTGACGAACTGGCCCAAATTCGGGCCGAGTTGAAACGCCTACATCAGCGCGAGGACGCGTTGCGACGGTTCTTTCGCGAAGACGCGGGCGAGCAGGATTTCATTGGCGACACCCATGATGTCACCGTGATTTCACATAAAAAACGGGTATTTGACCCGTCGAAACTGCCCCAATCCATCCTGTCCAATCCCAAGTTTTATCGGGACGAACTTCGGACGCTGATCTCGTCAATCGAGAAGCCGCTAGCCTTGCTCTATCAATCGATCCCGCCAGGGGCCGGCGACTATCAGGAAGACCTGATGGAGAAACCAGAGGTGGAGGCGGTGCTGATCTAAAGCATCCGCGGGGCAATCCTTATGCCCCAAGACACGCTTTCCTCTGGACCATACCGGCGGGGCTGCGCTATGCCATGCTCCGATGACCCAGACACTTACGATCCGCCGCCCCGACGACTGGCACCTGCATCTGCGCGATGGCGAGATGTTGAAAACCGTGCTGCCCGAAACTGCGCGCCATTTTGCCCGCGCAATTGTCATGCCGAACCTTGTGCCGCCTGTGGTGACCAAGGCCGATGCCGCCGCCTATCGCGACCGCATCATGGCGGCCTTGCCCGGCGGCATGTCGTTCGAACCCCTAATGACGCTTTATCTGACCGAGGATACGGACCCGGAAGATCTGGCCGCTGCCCACGCATCAGGCCTGATCACGTCTGTGAAACTGTACCCGGCTGGGGCCACGACGAACTCGTCCAGCGGCGTGCAAAACTTCGACAAGGTGCGCCCGGTGCTGGAAAAGATGGCCGAAATCGGCTGTCCTCTGTGTGTCCACGGCGAAGTCACCGACCGCGAGATCGACATTTTCGACCGCGAGGCTGTGTTCATCGACCGCGTGCTCGACCCAATCCGCCGCTCCACACCCGAACTGCGTGTGGTGATGGAACATATCACCACCAAGGACGGCGCAGATTACGTCAAAGCAAACGACAGCAAGCTGGGCGCGACCATCACCGTTCAGCATCTGATCCTTGATCGCAACGACATGTTGGTCGGTGGTATGCGCCCACATTATTATTGTCTGCCGATCCTGAAGCGCGGCGAACACCGCGAAGCGCTGATTGCTGCAGCCACCTCGGGCGACCCGCGCTTCTTCCTTGGCACCGACAGCGCCCCGCACCCGACCCACGCCAAAGAGAGCGAATGCTGTTCAGCCGGCTGTTTCACCGCACCCAACGCCCTGTCGATCCTGGCCCACGCGTTCGAAGCCGAAGGCGCGCTGGACAAGCTGGAGGGCTTCACCTCGCTGCACGGCCCCGCCTTCTATGGCCTACCGGTGAACGAGGACTCCATCACCCTGACCAAGGGCGATGCGCCCGTCACCTATCCCGCGACATTGCCGGCGGGTGACCACACCGTCACCACTTTTGACCCCGGCTTCCCGCTGCACTGGCGTGTCGACGCCTGATCCGAACATAAGGACCGCTGCCCATGATCCCCTCCACTTTCCCCGCGAAAGAAGAAATCGCCCGCCTGACCGCCCGGATGCTTCTGGAAATCGGCGCTGTGAACTTCAACACGGATGAACCGTTTACGCTGGCCTCGGGCCTGCCCAGCCCCAGCTATATCGACTGCCGCAAGCTGATCAGCTTCCCGCGCATCCGCTCGACGCTGATGGATTTCATGTCGGTGACGATCATGCGCGAAGCTGGGTTCGAGGCGTTTGACAACATCGCAGGCGGTGAAACCGCAGGCATCCCCTTCGGCGCTTGGGTCGCCGAACGTCTGGCCCTGCCGATGACCTATGTGCGCAAGAAGCCCAAGGGTTACGGCAAGAACGCCCGCATCGAAGGCGCGATGGATGACAGCCAGCGGGTGCTGCTGGTCGAGGATCTGACCACCGATGGCGGCTCGAAACTGTCCTTCGTGGATGCGATTCGCGACACCGGGGCCACCTGTGGCGCCACTGCCGTGATCTTCTACTACGACATTTTCCCCGAGACGGAAAAAACCCTGTCCGATCATGGCGTTCAGTTGATCCATCTTTGCACTTGGTGGGACGTTCTGGCCGAAGCCAAGGCGCAGGGCGCCTTCTCGGACGAAACTTTGGACGAGGTGGAACGCTTTCTTAAGGATCCGCGCGGCTGGCAAGCCGAGCGCATGAAATCCGAATAGTCACACCATATTATGACCTTATTTTGCAGGATCCTACCAAATATGGTAGGATCCTGCGGGTCTGATTTATCCACACGTTACTCACAGAAACATACATTTTGCGTCGGCACGCCCGAACACGTAAAACAGCGGCCTAAGGGACAGGTGGCGATGAACGAGATCAGCAATATCCAACAAGGTGTAGAATCCGGTGATGGCGAAGTGCAGGACAGCCTGCCCCACCACATCGAAGCCGAACAGCAGCTTTTGGGTGCCATCCTGACCAATAACGACGTGTTCGATCGCGTCGCCTCGATCATCAATGCCGGTCATTTCTACGAACCCGTTCACGCGCGCATCTGGGAAATTGCCGCCAGCCGTATTTCCAAGAACGCACTGGCCAGCCCGGTCACACTGAAAGCGTTCATGGAGGATGACGAGGGCCTTAAGGAACTCGGCGGTCCTGCCTATTTGGCACGCCTTGCGGGCGCTGCGATCTCCAGCTTTGCCGCACGTGACTATGCGCAGATGATCTATGACCTCGCCATCCGTCGCGAGCTGATCCAGTTGGGTCAGGATATCGCGGCCAAGGCGCAGAAAGTCGACATCTCGTCTGAGCCGAAGGAACAAATCGTCGAGGCCGAACAAGCTCTTTATAAACTGGGCGAAGCAGGGCAGACAGAAAGCGGCTTTCAAAGCTTCCTAAAGGCCGTAACTGAAGCCGTTCAAGTCGCCAACGCCGCCTATCAACGCGAAGGCGGAATGGCCGGGATTTCGACCGGCCTGGCCGATATGGACGGGAAATTGGGTGGTCTTCACCCGTCTGACCTTCTGATCCTTGCGGGTCGTCCCTCGATGGGGAAAACGTCGCTTGCGACCAACATCGCCTTCAATGTCGCCAAAGCCTATAAGAAAGGCACCAAGCCCGACGGGACCGAGGGTGCAATTTCCGGAGGCGTTGTCGGCTTCTTCTCGCTCGAGATGTCGGCCGAACAGCTTGCCGGCCGTATTCTGGCGGAAGCATCCGAGATTTCGTCGCACAAGATCCGTCAGGGTGACATGGACGAAAACGAATTCCGTCGTTTTGTCCAAGCCGCCAAGGATCTGGAAAGCTGCCCGCTGTTCATCGACGATACGCCTGCGCTGCCGATCAGCCAGTTGGCGGCCCGCGCCCGCCGACTAAAACGGACGCATGGTTTGGACCTTCTGATTATCGACTATCTGCAGCTCTGCCGCGGTATGGCTGAAAATCGCGTGAACGAGATCGCCGAGATCTCGATGGGCATGAAAGCGATCGCCAAGGAACTCAACATCCCCGTCATCGCCCTGTCTCAGTTATCGCGTCAGGTGGAGAGCCGTGACGATAAACGCCCGCAACTTTCTGACCTTCGGGAATCGGGCTCGATCGAGCAGGACGCCGACGTGGTCATGTTCGTCTTCCGTGAGGAATACTATAAGGAACGCGAAAAGCCCGGCGATCACGAGCTTGATCGCATGGCCGCATGGCAGGACGAAATGTCCAGCCTGCACGGCAAGGCCGAGGTCATCATTGGCAAGCAACGTCACGGCCCCATCGGCACGGTCGAGCTTTCATTCGAGGCGCAGTTCACCCGTTTCGGGAATCTGGTCAAGGCGTGGCAACAGGGTTCAAGCGACGAGTTCTGATGATCACCGGGGTGAACCACATCACTCTTGCGGTGAGCAACCTCCAACGATCTACTTGGTTTTACTCGGAAATTCTCGGCGGCGCCCTGCGCGCCGACGGGAAACGTGGTGCTTATCTGGAGCTTGGCAACCTGTGGCTCTGCCTCACCCTCTCAGACGACCCGATCCAACCGCGCAGTGACTACACCCACATCGCGCTCGCCTGTTCAAACGAGGATTTCCAAATTCTCGCCAAACGGATCACAGACCACGCGCGGCTTTGGCAAGACAACAGATCCGAGGGCGCGTCGCTTTATTTTCTCGACCCGGACGGCCACAAGCTGGAACTGCATTCAGGCGATTTGAACACCCGCCTCACCCACTACCGCGCTCGACCAAACAGCCCGATACGCGTCTACAACTAACCTCTATTTTCTTACCCAAAGTATCCTGGGGTAGCGTCAAATCAAAGATTTGGCGCAAGGGGCAAAGCCCCTACAGGCTCACGAAGTGAGCCACCGCCCCTATCGATGATACCGGGTCACCATCCGGTAATCCTTACGCGGCCCCGACACCGACCACACGGAGGACCACTGCGGCCAATCTCCAAAATTGTAGGATACGTGATACATATCAGGATCACACCAGTGATCCGCCGCCGGCAATTGGCCTTCAAAATCGAAAATATGAAAGTCGCGGCCGTCCTCAAACAACACTTGAACGCGTCCTTCCGCCACCTCTCGCCAGTGATAGATACGGCTGGCCGCGAAACTGGCACCGGTAGCAGTCACCAGCACCCCGTCTTCACGATAAAGCAGCCCCTCTGGCTCGGCTACAAACAGCGCGGTTCCGGTCAATCGGTGTGTCACACCCGCTTTCTCGACGATCTCGCGATCTATGCACCATTCCCCCAGAAAATCCGCGATCTGCACCCTATTTCCCTCGTTTTGGTCGCAAACATGGGCCCGGCGCGCCCATTCGCTGCACGCATCCCTTGTTCGCTGCATCGCGGCAGTTTATGAGAAGCGCGACTGCCAACCAAACGAAAAAGGCTCCGCCGATGATCCCTCGTTATGCCCGCCCCGACATGGTCGCCATCTGGTCGCCCGAAACCAAGTTCAAAATCTGGTACGAGATCGAGGCGCATGCCTGCGACGCCATGGCCGATCTGGGCGTGATCCCGCGTGAAAACGCGGACGCCGTATGGAAAGCCAAAGACGTTGAATTCGACGTGGCCCGCATTGACGAAATTGAAGCCGTCACCAAGCACGACGTCATCGCGTTCCTGACCCATCTGGCCGAACATGTGGGCAGCGATGAAGCCCGTTTCGTGCACCAGGGCATGACCTCGTCGGACGTGCTGGACACCTGCTTGAACGTGCAACTGGTCCGCGCTGCCGATCTTCTGCTGGTTGGCATGGACAAGCTTCTGGCTGCCCTGAAAAAACGCGCGCTGGAGCACAAAGACACCGTGCGCGTCGGCCGCAGCCACGGCATCCACGCCGAACCCACCACCATGGGCCTGACCTTCGCGCGCTTCTACGCCGAGATGGACCGCAACAAGAACCGTTTGGAAAAAGCCCGCTGGGAAGTCGCCACCGGTGCGATCTCGGGCGCGGTTGGAACCTTTGCCAACGTCGACCCGGCCGTCGAAGAGCATGTGTGCGAAAAGCTGGGCCTGCGCCCCGAGCCGATCAGCACACAGGTCATCCCCCGTGACCGCCACGCCATGTTCTTTGCCACGCTGGGCGTGATCGCCAGCTCGATTGAAAACATCGCCGTCGAGATCCGCCACATGCAGCGTACCGAGGTTCTGGAAGGCGCCGAGTTCTTCTCGATGGGCCAAAAGGGCTCGTCGGCCATGCCGCACAAAAAGAACCCCGTTCTGACCGAGAACCTGACCGGTCTGGCCCGTCTGGTGCGCATGACCGTGATCCCGGCGATGGAAAACGTGGCGCTTTGGCACGAACGTGACATCTCGCATTCGTCGGTCGAGCGCGGCATTGGTCCGGACGCCACCGTCACGCTGGACTTCGCCCTGCACCGCCTGGCTGGCGTCATCGACAAGATGCTGGTCTTCCCCGAGAACATGCTGGACAACATGAACAAATTCCCCGGTCTGGTCATGTCGCAGCGCGTGCTGCTGGCCCTGACGCAGGCTGGCGTGTCGCGTGAAGACGCCTATTCCATGGTTCAGCGCAACGCGCTGAAAGTCTGGGAAGAACGTCTGGATTTCCGCGAACTTCTGCTGGCCGATGAGGCCGTAGTCGAGGCGCTTGGTATCGACGCGATCAACGAAAAGTTCGACATGGGCTATCACACAAAACATGTCGACACGATCTTCAAGCGGGTCTTCGGCGAAAGCTGATCCAGCGCAAAGCTAAGAGCCTCTTTCTGACCTACCATACTGGTGAAATTAGAAGGAGGCTCTTATGTTTTCCGCTGCAATGTCCCGCGCATCTGCTGTTTTTGGCGTTGGGTTTTCATTCATTATCATGACGATCAGCGGCCTGTTGCTGATCATTGCGCCGCGTGGCTCGATAGCCAACCAACTTGACTGGCACATGCTTGGCCTGACGCGATCAGGTTGGGAGTCGGTTCATTTGGCAACCTCAAGCGCATTTGTTTTGTTTGGGATTTGGCACACCGCCCTGCACTGGCCGGTGATCAAAGGCTTCGTGGTTGGCACTCCGATGCATTCAAGCGGTCATCGCCGTGAAGGCTGGGCGGTGCTTGCGATTGTGATTGTGCTATTGCTGGGGGCCATTTTGAATTTCCCTCCAGCCAGTTGGCTTGTGGAACTCAACGAGTATTTTAAGAAGGAATACTGGTTACTTGCAGGTTAATTTGGGCGATACTGAAGAATATGCTATGATAAGGGCCTTCTGAACAGGAGGCCCTTATGCAATTCAGAACCCTGCTTTTCACGGTCCTGCTGGCGCTGGTTCCAACGCTGTCCATCGCTGGCCAATGTAATCATGGGTCACACGAAGCATCAACCTGTGCTGCCGGACAGATTTGGAACGAGAAGCTACAAGCTTGTATCGACGAAAAATCAGCCTGATCTTTCAGGCGTAAAGGTGGTTTTAACTCACGTCTGCCAATCTGCCTGAAACCAAGGCGGAGATGGCGCTGTGCCAAATGACATGATGATGGGAGCAGACCTGATTTTGGGGGAAGGCCCCGGTCAGGTGGTGCCCGGTGCGGGCTCGGAACCAGCGGTCGACTTGGCCCAGCCCCTGCGACATCTTCCCCGACATCTTTCCAGACGCCAGAAGGCGGCGATCATTGTGCGCTTATTGCTGGCGGAAGGTGCGGAACTGGCCTTGCAGGATCTGCCGGACAGTCTGCAGGGTGAACTGGTACACCAGATGTCCACCATGCGCTATGTCGATCGGGCAACCCTGAAAGCAGTCATTGACGAGTTTGTTTTCGAGATTGAAGAGATTGGCCTGTCTTTCCCCGGGGGGCTAGAAAACACACTTTCGGTCCTTGATGGTACGATCAGCCCCGCCACCGCCGCGCGGGTTCGTAAACTGTCTGGCGTTCAGATCGCGCATGATCCATGGCTTTCAATTTCAAATACCCCGGGCGAACAGCTCTTGTCGCTTCTTGAACACGAAAGCGCCGAGGTGTCGGCGGTTTTACTGTCCAAGCTTAAAACCTCAGTCGCAGCCGAACTTTTGGGCAAACTTCCTGGCCAACGGGCACGCAAGATCGCCTATGCGATCTCAATGACCAGCAATATTGCGCCAGATGTAGTAACGCGGATCGGCCGAGCTTTGGCCGAACAGCTGGGCGCACAGCCTGCGAAAGCCTTTGACGATGATCCCAGCGAACGCGTCGGCTCAATCCTGAACATCTCAGCTGCTACCACCCGAGACGACGTTCTTAATGGGTTGGAGAAGGAAGATACGGAGTTTGCAAGCGCCGTGCGCAAGTCGATTTTCACCTTTGCCAATGTGCCAGAACGGCTGTTGCCCACAGATGTGCCGAAAGTAACCAAGGATATAGATCAGTCCGTATTGGTTACCGCTCTTGCCGCTGCCACCGGAGAGTTGGAATTCGCAGCAAATTTCGTTCTTGATGCCATGTCAAAACGGATGGCCGAACAGATCCGCGAAGAGATTGCCGAACGCGGGACGGTCAAGCAGGCCGAAGGCGACGCGGCGATGAACCAGGTCATCGGGCAGATTCGCGCGCTGGAAACCGAAGGCGAAATTACATTGCTAACCGCTGACGAAGAAGACTGACGGCTTGGCCTGACGCTTGCAGGCCGCAGCGCTGCCCGCTATGTGTGACCGACCAGCCCATTTCACCACATGGGCACAGGACCGGGAGCGACCGAATGGTGCAAGAAAAACGTGGGCTGGGCCCCTATCTGACCCACTTGGCGCTGGCCGGTGTGCTGAACCTGCCCCGTATCCTGCCCTATAAAATGCGCCTGCCTGTTGTCGGCTGGTTCGCCTCACGTGTCATTGGCCCCGTTGCTGGTTACGACAAGCGTATTCGTAACAATCTGGCCCTAGCCTGCCCTGATATGCCGAGGAAAGAAGTTAAGCGTATGGAGCGGGCCGTCCTGTCCAACGCAGGACGTTTCCTGGCCGAGATGTGGTCGGGCGACGAGCTGTTTAACCGGATGAAGAACACCCAACTCAGCGGGCCTGGCGTGGCAGCTCTTGAACAAGCCAAAGCCGAGGGGCGCCCGATCATCGCGACCTCTGGCCATTTCGGAAACTATGACGCGGCACGCTCGGTTCTGATCCAGTCAGGCTTCAACACCGGGGCGCTCTATCGCCCGATGTCCAACGCCTATTTCAACGAAAGCTACATCAAGCGTATGGAGGGCTTCGAAGGCAAAGCATTCGAGCAATCCCGGCGCGGTATGGGCAGCATGGTGAAACACCTGCGTAGCGGTGGGCTTCTGGCGATCCTCTTGGACCAACGCGAAGATCAAGGTGCCAAGCTCAGCTTCTTCGGCAAGCCCGCGATGACCACTCTGGCCATCGCCGAAATGGCATTGAAATACAACACGCTGTTTATTCCGGTCTTCGCGATCCGCAAGGAAAACGGCGTAGATTTTGACGTGGTAGTGGAAGAGCCGATCGCCCACTCAGACCCAGAAACCATGATGCAGGAATTCAACGACCGGTTCGAGGTCCGCGTGCGCCAGAACATGGAACAGTTCCTGTGGATCCACAATCGCTGGCAGATGCCGGACGACGGGTGATCCTCAGTCTAGCGCAATAGCCGCAACGATTTCGCCGGGATAATCGCCCATTCGCGTTGCCTGCAATACAATCGCGGCATTCTGACCTTCAGGGGCAACGGGGTAGGGCAACGTAAACTCGATTTCGCCTGTGCCGTCCCATTTTCCGAAGGCCTGAATATTGGTCACGATGTTAGTCGATGTGATCGAACGCCCCGCGTTTTCACCGCGTTTGACGGCCACGGTGGCTTTGGGGGCGAAGTGAACGATCTGCGCAATCACCTTGTCTGGCAACGGCAGGTTCGAAATATTCGCAGCCCGCACAACCCGCCCGTTTTCGCCATCATGGGTCGATAGGCTGACGCGACCAGAGGCCATTTGGTGACGGTGCAAGATTTCCATCACCTTCATAACATGGCTGCCCACGGCCTGATCCACGCCACCGATCACCATCTGCGGCGTATAGATCGACTTGGTCCCGAACCCATAGGCATAGGCTTTTTGCCGCTTCGTATGCTCGGGTCGGGCAAAAGTATCTTTCCAGCCGATATAATCCCAGTAATCCACATGCATCGCCAAGGGCAGAACGTCATCCTGACGGGCCAACTCGCCCAGAAACTCGTCTGCGGGCGGGCAGGACGAGCACCCTTGCGACGTAAACAGCTCGACCACCACAACGGGGCGGTCCCCGGCTGTCGCCAGCCCTGCAAAAGTGCTTAGGAATATACTGATCAATCCGGTCAGAAGTGCCCGCATCGGTGTCTCTTTCTGTATTGCTCTGATCTCTAGATAGCGATCCCGGGCCTGACCTTCCAATCAAGGATTTGCGAGGTGTTTGTTACAGTTTCCCGCACAGATGGAAATTCAGCGTGTTCCATGCGCACAAGCGCCCCGAATTTCCGCTACTTCTTGGAACTTAAGAGGACCTGAGAAACCGCAAGGACAATGAAGCACCTGATTCGGCGGCCCACTTTGTTTTGTCGAGCGCGCAACCCTTATTGCGTCATTTCAGCAAGGGGGAATCTACCTGCGAAGGTTTGATCACTACCTGTGATGTGCGTCACTATTGAACCGTACGTGGCGCGCTAAACTGTGATTAGAAAAACAGTCCGTTTCCACCAAATGCTCTGGATCGTCGCAGCCGACTAGATTACCTAAGGTCAAGGACACGATGTTCCAAATCATGGCCTTCGACGGACAACCAAATGAGGTCGCAGTTAGTTGGGCAATTTATTTCGCCGCATCCCGCTTCCAGTACTGGAATTTGCCGCATTTGCGGTCATTATCCTGATGCTGAACGCAGCAGGTTAACGCGCTTCTGCCTCGGCAATGGCAGGGCGAATGATGCTTTCCAAAATGCCTTCGGTGATCGGGCCGGCAAAGCGTTTCACCACAGTACCGTCGCCTGCAATCACAAAGGTTTCCGGCACGCCGTATAGCCCCCAATCAAGCCCCGTACGTCCGTCGCCATCCGTCATCAAGGCGGCATAAGGATTGCCTAACTGAGTTAGGAAACGCTTGGCGTTGGCCGGATCGTCCTTGTAGTTGATCCCATTGATCTGAACGCCTTCCTCGGCGAGCTTCTCCAGAAGCGGATGCTCGGCACGACAAGGCGCGCACCAGCTGGCCCAGAAATTCACCAACTTCACGCCGCCGGACTTCAGATCCTCCTGCGTGAAACCGGGTTCGCCGTCAAATGCGGTGACTTGCAGGGCCGGAACGATGCCACCCTCGCGAGTTGATGGCAGCGCATTGCGGTCGTCCTGCGTCATGCCCCACAGAAACATTGCGGCAAGGCCCAGAAACAGAACCGGCGGCAGGATCATCAGCCACGAGATACCCTTTTTCTTCTCAGTCATTCCGCTTCGCCCTTTCTTCGGCCGCATCCAGTTCACGTTTCACTTGGACTGAACGGCGCCAAGTGACAAGGATCAGGGCGATCAAAAGTCCGAGAGTGATTGCCCAGGACGACAGAATTGCGTCAGCATATTTACCAAGCTCAAGCATCTTTCATCCTTTCACGAACGTCCAAACGGTGCAGGCGAACCAAACGAAGCTCGGTCCGGGTGCGGACAAGTACAAGCGCGACGAACAGCAGGATGAACCCGGCGATACACAGAAGCAGAGGTTGGTAGTAGACGTTCGACACGTGTTCTTCCTTGTCCAGAGACAGAGATGCACCCTGATGCAGGCCTTGGTTCCAGAAGTTCACCGCATAGCGGCTGAGAACTGCGAAGACGGACCCGACAATGCACAGAACGGATGTCAGGTCTGCTGCTGTGTCCGGGTTATCAATGGCTGCCCAAAGCGCCATGTAGCCAAGATAAAACAGAAATAGGATTAGGAAGCTGGTCAGGCGCGGATCCCACGCCCAATAGGTGCCCCACATGGGTTGGCCCCAGATCGCGCCGGTGATCAACGCGATCACCGTCATGGTGACGCCAATCAGTGCAGCGGCTTTCGCCGCCCGGACGGAAACATGGTGACGGCGCACGATCCAGATCAGCGATGTGATAAGCATCATCACCCAGATGTTGATCGCCATCATCGCGCTTGGCACGTGGATATAGATGATCTTAACCGAGTTCCCGAAATTGGTGGCCTCGGGCGTAAAGAAGAAGCCCCAGATCATGCCCGGGACCAGGGTCACGGCGCATAGTCCGATCACCCAGGGCAAAATCTTGCCGCTAAGAGCCATGAACTTGACCGGGTTTGCGAATTCCCAAAGTGACATATGTTTCCTCTGTGGCTTCCTTCAGTCGGTGGCACGGGCAGCATCGCGCATGTGCCTCGGAATGGTTTGACCTATCTCAGGTTCACACGCAAGGCAGCGGCGGCGGCAAATGGTAGCAGGGCGATGGATCCAGCCGTAATTCCAGCCATCATTAGAAGCGGGGTTGAAGCCGATAGACCTGCCGTGCCGCGGGTTGCGGCCTCGGCCCCGAAGATCAGCGTGGGAATGTACAATGGCAGGACCAGCAGCGACAGAAGCAGCCCGCCGCGCTTCAACCCGACGGTCAGTGCGGCTCCGAATGCGCCGATCATCGACAGAGCAGGCGTTCCAATCAGAAGCGTAATGAAGATCCAGTAATGACCGGGACTTTCCAGATTCATCAGTGTGCCCAACACAGGGGCGGCCAACGTCAGCGGCAACCCGGTGACCAGCCAGTGGGCTAGAGCTTTGACCGCAACGATCCCCTCCATCGGGATGGGGGCGGTGGCCAGCAGGTCGAGCGACCCGTCTTCAAAGTCGAGCTGAAAGATACGATCCAGCGACAACAGGCAGGCAAGCAGTGCACCCACCCACAGAATGCCCGGCGCGATACGCGATAGGATCGCAGCCTCGGGCCCAACGCCAAAGGGCACAAGGGTTGAGACGATCAGAAAGAACGCCAGCCCCAGCCCAAAGCCGCCCCCTGCCCGCATGGCAAGTCTGAGATCTCGTACCAGCAAAGCGATCATGAGAAGGCCTCGTCGAAATCTGCATAGGCGTCGCGGGTGCCGTCAGTGCGAGGGCGTTTGGCATCCGCTTTGAACGGCCCGACATCCAAAGTGTCAGCCTGCAGACCAAGATCGATATGCGTTGCAATCAGCGCCGCGCCTCCGCCGGCCACATGCGCCCGCACCGCATCCGCGAATAACGCGACCGAGGCCATGTCCAGCGACACGGTCGGTTCATCAAGCAGCCAAATGGGGCGTCCAGTAACAAGAAGGCGCGCCAATCCCAGCCGCCGTTTCTGCCCGGCTGACAGATTGGCCGAAGGACGCTCCAGCAATCCGCGCAGATTGAACCCATCTACCGCTGGTGCAATATCCGCAATCCCGTGGACAGACGCCCAAAAGCGCAGGTTCTCTTCGACGCTGAGCGTGGCTTTTAGCCCATCGGCATGCGCACCATAGGTGATTTGTTCGGGATCGGCAGAAACGCTACCGGTCAATGGGGGCTGTAACCCTGCAAGGGTCCGCAACAGCGTTGTTTTCCCCGATCCATTCGGCCCACGAAGGATCAACACCTGACCGGGGGACAGGGTGAAATCCAACCCCTCCAGCACCGGCACGCCACCGCGCGCCACGGTCAGATTTTCTACCCGAAGTTCCATAAGAAAAGCCTTAGACCGGAAGGGCGGCCAGCGCAATGCGGCGGCCCTCGGCAATCAGTACGTTGTAGGTTCGGCAGGCAGCGGCAGAGCCCATAGGTTCGATGCCAATTCCCGCTTCTTCCAATGCCTCACGCAAGGGCGCCGGTGGGTGCGCAATCTCGGCCCCCATGCCCAGAAACAACACGTCGATTTGGTCTTTCAGGGCGGTCAGGGTGGCGATGTCATCAAGCCCCGCCCAGCCGGTTGCGGTCTCTGCCGTGACCAGCACCGGTCCTTCAATCACCTCGCCTGCGATGCGGAAGAAACCTGGGCCATAGCTGTCCACTGGCTGTGCACTGTCATATCGGACTTCGTGAAACTGCATCGGGATCTCCTTATCCTAGGGCTGCGTATAGCCCCGACAGGGCTGATCCTGCAATGATCGCATAGGCGACGCGACGATAGAGCTTTTCATGTGCGGGATTAAAAATCCAACCGCCAAGAAGATTGCCCGCCAGATTGGGCAGCATTGCAATCAGGCCCAGAACCAACGGCATTCCCAGAAGCTTCCCCAGCGCCAGAAAAACACCCAACATAAGAACGTCATAGAAAAACAAGAACGCGGTGATGTTGGCGCGGATCACCCGCGGATTGTGGGGCGAGGCCATGTAAAGCAGGATGACGGGCGGGCCGGGAATGCCAGCGGCGCCCCCCAATAGGCCAGACGCACCGCCCGTCGCCCAGACTGTTTTTGGCGTCACCTGTCCTTGATACCTCCAACCGCTGACAAGAGCCGCCAGCATGGCAAGGCTGACCATGGACACGGCCAATTTGAATACGATCGGGTCCACCACAAACAACGCGAACAACCCCAGGGGCAAGGTCAGCGCCATGCTGATCGTCAGGCGCACCAGATCGCGCGGGTGGCCATCCTTCAACGCGCGCGGAATGGCTGGTGCAGGTCCAGCCAAATCCATAACGATCAAAATGGCAATGGCCCAGACCGGGTCAACGATCTGGGCCGTAACAGGAAGAAAGATCAGCGCAGTGCCAAAGCCCGCAAACCCGCGTACCAACCCCGCAGTAAAAGCAGTGGCAAGAAGCCAGCCAAGCCCCGGCAGCGCCAGGGCTTGGATCAGCAGATCAGGCATCTACGTTAGCAAACTGGTTGCCAGCGGTTGCATCAGGCTTGGACCAGTCGCGTTTCACACCAAGGCGCAGCAAGATGGCCGAGGCCACGAAGATCGACGAGTAGGTACCCACGATCACGCCCCAGATCATCGCGAAGACGAAGCCGCGGATCACGTCGCCGCCCAACACGTACAGCGCAATCAGCGCCAGCAGCGTAGTGACAGATGTCATCATGGTACGTGCCAACGTTTCATTGATCGACAGGTTCAGAACCTCTTTCAAGTCCATCTTCTTATAGCGACGCAGGTTTTCGCGCACGCGGTCAAAGACGACCACGGTATCGTTCAGCGAGTAGCCCACGATTGTCAGAAGCGCCGCGATGATGGCCAGATCAAACTTGATGCCCAGCAGGCTGAAAATCCCGATGGTCAGCACGACGTCATGCACAAGGGCTGCGACTGCGCCTAAGCTGAACTGCCATTCAAAGCGCAGCCAGATATAGATCAGAACCGCCGCAATCGCCGCGACAACGGCCAGAACAGCAGTCGTCACCAGCTCGCCCGAGACTTTCGGCCCGACACTTTCCACGCTGGGGAAGGTGATGGCGGGATCAACTTGGACCAAGGCCTGTTCGATCAAGGTCATGGTTTCCGGCGTGATCGCCTCTTGCCCCTCTTGGGCCTCGATACGGATCTGGCTGACATGCTGGTCAGCGCGGAAGTTCACGTCGTTCACCTCGACAATCGAGATGTCACCAAGGGCGAGCGGCGTCAGCGCGTCACGATACGAACCTACGTCAACGGCCTGCGTGCTTTCGGTACGGATCGTCGTGCCGCCCCGGAAGTCGATGCCGAAGTTCAGCCCGATCACAAGGAACAGCAGAACCGATGCCACCATAGCCAAGCCCGATGCGCCGAGTGTGGCAATCGACCGTTTAAAGAAGTCGAAAACGCGACCCTGCGGAGCAAGGCGAATACCTTTGATTTCAAAGCTACGCGGGCGTTTACGTTCAAACCACATGACGACCATCAAGCGGGTCAGGAAGATCGCGGTGAAAACCGAGGTCAGGATACCCAGCCCCAGCGTGACCGAGAAGCCGCGCACCGGGCCAGAGCCCATGATGAAAAGGATCACTGCGGTGATGAAGGTGGTAATGTTCGCATCCAAAATGGCCGACAGGGCCTTTTCATAGCCAAGCTCGATGGCGCGGGCGGGACCGCGACCGGCCTTCAGCTCTTCCCGGATACGTTCGAAGACCAGCACGTTGGCGTCCACCGCCATACCAATGGTCAACACGATCCCTGCGATGCCCGGCAAAGTCAGCGTGGCCCCGATCATCGACAGAAGGCCGAAGATCATGCCGACGTTCAGGATAAGAGCGATATTGGCGATCACGCCGAACCAGCCGTAAGAGGCGACCATGAAGATCAGAACGGCTGCAAAGGCGACGAGCGACGCGATTTTGCCCGCATCGATGCTGTCCTGCCCCAGTTCCGGGCCAATGGTGCGTTCTTCGACATAGGTCAGCTCGGCGGGCAGAGCACCTGCGCGCAGAAGCACAGCAAGATTGGTCGATTCTTCGAGCGAGAAATTACCGGTGATGATGCCAGATCCGCCACAAATCTGTTCGTTGATCCGCGGTGCCGAGATGACCTCTTCATCCAGCACAATCGCGAACGGGGCACCCACATTGGCGCCGGTATAGTCACAAAACAGACGCGCGCCCGAGACGTTGAACCGGAAGTTTACCGCAGGCTGACCGTTCTGATCGAAAGCGGGTTGCGCGTCGTTCAACTGCTCGCCGGTCACAACCGGGGTTTGCTCCAACACATAGAGCACACCTTCTTCATCCAGCGAGGGATAGATTACATTGCGTGGACCGGGTGTGGTCGCCGCGTCGGTGGTGCGGCTGACGACCGGGTGGAAGGTCAGTTTGGCGGTTTTGCCGATGATCTCTTTTAGCTCCGAGGCCGACCCGATCCCCGGCACCTGAATCAGAATGCGCGTATCGCCCTGACGCTGAATGGTGGGTTCGCGAGTGCCAACCTCGTCCACGCGGCGGCGAATGATTTCAAGCGATTGCTGAATGGTGCGGTCGTCGGTGGCAACACGCTCGGCCTCGGACAGGGTAACGACAAACTCGCCCTCGCGGCCCGGGTTTACCTCAATATCTGTGGAACCGACACCCGACAGGCTGACCACAGGTTGGGCCAGACCACGAACAAGTTCAATCGCTTGCGGCAAGGCCTCGGGTTTCGAGATTTTCACACGCAGCTCGGCAGGAGCGCTGTCCTGACGGCGGATCGTCCCGATGGTGGCGCGTTCATCCCGCAGCGCGTTACGGATTTCCGGCCAATAGCCATCCATCCGCGCTTCATAGACATCTTCGACCTGAACCTCGGCCAGCAGATGCGCACCGCCACGCAGGTCCAGACCCAGATTGACCAGCGCATTCGGCGCCCAATCGGGCCAAGCCGACCGGTTTGCCTCAAGCTCGGCCGTGGTGCCGGTAGTTTCAATCGTGGCGACCGCATCATTATGCGTCTCAACCCGGTCGTAAAATCCGTTCGGGGACGCAAAATATAGGCCAAGGAGCACGAGCCCCCAGATCACAATACGTTTCCAAGTTGCGATTTGAAGCATGTGCCCCTGCCCTATAAATTCTTGTTATTCAGTTGGTTGGGTCGGAAACCCGCGCCGATCAGCTTTCGACCGGCTCGGTCTTGCCCATGACGGCCGTGATGGTCGAACGCACAACACGGACTTTCACGCCCGACGCGATTTCAACTTCGACTTCGGTGTCGTCTTTGACCTTGGTGATCTTGCCGATCACACCGCCCTGCGTGACGATCTGATCGCCCTTGCGCAGCGCGCCAAGCATCGCCTGATGCTCTTTCATTTTCTTCTGCTGGGGGCGGATCATGAAGAAGTACATGATCGCAAAGACCAGCACCATCGGGACCAACATCCCGTTCAGAATTCCTCCAGCCGGGGCGCCCGCGGCTTGTGCAAATGCAGGAGTTACAAACATCGTTTTATCCCTTCTTTCACGGGCTGGCTTACGCGCCCCGCCCAATTGTCCGGCGCACCCTATATGGGGGCCTGTAGGTTGTCCAGCAAGCAGCGTACACGCGATTTCTTCGAACAATTGGGGGCTATTTGACCTTTCCTTTCGCGCCACCCTGCGTAATTTGATCAAAATACCGCAACACAGGAGCCCCCATGACCCTTGCCTTCAAGATCACGTCGGATGTCACACCAGAAATCGACCACCCCTCGGAAGAAAAACTCATATCAGGCACGCCCGAATTCACCACATGGTCCCTAGAGGAAACCGAGGATCAATTCACCGGAATTTGGCAGTCCACGCCGGGGAAATGGTACGTGTCTTATGATGAGTGGGAGTATTTCAACATACTTGAAGGACATTCTGTACTGACAGACGCTGATGGCAACGAGACTCAGCTACGTGCAGGCGACCGCATGGTGATCCGCCCTGGCTTTTCCGGCACGTGGGAGGTTCTGGAAACCACGCGCAAGGACTATGTGATCCGCATCTTCGCTTAGGGCTTCCCCCGCGCGCGCCCTTCTGGCATATGCGCGTCAGGTTAAATCAAAGGACAGATCCATGCATGATATCCGCTTGATCCGTGACAATCCCGAAGCATTCGACAAGGCCATGGCCCGTCGGGGCCTTTCGGCGCTGTCGGGCGAGGTTTTGTCGCTGGATGAAAATCGCCGCGCCGCCATTCTGGCTGCAGAGACGGCTCAGGCCGACGCCAACAAGGCTGCCAAATCCGTCGGGGCTGCAAAAGCTTCGGGTGACGAGGCAGAGTTTGAACGCCTGCGCGCCCTCGTCGGTGAAAAGAAAGCCGAGATCGCAAGCCTGAACGAGCAAGCGAAAGAGCTGGACGCCAAGCTGACCGATCTGCTGATGGGTCTGCCCAACATCGTGGCCGACGACGTGCCAGATGGGGACGATGAAGACGACAATGTCGAGATCAACCGCTGGGGCACCCCGCGCGAGTTCTCGTTCAAGCCGATTGAGCATTATGAGCTGCCCGCCGTTCAGGACGGTCTGGATTTCGAAACCGCAGCCAAGCTGTCTGGTTCGCGCTTCATGGTTCTGTCGGGCGCTGTCGCCCGCCTGCACCGCGCTCTGGCCCAGTTCATGCTGGACGTGCACGTCAATGACAACGAACTGACCGAGACTTGGACCCCGGTTCTGGTCAAGGAAGACATGATGCGCGGCACAGGCCAATTGCCGAAGTTTGGTGAGGACAGCTATCAGACCACCAATGGCTGGTGGCTGGTGCCGACCGCCGAGGTGCCACTGACCAATATTGTCAACGGCGCGACGGTCGAAGAAGGTTATCTGCCGCGCCGCTATGTGGCGCACACCCAGTGTTTCCGTTCGGAAGCCGGATCGGCTGGGCGTGACACGGCAGGCATGTTGCGTCAGCACCAGTTCGAAAAGGTCGAGATGGTATCGATCACCAAGCCGGACGCATCGGAAGCTGAACACAAGCGCATGACCCGCTGCGCCGAGGATATTCTGGAACGCTTGGGCCTGCCCTATCGCACCGTAGTTCTGTGCACCGGCGACATCGGTTTCGGCGCGATCCGTACGCATGATATCGAGGTCTGGCTGCCCGGTCAGAACACCTATCGCGAGATCAGCTCGATCTCGACCTGCGGCGACTTCCAAGCGCGTCGCATGAACGCACGGATGAAGCCCGCTGAAGGCGGTAAGCCGGTGTACCTGCACACGCTGAACGGCTCGGGCCTTGCAGTCGGCCGCGCGCTGATTGCAGTTCTGGAAAATGGTCAGGAAGAGGACGGATCGGTCACCATACCCAAAGTTCTGCACCCCTATCTGGGCGGCAAAACCCGGATTACAGCGGAAGGTCAGCTGGCCTAAGCCTTTGGTCTATTTCAAAAGATCCTCGATGACGGGATCAAGGGTGCGCGGACGATACGACGTCTGACGCACCCTTTCTTTTGCAGCACCCGAAATCTGTCGGGCCGGGATCTCTTGGCTGTCTGGGTCGCAAAGAAGCGTGCGGTCGCACAACAAAAGCCCCCACAGGTTACGCCAAGCAGGCTGCAAGGCGGCACCCCGATCGTCAGCTTTCAGATCAGCGGCCATCAGCAGCTGTTGAAGCCGCGCTGGGTTGAAATCCAACTTGCGCTCTTGCGCGCCTGCTACGATCCAAGCTGTTGGAAAGGCGGACAGCTCTGGCGCAGCACCTGACCCGCCGACGATCCCGTGATTGCCTGTAAACCAAAGTTGCTGATAGCGCGAGTTGCTGCCTGTGATCTCTCCGTTCAGTTTGTCCAGATTGGTCCAGAGCGCGGGCGGGAAGAGCTTGCGTCGTTCGTCGATGGCCACTGCGTGACGCGCGGCGCCGACGGATCGCGACAGATCCGCATCGTGAAACGCATAGCGCGCATTAAGAAAACGAGCGAGCGGGCCGAGGAATGCTGGCACACCCAGCGCGCCTACTGTGTCCCAAACGCCGACATAGGTAATGTCCAGAAGATGACAGTCGATCCCTTGGGCCTTTCGCCAGTCCTCATCCTTGGGACTGGTTGCGACTTCTGGCGACATGGCCAGACGTGCAGCCATTGATGGCGCACTGTCGGGGTGCGAGTTGCGACCCTCGCGCGCGCGATACAAGCGCATCGCTTCAGGGATCAGGTCAGTTCGGTTAGACGGTAAAATGCCCGCTGTACGGATCATGCCAGCGAGGGATCGCGCAGTGTAAGCCCCGCGGGAGAAGCCGAAAATATAGATCTGATCGCCGGGTTCATAGGTGAACAGAAGGGCACGGTAAGCTTCCAGAATACGATCATCCAAACCCCAGCCCAGCGCGCCACCAAGCACCCGGTCCATAAACCGCGACAGCTTGGTAACACCCTGCCCGCTACCCACACCCGGAAGATAGTGAACGACCTGCGTAATGCCATCCCGCGCAGTAGGGCGCACCCCTTGCGCAATACGCAACACGTGTGTCGGATTGTGCGCGTCAGACCGGTTCCAGGTTCCGTCGCAGAAAATGGCGATACGTTTCATGTCAGCCTCGGATTTTGATACCGAACCTTAGCACGCCACGAATGGTTGAGAAGCCTTTTGGTAGGACAGGCTTAGTCCAGTTTCACGCCCTTACGACCCGCCAGATCCGTGAAGTATTGCCACGCCACACGCCCTGATCGCGCGCCGCGTGTGGCTTGCCACTCGATCGCTTCCGCCCACAGGGTGTCATCGTCGATCTCGACACCATAGGCGGCGCAGTAGCCACGGATCATTGCCAAGTATTCGTCCTGATCACAGGGGTGGAAGCCCAGCCACAGACCGAAACGATCCGACAGCGAGACCTTTTCTTCAACCGCTTCAGACGGGTTGATCGCGGACTGGCGCTCGTTCTCGATCATGTCGCGCGGCATCAGGTGACGTCGGTTCGAGGTGGCATAGAAAACCACATTGTCCGGGCGGCCTTCGATCCCGCCATCCAGCACTGCCTTCAGCGACTTGTAATGCTGGTCATCATGGCTGAAGGACAAATCATCACAGAACAGCAGGAAGCGATGTTCAGACCCGCGTAGAAGGTTCAGAAGACGCGACACGGACGGCAGGTCTTCTCGCTGCAATTCCACGATCTTCAGGGGTTTACCACGGCTCAGAACCTCGGCATGTACAGCCTTGACCAAGGACGATTTCCCCATGCCCCGCGCGCCCCAAAGAAGCGCGTTGTTGGCGGGCAATCCGTTTGAAAATTGCAGGGTGTTTTCCAAGAGTGTGTCGCGCGAGCGGTTCACACCGACCAACAGGTCTAACGCCACGCGCGAGACATCCTGAACCGGCTCCAAGCGGTCAGGTGAGACATGCCAGACAAAGGCATCTGCACTGTCAAAATCCGGAGCATCGAAAGGCGCAGGGGACATCCGTTCCAAAGCCTCGGCAATGCGTTTCATCATGTCCTGATCCGCCATCTTGGTGATCCTTCATCCGGGTAGAAAGTTTCAAACCTTTAAACCGCGGATGGGACGGGGTTTAAAGTGTTTAACGCAGATGCCCGGCGGTTTTAGAGCTAGCTAAGCACCCCCCGAAAGCAAAAGCGCGCCCGATTGGCGCGCTTTTGTGTTTCTTTGTCGATGAAGGATTAGCGACCGGTCTCAACCATGCCCGGATCATCCTCGGGGTCATCATCTGGACCGCCTTCGGGATCGTCGCTGGGATCATCGTCCCCACTATCATCCTCATCGTCATCTTCGTCGAACTCAGCCATCAACTCGTCTTCGACTTCTTCGTCGTCATCGTCGAACCACAGGCCCTGTGCGCGCAGATCGGCCTCACGCTTGGTTTCAACCCGCTTCACCAGCTGGATCGAAATCTCATAGAGGCCATAGACCACGACGAACAGGATCACCTGCGTGATGACATCGGGCGGCGTGACCAGAGCGGCTAGAACCAGAATGCCGACAACAGCGTATTTGCGTACATCCGCCAGACCTTGCGAGGATACCAGACCGGCCTTGCCCATCAGGGTCAGAAGCACAGGCAGCTGGAAGCACAGGCCAAAGGCCACGATGAATTTGATCGATAGACGCAGATATTCCTGCACCGAGCCCTGGAAATCGATGGACGCCTCGACACCAGTTTCAGCGACGTTGCCGGTTTGCTGGAACCCAAGGAAGAAATCAAACGCCAGCGGCATAACCACGTAGAATGCGAAAGATGCCCCGATCAGGAACATAATCGGCGAGGCCAGCATAAAGGGCAGGAACGCATTCTTTTCGTTCTTGTAAAGCCCCGGCGCCACGAAGCGCCACAGCTGGTAGCTGATATAGGGGAAGGACAGAACCAAGCCCCCAAAAAGCGAGATCGAAACCGCGACGAAGAAACCCTCTTGCAGCTTGATCAGGATCAGCCCGCAATCATCCTGACCGCGATTGGCCATGGTCGAACACAACGGTTCGGTCAGGAAGTTAAAAATCGGGTTCCAGACCGTGAAGCAGATCACCATGCCAATGATGAAAGCAACGGCGGAATGGATCAGCCGCGTGCGCAGCTCGGCCAGATGCTCGATCAGCGGGGCCGAGCTGTCTTCGATCTCGTCAGTGTCGCTCATGCGTCAGATGTGTCCGTGGATTTGGGCTTGGCCGCAGGTTTCTTCGCAGCCGGTTTCTTGGCTGCAGGTTTCTTTGCGGGTGCCTTCTTGGTGGCGGGCTTCTTCGCGGCGGGTTTCTTGGCCGCCTTGGACTTGGCTGCTGGCTTCGCGGCAGCGTCGTCTGCGGACTTGGCGGCCGGCTTGGCGCTGGCTGCACTGATCTTTTCAGCCGCCTTCGCCGTGGATTCAGCCAGCTTCGCGCTTTCCTCGGTTTCTTTTGCCTTCAAAGCAGCGTCAGCTTCTTTCTGATCACGCCGGGCCTTGGACGGGTCCCATTTTTCAAACCCATCCGCGGCTTTGTTCAGCGCATCCAACCCCATCGCCTTGGACGATGTAGCCGATTTCAACGTGCTGGCAATGTCTTTTGCACCGCTTTCATCCGCGGCGTCGTTCATGGCTTGCGTGAACTCACGCCCCATTTGACGCGCACGCGCGGTAAAGCGACCAAGCGTGCGGAACATGCCGGGTAGATCCTTTGGACCCACCACGATCAGGGCTACGACGCCAATGACCAGAAGCTCGGTAAACCCGATATCGAACATAGGCTGCGCCTTTCCTTGGGCGGCTTACGCCTTTTCGTTATCGGTCTCGGGCGTCACGTCCTTAGCCACCTCTGCGGCTTCGTCTTCGATTTCCTTCTTGCCGTCATCCACGCCTTTCTTGAAAGCGGTGATGCCTTTGCCGACCTCACCCATGAGGGACGAGATTTTGCCGCGGCCGAACAGAACCAGCACCACGACGGCAATCAGCAGAAGGCCCGGAAGGCCGATATTGTTGAGCATGTTTTTCTCCCTAGTCCGAAAGCTTTTGCGGCTTTCGTAGATATATCGCCCTGAACATTTATTGCTTCATGCGGGAAGTTCAAAGCCCCAAAGGGAAAAAACTGCGAAATCGGTTGGGTTTTCACGTTATCTGACACGTGATGTCAGCAAGCTGTCAGATAAGTCGGCCTCAGGTGGCCGGATTTACCCATTGGGTGCGCAGCGATTCTGCCGAGTCAGCGGCGAGGGAACACGAAACAGCGGTCTCGGCGGATGGCGATCCATAGGGGCGTGTCGGGCTTTGGCAGGAACACGGACGGGACCGAGGCGGTCAGAATACTGCCGTCCCGCTCCATCTGAAACTCTACAAGGCTTTCCTTGCCGATAAAACGCGCACGTTTCACCAATCCGCGTGCCCAGACGCCGTGGTCGGGCGTGGGGCTAGGTCCGACGCCGCCGCGGTCAAAGTCGATTTTCAGGTGTTGGGGGCGGATCACGATATCCACTGTGGATCCATCCGGCACGCCGGGGGCTAGAAACTGACCAAAGGCTGTTTGGGTCAACGCGCCATCCACCGTCCCCGAAATCACGTTGACGTCGGAAAAGAAGGCGGCGGCCTGCAAATCGACCGGTGTATTATAGACGTTATAGGGTGCGCCGCGTTGCACGATTTGGCCGGCCCGCATCAATGCGATTTCGTCCGCCATCCGCATCGCTTCTTCCGGCTCATGGGTAACCAGAAGCACCGCCGCGCCTTCCTCTTTCAGGATGCTCAGTGCTTCATCCCGGATCCCGTCACGAAGACGATTGTCGAGACCCGAGAACGGTTCGTCCATCAACATGATCGAGGGTTTTGGGGCTAGTGCGCGCGCCAAGGCCACGCGTTGCTGCTCGCCGCCCGATAGCTCGTGTGGGAACTTGTCGACGAAAGTGCCAAGCCCGACCTTTTCCAGTAGAGCGTGCACCCGCTGGCGTTTCTCGGTCCGCGTGCCAGTCAGGCCAAAGGCGACGTTGTCCCCGACAGATAGGTGTGGAAACAGCGCAAAATCTTGAAACATCAAGCCGATATGGCGTTTTTCCGGAGGGACAAACACGCCGGGACCAGCGACCATCTGACCGTCGATCCAGACCTCGCCTTCGGTCTGGCGATCAACGCCTGCAATTATCCGAAGCGTTGTTGACTTGCCGCAGCCAGAAGGGCCCAAAAGCCCGGTCACTTGGCCTGCCTGAAGCGAAAGAGACACCTCGCGCACCACGTCCAGCCCGCCAAAATTGCGCTTCAACCCGCGCACTTCCAGCCGAGCCGTACTTTGGGGTGTCATGTCCATCTACAGTGCCTTCCCGCCTTCTGACGCAAATCCTATTGTTTCCATCAGGTTTCCTTCGCTTACCAGCCCCCCCGACGCCCCGCAAGCGAAACAGCGAAAAACGACAGCCAAAGGGGTCAGAGGTCGCGGACAGGACGGATCAAGACGCCAAAGCTGCCAAGCTTTTGGGAACCGAGGTGTCCGATGCGATTGTTTCTAAGCTTTACCCCCCTTTTGCTGTCCGTTGTGCTGCTTCAGCTCAGCTCGGGCGGGGCGGCACCTTTGGATGCGGTGTCGGGGTTAACGCTGGGCTTCACGAAGTCTCAGGTAGGATTGTTGGGTTCCGCGCACTTCATCGGCTTCTTCGTGGGCTGCTGGTGGGCGCCACGCTTGATGGGAGCCGTAGGGCATGCACGTACCTTTGCGGGATTCGCCGCATTGGGTGCCATTGGGCTCTTGGCACATATGATCTGGATTGATCCCTATGCCTGGGCAGTGATGAGGATGGCGACAGGACTGTGTATCGCCGGCAGCTATACGGTAATTGAAAGCTGGATCAACGCACGGGTCACGAACGATACCCGAGGTCGGTTGACCGGAGGTTATCGCATCGTGGATCTGGGCGGGTCCCTAAGCGCTCAATTGCTGATCGCTGTGTTAGAGCCCGCCCACTACATCAGCTACAACATCCTTGCGATTGCCTGCTGCGCGGCCATCCTGCCCTTGGTTTTGACCCGCACCCAAGAGCCGCACACTCCCGCCACTCCGCGGCTGCGCCCAGCGCTAGCGTGGCATCGCTCTCCGCTGGCGGTGGCGGCTGTGGTGACGTCGGGGATTACGACCGCTGCGTTTCGAATGGTTGGCCCTATCTATGGCAACGAGGTTGGGCTTGAGACCCACCAGCTGGCATGGTTCCTGGCGGCCTTCGTTCTGGGAGGTGCCCTTGCTCAGCTTCCAACGGGATGGCTTGCCGACAGATATGACCGCCGCTGGGTGCTAGTCTGGCTGTCCATCGCCGCCATTGCCAGCTGCGCGATCACGATACTGGCGGCCGGATCCGGCGTTGCGGGCGTCTTTCTTGCCGCAGGGCTGTTCGGCTTCACCACCTTTCCAATCTTCTCGGTGGCAGCAGCGCATGCCAATGACTTTGCCAGCAGCGAAGAACGCATCGAGCTGTCAGCCGCACTTATGTTCTATTACGCGGTGGGAGCCATCGCCTCGCCTCTGCTGGCTTCGAATCTGATCGCAAGCTTTGGTCCACCCGCGTTATTTGCAATGGTTGCGATGGGCCATCTGGTACTTGTCGTTTTCAGCGTGGCGCGGATGCGCCGTCGTCCGACCAGCGAAGATCGTACACCCTATACCTATACGCCGCGCACATCGTTTTCTATGGGACGGCTGTTTGGCAAGCTTCGGGACCGGGGTTGAGAAGCCCGTAGCTCTGGTCATGTGACGGGGCATGTCGTATACGGCCCCAAACACGTTTTGGGAGCTCACATGAACCGCGTCCTCATCACTTCGGCAATCCCTTATATCAACGGGATCAAGCACCTTGGAAACCTGGTTGGCTCGCAGCTGCCGGCTGACCTTTACGCCCGCTATAACCGCTGCCGGGGCCGCGAGGTCATGTTCATCTGCGCGACTGACGAACACGGTACTCCGGCCGAACTGGCTGCCGCGAAAGCAGGAAAGCCCGTTGCAGAATTCTGTGCCGAGATGCACGAGGTTCAAGCCGAGATCGCGAAGGGCTTTCGCCTGTCGTTCGACAACTTCGGTCGCTCATCTTCCCCGCAGAACCACAAGCTGACTCAGCATTTCGCAGGCAAGCTGGCGGACAACGGGTTCATCGAAGAAGTGTCAGAAAAGCAGGTCTATTCCAACGCCGATGGCCGCTTCCTGCCCGACCGCTACATTGAAGGTGAATGCCCCAACTGTGGCTATGACGGTGCGCGCGGTGATCAGTGTGAAAACTGCACGAAACAACTGGACCCAACCGACCTGATCAACCCGCGTTCGGCCATCTCTGGCTCCACTGACCTTGAAGTGCGTGAAACCAAGCACCTTTACCTGCGTCAGTCCAAACTGAAGGACAAACTGGATGCGTGGATCGACCAGAAGTCCGATTGGCCTGTCCTGACGACTTCGATCGCGAAGAAATGGTTGCATGATGGCGACGGCCTGCAAGATCGCGGCATCACGCGCGATCTGGATTGGGGTGTACCCGTCAAGAAAGGCGACGACGATTGGCCGGGGATGGAAGGCAAGGTCTTCTATGTCTGGTTCGACGCGCCCATCGAATACATCGCCGCAACCGCCGAGCTGGCGGATGAAAAAGGCGAAGGCCCCGAGTTTTGGGAGCGCTGGTGGCGCACCGACAAGGGTGCCGATGACGTGCGTTACGTGCAGTTCATGGGCAAGGACAACGTACCCTTCCACACCCTGTCGTTCCCGGCGACGATCATGGGCTCGCAAGAGCCGTGGAAGTTGGTCGATTACATCAAGTCGTTCAACTATTTGAACTATGATGGCGGACAGTTTTCGACCTCGAAAGGCCGTGGCGTGTTCATGGATCAGGCCCTGTCGATCCTGCCCGCGGATTACTGGCGCTGGTGGCTCTTGAGCCACGCGCCCGAAAACTCGGACAGTGAATTCACGTGGGAGAATTTCCAAACCTCGGTGAACAAAGATCTGGCTGACGTGCTGGGCAACTTTGTCAGCCGCGTAACCAAGTTCTGCCGCTCGAAATTCTCGGAGGCTGTGCCGGAAGGTGGTGAATATGGCGAAGCGGAAACCGCGCTGATCGCCGATCTGACCACCAAAGTGCGCGCCTATGAAGGCCATATGGAAGCGATGGACGTACGTAAGGCAGCCCAAGAGCTGCGTGGCATCTGGGTTGCAGGCAATGAGTATTTGCAGTCGACGGCGCCCTGGGCGACGTTCAAGACCGACCCTGATCAGGCCGCCGCACAGATCCGTCTGGCCCTGAACCTGATCCGCCTCTACGCGGTACTGTCGGCCCCCTTCATCCCCGATGCTGCGGAAACCCTGCGTGCGTCAATGAACACCGACATGGATTGGCCAGGCGATGTGGCCGAGACATTGGACACCCTAAAAGCGGGTCATGCCTTTACAGTGCCGGAAAACCTCTTTGCCAAGATCGCCGACGAACAGCGCGAGGAATGGCAAGAGCGGTTTGCAGGCACGCGCGACTAAGCCATCTTCAAATGACCTTCGAAACGCCCCTCCTTTCGGTTGGGGCGTTTTTACTCGTCCACATACCGGAAACGCACCCGATTTAGGGCTACTAGCCCCAACTACACACCAAATCAGCCATTTCTTCTTTATTTCACCCCGAAAGCCGCTATCTTTAAAAAAGAGCAACAATAACCGGGTAAGATGACCGGACCCATGGGGAAAACGAGCGGTAAAAAGTTGACGATTGCAAAGGGCAAACAAAAGCCTATCCGGCTATCGCTTTCTGACAAGCGCTCTGTGCGCACGCAGTTCGGCGCGTTGCCCTTTCGTATCCATGACGGCAGGACCGAGATCCTGTTGATCACCTCGCGCGGGACAGGGCGGTGGATCATCCCAAAAGGCTGGCCAATGGACGGGGAAACCCCTGCAGGGGCGGCGGCGACCGAAGCCTATGAAGAGGCAGGGGTTGAAGGCAAACTGTTCCATCAGGTACTTGGGTTCTATGCCTATGATAAGGGGTTCGCGGGTGAAAGGTTGCCCTGTGTGGTGGCGGTATTTCCACTGAAGGTGAAAAAGCAGTTGAAGAGCTTTCCGGAAAAGCATGAACGCCGCCGCAAATGGGTCAGCCGCAAGAAAGCCGCGCAGATGGTAGGCGAGCCGGAACTGCGTCAGATCATCAAGGATTTTGATCCCAAAGCCCTGCGCTGATTAGGTGCTCAAGCCGCTGGGGCCTTGCACAAGCCCTTCTCGAGTTTCATATATCTTTAACACGACACCAAATGGACGTACGCGCCCCATGATCCGTTATGCTTTGAAATGCGACCAGAACCACGGCTTTGAAAGCTGGTTCCAGAACGCCGACGCCTTTGATGCGTTGAAGGCGGCGGGGCATGTTGCGTGCCCGGATTGTGGGTCCACCAACGTGGAAAAGACGTTGATGGCCCCGAAAGTGCGCCCGGCGCGCAGCGCTGCGGTGAAACCTGAGGTGCCAAAGACGCCCCCTGCTCCGGCTCCGTCGGCTCCTTCTCCGCATGTCGCACCTCCTCCGGAGGTACAGGCCGAGATTGAAGCAGAAATTGCCAAGCTGCGCGCCAAGGTCGAGGCCGAAAGCGATTACGTGGGCGAAGATTTCGCCCAAGAAGCCCGCGCCATGCATCTGGGCGAGGCACCGGAACGTGCGATTTATGGCGAGACAAAGCTGGAAGACGCCAAGGAATTGATCGAGGATGGTGTCCCGGTAATGCCCCTGCCCTTTACCCCCACGCGGAAGGTGAACTAAGGCACCTTGTGATCGGACGGCATTCGGCTAGGCTATCGCCACCGACATTGCATTCAGGATGCCTACCATGCCCGACACCATCACCATCCGCCCCGTTCGTGCAGACGACAAACCAGCGTGGCGCGCACTGTGGGCCGCCTATCTGGAGTTCTATGAAACCAAGCTGGACGACGCGGTCTATGACAGCTCGTTTGCGCGGATGCTGTCTGGCGAACCCGGAGAGTTTCAGGGTTTGGTGGCCGAGCAGAACGGCGTACTGGTTGGCCTGACCCACTTCCTATTTCACCGCAGCATGTGGAGCGTTGAGAACACCTGCTATCTAATGGACCTTTATGTCGATCCCAGCCTGCGCGGGAGCGGCGTAGGTCGACAGCTGATCGAAGCCGTCCACAAAATAGCCAAGGATAATGGCTGCTCGGGCACCTACTGGTTAACGCAAGAGTTCAACTATAAGGGTCGGATGCTTTACGATCGGGTCGCGACAAAGACGCCGTTCATCAAGTACGCAAAGAAGGACTAACCCTAATCTGGGGATGCCATGCAGTTCATTGAAAGATCCGTGCTTGGGGTGCGCAGTGCCATCTGGACCCTCGAGAACACGCGAACAGGCTTTCGCGTTCTGCTCTTTCCCATGATCCATGTGGCGCAGCCATCATTTTACGCGGAGGTGTCTAAGCGGTTGTCTTCGTGCGATGTCATTCTTTGCGAAGGTATCAGCAGCAGATACAGCAAAAGACTGAGCAGAGCCTATCTGCAACTGACGCGCAATCCGCGGCTGGGACTGGTTGCACAACACGAGATGGCACTTGATCACGTCAAAGAGCGGCTGGTCCTTGCGGATATCGAAGGCGCACTTTTTGACGAAAGCTGGAAAGGGCTCTCGTTCTTCAACAGGTTTGTTCTTCCGATTGCCGCGTATTTCTTCGGTCTTTATCTGCGGCTCTTTGGAACGCGCCGCCTTATGGCAAGCCAAATCAACAGCCAGATGCTGGAGAGCCGCGAGGATTTTTTGAAAGACGAAGATCTACAGGCGGTCGACGACATTGTGCTAGGGCGACGTGACCAACACTTGATCAGCGTCATCGACGATCAAATTGCCAAACTTGATGATACAAATCAAACCATCGGGATTGTCTATGGCGCTTCGCATATGCGCGCCGTCGCCCGTCACCTTGTTCAGAACCATGAGTGCCGCATCAAGACAGGAGAGTGGATCACCGTCTTCGACCTGTAGCGAACGTCCACCACCCACCCCCAAAGGGCCAACATGACACCCCATCCACACTTGCCCTTTCGCCCCCTCCTGCGTAAGAGAAGCCGGACGTAAAGGAAGGGATGGGGCAGCATGCCTATTCTGGTGATGAAATTCGGCGGCACATCGGTCGCCAATCTGGATCGGATCCACCGGGCCTCGAAGCGGGTCGCGCGTGAGGTGGCCAATGGCTATGACGTGATCGTCATCGTCTCGGCCATGTCGGGCAAAACCAACGAGCTGGTGGGCTGGGTCAACGAAACTTCACATCTGTATGATGCACGCGAATATGACGCTGTGGTCAGCTCGGGTGAACAAGTGACCGCAGGTCTGATGTCGCTGCGCCTGCAGGAAATGGAAGTTCCTGCACGCAGCTGGCAGGGCTGGCAGGTGCCGGTGAAGACCTCGGGCGTACACTCGGCTGCGCGGATTGAAGAGATCCCGACCGACAACATCATGGCCAAGTTCGGCGAAGGCATGCGTGTCGCTGTCGTGGCCGGGTTCCAGGGCATCGCAGATGATGGCCGGGTCACCACGCTGGGGCGTGGCGGATCGGACACCACAGCTGTGGCTTTCGCCGCCGCCTTTGGGGCCGAGCGTTGCGACATCTATACCGATGTGGACGGCGTCTATACGACGGACCCGCGCATCTCGGACAAGGCGCGCAAACTGGACAAGATCGCATTCGAGGAAATGCTGGAACTGGCATCGCTTGGTGCGAAAGTTCTGCAGACCCGCTCGGTCGAGCTGGCGATGCGCTATAAAGTGAAACTGCGGGTTCTCAGCAGTTTCGAGGAATATGACCCGGAAGCAGGCACGCTGGTCTGCGACGAGGAGGATATCGTGGAAAGCAATGTAGTTTCTGGCGTCGCATACAGCCGCGACGAAGCGAAAATGACTCTGATCTCGGTGGCGGACCGCCCCGGCATCGCGTCGGCCATCTTCACCCCGCTAGCAGACGCTGGCGTGAACGTGGATATGATCGTGCAGAACATCTCGGAAGAGGGTCGCACCGACATGACCTTCTCGTGCCCTGTTGATCAGGTGGCGCGCGCCGAAAAGGCGATGGCAGCCGCCAAGGAAGCCGGTGACATCAACTTCCACGACATCGTGGCGGATACGGATGTGGCCAAGGTCTCGATCGTCGGGATCGGAATGCGCTCACAGGCTGGTATTGCGGCTAAGATGTTCCAAGTGCTGTCGAACGAAGGCATCAACATCAAGGTTATCACCACCTCGGAAATCAAACTTTCAGTCCTGATCGACCGCAAATACATGGAGCTTGCCGTACAGGCGCTGCATGACGCGTTCGAGCTGGAGAAAGCGTAAGCCCTACCGGCCTATGGTTGGAATTAAGAACGGCCTCGCGAGGATGCGGGGCCGTTTTTTTGTTTGCCAACCCGCGCGCTCCACCATTAATTGATCCAAAGGTGTTCCGATGATTTTGTTTTTTACAAATGCGCTTCTCATTTTGTCCGCTGCTTCAGCGAGTTCGATAATCATCTACATTTTTGCCGCCATGACAGGAAATGTCTGGGTAGGTGATGTGCTTGAAGTAATCGTCTATGCTTCAATCGCAATTAATCTTTCGCTTGGGGCTTTGGCGCTTCTGAATGATAATGAACTAGCGCTTCAGGCCAACGCTGTGTTCTTACTCCTTCTACTATTGTCGTTGGTACTTGCAAAAATCGCGAGTTTTCCGGGCATCGGAGATCGGCACAGCAACCACGGCATAGGTGGGATAGGCTACCTTGCGCTGTTCAATATGATCGTGGTTATGGCACAATTTCGAGCATGGGCTATCAAATCTGCGGTGGTATTCGTGGTGGTGCTACCTCTGACCATTGCCGGCATTCGAAACCATGTTGTTGAACCGTTGAAATCAGAACTTCGAGCATCGGATCTTCAGTCGGCCTGCATAATCCAAGCCCCACGGGGCGACTACCGACATACAGCCTCAAAACGTATCCTTGAATTAGACGATCTTGAGCTTGGTTTGTTTGTTGGTTCCAAATCACCTCGCATACTTAAACATAATGATGGTGAATTTCTCACTTGGAAATTCTCCAAGCAGAAGTTTACGACTTCACGACCGAACGAGACATTAGGAGACTTCTGCCACTAGGCTTACAATCAATCCTCTATAGTTCTCGATACCCCCCTCCAATCCCGCGATGATCAACTCCACCCCTGCGCGAAACTGTTGAGCCCGACATATTCGCGCACGGCGACTTTCTCGGCCATGGTGCGCAGGTTGGGATAGATCTCGGCGGCGATCAGGCCTGTCTCCAAGTTTTTAGGTCACATGAATGAATGGTTTCCCATCCGGAAATCCACCCGCAGATGATAGGACCGGACCATGCCCCGCTGCTTGCACAAAGCGCATCCAGTTGTTCGTTTGACAGAGCAAAGCGACCTGCCCGATCCTTTTGACGATAGTTTTCCACGCTACGTGACAACATGTCATCCATACCGCCACGAACGCGATAGCCATGCGACGGATAGGTGTCTGCTTCCAAGCGCTGGTTCAGATCGGCAAAAATCTCAGCCTCTTCCTTCGACAGTTTGTACGCGGTGCTTCCAAGTGCCACGTGAATGAATTGGGCCGTCAGTTTGTCCAAATTCGGCTGCTTGGCGATCCAAAAGTATTCCGATTTATCGAGCAGAGAGTTGCCGTCGGTAATCATAAGGTGCAGGTATTCGGGGCCCAATTCGGAAAGAAACCCGATAAGGTCCCTTTCAGGCGATAACTCAAAAAGCTTGGTGGCTTCATACCACTGCTTTTCTTCGTCCATTGCCTGATCGTGAAGATCTTCTTCGCCGAAGGCCTGCTTCCAGACATCATCAGCCAAAAGCTGAACCTCATCCCTTGCAGTCCGGATCGTCGTACCGCAACCAGGGAACAAGTCTTGGGCCAATTCTCTGGTTCCGTCTTCTGGCCAGAGATTTGCATGAAGGCAAAAGATGGATTCGAATGCTTCCCGATTGAGGTTGTGAAGCTGAAACTGCTGCTCTTCATCCACGTGTCGAGAAGCGATCTTTGACGCTGCGAGAAAAAAATGGGTTGGTTGGTTGTTGGGAAGAGAAAGCCCGATCGCCTGGTTGCGATCCACCAGCGCAATGCTCAATTCCGACCGCCCCTGATTTAACCGTTCCTCGACATTTTCGACCGCCCTTTTGAGCTTCTTGTTTCTGAACAACCTATCGAAAATTTTCATGTCGGGTCTCCGGTCGGTAAAATGCCACGAGTTCGTAGTAGATCAATGCACCGCTTTCTTAGCACTCTTGAATTAGATGCATGTAAGGAAATCCTTGATACCGAAACGACAACCAGTTTCGTCCACCGAGGACGCACAATTCTAGTTTAGTTGGGTGACGAGGTTCGACCCAACTACGTTTTTTCCCCCTCCAACCCCGCAATGATCAACTCCACCCCCTGTGCGAAGTTGTGCAGGCCGTCATATTCGCGCGCAGCGACTTTCTCGGCCATGGCGCGTAGGTTTGGATAGGTCTCGGCGGGGATCAGGTGGAGGTGGGCTTTGGTGACCTCGGCGTATTCCTCGGGGGCGAAGGGGAAGTTTAACTCCTGAAGCGTGAAGCCATAGATATGGCTGTCCATCAGGTTCCAGGCGTGGTCAGCGTCGATCAGATCGAAGCCCGCGTTGGTCATGACGGCCAGCGTCGCCTCGACATAGGCCAGCACGTTGGGGCCGGTGTTGGGCAGCGATACCATCAGTTGGATCGTCCACGGGTGGCGTTTGAACACAGCGCGCGCGTTGTGGGCACGGGCGCGGAGTTCATCCTGCCATGGGCCGCTCGGATTGGGCAGCGGGATCTGCGCGATGGCCCAGTCAGCCATGCCCATCAACAGCGCGTCTTTGTTGGAAAAGTGGTTGTAGAGCGACATCGCCTCGACCCCCAAAGCGGCGGCCAGCTTGCGCATGGACAGCGATTCGGAACCAGCCTCGTCGGCCAGTTTTACGGCTGCGGCGAGGATCGCCTCGCGCGACAGCTTTGATGTTTTCCCTGATTTTCGAGCCACTTGCGCCCCTTTCGATTACCCCACTTGATTTACTTACACTGTAAGTTTATATCAAGCCCCAAGTTAACTTACACTGTAAGTAAAGGATCAAGGAAATGAAACGCATCTGCATCGTCGGGATCTCGGGCAAACTTGGGCAATACATGCTGAAACACGCGCTGGAGCGCGGCTATCACGTGAATGGCGTGTGCCGGGAAAAGAGCGTGGGGAAACTGGGCGCGGTGATGGCCGAGCACGGAAATCGCATCACGCTTTACCCCGGCAAAACTAATGACCGCGACGTGATCGAACGTGCGGTAAAGGGCTGCGAGGGCGTGCTGACCGTACTGGCCCCATGGGGCGTGCAGCAATATGCGTCGGGCACCGCACAGGCCGTGATGGACTTCGCCGAACCGGACGCGCGGCTGATCTATTCCTGCGGCTGGCACATCACGTTGGACGGCAAGGATCGCTATTCGTGGAAGATCAATGCGATCATCAGGTTCCTAAGCCCCCTTTTGCGCTGGCTGCGGCTGGTTGAGATCGACGACCAATACCGAGCCTGCGACCTGATCTTCAAATCGGACACCCGATGGACCGTGGTGCGCGGATCAGATCTTGAGGAAGGCGAAAGCCAAGGCCTGCCCGTCTGGTCGGAACATGTGCAGGACCCAGTGCTGGCGTCCAACATGACCCGCCGGATCGACTTTGCCCTGTTCATGGTCGAAGCGCTGCGGAACGACGCGCTGATCGGGAAAGCGCCTGCGATTTGTGGGGCAGGAACGGAGAGTGCGCGATTGGTTGAGATCGCTGTTTTGTGAAATCCTACCCCGCCCACCTCTTCGCGCCAAGGTTGACGCCAACACTTAGCCTAAATACGTTCGAAATCAGCTATTTATCTGAAAGGCGATTAACGTGTCTCGAATTATTGTAATCTTGATTGCAGGTCTTCTGTCGAGTGTCCCTTCCTTGGGGCAGACTGACCCGGTTGCGGGCAGTGACAGCCCAGAATACCGCGAGGCTGTAGAAACGTGGCTTGCAGGTGATGATATGGATGCGCTGCATTCCTTGGCAGCGCTGGCGAGGGAGGGCAACACAGCAGCACAGATGCTGTTGGCCAGAATTGCCAGCCACGGCTACATGCATTTTCACGTCACTTCAGACCTCCCCAGAAAAGAACGCGTCGCCCTTCTTCGCATTCCCAAGGGTCTATCTGGTAAATCTTGGTTAACAGAAGCGGCAAATGTCGCCCCCTTGGCCACAGCTCTGCTGCAGGCCCAAAAGATCGAAGAAAAGGTACCGGCGATCAGCGCATTACTTGATCGCGGGGAACCGATTGCAGCGTTACTTGCTGCAGAAACAATCCTTCGGCAGGGGCAAGCAGACGCCTTGCTTGAGGTACTTGTTGGGCGCGACGACAAATTGCCGGAAGAGGCGGTTGTCATTGTGCAGTGGGCATTGGCGCAAGCGTCCCGTTCTGCAAGCGAGCGCTATGTCGGCTCGGCGCGAAGGCCCATGGAAACCGGCGACGGCGCTGGAATAGACGCGTTGCAATTCGCATGGGTCAGCACACCTCCAAGGTCACTGGTTGAGAATTCAGAGCTTTTCAGACGTGTGAAAAATGTTGCCGGAGATGTACGCTCATGGCGACCAATGGTCGATTTCTGTGAACGCAGTTGCGAGAATGAAGTGCAGGCCTGTGTTGCAGTTGGCATTAGCACGATGTGGGCGTCTACTCCATTAGCGATGCGTAGCCCCCTTGAGACCGCAATTTCAAATGAGACTTACTGGGCAAGCCCGCGTGCGCAGCAGGATATGGCCCGTCAGATTCCTGATGTGAATGATTGGAACAATTGGGACGCATATCAGCAACTCAGCCCCTGCTATTTTGATGCCATGAGAAGTGCACAGACCGAGTTCGGCCACGCACAAACAAAATAGTAGATTGGGTTGACCTTCAGGCGCTCGGGCTTCAGTTGCGCGATAGACATACCAGGCCTCAGTCAGCGATACGACGCTTCAACCACCCAAACACCCGCCCATCATTCACCGCGAACCCCATCGCGATGATCGCGAAACCCATCCATGCTCCGGGCCCGATACGTTCACCCAGGAACATCGCGCCAAGCCCGATAGCGAAGGGCGGGATCAGCAAGGTGACGAGCATCAGGTTCGCGGCTCCTGCCCTAACGAGGATGGCGAAGTAGAGGACGTAGGCCAGCGCGGTTGAGAGGGCTGCGAGGCCCAAGAGGGCTCCCCATGTGGTCACGGACAGGCTCAGAGATGGCGCTCCGTCGACCATCCAGACAACAGGCGCCATAATCAACGTGCTGGCCGTCACCATGCCCAGCGCGTTCATCAAGGGCGGTTGGCCTGCCAGCATGACCCGGCCCCAGACGCTGGCGAAGGCATAGGACAGAGCGGCGCCGAGGATCGCCAGCTGCGCGAGGTTGGCGGGGTTAAAGCCCGACACGGCCTCGGGGCCCATGATGACACCGACACCGATCAGGCCTAGAAGGGCGCCTGCGATCTTGCGACCGGTCAGGGGTTCGTCGACCAGAAGCACGCCCGCAACGACCGCGCCGAACATCGCTGTGGTGCCATTCAGGATCGAGGCAAGACCGCTCTCAATCTGCGTCTGCCCCCAGAAAATCAGTGAAAACGGGATCGCGTTGTTCAACGCGCCCATACCCAGATAGCCCAGCCAAATGCGTGGGTTGCGCGGGATCGGGATTCGCTTCATCGCGACAATCACCGCCAGAATGGGAATGGTCCAAAACACACGATGCAGCGTGATGGTCAGAGGCGGCACCTCGCCCAGCGCGACCTCGGCAAAGAAAAACGACCCGCCCCAGACGGCCGCCAGAGCGATCAGCATGATCCATGCGGTGCGGTCCATTTGGAGGGAGGGTTGTGTCATTTAGCGGTGTCCCGTGTTGCTGCCCACAGTGATGGCGGGATTTGCGGTGAAGGCCAATCCGTTTCTTGTGGTTTCGAGATTAGCTACGAATGACAATGCAGCCACATCGTTGAACTAGATATCCACTCAAAGGCGATGATAGCTGGCGATCTGACCTTACCACCCATTATTGATGCTGCTACGTCTAGAACCGTAGTTAAGAATGGGGTGAGAGATGAGCTGGCAGAATTCGACAATCTCGGAAATCACGCAATCTTTCTCTGCACTTGGCTTCACTAAGCGTAGGAAGAACTTGGCTGTTAAAGAGCTTGGCAAGGGCAAGTTTCTTTGCCTGAGCGTTGGCTCCTCTAAGATCAAACTCGGTCCCCTGATGGTTGACATCTATGCGAACTGTTACTGGCGAGAGGTCGAAAAACTTGTTGCCGTCGGGTTCGGATTGAAACAAGGGTTCGCGTCATCGTTCACATCGGCGCGCATGCTCAATCAGGGTCACCGGTACACAATCGGAAGTAACGAAAGCAAAGCATCGGTCATTCCGCAGATTCTGGAAGACGTGAAAGCCATTCCGGAAACACAGCTTCTGGAGCTTTGCGATACAGAGGCGATTATCGCAGGTATCAAAGAGGATATTTCCAACGGGGGAGGCTATGCCGAACGACTTGTAGCTATCGAATGGGTCACGCAAGGCAAGGACGCTGCTGCGGCGCGCTTCGACGAATGCCTTACACTCGTTCAGGACGATTTCCATAAGTCGAGGCTGTCTGAATTCTGGCAACGACTATCGGATTCGAATGCTGCTTGAAAACAAGCTAAGTTGCGTCCTTCCCACATAAAACAAAAACAGCCCACCAATCCGGCGGGCTGTTCTTTATCTATCGCTTAGCACTCACATCTGCCCGTAAGGCGTCGAGCGCGAGATTTCGATTTCCTCGTCGCTCATCACCTCTTCGACGCCTTCGAATAGCGGGGTCGAGAGATAGCGTTCGCCGGTGTCAGGCAGCATGACCAGGATGTTGGCACCTTCGGGGGCCGACTTCGCGGTCTCGATCGCGGTGGCAAAGGTCGCACCGGCCGAAATGCCGACGAAGATGCCTTCCTCGGCAGCCAGACGTTGCGACCATTTGATGCCGTCCGGGCCGGGGACCGAGGTCAGTTCGTCAACATAGCCGTTGTCCAGCGCCTCCTGCATCACAAAAGGAATGAAGTCCGGGGTCCAGCCCTGAATGGGGTGCGGGTTGAAATCCGGATGGCCCTCGGTTGGCTGATGGTCATCGTTGCGGGTGTTCACATAACCCGAGGCGACCAGCGCCGCGTTGGCGGGTTCGGTCAGGATGATCTTGGTGTCGGGGCGCTCTTTCTTCAACACGCGCCCGATGCCCGTCACGGTGCCGCCGGTGCCATAGCCGGTGACCAGATAGTCCAGCCGCTCGCCGTCGAAATCGGCAAGGATCTCGCGCGCGGTGGTGTTTTCGTGGATGTCGGCATTGGCGTCGGTTTCAAACTGGCTGGCAAGGAACCAACCGTTCTCTTCAGCCAGTTCTTTGGCTTTGGAATACATACCAAAGCCCTTCAACTCTTTGGGGGTCAGAACGACCTTCGCGCCAAAGAAACGCATCAGCTTGCGCCGCTCGACCGAGAAGCTTTCGGCCATGGTCAACACCAGCGGATAGCCTTTGGCAGCGCAGACCATCGCAAGGCCGATGCCGGTGTTGCCGGATGTGGCTTCGACCACCGTCTGGCCGGGCTTCAGCGCGCCCGAGGCTTCGGCGGCTTCGATGATGTTCAGGGCAAGACGATCCTTGACGGATCCGGCGGGGTTAAACGCCTCCATCTTGACGAACATGTTTACGCCTTCGGGCGCGATGCGGTTGATGCGGATGACGGGCGTGTCGCCCACGGTGTCCAGAATGCTGTCATAGCGCGTGCCGCGCCCATTGGTCTGTCGGGGTGCCATGGAAAGGTCCTTTCGCAATACACGGGTTCATTGTTCGTTGGGTATTAACTTAGACTGCGATCCGCGGGGCCTAAACCCGCACCCACGAAAAAGACTGAAATTCACGCCTTGCAATTCGTCCCCGGCGCATTGTCCCATAATCAGCCAAAGTGCCACTTTTCTGTTCCGCTCAAACGCTGGTCGGGACGCGCAAATAACAGGCGCGCCGGGCGGTGTGTCAAAACGCGCGAGAATTTGCTGATGCCGACGTCACGTGTTTCTGGCATAGGTGGCAGCGAGCCGCTAGAATAAGGCTTGATCAAACGGCTCATGCCTCGGTTACCGGGACTACAAAGAAGCCGTGGCAAACAGGGATTGATGAAGATGGCAGAAAGCCAGACAAGCGACAGTCGAAAGCTGCTGGTCAGCCTGCGCGAGACCCTTGCGGCAGCGTCCGAAGGGCAAGAGCGGCTGGACCGCATCACGTCGCTGATTGCAGAAAGCCTTGGCGTCGAGGTGTGCTCGATCTATCTGTTCCGGGACACGGAAACGCTTGAACTGTGTGCGACCGAAGGGTTGAATCCGGAAGCCGTGCACCAGACACGTCTTCGCGTCGGTGAAGGGCTTGTAGGGCGCGTGGCGCGTTCGGGCCGGGTGGTAAACACCGAAGATGCACCGTCAGAGCGCGGGTTCCGGTATATGCCGGAAACGGGCGAAGAAATTTACTCGAGCTTCATGGGCGTGCCCATTCAGCGCCTTGGGGAAAAACTGGGCGTGTTGGTCATCCAGTCGAAAGATCCCCGTGCATTCTCAGCCGACGAGATTTACGGCATCGAAGTGGTCGCCATGGTTCTGGCCGAGATGACCGAGCTGGGCGCCTTTGTGGGCGAAGGCGAGGCCATGGGCGCACTGCACCAGCGCCCCGCGACATTCAATGGCGGAATTGGGCAGGAAGGTGCGGCCGAAGGCCATGTCTGGTTGCATGAACCACGCGTGGTTGTGACCAACCCTGTGGCTGATGATCCCGATGCTGAATTAAAGCGGCTGAACGATGCCGTTGATACTCTGCGTGTGTCCGTGGACGAGATGCTTGAGAACGCGCAGACGACCGACAAGGAACAGATGCAGGTTCTGGAAGCCTATCGGATGTTTGCCAATTCCAAGGGATGGATGCGGCGTATGGCCGAGGATATTTCTCGGGGCCTTTCCGCTGAAGCTGCTGTCGAAAAAGAACAATCCGCAGCGCGTGCCCGGATGAGCCAAGTACCGGACCCTTACCTGCGTGAGCGACTGCATGACCTGGACGACCTGTCCAACCGCTTGCTTCGGATCCTGACCGGACAGGGCAAGGATACCGGGGCCGAGATGCCAGACAACCCGATCCTGATCGCCACCAATATTGGTCCGGGGGAACTGCTGGAATACGGGCGCGGCCTCAAAGGGATCGTGCTTGAAGAAGGCTCGGTCGCAAGCCACGCTGCAATCGTGGCGCGAGCTTTTGCGATTCCCCTGATCATTCAGGCGGGGCACATCGCAACCGAAGCCTTGAATGGCGACCACATCCTTGTGGATGGCGAAGCGGGCGTGGTGCATCTACGCCCCGAGGATACGATCATCACCGCCTTCCGTGACAAGATGGCGATGGAGGCCAAGCAGCAGGAACGCTATCGCAGCTTGCGCGACAAGCCCGCAATGGGCCTCTGTGGGACCGAGGTAAAACTGCACATGAATGCAGGGTTGATGGCCGACCTGCCGTCGCTGGAAAGCTCTGGAGCACATGGGGTGGGCCTGTTCCGCACCGAGCTTCAGTTCCTGACTGTGGACCGCGTCCCGCGCCGCGGTGATCTGGCGGCGACCTATGCGCGTGTCATGGACGCCGCGAAAGGCAAGCGGGTCACGTTCCGGACGCTCGATATCGGGTCGGATAAGGTATTGCCCTATATGAACCCGCTGGACGAACCTAACCCGGCCTTGGGCTGGCGTGCGATCCGCGTCGGGCTGGACAAGCCTGGTGTCATGCGGATGCAATTGCAGGCGCTCATTCGCGCCGCTGCCGGGCGCTGCCTGACGGTTATGTTCCCTTTCATCGCCCAGCTGGACGAGTTCCGCGACGCACGCGAAATGCTTCTGGCCGAGATCGAACGCGAGCGTGCCCTGGGGCATATCCTGCCCGAGAAGGTCGAGATCGGCGCGATGTTGGAAACACCCTCGATGGTGTTTGCCCCACAACAATTCTTCGAGATGGCCGATTTCATCTCGATCGGCGGCAACGATCTGAAGCAGTTTTTCTATGCAGCAGACCGCGAAAATGAACGAGTCCGGCGACGTTATGACACGCTGAACGTGTCCTTCCTGAACCTGATCGAAGAGATCGTGACACGTTGCGACGCGGCCCGTACTCCGCTGAGTTTCTGCGGGGAAGACGCAGGCCGTCCACTGGAAGCGGTGTGTTTTGCAGCGCTTGGGATGCGCCACCTTTCCATGCGACCGGCCTCGATCGGACCGGTCAAGAGCCTGATAAGACGCACAAATATCGAAGACCTGCGCGAACTCATCGACGAGACCCGTCTGTCTGGCGAGCAATCCGTGCGCGCGACGGTCAAGGCTTGGCTGGCCAAAAATTCGACCTGACAAGCAGTTTTTTTCAGCTCTGCGCGCCGTGTTAGGTAAATATTCAGACAATTAGAACAATAACAGAACAGCAACGCGGGCGTTTAGGAGGAAACCGGCAACGGGACCGGCCGATCCGCTCGTATCCTGGAAGACATGCCGCGGTTCTTTGATCGGCCATTTGCCTACTCTGAACCGCATTAGGAGAAGCCCATGCTGTTTCGTGTACTTTTCACCGGAGTTTTCACCGGCACCATCGCCGCCATCACCGCGTTCTCGCAGGGGCTTGGCCCAATTTCAGTCCTTATCGCCTACACGCTCTTTGCTGCATTTGCCGTGATTGGCATGGGTGTCCTGACTATTACCGCCCCGAAACAACCTGCCTCGTCGCGCCAGTGGAAGCTAAACCAATCCCGCGGCACCCGGGCACATCGAATCTGGCATCCGCTATCGCAAAATCGGCGCAGCCCTTACTGGCAAGAACGACTGGAACGTATGTCACGCCAAACCATCGGCGCGCAGGCCAAACCTGCTGCGGTTGGTGTGTTTTCATCTGTACGGCGCAATCAGCCAACCTTTCAATAAAGGTCCCCGATCACCCAATGTGGATTTGTTCACAGATGGGCTGTGTCGAACCGGCGTACCTCGCCAGACACGCCGCGCCAAGCCCCGCCGCCCCGATCATAGGCCAGAACACGGTCCGGGTTGGTGGGCGGAGGCATCATCACTCCGTCTAATCGAGTAAATCCGAACCGCTGATAGTAAGGCGCATCCCCAACCAACATGACACGATCCCAGCCCAGTTCGGCCGCCCGCCCGATGCTCTGACGGATCAGATGCCCCCCCAGTCCCTCACCCTGCCGGGTCGGGTGCACCGCGACCGGCCCGAGCAACAGTGCATTGTGCGTGCGTTCGCCCACTACCGCGATTGGCCAATAGCGGATCGCCCCAGCCAGAACACCATCCCCGTCGCGGGCTACCAAGGACAGTTCAGGGATTGGTGGCACGTCATCGCGCAGACGATAGGATGACAAGGCCTCGCGCCCAGGCGCAAAGCACAGGTCATAAAGGGCTTCGACCTCCCACCAATCTTCCTGCGTTTCCTGAGACAGATGATACAGCTGCCTGCCCTCGTGTTGCCTTTGGCTTCTCTTGAGGTTCCTGCTATCACGGCAAGGCTATGAAACGGAAGGGATAAGCCAGTGTTCTACAAACCCGAAAACGGGCACGGGCTGCCCCATAATCCGTTCAACGCCTTGATCGTACCGCGTCCTATTGCGTGGATCACCACAAGAGATGCCGATGGTCGCGATAACCTTGCACCTTATTCGTTCTTCAATGGGGTGGCCTATGATCCGCCACAGGTGATGTTCGCCACGACCTCGGGCAAGGCGGATCGACAATTGGGAAAGGATAGTTTGGACAATATCCGCCAGACCGGCGTGTTCTGCGTGCACATGGTATCAGAAGACCTAACGGACGCGATGAATGTCAGTGCCGCCAGCTTCGCACGTGAGGTCAACGAGATCGAGAAGGCTGCTTTGGACCGGGTGGAGTGTGAAACCATCGCTGCCGCCCGCCTTCCCGCTGCCCCCGCCGCACTTGAATGCAAGCTAACGCAGATTACGGAACTGTCAGGCAAGGCCAATCATGTCTGTTTCGGCGAAGTGACCGGTATCCATATGCGGGATGACTGCATCGTCGACGGGATTTTCGACATCACCCGCGCACGCCCCTTGGCCCGATTGGGGTATCGCGACTATTCCGTCGTACGCGACAGTTTCACCCTGAAACGCCCCGGAGAGTAACTCCGGTTAATCCAACCAAAAAAGGCGCCCGAAGGCGCCTTTTTATTAATGTCCACCGAGGATGCCGGTTTTGACCGAATAGTCCACGGCGACCTCGTAATCAGGGTCATCATCGCTGTCGACCATCAGGTGTCCTGCCTTGGTCAGCAGGTCGTGACAGTCGCGGCTCAGGTGACGCAGCTGAACTTTCTTGCCCAGTGCTTCGTATTTCAACGCCACGGCCTCGATCGCTTGTAAGGCCGATTGATCCACGACGCGCGAGCGGGCGAATTCGATCACCACAAGATCGGGGTCGTTTTTGACGTCGAACAGCTCGATAAAGCCTTCGGCCGAGCCGAAGAACAGCGGGCCTTCCACGTCATAGACTTTGCCCCCGTCTTCTTCGCGGGTGACCGCATGGATGCGGGCGGCAGCGTTCCACGCATAGGCCAAAGCCGACACGATTACGCCCACCACCACGGCAACAGCAAGGTCTTCATAGACAGTCACAGCGGTCACCAGCAGGATTACGAACGCATCAGTGCGTGGCACACGGCGTAGGATCTTCAACGAGTTCCAGGCAAAGGTGCCGATCACCACCATGAACATGACGCCGACAAGGGCAGCCAGCGGGATCATCTCGATCCAGCTGGAGGCAACAACGATGAACAACAGCAAGAAAACCGCGGCCGCGATACCGGCGATACGAGTACGTCCGCCCGAGCGCACGTTGATCATCGATTGGCCGATCATGGCGCAACCGCCCATGCCGCCAAAGAAACCGGTGATCACATTCGAAGTGCCCTGCGCGATGCATTCCTGCGAAGCGCCGCCACGCTGGCCGGTCATCTCGCCCACAAGGTTCAGAGTCAGCAGGCTTTCAATCAGCCCAATCGCAGCAAGGATCACCGCATAGGGAAGGATGATCCAAAGCGTTTCAAGTGTGAAGGGGGCAAGCGCGGTGCCATAAAGCCCCTCGCCCGTACCGAACGGATTGTGGAAGCTTGGCAGACCGCCCTTGATCGAGGCCATGTCACCAACAGTCGGCACGTCGATCCCAAAGGCAATCACCAGCCCGGCAACAACACCAATCCCAGCCAAAGGTGCCGGGATAATCGAGGTCAGTTTCGGCAGACCCCAGATGATTAGCATCGTCAGGCCAACAAGGCCCAGCATCATGAAGAGAGGCAGACCTGAAAGCCATTCGCCCCCCGCAGCGCCATGCCCCGCAGCCTCGACCGTCCCCGGCACCTTGAACTGGGTCATCTGAGCTAGGAAAATAACGATCGCCAGACCATTCACAAAGCCTAACATTACGGGGTGCGGCACCAGCCGGATGAACTTCCCCCAGTGCATGACGCCGGCAAAAATCTGCAAAATCCCCATCAAAACAACGGTCGCAAACAGGTATTCAACTCCGTGTTCGGCGACCAACGCCACCATAACAACGGCCAGTGCACCAGTTGCGCCCGAGATCATGCCCGGACGTCCGCCGATCACAGCAGTGATCAGACCCACCATGAAGGCCGCATAAAGACCCACCAACGGGTGCACGCCGGCGACGAAAGCGAAGGCCACGGCTTCAGGTACGAGGGCGAGGGCCACGGTCAGACCCGACAATAGCTCGGTTTTGATCCGCGACGGCGTCAGCTCGTCATTCGGCGACAAGCGCAGATCAGGGCGTTCGATACGATTGGCAAAGCTTGCCAGCAGGGCTCGGGCCAAGGGGTCACCTCATTTGGGGATTTGTTCGCAATGGCGCTAACTACTAGGTTCGCAGGTATTGAGCAATCCCCGTAGCGACATGCAGTTATGCAGTTCAGGCATGGCTTCGCTTTAAAGGCATCTATCGCCGTCAATCAGCTTCGGTGAGCCAAAACACCACCGTTATCCAATCAAACAAATAGTAGAAGAACATCCGTCCGAGAACGATCAGAATGACCCAATCAGTCAGGTCACCGTGGTTCAGGACAAACATCGCCACCGCACAAAAAACCGCGTCGCGCAGGATCAAGATGCGTACAGCCGTAAACACGAAGGCGCGTTCTTCCGGGTCTGCGCGCCACCTGAAAGGGAGCCGCGCAATCATCTCTGGCGCCGCGACACTCATAATCAGAAGCAAGACAAGCATAGTCAGGTACGAACCTAGCACCAGCAATTGAAGCGCAAAGTCCGACAAAAGTAACACTGCGGCCATTAGGCCAGCCCAAACGAATGCAACGATCCAAAGATGTTGTCTGCGATCTTGTTTAGTGTGGATTTCCGACAGTCTCTGAGGCGTTGACCGGGAAAAGTTGAGGGTCAGGAAAACGCCGATCGTCAGACCGAAGGGGGTGATTTCCAGACCCAGGATCGAAAACGACATTCCCTGAAATGCAAACCAGATTACCAGCACGCTGATATTGCTCGCCAGGTACTCCAACGAAGGTCGGACAAGGTATTCGACTGATCTGAAGAACCACATAACGCTCACATACGATCTGAAAATGGCACATTCTCGTCGGGATGGAATCTTTTCTTTGGCATGTAAAGCGGGCAAGACTTGCGCCAACAGAAATGGAGGCAGGCATGGACACACATATCGGGATCATCGGGGGATCGGGCATCTATCAAATGGACGGCCTTGAGGACGCGCACTGGGTGGACGTTGAAAGCCCTTGGGACGCACCATCCGATCAGATTCTGACGGGCCGTCTGAATGGTATTCAAATGTCATTTCTGCCGCGCCACGGGCGGGGGCATGTACACAGCCCCTCGGACGTGCCGTATCGCGCCAATATTGATGCTTTGAAGCGACTGGGTGTCACGGATGTGATCAGTGTGTCTGCCTGCGGGTCGTTCCGCGAGGAAATGGCTCCGGGTGATTTTGTCATTGTAGATCAGTTCATTGACCGAACCTTCGCCCGTTCGAAAAGCTTCTTCGGATCGGGCTGCGTGGCCCATGTGGGCTTTGCCCATCCAACCTGCCCACGGCTGTCCGCGGCCTGTGCTGATGCCGCGCGGGAAGCCGGTGTAACGGTGCACGAGGGTGGTACCTATCTGGCGATGGAAGGTCCCCAGTTCTCGACACTCGCCGAAAGCCGACTGTATCGCGATCAGTGGGGCGCACACGTGATCGGTATGACCAATATGCCGGAAGCCAAACTCGCCCGTGAAGCCGAGCTTTGCTATGCCTCGGTCGCGATGGTGACGGATTACGATTGCTGGCATCCAGACCATGACGAGGTGGACGTGGCGCAAGTGATCGCGACGCTGACCGGCAACGGCGACAAGGCTAAACGGATGGTTGCAGGGCTGCCTGTTTTGTTGGGCTCGGAACGCGCTGCTTGCCCCCATGGCTGCGACCGCGCGCTCGACATGGCCATCATGACCGCCCCGGAAAAGCGTGACCCTGCGCTTCTGGCCAAGTTGGATGCGGTAGCGGGGCGGGTTTTGTGAACCGCCTGAACGGCGTCGACATAACCCGATACCTCGCTTTTGTTGGCATGGTTTTGGTGAACTTCCGGCTGGCCGCCGAGGTTGCATCAGGCGCGGATGTCGGATCGCTGATCACCAACAATCTGGAAGGCCGCGCCGCCGCCTTGTTCGTTATTCTGGCCGGAGTTGGTGCCAGTCTTGGCAAGCCCGCGTGGCATCTGAACCTGCGCCGCGCCATTTTCCTGTTTGTCATCGGCATGCTGAACATGCTGATCTTTGACGCAGATATTCTACATTTCTATGCGCTCTATTTCATCGTCGCGATGGCGTTCATATCTCGATCGAACAACTGGCTTCTGTTGGGCACAGCCGGTTTCATCCTTATGGGTTTTGGGGCACAGCTGGTTTTGGATTTCGATCAAGGCTGGAACTGGAACACACTAAGCTATGCCGATTTCTGGTCCATTGAGGGCTTCTTGCGTCATTCGCTCTTCAACGGTTGGCACCCGGTTTTTCCGTGGGCGGCCTTCATATTGTGGGGCATGTGGTTGGGACGCCTTAAGCTAAGCCGCCGGACAGTTCAGATCGGCTTGGTATTGGGCGGTGCATTGGTGGCGGTTGCCGCTCAAAGCGCCAGCGCAGCCCTGATCAGCGATCCCGAGATCGGCGCGCTGATGAGCACTGAACCGGCTCCCGCGGGACCGCTTTACATGCTGGCCAGCGGGGCCACGGCCACAGCGGTTCTGGGCACTGTGTTGCTGGTCACGCCACTTTTACTGACACTGCCGCTAATCCGGCGCATCTGCGATGCAATGATCGTTGCCGGGCGTCAGACCCTGACCCACTACGTGGCGCATATCGTGATCGGCATGGGGACGCTTGAGGCGATTGGGCTGCTCGACGGATCGCTTCGGCCGATGCAGATTTTCTTGATTTCGATCGCCTATTGCACAATTGCCGCGTTGTTCAGCTGGCTGTGGTCGCATAAGTTCAGACGCGGGCCGCTTGAGGCCGCTATGCGTCTGATCACCGAGGGGAAAACATGAAATCCGTCAAAGACTATATCCGCACCATCGTGGACTTCCCGCATGAAGGGATCCTGTTTCGCGATGTAACCACTTTGTTCGCCAACCCGCGCGGATTTCGCATGGCTGTGGACCAGATGCTGCACCCCTATGCGGGCATGCAGATCGACAAGGTGGTCGGGCTTGAGGCGCGTGGCTTCATTTTGGGTGGCGCGATTGCGCACCAGCTGACGCTGGGCTTTGTGCCGATCCGCAAGAAGGGCAAACTGCCGGGGGCAACTTTGTCGGAAGCCTATACGCTGGAATATGGCGAAGCGGTGATGGAGGTTCATGACGACGCCATTCAGCCGGGCGAAAAGGTTTTGCTGGTGGATGATCTGCTGGCCACAGGTGGCACGGCCGAAGCCGGGATCAAACTGATCGAACGTTTGGGAGGCGAGATCGTGGGCTGTTCCTTCATCGTCGACCTGCCCGAGCTGGGTGGGCGCAAGAAGTTAGAAAAGCTCGGCATGGGCGTCGATGTTTTGTGCGAATTCGAAGGGCTGTGAACCTTCCCTTAACCAGTAGGCCGTAATCCTTTCCCTGCCCGGTTGGAGTTCGGGCGCTGCTTGAGCACATGGATAACGTGCAACGCCCCGCTTACCCGGCGGGGCGTTTTCCGTTTGATGCAGCCGATAGGTGGTTTCAGTCCCGCGGAAAGATCACGCCTGGGTTCATGATCCCATTGGGATCAAGCGCCTGTTTGATCGCGCGCATAGCGGCAAGGCGGGCGGAGTCGGCGTAGCGGGCAAGCTCTTCCGTTTTCAGGCGGCCCACCCCGTGCTCAGCGCTGAAAGACCCGCCATGATCGGCCACAAGATCATAGACGGCGCGGCGGATCGCGTCGCGTTTGGGCATGTGGGTGGCTTTGTCATCCCCTGCGGGTGGGAAGACGTTGTAGTGCAGATTGCCGTCGCCGAGATGGCCAAAAGTGTTCACGCGATACGGGCCAAGGGCGGCGAGCGTGTCGTCCGCGCGGGTCAGGAAGGCTGGGATCTCGGACAGTGGCAGCGAGATGTCATGCGAGCTGATGGCCCCTATAGCCTTGTTTGCCAATGGGATCTCTTCACGCAGCTTCCACAGCGCGGTGCGTTGGGATTGGGATTGCGCGATGACTCCGTCCGAGACGAGATTGGCTGATTGCGCGCTTTCAAAGAGCGTCAGCAAAGCCTCTTCGGGATCGTCCGACGGACCGAGGCCAAGGTCGATCAGCACCGACCAGCCGGGCGTCTCGGAAAAGGGTTGCGGTCCGCTCAATTTCGCCTCGGACAGAAACTCAAGCCCTGTGCCCTTGATCAACTCGAATGCGCTGATCCCCTGCCCCAGTTGAGCTTGCGCGATGGCCAGAAGATCCAAAGCGGCCGCGGGGTCGCGCACAGATAACAGCGCAGTGCCGGTGCGTACGGGACGGGGAAAAAGCCGAAGGCTGGCGGCGGTGATGACGCCCAGCGTACCCTCGGCTCCGCAGAGAAGCGCGCGCAGATCATAGCCGGTGTTGTCTTTGCGCAGGCGTTTCAGCCCGTGATGGATGGTGCCATCTGGCAGCACGGCCTCGACCCCCAGACACAGATCGCGCGCGGTGCCATAGCGCAGCACATTCACGCCACCCGCATTGGTCGAGAGGCAGCCGCCGATGCGGCACGACCCTTCTGAGGCCAATGACAGGGGGAACAGGCGGTTGGCATTTTCAGCGGCAGATTGGACATCCGCCAGAAGGACGCCAGTTTCGGCCACCAGAACGTTTTCCGAAGGGTGGACCGCGCGGATGCGGGTCATACGTTCGAGGCTTAGGATCACAGGTTGGGCGTCTTGCATCACCTGCCCACCGACCAGCCCGGTGCCGCCACCATAGGGGACGACCGGGGTGCGCGCGTCGTTGCAGATGCGCAGGATCACCGACACCTCGTCCACGGATCCGGGGGCCAGCAGAAGACCGCCCGCGCCATGAAACAAGCCGCGCGGCTCTTCCAGATAGGCCGGTGTCAAGGGACGGAAAACCGCGTCCGGCAGGGCCGCGCGCAGTTTTGCTTCGATGGTGTCACCGACGGACCTCATGTCACGCCCCTTTTGCTGTGCGATGCCGTGTGGGCCTCAAGCAGTAGGATTAACCCGCTTGCGTGCGCCCGCGACGGTCTGAACGCAGGTTGGCATAGAGCACATGATTGCGCCAGCGCCCGTTGATCTGAAGATAGCTTTGCGCCACGCCTTCATATTTATAGCCGACCTTTTCCAGCACCCCGCGCGAGGCGGCGTTTTCGGGCAGGCATCCCGCCTCAAGCCGCGACAAATCGAGTTCATTGAAGGCGTAATGCACCAGTGCTTCCAGCCCTTCGCGCATATAGCCCTGCCGCGCAAAGCGTTCACCGACCCAATATCCGGTGGTGCCGGCCTGTGACGGGCCACGGCGGATATTATCGAGCGTCAGCGCGCCCAGCAAAACGCCGTCCTGACGTCGAAACATGAAAAGTGGAAGCGCGGTACCGCCTGCGACCGAACGATTGGCCCAATAAACGCGATTTGTGAAACTTTTCCGGGTCAGGTGATCCGGGGCCCAAGTGGGTTCCCACGGGGATAAGAAGTCACGGCTTGTCGCGCGAAGCGCTGCCCATGCGCGATAGTCGCTATGCATGGGCGGACGCAAGGTCATACGTTCGGTTTCGATCCGAACCTTCTTGGGCCGCGCGAACATCAGGCAGCGCGCCTTTCCATCAGAGCCTCCAGCGGCTCGGCCTTGGCTGCCGGACCATAGACCGCCATCGCCATGGCGCTGTCAGACAGGGACGCGCCAAAGGCCCGAAGGTCATGCAAGGTCACGGCATCGATTTTGGAGACGGTGTCAGCCACAGTCGGCACCTCACCCCAAATCCCAACTAGACGCGCCATACGCTCGGCGCGGGCCGATGGGCTTTCCAGCCCCATTAGAAGACCCGCTTTCATCTGCGTGCGGGCGCGTTCCAGCTCGCGATCTGACATGTCGGAAGCAGCGCGTTTCATCTCATCAATGCACAGGCCAGACAGGGCCGAGATATCGTCACCGGACGTCCCCGCATAGACGGTCAACATGCCGGTGTCGTCATACGACCCAACTTGCGAGAAGATCGAATAGCACAGCCCGCGTTTCTCGCGCACTTCCTGGAAGAGGCGCGAGGACATGCCGCCGCCAAGGGCCGAGCTGAAGAGCTGTGCGGCATAGAAGCCTTCATCGCGATACGAGGGCGCTTCGAAGCCCAGCGTAAAATGCACTTGTTCCAGCGCATTGTTCACCTCGACCCGTGCGCCGGACGTCCAACGTGCCGCGTCAGGTGTCAGCAATGGGCGCGGCGCCAACCCGCCAAAAGCGGCTTCGGCCAGACGTAGAATTTCGTCATGATCCACGGCACCGGCGGCCGACAGGATCAACTGATCCGGGCCGTAATGCTGCGCAACAAAGCCCGACAGGTCATCACGGCCAAAGGCCTTCACCCGCTCGGATGGGCCAAGAATGGTTCGGCCGATGGGCTGTTCAGGAAAGGCAGCTTCTTGCAGCCAGTCGAACACCACGTCATCGGGCGTATCGAGCGCCTGTCCGATTTCTTGCAAGATCACACCGCGTTCGGTTTCAATCTCGCTTGTGTCAAAAACCGGGTTCAGCACGATGTCGGAAATCACATCGAGGCCAAGCGCCACATCATCTTTCAGAACGCGTACGTAATAGGCCGTCACCTCGCGCGAGGTATAGGCGTTGATATAGCCGCCCACGTCCTCGATCGCCTCGGCAATCTCAAGCGCGTTGCGTTTTTGAGTACCTTTGAAGGCCATATGCTCAAGGAAATGCGCGATGCCGTTCTGAGCCTGCGTTTCATGACGTCCGCCCGCAGTGACCCAAACGCCCAAAGAGGCGCTTTCCAGCCCCGGCATATGCTCGGTCACGACGCGTACGCCGTTGGAAAGGCGATCCAGACGCACCGTCATGCAGGTGTAGCCTCACCGGTACGCTCGAGGATAAGCGATTTCAATGCTTCCAAGTCGTTGGCCACGCGGGTCACGCGCTCGTCGCGGTCAAACAAGTCCGCCATGCGCGGTGGCAAGGGGGCGTCTTCTCCGCAAGCATCCTTCACAGCAGCCGGGAATTTGGCGGGGTGCGCGGTGGCCAGCGTGATCATAGGGCTATCACCAAGGTTCTCGTTCGCCACTTTCACGCCCACGGCGGAATGTGGGCACAGCACTTCGCCAGTGGTGGTGAAGCTTGCCTTGATCTGAGCCATGGTTTCGTCTTCCGAGGCACGGCCCGAGGTGAACTGCTCTTTCAAGAACTCCATTGCGCCTTGGCTGATCGAGAACCCACCATCTTTCAGGTCGTCCATCTGACCGGCTACAGCTTTGCCATCACGCCCGTACGCGTCAAACAGTGCGCGCTCAAAGTTCGAGGACACCTGAATGTCCATCGACGGGCTGATCGAGGGGGTAACACCCGCCTTGGTATAGGCGCCAGTTTCCATCGTGCGGTGCAGAATGTCGTTTTGGTTGGTCGCAATCACCAACTGGTCAATCGGCAGACCCATCTTCTTGGCGATATAGCCCGCAAAGATATCACCGAAATTGCCAGTCGGCACAGTGAAGCTGATTTTGCGATCCGGCGCGCCCAGCGACACGGCGGACGAGAAGTAATACACCACCTGCGCCAACACGCGGGCCCAGTTGATCGAATTTACACCGGCCAGCTTGACGCCATCGCGGAAGTCGAAATCGTTGAACATGTCTTTCAGGCGCGCTTGGCAGTCGTCAAAGTCTCCGTCCATGGCCAGCGCATGCACGTTGCTTTCCGACGGCGTGGTCATCTGGCGGCGCTGCACCTCAGACACACGGCCATGCGGGAACAGGATGAACACGTCGACCGCGTCCAGACCTTTGAAGGCTTCGATGGCGGCGGACCCGGTGTCGCCCGAGGTCGCACCAACGATGGTCACCTTTTCACCGCGACGGCTAAGCGCCACTTGAAAAAGCTGACCGATCAGTTGCATTGCGAAATCTTTGAAGGCCAGCGTCGGGCCGTGGAACAGTTCCAACAGGAAGTGGTTCGGGCCAAGCTGCACCAACGGCGCGCGGGCGTCGTGGCCGAATCCTGCATAGGCCTTGGCGATGATCTCTTTGAATTCCTCATCGGTGAAAGTGTCGCCAACGAAGGGGCGCATCACGCGAAAGGCAATCTCTTCATAGGACAGGCCCGCCAGTGCTGCGATCTCGTCCTTTGCCATGGTCGGCACAGTTTCAGGCACATAAAGGCCGCCATCACGGGCAAGGCCGGTCAGCATGGCATCTTCAAAGCTGAGAACAGGTGCGTCGCCGCGGGTCGAGATATAGCGCATCGAAAGTGAGTCCTTCAGGTGTTTCGGCGTTTCTTACGCCATAGCAGGGCAAGTGTCATCATCGACCATGTCAGGGCCAGTAAAAACCATGTGCCTGCATATTCAAGGTGCCGGTTGGGAACGCCCTCGGACGTGACGGGCAACGGCAGGACGCGTGGCTCGGGCGGGGTCATCTGGCGGGTGATGACAAAGACGGGCTGGGTGCCCAACGCGTCGGCCATCTGGTCAATATCGCGCGCAAACCACGTATTGCCAGACACATCGTTTTCCGGTGTCGAGCTGAGACGGTCATTGGGCCAGTGCAAATTGCCCTCGATAGTGACCGGGCCTTGCGGGAGGGGTGGCATCTCGTGCGAAACACGGACAAACCCGCGGTCGATCAGGATCGCGCCCTGATCGGTCAGCAGGGGTGAGATCAGGCGATAGCCCGCACCTACCTGTTTGGTGGAGACAAGCACGCGCAAAGTGCCGTCGCCAAACTGGCCCGAGACCATCACCGGCAGGTAGGTGTCTCGGGCTTTATCAGGGCTATCCGGCAGAGACACCGGATCGGCGGCGATGCGGGCGTCGATTTCTGCCAGCACGCCCTCTTTCCATTTCAGGCGCTGCACTTGCCATGTGCCCAACCCGATGAACAGGGCAAGCACGGCGAGGGACAGGATGATGGCAATGGCTTGGCGCATGACAGAGATCCGAAAGAAGAAAGGCGCGAGAGTTTCCCCTCGCGCCCCTGATTAGGACTAATCGCAGGTCAGGTTCAACCGCCCCAGATGTAAACAGCGGCGAACAGGAACAGCCATACAACGTCAACGAAGTGCCAGTACCAAGCAGCGGCTTCGAAGCCTACGTGGCTTTCCGGAGTAAAGTGACCCTTCATCGCGCGCAGAAGGCAGATGAACAGGAAGATGGTACCGACGATCACGTGGAAGCCGTGGAAGCCGGTGGCCATGAAGAAGTTGGCGCCATAGATGTTGCCCGAGAAGTCAAAGGCAGCGTGGCTGTATTCGTAAGCCTGGAAGATGGTGAAGATCACGCCCAGGATCACCGACAGAGTCAGACCCCAAACAAGGTCTTTGCGGTTGTTTTCATGTGCAATCGCGTGGTGGGCCCAGGTAACAGCGCAACCCGACAGAAGCAGGATCAGCGTGTTGATCAGCGGCAGGTGCCAGGGGTCAAAAGTCTCGATCCCGACGGGTGGCCAAACGCCATCAATGGCGGGCGAGCCTTCGGTCATCGGATACATGGCGTGCTTGAAGAAGCTCCAGAACCATGCGGCGAAGAACATGACTTCGGACATGATGAACAGAATTACGCCGTAGCGCAGGCCGATTTTCACGACCGAAGTGTGGTCACCGGTTTCGCCTTCATGCACAACGTCCGACCACCAGGCGAACATGACATAGAGAACGCCAGCAAGGCCGACGAAGAACAGCCAAGGCGTGCCGTTGGCCATCCATTGGACAGCGCCAAACAGCATGACGAAGCCAGCTACAGCACCCAAAAACGGGTTTACCGAAGGCGGCAGAATGTGAAAATCGTGGTTCTTTGCATGTGCCATAAGCGTCTAGTCCCTGTTCTTCTGGCGTCAGTTTTGCACAGCCGTCTGAGTTGGCGCAAGCTGCGCAATCTCTTCAGGCAATTCGGTTTCATGGAACGTATAGGACAACGTGATCGCATTCACGTATTTGCCCTCGTCGTCCTCGATAAGTTCGGGGTCCACGTAGAAGGTGACCGGCATGGTCACGCGCTCTCCGGGTTGCAGCACCTGCTCTTCAAAGCAGAAGCAATCGATCTTGGTAAAGAAGCCACCCGCAGCGAAAGGTGCCACGTTGTAGCTTGCGGTGCCCGCCACGGGTCGGTCCGTGGGGTTATAGGCCTCATAGAAGGCCAGCCCGGTTTCGCCCAGACGGATTTCCATCTCGTGCTGGACGGGTTTGAACTCCCACGGCATGCCGCGTTCTTTCGAGGCGTCGAAGCGGACCAGCACCTTACGATCCAGAACCACATCGGACGCCTTTTCAGCCACGCCGGTGACGCCGCCAAAGCCCGTGACACGGCAGAACCAGTCATAGAACGGAACAGAGGCCCAGCTGAGCGATCCCATCAGGACCACAACGCCGACCATCTTGGCTGCCGTCATCTGGTGCTGCGAAAGGCTCATTGACCAGCCTCCGACGTTGCTTCCGGCTGATACAGCTCGCTTACTTTGGCCACCGTCAACCCATAGACAAGGGCGACAAAACCAACCAGCACCAGACCCAGTCCGATGTTCCGGGAAAGGCGACGCTTGTGCATTTCATGTTCAGCTTTGATCGCCATCAGCCCCAGCCCCCCAGTCCGAAGGGTTTCAACGAAGCTTCGACCAGCAGTGCACCATAGTGCAGGAACAGATAGGCCAGCGACAGTTTGAACAGACCGCGTTCGGCCTTGTGGCTGTCCGCATCGCTGTCTTCATCCGTGCGGCGGAACACATCCCACGCACCTTTGATAAACATGCCGTTCAGAACCAGCGCGATCACCATATAGGTGGGGCCACCGACCGAGGTCAGGCCCAGCGCGATAGCGACAGCAGCCAGTGCGAATGTGTAGCCAAGGATATGGTTACGGGTGGCTTTACGACCGTGGGTCACGGTCAGCATCGGCACGCCAGCATTGGCATAGTCACCCTTGGTGAACAGCGCCAGCGCCCAGAAATGGGGCGGCGTCCATGCAAAGGTCAAAGCGAACATCAGAACGCTTTCGATCGAGATCCCACCCGTGGCAACAGCCCAGCCGATCATCGGAGGGAACGCGCCCGCAGCGCCACCAATCACGATGTTTTGCGGGGTCCAGCGTTTCAGCCACATCGTGTAGATCACGACATAGAAGAATATGGTGAAGGCCAACAGCGCCGCAGCCATAAGGTTCGCAGCCAGAGCCAGCATCACGACTGCCATGACCGACAGGGTGATGCCGATGGCAAACGCCTCGCCTTCTTCGACTTTGCCCGACGGGATCGGTCGTGTCAGCGTGCGCTTCATTTTGCGATCGATGTCTGCGTCCCACCACATGTTCAGGGCACCCGAGGCTCCCCCCCCCACGGCGATGAACAGAATCGAGGCCAAGCCAACCACAGGGTTTACGCCAACCGGCGCAACAAGCAGTCCAACAAGGGCCGTAAACACCACCAAGGACATGACGCGCGGCTTCAGCAGCGCAAAATAGTCGCCAAACCCGGCTTCGCCGGTTTCGGTCTTGGTCGTCTGAATGCTGGCGTCAGTCATGTTGTTACGGCGCTTTGGCTAGGGTCTTACTTGCAAGAAACCGCCCCCGGAAGGGCGGTCTGTAGGAAGGGGTTACCCCCTTCCGTCTGATCAGTTGGCCGAAGCGACCTGAACGGCAGGTGCGGTCGTCACGTCGCCTGCATATTCTTCGATCGCACCTTTCAGCCAAGCTTCGTACTCGGCTTCGGTCACGGCTTTCACAGTAATCGGCATATAGGCGTGGTCTTTGCCGCACAGTTCCGAACACTGACCGAAGTAGATGCCTTCCTTGCCGGGCTCAACTTCGAACCACAGCTCGGCCAGGCGACCGGGAACAGCGTCTTGCTTCACACCAAAGGCCGGAATGGTCCACGAATGGATCACGTCAGCTGCAGTCACCTGCATCACGACTTTCTTGCCGGTGGGCACAACAACTGCGGTGTCAGTGGCCAGCAGATAGTCGCTCTGATCGTATCCGTGCTCTTCCAATGCTGTTTTGTCCAGAAGGAAGCTGTCAAAGCCAAACTCGTGCTCGGGATACTCATAGCCCCAGTACCACTGGTAGCCGGTGACTTTGATGACCACGTCACCTTTGGGGATGACCTGCTGCTGGAACAGAACCGGCAGCGAGAAGGCACCAATGAAGACCAGGATCACAACGGGGATCAGGGTCCATGCAATTTCAATCGGCGTATGGTGCGAGAAGGTCGCCGGCTCGGGATTGGCGCGGCGGTTGTGACGCACGATGACATAGGCCAGCAGTGCGGTTACGAAGATCGTAATCCCGAAGATGATCACGTTGATCATAGCATCAAGCCCTTGGGCCGCTTCGGCAACGCTGGTCACGGCTGGCTGGAAGCCTGTGCCGCCTTGTACCGGTTTACCAATCACCTCAAGATTTTCCTGAGCTGTGGCGACACCCGCCGTCATAATTGCTGTTGCAGTGGCGAAAAGGCTGCTGAAACGCATCATATTCGTCTTTCTCTTCCCTGTGCGGCGCGGCCCGGCACCGGTGATTTCCGGTTCAGGCTGCTGCGCGCTCATGACTCTCCCACACACAAGGCGCGGGAATCCCTTGTTTCTCATTGGTGTGAAACCATATTAGAAAGCTGGGAACAAGGAAAAACCTTCGCAAGTTAACGAACAACGTCGCGTTTAGCGCAAACTAAAGGCCCCCCATGACCAACACCACCGCATTTCGCCCGTTCGAGACCCTGATTGGCCAGGATGAGGCACAGAAGATTCTGGCGCAGACCACAAACGGGGCCGATGACGGCGAGCTGTTTCTAGAGCGGATGCGGTCTGAGGCCTTGGTCTTTGACGACGGCCGTCTGCGCAATGCCAGCTATGACGCTTCTGAAGGCTTCGGACTACGTGCCGTGAAGGGTGAAACCACTGGATACGCCCATTCAACCGAGATCAGCGAAGCTGCCCTGAAGCGCGCCGCCTCGACTGTGGCATTGGCCGTGGGTGATGGCGGCGGAACATGGGCAGATGCGCCGGCCCGCACCAACCGGAAGCTCTATACAGATGCTGACCCAATGGCGGATGCCAGCTTTGGCCTGAAGGTCGAGACACTGCGCGAGATCGACGCCTTTACCCGTGATCTTGATTCGCGGGTGGTACAGGTCTCAGCCACGATCGCGGCCTCACTGCAAGAGGTCCACATCCTGCGCCCCGATGGCCAGCTGGTCTCGGACACACGTCCCATGACACGGCTAAATGTGTCGGTCATCGTGGAAAACGACGGGCGTCGCGAAAGCGGATCCTCCGGTGGCGGCGGACGTGCTGGTCTGACCGGCCTGATGGACCCGCAACACTGGCAAAGCACCGCGCGCGAGGCGTTGCGGATTGCATTGGTAAACCTCGACGCGGTGCCTGCGCCTGCCGGGATGATGGATGTGGTTCTGGGCAATGGCTGGCCCGGCATCCTACTGCACGAGGCCGTGGGCCACGGGCTGGAAGGCGACTTCAATCGCAAAGGCACTTCGGCATTCTCGGGACTTGTCGGCCAACAGGTCGCGGCCAAAGGTGTGACCGTCGTCGATGACGGCACCCTGCCCGACCGGCGCGGGTCGATCACCGTGGATGACGAAGGCACGCCCTCGGGCCGTGCGGTGTTGATCGAAGACGGCGTGCTGGTCGGCTATATGCAAGACCGCCAAAACGCGCGCCTGATGGGGGTCGCTCCCACGGGTAACGGGCGTCGCCAAAGCTATGCCCACGCGCCAATGCCGCGTATGACCAACACCATTATGGAAGGCGGCAACGCCACCCCGGAAGAAGTGCTGGGCGAGCTGAAGGACGGCATCTATGCAGTCGGATTCGGCGGTGGCCAAGTGGACATTACCAACGGGAAATTCGTGTTTTCCTGCACCGAGGCCTACCGCGTCGAAGGCGGCAAAGTCGGCGCGCCGGTGAAAGGTGCCACCCTGATTGGCGACGGTCCGCAAGCGATGAAACAGATCCGCGCCATCGGAAACGATATGGCAATGGATCCGGGCGTTGGGACCTGCGGCAAGGCGGGGCAGTCGGTGCCCGTAGGCGTGGGGCAGCCGTCGCTGCTGATTGGCGGGCTAACGGTTGGGGGTTCGGCGGCGTGAGCTTCGGAGCGGAGTTTAAACGAAGTCTGTGGCCGGCTCTGTTTACGGTTGGGTTCCTCTTCACAGGAGCAATCATACTGATCTGCTTTACCCTTATTGTCCAAGAGGTGTTGACTATGATGAGCGCTTTTACGAGACGTGAATCGCTCTGGGTAACCATTCTTGGAACATCGGGGCTACTGGGGGTGGCAACAAGTGTAGCGATGTTGCTAACGCTCCCAATAACACTGCCCACATTCGTCGGTGCGGTGCGTACTATGAATGCCCCGCGACCAATAGCAATTGTTCTGGGGCAGATTTTTGCACTTGGAACATATTTCATGATCGGGGCCTACGCCCCGGACGATCCGCTATATGTTCCTTTTTGGTGGCCCGTTGCAGGAGCGTTTACCGCATCGACAATTTTCCTGTGGCGTTATCAGCGTGCACAAAAAACCGAGGACGCTGTGTCGCCAACATCAGCATAGGCGATTTGAACCAAAATGCTGCGATTCACGGCCCGTTAACCATTTCCCTTGCATGCTGATCCCGCAAAAGACGGAATCACACATGACCAAGGACCTTTTCCAACCTCTTCACCCCACCCCCTCACCCAAGACCGAAGACGAGGCTCTGACGTGGATCCGTCTTTTGCGATCACGCCGCGTGGGTGTCTCAACTTTTTTCCGACTTCTGGGCGAACATGGTTCAGCCGAGGCAGCGCTGGACGCCCTTCCAGAGGTCGCGAAGGCAGCGGGTGTGAAAGACTATGCCCCCTGCCCCGAACACGTGGCCGAAGATGAATATCGTCGGGCGCAAATGGCGGGTGCCAAGATGATCTGTTGGGGCAGCGAAGCATATCCCGCGCTGCTGTCGGAAATCTCGGACCCTCCTCCATTCTTCTGGGCGATGGGCGACACGACCCTGTTGCACAGCCCCATTGTCGCGCTGATCGGCGCACGCAATGCCTCCTCGATTGGAACACGCATGGCCCGCAAACTCGCGGACGATCTAAGCGAGGTAGGGTTCACCGTAATCTCGGGCCTAGCGCGCGGGATCGACACGGTTGCCCATGAGACCGCGTTGAAATCCGGCAAAACCATCGCGGTGATGGCGGGCGGCGTGGATGTGATCTATCCGAAAGAAAACACCGATCTGGCCGAAGACATCGCGCGCGATGGGCTTCGTATCTCAGAGATGCCGCCGGGTGTGACGCCACAAGCGCGGCACTTTCCAAGACGCAACAGGCTGATCTCGGGGCTGGCCCGTGCCGTCGTGGTGGTCGAAGCCGCTGCAAAATCCGGATCGCTTCTGACTGCGCGCAACGCACTGGATCAGGGGCGCGACGTGCTGGCGGTACCGGGACATCCCTTTGATGCTCGGGCCTTTGGCTGCAACATGCTGATCCGGGACGGGGCGGCGCTGGTACGCAACGCAGCTGATGTGATTGAAGCCATCGGTCCGGCAGCATCTTCCGCTGTTTCTGACGCGAAAGCGCGTGCAAATGACGCTTCTGCGACCACAGAATTGGCGGGAACTCGCGACAAAAGGACATTGGCGGAAACCGCCGAATTGCATGGTCAGATCCTGTCCAGACTGGGATCCTGTCCTTTGGCCGAGGATCAATTGATCCGCGACATCGGCCAATCATATGGTTTGGGCTCGCAACAGATTCTACCTGAATTGGTGAATCTCGAGCTTGAGGGGCATATCACACGCCAAGCAGGAGGGCTTCTTTCGAAGCCCTCGTAATCCGTGGCTATATTGGTAAGATATTTTTACCAATATAGCGCTAAACCTTACTCAATCGTTACAAAAACTATTGCGCTGCAATGCGGCACCCCCTACGACTCCGGCAATTCCATTTACGGACCAAGGGGACCACTGATGCGCGACTTTCAGAAAATCCTGATCGCCAACCGCGGCGAGATTGCAATCCGCGTGATGCGGGCAGCCAACGAGATGGGCAAAAAGACCGTTGCGGTCTATGCCGAAGAAGACAAGCTGGGCTTACACCGCTTTAAAGCGGACGAGGCATACCGCATCGGCGAAGGCATGGGGCCGGTGGCCGCCTATCTGTCGATTGACGAGATCATCCGGGTTGCCAAGGAAAGCGGCGCTGACGCGATCCACCCAGGTTATGGCCTTCTGTCCGAGAACCCGGATTTCGTGGATGCCTGTGCCGCCAACGGCATCACCTTCATTGGTCCCAAAGCAGAAACCATGCGTGCGCTTGGCGACAAGGCCTCGGCCCGCAAGGTCGCTGTTGAAGCTGGTGTGCCTGTAATCCCGGCCACTGAAGTATTGGGCGACGACATGGCGGCCATCAAGCAAGAGGCCGCCGAAGTCGGTTACCCCTTGATGCTGAAAGCCAGCTGGGGCGGCGGCGGGCGCGGGATGCGCCCCATTTTCAGCGAAGACGAAGTTGAAGAGAAGGTCTTGGAAGGCCGCCGCGAAGCGGAAGCCGCTTTTGGCAATGGCGAGGGTTATCTGGAAAAGATGATCACCCGCGCGCGTCACGTCGAGGTACAGATCCTTGGCGACAGCCACGGCAATATCTATCACCTTTACGAACGCGACTGCTCGGTCCAGCGCCGCAATCAGAAAGTGGTTGAACGCGCACCAGCACCGTATCTGTCCGAAGCCCAGCGTGAGGAACTCTGCGAACTTGGTCGCAAGATCTGTAACCACGTAAATTATGAATGCGCGGGCACGGTCGAATTCCTGATGGATATGGAATCGGGCAAGTTCTACTTCATCGAGGTGAACCCACGCGTGCAGGTTGAGCACACCGTAACCGAGGAAGTCACCGGCATCGACATCGTACAGGCGCAAATTCTGATCGCCGAGGGTAAATCGCTGTCCGAAGCCACCGGCAAAGCCAGCCAGTACGACATCCGCCTGAACGGCCACGCGCTGCAAACCCGCGTGACCACGGAAGACCCGCAGAACAACTTCATTCCGGATTACGGCCGCATCACCGCCTATCGCTCGGCCACCGGTATGGGCATCCGTTTGGATGGCGGTACGGCCTATGCGGGCGGCGTCATCACGCGCTACTACGATTCACTGCTAACCAAAGTGACGGCTTGGGCACAGACTCCTGAGAAAGCGATTGCCCGCATGGACCGCGCGCTGCGCGAATTTCGTGTGCGTGGCGTGTCCACGAACATTGCCTTCGTCGAAAACCTGCTGAAGCACCCGACATTCCTGAACAATCAATACACAACGAAATTCATCGACGAGACGCCCGAGCTGTTCAAGTTCTCGAAACGTCGTGACCGTGGCACCAAGGTACTGACCTATATTGCGGATATCACCGTAAACGGACACCCGGAAACGACAGATCGTCCTGCCCCGCCCACAGACTTGAAAGCGCCGAAGCCCCCTGCCCTGCGCGCAGATCCAGCTGCCGGAACGCGTACCCTGCTTGAAGCCGAAGGCCCACAGGCAGTTGCGGATTGGATGAAGGCGCAGAAGCAGCTGCTGATCACCGACACCACCATGCGCGACGGGCACCAGTCGCTGCTGGCGACCCGCATGCGCTCGATCGACATGATCAAAGTAGCCCCGGCCTATGCCGCGAACTTGCCCAGCCTGTTCAGCGTGGAATGCTGGGGGGGCGCGACCTTCGACGTGGCGTACCGCTTCTTGCAGGAATGCCCGTGGCAGCGCCTGCGCGACCTGCGCCATGCGATGCCCAATGTGATGACACAAATGCTGCTGCGCGCCTCGAACGGGGTTGGATACACGAACTATCCTGACAACGTCGTGCAAGAGTTTGTGCGTCAGGCGGCTGTGTCTGGCGTCGATGTGTTCCGCGTGTTCGATAGCCTTAACTGGGTGGAAAACATGCGCGTCGCAATGGACGCTGTGGTCGACGCAGGCAAGGTTTGCGAGGGCACGGTTTGCTATACCGGCGACATCCTGAACCCGGATCGTTCGAAATATGACCTGAAATACTATGTCGGTATGGCGAAAGAACTGGAAGCCGCGGGCGCGCACGTTCTGGGTCTGAAAGACATGGCTGGCCTGCTGAAACCCGCCGCAGCCCGCGTGCTGGTAAAGGCGCTGAAGGAAGAGGTCGGCCTGCCGATCCACTTCCACACGCACGACACTTCGGGCATTGCAGGCGCGACCATTCTGGCCGCAGCGGATGCGGGCGTGGACGCTGTAGACGTGGCAATGGACGCGTTTTCAGGTGGGACGTCGCAAGCCTGTCTAGGCTCGGTGGTCGAAGCGTTGCGCAATACCGACCGCGACACCGGGTTGGACATTGGTGCGATCCGCGAGATCTCGAACTATTGGGAAGGTGTGCGCCATCAGTACGCCGCGTTCGAAAGCGGGCTAGAAGCGCCTGCCTCCGAGGTGTACTTGCACGAAATGCCCGGCGGTCAGTTTACCAACCTGAAGGCGCAGGCGCGTTCGCTTGGGCTGGAAGAGAAATGGCCGGACGTCGCGCAAAGCTATGCGGATGTAAACCAAATGTTTGGCGACATCGTGAAGGTAACGCCGTCATCGAAGGTTGTCGGCGATATGGCCCTGATGATGGTCAGCCAAGGATTGACCCGCGAAGAAGTCGAGGATCCGAAGGCCGACGTGGCCTTCCCGGATTCGGTAGTCGACATGATGCGCGGCAATCTGGGCCAACCGCCCGGTGGCTTCCCAAAGTCAATCATCAAGAAGGTTCTGAAGGACGAGAAACCCAATGTGGAACGTCCGGGCAAGCATCTGGAGCCCGTGGACCTTGAGGCTGCCCGTGCCGAACTGTCGAAGGAGCTCGCAGGGTTCAAAGTCGATGATGAGGATCTGAACGGCTATCTTATGTATCCCAAAGTCTTCTTGGACTACATGGGCCGCCACCGCCAGTACGGCCCGGTGCGCACCCTGCCGACCAAGACCTTCTTTTATGGCATGGAGCCAGGAGAAGAGATCTCGGCCGAGATCGACCCGGGCAAAACGCTGGAGATCCGTCTGCAGGCACTGGGCGAAACCGACGAGAACGGCGAAGTGAAGGTGTTCTTCGAACTGAACGGTCAGCCGCGCACGATCCGCGTGCCAAACCGTCTGGTGAAGTCGACAACCCAAGCGCGCCCGAAGGCCGAAGATGGCAATCACAACCACGTAGGCGCCCCAATGCCGGGCGTGGTTGCTTCAGTCGCTGTGGCCGCAGGTCAGCAGGTGCACGAAGGCGATCTTCTTTTGACGATCGAAGCAATGAAGATGGAAACCGGTATTCACGCCGAACGTGATGCGATCGTCAGTGCGGTCCATGTGAATGCTGGAGGCCAGATTGACGCAAAGGATCTGCTGGTCGAGTTGGAATAAACTATCCCGACAGTAGAAACGAAAACGGCCGCATTCAGAGCGGCCGTTTTTCGTTCAATGATACAAAACCGAATGCCCAAGCTCAGGCTTAGAACGTGCTCTCGCGGCTTTGTCGTGCTTTGACCTGGCAATGTTTGTGATGATTGTGCGCGTCGCGGTGGTTCTCTTCGTGACACGTCGGACAAAGGGCAACAGGTGTCAGCACACGCCCACCACCACCCAAACGGGCCATATACTCATCACCACACACCTCAAGGCTCTCGCCACGGGCTGCAAGTTCTGCAGACGTTACACCGCAGCATTCACATTGTTTCAAAGACAGCGCTTCACGGCGCTCACGCTCCGTGACCACTTTTTGATAGTTGCAAGAATTTAGTTCCAAAACCCACCCTCCCCAGGATGATTCCGAGCCCCCACACTCCTTCTTCTTTACTATATATGTATGAAACGTGCTTTTTTTAGGTCAATTCTTTGTGTCTGCTGAGACGCACCCCTGCTCATCGCGGCTCTCAACAGAAAAAAACCTGAAATTTCTCGCTTTTCCCCTTGCAGCCCGCGCCTGTATTTCATATCTCACGCCTCACCGAAGGAAGCGGGCGTAGCTCAGGGGTAGAGCATAACCTTGCCAAGGTTAGGGTCGGGCGTTCGAATCGCCTCGCCCGCTCCAATCGGTTACCCAGTCTGGTCACCCACCAGACACTGCCATAGGAAGCGGGCGTAGCTCAGGGGTAGAGCATAACCTTGCCAAGGTTAGGGTCGGGCGTTCGAATCGCCTCGCCCGCTCCAAATGGACCAGATCCCAAAATTGATGGATGGATGCGCACCAACGCAGCTGGTGCGTCCACATGTTCACGCGCCCGATTTCACGCAAACAAAAAAATAAGGGGACGCGCGTTGCGCATCCCCTTCCCCAATTCATCCTTCCCCTCAGAGGACGATGGGTTCAGGCGCTCAGAGACTGGCGCCCGGCAAGTTCGTGAATCATCGACTGGATCTGTGCACGGATCTTTTCATCCGTGATCGAGGACAACGCCTGTGCGGCCTTTGCTGTCCGTTCATCCATAGCTTCGCGCTGGGGCACACCCGCACGCGGCAGCCCTTCGAAGAAATAGGCCGGCTCTACATCAAGAAGTTGAGCGATCTCGAACATCTTGCTAGCCGACACCCGGTTATAACCGGTCTCGTATTTTTGCAGCTGCTGGAACGAAAGTCCCAGTTTTTCAGCTACATTTACTTGCGTCATGCCCCGCAGCAGGCGCACTTCGCGAATTTTCTTTCCAACATGAACATCAACCGGATGTACCATTTTTTCACCACATAATTGTTTCCCGCTAAGGGAGAATGGCATCAAACGATATGAAACCCAATTGGTGAGGTTTGAACATTTATGTAACATTTTTGATTGCATGATGGATGATTTATGTTACCAACTCTATCTAAGGCCTGTATTTCAAGGGTTTTCCGATCGCCGCTACGGTTGATCGGGGGGTGAGTGTTTCGCCATCGTGCACAATGCGTTTACAAACAAGGGAACATAGATGACCCATCGAGATGCGCCTGCGCTACTGTATGAGATGCTGAGGTCGTTCGCCTCATTGGCGCAGACTCTCAACCTATCAAAGACTGTAAAGAACCTTGGAAGCACGCGCCAAACAGTCCGTCGGCATATCGACCATCTTGAAGAGTACATGGGAAATCCACTGTTCTCGTTTGAAAACCGACAATACAAACTGACCGAAACCGGAGAGAACGCTCTTAAAGAAGCCGAGGAACTTTTGGCGCGCGGTGAGGCTTGGCTGAACAGCGAAAGCAGGCATGTTCTCGGCCTGCACTATTTGGCACTGCAGGAAGGGAAGATCCCTTACTTCCTGCAACAGCATCCCCTGACCTCACTTTGGGACAATTCTTCCGAGCTTCTCAAGTTCGGATTCCACAGCTGGGCGCAGTCCGAAGGAGAGCTGGAAAGCCCAAGTTTCGCCAGCTTGCGACCATATTTGATGGTGTTCCGATACAACCCGCAAAACGGAGATTGGATCTGTACGGAAGTTGGCGACAAATCGTCCTTCGCAACGTGGTTTGGGTGGGAAAAGTATAGGTCCGCTGTTGGCCGCAGTGCCGTCAATCTGCCGACCGACAAAGGCTATAGCTATCTGCTGACTCAATCATTCCATGATGTAGCCAGTACCCGAAGTCTCCGGCTTGATCATATTCACACCCATATGCCGTATGGGCCCGAAGACATTCCGACTCCGATCTCGTACCACCGTCTTGTGATGGCTTGCAGATATGCCGATGGCGATTTGGCGCTGGCAACCCTGATTGATCGCACTCTGAATGTTCAAATTCTAGAATTGCCGGATGAGATGCGCCTTTCGATGCCCCCGGAACTGGCAATGGATGTGAAACCGCCATTCTAAAGAGTGCCGCTCTGCGTCCGTGTCAATTTTGCGCCATATTGTCGACAAGTTTCCACTAGGGCGTGTTCATTCGACAAATCGCAACGACTGCGCGAAAATTGGTCATAGCCACTAGCCAAGAGGTTCCGATGACCATTCACGACACATTCGCCGGCGCGCAGTACGTAACACGCATGCTAGACATCATTAACGAGAAGGACGTAATGATCGAAATCGGATCAGATTTCGATCTCTATTCAAACTACATTGCCGAGCACCGAAGCAAGCTCCCACTGGGACTGGCGTTTGATCCTGAGGTCCAACCGCTAACCGAAGATAATGGGTTCTGGATTGTAGGTTGGGACCGCGAGGGCAAGATGATGCACTCGCAAGCAATGCGCATGATTGATATGTCTGATACGTATCTTTCAGACTATCTTAGCGAGAATTTTCAAGGGTTTGCACCACCGGGGTACACTCTGGATATGAATCGCAGCATGTACCGCCCCGGCCCCGGAGCCAAGCGGATCACCGGGAAGATTTGCTATCATGGAGACCTTTGGGTCGAAAGCAGTGACCGTTATCGCGGCACGGGGCTTCCCGGGATTCTCGCCCGGTTTGCATTGGCAACAAGCCTGTTGCGCTGGTCGCCCGACCATGTGTTTGGATTCATGGCAGAACATCACGCATTCCGCGGCCTCGCCGAACGCGAGGGGTATATGCATTGTGAACCCGGCGCGCTTGTTTTGTACCCGCGCGAACTGAACACAGTGATTCGCGGTTTTCTGACATATATGTCCCGAGAAGACCTGAGCTATCTGATGGAAATCTGCCCACGCGAGTTCGTAATGTCTCAGGCCGCGTAACCCCGCGCGGCCAAGACCACCCCGCCTTTCAGCATCAAACCGAATTTGGGGCGCTTACACCACAGCGCCCCTTTTCGTTGGGTTGCTGTCTTTTCGCCGCCGCCCCTCCCCCCTATAAGGGGCGCAGGTAATAGAAGGACATCCCATGCGGCGCGCACAGATCACTCGCAAAACCGCTGAAACCGCGATCTCGGTCGAGCTGAACCTCGACGGGACCGGGCAGTATGACAACCAGACCGGCGTGGGCTTCTTTGACCACATGCTGGATCAGCTGTCGCGCCATTCGCTGATCGACATGACGATCCGCGCCGAAGGGGATTTGCACATCGACGATCACCACACGGTCGAAGACACCGGCATTGCCATCGGGCAAGCGCTGGTCGAGGCACTTGGCGATAAGAAAGGCATCCGTCGTTACGGCGAATGCCACCTGCCAATGGATGATGCGCAGGTGCGCGCGGCACTGGACCTGTCGGCACGCCCGTTCCTGATCTGGAATGTCGAGTTCGCCGCCCCCAAGATCGGCAACTTCGACACCGAACTGGTACGCGAGTTCTTCCAGGCACTGGCGACTCATGGCGGCATCACGCTGCACATCGACCAGATCCACGGCTTCAACGCCCACCACGTGGCCGAAGCCGCGTTCAAGGCCGTGGCCCGTGCGCTTCGCGTGGCCGTCGAAACCGATCCGCGCAAAGCGGACGCCATCCCCTCGACCAAGGGTGCGCTGTAAAAGGCACCCGACCCGGAGACTGATATGCTGACCGTGATCATCGACTATGACAGCGGCAACCTGCACTCGGCCGAAAAAGCGTTTCAACGCATGGCAGCCGAGACGAATGCGGGCGACGTGATCGTATCAACCAAGCCCGAGGACGTGGCCCGCGCTGACCGGATTGTTCTGCCCGGCGACGGGGCTTTCCCGGCCTGCCGTCAGCAGCTTTCCGACCACCGCGGTATATATGAAGCGCTGGAAGAGGCTGTGATCCGTCAGAGCCGCCCGTTCATGGGGATTTGCGTCGGCATGCAAATGCTGGCCACCGTCAGCCATGAATATCAGGACACCGACGGGTTCGACTGGATCAAAGGTCATGTACGCAAGATCACTCCGGCTGACCCGGCGCTGAAGGTGCCTCATATGGGCTGGAACGATCTGGTGATCGACAGCGACCACCCAGTTCTGGACGGGGTTACCACAGGCGATCACGCCTATTTCGTGCACTCGTATCACTTCGTTGTGGACAACGCTGAAGAACGGCTCGCACATTGCGACTATGCCGGCGACATCACTGCGATTGTCGGACGAGACAACATGATCGGCATGCAATTCCACCCGGAAAAAAGCCAAGCAGCCGGGCTGAGAATGATTGCAAATTTCCTGAGCTGGACACCGTAACAAAAAAGGGCGCCTCAATGGGCGCCCTTTGTGTATGGAGTACTGGTTACTGAACCCCTGTGCGGTCTGCGTTATTTCACCCGCGACCACGTCTGTTTCTTGCAAATCGGGCCAACGCACCCTGCGACCTTCAGGGACGACCCTGCAAGCGTCATCTTCGACTTATAGACCTTGCCCGTCGAAGGCTGCCAGATTTTGCCACCCGAGTACTTGCCGCCGCCATTCGGGCTCATATCCCAGACCAATTGCTTGCCAATATTAGGCGTGCTGATTTCCCCGCTTGCATCGAAAGCTTTCGAAATCACGCCGCACAATGCGGCCCCACATTTCGAGAAGGTCACATGTGCATATGCCCCGTCATCGACTTGTGTCTTCCACACCCCAAGCACCGGATCCGCCATCGCTGGGCTTGCCAGGCCAACGGCCAAAGCCGCTGCTGCAATCACTCGTTTCATAGTTACCTCCCTGTTTTGCAGGATATCCTGCCGCCCTAGGCTGCCTTGTGGCAAGTGTGACGTCACGGGAGGTCTTACTTGGCTTTCCCCCTTGTCCATGTAAAAAGCAGCGCAACCGACAGCTTAACGGAGCGCCTGCCATGATCCTCTATCCTGCCATCGACCTGAAAGACGGCCAATGCGTGCGCTTGCTGCGCGGCGAGATGGAAGAAGCCACCGTGTTCAACGACGATCCCGCGGCACAAGCACGCGCATTTCAGGACGCAGGCTGCGAGTGGATCCATCTGGTCGACCTGAATGGTGCATTCGCAGGCGAGCCTGTGAACGGCGCAGCGGTCGAGGCGATCCTTGGCGCCATCGACGTCCCCGCCCAGTTGGGCGGCGGCATCCGCGACATGGCCACCATTGAAGGCTGGATTGAAAAGGGCCTGTCTCGCGTGATCCTCGGCACCGTAGCCGTCGAGAACCCCGATTTGGTCCGCGAAGCCGCCCGCGCCTTCCCTGGCAAAGTCGCCGTCGGCATCGACGCCCGCGACGGCCGCGTCGCCACCAAAGGCTGGGCCGAGGAAACCGACGTCATGGTCACCGACCTTGCCAAGTCGTTCGAGGACGCAGGCGTCTGCGCCATCATCTACACCGACATCAACCGCGACGGCGCGATGCAGGGCCCGAATACCGAGGCGACCGCCGATTTGGCCCGCGCGGTCTCGATCCCCGTCATCGCCTCGGGCGGCGTAAGCTCGCTGGACGACCTGCGCGCATTGAAATCCTGCGGCGCGCGCCTGAACGGCGCCATCTCGGGCCGTGCGCTTTATGATGGGGCAATTGATTTGAAAGAGGCGTTGGGGGTTTTGAAAGGCTGATGGGATTTAAAGGGCTGTATATTTGGCTTGGAGGAACTCTTATCCTCTGCCTCATACCAGTCCTTGGTGTGATCCTCTCGTCGTCATTTGCTGACTGGCGCGGCTGTACGCTACATGAAGGCTTCGAGAACCCCTGCGTCTTCCTGGGATTCGATTTTGGGGGCGTGTTATATGCCGGATTTGTATCTGGCTGGTTTATGCTGATCACACTTCCAATTGCTCTCGTACTTCTGGTTGCCCTACTTATTGTGGCGGTATTTCATCTGATTTCGTATCAGCGAAAGAAGGGTTAATAGTAACTTATGCTGAAAACTCGCATCATCCCCTGTCTCGACGTGGCCGAGGGCCGCACGGTGAAAGGCGTCAACTTTGTCGATCTGATCGACGCGGGCGACCCGGTGGAACAGGCGCGCGCCTATGACGCCGCCGGTGCCGATGAACTCTGCTTCCTCGACATCAAGGCGACCCATGAAAACCGTGGCACCATGTATGATCTGGCCACCCGCACAGCAGAACAATGCTTCATGCCGCTGACCATCGGTGGCGGCGTGCGCAGCCCGGAGGACGTGCGCGACCTGCTGCTGGCAGGCGCGGATAAGGTCAGCTTCAACTCGGCCGCCGTGGCCGACCCGGACGTGATCGCACGTGCAGCAGATCGTTTTGGTAGCCAGTGCATCGTCGTTGCCATCGACGCCAAGACCATCGGCCATGATGCGGATGGAAAGCCCAACAAATGGGGCATCTTCACCCATGGCGGGCGCAAACCCGCGCTGGACGACAACGGCACCCCAATCGACGCGGTCGAATTCGCCAAGCTGATGGAACAAAAGGGCGCGGGCGAGATCCTGCTGACCTCGATGGACCGCGACGGCACCCGCGCAGGTTTCAACCTGCCGCTTACCCGCGCCATTTCTGACGCGGTGCATGTGCCCGTGATCGCCTCGGGCGGTGTTGGCAATCTGGACCACCTTGTCGAAGGCGTGACCGAAGGCGGCGCAAGCGCCGTGCTGGCGGCTTCGATCTTCCACTTCGGCGACTACACCATCCGCGAGGCCAAGGAACACATGGCCGCCGCAGGCATCCCGATGAGGCTGACATGAGCATCCTGACCCAACTGGCCGCCACCATTGAAGAGCGCAAATCCGCAGATCCCGACAGCAGCTGGACCGCCAAACTGCTGGCCAAAGGCCCGGAAAAATGCGCCGAGAAGTTCGGGGAAGAAGCCATCGAGGCCATCATCGCCGCTGCCAAGAACGACCGCGAGAACCTGACCGCTGAGGCCGCAGACGTGCTCTATCACCTGCTCGTCATGCTCGCCGCGCGCGACGTTGCGCTGGAGGACGTTCTGGCCGAACTCGAACGCCGTGAAGGTACTTCGGGCATTGCAGAAAAAGCAGCCCGTCATACCTAAGGTCTTATTTTCTTACTGTAAATATCCCGGGGGAGCGCCAAAGCACGGATTTGGCGCGGGGGCAAAGCCCCCTCGAACTCTATCCAACCAGCGCTTCCGACCCAATCAAACGCGGGTACTCAATCGCCGGGCAGCGATCCTCAACGACGTCGATCCCACGCGCTTCAGCTTTGGCCCGCGCTGGCGCGTTGAAAATCTCTAGCTGCATCCAGACCGTGCGCAGGTTGGGCAAATTGGCCAGCGCTTCGTCCACAATTGGCTCGATTGCCTCGGATCGCCGAAACAGGTCGATCATATCGGTCTCTTCGGGAAGATCTGCAACAGACGCCACAACCGTTTCGCCAAACATCTCTTTCCCTGCCAACCCCGGATTAACGCCAATCACGCGATAGCCTTTCGCAGTCAGAAATCCAGCCACACGATTGCTGGCACGGTCTGATTTGTGCGACAGGCCGACAAGGCCGATCACGCGGGTTGTTGTCAGGATCTGTTTCAGGCGGGTGTCGATATCTGTCTGGGTCATTGGCCACAACTAAGCACCGGATGCGCCCATTCCAAGACCGCAAAAGAAAAAGCGCCCGAGGGGAGTAAGCCTCGGGCGCAGTTGGTGGAACGAGGGACAGTGAAGAGGTTTCAGGCGTTCCACAGCCTGGCCTCTGTTAGACAGATATGGTGGAGGGGCGGAATTGGAAGGGTTGGTAAAACACTTGTGATCCGCCCGTCATCGCTCAGCCTTCAAGAATGCCCGGCCAGTTGGCATTACCCTTGGCGATGTTGCCGGGGATATCCTGTGACCACAGTTCGCGCGCGCGCAGACTGAAGTTTAGGTAGAGCTTATCGTCATAGACGGTCCACGCCTCGGGCACAGTGGGCGCGATATAGCCCTTGCTGGCTGCATAAGCGCAGTATCCGCCGAACTGAGGCGCATATTTCGCAGGATCGGCTGCAAACATGTCGCGGGTCGCTGCGCTGGAAAACAGCACCGTCGCACCTTCATGTTCCAAGGAAAACTCGGCCACACCCGGTGTTGGCGCGCCCTTTGTGAAATAGGCCACGGGGTCTTGCCCATCCCATGCGATACCATCTTCGGCATAGACCGGTGGGTTGGCGGCAAAAGCCGGGCGAGTCAGAAGCGTCGCCCCAACAGGCAAAGCAATCAAACCGGACAGAATATTACGGCGGGATAGGGACAGTTTCGACATTGGGACCTCCTTTTTCGGTTGTCCCTAATCTGCGCTGCCGGGGCGGATATTACAGCCCCACCCACAACAAGGTGATCACCGCGTGAGGCGTGTGGCGTATAGCGCGACCGCTGCTGCATTGGACACGTTCAAGGATCCAAAATCACGCGCAAATGGGATTTTCACCAGTGCGTCACAGGTCGCCTTGGTTTTTTCGCGCAGTCCCGGCCCCTCGGCCCCCATGACCAGAGCGACAGGGCGATCCGGACGTGCGGCCAGCGCACCTTCAATGGTTTCGGTCGCCTCGCCATCCATGCCGAGGACGACAAACCCCATTTTGCGCAGCTCTTCCATAGATTCAGCCAAATTGCGCACGCGCAGGTATGGCTGACGCTCCAACGCACCCGACGCGGTCTTGGCCAGCGCCCCTGTTTCAGGCGCCGATCCGTGTTTGGTGCCGACCACTGCGCTGGCCCCGAACACTTCGGCCGAGCGCAAGATTGCGCCCACGTTATGCGGGTCGGTCACACGGTCGAGCAAGACAACAACCGGCATCTTGCCCTCGCCACCAATCACGCGGCTGGCGAAATCACCCCAGTTCAAAGGCTTCACTTCAAGCGCAGCGCCCTGATGAACCGAATTGGGATCAATCGGCGCCGGAAAACTGCGCGGGTCGGCCATTTCAGGCGTCATACCGGAAGTCGCGATCGCGTCCGCCAGTTTGTCGCTCGCGTTTTTCGTCACGATCAACCGCAACCGCACGCGGTCTGGGTTCATCAGCGCATCCCGCACCGCGTGAATCCCGAACAGCCACACAGTTTCAGACGCCGCCTGACGCTTGTCTTGTTCCTTTTTGACGACCCATTTTGGCTTTTTCATCACGCGATCCGCTGAGTTTTTACAAGGCCCGGACAATGCGCCATGGCTTTCTGAGAGACAAGTGCTTTTGGCAGGTGCTTTTGGGTGATTTTTCTTATTGACGCCGCAAGCTGCCCGCGATACCTAGCCCCACGTTCGGCGCAGATTGCGCAGGAAAAAGTGGGCGACAGGCCGCAAGGTGTGGCAGGGGACTGTAACTCCCTCGAGGCGACTCACGCTTGGTTCGATTCCAAGGTCGCCCACCATTTTCCAGAAACTCTACAGCCCATTCAATCATCAACGCCACTAGTGTTTCGGGAAGTCTTTTTCGCGTATGGCTTTGTTGAGATCAGTAATCTGTACAAGATATAAGATCACTGGACCGAGCCACACCATGTATGGTGCCAGAAATTCGTAAGATCGTCCGATGTTTGCACTGGAAGGCTCGCGTACCATCAACCACCAGTTATATCCGCAAAACATGACAATTACGGTGACAAAGCCGAAAACAAGTCGTCCAGCTGAGCGGAAACCGCGGTACCGCGCGTATCTTTTCAGCAAATCTCTAGATGGGATGAGAACTACATTCTTCATTGCCTCAACCCATTAGATAGACGCGACGCAAACCGTGCCTTCCACAGCGCCTCTTCATACTCCGAGGCCGCAGTGCTGTCATAGACCAGCCCACCGCCCACATTGAGGGTCGCGTCCTGCCCATCCAGCAATAGTGTGCGGATGGCGACGTTAAATTCGGACCGTCCATCGGGGGCCATCCAGCCAATCGAGCCGCAATAGATATCGCGGGGATTGGGTTCCAGCTCGGCGATGATCTCCATCGCGCGCAGTTTGGGGGCGCCGGTGATCGAACCGCAGGGGAAGAGAGCGCGCAGGATGTCGGACAGGCGCGTACCGGTCTCCATTTGACCACGGATCAGCGACACCATCTGGTGCACGGTCTCATAACTTTCCACGGTGAACAGCTCAGGCACATGGACGCTGCCCGGTTCGCAGATGCGAGAGATGTCGTTGCGTAGCAGATCCACGATCATCAGGTTTTCGGCCTGATTTTTCTCGTCACTTTTCAGGAATACCGCGCGTGCGGCGTCCTCGACAGGATCGGAACTGCGCGGCTGGGTGCCTTTCATCGGGCGCGTCTCGATCATCCCATCCGCATCGGTGCGAAAGAAAAGCTCGGGCGATCGGGACAGGATTGCGGGCAGGCCATCAGCCTGCACCAGCGCACCATATTGCACCGGCTGCAAGCGTGTGAGCGCATGATAGAGCGCTTGCACGTCGCCTTGCGCCCTACCCCGGATCGGGAAGGTCAGGTTGACCTGATACGTGTCGCCCGCACAGATATAGTCATGCACCGTCTGATACCCGCGCGCATAGGTGTCGGCATCCCAGTCGGGTTTCAGATCCGACAGCGCCGCGTCTCCGGGCTGAAGCGCAGGCGCGGGGTTGGGTCCATCATAGAGACCGAACTGCAAAAGCGGCAGGCGGCGGTCGGGTTTCAGCAAAGGCTCCAGACGCGACTCCAGCGCATAACCCAGCTCGTAACTTGCAAAGCCCGCCAGCCACGCACCGCTTTTCTGCGCCTGATCCAAACGGTCCAGCGCGCCTGGAACATCGTCCAGAGACCACGCCACGATCTGATCCAGCGGGGCTGAAAACAGCCCTGCCATCCCATCCGGTCCATGATCAAATCTGATGTCCACCTGCAAAGCCTCCGCTGCGAAACGGTGATACCCTTGTGCGCGATACACCTGCTGACGAAAGGCGGCGTTTGCAAGCCCTTATGCGCCAGAAGTGTGGATCACAGCTTGGCAGCTTGCAGCTTTTCCAGAAGATCCAGAAGCTGCTTCACCTCGTCCTCGCCCATATGCGTCTCGATCCGGGCGGCGATGTCATTGGCCAGATGCAGGTTGTCCCGCACGATGGCGCGTCCTTTGTCAGTGATCGTCACCAGCGTGCGGCGCTTGTCCTTGGCGTCAGATTGCCGCGAGATCAGACCGTCAGCCTCCATCCCGCGCAGGATCCGCGTCAGGCTGGGCAAAAGCAGGCAGGCCTCTTTTGCGATGGTGCTTTGTTCGACCTCGCCCAACTCATCCAATGTGCGCAAGATACGCCATTTCTGCTCGGTCAAGCCCAGCTCGCCCAGCATGTCGCGAATCGGCTGCATCACCACCTCTCGCGCTCGAAGAAGCGAGATGGGAAGCGAACGGGAGGTGCTGGGATAGCCCATACGGGCCGAATTATTCTTGGTCATAAGGGTGTTATAGCAAGGGCTAGGAATTGAACAAAGCAACTATTGTTGACAGCGGCCAGATCATTAGTTAACATCGCAATTAATTACTGAACGTATGGGGGCAACATGTCGGATCTGGACAGCAATCTTTCGAAACTCGCGGGCTATCTTGAACGTTTCCGCGCGGGTGGGATCAAAAATCGGATCGCCGGTGAAGATCGGGACGGCGCCGCAGGCGTGTTCCAGACAACCAGCCCAGTGGACAAGTCGGTGATCTGCGACGTGGCCCACGGCACGGCGGATGACATCGACGCTGCGGCCAATGCCGCCCATGAGGCCTTCGCAGGATGGCGCGACATGCCCGCCACCGAGCGTCGTCGCATCCTGCTGAACGTCGCCGACGCCATCGAAGCACGTGCTGAAGAAATCTCGCTCTGCGAATGCTGGGACACCGGCCAGACACTCCGCTTCATGTCGAAAGCCGCCCTGCGTGGGGCCGAGAACTTTCGCTATTTCGCGGATCAAGTCATTCAGTCGCGCGATGGACAGCACCTGAAATCGCCCACGCTGATGAACGTCACCAGCCGCACACCGATCGGCCCGGTGGGAGTTATCACGCCGTGGAACACGCCATTTATGCTGTCCACCTGGAAGATCGCACCCGCGCTGGCCGCAGGCTGTACTGTGGTCCACAAACCCGCTGAAGACAGCCCCTTAACCGCCCGCCTATTGGTCGAGATCGCGGAAGAAGCAGGCCTGCCCAAAGGCGTCTTGAACACTGTGAACGGCTTTGGGCCGGACGCTGGCAAGGCTCTGTGCGAACACCCGAAGATCAAAGCGATTGCCTTTGTTGGCGAAAGCCGCACCGGCAGCCTGATCGTGAAGCAGGGCGCGGATACACACAAGCGTAACCATCTGGAACTGGGCGGGAAAAATCCAGTCATCGTCTTTGACGACGCAGATCTGGATCGCGCGCTGGATGCTGTGATCTTCATGATCTATTCGATCAACGGCGAGCGCTGCACGTCGTCCTCGCGCCTGCTTGTTCAGGATACAATCAAAGAAGAATTCGAGGCCAAGCTGGTCGAACGCGTCAACAACATCAAGGTTGGCCACCCACTGGATCCCGCGACTGAGATCGGCCCGCTGGTGACCGAGACACATTATAACAAAGTGACGTCCTATTTCGACATCGCCAAGGAAGACGGCGCAACCGTTGCGGCGGGTGGCGTGAAGGTGGGCGACGAAGGCTATTTCGTGCGCCCGACGCTGTTCACCAACGCCACCAACCAAATGCGCATCGCGCGCGAAGAAATCTTCGGCCCGGTTCTGACCTCGATCCCCTTCTCGTCGGAAGACGAAGCGCTGTCGATGGCCAATGACACTGAATACGGCCTGACCGGATATGTCTGGACCAACGATCTGACCCGCGCCTTACGCTTCACAGACAAGCTGGAAGCAGGCATGATCTGGGTGAACTCGGAAAACGTCCGCCACCTGCCGACCCCGTTTGGCGGAGTGAAGGCATCGGGCATCGGGCGCGACGGCGGCGACTGGTCGTTCGAGTTCTACATGGAGCAAAAACACGTGGGCTTTGCCACGGGTCAACACAAAATCATGCGGCTCGGCGCCTAAGCGCCCTGCCCCGGAAACGCGCGACCACCAACGGGAGGAGACCCAATGGGACAGATCGTTCAAGCTGCAAAAATCACCCATGTGCCCAGCATCTGGATGTCCGAAACCATGCCGCAATACAAAGGCATCCGTCAGCCCGCTGTCGATGGCTACGCCAAGCTGCGACAGGACGCGATTGACCGGGGTGTGGACACGTTCATCATTTTCGACACGCATTGGATCACCAATCAGGGCTTCCACCTGAACGCCAAGCCCCACCACAAGGGCCGCTTCATCAGCCACGAACTGCCGCACATGCTGGCGGATATGGAATTCGACTATCAGGGCGACAGCGAGCTGGCACAGAGCATCCTGAGCGTTTTGGAAGAACGCGACGAGCGCGCCATGGGCCATGCGCAACCTGATTTGGGTATGGAATACGGAACGCTTCTGCCGATGCATTTCATCAACAAAGGCGTGAACGCCCGCGTCCTGCCCACTGCCGTGAACCAGTTCTCGTCCATCGAAGAAAACCGCCGTTGGGGCTCTGCGATTGCTGAAGGGATCAAGCGGTCGGACCGCAAGGTCGCCATCTTCGCCTCGGGGTCTATGAGCCATGACTTCACCCCCAACGAACGCTCGGTTGATGGGCTGAATTCTGTGAATGGCGAGTTCAACCGTCAGATGGATCTGCGCGTTCTGGACCTTTGGGAAAACGGCAAATGGGCCGAGTTCCTCGACCTACTGCCCGACTATGCCGTCAAATGCACCGGCGAATGCGCGATGAACGACACTGCGCTTCTGTTTGGCGCGTTGGGCTGGAAGGATTACGAAGGAAAGATCGACATCTACACCCCCTATTTCGGCAGCTCGGGCACCGGACAGGCGAATATCAGCTTCTCAGTTTGAGACAGCAATAGATGTAGGGATCTGTATATTTCTGCGTCGTTTTACCCAAGATAGCGCGACACAAAGCGCGAAAAGTGAAAGAATAGACAATGCGTTTTGCGACATATTCAGCGGACGGAAGCACATTTTTCGGCGCGATTACGGATGAGGGCGCCATCGCGCTGAACGACGCCTTCCCCGATCACGCAAGCCTCTACGAGGTTATTGCCGCCGGGCAGTTTGACGCGTTGGCTGCAGCAGCCGAAGGGCGCGCGGTCACCCATACTGATTTCGACTACGACATGGTGATGCCCGATGCGCGCCGGATCCTCTGCGTGGGTGTGAACTTCCCGGATCGCAATGCCGAATACAAAGACGGCAGCGCGCAGCCGAAATACATGTCGCTGTTCCCGCGCTTTGCCAGCGGGTTTACCGGTCATGGTCGCCCGCTGATCCGCCCGCCGGAAAACCACACGCTGGACTACGAAGGCGAGGTGGCGATTGTCATTGGCAAGACGGGTCGCCGGATTGCGGCCGAAGATGCCTACAACCACATCGCGGCGCTGACGCTGTGCAACGAAGGCACGATCCGCGACTGGGTGCGTCATGCGAAATTCAACGTGACCCAAGGCAAGAACTGGGATCGCTCCGGTGCGATTGGTCCGTGGCTGGTGCCTTTCACTGACGCTGCCCAGTTGGATGACGCGCGCATCCAGACCCATGTGAACGGAGAGCTTCGTCAGGATGACACACTGGACCGCATGATGTTCCCGATCCGCGAGGAAATCGCCTATATCTCGACCTTCATGACGCTTCAGCCCGGCGATGTAATCGTCACGGGCACGCCCACCGGTGCTGGTGCGCGATTTGACCCGCCCAAATACCTTGTGCCCGGTGACGTGGTCGAAGTGTCGGTTGACGGGATTGGCACGCTGTCGAACACGATCGAGGACGAAGCCGTATGACGCCAGAAGATCACGCCCGCGCTGCCGCCGATTTGCTTGCCGCCGAGAAAACTCGCGACCAGATCGGGCTGCTGACAAAGCGCCACCCGGAGATGGGGATGGACGACGCCTATCAGGTGCAGAACGCGATCTACCGCGCGAAGCTGGCCGAGGGGCGTAAGGTCATCGGCTGGAAAATCGGGCTGACCTCGAAAGCGATGCAATATGCGTTGAACATCGTCATCCCGGACAGCGGCATCTTGTTTGACGACATGCTGTTTGAGAACGGAGCAACAGTGCCAGCTGGCCGCTTCATCCAACCCCGGATCGAGGCAGAGATTGCCTTTGTAATGAAAGATGCCATCGGGGGGACGGATGTGACCCGCGATGATGTAATCGCCGCCACGGACTACGTTTCTCCGTCGATCGAGATCTTGGACACACGCATTCAGCGCGTGGATCCTGAGACCGGAAAGACCCGCACGGTCTTTGACACGATTAGCGACAACGCCGCCAATGCAGGGATCGTTCTGGGTGCCGAACGCCATGCGGTCGATGATTTTGACCTGCGCTGGGTTGGTGCAATCTCCTTCCGTAACGGAGAGGTCGAAGAAACTGGGCTTGGCGCAGGTGTTCTGAATGATCCGGTGGAAGGCGTGGTCTGGCTTGCCCGCCGCATGGCGCAGTATGGCCAGAGCATCGAACCGGGGCAGATCATCCTGTCAGGCAGCTTTATCCGTCCGGTCGAATGTCCCTCGGGCACCGACATTCACGCAGATTTCGGCGCGTTCGGAAGCGTCGATACCCACTTCGCCTGAACGCTGCGACCGCAAAACCCCTTGCTGACGGGCCACGCATCCCGTTATCTCGATCCGAGATGTTTTTGTGCGCCCGTCGATACACCCTTGCCGCCCTATTTCTGGGCGCATCAAGTCTGCCTTCTTTTGCTGACAGGATCACCGTGTTTGCGGCTGCCAGCCTGGGCGGGGCGCTGGATGAGGTCGCGCAGGCCTTCGAGGAAGACACGGGGCACGAGGTCGCGCTGTCCTTCGCGGGGTCTTCGGTTCTGGCCCGCCAGATCACTTTGGGTGCGCCTGCGGATGCGTATCTGTCCGCCAATACGAATTGGTTGGATGTGGTCGAGGATGCCGGATTGTTGGCCGGCGGCACGCGCCGAGATTTCGCTGGGAATGCTCTGGTGCTGATCGCCCCAGCGGCGCAAGCGGCCCCGGCGACCTTGCCGGAAACGCCCGAGGATCTCGCGGCCGCCCTAGGCGGAGGTCGCCTGTCCATGGCGCTGGTTGAGGCAATCCCTGCGGGGCAATACGGCAAGGCGGCTCTGAGTCATCTGGGACTGTGGGATCTGGCGGAACCTCATGTGGTGCAGACCGACAATGTCCGCGCCGCCTTGGCTCTGGTTGCACTGGGCGAGGCGCGGTTGGGCGTGGTCTATGCGACAGATGCGCAGGCTGAGCCGAAAGTGCGCAGTGTCGCGCCTTTCCCTGCCGAGACGCACCCACAAATCACCTATCCGGCGGCAGCAATCGCATCTGGCGACGTCGCGACCGCCACCGCTTTTCTGGACTATCTGACCAGCGACGCAGGGCAAGCAATCTTGCAACGCCACGGCTTCCTACCTGCACCTGAGGTCCCGGAATGAGCTGGCTTGGCCCGGCAGAATGGCAGGCGGTCGCGCTTTCGCTGAAAGTTGCAGGCTGGGCGACGGTGCTATCCTTGCCCATAGCGATCTGGGTTGCACATCTGCTGGCCCGGAAAGACTTTCCTGGCAAGCAGGTAGTGAATGGTCTGGTGCATCTTCCGCTGATCCTACCGCCTGTTGTCACAGGATACTTGCTGCTTCTGACCTTCGGCGGCACGGCACCGCTTGGGGCAGCCTTTGCTAAGCTCGGCCTGCCACTGGCCTTCCGCTGGACCGGAGCCGCGCTGGCCGCAGCGATCATGGGCTTTCCGCTGATGGTGCGCGCTATTCGCCTGTCAATCGAAGCAGTGGACCCCAAACTCGAGGCCGCCGCCGCCACTTTGGGGGCAAGCCGCTGGGCGGTGTTCTCCACCGTCACTTTGCCCCTCTCCCTGCCCGGCATCATCGCGGGGGCAATCCTTGGGTTCGCCAAAGCCATGGGCGAATTCGGCGCCACCATCACCTTCGTCTCGAATATCCCCGGTGAGACGCGCACGGTCCCATCCGCTATCTATAGCTTCCTGCAAGTTCCGGGCGGCGAGAACGCGGCACTACGGCTGGTCATAATCTCGATCATCATCGCGATGGGCGCGCTGGTGGCGTCCGAAGTTCTGGCACGCCGCGTCGCCAAACGGATGGAGGACGCATGACAAAACCTGCTTTGTCCATCGCCCTGCGCGCCAGCCGCCCCGGTTTTGATCTGGACGTGGATGTCACTGCGCCCGCAGGACTGACCGTGCTGTTCGGCGCATCGGGATCGGGTAAGACCAGCATTGTGGATGCTGTCGCCGGCCTGACCCGTGATGTTTCCGGACGGATCGCAGTGGGGGATCATGTGCTTCTGGATAGCGCGCAGGGCATCCGCCTGCCCGCGAATGAACGCCGCATCGGCTATGTCTTTCAGGATGCCCGTCTGTTTCCGCATCTGACCGTCCGTCGCAATCTGGACTATGCCCGCCGCGTCACCCGCCAGCCTGCGGACACCGCGCGTTTCGACCATGTGGTCGAGATGCTGGGCATAGGGCACCTTCTGGACCGCCGCACGCCGCGATTGTCAGGTGGCGAAAAGCAGCGGGTTGCCATCGGGCGGGCACTATTGTCACGCCCACAACTGATCCTTGCCGACGAACCTCTGGCTGCGCTGGACGATCCCCGCAAGGACGAGATCCTGCCCTATTTCGAACGCCTGCGTGACGAGGGCGAGGTGCCAATTCTTTACGTAACGCACTCGACCAGCGAGGTCGCGCGGCTGGCCACCACGGTCGTGGCGCTGGATGGCGGGCGCGTAGTCCGGCAAGGCGACGCCATCGAGGTTCTGGGCGATCCCAGCTTCAGCCCCGGAGACGTCAGGTCTGTGGGGGCCGTGATAAAGGCGCGTGTTGCCATGCATCACGACGACGGGCTGACCGAATTGACCGCTGGGGGCATCCCGCTGTTTCTGCCGCGGATATCGCGTGATCCCGGCTCTCAGGTTCGGGTTCGGATTGCGGCGCAGGACGTGATCCTGTCACGAGGACGACCTGAAGGCATCTCCGCTCTGAACTGTCTGCCCGGCGTGGTCCATGAAGTGCAAGAAGGGGCAGGTCCCGGAGCCATTTTGTCACTCGATACACCCGCCGGACGTGTGCTGGCACGGATCACCAAACGGTCGCTCGCCGCGTTGGACCTAAGTGTCGGGTCCGAGCTTTATGCAATTGTGAAAACAGTTGCCGTTGCGCCCAGCGATGTGGGTGGCCCGAAGGGCTAAACGCGAGACACGCGTCTACAGCTTGTCGCGCAGACTGAACCACAACATCGCCGCCACCAGAAGTGGCCAGCGCAGAGCCACGCCGCCCGGGAAGCGTTGGGTCGGCACCTGCGCCATCAGATCAAAACGTTCGGCTTGACCCGAGATCGCCTCGGCCACCATTTTGCCGCCCAGCGTCGCCATGCCCACTCCGTGGCCAGAGTACCCCGAAGCCGACAGCACATTCCCCTGCAGCCGTTCGAAATGCGGCATCCGGTTCATGGTGATGCCCAGCGTCCCACCCCAGGCATAGTCGATCTTGGTGTCTTTCAGCTGCGGATAGATTTCCAGCATCGGCTTTGACACCAGTTTGCGAATATCCTTAGGGAACTTGTAGCCATAGCTTTCCGCTCCGCCGAACAGCATCCGATTGTCTTCAGAGAGCCGGAAATAGTTGATCACGAACTTACTGTCCGCCACGGCGTGTCCGTCACGGATCAGAGATTTGGCAAACCCTTCGTCCAGTGGCTCGGTCGCCAAAATGTAGTTGTTGATCGGCATGACCCGTGCAGCAACTTGCGACTGCGTGTTTCCAAGATAGCCATTGCAGGCCCAGACCAGATGGCTGGCGCGGATCTTGGCTTTGTTCGTCTGAACAGTGACAGTTCCGCCTTCCTTCACTTGGGTCACGCGGCTGGTTTCAAAGATACGTGCGCCTGCGGCGACTGCCGCCCGCGCCATGCCAAAGGCAAGGCGTAGCGGGTGCGTGTGCCCTGCCCCCATGTCGAGCGAGCCGCCGTGATAAGCAGGCGAGCCACACAGCTCGCGCATCTCTTCGCGGTCCACGGTGCGGATCAGGTCATAACCGTAATCCTCGTTCAGCTTGCGGACATAGGCATGATCCTCGGGCACGTATCGCGCGCGGTGCATGGCGTGGATAATGCCGTCGGTGAACCCTGCATCGGGCGCGTGTTTGGCCACCATGTCGCGCACCATCTGGACGCTTTCGCGAGCCATGTCCCACAGCTTGCGGGCGTCATCCTTGCCCACCATCTTTTCCAGCTCGTCCTGATCCAGACGCTGGCCCATGCCGACCTGACCGCCATTGCGGCCAGAGGCACCGAAGCCCACACGCTGTGCTTCCAGAAGCACGACGTCGTAGCCGCGCTCGGCAAGATGCAGGGCTGCTGACAGACCGGTAAACCCACCACCAATCACACAGACATCACACGACACGTCACCCTGTGCAGCAGGAAACGGGCCGGGTGCTTCGGCTGTAGCGGCATACCAGGATTGGGGATACTCCCCGTGGCGGTCATTGGCGGTGAGCAGGTCCATGGATCCCTCGGATCTTCTTGGGGGTGTCAAATATCGGAAGGAGCGGACCCGAGGCCCGCCCCTGAAACTGGATTACCCAGCGACCAGAAGGCCTTTTTCTTTTACGATCTCATAGGCTTCATCCAGCGCCTTGCGAGCGCGGGCGATCAGCGTATCGATTTCGTCCGTAGTGATGACCAGCGGTGGTGCGATCACCATGCGATCACCAACGTGACGCATGATCAAGTTGTTGGCGAAGCACCGTTCGCGCGTGATCAGGCCAACGGTACCCGCATCCGCAGCGAAGGGCGCACGTGCATCCTTATCAGGCGTCAGCGCAAGCGAGGCCATCAGGCCCACGATCTTGGTTTCACCTACCATCGGGTGATCCGCCAGCTCGTGCCATTTCTTAGCCAGATAGGGGGCAGCGACATCACGCACATGCTCGACAATGCCTTCCTCTTCCATGATGCGCAGGTTTTCCAACGCAACCGCACAGGCAACCGGGTGACCCGAATAGGTATAGCCGTGATTGAACTCGGTCCCGGCGAGCACTGCCGCAACTTTATCCGACACAAGCGACGCCCCAATCGGCGCATAGCCTGAGCTGAGACCCTTTGCGACGGTCATAATGTCAGGCTTCAGATCAAGGGTCTGGCTGCCGAACCAGTTGCCGGTGCGGCCAAATCCGGTGATGACCTCGTCCACGATCAGCAGGATGTCATATTTCTGGCAAATCCGTTGAATTTCAGCCCAGTAACCGTCGGGGGCCACAATCACGCCGCCAGCACCCTGAATCGGCTCACCAATGAAGGCTGCAACCTTGTCGGCGCCAACCTCTTTGATCTTGGTTTCCAGTTCCTGTGCGCGGGCCAGACCGAATTCTTCTGGGCTCATGTCGCCGCCTTCGGCATACCAGTTGGGCTGCTCGATGAACTCGATGCCGGGGATCGGCAGGCTGCCCTGACCGTGCATGCCCTTCATGCCGCCCAGCGACGTGCCGCCAATCGTCGACCCGTGATAAGCGTTCCAGCGCGAGATGATCACGTCACGTTCCGGCTGACCCTTCTCGGCCCAATACGTACGGACCATACGGATGTTGGTGTCATTCGCGTCCGAGCCGCCATTGGCATAGAACACGTGGTTCAGATCACCCGGTGCCAGCTCTGCCAGCTTCTGTGCCAACGCGATTGCGGGCACGTGGGTCGTTTGGAAGAAGGTGTTATAATAGGGAAGCTCACGCATCTGGCGGGCAGCAACTTCGGCAATCGAGTCATTGCCATAGCCGATGTTTACGCACCACAGGCCAGCCATGCCGTCCAGAATTTCTTCGCCTTCGCTGTCTTTCAGGAACACGCCCTTGGCCGAGGTAATAACCCGCGCGCCTTTCTGACCCAGTTCACCGTCATTGGTGAACGGGTGCATGTGGTGAGCAGCATCAATGGCCTGAAGCTCGGCCGTGGGCAGATGGTTGGTGATCTTGTTCATCCTGGATCTCCTAGAAAACGTGGTCGGGTCGCGCCAACGGACAGGAGAATCACCCACCCTTCGGATCGCGCCAAAAGCTGAGTTCACAATATGATCAAAAATTAAGCTGTCAACGCATGACCTGCGATCTGATCAAATTCAGGCAGACAAAAGCGTCTCGCGGACCTGAGCGATTCCCTGCTCGATGTCTTCGCGAATGGCACCCGCGACCCCTTCCCCATCGCCCGCGCGCATAGCAGCCATAGCTTCGGCATGTTTGTCAGGAAGGTTGGCCGTGCCATAGCGGCCCAGCACCACGCGCAGCGAAGGACCAGCCCGAAGCCACAGCATATTTGCGATGGAGGACAGAACCTCGGACCCTGCAAGGTCATACAGGTACGCATGGAAGCGATAGTTGTGTTCAAGGTAGCCACGCACATCGCCCTTATCGATGGCAGCGTTCAACTGATCATCATAGGAAGACAGCCGCGCAAGCTCTTCCTCGCCAATGTTTTCTGTAGCTTTCCGAGCCAGTTCGGGCTCGACGGACAGGCGCGCATAGGCGATGTCGTTCCACTGAGACATATCGGGCTGCGGTACCGAAACACGGCGATTGCCCTTGAACTCCAACGCCCCTTCCGACGTCAGCCGCCGGATCGCTTCACGCACGGGGGTCATACCCACATCAAGCGTCGAGACCAGCCCCTGAATGGTAACCGGCTGGCCCGGTGCCAGCTCTCCAAATAGAATCATTTCCCGCAATTTGCGGTAAACCCGCTGATGATCTGGCAGTTTGGCTTGGCTATCAGACAAGTTTGCCCCCGTTGTTACAAATGTTTTGCCTATTGCGGCTCCGAAGATAATCTTTGAAAGCAACCTACTATGGCTTCTGCAATTTTACCATATTGCGTGAAGCGAAGTTTTTTGATCAAATGTCGCAAATGGGCGTCACGCCCCAAACAGGGAGAGAGTGTATGAAAAAATCCTGGCTTATGATGAGCGCAGCCTTTGTGATGGGGGCAACCGCTGCCACCGCCGAAGAAGTGCGCGTCTATAACTGGTCGGACTATATCGACGAAGAACTGCTGACAAAATTCGAAGAAGAGACCGGGATCGAGCTGATCTATGACGTTTTCGATTCGAACGAAGTTCTGGAGACCAAGATGCTGGCCGGTGGGTCGGGCTATGACGTTGTGGTTCCTTCGGGCACCTTCCTGCAACGCCAGATCACTGCTGGTGCGTTCCAGCCGCTCGACATGTCGAAACTCTCCAACCATGGCAACATGTGGGATGTTATCGCCAGCCGGACTGCCAAGTATGATCCTGAGAACGCCTATTCGATCAACTATATGTGGGGCACCACCGGTGCTGGCGTAAATGTCGGCAAAGTCAAAGAAGTGCTTGGCGAAGATGCTCCGATCGACAGCCTTGCGCTGATCATGGATCCGGCCAACATGGAAAAGCTGGCGGCCTGCGGCGTGCACATTCTTGACGCCCCGGCAGAAATCATCCCGGCAACACTTGCCTATCTGGGCGAAGATCCTGACAGCCACGACCCCGAGGTTATCGCCAAGGCCGAGCCGATTTTGACTGCCATTGCGCCCTACGTACAGAAGTTCCACAGCTCGGAATACATCAATGCGCTCGCCAATGGCGACATCTGTGTAGCCGTGGGCTGGTCGGGCGACGTTCTGCAGGCGCGTGACCGCGCAGCTGAAGCCGACAATGGTGTCGAGATCGCCTATAACGCCTTCAAGGAAGGTTCGCTGATGTGGTTCGACCAGATGGCGATCCCGGCGGACGCACCGAACCCTGATGCTGCTCACAAGTTCCTGAACTTCATCATGGACGAGCACAACATGGCGGCAGCGTCGAACTATGTTTACTACGCAAACGGCAACGAAGCGTCGCAAGCGCATCTGGAAGAGGACGTGATCGGCGATCCGGCGATCTATCCGACCGAAGAAGCGCTGGGTACGCTGTACACCACCACGCCTTACGCACCGAAAGTCCAGCGCGTCGTCACGCGCCTGTGGACCAAAATCAAGTCGGGCACCTAAGCCCACTCTCCCGCTCCCTCCGGTGTATTCGCATCGGGGGGAGTTCCCTTATTCCCCCGAGGTTCATCATGTCTGACGTCGCACTTGCCACGGCACCTGCCGAGTTTGCCCCCTGGGAAGATGCCCAGGCCACCCCGTTGATCCGGTTCCAGAACGTCACCAAGCGCTTTGGCGACTTCACCGCAATCGATGATCTGACTATCGACATCTATGAAAAAGAGTTCTTCGCACTGTTGGGTCCGTCAGGCTGCGGCAAGACCACGATGATGCGGATGCTGGGAGGCTTCGAGACCCAGACCGAGGGTACCATTCTGATCGACGGGCAAGACGTCGCGCCGATCCCGCCGAACAAGCGCGCGGTGAACATGATGTTCCAAAGCTATGCGCTGTTCCCACATTTGTCGGTTGCTGAAAACATCGCCTTTGGCCTGAAACGCGACAAGCTTCCGAAGGACCAGATTGCAGCACGCGTCGACGAGATGCTGAACCTTGTGCAACTGGGTAAATTCGCGAACCGCAAGCCCCATCAGATTTCGGGTGGACAGCGACAGCGTGTGGCGCTGGCGCGGTCCTTGGCGAAGGCCCCTAAGCTTCTGTTGCTGGACGAACCGCTTGGCGCGCTGGATAAAAAGTTGCGTCAGGATACTCAGTTCGAGCTGATGGACATTCAGGAACAGACCGGCACCACCTTCGTGATCGTGACCCACGATCAGGAAGAAGCCATGACGGTTGCCTCGCGCATCGCCGTGATGGACCACGGCAAGATCATTCAGGTCGACACCCCCGCGAAGATCTATGAAGAGCCCGGATCGGTCTATGTTGCCGACTTTATCGGCGACGTGAACCTGATCGAAGGCAGTGTCACCAAATCCGGCGACGACCATGCAACGATCAGCTGGGCCGAAGGTCAGCAGGATCTGATCGGCATCGCCCATGACGAAATTCCTGCGGGCACCCGTGCCACGCTGGCGATCCGCCCCGAGAAGGTGAATATCTCGACCGAGCGACCTTCAGACATGACCAACATCGTGCACGGCAAGGTGCATGACATCGCCTATCTGGGCAACATGTCGACCTATGTGATCCAGACGTCCACCGGGCAGTTGATCAAAGCGCAGGCCGCCAACACCCGCCGCATTCGCCGCCGCGCGATCACGTGGGAACAGGATGTGTGGCTCAGCTTCACCGACACCGCGGGCGTGGTGTTGACGTCATGAAACGCTTTGGCCTGATTTCCGTCCCCTATTTTTGGCTTCTGGCCCTGTTTCTGGTGCCGTTCTTGATCGTGCTGAAAATCAGCCTGTCGGACACAGCACTGGCCATCCCGCCCTACACCCCTACGCTGGACCTGTCCCAAGGCTGGGCAGGTTTCACGGCGTGGCTATCCGAGCTGGATATCGAAAACTTCACGTGGCTCACCCAAGACGACCTGTATTGGAAAGCCTATCTGTCCAGCCTGAAGATCGCGACGATGTCGACGATCCTTGCGCTGCTTGTGGGTTTCCCTATCGCGTATGGCATGAGCCGTGCTCCGGATGAATGGCGCCCGACCCTGATGATGATGATCATCTTGCCCTTCTGGACCTCGTTCCTAATCCGCGTTTATGCGTGGAAAGCGATCCTGAGCCAGGAAGGTCTACTGAACCAGCTTCTGATGGGCATCGGTATCATTGGCGAGCCGCTGACCATTTTGAACACCAACACCGCCGTCTATATCGGTATTGTCTACACCTATCTGCCTTTCATGGTGCTGCCGATCTATTCGGCGCTGGAGCGTCTGGACGAAAGCCTGCTGGAAGCTGCCGAAGACCTTGGCTGCTCGCGCATGACCGCGTTCTGGCTGGTGACGTTGCCGCTTGCCAAACAGGGCATCATTGCTGGCAGCTTCCTGGTCTTCATCCCTGCCATGGGCGAGTTCGTGATCCCGTCGCTTCTGGGCGGATCGAAAACGCTGATGATCGGTAAGGTTCTGTGGGAAGAGTTCTTCTCGAACCGCGACTGGCCGGTCGCCTCGGCTGTGGCCGTCGTGCTTCTGCTGATCCTGATCATTCCCATCGTGCTGTTCCAACGCAACGAAGAAAAGCAAAGGGAGGCCGGCAAATGAGACGTCTAAGCTGGTTCAATACAGTATCGCTGACCCTCGGGTTTGCCTTCCTCTATATCCCGATGCTGATCCTGATCGTCTATTCGTTCAACGGCGGCAAACTTGTGACCGTCTGGGCGGGTTTCTCGACCAAATGGTATGGCGAGCTGTTCCGCAACGAAGCTTTCCTTGATGCCGCATGGGTCACGCTGAAAGTGGCGGTAATGTCCTCGACCGTGGCAACTGTGCTGGGCACAATGGCTGCTTATGTGATGGTCCGCGCAGGACGCTTCCACGGGCGCACCTTGTTCAGCGGCATGATCTATGCGCCGCTGGTGATGCCCGAGGTAATCACCGGTCTGTCGCTTCTGCTTCTGTTCATCGCCATCGGCCTGGACCGCGGCGTGCTGACCATCGTGCTGGCGCATACAACATTCTCGATGTGTTACGTCTCGGTCGTGGTGTCATCCCGCCTAGTGACTTTTGACCAATCGCTGGAAGAGGCCGCACTGGACCTTGGCTGCACCGGCTTCGAGGCCTTCCGCCTTGTCACCTTGCCCATCATCGCGCCTGCGGTGATTTCAGGCTGGCTTCTGGCCTTCACCCTATCGCTGGATGACCTTGTCATCGCCAGCTTCACCTCTGGCCCAAGCTCGACCACGCTGCCGATCAAGATCTTCTCGGCAGTCCGATTGGGCGTTAGCCCCGAGATCAACGCCCTATCCACGATCATGATTACCCTTGTGGCGGTCGGCGTGATTGGGGCATCTCTCACCTCGAAACGGTCCATCGCGAAACGCGCGAAGGACGAACAGGAGGCTATCCAGTGAGCGACTTTCTGGAAGAATACGCAACCTATTGCAAAACCCATGGGCGTCCTGACCGGGTCGAGCTGATGCTGTGCGATGCCAATGCCGTTTTGCGCGGCAAATGGTTGCCGGGGGATGATGAAAAGAAACTGACCGAGGGCGCCGTGCGCCTGCCGATTTCAACCTACGCACCCAACATCATGGGCGAAGAGGTTGAGGCAACCGGGCTGGGCATCATCGTCGGCGACCCCGACGGGCGCATCGTACCCGTGGCGGGATCGCTTAAACCTGTCCCGTGGGCCAAGGGCAACGTGGCACAAGTGCAAGTCGAAATGATTGACCCAGATACTGGCGAAATTTCGGACCTTTCCTCGCGCCAGCAATTGGTGCGTATGGTCGACAAGTTGCACGCGGCGGGTCTGCACCCGGTGCTTGCAACCGAGCTGGAGTTTTATCTGTTCAAACCCCGCACCGATCAGGATGCAGCGCCGACCCCGCCGGATCGCAGCCCCGACGCACAGAACTATGACCTTGAGGTGCTGGAGCGCACGCAGGACATTCTGGACGACATCCTGAAAGCGTCCGAGCTGCAGGGTCTGGCCACGGATACCTTGATCGCCGAGTACGGCCCCGGCCAGTTCGAGATCAACTTCCACCACACCGATGACGTGATGTGGGCCGCCGATACGGCGCTGCTGTTCAAGCGTCTCGTGCGTGGGGTGGCCCGCACACATGGGATGGAAGCCACTTTCATGGCCAAGCCCTATGCAGACTTCCCCGGCAACGGGATGCACGTGCACGCCTCGGTCGTGGATCGCGACGGCAAGAACGTGTTTGACGACGGCTCGGATGGGCCATCTGATGCGCTGAAATACGCAGTGGGCGGGACGCTGGATACGATGCGTGACCTACAGGCGATCTTCGCCCCGCATATGAACTCTTACCGTCGCTTCAAACCGCTAAGCTTCGCGCCTTCGGCCCCCGATTGGGGCTTTGATAACCGCGCGGCGGGTGTGCGCCTTCCGGAAACCAAAGGCCCCGGCGCACGTCTGGAACACCGGATTGCGGGCGCCGACGTGAACCCCTATCTGGCAATCACCGCGATCCTTGGCGGTATGTTGCATGGGCTGAACACCAAACCTGCCCTGCCCTTGCCACTGGACGATGCGGGTGCGGAACCTGCAGAAACCCTATCTGCGGACTGGTTCCAGACGGTCGAGCGGTTCGCGGCCTCGGACGTAGCGGTCGAAATCTTCGGTCAGCGCTATGTGGATGTCTATTCCGCCATGCGCCGCGACGAGATCGCGCAGCTCACCCATGAAATTACCCATGTGGAGTATCGTACCTACCTCGGACGCCTCTGATGCCCCCCAAAGCACCCAGACGCATCTACGAGGACTACGCCTATTCCGACGCCGCGCGAGCAGAATGTATCTGGCCGCGCCCCGAAGGCGATTGGCCCGCCCTTGAAGGGGATCATCAAGTTGAAGTCGCGGTCATTGGCGGCGGCTTCACTGGGCTTTCGGCGGCACTTCACCTTGCCCAAGCTGGGGCCGAAGTGGTGGTTTTGGACGCGAAGTCCCCCGGCTGGGGCGCGTCCGGTCGCAATGGGGGATTTTGCACGATCGGTGGTGACAAACTGGGGCTGAGCGGGATCCGAAAGCGTTTCGGAGAAGATGCCACGAAGGCATATTTCTCAGCACAGAAAGCTGCGGTCGAACTGGTGGCCGAGCTGTTGGAACGTCACAATATCGACGCCGACACCCACTCGGACGGCGAACTCCTCCTCGCCCACACGCCCCAGGCCATGGGGGATCTCCGCGCCGAGCAAGCCGAGTGGGCCGAACTGGGCCACCCGGCCGAGCTTATTCCGGCGGAAGACCTGAAAACACGCGGCATGAACGGCGCCTTTCACGGTGGGCTGATCCTGCCCTTGGGCTTTGCCCTCAATCCCGGTCGCTATGTCAGTGGCTTGGCAATTGCTGCCCAAGCGGCAGGGGCCACCCTGTCCGCCAACAGCCCTGTGGCCCATATTGCCCACGCCGACACCCACCACGTCCTGACAACGCCCACGGCCCGGATCACCACGAAAAAGCTGATCATCGCCACCAATGGGTATTCGTCTGACGGCGTGCCGGATTGGCTGACCGGACGTTATTTGCCGGTCCAGTCTAACATCCTTGTGACCCGCAAATTGACCCCGGATGAGATCGCAGCACAAGGTTGGAGCACGGACCTGATGGCCTATGACAGCCGCAACCTGTTGCACTATTTTCGGCTGCTGCCTGATGGGCGGTTCCTGTTCGGCGCGCGTGGCAATGTCGGGGCCAGTTCCGAAGGTCAGGCCGCGATGCGCGCACGGATGAAACAGCACCTTGCCGCAATGTTCCCGGCCTGGGGAAATATCGAAACCCCGCATTTCTGGTCAGGCCTCATCAGCCTCTCGCAAGACCTTCTGCCCTATGCCGGACCGATCGGCGACAGCACCAACGCATGGGCAGGTCTGAACTTTCACGGCAACGGCGTTGCGATGGGCACATGGACTGGCGCGCGGCTTGCCGACATGGCACTTGGGCGCATATCCGAGCTTCCAGTGCACACACGCCCCCTGCCACGCTTCCCGTTCCCATCCCTAAGACGCAACTATCTGCACGCGGCCTTTGTGGGCTACCGCCTGAAAGACGGCCCACCGCCCGGATAGAGCACCCTGACCCTCGACACAGGTCCGGCCTCTCTCATTTTCTTACCAGAAATATCCCGGGGTGAGCGGCACCGCCGCGAGGGGCAGCGCCCCTACCCCTTCAACAGATCCGCATAAGTCTCGCGCATAATGTTCTTTTGCACTTTGCCCATCGTATTGCGCGGAAGCTCATCCACGACGACCACGCGCTTTGGCTGCTTGAACTTGGCTAGGCTGTCAGCCAGACCCGCTTTCAATATGCTCTCGTCTAGAGATGCACCATCCTGCGCCACAACGACGGCCACCACAGCTTCGCCGAAATCCTCATGCGGGACGGCAATCACCGCACTTTCCAGAACCCCCGGCAGCTCGTCGATTACGCCTTCGACCTCTTTCGGATAGACGTTGAAACCGCCGGTGATGATCAGGTCCTTGCCGCGCCCGACAATAGTCACATAGCCATCCGGATCGATCATGGCCAAGTCGCCCGTGATGAACCAGCCATCCTCGCGCAGCTCTTCCGCAGTCTTTTCAGGCATCTGCCAATAGCCCGCGAAGACGTTGTCGCCGCGCACTTCCAGCACGCCGATTTCACCATCGGGCAATGTCTCACCCGATACCGGGTCGCAAACTTTCACCTCAACCCCCGGCAGCGGAAAACCAACAGTGCCTGCGCGACGCTCGCCGTCATAGGGGTTTGAGGTGTTCATGTTGGTTTCAGTCATGCCATAGCGCTCAAGGATCGCGTGGCCCGTGACCTCACGCCAGCGATCATGGGTCTCGGCCAGAAGCGGCGCGGATCCGGACACGAAAAGCCGCATCCCCTTGGATGCCTCGGCCAGACGGTCGTCTTTCAGGAGGCGCGTATAGAAGGTCGGCACGCCCATCAGCGCGGTCGCATTCGGCATCGCATCAATGATCGCTTCAGCATCGAAGCCCGGCAGGAAGACCGCCGCCCCGCCTGCCATCAGGGTCACATTGGTCGCAACAAACAACCCGTGGGTGTGGAAAATCGGCAGCGCATGGATGAGCACGTCTTTGTCAGTAAAGCGCCAGTAATCCCGCAAGGTTTCGCTATTCGAAGCCAACGCGCGGTGGGTCAGCATCGCGCCCTTCGACCGCCCGGTGGTGCCTGATGTATAGAGGATCGCGGCAAGGTCCAGCGCTTCGCGCGCCACGGCCTCGAAGCTTGGCTCTTGTGCGTCACGGGCGGGGACCAGCGTTCCAGACTCGCCTGCGCCAAGCGTCAGCACATGCGCAACACTTGCATCGTTGGCAACCGACGTCAGTGCTTCAAGTTTGCCCGGCTCACAGACGAACACGCGCGGGGCCGCATCACCCAAGAAATACGAGACCTCGTCCGGCGTATAGGCCGTGTTCAGCGGCAGAAACACACCGCCCGCCAGTACCGTGCCCACGTAAAGCTCCAACATCGCGGGCTCTTTCGGAGCCTGTACGGCCACGCGATCCCCCGGCGCGACACCCAGCGCCACCAATGCCGCCGCCATGCGCTCTGCATTGGCCCAGAATTCGCCATAGCTGGTCACTTTGCCCGTGCGCCCATCCGTCAAGAAAGTGGCGTCGTGACGCCCATCCGAGGCGCGAGAAATAGCGTGGGCAAGGTGGTTCTGGTCGTACATGTCGGCTCTCCTGAAATCGCCTTGGGCTTAGCTTTTGGGCGTGACCGGGTCAATCGGACCAAGTGGCCCACCCATCACCATTTCAACCGCACGGGCTGCGGCAAGAAGCTTTGCCTCGCCACGCGGGGGGGCAATCAGCTGAAGCCCGACCGGCAACCCGTCATCCGACAGCCCAATAGGCACCGAGATCGCGGGCAGTCCCGCCACGGTCGCCAGGAAGGCAAAGCGCAGCCAGTCCATGTATCCAGTCAGGGTTTGCCCGCCAACCTCGCTTACCCATTCCTCAGATTGTGGATGGGGCATGTTGCCGACCACCGGGCAGGCTAGCACATCGTGGCTTTCAAGGAAGCCGCGCATGTTGTCATAAATCAGCGAGCGGGACAGTTGCGCCTTGGCGATATCTTCTGCGGTCAGTGACAAGCCAAAGGATAGGTTCTCGGCCAAAGTCGGTTTGAAATGTTGGGTCAGATTCTTCGGAGCCTTGATGAAGTTCGCAACCCACATACCACCGCGGATGACGTGATAGGTACGCTCCAAGTCGGGCAGGTCTGGGCAGGCTTCCTCGACCGTTGCACCTGCGCCCTCCATCGCGCTCATCGCGCGCTGTAAATACCGGGCCATATCCGTATCGACCGGGGCGAAACCGCCAAGATCAGGGGCGAAGCCAATGCGCAGCTTGGTGCCGGCTTGTTTAACCACTTCCTGATAGGGCGTATTCGGAGCCGGGAAAGACAGCGGCGCGCGCGGTTCAAATCCCGCCATCGCATCCAGAAACAAGGCGCAATCCGTGACAGATCGCGCCATCGGCCCTTGAACGCCCTCTCCGATAAATCCCGTAACGGACGCGGACGCGCACAGGCCGGGACTGGGGCGCAACCCCACAATTCCGCAATAAGCCGCCGGGGTTCGCAGACTGCCGCCATGGTCTGACCCGTGGCTCAGCCATAGTGATCCCGTGGCCAGCGACACCGCCGCCCCACCAGACGAGCCACCAGCGTTCAGGCGCGTGTCCCACGGGTTCAGCGTCGCCCCAAATACATCGTTAAACGTGTTTCCCCCTGCCCCGAACTCGGGTGTGTTCGTCTTGCCCATGACCACGCCGCCACGCCCCTCAAGCCGCGTCACAATCGGGTCACTGTCTTTCGGGATATTGTCGGCAAGGGCCTTGGTGCCGAAGGTCGACCGCACACCTGCTACCGGCGTCAGATCCTTGATCCCTATGGGAAGACCCGCCAGCCAGCCGGGATGATTGTGATCGCCATTCAACGTCTTTGCCGCCGCACGTGCCCGATCCGCACAGATCACCGGCACCGCATTCACATCAGGCTCCACTTGAGCCAATCGCGCCTCGGAAGCGTCAATCAGATCATCCGGCGACAGCTCGCCCTTACGCAACAATGCAACAACCTCGTGCGCTTCCAGTTTGCAGATCTCTGGTCCGGTGAATATGGTCATGTGATGCTCCTCCGCCCAATCAGATGACCACAGCCAACGCGCTGTGGGAAGAAATGATTTCGCTTGGAGTGATCGCCGTTTCGCAGCAGAGTGGCAGCATGAAGAAGCTCAGCATTTGCATCCCCTATTTTTCCGGGTTCGGACACACAAAACGCATCGCGAACGCCATCGCCAAGGCCATCGGCGACGAGGCCCGACCGCTGGATGTGGACTCCCTGAGCGATGCCGACTGGCAAGCGCTGGATCAGGCCGACGCGATCATCTTCGGTGCGCCCACCTATATGGGATCCGCCGCTGCCCGCTTCAGTCTGTTTCTGGAACAGATTGATACACGTTGGGAACACAGCGTTTGGAAGGACAAGATCGCAGCGGGCTTTACCACGGCCATTCACCCTTCCGGGGACAAGCTGGCCGCGCTGCAACGTCTGTCGATCTTCGCAGCCCAGATGGGCATGATCTGGGTTGGCCCCACTGACATTGGCGCGCCCGTGAAACCTGATCATCCCGGACTGAACCGAGACGGAAGCTGGCTAGGGCTGATGGTGACCGAACAACTGGGTGCGGACGAGGATCTGCTGCCCGAAGATCTTGAGACTGCGCGACGGTTTGGCCTTCGCGTTCTAGCTGCGACCAAGCGCTGGAATGGTCAATAGCGCCCCTTGCGCGCCAGTTCGATCTGCGCGTCCATCATCGACATTTCCTTCATGATGTCGGTGCGGCGGGTGCGATCACCGGTTTCTGCCAGTTCCTCGCGCAGCCGCTTTAGTTCTCGTGTCAGACGCACAAACTCGGGCACGGCACCACTTTCCTGCACCAGCCGATTGAACACTGCGTTCTCGGGGTCATCCACCTTGGGCAGCGGCTTTCCCGCGCCTTCGAGATTATCGAAGTCGCCAGCCTCTTCGGCGGCGCGGATTTTCTGTTCGATGAGGTCAAAAAGCGGATGGTCCATGCGCGCATCATAACGCGCCTTCATGAAACGAAAAAGCCCCCGGCGGTTTCCCGTCGGAGGCTTTCAAAGGGTCAGTCGCCCTTATTTCTGCATGATACGTCCGTCCAGCATCGGCTTCACCGGACCCATCTTGGCCATGTACTCGGCAGTCACATCCGCCAGATCGGGACCATAGTCATAGGCGTTCTGCGCATCACGGAACATTTTGTAGCCATCGCCGCCGTTGCGCACGTAGTTGTTGGACACAACGCCGTACATTTTAGCCGGATCAATCGGCGCACCGCCGACCATCACGTCAGACACCCGGCTTCCCGGCTCTTTCGAGACATCAAACGCATAGGTCATGCCTGCCACCTGGGGGAAGCGCCCTGCGCCTTCCTCGTGCTGGCTAACGCCGTTTTCAAGCGCGGCAACAATGGTTTCGCCTGACACTTGGAAGGTCGACAGCGTGTTTTGGAACGGCAGCACGGTCAGCACTTCGCCCATGGTGACATCGCCCGCATCGATCGACGCACGGATGCCGCCGCCGTTCTGAATTGCGATCTCGATGCCCTGATCCTTCACGCGGTCCAGCATCGCGTCAGCAATGATGTTGCCCATGGCGCATTCCATTGCACGGCACGAGCCGCGCTCGCCATCAATCGCCTCGGCGGTATTGGCAACGACGCGTTGACGGATTTCTTCCAGCGGCGCTGCGGCTTCGGCAATGCGGGCTTTGGTGGCTTCATGTTCATGCACGCCACCATCCATGATCAGCGGTTCGCCCTTGGCTTCGGTGATGTTGCCTTCGTCGTCAAAGGTCACGTTCAGCTCGCCCAAGAACTTGCCGTACGCATAGGCCGAGACAATCGCCGTCGATCCAACCATGGTCGGATACGGGCCTTCCGCACGTTCGTTCGAGTTGGACAGCAGCGTGTTGGTGTGGCCGCCCACGATAATGTCGACACCTGTGGTGCCTGCGGCAACCTTCTGGTCGACACCATAGCCCGAGTGGCTGAGCACGATGATCTTGTTCACGCCCATTTCGGTCAGTTTGTCGACCTCGCCCTGCACAGCACCAACTGGATCGGTGAAGACGATGTTATCGCCGGGGCTGGCCAGCTCGTCCGTGTCCTGCGGTGTCAGGCCGATCAGGCCCAGCTTTTCGCCGCCACGCTCGATCACGGTGGACTTCGCCAGCTTATCAGCCAGCAAAGGTTCGCCCGAGACATCTGCGTTCGACATCAGCACCGGGAAGTTCACGGCATCCATGAAGCCGCGCAGTACTTCCGGGCCATCGTCAAACTCGTGGTTGCCCACGGTCATCGCGTCATAGCCCATCTGGTTCATCATCTCAGCGGCAAGCTTGCCCTTGTAATAGGTATAGAACAGCGTGCCCTGGAACTGGTCACCGCCATCCACAAGGATTGCATTGTTGGTGCGCGAACGCGCTTCCTCGATCGCGGTTTGCAGACGGGCCGAGCCGCCAAAGCACTTGCCCTCGGTATTATCTTCGGCCGAGCAACCGCTGTCATACTTGCTGATTGGTTCGAACCGGGCGTGGAAGTCGTTGGTGTGAAGAACGGTCAACGAATAGTCGGCCATTGCTGCTCCTGTGGTCACGGCCAAAGCAGCAGCCGAAGTCATAAGACGAAAAATCATGGGAACCCCCTGTCGTTTATTCAATTGAGTACGAGCGTGGCGTGAGTCGGGCCAGCTTGTCAAAACTCTCGTGTTTAGGTGGCAAGCTGACGTAACAAGAACATGACGTGATCGCCTTGGTTAATGCCGCGAATTGCCATCACCGCTTGACGCGCACTTGACGCACCGGGGCCAACGCGGCACATGAGAGCCATGCAGATTTACAAGATACTTCGGGCTGCCGAGTGGCAGGCCTTCAAGATGGCAGGAAAGACCACCGGCGCACCGATTGATGTGCAGGACGGGTTCATCCATTTTTCGACCGCTGATCAGGTGCGCGAAACCGCTGCCAAGCATTTCACCGACGAAGACGGGTTGGTTCTGGTCGCGTTCGAAGCGGACGCTATGGGCGGGAAACTGAAATGGGAGCCCTCGCGCGGGGGAGCATTGTTTCCGCATTTGTACCGCGAATTGATGCTGTCTGAAGCCCTTTGGGACCGAGAGCTTTCTCTGGGCCCTGACGGCCACGAATTTCCGGAGGGTTTGGCATGAACCTGATCGAGAAGATTGCGCTGAAAGCCCTGCATCAGGTGGATCCTGAACGCTCGCACACGCTGGCCTTAATGGCAATGAAGGCGGGTGTGGTGCCGATGCCGGGGATTGTCACCTCGGACCGGTTGAAGACCACCTTCTGTGGGATGGAGATGACCAATCCAGTCGGTCTTGCCGCGGGCTATGACAAGAACGCCACCGTGGTGGATGCGCTGACCCAAGCGGGCTTTGGCTTTGTCGAGGTGGGCGCTGTCACGCCGCGCCCGCAGCCTGGCAATCCCAAGCCGCGTCTGTTTCGCCTGACCGAAGATCAGGCCGTGATCAACCGCTTCGGCTTCAACAACGAAGGGATGGAGGCCGCCGCCGCCCGCCTGACTCGCCGCTCGCGTCAGCGCCCGGTGCCCGTTGGACTGAACCTTGGTGCCAACAAAGATAGCGACGACCGCGCGGCGGATTATGTGAAGGTGTTCAATTGCTGCGGGCCGTTTGTGGATTTCGTGACGGTCAATGTCAGCTCGCCCAACACCGAGAAGCTGCGCGATCTACAGGGTGCCGATGCGCTGCGCGGTCTGTTGCAGGGCGTTTTGGACGCACGCAAAAATCACGACAAATTCACCCCCATTTTCCTGAAGATCGCACCCGATCTGACGGATGAGGAACTGGCGGAAGTGGCCGGTGTCGCGCAGGAAGTGAAAGTGGATGCGGTGATCGCCACCAACACCACATTGTCGCGCGAAGGTTTGAAAAGTTCTCATAAGGGCGAAGCTGGCGGTCTTTCTGGCCCACCTTTGTTCGAAAAGTCCACGCGCGTGTTGGCGCGCCTATCGCAACTGACGGATGGACAGATGCCGCTGATCGGTGTCGGAGGCATCGCATCCGCCGAGGATGCGTATCAGAAGATCCTTGCGGGAGCATCGGTCGTGCAGCTGTACTCTTCGCTGGCCTACAAAGGCATCAGCCTTGTGGAAGACATCGCACGCGGGATTGATGAACGGTTGGAACGCGACGGGTTCAACAGTGTTGCAGACGCCGTGGGCACCGGACGCGAGGCGTGGCTATGACCGAGATTTGGCACAACCCTCGCTGCTCGAAGTCACGTCAGACATTGGCGTTGGTGGAAGAGCAAGGCGAAGACGTAACCGTGCGCCGTTATTTGGAAGACGCGCCGTGTGAGGCAGAATTGCGGGCGGTCCTGACCGCGTTGGCCGTCACACCGATCGAGATAGTGCGCAAGGGTGAGAAGGTCTTTAAAGAGCTGGGCCTGTCCGCCGACACGCCCGAGGACGATCTGATCGCCGCCATGTTGGCACACCCCATCCTGATCGAACGGCCCATCGTGTTGAAAGATGGCAAGGCGCGGATCGGGCGGCCTCCGGAAAGTGTGTTGGAGATCCTCTAACGCTTTTAACCGGCCGACCGCTCTAGCGCCGGGTAGCGCAGGCCAAGCGTTGCCCCTCGGGCTACGAAGGAAATCAGCAGGGCGACCCACAGCCCGTGATTGCCCAATGCGGGCATTAGGGCATAGACCGCAGCAAAATAGATCGCAGCGGACAGGATCATCATGTTGCGCATGTCGCTTGTGCGCGTGGCCCCGATGAATATCCCATCCAGCATCCACGCAGGCCAACCCAAAAGCGGGGCCAGTATCATATATGGCAGGAAATCCCGCGCGACCTGACGCACATCCGGTGCGGTGGTCATGATGTCGATGCCCCAGCCGCCGACCAGCAAAAAGCCCAGCGCCAATGCGCAGGATATCCCGGCCCCCCACATGCTGGACATCACAGATGCCCGCCTGACGGCTACGCGGTTTCGGGCGCCAAGCGCTTGGCCGACAAACGCCTCGGCCCCGAAGGCGAATCCGTCCATCGCATAGGCAGTGACATGCAGAAACTGCATCAGCACCTGATTTGCGGCGAGTTCCGTGTCGGACAGGCCTGAACCATAGAAGGTGAAGCTGGTGAAAATCGCCATGATGAATAGCGAGCGTAGAAGGATGTCGGTGTTCACCACGGCCATATTCTTCAATGTCGGCCCGTCCAGCACCCGCGCGCGGTCGCACCATGCCGGGTTGCGGAAGATGTCGCGGCACAGCCACAGGCCCAGCGCCGCGCCCGAGAACTCTGCCAAAAGGGTGGCAATCGCAACACCTTCGACGCCCAAATCCAGCCCAAGCACGAACCACAGGTCCAGCCCGATGTTCACCCCGTTCATCACCACTTGTAGAACCAACACGGATCGCGCGCGTTCCAGAGCGATCAGCCAGCCGGTAAACGCATAGACCGAGATGGCGAAAGGTGCGCCCCAGATCCGGATGGCGAGGTAGTCGCGCGCCAGTGTTTCGACCTCATCTGACGCCGGAGCCACCTGAAACGCCGCCCAGAAAAGTGGTCCCTGCAAGGCAATAAGCGCCAAACCCGCGACAACGGCAATCAACAAGGCGCGGGTCAGCATCGCGGCGACCTCGCCCTGTCGTCCGGCTCCGTGGGCCTGAGCGGTCAGGCCGGTTGTGCCCATGCGCAGAAAACCAAAGAGCCAAAAGAAGGTCGACAGGATCACTGCCCCAATGCCGACAGCACCAATGGGTACCGCTGCACCCAACTGGCCGATGACGCCAGTATCCACCAGCCCCAGAATGGGTACGGTCACATTGGACAGAACAATCGGCCCGGCAACCGCCAGAACGCGCCGATGGGTCAGCGCGGGGCCGTTCACGAGCCGGGCATCAAGAAGTGGCCGGTCGCCTGCGCATAAAGCTTCTCGCGTCTGTCTTGCCATGCTTCCACATGGACCGAGGCATAGCGCCGCCCCTGTCGCACCACCCGCGCGCGTGCATAGGCATCGCGTGGCAGCCCAGACCGCAGATAGTCGATCGAGAAATCAATGGTCTTGGGCAGATAAGGCATGTTGTCCGGACCAAGAGTCGAGGGATCAAAGGCGCCGCTTTCCATGTCCTCCCACAGGGTGGACCAGCTAAGCTGGATCACCGCAGCCGTTTCCAGAAACGCAGCGGTCACGCCGCCATGGATCGCAGGCAACATCGGATTCCCGATGAGCTTGTCGTCAAACGGCAAGATGGCCGTCAGCTCGTCTCCGTGGCGTTCGACATGAATACCCAGAAACTGCACGTAAGGCACGCCATCCACCAGCCCTGATAGGGCGGCATCGCGACGTTGCTTCACAACCGCGACCGGTTCGGGGCGTTTATGGTTCGGGGGCAAGCTCATGCGGCACCTCCTTCGCTGACATCATCGGTGATGTCATTGGAAATCTCGGTCGAGCGGCGCTTGGGGTTGCCATCGGCAGTAAACGCCCCCGAGGCCGTCGCAACAGGGCGACCCTCGTCTTCGTCCAACGCCACAGCACGCACAAAAGCGACCGAGCGCGTGACGTGGTAGCAGGTCGCTTTTGCTGTGATCTTCTGACCCGGTGTGGCCGGGCGCATATAGTCAATACGCAGATCGATCGTCGCTGTGATCGCGGGGGCTTTGGGGTGGCTCATCACCGCCGAGCCACAGCACGTATCCAAAAGCGCTGATACCGCGCCGCCGTGGATGACGCCGGTGCGCGGATCCCCGATCAGCTTTTCATCATACGGCATGGACATGATCGCTTCGCCGTCTTCCAGCTTTTCCAGCACCATACCCAGCGCCTTGCAATGCGGAATGGCCTCGGTGAACTTCCGCGCGAGCTCGGCCTTCTGTTCGGCCGTCATGCCTTTCATCATTGGCAATATCCTTTTGCTTTCACGTCTTTTATTGGCGCTTGCAATTCACGCGTCCAGCCCCTAGTTTCGCAATTAAGAATTATTCGCAATTAAAAGTAGCGACATGACAGACGCCACGACCATAGCCACGCCCTTCGGTGTGCGACGTCCCAAACGCCTTCTGGTGTTGGCCATCATGGCCGCGCTGGCCATTGCGCCAGGCCATTTGGGCGCGCTGACCCGCGAGTTGATGACCGACGCCTATGTGCAGGTCTCGGTATTTGTTGCCGCTACGTTACTTCTGTTCTACGGGGCAGAGCGGCTGTTCAAGTTCGATATCGGCGAGGTTCTGTCGAACGCCAAAGGCGCACAGGTTCCATTGGCAGCGATGCTGGGTGCGACACCCGGTTGTGGTGGTGCTGTGGTTGTCGTTGCAGCCTATAGCTCGGGGCACGTAGGGTTCGGTGCCGTAGTCGCCACTTTGACAGCCACTATGGGCGACGCCGCCTTCCTGCTGCTGGCAACCCGTCCTGACGCGGCTGCGGTTGTGCTGCCCCTATCCCTTGCTGTCGGCATCCTGTCAGGCTGGATCGTTGATCGTTTCCACACAGTAGAATACCGCGCCTCGACGCTGGCCGGTTGCGAGCTTGCCCCGCTGATCGGCAAAACCCGCCCTCAGGACGTGGCCTATCTGCTTTTGGCCATCCCGGGCCTCTATGTCGGTGCCCTACAACTGGCGCAGATCGAGGTCGGACACATCTTCGGCCTCCCAATCATGTGGATCGCTTTGGTCGGCACATTCCTTGGCCTTACCATCTGGGCGACGTCAAAAGTGTCGGCCATGACGAATGCCAAAGACAGCCCCCTGACCCGCATGGCCGAGGAAACCAGCTTTATCTCGGTCTGGGTCATCGGAGCCTATCTGGCCTATGACTATGTGGCCGAGTTTGGTGGGCTGGATCTGGAACTGCTTTTCCAATCGATCGCGCCGCTTCTGCCCTTGATGGGGGTCCTCGTAGGCCTGATCCCCGGCTGTGGCCCTCAGGTTCTGGTCACGACGCTGTATCTGAACGGGATCATTCCTTTCGCGGCCTTGATGGGCAACGCGGTGTCAAACGATGGTGACGCCCTATTCCCGGCGATTGCGTTGAACCCGAAGGCCGCGATCTATGCGACGCTGTATTCCACCGTCCCCGCTGTGATCCTTGCCTATGCATTCTATATCCTAGTGCCCGGCTTCATGAACTGACGCCTAAGTGTCTACATTCAAGTCAACCGCGTGGTTCTACTGAATTGCGCCATCCGGCGCAGTCCTTTACGGTTGGGAAAAGTGAAACCGTGGGGAGCGCCATGTCTGACGACCGCCTGACATTCAAAGAGATGTGCGCAAAGTTCGATGTCACCCCGCGCACCTTGCGCTATTACGAATATATCGAGCTTCTGACCCCCGAAAAAGAGGGACGGTCGCGCTTCTATACGCCACGCGAAGTTGCGCGGATGACACTGATTCTGCGCGGTCGCCGCTTCGGGTTTTCGCTGGAAGAATTGCGCCAGTGGTTGCTGATCTATGATGAGAAAGGCACCGATGCGCAAAACCGGGCCTGGATCGAGCTTGCAGACCGACAATTGTCGGCGCTGCGAACTCAGTATGAAGAGCTTTCGGAAAGCATTACGGACCTTCAGAAACTACGCGACGACGTGGCCGACGGGCTGGGCTAATCGCGTAAAAGGGCGACGATTCGCGGCATCGTCTATCGGTGTCCACGCGCCTTGGGGAATGTACCCAGCATAAACTTGAAAAAAGACTTGCCCTTGGGGAAATCGATTTTTGATTGAAAATCAGCCCCTTGCGCATTCCCTTTAAAATCAGGCTTTACGCCACGACAAGAAAAGACGCGACGTCACGTTACATTTACGTAAACGTAAACATATATTGTAGACGGAACTGGTCAGATCAGTGGCCAGTGTCGGAAATGTATGGAGTATCGAATGACCGACGATCTTATGACCATTCGCCAAATGTGCGAAGCGTTCGACGTCACAGCGCGGACATTGCGCTTTTACGAAGCGAAGGAACTGCTTTCCCCGATCCGGGAGGGCCAGAAACGCCTGTTCACCAAACGTGACCGGGCACGTCTGAAACTGATCCTGCGCGGCAAACGCTTTGGTTTTGCACTGGAAGAAATTCGCCAGCTTTTGGACCTTTACGACATGGGCGATCAGCAGCAGACGCAGTTGGTTCGCAGCACAGAGGCCGCACGGCGGCACCTTGAAGGCCTTAAGCAGCAGCGTGACGAGTTGAACGACGCGATCTCTGATCTGACTGAACAAATTGGATGGGCGGATAAGACCATCGCCTCTTTCGACGAAGACAGTTAAACCAGACAAAGGACGCTCGACATGCCAAGCTATACCGCGCCCACCCAAGACATGGCCTTTCTACTGCACGATGTACTGAAGGCTGATCAATCGGACATCCCCGGTTATGCCGACCTTGAACGTGACTTCACCAGCGCTGTGTTGGAAGAAGCCGGTAAGGTCGCAAGCGAGGTTCTGACCCCGCTGAATGTTGTGGGCGATCAGGAAGGCTGTCGGCTGGAAAACGGTGTTGTCTACACCCCAACCGGGTTCAAAGCTGCTTTCGAACAGATGAAAGAGGGCGGCTGGACTGGACTGGACATGCCGGAAGAATTCGGCGGCCAGAACATGCCCGTTCTGTTGGGAACCGCGGTGGGCGAGCTGTTTTCGTCAGCGAACCAAGCCTTCACCATGTATCAGGGGCTGACCCATGGTGCGGCTTCAGCCATTCTGGCGCATGGCACGGACGAACAGAAAGCAACCTTCCTGCCGAAGATGGTCAGCTGCGAATGGACCGGAACCATGAACCTGACGGAACCGCATTGCGGCACCGATCTGGGTTTGATGCGCACCAAAGCCGAACCGCAAGACGATGGGTCGTACAAGATCTCGGGCCAGAAGATTTTCATCTCGGCCGGCGATCACGACATGTCGGACAACGTCATTCACCTTGTACTGGCGAAAATCCCCGGTGGCCCCGAGGGCATCAAAGGCGTGTCGCTGTTCATCGTTCCAAAGTTCAACGTGAACGACGATGGCTCGGTCGGAACACGCAACGGCGTCTCGGTCGGCAATATCGAACATAAGATGGGCATCCACGGAAACTCGACCTGTGTCATGAACTATGACGAGGCAACGGGCTTCTTGCTTGGCGACCTGCACAAAGGCATGCGCGCCATGTTCACCATGATGAACGAAGCCCGTCTGGGCGTCGCGATGCAAGGTCTGGCTCAAGCCGAGGCTGCGTATCAGAACGCCGTCATCTATGCCAAAGACCGCCTTCAGGGACGTGACGTAACCGGCGTAAAGAACCCTGATGGTCCCGCCGATCCTTTGATCGTACACCCGGACATTCGTCGTTCGCTGATGGATCAGAAAAGCTTCTGTGAAGGCGCACGTGCATTCCTTCTGTGGGGCGCGCAACTGATCGACCAAGCACATCGCGCTGAAGACAAAGACGCCGATGGGCTGATCAGCCTGATGACACCGGTTCTGAAAGGTTTCCTGACCGATCAGGGCTATGACATGACCGTGCTGGCACAGCAGGTCTATGGTGGCCATGGCTATATCGAAGAACATGGCATGAGCCAGTTCACTCGCGACGCCCGCATCACTCAGATCTATGAAGGCGCCAACGGCGTTCAGGCGCTTGACCTTGTGGGCCGCAAACTGGCCGCAGACGGTGGCAAGCCGATCATGGCGTTCTTCGAGATGATCAAAGGCTATTGCAAAGAGCAGGATAGCGACGAGATGAAAGACTTCATCGAACCGCTGAAAACAGCGTCGAAGCATCTGCAAAGCTCGGCCATGTATTTCATGCAATCGGCCGCGAAAAACCCCAACAATGCTTTGGCCGGGTCGTATGACTTCATGCACCTTTTTGGCCACGTCTGCCTTGGCTTCATGTGGGCCCGTCAGGCCCGCGCCGCTCTGGACGCTTTGGCTACCGGTGAAGGCGACGCGACGTTCTATGAGACCAAGCTGACCACCGCGCGCTACTATATGGCACGCCGCCTGCCTGCCACGGGCATGCATCTGGCACGGATCGAAAGCGGTGCGGATACGGTGATGGCACTGGACGCGGAACTGTTTTGATCCGCGCTTGATCTAAGGAGATACGATGCCAAAACGTTTCAAAATGACCCGCCGCTTTCCCTGCGCAATGACCGAGGAAGGCCACCGTCGATTGAAACGTTTCGCACGCGAGGCAGGGCTTGATGAAAATGAAGCCCTGTCCTTTCTCTTCGAAAATTTCGACAGTGTGACAAAGCAAGACAATCTGAACGAACGGCTGCGCCTGTTCACAGCCGAGCTGGAAGCCCGCAAACGCTAAAACAACATCTCTGGGAGGGGACGCCATGACGATTAAACTCTACTGCTTCGGCGAAAGTGGAAACGCCTATAAGGCCGCATTGGCGCTGGAATTGTCCGGGCTAGAGTGGGAACCGGTCTTTGTTGACTTCTTCAACGGCGAAACCCGCAGCCCGGAATATCGCGAGATCAACCCGATGGGCGAGGTTCCGGTGATGGTGGACGGCAACGTAACTCTGTCGCAATCCGGAGCCATTCAGGACTATGTCGCGTCGAAATCCGGCAAGCTCGGTGGACGCAGCGCAGACGAGCGCCGCGAAATTCTGCGCTGGCAGTTCTGGGACAATCACAAGATGTCCTCGATGGCCGGGGTGACCCGTTTCCTGATGAACTTCCTGCCGGAAGACAAACGCCCGACCGAGGTGATTGCCTTCAACCAAGGCCGCCTGAAGGGTGCCTACAAAACACTGGAAGCTGAGCTGTCGACCCGCGACTGGCTGGTCGGCGATCAGCTTACCATCGCTGATATCTCTTGTGCTGGTTACCTTTTCTATCCTGAACCCTTCGGCTTTGACCGCGCCGAATGGCCCGCAATTGACGCCTGGCTGACCCGAATCTCGGAAACGCCCGGCTGGAAACACCCCTATGACCTGATGCCCGGTTCCCCTGCGGACCGCGCGTGATTTCGAAAGGACGAACGATGACCGACGCCTATATCTATGACGCCGTGCGCACCCCGCGTGGCAAGGGCAAAAAAGACGGCACGCTGCACGAAGTGACAGCGGTGCGCCTGTCTTCCGTAGCGCTGAATGCGCTGAAAGAGCGTAACAACCTTGAAGGCCACGCCGTCGAGGATGTGATCTGGGGCAACGTGACCCAAGTGGGTGAACAAGGTGCGTGTTTGGCCCGCTCCTCGGTGCTGTATTCCGATTTGGACGAGCGTATTCCGGGCGTGTCGATCAACCGTTTCTGCGCTTCGGGCTTGGAAGCTGTGAACATGGCGGCCAACCAAGTGAAGGGCGGCGCAGGCGACGCATATATCGCGGGCGGCGTTGAAAGCATGAGCCGCGTGCCGATGGGCATGGACGGTGGCGCGATTGCTGCTGACCCGCATCTTGCCATGAAAGCCTATTTCGTACCGCAGGGCATCTCGGCCGACATCATCGCGACCGAATATGGTTTCAGCCGTGATGACTGCGATGCCTATGCGGTCGAAAGTCAGAAACGCGCCGCAGCTGCCCGCGCAGACGGTCGTTTCAAGTCGATCATCCCCGTCACCGATCAGAACGGCCTGACCGTGATGGCCGAGGACGAGATGATCCGCGAAACCACGATGCAAACGCTTGGCGGGTTGAACCCATCGTTCCAAATGATGGGCGAACAGATGCCCGGCTTTGATGCCGTGGCTCTGCTGAAATACCCGCATCTGGAAAAGATCAACCACGTGCACCACGCTGGCAACTCGTCCGGCATTGCAGATGGCTCTGCGGCTATCCTGATCGGCAACAAAGAGTTCGGCGAGCGGCATGGCATCAAGCCCCGTGCGCGCGTACGTGCGACGTCCAAAGTGGGCACTGATCCGACGATCATGCTGACCGGTCCGGTTCCAGCGACCGAGCGTGTGCTGCAGGCTGCTGGCATGAATTTCGGCGACATCGACCTGTTTGAGGTGAACGAGGCCTTCGCATCCGTCGTGCTGCGTTTCATCCAAGCCTTTGATGCCGACACCAACAAGGTAAACGTGAACGGTGGCGCGATTGCCATGGGCCACCCGCTGGGCGGCACCGGCGCGATGATCCTCAGCGCTCTGCTGGACGAAATGGAGCGCACCGACAAGGAAACCGGTCTGGCCACGCTTTGCATCGGCTCGGGCATGGGCGCCGCAACCATCATCGAACGCGTGTAAGAGGGAGACGTAACTATGGCTGATTTTCACTATTCCGTGGACGCCGATGGCGTCGCCACCATTGCTTGGGATGTTCCCAACAAGTCCATGAATGTGCTGTCCTATGACGCCTTGCGCGAGCTGGACGCCCATATCGACACCGTTCTGGCCGACGACGCCGTGAAAGGCGCGATCATTACCTCGGCGAAGAAGGACTTCGCTGGCGGTATGGACCTGAATGTCATCGCTCAGATGAAGAACGACGCAGGCGACAACCCGGCGCAGGGTCTGTTCGACGGCGTTATGGGTATGCACGGCGTGCTGCGCAAAATCGAACGTGCAGGTATGGACCCGAAGACCAACAAAGGCGGCAAACCGATTGTCGCCGCCCTGCCCGGCATCGCGCTTGGCATCGGTCTGGAAATCCCGCTGTCCTGTCACCGCATCATCGCGGCGGACAACCCGAAGGCCAAGATCGGCCTGCCCGAAATCATGGTCGGCATCTTCCCGGGCGCAGGCGGCACTACCCGTCTAGTTCGCAAGATGGGCGCGATGGCGGCGGCTCCGTTCCTGCTGGAAGGCAAAACCGTTGCCCCGGCCAAAGCCAAAGCTGCTGGCCTGATTGACGAGGTCGTCGCACCCGAAGAGCTGCAAGCCCGCGCGAAAGAGTGGGTGCTGAACGCAACCGACGCGGATATCGTGAAACCATGGGACGCCAAGGGTTACAAAATGCCCGGCGGCGCGCCCTATCACCCTGCGGGTTTCCAAACCTTCGTTGGCGCGGCTGCAATGATCCACAGCAAGACCAATGGCGTCTATCCGGCGGCTAAAGCTTTGCTGGCAGCCGTCTATGAAGGTGCAATGGTGCCATTTGACGACGCACTGCGCGTGGAATGCCGTTGGTTCGTGAACGTGCTGATGAACCCGTCTTCGTCTGCCATGATCCGCTCACTTTTCATCAACAAGCAAGCCTTGGAAAAAGGCGCTGTGCGTCCCAAGGACGTTGATGATCAGTCGGTCAAGAAAGTCGGCGTGTTGGGCGCAGGCATGATGGGGGCTGGCATTGCGCTGGTATCCGCCATGGCTGGCATGGAGGTCGTTCTGATCGACCAGACCCAAGAAGCTGCCGATCGCGGCAAGGCCTATTCCGAGGGCTATCTGGACAAAGGCATCGCCCGCAAGAAAGCCACGCCCGAGAAGAAAGAGGCCGTTCTGTCGGCGATCACCGCCACCACTGATCTGGACGCGCTGAAAGGCGCAGACCTGATCATCGAGGCGGTCTTCGAGGACGTGGGCGTGAAGGCCGAAATGACCAAGAAGGTCGAGGCCGTCGTTGGCCCCGATTGCATCTATGCCACCAACACCTCGACCCTGCCGATCACCGAGCTGGCCAAAGCGTCTGAACGTCCTGATCAGTTCATCGGCATCCACTTCTTCTCACCTGTCGAGCGGATGATGCTGGTCGAGATCATCAAGGGTAAGGAAACCGGTCCGCGTGCTGTGGCCAAGGCGCTCGACTATGTGCGCCAGATCCGCAAAACGCCAATCGTCGTGAACGACGCGCGTTTCTTCTACTGCAACCGTTGCATCATTCCTTACATCAACGAAGGCATGCGCATGGTTGGCGAGGGCGTGTCGCCCGCGCTGGTCGAAGGCGCTGCGAAACTGCTGGGCTTCCCGGTTGGGCCGCTGCAGCTGGTCGATGAGACCTCGATTGATCTGGGCGTGAAGATCGCCAAGGCGACCAAGGCAGCGATGGGTGATGACTACCCGGATGCAGCCGTCGACGACATCATCTTCTGGATGGCTGACGAAGGCCGCTTGGGCCGCAAGTCGAACGCTGGTTTCTATAACTACGACGAAAAGGGCAAACGCACCGGTCTGTGGGAAGGTCTTGGCGACAAGTTCCCGTTGGCAGACGATCAGCCTGACCTGACCGAAGTAAAACATCGCCTGATGATGAGCCAGGTTTTGGAAGCCGTCCGTGCACTTGAAGAAGGCGTTCTGGAAGACATCCGCGAAGGCGACGTTGGCGCGATCCTGGCGTGGGGCTTTGCCCCGTGGTCGGGTGGGCCGTTCAGCTGGCTGGACATGATTGGCGCCGACAAAGCGGTCGAGATCTGCGACGGCCTGACTGACGCCCACGGCGCGCGTTTCACGACGCCTGCCCTGCTCCGTGATTTGGCCGAAAAAGGCGAGACCTTCTATGGTCGCTTCGACAGCGCCCAAGACGCGGCTTGATCCATACCTTAAAACACGCAAACGGCCCGGAGTTACTTCGGGCCGTTTCTTTTTTGAATGGTATCCGATTAGCTTTCGCGCGACCGAAGTGTGATGACGATGCCTGACACCACGATCAACACCATGCCTAAAACCGCGCTCGGCCCCAACCGATCACCGTAAAGGACAAAGCTCCACGCCGCAGCAAAGCCCAAAAGCGAGTATTCATAGATCGCGACTTGCGCCGGATCGCCCAACTGATAGCCGCGGAACAAAAGCCCGACTCCTAAAATCGAACCAATCGCTTGCAAGAAGGTGATGAAGAGCGCCCAACCGCTGGGCCATACGACACCGCGCAAGATGAACCCATCCGCGCCCATTGGCACCTCATGCGGCCAGACCGTCATCACGACGGTTCCAATCGCACCAAACACGCCCAAGCACAGGAAAAAAGCCGCCAGCATGGACAGGGCTGATTCCCCCTCGCACCATTGCCGCGTCGCGATTGCCCCCAACGCATAGAAGAACCCCGCCGCCATCGGGACAACGACCGCTGGGCGAATGCCTTCGCTAAATGGGTCCAGCACGATCACTACGCCGACGAAGCCCACAAGGGCCGCCCCCATCCGCGTGAACCCAATGGGTTTTCCAAAGAACAAGGCCGAGATCAGCATCACCCAAATCGGCGCGGTAAACAGCCCCGAGGCCACCTGCCCCACGGGCAAAAAGCCCAACCCGCCGAAGTAAAACAGCATCGCAATGGCCGCCAGACCTCCGCGCACCATAACGGCCCAAGCCCGAATTGGGCGCAATCGAACGCGATCCGACAAGGACATCAACGCAAAGAGCCCAAAGGCCATGATGGTCCGCATTAGGTGGAACTGCCACAACCCAAGCTCGGGCGCGATCTGGCGGACAAGGTTGTCGAAGAACCCCAGAAAGAACATCGCGGCAAAGACAAATCCCGCCGCTGCCAATGGTCTGTCCGCCGCCATGTCGTTTTCCTTACCCGAAAAGCCTCTCAGGGCCATTGACCACAGGGGGCACACTGGGGTCCACTCTGAAAACGACACAGGTTAAGAAAACACATCGCTTTGGGAGGAGTGAGAATGGGTTGGATGGCAGACGAACGCGGGCTGGATAAATGTGCGGCAAACTTTGTGCCCCTGACCCCGCTTTCACATCTACAACGTGCCGCAAAGGTGTTTCCCAACCGCGAGGCTGTGATCGAGGGTGATCGGCGCCTGACCTATCGCGAATATCACGGGCGTGTCAGCCGGTTGGCCTCGGCTTTGGCAGCGCGCGGAATCCAGCCCGGTGATGTGGTCGGCACGCTTTTGCACAACACTCTGGCCCATGTCGAAGCCAGCTTTGGCATTCCCGCCTGTGGGGCGATTCTGAACACGATCAACACCCGATTGGACGTCGACACGGTTGCTTATATTTTTGGCCATGGTGCCGCCAAAGCCGTACTGGTCGACTCCGAACTGGTGCCGTTGGCCGAAGCGGCCCTTAAGCAGATGTCGAACGATGGCGTGCAGCAGCCCGAAATCATCGAAGTCGCCGCCCCCGACGCGGGTTTCCCGGCCTCGGGTCGCCATCCCGAATACGAAGATCTGCTGGAAAGCGGAGACCCAGATTTCGACTGGATCATGCCGGAGGATGAATGGGAAAGCCTTGCACTGAACTATACCTCGGGCACCACCGGGCGGCCGAAGGGCGTGGTCTATCACCATCGCGGTGCCTATTTGATGACGATGGGCACGCCGATTAGCTGGAACATGCAGCTTTACCCGCGCTACCTGACCATCGTGCCGCTGTTTCACTGCAACAACTGGAACCACACCTGGATGATGCCGGTTCTGGGCGGCACCGTGGTGTGCTGCCGCGCGATCACCGCGAAGGCCGTCTACGACGCCATCGCGGATGAGGGCGTGACCCATTTTGGCGGCGCGCCGATCGTGCTGAATATGATCGTGAACGCCCCTGACGAACATCGCCGCAGCTTCGATCACGTGGTCGAGGTCTTCACCGCAGGCGCCCCGCCCGCTGCGGCCACCTTGGCCGCGATCGAACCCTTGGGCTTCAACGTCACACAGGTTTACGGCCTGACGGAAACCTATGGCCACGTGACAGAATGTCTTTGGAATGGCCCCGAATGGGACGAGCTTCCACAAGACGACCGCGCCGCGATCAAGGCCCGCACAGGCGTCGCCTTCCCGCAGATGGAGGACATCACTGTGCTGGACGAGACAATGGCGCAAGTCCCCATGGATGGCGAAACCACGGGCGAGATCATGATCCGAGGCAACTCGGTCATGAAAGGCTACCTGAAGAACCATGAAGCCACCACCGAGGCGTTTCAGGGCGGGTATTTCCATTCGGGCGACGTCGCCTTTCAAACGCCGGATGGCTATATCAAGATCACCGACCGCTCAAAAGACATCATCATCTCGGGCGGCGAAAACGTCAGCTCGGTCGAGGTTGAAGGCGTGCTGATGCATCACCCTGCCGTCAGCCTGTGCGCCGTAGTCGCCAAGCCCGATGACAAATGGGGCGAGATCCCCTGCGCTTATATCGAGCTGAAAGACGGCACCGACGCAAGCGAGGAAGAGTTGATCGCTTTTGCCCGCGAACGTTTGGCTGGGTTCAAAACCCCGAAGCGGATCGAATTCTGCGAGCTTCCCAAGACCTCGACCGGGAAAATCCAGAAATTTCAGCTGCGTGACTGGGCACGTTCCGAAGACTAAAGCAGTTCCGATTGCCGGGCGGGTTGGTTGGCGCTATTCTGCGTCCAATTAAGAACGAGCAGAAAGCCCCGTCCGAACATGACGGCCCTAACCAAATATGACCGGCTTGAGGCCACAGCCCTTTGGCGCCCCGAAGAGGGGGCGCAAAGGCTGGATGTCCTATTGTCTCTTGGGGATGCAACGCTGACGATCTCGGACATGCGCGAGAACGTGTTGAACCATTGGTCCCTGCCCGCGATCCAGCGCGTCAATCCCGGCGAACGTCCAGCAATCTTCCGCCCCGGCGATGATGCCACGGAAGAGCTGGAGACCGAAGATGACGAGATGATCCGCGCGCTTGAAAAGGTGCGCAAGCTGATCGAGCGTCGCCGCCCTCATCCCGGTCGGTTGCGCCACTTGGTGACAGCGGGCATTCTGGCGTTTCTGCTGATACTGGCTGTTTTCTGGCTGCCCGGCGCGTTGCGCAGCTATACGGTGTCGGTAGTGCCCGAACCTACGCGCGCCGCTATTGGACAGCAAATCCTGACACGGATCGGACGCATCACCGGGCAGGAATGCCGTGGCCGCGAGGGACGTTCTGTGTTGACCCGACTGGCGCGCAAAACAACGAGCAATCAGAACCTTCGCGTGGTCGTGCTGTCGTCTGGTGTGCAAAGTTCCAAGCATTTGCCGGGGAATATCACTCTTCTGAACCGCGCATTGATTGAAGATTTCGAACATCCGGACGTATTGGCAGGCTTTCTTCTGGCCGAGGAACTGCGTCGTGATAGCACGGATCCGATATTACCGCTGCTAGACCATGTTGGCCTGCGCGGAACAGTGCGGCTTTTGACGACCGGATATCTGCCCGAGGCGGCAATTGACCAATATGCTGAAGATCTTCTGATCGCGCCCCAATCCGAGGTACAGGCCACTGCGCTTCTAGAACGGTTCAAGGCGCAAGACATCAGCGCGACGCCCTATGCCTATGCGTTGGATCTGACCGGTGAGTCGACACTACACCTGATTGAAGCAGATCCGGTGCCTGAAGCCAGCGCCAAGCCTCTTTTGTCTGATGATGATTGGGTAAGGCTGCAAGGGATCTGCGGCGAATAAAAAGGGCGCCGATCTGATGGCCAGACGGGCGCCCGTTTCGCAGCCGAAGCTACTTATATTTACTTTGTGCCGAACATCCGGTCGCCTGCGTCACCTAGACCCGGAACGATATAGCCCTTCTCATTCAGTTTCTCATCAAGCGATGCCGTGATGATCGGCACATCGGGATGGGCTTCCTTCATGCGCGCAACACCTTCCGGTGCGGCCAGAAGGCACATGAACAGGATGTCCTTGGCACCAGCCTTCTTCAGCATGTCAATCGCCGCGACCGAGCTGTTGCCCGTGGCCAGCATCGGATCAACAGCAATCACCAGACGTTCGTCAATCGCTTCGGGCACTTTGAAGTAATACTCGACCGGCTCCAGAGTTTCTTCGTCACGATAAAGACCGACAAAACCAACGCGGGCCGACGGGATCAGTTCCAATACGCCATCCAGCAACCCGTTGCCTGCGCGCAAGATCGACACGAGCGCAAGCTTGCGACCGGCAAGAACAGGCGCATCCATTTCCTGCATCGGCGTGGTGATGCGCTTGGATGTCATTGGAAGCTCACGCGTCACCTCATAGGCCAGCAGCTGGCTGATCTCGCGTAGAAGCTGTCGGAACAGACAGGTGGGTGTGGCTTCATCCCGCATCAATGTCAGCTTGTGCTGGATCAGGGGGTGATCAACAACGGTCAGGTGATCATACATCTTGCGTCTCCAATTGTTTGCGGATGCGGGTGCGGGTGGCGTCGTCGCAGAACGCGGCATCTATAGCCACCATGTTCAGTTCGCGAAAATCTTCTGCCGTCCAACCGAATTGTCGCGACAGGTCTTCGTATTCCTTGTTCATGTCGGTACGGAAAAATGGGGGATCGTCCGTCGACACGGTCACTTTCACCCCGCGTTCGCGCAATTTGGCAATCGGGTGCGAAGCCAGGTTGGGATATACCCCCAGAAACACATTCGAGCCGGGGCAGACTTCCAGAGTCACTCCATCCTCGGCCAGACGGTCCACCAGCGCCAGATCCTCGATCGCGCGCACGCCGTGGCCAATACGTTCGACTTTCAGATCGTCCAATGCGGCGCGCACCTCGTCGGGTCCGTTCCATTCACCTGCATGGGTGGTCAGACGCAAGCCCGCCTCGCGCGCCATGTCGAACGCATAGGAAAAATCGCCCTGACTGCCCGACTTCTCATCCCCGCCCATACCAAAGCCCGTGATAAAATCGCCCGCAGTTTCCTGCGCGCAATACGCAGTTTCGCGAGCCAGATCAGGGCCGAAATGGCGGATACAGGTTATGATTCCGCGAAGGGTAATGCCCATATCGCGCTCGGCCTCGTCGGCGGCGTCCTGTATGGCGGCAAGGTAATCTTTCCACGCGGCCAGATCACGCCCACCGCAGAAGTCCGGCGACAGGAAGGTTTCAGCATAGACGACACCTTGTTCGGCGCAGGATTCCAGCACTGCTTTGGTCAGGCGGCGAAATTCTTCTGGCCCGGTCAGGACGGATGTTGCGGCCTCGTACACTTCGAGGAAATGCCAGAAGTCACGATAGGCATACCCGCCGTCTTCGGTGAAGATTTTCGAAAGATCAACGGACTTTTCCTTGGCCAAGGACCTGATAAACGCTGGCGGCGCGCCACCTTCGATATGCAAGTGCAGCTCGACCTTGGGCAGTTCTTTAAAGCTCACAGAAACGACCTCCCTGCCCCGCGCGCGTTCAGCCCCAGATGCGCTGCAACTGACGCACCTATATCTGAAAACCCGACTTGCCCAACTTCGCGGGCACCAAGCCCGGCCGCAACTACAGGCACACGCTCGCGGGTGTGATCCGTGCCGACCCAGCTGGGATCGTTTCCGTGATCTGCGGTGAACAGGACCAGATCGCCCGCGCGCATTTTGCCCAGTACGCGCGGTACTTGGCTGTCGAACCATTCCAAGGCGCGAGCATAGCCCGCGATGTCGCGACGGTGGCCGTATTTCGTGTCAAATTCGACAAAATTGGCAAAAACCAAATCACCGTCTTGCGCGCCGTCGAATGAGGCCACCAGATACTCCATCAGGTCGGCATCAGCCCCTTTGCGTACGTTCGAGATCCCACGATGTGCGAAAATATCCCCAATCTTGCCAATAGCATGCACTTTGCCGCCCGCATCCGTCACCCAATCGCACAGCGTGGGTTCTGGCGGTGTCATGGCAAAGTCACGGCGGTTGGTTGTGCGGGTGAATCCTTTGGCCTCGGACCCCAAGAAGGGGCGCGCGATGACGCGGCCGATCCGCATGTCATGAACCATGGGCGCGATGGCTTCACACACGGCATAGAGCCGGTCTAGCCCGAAGTGTTCCTCGTGCGCGGCGATCTGAATGACGCTGTCGACCGAGGTATAAACGATGGGTCGCCCGGTACGGATATGCTCTGCCCCTAGTTCGTCCAAAACGACCGTACCCGAAGCATGCTTGTCGCCCAGAATACCGTCCACTCCAGCAGCTTTGCAGATAGCGGTAGTTACATCTTCGGGAAAGGCGGGAACGGTGTCGGGGAAGTATCCCCAATCCCAAGGCAAGGGAACGCCCGCAATCTCCCAATGACCCGTGGGCGTGTCTTTTCCTGGCGAGACTTCTTCTGCTGCCCCCCACAGTCCGGTGGGCGAGGCTGTCATCCCCGGCGTTTGATCACCCGACGCCAGACGGATCGCGGCACCCAGTCCCAAAGCATCCAGATTGGGTACGGAAAGCGGGCCCGAGCGCCCATCTTCGGCACGCCCCTCGGCGCAGGCTTGCGCGATATGGGCCAGCGTGTTTGCTCCGGTATCCGGCACGGTCTTGTTGTTAAAAAACTTGTGTGCGTCGGGGGCGCCACCGCAGCCCACGCTATCCATTACAATTACGAAGGCGCGGGTCATGTGTTCTCCATATGCGCGGCACCGAAAGCTCCGGGCAGAAGTTCAGCCATGGTCATGGTCAGGCGTTCACCCCCCATCGTCATCATGGTAATTTTCACATCAGGGCCGGAAAACTCGGCCAGTTTCTGACGGCAGCCACCGCAGGGCGTAACCGGTAAGGGGGCGTCCGCGATCACCAGCGCCTCGGCAATCTCGCGTTCGCCCGCTGCACACATCGCAGCAATCGCGCCTGCTTCAGCGCAAGTCCCTTCTGGATAGGCGATGTTCTCGACATTGCACCCGACATGCACAACGCCCGCGCTTGTGCGTAGCGCAGCGCCGACCTTGAAGTTTGAATATGGGGCATGCGCATTTTCACGCACGGCCTTGGCAGCTTCCAACAGCGACATGATCCGCTCCTGCAAAAAAATCTATCCCGCAACCCTGAACCTCTGCATTCTCGGATGCAAGCGCAATCCGAGCATCAAGGGGCTGGCCGCAAGGTAATGCCATGCTATTGTACATTGAGCAGACTTGATTGCCCTTGCACTGCTGGTGTATCGGGGTGGTGGAGGCAAGATGGTTTAAAGTTAAACTATCTAATCTAAACCTTGGGAGACCCCGATGTCCGAAGACAGCTATCTGCGCAAACGCGCTCTGGATTATCACGAATTTCCACAGCCCGGAAAGCTTGAGATCCGCGCGACAAAGCCGATGGCAAATGGGCGCGACCTAAGCCTTGCCTATTCGCCAGGCGTAGCTGAAGCCTGCGTAGAGATCGCAAAAAATCCTTCAGTAGCAAGTCGTTACACGGCACGCGGCAATCTGGTCGCGGTTGTCTCCAATGGGTCCGCCGTACTGGGGTTGGGCAACATTGGGGCGCTGGCCTCAAAGCCTGTGATGGAAGGCAAGGCGGTTTTGTTCAAGAAGTTTGCCAATATCGATTGCTTCGACATTGAGCTGAACGAATCCAATCCCGAAAAGCTGGCCGAGATCGTCTGTGCGATGGAACCAAGCTTTGGCGCGATCAACCTTGAAGACATTAAGGCCCCCGATTGTTTCATCGTTGAACAAATCTGCCGCGAACGGATGAACATCCCTGTCTTTCACGATGATCAGCACGGAACCGCCATCGTGGTTGGGGCAGCGGCCACCAATGCACTGAAAGTGGCAGGAAAATCCTTTGAGGATATCAAAGTCGTCTCGACCGGTGGCGGGGCTGCCGGCATTGCTTGCCTGAATATGCTGCTGAAGCTGGGCGTCAAACGCGAGAATGTTTGGCTCTGCGACATCGAAGGCTTGGTCTATCAAGGCCGCGAAAAAGACATGACGCCACAGAAAGCAGCATATGCACAGGGCAACAGCCCGGCGGGCCTGGATGACGTGATCGAAGGCGCAGATCTGTTTCTTGGCCTTTCCGGCCCCGGCGTTCTGAAGCCCGAGATGGTGGCCAAGATGGCCGACCGCCCGATCGTGTTTGCCCTTGCCAACCCAACGCCCGAAATCATGCCAGACGAGGTGCGCAAGGTTGCGCCAGATGCAATCATGGCAACGGGGCGCTCGGATTTTCCCAATCAGGTCAACAACGTACTGTGTTTTCCCTTCATTTTCCGGGGCGCCTTGGATGTCGGCGCGACCGAAATCAACGACGCCATGCAGTTGGGTTGCATCGAAGGCATCGCAGCACTGGCCCGCGCCACCACCTCGGCCGAGGCCGCAGCTGCGTACAAAGGCGAACAGCTGACCTTTGGCGAAGACTACCTGATCCCAAAACCGTTCGATCCGCGCTTGATGGGCGTGGTCGCCAGCGCCGTGGCCAAGGCCGCGATGGAAAGTGGGGTAGCGACCCGTCCGGTCGCCGATCTGGATGCCTACAAGTCGAAGCTGGACGGCTCGGTCTTCAAATCCGCGCTGATCATGCGCCCGGTTTTCGAAGCCGCAGGCACCGCCGAACGTCGCATTGTCTTTGCCGAGGGCGAGGACGAGCGCGTATTGCGGGCCGCCAATGCGATGATTGAGGAAACCACAGACGCGCCAATCCTGATCGGGCGTCCGGACGTGATCGCCCTTCGCGCTGAACGGGCTGGCCTGTCGATCGTGCCCGGTCGTGATTTCGAGGTCGTAAACCCTGAACGAGATGACCGTTATCGCGATTATTGGAGCGCCTATCACGAACTGATGGCCCGCAAGGGCGTGACGCCCGATCTGGCCAAGGCGATCATGCGCACGAACACCACCGCCATCGGGGGCATCATGGTCCATTTGGGTCATGCGGACAGTCTAATTGCCGGTACGTTCGGGCAATATCTGTGGCACTTGAATTATATCCAGCAGATTTTGGGCCATGAAGCACTGCATCCGGTCGGAGCGTTGAGCTTGATGATCCTTCAGGACGGCCCGCTGTTCATCGCGGACACCCACGTACACAACACGCCCAGCGCCGAACAAATCGCCGAAACCGTCTGCGCCGCGGCCCGCCACGTGCGTCGGTTTGGCGTTGAACCCAAAATCGCTGTCTGTTCGTATTCGCAATTCGGCAATCATGGAGGAGACAGCGGTGCGCGTGCGCGCGGTGCTCTCGACATTCTGGACGCTGCCCCGCGCGACTTTGCCTATGAGGGCGAAATGCACGTGGACGCCGCGTTGGATCCCGAAGTACGTCGCCGTCTGTTCCCTGCTGCCCGCTTTGACGGACCTGCAAACGTGCTGGTTTTCGCCAACACAGATGCAGCCAGCGCAGTGCGCAATACGCTGAAAGTGAAAGGTGGGGGACTGGAGGTCGGACCGATCCTGATGGGCATGGGCAACCGCGCCCATATCGTGACGCCTTCGATCACCGCACGCGGACTTTTGAACATGTCTGCCATCGCCGGAACACCGGTTGCGCATTACGGCTAAACGATTCCCTGCGAAACTTTGCAAGGCGGAGTTTGCAATTTTGCAAACCCCGCCTTTTTCAAACTCAGATCCCTCAAAACACTGGGGTTTGCAAAAATTTGCAGGCAATTTTCCACCGCCCTGCAAATTTTCCGCGATAATGTGACGCTACGTCCAACACGGTTCTTGCCCGGATAGGTCGTAGCGGCGTAACACATTCATCAAGGGAAATTGGAGGATGTGCACCATGGCATACAAAGACGTTTACGCGGCGTGGCAATCGAACCCAGAAAAGTTCTGGATGGACGCGGCCCAAGCCATCAGCTGGGACAAGGCCCCCACCAAGGCGCTCTTTGACGGCAACGCCCCGCTATACGAATGGTTCTCGGACGGGATGGTCAACACCTGCTACAACGCAGTGGACCGTCACGTTGAAAATGGACGCGCCGATCAGGTGGCCATCATCTATGACAGCCCGATCACCGGCCGTCAGTCGAAAACCACCTATGCCGAACTGAAAGACCGCGTCGAGAAAGTCGCCGGTGCTTTGGTCGAAAAAGGCGTGACCAAGGGCGACCGCGTCATCATCTATATGCCGATGGTCACTGAAGCGCTGATCGCCATGCTGGCCGTCACCCGTATCGGTGCCGTGCACTCGGTCGTGTTCGGCGGCTTTGCCTCGAACGAACTGGCCGTTCGCATCGACGATGCCAAACCCAAGGCAATCATCGCAGCATCCTGCGGGTTGGAGCCCGGCCGCGTCGTGGCATACAAGCCGCTTCTCGACGGCGCGATTGATCTGTCCGAGCACAAGCCCGACTTCACCCTGATCCTGCAGCGCGAAGAGCATCCGGCCGAGCTGATCGAAGGTCGTGATTTCGACTGGGCCGAGTTGGAAGCAAACGCCGCCCCCGCCGCCTGTGTCCCGGTCGAAGGCAATCACCCGGCCTATATTCTCTACACTTCGGGCACCACGGGTCAGCCCAAAGGCGTCATCCGCCACACCGGCGGGCATCTTGTGGCGCTGAACTGGACCATGAAGAACCTCTATAACGTCGATCCCGGCGATGTATTCTGGGCGGCTTCTGACGTGGGTTGGGTCGTGGGCCACTCCTACATCACCTATGGTCCGCTGGTGCACGGCAACACGACCATCGTGTTTGAAGGTAAACCCGTGGGCACGCCCGACGCGGGCACCTTCTGGCGCGTGATCAGCGAGCACAACGTGAAGTCCTTCTTCACCGCCCCGACCGCCTTCCGCGCTGTGAAACGCGAAGACCCCAAGGGCGAATTCGTGAAGAAGTACGATCTGAGCTGCCTCAAGCAGGTCTATCTGGCTGGCGAACGCGCTGACCCCGACACCATCGTCTGGGCGCAGGATCAGCTGAAAGTGCCTGTGGTGGACCATTGGTGGCAGACCGAAACCGGTTATGCCATTGCCGCGAACCCGATCGGGATCGAAGAGCTGCCGATCAAACTGGGCTCGCCCTCGGTTCCGATGCCGGGCTTTGACGTGCAGATCCTGGACGAAGGCGGACACCCGATGCCCGCAGGCGAGCTGGGCGCGATTGCGATCAAACTGCCCCTGCCCCCCGGCACGCTGCCGACCCTGTGGAACGCCGAAGAGCGGTTCAAGTCGAGCTATCTGAACACGTTCCCCGGCTATTACGAGACTGGCGATGCGGGTTACATCGATGAAGACGGCTATGTCTATATCATGGCGCGCACCGACGACGTGATCAACGTGGCAGGCCACCGCCTGTCGACCGGCGGCATGGAAGAGGTTCTGGCCTCACATCCCGACGTGGCTGAATGTGCCGTGATCGGTGTGACCGACCAGCTGAAAGGCCAACTGCCGCTTGGCATGGTCTGCCTGAACGCCGGCACGGATCGCCCGGACGAGGAAATCACCGCCGAATGCGTCAAGCTGGTACGCGAGAAAATCGGCCCAGTTGCCGCCTTCAAGCTTTGCGTGGTCGTGGATCGCCTGCCCAAGACACGCTCGGGCAAAATCCTGCGCGCAACCATGGTGTCGATTGCGGATGGCAAGGAATACAAGATGCCTGCCACCATCGACGATCCGGCCATTCTGGACGAAATCAAAGATGCGCTGGCCTCTTTGGGTTACTAAGCCAACCCTAACAAAAAGAAACGCCCCCGATTTCGGGGGCGTTTTTCGTTAGACGAACTGCTCGCGGATCAGGCGTTCTTCCAATCCGTGTCCGGGGTCGAACAGAATGCGGTGCTTGATATCACTGCAGGACCGGATCTCGACCGAAATGACGTTTGGCACGGACCGGCTGTCCGCATCTGCCATCACAGGACGCTTATCCGGCTGAAGCACATCAAAGCGCACGACTGCATTCTTAGGCAAAAGCGCGCCGCGCCAACGGCGCGGGCGGAAAGCTGCCATGGCAGTCAGAGCCAACACATCTGATCCAATTGGCAAAATGGGTCCGTGGGCTGAATAGTTGTAGGCGGTCGACCCAGCAGGGGTACTCAGAAGCGCCCCATCGCACACCAGTTCGTCCAGACGCACCCGCCCATCGACGCTGATCTGAAGCTTCGCGGCCTGAGGGCCGGCACGCAACAAGCTGACTTCGTTGATGGCCAGCGCCTCGTATACCGCGCCTTTCGCTGTTTCAGCCCGCATCGACAGCGGGTTGATGACCTCTTCTTCCGCGACGATCAGGCGGTCGATCAGCCCGTCAGGCGCGTATTCGTTCATCAAGAACCCAACCGTCCCGCAATTCATGCCATAAACCGGGGCCGGAAGATGCTGCGTACTGTGCAGCGTGTGCAGCATGAACCCATCGCCACCAAGTGCTACGATGATATCGGCCTCGTCCTCGGGGACATTCCCATAGCGTGACACCAATTCATCATGCGCGGCCAGCGCAATGGTCGTATCACTTGCTACGAACGCGATTTTTCGACTCATGCTGATTGTCCCGATTGGCGGCTTTGTTTCCGAAACAACCACATGTTTCCACAAATCACCAGATAATGCCGCGTCTTTCCGTCGCCGCGTCGCTTTCTGGTCTTTGCGACATGGGATGTTTCCGATAGGAAATCCTGAATCGGACCTTAATTGAAGGAAAACGCGCATGACTGCCACCCGTGACCAAGGTTTCTTTACCGAATCCCTCGCCACCCGCGACCCCGAGCTGTGGGGCTCGATCACCAATGAGCTGGGCCGTCAGCGCGACGAGATCGAGCTGATTGCATCAGAGAACATCGTCTCTGCCGCTGTAATGGAGGCTCAGGGCTCGGTTCTGACCAACAAATACGCCGAAGGTTATCCCGGACGTCGTTACTATGGCGGTTGCCAGTATGTCGACGTGGCCGAGAACCTGGCCATCGACCGCGCCAAGGAACTGTTTGGCTGTGAATTTGCCAACGTTCAGCCGAACTCGGGTTCGCAGGCGAACCAAGGTGTGTTCCAGGCGCTGATCAAGCCCGGCGACACCATTCTGGGCATGGACCTGTCGGCTGGCGGTCACTTGACCCACGGCGCAAAGCCCAACCAGTCAGGCAAGTGGTTCAACGCCGTGCATTACGGTGTGCGTCGCGAAGACAGCCTGATCGACTATGACCAGATCCAGGAACTGGCTAACGAACACAAGCCCCAGATGATCATCGCTGGTGGCTCGGCCATTCCGCGTCAAATCGATTTCGCCAAGTTCCGCGAGATTGCAGATTCGGTTGGCGCCTATCTGATGGTCGATATGGCCCACATCGCAGGCCTGATTGCGGCTGGCGAACACCCCTCGCCCTTCCCGCACGCTCACGTTGCAACCACCACCACCCACAAAACCCTGCGCGGTCCGCGTGGTGGCATGATCGTAACCAACGACGCAGATATCGCGAAGAAGGTGAACTCGGCAATTTTCCCCGGTATTCAGGGTGGCCCTTTGATGCACGTCATCGCTGGTAAAGCCGCGGCTTTCGGTGAAGCGCTGCGTCCTGAATTCAAAGAGTACCAGAAGCAAGTACGTGCGAACGCCGTAGCCTTGGCCGATCAGCTGGTCAAAGGTGGTCTGGACATCGTGTCCGGCGGCACTGACACACACCTGATGCTGGTGGACCTGCGCCCGAAAGGCGTAACCGGCAACATCGTGGACGCAGCTCTTGGGCGCGCTCACATCACCTGCAACAAGAACGGCATCCCGTTTGACCCGGAAAAGCCGATGGTAACCTCGGGCATCCGTCTGGGCACCCCTGCCGGCACCACCCGTGGCTTTGGAGAAGCAGAGTTCCGCGAGATTGCTGATCTGATCATCGAAGTTGTCGACGGTCTGGCCGCAAATGGCGCCGACGCTAACGCCGATGTGGAAGCCTCGGTACGCGAGAAAGTCGCCGCCCTCTGCGCGCGCTTCCCGCTGTATCCGAACCTGTAATCCGGTTCACTATAAGACAAAAAGCCCCGGAGCGATCCGGGGCTTTTCTTGTTTCGGCGCTGGCTACTTGTCGTCGGAAATGAACTCTTCCAGCAGTTTTTCGTGCTTCGCATCCTCGATCCGTTGAATGCGATCTTCGCTGGCGCGGGTGTCAAAGCGGTACTTCACAAGGTTGATCAGCGACAGGGTCAGCAGGACAATCCCCATGCCCCAATAGCCCTTCGTGGCAAGTGGCACGTCCACCGACTTGTAAAGCGATAGCCCCAAGAGCAGGTAGGCGGCGACCACGCCCGCTGCATTCAAAGCCATAATCAACCAAGTATCACTGTGTGTCTTTTGCATTGTCTTAATCCTTCAATTCATTCTGTAGCTCTAAGGGGGTTACTTCGAGGCTTTCAGGCGCTCCAGCACGCTTGCGCCAGTTGCCTTCGTCCGGTCGCCAAAGCCCGCATCCTCTAGTCGGCTCGCGACGTTGTTCTGGGTCAGATCTTGATCGATTTCGCGCAAGATCTCGGCCTGTTCGAATGGGTCGTCTTCCTTCATCACATTCTGGATCAGCTCTTCAGCCTCTTCCAACGCACCCGCGCCCGATAAGGTAGTGGCCAGCTTGCGATGCACGCCCGCCTCGACCCGTGTAGCACGAGCCGCAATCGCCCCTTGCTTCAGATCGGTTATGCGGCGGTTCACCGTCTCGACCGTGGCACGAAGCCGGATCACCCGTGCCTCAAGCCGTTCCTGCGTTGCCTTCCGTGTGGCCCGTTCGTTTTCCAAAGACGCGATGGCTTGGGCAGCTTCCTGGGCAAGTGCATCCCGCCCGGCTTCAAGCGCCGCCTTCGCGCGCTCTTCCAGATCCGAAATGCGATCCGCCAGGCCTTCAACCATACGCTCTTCAGTACGCGCCCGCTGGGTCAATGCTGCAAGGCTCATCTTTGCGGCTTTCAGCCCCTGATTGGCTTCGCGAATTTTCTGGTCAATCAACTCGATCGAATAGGTTTCCCGTACCTGCTCCTCGGCCCGAGCATTTGTCCCATCAAAAAGAGTTTTCAAAGTTCTGAACATCTGTGCCTCCGATTTCATGAACATCGTTCACAAATAGAGATAGCAAATCGTGAACGTTGTTCAAGCCTTTTTGTGAACAGCGTTCAACTTTGTTTCGATAATCTTTCTATTTCAGAAACTTAGCTTGCAGAATTTGTCAGTTCGAGCAGTGTTTTCTCGATCATCATCGCAATCATTTCCTTCGGAACGCCCGAAATTCTTTGCTGCAAACCCAGCAAAACGATTCCATGTATCGAAGAAAACAGCGCCCGCGTCATCAACGCGATCTCATCCGCGTCGCGTGTCGGCCACAGATCGGCAAGAGTTTCCGAGATGTTCGCGAAGAGCTTATCTAGCTCGGACTGATACCAATCCGGCACCTCGGTCACTGTCATTTGCAAATCAAACAGCGCACGCCAAAGATTGGTGTGTCTGGCAGCGAAGTCTAAATAGGTCAAAGACATTGCGATCAAAACACGTTGCGGGGGCTGCCCTGCCGCATCGCGCCGGCTTTGCGCAATGTTTTTACCCATCGCAAGAAAGGTGCGCCCGTTCACCGCCATGATCAATGCGTTTAGATCTTCAAACACATTGTAAATCGCGCCGGTGGCACATCCGACCTCTTTAGCAAGTTCGCGGGCCTTGATCGCACCGGCACCGTCCTGCTTGATCCGTTCTTCGGCCGCTTCAATCAGGGCTAGACGCAACGCTTCGCGCCGAATTTCGCTTTTCCGTGTCATATCCACCCCGATCTTTGAACCGCGTTCAGACATAACGCCCCAGCGCGTTTGGGAAAAGAAGAAAGCGGATCAGCCCCTCACATACCAAAGTAGTGCAAAAACAAGTCCTGCACCCAAGAGCAGGTTGAACGACAGGCCTGCGGACCAGCTTAGAAAGATATTTTTGCGACGCGTCCAAGGATCAATGCTCAGCAAGTAGCGTTCTAGATCGGCAGCGGCCAAATCCAAAGCCGCCTCGTCCAGCTGTCGCAGCAGCCGGGGATGATCTGCGCGGGCGGTGGCATCAGCAAGCATTCGGCCCTTCATGCGCAAATGGCGCGGTAAAAGACGCCCTGCCCGGCGCAGTTTTACGTCAAATCCCTTGCCACGAACGTCCAGCCTTTCTTCAAGCAATTGGGCAAGCCGATCTGTGCGCGCCGCGATATCCAATTCAATCCCCGATATTTCCGATCTCTATACGAACAACCATAGCTGCACCTGCAGGGTATCCGAAAGCCCAAAGCCGCCTGCAGACAGTTCCGGGTTCAAACCAGGCGCCTGTCACGCTATCAGGGCATATGCTTACGATGCAGACATTCGGAGACGACACGTCCCGCCCGCCAATCCTGATCGTCCACGGGCTCTTCGGCTCGGGCCGCAATTGGAACGTCATTGCCAAACGCCTATCGGATGATCGGTGCGTGGTGTCCGTTGACATGCGGAACCACGGCGATAGCCCCTGGTTCGACACGCAAAGCTATCACGACATGGCCGAGGACCTCGCGCAGGTGATCCGCCATCTTGGTGGTCAGGCAGATGTGATCGGACATTCGATGGGCGGAAAGGCGTCGATGATTCTGGCGCTACAAGACGATTCCTTGGTGAACAAGCTTCTCGTCGCCGATATCGCACCCATCGCTTATCAACACAGCCAGAAATCCATGATCGAGGCCATGCGTAGGATTGATCTGGATCTCGTAGACACCCGTAGCGACGCGGATCGCCAACTGGCACAGGTGCTTGATGATGCTTCTGTCCGGGCGTTTCTGTTACAATCGCTGAACGTGAAAGAGCGGAAGTGGCGGCTTAACTTGGATGTGCTGGAAACCGAGATGGCCAAGATCGTTGGCTTCCCCGAGGTCTCGGGCTCTTTCGCAGGTCCGGCCTTGTTTCTGGCCGGCGCAACCTCGGATTACGTCCTGCCGGAGCACCGCCCCACCATCAAAGCGCTGTTCCCCGCGGCCAAGCAGGCCAAGATCCCCGGCGCGGGCCACTGGCTTCACGCAGAAAAGCCGCGCGAGTTCGAGGCCGCATCGCGCAGTTTCCTGAACCACTGACCCCGAAAAGCAAAACCCCGCAGCATGGCGGGGTTTTCAGGATCATTTGGTATGTCTTAGTGCGTCCAGGGACCGCGACGGTTGGTGGCAAAATTTTCACCATAACCGCCCGTTCGAATATTCGGCTTGCGCTTGTGCGGTTCAGAGACGGTAGCCTCGATGCCGTGTTCCTTGGCATAGTCCAACGCGGCCTCTTTACTTGGGAATTTCAGACGCACCTGACTTTGCGTGTCCGACGACCCCGTCCACCCCATCAGCGGATCAAGTTCACGGGCAGCATCAGCCGCATACTCAAGAACCCAAACCTTGGTCTTTCCCATGCCCGACGACATCGCGTTACGCGCGGGCTGATAGATACGAGCACGCATTCTGTATCTCCTTGCAAAACTGACACGGTTATCCGTCATGCGGCCACGCAGTTCAAGGCTGAATCAAAGATGTGCAGCAGCTGAACGCTCACTCTGTGAGTATCTCAACCTAAGAATGGTCCGTGAGTGTGACGAGGGGATGAGAACAGGGAGACTGCCGGTAGACGACGAGGGAGCGAGGGGTGGGGTGGGTGTATCGTCGCCACCGGCAGTCCGTTCTGCTGCTTGCCTAATCACGCTATCGCAGAGACCAAATGTCGGCAAGAAGAAAAACACCTTTAATTGCACTATTTTTGAAATTTTTTCCAATTTCATTATTACTTTGTAAATACTTAGGGAAGTTTGGATATTTGATACAAACACGCAATGCAGTCACGCAGCTCACTCACTGATTGCATACTCCGGATGTGTCTCAGGCACATGTTTGGTATATTCCTAACGTCATAAAAAAAACTTAACACTGCAACTCGCCAATTATGGGGAGATTCTTGTTAATCTTGCGTTAGGCACCCTTGAAGAAGAACAAAAAGTGACCATTCTTGGGGAACGGAGAGATTCGCATGCCCCATGACCCGACCCCACACAGCCCGCTGACCAACCCCACCATGGCCCCTGTCGCCCGCCCTAAGCTGGAAGGCGGCAAGCGGTTCGTTATGCACACACCATTCAAGCCCGCAGGCGACCAGCCCACGGCGATTGCCGAACTGAAAAGCGGCATTGAAAATGGCGAACAAGATCAGGTGCTGCTTGGCGCAACCGGCACCGGCAAGACCTTCACGATGGCCAAGATCATCGAGGAAACTCAGCGCCCCGCGATCATCCTTGCCCCGAACAAAACCTTGGCCGCCCAGCTGTATGGTGAGATGAAGGGGTTCTTCCCAGACAACGCGGTCGAATACTTCGTCAGCTACTATGACTATTACCAGCCCGAAGCCTATGTCGCGCGGTCGGACACCTTCATCGAGAAGGAAAGCCAGATCAACGAACAGATCGACCGGATGCGCCACTCAGCCACGCGGGCGCTTCTGGAACGCGACGATGTTATCATCGTGGCCTCGGTCAGCTGCATCTATGGTATCGGCTCGCCCGAGACCTATACCGCCATGACGCAAGACATCACTGTCGGCGAGGAATATGACCAGCGCGCGATGATGCGTGATCTGGTTGCCCAGCAGTACAAGCGCAATGACAATGCGTTCCAACGCGGGTCCTTCCGGGTGCGTGGCGACAGCCTTGAGGTCTGGCCCAGCCACCTTGAAGACCGCGGTTGGCGGTTCTCTTTCTTCGGGGAAGAGCTGGAGAGCATCACCGAATTTGACACGCTGACCGGCGCCAAGACCGATACGCTGGAGAAAGTGCGCATTTACGCGAACTCGCACTATGTGACGCCCACACCGACGCTGAAACAGGCCATTCAAAGCATCAAACAGGAACTCACGCTGCGCCTGAAACAGTTCGAGGACGAGGGCAAACTGCTGGAAGCCCAGCGCCTGGAACAACGCACTAAGTTCGATCTGGAAATGCTGGAAGCGGCCGGGTTCTGCAACGGGATCGAAAACTACTCGCGTTACCTGACAGGCCGCGCGCCGGGCGAACCGCCCCCCACCCTGTTCGAGTACATCCCCGACAACGCGATTGTCTTTGCCGATGAAAGCCACGTGTCCGTGCCCCAAATCGGCGGCATGTACCGGGGTGACTACCGTCGTAAATTCACGCTGGCCGAACACGGGTTCCGCCTGCCCAGCTGTATGGACAACCGCCCCCTGAAGTTCGAGGAATGGGACGCCATGCGCCCGCAATCGGTCTTCGTGTCCGCGACGCCCTCGAATTGGGAACTGGAACAGACCGGCGGTGTCTTCGCCGAACAGGTCATCCGCCCCACCGGCCTTCTGGACCCCGAGGTTGAAATCCGCCCGGTCGAAATGCAGGTGGACGATCTGCTGGACGAAGTCCGCAAAGTCGCCGCCAACGACATGCGCACGCTGGTCACAACGCTGACCAAACGCATGGCCGAGGATCTGACCGAATACCTGCACGAACAGGGCATCCGCGTGCGCTATATGCACTCGGACATCGACACGATTGAACGGATCGAGATCCTGCGCGACCTGCGCCTTGGGGCGTTCGACGTTCTGGTTGGCATCAACCTACTGCGCGAAGGCTTGGACATCCCGGAATGCGGGCTGGTCGCCATTCTGGACGCGGATAAGGAAGGCTTCCTGCGGTCCGAAACCTCACTGATCCAGACCATCGGTCGCGCTGCGCGAAACGCGGATGGCCGCGTCATCATGTATGCCGACCGCATCACCGGCTCGATGGAACGAGCGCTGAAGGAAACCGAACGGCGGCGTGAAAAACAGCATGCCTATAACGTCAAACACGGGATCACGCCCGAAACCGTGAAGAAGAATGTCGAGGACGTTCTGGCCGGGCTGTACGACGGCGACACCGACATGTCCCGCGTCACCGCCACCATCGACAAACCCATGGTTGGCGACAACCTTCTGGCCCATTTGGAGGGCCTGAAGGCCGAGATGCGCAAGGCCGCCGAGAACCTCGAATTCGAAGAAGCCGCCCGCCTGCGGGATGAAGTGCATCGGCTGGAAGCTGTGGAACTGGCCGTGGCGGACGACCCGCTGGCGCGGCAATCCGCGATTGAGGCAGCAGGCGAAGCGGCGCAGAAGGCCAAGGGGCGGTCAACGGCTGGGAAGCCGGGACAGCGGGCTGGGCGTGGGAAGAAACGGTAATGGTTTCTGATTCATCGGGCTACTACAGCACCGACGAGTTCATTGAATGCGAAAGCGCGGTTAAAGAGCTAACGCGTGCACTAAAGGCGATCCCAGATGACGTTTTCGCTTGGAAATGGGCGATCTTAGCAGCCCATAACATGCTCCAGAATGCATGCATCTGCATATTGACTAGAACGGATGGGCTTGGCGTTTTCTCCAATGATGGAGAAAAGGCGATGCACAATTACCTGTATGGCGAAAAGGATGGCGTCCGAAATCGAGATGACCCAAATTCTGAGCGACCCAACCCGAGACTTGCAGACACAAGATTACTCATCAATCGGCTCCCTAAATCTATTGGCGCCAGCATGACAAAGCGTAACGCAAAAGAGATTCCGTTTAATGAGGCGGGCGACCTTTCACGACTTCACGAATTTCGGAACGAATTCGCACATTTCTCACCTCAATCGTGGTCGCTGGAGATTTCAGGTTTGCCACGTATTATTAGAGCAGCAGTCAGGATTTCAGATGCAATCATCCAAAGCTCTGACTATCAGCGACACAATCGGTTCGATCAGGAAACTATGGCCCAACTCATGGCGCAAGTGAACGAATTGCTTGATGGTATTGAACGAGGCTAGGCGCCCCGTTTCTCCTCACACAAACCCAAACTTCTCGCCAAATGGCATCTCCGTGGGCCGCTCTCCGGTCGCTTGAAAGATCGCCTCGGCCAGCGCAGGCGCGGCGGGCGGTACGGGCGGTTCGCCTACGCCGGTCACATAGTCCCGGTTCTCCATGCCGCGCACAAACACCTCGGGCGCTTGGTTGTTGCGCAATCCTTCGAAGTCGAAGAAATTCTCTTGCTCGGCCATGCCGTCGGAGTATGTGATCTGGCTGTTGATCGCATGACCCAGCCCCCAGATCACGCCGCCCGCGACGAGGTTTTCGAAATTCACCGGGTCGACGACTTTGCCTACTTCGGCAGCCACCCAAACTTTGTCCAGCTTGATGCCGTCCTCGCCATTCGTGATCTCGATCACCTGCGCGCAGGGGGTGCCGAAGGACAGGCATAAGGCTATGCCTCGCGCTTTGTTCGCAGCCAGCTCACCGCCCCAGCCCGACATCTCGGCCACGGCCTCCAAGGTCTTGCGGGACGGGTCGTCTGTCATCAGACGCAGGCGTTCCTCAACCGGATCCGCGCCGGCCTCGTGAATAAGAGCGTTCAGGAAGTTCTCGTGGAAGAACCCGTTTTGCGACGCCCCGACCGAGCGCCACGAGCTGACCGGCCCCAGTTTAGGCGCGCGGTATCCCGTCACGCGGTAGTTCGGGATCGCATAGGGTTGATCCCAAAGGGCCTGCGTGATCGTGGTGTCCGGGCCGGGGACCGGGAAGCCCTGACGTTCCACCATCTGGCTGTCCATGATCGAGGGCGCGGCGACCTTGATTTCCATCGCGGTCACATTGCCATCCGCCACAGCCCCACGCCCGCGCATCATTGCGATGGGCCGGGTGAAGTCCTGAAGCGTATCCTCTTCGCGCTTATAGGTCAGTTTGACCGGCGTGCCCTTCATAGCGATGGCCAATTCGGTCGCGCGCTTGACGACCTCGTCTTCCAGACGGTGCCCGAAGCTGCCGCCCATCATCAAGATGTGGACGTGCACGTCATCCGCACTAACGCCCGTCATCTTGGCAACGCTGGCCTGCGTCATGCGGGGGATCTGGTTTCCGGTCCAAACATCTACGCGGCTGTCCGTCACCAGCACCGTGGCGTTCATCGGCTCCAGCGGCGCATGGGCCAGATAAGGCGCGCGGTATTCGGCTTCGACCGTTGCCGCGACCCCGTCAACGTCGCCGTCATCGCGCGGTGTTGCATCGGCATCACCAGCGTCAATCGCATCTGCCAGCGCCTGCCAGTGTTCAGCTTGTTCAGCCGGGTGTGGGGCCGCGCCCCATTCGACATCGATCGCATCGACAGCCTGAAACGCACGCCACGTGTTGTCGGCAATCACACCCACGCCGCCGGTGACCGGGATCACCTTCTGTACACCGCGCATCCCTTCCGCATCTGACGCGTCAAACGAGATCATCTCGCCGCCTTTGCGCGGGTTCACACGTACGGCAGCATGCACCATGCCTTCCATTCGCATGTCGATGCCATAGCTCTGCGTGCCGGTGGATTTTGCCACCATGTCAACGCGTTGCATCGGCTTACCGACCAGGCGCCACTGCGTCGAGGGGCGCAGGGTCACATCCGTCACGGGGTCGATCTCGGCCGCTTTGGCTGCAAGCGCTTCATAAGGGATCCGCTTACCGTCTGGCAGGACCACCGCGCCACGTTCAGTTTTCAACTGCGTGATCGCAAGGCCAGACATCTCGGCCGCCGCCGCTTTCAGCGTCTCGCGCGCGACGGCCCCTGCTACGCGCAGCTTCTCAAAGCCATCCGGCACCGTTGTCGAGCCACCAGTGATTTGCATGCCCATCAGCTTGATCACCGTGCCCATGAAGCCGCGCATGGTTTCCGCTGCCATGCCTCGATCGGTCGAGGGGAACGGCACGCCTTCGGCCGCAATTGCAGTATTCCAGTAGGCAGGCGACGGCGGGCCGGGGTCGACGTTGATCTGGTCCAGTTCTACGTCCAGTTCCTCGGCGATCAAGGCTGCCTGCACCGAATATGCCCCCTGCCCCTTGTCGGCGCGCGGGGTGATCAGTGTCACGCCATCGGCGTTGATCAAAACATAGGGCGTCAGTGCCGCTTCGCCTTGCGCCAGATCATCATCCAGCGGATTGTCTACGGGTTGCTTATATTTGTAATAGCCGAAAGCGACTCCACCCAAAATGGCTGCCGAGCCGACAAGAAACGTGCGGCGTGCAATGGTTCCGATACGTCCCATAGTCAGCCCTCCTGCAGGGATTGCGCGGCGGTCTTCACAGCGGCGCGAATACGAGGATAGGTGCCACAGCGACACAGGTTGCCCGACATGGCGTCGTCGATGTCTTCATCCGTGGGCACCGGGTTGTTAGCCAGCAAATCTGCCGCCTGCATCATCTGCCCACCCTGACAGTATCCGCATTGCGCAACCTGATGTTTCAGCCAAGCGGCCTGCACGGCGTGCATTTCGTCGGGGTTTCCCAGACCTTCGATCGTGGTCACGGGACCGTCCACATCGCCAACCAGCGTCTGGCAAGACCGAACGGCAACACCATCAACATGAACCGTACACGCTCCACAGGCCGCAACACCGCAACCGTATTTCGGGCCATCCAGTTTCAACTCATCCCTCAGAACCCACAGAAGCGGCATGTCGTCTTCGACATCCACGTCATGGGAGACACCATTAACAGTAAGCTTCATCGCGTTGTTCCCTTGGCTGGTGGCAGCTCTCGTTGCGTCAACTCATCGCAATTTAATGACCGCCGGTCATTTAGTTTGGGCACAGAAGTTTTGGCGACGCAAGCCCTCTCAAAAACATTCCACAGATTTTCTTGATCAACCGAAGGCGGCAGGTTGCCAAAGCCACCCAAAAATGCGCAACAATCGCCCCATCGCGCGCGGGTCGAATCCGCCCCTCAAGAAGGACAGCACATGGACCACTGGAAACACGTACTGTTGACGCATTGGGGCATCGACGCCCAGCTTCGGCAGTTGGATGGCGAGTATGATCTGAACTTCCTTGCCGAGACTGAAACAGGTGAAGGGTATGTCCTTAAGGCCATGCGCCCGGATTGCGAGGATTGGTTGGTCGATCTGCAAATCAAGGCGATGGATCACATCCAAGGCAAAGCACCCAGCGCGCTAATCCCCCGCATCATCCCTACCCCAGATGGCGCACGTTTCCTTCATCTTCCAGATGAGACCGGCGCCCAGCGCCTGATCTGGCTGATCGAGCGTTTGCCGGGCCGTTGCTATGCCAAGGCCGCTCCAAAAACCGACGCGCTGATCCACCAGATTGGGGAAGCACTGGGCCAAACGGCGTGGGCGCTTCAGGACTTTCAACACGACGCGCTTCAGCGTGATTTCAAGTGGGATCTGATGCAGGCGGGATGGATCGGGGATGAGCTATCGTGCATTGCACAACCCAACCACCGCGCGCTGATCGAAACCATTCATGCTGGTTTTGACGCCATCAAGCCTACGCTTGATAGCCTACCAATACAGGCCATCCACAATGACGCAAATGATTATAACATCCTCGTGGACGGGGGACTTCTAAGCCTTTCCCTGTCCGGGTTGATCGACTTTGGCGACATGTGCGCCGCGCCTCGGATTTGTGATGTGGCCGTGGCCGCCGCCTATCTCGTGCTGGACCACCCAAACCCCGAAGCCGCGCTGGCCGCATTCGTATCGGGCTATCACGCAGCGTACCCCCTGACTGCAGATGAGATCGACCTAATTTGGCCCCTCTTACGGACGCGTTTGGCGGTCAGTGTCGTGAACTCCACCTTGATGGCAGCGGACAACCCGGATGATCCCTATGTCACGATCAGCCAAGCGCCCGCGTGGCGGTTCCTCGAGAGCTACGATCTGCACCCCGGCCTTCTTTCCGCACGCCTGCGCGCGGCTTGTGGTTTACCCGTTGTCGAAGGGGCTGACCGTGTCATGGCGTGGCTGGATCAAGAGCGCGGGAACTTCGCGCCCGTTTTGGGTGAAGACCTGAGCAATGCACCCTTAGGGTCTCTGTCGGTCGAACACAGCACATGGCCGCAGAATCCATTCCACATGCCCTTGTCAGAAGCCGCCCGCGTGGGCGAAGAATTCGAAGACAACGGCCGTGTCTGGCTGGGCTACTATCACGAGCCACGCCTGATCTATGCCGAGCCCGCCTTCCGCAAAGGCCCGTGGAAAGCCAGCGATCGACGCACCGTGCATCTGGCCGTGGACGCCTTTGCGCCAGCCGGAAAGCCTCTATACGCACCCTGTGACGGCACCGTTTTTGTGGCCGAAAACCGCACCGGACATTTGGACTATGGCGGGGTCATAATCCTGTCGCACGAAACGCCCGAGGGCGACGCCTTCTATACGCTCTACGGCCACCTGAATCCCGAGTTCATGGACCGCCTGAAACCCGGAGATATGGTCGAAAAGGGTGCTGCCTTCTGCCAGCTGGGCGATGCCAGCCAGAACGGCGGCTGGGCCCCGCATGTGCATTTCCAATTGGCCCTAACCACCGAGGGGATCGAGGCCGACTGGCCCGGCGTTGGCGACCCGGACGAGATGTATATGTGGCGTGCCATTTGCCCCAACCCGGCGGCGCTTCTGAACCTGCCAGGCGACCACGTCTGCTATCAGCCGACCGATAAAGCGCAGGTGCTAGACGGGCGCCGCGCGCATTTCGGAGGCAACCTCAGCCTGACCTATTCGGACCCGGTTATGCTGGTGCGTGGCTGGAAGCATCACCTGTTTGACGAATGGGGACGCCCCTATCTGGACGCCTATAACAACGTCCCCCATGTCGGCCACGCACATCCCCGTATTCAGGCGGTGGCAGCGGATCAGTTGAAGCGCATGAACTCGAACACGCGCTATCTGCACCCCGCGCAAACCGCCTTTGCGGACAAGGTACTGTCCAAGCTGCCCGATCAGTTCGCGGTCTGCTTTTTCGTGAACTCGGGCACCGAAGCGAACGAGCTGGCCCTGCGCCTTGCCCGCGCCCACACCGGGGCCAAGGGAATCGTGACGCCCGATCACGGCTATCACGGCAACACCAACGCGGCGGTCGCGATCTCGGCCTACAAGTTCAATAAGCCAGGCGGGATTGGTAAAGCCGATTGGGTCGAACTGGTCGATGTCGCCGATGACTATCGCGGGACGTACAAACGGGACGATCCCGACCGCGCCCAGAAATACGCCGATCTGGTCGATCCCGCTATCGAAGCACTTCAAGCGCGCGGTCAGGGCGTGGCCGGCTTCATCGCCGAAACCTTCCCGTCGGTCGGCGGACAGATCATACCACCCAAGGGCTATCTGCCTGCAGTCTATGAGAAAATCCGCGCGGCAGGCGGCGTCTGCATCGCGGACGAAGTGCAAACCGGGTTGGGCCGCCTAGGAGACTACTACTTCGGGTTCGAACACCAAGGTGCCCTGCCCGACATCGTCGTGATGGGCAAACCCATCGGCAACGGCCACCCCTTGGGCGTGCTGGTCACCACCAAAGAAATCGCGCAAAGCTTTGACAATGGGATCGAGTTCTTCTCGACCTTCGGTGGCTCGACCCTGTCTTGCCGCATCGGAAAAGAGGTTCTGGACATCGTTGATGACGAGGGGCTGCAAGAGAACGCCAAACAGATGGGCGCACGTTTGAACGACGGGCTACGCGAGCTGGAAGGCAAGTATGCATGTGTCGGCGACGTGCGCGGAATGGGGCTGTTTCTGGGGGTGGAATTGATCACCCCAGATGGAGGTGAAGCGACCGAGATCTGTCAGTTCATCAAGAACCGCATGCGCGATCACCGCATCCTGATTGGCAGCGAAGGCCCGAAAGACAACATCCTGAAGATCCGCCCACCCCTGACGATCGAGGCTGAGGACGTCGACATGATTTTGGCTGTGTTGGACAAGGTCCTAATGGAAGCGTCGCAGGGATAAATTTCTTATAGAGCGGCCATCTTGGTCGCCCCTGTTGTTCACAAGTATTTTGTGATTTTCAGCCAAATGAGCATCCGCTGGGGAATTCTGTCTGTAAACAGCGTAACGCCTGCGCATAGATCTGCCCCCGCCCCTCAACGCGAGCATCTACCGAAGCTTCTCCAAAGGTCGGAAGACAGACGACACGACATCGTAAATCTAAGCATTGTTTGGAAAACACCCTTTCTTTGAACCAACCACAGGCTCGATCGAAAGAAAGGTGGCGGAGACGAAGGGATTCGAACCCTCGAGACGGTTTCCCGCCTACTCCCTTAGCAGGGGAGCGCCTTCGACCACTCGGCCACGTCTCCGTCGACCCGTTTAGCTATCTCGCTCGGCAGGAGCAAGGGTCAAATGGCACTTTTTGTGCGGATTTCCATGCGGCCACTTTTCCCGTTTGGGCTCCACTTGCTTGACCTACCGCCCATGGGCGGCTTTCTTGGGTCTACGCCCAGCGCGAACAGGGCATCGTTTCATTCTTGGTATTTGATTGCGAGGGCATCATGACGGCTGAATTCATGCTGATTACATTCATCCTGTTTCTGGCGGGGGTGATTGCTGTTCCCATCGCCTCGCGATTTGGGCTTGGGTCTGTTCTAGGATATCTGGTTGCCGGCATCGCGATTAGTCCAATTCTGCATTGGGCTGGGACGGACGTGATTGCGCTTCAGCACTTTGCAGAGTTCGGCGTGGTAATGATGCTGTTCATCGTCGGGCTTGAAATGAACCCCAAATCTTTGTGGGAGATGCGCAGCCGTATCTTCGTGTTGGGAGGTCTTCAGATTAGCCTCACGACAGGCGCAGTTTTGGCCGTCTCGCTGGCCGTGGGGCTGCCCATGACGGTCGGACTGGCTATCGGGCTCGTGCTGGCGCTGTCTTCGACGGCGATCGTGAACCAAACACTGCGGGAAAAGGGGCTTTTGCGATCCGACGGAGGGCAGGCCAGCTTCTCGGTCCTTTTGATGCAAGACATCGCGGTGATTCCCATGTTGGCCCTGATCCCGCTTCTGGCCATGCCGGAACTGTCCGAGGCTTTGCTGCATGGAGCCGGTCACGGCGATGGCCACGATGATGGGCATGGCGGCGGCTTGAACCTAAGCCTTGTCGATGGGTTGAACGGTTGGCAGACCGCACTTGTTACTCTAGCCGCCATTGCCGGTGTCATCTTCATCGGCACTTATCTGACAACGCCGATTTTCCGTTTCGTAGCGCGCGCGCGTCTTCGCGAGCTGTTCGTTACAACCGCGCTAATGATGGTGCTTGGGATCGCCCTTCTGATGACCATGGTGGGACTGTCCCCCGCGCTTGGCACCTTCCTGGCAGGCGTCGTTATGGCAGGCAGCGAATACCGGCACGAATTGGAAAGCGATATCGATCCGTTCAAGGGCATCTTCCTGGGCGTGTTCTTCATCACAGTCGGGGCTGGAATCAACTTCGGCCTGTTGGGCAGCAACTTCGCACTGATCATCGGTCTGACCCTTGGATTGATTGTTTTAAAAGCCACAGTCCTGATGGTGCTGGGCCGCGCCTTCAAACTTCAAGGTGGCGACAAATGGCTGTTCGCTCTTGGGCTGGCACAGGCAGGCGAATTCGGATTCGTGCTGCTGTCTTTCACCGTCGCCAATGCGGTGATTCCGCAAGATATTGCGGATACGCTACTTCTTGTCGTCGCATTGTCGATGCTTCTGACCCCTGCCCTATTCATTCTGTACGATCGTGTGATCGCGCCGAAATACAGCGGCCAAGACGAACGCGAAGCGGACGAGATCGAAGGCGAAGCGCCCATCATCATCGCGGGTCATGGCCGGTTCGGCGGAATCGTAAATCGCACCCTGCGCGGGGCCGGTTATGACACGACGGTGCTGGACTATTCGTCCGAGCAGCTCGAGATGCTGCGCCGTTTTCATATCAGCGTGCATTTCGGCGACGCCACGCGCCCGGATCTTCTGCATGCGGCGGGCATTGATGAAGCCAAAGTTCTGGTCATCGCCATTGATGACAAAGAGGCCATTACGGAATTGGTCCGCTACATGGTGGAACATCATCCAAACGTGCATCTTGTTGCGCGCGCGATTGACCGTAATCACGTCTATGATCTGTGGTCCGTTGGGTGCCGCGACATCATTCGCGAGACCTATGACAGCTCGATCAGGGCCAGCCGCTCGGTCTTCGAGGCGTTGGGCCATACGCGCCCTCAGGCGGAGAAACTTCTGGAGGAATTTGAAGCCGCCGACCGCGAAGTCATGCTTGATCTGGCCGGGCTTTATGACATCGACATCCCTCCGTTTGAAAACGAAGCCTATATGAACCGCGTCGACGAGATGATGGAAGAATGGCAGGAGCAGTTGCGTGGGCGGATGCAAGACATCAAAGCAGACAATCCCACGGACTAATCCATTGGGCACAATCTGTCGTATTTGATTCGGAGAAGTGGTGCGGTCGGCGGGACTCGAACCCGCACGAGTGTTACCTCACAGCGACCTCAACGCTGCGCGTCTACCAATTCCGCCACGACCGCATGTCAGGCTAGGTGACGCGCTTCATAGCGAAGGGTCTGGATGATGTGAAGACCAAAACCGCGCGCCGAAAATAATTTCCACGCGCTTTTTGACATGAGGCACCTCAGGTGCCACATGACGATCATGGATAACGCTTTGGATATGCCCCCCGTCACATGGGAAGTCGCCGCTGATCTGGTCGAATACGAGGCCGCCGTCGCCCGAATGGAGGCCCATGCCGACGCCATGGCGCGCGGCGAGGCCGGAGAACTCATCTGGTTGCTAGAGCACCCGCCGCTTTATACCGCGGGCACATCGGCCAATCCGCGCGATCTGGTCGCCCCGGATCGATTCCCCGTCTACGAGAGTAAGCGTGGCGGGCAGTATACCTATCACGGCCCCGGTCAGCGCGTGGCCTATGTCATGTTGGACGTTGGCAAACGCGGACGCGATGTGCGGGCTTTCGTGGCTGCATTGGAAGAATGGGTCATCAAGACCCTTGCCGAGTTCAACGTGACCGGAGAGCGGCGCGAAGGGCGCGTGGGTGTCTGGGTCGTGCGCGATGACAAGCCGTTGACCGCGCTGGGACAGCCGCCCGAGGACAAAATCGCCGCCATCGGCGTGCGTCTGCGCAAATGGATCAGCTTCCACGGCATCTCGATCAATGTCGAACCGGATCTAGAGCACTTCTCAGGCATCGTACCTTGCGGAATCTCTGAACACGGTGTGACCAGCCTTGTGGATCTGGGACTTCCGGTGACGATGGACGATCTGGACGTGGCCTTGCGCCGTGTCTTTGATGAGGTATTTGGCCCAAACCAGCGTTAATTTGCGGCTTCTCGCAACTGCGACATAGGTACCCCTTCCATTTGGAACGAAATTAACGCAGGTTCCCCCGGAATTCGCGCCACTTGGCGCATGTGATCAAGCAAGAGGACTATTATGAAAACGATTCTCTCATCCGCAGCCATGATCATCGCACTGTCCGGCACTGCGTTTGCCGAAGGCGATGCCGCAAAAGGCGAAAAAGACTTCAAAAAGTGCAAATCCTGCCACGCCATTGTTGATGACGCAGGAGAAGTGATCTTCAAAGGCGGCAAAACTGGCCCGAACCTTTACGGCGTTGTTGGCCGCGCCGCTGGTGCCGTTGAAGGCTTCAAATACGGCAACTCGATCGTGGACGCAGGCACCGCTGGTCTGGTTTGGGACGCCGACACCCTGGCAGCCTATATCAAAGACCCCAAAGGCTTCCTGAAAGAAGCCACCGGTGACAACGCTGCCAAATCGAAGATGACCTTCAAATGGGGCAAGCCTGAAAACATCATCGCCTTCCTGGCCACCTTCTCGGCCGAGATGCCGGCAGACGCTGCCGAAGGCGAAGCGGCTGAAGGTGAAGCAACCGAAGCCGAATCGACTGCAAGCGAATAAGAAACCCGACCAACTGGTCGCGTTATTGCGCTAACGGTGCGTCCTGAATCGAAAATCCCGGTTCAGGACGCATTTTTTTTGGTATTTCGCTGTAATGCAGCGTTGCCCCTGACCCACCCAGCATATTAAACACGTTAAAAAGCCGGGCAGGGATTTTCCCAGCCCTGTCCTCGTTTAACCCCAAAGGGAGGGATACATGGCGGACGCAGCCATCCACGACCACGACCACCACGACGATCGTGGTTTCTTTACCCGGTGGTTCATGTCGACCAACCACAAGGACATCGGTATCCTGTACCTGTTCCTTGCCGGTCTGACGGGTTTCATCTCGGTCGCATTCACCGTTTTCATGCGCATGGAGCTTATGGAACCCGGTGTTCAATACATGTGCCTTGAGGGCGCTCGTTTCATCGCAGATGCAACTGCCGAATGTACACCAAACGGCCACCTGTGGAACGTGATGATCACGTATCACGGCGTCTTGATGATGTTCTTCGTTGTCATTCCGGCCCTGTTTGGTGGCTTCGGAAACTACTTCATGCCGCTGCACATCGGTGCGCCGGACATGGCCTTCCCTCGCATGAACAACCTGTCCTTCTGGCTTTACGCCACGGGTGTAGCACTTGGTGTTGCTTCGTTGCTGGCTCCGGGCGGCAATGACCAGCTTGGATCAGGCGTTGGTTGGGTTCTGTACCCACCGCTGTCCACGACCGAAGGCGGATACTCGATGGATCTGGCGATCTTCGCGGTACACGTTTCGGGTGCGTCATCCATTCTGGGTGCGATCAACATCATCACCACCTTCCTGAACATGCGTGCCCCCGGCATGACCCTGTTCAAAGTGCCTCTGTTCGCTTGGTCGATCTTCGTCACCGCATGGCTGATCCTTCTGTCGCTGCCGGTTCTGGCTGGCGCAATCACCATGCTGCTGATCGACCGTAACTTCGGCGGGACATTCTTTGACCCGTCTGGTGGCGGTGACCCGGTTCTGTACCAGCACATCCTGTGGTTCTTCGGACACCCGGAAGTGTACATCGTGATCCTGCCGGGCTTCGGTCTGATCAGCCACGTTATTGGCACCTTCGCACGCAAACCGATCTTCGGCTATCTGCCGATGGTCTGGGCGATCATCGCAATTGGCGCGATTGGCTTCGTTGTTTGGGCACACCACATGTACACGGTTGGTATGTCGCTACAGCAGCAGAGCTACTTCATGCTGGCAACGATGGTTATCGCGGTACCAACGGGTGTTAAGATCTTCTCGTGGATCGCAACGCTCTGGGGTGGTTCGATCGAGTTCAAGACACCGATGCTGTTCGCGTTCGGCTTCCTGTTCCTGTTCACCGTCGGCGGTGTTACCGGCGTGGTTCTGTCGCAGGCTGGCGTCGACCGTCTGTATCACGACACCTACTATGTGGTTGCTCACTTCCACTACGTTATGTCGATTGGTGCAGTGATGTGTATCTTTGCAGGCATCTACTACTGGATCGGCAAAATGTCCGGTCGTCAGTATCCCGAGCTTGCTGGTAAGATCCACTTCTGGACCTTCTTCGTCGGCGTGAACCTGACCTTCTTCCCGCAGCACTTCCTGGGCCGCCAAGGCATGCCCCGTCGTTACATCGACTACCCGGAAGCCTTTGCTTACTGGAACAAGATCAGCTCGTACGGCGCGTTCATCTCGTTTGCCTCGTTCGTGTTCTTCATCGGCATCGTGTTCTACACGCTGACACGCGGCAAACGCGTGACCGAGAACAACTATTGGAACGAGTACGCGGATACGCTGGAGTGGACACTGCCCACCCCGCCGCCCGAGCACACCTTTGAAATCCTGCCGAAGCAGGAAGAGTGGGATAAAGGCCACTCGCACTAAGGTGACACTGAATAAAGAAAAGGCCCGGTTTATCCGGGCCTTTTTTGTTTCTGATGGGGCAGTCGATTAAGGCAGATCCAACTGGTACAGATCCTCTCCCCAGCCATCTGCGCTTGTCCGCGCTCGAATCACGATGGCCGTCGTCCCTTCGGGCACGACAACTCCGGACAAACTGCGGGTAAAGGGCTGCTCGTTCACATGCGGATGAGCGAGCACGCGAGTTCCCAGAACTTCGCCATCCTCGGCTTCGACCCGCCAACCGTCTGCATAGTCATCCCATCCCGTTTCGGCATGGCGCAGGGTGACGCTGAAACTCCACCCCGACGCACTTGCCCGCGCCGTCGCCCCTTCAATCACCGCGTCATCTGCAAACGCGGGACCTGCCATGAGGGCCAGCCCCAGTAATACTGTACGCATCGCACTCTCCTGTCTTTGCCTCACCTTGCCCCCAGTAAGACACAAAGACCAATCACAACGCAGCGAGCATCCCACCTGACAGGCTTGCCAAAGGCACGTCACATTTGCGAAAATTTACCTATTCAGAAAGAGGTTCCCCGATGCCCTACGAGTGGGTCCAACCCGACGGGCCAGACGCCCCCAAAGCCGAGCTTCACCTGTGGCCCTATCGGTCCCTGCCCCGGCGTGGCTTTGTGTGGATCATGGGGATGGGGTTTGGGTTTATGCTGCTGCCCCTGCTGGGCATGGTTGGAACAATCGCTCTTTGGTGGCTGTTGCCCTTCGGTCTAGCCGCTTTGGGCGCGCTGTGGTTCTTCATCGAGAAGAGCTATAAGGACGGCGAAATCCTTGAGGAACTTCGCATCTGGCCCGATCACATGACCCTGATCCGCCACGGCCCGCGCGGCGATCTGAAGGAATGGGAAGGAAACCCCTATTGGGTGACAGTCCAACTTCATAAATCCGGCGGTCCCGTTCCGGACTATGTGACCCTAAAAGGCAATGGCCGCGAAGTCGAGCTGGGCGCCTTCCTGTCAGAGGATGAGCGCCCCGCGATGCATGATGAACTTGCCCAACGCCTTGTTGAAGTCAAATCACACCAATAAAAAAGCGAGGCCAAGGCCCCGCATTTTTTCTTACCAATACTTGAGACGATCAGCCAAGCTTGGCCTTCACCATCGGACCGACTTTTCCAAAGTCCATCTGACCCGTGTACTTGGCTTTCAGTGCACCCATTACCTTGCCCATATCGCGGATGCTGTCTGCACCGACTTCGGCAATGGCTGCGGCCACAGCGGCCTCGGATTCGTCATCCGACAACTGTCTGGGCAGAAAGTCTTCGATCACTGTGATCTCTTCAAGTTCCTTTTCGGCCAGCTCCAGACGTCCGCCTTCTTCGTAGGCGCGTGCGCTTTCCTGACGCTGCTTGACCATCTTGCCAAGAATGGCCAGCACGTCGGCATCCGACACCTGAGCATCTTCGCCTTTTCCACGTAGGGCAATGTCCTGATCTTTGATTGCAGCATTGATCAACCGCAGCGTCGTAAGCCGCGCGGCATCCTTGTTTTTCATCGCCGTTTTCAGGGCGTCATTCACCCGGCTGCGCATGTCCATGGGTCCATCCATAATCTGTGGCATTCACAAAGACCGGAACTTATCCAAAAGCCGTGGGGCAATCAACCAATCTGTCAGGCGCTAACATAGTAAAAAAGAACAGCCGTGCCTTTTCAGCACATAGCGGCCTTGACCCTTGTCGGCCGCGACACTAGGTTCGCGCCAATTTGTCGATCGGGAGTCGTCCAATGTCCGCTGCCACCGCCCTTTCTCAGGAAAATGCCAAACCCACCGCCTGTCTTGTCCTTGCTGACGGCACGATCTTTTACGGTCAGGGGTTCGGAGCCACCGGTATCACCACCGCCGAGCTGTGCTTCAACACCGCAATGACCGGGTATCAAGAGATCATGACCGACCCGTCCTATGCCGGACAGGTTGTGACCTTCACCTTCCCCCATGTGGGCAATGTGGGTGTGAACCCAGAAGATGACGAGACCACGAACCCGGTTGCCGCCGGGATGATCGTTAAGTGGGATCCGACCGAACCCTCGAACTGGCGCTCGACCGAACGTCTGGTTGACTGGCTGGCCAAGACCGGCCGCATCGGCATTGGGGGCGTAGACACGCGCCGCCTTACCCGTGCGATCCGCCAACAGGGTGCGCCTCATGTTGCTATCGCCCATGACCCGGACGGCAACTTCGACATTGAAGCCTTGATCGACGAAGCACGTGGCTTCTCGGGTCTCGAGGGGCTGGATCTGGCGAAAGAAGTTACCTGCGCCGAAAGCTATAAGTGGGACGAAATGCGTTGGGCTTGGCCGGATGGCTATCCCAAGCAGGACAAGCCACGCCATAAAGTCGTCGCGCTGGACTTCGGCGCCAAGCGCAACATCCTGCGCTGCCTTGCCTCGGCTGGTTGTGATGTCACCGTCCTGCCCGCCACTGCCACCGCGGAAGAGGTTCTGGCCCACAATCCCGACGGCGTATTCCTGTCGAACGGCCCCGGCGATCCCGCGGCCACCGGCGAATACGCTGTGCCGATGATCAAGACCATTCTGGACACCACCGATCTGCCCGTCTTCGGAATCTGCCTTGGTCACCAGATGCTGGCCTTGGCACTTGGCGCACGCACGATCAAGATGAACCACGGCCACCACGGTGCAAACCACCCGGTGAAAGATAATGACACCGGCAAAGTCGAGATCACCTCGATGAACCACGGTTTCGCCGTCGACGCGGCCAGCCTGCCCGAAGGTGTTCTGGAAACCCACGTGTCGCTGTTTGACGGCTCGAACTGCGGGATCCGTATGGAAACCCGTCCAGTCTTCTCGGTTCAGTACCACCCCGAGGCAAGCCCCGGTCCGATGGACAGCTATTACCTGTTCGAGCGCTTCTCGGACGCGATGGACGCACGCGCCTGATCTATGGCGGCACGCCTCCAGCGGTCGTGGTAAAATTGCACTTAACAAACGTGATGGCGGGTTGGTTAACCCGCCATTAACCATTAAGCGCCCAAGCTCGTCTGGTCTGACAGTACAACGAGCATAAAATGCCATCTCCAGATCTACGTATCATCCACACGAATGATGCGGTTTCGGTTCAGGCAGGGATCGAAGAACACCGCGCATTCGGATCATATGCGGCCCAACCGGTCGCACAACCGCAGCCCCAAACTGCACCAGCACCCCGTAAGCCCTTGGGCCAAGTGCTGGTGGAAATGGGTGCGTTGTCCCCAGAAAACCTATCTTTGGCCGTGGCCTTGTTAGCCCGCGAGGATGCCCGTTTTGGCGACATCCTTTTGGCCAACGGCTGGGTCAGCAAGCCCGACCTCTACGCGGCCTTGGCGCTCCAATACAATTGCGCGATTGCGAACCTGACCCAGCACAGGCCAGACGTGCGCCTGATCGACCAGATCGGGGCCGAGTATTGTATCCGGAACGGCATTGTCCCGTGGAAACGCGCAGGCGGGGCCACCATCGTGATCTGCGCGCACCCCAACCAGTTCGAAAATCTGTCCAAGGACTTCCCCCCCTCGTGGGGTAAATGCTATCTGGCGATCGCTCCCGAAGAAGACATCCACACCGCCCTCGTGGACCTGCGCCACCGCACCCTTGCCCGTCGCGCCGAAAGCCGTGTGGCGGCAGAAGATAGTTGCCGTACTTGGAGCCAATCCGCCGTGATGCGGTTCGGGCTGTCGCTTGTGCTGGCACTCAGCGCGGTTTTCGTTGTCTCAAGCTTCGCCGGTTTCGCAGTGCTGGTCGGCTGGGCGGTATTGACGCTGATCCTAAATTCATCCCTGAAAGCGATTGCCGCGTGGCAGTTCTGGCATACGAAACGCGACGACGACGGCGTGTTCGACTTAGCGCACTCCCCGCAGGGCTTTCTGAAGCTGCCGACCGTGTCCATTCTTGTCCCGCTTTACAAGGAACGCGAAATTGCCGGGCGCTTGGTAAAGCGACTTGAGCGCCTGTCTTATCCGCGTGAACTTTTGGATATTTGTCTGGTGGTCGAAGAAGACGACGCACTGACCCAGCAGACTTTGGCACGCTCAGATCTCCCGCGTTGGATGCGGCAAATCGTGGTGCCGCGCGGAGTTGTTAAAACCAAACCGCGGGCCATGAATTTCGCACTGGATTTCTGCAAGGGGTCGATTATCGGGGTCTATGATGCGGAAGACGCCCCTGCAGCCGATCAGATCCACAAGGTTGTACGTCGTTTCTCGGAGCGCGGACCTGAAGTGGCGTGTTTGCAAGGAAAGCTGGATTTCTACAACGCCCGCACCAACTGGCTCAGCCGTTGTTTCACGGTAGAATACGCGACATGGTGGGGGCTGGTCCTGCCGGGTGTCGAACGCATGGGCTTTGCCATTCCGCTGGGCGGCACCACCCTGTTTTTCCGTCGCGCCGCACTTGAAGAACTGGGCGGTTGGGACGCCCACAACGTGACCGAGGACGCGGATCTTGGCATCCGACTGGCCCGTCGTGGATACCGAACCGAGCTGATCGACACCGTGACGGAAGAGGAAGCAAATTGCCGTGTCTGGCCGTGGATCAAGCAGCGGTCGCGTTGGATCAAGGGCTATGCGATGACCTATGGCGTGCACATGCGCAACCCGCGTCAGCTGCGCCGCGAACTCGGCTGGTGGAAATTCGCAGGCTTCCAGATCCTGTTTCTGGGCGCGCTGTCGCAATTCCTGCTGGCCCCAATCCTGTGGACCTTCTGGGCCTTCCCACTTGGCCTGCCTCACCCTCTGCGTGGGGTCGCACCGCATAACCTACTGGTCGTGTTGGGCACCGTGTTCATGGCGGCCGAGCTGTTGACGATCACTGTCGGGGTGCAAGCCGTCAGCAATCCCAAGCATCGCTGGCTCAGATATTGGGTGCCCACCCTACACTTCTATTACCCGCTGGCCTCACTGGCCGCGATGAAAGGGTTTTTCGAGATTATGACCAAACCGTTTTATTGGGACAAAACCCAGCACGGGAAGTTTGATGAACCGACAGCGATGGATGACACCGATGCGCCCATCAATCCGTCAGCGACGAATCCAGCTTGATACGCGTTTCGAACGCCAGCGAGATGTGCTTTCTCAAGGCAGCGCGCGCAGCGTCCTGATCGCGAGCCTCAATGGCAGTGACGATCGCGTCATGCTCTGAAATAGCGTCTTCGCTACGGCCTTCCGCCGCCAGCGACGTCGTGGCCAGCAGCGCCATGGAACGGTGGACCAGATCCAATTGCTGCACCAGATAGCGGTTGTGTGACGCCAGATGAAGCTGCTTGTGGAAGCGACGGTTGGCGCGCGCCAGTGCGGATGGATTGTCCAGCAACTGCCGATCTTCTTCGACCATCTCGCGCAGCACGCGGATTTCTTCGGGGGCTGCATGTTGGGCAGCCAACGATGCCGCCAGCCCTTCCAGTTCGGCACGTACGACATAAAGCTCGGCCAACTGGCTGTGGTCCAAGGATGCCACAATCAGACTGCGCCCATCGCGCGTCAAAAGAGACTGCGTTTCCAGCCGTTGAAGCGCCTCGCGGATCGGGGTGCGGGATACGCCAAATCGCTCGGCCAGCTCGTTTTCGACCAGCCGGTCTCCGGGCTTGTACGTACCCGTATCAATCGCATCGAGGATCATCTCATACGCGTCGCGTTGTCCCTGTTTACCCTCAGCCACTATGTTGTCCTTCCCGGCCCTTCTTGATCCGCACAGATAAGCACGCTGCTATGAACATGGCAAACAACAACCACGCGTCGCGTCGTCGCAGAGTATGATTTCGTCGAATAAGACCTTTCACCCGTCCGTGCGGCAGTCTACTTTCCCTCCATGGTCGCCGATCTGTTCTCTCATGTCAGTCACTGGGTTTTTGACTTGGACAACACGCTGTATCCGCCGCGGGTACGGCTGTTTGACCAGATCGAAGTGCGGATGACCAATTGGGTCATGGACGAGCTTGGCGTCGACCGGGCCGAGGCGGATCGCTTACGCAACAAATACTGGCGCGAGCACGGCACCACGCTGGCCGGGCTGATGCGCGAACATGGGGTGGATCCCGGTCCGTATCTGCATGACGTGCATGACATCTCCTTTGATGCGCTGGAACCCGACCACGATCTTGCCAACCACATCAAAAATTTGCCGGGACGCAAGATCGTCTACACCAATGGCTCAGCCCCTTATGCCGAACAGGTTCTAGCCGGGCGGGGATTGTCTGGCCTTTTTGATGCGGTCTATGGCGTAGAGCATGCCGATTTTCACCCAAAACCGGAACGTGCAGCCTTTGATGTCGTATTTGCCCGCGATGGTGTCAAACCCGACATCGCCGCCATGTTCGAAGACGACCCGCGCAATCTGGCCGTGCCGCACGAGCTAGGTATGAAGACCGTCCATGTCGCGCCGGACCCGGAACCTGCCGACCACATTCACCACCACACTGACGACCTGACCGCGTTTCTGGAGCGGCTGGTGAAATAGCCAAGGGACACGCCATGACTGAACATCGTGCTGACATTTTCATCTCGGGCGGCGGGATCGCCGGGCAGGTGTCCGCCGCAGCCTTCGCCGCTGCCGGGTTCAGTGTGGTCATGGCCGACCCCTTCGTGCCTGTGACCACCGCAGACGAAGAGAAGTCCGACCTGCGCTCAACCGCATTTTTACGCCCCGCACGCCAGTTGTTTGATCGCATCGGACTGTGGCCGCTCCTTAAGGACCATGCCAAGCCGCTGGATCAGCTGGCAGTGATCGACACGACCGGCTGGCCACCAGAAGTTCGGGATCGTCGCGTGTTTCGCTCGGACGACATGGGGGACGATCCCTTTGGTTGGAACCTGATGAACTGGGTCGTCCGGCGTGAAATCTGGACGTACCTTCAAGACCAGCCGCTGATCACCCCTCTTTACGGCACAGGGTTTCGATCCATGGTGCAACGCACCGGAGAGATCATCGTCACCCTGACAAACGGAGACCGCATCCGCGCCCGGATGGGGATCGCCGCGGATGGCAAATTCTCGCCCCTGCGCGAGGCCGCGGGGATCACCGTCTCGACCACGCGCTATGGGCAGAAGTCGCTGGCTTTCACGGTCACGCATGACCTGCCGCACGGCAATATCTCGACCGAAATCTACAACGAGGGCGGGCCGTTCACTATCGTGCCCCTACCCGATATGGACGGCAAACATGCCTCGGCTATTGTATGGATGAACCAAGGTCCGCGCGCGGTTGAGCTGATGAATATGGACGTGCCGGAATTCGAAGACGTGATGTTCCAGCGCGCGACCGGGCTGTTGGGGCGGATGCATCTTCAGGGCAACCGCTCGGTCTGGCCAATTATCACCCAGACGGCCGATCAGCTGGTGTCAGGCCGCGTGGCCGTCGTGGCCGAGGCCGCCCACGCTCTGCCTCCGATCGGCGCGCAGGGACTGAACACCTCACTAAACGATGTGATTGCCCTGCTTGAACTGGCCGAGGCCAATCCAACCGCCCTAGGAGATCCTTCAATGATGAAGGCCTATGACGCTGCCCGTGCGCCCGACATCGCGCGCCGCGCCCGTGCCATCGACCTGTTCAACCGCGTCACCCGATCAGGGGATGGCGTTATGCAAACCGTACGCCTTCTGGGCCTGAAAGCGGTGCATGACGTGGCCCCCATGCGCAAGCGCGTGATGCGTGCAGGGCTTGGCCCCAATTGATCTGATGTTCAAATGCTGCACTGCGGCATGGCGCCACATGACAGGATTGTCGCATTCCGCTTCCTGAACACATGCAGGATATACGCCTCGCAACGTGAACAGGAGACATCATCATGGCAACCGAAGTAACCCCGGAACAGCAAGCCAAAGACGCACGTGCTGAAAAGATCGCCTTCATGATCATCGGCGCCGTTATCGCAGCCCTTGCCGCGGGCTTTTTTCTGAAAGGCATCATGGGCGTGGGGCTTGTTGCCCTGTCGACCGTCCCCGTGATCTATCTGCTGCTGCTGACCATGGCGGGCGGCAGAGGATAAACACGCGGACTCAACCGGATAAAACGAAACGGCGCGCGGGATCCTGCGCGCCGTTTTGATTTCTAAAGAACTTTCTTCAGCGTGTCCTCAAGTCGGGCCACGCTGGCATCGACATCATAAAGCTTGTCCAGTCCGAAGAGACCAAGACGGAAAGACGAATAGTCGTCGCCCTCATCGACCATCAACGGCACACCCGCTGCGATTTGCACACCTTCTGCAGCAAACGCCTTGCCCGCCTTGATATCGGGATCTGCGGTGTAGGATACGACCACTCCGGGTGCCTCGAATCCTTCGGCGGCCACAGATTTGATGCCATTCTCGGCCAACAAGGCGCGTACGCGTCGGCCTTGCTCCCACTGGGCATCACGCAACTTCTCAAAACCGTACTCCTTGGTTTCCAGCATGGTATCGCGGAAGGCGCGCAGCGCGTCGGTGGGCATGGTCGCGTGATAAGCATGGCCTCCGCCTTCATAAGCTTCCATGATCGATAGCCACTTGCCCAGATCCACTGCAAATGATGTCGAGGTCGCGGCTTTCGCCATATCCCGCGCGGTGCCGTTCATCATGACAATCCCGGCAGAAGGCTGCGCCGACCAGCCTTTCTGCGGGGCCGAAATCAACACGTCCACACCGGTTGCCTTCATATCAACCCAAACACAGCCCGAGGCGATGCAGTCCAGCACAAAGATCCCGCCAACCGCATGCACAGCCTTGGCCACGGCGGCGATATAGTCGTCCGGCAAAATCATACCCGACGCGGTTTCCACATGTGGGGCGAACACGACATCGGGCTTCTCTTCCCGGATTTTCGCAACGACCTCGTCGATCGGAGCCGGGGCAAACGGCGCATCCGGCGCATTTCCTACACGGCGCGCTTTCATCACGGTCTCGGCGGATGGGATAGATCCCATTTCGAAAATCTGGCTCCAGCGGAACGAGAAGAATCCGTTTCGAATGACCATCACCCGCTTGCCGGTCGCAAACTGACGGGCCACGGCCTCCATCCCATAGGTGCCGCCGCCGGGAACAAGGGCCACGGCATCGGCGTAATAGACCTCTTTCAACGTGGCCGAGATGTCGGTCATCACACCCTGAAAGGCTTTGGACATGTGGTTTAGGGACCGGTCAGTGAACACGACCGAAAACTCAAGCATTCCATCGGGGTCAATATCGGGCAGAAGTGCGGACATTGGGTTCTCCTTCGCTGTGCCGGATCAGCGTGACCCAGATTGCGCCAACAGGGAAGAGGTCAAATCGGCCCAGGGCGACGTTCTTCTGACAACAGCACATTGGCCTCCACGTCACCTACTCCGGGCATGGTCATGATCCGGCGGCGCAGAACACGTTCGAAATCTGAAATGTCGCGGGCGACCACGCGTAAGCGGTAGTCATACAGTCCCAGCACATGTTCGACCGTTTGCACTTCGGGAATGGCAGACACAGCGCGCTCGAAGTCATCCAAGCTGATGCGGCCCTTTGTGGCGAGTTTTACACCCAGAAACACGGTCACACCGAAGCCCAGAGCCTCGCGGTCCAAATCCAGCCGCCGTCCTGCAATCACCCCGTGATCCGTCAGGCGCTTGATGCGACGCCATGCAGCGGGCTGGCTTAACCCGACCTCGCGACCCAAGGCGCCAGCCGATTGGGTGGCATCCTCGGCCAACAGGCGCAGCAGGGCCAGATCAATCTCGTCAAACTCTGTCATAGCGGCAGGCTTTCATCCGACTTGATCCGCGCCACATGCATCAACGCTTCGATATCCGCGATATGGGGCAATGACAGGATCTGGTCACGATAGATGCCCTGATAGTGCGGCATGTCCCGCGCGATGACGGACAGGCGTACGTCCACACGACCGACGAATGTCTGGATCTCGATTACTTCCCGAATCGCGCGAGCGGCCTCGATGAAATCATCAAAGGCGCGGGGCTGTGTCTTGTCGAGCGTCACGCGCAGGCTGACCTCGACCTCGTACCCTAAGGCACGCCAATTGATCACCGCGCGCGGACCGCGCAGGATCTTCTGATCGCGCAGGCGCTCAATCCGGCGCGACAGGCGCGCTGCAGACAGACCCACCCGGTCTGCCAGTTCAGCCCCGGCCAAACCCGGATCCGCCTGCATCTGCCTAAGAATACGTCTATCGAGATCGTCTAACATGATTTTTCTATTATCATATCATTTGGCGAATAGTTAGCGCCAATTTCATCTGCAAAATACCGGTTATTCATCTCGAATGCCGCACATCCATGCCTATGATGCGACCTCAGAGAATAACCCATGCAACGGAGCACCCGATATGCGCGTTTACTACGATCGCGATTGCGACATTAACCTGATCAAAGACAAAAAAGTTGCCATCCTGGGCTACGGCTCGCAAGGCCACGCCCACGCGCTGAACCTGCGCGACTCGGGTGCCAAGAACCTTGTTGTTGCCCTGCGCGAAGGCTCGGCATCGGCCAAGAAGGCACAAGCTGAAGGTCTGGAAGTCATGGGCATCGCCGAAGCAGCTGCTTGGTGCGACGTCATCATGTTCACCATGCCCGACGAACTGCAGGCCGAAACCTACAAGAAATACGTACACGACAACATCAAGCCGGGCGCAGCCATCGCCTTCGCTCACGGCCTGAACGTTCACTTCGGCCTGATCGAGCCGAAAGAAGGCGTTGACGTAATCATGATGGCCCCCAAAGGCCCGGGTCACACCGTACGCGGCGAATACGTCAAAGGCGGCGGCGTTCCTTGCCTTGTTGCTGTTGACACCGACGCAACTGGCAAAGCGCTGGAAATCGGCCTGTCGTATTGCTCAGCCATCGGTGGCGGCCGCTCGGGCATCATCGAAACCAACTTCCGCGAGGAATGCGAAACCGACCTGTTCGGCGAGCAAGCCGTTCTGTGCGGCGGTATCGTTGAACTGATCCGTTGCGGTTTCGAGACTCTGGTTGAAGCCGGTTACGCACCGGAAATGGCTTACTTCGAGTGTCTGCACGAAACCAAGCTGATCGTAGACCTGATCTATGAAGGCGGCATCGCGAACATGGATTACTCGATCTCGAACACTGCAGAATACGGCCAGTACGTCACCGGCCCGCGCATCCTGCCCTACGAAGCCACCAAGAAAGCCATGAAAGAATCGCTGGAAGACATCCAGACCGGTAAATTCGTGCGTGACTTCATGCTGGAGAACGCTGTTGGTCAGCCGACCATCAAAGCGTCGCGTCGCCACAATGACGAGCACCAGATCGAGGTTGTCGGTAAGAAACTGCGCGACATGATGCCTTGGATCTCGGCTGGCAAGCTGGTTGACCAAGAAAAGAACTAAGACCTGAACGCGGTCACGCGGTGGGTTGATTTCCACCGCAACAAAAGATCAAGTGGGGCGTCCGACACCGGGCGCCCTTTTTCTTTGCGAGGTTCCATGACCGACAACCCCACCACCCGCGACTGGGCGGGCGTTATCGCCCTTGGCCTGATCTGGGGCGGCACGTTCATGGTCGTGGCCATCGCACTCGAGGGCTACGGCCCTGTGACCGTTGCCACCGCGCGCACCACACTGGGTGCGGTCGCGTTGATGGGGCTGGTCATGGCAACAGGTCGTGGATTGCCGAAATGGGATGCGGCACTGTGGTGGTCGATCTCGATCATCGGCATTCTGTCCACAGCATTGCCGTTTATGTTGCTCAGCTGGGGGCAACAATATGTTCCGTCGGCCTTTGCAGGTCTATCGATGGCCGCAATCCCCTTGATGGTGTTGCCTCTGGCGCATTTCTTCTCGGACGAGCCGTTGAACATGCGCAAATTCATTGGGGTCTCACTTGGATTCTGTGGAGCTTTAGTTCTGATTGGGCCGGGGCTGGCCCAGCTTGGGCAAGGTACTGAACCTTTGGCACAATTGGCCTGTATCGGGGCAGCGCTTTGCTATTCCGTAGCCTCAATCCTGACGCGCCGCTGCCCACCCATTGACCCGGTGGTGCTGGCAGCTTTGACCCTTGTGGTCGGATCGGTGATCCTGTTTCCCATCATGCTCGCCACCGAAGGCTGGCCCGCATGGGAGGGCACGCGGTCGGGACTTGCGATCGTTGCTTTGGGGCTTTTGCCCACCGCATTGGCAACGCTGTTGCGGGTTGCGATCATCCTCAGCGCGGGCTCGGTCTTCATGACTTTGGTGAACTATCAAGTGCCCGCATGGTCGATGGTGTTCGGCGCGTGGATCCTGTCCGAAGCCCTTCCCCTGCGCTTTTTCGCAGCGCTTGCATTGATCATGACCGGGCTGGCCATCAGCCAGTGGTTCAGCCTTCGGAAGATGTTCGTCGGACGCTAGACCGTCGCGGCTTCGACCTCGGCCACAATCCCGTCCACAACCAGCGCCAACAGGCCGTCATCCTCGCACTCCGCCATCACGCGGATCAGAGGTTCTGTACCGGATTTTCGGATCAAAAGGCGCCCTTTTCCGTTCAGCTGAACTTCGGCGTCCGCGATTGCTTCCTTGACGCTATCGACCTCGAGCGGCGTCTGCCCCACGGTATAGCGTACGTTCTTCAGCAGTTGAGGCACTGTTTCGAAGACTTGGCAAAGCTCTGACGCGGGTTTCCCCGTCTCGACCATACAAGCCAAGAACTGAAGACCGGCCAACAAACCATCGCCCGTCGTCGCGTAGTCCGTCATCACGATATGGCCAGACTGTTCGCCGCCCAGATTATATCCACCTGCACGCATCGCCTCGACCACATGGCGGTCACCCACTTTGGTACGCAAAAGCTCAAGCCCTTGTTCAGCCATATGACGCTCCAGCCCAAGGTTCGACATCACTGTCGCAACCAGCTTGCCACCGCTCAAGCGTCCCTCGGACGCCCAATGCGAAGCGAAAAGCGCCATGAGCTGATCGCCGTCAGCCACTTGGCCTTTTTCGTCGATGATCATGATCCGATCGGCGTCACCATCCAGACAGATGCCCAGATCTGCGCCGTTTTCCACCACAGTGCGCGCAGCCAAAGCGGTGTCCGTTGACCCGCATCCTTTGTTGATGTTGGTCCCGTCGGGCGAAACCCCCACAGGGATAATATCGGCCCCGAGTTCCCACAACGCATCGGGTGCTGCCCGATAGGCCGCCCCGTTGGCGCAGTCGATCACGATCTTCATACCGTTCAGACGCTTATGCTGCGGGAAGGTGGTTTTCAAATATTCGGTATAACGCTGACGGGCTTCCTCGATCCGTTTGGCGCGGCCGATGTTCTGAGGCTGCACCGGGTCGACGCCCTCGTGCACCATGCGTTCGATCTCGGCTTCGTCTTCGTCCGACAGCTTGAACCCGTCCGGGCCGAAGAACTTGATACCATTGTCGTGAAAAGGGTTATGCGAGGCCGAGATCATGATCCCTAGATCCGCACGCATGGAATGGGTCGCGCGCCCAACGGCAGGCGTTGGCACTGGCCCCAGCAGAAGCACATTCATCCCGGTCGATGTCAGCCCCGCCGTCAAAGCATTTTCCAGCATATAGCCTGACAGCCGCGTGTCCTTGCCGATCACCACTCGGTGCCCGTTGGAATGGTCACGGCGGAAGTGGCGCCCTGCTGCGGCCCCCAGCTTCAACGCCATCTCTGCTGTCATGGGCCAAGAATTCGCCAGCCCACGCACCCCATCGGTTCCGAAAAGTTTTTCGACCATACTGCTGCCCTTGTTCTTACTTTTTTTCGGTCATGGCTGCGTGAAGGCGCAAAGCCTGCCGTGTTTCAAATGTATCATGGACCCGCAAAATCTGCATGCCCTGCGCAATGCCATGCATCGCAACGGCTACGGATCCGGCAACCCGATCACGGGCCGCTTCTGCCTGCCCAATAGTGCCGATAAACCGCTTGCGTGAGACGCCCAGCAACACCGGAAGTCCCAGATCATGTAGCAGCGACAGGTTACGCAGCAAAGTCACATTGTGTTCCAGAATCTTACCAAACCCGATGCCGGGATCGGTGATAATCCGCTCACGTTTGATGCCTTTGGCTTCAGCAAAGCTGATCCGTTCCTCCAGATAATCCATCACGTCAAATAGCACGTCATCATAACGCGGATCGTTCTGCATATCCTCGGGACGGCCCTGAGAATGCATCAGACAGACGGATACGTCGCGTTCGGCCACAAGGTCGGCAAGTTCCGGATCGAAGGTAAAGGCCGACACGTCGTTCACGATATCCGCACCTGCATCCAACGCGGCCTGGGCCACGCGGGCTTTGCGCGTGTCGATCGAAATTGGCGTGGTTACACCCGCAGCACGGATCGCTTCGATCACGGGTGCGGTGCGCTGGATTTCTTCCTGAATATCCACCTCTTCCGCACCGGGCCGGGTGCTTTCCCCGCCAATGTCCAGAATGTCGGTATCGCCTGCCATCTGGCGCGCGCGTGTGACAGCGGCTTCGATCGTATCCAGTTCCCCCCCGTCCGAGAAGCTGTCAGGCGTCACGTTCAGAATGCCCATCAAACGCGGTTGGTCCAGTGTCAGTCCACACAGGGTCGGGCGCGGATCACTGAGGCGCTGAACGGATGCGTCATCCAGATCGGCAAGTTCAATTGTGCGGGTCTCGCCCTCGCGCTGGCGCTGCAAGACCTGATCGAACCATAGGCTGTTGCTGCCGCAAAGTTGCTTCCCCGCGTACGGACGACCCGAGCGGGCGATAGGCTGAAAGCGCTGGCTCATGACACACCCTCCAGCATGACAGAATGCGAATCGATACCCGGCGTGTCAGGTGCATCGCAACCCACCCACAAGATCTGGCAGGCCTGCATTTGTTCAGCAAACCAAAGCGTCAGATCCCTAAGGCTGATGGCAATGGGTGCATCCACCGCATCCAGCACCATCTTGGATGGCGCCCAAACGCTCAGCTGTTCGTTTTTAAGTCCCCAGTCCAACTCGGTCCGCGTGCCAACAGGGACCGCACGGGGATCAACCGATGCCAGCTCCCATGCGGCCTGATCCGCCTGTAGAAGCACGATGTTGCGAGCGGCCCAGCTGTCTTGCACCTGAGGCAGGTCTACATCGACGACTAGAATGGTCGGTGCGCCATCTTCTTCGAATTGGTCAAGAAAGGTCGGCAGAGCCTCGGATCGCAGAGCCGCCGATGACAGAAAAGTCAAAATCGGGGCGGGAGCATCCTGTGCTTCGACCTCGGCCGCACCGCTTGCACGGTCGCGGACGATTTCGACCCCCAGCTTGCCGGGACCACGGTCCAGCTTCTCGATCCGGACAAATACGCGTTGCGGCTGCGGTGACAGCAAAAGCCGCTGCGCGATGCGTTCGGCCAAGGTTTCCAGCAGGTTAAGACGCTCGGCCTCAAGCTCGGCCATAATCGCTTCGGTGATCGTGTCATAGGACAGGATATCATCTACATCGTCTGTTTCCGCGCCACCGTGGTCAAAAACCTCGACCACCACGCTGAAGCTTAGCCGCTGGGTCACACCGCGTTCGGCCTGAAACGCACCAATTTCCACGTCGACCACGTGATCGCGCACGGAAATGCGGTCTGCGGGGACGTCCCCAGACATGGCGCGCGCGCGCGCTTCCAAATCAGAAAATGCCAGACTGGCCTCGGTCATTGCATGTCCCCTTTAAACTTGGCAGGACAATGCCCCGAACCCGCCACGAAACGCCAGCCCAAAGCGACCGATTGGCACGAACCGGCGTCCTTAGCCGGGCATCCGATAGAACCGATGCACACCGATCGACGCAGTCTTCTGAAACTTGCTGGCCCAGCGCGGCGCCACTGCGGTGGTGTGGTAATGCGTCGCCCCATGGGTCAGGTCGCGCGGAGCTCCATCCATCATGGCGCGCGCAATGCGTCCCAGTCGATCATGGATGGCCCGCTCGTTAATAACCTCTTCGCGTCCGTCACAGGTGTAGGTGAACTGGCAGGCGTATTTCTTGCCTGTGCCCTGGTTGATCACGCCACAAATTGTGTTTGGAAAGCGAGGATGGTCGACGCGGTTCAGGATCACCTCGGCCACTGCAAACTGGCCCTGAACGGTTTCACCTCGAGCTTCGAAATACAGCGCTTCCGTCAGACAATTCCATTGGGCATCCTGTTTCGGGATGGGTTGCGCTGACAACCAAGCAACCGAACGTGCGAAGCCCTCAGGTGCAGGTTTAGAGGCTTCCGGAAGCACCGAAATCGCGCTCAGCTTCTCGCCCCCCATCGCACCAAGGCCCGAATGCTCTTGCATCAGGGCTGCTCCAAAGGGATTCGATGCCGGATCAGAATCCGAGGCCAACGCAGGCGCAAGCGATCCCGCAACCACGGCAAAAACGGCAATAATCTGAGGTTTCCACTTGATACACATAACACAACACTTCCCGAGTAACTGCGCGGGAGTCCTATGCGATTGCATGCGCTGCGTCCAGTCCCGCGCGGTCAGACCTCGGTCGGTTTAGGCGAGGTGATTGCCAAATGCGCCGCGGCCAATCGCGCCACTGGTACCCGGAAGGGCGAGCACGAGACATAGTCGAAACCTGCGTCGCGACAGAAGCGAATGCTTTCCGGGTTGCCCCCGTGTTCACCGCAAATCGACAACGTCAGATCGGCGTTTTCGTTACGGCCACGGTCGGCCCCCATCTCGAGCAATTCGCCCACGCCGTCTGCGTCCAGCATGTGGAATGGGTCTTCTTCATAGACACCCTGAGACACGTATTCCCCCATGAAACGCCCCGCATCATCGCGCGACAGGCCATAGGTCATCTGGGTCAAGTCATTGGTGCCGAAGGACATGAAAGCCGCATGCTGAGCGATTTCGCCCGCACGCAATGCCGCGCGCGGCGTTTCCACCATCACACCCAATCGATAGGTGAAGTCAGCGCCCTGCTCGATCCGAACAGCTGCGGCGACAGCGTCGACACGGGCTTTGACGATCTCGACTTCGCGCTTGGCGGACACCAGAGGGATCATCACCTCGGGCACCACAGGCGCTCCGGATTTCGAGGCCTCAACGGTCGCTTCGAAAATCGCGCGCGCCTGCATGTCATAAATCTCGGGTACGGTCACACCAAGGCGCACCCCACGCATACCCAGCATGGGATTAAACTCGCGCAGGCCAGCAACACGGCGTTCGACATCTTTCAGAGGCAGATCCAGCGCCTCGGCCAATTCACGCAGCCCCTCGCGCCCATGGGGCAGGAATTCGTGCAGCGGCGGATCGAACAGACGGATGCAGACAGGTTGGCCCTGCATGATCTCGAACAGCTCGGTGAAGTCGGCGCGCTGCATCGGCAATAGGCGATCAAGTGCGGCCCGGCGATCATCCGTGTGATCGGCAAAGATCATCTCGCGCATGGCCAGCAGGCGATCATCGTCGATGAACATATGCTCCGTCCGGCACAGTCCAATGCCTTCCGCAGCGAACATCCTTGCGTTACGCGCATCCGGAGGCGTATCGGCATTGGCACGCACCCCGATGTCGCGCAACTCGTCCGCCCAAGTCATCAGGGTTTGAAAGCTTTCACCCAGCTCAGGGGGAAGCATATCCACTGCACCGATCAAGGCTTCGCCAGCGCTGCCGTCGATGGTGATCACATCGCCTTCACGCAGGACGCGATCATCGGATGTGAGCAGCTTACCCTTGCGCTTGTCCAAGGTCAGATCCGCAGCGCCAACAACGCATGGCAGCCCTAGCCCACGCGCAATCACTGCTGCGTGGCTGGTGATCCCACCGCGAATGGTCAGAATGCCATTGGCCGCATGCATGCCGCGAATATCCTCGGGGCTGGTTTCGCGACGCACCAAAATGCAGTTTTCGCCTTGCGAGGCCAGTGTCTGCGCGGCGCGCGCGTTGAAAACGATTTTACCGGTTGCTGCCCCTGGGCTGGCCGCGATGCCAGTGGCAAAGTGGTTGCGAGGGCCATCGGGATCAACCTGACTGTGCAGAAGTTCGGTCAAGGCACGGGGGGGGATGCGCAAAACAGCGTCTGCGCGAGAGATGATATTGTCTTTGGCCAGCCCAACAGCGATGCGCACATTCGCCCGCTCCGAACGAGGCACACGTACCGCATCCAGAATGAATAGCTCTTCGTTCTCGATGGTGAACTCAATCTCCATCTCTTCGCGAAGACGGGCGCGGCAGAACTCTCCAAAACGGACGAGGTCTGCAAAATTCTGCGGCAACACTTCTTCGATGGACCGACCGCGCGGGTCTTTGGTCAGATACATGACATCGCGATCTTCTGCGTCTGCCAGCGCATCGCGCCCTTGGCTTTTGCACAGATAACGACCGCGGATTTCGCGGTGGCCAGTGATGCCGTTCACAAATTGGATCACACCAGACCCACAGATTCCCTGTCCGACACCCAGCACCATCTGCTGCACGACAAGCCCAAGACCCGCATCCGCGGGCGCACCCTTGGCCTGTCGCAAAAGCCGCGCTGTCGTGCCTTCCCAAGCTCGTGCCATCGAGCGTAGGATCTCGGCCAACTGAACTTTGGGGTCTTGCGGGAAATACTCGTCAGTCTCTTCCTCATAAAGCTCCAACGCCTCGCGCAGCGTGTCGGCAGTCGGGGTCGTCAGCGCGTCGAACTCATCCGGGTCCAAACGCCCGACATGAACCGCATAGGACTGAATAAAACGAAGATACAGCGCATTGGCCGCCGTTTCCCCGTGAGTATTGATCAGGCTTGCATGAACCTTGTCGTTCATCCCGATGTTCAGAATGGCCCCGGGCCCGCCCCAGTCGGGGTCTTCGGAAGAGGGGCGAACTGATACCAGAGGATCAGCACCAAACAGCGCCAGCATGGCTTCAAGATCCGGCATTTCACCAGCCGAAACACCGTGCACGGCATCGAAATCAAGCGCAACCGTGCGCGGCACCGGCATCTCTAATCGGATCAGCCGTTGCAGGCATTTCGCCCGACCACCGTGACGCGCCGCTTCGATCTCGGCTGACGGGGTGATTTCCGTGAATCCTGAAGTCTGATTTTTCTGCACCGCAGCACCACCTTTCACCCGTCACCATAGCGCGGATGTTCCGTCACACAAGAGATACATGTGCGCTGAGAAGCCGGATCAGCAACAGGGGTGTTTCCCCCGTCGCTTAGCCTTCGATTTTCGATAGATCGGCCACGCCACCACAGATCGTGCGAATGCGCGACAGAAGGTTCAGACGGTTGCGCCGGATCACTTGATTGTCCGAATTGATCTGCACAGCCTCGAAAAATGCGTCAATCGGTGCGCGCAGGGCGGCCATCGCGTGCATCGCGGCAGCAAAGTCTTCGCTTTCCATCGCTGGGTTGATCGCGGCTTCAGCAGCATCAAGAGCCTCGAACAGAGCCTTCTCGCTGTCGTCCTCGGCAAATTTCACGTCCGCCCCATAGGAGTATTCGACCCCGTCCTTTTCTTCGGCCTGCGTCAGGATATTCGACGCACGTTTCACACCTTGGATCAGGTTTTCGCCATCCTCGGTCGACAGGAACGTGGCCAATGCCTCGGCCCGCTTGACCAAAAGTGTCAGATCGTCATTGCCCGGCATCGCAAGACAGGCGTCGATCACATCATGGCGGACGCCCTTATCACGCAAATAGACTTTCAGCCGGTCGTGGAAGAACGACAAGAGATCGCGCGACACATCTGGCAGGCTGTCCTTCACCTCGCTCAGGTGTTTGGACAGGTCGCCGTCGAAATGATCCAGAATGGTACGGATGGCTGCGCCGAACACGCCGTGATCTGCGATCTCGTTGTCCAGATCACGCAATAGCGCGGCCCGTGCTTCACCGTTTTCGTTCAGTGCAATCTCGTGACGCAGAAGCTGTGCGTCGAAAAGCTTGTCCAGTTCTACCCGCAGATTGTTATCCAGCACAAGACGGATGACACCCAGCGCGGCGCGACGCAGAGCGAACGGGTCTTTCGATCCGGTGGGTTTTTCGTCGATGGCCCAAAAACCTGTCAGTGTGTCCAGCTTGTCGGCCATTGCCACAGCAATCGACACGGGCGCTGAAGGTACGTCATCCGACGGGCCAAGCGGCGAATAATGCTCTAGCGCGGCATCGGCGACCTCGGCCGAATAGCCAGCGGGGGCGGCATAGTATTTGCCCATGAGGCCCTGAAGCTCTGGGAACTCATAAACCATTTCCGACGACAGGTCGGCCTTGGCCCAGCGGGCTGCTTTTTCAGTCAGCTTGGCATCGGCATCCACCGAAGGGGCCAGCGCACGCGCCATCACGGCGATCCGGTCGATGCGTTCGGCTTGCGTGCCCAGCTTGTTGTGGAAAGTCACGTTGGCAAGGCTGTCGAGCCACGGCTGACCGCCAGCTTCGGCCACGCGAATGTCGTTTTCCCAGAAGAATTTGGCGTCTGCCAGACGGGCGAACAGAACCTTCTGGTTTCCGGCCAGAATGGTCGCGCCGTGATCCGCGGTTTCACGGTTGGCAACGGTGATGAACTTCTCGATCCGATCCGTTTTCGGATTCTTTACCGAAAAGAACTTCTGGTGCTCGCGCATCGAGGTTTGCAGCACCTCGGGCGGCAGGTGGATGAAGTCGTCAGCAATGTCGCCCATCAAGACGACGGGCCATTCGACCAGACCCGCGACCTCGGCCAGCAGACCTTTGTCTTCGACGATCTCAAGCCCCTGTGCGAAGGCAGCGCTTTTCGCGTCGGCCCAGATGTGGTCAGCGCGCTCGGCGGGTGACAAGATCACCTTGGCGGCTTTCAGCTTGGCTTCGTAATCGGCAAATCCGGTGACCGAGAAACGGCCCGGAGCCATGAAGCGGTGGCCCTCGGTGGTGTCGCCAGAAGCGATACCATCAACGTCCAACGGCACCACGGCGGCGCCAGCTTCATCCGACAGAATGCAAAGGATCGAGTGCAGCGGACGCACCCAGCGCAGGCTGCCAGATCCCCAACGCATCGATTTAGGCCACGGGAAGTTGCGGATCGCGTTTTCCAAAACTTCGGCGATGATCTCTGCGGCCGGACGACCAGATTTCTCGATCGTCGCGAAATAGACCGCACCCTTGGGGGTCTCGCGCTCTTCCAGCTGATCACGGGTCACGCCTGCGCCGCGCAGGAAGCCTTCGATGGCCTTGTCCGGTGCGCCCACTTTCGGGCCTTTGCGTTCTTCGCGCGTATCGGGCGACTGGGCCAGCAGACCTTCGACCGCCAACGTCAGGCGACGCGGCGTGGACAGGGCAGCAGCCCCGGCATAGGTCAGGCCAGCCTCGACCAAACCATCGGTCACCAGCTTTTTCAGATCTTCCGCCGCTCGGGTTTGCATCCGGGCCGGAATTTCTTCGGAAAAGAGTTCAATCAGCAGGTCAGGCATATCGCTTACTCGCTATATTTTTCGTTCAGCTGATGCCAGGCATAGCCCCGGCCATCAGGGAAGATGGCGACGACACGGTCGACCCCATCTTTGATGTTGTGTTCGCCCAAAAAGGCCAAGGCTTCGCCGCTTTCGATCGCCGCACCAATGGCCACTGCATCGAAGCAGTCAAACCAGCGGGGCGCGGTCAGGGGTGTCGCATGCTCGTAGTGCTCGAATGTCTCGGTGAGCATGGCAAGGCTCATCGTCGTCGTGAAGCAACTCCGATAGCGCAAGGGCGAACTGTCGGCGTCGATCCCCTCGAAACTGTCGTAGAGGACGACCTCGGGCTGGCCCGTGACCAGATTGGTCATGCGGATACCATCCTCGGCTGAAACCTCGTCATAAAACGCATAAAGCTGCAACCAATAGATCGCAACGCCGGCTACAAGGGCAATTCCCACGATAAATGTCCCTACCAGACGGCCGCTCACGCCGCATCCCCATCAGCGGCCCAGCCACCGGCGCTGGTTTGCACAAACGCATCGGCGCACTGCTTGGCCAGCGCGCGCACACGCCCGATATAAGCCTGACGTTCCGTGACCGAAATCACTCCGCGCGCGTCCAACAGGTTGAACAAGTGAGAGGCCTTGATGCACTGGTCATAAGCCGGGTGCGCCATGATGATGCGCTTGCCGGTTTTCGGGTCGACTTGTTCCTGATCAAGGATCGCCTGACACTCGGCCTCGGCTTCCTCAAAATGGCGCAGCAATACGTCGGTGTTGGCCACGTCGAAGTTCCAACGCGCGTATTCTTCTTCGGTTTGCTTGAACACATCGCCATAGGTCAGCGCAATCGGAGCATCCGGTGCGTTGAACGGCATGTCCATTACGTGATCGACGCCCAGCACATACATGGCCAAACGTTCCAGACCATATGTCAGCTCGCCCGAGACAGGTTTGCAGTCATGACCGCCGACCTGCTGGAAATAGGTGAACTGGCTGACTTCCATACCGTCGCACCAGACTTCCCAGCCCAGACCCCAAGCGCCCAATGTCGGGCTTTCCCAGTCATCTTCCACGAAGCGGATATCGTGCAGGTCCATATCGATGCCAATGGCTTCGAGCGAGCCCAGATACAGCTCTTGCAGATTGGGCGGGCTGGGTTTGATTAGCACTTGGTACTGATAGTAGTGCTGCAAACGGTTCGGGTTCTCACCATAGCGCCCATCGGTCGGACGGCGCGAGGGCTGAACGTAAGCCGCCGCCCAAGGCTGCGAGCCCAGCGAACGCAACGTGGTGGCCGGGTGGAACGTACCTGCGCCAACCTCCATGTCATAAGGTTGCATCACCGCGCAGCCCTTTTCGGCCCAGTAATTCTGAAGCCGCAGGATGATTTCCTGAAAGCATTGCGGTTTGGTCTTGGTCGTGGCCATGGCACTGCCCTGAACTGGTTTGTACAAAGTCTGCCACTCAATAGGCGCTGGCCCGGACAGCGTCAACGCGGGAAAGGCGCACAAGGGTTGGGTTTTCCCGCCCCTAGGCACCATAAATTTCCGAAAGGCGTCGCGCCGATATTGACCTTGCCATGCGCGGGTGTGTTACTTGCGCGAAATTCAGACCATTTCGCCAGATTGGCTACGAGGATCCATGACCAAACAATTTGCCCTTGCATTGGCCACCGGCCTTCTTCCCGCAGTGACCCCAATGGCGGCCACCAGCGTGGCGGCGATCGTGGCGGCCGGACCGGCTGTGGCTCAACAAGCGACAAACGCACAATCGGTGCGTTGGATTCAGGTCGAGGCCCAGCCCTCGCTGCGCGAGGCTGAAAACCGCGCCCGCGCCTATGCTGGCCGGCTTGACGGGGTGAACGGGTTCCGCCTAAACGGCAACTGGTACGCGATCGTGTTGGGACCATACACCGAACGCGCCGCCGAAGTGCAGCTGCGCAACCTGAAGAATGCAGGCCTGATCCCACAAGACAGCTTCATCGCGTTTTCAAGGCAGTTCCGCCAGCAATTCTGGCCCATCGGCGAAAGCACCCTGACCGCCGCCCCAATCGAGGCACCTGCCGCCCCGGCCGCTCAGCCCGAACAAGAAACCCAGCCCGAAGTCACCGCGACCGCACCGGCTGCCACCTCTGAACCTGTGGTGCTGGTACAGGACGAAACCAAACGTGAAGCCTTGGCAAGCGAGCGTGCTTTGGACCGTGATGCGCGTAAGGCCCTTCAGGTCGCACTTCAGTGGGAAGGCTATTACACCTCGGCCATCGATGGCGCGTTTGGTCCCGGCACCCGCCGGTCCATGGCCGCTTGGCAGGCCGACTATGGCTATGATGCAACCGGCGTTTTGACCACACGCCAGCGCGCCGCGTTGTTGGACAAGTATCAATCCGTTCTGGAAGCCTTGGGCATGGCCCCCTACGAGGATCAGAGCGCCGGCATTGCGATGGCCATTCCCACAGGAATGGTCGAGTTCGACCGCTATGAAGCCCCGTTCGTACATTTCAAAACCAAAAGCGACAATGACGTGCAGTTGGTGATGATCAGCCAGACTGGAGATCAGGACACTCTTTTTGGCCTCTATGACATCCTGCAAACGCTCGAGATCGTCCCCGCCGATGGTCCGCGCCAACGTGGCAAGAATGGGTTCACCATCGAAGGTGAGAACGACAAGATCACCTCGTTCACGGAGGTCAAACTGGTAAACGGAACCGTGAAAGGCTTTACGCTGGTCTGGCCCAAAGGTGATGACAAGCGCCGTAACTTGGCGCTGGGGGACATGAAAGCAAGCTTTGCCTCGCTGGGTTCGCAGGCACTGGCTGATGACGCCGGGCTGGACGCATCCACGCAAAGTCTGGACCTGTTGTCCGGGTTGGAAATTCGCACGCCTGACCTGTCGCGCTCTGGCTTCTACGTGGATGGCACTGGCCGCATCCTGACCACTGTCGAAGCCGTGCAGTCATGCGCGCGCGTCTCTGTTAACGACGAGTTTGATGCCAATGTAGTGGCTATGGACGACACGCTGGGGCTGGCCCTGCTGGAACCAGCCACAGCACAGGCGCCGATCTCGTTCGCATCGTTCTTGACTGCGCAACCACGCCTAAAATCGGATGTGGCCGTGGCAGGCTTTTCATATGAGGGCCGCCTGAGTTCGCCCAGCCTAACCTTCGGCACCCTCTCTGAGCTGACCGGCTTGAATGGCGAGACCGAACTGTCCCGCCTGACTCTGACCGCCCTACCCGGCGATGCGGGTGGCCCGGTTCTGGACGCTGGTGGATCGGTGATGGGGATGCTTCTGCCGGCAAGTGGCGACAAAGGCCGCACCCTACCCGCTGATACCAGCTTTGCCATGGACGCAGACACCGTGGCTGCATTTTTGGCCGCGAACGGCGTTTCGACCAGCACAACGGACAGCGTGACCTCGATCGATCCGGTCGAGCTGAACACCAAGGCGGCTGATATGACGGTTCTGGTTAGCTGCTGGAATTGATCCGAAGGTCCCTGACTAAAAAAGGCCCGGGCTGATCGTGCCGGGCCTTTGATTTTTTGGAAGTTTTTAGCCCCGCCAGAAGCTCACAGTGAACAGCACGAACACTGCAAGAAGCTCCAACCGGCCGATCAGCATCGCAGCAATCAAGATCCACTTGGCGGTGTCACTCAGCCCCGCAAAGTTGCCTGCGGGCCCGATCTGATCCCCCAGTCCCGGTCCGATATTGGCCAGAGCCGCCGCCGCGCCTGACAAGGACGTGGTGAAATCCAGCCCTGTCAGGCCCAAGGCCACCGCTGTCACGCCCAGGGTCACCACAAAGAAAACGAAGAACCCCATGACCGAGGACAAGACGTCCTCGTCCACACGGCGTCCACCGTATCGCGGGGTGAAAATCCCGTGGGGAGAGTGGATCGACTGGATCTGTGCCTTGATCGAAGACAGAAGCAGCTGATAGCGGAAGATCTTGATAGAGCAAGCGGTCGATCCAGCGCAGCCGCCAATCAGTCCTACGAAGAAGAACATCACAACCGGGAAACCGCCCCACAGCATATAATCCTGCGACGCATAGCCGGTTCCTGTCAGGATCGAGGTCAGGTTGAACAGCGTTTTGCGCAAGGCTTCTTCGCTGAGCTGCCCCGCAGCCAGCCAGCGCCAAAGCGCCATGATCAGGACGATAACCACCAGTGTCATAAAGAACGCGCGGACTTGTGGGTCGTGAAGAAGCGGACGCGCGGTGCCTTGAAGGATCTGCACGTAGCGCACAAACGGCAAAGCGGCCAGCAACATGAACACGACCGCCGCATATTCCGGGCCGGGACCAAACGCCCCGAAAGATGCGTCATAGTTGGCGTATCCTCCCGTCGCGATGGTGGTCATCGCGTGGGTTACAGCGTCAAAAAAGCTCATTCCCAAAGCGAAGTAAGTCACTGCACACAAAGCGGTCAGCGAGAAATAGATCACTGAGATACGCGACGAGATTTCGGTTGCGCGGGGTAGGATTTTGCCGAAGGTGTCAAAGCCCTCGGACCGGAAGATCTGCATACCGCCGACGCGTAGTTCGGGCAGAAACACCATGGCCACAACAATGATGCCGATGCCGCCAAACCACTGCAAAAGCCCGCGCCAGAAAAGAAGCCCTTTGGGCAATTCCTCCAGCCCTGACAACACAGTCGAGCCGGTGGTGGTCAGGCCTGACATTGCCTCGAAGAACGCATCCACGGGACGGGCGTCAATCTCGGCCAAGGCAAAAGGCAAAGCCCCAAAGATAGGCAGAGCCACCCAAACACCAGTTGTCAGAAGAAAGGTCTGCTGGATCGTCAGCCCCTTGCCGACCCCGTTGGCCGTCGACAAGGCCATCGAGCCTCCGATCAACATGGTGACGACCGCGCTTTGCAGGAACACCTGCCAATCGGGATTGTTGTCCACTAGGTCGACCACAACTGGGATCAGCATCGTGGCGCCCAAAACGGCGACAAGAAGCCCGATTACATAGATGACAGGTCGCAGATCTAACATGAGCGCAGGGTTGGCTTCCTACGCCCATAGTGTCAAGCGTCGTCCAAACCTAGACGTACATCAAATCCCGAAAAACGTGGCGCACAATATCTTCGCGTTTCAGGCCGCGTTCCGCCAGCTCTTCGTCGGTCATCGCGTTGAAAGCCTCGATTCGGCGCATGCGTGATGAGTTTTCTGCAGCGACGATCATGGCGCGACCGAATGCCGAGAAAAACGCGCGAACCGAAGTGAACAGTGAAAAGGCCGGATTTTCGATATTTGTCGTTTGCGTAGCCATTGGAAACCTCTTGTCAAAGCTGTTGGTTTCCTCCCTGACACCACGTTAGGTCAGCAATAGTGACATAACCATTGCCGTTTCCACAAACCAGCTATGCATTTGCGGTCAGCCAACGTGAAACAGCGTTGAGAACAGCTTTGGATCAAGGCTCTCAGCCTCGAATGTATCGCCTTCGATTAGGATCGACACAGCATCATGGCTGTGCAGGCTTTCCTGATGGCTGGCGACGATGCGGAAATCTCCGATCCGGTCATCCTGCTGCAATTGCTCGCAGAACAAGCGCGCGGCGTCTTCTACAAAGATCGGGTTTGCGGCGTTCAGCTCTGCAAAGGCCTGTTCATCTTCGCGCTTCACCATCACCTGCGTTTCGGTGGGTACTGCCAAGCGACACAGATCGATTAGATCCTCGAACCACAACGTGCCCGAGGGCTGATGAATCTTCTCGACCGAAATCCGAGCGACCGAGCGCTGCGAATGCGGCGTCGCCAGTTGTCCACGCATCTGGCGGGCATGCTCGGACAGCTCCAGCGAACAGGGGCAGGTCGAACTATAGACATAGTCCAGATGGATGAACTTGCGCCGCTTACCGCGGTGTTCAACCAATTCCAGCGCAATATCGTAATACTGATAGCCGGACAGCCCAGACCGCAGGCTTTCGACCCGTGCAGGATAGGAAAAGCGCATCTCGATACGCGCATCCAAGCTTTCCAGATCGTTTTTATAATCGTCCAGCGCGGCTTCGATCACGTCAAAACTGAAGGTCTTCTCGGCATGGCCATAGAAGCTGCGCATGATGCGCGACATGTTGATGCCCTTCTTGCCCGCCTCAAGGCTGACCGACCCAGTGACCGAGGTTTCCAGCGTAACGTCCGACCCATCGCGTGTGTGATAGCGGATAGGCAGACGGAAATTCGAGATCCCTACATGCTGGATGTGCCGCTTTGCCCCTTGGATTAGGCTGGCAGGACCGTTTTGCAGATCGGGCATCGACGCCTTGTAATCGGCATCCGGAGCGAAATCGTCCGGATAGGTTCGGCTAAGCTCGGGATAGTTCGGCAGATCCGCCGACGGCAAAAGCCGTGCAATCGCCGGATCAAGCGCAGCAACTTCAACTGGGTCCGCATTTGCAGCCCAGTTGCGCAGGACCTCGAGAGCATCCTGTGCCTGAGCGGTATCCACCGCGTCCCCGCTCTTGCGCTTCATCTGGTTCATGTCGAACCCCCATCCTGCTGTCGCACGCCTATAACATAGTCATTTGACACATAAACGCCAAACGCGATGGACGAAATGCGACAGATCAGGCCGCGTCCAAGCCGCTCAGAAGATCGGCGATCAGATCATCGACATCCTCAAGCCCGATGGACAGGCGCACCAGACCATCCGAAATGCCCAGCATGTCCTTCTGTTCCTGTGGAAGGCGCTGGTGCGTCGTGGTGGCGGGGTGGGTCGCGATGGACTTCGCATCCGCAAAGTTGTTCGAGATCGTGAAGATCTGAAGCGCGTTCAGGAAACGGAAACAAGCCTCTTTGCCGCCGTCCACCTCAATCGCCAACACGGTCCCGCCCGAAGGCGCCTGCCCAATCGCAATGTCATACTGCGGGTGCGACGGATGGGTCGGATAGCTGATCCGCGAAAGCTTCGGATGGCCTTGCAGCGCCTCTGTCACCTTCAACGCGCCATCGGCTTGCGCACGCACGCGCAAGTCCAGCGTTTCCAGCGCCTTTAGGTGGGTCCACGCTGCGAACGGATTGATCGCCCCGCCGGTGTGTTTGACATAGGTCTCGATCGGGCCGCGGATCAGCTCGCGCGAGCCACAGATGGCACCGCCCAGCATCCGCCCCTGCCCGTCCACGTGCTTGGTCGTGGAATAGACCACAAGGTCGGCGCCCATTTCCGTCGCATAGGAAAAGATCGGTGTTGGCATGGCGTTATCGACCACGACCAGCGCCCCATTCGCATGGGCCAGCTTCACCACATGGGCCAGATCAATCACCTCGAGCGTCGGGTTCGAGATCGCTTCGAGGAAAACCACCTTGGTATCTGGGCGAATTGCGTCTTCCCACGCCTGATTGTCGGTGCCGTCAACCAGAGTAATTTCCACGCCGAACCGACCCAGAATGTCCTCAAGCACGTAAAGACAAGAGCCGAACAGCGCGCGCGAAGACACGATGTGATCACCTGCTTGCGTCAGCGCCATCAAGGCACCGTTCACTGCGGCCATGCCCGAGGCGCAGGCGAACGCGTCTTCAGTGCCTTCCATCGCCGCGATGCGATCTTCAAACATGCGGTTGGTGGGGTTGCCATAGCGCGCATAAATAAACTCGTCCGGACCGCTTTCGATGAAGCGCTGCTCGGCGTCTTCCGCGGTCGGATAGACAAAGGCCTGCGTCATGAACATGGCCTCGGACAGCTCGTTATACTGGCTGCGGCGTACGCCTCCGTGTACGGCCTCGGTCCGTTTACCCCATTTTGTCATCGCGCGTTCCTTTCGCACAAAAAAACCCCCACCGCTGTGAGCGTCGGGGGATTGCGGCACGGGATGCCCCGCTTACCCTGACCTCTTTAGCGGAATGTTTTACGAGGCCCGCAATCCGGTGGACAAATCGCCTCGAACATCGCCATATCGCCTGCAAACTAAGGCGTCAAGAGCGACAAAAGGTTGGCTCGCCATATCGTGAAACCTGCATACTTGTCATTTCCGGGTGGACTGCCATGTTCTGTAGGACGCTAAAAGGAAACACGATGTCCAATCCCATTGAACTCTACTACTGGCCGACGCCAAACGGCTGGAAAATCTCGATTGCTCTGGAAGAGATGGGCGTGCCTTACGAGGTGAAGCTGATCAACATCGGCGCGGGCGACCAGTTTGCGCCCGAGTTTCTGAAGATCGCGCCGAACAACCGGATGCCGGCAATCATTGACCCGGACGGACCGGATGGCGCACCCATTTCCGTGTTTGAAAGCGGGGCAATCCTGCAATACCTCGCCCGGAAGACCGGGAAGTTCTATGGCCAGGCCGAGCGTGATCGGGTTGCTGTCGAAGAATGGCTGATGTGGCAGATGGGCGGGTTGGGTCCGATGGCGGGTCAAGCGCATCACTTCCTGAAATACGCCCCTGCAATGGATCCGCCGCAGGATCTTCCTTATGCCAAGGACCGCTATCGGGCCGAGGTTGCGCGCCTTTATGGCGTCATGGATCGACGTTTGGCGGGTAACCGTTATTTGGCAGGCGACTTTTTCTCGATTGCGGATATGGCCTGCTGGGGCTGGGCATCGCTGTGGGAAGGCCAGCAACAGGATCTAAGCGACAAGCAGCATCTGGTGCGTTGGCTGGACGAAGTTGGCGCACGCCCCGCCGTTCAGCGTGGACGCGCAGTGGCCGCGGAATCGCGCAGTAAACTTGAGGACGACCGCAAAGCACAGGAGCTTCTGTTCAAGCGATGAGGTCTTGCATTCGGGCGGGCTTAGGAGGCCTCTTCGTCCGTTCCGAAACGCTTGAAAAGACCTGCCTGAGACATGAAGAACCCAAAAGTTGCCGCAGGCAGACCAAAAGTCTTGAAATTCACCCAGGCATCCGTGGTCATCATGCGCCAGATCGCCTCGTTCGCGACGGCTAGAAGCAGGAAGAAAACGGCCAGCCGCTTGGTCAAAAGCATCCAGCCTTCGCGTTCAAGCGGCAGCGCTTTGTCCATCACGGCCTCAAGATAGCTTTCACCGCGCATCAGGCCAAAGCCCAGAAGCCCGGCAAACAGCAGATAGATCATCGTGGGTTTCATCTTGAAGAAGCGTTCGTCGTTGAACCAGATCGACAACCCGCCGAACCCAATCACCAGCACAAGCGTGACGATCTGCATTTTCGACAGGTGGCCAGTCAGTTTCCACATCGCCAAGGTGGCCAAAACCAGCACCGGGATGAACATCGCAGTGACGGCGACAAATCCAGAATACTCGGTCCCCGCGACCATGAAAGTCTGATCCTTCAGGAATGTGTAGGCGGCGAAGAACAGGATGATGGGTCCGTATTCTAGCGCGCCTCGTAGGGCGGGATTTACCTGTTTCTCGGTCATGGGAACTCCTTCATCCGCCCATTTCGACTAGCACGGCCCCTGCCGCAATCAAAGCCATCATTATCAGCCTCCGCGGCCCTACCTTTTCACCCAGCACGATCCAGCCGATCAAGGCCGCAAACACGGTCGAGGTTTCGCGTAACACCGCGGCCTCGCCCACACTGTCCAGACGTGTCGCCAGCATGATTGAGCCAAAGCTGGCGAAGGCCACGAAGGCCCCCAACACGCCGCGCCCCATCAGGGGGGTAAGCGCAGGACGCGCGGCCATGTTCTTCCATCTAAGGGCTGCGATGACCGGCATGAAGAACCCGTCGATAAAAAAGAACCAGGCGAGGAAGGTGAACGGGTCCGCCGTCGCGCGGATTCCGTACGCGTCATAGGTGGTGTAGGCGGCGACAAACCCACCGGTTAGAACCGCCATCGCAAGGGCGGGGCGCCGCTTGTCCCGACCTAGGGGCCAATGGCGCAGGTTGTAAGCAGCCAAGGCGAAGATCCCAGCCACAAGGGTCAGTACGCCGACCCATTGTAGACCGGTAAAGCTTTCACCAAAAAGGAAACCCGCGCCGATGACCGTAAACAACGGACCAGTGCCACGCACCACCGGATAAACCACAGTGTATGAGCCCAGCACATAGGTATAGCTTTGCGCCAGTTTGTAGCCCACATGGATTAGCCACACGACCGCGAAGATCGGCCACATATGCGGCTCTGGCCACGGAACAACGAACAGAGCAAACGGGGCCGCGATCAGGCCATAGCTCAGGTCAATCGCCCCGCGTGACAGCCACGGATCATGGCGCCCTTTTTGAAGCGCGCCGAAAAGCGCGTGCAGAAAGGCCGCAGTCAGCGCAAGGACTAGCGCAAGGTCATGCCCGGCGGGCGTACCTTCAAGCGACGTCAGCCAGTCGCTCATTCCGCATCAATCCGTGATGCCGATCAGGGCACGCGAGAACTCTTCGGGGTCGAACGGGGCCAGATCATCAATCTGTTCGCCCACGCCGATGGCGTGAATCGGCAGCGCAAACTTGTCTGCCAGTGCGACCAGCACGCCACCTTTTGCGGTGCCGTCCAGCTTGGTCATCACAAGTCCGGACACATCAGCCAGATCTTGGAACGTCCCGACCTGAGACAGCGCGTTTTGCCCCGTCGTCGCATCCAGCACCAACAAAGTGTTGTGCGGCGCGCTTTCGTCTTTTTTCTTGATGACACGAACGATCTTGGCCAGCTCTTCCATCAGGTCCGAGCGGTTTTGCAAGCGCCCCGCCGTGTCGATCATCAGAAGGTCGGCGCCATCAGCCTCGGCCTGCGTCATGGCATCAAAGGCCAATGATGCGGGATCGGATCCCTCGGGCGCAGTCAGGACCGGCACGCCAGCACGGTCGCCCCAGACTTGAAGCTGCTCGACCGCGGCGGCACGGAACGTGTCGCCAGCAGCGATTACAACCTTCTTTCCGGCGGCAGTGAACTGGCTGGCCAACTTACCAATGGTCGTGGTCTTGCCAGCGCCATTCACACCCACGATCAGCACGACCTGAGGGCGTTTGGGATAAAGCGGCATGGGCACGGCCACGGGCTCCATGATCCGCGTGACCTCACTCGCCAAAACGGCTTTGATTTCGGCCACCGACAATTTCTTGCCGTAATGGCTTTCCGAGATGTTGGCCGTCACGCGCATCGCTGTGTCCACGCCCATGTCGGACGTGATCATCAGATCTTCAAGGCTTTCCAGCATGTCGTCGTCAACTGTGCGACGGACGACTTTTTGGGCTTCGCGGCGACCGAACATACGGCCCAGAAGGCCCGGTTTCTCGGCTGGCTCCGAGGCTTGTTCCACAAGTGCGTCGACCGGTTGAACAGCGGGTTCCGGTTCCGGTTCCGGTTCCGGTTCCGGTTCCGGTTCCGGTTCCGGTTCCGGTTCCGGTTCCGGTGAAACATCAACTGGATCTTCAACAATCGCAACAGGCTCAGGCTCAGGCTCAGGCTCAGGCTCAGGCTCAGGCTCAGGCTCAGGCTCAGGCTCAGGCTCAGGCTCAGGCTCAGGCTCAGGAGCGGCGTCTTCGGTCGGAGCGGGCGCGTCAACTGGTGTAGGTTCTGGCACCTCGGCAGGGGCCTCGGCCTCTATGGCCTCGACCAGCTCTTCCTCGCCGCCGTCCTCGACAATCGCCTCAAGCCCTTCTTCAAGCTTCGACGACGATTTGAACAACCGTTCCTTCAATTTCGAGAAGAATGCCATTCCAGCGCCCTCATTGTCCCTTTCCTTCCAAGTAAGGCACAAAACCTCCAGATGGAAGAGGGCCGTCCCCTTCTAAATCGTCATGGAAATGTTACATTGCGCGCATGAGCATTCATGAACGCCAATTCGCCGACCCAGCCCTTCAAGCCCAACTCGATCAGTTTCTGTCTGATCAAGGTGCCCGCATTGCGCGACTTGAGCATAAGGGGCGTTGCTACTGGGCCAAAAAGGGCGAGACTCTTTCCCTGCGCTGGCGCATCCAGAAGGGCGACCCGATGGAGGCCTTCCGCGCCGATGTCGCCGGGCATCATGCGCTTGCCGATGCAGGCGTTCCGGTGCCCGAGATTGTCGCCGAAGGGGAAGATTTCATCGTCACCGAAGACAGTGGGCCGACGCTTTCGACGCTACTTGTCGAACAGAAAGCAGATCAGGAAACGCGCCTTCAGGCTTTTCATGCCGCAGGGGTCGAACTTGCCGGGATGCATAGCAAAGGTTTGTCTCATGGCCGCCCTGCCATCAAAGACATGTGCTGGGACGGGCAGACCATCTCGTTTCTAGACTTTGAGCGGTTTTCGCCTTCACGCAATACCGCGCGCGGCCATATGCACGATTTGATTATCTTCATCCATTCTATCTATGGGTTTGTGCCAAAAGACATTCCCGAAGCCGAAGCTGCCGCCGAAGGGTATCGATCCAATGACACGACGGGTACTTGGGATCGCGCGGCAACTTGGTGTCGTAAGATGCGTTGGCTGGATCCGGTGACGAAGCCACTTCAATGGGGCAATCGCGTCGGTGCGATGGAGTTCAAAGCCATTCCCCTGACGCTCAAAACATTTGGTGTACGCTAGACGGGTAGCCCACCCAGAAGGATCAGTACCTGACCCGCGATATAGAAGCCCCAGATCGCATAGCCCGCTTTCAGCCGGTGGTGATAGGTGTCGGACATCCTAAACAGGCTGATGGCCAAAATGACGTCCGAGATGATGAACAACCCCGCGCCAATCACCGTCAAGCCGAAGGGAAGCGCCAGCGCGGTCAGCCCCATCACGCCAATAATGATGACATAGATCCGCACCGGCCATTGCAGATGCCCAGTATGTGTCGCCAACCACAGCTCGGTCGAAACCATCAACCCGACCAACACAAGCGCGGGGATGGGTGCGGTGGTGAATGCCTCGTATATCGGGGCACCCGACAGGCCCAGAAAGTGCAGAATGAACAGCAGATGCGCCAAAGCGAAGGCGGACAGGCCATAAAGGAACGGGCCGTCCCCGTCGCGCGACAGGCCAAAATCCCCAAGCGCCGACAGGAACAATCCGGCCACAAGAAAGGCCGATCCCCCCCCAAGATAGGCGGCCAATGAGAAGGCCAAAAGCGGGATCGTCTTGATGATCGAGCGCGGCCACGTGGGCGCGCGCGAGGTCAGCGGGAAATAGGCCAGCGAAATCAGCAGGCCAAGGATGAGGGGCAGTTGAGCCATGTCTTTGCGTAATCCAAGTGGGTTAACAACGCATTGACCACCGTCAACACGCACCCAGCCAACCCGCGCATGACGCGCGGGTCAAGCATGACGTTACCGTACTTGGAAGATCAGACCTCGTCCGGGAAGTGCTTCATGGTCAGACGGATCGGGTTCGGCGCAGCCTGCCCCAGACCACAGATCGACGCGTCGACCATTGTCTGGCTCAGCTCTTCCAGAAGATCCTGATCCCACTTGTCCGCCTGCATCAGCTTCACAGCTTTCTCGCAACCGACGCGGCATGGGGTACACTGACCGCAGCTTTCATCCTCGAAGAAGCGCAGCATGTTCAAAGCGGCTTCCTTGGCGCTGTCTTTGTCGGACAGAACCACGACGGCAGCAGAGCCGATGAAGGTGCCATGCGGCTGCAGCGTGTCGAAGTCCAGCGGGATGTCGGCCATCGACGCGGGCAACAGACCCGAGGACGGGCCGCCCGGCTGATAGGCTTTGAAATTGTGGCCATCGAGCATACCACCAGCAGCCTCGATGATATCAGTGATGGTCGATCCGGCAGGCAGCAGATGCACGCCCGGATTGGCGACACGGCCCGACACCGAATAAGAGCGCAGACCTTTGCGGCCGTTCTTCTCGACCGAGGTCAGGATCTCGGGGCCTTCGCGCATGATCCGCGCGACCCAATGCAGGGTCTCGACGTTGTGGACCAGCGTCGGGCGATTGAAGATGCCGACCTGCGCCACAAAGGGTGGACGGTGGCGCGGTTCGCCGCGTTTGCCTTCGATCGATTCGATCATCGCGCTTTCTTCGCCGCAGATATAGGCACCTGCACCACGGCGCAGGTCGATATAGCCGGCGGCAACGATACCCGCGTCTTCAAGTGCAGCAATCTCGCGACGCAGGATGTCCAGCACAGCGGGGTATTCGTCGCGCATGTAGATAAAGCAGGTTTCGGCCTCGACCGCCCAAGCAGCGATCAGCATACCTTCCAGCATCAGATGCGGCGTGCGTTCCAGATAGTAACGGTCTTTGAACGTGCCCGGTTCGCCCTCGTCGCCATTCACGGCCAGATAGCGCGTGCCTTCATTGGCGCGCACGAAGCCCCATTTGGTGCCCGACGGGAAGCCTGCGCCGCCAAGGCCGCGAAGACCGGCGTTCAGAACGGTTTCTTGTACGTCTTTCCAATCACCACCGTCGCGCAGCTCGGCAAGCTTAGCGTAACCGCCTTCGGCTTGATAGGCAGCCAGATCCTGATAGTCGGGGATATGCGCGTGGGTATCATCGGCTTTGATCGCATCCAAGGTCTTGTCAAACGTGGCGTGGTCAATGTGGTTGTGGCCCAGTTCTAGCACCGGGGCGGTATCGCAACGGCCCATGCACGGCGCACGCACAACACGCACTTCGGACGCGTCCAGCCCATCCTCAAGCGCCTTTTGCAGCGCCTCGGCACCAGCCAGTTCGCAGGACAGGGAATCACAGACCCGGATGGTCAGTGCGGGCGGAGGTGTCTCGCCTTCTTTCACCACGTCAAAGTGGGCATAGAAGCTGGCGACCTCGTAAATCTCGGCCTGACCGGTGCCCATTTCCTGCGCCAACGCGCGGATGTGGTCGGCAGACAAATGGCCGTACTCGTCCTGAATCAAGTGCAAAAATTCGATCAGCAGTTCGCGGCGACGCGGGCGGTCGCCCAGCAAAGCCTGCACACGCTCCAGCGCATCCATATTCAGCTGACGGCCCTTGGGCGTCCGACGCCCTTTGCCTTTGCCCGATTTCCAGATGCCTTTTTTGTCGTCCAGCGCCATGATGTTCCCCTTGAAGCACCCGCATATCATAACGGCCCCCCAATCCTCCGCGCCATTCAAAAACGACATGAGCATGACGGATTGCGTAGATGCTCGATTTCCAGTTTACATGCAGGAACGGTAATTCATCGTCCGAGGTCTAAGGTGTCACACCCCCTAAGGTTCTTCGCCATTGCCGCGGGTATCCCGGCGCTGCTGATCGCTGTCGCAAGCTTTCTCGGCGGGTTTTTCTGTGTCGCTCTTGTTCTTTACATGACAGCCATCGCTTTTGGGCTGGATCAGGCGATCGCACGCATCCCCCCAGCGATCGACAAGGAAGACATCGCCCGAGACGCCGACATTTTGTCGATCGCCATTGCTGTCGCTCATTTCGCCGCACTTGTCTTGGTTATCATCGCCTTTTCGGGGCGAACTGGCCTGACGGGGTGGGAGCGCCTTGGTCTGTTGTGGGGGGCGGGCCTGTATTTCGGTCAGGTCTCGAACTCTAACGCACATGAACTGATCCACCGCGCCGACAAACGGCTGAGGCAGCTGGGCGTGTGGGTCTATATCTCGCTTCTGTTCGGGCATCACAGCTCGGCCCATCCCAAGGTTCATCATCGCTTTGTTGCAACCCCCGACGATCCCAACACCGCACAGGAAGGGGAAAGCTTCTATGCCTTCGCCCCACGTGCGTGGAAGGGGTCTTTCCTCGCGGGCTACGAAATGGAGATGCACGATCTTGAACGTGCCGGACGCAGCACAGTGCGCAACCCCTATTACATTTATGTTCTGGGAGGCGTGGTGATGATCATTCTAGCAACCCTGATCGGAGGATTTGGCGGGCTTCTGGGTTATCTTCTGATCTCTGCCTACGCCCAGATGCAACTGCTCTTATCGGATTATGTGCAGCATTATGGATTGATACGAGAGATGCGAGAAGATGGGCGTTTAGAGCCAGTCGGCCCGCAGCACAGCTGGAATGCACCACATTGGTTCACCACACATTTGATGCTGAATGCCCCGCGCCATTCAGATCACCATGCCCATCCCATGCGACCCTATCCGTCCCTGCGGCTACCCACGTCGCAAGAAGCACCGATGTTGCCCTACTCGCTGCCAGTTATGGCGACTCTCGCCTTGTCTCCGACCTTATGGAATCGGGTCATGGGGCGCGCCCTAAAGCGGTGGCGTGAACAAGCTTCGGAAGCCCGCCCGGTGTAATTCGTCACGTGCTGCGTGTTTTCCCGCCAAGGGGGAGCCTGCAAAAGCATTCCCCCTTGTTTATCACGCGGCCACGCTTATTCTTCTTACTGATACAAAATTCATGGAACGTGTTGTTCTAAAAGGCCGCGCGGCGCGGGATCGTGCCTCGGCCTTTCAGGTGATTGCAACGCCGTTCCTGGAAGGGGGCGAACGTGTCTGAAAACGGATTGCAGAAGACTGCGTTCTTCATGCTGCTCGCGCTGATCCTCTATGTCTCGATCATGGGAGGGGCGTAATGGCACAACGATTTGGGGGCGAGTTCAGCCCCGGTGGACAGCCGAAGAATTCTCCGCCAGCCCGCCGCCCTTTTGATGGGCAAGAGCCTGCACGAAGCGCCGGGCGCGTGAACTTTCTGTTCTTGGCCCCCCTGCCCCTTGCGATCCGCGCGTTTTTTCAACCGCCAACAGAAATGGCTCTGACCCTTGTGGCATTCGGATTGCTGATCGGTTCGGCTTGGCTGACCCGCGACGGCGTGATGGCGCATCAAGCATATGACGCGCGAAAAATTGCGCGCCGCCCTGCCATCCCGCGTAAGCTTTTCGGCTCGGCCCTAATGGGAGCGGGTCTGGCACTGGTGGGCTTTGCCGGAGGCTCGGTGCTGAACGCCGTGATTTTTGGCGCGCTTGGTATCGGCTTGCATCTGGCCGCGTTTGGCCCGGACCCTCTGCGCAATAAAGGTGCCGAGGGCATTGACGAGTTTCAAACCGACCGTGTGGCGCGCGCCGTGGGCGAGGCTGAGAAGCACCTGAACGCCATGCGAGACGCCGTGTCCCGCATTCGGAACCGCCACATCGAGGCGCGTCTGGATCAGTTTATCGCCACCGCCCGCGACATGTTCCGTACGGTCGAAGACGATCCCCGCGACCTGACGTCTGCCCGCAAGTATTTGGGCGTCTACCTGCTGGGTGCCCGCGATGCGACGACCAAATTTGTCGACATTCACCTTCGCGACCCGAATGGTGGCGCGTTGGTCGATTATGAAACTCTGTTGGATGATCTCGAGGCAAATTTTGCTGCGAAGACCAAACAGTTCTTGAATGACGATCGTAGTGACCTTGATGTGGAGATCGAGGTTCTGCGCGAACGACTGGCACGCGAAGGCGTGCGTACTGAAGATTAAGTGACGAGGACAATTTCATGACCCAAACCACCCGTGAACAAGCGCAAGCCGCACTGAAAGAGATTGAAGAAGCCACCGCCGTGATCCTGCCCGAGCCCTCGACCGCTCTGGTACCCCTGACCGAGGCCGACAAGCCAACCAGCGCTGAAATTCAGAAGCGCATGGACGAGATTGACATGGCCAATAGCCAGTCGATCATCGAATTCGGCTCGGCTGCTCAGGCAGAGCTTCAGGTGATCAGCCAAGACATGCTGCAAGGTGTGCGCAACAAGGATGTCGGCCCAGCGGGCGACAGCCTGCGCAACATCGTCACTACGATCCGTGGGTTTTCGATCAGCGAATTGGACATGCGCCGCAAGCGCAGCTGGTGGGAAAAACTTCTGGGTCGCTTGGCGCCCGCTGCCAAATTCATGGCGCGCTATGAAGACGTTCAGGGCCAGATCGACAAGATCACCGACAACCTGCTGAACCACGAACACGTGCTTCTGAAGGACATCAAGTCGCTGGACAAGCTCTATGAGAAGACACTCGATTTCTATAACGAGCTGGCGCTGTACATCTCGGCAGGTGAAGCCAAACTGGCCGAGCTTGATGACACCGTGATCCCCGCCAAAGTCGCCGAGGTCGAAGCGGCCCCTGAAGAGCAAGGTGTGATCAAAGCGCAGGAACTGCGTGACCTGCGCGCCGCGCGTGACGATCTGGAGCGCCGTGTACACGACCTGAAACTGACCCGTCAGGTGACGATGCAGTCGCTGCCCTCGATCCGGCTGGTGCAGGAAAACGACAAGTCGCTGGTGACCAAGATCAACTCGACCTTGGTGAACACCGTTCCGCTGTGGGAAACCCAGTTGGCGCAAGCTGTGACCATCCAGCGCTCGGCCGAAGCGGCGGTGGCTGTGAAAGACGCCACTGACCTGACCAACGAACTGCTGACCGCCAATGCAGAAAACCTGCAAGAGGCCAACCGCATGGTCCGTCAGGAAATGGAACGCGGCGTCTTCGACATCGAAGCCGTGAAATCGGCCAACGCCACCCTGATCGCCACGATCGAGGAAAGCCTGGCCATCGCCGACGAAGGCAAAGCCAAGCGCGCCGCAGCCGAAGAAGAGCTGATCAAAATGGAAGCCGAGCTGAAAGACACTCTGGCTGCCGCCAAGGCACGTGGCACCGCATCGGGTCACAATCTGGCGGAAAGCGTGTCGGCCAGCTAAGAAGGGCGAAAACCCGAAAGGCGTAGTGGTGAGCAGAACCGCATTTCAGAACTTCAAAAGGGCCGTCGTTGCGATGACGGCCCTGACTGCTGTGGCGGCCTGCAATATGCAACAACCCGCGTCTGCTCCGGCACAACGCCCCGTAGCGGAAAAACCACTGGCGCCTCTGACCCTGTCGCCCCCGTCCGGTGGCAGCGCCTTTTACAAGAACTATTACGCAAAGATCCAAAGCAGCCTTTTGATCCACGACCAGCTGCGACGGGACGGCGGAGGGCCGGACACGCCCTTCACTGCCGAGATGTTGGCACGCAACTTCGAACGCATCGCATTCAATAGCGAATACAGCACAATCGGAAACCGCCGTGTCTCACAAGAACGGGCGGTCAAGCTGACCCGCTGGGCGCGACCGGTCCGGTTCTCGATAAGCTTCGGGGATCAGGTGCCGGAAGACAGCCAGCAAAAAGACCGCCAAACCTTCTCGAAATACGTCACCCGCCTGGCGCGCCACACCGGCCACCCGATCAGTGAAGCGTCCAGCGGTGGCAATTTCAACGTGTTCATCTTGACCGAAGACGAACGGCGCGGGTTCGGCCCCGGCCTGCGCGCTGCCATCCCCGGCATCAACCCGTCTGATCAGCGCGAGATCATCGGCCTTCGTCGTGATACGCAATGCGTCGTATTGGCCGTTGACCGGGATGACGACAATCAGATTGAACGGGCTGTTGCCGTAATCCGGGCGGAACTGCCTGACCTGATGCGCGCGGCCTGTTTGCACGAAGAACTGGCGCAGGGTCTTGGCCTTCCCAATGACAGCCCTGTGGCCCGCCCCTCGATCTTTAACGATTCAGACGAGTTCGGACTTCTGACCTCGCATGACGAACTTTTGTTGCAGATGCTTTATGACAAACGCCTGCAACCGGGCATGAGCGCAGACGAAGCGCGCCCGATCTTCACCAAAATTGCAGCCGAACTTATGGGCGGCTCTGTTTGACCCGTTTGCCCCCTAGGAGGATTTGACCATGGGTATTCTTGATTTTCTGACTGGCGAATTCATCGACGTCATTCATTGGGTGGATGACAGCCGCGACACGATGGTCTGGCGTTTTGAACGCGAGGATCACGAGATTAAATATGGTGCCAAGCTGACCGTGCGCGAAGGTCAAGCTGCCGTGTTCGTTCATGAGGGCCAGTTGGCGGATGTCTTCACGCCCGGCCTGTATATGCTTGAAACCAACAACATGCCGATCCTGACGACGATCAACCACTGGGATCACAACTTCAAATCTCCCTTCAAGTCCGAGATCTATTACGTCAACACGACGCGATTCAATGATTTGAAATGGGGCACCAAGAACCCGATCATGCTGCGTGATCCCGAGTTCGGCCCGACCCGCATTCGTGCCTTTGGCACCTATTCCGTCCGCGTGACGGACCCCGCCAAATTCCTTGTGGAAATCGTGGGCACCGATGGCGAGTTCACGATGGATGAGATCAGCTTCCAAATCCGCAACATCATCGTGCAGGCCTTCAGCCGCGTGATCGCAAGTGCGGGCATCCCTGTTTTGGATATGGCCGCCAACACCGCCGATCTGGGCAAGATCGTTGCGGCCGAGATCACGGGCATTGTCGCCGATTACGGCCTGTCGATCCCCGAGTTCTATATCGAAAACATCTCGCTGCCGCCGGCAGTAGAAGAGGTTCTGGACAAGCGCACCTCGATGGGGATCGCCGGAAATCTGGACAACTATATGAAGTTCAACGCAGCCGAGGCGATGGGCGCCGAGACCTCGGCCATGGCATCGTCGATGGGTGCTGGCATGGGCGCTGCCATGGGCATGGGCATGGCTGGCCAAATGCAGGCTGGTCCGTGGGGCGCAGCCCCCGCTGCCCGCGCGCAAACGCCTCCTCCGCCCCCGCCTGTTGAACATGTCTGGCATATTGCCGAGAACGGTGAAACCAAAGGGCCATTCTCGAAGGCCGCTATGGGCCGTATGGCAACAGCCGGCGAGCTTAGCCGCGACAGCCATGTCTGGACCCCAGGTCAAGACGGTTGGATGCGGGCAGAAGATGTGGCTGAGCTGGCCCAGCTTTTCACCATATTGCCGCCGCCCCCGCCGGGCGCGTGAATTGATCGATGATCTGACGGGGCGGCCTGCTGGGTCGCCCCTTCCCCACGCCTATCTCTGACGAGGTTTCCCCCGGATGGCCTATCCGCGCGAAGACACCCAAACACCCATCGAGGAACACCGCTTCCCCTGCGACCAATGCGGGGCGGATCTGCGGTTTGATCCCGAGCACAATCAGCTTACGTGTGACCATTGCGGCTTCAAGTCTCCTATCGAGGATCGACAACCCGCCCAGCCTGTCATTCGCGAACTGGACCTGAAACGCGCCCTATCGGCAGATCTTCCGGATCACGAGATGGAAGAGACGCGGGTGGTAAGCTGTCCCAACTGCGCCGCCCAGTTCGAGTTCGACACGCACACCCACGCCGCCGAATGCCCCTTCTGCGCCACGCCAGTCGTGACCGATACGGGCACGCATCGACATATCAAGCCCAAAGGTCTGGCCCCGTTCGAGATCGAAGAGCGCGAGGCGCGCAAGGCTATGACAGACTGGCTGGGGCGTTTGTGGTTTGCGCCAAACGGCCTGCAGGATTACGCCCGCAAAGGGCGCAAGATGACGGGCATCTATGTGCCTTATTGGACCTTTGATGCAGACACCAAGACGCGCTATGCGGGCCAGCGCGGGATCGTGCATGAACGCACACGAACGGTCACAGTGAACGGCAAACGCGAACAGCGCACGACAAAGCACGTCCGCTGGACCTCTGTGTCGGGCCGCGTAGCGCGGTTCTTTGATGATGTACTGGTACTCGCCTCAAGGGGACTTCCGAAGAAATACACTGATGCGCTGGAACCGTGGGATCTATCTCGCCTTGAACCCTACCGACCCGAGTATCTGGCCGGTTTCCGCGCCGAAGGGTACACGGTCGAACTGGACGAGGGCTTTACCGAAGCGCGTGACTATATGAACCGCATCATCCTGCGGGATGTGAAGTTCGATATTGGCGGGGATCGTCAACGTGTCACCTCGATGGACACCGACATGTCCGACCTGACTTTCAAGCACATTCTGCTGCCGGTCTGGCTGGCTGCTTACAAATATCGCGGCAAGACCTATCGCTTTGTGGTGAACGGACAAAACGGACGCGTGCAGGGCGAGCGCCCGTACTCAGTCTGGAAAATAACCTTTGCGGTGATTTTGGGGCTGATCGCGGCTGGTGTGATCGGCTATCTGTCGGCCCAAAGCCAATAGAAGGTACCCATGGATCCCGATCACTTTGACGCGCTTCTGTGCGCCCGCCATTCCTGCCGCGCTTTCCGCCCCGATCCGATCCCCGATCCGGTGATCGAACAGATCCTGCGATCAGCACAGAAGGTGCCAAGCTGGTGTAATGCTCAGCCATGGCAGGTCGAGATCACAACCGCTCCGGAAACCGACCGGCTGCGCGACGCCTTCTATGCCCATGCGATGCAGTCACAACAGAACCCCGACGTGGACTGGCCCAGTGCCTACACCGGGTTGCACCAAAACCGCCGCAAGACCTGTGGCCTGCAGCTTTACAAAAGCGTGGGCGTCACGCCCGGGGATCGCGCAGCATCCGGTCAGCAGATGTTGGAGAACTTCCGTTTTTTCGGCGCACCACATATCGCTCTGATCACCGCCCCAGCCGAGCTTGGCCCCTATGCCTATCTGGATTGCGGAGGCTTCGTGACCGGGTTTTGTCTGGCCGCCACCGCACAGGGCGTGGCCACGATCCCGCAAGCAGCAGTGGCCGCCTTCGCGCCCTTCCTGCGCGACTGGTTTGATTTGCCCGAAGATCGCGTGATCCTCTGCGGCATCGCCTTTGGGCGAAGCGACGAAGCCCACCCCGCCAACAGTTTCCGCACCGAACGGGCAGAAATGGGCGAATGGGTAAACTGGCATGGAAAGGACATCACATGAGAGCTTTGATCCAGCGCGTCAGCGAAGCCGCCGTCCGTGTGGATGGCGAAACCGTTGGTGAAATCGGCCCCGGCCTTTTGGTTCTGGTTTGCGCGATGGACGGGGACGCCGAGGCGAATGCTGACACGTTGGCGGCCAAGATCTCGAAGCTGCGGATCTTCAAGGATGACGCGGACAAGATGAACCGATCCGTGCTGGACACAGGCGGCGCGGTTCTGGTGGTCAGCCAGTTCACATTGGCCGCAGACACCTCGCGCGGGAACCGTCCGGGATTTTCAACGGCGGCCCGTCCAGACGAAGGCGAGCGACTGTACGAGTATTTCTCGGACCAACTGCGCGGTCACGGGATCGAGGTCGCACAGGGCCGCTTTGGTGCCGACATGAAAGTATCGCTTGTGAATGACGGCCCCATCACAATCTGGATGGAGTTCTAAGGCCGACAGGGTTTAGTAGCCCGCTTTTTTGTCCACCAGATGCAAATAGGGCTCTTTCGCTTCGCCACGGCGGATGTTTTCAGCAATGACCTTCGCCGCCGTGTCAGGACGTGTATCCGAGGCGATATGCGGCGTGACTGTGACTTTCGGGTGGGCCCAGAAAGGATCGTCATCTGGCAAGGGTTCGACGCGGAACACATCCAATGTCGCATGCGCAATATGGCCGCGATCCAACGCATCCAAAAGCGCCGCATCATCAATCAACGGCCCACGTCCCGGATTGATGATCACTGCCCCCTCGGGCAGCATCGCGATCCGCTCGGCGTTCAGGACGTTCTCGGTCGCTTTTGTGGCAGGCAACAGCAGGACCAGAATGTCCGAATTATGCAGCACCTGTTCCAACCCGTCATCGCCATGAAGACAGGTTACACCGTCAATGGATTTTGCGCCTCGGCTCCAACCCGACACCGGGAAGTTCAGATCGGTCAGTGCTTTAGCGGCGACCTGCCCCAACTCTCCCAATCCCAGAATGCCGACACGGCGGTCGCGCGCCAAGGGCGGCGCAAGACGGCCCCACGCAGGGTCGGTGTTGTGAATGTCCTGATCCATTTCCAGATGGTGGCGCAGAACGTGACCAACGACCCACTCGGTCATGCCTTCGCTTAGCCCCTGATCCACCATGCGCGCATAGGGTTGGGTCAGGGTCGGATTATAGACGATCCGTTCCACACCAGCCCAAAGGCCCAGCACCGCCTTGGCGCGCGTGAAGGGGGTGAAGTCCTGAAGCGCGCTGTTTGGGTCATAGATGATATAGTCGACCTGATCGGCGGGCAGATCGCAAGACAGGGTGGCCTCGATATCGATGTCATCAAGCGCCTTGCTGATCTCGTGCTGATAGACATCCCAGCGTTTGGGATTGCCTGCATACAGGACATTGATGCTCATCACTTTTGTCTCGCTCTATGTACATGTGCGCTTTGGACCAAACCGAAGCCTACCAGCAAAACCAGCATGGCAGATCCGCCATAGCTGACCATTGGCAACGGCACCCCGACAACCGGGGCAAGGCCCATCACCATGGACATGTTCACGGCAAAGAACAAGAAAAAGGTGACGGCAATTCCGAGGATCAAAAGCGAGCTGAAACGGTCCCTATTTTGGAAGGCCGAGATCGCGCAAAACGCAAGGATCAGAACGTAAAGCGTCAACAGCGACGCGCCTCCAAGAAAGCCGAATTCTTCCGCCAGAGTGGTGAAGATGAAGTCGGTGTGTTTCTCCGGCAGGAAGTTCAGACGCGACTGCGTGCCCTGCATGAAGCCCCGGCCGGTCCAACCGCCTGACCCCAGCGCGATCTTTGACTGGGTGATGTGATATCCAGCCCCTAAAGGATCCGAAGACGGGTCAAGGAAGGTGTCGATCCTGCGGTACTGATAGTCCTTCAACAGCTGCCATTCCGTGCCCCGCGACATGAAGACTGATGTAACCAGCCCCACACCCGAGGCGATAACCGCCCCAAAATACCACAGGCTGACGCCCGCCAAAAACATGATCACACCGCCCCCTGTGACCAGCAGGATCGAGGTGCCGAGATCTGGCTGCCGCAGCACCAGAATGGTCGGCAAAAGGATCAGGATCACCGGGATAAGCACCCAAAGCGGACGCGATACTTTCTTGATATCAAGCCAGTCATAGTAAGCCGCCAGCATCATTACCAAGGTGATCTTCATCAGCTCGGACGGTTGCAGACGCATAAAGCCAAGGTCGATCCAGCGCTGCGCGCCCATACCGACCGAACCGATCACCTCGACCAAAACCAGCAAGACCAGCGAAAGCAGATACCCCACCCCCGCCATATTCCGCCAGAACCAGATGGGCACCATGGCGATGATGAACATCAGCCCCATGCCCAGCGCAAAACGCTTCATTTGCGCCATGGCCCACGGGTCCATACTTCCACCAGCAACCGAAAACAGCATCAGGAAACCAACGCTGGCAACGGCGGTCAACAGCAGCACGAGGGACCAGTTCAGATAAAGAACCTTGCGCAGCCCGGACGGCACGTATTTGACGTTATATTCAAGATAGCTCATGCCCGACCCTCGGCGGCCTTCACCCGCTCGTCATGTGGCATTTCCAACATCTCTTCGATGTCGCGTTGGCGAGAGCGGATGGTACCGCGCTGGTTCGAGGGGTACGCCTCGAGCGGGGGTTGCCCCTTATAAGCTGCCTGCAACATCACATCGCGCGCAATCGGGGCCGCGGCCTTGGACCCGCCACCGCCATGTTCGACCACGACCGAAACAGCATAGCGCGGGTTATCATGCGGCGCATAGCCGACAAACAGCGCGTGGTCGCGCCGTTCCCACGGCAGGTCTTCATTGCGGCTAACCCCGCGCGCGCGTTCAGCGGCAGTGATGTTGCGAACCTGACTTGTGCCGGTTTTGCCCGCCATGCGCAGGTCGTCGCCCACGATCTTGGATCGCCCAGCCGTTCCGCGCTTTGCGTTCACAACCTCGTACATGCCCTGACGAATTGCGGCCAAGTTACTCGAACTGATATCCAAGGGTCCGTCATTACGCACTGGTGCCTCGACCCCGTTGACTGAACGTACAAGCCTCGGATGAATCGCCTGCCCTGTCGCGAGCCGCGCGGTCATCACTGCCAGCTGCAGGGGCGAGGCCAGCACGAAACCCTGTCCAATGCCTGCGTTCAGACTGTCGCCGATCACCCAATCGGCCCCGCGCGCTTCGCGTTTCCAAGCTTTGGTGGGGATCAGACCCTGTTTGACAGCGGACAGGGGTAAATCATGGCGTTCACCCAGTCCTAACTTGCGCGCCATCGCCGAGATCTTTTCGATCCCGACTCGTTGGGCGATCTCGTAATAATAGATGTCACAGCTTTCACGCAGGCTTTTCGCCAGATCAACAGCCCCGTGCCCTGATCGCTTCCAACAGTGGAAATTGCGCGAATGAACCTCGACCCGGCCGACACAGCGTATGGTCTCGTTCAAATCGATGACACCTTCCTCAAGTGCGGCCAAGGCCGTAACCATCTTAAAGGTCGATCCGGGTGGATAGGTGCCCTGAGCCGGCTTTGCAGCTAGCGGGCGGTATATGTCGTTCAGAAGCGAGTTGTAGTCCTTGCTGGAAATTCCGCGCACGAACTTGTTGGGGTCGAAGGTCGGAGCCGACCCGATGGCCAGCAAATCACCCGTAACTGTGTCCATCACAACCGCTGCTGCGCTTTCGCCGGCCAGACGCGCTTGCACATATGCCTGCAGATCGGCATCCACGGTCAACTGGATGTTGTCACCGGCACGGCCTTCCTCGCGGCCCAGTTCGCGCATCTCTCGACCGACGGCATTTACTTCGACTTCGCGCGTCCCCGCCGAGCCGCGCAGGTCTAGCTCCATCTTCGCTTCCACCCCGCTTTTGCCGATCTGAAAGCGCGGGATCTGCAGAAGGGGATCAGGGTCTTCCAACTTGGACAGATCATAGTCCGAAACCGGTCCCACATAGCCGATCACATGCGCGAAATCATCAGCGCGCGGATAGCTGCGCGACATGCCGACCTCGGCCGTGATGCCGGGCAAAGCAGGTGCGTTCACAGCGACTTCAGCAAGATCTTCCCACGCGACACGATCGGCAACGGTTACGGGCACAAAGGGACTGCGGCGGCGCATTTCATCCAAAGTGCGTTTCACATCCGCATCGTCAATCCAGACGATCTTTCGAAGACGCTCCAACACCGCTTCCGGGTCGTCCGCATCCTCGCGCACCATTACGATGCGATAGTTCTGTTCGTTTCCTGCAATCAGCACCCCGTTGCGGTCATAAATCAGCCCACGCGCGGGCGGGATCAATGAAAACTTCACTCGGTTTTCTTCAGCGAGGTTGCGATATTCATCGGCCTGTTCGACCTGCATGTACCGCATCCGTCCCACAAGCATCGCCGCGAACGAAACCTGAAGCCCGCCCAAAAGCAAACCTCGTCGGGTAATCTTGCGGGCGCTTGCCTCGGTATCTGAGGGGGAACGCTTCATGCCGCCTGACTCCGCACAGGATCATCACCCGGCTGAAGTTTCTCGACGCCCAACACGAAGACCGAGATGAAAACCACCACCGGATAGGCGGCGACAGTGGTCATAAACTGCAAAAGCGCCCGACCAAAGGGGATCTGTTCGACAAAGAAGACCATGAGCAGGATCCGTTCGCCCAAAAGCATCGCCAACAACACTGCGGAAACGGCGCCCCACTCGATCACAAAGTGCTGTTCGCGCAATCCTGCCTCGCGTCGTCTGAGAACCTCAAGCCCGATAACCGCCATCAGGGCGCCGACGGCGGGTATGTCTTGGTATAGAAGATCGGTAAGGAAAATCAGGATGGCGACTAACAAGATTGGCACATAGTCCGGGCGGCGCAGCATCCACGCCATCACAAAGCCTATAAAGATGTCAGGGCCGGGAAAGCGGCCCGCACTCAGATCCAATGGCAGAAGCTTCACAAACAATAGCCCTGCCGAGATTGCGACCAGAAGTCCCCAGAAAGCCCAACGAAGAAGCGTGACGCGATCGGTCATTCGTCTGCGTCCCCGTTTGCGGCGGTTGGGTCTTCTTCTTCGCCAACCTCTTCTGCCTCGACCAACACCGGTGGCACTGCCGGGGTCGAAACGATCAGGCTGCCCTCGCCTTCGACCATTTCGCCCGGGTGGCTGCGCAGCACACGCAGAAACTCAAGCCGCTCGTAATCCGCAGCCAAGCGCACCCGCAGGCGGCGGTCGCTTCCCATCGCCACATGGCCTACCAAAAGTCCCGCCGGGAACACGCCCCCGTCGCCAGACGACACGACACGGTCGCCGGGTCGGACTTTTTCCGGACTTTCCAAGAACTCGATCGGTGGGGCGGCGGAGTTGTCACCAACCAACAGCGCATCCTGCCCGGATGGCTGCACCATGATCGGAATGCGGCTGTTGCTATCGGTCAGCAGGATCACGCGGCTGGTGCGCTTCCCCACGCCCGCGATACGCCCTGCCAGCCCCAAACCATCTGTCGCGGCCCATCCATCAACCAACCCATCACGGGTGCCAATGTTCAGAAGCACCGACTGACGGAAAGGAGAGCCGCTGTCTGCCAGCACAACACCGGTCACATAGCTTAGCTGTGCATCCAACCGCACGTTATTCAGGTTCAGAAGTTGCGCGTTTTCTTGTTCTAACTGGAGTGCGGCTTCTTTCCACGCCTTCATCTGCTGAAGCTCGCGGCGCAATTCTTGGTTCTGCTCGTAAATCCGTGTGTAGGACTGGAAATTCTCGACCATACCGACCAGCTTGGTCACCGGCACCAAGGCCCAGTCGAAGCTGGGCACCACTGTATCAATCAGGTTTGATCGGAAACGTTCCACCCGCGGACTGTCGATCCGCCAGACCAGAAACACCAGAAACAAGCACAGCATAAGCAGGCCGACAAACAACCTGCGCAGCGGACGGCCATATTCCTCGGTCTGGTTCGGTTTGCGTGCCAATCTGGCCTCCGGTTACCCGACGGGCGCGCCCCACCGGCGGGGCAGACCCGATCAGCTGTCGTAGTCGATGACGTGGCGCAGTTGCTTTTCGAACTCCAGCGCCTTGCCGGTGCCCAGTGCCACACAATTCAGGCTTTCATCTGCAACCGAGATGGACAAGCCGGTCTGCTCGCGCAGGGCTAGGTCCAGCTCGCCCAACAGCGCACCGCCACCGGTCAGCATAACGCCGCGATCCACGATGTCAGCCGCCAGATCGGGCGGGGTGGCTTCCAGCGCGGTCATCACGGCTTCGCAAATCTGCTGCACCGGTTCGGCCAGTGCCTCGGCAACCTGCGCCTGATTAATTTCGGTTTCTTTCGGGACACCGTTCAGCAGGTCACGCCCACGGATCTGAAGCGATGTGCCGCGACCGTCATCGGGCATACGTGCGGTACCGATGGTGGTCTTGATACGCTCTGCGGTGGTTTCTCCCACCAAAAGGTTCTGCTGACGGCGCAGATAGTTGATGATCGAGTCGTCCATCCGGTCGCCGCCCACACGGACCGAGCGCGCATAAACGATATCACCCAGCGACAGAACTGCGACCTCGGTCGTCCCGCCACCAATATCAACAACCATGTTACCGGTTGGATCGGTGATTGGCATGCCTGCCCCGATGGCGGCAGCGATGGGTTCAGCCACCAGACCGGCACGACGTGCGCCTGCCGACAGAACCGACTGGCGAATGGCGCGCTTTTCAACTGGGGTTGCACCGTGCGGTACGCAAACGATGATTTTCGGTTTCGAGAACGTCGTGCGTTTGTGCACCTTGCGGATGAAGTGTTTGATCATCTCTTCCGCGCTGTCGAAGTCAGCAATGACGCCTTCGCGCATCGGTCGGATCGCCTCGATCGAGCCGGGTGTGCGGCCCAGCATCAGCTTGGCATCTTCACCCACGGCGAGAACTTTCTTCACACCATCTTTCACGTGATAAGCGACCACCGAGGGCTCGTTCAGAATGACGCCCTTGCCCTTCACATAGACCAGCGTATTCGCGGTCCCAAGGTCAATCGCCATATCCGACGAAAACAAACTCGAAAGCCCTGCCATTTGGATGCCTATCCCGTTCAAATGCCCTTCTTGCCCGCGACTCCCCTAAGGTGCAGACCGGTGGATATATAAGCGTCCAAGCCCTGCGGTGAAAGCCCTAATGCAAACGGGCAAGCGGCTTATCGCCAAGAACATGTGAAAATCAAACAATAGATGAAAGATCGCCCGCCCATGGCACGCAAGACTTTCATTTTTCGAACAAAACCTTTGTTATGCGGGCAAAATTAAATTTGCCCGCATAGTGTTTTCTGATCAGACGCCCTCGGGCTTGGTCTTTTCGCGCCGGGTGATCAGGTTGTTCAAAGCGTTCACGTAAGCCCGGACTGAAGCCAGGATTGTGTCCGTGTGCGAGGACTGGCCAGTCACGATCTTGCCGTTCTCTTCCATCCGCACCGATACCGTCGCCTGCGCGTCGGTCCCTTCGGTCACGGCATGTACCTGATACAGCTGCAAACGCGCGTCATGCGGGAAGATCATCTTCACGCAGTTGAACGCCGCGTCAACCGGACCATCACCTTCCGAGGTCACTTTGTGCTCGACCCCGTTCACGGTCATGGTCAGATCGGCGGTGTTCTTTTCCTCGCCGCCCGCGACCACGCGCAGGGATTTCACCTGCAACTGGTCATTGGCGTCATCGGTGCCGTCGGTCATCAGGGCGACCAGATCGTCGTCGAACACCTCTTTCTTGGTGTCGGCCAAGTCCTTGAAGCGCACGAAGACGTCCTTCAACTGGTTGTCACCCACATCAAAGCCCAGATCATTCAGCTTGGCCTTCAACGCCGCGCGGCCCGAGTGCTTACCCAATGGCAGCGAGGTACCGGCCAGACCGATGTCTTCGGGGCGCATGATTTCGAAGTTTTCCGGGTTCTTCAGCATGCCATCCTGGTGAATACCGCTTTCATGGGCGAAAGCGTTCTTGCCGACGATGGCCTTGTTGTACTGCACCGCAAAACCCGACACCTGCGCCACGCGGCGCGAGATGTTCATGATCTTCGTCGTGTCGATCTGGGTTTGGTAGGGCATGATATCGTTGCGCACTTTCAGGGCCATGACGACCTCTTCCAGTGCGGTGTTGCCCGCACGTTCGCCCAGTCCGTTGATCGTACATTCAATCTGCCGTGCGCCCGCTTCAACCGCAGCCAGGGCGTTGGCAGTCGCCATGCCCAGATCGTTGTGACAATGGGTGGCGAAGACAATCTCGTCCGCACCCGGCACACGTTCAATCAGCATGCGGATCAGGTCGGCACTTTCACGCGGCGCGGTATAGCCCACCGTATCGGGAATATTGATCGTGGTCGCACCCGCCTTGATCGCAATCTCGATGACGCGACACAGATAGTCGTGCTCGGTCCGGGTCGCATCCATTGGCGACCACTGCACATCATCCACCAGATTGCGCGCATGGCTGACAGTCTCGTGGATCAGGTCGGCCATCTCGTCCTTGGTCAGGTCAGGAATAGCGCGGTGCAGGGGCGAGGTACCGATAAAGGTGTGAATGCGCGGCTTTGCGGCCTTGCGCACCGCTTCGGCGCAGCGGTCAATGTCCTTGAAATTGGCACGGCTCAGGCCGCAAATCACCGAGTTCTTGGAGTTCTCTGCAATCTCCGAAACAGCCGCGAAGTCGCCTTCGGACGCAATCGGGAAGCCCGCTTCAATGATGTCCACACCCATCTCGTCCAGCATCTCGGCGATCTCGAGCTTTTCGTCATGGGTCATGGTTGCGCCGGGGCTTTGTTCACCGTCACGCAAAGTGGTGTCGAAAATCAACACGTGATCCGAGGGATTGGTCATTGTCTTGGTCTCTTTAGATATAAGTTCTTAGCCTATGTGGCCCACTTGGGTAGGGCCGGTTCGTGGCGCGGCTGGCGTGTCCCCTGAGCGGTCGCGCCAAAACGGCACGCTCAGAGGCGGCTAAGCAGTAGCAGAAGGCCCAGTGCGGGGCGGTAAATGATATGGGTCTGCGTCGTCATGGGCGCAAATATACGTCGGATTTTGCCAAGTTAAAGCCCTTTTTTCAGGAAACCACCGGAACAGGCCCATCCTTCAGGATGTTATTCGCTATCAGCTTGGTCGTCTGTCGGGGCGTTATCTGCTCCTGCGGTCGAGGCCGCACCAGCAGCCTCTGCCGCAGCCGCGGCAGCATCGCTGTCCACTGCTGGCGCCGGGGCCGTTTCAACGGCGTCCGCAAGCACACCCTCTTCCCAGACACCCTCTTCCTGACTGCCGTCCGCGCGATAGACCACGCCCTGACCATGACGTTTGCCGTCTTTGAAGCTACCTTCATAACGATCTCCGCCGGGGTAGATCGCAATGCCTGCCCCTTCGAACAAGCCCGAGCGCCAAGCACCATCATAGTTGAACCCGTCAGCGGTCACGAACTTGCCGCGACCTTCGCGTTTGCCGCCGACAAACTCGCCCTCATAAATCGAGCCATCCGCCAGCTTCGACACGCCTTGGCCGTGGAACATCCCGGACTGCCATCCACCGGAATAACTGGCACCATCTGACGTGACCAATGCGCCTTCTCCGTCGAATAGCGCTTCTTTGAAATCACCCTCATAGCGTGCGCCGTCGGCCAGCAGGGCAATGCCCTTACCTTCGATCACGCCGCCCTTCCAGTCGCCTTCAAAACTGCTGCCGTCAGGATAGGTGATCATACCCTTGCCATCAGCCAGTCCAGCTTTGAACTGGCCCTTATAGACAGAGCCGTCGGGATAGGTCACACCGCCTTCGCCTTCGATTACGCCGGCGACCCAGCCGCCTTCGTAGCGATACCCATCCGCTCCGACAAAGACACCTATGCCGTGCCGCTGATCTGCGTCAAAGCCGCCTTCGTAACGGTCCCCATTGGCGTAGTTGACCGTTCCAGCCCCTTGCCGGGATCCGGCTTGAAACTGACCGGAATAAACATCGCCATTGGCTTGCGTCAGCACACCCTCACCGTCCATCTGACCCTGCGCCCAATTGCCTTCATACATCATGCCGTCCGGCTGGGTTAGCTTGCCTGCGCCGTCGCGCTCTCCGCCGCGCATGCCACCTTCGTAAACGGATCCGTCAGAATAGGTGGACCTGCCCCGGCCTTCTTTCACGCCAGCAACCCAATCGCCTTCATAGACATAGCCGGACGGGCTTTGCAGCCGTCCTTGCCCGTGGTGCATCGCGTTGCGAAAGCCGCCTTCGTATTGAATGCCATTGGCATAAAGCGCCTGCCCCGAGCCGTTGATCTTGCCATCCACCCAGTCGCCTTCGAAACTAGCGCCGTCTGCAAAGGTGATCTTGCCGAATCCTTCGGGCTTACCCTTCACAAAGTTACCTTCATAAACGGACCCGTTCGGGAAACGCGCGACGCCTTGACCGACGATCTCGCCGTCAATGAATTCGCCCGTGTATTCATAACCCGACGGAAGGGTCAGCGTACCCATGCCGTGCTGCAATCCGCCCTTGAACGTCCCCTCGTAAACCGAGCCGTCCTCGTACTGTTTGGTTTCGACCTGCGCCACCGCCACCGAAGGCAGCAAAAGCGTTAGGGCGACCAACCCGCGAAATCCGTACAGGGGGCGTTGCATCTCGAAACCTCGTTTAAATTCTTTGACTTGTTATTGGACGGCCGAAGCGCGTTCGCGCCCAGACTATGCTGTCCAAAAAGCCGAGACAACGCTTTTCCCGTACACCCTAGCGATCCAGCCCCTTTATCCTGCGGGCAAACCTGCTACATCTGTGCCGAACCATCCCCGGCCAGACCAATAGAAGGACCGGGCAGAAGGACAAGCGCGATGAGTGACAATTTCCGCCTGACACTGGCACAACTGAACCCAACCGTAGGCGCAATTGCAGCCAATTCTGACAAGGCACGCGAAGCCTGGAAAACGGCGAAAGAGGCCGGCAGCGACATGCTGGCCCTGCCCGAGGCATTCGTGACCGGATACCAGACGCAGGATCTGGTGATGCGCCCGCAGTTCTTCCGCGACGCGATGAACGCGGTCGAGGCACTGGCCAAAGACTGCGCGGACGGCCCCGCGATGGGCATCGGCGCGCCGTATCATGACGGCAAGGATCTGTACAACGCGTACTACATCCTGCAAGGCGGCAAGATCGCCACGCGGATCCTGAAACAGCGTCTGCCCAATGAGACCGTCTTTGACGAGGAACGTCATTTCACGTCGGCCGACCCGCAAGGCCCATATTCAATGGGACCGATCCGCATCGGCACCCCGATTTGCGAAGATGCGTGGCATGCGGAAGATGTCTGCGAAACGCTGGCCGAAAGCGGCGCTGAATTTCTGCTGATCCCCAACGGCTCGCCCTATTACCGCAATAAGTTCGACGTGCGCCTGAACCATATGGTGGGCCGTGTGGTCGAAACCGGCCTGCCGTTGGTCTATCTGAACATGGTCGGCGGACAGGATGATCAGGTTTTTGACGGCGCCACGTTTGCCCTGAACCCGGGCGGAGAGTTGGCATTCCGCATGTCCAATTTTGATGAAGAGATCCGCCACGTGGATCTGACCCGCTCTGACGATGGTTGGCGGATCGAAAGCGGCCCCATCGCTTCCCTTGGCGATGAGTGGGAACAGGACTACCGCGCAATGGTTGAAAGCCTGCGCGACTATATGGGCAAGACCGGGTTCAAACAGGTGCTGCTGGGTCTGTCTGGCGGGATCGACAGCGCGATTGTTGCGACCATCGCCGCCGACGCGCTTGGCCCAGAAAACGTGCGTTGCGTCATGCTGCCGTCGGAATACACGTCGCAAGGCTCGCTCGACGACGCCAAGGACATCGCGACCCGTTTGGGCTGCACCTATGATTTCGTGCCGATCAAGGAAGGCCGCGACGCGATCACCAATACACTCGCCCCGTTCTTCGAAGGCACCCAGCCCGACGTGACCGAGGAAAATATCCAGTCCCGCCTGCGCGGGCTGCTGTTGATGGCCCTGTCCAACAAGACCGGCGCGATGCTTTTGACCACCGGCAATAAATCCGAGGTCGCGGTGGGCTATGCCACGATCTATGGCGACATGTCGGGGGGCTATAACCCGATCAAAGACCTGTATAAAACGCGCGTTTTCGAACAATGCCGCTGGCGCAACTCCAATCACCGAGACTGGATGAAAGGCCCGGAAGGCGAGGTCATCCCCGTCTCGATCATCGACAAGCCGCCATCCGCCGAGCTGCGCCCGGATCAGAAGGACGAAGACAGCCTGCCGCCCTATGACGTGCTGGATGCGATCCTTGAAGGATTGATCGATGACGAGAAATCCGTGGCCGATCTGGTTGCGGAAGGCTTTGACAAGGCAACGGTCAAGAAGATCGAGCATCTGGTCTTCATCAGCGAATACAAACGCTTCCAGTCTGCGCCCGGCACCCGCCTGACCAAGCGCAGCTTCTGGCTGGATAGGCGTTATCCGATCGTGAACCGCTGGCGGGACGGCACCTAAGCCACCCCGCCTGCGTGTTTATCCCATCAACAGCTGATAGCTGTGCGGCACGTATTGGAAGCCTTGATCACGGGCCTCAACATATCCCAGCGCCGGGAACGGCATGTGATAGCCGATGAAGGGCATCTTCTCGGCGGCCAGCATGCCCAGCAGAGATCTGCGTGTGGCAGCGGCGGCTGATTTGTCCATATCGAACTTCACCTCCCAATCGGGATAGCCCAGCGACCAGACATAGTGGTTGGCGAAATCCGCCGCGATCAATAGCGACTGCCCGTCGCTGTCCAAGCGATAAGCCATGTGGCCGGGCGTATGGCCAAAGGCTTCGACCGCCTCGATCCCTGACAGGACTGCGTCGCCGGGGTTCAGCATCGTCGTTTGTTCAGCCAACGGTGCCACTTTGGCATCGAACCGTTCATTTCCGGCAGCCGCCCAGTGATCGAACTCGACCGCGCCGGTCACATAGCGTGCGTTCGGGAAGGTTGCGCCCGCATCGCCCGACAGCCCACCAATGTGATCGCCATGCATATGGGTGATGACGACAACATCGACATCATCGGGAGTGTATCCGGCTGCGGTCACTGCCGCGGTGATCCCTTCGGGATTCAAGCCAGTATCAAACAGAACCAGATCGACCCCGGTGTTCACCAAGGTGGGCGTGAAGAAAAACTGGGCCGCATCCGTCGGGATATTGGCGCCCGCACTTGCAGTGGCGAACTCGTCTGCGCCGACATTCATGCCGAAAATGGTCTGAGGGTCCGGCACCGTGCGCGCACCTGCCAGCAAGGTTGTCACCTCGAACGACCCCAGCTTGAACCGACGCGCATCAATGGTTTGCGCGCCCAACTGCGGAGCCATGGCGCGGGCTGGCGCTGCAGCCAAAGCAACCAGAGGCGACGCGGCCCCCATGGCCAGCAAGTGACGCCGTGAAATGCGAGGGATGGGAAAATCTGTCATGTCATTCTCCAATTTGTTGGATTTTGTTAATGCGACAGGGTGAACTATACTCGGATATCATCCTGAATTGATGCGCGTCACGTCATCGTGAAAAGATCGGCAAGACATGGCCCAGAACAAAACAACACCAACCGACCTAACTGCTGAAAATTTCATCGCGTCGGTCGAACCTGCGTCAAAACAAGAAGACGCTAAGGTACTTGATCAACTGTTCCAAAGCGTGACCGGATACAAAGCGGTCATGTGGGGGCCATCGATCATCGGATATGGCCAGTATCACTATGACTATGACAGCGGGCGGCAGGGCGATTTTCTGGCCACCGGTTTCTCACCCCGCAAGGCGCGCCACTCGATCTATATCATGCCGGGATATGCCGATTACGGCGATATCCTTGCACGCCTTGGAAAACACAAGATGGGCAAGTCCTGCCTGTATGTGAACAAATTGGCTGATATTGATCTGGATGTCCTCGCCGAGCTGATCCGCGCGGGGCTTGCAGACCTCGACAAGAAATGGCCCGTCCAGCCGACCTGAACGACGACTATTCCCACCAGCGGTCAATCGCGGCGATATCCTCGTCCGACCAACCAAAGTGATGTGCGAATTCGTGTACGACGATATGGGTTACCAGCTCGGCCATGGTCACGTTCCCGCGCGCCGCCCACTCATCCAAAATGGGCCGCCGGAACAGCCAGATTGCGTCCATCGCCAAAGGCTGATCGCTTGGCATCTTTTCGGTCATAGGCACACCGACATACAGCCCGGTCAGCGTATAGGGATCGGCAATTTCGTGATCGGCCAATATGCTGGCATCCGGGATCTCGGCCACATGGATACCGACATCCAGGGCGGGCTCGGCAAACGGGTCAGGCAGATGGGCACGCGCCTCAAGCGCAAGTTGCTCGATCTGCGCCAAACTGGGGGCAGACGTTTCCATAGTGAATATTATGGACAAAGACGGGCCAATATGAAAGAGGGACCGCCAAGGAGATCAACCCATGACCACCACCCGTTTCGCCCCTTCGCCCACCGGCTATATCCATGTGGGCAACCTGCGCACCGCGCTGTTCAACTATCTGATCGCTGCCAAATCGGGTGGCCAGTTCATCCTGCGCTTGGATGACACAGACCCAGAACGCTCGAAGCAGGAATATGCAGACGCGATCATGGAAGATCTGGAATGGCTGGGCCTGACATGGGACCGTGTGGAAAAGCAGTCGGATCGTTTGGACCGCTATGAAGCTGCCGCGCAAGAGCTGCGTGACATGGGCCGCTTCTATGAGTGTTTCGAGACCCCGACCGAGCTGGACCTGAAGCGCAAGAAGCAACTGAACATGGGCAAACCGCCGGTCTATGACCGCTCGGCGCTGGCGCTGTCAGATGACGAGAAGGCCAAGCTGCGTGACGAACGCGGTCAGGGCCACTGGCGTTTCAAACTGGATCACGAACGGATCAACTGGACCGACGGCATTCTGGGCGACATTTCGATCGACGCGGCATCCGTGTCTGATCCAGTGCTGATCCGTGGTGACGGGCAGTTCCTCTATACGCTGGCGTCGGTCTGCGATGACATCGATTTTGGCATCACAAACGTTGTGCGTGGCTCGGATCACGTAACCAACACCGGTACGCAAATTCAGATCATCGAAGCATTGGGTGGCACTGTCCCCAGCTTTGCACACCACTCGCTTCTGACCGGCCCGCAGGGCGAGGCTCTGTCCAAGCGTCTGGGTACGCTGGCCATCCGCGACCTGCGCGAACAGGGCGTGCAGCCGATGGCGCTGCTCAGCCTGCTGGCGCGTTTGGGATCGTCGCAACCGGTCGAGCTGCGCAGCTCTCTGGACGAGATCATCGAAGGCTTCGATCTGTCGACCTTCGGCTCGGCCCCGACCAAGTTCGATGTCCAAGACCTGTTCCCGCTGACCGCCCGTTATCTCTCGGCCCTGCCCGTTGAAGCTGTTTCCGCAAAGTTGGACGAAATTGGCGTGCCCGGTGAAATGGCCGAGGCCTTCTGGTCCGTCGCCCGCGAAAACATCACCACGTTGGGTGATCTCGAAGGTTGGTGGGTGCTGTGCCGCGACGGCGCTGAACCGATGATCGACGACGAGGACAAGGACTTCATCGCCGAAGCCATGACTCTTCTGCCCGACGCACCCTATGACGGCGACAGCTGGTCCAACTGGACTTCTGCCGTGAAAGAGGCAACCGGTCGCAAAGGCAAGGGCCTGTTCATGCCACTGCGCAAAGCCGTCACCGGCATGGAGCGCGGCCCGGACATGTCGTCGCTGATGCCTCTGTTACAAGTGATCCGCGCAAAAGGCTAACCTCACCTCAGGTTGCAAGCCAGGGGAACTAAACATGTCCGGATATCGCACCGCAGGCGCTTTAGGTGGGCTTATTTGCGCGGCTACATACCTTTTCGGTATCGCGATCATGGTCGCGGTGCTAGAGCCAGCTGGCTTTGGCGCACAGACCCCGACGCCTGAAGAGCTGCTTTCGTTTTTGAACGCCCAGCAGCTTACATTATCGGTCTGGTATCTGGTCATCTACGTGGTGAACGCTGTGGCACTGGCCGCTCTGGTCATCGCCCTGCGCGCGCTGTTGCACCCTCACACGCCGGTCCTGTCAGACCTGTCGCTTGGCTTTGGCTTGATCTGGGCCGCTTTGGTCATGGGTGCAGGCATGATCGCGAATGTTGGCTTGACCGAGGTCCTGTCTCACACGGGATCCCCCGAACAGGCCGCCCAGCTTTGGCACATGGTCACGACGATCGAGAACGGCCTTGGCGGAGGGAACGAAATTGCGGGATCCATCTGGGTCATTACAGTCGGCCTTGCGGCATGGAATTCCGGTATTCTACCACGATTTCTAAACGCATTTGGTTTTGTAATCGGTGGGTGTGGGTTGTTGACCATCATGCCGCCGCTCGAAGCTTTTGGTATGATCTTCGGGTTGGGCTTTATCGTGTGGTTTGCTTGGGCAGGCGTCGTCCTGATACGCAAAGCTTGACCGCACTTAGCCAATTTGCGCACAGACCCTGTGCACATCCGCCACTGGCGCTACCACGTGTTCTGCGTCATGCTGACCTGTAGCGAACAGGTAAGGTGACAATCATGGCCGAGGCACAGGCGAAGTTTCTCGAAGGCAGTCTGCTTAGGCATATCACGGTAATGTCGATGACATCGTCGGTCGGGCTGATGGCGATCTTTCTGGTCGATCTGGTCGACATGATCTTCATCTCGATGCTGGGCCGGGACGAATTAGCCGCAGCAGTCGGATATGCTGGTGCGCTTTTGTTTTTCACCTCGTCCTTCGGGATCGGGATGTCTATCGCGGCGGGTGCGCTGGTGGCACGCGCCTTGGGCGAAGGCGAGCCGCACACCGCGCGTCGCCGGGCCGCCACGGCGCTGTTCTACGGCATGATCATCGGGGCAATCTTCGCCGCCGTCGTCTGGTATTTCACCCCCAATCTGGTCGCGTTTCTGGGCGCGTCCGGAGACACACTTGCCCTAGCCACATCGTATTTGCGGATCATCTTGCCCAGTCTTCCGATCTTGATTGCTGGTATGGTAGGCGGCGCGATCCTACGTGCACACGGAGACGCACGTCGCGCCATGATGGCCACCATTGGTGCGGGCGTTGTGAATGCGATCCTCGACCCCATCCTGATCTTCGGGTTCAATCTGGACCTGACCGGCGCGGCTCTGGCCTCGGTTGCGGCGCGTCTGACCGTGGCGGTCATGTCGATCTATCCGATCTTCAAATACTATGGCGGCTTGGATCGCCCCACGCGGGCCGAGTTTAGCGTGGATTTTCCCGCCATCGCCACCATCGCCCTGCCCGCCATTCTGACCCAGTTCGCAACCCCCGTGGGGCAGGCCTATGTCACGCGCTCGATGGCTGAATTCGGGGAAGACGCTGTGGCAGGCATGGCCATCATCGGGCGTCTGGTTCCCGTCGCCTTCGGGACAATCTTTGCCTTGTCGGGGGCCATCGGACCAATAGTCGGGCAGAATTTCGGGGCTGGAAAGATGGATCGCGTGCGCGGGTCCATCCGGGACGGGCTGCTGTTCGTCTTGGTGGTGACACTTGTGGTCACAGCGCTTCTGTATCTGGCACGCGGCCCCATCGCGGATCTGTTCAACGCCGAAGGCTTAAGCCGCGAACTGGTCTTCCTGTTCTGCGGCCCGCTTGCGCTGGCGTGGTATTTCAACGGGGTGATTTTCGTCACCAATGCCAGCTTCAACAACCTTGGCCACCCGTTCTATTCCACTTGGGTGAACTGGGGGCGCCAGACGCTTGGCACCATCCCTCTGGTGATGATCGGAGCTGCCTATTGGGGTGCCCCCGGGGTGTTGATCGGTCAAGCCATCGGCGGCGTAGCTTTTGCGGGGATTGCCATGATCCTGTCCGTCCGCGTTCTGAACAAGGCCGAAGCTGGTCTATGCCCCAGCACCGCGCATCCGTACCAACGACAAACCCGTCTCATCTCGCTCTTTCACAACCGCCGATAAGCGCGACAGGCCTTCGTCCACCAGCGCAATCTCTTCCGCACTCAGCACCTGTGCACGTGGATAGATTGGATCTGCGCGGTCGTTCAGGATCGGGGCATTCCAGCCCTCGGTCGTCTCAAAAAAATGGGTGACACCGTCCAGTCCGAACTCGCGGAAATAGCCCTGCACAACCACATCCAGATAACTAAGCAAAACCGGGTTGTCGTCCGTCGGCGCGTGATGCTCGCCGGGTGCAATCGCATAGATTGCCACGTCCAGATCCCCACCCTCATGGCGGATTTCTGGTCCCAAAGCCACGCGCGCATAGGCGCGCTCGCGTTCATCCAAAGCTGCCCAATCCGCGCCGGGGACTGACGCGATCAGCCCTTCGATATAATCCGAACTGTCCGGCACCGCTGTCAGATAACACAACGCCCGGAGCGGAGACCGCCGCCACGCCCGATGCCACCCCGTTACCCGCGCTGCACGCGGGTTGTCATAGCTGTGTGTCTGCCGGTTCACCAAGGAACCATAGCCAAAGAAATGCGGGTCATTCACTGGTGTGTTCATAACGCGAAGACTGCACCCGCATGCGGTGGGATACAAGCTCTTGCCGCCGCGCGCGGGCGGCGATACGGTCAGATCAAACCAGCAGGAGACACCGAATGTATTACACCGAAGAACACGAATGGCTGCGCGAAGAAGATGGCGTCTACGTTGTGGGCATCACCGCCCATGCGGCCGAGCAGTTGGGCGACGTGGTTTTTCTGGAACTGCCCGAGGCTGGCGACACTGTCTCGAAAGATGACGAAATCGTTGTGATCGAAAGCGTGAAAGCGGCGTCCGACATCCTGAGCCCGCTAGATGGCGAAATCGCCGAAGTGAACGAGACCATGGTGGACGAACCGGGCAAGGTCAACGACGACCCCGAAGGTGACGCGTGGCTGTTCAAGATCAAAGCATCCGACACCAGCCCGCTGGACGACTACATGGATGAAGTGGCCTATAAGAAATTCATCGCCTGATCGCTTCGCATTGAACAGGAAGGGGCGCGAACCAGACTGGTGTGCGCCCCTTTTTTGTGTCAGTCTTTCGACCGTTCCAGCATTCCGAACAGGTCCCGCGGATCATCAGGGTCCGCAAGCATATCCAGCCGGGTAAAATAAGCCGTGCCCTCGATCGCGTTCGAGATATAGCGGAGTGCCGAGAAATCCTCGATCGCGAAACCGACGCTGTCAAACAGCGTGATCTGTTTGTCAGACGTCCGCCCGTTTGCCTGACCGGTAATGACCTTCCACATCTCAGTAATCGGGTGCCCTTGGTCCAACTGCTGGATCTCGCCCTCGATCCACGTCTGTTCGGGGTATTCCACGAAGATGTCGGAACGTAAAAGGATGTCGCGGTGCAGCTCGGTCTTGCCGGGGCAGTCGCCACCGATGGCGTTGATATGCACGCCCTCGCCGATCATGTTGTCGGTCAGGATCGTGGCATATTGCTTGTCGGCGGTGCAGGTGGTGATGATCTGCGCGCCCTCCATGCTTTCCTCGCCGGTCTTGCAGGACACGACATTCAGCCCATGCCCCGACAAGTTCCGCGCGGCCTTTTCGGTCGCCGCCGGGTCGATGTCGTAGAGCCGCACAGTTTCGATCCCACAAATCGCCTTGAACGCCAGACACTGAAATTCTGACTGCGCACCATTGCCGATCATGGCCATGGTGGTCGATCCCTTCGGCGCCAGTTGCTTGGCGACCATGGCGCTGGTCGCTGCAGTCCGCAGCGCGGTCAGCACGGTCATTTCCGACAGAAGTTTTGGATAACCCGAGTTCACATCTGCCAGTAGCCCAAACGCCGTCACGGTTTGCAGCCCTTCCTTGGTGTTTTTCGGATGGCCGTTTACATATTTGAAGCCGTACATCTCGCCGTCCGAGGTCGGCATCAGCTCGATCACACCCACATCCGAGTGGCTGGCAACGCGCGGCGTCTTGTCGAAAAGCTCCCACCGTTTGAAGTCGGCTTCAATCTCGTCCGCCAGATCGCGCAGCACGGTTTCGATGCCGATATGGTGAACCAGGCCCATCATGTGTTCGACCGACACGAAGGGGACGTAGGCAAGTTCAGAAGGAAGAGGCGGCATGGGGGCGCTCCTTAATAGCTGGTTGTGAAACGGTCGAGGACACGGCGGCCAAACAGGCTTGCCGTCAGATCGACCATCAGACGCGCGGTGCGGCCACGTTCGTCAAGGAATGGGTTCAGTTCGACCAGATCAAGTGAGGTTACTAGGCCGGTGTCATGCAACATCTCCATGATCAGATGCGCCTCGCGGAAAGTCGCGCCACCGGGGACGGTGGTGCCAACAGCGGGGGCAATGTCGGGTTCGATGAAGTCGACGTCGAGGCTCACGTGAAGCAGCCCATTCGACTGTGCCACTTCATCCAAAAACGGGCGAAGAATGCGTGCCACGCCATGTTCATCAATTGCGCGCATGTCATGGGCCTGCACACCCGAGCTTTGCAGAAGGTCCCGCTCCTCGCGATCCACTGACCGCAACCCAATCATGCACAGCTTTGTCGGATCCAGCTTCGCGGGCAGCGGCTTGCCCAGCAGATCCGGGAACCCGTCCAGCCCGCAGGCAAACGCCATCGGCATCCCGTGGATATTCCCACTGGGAGAGCTTGCTGGCGTGTTGAAATCCGAATGCGCATCCAGCCACAAAACGTATTGTGGGCGGCCCATGTCAGCCGCCGCCGCCACGTGCCCCGTTACGGTTCCCAGCGCCAGCGCGTGGTCGCCGCCCATGTAGATCGGCAGCGCGTCACCTTGCGCCTGCTCATACGCGTGGGCGTGCAGGCTGCGGGTCCAACCGGCCACTTCGGGTAGGAATTTCAGGTGGGTGTATTCGGTTTCAATCGCGCCTGTCTCTTCGCGCTGTACATCACCCAGATCGGTGACATCATGGCCCAGCGCCGCCAGTTCTTCAGCCAGCCCAGCCGTGCGATAAGCCGCCGGCCCCATGATGCAACCACGACGCCCGGCGCCTTCCTCCATCGGGACGCCAAGAAGGTGAATATTGGTCATGCGGCTTCTCCTAGTGATTTGGCTTCGGGACGCGGGCTCAGGTGGATCCCCGCAATCGTGCAACGCACCGATCCCCCGGCCATTTCAAGAGTCGGAGTATTCAGTGGCAGGACCTTCAGATGGGCTTCGATCCGCCACTTCTGCTCTGGCTCAAGTGCGGCCAGCGCGCGCGCGGACATGGCCAGAACGCGGCCCTCTTTGCCCTGCAACTCGATGGCATTCCCCGCGAATTCGGCGATTTGCTTTTGCGACAGAGCAATCACATCGCGTCCACCGCGCGCCAGACGTTCGCGCACCTCTTCCCGGCGTTGTGCGTCAAGAATGGTGTCCAAGCCGATTAACGCAACCTCGGTCCCGATGCACATCAAAACATTGGTGTGATAGATCGGCAGCCCGTCTGCATCATGGGCGTCAAACACCATCGGCTCATAGTTGAAATGGGTGCAGAAACGTTCCAACAGAACTTCACTGGTGCGCTTGGACCGCGCCGCATAGGCTACACGTTCCACATGGTCCAACACCATCGCGCCGGTGCCTTCCAGGAACAGGCCGTCCTGCTCGAGCCCCGAATAGTCGATGATGTCTTGCACGCGAAAGCGCGTCTTGAGCATTTCCAGAACGTCCTGCCGACGCTCAATCCGACGATTTTTAGAGTACATCGGATAGACGGCCACATGACCGCCGGGATGGGTCGAGAACCAGTTGTTCGGGAACACCGCATCCGGGCGATCCTCGCGCAGGTCTTCGAACAGGTTCACCTCGATCCCTTCGCCACGCAAGGTGTCCACCATGTCAGTGACTTCATCATGCGCGCGTTTGGCAAGGTCTTGCGACGACGCGCCAAAGGCTGACGTTTGAAACCCGTTATCCTGCGCAGTTTCCGTATTTGGCAGGAAATGATGCGGGCGGATCATGATGACGGCGCTCGGGGCCTGAAGAGATGTATGAGGCATGGTCGGCTTTGTTCGCGGTGGGTGTTGTTAACAGCTTAACAAGCCCAACATTTCACAATATATTTCACTATTGATCACTACCTCCTAATATTTTTGACAATCTGATAATCAATATTTATCATTTTGCTATGCATATCTTTGACGACCTAGACCGCGAACTGATCTCCATCCTTCGGGAAGATGGGCGGGCGCCGATCTCGAAACTGGCGACAATCCTTGGCGTGTCCCGCGCCACGGTGCAATCCCGGCTGGACCGTCTTCAAGACAGCGGCGCAGTGCTTGGGTTTACCATCCGTGCCCGCGAAGATCATGGGCCAGACGGGGTGCACGCCATCATGATGATCGAGGTTTCGGGTCGGTCGACCACCGCTGTGGTCAAGCGCCTGCGAGGTTTGCCGCAGCTGCGGTCCCTTCACTCGACAAATGGTAAATGGGATCTGGTGGCGCAGTTGACGGCCGACAGCCTGACCGATTTCGACCGCGTTTTGCGCGAGGTACGCGTGGTCGAAGGGATCACCAACAGTGAAACCAGTATTCTTCTAAGCACCGTCTGATCTTGACGCGCGCACACGCAGATCACATATGCGAACCACAGAATATGAATGAGGCCCGAGATGTCCAACGCTCTGAAAATGACTTGCCTGGAATGCGGCGCGGTGAACCGCGTCCCGAAGGATAAGATTTCGGCGGGACCAAAATGCGGCACCTGCGGGACTAAGCTGAATGACGGCAAAGTACGTCAGTTGGATCCGGCCACTCTGTCCAAAGCGCAACGTAATGATGACACGCCGCTTTTGGTTGATTTCTGGGCACCGTGGTGTGGGCCCTGTCGAATGATGGCTCCCGCCTTCGAACAGGCTGCGCGCTCGATTGCGCCGCAAGCTCGCTTTGCCAAGATCAACACGGAAGACCACCCCAATGTCTCACGCAAGTTCGGCATTCGTGGCATTCCAGCGCTGATCCTGTTTCAAGGCGGCAAGGAAATCGCCCGTCAGGCCGGCGCCGTCCCTGCCCCCGCAATCGAGCAGTTCGTGCGCTCCAAAGCGCGGATGTAGAGGGCTTACTTGCCTAGGTGCTGCAACACTGCTTCGGCGGCCAGACGTGCCCCTTCGGCATTGAAATGCGCATCCGCCGCATAAACAGACCTGGGCGATTTCTGCGCTTCAATCAGCGGCACCAGATCGACAAAATCCAAACCGGCCTGATCCGCGGCATCCCGCACACGAATGCGCAATTCGTCATAGACCGACGCACTGGGCAACAGCCCCACGAAGCGATCAACCTGCGGGACATAGACCAGTGTCAGCGTCCCGCCCCACTGATCCACGGTCGACCGCGCAGCATGTAGGATCTGCGGATATACCGGTTTATCCACGGTGGCCTTTGGATAGTGCAGGCCCATCACCAAGGCCGATTGCTGAAGCGCAAAGAAATTGCGACGCCACGACCTGCGGCCCAGAAACCCTTCAAGCGTTTGGCGCTGTTCGCCCCACCATGTCATCAGCAATTGGTTGATCGCCTCCGGGCTGTTCACCGCGCTGGCCACCGGCCCCACCGGTTTCGAAGGGTCCAGTGCATCGGTCAAGAACGGAAAGGTCAGCTCTTTTCTGATATTCTGCCAGTCATTGCCTTCGAAGAAGAAGATGACCGAATGCTCGGGGCGCAGCTTGTCACCCCATCTGCGCAACACGGCCAGTTCGTAAAGAGGCCCAGCCCCGCGTGATCCAGTGTTCACCATTGCCGGCTCTTCGGCGCGGATTTGGCTGGCAATGTCCTCGCCTTCGGGCAGGCAAATGCCTTCGGTGAAGGAATCACCCAGCAACAACAGTTTCACCGGAGCGTCATGCACCTCGTCTGGGTTTCTTAACCCGTAGCGATCCGCGACATAGCTCACTGGCTTCCCGCCCCGCGTGCACAGCAGCACCTCTTCCCCCGGCACCGCACCCATAATCATCTCGGCCAGACTGGGCACTTTCAAATCACGGTTCAGCGCCTTCAGTGTATAGGTCGGCGGCACGCTCCGCTGATAGCGTTCATACGAGGCGTCCTTGTCCTGCATGAAGCCCGCCAGCCCAATCGAGCCCTGAATGGATCGCCAAGTCAGGAAGGCCTCAAATGCAAAGAGCCCGATCAGGGATGCAAAGGCGTAGATCCCGATCAAAAGCCTTCTGTCGCTTTTTACGAACAGCGCAACCAGCAGAAAGATCAGCCCAATCGCGCCCGGCACAATCACATAGCGCATAAGCCGCGCCGTCCCCACCGCATAGTCCGAGGCGTTCAGAAGCGCATAGCCCGCCGTGGCCAAAAAATACCCGGCCATGATCAGACACAGAATCGATCCAATTCGTGAAATCATACCAATTCACCTTTTCCTTTTCGCCAGCGCATCCTCAGTCCAACTCGTATTTCGACGTATAATCCTCTTTCAGGGCGGGATCCTGATCGGGCTTGCGTAAGATCACATTGCCAATCGCCAGCATGTCCATCTCGGTCCCCATGAAGCAGCGAAAGGCGTCTTCGGGCGTGCAGACAATCGGCTCACCCCGTACATTGAACGAGGTGTTCACGACCACGGGACAGCCCGTCTTGTCTTTGAACCGCGAGATCAGCCGGTGATAAAGCGGGTTGGTGTCCGCATGTACGGTTTGCACCCGCGCCGAATAATCCACATGCGTGACCGCCGGGATCTCGGACCGGGGGACGTTCAGCTTGTCGATTCCAAACAGCGCCTCTTCCTCGGCGCTCATCGGTTTTTTGCGCGCCTCGGCCACGTCCGCGACGATCAGCATATAGGGGCTGTCATCGTCCAGCTGGAACCAATCGCTGACATCTTCCCGCAGGATGGATGGGGCGAAGGGGCGGAAACTTTCACGGTATTTCACCTTCAGGTTCAAGGTCTTCTGCATCTCGGGCGAGCGGGGATCGCCCAGGATCGACCGTCCGCCCAGCGCGCGGGGGCCGAACTCCATCCGGCCTTGGAACCATCCGATGGCCTTGCCATCCGCGATGGCGCTGGCGGCTTCCTCGATCATTTCGTCTTGCGTATGCACGGTATAAATCGCGCCCAGCCGGTCCAGATCGGCGCAAATCTTGCCCGTACCGTAAACCGGTCCAAGATAGGACCCCTTCATCCTATCGCCCGTCGCCGTGGGACGGGGCTTGCCCAGTTCCTGATGCCACGCCGCCAGAGCCGTGCCCACCGCGCCGCCAGCATCGCCCGCTGCGGGTTGCACCCACAACTGCTTGAACGCGCCGTCACGCAGGATCTTCCCGTTGGCCACACAGTTAAGCGCCACGCCGCCAGCCATGCACAGGTTCTCGATCCGGTATTCAGCCGCCGCCGCGCGGGTCATCCGCAAGACAACCTCTTCGGTCACGGCTTGGATCGAGGCTGCGATGTCCATGTGGAACTGCGTCAGCTTGTCAGCCTCGGGCGCACGGTGAGGTTCGCCAAAGACTTTGGCAAAGGCGTTGTTTGTCATGGTCAGACCGGCGGTGTAGTTGAAATAGGTCTGATCCAGTTTGAACGATCCGTCCTCTTTCAAATCGACCATCGTTTCAAGGATCAGGTCCCTGTATTTGGGAACTCCATAGGGCGCTAACCCCATCACCTTGTATTCGCCCGAGTTCACCTTGAACCCGGTGTAATGGGTGAACGCGGAATAGAGCAGACCCAGCGAATGCGGGAAGTGAATTTCCTTCAGAATTTCCAACTCGTTCCCGCGCCCGATCCCCAGCGTGGTCGTGGCCCATTCACCCACGCCATCAATGGTCAACACCACGGCCTCGTCAAACGGGGACGGATAATACGCGCTGGCGGCGTGGCTGATGTGATGCTCGGAAAATAAAAGCTGAGCCATGTCGAAATCGGGCGACAGTTTCTGTAGCTCTTTCACCAAAAAGCGGCGTAGAAACAGCTTTTCCTTCAGCCAGATCGGCATCGCGACACGGAACGAGGCAAACCCCCTTGGGGCCGTCGCAATATAGGTTTCCAAGAGCCGTTCAAACTTCAGAAATGGCTTGTCGTAAAACGCCACGTGATCAACGTCAGACAAGCTGATGCCCGCTTCGTCCAACACATATCCGATCGCATGTTCGGGAAAGCGCGCGTCGTGCTTTTGTCGGGTAAACCGTTCTTCCTGTGCCGCTGCCACGATGTCACCATCATGGATCAGGGCCGCAGCACTGTCATGGTAAAGCCCCGAGATACCGAGAATATATGTCATATTACCCCTAGAATAGAGGGTACAGGAACGGCGCGATGGCCGAGCCTTGGCTTAGCACGATCAGGCCCCCAAAGATCACAAGGATCAGAAAAACCGGGGCCAGCCAGAACTTCTTTCTGACCCGCAAGAACGACCAGAGCTCTGCTAAAAATGACATTGTTTCGCCTCCACCCATTGAAGCAATTTTCGTTAATACTGCCGGGACATGCTTTCCGGTTTGGTTGTCCGAGGCTTCCAATATGACCGTACTGAGCGATCAAATTTCCTTGCCAAAGGGTCGGTGCCCTTCAGCCGGAAAATTAGCGCGATTGGCACAAAAGCAATCGCAAAGACCATAAACATCACCACAGGCGAAATGATCGAATGCAAAAGCAAGCCAAACTTGAACCACAGCTTATTCAGCGGATTCAGAAGCGCCGGACGGATAACCGCCAAGGCAATGAAACCCACAGTCAGAATTGCCGTCACCGGCCAAAGCGCCCCGCCTCGGATCAACAAATACAAGGTAATCAACCCTGCAACACTGCCAAAGACCAAGCCAAAGCTTTTGTCGGACCCCATGGTCACGTCAGTTTTCGAAATATGTTCAGACATAAAAATTGCCTCGTAATTACCGATAAGCGTAAACCATTTCCGTGAAATCGCAAAACGCTTACCCGGGTGCGGTTGCGATTATGTCGCGGCCATAATCCGAGTATTTTTATCAGCTATCTTTACCTTGCCCGTTCAGCCCCCTAAAACGCCCGGGAAACAGGAGCGGTCACGATGCGCACAACAGCATTTCTGGTAGGGATAATGGCGGCGGCCACGCCATGTTACGCCGACAGTCTCGGCCCTTGGGGCGAGCCGCATCTATCTTCAGTCCCCCGCACCACAGCCGAACGTGCACGCCTTCAGGCAGCACTTGCGCCACCCAGCGACTTCTCGATTCCAAACAAGTTTGAGACCCGGAGTGCCGGGGCGGCTACTCAGATGGAACCACAGTCGCGCACCCAGTTTTCGACACCCTTCCCTAATCTTCCCGCTGATCAGAAGCTGGACTTCACATTGGGAGAGGCCATGTTCGAAAAGCTCTGGGTGCAGGCTCCGGCCTCGACCAATTCGTCAGACGGATTGGGACCGCTCTATAACACACGCGCCTGTTCGGCCTGCCATATACAGGACGGCCGGGGCGTGGTCGTCGGCCCGGATGAGTACACAGGCTTGGTGCTTCGACTGTCCGTCCCCGGCGATGAGATGCAGCCCGACCCGAACTATGGCTTCCAACTACAGGACCGCGCGATCTCGGGCCATCAAGCCGAGGGGACGCTGGGCATCACCTATGGGGAAATGCCGGTCACGCTAGGTGATGGGACTGTCATCACCCTCCGCGCGCCGCAGTATTCTGTCCAGAACGGCACCCTTGGGGGTCTATTGGAAGAAACCATAACTTCGCCCCGCATTGCTCCACAGATGATCGGGCTGGGCCTGTTAGAAGCCATCCCGGAAGCTGACATTCTGGCGCTGGCGGACCCCAATGACACAGACGGAGATGGCATCTCGGGCCGCCCTAACGTGGTTTGGTCGCACGAGTTCGGCCAGCCGATGCTGGGCCGCTTTGGCCACAAGGCAGGCAACCCAACCCTACGCCAGCAATCTGCTGATGCCGCGAACGGAGATATCGGCCTGTCCTCGACCCTCGTTCCCAACCATTGGGGTGACTGCACCGAAGTACAAACCAAATGCCGCGACGAACGCCACGGCGGAACCGAGGCACAGGACGAGGTCGAACTGGGGGACAAAGCGCTGGACGTGCTGACCACTTATGTTGCCGCGCTTGCCCCGCCCGTACGACGCAACGCGGACGATCCCGAGGTTTTGCGCGGTAAGGCGCTGTTCTATCAAACCGGCTGCACGTCATGTCACACGCCCGCTTTTGTCACCCATCGTCTGCCCGATGATCCCGCGCGGTCATTCCAACTGATCTGGCCCTATAGCGACTTGTTGTTGCACGACATGGGGGAAGGTCTGGCCGATCTCCGCCCCGAATGGCAAGCTTCGGGACAAGAATGGCGCACGCCCCCTTTGTGGGGCATCGGTTTGACTGCCGCGGTAAGCGGCCAGACCAGCTTTCTTCACGACGGGCGAGCCCGAACCCTTCTTGAAGCCATCCTATGGCATGACGGCGAGGCCTTCAGCGCGCGCGAAACCGTGCGTCTGATGGATGCGCCTGATCGTGCCGCGTTGATTACATTTCTGGAGTCGCTCTGATGCGTCTGTTCGCCTTTGTTGCCACCTGCCTTCTGCCCGCTCAAATCCTGTCTGCGCAGGTTGCCCCCACAGCGGATCATGCCGACATTTCGGACCGCGTTCTGACCGTGATCGAAAGCCAATTCAGCGCGTTTCGGAACGAAAGCGCCACACTTGCGCAGACTGCGGTAGACTTTTGTGACGGAGGCGCACGCGAACCGGTGATCGACGCGTTGGAAGCCACATGGTTGGCGTGGGCTCCGCTGGACGCATATCAGTTCGGTCCCATCGAGCAACAGGCCGCAGCACTGACAGTGAACTTCTTCCCTGACAAGAAGAACTTCACGGGTCGCGCCCTGCACCAGCATCTGAAACGGCCCGAGGCTGAACAGGATGATCCCGCCATCGTGGCAAGCTCGTCCGCCGCTTTACAGGGGCTGCCCGCTATCGAGCGCTTGCTATTTGAAGACCTGCCCACGTGCCCTTCACTTGTCGGCGTCACCGGCAATCTGGCCCACATGGCGCAAAACCTCTATGACGGCTGGTTTGCGGCTAACGGCTGGGCTGATCTGGCACGCGGGGCGGGACCGGACAACCCGGTCTATCTGGCAGATACCGAGTTCACCAAACAGATCTATACCGCAATCGACTTCTCGATTTTGCGGCTGAAAGAGCATCGCCTTGCCCGCCCGTTGGGCACGTATGAGCGCGCCTTCCCAAAACGGGCCGAGGCATGGCGTTCAGGGCTAACCAACCAGATCATGATTTCACAGCTTGAAGGAATCATCGCCCTTGTTGATCAGGGCTTTGCGGATGCGGTATCGAAGCCGGCACGCGTTGAGGCGCTCAAGACCCTCGAAGAGCTCCGCACCCGCATTGACTCCATCGGGGCTCCTCTGGCCGTGGCTGTCGAGGACCCGCTGATGCGCGTCCGGATCGAAGGCATCATGTCCAAACTCGACTATCTCCAAACGCAAATGGACGAAGATCTTGGCCGGGATCTGAGTGTCCAATCCGGCTTCAGCGCCGGCGACGGAGACTGAGCCGATGCAACGCCGCGATTTCTTTAGTAAAGTGTTGGCAGGACTTGGCACAGCCGCCCTGCCCCTTCCGGTCTGGGCCGACGCCGGTGCGCCGGATTTCGTGACGGCCGGAAACAAGCCTGACAACTCGACATGGCTTGTTGGGTTAGGCGTCGCAGGAGACGTACGCTTCCAAATCCCGATCCCCGGACGTGGCCACGCCGCCGCGCTGCACCCAACCCGGCCCGAAGCCGTCGCCTTTGCCCGCCGCCCTGGACGGTTCGCTGTCATCATAGACTGCACCACTGGTACCGAAATCGCCCGATTGGACAGTCCCGAAGGCCGGCATTTCTACGGCCACGGGGCTTTTTCACCTGATGGCGCGCTGCTGTACACCACGGAAAACGACTTTGATGCGCCTGCGGGTGTCTTGGGAATTTGGGACGTTTCTGATGGCTATAACCGCATTGGAGAAGTCACATCTGGCGGCATTGGCCCGCACGAGGTTCTAACCCTGCCGGGCGGAGGGCTGGTCGTCGCAAATGGCGGCATCCAGACCCATCCCGACGTGGGTCGCGCCAAGCTGAATCTGCCGACCATGCAAACCAACCTGACCTATCTGGATGCAAGTGGAAGTGTCACCGAGCAGGTCGCGCTGACCGGTGACATGCACCAGAACTCGATCCGTCACATCGCGTTGGATCATCAGGGCCACGTGGTTGCCGCATTGCAATGGCAAGGACCACCCACCCGCCAAGTGCCGCTTGTCCTGCGCCACAAACAGGGCGCTGCTCCTATTTTCTTGACGCACCCAGACCAGCGGCTCTTGAAGCATTATGCCGGGTCCATCGCCACCTGCTCGGAAAGCGGAGAGATTGCCGTGACAGGTCCAAAAGGCGGTCATACGCTGTTCTTCAACGCCGATGGCACACCCAATGGATCGGCCCAACACGGCACAGCTGCTGGCGTGGCCCGGTCGCGAAACGGGGGCCTGATGATCACCCGTGAGGGCGGGCTGGTGCATCGCGCGAACGGTGTAGAAACGGTGATCAAGGTCGCTGGCGATTGGGCGTGGGACAACCATCTTGCCCCGATCTCCTCCACCTGATCAACAAAGCACCTCGGATGCGGGTGGTTACGAAACCACCCTCTTTCCCCTTATGCAACCGTCGACCACCCATCATACTGCTTGCGATTTAGACAAGGAGAACGACATGTCCCTTTTGCAATTGCTACAACAAGCTCAGAACGGTCAGGGCCTGTCGGCTTTGGCCGAAAAAGTCGGTCTGGACCAAGCCCAAGCCGGAGATCTGACCAATCTACTGGCTCCGGTGATCGGTAAAGCAGCCAAACAACAGGCCGAAAGCGGCGGTCTGGAAAGTGTTCTGGGCGCCCTGAAAGGCGAAGCGCAAGCCGGAATGTTTGACGACGCCGCTCAGGCTGCCAGCCCCGAAGGCGCGGCACAAGGGGCTAACTTCCTGAACGGCCTGTTGGGCGATAACGGCACCAACGCACTGGCAGAACAAGCGGCAGAACGCACCGGGATCGACATGGATCAGATCATGGCCTTCCTGCCTTCGCTTGGAGCCATGGCCCAAGGCGGCCTGCAGAAACAAATGCCTGATGCCTCGATCGATGCGCTGCAAGCCACGCAAACGCAAGGCTCGGGCGGCGGGCTGATGGGTCTTGTCGGCGGTCTGCTGGGCGGCGGCAAAGAAGGCGGTCCGGATCTGTCCGCATTGACCTCGCTTCTGGATGCAGATGGCGATGGCTCCGTGGTGGACGACATCATGGCAAAGCTGACGAAGTAAGGCCTAGTCCAGAAACTCCCATCTGTCCGCCCCGTCAAAGTGGCGGACAGTTAGCGCATTCATCACCTCAAGCGGTGCCATGCGCAGATTGACTGCGAAGCGGTCTTGATCAGCCTTTTCGCCAGCCCCCCAATGGGTGATGCAGCCACACGTCTTGCACGCGTGGAAGTCGATCATATGATCGCCCCAGCTATAGATTTTTGTATGGTCCTGCCCGGTCAGGATCGCGCCTTCATTCGGCGGGCAATGCGCCCACAGCGCGCCATAGCGGCGGCACATCGAGCAATTGCAGGACACCACAAATTTCGGTTGGCTCACTTCGAACGTGACCGCACCGCAGTGACACGCGCCTTGGATTTTACCGGACATAGGGCACCTCCTGCGCAATGCTTGCACAAAGAAAAAGGCCCCGCAATCGCAGGGCCTTTCCAAGTTTGCCGAACTGATCAACCGTTGACGCGGATCGTTTCGTTTTTCGGGTCATAGGGGCTGTCGACCGTAACCTCGGCGTCATAAAGCGCGCCCATGATCTTGACCTTCAACTTCTGGCCAGGCACCGCCAGTTCCGGCGGCAGATAGCCCATGCCGATCGACTTCTCGAACGCGACCGAATAGCCGCCCGAGGTCAGACGCCCCACTTTCTTGCCATCCAGGAACAGTGCCTCGCGGCCCCACGGATCCGCATCATCCGGTCCGTCGATCAGAAGCGTGCAGCATTTCGAGCGCACGCCGGTTGCCACCATCGCGTCTTTGCCGTGGAAGTCTTTTTCCAGATCGATGAAGCGCGGAAGATCGGCTTCGGCCGGGGTCGCGTCGCGGCCCAGCTCGGTGCCGAATGCACGATAAGACTTCTCCTGACGTAGCCAGTTTTGCGCGCGCGCGCCGACCAGCTTCATGCCGTGCTTTTCGCCAGCGTTCACCAGCAGATCCCACAGATAGTTCTGCATCTCGATCGGGTGGTGAAGTTCCCAACCCAGTTCACCGGTATAGGCCACACGGATCGCGTTCACCGGGCACATACCCAGCTCGATTTGCTTGGCGGACAGCCACGGGAACGCTTTGTTGGTCAGCGCGTTTTCCGGGTCTGCATCGACGATGATCTCTTTCAGAACATCACGCGACTTCGGACCCGCGATGGCGAAGACGCCCCACTGGGTGGTCACGTCCTGGATCTCGATATAGCCGAACTCCTCCATCTTGTCCTCGGCCGCCTTGCGTAGGAAGTCGGCGTCGTATTCGGTCCATGCACCGGCCGAGACGAGGTAATAGTTATCCTCGCCATTGCGCACGATGGTGTATTCGGTGCGGGTCGTGCCGTGCGATGTCAGGGCGTAAGTCAGGTTGATCCGGCCAACGCGCGGCAGCTTGTTGCAGGTGAACCAGTCAAGGAACTGGGTCGCACCGGGGCCTTTGACGACGTGCTTGGTGAAGGCCGTCGCGTCAATCAGGCCAACGCCTTCCCGCACGGCCTTCGCTTCATCCACAGCATATTGCCACCAGCCGCCACGGCGGAAGGAACGGCTTTCTTCATCGAAGTTCGAGGGCGCATCAAGCGGGCCGTAATAGTTCGGACGTTCCCAACCGTTGACCCAACCGAACTGCGCGCCTTTTTCTTTCTGACGGTCGAAGGCGGGCGATGTGCGCAGGGGCCGACAGGCCGGGCGCTCTTCATCCGGGTGGTGCAGGATATAGACATGCTCATAGCACTCTTCGTTCTTGCGCGCGGCGAACTCGGTGGTCATCCAGTTTGACGAATACCGCTTGGGATCAAGCGATGCCATGTCGATCTCGGCTTCGCCATCGACCATCATCTGGGCGAGGTAATAGCCGGTGCCGCCAGCCGCAGTGATCCCGAACGAGAAGCCTTCAGCCAGCCACATGTTACGCAGGCCCGGCGCCGGGCCCACCAGCGGGTTGCCGTCGGGAGTGTAGCAGATCGGGCCGTTGAAGTCGTCTTTCAGGCCGCTTTCAGCACAGGACGGCACGCGTTCGGCCATCGCCATGTATTGATCCGCAATCCGGTCCAGATCCAGCGGGAACAGGTCAGCACGGAAGCTGTCCGGTACGCCATGTTCAAAGCGGGCGGGAGCCCCACGCTCATAAATGCCAAGGATCCAACCGCCACGTTCTTCACGGGCATAGCTTTCGTTATCGGCGTCGCGCACTACGGGGTGCTCGGGGTTGCCAGCTTCGCGCCATTTGACCAGCTCGGGGTCTTTGTCCATGACGATGAACGTGTGCTCGACCGGGATGGCGGGCATCTTGATGCCCAGCATCTTAGCAGTGCGCTGTGCATGGTTGCCCGAAGCGGTCACGACGTGTTCGGCGGTGATCACAACCTTCTCGTCGCTCTCGATCAGGTTGCCACCTTTTTCGACCATCTTGGTGCAGGTGACTTCCCAGTGGGTGCCAGTCCAGTTGAAGTCATCGGCTTGCAGCTTGCGGTGAATTTCCACACCGCGCTGACGCGCACCTTTCGCCATCGCCTGCGTTACGTCTGCCGGGTTAATATACCCGTCTTCGGTGTGATAGAGCGCGCCTTTCAGGTCCGACGTCTCGATCAGAGGCCAACGTTCCTTGATCTGATCCGGGGACAGGAATTCGTAGTTGATACCCACGGTATCCGCGGTCGATGCGTACAGTTGGTATTCATCCATACGCTCGTCGGTCTGCGCCATACGTAGGTTGCCCACGACGGCGAAACCCGCGTTTAGACCGGTCTCAGACTCAAGCTCTTTATAGAACTTGACCGAGTAGTCGTGGATGTGGGTCGTCGCATAGGACATGTTGAACAGCGGCAGAAGACCGGCAGCGTGCCAAGTCGAGCCCGAGGTCAGCTCGTCACGCTCGATCAGCATCACATCATCCCAGCCAGCTTTGGCCAGGTGATAGGCGATCGACGTACCGACGGCGCCACCGCCGACGACAAGCGCTTTTACATTGGTTTTCATGGGGCGACTCCCTTGGGAAAAATCTGTTGCATCATAGATGCCGAAACGCGGGGCCAAGGTCCGAACCTGCCCGACCTTACACAGATAGAAAACGACATAGGTGGCGGAATCAACGCCCCAACGCGTCCGCAAGTTGACCCACGGGGATCACGGGCGCGATCAAAGCTTCAAGCTCTTTGCGGCGCGGATGATCGGGGACGAACAGCGTCATGCACATATAGTCTTCGACCAAAGCCGCCTGTGCTTCGAAATTGTAGGACAGATAGGCGCCGGGTTCGCGCCCCGGCCAGTAATAGGGATCCCCCGGCTGAAAGCTCTCGGCCCCTGATTTGAAAGGCGTGTATCCCGTGCGAGCGCGGTTTTGCCACTGCCAGACATGCACCAATTCATGTGCCATCAACAGCGCATGCGGCATGGGCAGACTTTCAGGCCAGCCAGCGAACATGTCGTCGCGATAGAAGTCACGTTTCAGATAAATCTGATTCCACAGAACGAATCCCGCTGGGAAGGTCCATTTCCGATCCGGCTGGGCCACGCGGTCGCACACGGTTTTCGGAATGTCCCGCGGTGCGGTTTTCGGTGTGTCTTGGGGAATCGGATCAGGTTTCGGAAGCGGCAGCGCTCCGACCCCGGCACGCACGCGGACCTTGCTGGCGTCCAGAGAATCTCCGAACAAAGTCTGTGACATCTGAACTTCGTTCTCGGACAGGGGGCGAGAACAGGCGGTTAGGCAGACCAACGCGATAAGGGCGACGTGTTTCAGCATGCTATTGCCCTTCGGAGGGCACCTCGTAAGTTTTCCGACGTGCAGAGCGCACCTGCGCACCGACATAGATCAGCCCAACAACCAACCCGATCATCCCTGCCAAATACGAGGTGTCATGCAGCATCGCCGCGCGCCCGTATCCGATGGGATCCTCTGCCGCCGCGGGGACTGGAATGTGCTCCATCGGCGGATCAAAAGCCAGACTGACCAAGCCCAGCGTCAGCGTGATTGCGACCACCAGCACTGCCGCCTGAAGAAACACGCGCCGCGCCTGTTTGGCGGACGGGATCCCCAGTGACATAACGGCAATCGGAATACCGATCACCAGCCCCATCCACCAGCTTGCCTGCCATCCGACATAGGCCGCGCCTATGCGGCTTTGCAGAAGCTCAGGTATGCGGAACTGAGGGAATTTCAGCGCATAGAAATAGTCCGGCCCGACCGTGAAACTGATCTGGTTGTGCACGATGCCATAGATCCCGGCCAGCACACAGGCGAAGCCAACCATTATGGGAAGGGCCAGAAGGCGGCGCATGCCGGGTCAGAGCATTCCGGGCACGACTTGATCGGGCGGACGGTGACCGTCAGCGAAGGTCTTGATGTTGATCAGAACCTTCTCGCCCATCTCGACGCGCCCTTCGACTGTTGCCGAACCCATATGCGGAAGCGCCACCACATTGGGCAGGTCCCGAAGACGGGGGTTAATTTCGTTGCCGTGCTCGTACACGTCCAGACCCGCGCCCGCGATTTCGCCCGCACGGAGCATTCGAGTCAGCGCGTTTTCGTCGATCACTTCCCCGCGCGAGGTGTTCACGATCACCGCATCAGGCTTCAGCAGTTTCAGACGGCGTGCGTTCATCAGGTGGAATGTCGACGGCGTGTGCGGGCAGTTGATCGAGATGACATCCATCCGCGCCACCATCTGATCAAGGCTTTCCCAATAAGTAGCCTCGAATTGCTCTTCGATCTGCGGGTGCAGTCGCTTGCGATTATGATAATGCACCTGCATTCCGAAGGCGCGCGCACGCGTCGCAACAGCTTGACCGATCCGGCCCATGCCAAGAATACCAACGCGGCGCCCCTGAATACGGTGACCCAGCATTGCGGTCGGCGACCACCCTTCCCACTTGCCCGACGCCATGACGCGGATGCCTTCGGGGAAGCGGCGGGTGACGGCGAGAATCAAGGCGATGGCCATATCCGCGGTGTCGTCGGCGGACACGCCCGGTGTGTTGGACACCAAAATACCACGCTGGCGGGCGGACCCGACATCAATATGGTCCACGCCGGCCCCGTAATTTGCGATCAAGCGCAAACGTTCACCTGCACCGGCCAACATGTTCGCGTCGATCTGATCGTTGATCGTGGGCACCAGCACGTCGCAGCGCTTCATCGCATCGGCAAGCTCGGCCTGGCTCATCGGCCGGTCATCGTCCCGAAGTTCAACGTCAAACAGTTCCATCATCCGGGTCTCGACAACCTCGGGCAACCGTCGCGTCACGACAACACTTAGACGTTCAGCACTCATGCCAGCCCTCCCTGCGGGTTTTCTTTTGCGCGTGTCCCTGACAAAGTGACAAGGAACGAGGCAAGGTACAAGCTCTCTCCGGATCGCAGACGAAATAAAATTGCGCGGGCGGTGTAGGGCAGCAGGAGATCAGTGTGAGTTTTCGATTTGGCATCCGTTTTGCGGCGTCTGTGCTGGCCGTGTGTTTGGCCACGCAAGCGAGTTCCGCCCAGACTGACAACGCACCCGAGGCCGCTCCCGAGCGCGGCGCGGTCACCAACCTGCCTATTCCTCGTTTCGTGTCCCTGAAAGGATCCGAAGGCAACGTGCGGCGCGGCCCGTCCTTGCGCCATCGGATAGATTGGGTGTTCAAGCAACGCGGCATGCCCCTTCGCGTCATTGGTGAGTTCGAGCACTGGCGCCAAGTGCAAGACCGTGACGGCGTTGGCGGCTGGGTGCATTACTCGCTTCTCTCCGGCGCGCGGACAGCGATTGTCGACCAGGATCTGATGCCGCTTTACAGCCGAGCCAACCCGGAAAGCCAGATTAACGCTTATCTTGAAGCTGGTGTGATCGCGCGGATTGAAAGCTGCGGACCGGCATGGTGCCGCCTGAAGGCCGACGGCATTCGCGGCTGGACCACCAAAGAATCGATCTGGGGCGTTGGCCCGGATGAAGAGATCAAGTAACCACCAAAGCTTGCACCCCCTGCCCCTGTGAGCTAGCCCAGAACCATGAGCAGACCCGAGAACACCAGACTGAACCTGTCCGCAGGCGCCGCATCAGCGCTTGTTGCGGTCACGCTTGTGGCGTTGAAGCTGTGGGCGCTGGGCGAAACGCAGGCACTGTCCGTGGCCGCATCGCTGGCCGACAGTGCGATGGATCTGATGGTGTCGCTTGGAGCGCTGGCCGCGATTTGGTACGCGTCACGCCCCGCTGATGAAGATCACGCTTTCGGCCATTCCTCGGCCGAGGATCTGGCAGCACTTGGGCAAAGCCTGTTCATCATGGTGTCGGCAGGGATCATCGCATGGGCGGCTGTGGCACGTCTGCTATCAGGCGAGCCCGCGCCAATCATGTCCCATGAAAGCGGCATCTTCGTCATGGTGGTATCCATCGTGCTGACACTGGCGCTGGTCCTATGGCAGCGCCACGTCGCGACCCGCACCGGGTCGGCAGTGGTGAAGGCCGACAGCCTGCATTATCTGGGCGACTTGATCCCCAATATCGGCGCAATCCTGTCCCTGTGGGCTGCAGCTTGGTTCGGGATGGAGCAGATCGACAGCGTCGTCGCCATTGGTGCCGCGATTATGCTGGCGGTAGGTGCGTTGCGCATCTTCAAAACCGCATGGGACGGGTTGATGGACCGCGCCGCCGATCCGGCCGTGATCGAAGGGGTCGAGGCCATCACCCGCGACCATCCCGGCATCTACGGATTTCACGACCTGAAGACGCGCCGGTCAGGATCGATCACCTTTATCAATATGCATATCGAGCTGGATGGCACACAATCATTGGACGAAGCGCATTCCATCGGTGCCAGCCTGCGCCGCGCCATATTGCGGGCCTACCCCAATACCGATGTGCTGATCCACAAGGATCCGGTGGGGGTCGAAACGCATCCGGACGACCCCCAGAAAAGTTAGGCCAACCCACGCCCTTTCAGCAGAGGCTCCACTCCGGGTAGGCGCCCCCGGAACGCGGTGTACAGATCTGCCGCGTCTACCGATCCGCCTTTCGACAGAATGTGCTCTTCTAGCTTTTCGGCCATGGCCGGGTCGAAGGCGTCGCCCGTTTCCGTGAACGCATCGAACGCGTCGGCGTCCATCACCTCGGACCACATATAGCTGTAGTAGCCCGACGAATATCCATCGCCAGCAAAGACATGGGCGAAATGCGGTGTCGCGTGGCGCATTCGAATGGCCGAGGGCATGCCAATCCGTTCCAATGTCGCCGCCTGCGCCTCCATCGGGTCGGCAGGCGCAGCCCCGTCATGGAAATCCAGATCGACAATGGCCGAGGACAGGAATTCAACTGTCTGGAACCCCGTGTCATGGGTCGACGCAGCCAGCAGCTTGTCCAAAAGCGCCTTCGACATTGCCTCGCCGGTTTTGGCATGCGTGGCGAACTTGCCCAGAACCTCGGGCACTTCCAGCCAGTGTTCGTAAAGCTGGCTGGGCAGCTCGACGAAATCGCGGGCGACTGAAGTGCCGGAAATCGACGAATAGGTCACATCGGACAGCATTTGGTGCAGCGCGTGGCCGAATTCATGGAACAGCGTCCGCGCGTCGTCCCACGACAGAAGGCCGGGCTGGCCGTCTTCGGGCTTGGCGAAATTGCAGACATTCACGACGATGGGGCGGATGTCGCCTGCCAGTTTTTGCTGGCTGCGCATCGCCGAACACCACGCGCCCGAACGCTTAGACCCACGGGCGAAATAGTCGCCCACGAAGACTGCGATATGCTGGCCATTTCGGGTCACTTCCCATGCGCGCGCGTCGGGGTGATAGAGCGTCACGTCCAAGGGCGCGAACTCCAACCCGAACAGGCGGTTCGCGGTGTCAAACGACGCCTCGATCATACGGTCGAGTTGCAGGAACGGCTTGATCTCGGCCTCGTCCAGATCATGTTCCGCCTCGCGACGGCGCTCTGCGTAAAAGTGCCAGTCCCACGGTTCCAGATCGCCGTTATGGCCATCTGCATGCAGCATTTCGGTCATGCGGGCTGCGTCTTTGTTGGCCGCATCGCGGGCGGGTTCCCAGACCTGCATCAGCAGATCGCGCACCCGGTCGGGGGTGCCGGCCATCTCGGTCTCGAGCTTGAAGGCCGCGAAGCTGTCATAGCCCAACAGGCGCGCGCGTTCTTCGCGCAGGGACAGGGTTTCGGCGGCAATCGCGCGGTTGTCAGTGTCACCTCCGTTCGCGCCACGGGCGGTGTAAGCTTCATATGCTTTTTGGCGCAGATCGCGGCGGGTGGAATGCTGCAAAAACGGCGTGATGACCGAGCGCGAGAGCGTCACCGCAGGCCCGTCCACTTCCTTCTCGGCCCCGGCGGCGCGGGCGGCGTCCAGAACGAAATCGGGCAGACCCTCCAAATCATCCGCACCCAAAGGCATGAACCAGCTGCGTTCATCCGCCAGAAGGTTCTGGGTGAACTCGGTCCCCAGCGTGGCGAGGCGCTCCAACACCTCTTTCAACCGATCACGATCCGCACCTTGAAGTAGCGCGCCGGAGCGCACGAAGTTGCGACGAGTCAACATCAACACGCGATCCTGTTCGTCGGTCAGATCCAGTGTCTCGCGGGACTGCCACAGCGTCTCGATCCGCTGAAATAGGTCCGCGTTCATCGTCACCTCGGACGAGAACGCTGCCAATAAGGGCGAGAACGTGCGCTGCAACTCCTCACGCGCGGGGCTGCTGTCAGCCCCCGCCACGTTGTAGAACACACCCAAAACGCGGTCGAGCGGCGCGTCTGCAAGTTCTAGCGCCTCGATCGTGTTGGCGAAGCTAGGAGCGTCGGAATTGTCGGTAATCGCAGCAATCGCCGCGCGGGTGTCGTCTAATGCGGCATGAAAAGCCGGTTCGAAATCGGCGTCCGTGATCCGGTCAAACGGCGGCAGCTCAAAGGGCGTGTCCCAAGCGGACAGAAGCGGGTTGGTCATGGGGATCTCCTTTGAAGGGAAGCTAGGTGGGGTGAGGGAGAAAGGGAAGGAGTAGTCAGCGTTTTGACATGGCCTTTAGAACGTCCATTGCGTCATGCTCGCGTCCATCCGGCACAAACAAATGGTCGTGAAAAAATCCTGAGACAGGATTTACGCCCATGTCGTGCTTTGCAAGTTCAGTGGCAATCCGTGCCATGAAGCCAACCGCTTCAAGCGACGAATGAATGTTAAGAGTGATCATTCGGCACGGAAATTCATAGCGCAGCCCAAGCTTTTCAGCTTCGGATTTCAGTAAAATGTAAGTTGTACCTTCTGACTCTTTAAAAGTCATACGGGGTTCGATGACCGGCAGTGGTTGACCCGGCGGAACGGTCACAAACACATACACCCCCTCAACAAGAACTGCCGAAAGGGATCTAATCAGTTCGTCCAAATTGGTCTCACCGCTCATGGTGGGTTACCTCCATTAATCTGACTTGGCACAGTTATTTGCGAAGGATGAACGGATGTGTCGCGTTGCGTGGTTGGCCAACATTGCAGTCAACGCTTTGGAGTTGCAAATGGACACCGATATCCCGAACATGATTGCGGATATCCCAACGCTGTCACCCACAAGTCTCACACCCATCCCGCTGCTTCGTCTTGATCACGCGCGTTTCCGCATACATAGCGTCATAGATCAGCATCCGCCCACGAAGGCCCTCGCCAGCGCCGGTGATTTCTTTCACCGCTTCCGTGGCCATGATGCCGCCGATGATGGCAGGCAGAGGTCCGACGACGCCAGCTTCCGAGCAGCTAGGAGCAAGGCCCGGTGCGGGGGCTTCGGGGAAGATGCATTGATAGCAGGGCGCGCCACGCGCAGGATCGAAAGTCGAGACCTGCCCCTCCCACTGGCTGAGCGCGCCTCCGATGACGGGTTTCCCAAGCTTGGCCGCCACACGGTTCACCAGATAGCGGGTCTCGAAATTGTCCGAGCCTTCAAGGATCAGGTCATATTCGGCCAGCAACTCGTCCGCGATGTCGTCAGTCAAACGGCGTTGATATGGGCGGACCTCGATGGCAGGGTTTTGGGCGCGCATGGCAGCTTCAGCCGAGAAAACCTTCGGAACACCAATATCGGCATCGCGGTGGATGACCTGCCGCTGAAGGTTTGAGTTGTCGACCACATCGTCGTCGATCACACCAAGGGTGCCAACCCCCGCCGCCGCCAGATATAGCAGCACCGGCGAGCCCAGTCCTCCTGCACCAATCACCAATACCTTGGCTTCTTTTAAGGCGACTTGCCCCGGCCCACCGATTTCGCGCAACACGATGTGGCGCGCATAGCGATCAAGCTCGATATCTGTGAACGGACCGTCATCGGTGTCAGCTTGCGGCGCATCTGGCACACGTGCCTTCAGCCATGCTAGACCTCGACCATAAAGCGCGGCCAATCCGATCGCTGCAAAGAATACCGCCCAGATTGTGAAGTTTCCGCCCAGACCGGTAGTGATTGGGTTGCCCGCGGGCAGGACCGCAAAGCTCAGCAGAACGACGGTGGCCAACAGTCCGGTCAGATACCAGCGTTGCGACCTAGTGAACCGCAAATAGGCACCACCCAACCAGATCAAAGCCAATGTCAGCAGAACCCAAGACATCTTAGCCGCGCCCCGTAGACCCGAAGCCACCTTCACCGCGCGTGGTGCCACCCAGCGCATCCACCTGCACATAATCCGCCTGCACGACCGGAGCGATCACGGCCTGCGCGATACGCTCGCCGTGGCCGATAGTGAAGGGGTCGGCCCCAAGATTGATCAGGATCACCCCTAGCGGCCCTCGATAATCGCTATCGATGGTGCCCGGCGCATTTGCCAGCGTCACGCCGTGCTTCGCTGCCAGCCCAGACCGGGGGCGGATTTGCATCTCGTATCCTTCAGGTATTTCGACGCGCAGACCGGTGGGCACGATACGGCGTTCCATCGGAGCCAGCACCCAACCATCCGCACGATCCGCATCGGGAAGGTTGGCGCGCAAATCGGCCCCTGCAGCGCCGGCAGTCTCATAGGATGGAAGCGCCACGGACGCGTCTGAACCCTCATCGCGAATGACTTTGATCTGTGGCATCTGCCCCTCATTTTCTTACTTCAAATATCCCCGCCGGAGGCACGAATTCTATTCATCCAACGCCTCGGCAATCCGTGCGGCAAGCTGGCGGGCAACGTCGTCCTTGCCCATACGCGGCCAGACATCTACGCCGTCCTTAGAAATCAACGTCACAGCGTTTTCGCTGCCCCCCATGATCCCAGTCTCGGGGCTAACGTCGTTGGCCACGATCCAATCACAGCCCTTACGTTCGCGTTTCGCGGTGGCATTGGCCATGACGTCATCGGTTTCCGCAGCGAACCCCACGACCAGCGCAGGGCGTCCCTTCTTCATCTTCGACACCCGGGCCAGAATGTCGGGGTTCTCGTCAAACTTCAGAACCGGCAGGCTGCCCTTGCCATCCTTCTTGATCTTGCTTTTCGAGGCCGAGGCGACACGCCAATCGGCCACGGCGGCGGCAAAGACGGCAGCATCGGCGGGCAAGGCGGCTTTCACGGCCTTCAGCATCTCTTGCGCGGTTTGCACTTTTACCACATTCACCCCTTCAGGTGGCGGCACGTCTGCCGGGCCAGTGACAAAGGTCACATCCGCCCCAAGCGCAGCCAAAGCATTGCCCAGCGCGGTACCTTGTGCCCCGGATGACCGGTTGGCGATATAGCGCACCGGGTCGATCGGTTCATGCGTCGGGCCCGAGGTGACAAGCACATGCTTGCCGGTCAAGGGACCGTCCATCAGGGCCGCTTCGACGGCGGACACAATCTCAAGTGGCTCAGACATACGGCCGGGACCGAACTCGCCACAGGCCATTGCGCCTTCATTCGGACCGACAAACAACACGCCGTCGCCTTTCAATGTTTCAACATTGCGCTGACAGGCTGGGTGTTCCCACATGCGCACGTTCATCGCGGGCGCGACCAGCACGCGCTTGTCCGTCGCCATCAAAAGGGTCGAGGCCAAATCGTTCGCAAGCCCCCCCGCCATCTTGCCCAGAAGGTCCGCCGTTGCTGGCGCAACCACCACCAGATCGGCAGCGCGTGAGAGCTCGATATGACCCATCTCGGCCTCGTCCGTCAGATCGAACAGATCGGTATAGACCTTGTTCGCTGTCAGCCCGGACGCGGACAGTGGCGTCACGAACTCTTGCCCAGCTTTGGTGATCACGGGCGTGACCTCGGCTCCGCGTTCGCGCAGGCGCCGGATCAGGTCCAAAGATTTGAAGGCTGCGATGCCGCCGCCGATGATCAGAAGGATATGTTTGCCAGCCAGCATGGGGATCCCCTTTTAAGTACAATCAAACAGTTACGGGAGCACGGCCTGCCTTTCAATGGGCAGGTTCTATTTGAACTGTGCGCATGGATCAGGCCGATCCGGCGTGGGGGCATCCAAAACGATGTCAAACCCGCCTTCAGGTGGCACGCCATCCTCGCCCTGTCCGACCGAAATCACCGTCATTTCCGACGCAACCCGCGCCAGATAGGCGGGCACGCCCCAGTCTTTGCGTGCGTGGCCGTTTCCGGTGATGACCACCACTGGCCCGCCCGTGTCGGTGACGGCCTGAACCACACCAGCCGCCAGAGTGGCATCGCGCAGCCGTTGTACCTCGATCATGCCACCCATCATCTCGCGCGGCATGGCTTCACAATGGGCCTGGAACTGAAGTTCGACCCTTTGTTCGTGCTGATCTTCCGGCAGTGCTTCGGTCAGGCCATAGGCCACCGCATCCCCTTGAAAATGCGCCTCAACCCCATCCGCATAGGTCGCGCGCGCCACATCTCGGGGCACTGCGGCCCCAATGACCGGGCCGTCATGCGCCTGAAAAACCGGCAGATACATCTGGAAATCCGGCCATCCTGTTTCGGCCCATCGGTCAGCAAACCCGGCGGGATCAGCGGCCAGCTTTTCCGCATCCTCCTGCCCCAACATCTCGATCACAAGCGCGGACGGGACTATTGCCTGCACGATTTGAACTTGCGCCGCGTGATGGGTGGGATTGTCGTGCACCTCGCCCACAATCACAACATCAGCGGTCTTCAGACGCGACAGGTCTTCTAAGGTTAACGCTGCCTGTTGAGCGCAGGCGGGCGAGACCAACAAAGTCTGGGCAATGAAAAATTGTTTCATGGGAAAAGGTTAGGACGTGGGCGCGAACGTCTCAAGCGCTTTCGTCTTGACGGGCCATAGGCGGCAATGCCACGTCGGATGGATGAGTATTTCACTTCCCCCACTGACCCTTGTGCTGGGCGGCGCGGCGTCCGGCAAGTCGGACTATGCCGAACGGCTGGTCACGGCCACCGAACGCCCGATGTTATATATCGCCACAGCCCAGCCCTTTGACGCCGAGATGGATGACAAGATCGCCCGGCACCAAGCACGGCGGGGGGAAGGCTGGCGCACGATCGAAGCGCATCTGAATGCCGCTGATGCCGTTACCTGTGCACGGGAAGACGAGGTCGTGCTGTTCGATTGCGCAACCATGTGGTTGTCGAACCAACTGTTTGCCGAAACAAATTTGGGTGACGCTGAAGTCGCTTTGTTCAAGGCCATGTCCGACTGCGCGGCCCCGGTTGTCGTCGTCTCGAACGAGGTTGGCGCGGGAATTGTGCCTGAGAACGCCTTGGCGCGGAGATTCCGTCAGGCTCAGGGCGAGCTGAACCAGCGCTTTGCCCAGCGTGCGGATCTGGTCATCACTGTGATGGCGGGTCTGCCTTTGGCGCTGAAAGGTTCTCTGCCGGACGGCACGCCATGAGCATGCCGGTCACGTGGTGGTGGGTGCGCCATGGCCCGACCCATGCCAAAAACATGGTAGGTTGGCGGGATCTGCCAGCGGACCTGTCGGACACAGCGGCCCTTGCCCGTTTGGCGGATCATCTGCCGGAAAGCGCCGCAGTCATCTCAAGCGATCTGATCCGCGCCGCTGCCACGGCGGATGCCATTGGAAATGGTCGGACCCGCCTGCCCCATCACCCCGACCTGCGCGAATTTCATTTCGGAGAGTGGGATGGTCTAGGCTGGCAAGAGGTCTCGGATCGCGATCCAGACTTGTCGCGCGCCTTTTGGGAAACGCCGGGGGATCACGTCGCGCCAGGTGGCGAAAGCTGGAATCAACTGTCGGCGCGGGTGTCGGGCGTGGTGGACGGGCTGAACGGCGCGGGGCACGGCAACATCATCGCGGTCGCCCATTTCGGCGTGATCCTGACCCAGATTGCGCGGGCGGGCGGCATGAGCGCCTATGACGCGCTTGGCCATAAGATCGACAACCTGTCGGTCACGCGACTGCATTGGGATGGGGCGGTCTGGTCTGTCGGGGACATCAATCACCTGCCGTGAACAACTGCGTCACAAATTGGAAATTGCGCACCGGTCACGCCACGTTAATCTGTGTGCATGAGTTATGACCTTTATATCGGCGACCAGACATTTTCGAGCTGGTCCCTGCGCGGATGGCTGATGTTCGAAGCGTTCAACATCCCCTTCCGCACCCATTTGGCTGGCCTCTATAGCGGCACGTTGAAAGAAGATTTGGCCGAACTGGCCCCGGCGCGGTTTGTGCCTGTGATGAAGACGCCGGACGGTGTGCCGGTGGGGGACACTCTGGCGATGGCCGAGACCTTGGCCGAGCGTCACCCCTATGCGGGGCTGTGGCCCGAAGATCCCGCCGCCCGCGCATTGGCGCGATGGCTGGTTGCAGAAATGCATTCGGGTTTCGGCGCTTTACGTGGCGATTGTCCGATGCAGCTGTTGGGGGTGGTCGAGGGGTTTGAACCCTCCGATGCAGTTTTGGCCGATCTGGCCCGGATCGAAGAGCTGTGGTCGATAGCACGCACAAAATTTGGCCGGGCCGACAGCCCTTGGCTGTTCGGGGACTATTCGCTGGCGGATGTGTTCTATGCCCCCGTGGCCGCACGGATCGCTGGGTTTGGACTGCCGATCAGCGCGGAAGCTGGGGCGTATGTCTCGGCACATCTGGCCGACCCAGTGTTTCGCCGCTGGCGCGCGGTTGGGCTTTTGAAGTCCTATGATCCGGTGCCCTATATCGACGGGCTGCCCTTGGCGGCTTGGCCCGGCCCTGCCCCTATGGCCGCCGTGGCCTGTGAAGGCCCGTCGCTCAACGACACCTGCCCCTATTCCGGCGATCCGGTCACGGATTTTCTGAAGCTGGACGGACGGGCCTGGGGCTTCTGTAATCCCGGCTGTCGCGACAAGACGGTGAAAGACCCGGAAGCATGGCCTGCCTTCATGGAGATGGTCGCTGCACACAACGGTTAGCTCTGCAATTAACCTTTTGCTAACCATGCCGGTCTAGCCTGCCTGAAAAGGGGCAGGCTAGATCATGGTGGCACGCATCAGCACGGTGGCGTTCGAAGGCATCGACGCCAAAATAGTTGAGGTCGAATGCGCCCTCTCGCCCGGTCTACCGGGCTTTGCGATCGTAGGCTTGCCAGACAAAGCCGTCTCGGAAGCGCGCGAACGGGTACGCGCGGCGCTGGCGTCAATGTCCGTCGCCCTACCCCCACGCAAAATCACCATCAACATGTCGCCTGCGGATATGCCCAAGGAAGGTTCGCATTTCGATCTGCCCATCGCACTGGCCCTTCTGGCTGAAGCCGGGTTGGTCAATCGTGAAGAGCTGGCGGGCACATTGGCCATCGGGGAATTGTCGCTGGACGGATCCTTGATCCCGGTATTGGGGGCTTTGCCCGCCGCGCTGGCCGCTGCCGAATACGAGCTGGACCTGATTTGCCCAAAGGCCTGCGGGTCTGAAGCTGCGTGGATCGACGCCACAAAGGTTTTAGCAGCCGACAGCCTTGCTGGAGTACTTCAACACTACACCGGACAATCACCCATCGTGCCTGCATCGGCCGGACAGGTCACAACCGAAACCACGACCAAAGACTTGGCCGAGGTGAAAGGTCAGGAGCGCGCTAAACGGGCGCTAGAGATTGCCGCTGCGGGGCGCCACCACTTGCTAATGATCGGCACGCCCGGATCGGGCAAGTCGATGTTGGCCGCACGCCTTCCGGGCATTCTGCCACCGCTGTCGGCACGTGAGGCGCTGGAAACCTCGATGATTCACTCCGTGTCCGGTCTGTTAGACGCGGGCGGGATCTCGCAAACGCGACCCTTTCGCGCGCCGCATCACACAGCATCGATGGCGGCGATCGTGGGCGGTGGACGTGGTGCAAAGCCCGGAGAGATAAGTTTGGCCCATAACGGCGTCTTGTTCATGGACGAATTTCCCGAGTTCAACCGACAAACGCTGGAAACCTTGCGCCAACCACTGGAAACCGGTGATGTGACCGTCGCACGGGCTAATGCGCATCTGCGCTATCCCAGCCGATTCCTGCTGGTGGCCGCCGCCAACCCCTGTAAATGCGGTTACTTGACCGACGCTGGACGCGCCTGCAATCGCGCCCCAAATTGCGGGGCGGACTATATGAGTAAGATATCGGGGCCTTTGCTAGACCGGTTCGACCTGCGGCTCGAGGTGCCTCCTGTCAGCTTTCAAGACCTCGATCTTCCGGCAACGGGAGAGCCATCCTCGGCCATTGCGACCCGCGTGGCAGAAGCACGAGCGCGACAAACGGAACGCTATGCCAACCAGCCCGAGGTCACAACGAATTGCGATATCGAAGGGGATCTGCTGGCGCAGGTGGCCACCCCTGATCAAGAGGGGCGCGAGATTCTGAACAAGGCGGCTGATCGCTTTGGCCTTACCGCACGCGGGTATCATCGCGTGTTGCGCGTGGCGCGTACGATTGCGGATCTGGATGGGGCCGATCACGTGAGCCGCAGCCACGTGGCCGAGGCGCTGGGATATAGACTGGTCGGTCAGGCTGCGTGATCGGAGAGGGTTTTCTTGATTGCTTCAGCGATGCGACGCACAGATTGATTGGCTTCGGGCAACTGACCCGCGAACATCTGCCAGACATGAGGCAGGCCGTCGGCCTCATGCAGATTAACGGATACGCCCTGATCTTCCAACACCTTCGCCATGCGGCGAGCATCATCCAGAAAAATCTCAGAACGGCTGACGGTGATCAAAACCGGAGTGGACCCCGTGAAGTCGGCAAAAAGCGGACTGGCGCGAGGGTCACGCGGGTCGGCACCATCGAGATAGTATTTGGCAAGCTCATCCATCCGTTCGGCGGGCAGCACAACTTCGGTCGCGTCATTTTCGCGTATCGACGCACCGCTGGTCGTCAAATCGGTCAGCGGCGAAAGAGCAATAGTCAGCGCAGGCTTTGGCAACCCCAGCGCTACGATCTGCGATAGCAGCGCTAAGGCCAATCCACCTCCGGCACTGTCGCCGCCAAGGACGATAGCCCGGCCAGGATGGGCCGCGAGAACCTCGCGGTAGATAGCAAGCGCATCGTCAGGGGCTGCGGGAAAGGGGTACTCTGGGGCTAGGCGATAGGCGGGCAATAGCGCTCGCACCCCGGCCGTTCGCGCGATGCGGCCAACCATATTACGCACGGTATTGGGCGACCCGAAGAAGTAACCACCACCGTGGAAGTACAGAAGGATCGGCGCATCATCGGGCACGCCTGGATCAATCTCCATCACCGGACGAGTCAAATCATGCCAAGTATAATGAAGCCCGCGCGGGGGGTGCAAAGAAAGGCGCGTCACCCGCTCGAACCGTCTGCGCACACGGCCCACTGTTTCGGGCGTAGCGCGGGTTAGCGCCGGACGCTCAGTCAGGCGCAGCCACAGGTTCAGGGGACGACGCAGCCAGCTCATGCGCGGCGGGCTTCGATGGCCTGCCAGATCTTCTCGGCGACATTGGTGCCGTCAAATCGCTCCAGCTCTTGAATACCGGTAGGAGAGGTCACGTTGATCTCGGTTAGATAATCACCAATCACATCAATGCCGACAAAGATCTGGCCTTTCTCGCGCAAAAGCGGGCCGATAGCGGCGCAGATTTCGAGGTCGCGCTCGGTCAGGCCGATCTTCTCGGGCCGACCACCCACATGCATATTTGAACGAGTTTCGCCCTCTGCCGGAACGCGGTTGATCGCGCCGACGGGTTCCCCATCCACAAGGATGACACGCTTATCGCCATTCGACACGTCGGGCAGGAATTTCTGTGCAATCAGGGGCTCACGATTGATGCCAGCGAACAGCTCGTGCAACGAGGCAAGGTTGCGGTCATTTTCGTCCAAACGGAACACGCCAGCGCCGCCATTTCCGTAAAGCGGCTTCAAGATGATGTCGCCATGAGTGTGCTTGAACGATTTCAGCGTTTCAAAATCGCGCGCGATCATGGTCGGGGGCGTCAAGTCGGGGAATTCCAGAACCAAAAGCTTCTCGGGGTAGTTGCGCACCCAGAACGGGTCATTCACCACCAAAGTGTCTGGGTGGATCATGTCCAGAATATGCGTCGTGGTGATATAGCCCATGTCAAAGGGCGGATCTTGGCGCAGCCAGACCACGTCCATCTCGGCCAGATCGATGTCCTGAAGTTCGCCCAAGGTGAAGTGATTGCCCTGTTGACGGCGTACGGTCAGCGGCCAGCCTCGTGCCACAACACGACCTTCGCGATAGGATAGCTGGTCGGGAGTGTAATAGAAAAGACTATGCCCGCGCGCCTGTGCTTCTTCCGCGATGCGAAAAGAACTGTCGGCATTGATGTCGACATGGTCGATCGGGTCCATTTGAATGGCAACTTTAAGCGACATGGGGGGCTCCGTCTGAATTCAGTCCCCCATAAATGGGGCAGAGCAGCCCGTGGCGCAATGGGGTCTACACCCCATTTCAATAACCCAGCGCATTTTCAACGATTTGAACCTCGCCTACCTCGTTCACCAATGCCACGTCGAAACGGCTAGGCGTCAGATCCCCCTTGGGTTCGCCACACAGAAATTCCGCCGCCGTCTGATAAAGGCGCTTGATCTGAGCTTTGGACAGGGCTTCGGCGGCGCGCATGAAATCACGGGATTTCTTTACTTCGACAAAGATCACTTCATCGCGGTCGCGTACGATCAAATCAATCTCGCCGCGTTTACCCCGCCAGCGTCGAAACGCCACTTGCCGCCCGCCTTCTTGATAGGCGCGGGCCACACTGTCTTCGGCGGCGATGCCGGACAGGTATGAGACCATTCCGCTCATGCATCGCGCTCCATCGCCAGTGCAGCCTGATACACCTTGCGTCGCGGCAGTCCGGTGGCCTGTGTCACCATCGCGACCGCATCCTTCATGCTCATATCCTTCAAGGCATTGCCCAGCATCTGTTCAAGATCCACTTCTTCAGTGCCCGTTTCGGACGGCCCCAGCACAAGGGCGATTTCGCCTTTCAGCGTCATATCCGCGATCTGATCGAAAAGGTCCTGCACCGTTCCACGCCGAATTTCCTCAAATTTCTTAGTCAGCTCCCGACAAATCGCGGCTGAGCGAGATTTGGCTTCAGTCGAACACAGTTCTTCTAACAGACGATTAATGCGTTTGGGGCTTTCGTAGATAATCAACGTGGCGGGAATGGCCAGAAGCTCTGACAGCCATTTCTGGCGCGCGCCTTTGGCCGAAGGGGCAAACCCCGCGAAACAAAACCGGTCGGAGGGCAGACCAGACAGGCTAAGCGCTGTGATCGCGGCGGTTGCCCCCGGAAGCGCGGTCACGAACCCGCCATCCTGTGCCACGTCCCGCGCCAGCGCAAAGCCAGGATCTGCCACAAGTGGGCTGCCGGCCTCGCTGGCATAGGCAACGGACTTGCCTTGCCCGATCAGCTTCATGATCCCGTCGCGCCCGGCCTGACCCGAGTGATCGTGATAGGCAATCAGCATGCGGTCGCCCAGCGAAATCCCGTGGATCTCGAGCAGTTTACGGGTGGTCCGGGTGTCTTCAGCGGCGATCACGTCTGCCGAGGCCAGAACATCCAGAGCACGCAGCGTGATATCGCGTGCGTTTCCAATGGGGGTTGCGACCAGATAAAGTCCGGGATCAAGGGGAGTAATCAGGGGTTTCACACTGGACCTGCCTGTTCTGAGGGTTATTATGCAGCTGTCTGTCGGGGTGCGTTCTGCCTCGCCCGGGAAAGGATATTGTATGTTTGCCGTTTTCTCACGTACCCGCAAGGCGCTGGGTGCACTGACCGCCGTTGCGTCGCTTTCTGCCCTTGTTGCCTGTAATGTTGCAGCCCCGCAAGTCGGCCAGAATATCAACACCAATAAACCCGTGCCCGTTGCCCTTCTGGTGCCGTCAGGGTCCGGCTCTGCCAATGATGCAAACTTGGCGAAGTCGCTGGAAAATGCCGCCCGTCTGGCCATGTCCGAATTATCGGGTGTCACCATCGACCTGCGCGTCTATAGCACCGCGGGCAATGCGAATCAGGCGGCCTCGATGGCGACCAAGGCGGTGAATGACGGTGCGAAGATCATCCTTGGCCCGGTCTTTGCCCAAAGCGCCAACGCTGCCGGTGTGGCCGTATCGCGCCGCAACGTGAACGTGCTGAGCTTTTCGAACAATCCCAGCATCGCGGGCGGCAACGTCTTCATTCTGGGCAACACATTCCAAAACACGGCCAACCGCCTGACCCGCTTTGCTGCACGTCAGGGCAAAGGCCGCATTATGGTCTTGAATGGCAATGATCAGGCCGAGGCGCAGGGACGTGCCGCAATCGAGGCGGCGATCCAGAACTCTGGCGCAACGCTGGCGGGCACGGCCTCGTTCGAACTGTCGCAAAATGGTATCGTCAACGCGCTGCCAGCCATCAGCTCGCAAGTACGTAGCTCAGGGGCGCAGTCGATCTTCTTGACCTCGGGCACCTCTGGCGCACTGCCCTTCTTGGCGGGTCTCTTGCCTGAAAACGGCGTAAATCCTGCAAGCATCCAGTATATCGGCCTGCAGCGTTGGGACATCCCGGCCAACGCCAAGTCCCTGCCCGGACTTCAGGGCGGTTGGTTCGCGATTCCGGATCCCGCGCTGAGCAACCGATTTGCCGGACGGTATCAGGCCAAGTATGGCGCAGCACCGCACCCAATTGCCGGACTGGCCTATGATGGCGTCGCCGCCATCGGTGCGCTGGTCAAGGCGGGTAAAGCAAATGCCCTAACCACCACCGCACTGACCCAGCCGCAAGGCTTTGTCGGTGTAAACGGCATCTTCCGCCTGCGTGGCAACGGAACGAACGACCGCGGCTTGGCCATTGCCCAGATCCAAAACGGTCAGGTCGTCATCATCGACCCGGCGCCCAGAAGCTTCTCCGGTGCCGGTTTCTGAGGCCGACCGGAGCGATCCGGACCAATTGGCGGGGCGGTTGATCTGCCCTGCCGAAGATATCTTGAATGAAAGCGCCCTATGGCAGCGACTTGAACAGGCTTTCGAGGACGCCAAGGACGCATCCGAAATTCGCAAACTGACAGTTGCCGAACTGCGCACCAGCATGAAGGCCGGCCGCGCTAAAATCGCTGACGCTCTGTCAAATGCACCGCTGGATGCCCACCCCGCCATTGCCGCCTATAGCCACTTGACCGATGGCCTTGTGCGCTGCGTCCACCGTGTCGCAACCGAACGCCTGCACCCATTGCCCATCCCCACCACTGCCGAACGCATCGCAGTGATCGCCGTTGGCGGCTATGGACGCGGAGAAATGGCGCCGCAATCCGATGTGGATTTGCTGTTTCTGACCCCCTACAAGATCACCGCCTGGGCGGAAAGCGTCATCGAAAGCATGCTTTACATGCTGTGGGATCTGCGGCTGAAAGTGGGTCACGCCTCGCGCACGATCGACGATTGCCTGCGGCTGGGCCGCGAGGATTACACCATCCGCACCGCCCTGCTAGAGCAACGCCCCGTTTGCGGTGACGCCGAACTGGCCCAGGAACTGGACGACCGCCTTTGGAAAGACCTGTTCAACGACACGCTGGCCGAATTCATCGAAGCCAAACTGGCCGAGCGTGACACCCGCCATGTCAAACAGGGGCAACGCTATGTTGTCGAACCCAATGTAAAAGAGGGTAAAGGCGGGCTGCGTGACCTGCAAACGCTGTTCTGGGTTGCCAAGTACCAACACCGCGTGGGCCACCCGTCCGAGCTGGTCTCGAAAGGGGTCTTCACCGAGGACGAGTTTGACACCTTCCGCGACGCTGAAAGCTTTCTGTGGGCGGTGCGCTGTCAGTTGCATCTGCTGACCAATCGCCCCTCGGACCAACTGACCTTCGATCTGCAGGTCGAAGTCGCGGACCGGCTTGGGTTCAAAGACACCGAAGGCCGCCGTGCAGTCGAGCACTTTATGCAGGTCTATTTTCGCCATGCCACACAGGTGGGAGACCTGACGCGGATCGTGTTGACGGCGCTGGAAGCGCAGCATCTGAAGAAAGAGCCGCGCCTGATGCGGCTTCTGAAACGTCGCCGCAAACTGAAGCATGGCTTTGTTGAACAGCAGGGCCGTCTGGATGTGCCGGACGAGACCGCGTTCCTATCCGATAAGCTGAACCTGCTGCGCATCTTCGAAGAGGGTCTGCGCACAGGCATGTTGATCCATCCCCATGCCATGCGGCTGGTCTCGCACAATCTGCATCTGATCGATGACGAAGTGCGCGAAAACAAGGAAGCCATCCGCATCTTCCTTGATCTGCTGTTGAAACACGGCAACCCCGAACGCGCGCTGCGCCGGATGAACGAGCTGGGCGTCTTGTCCGCCTTCATCCCTGAATTCGAGCCCATCGTGGCGATGATGCAGTTCAACATGTACCACTCGTACACGGTGGACGAACACACGATTCAGGTAATCTCGAACTTCGCACAGATCGAACGGCACGAGCTGGAAGATGAGCTGCCGATCAGCTCGGAAATCATCAACAAAGGTGTCAATCGCAAGACCCTGATGGTGGCGATGCTGCTGCACGACATCGGCAAGGGGCGACCGCAAGATCACTCGGTTCTGGGCGCAAAGATTGCCCGCAAAGTGGCCCCGCGTCTAGGAATGACACAACGGGAATGCGAGACGGTCGAATGGCTGGTGCGTTATCACCTGCTGATGTCCGACATGGCGCAGAAGCGCGATATTTCAGACCCGCGCACGGTGCAGGATTTCGCGAAAGCGGTTCGCTCGGTTCGGCGGCTGGATCTGCTGACCGTTCTGACCGTTTGTGACATTCGCGGCGTCGGGCCGGATACGTGGAACAACTGGAAAGCCACACTGATCCGCACGCTGTACAACCAGACCCGCCGGGTTCTGGAAGACGGGACCGAGGCGTTGAATCGTGAAAGCCGCGGGGCGGACAGTAAACGCGCACTGCGCAAAGAACTCGCCGACTGGAAGCCCAAGGATCTGAAGACAGAAACCGCCCGGCACTATGATGCCTATTGGCAGGGGCTTCATGTCTCGGCACATGCTGTCTTTGCCCGGCTTCTACGCGACATTCAGGACAACGAAGTTCGGATCGAGCTGGAGCCGGATCAGGACCGCGACGTCACCCGCGTCTATTTTGTACTGGCCGACCATCCCGGAATCTTCTCGCGCCTTGCTGGCGCGCTGACCTCGGTCGGGGCCAACATCGTGGACGCGCGCACATATACATCGAAGGACGGCTATGCGACCGCGTGCTTCTGGGTGCAAGACGCCGATGGCAGCCCGTTCGACGTGGCTAAGCAAAAGCGCCTGACACAGATGACTCACAAAATCCTGAAGGGCGAGGTCGTTGCGCGCGATGCTATTGCTGGCCGCGACAAGATCAAGAAACGTGAACGCGCCTTCAAAGTGCCCACCACGATCGCCTTCGACAATGAAGGATCCGAGATCTATACGATCATCGAGGTCGATACCCGCGACCGCCCTGGCCTGCTATACGACCTGACCCGCACACTGGCCGATGCGAATGTCTATATTGCCTCTGCCGTGATCGCGACCTATGGCGAACAGGTGGTGGACAGCTTCTATGTCAAAGACATGTTTGGTCTGAAATTCTATGCAGAACACAAGCAGGATCTGCTTGCAGATAAACTGCGCACCGCCATTGAAAAGGGCGCGGAAAGGGCGACAGCGTAATGGCATCAAGATTGGCCAGGGGTTTCATGACCGTCGGAGGCTGGACCATGGCCAGCCGCATCCTTGGCTTCGTGCGCGACATTATGATCGGCGCGTTTCTGGGATCCTCGGCCGTGGCCGAAGCGTTTCTGATCGCGTTCTCGCTGCCGAACATGTTCCGTCGCTTCTTTGCGGAAGGTACGCTGAACGTGGCCTTCGTGCCGATGTTCGCCAAGAAACACGAAGGTGGGGACGGCGCATTGGAGTTCGCCCGCGATGCGTTCTCCGGGCTCGCGTTCATATTGGTGATCTTCTCGATCATTGCGCAGATTTTCATGCCCGCGCTGGTCTATGCGATGGCGTCGGGCTTTACGGTGGACAGCCGGTTTGATCTGGCCGTCACCTATGGGCGGATTGCCTTCCCCTATATCCTGTTCATTTCACTGGCGGCTCTTTTGTCAGGGGTTCTGAACGCCACCGGGCGCTTCGTGGCCGCTGCTGCCGCCCCGGTGCTTTTGAACGTGATCTTCATCGCAGCGATGCTGTGCGCGGACTATATGGGTATCGACATCGGCACGGCACTAGCGTGGACCGTACCGGTTGCAGGCATCGCACAAGTCGCGCTGGTCTGGGTGGCTGCCAACCGCGCGGGATACCGTCTGATTCCACGTATGCCGCATATGACGCCCGAACTGAAACGATTGGCCATCATCGCCGCCCCCGCAGCCCTTGCGGGGGGAGTGACCCAGATCAACCTTCTGGTGGGACGGCAGGTCGCCAGCTTCTATGAGGGCGCGGTGGCGTGGCTTTACTATGCCGATCGCCTGTACCAACTTCCCTTGGGCGTCGTCGGTATCGCTATCGGCATCGTACTTCTGCCGGAACTGTCACGTAATCTGCGCGCGGGCGATATGACCGCTAGTCGCGAGGCGCTTAGCCGTGCGGGCGAGATGTCGCTTGCCTTGACGATCCCCGCCGCTGTCGCCCTAATCGTGGTCCCCACCCAACTGATCGAAGTGCTATTTCAGCGCGGGGCCTTCTCGGCCGACGATACCGCCCGCACCGCAATGGCGACGGCCGTCTACGGCGTCGGCCTGCCCGCATTCGTTCTGCAAAAGGTGCTGGCGTCAGTCTATTTCGCGCGCGAGAACACCCGCACGCCCTTCCACTTCGCGCTAGTCGGCATGGTGGTGAACGCGGTGCTGGCCATCGGGCTAAGCTACTATCTGGGGTTCATCGCCGCTGCCATCGCCACCACGATAGCCGCGTGGACCATCACTGGCCTGACCTGGATCGGCGCTGCCCGAATTGGCGAAGACACGCGCTTTGACGCACGCTTCTGGTCCCGCTTCTGGCGCATCATCGCCGCAAGTTGGGCGATGGGTGCCCTCTTGTGGGTTCTTCTGATGGTAATGGGGCCGATGTTCGGCACGGCGGGGCTAAAGGTCGTCGCGCTTACGATTCTGGTCTTTGGCGGCATCGCAGCCTATGGCCTCTTTGGCCAGCTGTTCGGCGCTTTCCGACTGTCGGAAATTAAAGCCGCTTTCCGCAGAGGATAGAACTCGTTCTCATTTTCTTACTAAAAATATCCCGGGGTCCGGGGCTGGCCCCGGCCCGGCCTCACCGCTGACGCAGTCGATGCACCACGCGCGACCAACCACCGGGGCTCACCAGAAAGCTCAGCCCAAAGCCTGCGATGAAGCCCGACACCTCGGAAACCCAGTTCAGCCCCGCTCCAAATAGCAGTCCGAAAATCAACTGGATCCCCAGAAGAAACGCAATGATCCGAAAGGCCGAGAGCTGATTGCCCCCGGTCGCGCCCAATTGGGCCCACAGGATGAACGTGTAGGCTCCGATCAAGCCGTACACCGCTGGATAGCCACCAAAGAGCACGACGCCCGTGTCCCAAACCAACCAATAGACCAGCGCACCGACAATGGCGGACCCGAAATAGACGACCAGAAAGGCAAAGTTCGAAAAGACCTCTCCCACCATCTTGCCAAGCGCCAGAAGGAAGACGAGCACGAACAAAAGATGTGTGAAACTGAGATGCAAGAACGAGTAGGTGAAGAACCGCGCCATGTCCTTTAAGGGATAGCGCCCGTTTTCAACCATCCACGCGAATAGCGGCTCGCGAAAGCCCCAGTTCTCGATCGTGGCAATGCGCCAGCCTGCGGCCTCGGGCCCACCAATCAGCCCCTTGCTGCCGACCCAAAATACCAGTTCGATCCCGACAAGGAAAACAGCCAACGCAATCACCACCGGAGGCAGAGGATTGACGGGGCTTTCATCATGCGGATGGGTCATGCATTGCTCCTTCGCCGTCTTGTCGACGGGCTTTCCTTGACGGTCTCTGCCCAGCTAGGTAATCGACATGGGCACAGAATTCCAGACGGAGTAAACACATGACCAATCACACGCCGCGCGTATTTTCGGGGATCAAACCCTCGGGCGGGCTGACGCTGGGCAATTACCTTGGCGCCATCAAGCGTTTCGTGGACATGCAGGCACAGGATTTCGAGACGGTTTACTGCGTCGTCGACCTGCATGCCATCACCGTCTGGCAAGACCCGAAAGAGCTGACTGACGCAACCCGTGAAGTGGCCGCCGGCTTCCTTGCTGCAGGCATTGATCCCAGCCAGTCGATCTTGTTCAACCAAAGCCAAGTCCCAGCGCACGCGGAATTAGCATGGCTGTTCAACTGCGTGGCGCGCGTGGGTTGGATGAACCGGATGACCCAGTTCAAGGACAAGGCTGGCAAGAACGCCGAGCAAAGCTCGCTTGGGCTTTACGCCTATCCGTCGCTGATGGCGGCTGACATTCTGCTGTATCACGCGACCCACGTGCCCGTGGGTGAGGATCAGAAGCAGCATGTGGAACTGACGCGCGATATTGCGGCGAAGTTCAACCACGATTTCAAGGCAGAAGGCTTCTTCCCGCAGCCCGAGCCGATCATCGAAGGCCCGGCCACGCGCGTGATGAATCTGCGCGACGGCACCAAGAAGATGTCGAAGTCGGGTGAAAGCGACATGGAACGCATCAACATGACCGATGATGCCGACAAGATCGCCAAGAAGTTCAAGAAGGCAAAGACCGATCCAGAGCCTCTGCCCGAGACGCTGGAAGGTCTGAAGGATCGCCCCGAGGCCAAGAACCTTGTCGACATTTACGCGGGTCTGTCGGGCCTGACGAACGCACAGGTGATCACAGAGTACGCTGGCGCTGGCTGGGGCAAGTTCAAGCCCGCGCTGGCGGATCTGGCGGTCGAGAAGCTGGCACCGATCTCGGAAGAGATGTCGCGCCTGATGAACGACAAAGCCGAGATCGACCGTATTCTGGGCGAAGGCGCAGACAGGGCCGAGGCAATTGCCCAGCCTATTCTGGATCGCGCCTATGACATCACGGGCTTCCTGCGTTCGCGTAAGCGTTAAGTTTGGACCGGGGCCAGCCCCGGACCCCGGGATACTTTTGGTAAGAAAATGAGAGGCGCCCTGTCGTGGGCGCCTTTTTTCGTGATTTTGTGATTTCACGGGGCTGGGCTAGGCTGAACGAAGTCAGCCAAGGAGCCAGCTATGAAACGTAAAGAGTATACGGGCGAAGAGATCACAGTCACCTTTGATCTGAAGCGCTGCATTCATGCGCGGAACTGCTTTCTGCAATTGCCCGAGGTTTTTGATCCCGCGAAGCGGCCTTGGGTACAGCCCGACAATGCGAGCGCCGAGGAAGTGGCCGCGATGATCCGCACCTGCCCATCGGGGGCTTTGGCGTTTCGGCGGAACTCGGGTGTCGAGGAACGCGCGCCGAAGATTAACCGTCTGGCAGTTTTGGAAAACGGACCTCTGGTTCTGGCAGGCGACGTCTGCGTCGAAGGCGAGGATCGCGAAACCCGCGTGGCGCTGTGCCGCTGTGGGCTTTCGAAGAACAAACCCTATTGCGACTACAGTCATGTGGAAGGTGGATTTGAGGCCACTGGGGAGCCCACCCCGACCACGCCCACGGAATCCGAGGAGGCAGGCGGCCCAGCAGATGTTTCGCGCCGTCCGGATGGGCCTCTTGTGGTGGATGGAAATCTTGAAGTCTGTTCTGGCACCGGGCGGAGGATCGGAACCGTCGGAAAGGCATTTCTGTGCCGTTGCGGGGCATCGAAGAACAAGCCCTTCTGCGATGGCAGTCACAAGGCGGCGGGGTTCTCTGATCCGGTCGATCCGGCGTCATGACCTGGTTCAGCGACGAAACCCTGTCGTTTCTTCGCGACCTATCTAACAACAACAGCCGCGACTGGTTTCAGGAGAACAAGTCGCGCTATGAGGCGCATGTCAAAAACGCCGCCGCGCAGTTTGCTGATGCGTTGAACCGGAAGCTAGCGACCACCTATGCGACCGACGTGACAACACGCATTTTTCGGATAAACCGCGACCTGCGGTTCGCCAAGGATAAGACACCCTATAACACCCATATCCATATCGGCTTTTCAGACGGGCAGACTGGCGCCAGCTGGATGGTGGGGTTGCAAACCGATCATCTTGTGGTGGGGTTTGGGGTATTCGCATTCGAACGCGAGACGTTGGATCACTGGCGCGAAACTGTGGCCGGACCTCAGGGGGAGATCCTGCAAGGGCTGCACGCACAAGCAATTTCAGATGGCTTGCGCATCTCCGAACCCGATTTGAAACGCATCCCCCTAGCTTGGGAAGCAGATCATCCGCAAGGCGAGCTTTTGCGGCGCAAAGGGATCGTCTGGTGGAACGATCACGTCCCGCAGAACGAGATTATGGGACCGGACGCACCTGAAACGATCGCGGGCGAACTTGCAGCAATGGAGCCTCTGCGCAATTGGATGAAGCTCGCGCTGGGGCCGCCGACTTAGGACTGAAGACCCAGCTTACCGGTCAGCGTTGCAAGTGTCGCGCGGGTCTGTTCATTCCAATCCGCATTGCGCGACTTGAACAGGGTGGCTTGCGATTTGTGCACAGGCTTGCCTGCCAGAATTTTCAGGTGGTTCGCCCGCAACGTCTCGCCGGTCGAGGTAATGTCGGCCACGGCCTCTGCGGTTTCGTTCTTGACGGTGCCTTCAGTGGCACCCTGACTGTCCACCAGCTGATAATCCGCCACACCGTGATCGCGCAGGTGATCGCGGATCAGGCGGTGGAATTTGGTGGCAATGCGCAGGCGGAAACCATGCTGCGCGCGGAAGGCGGCGGCCGCTGCATCCAGATCGTCCAGCGTATTCACGTCGACCCAGCATTTCGGGACCGCAATGATCAGGTCCGCGTGACCAAAGCCCATCAGGGCCAGTTCAGACACTTTGTCCTGCCAGCCGCCCAGCTTCTCGCGCACAAGGTCCGAGCCCGTTACGCCCAGATGGATGCGACCGGCGGCCAATTCGCGCGGGATCTCACCTGCGGACAGCAAGACCAATTCGATCCCATCGATCCCGTTAACCGCGGCTGCATATTCGCGATCCGATCCGGTGCGGGCCAGTTCCACGCCACGCGCGCCGAACCAGTCAAAGGTCTTTTCCATCAGACGGCCCTTCGAGGGCACACCAATCTTCAGGGTCATTTTGCGCCCCCTGCGGTCAGTTCCAACACAATCTCGGGGCGGATGACGCCGCCAACGGCAGGGATTTCATGCCCCTTGGCACGGCCCAGCACGCGGGTCAGCGCATCGTAACGCCCGCCCGTGGCCACGGGGGGCAGATCAGGGCGCGTTTCGGCGTAAAAGCCAAAAACAAACCCGTCATAGTATTCCATCGAGGTGCGGCCATAGCTGCCTTCGAAATCCAACTTGGTCACGTCTACACCGCGCATGGCCAATGCCTCGGCCCGGGCTTCCAGCCGGTCCACAGCATCCGCAATGGCGGGCATGTCCACGGCGATGTCGCGCAGGTGTTCCAGCACGTTTACGGTGGTTTCCCGCAGGGCCAGAAGATCGTCCAGAAGCTCGACTTCCTGTGTCGAGATCGGAGCGGCGGCAGCGTCTTCACGCAAAGCTGCGATACGGTCAGCGATTTCAGCCGCCGAGCGCAAGCCAATTTGAGGGCCCGCATCCTGCATGGGATCTTCCTTGGCCAACATTGCCTCGCGCCCTTCGGGCAAAGGCGCGCGTCCGGCGAACCGATCCAGCAAAGCGCGGAAACGGCGTGGGCGCCAGATGTGGCGCAGCAGGGCCGCTTTACGACGATCCGTGGTTTTTAATCCACGCACAGCAGCCAAAAGCAGGCCCATATCGCCGGTAGCTGCGCGCAGCGACAGGGGCGACAGTGCGTCTTGGATATAGGCAAAAACCTCGGCATCTGCTTCGACGGGGGCGTCGCGGTCAAAGACCTCGTAGCCGACCTGAAAGTTTTCGGACGCACGGTGGGCGGCTTCTTCTTGGGCACGGAAAACCTCGCCCATATAGGTATAGCGGGCGGGTTCTGCGCCGTCAGCCATGTGCATTTGCACGACCGGTACGGTGAAGTCAGGGCGCAACATCGCCTCGCCCCGGATCGGGTCTTGGGCCACGAAGGCGCGGCCCCGGATATCTTCGCCATAGAGGTCCAGAAGCGTGCCTGCGGGTTGCAGAATGTCCGCTTCGACGGCTGTGGCCCCTTTGGCTTCAAAGAACCCCATCAGGCGGGCGGCTTCCACCCGGATCTGTGCCTTATCCGTCATCAGATGCCTCGATGATTTCACGGACCTTAGCGACCATGTCAGCGCGGTCGCATTCGAACTGGCTGGGGCGTTCTTTCCATTCCTCAAGCGTGGCGCTTTCGGCAATTTTCGCGCCCAGCACCAGATCCTTGATCTGGACTTTGCCCGCGTCGAATTCGTCCGAGCCAGCGATGACGGCGACGGGCGAGTTGCGCTTGTCCGCGTATTTCAATTGGTTGCCGAAGTTCTTCGGGTTACCCAGATAGACCTCGGCCCGGATGCCCGCGTTACGCAGATCCGAGACCATCGACTGATAGTCCGCCAGCCGCGATTTATCCATCACCGTGACGACGACAGGACCAACGGCCTTGCCACCCATTCGGCCTTTGGCGCGGAGCGCGGCCAGCAGGCGATCAACACCGATCGAAATGCCCGTGGCGGGCACAGCCTGCCCAGTAAAGCGCTTGACCAGATCATCATAGCGACCACCACCGGCGACCGAGCCAAACTGGCGCGGACGGCCTTTTTCGTCTTGGATTTCAAAGGTCAGCTCGGCCTCGAACACGGGGCCAGTGTAATAGCCAAGACCGCGCACGACGGACGGGTCAATCTCGATCCGATCGGGACCATAGCCCTGAGCGGCCAAAAGATCCGCGATCTGCTCCAGCTCGGCGATACCTTCCGCACCAACGGCGCTTTCGCCAACAGCGGCGCGCAGGTTCGTCAGGGTTTCGTCAGCCGTCGCCCCTTTCGAGGTCAGGAAGGCAATCACCGGTTCAGCTTGTTCATCCGACAGACCTACGCCGTCGATATAAGCACCGGATGCATCCAGTCGCCCCTTGCCCAACAGCTCGCGCACGCCGGCCTCGCCGACTTTGTCGAACTTGTCGATGGTGCGCAGAACCGCTTCACGTTCGGGGCCTTCGCCCACGCCCATGACTTCCAGCACGCCGTTCATAACCTTGCGGTTGTTCACCCGCACCAGATAGTCGCCGCGCGGAATGCCGACGGTTTCCAGCGTGTCAGCCAGCATGGCGCAGATCTCGGCATCTGCAGCCATCGAGGCGGTACCGACTGTGTCCGCATCACATTGATAAAACTGGCGGAAGCGTCCCGGTCCAGGCTTTTCGTTGCGCCAAACCGGACCCATCGCATAGCGGCGATAGGGGGTCGGCAGGTCGTTGCGGTGCTGCGCATAGACGCGGGCCAATGGTGCGGTCAGGTCATAGCGCAGGGCCATCCAGTCGCCATTGTCTTTCTCGTCAAACTCTTGCCACGCGAAGACGCCTTCGTTCGGGCGATCCACGTCGGGCAGGAACTTGCCCAGCGCCTCGACCGTTTCCACAGCCGAGCTTTCCAGCGCGTCAAAGCCATAGCGATGATACACCGCCGCAATCTGGTCGAGCATATGTTTGCGCTCGTCCACTTCCGCTCCGAAATAGTCGCGAAATCCCTTAGGCGTGATTGCCTTGGGGCGGGGCTGTTTTTTCTGCTTGGCCATGTCTGGTCCCGGTTCATATATGTGTCGCGGGCGGTCTAGCGGATGGGGGCGTCAGGGGCAAGGAAAGCCTGTGTTTCTTCACAATTTACCGCCACGTGTGGATTTCGCTGGGTCTTGCCCGACAGACACGCTATCACGCCGCCATGTCACAAGATCGCATCACTCAGCTTGAAGAAACCATCGCGCATCTGACCCTTGTGGTCGATGACTTGAACGAGGTTGTCACCAAACAGGACGCGGAGCTTTCCCGTCTGTCGCATCTTGTCCGCATCCTGACCGAGCGCGAGGCTGAGCGCGAACAAGGCAACTCGGGTGGTGTTGTTTTGGGCGATGAGCGTCCGCCGCATTACTGACACCTAATGGCGCGAAAACGGCGCCTCTAGGGGCGCCGTGAACGCGTTTGAGACGCAGCTTACTTTAGCGTCACGTTGATATTGCTATAAGTGAACTTACTACCCTCTTCAGGTTTCACACCACTTGCAAGTGACGCGCCAACGGCTCCGGCGAACAGGAATGCCACCGTCGTTGCTTCACGTTTCTGAACGCTTTTCGGCTCCGCCACAGCTGTCCCTTTCAAGTCGCCAGCCTGGCAAAAAACAGCGTACTCGGGCGACTTGGTACTGTAGTCCGGCAGGCTGATTTTCGTTGGCACGCTAACAACAATTCTCTCATAGGGGCTCTGCAGCCGGCAGCGAGCAGGTACAGACTTTCCCTTCACAGTCGCCCGAACGCTAACCACAACCGTCCGCTGTGGGAGCGTAGGCGAATTTTTCAGAACCGTGCGCGTATCTTTTGCCCCGGGCTGCATCTCGGCCAAGAGCTTTGGGTCAGACACCGATTTGAGATCTGCATTAGTCTGCGAAGAATTAGTTCCCTGACCCGACTGGCAAGCCGCCAACAGCCCCGCGCAAAGCAGGATCACAATTGAGTTTTTCATATTCCATTCCTGAATAAACTATTCGAGAAGCGCCGCTCTACCACAAATGGAAATGATGTCTACACTTCCTCGACATCAATAACGCCGTTTAGTGATTTCAGTGCACCCTTGATCTGCGGATTCAGAGGGAAGGATTGGCCAAGAGTCATCTCAACCTCGCCCGGCAAGCTGGGATCCATCAGGCAGACCGAGACCTCGCCGGGGCGGACATTGCGGGCTTTTTCGGCCGCATCATTCAGAAGCGAGGCCACCTGTTCCAGCACCGTCGCTTCTTCCAGATAAAGCTTCAGCGCCATGCCCCCCACATCCGACACCACATTGTCGATGGGCGAGATTGAGCGGGCCAGAAGCTTCAACTGATCAGCCTCCATCGTCGCCTCGACGGTCACGACCACATTGGCCCCCGTTTCCAGATAGTCGCGGCACTTTTCCAGCGCCTCCGAGAAGATCGTGACCTCGTATTGCCCGGTCGGATCGGTCAGCTGGGCGAAGGCAAACCGGTTTCCGCGCGCGGATTTGCGTTCCTGCCGTCCGGCCACGGTGCCTGCGATTTTGGCGATAGATGCCCCGCGCTCGGCTTTCTTTTCCAGCTCGGCCAGCGACATGACCTGCTTGCGTTTCAGCGCGGCCATGTAGTCGTCTAGCGGGTGGCCGGACAGATAGAAGCCAATTGCTTTCTGCTCTTCGGCCAACCGTTCGCTGGGCAGCCAGTCACCCACGGGGGACAGGCGCGGCTCGGGCAGGTCGTCGCCTGCCTCGCCAAACAAAGACACCTGATTGGACGCGCGTTGCTCGTGGATTGCCGCCGAATAGCTGACCAGACCATCTAGGCTGTCGAAAATGCGGCGACGGTTCTTGTCCAGCTGATCAAAGGCGCCTGCGCGGGCCAGCATCTCCATCGGGCGTTTGCCGACGCGTTTCAGATCGACCCGACGGGCGACGTCAAAGAGCGTAGCGAAGGGTTTGTCGACGCCATCCACCTTGCGGCCTTCGACCACCAGTTTCATCGCTTCGATCCCAACGTTCTTCAAGGCGCCCAGACCGTACACCACCTTGCCATCCTTAACGCTGAAGGTTTCCATAGAGCGGTTTACGCAGGGCGGCACAATCTCGATGTCCATGCCGCGCCGAACTTCATTGGCGTAAACAGAAAGCTTGTCCGTCAGGTGGATATCGCAGTTCATGACGCCCGCCATGAACTCGACCGGGTGGTTCGCTTTCAGCCATGCGGTCTGATAGCTGACCACCGCATAAGCAGCGGCGTGGGATTTGTTGAAGCCGTAGTTGGCGAATTTTTCCAGAAGGTCGAAAACTTCCGACGCTTTCTTGGCGGGCACGCCGTTTTCGGCAGCACCTTTTTCGAACTTCGGACGTTCTGCGTCCATCGCCTCTTTGATCTTCTTACCCATCGCGCGGCGCAGCAAATCCGCGCCACCAAGCGAGTAGCCCGCCATGACCTGCGCAATCTGCATAACTTGCTCCTGATAAACGATAATTCCTTGAGTTTCCTCAAGAATATGGTCGATCAGGGGGTGAACGGACTCGATTTCTTTCAGACCGTTTTTGACCTCGCAATAGGTCGGGATGTTCTCCATCGGGCCAGGACGATAAAGCGCAACCAGCGCCACGATATCCTCGATACAGGTCGGTTTCATGCGCCGAAGTGCATCCATCATGCCCGTACTTTCCACCTGGAACACGGCGACGGTCTTCGCAGCGGCGTAAAGCTTATAGGTCGGTTCGTCATCCAGCGGGATGGCGTTGATTTCATTCACCGCGCCCTCGGGCGGGTCATATAGCGCATCACCATTCGGTCCCGTATGGAGGTCACGCCCCTGCCCCCGGATCAGATCAACGGCGTTCTGAATGACGGTCAGAGTCTTCAGGCCCAGAAAGTCGAACTTCACCAGACCGGCCTGTTCAACCCATTTCATGTTGAACTGGGTGGCGGGCATATCCGAGCGCGGATCTTGATAGAGCGGCACCAGCGCGTCCAGCGGACGGTCGCCAATCACAACACCCGCCGCGTGGGTCGAGGCGTTGCGCAGCAGACCTTCAAGCTGCTGGCCATATTTTAGAAGACGGTCGACGACCTCTTCCGCGCGAGCTTCTTCGCGCAGGCGGGGTTCATCCGCCAAGGCTTTCTCGATCGAGACAGGTTTCACGCCCTCGACCGGGATCATCTTGGATAGGCGATCCACCTGCCCGTACGGCATTTGCAGCACCCGGCCCACGTCCCGCACGGCAGCTTTCGACAAAAGCGCACCGAAGGTGATGATCTGCCCCACCTTGTCGCGGCCGTACTTCTCTTGCACGTAGCGGATGACTTCCTCGCGTCGATCCATGCAGAAGTCGATGTCGAAGTCGGGCATCGACACACGTTCCGGGTTCAAGAAGCGTTCAAACAGCAGCGAATAGCGCAGCGGATCAAGGTCGGTAATCAACAGGGCATAAGCCACAAGACTGCCCGCACCCGAGCCACGGCCCGGCCCCACTGGAATGCCCTTGTCTTTGCTCCACTTGATGAAGTCCGCCACAATCAGGAAATAGCCCGGAAAGCCCATCCCTTCGATGATTCCCAGCTCAAAATCGAGCCGTTTCTTGTATTCCTCAACGCTGACGGCATGAGGGATCATCGAGAGGCGGTATTCCAGACCTGCCTCGGCCTGTCGCCGCAATTCTGCGACCTCGTCATCAGCGAATTTTGGCAGGATCGGGTCGCGGCGATAGGCCATGAAAGCGCAGCGTTTGGCGATTTCCACTGTGTTTTCGATCGCCTCGGGCAGATCGGCAAACAGCGCAATCATTTCTTCGGGGCTTTTGAAATAATGCTGAGGTGTCAGACGGCGACGTCCGTCCTGCTGGTCCACATAGGCACCTTCCTTGATGCAGATCAGTGCATCATGGGCTTCATAAAGCTTTTGCGCCGGGAAATAGACGTCGTTGGTGGCGACCAGAGGAATGCCCATCGCATAGGCCATTTCGACAAAGCCACGTTCGGTCAGACGCTCAGGTTCGGTGGGCTGGCCACCCTCGCCCGGATGGCGCTGAAGCTCGACATACAGACGGTCGCCATAAGCCACGTGCAGGCGGCGCATCAAGGCTTCGGCCTTGTCACGCTGACCGTTTTGCAGGAACTGCCCCACAGGACCTTCAGCCCCGCCAGTCAGGCAGATCACGCTCTCGGCATTGGCTTCCAGATCCTCCAACGTGACCTGCGGCAGCGCGCCGTGCTTGTCCACGTAAAGGCAAGTATTCAGGCGCATCAGGCCCTCGTAGCCCTCTTCCGTCTGGGCCAAAAGCACCACGGCGGCGGGGGCTTTGGGTGCCTCGCCGGGCGCGGCAGGATCAAAACAGACATCGACCTGACAACCGATGATCGGCTGCACGCCTGCATCCGCAGCAGTCACGGAAAACTCCAATGCTGCGAACATGTTATTGGAATCCGTCATGGCAACGGCAGGCATGTCATGCGCGGCACAAAGACCAGGCAGTTTCTTGACCGGGACTGCGCCTTCCAGAAGCGAGTATTGCGTATGTGTGCGAAGGTGGATGAATCGGGGTTGGCTGCTCATTTCGCCAAGTTAGACTAGCGCCCGATCATACGAAAGGGCAGTGGGCGCCCGAGGACAAGATTTTGCCACGGGGCTTGACCGATCACTCTTTCCCGGCTTTCCTGTAGACATAAAAAACATACCCCCGCGCGTTTTCTACGCCGCATCGAGGACGCTAACATCGGGGCCACCAACAGGGTAAGGCGGCAGGACTTTACAATGAACATCACCTTTCTTCTGAACGGAGAGAGCGTGACCCTGCGCGATGTTGATCCCACGCAATCCACGCTGAACTGGCTGCGCGACGCACGCGGCCTGACGGGTACGAAAGAAGGCTGTAACGAAGGCGATTGCGGGGCCTGCACCGTCATGCTGCGCGATGCAGATGGTGCGCGGGCGGTGAATGCTTGCATCCTGTTTCTGGGGCAGCTGGATGGGAAATCCGTCACGACAGTCGAAGCACTGGCGGACGCTGGCACCCTGCATCCCGTACAGGAGGCTCTGGTTGAAGAACACGGGTCGCAATGTGGGTTTTGCACACCGGGAATCGCAGTGTCCTTGGCCACCGCACATCTAAACGGGGATCAGGCACATGATGATGTGCTGGCCGGGAACCTCTGCCGCTGCACGGGCTATGCGCCCATCATCCGCGCAGCAGAACGGGCAGCAAGTAACCCAGTGCCAAAGGGGATTGCTGCCGTACCAGACCTTCCAAAAACAGACGACAACGCGATGCGCCCCACTACAGCGGACACCTTAGCGCATTCGCTGATGGAGCATCCCCACGCAACGCTAGTGGCTGGGGCGACGGATGTGGGGCTTTGGAGCACCAAGGCGCTGCGCGACATTCGTCCGGCCATTTTCATGAACGGCGTCGCAGACCTGAAACAGATCGAAGTGACCGACTCTCATATCCACATAGGCGCAGGTGTCAGCATCGAGGCCTTGCGCCTTTTGATGCTCGACCACCACCCGCATTTCGCGGAAATGCTGCGCCGGTTTGCGTCTGTTCAGGTTCGCAACGTGGCCACCATCGGCGGGAACATCGCCAATGGCTCGCCCATCGGAGACGGGCCGCCGCCTCTGATCGCGTTGGATGCGGTGTTGCATCTGCGACGTGGAGACGTTCGACGACAGGTCGCGCTTGAGGACTTCTTTATCGACTACGGCAAACAGGATCGTCAGCCGGGCGAGTTTGTCGAGGTGATCTCGGTTCCGCGCGGGCCGGACCATTTACGTGTGTACAAACTGTCGAAACGGTTCGATCAGGACATCTCGGCCGTGCTGGGCGCGTTCAATATCGCAGTCGAAAATGGCAACATCGCCTCGGCACGGATTACCTTTGGCGGTATGGCTGGAACTCCGAAGCGGGCGCACCATGTCGAAAAGGCATTGATCGGGCAGTCGTGGGACTTGGATACCGTTGAAAAAGCCGCGCAGGCCTTCAGCAAGGACTATACACCTATGACCGACATGCGCGCCTCGGCCGATTATCGGTTGCGCACGTGCCAAAACATGCTGATCCGCTGCTTCCATGAGGATTCTGGGGCCAAAACCTCGGTGCTGGAGGTAACCCCATGAGCGCCGGAGCCCCCCTTCCCCACGACGCGGCCGCCCTGCATGTGACCGGAGCTGCGCGCTATGTCGATGACATCCCGATGCCCGCGAACTGCCTGCATCTGGCGTTCGGACTTAGCGGCGTCGCGCGTGGCGTGATCACGCAGGCGGATCTGTCGAAGGTGCGCGAGGCCGACGGCGTTGTCGCCGTTCTGACCGCCGCTGATTTACCGTTTGAGAACGACGTATCTCCGTCCATCCACGATGAACCCTTGTTGGCGCAGGGCGAGGTCTTCTATCACGGTCAACCGATCTTTCTGGTCGTCGCCACCAGCCATCTGGCCGCGCGCAAAGCGGCGCGGTTGGGACAGATCACCATCGACCCGCGTCCGGCGATCCTGACCATCGACGATGCACTGGCCGCAAACAGTCGGTTCGAAGACGGGCCGGTCGTCTGGTCGCGCGGCGATGCGGGCGCGGCAATGGACTCTGCCGCCCACCTCATCGAAGGTCAATTCGAAATGGGCGCGCAGGAACACTTCTATCTTGAAGGCCAAGCCGCACTAGCCGTGCCGCAGGATGATGGGGACATGTTGGTCAACAGCTCGACCCAGCACCCGACCGAAATTCAGCATAAGGTGGCCCATGCGATTGGTGTTCCCATGCACGCTGTGCGGGTCGAAACGCGCCGGATGGGTGGCGGGTTTGGCGGCAAGGAAAGCCAGGGCAACGCGCTGGCCGTTGCCTGCGCAGTGGCCACGCGTTTGACCGGGCGGCCTTGCAAGATGCGATACGACCGCGATGACGATATGGTCATCACGGGTAAGCGCCATGACTTTCGCATCGCCTACCGCGCGGGCGTGGACGAAGACGGGCGTTTGATAGCACTGGACGTCACGCAGATGACCCGCTGCGGGTGGGCACAAGACCTTTCCTTGCCTGTGGCGGATCGCGCGATGCTTCACGCGGACAATGCCTATTTCCTGCCGGATGTGCGGATCGAAAGCCACCGGTTGAAAACCCACACAGCCTCGGCCACCGCGTTTCGCGGGTTCGGTGGGCCGCAGGGCGTGTTCGGGATCGAACGGATTCTGGATCATATCGCGCGGGCACGTGGACTGGATCCGATGGATGTGCGGCGGGTAAACTATTATCGCGACGGGCAGACGACCCACTATGGGCAAGAGATCCGTGGCTTCCACATCCCTGCGATGACGGACGCTTTACTGAACAGCGCAGAGTATGACCAGCGGCGCGACGAGGTGGCGGCATTCAACGCTGAAAATCCGTTGCTGAAGAAAGGTTTGGCGTTCTCTCCGGTCAAGTTTGGGATCAGCTTTACCCTGACCCATCTGAACCAAGCAGGCGCGCTTGTGCACGTGTATCAGGACGGCTCGATCCAGATGAATCATGGCGGGACTGAGATGGGGCAAGGGCTGTTCCAGAAGGTCGCACAGGTGGCCGCGCGCAGCTTTGGCGTGCCGTTGGAGCTGGTGAAGATCACCGCGACGGACACCGGGAAAGTGCCCAATACCTCGGCCACAGCGGCGTCGTCCGGGTCAGATTTGAACGGAATGGCAGTGCAAGCCGCCTGCCTGACTATACGCAATCGTATGGCAGAGCACATGGCCAAAATCTGGCAATGCACGCCGGCCGAAATCGCCTTTTCGGATGGTCAGGTTCATGGCCCGGCGCAGAGTATTTCGTTCCAAGAAGCCGCCAAAGCCGCTTATGAGGCGCGGGTCAGCCTGTCGGCCACTGGATTTTACAAAACACCCGAGATCACCTGGGATCGGGTGCGCGGACGGGGTCGACCGTTCTTTTACTTTGCCCATGGCGTCGCACTAACCGAGGTGGTGATCGACACGCTGACCGGTGAAAACCGCGTGCTGCGCGCCGATGTCCTGCATGACGCGGGCACCAGTCTGAATCCGGCGCTAGACATCGGGCAGGTGGAAGGCGGCTATGTACAGGGCGTCGGCTGGCTGACGACCGAGGAGCTGGTCTGGGACGACAAAGGTGTTCTGCGCACCCATGCGCCATCGACCTATAAGATCCCGGCCTGCTCGGACCGGCCGCGCGTGTTCAACGTGGATTTGTGGGATCAACCGAACGAAGAAGGCACAATCTTCCGGTCCAAGGCGGTAGGCGAACCGCCCTTTATGCTGGGGATCTCGGCATGGCTTGCACTGGCCGATGCAGTGGCCGCTTGTGGCGGCGGGTTCCACAACATGAACGCACCTGCGACCGCGGAAGAAGTTCTGGCCGCCGTGGAAAGGGTGCGCGATGGCGATTGATCTGCTCCAGCTGGAACGCACCATTACAGCGCATGGTCCCGTGGCCCGGGTCGTCGTGGCGGACACCGCAGGATCGACCCCTCGCGAGATCGGCGCGGCGATGTTGGTCTGGGACTGCGGGCAATCCGGCACCATTGGCGGCGGAGAACTGGAGTTCCGCGCAGCCCACGACGCACGGGCGCAGCTTCAGCAAGGACAAGGCACCAGCTTGGTTCGCCTGTCCCTTGGCCCCACTCTGGGGCAGTGCTGCGGCGGCGCGGTGACGCTTCTGACCGAAATCTATCGGGCCGAGGACATCACCCGTCTGGCGGACACCTCCATTCACGCACGTTCGACCACGGGTGAAGAGGACGCGCCGCTCGCCGTTAGCCGCATGATTGCAAAGGCACGAAATCAGGGAGAGATCCCAGAACCTGTCCTGACGCAAGGCTGGATGATCGAACCAATCACCCGCCCGCAATCCCCGATTTGGATCTATGGCGCAGGCCATGTCGGGCGGGCGCTGGTTCAGACCCTCGCACCGCTGCCCGAACTGGCGATCACTTGGGTCGATGTGGACCTTTCGCGTTATCCTGATGAAGTGCCCGACAGCGTCACTTGCCTGCCTGCCGCCGATCCATCCAAGGCTGTAGCGCTTGCACCGATCGACGCCCACCACCTTGTTCTGACCTATAGCCACGTGATGGATCTTGAGATCTGTCACGCGATTCTTTCGCACAGCTTTGCCAGCGCTGGATTGATCGGGTCCGCGACCAAATGGGCGCGTTTCAGGAAGCGACTGACCGCTTTGGGGCACGGCTGCACAGAAATTGATCAAATCAACTGCCCAATTGGGGATCCCAGCTTGGGAAAACACCCTCAGGCCATTGCTCTAGGGGTTGGGACCGCGCTACTTAAGAGCGTCGCATATAACAATAAACTCGACAGGGGAGTGTCTAGTGACAGGGGACATGCGCCAAGGTGACGCGCTGATGACGTTGGAGGGCCTGACCAAGGCCTATCCCGGCGTCGTGGCCAATGATCAGGTTTCGTTTTCGCTGCTGCCCGGCGAAGTGCACGCGCTTTTGGGCGAGAACGGCGCTGGGAAATCGACGCTTGTCAAAATGATCTACGGTCTGGTGAAACCAGATGCAGGTCAGATGACCCTGAACGGCGAGGCCTTCACCCCGCTGAACCCCGCCGCCGCCCGTGCCGCCGGTGTTGCGATGGTGTTTCAGCACTTCAGCCTGTTTGATGCGCTTTCGGTGGCCGAAAACATCGCCCTTGGGATGGACAACCCGCCCAGCGCACGCGAACTGGCAGGCCGCATCCGCGAGGTCAGCCATGCTTATGGATTGCCGCTGGATCCAGACCGGATCGTTGGCGATCTGTCCGCGGGCGAACGACAGCGGGTCGAGATTATTCGCTGCCTGCTTCAGAATCCCAAGCTGCTGATCATGGACGAACCCACCAGCGTTCTGACGCCGCAAGAGGTCGAGATCCTATTCGAAACCTTGCGAAAGCTGACGTCCGAGGGAACTTCGATCCTGTACATCTCGCACAAGCTCGAGGAAATCCGGGCGCTGTGTGAACACGCAACAATCCTGCGTCTTGGCGTTGTGGTCGACACCTGCGACCCCCGTGAAAAATCCGCGCGTGAGCTGGCCGAACTGATGGTCGGTGACACGCTGCATGTACCATCACGAGAACCAGCAGAGCCGGGCGCGGTGGCGTTGGCTCTATCAGGCGTATCCATGCCGTCGCCAAGCGAATTTGGCACCGATCTGCGCAACGTCTCGCTTGAGGTGCGCAAAGGCGAGGTGCTTGGCATCGGCGGCGTGGCGGGCAACGGGCAGGACGAGCTTTTGGCGGTTCTATCAGGCGAGTCGCGGGCGCGAGAAGGTTCCATCACCTTGGACGGCGACGAAATAAACACGCTCTCACCCGGCGCCCGACGTGCGCGCGGATTGTTGACCGCCCCGGAAGAGCGCTTGGGCCATTCCGCCGCCCCGGAAATGAGCCTGACAGAGAACGCTCTGCTGACCGGATCCGTGCGCGAGAAGCTCGTCGACCGAGGGTTCCTGCGTTGGAACAAGACGGAAAAGTTCGCCCGTCGCATCATCGAGGCTTTCGATGTCCGCACCCCCGGCCCAGACAATGCCGCCGGATCACTATCGGGTGGCAATTTGCAGAAATTCGTCATTGGGCGCGAAGTCTTACAAGACCCGGACGTCTTGGTCGTAAACCAGCCCACATGGGGCGTAGACGCAGCTGCGGCGGCCTCGATCCGGCAATCTCTGTTGGATCTGGCGCATAAGGGGGCTGCGGTTATCGTGATCTCTCAGGATCTGGATGAGCTAATGGAAATTTCGGACCGGTTCACGGCGCTGAACGAAGGCCGCCTGGCCCGACCTGTGCCCATGCAAGGGCTGAGTGTTGAAGAGATCGGCCTGATGATGGGCGGTGCAGAAGGTGATGAGGTGGCCGCATGATCCGTTTGGAAAAACGTCCACAGCCGTCCCAGTTTTGGGCCGCTATCACACCGGTTTTGGCCGTGATCGCCACGATGATCGCGGGCGGCTTCCTGTTCTGGATGCTGGGCAAAGACCCGCTTGAGGCCATTCGTACGATATTCTGGGATCCCTTGTTCCACGAGACATTCGGCCCGTATTCACGGCCTCAGCTGATGGTGAAAGCCGGCCCCCTGATACTGATCGCCATTGGCCTGTCCTTGGGCTTTCGCGCTGGGATCTGGAACATCGGCGCCGAGGGTCAGTACATCATGGGCGCCGTCTGTGGTGCGGCTGTCGGGCTGGCGTTCTACCCCTCGGACAACGCTCTGATCTTCCCGGCCATGGTGCTGGCAGGCGCTCTCGGTGGCTGGGCTTGGGCGATGATCCCGGGCGTTCTGAAGGTAAAGTTCGGCACCAACGAAATTCTGGTCAGCCTGATGCTAGTTTATGTGGCAGAGAACATTCTGGCCTCGGTTAGTCAGGGGCTTTTGAAAAACCCCGATGGCATGGGCTTTCCTGGCTCGCGGAACTTCCGCGACTTCCCCGCAGCATACAACGCTGATCTGATCGAGGGTACCGGCATGCACTGGGGCGTCGCCGCAGCGTTCATCGCGGTGATCTTTGCCTATATCCTGCTGACCCGCCACATGCTGGGCTTTCAAGTCCGCCTGACGGGCGAGGCACCGCGCGCAGCACGCTTTGCAGGCGTGAACCCCACGCGACTGATCCTGTTTTGCCTTGGCACTTCGGGCGCGCTGGCGGGGCTTGCCGGACTGTTCGAGGTTTCGGGCCCATCGGGCCAGATCTCGATCGACTTTAACGCAGGATACGGGTTCACCGCCATCATCGTGGCCTTCCTTGGGCGCCTGCATCCGATCGGCATTCTACTGGCAGGGCTGTTGATGGCCCTGACCTATATCGGCGGAGAACTGGCGCAGCTGATGCTGGGTCTGCCGGGCGCCGCAATCCAGATGTTCCAGGGGATGCTAATGTTCTTCCTTCTGGCGATGGACGTGCTGTCACATTACCGCGTGCGGTGGAAAACCCCGGTGGCTGGGTAAGAAAGGGCGACAAGATGGACCTTGGACAGATTAACCCGCTTCTGCTTCTGGCATCCCTTATGGTGGCCGCCACGCCCATCCTTCTGGCTGCCATCGGTGAGGCCGTGGTCGAGAAATCAGGCGTTCTGAATTTGGGCGTAGAAGGTATGATGATCACCGGCGCAGTGGTTGGCTTTGCCATAGGCGTGAACACCGGCGCGCCCTCTATCGGCTTTATCGCAGCAGCCGTTGCGGGGGCTGCGCTGTCGATGCTCTTTGGCGTGCTCGTCCTGTATTTAAAGTCAAACCAAGTGGCGACGGGTCTGGGCCTGACGTTGTTCGGGCTGGGGCTGTCTGCCCTGATCGGCAAGCCCTACGAAGGCATCAAAGCCCCGACAATGGCCAAGTGGGAGATCCCGCTTTTGTCAGATATCCCTGTACTGGGACCGATCCTGTTTCGCCACGACCCGATGGTCTATATCAGCATCATCATCGTGGCGCTGACATGGTATGTTCTGGCGCGCACCCGGGCGGGCTTGATCCTACGCGGTGTCGGTGAAAACCATAACGCCGCGCACGCGTTGGGATACAAGGTTATCCGCGTTCGTTTGATGGCAATCGCCTTCGGTGGTGCATGTGCCGGGTTGGGCGGAGCCTATATCAGCCTTGTCCGCGTCCCCCAATGGGTCGAAGGCATGACCGCAGGCGCGGGCTGGATCGCCCTAGCCATCGTGGTCTTCGCCAGCTGGCGTCCGTGGCGTGTGCTGCTGGGCGCGTATCTCTTCGGCGGGATCTCGGTCTTGCAGCTAAACCTTCAAGCCGCGGGTGTCGCCATCCCGGTCGAAGTCCTAGCGATGAGCCCGTATCTGATCACCATTCTGGTGCTGGTCGTGATCTCGCTACGTGGCAATCACGGGGCCCCCGGATCATTGGGACGCGAATTCCATGCAACCCATTAAGGCAGTCACATGACCAAAGCCGACATCCAGGACATTCTTGACGGACACAAGCCGTTTGGCGGCGTAAACGTCGCGCGTGTCATGGACGTGCTAATCCTGTTTTCGGCTATTGCGATCAGCCTAGAGACAATGCCCGAACTGCCCGACCATCTGCGCGGGCTTTTGTTCAATTTCGAGGTCCTTCTTTTGGTGATCTTCGCAGCTGAATACGTTCTGCGTCTTGCCACTTCCGCCCGCCCTCTGCGTTATGCGTTCAGCTTCTGGGGGTTGGTCGATTTCCTCTCTTTCGCACCTGCCATGGCGCTTCTGACACCGCAATGGCAGGTCGTGCGCACCTTCCGCCTGTTGCGCCTCGTCCGACTGCTGAAGCTTTTCCGGGGCAGCCACGCGATGGAGCGTCTGGTCGTCGCTTTCCGCGAAGTGCGGGGCGAGTTGGCAATCTTTGGCGTTATCGCAGCTCTGATGCTTTATGTTTCCGCTGTGGGAATTTATATCTTCGAGCATGACGCACAGCCGGAAGTATTTTCATCCATCCCCAACAGCCTGTGGTGGGCGGTCGCCAGTTTCACAACGGTGGGATATGGCGATATGTTCCCCATCACTGCCGGAGGTCGGATCTTTACCACCTTCGTGCTGTTCATCGGTTTGGGCGTGATTGCCGTGCCCTCTGCCATCATCACCACCGCGCTTTTGGAAAGCGAAACCAACATCCAGCGACGGCTGCGTGAAGACCGCGAAAATCGCGAGACCGAGAAGGATCCCTAGATGCCATTTGTGTCCCGCCGGCTTGGCGTCGCGTTTTACTTTGTGCCAAAAGTTGCCTGTACCAGTCTGAAAACATGGTTTTGGGAGTTTGAGAACGAAGAGCAGGCGGAACCGCAAGAACGCTTAACCCGGCGCTTTCTTGGCAAGAAGAAACCTGCCGAAGACGTCGCAAGAAGAAGTGTTCACCACCGCCCCGAGACGCGAACGCGCAGCTTCAAATCCAGCGTGCCACCGCCAGAAGGGTATCAGTCACTGGCCGTTGTTCGTGATCCGGTTGATCGACTAATCTCGGCTTGGAAAAACAAGGTCAACTACGACACTTTCAAGCGACGTGATGAAATCGGAGACCTCGAGAACGAGCTGCTGTCGACACGGCCCAGCTTTGGTGAGTTTCTCGAAAACTATGATGCCTATCGGTTCAACTCGCGCGCTGTGCGTGTCCATACTTTTCCGCTTGAATGGCACTTGGGTCCGGACAGAAGTCACTTCACGCAAGTTTTCAAACTCGAAGAACTCGGGACGCTGGCCGAACACCTGTCAGGACTCGCCGACAAAGATGTTAATTTCTCGAACAAGAATGCGTCGGGCTGGGTGGGGCGTGAGATATCTTTGACTGCAGATCAGAAAGATATTTTGCGCGTCATTACCAAGGTCGACTATCAATGGTTGGGAAATATGTACAACCAAGATGAAAGCATGGCACGGTTGCTCTAAGCATGTCCTGTGCCGACATAACCATACAGAAGGAAGGAAATCTGCTCGTGAAAAAATTTGGTAAAAAGATGCTTCTTGCAGCGGCACTGACCACTGGTCTGGCCGGCGTTGCAACGGCCGAAGACAAGACCAAGGTCGGCTTTATTTACGTTGGCCCCGTCGGTGACGGTGGTTGGACCTATGAACATGACCAAGGCCGTAAAGCCGTCGAAGCTGCCTTCGGCGACAAGGTTGAAACCGTCTATGTCGAAAGCGTGTCGGAAGCGAACGCTGAAGGCCCGATCACTCAGATGGCCCTGTCGGGCGCTGACTTGATCTTCACAACCTCGTTTGGCTTCATGGACGCGACCGTTGCCGTGGCTGAAAAGTTCCCGAATGTGAAATTCGAACACGCCACCGGTTACAAGCAAGCTGACAACGTGTCGGTGTACTCGGCCCGTTTCTATGAAGGTCGCGCCGTTCAGGGTCACATCGCAGGTAAGATGACCAAGTCGAACATCATCGGCTACATCGCCTCGTTCCCGATCCCGGAAGTTATCCGTGGCATCAACTCGGCCTATATCCACGCCAAGAAAGTAAACCCGGACGTTCAGTTCAAGATCATCTGGGCCTACACGTGGTTTGACCCGGCCAAGGAAGCCGACGCAGCCAAAGCTCTGATCGAGCAGGGCGCAGACGTGATCCTGCAGCACACTGACTCGACCGCACCGCAGGCGGCTGCCAAAGAAGCTGGCAACGTTGTCACCTTCGGTCAGGCCTCGGATATGGGCGATTATGCTCCGTTCCCGCGCGTCTCGTCGATCATCGATGACTGGGCACCCTACTATGTTGCCCGCACGCAAGCCGTAATGGACGGCACTTGGGAAAGCGTTTCAACCTGGGACGGCATTGGCGCTGGCATGGTTGGCATCGGCGAGATCTCGGACGCTGTCCCGGCTGACGTGAAAGCCGAAGCAGAAGCTCTGCGCGACGCACTTGCTTCGGGCGAATATCACGCCTTCACCGGTCCGCTGAACAAACAGGACGGCACCCCGTGGCTGGCAGAAGGTGAAACCGCTGCCGACTATGGCGACAATGGTCTGGCCAGCATGGGCTTCTATGTTGAAGGCATCGAAGCCGAAATCCCGTCGAACTAATCGACCGAAATCGAACACCGAAATGCCCTGCCGAAAGGTGGGGCATTTTTTTATGCAAAAAGCGCGACGGAAACAGCATCACATTCCGTTATACGAATATAGGGACAACAAACGGAGCGTAACGATGCGCAAGACAACACCTTTTCTGGCCACTGCGGCACTTGTAATTGCACTGCCTGCACTGGCTCAAAACCAACCCGGCGCCCATTTCATCGAGATGTGGGATCTGGACGAGAACGGCTCGGTCTCGATCGAGGAAGCTCGTGAACGCCGAGGCGATATTTTCCACACTTTCGATGCCGATGATGACGGTGTGCTCAGCGCCGAGGACTATGTTTTGTTCGACGAGGCCCGCGAGGCCGACATGAAAGAGCATGGCATCGGCCAAGGACAAGGCGGTGGCCAAGGCCAAGGCCAAGGTCAGGGCAAAGGTCAGGGGCAGGGCAAAGGCAAAGGTCATGGCCAAGGTAAAGGCCAAGGCATGGGCGAACACAGCGCCGCCATGTCCATGACCCGCGAAAACGCTGACCTTAACGGCGACGGGCAGGTGACCCGCGAAGAGTTCATCGCAGGCGTCGATATGTGGTTCCCGAAACAGGATCGCAATGGGGATGGCGTCATCTCGAAAGAGGATTTCGGGCGGCAGTAAGTGCGTCCCTGCTCTCCTTCAAGGTGAGCCGTCCGAAGATCAGGCCCCGCATCGCGCGGGGCCTTTTCCTTTGCGCGACCTCGTGGCAGTGTCGCGCCATGACAGATCTGATTTCCCTTGATGGTTCCCCTGCCCCGCGCTTTGCCTTTGGCACCATGCAGTTTGGCGGCACAGCAGATGAAGACGCCTCGCGCGCCATGTTTGAAGCTTGCATCGAGGCCGGCATCACCCATTTCGACACTGCCAATCTGTATACAGGCGGCGCTTCTGAGACGATCTTGGGTAAGCTTATCGCGCCCCTTCGCGAGCGTCTGATCATCGCGACGAAAATCGGGTATGACGCTCCTAACAGTATTGCCGCGTTGCGATCTCAATTCGACGCGTCGCGTGCGCGATTGGGTCTGGATACGGTCGATATTCTCTATCTGCACCGCTTCAATCCGAACTTGGCGATGGAAGCCCAGATCGAGCTGTTGGCCGAGCTTCAGGCGGCAGGTCAGACACGGTATCTGGCGCTCTCCAACTTTGCGGCGTGGCAAGTGATGAAGGCACAGTCGATTGCTCGAGGGCTGAGCACCCGGATCGACGTGATCCAGCCGATGTACAGCCTTGTTAAGCGTCAGGCCGAAGTTGAACTTCTGCCCATGTGTGCGTCCGAGGGCATTCTAGCCGCGACATATTCTCCGCTTGGCGGCGGGCTATTGACCGGCAAGTACGCCAAAGGCGGCACGGGCAGATTGTCCGAAGACGATCGCTATGCTGCGCGCTATGGGGTGGACTGGATGCACAACGCTGCCAAGGCACTGCCCGAGATCGCGCAGGACCTGAACACCCATCCGGCAACACTGGCCGTGGCGTGGGTAGCCCACCATTCAGCCCGCCCCGCACCCATCCTGTCGGCACGGTCGCTAGAACAACTACAGCCGTCTCTGGACGCGTTGTCATTCAAGATGACCTCGGCGCTACGCGCCCAACTAACCGCGCTGACGCCCACGCCGGCCCCAGCAACAGACCGGATCGAAGAACATGGATGATTTTCTGATCATTGGCGGTGGCGTCGCTGGAACCTCTGCCGGGGCGCGTTTGGCGAAACTGGGTCGCGTGCGGCTTTTGGAAGCCGAGGATGCGTTAGCTTATCACGCCTCGGGGCGGTCGGCGGCGCTGTTTGAGGAAAGCTATGGCACGCCCGCCGTTGTGGCGATGAACCACGCCTCGCACGATTATCACAAGGCTGCCGATCTTCTGTCGCCGCGCGGATTGATGATAGTGGGGGCCAAGGGGCAGGACGACCTTCTGGCCGATGATCTGGCGATGATGAAGCTGGACGCCATCAGCATAGAGGAAGCACGGTCCCTGATGCCGATCCTGAACGCCGACGCGCTGTGCGGCGCGGGCTATCACGCCGAGGCATGGGACATTGACACCGATCAGCTTGTGCAAGGCTTCGCACGTGAGCTGCGCCAGAACGGAGATATCGTCACCGGAGCGAAAGCCACGGCGATTACCCGGCTGCCCGATGGCTGGCAGGTCGAAACGCCGAAAGGCGTGTTCTCAGGTCGTGTACTGGTCAACGCAGCAGGCGCTTGGGTGGACGAAATCGCCACCATGGCTGGGGTTAACCCTCTCGGCATCCGCCCCCTACGCCGCTCGATGGCGCGCATTCCTGCTCCGGGCGGGCTGGACGTGTCCGGCTGGCCCATGACCCTGAACGCAGGCGAGACGTGGTATTCGAAACCTGATGCGGGCGCGTTGATCGTGTCGCCTGCTGACGCGGATCTGACCACACCCCATGATGCATGGGCCGATGACATGGTGTTGGCAGAAGGACTGGCCCGATTTGAAGAGATGGTCACGGAACCCGTCACCCGCGTCATTTCAAACTGGGCCGGATTGCGCAGCTTCACGCCCGATGGGAACCTTGCCATCGGGCCTGCTGCAGATGATCCAAACTTTGTCTGGTTTGCCGGGCAAGGCGGCTATGGCATGCAGTCCAGCCCAGCGGCATCGCAATTGCTGGCGGATATCGTGGAGGGCACCCCATCCGAGCTGGACGCCAAGACTGTCGCCAGCCTCAGCGCCGCACGCTTCGCATAACTGCTCAGCCCCACCTCTGCGCATTTTCTTACCACAAATATCCTGGGGTGAGAGCCGCAGGCTCGAGGGGCAAAGCCCCTTATCCCAACAAGACATCCAAGTGTTTCACAACCGAGCGTGCCAGCACGTCAGGTTCATATCCACCTTCCAGCATCGACACGATCCGACCTTCGGCGAATTCATCCGCAACGGCCTTCAGCTCGCGCGTGACCCACGCGTAATCGGCATCGGTCAGCTGAACGCTGGACATATCGTCGGCGGCATGGGCGTCAAAACCGGCTGAGATAAAGACAAACTCCGGTTTAAAATCGCGCAGATGTGGGATCCAGTGGCCTGACACGGCCTCGCGGAATTCGGCACTGCCGGCGCCAGCCGACAGAGGAATATCAACCAGATTGTCGGTCTCTTTCTCGTGCCCGGTGAAAGGATAAAACGGGTGCTGGAAGCTGGAACAAAACAGCACGCGCGGTTCGGCCTTGAAGATCTCTTCGGTGCCATTGCCGTGGTGTACATCGAAGTCGATGATTGCCACACGCGAAAGCCCATGGGCCTCGAGCGCATGCGCGGCGGCTACGGCAATGTTGTTGAACAGGCAAAAACCCATCGCCTTGTCGCTTTCTGCGTGGTGGCCGGGCGGACGGACCATGCAGAAGATCGGGTTGGCTTCCTTGGACATGACCAGATCAACGCCCATACAGCCCGATCCGGCGGACCGTTCGGCAGCCTTCAAAGTGCCCGGGCTCATCACGGTATCCCCATCCACCTCGACGCTTTCCATGCCCTGCCCAGGTGCCAACGCATAGACGCGATCCAGATAATCGCCGTCATGTACACGCTCCAGCTGTTCACGGGTGACCAGCGGCGCATCGTGATGACGCACTACATAGTCCATGCCCGACATGATCAGCTGGTTGTTGATCGCATCCAGCCGTGCCTTGCTTTCCGGGTGCAATGGCCCGGCGTCGTGGTCACGACATTCGTTATGCGAAATGATGGATAGCATATGGTCTCCTCCCCCAATCCCTTTTTCAAAGCCAGCGTTCAACGATGACCACATCGCGGTCATCGGGGTCTGGCCGCTGGGTAAAGCCCAGCTCTTTCATCAGGCGCAACATCGGGTCGTTCTTCTTCAGAACAGTCCCTTCAATCACATCCAATCCATGATCCTGTGCCGCACTAAACAGCCCCTTCATCAGGCGCGTTCCAAGTCCCTGATGCTGTATCCGATCCGATACGACGATCGCAAACTCGCAGCTTTTCTGATCGGGGTTGATCACATATCGCGCCACCCCAACCAATACATCCTTTCCGTCAATCTCGGCCATGGCGCATAAGGCCATTTCACGGCGATAGTCGATGGCCGAAAACTGGGCGAGCAATTCTGGGCTAAGTTCGTTCACCGACCCCATGAAACGCATCTGCTTGGCCTCGGGTGACAGGTCCCGCATGAAGGATTGCAGATACTCAGCGTCTTCGGGCCGGATCGGGCGGATCACAAGAAGCGTGCCGTCCGACAGGAAAGTCTCGCGCGCTAGGTGGCGGGGATAGGGATGGATCGCCATGTGGTCATATGGGCCATCCTTCGCAGGTGCCCTCTGGATCGAGATCCGCGCGTCCACCGCCAACACCCCGTCCGGACTGACGAATAGTGGGTTGATGTCCAATTCGGTGATTTCAGGCAGTTCACTGACGATGATGGACACACGTTTCAGAACATCGACCAGCGCATCGCGATCCACTGGGTCGGCATCGCGGAAGTCCTCTAAGGCCTTTGACACGCGCGTCTTGTTGATCAAACGTTCAGACAGCACAGAGTTCAGAGGTGGAAGCGCCACCGCGCTGTCTTTCATAACCTCGACCATGGTGCCGCCTGCTCCGAACAGGACTGTGGGACCGAAAACCGGATCGCGGCTGGCACCGATCACCAGCTCGCGCGGGTCTTTCAGGTTGGCCATTGGTTCGACAGTGACCCCATTGATCTTCGCATCGGGTCGCGCAGCCTTGGCAGATTTGACCAGCTCGTGGAACACCCGCGAGACCGAGGTGGCATGGGCCACATTCACCCGCACACCGCCCACATTGGTTTTATGCGTGATGTCGGGTGAAGCGATTTTCATTGCCACCGGATAGCCCACGGTTTCCGCAGCTACCAAGGCCTGCGAGGGCGTCGTTGCCTCAATCGTCATATTCACAGGGATGTTGAAGGCCTTCAGCAACGCCTTGCTTTCCGTGTCCGAAAGCATCTTGCGTCCGTCTGACAGAGCCGAGGCGATGATCAGGTGCGCGCCGTCCAGATCCAGCCCCTTCTCAAACGCACGGGCGCGGGGAACCTCCAGTGCCAGTTTGCGGTTGCGACGGTGTTGAACCAGATAGCTAAAACCCTCGACCGCGCGCTCAGGCGTTTGGAAATCCGGCACGCCGGCTTTGGACAGGATCTCTCGGCCCTCTTCGACTGATGGCTCTCCCAACCAGCAGGCCAGAACCGGCTTTTTCCTGCGCCGGGGCAGTACGTCTACAACGGCGTGCGCCGTGGCTACGGCATCTGTCATCGCCTGCGGAGTCAGCATTACCAGCACCCCGTCATTGTCAGGATCGGCGAGCGCGGCCTTGACTGCTGCGGCATAAGTTGCAGGGTCTGCATCGCCCAAAATATCAACGGGGTTAGCGTGACTCCAATAAGCGGGCAGCACTTTGTCCAGCTTGGTTTTGGTCGCATCTGACAATGGGGGCAGCGCGATGTCCAAATCGCCAGCGCGGTCGGCGGCAAGAACGCCTGACCCGCCGCCATTCGTGATGATGCACAGCCGTTCGCCATTTACCTTGCGCGTGTTGGCCAAGATTTCGGCCGCTGCGAACAATTGGCCCAAGGTACCGACCCGTACCGCACCCGCACGTTCCAGCGCCGCGTCAAACACATCATCAGAGCCGATCAGCGCACCCGTGTGCGTATGCGCCGCTTGCGAGCTTGTCGCGTGGCGACCTGATTTCAGGACAATCACTGGTTTCAGGCGCGACGCCCGGCGCAGCGCTGACATGAAATTCTGCGCGTCCTTGATCCCTTCGATGTACAGCAAAATAGCGTCCGTGCGCGGGTCCATCGCCAGAAAATCCAGAACGTCTCCGAAATCGATATTTGTCGAATTGCCAAGGCTGACCATCGCGGAAAAGCCCGAATGGTGCGGCCCAGCCCAGTCGGCAATGGCCGACACCAACGCGCCCGATTGCGACACGAAAGCCAACCGCCCCTTCGGCGGGTCCGAGCGTAAGAAGCTCGCGTCCAGCCCAAGCCACGGGCGCACCAGTCCTACGCAGTTCGGCCCCATAAAACGGATATCACCCTTACGCGCTGCGGCCACGACCTGTGCTTCCAGATCTTTGCCGCGCCCGTCACCTTCGCCAAAGCCTGCCGACAGGATGATGGCAGATTTCACCCCCGCTTCTGCACAGTCGCGCATGATCCCTGGCACCGTGCGAGCGGGCGTAGCGATCACCGCCAGATCCACTTCATCTGGCAGATCCGTGATGCGTCGATAGCACGTCGTATCTCCGATCGATTTGTGTTTTGGATTGATCGGGTACAGCGCGCCCTCGAACCCGCCTGCCAGCAGATTGCGCCATGCCATCGCGCCAACCGAGTTGCCCGTGGGACTGGCCCCAAACACAGCGACGGATGTGGGGTCAAAAAGCGGAGTCAGCGGGCTGGTGTCCATCGGAACTATCCTTGGTAACAGAGCAAAATATACGTCCGTATCTTATGTTTGGATAAACGCCACACTGACCGCGGCGTCTTTGATATGCCTCAAGCTTTTGGGCCTGATGTGGCCTCGATGCCTTTCAAGATCGGACAATCTGGGCGGTTGTCACCTGCACAGGCATTCACAAGATGGGACAGCGTATCCCGCATGGCAATCAAATCTGCGATCTTCGCCTCGATCTCGTCCAGATGGGTGCGCGCGATACGTTTGACATCAGCACTGGCGCGGGACTGATCCTCGTACAGGGCCAGAAGGGCGCGACAATCCTCGACCGAGAAACCAAGCGCACGGGAACGGGCGAGGAAGGTCAGCTTATGCAGTTCGGTCTCGCCAAAGACACGATAGCCATTTGTGTCACGCAGCGGCGTAACCAGCCCGATATCTTCGTAATAGCGGATCGTTTTGGCGGGCAGTCCAGTCTGTTCGGCAGCGCCGGAAATATTCATGATACATCCTCCAAAACAGGTTTGATGAAACGTAGGCGCAGGGCATTGGTCAACACCAGCACCGAGGACGCCGCCATCGCCCCAGCCCCCAGCATGGGTGACAGAAGCACCCCCCAGACAGGATACAGCACACCTGCCGCAACCGGCACCAAAGCGACGTTGTAGCCAAACGCCCAAAAGAGGTTCTGACGGATGTTGGTCATGGTGCGGCGACTGACTTGCAATGCGTTCACTACGCCAGACAATGCGCCAGAAGACAGGACCACATCTGCAGCTTCAATGGCGACATCCGTGCCAGTGCCGATGGCGATGCCCACATCGGCCTGGGCCAGCGCTGGGGCGTCGTTGATACCATCGCCAACGAAGGCAACCTTTAGTCCTTGGGCCTGCATCTCTGCAATGGTTTGCAGTTTCTCGCCGGGGACAACGCCCGCGACCACGCGATCCAAATCCAGTTGGTCGGCGATGGCGGCTGCAGTGGCAGGGTCATCGCCGGTGATCATCGCAAGTTCTTTGCCTAGGGTGCGCAAGGCCGCAAGCGCTTTCGGCGTGTCGGGTTTGACTGGGTCGGACACGCCAATCAAACCCGCAAGCTTCCCGTCATATGCGGCGAAGAACACGGTCTGACCCTCAGCACGCATGGGGTCGGCCCGGTCGACAAGCTCTGTCAGGGGAATTCCCTCGCGCGCCATGTATTGCTGCGAGCCGATCAGCAGACGTTTTCCGTCAATCTCTGCGAATAGACCAAAGCCGGTTTCGGATTGGACATTGCTGACCGTGGCAGGCGTTATCCCGCGATCTGTTGCACCAAACAGTATGGCTTGTGCCAAGGGGTGCTCGCTTTGCGCCTCGGCCCCTGCGATCATGGCAAGAAGCGCATCGGCGTCCTGCCCTTCGTCAACCTCGTATGTTGTCAACACGGGCCGCCCCTCGGTCAGCGTGCCGGTTTTATCAAACGCCACGACATCCACCGATTGCAGCGCCTGAAGCGCGTCTCCGCGCCGGAAAAGCACCCCCAGCTGCGCGGCTCGCCCAGTACCCACCATGATTGAGGTCGGCGTGGCCAAGCCCATCGCGCAAGGGCAGGCAATGATCAGCACTGACACGCCCGCAACCAGCGCCAGACCCAGCGCGGGATCGGGGCCGATCAGAAGCCAAACCGCCACGGTTAAAGCCGCCACGGCCATAACAACCGGCACAAAAACGGCCGTGATCTTGTCGACGAGTGCCTGAATGGGCAGACGCGCGCCTTGGGCGTCTTCGACCATGCGTACGATCTGGGATAGCATCGTGTCGGGACCAACGGCGGTCACGCGGGCCTTCAGGGCGCCCGTGCCGTTCACCGTGCCGCCTGTGATCGGGCAGCCTTTGGTTTTCGCGACGGGAACGGGCTCCCCGGTGATCATGCTTTCATCGACAAGGCTTTCGCCTTCGATGATTTCGGCATCCAGCGGCACACGTTCGCCGGGACGGATGACGATCACCTCTCCGGTGATAACCTGTGCGACGGGTCGAGTGATCTGGCGACCCTCAACTTCAACTGTGGCCTCGTCCGGGGCGAGGTTCACCAGCGCGCGGATCGCTTCGCCGGTGCGGCCTTTGGCGCGGGCCTCCATCCAGCGACCTACAAGGATCAGGGTGACGATGACGGCGGCGGCTTCGAAATACACGTTCACAGTGCCCGGAGGCAGGATGCCGGGAGTCAACACGGACACCAGCGAGTAGAGATAAGCCGCCGAAGCACCCAGAGCGACCAACGCGTTCATTTCGGGCGCACCGCGTAGAAGTGCCGGGATGCCTTTGGCAAAGAACAGGCGACCGGGACCGAACAAGACAATCGTCGTCAGGATTAGTTGAAGCCAGTGCGACACCCCCTGCCCGATATTGTGCATGACCCAATGGTGAAACGGCGGATACAGATGCCCGCCCATCTCGATCACGAAAACCGGCAGGGTTAGGGCCGCCGCGAGCAATGCTTTGCGCTTCAGCTCCCGTGCTTCGTCAGCTTTGTCGCGGGGTCCGGACGATGTGCTGTCGGTGCGCGGTGTCGTCGGGAAGCCCGCCTTGGTGATCTTCGCAGACAGCGCATCAGGCATCACGGATCCCGTCAGGAAGGTCACGAATGCGCGTTCCGAGGCGAGGTTCACCCGCGCGTCCAACACGCCGGGCGTGGCTTTCAACATGCGCTCGACCCGCCCCACACATGCCGCGCAGGACATCGACTGTACGTCCAACACCACCGTGTCGCGACGCGCCGGGTAGCCTGCGCTATCAAGCGCTGTGGCGAGGCTTTCGGTATTGGCCGGGGCTGCAAAGGTCACCCGTGCCGTTTCAGTCGCAAGGTTCACAGGGGCTGCATCCACACCCTCGACCGCGTCCAACGCACGCTCGGCCCGCCCAACGCAGGACGCGCAGGACAGATTTTCCAGCTCGACAGTGAGTGTTTTCAGGGCAGCCATGAGATTCTCCGGTGTGACGGAGTATAGATAGGGGTTCCAGTGACTGGAAGGTCAAGGGGTGCGCGGTGAATTTGCCATGTTGACCACCGAATTAGGCGCTGTATTCAGAATACGGAACACGAAGGAGCCACCATGAACACTTTCCACGTCCCCGATATGAGCTGCGGCCATTGCAAAGCCTCGATCACCGAAGCGCTGGAAGGGCTGGGCAAGGTTACCCTGAGCTTCGACATGGACGCACGCGAGGTACAGGTGGACGGTCTGGAGACCGCCACCGTCATCGACGCGCTGGACGAGATCGGCTTTCCTGCAACCGCAAAATAAAAACCCCGACGCGTGGCCGGGGTTTATCTTAGCGTTTGTGACAGGCCACTTGCTGCCCATTGCCGCGATCCGTCAACGGCGGCTTCGTTTCCGCGCATTCCGGCCCGGCAATCGGACAGCGGGTGCGGAACACGCAGCCTGATGGCGGGTTCAGCGGCGACGGCAGATCGGCATCCAGGATCATCACCTCTTTCGCGGCTTCCGCATTCGGATCCGGGATTGGCACCGCAGAAATCAGTGCCTCGGTATAGGGATGACCAGGCGACCGATACAGCTGCGCAGCCTCGCTGATTTCGACGACATTGCCCAGATACAGCACCATCACGCGGGTCGAGATGTGTTTCACCACCGACAGGTCATGCGCGATGAAGATTAGGCTCAGCCCCATCTCTTCCTGAATTTCCATCAGTAGGTTGATCACCTGAGCTTGAATGGACACGTCCAGCGCAGACACAGGTTCATCACAGATGATCAGCTGCGGCTTCACGATTAGGGCACGGGCGATCCCGATCCGCTGGCATTGCCCGCCTGAAAACTCGTGCGGGTAGCGGTTGATCATGTTGGGCAGGATGCCAACGCGATCCAGCACCTCGCGCACCCGGTCTTTGACCTCGGACGCTGACAGGCCCGGATGGTGGGTTTTCAGCGGCTCGGCCACAATCTGGCCGATGGTCATGCGCGGATTCAGGGATGCCAGCGGATCCTGAAAGATCATCTGCATCTCTTTGCGATGTTCGCGCATATCATGTTTGTTCAGCTGCAACAGGTCATCGCCCAGCCACAAAACCGTCCCAGCTTCGGCTGGAACCATACGCATAATCGCGCGGGCCAGTGTGGACTTTCCACAACCGCTTTCACCCACGATGCCCAGCGTCTCGCCCGGCATCAGGTCGAAGTCGATCCCATCCACAGCCTTCAGTTTGTCGACTGGGGTCCAGGGCATCGCGCCCTGACGTTTGATGTCGAACCAGACCTTAAGATCACGGACGGACAGAAGAGGCGATTGCACGTTCATGACAGCTCCTCCAAGGATTTCAGGCAAGCCCGCTGGCGCACCGCGCGTCCCGCAACGCCCTCCAGAATCGGACGTTCGACGACGCAGCGATCATCCGCAAATTCGCAGCGCGGCGAGAACGGGCAGCCCTTTGGCATGTTCATCATGTTGGGCGGGCTGCCGGGAATGGTTGCTAGCGTATCGCTTTCGATGTCCAGACGCGGCACAGCTTTCAGAAGGCCCATCGTATAAGGATGGGTTGGCATCTCGAACAGGCCCTTGGTGGTGCCATATTCCATCTGCTGCCCACCATACATGACCAGCGTTTCGCGGCACGATCCGGCAATCACACCTAGGTCATGGGTGATCAGAATGATCGACATGTTGAAGTCCTTTTGCAGGTCTTCAAGCAGTTTCATGATCTGCGCCTGTACGGTTACATCCAGCGCCGTCGTGGGCTCGTCCGCCACCAGAATGTCAGGCTTGCACAGAAGCGACATCGCGATCATCACGCGCTGGCGCATCCCGCCGGAGAACTCGTGCGGATACATGGTGACGCGTTTCTTCGCTTCGGGAATGCGCACGGCATCCAGCATCTCGACCGCCTGTTTCACCGCTGCCCTCTTCGAGATGCCGTGGTGATGGGTCAACACCTCGGCCATCTGATCGGACACCCGCAAAAACGGGTTCAGACAGGTCATCGGATCCTGAAAGATCATTGCGATCCGCTCGGCGCGGATCTTGTTTAGTTGTGCAACCGGCATATTGAGGATCTCTTGTCCCTCAAGCTTCACCGATCCAGTTGCCTTACCGTTCTGCGCCAAAAGGCCCATGATGGCGAAGACAGTCTGGCTTTTGCCGGATCCGCTTTCTCCCACCACGCCAAGGGTTTCGCCGGCTTCCAGATCAAAGCTGATCTTGTCCACGGCGGTCACAGTACCATCCTGTGTGTCGAAGTTGACGCTCAGGTCACGGACTTCAAGTAGTGCCATAACTCACGCCTCCCTTAGCGGTCTTTCGGGTCCAGCGCGTCGCGCAGACCATCGCCGATGAAAAAGAAACAGAAGATGGTGACCACGAAGAAGAACAGCGGGAAGGCAAGGTGCCAAAGCGTTCCGTAGTTCATGGTCTTGGTGCCTTCGGACAGAAGCGCACCCCAGCTGGTGAAGGGTTCCTGAACGCCAAGGCCAAGGAACGAAATGAAGCTTTCCGTCAGGATCATTTGCGGCACCAGAAGCGTCGCATAGACCACCACCACACCCAACAAATTGGGTACAATGTGGCGGATGATGATGCGCCATGTGGGTACGCCGATGGCAATCGCCGCTTCGACGAACTCGCGGTTCTTGATGGACAGGGTCTGGCCACGTACGATGCGGCTCATGTCCAGCCAAGCGGTCAGTCCGATGCCGACGAAAATCATGGTGATCGAGCGGCCCGCAACGACCAGCAGCAGGATCAGCACGAACATGTATGGGATCGACATGAAGATATCGACCAGTCGCATCATGATGCTGTCTACACGCCCGCCGATGAACCCAGCCGTCGCGCCATAGATGGTCCCAACGATCACCGCGACCATCGCACCGATCACGCCCACAGCAAGCGAAATACGCGAGCCTTGGATGACGCGATTATACAGGTCGCGCCCGTTTTCATCGAAGCCGAAATAGTGGCCGTTCGAGATCGAGGGTTGCCCCACGGTCGCCACGTTACCAAGCACGTCCCAGTCGATCGTCTCGATATCATATTCGCTGATGGCCTGCCCAAAGAGCGAGAAGAGCACGATCAGCGTCAGCACGACCACTGACACCATCGCGGCTTTGTTGGCCACGAAGCGCCGGCGCGCGTCTGCCCAAAGGGACCGCCCTTTGACGTCCTCGGTCATACGGCTGGCCATTTCAGCCGTTTTAGGTTGCTGGAGGGGCTGAACAATTCTGTCTGTCATTGCTTTACCCTCACAACCGGATCTTCGGGTCGATCCACGCATAGAGGATATCAACCACCATATTGAACATGATTGTCATGGACCCCAGAAGGATCGTCAGCCCCATCATTACAGCGTAGTCACGGTTGAAAGCGGCGTTCACATAGAAGTACCCGATGCCCCCCGTGCCAAAGATTGCGTCGATGATGAACGAGCCGGTAACCATGCCCACGAAGGCCGGTCCCAGATAGGATATCACCGGCAGAAGCGACGGCTTCAACGCGTGGCGCCAGATGATCACGTTGTCGGGCAGCCCTTTGGCGCGAGCGGTACGAATGAAGTTCGACCGCAGCACTTCCAGCATAGACGAGCGCGTCAGTCGGGCAATCGACGCCATATAGCTGGTCGACAGCGCGATGACAGGCATGATGATGTGCTGCCATTGACCTCCGTTCCAGCCGCCGCCGGGCAGCCAGCCCAGCCACAGCGTGAAGACAAGGATCAGGATCGGCGCCATGACGAAGTTCGGCAAAACCTGCGCGCCAATCGTGACGCCAACGGCAAAGTAGTCCAGCCAGCTATTCTGACGGATCGCGGCTGAAACGCCCAGTGCTCCACCGATTATAATCGCCACAAGGAACGAGATGATCCCGTAGGTCAGCGTCACCGGGAAGCCCTGCGCGATGATGTCATTCACCGAACGGTCTTTGTATTTATAGCTCGGACCAAAGTCGAACTGGGTCACGATGCCCACGACATAGTCCCAAAGCTGCTTATAAACGGGCTGATCCAGCCCGTATTTCGCCTCGATATTGGCGAGGACCTGCGCAGGCAGGGGACGCTCAGACGTGAACGGTCCGCCGGGCGCGGTCTGCATCAGCCAGAACGAGGCGACCAGAAGAATGATAAGTGTCGGGATCGCGACGGCGACCCTGCGTATGATGAAATTAAGCATCCTTACTCCTAGGAGATGCGGCGTTGTCGGACCTACGATACACGAAAAAGGCGGACCCTACGTAAAGCCGGATCAGGCGCCTATGACAGTTTGGTTAACAGTCTTCGTTGATCTGGATCAGAAACGCAGATGCGGGTGGGGCACCGCACGCGATGCGCGGTGCCCCTGTTTCGGATCAGATCCGGCTTACTTGGCGACCTTGTACAGGTCTTTCGAGTACCAGTTCTGTTCCACGTTTTCGACAGGCCAGCTGCCGATCAGCTCGGGCTTGATCATGAAGCTACCGGCATAGTGGTAGATCGGGATGATCGGCATGTCGGCTGCGATGATCTCTTCAACCTTGGTGTAGTTCGGCTGAGGGTTGTCCATCGTTTTGGCGTCTGCCAGCAGGCCGTCGACCATGTCGTTGGCATACTTGGCGTCGTTATAGCCCGAGCCCGACTGGACCAGATCCAGGAAGGTCGATGCTTCGTTATAGTCACCACACCAACCAGCGCGCGCGATTTCATAGTTCTGCTCGCCGCGGGTGGTCAGATAGGTCTTCCATTCCTGGTTTTCCAAGGTGACGTTCACGCCAAGGTTCTGCTTCCACATCTGGCTGACAGCCAGGGCCACTTTTTTGTGGGCCTCGGACGTGTTGTACAGCAGGGTCAGGTCGATCGGATTGTCCGCGCCGTAACCAGCTTCAGCCATCAGCTCGACAGCTTTGGCGTTACGTTCGTCCTGGCTCCAACCTGCGTAGTCAACCGACGGCACTTCAAAGCCCGCGGTTGCGCCCGGAGTAAAGGTATAAGCTGCCGTCTGGCCGCCCTGCAGAACCTTCTCGGTGATGATGTCACGGTTGATCGCATAGGACAGAGCGCGACGGACGCGATCGTCTTTCAGGAATTCCGGCGTGCTGTCGGACACGTTGATCGTGTAGTAGTACGAGCACAGACGCGGGAAGGCGGTTGCCTCATCCGGGTTCGACACTTTCAGCGACGGATACTGACCAGCGGGGATCTCAGTGCGGTCCAGTTCGCCAGCCTGATAGCGGGTCAGCGCGACGTTTTCGTCGTTGATCACCAGCGACGTCACGGTGTCGATGATGGTGTTGTCGTTATCCCAGTACATCTCGTTGCGCTCGCGCACCAGACGTTCGTTGGCGACGTGCTCGGTCAGCTTGTAGGCGCCGTTCACAACGATATTTGCGGGCTTGATCCAATCCGAACCGTGGGCTTCGATTGCCCAAGCCGGGGTCGGGAAGGTCGAGGTGTGGGTGGTGGTCAGCGCGAAATAGGGTAGTGAGCTTCCCAGCGTGACTTCCAGCGTATGGTCGTCAATGGCTTTCACGCCCAGCTCTTCCACACCCATGTCGCCCGACATAACTTCGGCGGCATTCTTGATGCCCATAACTTCCATGTACCACTGATATTCCGAGGCGGTGGCCGGATCGGCCAGACGACGCCACGCATAAACGAAGTCGCCAGCGGTTACGGGCTTGCCGTCGGACCATTTAGCATCATCACGCAGGGTGAAGGTATAGACGGTCTTGTCGTCATTGGTGGTGTGGCTCAGCGCAACACCCGGCACCAGTTCACCAGCACGGTTCTGGTTGTAGAGACCTTCGAACAGGTCACGTACGATTTCCGAACCCGACACGTCTTCAACAATCTGCGGGTCAACCGAGGTGTGCTCGTCCAGAACGCGATAGGTGAAGGTCTGGTTTTCGGCCAGCTTCTCGCCGGTTTTCGGGTGCATCATGTCTGCGAAGGCCGGACCAGCAAGTGCTAGAGCCGAGCCCAGAAGGGCAGCTTTGATCGAGATGTTCATGAAAGTTCTCCCTATTCAATTAAGCAGTGGGACAGGTGGATTCTGATTGATCTTGGGCCAAGAAAGACTCAGCCTGTTTTCTCCTGTCGATGGAGCATCCTAAGCGCAACACAAACAGGGAAACAACCATTTACGGTGCGACAAGACATCCACCAAGGTTTCCCGCTTTTTCGGCGTATTTACCGAGTTTTTCCGTCAATATCACATGGAGCTTCGTCAATATGTCGCGTGTTTGCGTCACCACCTCTGACGTCACGGTGATTATTGCCATTCGTTGTTTTGCGTGCGACCCTTGTCAAAACCGTAAACACAACAGTTGCCCAAGGGGTGAAATCCGTGAAAAGCGAACCGCAAACATCCTCGGACGAGGGGCTGAAAGCGTCGTCAGACCAGTTGCCGCAACTGGCCTTGCCGCGCAATCCGGGGATGGATCTGGATATGAACTGGGTGCGTGCCGTGCAGGCCAACACATCCGCCATTGAGCGCCGCTGCGCGACCCTGTCGGGACGGCGTAGCGTGAAGAAGGACTATCAGGCCGCGTGGCTTCTGAAGGCGATCACCATGATCGATCTGACCACCCTGTCGGGCGACGACACTGAAGGCCGCGTGCGCCGCCTGTGCGCCAAAGCCGCCCAACCCGTCCGGCCCGAGATCATGGCCGCCCTCGGGATGGAGCCTGTGACCACCGGTGCCGTCTGCGTCTATCACGACATGATTGAAACCGCCGTATCGTCGCTGAAAGCACTTGGCGTTACGATGCCGGTCGCGGCCGTGTCCACCGGCTTCCCTGCCGGTCTCAGCCCCTATCACCTGCGCGTCGAAGAAATCCGCGAAAGCGTGCGCGCCGGCGCCGAGGAGATCGACATCGTCATCTCACGCCGCCATGTGCTGACCGGCAATTGGCAGGCGCTTTATGACGAGATGCGGGACTTCCGTGAAGCCTGCGGCGATGCCCATGTAAAAGCCATCCTCGCGACCGGAGAGCTGGGCAGCCTGCGCAATGTCGCCCGCGCCTCGCTAGTCTGCATGATGGCGGGGGCTGACTTCATCAAGACTTCGACCGGCAAGGAAAGCGTGAACGCCACCCTGCCCGTCAGCCTTGTGATGATCCGCGCCATTCGCGACTATTACGAGGCCACCGAATACAAGGTCGGCTACAAGCCCGCCGGTGGGATATCCAAAGCCAAGGATGCGCTGGTTTACCTGTCACTGATCAAAGAAGAGCTGGGCGATGACTGGCTGGACCCGCATCTGTTCCGCTTCGGTGCCAGTTCGCTTCTGGGCGACATCGAACGCCAGCTGGAACACCACGTGACCGGCCACTACTCGGCCACCTACCGCCATCCGATGGGATAAGGACACAGACATGACCGTGAAAGAAAAATTCGACAGCATGGATTATGGCCCGGCCCCGGAAAGCGCCGGTGAAGCGCTGGAGTGGATCACCGCGCGGGACGGTGCGTTCGGCCTTTATATCAATGGCGCAATGACCAAACCTGGCGAGCTGTTTGACAGCCGCAACCCCGCCACTGGCGAGGTCTTGGCGCAGGTCACGCAAGCCAGTGCAGATGATGTGGATGTGGCTGTAATCGCTGCGCGCAAAGCGCAGAAAAACTGGGGGGCTTTGCCCGGCCATGCCCGTGCCAAATACCTCTATGCGCTGGCGCGTCTTGTGCAGAAACACGCACGTCTGTTCGCTGTGCTGGAGAGCATGGACAACGGCAAGCCGATCCGCGAAAGCCGCGATATCGACATCCCACTGGTCGCACGTCACTTCTATTACCACGCGGGCATGGCGCAACTTCAGGACGCCGAACTTCCCGACCGCGAAGCGTTGGGCGTCTGCGGACAGATCATCCCGTGGAACTTCCCACTTCTGATGCTCGCGTGGAAAATCGCGCCCGCGATTGCGATGGGCAATACCGTGGTGCTGAAACCTGCCGAATATACCTCGCTGACCGCGCTTCTGTTCGCGCAGATCTGCGACGAGGCCGGACTGCCCAAGGGCGTTGTGAACATCGTGACCGGAGACGGCCGCGTGGGCGAGGCGATCGTGACCCATGAAGGGATCGACAAGATTGCCTTCACCGGCTCCACCAATGTGGGCCGTCAGATCCGCCGCGCTACCGCCGGATCGGGCAAGTCGCTGACCTTGGAATTGGGCGGCAAATCGCCCTACATCGTCTTCGACGACGCGGACCTTGATTCAGCGGTCGAGGGTCTGGTCGATGCGATCTGGTTTAATCAAGGTCAGGTCTGCTGTGCAGGCTCGCGCCTGGTCGTGCAAGAAGGCATCGCGGATCGGTTCTATGCCAAGCTGAAGGCCCGCATGGGAAAGCTGCGCATCGGCAATCCCTTGGACAAATCCATTGACGTTGGCGCCGTGGTCGACCCGATCCAACATCAGCGGATCACCGATATGGTCAACGCAGGCGCTGGCGAGGGCGAGTTGTATCAAGCCCCCTGCCCGCTTCCCGATCAGGGCTGCTTCTATCCGCCCACACTGATCACCGGGCTGTCGTCGGCATCAACCTTGATGCAGGAAGAAATCTTCGGTCCCGTACTTGCCGCAACCACCTTCCGCACCCCGTCCGAGGCGGTCGAGATTGCCAACAACACCCGATACGGGTTGGCGGCCTCGGTCTGGTCCGAGAATGTAAACCTGACGCTGGATGTGGCCCCCAAATTGGTGGCCGGTGTGGTCTGGGTGAACGGCACCAACATGTTTGACGCCGCTGCCGGTTTCGGTGGTGTGCGCGAAAGCGGATTTGGGCGCGAAGGCGGTTGGGAAGGCTTGCAAGCGTATACCAAGCCACGCGGCAAAGCTGTTTCGTTAAAACCCATTGCACCCGTGTCTGCCCCGAAAGACGCCAAGGTGGATGCGCTGGACCGCACCGCCAAATTCTATGTCGGCGGCAAACAGGCGCGCCCAGACGGAGGCTATAGCCAAGCGGTCTGGTCTAAATCCGGCGCGCTTCTGGGTCATGTAGGCATCGCCAACCGCAAGGACATTCGCAACGCGGTCGAGGCCGCGACGGCGGCAAAAGGATGGGCGAAAACCACCGGCCATGCCCGCGCGCAGATCCTGTATTACATCGGCGAGAACCTCTCGGCCCGTGCAGACGAGTTCGCAGCCCGGATCGACGCCATGACAGGTGGGCGCAGCGGCACAAAAGAAGTCGACGCCGCAATCTCGCGCCTGTTCACCTATGCCGCCTGGGCTGACAAATTTGACGGGGCCGCCAAACCTGTTCCAATGCGCGGCGTGGCGCTGGCGATGAACGAACCGGTTGGCGTGATCGGCGGGTTCTGCCCGGACGAAGCCCCGCTGCTGGGTCTGGTGTCCCTGATGGCGCCTGCGATTGCCATGGGGAACCGTGTGGTGCTGGCCGCCTCGCAACCCTACCCGCTGGCTGCAACGGATTTCTATCAGGTGCTCGAAACCTCGGACTTGCCAGGCGGTGTGGTGAACATCGTCACCGGCGATCACGCCGAACTTGCCGCGCCCTTGGCCGGTCACTTGGGCGTGGATGCGGTCTGGTCGCATTCCGGCGCAGACATCTCGGCCACAGTCGAACTGGAGAGCGCGGGCAATCTGAAGCGCAGCTGGGTCAACAATGCCAAAGCGCGTGACTGGATGGGGGCCGCTGGCGAAGGACGCGAGTTCCTAAGCCACGCGACCGAGGTGAAAACCGTCTGGGTGCCTTACGGCGAATAAAAGGGGTGCACAGCCCCCAACTATTTGGTTTGATTTTTGGCCGGAGCGCAAACCGCGCCGGCCATTTTCCCCAAGTTAACCGCCTTCCGCGAATTTTACCTATTTTTAACGATAATTGGTGCTCTGGCGCTCTTTTTTAGATATAGATCCAACTTAAGCGACCAAGTAAGTCGCATCTAGAGCGCATTCATACAGCAAATCGAGGAAGGCGATGCCGACCACATTCAATGTGATCTCGCTGGGAAATCACGCCATTATTGACCCGACAGAAGGCAATGACACGATCGAGAATGCCTCGGCGCTTGTCGGGCTGACTGTCGGTGGCCTTGGTGATCCGCTGCTTGATAACTTCGTCTCGTTCACTTCGGCAGGTTCAGGTTTCACGGGTGGCAACGGCACCGCCTATGACAACAATAACAGCAACTCGAACGACCAGTTCTCGATAGACGGCGGACCACCGCAAACGTTCGATGCTGTGGCACCGTATACTGCGACGATTACCTTCATCGATGGATCGACAGCGACAGTCACCGCAGTGGTTTTTCAGGATACGGCAGGCAACACCTATCTGGCGCCCGAGTTTTCTTCGAACGCGGATCAGGCGGCGTATGAATCTGGCGCAATTCGCTCCATATCGTTGGACAGCCTGATCGGCGGCACCTATTCGGGCCTGACTGGCACACGCGAGACTTGGGACTTCGTTACCTGTTTTGCCACAGGAACAAGCATCCTAACCCCGAAAGGCGAGGTTCCGGTTGAACAGCTTTCGCCCGGGGACAAGGTTTGCACGTTGGGCAGCGGCGTCCAGACCATCCGCTGGGTTGGCATACGTCGGGTGCCGGCAACGGGCGATCTGGCCCCAATTCGGATCAAGGCGGGTGCCTTGGGTCACGACCTCCCCGATCGGGATCTATGGGTGTCGCGCCAACATCGCATGTTGTGCAGATCTAAGATCGCCGCACGTATGTTCGACACGCCCGAGGTGCTGATTGCGGCGAATAAGCTGACCCTTCTGTCTGGCGTACGTCAAGACGACAGCATGGACCACATCACTTATTGCCACATCCTGTGTGACAACCACGAGGTGGTCTTCGCAAATGGCACACCCGCCGAGACGCTGTATCTGGGCAAATACACCAAGAAAAGCATGTCGCCAGAAGCACTGGACGAGATCCGGATGATTTTTCCTGAATTGGTGGACGGCTTGGATGCACCCAAGCCCGCCCATCACATGCCGGACAACGCACCGCAACGCAATCTGATGCGTCGCCTGCGCAAGAACAAGCGCGCCTTTATCGAGGCGCGCTGACTTACTTGCTTCGCCAGCTTCCCAACCAACGTGAGAACCGGCCCTTGGCCTCGTCTGCTCGTGCGTCCACTGCATCCCAAGCCTCGCTTGCGTCTTCCAGCGCGGGATCAATCGAACGCTGGCGGAACTGGCGCCACAGCGCGCGGATAAAGCCCAGTGCGATGGCAAGGAACAGAAAGAACGCGATGTTGAACCACGGGATGATCGTCACGTCAGGGCCCGCCACAGGGCGGATACCCACGGCATTGGGGAAGGTTGAAATCAGCTCGTTCCGCCAGCCATAATGCGTGACTACCGCCCATTTTGGCTCCTCGGCGGTCGAGCGAAGGTCGTCGACCTCGGTCTGCAAGCTGGCGGTATCAAACTTGAAATAGGGCGGCCATGACCAGCCGGTGTCCTCGTTCCGATAGACCATGACCTCGTCCGCATCCGTGCGGATGAAACCAAGAAGGTATGTCTTTTTCTTCACCGTCTGAACAAACTGCACATCACGGTTGATCAAGCCTGCGGATTGATCATCGGGCTTGGACCAGAAAATCCGAGTCCAGTCGTCCAGATCCTGACGTTCCTGATAGGTGTTCACAACGCGCACGACGTCATGTTGGGGCAGCGTATAGTGCAGCACACCAAACAGGATAAGTGCGATCAGGCTGCGAGTAATGATACGGAAACGGCGCATTTTGAACCTCAGTTAATAAGTATTATCGACAGCAGAACCAGCAAAGCGGGCACCACATAGACCAGCAAGATCAGCTTGGGGCGGAAGCTTTTTTGATAGTCCTCCATCCCCTCGCGCAACCATTCTTCACGGTCGCTTTCATCGCCGCTGGGATGCTCTTCGGCCCATTGCTCTTCCAGCTTCTCCATACGGACCGATCGGGAATACAGGCTGACCAGCACATAGATAATGCTAAGCCCGATAAAGCCAAAAACGATCAGTCGAAGAAACCCCATCCCTACTTTCCTTTCACGGCACCCCAAGGGCCAACCATTTCAATCACTTGCTCACGGGTGCGCTTGCGCGTTGTGCCCGGCACTTTCAGCGCATCCTTGCGTCCTCCGAACAGCTTATCACGAGCCCCCGCCTTATTTGCCATATAGTCACGATGCAGGAATTCTGCCACAAACTCGCGCTTTTCGTCCGGCCATGTGGCGTAGGAAGCATAGAACAGCTCTTTGTGGCAGATGAAAAGCTGTCGGAAATCCATCGGCGCGAGTTCCGACAACAGCCGGTTGATCAGGTCGCGGTCTGGATGATCGGGGCGCGCGCGCAGGGTATAGAAATAGGCCGGGTGTCGGCTGTCGATCCGGGGCCACTGCCCGCCAGCCTCGGCCCAGCGCACAAGGGCTGCCAGCCCGTGGAAAGCCTGCGGCAGGTTGCGGCCCATCCGTTGCGCCACGTGCCTTAAGGTACGCGAGGACATGTCGCCCAGCTCCATCCCGGCCGAGGTCGCGGCGTCCACCAAAATGAACTCCATCTTCTGACGCAGAATGCGCGCGCCAGTCGCGCCCCGCGAGGACACCAAAGGCTCGACCAGATCGTTCTTGCGCAGGAAACTGGCGATGCGGTTGGGTTCGGTCGTGTCAACAAAGGGCAGACGCGGGAACCGCTCCATCCGATCTTTGTCGCCCGAGACCACGACACAGGGGCTTTCCACATCGCGGAAGATGTACAGCCCGCCGAAATGCGCGGTCCAGAAATTGCCTTGCTCGTATTCCTGCACGCCCAAATCAACCGGAACCTTGGTCACGTCCCCGGTTTCGCGGGCCAGTTCGATCATTTCGGCAATTAGATCATCGTCATACCACGCGTTCGGCGCGGTCTGGAAATGGTCGATCTTCTCGGCCAACTCGCGCGCGTTTTTGACGTGGCTTTGGGTCGTGTCGGCCTCGATCATGATCTTGCGGATATCAAACAGACGCGCGGGATCCGAGATGTCATAGACCGAGTTCATCAACTCGCCCGCCACCGCGTCGTGGGCAGTCAGCGCGAAAAGCTTCGCCTCGTTATCCGCAATGAACTGCCGCAGTATCCCGCGCGAGGTCGAGAACATGGCGTTCAACAGCGGCGCCTTCTTCTGGTCCACCGTCAGAATGATGAACTGCCGGTTGCAGCCATTGGGGTTGAGGTAGAGCGGGTCTTTGAACTCCTCGCCGATCTCGGGCGAGAACCCCGAGACGTCGATATGGAATTCCTTCAGCTTCGTCTGCTTGCCCGCTAGCCCCTTGAGCGCACGGTTATACCGCTCGATCAGCGCCGGGCTGTCGACCCGGATCAGATTGCCAAACATAAGGCCGCGTTGGATGAGGCGTTTCATGATGTGCCTCCCTTGCATTCACAATATGAGCGATGCGTCCGGCCCGAGGGTGGGTGCGGAACGCGCCCGCCCTGTGGGGCGGGTCGGGCGCGTCGCGGCGTTGCCGCGTAGATCAAGACCGTCATAGGATTGGCAGATATCAAGCTATCTCGAAATTGCAAAGACACATAAGTCATGTGCTGAACCTCCGCGTAACTTGGAGATCGATGCCCTTAAAGAACCCGACCCAATAAGGAAGTTGCAAGATCAACCCACCGAAGATCAATACGCTTTCTTCCATTCCGCCAAATCGATCAGGATTGCTGATTAAATAGATAAATGGACCCGCCGCAACCAGCATATAGAGAAACACACTAACCACCAATGTCAGGCACCAAACGACGAAAAACCGGATCGCGGCGAACGCTCCGGACGGCACAGGTAAATTTCGTTTCATGGCCCAAACGACGAAACGACAACCCAAGTAGGACGCGATCACGCACCACAGTATGTAAGCGATCTCAATCACTCACTTCCCCTCCAAATACCGCTTCTTCGCCTCTTCCTGACGGCCAAAATCACGGACCATCGCCTCGATAGCGACCTCGTCGGATTTGTCGGCATAGCGGAACTCTGAATCGGCGTAGCGGTTGACCTCTTGGATCACCATGTCGGTGGTGATGGGCACGCGCAGTTCAGCGATCATGTCTTTCTTGGTGTCATAGTCTTTGACCAAGAACAGCTCGGGGTTTTCCATCCATTCGTCGGGGAGTTCAAAGTCCATCGCGCGGACTTTCACCGCGTCGGTGATGTTCTTGATTGAACGGCCCGTGAAGCGTTCGTCGGCCTCTTGAATGCCCTTTAGATAGGTGCCGATTTTGGCGATGTCGTCCAGCTCTCCGATCTGGTCATGCACGCGGTCGAACACGTTCATCAGGCCCGCTTCCTGCGGCTTGTTATGCGCCTCGAAACTGCGGGCGACGGCGGATTTGATTTCCTGAGCGCCGTAAAGGTCGTGCTTGCCCAGCGGGATGTCGTGGTTCTTGCCCATCAAGAGGTGCAGGATGTCGATATAGTCCTCGCGCGTTTGGGGTCCATCCACCAGGAAACGCGCGCCGGCGCGTTGGCGCAGGGCATCGTCCACATTCTCGGGATAGTTCGAGAACATGCCGAAGGTGCAGTTGCCGCGCACCACGGTGTTGGCGCCCGCGAAGCTTTCCATCAGAACCGCTGTGACCTCTTGTTGGCCCGCGCTGGATTGACGATCCCCGCGTTTGCCCGCGATCTGGTCGATGTCATCCACGGTGCCAAAGCCGATCACATTGGGGTCGAGCACGTTGTTGATGAACGCCTTCGCGTTCTGGCCCGACTTGCCCTGATAGCTGTCGATATTGTCGATGCCGAAATTCTGATAGCGGAACGGATAGCCCGCCACCGCGCAGTAATCGTTGACCAGCCCGGCCATCATCTGGATCAGCGTGGTTTTACCCGTACCCGGTTTGCCGTCGCCCATGAAGGTGAAGATGAAACCGCCCAGTTCCGCAAACGGGTTCAGTTTGCGATCGAAGTCGTAAGCCATCAGCATTTTCGACAGCTTCATCGCTTGGTATTTGGCGATGTGGTTGCCCACGACCTCGTTCGGTTTCTTGAAGGTCATCGTGATCTTCGATCCACGATGCGCACGGGACGGCGTGAAGCCCGAGATGGTCAGGTCGTCCGCTTCGACCCGGTAGTTTACGGATGTGAACGGGCCAAGGTGGCTGGCGGTCTGGGCGCGCAGGGCAACCTTTTCCATCAGCTGTTCGACATAGGCCAAAACAGTTGGGACCAACTTGTCTTCGGACGTGACAAACGTAGCGAGTTCCTGATCCAGCTCCCACAATGCGCCGTTCAGAGCGAGTGGGGCGTTGTCGGTCAGGATCTCTTCGACCGCACCGACCTCAATCGGGGTTTCGCTTGCGTGATCTGCCAGCAGATACGAAGTCGCATTACCGAAGACATAAAGGACGATCAAAGACTCAGCAGTCAGGAGTTCGGAGAATGCCGCGGACTTATCCGCACCCAAGCGACCTTCAAGGTTCGCGCGGCGCAGAGCGGCGAGTTCAGTTTGTTCTGCGAACCCTTCACCCACCGCCAACGCTATCGCGATGGCGCGGCGGAGCGTGTGCAGAACGGTCGCCTGAAGCGGAGACACTAGCGGATCGTCCCCGTCCGATCCCTCGATTCGTTCCACCAAATGCACACCTTCGGGCCGCGCGGTCGAGCGTGTCACCAGACCCGGCGTTGTGGATCGGAAGCGGCGCGCCCGCCCGATACCGGGGCTGCGTTCCGCCTTGGGGGCTTCCTTCGGTTTGGCAATCCGGGGCGTGTGATCGAACCCATCCAGATGCCCCGCAGCCGCGCCGTAATGCGCGCGGATTTCTTCTTCGCGAAGCTCCATCAGATCAGCGGGTAAAGACATCGAATACTCCTAAAATCAACGGTAAGACAGCACCCGGCCACCCGGGCTGACAACAAATTTGCGCACGTCGTGGAACCCCGCGGGGTTCTTTTCGGCCAATACCTGAAACGGGCGTTCGGGCATGATGATGGCGCGTTCCATCGCGGTTGCACCGATCCCCGAGCCGGACCCGGCAAAGGGATCAATCGCGAAAATCTCACGCTCGACTTTGCCAAACCAACCGGACTTCTCTTCCTTGACGCTTTGGCTTTTCAGTTCTTCCACGGTCCACGCCAGCGCCCAATCTTCTCCCGGCGGACTTTTCGCCTGCTCCAACACCTCGCGCAGCGGGCCGGTCTGGCGGGTAAACGTGTGGCTATACATCGGGCCTACATGGAAGCGGCGCAGACGTTTCGGGTGAAGGTCGTCGAAATCCTTGTCGAACCCAGTGGCGATGGTCACCAGCTGCAAACCCGCCATGGACTGCGCCATCAAATGCGACTGCACTTGCGGCCAGCGGCGTTCGTCTTTGGGCAGAGCGGTGCGGCCCGTGTCCTCAAGCTCCATCAGATAGATGGTGGGCAGATTCACTTCGCTGTCATAGACCGCCCAATGGGCCAGATAGACGCGGCGGGTGTCGCGGCCTTCGCCCTTGTTGTGACGCCAGACCACATCCGGATGCATCTGTGGCCAGAACAGATCGCCGCGCTGGAGTTCTTCATAGTAAAGCCGTTGCGACAGGGCGTATTGCAGCCGTTTCGGAACCGACAAGTCACCGACAATCTGGCTGACCATCTGGCTTTTGAGATCTTCGGCCGAGGCCATGCCCTTTAAATGCGTACCCGCCTGTGCCGCGTCGGACGCCATTTGAAGCAGCTCCGCATGGATCGGAAACCCGCTGTCGCGCCGGTCAAAAGTAAGCGTCTTGCCGCCCAACCCATAGGCCGTTTCGGACATGTGATACTTGTTGGCCAGCGCCTTGAAGCTGAGACCCAGCTTGATGACGTACCGGGCCAGCACGTCGACCTCGTCCCGGCTCAGCTTGCCCTCAACCTCCATCTGCCCGGCCACACGGGCCAGATGCGCAGTGATCTTCTCGAACTTCGAGAAATAGCGCCGCGTAATCTGTGTGTCCGTCAGCTCGGCATGATCCGGGCGGGCGAAGCCTGCCGAGGCGCGTTCGGAAGTTTTGATGTTGTCAGACATCAGATTGAGCTCCTGTCGAGTGTCCCTTCACTGGTGTCTCCAGCCATTTCTCCAGTGTGAGGGCATACGCCGCAAAACCCGGCATCCAATTTGAAAGGGCAAATAGGATTCTGCTTGCTCCATCTCTTGCAAAAAGGTCCCACACAAAAATCGAGATAAAGAAGGCTGCCAATCCGATTTCGAACACCAAACCTGAGCTCATAAGCACGCCTAAAACCACGCCAACGATACTCACTACAAGAACTGCAATCCCTGCAATACGCAACCTATCGCGACGCGTGCGCATCGCTTCCCGAAATTGATTTGTCCGACTAAACATCCACATCCTTGAAATTCAGAGGGCGGCGCCTGACCCTGGGTGGGCGCAAAGCGCCCTCCCGTGGGGAGGGTCGGGCGCTGCCCGGTCTATCGACCGGGCGGAAGGCCTCACCCCCCATACAAATTCTTGTCGTGCTTCTCGACGATCTCGGCGAAGCGGCGGGCGAAGCGTTCGTCGGCTTTTGCCTTCTGCTCCAGCACGTCGCGGGCAAAGACCATCTGGTCTTCGTGGGCTTCCATCATGTCGGCCATACGCTGGTTCGTTGCTGTGCCAATCGCGGCCATCGCGGCTTGGGCTTCCTTGTCGGTCTCGACGCCGATTTCATTGATCCGGTGCGCCACATCCTGTTGCTGCGCCGTTTTCAATGACTTGGTCAGCGCATCATACAGCACCACGCGCTGCTTGGTGTCGGTCTGCAGCTTGTTGATCAGCACCATCTGCGTCGCCGCTTGGTTTTGCAGTGAATCGACCCAGGTCTTGCCCTTCTCGATATAGCGTTCCAACGTCTGAGACTGGGCCAGCTTCACTTGCTCTTCCTGCACCATCTCGTTGTATTTACTGTTCAGATCAGCCAGCTCGGTTTCAAGCTGTGTACGCGCGGCGGCGTCCTGTTCGTTGGCGATCTTGTTCTCAAGCTCGATGATCTTGGGGTCCATGCCAAGGATTTCGGCGCGCAGGCTTTCCAGCTCACCCACCGTCATTTCGCGCTCGTCCAGTGTTGTGGACAGGTTCGCGCCCACCTTTTCCTTCTGCTCGTTCAGCATTGCCAGCTGACCCTCCAGCAGGTTCACAATCGAATCCGACTGCGCGATCAGCTCTTGCAGCTTGTCGTCGATAGACGCCGTGCGCATCCGTTCCTGACGCATGCTTTCGGATTTCCCCTTCGAGAAGATGCCAACGAAACTTTCCCACCCGGTTTTCGACCGCATCTGGTCAAAATCCGTCGAGAAACCTGAGGTTACGTCATCAAGACCCATGATCAACTCGGCGATATTCGCGTTCATCGCTTCGGTATGGGCATGCACATCGTCCAGCGTCGCGTTTTCGATATCAATCGAGATATCTTCCCCGCTGGCGGCCTTCGCGCGCGCGGTTTCAATCCGCGTGGTCAGTTCGGAAATCTTAGCCTGTGCTTCCTGCACCTGTTCCTGGCTTTCACGAATCTGCTTATCAAAACTGGACATATGCCCTCCTTCTATCCACCAAATTCTTCGGTCAGGTCTTTGTGCCTGTGCGAAGTATGTTAATCACTGTTACATTTGTATTTAGGTTGAGCTTACCGCGATTTAAAGACCCGTGACAGCGTTTTCGCTCTCGTTTTCCGTGAAATCCGTCGGTTGCGAATTCCACCATTGAGATAAGGTCGCTTGCCGCCTAGGTTTTCAGCATGACCGAGTTTAATGATCCTCTATTAGCCGAAATCTCACGCCGTCAGGACGAATTGATCGCCCTGACCCAAGACTTGATCCGCATTCCAACACTGAACCCACCCGGACGCGATTATCGGACGATCTGCACCTATATCGCTGAGCGCATGGGCGCGCAGGGGTGGACGGTCGAGCTGATCCGCGCCGAAGGGACGCCGGGCGACTGCGCTGACTATCCACGCTGGAATGTGATTTGCCGCCACGAGGGTAAGACGCCGGGCGAATGTGTGCATTTCAACAGTCACCATGACGTGGTCGAGGTGGGCCACGGCTGGACCAAAGACCCGTTCGGCGGCGAGCTGGAAGACGGCAAGATCTATGGACGCGGGGCGTGCGATATGAAGGGCGGGCTAGCGGCGTCCATTATTGCGGCAGAGGCCTTCGTTGCGCTTTACCCCGATCACGCTGGCACGGTGGAAATCAGCGCCACGGCGGACGAGGAATCCGGCGGCTATGGCGGCGTCGCCTATCTGGCCGAGAAGGGGTATTTCGATCCGGATCGCGTGCAGCATGTGATCATTCCCGAGCCTTTGAACAAAGACCGTATTTGTCTAGGCCATCGCGGTGTTTGGTGGGCCGAGATCGAGACGAAAGGGCGGATCGCCCATGGCTCGATGCCGTTTCTGGGCGACAGCGCGATCCGACACATGGGCGCAGTGCTTGAGGAAATGGAGCGGCATCTGTTTCCGCTATTGGCCACAAAACGCACCGACATGCCTGTGGTGCCAGAAGGTGCGAAGCAGTCAACGCTGAACATAAACTCGATCCACGGAGGCGAGGCCGAACAGGACCCTGATTTCACCGGCCTACCCGCGCCATGTGTGGCCGACCGCTGCCGCATCGTGATCGACCGACGCTTCCTGATGGAAGAAGACATCACCGAGGTGAAGGCAGAGGTCAGCCGGATGCTGGAGGCAATCCGGGCTGAGCGCCCCAATTTCGAGTATGAAATCCGCGACATGCACGAGGTCATTCCGACCATGACCGACAAGGACGCGCCGGTTGTCGCCTCGACTGCGGCGGCGATCGAAAAGGTGCTGGGCGCGCAGCCGTCTTATGTGGTCAGCCCGGGCACATATGATCAGAAGCATATCGACCGTATCGGCAAGTTGAAGAACTGCATCGCCTACGGGCCCGGTATTCTGGATTTGGCGCATCAGCCCGACGAATGGGTGGGCGTTCAGGATATGGTCGATAGTGCTGGCGTCATGGCTCTGGTTCTGAAAGAGTTGTTAATCTAGCGACGCTGGCAGACCTGTACGGGGCTCTGCCCCAGCCTGACCAGACTTCGTCCAGTCAGGCTTCCCCGGGATATTTTCAGTAAGAAAATGAGCGGCCAGCTACTCGCGGGCACGCAGAACGCGCGCGGGTTTGGCGGACAGTGGACGGAAGGCGAAGAACATTCCTGCGAGAACCGTGGCTAAGACACCTCCGGACACGATGGCAAGCGCATTTGCCAGATCAAAGGCAAAGCTTTCTTCCATGATGTAGTGCGTCACGGCCCAACCCGCGATGCCACCAGCCACCACTGCCACGATCCCTGCTGCTGCACCCAGCACCGCCGATCGGATGGCAAAGTTCAGCAGGATGCCAGCGCGGGTTGCACCCAGTGTTTTCAGGATTGCGGCCTCGTAGGTGCGTGCACGTTCGCCGGCGGCGGCTGCCCCCATAAGGACCACGAAGCCGGTGACCAACGTGGCGAGCGCCCCGTATGTGATCGCGGCGGCTACCTGCCCCATCAACCCGGTGATCTGGGTAATCGCGTCACGCACCGAGATCAGCGTAATGTTCGGATGAGCATTGCCCAGATCCCGCAGGATCGCGGCCTCGCCTTCCTGTTCCGAGTAGATCGTGGCGATGTAGCTGTGCGGGGCGCCGGCCAGAGCCGAGGGGTTCATCGTCAGGATAAAGCCCATCCCGGCTTGGCTAAAGTCGACCTCGCGCAAGGATGTGATTTCACCTGTGATGTCGCGACCCAGAATGTTGATGGTCAGGTGGTCCCCTATGCCGATGCCCATCTCGCGCGCCTCTTCTGCGGCGAAGCTGATCTGGGGCGGGCCTTGATAGTCTTCGGGCCACCATTCTCCCTCGACGACCGTGGTGCGGGTGGGTATGGCCGAGTAGGTCAGGCCCCGGTCCCCACGAATGACCCAATGACCACCTGCCACCTCGCGCGATGGGCGATCGTTGATTTTGGTTATGACCCCGCGCAGCATCGGCGCGGTATCGATGCGGCTGACGAAGGGATCGCTTTCCAGACGGGTTTTCACCGCGTCGATCTGGTCGGGTTGGATATCGACCACGAAGAAACTTGGAGCCACAGCCGGCAGGTCACGCGATATAGCTCCACGCAGATTGTTATCGATCTGTCCGACGGCAGCCAATACGGCCAACCCAAGGCCCAGCGAAAGCACGACGGCCCCCGCCTCGCCCCCCGGCCCACCGACGGCAGTGAAGGCCATGCGCAGGGTCGGGACGCGGCGCAAGATTTGGCGGTGACCCAGCCAGCGGGCAGAGTATTTCACGGCTATGCCGGTCAGGACCAGAGTGGCGAATGCCCCGCCAAGGCCAATGAAGCTCCACATCGCCAACGGGGGCATGCCCGAGAACCGTGCGGCCACCCAAACAAGCAATGCCAGAATGGCGACACATAGTCCTATGAATAACGGGCGCGGCAGACGGTTTGACCCAAGGGCCGCGTCGCGGAACAGATCGGCGGCTTTGACCTCTTCCGTGCGTGCAAGCGGCCAGAGTGTGAACAGAAGCGCGGCGAGGGCGCCGTATAGGGCGGCCTCGGCCAACGGACGGGGATAGAGTGTTATTTCGGCGGATACGGGCAACGACTGTGCGATGACCGGGACCAGCAAGGCTGGTATCACCGCGCCGAGGATCACACCGAGAGCGAGTCCCAACAAGGTCAGGATGCCGATCTGCAAGAAGTAGGTCAGAAAAATCACGCGACGTTCAGCACCGAGCGCACGCAGGATCGCAATCGTGCCGGTTTTCTCGTCCAGATAGGACCGGATCGCGGCAGAGATACCGACGCCTCCGACAGCCAGCCCCGCCAATCCGACCAACACCAAGAACGCGCCCAAACGGTCGATCAGGCGCCGCATTCCGGGCGCACCGTCGCGGGCGTCCTGCCAGCGTGCGCCATTTGGCTCGAGGTCGGGCATCAGTGCGGCATAAGCCGGACCGATACCGCCTTCGGGCAAGCGTAGGCGATAGTGACTGTCAAACAGAGTACCTTCGGAGAGCAGACTGGAGCCGTCCAGCGCAGAGCGTCGTAGGATCGAGCGTGGTCCAAGACCGAACCCACCGGTGGCATTGTCCGGTTCGCTGACAAGCTCGGCCATCAGGACGAAGGGAATTTCACCCAGTGTCAGGGTATCTCCAATCTGGAGTCCAAGCCGGTCGATCAGAAGGTCATCCATGACGATCCCCGGCTGTCCGTCCGTTCCGTCCAGCGCGGTCGCCATCGTCATCACGGGATCAAGTCGTGCTTCGCCATAAAGCGGATAGACGTCATCAACGGCCTTCACTTGGGTAAGGGCTCGTTCCTCGCCCACGACGATCATCGAGCGGAAATCGGCGATGACCGAAAGATCGTCCGCCGCCTCGTTGATCATGGTCAGCTCGGCGTCATCGGCGAAGCGATAGGTGAAAGAGATCGAGGCATCGCCCCCCAAAAGCACCGCCCCTTGGCTGGCAAGTCCCGCACGTAAGGCTTCGCGCACCGATCCAACAGCGGCAATGGCTGCGACGCCCAAGATCAGACAGGCAAGGAAGATGCGAAAGCCCTTGATCCCGCCGCGCAACTCGCGCCGGGTCAGGCGCAAGGCCATTGCGATGTTCTGGATCATGCAAGCCGCCCGTCTTGGATGTGGATAACACGATCACAACGCTCGGCCAGTTCGGGGGCGTGCGTGACAAGGATCAGCGTCGATCCGTGGCGGTCGCGCAGGCCAAATAGCAGGTCCATGATGGCCGCCCCTGTGGTGCCATCCAGGTTACCGGTCGGCTCATCCGCCAGCAGGATCTCGGGTCGGGGCGCTGCGGCGCGGGCCAAGGCAACACGCTGCTGTTCACCACCCGACATTTGGCTGGGATAGTGATGTAGGCGATGAGACAGGCCAACGGCCTCAAGCTCTTGCGTGGCGCGATCGAATGCGTCGACTACACCGGCCAGTTCCAACGGCGTCGCCACGTTTTCCAAGGCGGTCATAGTCGGGATCAGGTGAAAGGACTGAAACACCACGCCCATGTGGTCACGCCGAAACCGTGCAAGCCGATCTTCGTTCATCGCACCCAGATCCTGCCCAAGCGCCTGAACACTTCCACCAGTTGCCTGATCCAATCCGCCCATTAGCATCAGAAGCGAGGATTTGCCCGACCCCGATGGCCCCGTCAGGCCTACGGTCTCCCCGGTGGTCACATTTAGGTCAATGCCCTTGAGGATCTCGGTCCGGCCTGCATTATTGCCAAGAGTCAGGCGCACGTCGCGCAGCGATAGAACCGGGGTCGTCATTGGGCGGACCTTCTTTAGGAGTATGGCATGATATCAGCTGCATATGGGGTTTTGACCCGCAGTCTCAAGGGGCTTTTCGCGACAGTTTTCATGACCTGTGCCGCTCAGGCGGAAACCACCACTATTCTGGCATTGGGCGACAGTTTGACGGCAGGATATGGCCTGCCACAAGGCGAGGGGTTCGTCCCCCAATTGGAAGCAGCATTGATCGGCCAAGGCTTTGATGTCCATGTCGTCAACGCGGGCGTATCCGGAGACACCTCGGCCGGAGGCGCCGCGCGCCTTGGTTGGATCCTGACAGACGATATCGACGTCGCCTTAGTTGCGCTTGGCGGCAATGACATGTTGCGCGGTATCTCGCCGGAAGAAACGCAGCGCAACCTTGCCACGATCCTGACGGAACTGAATGACAAGGGCATTCCCACCCTTCTAATCGGCGTCCTTGCATCGTCAAACTTTGGCGAAGGCTATCGCGCTGAATTCGAAAGTGTTTATCCCAATCTCGCGCAAGACTTCAGCGTCAATCTGTTTCCGAATTTCTTAGAAGGCATTGCCCAAGCCGGATCGTTTTCCGAAGCACAGCGCTTGTATCTTCAGGCAGACGGGTTGCACCCTAACCAGAAGGGTGTGTCCCTGATTGTGGACAAAATAACCCCTTCTGTGGTATCCTTAATGAGATAAAACCCTATCTTCGCGCCTTCACAACATGCGTTGCATAGACGGTTTTCCGACGGGTGACCTGCATAAAACCTATCCCTTGAGACACCTATGCGGGTTTTCTTGGCTATGCAATCTTGCCACCCGTTGTAGCAGGTCGAGCCTTGACGCTCGATGCCAAGGTGCGGAGCGCCGCTTTGAAAATATTGATCGCCTCAGACGATCCTGCGCTACAGCGCAAGGCTCTTACCGCCGCAGAGACCTGCGGTATGCCAATTCCGGCCGGCTTCGACACGATGCAACGAGCCTTGGATGCGCTTGGAAGCGGTCCCGGCTTTGACTGCGCCTTGATCGACTATCGCCTTCCAGATCTGGGCGGCCTGAAAACCGTCGAAAAGCTGTGCCGCCGAAACAAGCGTCTGACGGTTGTTATACTTCTGCCTAAAAAAGAGATTGAGGCCTCACGTCAGGCGCTTCGAACAGGCGCCTGTGTTGGGGCTCCGGTTGAGATTTCAGAGACCGCGCTGGCCTGCATTTTGAAACTGGTCAACGAAGATCTCTGCCTGAAGGTTTTCCCAAAGGCGCAGAAGCCAAACTTCAAGCGGGACGAGACAGGATTGTCGCGGCGCGAAATGCAAATTCTGGACAGCTTGTGCGAAGGTCAGCAGAACAAGGAAATCGCGCATATGTTCGGCATTCAGGAAGTCACCGTGAAAATGCACATGCGGTCAATCATCAACAAATTGGGCGCAAAGAACCGCACCCATGCCGCGATGATTGCGCTTCGCAACGGGATTGTCTGACGCCCTTAATCTTCGGGCGGCTCTTCATCCCATCGATCGCTGAGAATGCGCTGACCATCCCCATCGGGATCGTCATACTGTTCTGTCTTCAAGGTCCAAAAGAACGCGGCCAGACCCAGACCACCCAGAAGCAGGGAAATGGGAATCAGGTATACAAGGACGTTCATCGGCTTAGCCTTTCTTCAAACGCAGAGCGTTCAGCGACACTGTCACCGACGAGGTCGACATGGCAAGCGCCGCAGCCAAAGGCGTGGCGAAACCCATCAATGCAATCGGAATGGCGATGGCGTTATAGCCCGCAGCAATTGCAAAGTTTTCCTTGATACGGCGGGTGGCGGATTTCGACATGTCGATGGCACCGGCCAGCGGCTCCATCGATTTGCCCAGAAGCACAATGTCGGACACCACGCGGGCGGCCTCCAATGCCGATGCGGGCGAGATCGAGACATGCGCTGCGGCCAAGGCCGCCGTGTCATTCAGGCCGTCCCCGACCATCAGAACCTTGCGACCAGACTTGCCCAGACGGGCCACATACTCGGCCTTGTCTTCGGGCAGTGTGTCAGCTTTCCAGTCTTCGATGCCCACGCGGCCAGCAATATCGGCCACAGCGGCGGGCACGTCGCCCGAAATTAGCGTGACGCCCATGCCCTTGGCTTTGAGGGCGGTGATGGCTTCTTCGACACCCGGACGCAATGCATCGGTGAAAGTGAAGGCCACCGGTTTGGCGCCCGAGATCGATAGGTATGTCGCAGTCTGCCCAACAGCGTTGGCGCCCAGCCATTCGGCACGGCCAAGGCGGACGGTTTTGCTGTTCCACTGCCCTTCGATGCCCTTGCCCGGCACTTCGGTAACTTGTGCGACCTCGGCAGGCTGCACACCAGCGGCGCGTGCGGCTTGGGTCAGAGATTGCGCCAGCGGGTGGCTGGACCCTTCGGCAAGGGCAAGCGCCACCTGCAGGTCGCGGTCTTTGTGACGGGCCAGCGCGTCCAGCGCGGGTTTGCCTTCGGTCAGCGTTCCAGTCTTGTCGAAGACGACGTGATCAACCTCGGCCAGACGCTCCATCGCGGTGGCGGATTTCAGGAGCATACCTTGCTTGAACAAACGGCCCGAGGCTGCGGTGGTCACAGCAGGCACAGCAAGACCCAGTGCACAGGGGCAAGTGATGATCAGGGTGGCCACAGCGATGTTCATCGACATGCGCCAATCGCCGGAATACCAGAACCAGAACAGGAAGGCCGCGAAGGACAACAGGTGCACAACCGGCGCATAAACCGCCGCGGCCTTGTCTGCGAGAGAGGTATAGCGGTTGCGCGCGGTCTCGGCGATGGCGACCAGATCGGCCATGCGGTGCAACGAGCTGTCGCGACCAGCAGCTGTTACGCGCACGGTTAGCGGGCCGGTCAAGTTCACCTCGCCAGCCGACACGATGCTATCAGGAGACGCAGCCACCGGCAGGCTTTCCCCGGTCAGAAGCGAGCGGTCCAGTTCGCTTTCGCCGCCGGTAACGATGCCGTCCACAGGCACACGGGATCCCGGCACAACGCGCACGATCTGACCCGGCTCCAATTCGGATACGGGGACCTGTTCATCGGCTTGGCCATCCACCACACGCAGCGCGCGGGGCACCTCAAGTGCCGCCAACTCCTCGGCAGCGGATCGGGCAACAGCGCGCGTGCGATAGTCCAGATAGCGACCCGCCAGCAAGAAGAATGTCAGCGACAGCGCCGCATCAAAATAGGCGTGTGCGCCCGAGTGCATCGTCTCGTAAATCGACATGCCCAGCGCCAGAAGGATTGCCAGTGAAATCGGCACATCCATGTTCAAACGGCGAACCCGAAGGGCCGACCACGCGGACTTGAAAAATACCTGGCTAGAGAAGCCAACCGTCGGAATTGCGATGCCCGCGCTGATCCAATGGAACAGATCGCGGGTGGCGTCCGTGGCACCGGACCAGACCGCAACACTTAGAAGCATCACGTTCATCATCGCAAAGCCGGACACGCCCAAACGCATCAGAAGGTCTTTGCCATGTTTGTCTGTAGCGGTCCCGGTCAGCTGACCCGGATCTAACTCGTAGGCTTCGAACCCGATACCCGTCAGGTAATCGGCAAGTGTCTGCGCCTCGATATCGGGATCCACATCCACGACAGCGCGTTTCAGAGTCAAGTTCACACGCGCTGCGCGCACGCCATCCTGTTTGGCCAAGCCACGTTCGACGCCCGCGATACAGGCAGCGCAGTAGATCTGGGGCAGCGACAACATGATCCGCTTCGCCTCCATCCCATTGCCACGATAGCCCTTGCCTGCCTGCGCTTCAGCAAGCGGGGCAGCGTCACAGGCCGGACAGGCAGAAATCGGAGCAGCCATAGTATCTTCCTTGTTCGCGCGTCAGGTGAAGGCCTAGTTGGCCTTCAGAAAGATCGGGATGCGTTGCTGAAAGCTGGTGCCATCTTCAGCCACTGCATTCATACGCAGGTTCCAGTTTCCCCCACCCAGCGTACCGACTTGGGCGATATAAGTCCCGGTCGAGCTTTGGTTGAACTCTGGTTCCTGATCTTCGTTCACATGGGTCGCCCGGCCCAGAAGGCCGTAAAGCGAGGTGACGGTCACGGGGTCGCCGTTCACGTCCTTGATGTCCAAAAACAGCGTCTCGCCCTCGATCCGGGCAGCAACATCCCAACCAAGCGCCTCTTGCGCGGTACGTTGGGCGTCGAATTTCTGGCTGGCCACGTAGGAATTCTTGGTTTCCAGCCCGGGGAATGTCCCCACGGCCGAATAGGCCATGAAAACATTCACACCGATGATGATCGAGAATGCAGTGACCACGATGGCCAGAACATGTTTGCCAGTCAGTTCGAACTCTTTCTTCTCGGTCTTCTCAGCCATGGCTTAGCGCCCTCTTCCGTTAAAGACAGTGTCAAGGTGGGCACGGTCTCCGGTCACGCCGTCCACGACCCAGATGCGAAGATCCGTACGGTCCAGCTTGGCGGCTTCCGTTCCCGGAGGCGCAACAACGTAGACACGCTGTTTTGCCTCGGTATCAGGTGGAGCTACTAGCACAAGTTTGTCCGAACCTTCCAGTTCTACCGTCAGCGGGCTGCCATCAGTCAGAGTGAAGTAATAGGGCCATTCTTCGCCGTGGCGGTTGCGAACGCCCACATCATAGGTGTTGCGGATCGAACCGTCCGACAGCGTCACATAGGTCGGGTTACGCACGGGGCGAATGGTGACGTCCACCTTGGGACGCGCAAACAGAGCCACGGTCAGGGCGACCCCTACAAGCGCCCAGAGCGACGTGTACAGAATCGTGCGCGGACGCAGAAGGTGCTTCATCACCGGAATTTTCTGGTTCCCGGCGCGCTCGTAAGCTTCATCTTTGAGCGCAAGATAGTCGATCAGGCCGCGTTCTTTGCCGACCTTCACCATCATTTCGTCACAAGCGTCGATACACAGCGCGCAGGTGATGCACTCCAACTGCTGACCGTCACGAATGTCGATCCCCATCGGGCAGACGTTCACGCAGGCATTACAGTCAATGCAATCGCCAAGGTCATCGCGCTTCTTGCCTTTGCCGCGCGGCTCGCCACGCCATTCACGATAGGCAATGGTGATGGTGTCTTCGTCCATCATCGCGGCCTGAATGCGCGGCCACGGGCAGGCATAGATACAGATCTGTTCGCGCGCGATGCCCCCAAAGAAGAAAGTAATCGAACCCAGCACAAACATCGTAGTGTAAGCCAGCGGGTGTGCAGTGCCTTTCAAAAGGTCCATTGCGAGTGTCGGAGCATCTGCGAAATAGAAAATCCACGCACCACCGGTGGCAAGGCCAATACCGATCCACAGGATGAACTTGATCACCCGTTTGCGAATTTTCTCGGCGTCCCATTTCTGGCGGTGAAGACGCAGGCGCGCGTTTCGGTCGCCTTCGACCCAACGCTCAACAAGAATAAAGAGGTCCGTCCAGACGGTCTGTGGGCAGGCATAACCACACCACACGCGCCCAGCGGCCGAGGTAAACAGAAAGAGTCCAAGCCCCGCCATAATGAGCAGACCCGCGATGAAGTAGAACTCATGCGGCCAGATTTCGATCCAGAAAAAGAAAAAACGGCGGTTGGCCATGTCCACAAGGATCGCCTGATCGGGCAAGTTCGGCCCTCGATCCCAACGGATCCAAGGGGCAAGATAGTAGATGCCAAGGGTGATCCCCATGATCCACCACTTAAGGCTACGGAAAGTGCCCTTTACCCGTTTCGGGAAGATTGGCTCGCGCGGGGCGTATAGCTGTTCTGGGGCGTCAGACATGACTGTTTCTCGGATCCTGTGTTTCGCTTGAGGTTCCACTTAGGAACTATTCCAGATTTAAGCCTTGATGTGGATCAAGACTTTTCTCTGAAGGCTTTCATCGACTGCCTATCTAAGCCCCTGAGAAACTACGAGTTTGCACAGTGTCGCAGTGCAAAAAGGTCGCAGGGGTCGTGTACGAATTCCGGATGCAGTTCTGATTCCCTTTTCCCAAAAAAGAAAACCCGAGCGCCGAAGCACTCGGGTTTGAATTTGTCGGCACCGACCTCGGAGAAACGCGCGAACAGGATCAGAGGTCGGTGCCTTCGACCGGGGAGTGAGGCCCCGGATCTCAGGTGCTGGCCGGTGGCTTATTCGCCGCCGCCCAACTGGTGGATGTAAGCCGAAACAGCGTTGATCTGGCTGTCGGTCAGCTTGCCGCTCCAGGCCGGCATTACGCCGTAGGGGCCTTCCGAAACGATTGAAGTGATCGTGTCTTTGTCCTCGCCGAACAGCCAGATGGCGTCGGTCAGGTTCGGAGCACCTTGGGCGCGGTCACCCATGCCGTCTTCCATGTGGCAGGACGAGCAGTTGTCTTCGTAGACCACGGCACCGGCAGCAACCAACGACATGTCAGCTGCGTCTTTGGTGACTGGCGACAGCGACATGGCGTAAGCAACAACCTGTGCGATTTCTTCATCGCTCAGATAGTCATCGCCGAAGGCGGGCATTTCCGAATAACGGGTGTCGTCGTCATCTTCCGAACGGATACCGTGGGCAACCGTCATCTGGATGTCTTCCAACGTACCGCCCCAGAGCCAGTCATTGTCCAAGAGGTTGGGGTAGCCAACGTTACCAGCTGCACCCGAACCGTGACACTGCGAACACCAAGTGGCGAAGGTCGCACGGCCGGACTGAATAGCGTAGTTGTGCAGGTCCGAACCTTGATCCAGTGTGGTCAGGTCAGCAGAAGCCAGCTGGGCTTCCAACTCGCTGTTCATGCCCTTGAAGCGGTCGATCTCTTCAGCAACTTCCGCACGGGTCGAGAAACCAAGGTAGCCAGCGGTGGCGCCTTTGATCATCGGCCATGCAGGATAGGCGATTGTGTACCAGATACCCCAAACGATCGTCAGGTAGAACACCCAGACCCACCAACGGGGCAGCGGGTTGTTAAACTCCTGAATGCCGTCCCATTCGTGGCCCGTCGTTTCGGGCTCTTTCTTTTCAACAGGTTTTTTACTCATTGCCGCAACTCCTTTTGAGCTGAGCGCCCGGGAACATCAGTCCCGGTCACCGGCAGGTTTGTCTTCATGGCGGAAGGGGATGTTCGCGATGTCCTTGTGGACCTTGTTCGCTCCCGGGCGGAACGCAAACAGAGCAGCCCCGACGAAAAAGGCGAACATCGCGATCAGGAACCAACTGTCTGCGAAGGCACGCATAATTCCATAGGTATCCATCATCCCAGCTCCTTACCGGCTTGCGTCAGGTGTGAAAGTCGAGAAGTCGACCAGAGTACCCAACATCTGCATATAGGCGACCAGAGCGTCCATCTCGGACACACCCGGCTTGCCATCGAAGTTGCGCGCTTGCGCCTTCGGATAGCGAGCCTGGAGCGCGTCGACGTCCGAATTGTCGCCATCCGGGTCAGCTTGGCTCAGCCAGTCTGCTTCCGCATTTGCGATCTGCTCGTCGGTGTAAGGCACACCAACGATCCGGTTCGTCTTCATCACGTCCTGGATGTACTTCGGCTCGATCAGCTTATCCAAAAGGAAAGCGTATTTCGGCATCACCGATTCCGGCACGACCGACTGCGGATCAACAAGGTGATCTACATGCCATTCGTCCGAGTAGCGGCCACCGACGCGGGCAAGGTCAGGCCCTGTCCGCTTGGAGCCCCACTGGAACGGGTGGTCGTACTGGCTTTCAGCAGCAAGGCTGTAGTGGCCGTAACGCTCAACTTCGTCGCGCATCGGGCGGATCATCTGCGAGTGACAGACATAGCAGCCCTCGCGGATATAGATGTTCCGGCCCTCAAGCTCGAGCGGCGAGTAGGGGCGCATGCCTTCTACGTCCTCGATTGTATTTTCGAGGTAGAAGAGCGGTGCGATCTCTACGATGCCACCCACGGTCACAACCAGAAGGCTACCGACCAGAAGGATGGTGGCGTTTTTCTCAATGACGCCGTGTTTGTCGAGAATTCCCATTAGTCATTCCCTCCTTATTCTGCCGGTGCCGCTGCTGCGTCGCCTGCTGCTTCAGCAGCCGGTGCACGCTTCACGGTCATCCAGAGGTTGTAGCACATAATCAGAGCACCACCGAGGAACAGAACCCCGCCCAGGCCACGGACCACATACATCGGGAACTTAGCGGCAACGGTGTCTGCGAACGAGTTCACCAGGAAGCCTTGCGCATCAACTTCACGCCACATCAGGCCTTCCATGATACCAGTTACCCACATCGATGCCGCGTAGAGCACGATACCGATGGTGGCGAGCCAGAAGTGCCAGCTGACCAGTTTCAGGCTGTAAAGACCTGCACGGTTCCACAGTTTGGGGACCAAGAAGTACAGCATACCGAAGGTGATCATACCGTTCCAGCCAAGAGCACCCGAGTGCACGTGACCAATGGTCCAGTCAGTGTAGTGCGACAGCGAGTTCACGGCGCGGATCGACATCATCGGACCTTCGAAGGTCGACATGCCGTAGAAGCCGATGGACACAACCATCATACGGATAACCGGGTCGGTGCGCAGTTTGTCCCATGCACCCGACAGGGTCATCAGACCGTTGATCATACCGCCCCAGCTGGGCATCCACAGTACGATCGAGAACACCATGCCAAGGGTCGAAGCCCAATCCGGCAGAGCGGTGTAGTGCAGGTGGTGCGGACCAGCCCAGATGTACAGGAAGATCAGAGCCCAGAAGTGGATAATCGATAGCTTGTACGAGAAGACAGGACGTTCAGCCTGCTTCGGCACGAAGTAGTACATCATGCCCAGGAAGCCAGCGGTCAGGAAGAAGCCCACAGCGTTGTGGCCATACCACCACTGGGTCATCGCATCTTGCACACCAGCAAACAGCTGTACCGATTTCGAGCCGAAGATCGACACGGGAACAGCCAGGTTGTTCACAACGTGCAGCATGGCAACGGTGATGATGAAGGACAGGAAGAACCAGTTGGCCACGTAGATGTGCGGCTCTTTCCGCTTCATCAGTGTGCCCATGAAGACCACCAGGTAGGCGACCCAAACAATGGTCAGCCACAGGTCGGTGTACCATTCGGGTTCAGCGTATTCTTTACCGTGGGTTGCCCCAAGCAGATAACCGGTTGCTGCCAGCAGGATTACGATCTGGTAGCCCCAGAACACGAACCACGCCAAGTTGCCGCCCCAAAGGCGTGCACCCGAGGTGCGCTGCACCACGTAGAACGAGCTGGTGATCAGAGCTGTACCGCCAAATGCGAAAATCACTGCAGAGGTGTGCAGTGGGCGCAGGCGACCAAAGTTCAAATAACCCTCGGCCCAGGCAAAGTTCAGTTCAGGAAAGGCCAGCTGGAACGCGATGAACGTCCCGACCAAGAAGCCTACGGCGCCCCAAAAGGCCGTCAAGGCGACGCCCACGCGAATGGGCCCATCCATATATCCAGTTTCAACGACCTTTTCGCTTCCCACACCTCGAAGTGTGTAAACGAACAGGCCAGCCGCGATCAGAACCACCAGAATAGCGTGTACTTGGTAGGCTACGTCGCGGGCATAGCTTGCGGCGATTGCGGCCAATACTGTGATTAGCGCGAAAATCACCAATTTGAGGTAATCCCACATTTTGCGTCCCTTCGTCATTGTCATATGCCCACTTGACCCAAAACAGACTCGGGGCACCTTTCGACTTTTGTCGGTTTGGACTTAACCCCTGCCCCTCGCCTTGATCCATGTCAAAACTTGCCGCACCCGGGCAGTTTTCGGCGCTTGACCCATGTCAATGCATCGCCGGGGAAGGCTTGGCACCCTTTCAGTGACACTCGCAGGAGGCCTGACATGGACTACAAAACGATTACGACCATCTTCTCAGACGACATGCTTTACCGTCCTGTTTTGGACACCGCGCGCTGCCTTTCCGAGCGATTTGACGCCCATCTTGAGGCCTTGTGCCTTGGCGTAGACCCTTCACAGCAAGGCTTTTACTACGCTGGAGCCTCTGCAATGATGGTGCAGGACAATATGGCTCAGGTGCGGGACGATATCGAAGCACTTGAGAAGGACGTCCGGCAGATTCTGGCATCGAATGTAATGCCTTGGTCAACCACCGCGCTGGCAACGCAATCCGTCACGCTGAACCATGTTGTATCACATCGCTGTCGATTCGCGGATTTGGTCATCTTGCCACGCCCCTATGGCGAAGGCCGTGGACATAATGCCGAGGCCATAATCGAAAGCGCCATGTTTGACGGGGGCGTTCCGGTTCTTGTGCTGCCAGACGACGTCTCGATGTCGAAATGCCCGTCAAATGTGGTGATCGCATGGAATGAAAGCTCCGAATCACTCCGAGCGATTCGCGCAGCTATGCCGTTCTTGAAGGCAGCCGAATCAATTTCGATCGCAGTTATTGATCCGCCTCAGCATGGACCGGAGCGGTCAGACCCGGGCGGTGCGCTCAGTCAGATGCTGGCACGTCATGGTGTAAGGGCTGAAGTCTCGGTGTTGGCAAAAACCATGCCGCGTATTGCCGATATCCTAAACCGTCACGCCAGCGACAAGAATGCTGACCTGATCGTGATGGGGGCATACGGCCATTCGCGCTTCCGCGAATCGATTTTGGGCGGGGCCACCCGGCATATGCTTGAAATTGCTGCGGTTCCGGTGCTGATGGCGCACTAGTTCCTGCCAGACGGTGGCCTAGAAGATTGCGCCGCCGTCAACATCATCCCCGGTCTCGGACACCAGTCTTTGCAGGTCGGGGATTTGCACTTGGCGTTTACCCTGAAGCAAAATTACCCCGGACTTTTTCAATGCCGAGATCTGGCGGCTGACCGTTTCCAGCGTCAGGCCAAGATAGTCTGCCATTGCTTCACGCGTCAGTGGCAGATCGAATTCCATGCCATCTTTGGGCAACCGTTTATGCAGCGCAGCATCCCGGCGCGCGATGATCATCAGAAGGCTGGCAATCTTCTCACGCGCAGTTTTACGCCCCAGAACAAGCATCCATTCCCGTGCGCTATCCAATTCATCCAGCGTCATCTGCAACAACCGTCCACCGATCGATGGCGTCGAGCCCATAAGAGTCTCAAAGGGCTTCTTGCGGAAGCAGCACAAGGTCAAATCGGTGACGGCGACCACATCGAAGGGCGCATGTTCACGCCCCGGACGACCAATGAAATCCGACGGAAGCAACAGACCAACCATCTGGGTCCGCCCGTCCTCCATCGTTTGGCTCAACGTCGCAATGCCCGTGACCACGCTGGCAACGAACTCCATCGGGTCACCTGCCCAGATAACGGGCTGGCCTGCCTCATAGGTGCGGTAGTACTTGATGTCGTCAAGATGATCCAACTCGTCCGGCTCGCACCGTGAACACACGGCACGGTGGCGAATCGGGCACGTCCCGCAATCCCTGGAGTCAAAACTGGTGTCGTTCATGGTTTCCTGAACAAGAGAAGTATCTTGCTTTGATCCTGATCAAAGTCAGTGGCGCGTTTGGTGTTACAGCGTATTCGAATGCAGACACTTACGCAACTGAAACGCCTTGGTCTTTTTGACGCGCGCGTCCCCCGCTACACCAGTTATCCGACCGCCCCTCATTTCAAGGCAGGCTTCGGTCCCGAGACTCTTGCCAATTGGATCAGCGCCATCCCTTCGGGCAACAAGGTTTCGTTGTATGTGCATATTCCATTTTGCCGGCGTCTGTGCTGGTTTTGCGCCTGCCGCACCCAAGGCACATCGACCGCCGAACCTGTTGCCGCCTATGTGGATAGCCTGAAAGCCGAACTGGCGACGATCAAGTCGCTTCTAGCGCCCGGGATCGAGATTGAACACCTGCATTGGGGTGGCGGGACCCCGACCCTGTTACAGCCCGAGATGATCGCCGATCTGACCGAAGCCATTCTGAACACGATGCCGCTTGCCGAAGGCGCGCAGTTCTCGGTCGAGATTGATCCCTCCGAAGTCGATGACGCCCGTCTGGATGCCTTGGCCGCAGCAGGCATGAACCGCGCGTCCATCGGCGTGCAGGATTTTGATCCGATGATCCAAGAGGTCATTGGTCGCCCGCAAAGCTATGAAATCACCAAAGAGGTGGTGGACGGGTTGCGGTCCCGTGGGATCGACAGTCTGAACATGGATATCCTGTACGGTCTGCCGCATCAGAACATCGCACGGGTAACGGATTCAGTTGAGAAGCTGATCAGCCTTGGCCCCGACCGCGTGGCCCTGTTTGGCTATGCCCACGTGCCTTGGATGGCACGCCGCCAGACCCTGATCCCGACCGAAGCGCTGCCGTCTGCCGAAGAACGGTTGGAGCTATTCAACACCGCCCGAGACCTGTTTGTCGCTAGTGGCTATGACGAGATCGGCATCGACCACTTTGCCCTGCCCTCGGACGGACTGGCCAAGGCGCACAAGGCCGGCACGATGAAGCGGAATTTCCAAGGCTATACCGAGGACGCGTCCGAGGTGTTGATGGGTGTGGGCGCAAGCTCGATCGCGCGATACCCGCAAGGCTATGTGCAGAACCAGCCAGCCACCGCCAAGTATCAAGCCGCCGCGCGTGACGGCATTCTGACCGCCGCCAAGGGACACGCGTTTAAAGGTGACGACATCGCCCGTGGACGAGTGATCGAAGAGCTTCTGTGCTATTTCCGTGCAGATCTGGCAGCGCTGGCCAAGGAACAATCCCTTCCAATCGAAACCCTGCTTGAGTGGGTCGATGGGCTTGAGGCGGCAATGCCTGGCACAACGGATCTGGTTGAGAACGTTCTGACAATCCGCGACGAATCCCGTCCACTGGCCCGCATCATCGCCCGTCACTTTGACGCGTACGAAATGAATGAAAGCGGTCATAGTCAGGCGGTATAATCACCGCCTGCCCTACCTGCCGACAAGAAACAAAGTCGTTAAGGCGACTTTTTGCGATATCCCGCTTCGATGGCGATACGGTCCAGAACGTCTGCAAGGGTCAGCCCGTGTTCGAACGCGCCGTCGCGCAGAAAGCTATCGACTTGGGTGATCACCAGCGGGTTCACCATCATGAATGTGTGCGTCACGGGCAGAGTTATGTGGTCGTCCATCCCATCAATTCGGGTGCTTTCGACCGAGACCTTCCCGTCATCCTCGCCGTCGATCACCGCCGAATAGATCGGGTTCAACGACCGATTTCCGGCAATTACGCCCAGCTCGAACCGGGGACGGCCCGTTTGGTTGGGCACCGAGTTCCGCCCCGTGCCCAGCTGCAGTCCAGCAGGGCCATTGATCCATTCAAACGGCTCCAACTCGGCAAACTCATCCACCAGTTCGGACCCCTTATTCGGCGGGGCTAGCATTACAACCCGCCCCAGATTGGCGGGGCGATTGTCTTCCAGCCAGACCCGGACAAGGATGCCCCCCATCGAGTGCGTCACAAAATGCATTCGGTCTTCGCCACAGGCGGCGACGGCAGGAGGGATGGCCGTATTAGCCAACACTGGGATCTCAGCCTCGGTCGACGGGTAGCCAAGGTTGACCACTTTATATCCCTCGGCCTCAAGCGCCTCCTCCATCACCCACATGGATGACGCCGATCGTGCAAGCCCGTGCAACAGCACTACGCAATCCGCGCGTGTCGCATTTGCGGGGATTGAACAGCTGGCGGCAAGAAGCGCCACAAGAAGCAGAATTGGTCTCATGAGGTTAGGATACTTGTAACTGCACTAGGGTACGAACCGAATGGCGTTCAACCGACGATTTGCGCGTGGTTTAGCGCACCTCGGTGTGGAAGCCCGGCGCGAACCAGCGAATGATCAACGCCCCTGCCCCGGCCACAGCCACGGCCAGCACGCCAATCCAACCGATCACGGGGATCAAAGCCAGCAACGTTACGGCAACCGCACCCACAGCCGCAGCGATGGCGCGTTCCGAGAGCGTTTCCGGCAGCGGACGGCTGAGCGCACTCATCACGCCCACACCCAGTATATAGGTGCCGATCACATAGCCTGCGACGCCCAACAAGACTGCCAGAACGATCGACGCAGGGACCAGCAAGATACCATAGCCCGTCAGAGCGAACAGGAACAGCGACCCAGCCAGCGCCGAGATCGACAAAAAGCCCATCCACAAGGCGCGCATCGGTGTTTCCAATGTGCGCTCGCGCAGGTTCATCAAGAAGGCCGGAGACAGTGCGGCGATCAATGTCGCAAGGGCCGTCAGGATCAGAATCGAAGTCGCCTTGCCACCCAGCCAAGACATCCAACCACCACTGGGTTCCGCAGTCGCACCGCCTTCGGGATCAGCCGTTGGGTCAAACGCGTCCGCGTCGTGACGTTCGATCCGATCTGCGGGAATAACATGCGCGGGGATTTCAATCGCATCCGGTTCATCCGCATACAAATACAGCGTGCCCTCGATCCGAGCATTTTCACCGAAGCTGATGGATTTCGTGGAAAGGCTGGCATCGCCGGAAATCACCTCGGTCAGCAGGATGTGTTCGGCTGCAACCAACGCGTCATCACCCACGGGTGCCGTGATTTCCGCCCGTTGAGCGCCCAGGCGCAGATCACCCGAAATCGGGGCCGCAACCAGAACCGTATCTCCGAAAAGCTGTGCGTCTCCTCCGACAGGCGCCGAGACATTGACGTTCATACCTGCGGCGTAAAGGCTTTGCCCCACTGGCGCAGAAATCGAAACCGAGCGGCCACCCGCATGAGCGCTGCCGTTCACAGGTGCAGAAATCACCACAGTGTTGCCCGCCACAAATGCGTCATCCACCGCGTCGCCAGACAGGGTTACATTGTCACCCGCGATATAGGCATCATCACCGAAGCGATAGACCTCGTCCGCGAGTGTAGGAGTTGTGATCAGTGTTGCGCATAGAAGAAGAATTGAACGAAACATGGCTGTCCCCTGCCAAATCAAATGATGTTATCAACCTTAACATAGGTGATTTCATGAGATTTGTAAGAGAGGTTTGAAAGAATTCCAACGGAATTCAAGATGAGTTCTCACCCGCGCCACGCTTCTTGAGGCAGGGACATCAAGCGATCACGCAGCCAACTGCCTGCCGCACCCAATCCCCGGCGTTCGGTCCAGACGACATCCACACCCGCAAGATCATCACTCTGCTGAAAGCTTGTGGCCAACTTAACCAACTTGCCTTGCGATATTTGGTCATGGACAACCGGGTAAGGAAGCTCGGCCCAACCCAAGCCGGAGAATACCATGTCCACGATCAAGTTTGGGTTCTCAGCCTCCCACAGCAGCGGGCTTTTCAGGTTTCCATAAGAGCCATCCCGCCCCTTCGACCGACTATGCAGGACAATCTGTCGGTGTTCACGCAAAGCCTTTAGGTCAACTGGCTGGTCTCCTGCGAGAGGATACGTGGGCGAGCACACTATAACGAGGACAGTATGTCCGACACCTCGAAACTGAAAACCCAGCGGATAGCTTTCTTGCTCGGACATCAGCCCCAAATCAGTTCGACCAGAGATCAGAAGTTCGGGGGTGTCATTCACTCCTGGTGACAACAATTCAAGTTCGACCGTAGGGAATTGCTGGGCAAACTCTGCTAGCGCCGCCAAAACGGGTGGTAAGCTTAACCCCTGTTCGATTGCGAAGCTCAGCCGGTGCTCGATACCTTCGGACAGTGACCCTGCCTTGGCCATAAGTTCTTTCTGACCCAGGGATATCGCACGCGCATAGGGCAGTAATGCCTTCCCCTCATCTGTCAGCACCGGCAAACGCCCGGAACGGTCAAATAATGTGACACCCGTGTCGATCTCAAGATTGGCGATGGCCGTAGAGATGGCCGACTGTACCTTTCCCATGCGACGCGCGGCCGCTGAAAACGATCCAAGTTCGGCGGCCAGCATGAACGCGGTAAGCCCGTCTTGTGACACCATGACCTATCTCATAATTAGATGCATTCGAACTTTATTACCGCAGTATCTTTGATAGATGAAGGGGGAATAAGAAAGGGCACCAGATGGACACCCCCATGCGTACCGGCCGAGACCGGCTGAGATACACCATCAGTTTCGAGCTGATCTTGCTTGCATTTCTTGTGCCCGTGGGTGCGATCTATTTCGACAAAGGTTTACATGAAATAGGGGTCTTGGGGCTGATCCTATCCCTCAAAGCGATGGCCTTGAACCTTGTCTATAACTGGGTCTTTGATCGGGTGGATGCCCGCGCGGGTCGAATTTCGTCTGATCGCTCGGTCATCGGACGGCTTTTGCACGCCACGGGGTTTGAGCTAACCCTGCTGGTTACATCCCTTCCGATCTACATGTGGTGGCTGCAGCTTGGGTTGATCGAGGCCATTGCCACGGATCTGACCGTAACCACTTTCGTCGTCTTCTATACCTATGCGTTCACCTTGGGATACGATCGCCTGTTCCCAGTGCGCGTGGTTGCCTGACACCCGTCAAACGCAACAAAGGCGCCCCGAGGGACGCCTTTGCTTTAAGCCTTTGGACTGTTTGGCTAACGGCAGATTGGCCGAATGGCCAACCGCCTGTCGCAACAGAATTCGCTAAGCGAATTCTGATTACATCATGCCGCCCATGCCGCCCATGCCGCCCATGTCGGGCATGCCGGCGCCAGCGCCACCGTCTTTCGACGGCTTGTCAGCAACCATGGCTTCGGTGGTGATCAGCAGACCAGCGATGGAAGCAGCGTCTTCCAGAGCGGTGCGGGTCACTTTGGCCGGGTCGATCACGCCGAACGAGAACATGTCGCCATATTCTTCGGTCTGAGCGTTGAAACCAAACGAAGTGTCGTCGCTTTCGCGCACTTTGCCAGCAACAACCGCACCGTCAACACCAGCGTTTTCAGCGATCTGACGCAGCGGCGCTTCGATTGCTTTGCTCACGATAACGATACCAGCGTTCTGATCCGAGTTCGCGCCTTCAAGACCAGCCAAAGCTTTGCCAGCCTGAACCAGAGCAACACCACCACCAACGATGACGCCTTCCTGAACAGCAGCGCGGGTCGCGTTCAGAGCATCGTCCACACGGTCCTTACGCTCTTTCACTTCGACTTCGGTCATGCCGCCAACGCGGATCACGGCAACACCGCCTGCCAGTTTGGCAACGCGCTCTTGCAGCTTCTCGCGGTCGTAATCCGAGGTGGTTTCTTCGGCTTGGGCGCGGATCTGAGCAACACGTGCTTCGATCTCGGCTTTCTCGCCAGCACCGTCGACGATGGTCGTTTCGTCTTTGGAGATTTCGATTTTCTTGGCGGTGCCCAGCATGTCCATGGTGACGGACTCAAGCTTCATGCCCAGATCTTCCGAGATCACCTGGCCGCCGGTCAGGATCGCGATGTCCTGCAGCATGGCTTTACGACGATCGCCAAAGCCCGGAGCTTTAACAGCAGCGATTTTCAGACCGCCGCGCAGCTTGTTGACAACCAGAGTTGCCAGAGCTTCGCCTTCAACGTCTTCAGCGATGATCAGCAGGGGCTTTTGCGACTGGATTACCTGCTCGAGCAGCGGAACCATCGACTGCAGCGACGACAGTTTCTTCTCGTGCAGCAGAACCAGACAGTCGTCCAGATCAGCGATCATTTTGTCGGGGTTGGTCACGAAGTAGGGCGACAGGTAGCCACGGTCAAACTGCATGCCTTCAACAACAGTGGTCTCGGTTTCCAGACCCTTGTTCTCTTCAACGGTGATAACGCCTTCGTTGCCAACTTTCTGCATCGCGTCTGCGATCTGCTGGCCGATTTCAGCTTCACCGTTGGCCGAGATGGTGCCAACCTGAGCAACTTCGTCGCTATCTGCAACCGGGCGGGCCGAAGCTTTGATGCCCTCAACAACCTTGGCAGTTGCCAGGTCGATGCCGCGCTTCAGATCCATTGGGTTCAGGCCAGCAGCAACCTGCTTGAGACCTTCGCGCACGATGGCTTGAGCCAGAACGGTTGCAGTGGTGGTGCCGTCGCCGGCTTCGTCATTGGTGCGGCTGGCAACTTCTTTCACCATCTGCGCGCCCATGTTTTCGAACTTGTCTTCCAGCTCGATCTCTTTGGCAACCGACACACCGTCTTTGGTGATGCGGGGTGCGCCGAACGACTTGTCCAGTACCACGTTGCGGCCTTTCGGGCCCAGGGTCACTTTGACAGCGTCAGCCAGTACGTTGACGCCACGCAGCATTGCATTGCGGGCATCGGTGTCGAACTTTACGTCCTTAGCAGCCATTTAGCTTACTCCAGTAAATTCGTGTAATTCAGATAAATCAGTCAGCAGACGATCAGGACAGGATGCCCATGATGTCGGCTTCTTTCATGATCAGCAGCTCTTCACCGTCGACGGTGATTTCGGTGCCGGACCATTTGCCGAACAGGATCTTGTCGCCTTCTTTGACGTCCATAGCGATACGATCGCCATCGTCGTCCTTGGCGCCAGCGCCTACGGCCACAACCAGACCTTCAGCCGGTTTTTCCTTGGCGCTTTCCGGAATGATCAGACCACCAGCGGTTTTTTCGTCGCTCTCAACGCGGCGAACAAGCACGCGGTCATGCAGCGGGGTAAAAGCCATTTCTGAGACTCCCTAAGCTCAGTTTACGTTCCTTTAGCACTCACCTGATGCGAGTGCTAACGGCGCATAGTTAGGGTTGGCAAATAGGGGAGTCAACAAGGGTCGGGCAATTTTCGACGCCGCAGCGCAGCAAGCACCTTAGTCTTCCAGCAAATGCTCGTACCGCTGGTCCGTCAGCGTCTTCATGAAAGCGACCAACGCGTCAATCCGCTGGTCATCCAAAGCAGGGCCTTCGGTCAGCTCCATAACGGACAGGTTTTGCGGAATCTCAGGCATCGCCCAAGGCTTGCCGGTCTCTGGGTTGATCTGCCGATCCGGGTTCGTCGTGTTGTACTTGTTGTAGAACAGAACAACCGTGCGCAGATCCTCGAACACGCCATTATGCATATAGGGGCCAGTCACGGCCACATTGCGCAGCGTGGGCACTTTAAAACGCCCGGCCGCCGAGGCCGCATCAACCTCGGGGTTGTCAAGCAACCCTGCATCTGGACCTGATACACCGCTTACGGCGCGGACCATCGCGTTCACCGGAACGCCGATATTGTGGTACTCATAGTTTGTGAAAGTCTCATCCGGCGCGATCGGGGACGGACGCAGCTGGTGGCACAGATTGCAATTGGTGAACTGCTGCGATGTAAACAGAACACGGCCAAGTTCCTCTTCGGGTGTTAATTCGACCTCACCGCGGAGGTAACGGTCGTATTTGCTGTCAAAGGGCGCGAAGAGCGGCGTGCTTTCAAAGGACGCGATGGCTTGGGTCATGGCATCATAGGCCGCATCATCGGACGCCCAGATATCGTCGCCAAACAGCGCTTTGAAGGCTGCGACGTAACCCGCGTCCTCTTGCAAACGCGTGACAACCGACGCCCTGTCAGGCATCCCCATTTCGATCGGATTCAAGGGTGGACCACCTGCCTGCCCGACCAACCCGGCAGCACGCCCATCCCAGAACATCCCCCCACGCCACGCGGCCGGATCCAATTGCTCGAAATCCGGCGTGAACATTGCGTAGCTTGCGGTAGGTGCGCTGCGATCCCCAAGACTTTCGCCATCATCCCCCAAGGACACGGCGCGCCCGGCATCCGTTTCGCGCGGGTCCACAAAAGCGAACTCGGGGTCATGGCAGGTCGCGCAGGACTGCGTACGATTCTTGGACAGGTTCACGTCGAAGAACAGCGCCTCACCCAGCTCTTCCAGTGTGTCGAACGCGAAGACGGGAGAGACCGTGGCGGCCAGAAAGGTCAAAGTCAAAAGCGGGCGCATGGAACTGTCCTTGAGTTACCCCGCCGTTCTAGCGCGCCGCGCCACAAGTGCAACTTGATCCTGATCAAAATTATCAGATTAAACTGTGATCCGCAGAACCATATTGGATCATTCCGGATTACGCCCCACTGGCGATAGGTCATAGATCCCGCGTTCGACCCGCACAAACCACCCATAGTGGTTGATCGCCATCATGTTGGTCGCCTTCCCTACGCCCGTCGCCTTGGCCACCTCGGCCCCGCGGCTGGGGCCATGTTCGACCAAATAGGCACGCAGCTTCTCGGCATCCTGTCGATAGGCTGTGACGAGCTTGCCATTGGTGCCGCCAGTATTCGGGTCCCCCTTGCGCCGGGTGAACTCGGACAACAGCCGACCAGCCTTCACCTTGGACTTGCGCGGCTGGAACGGGCCCGGATCGGCGTGCACTTGCACGAATCCATCTTTCAATCGGACCGAGACAACGCCGAGCCCCAGCCGCTTACACAGCCCGACATTTCCCTTGAACGCTCGCCACCCCGGCTTACCCGCCCAGCGCGGCACGGCCACATAAACCAGATCACTGATCGCTTGCCGTGCAACGGCTTGCTGTAACAGCGTCAGCGAGAACCCCGCCTTCAGCTCGACAATCACAGGCACGCTGTCGCCCTCGCGCAGGGCTACCACATCCGCCGCCCCGACCTCGGCCTTGACTTCATAGCCAAGGCCCTCGAGCCAGGATTTGACGGGGGCGTACAGGTCAGTTTCAGCGGGTTTGGTCACAAGGGCACTCTTTCGAATAGCGGTTTGCACAGTTTCACCACACGACCCGATGACCGCAAGGGGTTTGCGCCCGACACATGACAGGGTTTCTGCAACTGCACGGATGTTGGCCCTATCAGGGATGACAAGGCGCATTGGCCTTTCTATAAGGCACGCAACACGATCACACATAGACGGATGATGCATATGACAACCCTCGTATTTGGCCACAAATCCCCTGACACCGACTCGACCGGCTCGCCGCTGGTTTGGGCTTGGTACCTGAATGAAGTGAAAGGCGTCGACGCCAAGCCGGTTCTGCTGGGCCAGCCCAACACCGAAGCCGCCTTCATGCTGAAGCGCTGGGGCTTTGACATGCTGGACATCATCGACGACGTGGCCGACGACCAGCCCTGCGTTGTCGTCGACACCAACAACCCGGCCGAGCTGCCCGCCAACATCAACGGCGCAGACGTTCAGGCCATCATCGATCACCACAAGCTGGTTGGCGGTCTGGAAACCAAAGGCCCGATCGACATCACCATCCGCCCGCTGGCCTGTACCGCGACCATCATGTACGACCTGATGGGTGACGACGCCGCCAAGATGCCGGAAAACATCAAGGGTGCCGCCCTGACCTGTATCCTGTCGGACACGCTGGAATTCCGCTCGCCCACCACCACTGACCGCGACCGCGAAGTGGTTGCCGCTCTGGCCGCTGATCTGGGCGTGAACGTCACTGAATATGCAGCCGAGATGTTTGCCGCCAAGTCGGACGTGTCTGAGTTCTCGGATGCTGAACTGATCCGCATGGACTCGAAAGAATACGAAGTGTCGGGTACCAAGTTCCGCGTTTCGGTTCTGGAAACCACCGCGCCGGAAATTCCGCTGGGCCGTAAAGCCAGCCTGATCGAGACCTTCAAAACCGTCGCTGCCGAAGACGGTGTTGACGAAGTTCTGCTGTTCGTTGTGGACATCCTGAAGGAAGAAGCCACCCTGCTGATCCCGAACGACGTGGTCAAAGGCGTAGCTGAAAAGAGCTTTGGCGCCACTGTCGAGGGCGACGCCGTCGTCCTGCCCGGTATCATGAGCCGCAAAAAGCAGATCATTCCGAACCTGGCTGTTTAAACCGCTTCGGAAATGTGGATCGAGAAGGCCCGCGCATTTGCGTGGGCCTTCTCATTTTGAACGCACGAAACTTCATTTCTTCGAAATTCGACATTCCATGATACTGTGAATCGACAGCTCAGATAGGATAGCAAATGCGTTATATACCTCTTTCCACACAGCTCGCCCGTCTTTCACGTTTGGGTGTTCTATCCTGTGCCTTAATCCTTTGCACATCTCTGGCCCAAGCGCAGATGGCTGGGCATGGGCATATGCATGGAGCAGATGGTACCGGCCATGACGAGGTCACCATGCCCGGCTTGCGTGGTGCAAACGCGACACCCGAGGAAAGCCAGGAGCTCGCGGTACTATTTCGCAACTTTCCGACGCTTGAACGAAGCGTGGAAAACCTTCCAAATGGCATCCGAACTGTCACACGGTCCACCGAACCCGAGGTCATGGAAGTGCTCGTGAGCCATGTCGTGGGCATGCTCGACCGCGTTGAACGTAAAGATGACCCTCAGATCCTCATTCAAAGTCCAACACTGAATGTGTTCTTCGAAAGGGCCGAGCATATTGCAACCGAGTTCAATGTAACTGATGCCGGGATCGAAGTGATTCAGACATCGGACGATCCTGTTGTTGTTGAAGCACTGCAACTGCACGCCGAAGAGGTTTCAGCCATGGCAGCGCAAGGCATGCACGCAGTTCACATGATGATGATGCAGCGCGCAAGAAACTGATCGGGGGGTTTTGTCCCACCAAAAAAATAATCATTGCCAACACAGGGCATCGCCTGACCGCGGGTGGGCGTGAAGCGCCCGACCATGGGGGCGGTCGGGCGCTGCCCGGCGATGCCGGGCGGACGAGTGCGCCACCAAACTCCCCCTAGCCACCTCCTTTCCCCTCTGCCATATCTCGGATGACACCCAAGGAGACCGCGCCATGACCCGTATCATCACCAGCCTGTCCGAGATTTCCGCGAACTACGACGCCCTGTTCGTCGACCTCTGGGGCTGTGTGCATAACGGGATCACCGCGTTTGATGATGCCGTGGCCGCCCTGCAGGCCTATCGCGCGAATGGCGGCTATGTGGTTCTGGTCACGAACTCGCCCAAACCCCGCGCGGGCGTGATGGAGCAATTGCCGGAATTCGGAGTGCCCTCGGATTGCTATGACACCATCGCCACGTCGGGCGACAGCGCGCGGGCGGCGATGTTCACCGGGGCCGCGGGCAACAAGGTTTATTTCATGGGCGAATGGGAACGGGACGCGGGCTTTTTCGAGCCGATGGAGGTGATCGACACTCCGGCCGAGATCACCCGCGTCCCCGTGGCCGAAGCCGAGGGCATCGTCTGCTGTGGTCCCTTTGACCCAATGGCCGATCTGGAAGAGCTGCGTCCGGCCTTGATGATGGCCAAGCAGATGGGGCAAAAGCTGCTCTGCGCGAACCCCGATATCATCGTCGACCGCGGCGAGGCACGCGAATGGTGCGCGGGCGCGGTGGCGCAGATGTATACCGAGATGGGCGGCGAGAGCCTCTATTTCGGCAAGCCGCACCCCCCCATCTATGACCTTGCGCGCCGTCGCATGATTGCAGACGGTCGGGCGACCCCGGACAATCGCATTCTGGCCATTGGCGACGGCATCGCGACCGACATTAAAGGTGCCTTGGGCGAGGATATCGATTCTCTTTTCATCACGGGCGGGCTTGCGCGGGAAGAAACAACAACCCGCATACAACCCGATCCAGACGCGCTGGATCAGTATATCCAGTCGCAGATGATTACCCCGACATATGCGATCGGATATCTGCGCTGATATAAGCTGCTGATTTTAAAGCGAAGACCCCGACTCCACTTGACCGCATTGGATTCACATGCGGCCACCTGACGCGGACGTCATGCCGTATTTCTACGCAGATTACCTCTTGATTTTCTGCAGCTGCAAAGTAATGTTATTGCCAATCAGGGCGGATATTCGTCCATTTGTTACCCAGCCTGCTACTCGGAGGGCAAAATGTTGGACAACTTCCCACGCGGAACGATCTGCATTGAAGAGCTTGAAATCGGCATGTCACGTCACATCATCAAAGAGGTGACGGACCGTGACATCGAACTGTTTGCCGAGGTCTCGACCGACCGCAATCCGGTGCATCTGGATGACGAGTTTGCAAAAGACACGATCTTTCAGGGGCGTATCGCCCATGGGATGCTCAGCGCTGGGCTGATCTCGGCCGTGATTGGCGAACAACTGCCCGGACATGGCACCATCTATATGGGTCAGCAACTGACCTTCTTGGCCCCTGTACGCCCCGGCGACATCGTGCGCGCAGAGGTCACTGTGATGGACATCGACCACGCCAAACGCCGCGTCACGCTGAAGACCGTATGCCTTGTGGACGGCAAGCCCGTTCTGAAGGGCGAGGCCAAGGTTCTGGCACCATCTGCCAAGCTGGACTAAGGCGCAGCTTTCACGAATTCGATCCGCAGGCTGCCTTGGGCTTGCACAGGCCCCGCTGGACCGCTAATGCCAGCATATGCGGATCATTCGTGACTATCAGTTTGTAGACCCATCTGACCGAGGCGCCACGGCTGTCATCGGCAATTTCGATGGCGTGCATTTGGGCCACCAGTATGTCATCGACATCGCGCGCCAGAAAGCCACCGAACTGGGTGCCCCTTTGGGCGTCATGACGTTCGAACCGCACCCGCGCGAGTATTTCGCCCCTAAAGCCCCTCCGTTTCGCCTGATGAACGCCGACACGCGCGCGCACCGGCTTGAAAAACTTGGGATCGAGGCGCTGTTTGAACTTAGCTTCAACGACACCTTGTCGGCCCTGACACCCGAAGAATTCGCCCGCGACGTGATCGTCGATGGGCTGGGCCTGACCCACGTCTTCGTCGGTGCTGATTTCCATTTCGGCAAGGATCGTGCGGGCACACCCGAAGTGCTTCAGGCGCTTGGCCAGAAGCTGGGCTTCGGCGTCACCGTTGCGCCCTTGATGTCGGATGATGTGGGCGAAGTTAGCTCGACTGCGATCCGCACCGCTCTGACCGAAGGCCGCCCGCGTGACGCAGCCCGTATGCTTGGCCACTGGCACCGCATTGATGGTGAAGTGATCCGCGGCGACCAGCGTGGTCGCGATCTGGGTTATCCCACCGCCAACATGTCGATCGCAGGGCTCCACCCGCCGAAATTCGGCGTCTATGTGGTCGAGGTCGAGATCCTGACCGGCCCGCATCAAGGCGTCTATGGAGGCGCGGCTTCAATGGGGACACGTCCGATGTTCGGGGAAAACCTGCCCAACATCGAAAGCTTCATTTTCGACTTCAAGGGCGACATCTATGGCGAACAGCTGTCCGTCGCCCTGATCGACTATCTGCGCCCGGAAGAAGTGTTCGACGGGCTGGACGCCCTGATCGCTCAGATGGACGCGGACTGCGCGCGCGCGCGCGACATTCTCTCTCAACTCTCGAGCCGCCCATGATCCGTCATATCGTTTTCTTCACCGCCAAACGCCCAGAAGACCGTGATCGCGTCCGCGAAGGGTTGGAGCTTTTAAAGGGCATCCCGGACTGCATTCGTTTGGAAATCGCCGAGAACCGTTTTGAGGATCCGATCCCCGGCCCCTCGCCCGATGTGGTGGTCTATGGCGAGTTTGAAGACGAGGCCCAGCTGGCTGCTTATAAAGCGCATCCGCTGTATCAGGAATCGATTGCCCGCGTCCGCCCCCTGCGCGAGATGCGGATTGCGGCCGATTTTCTGGCCGACTGATGGGGAACTCTCTGCGTAAGAAGTTCTGGGAACGTCCGCTGGATCAGCTGACACCTCAGGAATGGGAAGCGCTGTGTGATGGCTGCGGTAAATGCTGCCTGAACAAGCTGGAAGATGAAGACACCGGAGACGTCGTCTTTACCCGCGTCGCTTGCCGCCTTCTGGATGGCGAGACCTGCCAGTGCTCGCAATACGATATTCGCCTACAATTCGTGCCGGAATGCATCCACCTGACGCCGGAAAACATCGGCGAAACAGCCTATTTCATGCCAGCATCCTGCGCCTATCGCCTACGTCACGAAGGCAAACCCTTGTACGACTGGCACCCGCTGGTATCGGGCGATCCGGACAGCGTGCACAAGGCTGGGCGCAGCGTTCAGGGCTGGACGGTGCCGGAATTCGAAGTCCCGGAAGACGAATGGGAAGACCACCTGATCGAGGAGCCACACTGATGTTTTTCGCCTCTGACAACACAGGTCCTGTGCACCCGAATGTGATGGCCGCTTTGGCACGCGCCAACGAAGGTTACGCCATGCCTTACGGGGCTGATGATATCATGGAACAGGTTACCGCCCGCATTCGCGAGGTGTTCGAAGCCCCCGAAGCCGCGGTGTATCTGGTGGCAACGGGCACAGCGGCGAACTCGATCTCGCTGGCAACGCTGACGCAGCCTTTCGACACGATATTCTGTTCACCCGAAGCGCATATCCACGAGGATGAATGCAACGCACCCGAGTTCTATACAGGTGGTGCGAAACTGACACTGGTGCCCGCCGAAAATGCGAAGATGTCTCCTGACGCGCTGCGCATATCCATCGCGGGCGAGGAAAGCCGCGGCGTGCATGGCCCGCAGCGCGGCCCGGTGTCGATCACCAACGTAACCGAACGCGGCACAGTCTATTCAGTGGCCGAGATCAAGGCCCTGTGCGATGTGGCCAAGTCCTTTGAAGTCCCTGTCCATCTGGACGGAGCGCGCTTCGCCAATGCATTGGTCGCTTTGGGATGCACTCCTGCCGAGATGACATGGAAGGCTGGCGTGGACGTCGTCAGCTTCGGCGGCACCAAGAATGGCTGCATGGGTGTGGAAGCTGTCATTTTCTTCGACCCCAAACACGCATGGGAATTCGAACTCCGCCGTAAACGCGGCGGGCATCTGTTCTCGAAGAACCGCTATCTGGCGGCGCAGATGCTGGCCTATCTGGATGGCGATCTGTGGCTGGATCTGGCGCGTCAGTCGAACACGGCCAACGCACGGTTGGTGCGCGGCCTGAAACAGATCGACGGCGTCGTATTCCTGCACGAGCCAGAAGCTAACATGAGCTTTGCAGGTTGGACTCGGGCAGGCCATCAACGTCTGCATGACGCGGGTGCTGCCTATTACATCTGGGAAGGCCAACTTGAGGGTGAAAATCCCGACGAGATCCTGACTGCCCGCATGGTCGCAGACTGGTCCATGTCGGACGAGAAGGTCGATCGGTTTATCGAGCTGGCACGGGGGTAATCCCTGCCCGATAGGCTGATCAGGCGGCTTCGACCTGCACAATGTGTTCGCGAGTACAGGCGGCAACGTCACTTGAGTGACTGATCGGCCCCATATGCCCCGCGCCGGAAATCACTTTTCGGCTGACATTCGGGAAACGAGCCTGCATCCGATCATGAACGGCACGCACTAGATCGGGCGAGCGTTGCCCCTCTAACAGCAGAACCGGCAAGGTCACTTTTTCCAAGGCTCCCGGCGCGACCTGTCCGTGCACATCTTCATGCGTCACACTGCGTCCTGCTGGGATCAGGTGGATGCGGTCTGCCATGTCTTGTTTCAAACGGGCTGGCAGCGCCTCCCATCCGGCATCGCCGCCCCACTGGCAATTGAACAGACGCGCTGCTTCCATCCGGTCGCCAGCGCGCATCGCCTCGGCAAAGACACCGTTCATATAGCGGTGGTTCTCGGCATAGGCTGGATCATCTTTGGCGGTGGTGAACAGGACAGGTTCAAACAAGGTCAGGCTGCGCACCTTGCTTGGCGCGATTTGGGCCACCCGCAGAGCGATCGTCCCTCCGAAGCTGTGACCGACCAGATCGACCGGTCCTTGCGCACGTCGCGCTAGCAACTCCAAAGCCACGTGCGTCGCGGCGTCCTGATAGTCGCCCTGCCCGTCCCAATCCGCGCTGCGCCCATGCCCCGGCAGGTCATAGGCCAGCGATGTCATATAATCACCCAAAACTGTCCGCACACCGCGCCATGCGCCTGAATGCGCCAGCGAACAGTGGATGAACAGCCCCACGCGCGGACCGGTGCCCTGCTGGTCCCAATAGGTCGGGCACCCGCCCAGATCTTCCAACATGTTCAGCCCTTGTCGGCCAGATATGCATCCAGAAGGTCAAGACGATCTTGACCCCAGAACTTTTCGCCATCGTCGCAAACATAAAAAGGCGATCCGAACACGCCCGCATTCACCGCGTCGTCGGTATTTTTCGCGTAGGTCTCGGCCCCCATCAGAAGACCGCTGTCCGCAAGTGACGGATCAAATCCGGCCTCGGTCAGGCATTCCTTGATGACTGCATCTTCGGCGATGTCTTTCTCGTCCATCCAGATCGACCGCATCAAGGCATCGACCAGCGCGCCAACATCTCCTGTCCCAGCGTTTTGGGCCGCGATGATCGCATAAGATGCAGGCGCACCATTGGTGGGCCAGTGCGCCGGATTGAAGTTGATCGGCATGTCCAGCGCCTTGGACCAGCGCTTCAGCTCTTGCATGCGATACTCCATGCGCGACGGGTGGCGATCTTTCGGCAACTGTCCCCCTGTGCGGGTAAAGAGCTGTCCAATATCAACCGGCTTGAAAGTAACCGACACCCCGTGCTTGTCCGCAATCTGAGCGAACCGCCTGCCGCCAAAGAAGGCCCACGGCGAAAGCACTGTGAAATAATAGTCAATATGGTTCATTTTTCGGTCCCCTGTTGCGCCAATGCTGTTTCCCGAAATCTATCCCGATGCTATTGGGTGTCAACGTCACGATTCTGTCATACAGAGCAATTCTGGGATCTGCTGCCATGCCTTCCATCACTGAACCGAAACTTATCTCGGGCAATGCCAACCGCCCGCTGGCCGAAGCTGTTGCGAAACGCATGTCTATGCATCGCGGCTCGAATGTTGGGCTTGTCGACGCGCGTGTCGAACGCTTCAACGATCAAGAGGTCTTCGTCGAGATCTACGAGAATGTGCGCGGCGAGGATATGTTCATCATCCAGTCGACCTCGAACCCGGCAAATGACAACCTGATGGAACTTCTGATCATGTCGGACACGCTGCGCCGGTCGTCGGCGCGCTCGGCCACGGCTGTGATCCCCTATTTCGGCTACGCCCGTCAGGATCGACGCACCAAGGCCCGCACGCCGATCTCGGCCAAGCTGGTGGCCAACCTGATCGCACAGTCGGGCATCGAGCGGGTTCTGACAATGGACCTGCACGCGGCCCAGATCCAGGGCTTCTTCGACATCCCCGTGGACAACCTCTATGCCAGCCCAATCTTTGCGCTGGATGTGAAGCATCACTTCAAGGATTGCCTGGACGAAGTCATGGTAATCTCACCCGATGTCGGTGGTGTTGCCCGCGCCCGTGAACTGGCAAAACGCATTGGTGCGCCTCTGGCAATCGTCGACAAACGTCGCGAAAAAGCCGGTGAAGTGGCCGAGATGACCGTAATCGGTAACGTAGAAGGCAAGCGCTGCATCATCGTGGACGACATCTGCGACACCGCTGGCACTCTGTGCAAAGCCGCCGAAGTTCTTATGGAGCAAGGCGCACAGGAAGTGCATTCGTATATCACCCATGGCGTCATGTCCGGTCCTGCCGTTGAACGCGTGCAGAACTCGGTAATGAAATCTCTAGTGATCACCGATTCCATCGAACCGACTAAGCCGGTTCTGGATGCCAAGAACATCCGCGTCGTGCCCACCGCACCGATGTTTGCACAAGCGATCCTGAACATCTGGGGCGGCACGTCAGTCTCGTCGCTGTTCGACCACGACACGCTAGAGCCGCTGTACGAAGGAATGTATTCCTAAACTCGGCGACCAGAGACACGAAAGGGCCCCGCGGGGCCCTTTTTTTATTCAACTGTCTTGGTTTTAAACGTCCCAGATTTCGTCATCTGTAACTTCTCCGATCGCAAGCCAATCAGTCCGAACACGCGCAACCCGCGTGTCTCCCCAAGTGCGGAACAGGATATCAAATCCTTCCGTCGTTATATTCTCGGCCTGAATGTCGGCCCGTTGGTTGCTTTCGCCCGCGATGTCCCACATCGACATCGAGACGGTGACTGTGGGGGGCGTCAGGAAAGGCTCAGAGAAACTGATCGCCGACCGCAGTTTGCGCGGACCACTTCCAGTCCACATCTCTCCGTCATGTTCGAAATCCGAGAACAGTACCTTGCTGCCTCGGTCCACGCCCAGCATATGGGGTCGAATTCGCTTCATAATCTAACGTAGTCCATAAAATTCAGACAGTTCATGCCCAAAAACTATGGATAAAACAAGTTAACGTTGAGTCTTCAGCCGTAAAAAGTAGGGCAGAAGGATCAAAACGATCAGCCCGGACAGCAGAAATGGAGCACCGGGCATGTAGATTGGAGCATCCGAATCCGCAAAATACTGGAAGACGCCTGTTACGACCATTGGCGCGATCACAGCAGCGATTGACCCTAAGCTGGCGATAACACCTTGAAGCAAACCCTGCCTATCTTCAGAGACCATATTTGCCATCATGGCGGTCATCGTCGGGGGCGCCATGTCAGCTAGTGCTGCGACGATAATGAATGAGAACATCACCCAGACGTTTCCGGTCAGACCGAACGCAATGAACGCCACGAGAGCGCAAATGATCGAGAAGATCAGGGTCCTGTATTCTCCAAGCTTTGGCAGCATGAAGCGCATGACAACGCCTTGCGTGAATGCAACCGCGATCCCGTAAGAGGCAAGGGAAATGCCAATCAGCGCCGTCCCCCAGCCAAAGACCTCGCGCGTCCAGAATGCCCAAAGTGTGGGATAGACCATGTTGGCAAATTCAAATGCAAAGATCAGGATGAGCGGCAGCATCAGACCGGGCAGACGGAAGGCGTCTAAGATCGAACCAAATGGGTTTAAGTCGCGCTTTGTAAAAGCCCGGCGCTTCTCTGGGGCTAAGCTTTCGGGTAGCAGAAACAAGCCAAACGCTACGTTCACCGCTGCCAACGCAGCCGCCAGCCAAAACGGGGCCGTAATGTGGACGCTGGCAACCAAGCCGCCAATCGCAGGCCCCATGACAAACCCGATGCCAAACGTGGCCCCGATCAACCCGAAGTTTGCTGCTCGTTCCTCGGGCTTTGAGATATCCGCAAGATAGGCAGTCGCAGTAATATAGGTCGCGCCTGCGATGCCCGCCAGCACACGCCCAATCAACAACCACCAGAATGTGGTGGCCAATGCCATCACCACATAATCAACAGCCAGAGTGACCAGTGCCAGTAGCAGCACGGGACGCCGTCCAAGACTATCCGAGATCCCGCCGATCACCGGCGCAAACAGGAACTGCATCGCCGCATAGGACGCCATAAGGATACCGCCCCAAAACGCACCGTCAGCGGTGTTGGCAGCCCCCACACGCTCCATCAGGTCGGGCATGATTGGAAACACAATCCCAATGCCCACAGCATCCAGAAGGATGGTGGCCAAAATGAACCAGATAGCCCCGCGGTTTTGCATCATGCGCTCCTTTGCGCATATCTGTGACGCGAAGAACGGCAAAGCGCAAACGCAAAAAGCCCCGCCGATTAGGGCGGGGCTTTTCAATAATCATGTTCCGCGGGCTTAGCCTTTCACGGACAGACCCAGTTCACTTGCCATTGCAGCGATATCCACCGTGCGTTTGGCCAGTTCGTCCAAGTTCTCGGCGGTTGCGTTTTCCGATGCGGCAGCCGCATCCGAAACGAACCCGTCCAGAACATCCTGTGTCACTTCCGAAACAGGCAGGGCGCGTTCGGCCAGAACCGAGGTGCCATTGGCGGTCACTTCAGCAAACCCACCAGTCACAGCGAACTCGGCGTTGCCTTCCGGCGATTCAACGCGAACGATACCAGGGCGCAACGTGGTAATCGTCGGCGCGTGGTTCGGCATCGCAGTCATGTCGCCATCGGCGCCCGGCAGCTGAACGGCGGTTGCCTGAAGCGAAGCGAGGCTCCGTTCGGGCGACACCAGATCAAATTGCATCGTATCAGCCATTTGGGATCTCCTTCAGGGGTGATCAGGGGGAGGGTAACCTCCCCCGTCTCGGTCCCGATTAAGCAGCGTCAGCTGCCATTTTTTCGGCTTTGGCGATCACTTCATCGATGCCGCCAACCATGTAGAAGGCGCCTTCGGGCAGGTGGTCGTATTCGCCAGCCACAACAGCCTTGAACGACTTGATGGTGTCTTCCAGCGGAACCTGAACACCGTCCGAGCCGGTGAACACTTTTGCCACGTCGAAGGGCTGCGACAGGAAGCGTTCGATCTTACGAGCGCGCGCAACAGTCAGCTTATCTTCTTCCGACAGTTCGTCCATGCCAAGGATGGCGATGATGTCCTGCAGCGACTTGTAGCGCTGAAGGATTTCCTGAACGTCGGTGGCAACCTTGTAGTGCTCTTCACCGATGACCAGCGGGTCAAGCAGACGCGAAGTCGAACCAAGCGGGTCCACAGCCGGGTAGATGCCTTTTTCCGAGATCGCACGGTCCAGAACGGTCGTAGCGTCAAGGTGGGCAAACGAGGTTGCGGGTGCAGGGTCGGTAAGGTCATCCGCAGGTACGTACACGGCCTGAACCGAAGTAATCGAACCCGATTTGGTCGACGAAATACGTTCCTGCATGGCACCCATGTCGGTGGCCAGCGTCGGCTGATAACCAACCGCCGAAGGAATACGACCCAGCAGAGCCGAAACTTCCGAACCAGCTTGGGTGAAGCGGAAGATGTTGTCGACGAAGAACAGAACGTCCGAACCGGTGTCGTCACGGAACTGTTCCGCCAGGGTCAGACCCGACAGAGCAACACGCATACGTGCACCGGGAGGCTCGTTCATCTGGCCGTAGACCAGCGCAATTTTCGACTTCTCCAGATCGTCGGGAACGATAACGCCCGATTCGATCATCTCGTGGTACAGGTCGTTACCTTCACGGGTACGCTCACCAACACCAGCGAACACGGACACACCCGAGTGCACTTTAGCGATGTTGTTGATCAGTTCCATGATCAGAACGGTTTTACCAACGCCGGCACCGCCGAACAGACCAATTTTACCACCCTTGGTGTAGGGGGCCAGCAGGTCGATAACCTTAATGCCGGTGGTCAGAATTTCGGTTTCGGTCGACTGGTCTTCAAAAGCCGGTGCGTCGCCGTGGATCGGGCGGCTGGCTTTCGATTTCACGGGGCCTTTTTCGTCAACGGGCTCGCCGATGACGTTCAGGATACGGCCCAGAGTGGCGTTGCCGATCGGAACAGCGATCGGAGCACCGGTGTCGGTGACTTCCTGGCCGCGAACCAGACCTTCGGACGCGTCCATAGCGATACAGCGGACGGTGTTTTCACCGAGGTGCTGCGCCACTTCCAGGACGAGTTTGTTGCCATTGTTGTCGGTGTTGAGCGCGTTCAGAATTTCGGGAAGGGCATCCTCGAATTGAACGTCCACAACGGCGCCAATCACCTGAGTGATTTTACCTTTAGCGTTAGCCATTGTTGTTTCTCCGGTTCCTTAGAGCGCCTCAGCGCCCGAAATGATTTCGATAAGTTCGTTGGTGATCACGGCCTGACGCGAACGGTTGAACTGAATGGTCAGTTTGTCGATCATGTCGCCTGCGTTGCGGGTTGCGTTGTCCATAGCGGACATCCGCGCGCCCTGCTCGGAGGCACCGTTTTCCAACAGCGCGGTGAAGACCTGCGTTGCCACGCCCGAAGGCAGCAGCGTTGCAAGAATGCCTTCTTCCGACGGCTCATAGTCATATACGGTCGACACTTCTTCAGCACCCTCTTCAGGGGCATCGAAGCTGGCCGGAATAACCTGCTGGGCAGTCGGGATCTGGCTGATCACGCTTTCGAACTTGTTGTAGAAGATCGTCGCGACGTCGAACTCACCCTCGTTGAAACGATGGATAAGGTCGTTGGCGATGCCTTGCGCGTTGTCGTAACCGACGTTGCGCACACCCGAAAGATCCACATGGTCAACCATCTGGTCTTCGAAGTCGCGCTTCAGCTGTTCACGACCCTTCTTGCCAACAGTCAGCATTTTGACTGTTTTGCCCGAAGCGATCAGTTCTTCAGCTTTGGCGCGCGCCATTTTGGCGATCGACGAGTTGAAGCCACCGCAAAGGCCGCGCTCGGCAGTCATGACCACAAGCATGTGGACTTGATCCGAACCCGTACCCGAAAGCAGTTTCGGAGCGCTGTCGCCCCCCGACGAAGCTGCCAGCCCACCCAGAACGGCGTTGAACCGTTCTGCGTAGGGACGACCTGCTTCGGCCGCTTCCTGTGCCCGCCGCAGTTTTGCGGCGGCCACCATCTGCATGGCCTTCGTGATCTTCCGCGTCGACTTGACGCTTTCGATCCGATTTTTGAGGTCCTTAAGGTTGGGCATCTGTCTGAGCCCCCTTAAGCGAAGTCAGCGGCGAACGCGTCCAGCGCTGCTTTGACCTTGTCCTCAAGCTCACCTTTAACCTTGCGGTCATTGTCGGTGATGTCGGCAAGAAGATCGGCGTGTTTCTGACGCAGGTGGTTCAGAAGGCCTGCTTCGAAACGACCAACTTCGGATACGTCGATCTTGTCCAGGTAGCCGTTGGTACCAGCATAGATCACGCAAACGATTTCAGCGTTGGTCAGCGGCGAATACTGAGCCTGCTTCATCAGTTCCGTCAGACGGGCACCACGGTTCAGCAGCTGCTGGGTCGAGGCATCAAGGTCCGAACCGAACTGAGCAAACGCAGCCATCTCGCGATACTGAGCCAGCGACAGTTTAACCGGGCCAGCAACCGACGACATTGCTTTCGTCTGAGCCGACGAACCAACACGCGAAACCGACAGACCGGTGTTCACAGCAGGGCGGATACCCTGATAGAACAGCTCGGTTTCCAGGAAGATCTGGCCGTCGGTGATCGAGATCACGTTGGTCGGAATAAAGGCCGACACGTCGCCACCTTGGGTTTCAATAACCGGCAGAGCGGTCAGCGAACCTGCGCCATAGTCTTCGTTCAGCTTGGCCGAACGTTCCAGCAAACGCGAGTGAAGATAGAAAACGTCACCCGGATAAGCTTCACGGCCCGGCGGGCGGCGCAGAAGCAGCGACATCTGACGATACGACACAGCCTGTTTCGACAGGTCATCATAGATGATCAGGGCGTGGCGACCGTTGTCGCGGAAGTGCTCGGCCATCGCGGTTGCGGCATAGGGTGCCAGGAACTGCATCGGAGCGGGGTCCGAAGCGGTTGCAGCAACAACGATCGTGTATTCAATCGCGCCGCTTTCTTCCAGTTTCTTCACCAGCTGCGCAACAGTCGAGCGCTTCTGGCCAACAGCTACGTAGACGCAGTAGAGCTTCTTGCTCTCGTCGTCGCCAGCGGCTTCGTTGTACGATTTCTGGTTCAGGATCGCGTCCAGAGCAACGGCAGTTTTACCGGTCTGACGGTCGCCAATGATCAGCTCTCGCTGGCCACGGCCGATCGGGATCATAGCGTCAACCGATTTCAGGCCGGTTGCCATCGGTTCGTGAACCGATTTACGCGGGATGATGCCCGGTGCTTTAACGTCAGCGACGTTGCGCTTTTTGGTTTTGATCGGACCTTTGCCGTCGATCGGGTTACCCAGACCGTCAACAACGCGACCCAGAAGTTCGTCACCAGCAGGAACGTCCACGATGGAGTTCGTACGCTTTACAGTGTCGCCTTCTTTAATGTCGCGGTCGGAACCGAAGATAACAACACCAACGTTGTCAGCTTCAAGGTTCAGAGCCATCCCGCGGATACCACCGGGGAATTCGACCATCTCACCTGCCTGAACATTGTCCAGACCGTATACACGAGCGATACCGTCACCGACCGACAGAACGCGGCCAACTTCGGCCACTTCGGCTTCCTGGCCGAAGTTCTTGATCTGGTCCTTCAGGATCGCAGAAATTTCTGCTGCTTGGATACCCATTATCCGACCTCTTTCATGGAATTCTGAAGTGCATCGAGCTTGGCCTTGACCGACGTATCGATCATTTGCGAGCCCACTTTCACGACCAGGCCACCGATAAGCGATTCATCGACGGCCAGGTTGATGTTTACATCCTTGCCGGTTGAGGCTTTCAGAGCCTTGGCAAGTTTGTCTTGTTGCGCCTTGGTCATGGCTTTGGCTGCGGTCACTTCTGCAGTGATCTCACCCTTATCCTCGGCGATCAGGGCGCGCATGGCGTCCAGAAGCTGAGGAAGCACGAACAAACGACGTTTCTGAGCCATCAGGCTCAGTGCGTTTGCGACCGTCGACGAAAGTTTCATTTTCTTGGCGACAGCTGCGACAACGCCGGCCTGTTCTTCGCGGGTGTGCACCGGCGAATTGATCAGGTCAACAAGATCAGAGCTATCGGCGAGAGCAGCATCAAGAGCGGCAACATCCGCTTCAACTGCTTTCAGTTCTTTGCCCTCTTTGGCCAATTCAAAGATGGCCGTGGCATAACGTTGGGCAATGCCAGTTGAGATCGAGACTGGTTCGGACACGTCCACCCTTCCGATGTACTAAGCCCCATCGTGGTTTGCGTGGCAAACCGGGGCGGCCTACAGAAGCCGCACTTTCGCGCGTACTATCTAAATCGTCGTCGCATGTAACAGGGAATACCCTACCTCGCAACAGGCTTGCGCGGGTTTATCGCCAACATTTCAGGCTTAGGTTTCGTTAGATTTCGCCGCCAATCCGCGCATACCCCTTAACCCTAGGGACAATTTGCCGATTAGCGGGCGAAACATGGGCACCTCAAAACGGAATACCTTTGCATACCGTTTAGCCCTGAAGCTGTGCTTTTCAGGCATAATCTATTGGTATGCAGTTCAAACCGGCGCTCAAAGCGCGACTGATTCTGTGCCTAAAGCTTGCCCTGCCGCGAGGCACTGGGCTCGGGTACGCCAAGCCCTTCCAACACTTTCATGGGTCGACGGACTGCCTGCGCCAGTCCCGGGCGCTTGGGGGCCGGCACCTGTTTCGTGACCTCAACCATCAACACGCCGCCAGCGAGTATGACAGGCAACTGATGGCCAGCACGTTCCCAGAAGGTGCCGGTCTTGCGCCAGAACCGTTTTCCTGACGGAGGTTGATACAAGGACGACAAGTGTCGCTCGACCTGAAAGCCATGCTCGCGCAATTGGCCTTCCAGCTGCCCTAAAGAATATGGCCGCCCATAGCCAAATGGCGTGGCATCCGACCGCGCCCACAATCCGGCCCTGTTAGGCGTGATAAACAATGCGCGGCCGCCGGGGCCAAGCACGCGATAGCATTCTTCCAGCAATTGGCTGGGCGTCTCGGAGGTTTCGAGCCCGTGCATCACAACCAGCCGATCCACCATACCCGTGTCCAAGGGCCATAAGGTATCTTCCACCAGCACCGAGACATTAGGCATGCCGGCCGGCCACGGCATCACACCCTGCGGTGCGGGCATCAGCCCGACCACCCGGCGCGCTGTAGGCAAGTAGGGTCGCAGCAAAGGCACCGCAAAGCCGTAACCCGCTACGGTTTGCCCTTTGGCTTGGCCTTGGGGCCACAAACTGATCACTTTCTCTCGGATCGCCTTTTGCGCCGCGCGCCCCAACATGCTGCGGTAATAGAAATTCCTTAGATCCTGCACATCAAGATGCATGAAACGTCCGTCGACCCCGGTCTGTTTAAGCCGAGATTACCTGATCACTTTAAAAATGGAATGCCCGATCTTCACGCTCCGGAGCGGCGCAACACCAGAGCAAGGTTGTTGGCTGGCATTTCGATCAAGTCGGCGCGGCGCAAGCCAGCGTCCGCAGCCCAAGCTTCAAGCTTCTCTAGATCCTTGTATCCGATTTGCGGATCATGGGCTGTCAGGGATGCGTGAAACGCCTTGTCCCCATCGCTGCGGAAGTCTCCGCCAGTACGGAACGGACCGTAAAGGAACCAACACGCGCCAGGTGCCAGATTGCGCGCAACGCCTGCAATGACGGCCTGCGCTGTGGGCGCATCGATCAGATGCATCAGGTTCACGGTCACGACCATCGACATCGGCCCGGTGCGCCAAGAAGGTGCGCTGGCATCCAGAAACTGGGCCATCCGCATGTTTTGAATGCCGCGTTCAGCCCGCCATGCATCAATGCTGTTCAGACGTTCGGGATCGATATCCGTAGGCTGCCAAATAATGTTCGGAAACTTTCTTGCGTATTCGACGATATGCTCGCCGGTCCCCGAGGCCAGCTCTAGCGCGACACCCTGCGACGGCACATAACGGGTCATGGCCTCGAGAATTGGCGACAAATTACGTGCCGCAGACGGCGCGGACATGCGGCCATCTTCGCGCTCATGCGCAACTGAATGAGGCTTTTCTCCCACCATTTTTATCCCTCAGACGCATAACCAGTATTGAGGCTCTGGGTTGTTTGAGCAAGACTGATCCCCCAACACGGAGAACCAATATGCTCGAACTCGTCACAATTCCCTGCCTTTCGGATAATTATGCATTTTTACTGCATGACGCCAAGTCAGGGAAAACCGCGCTGATCGATGCTCCCGAATCTGCCCCAATCGAGGCCGAGCTGGCAAAACGCGGCTGGAGCCTGTCGGAAATTTGGCTGACTCACCACCATTGGGATCACATTGACGGGGTTGCCGATTTGGTTGCCACCACAAATGCGCGCGTTGTTGGGGCCGACGCAGACAAACATCGCCTGCCGCCGCTGGATCAGGCACTTGTGCCGGGAGCCAGTTATGACTTTGCGGGGCACACCGTCGAAGTTCTGGACGTCCCCGGCCACACGATTGGCCACATTGCGCTGTATGTTCCCGCTGCCAATGCTGCCTTCACCGGGGATAGCCTGATGGCCATGGGATGCGGCCGCTTGTTCGAGGGTCGCCCTGAGCAGATGTGGGATAGCCTTCAACGCCTGTCCAAACTGCCCCCTGATACGCTGATCTGTTCGGGTCACGAATACACGGCAGGCAATATCTCGTTCGCGATCACGATCGAGCCAGAGAACGACGCTTTGCGTGCACGCCGAGAACAAGTCGAAACCGCCCGCGCAGAGCGCCGTCCAACGGTCCCGTCCCTTCTGTCGGACGAACTGGAAACCAACCCATTTCTGCGTGCGCACTTGTCGTCCGTCAAAGCGGCCCTACATATGAAGACCGCCACCGATGCCGACGTCTTTGCCGAGATCCGCGCCCGGAAAGATGATTTTTAAGTCAAATCCCGCGAAATCACGCTTGTGCGAGCAGAAATTGACCAGAAAGGTCTTGATAGCGACGCAAGGACAACCGAACCTTAACTATATGAGGCAACGGTTAATAGGCGAAGCAATCGCCAGCGATGTCCACCGCTGAACTTACGAGGAGTGCGCAACATGCCATCTTTTTCAAAACCCCTCGAAGAGGCCATCCATCAGGCGTTGGCTTTGGCAAATGACCGCAAGCACGAGCTTGCGACGCTAGAGCATTTGCTGCTGGCCCTTCTGGACGAACCAGACGCTGCACGAGTGATGCAGGCCTGTTCGGTCGACCTTGATGTGCTGCGCAAGGTGCTTGTCGAATTCATCGACGAAGAACTGACGTCGCTGATTACTGATATCGAGGGCAATGAAGCAGTGCCTACTGCCGCCTTCCAGCGCGTGATCCAACGTGCTGCGATCCATGTTCAAAGCTCGGGCCGGACCGAGGTGACGGGCGCCAACGTTCTGGTCGCCATCTTTGCCGAGCGTGAATCGAACGCGGCGTTCTTCCTGCAAGAACAAGACATGACCCGCTATGACGCGGTGAACTATATCGCCCATGGAGTCGCGAAAGAGGCCGGCTTTGGCGAGGCGCGCCCGATCTCTGGCTCGACTGAATTCGATGACGAGGATGTGCAAGATGCCCAACCCGCCGAAGAAAACGATAGTGCGCTCGCAAAATACTGCGTCGATCTGAACGCCAAGGCGCGTGAAGGCGAAATCGATCCCTTGATCGGACGCGCCCATGAGGTCGAGCGTGCGATTCAGGTGCTCTGCCGCCGCCGCAAGAACAACCCGCTTCTGGTGGGTGATCCTGGCGTGGGCAAAACCGCAATCGCAGAAGGTCTGGCCACCAAGATCGTCGGCGGCGAAACGCCCGAGATCCTGTCGGAAACCACGATCTATTCGCTCGACATGGGTGCGCTTCTGGCAGGGACCCGTTATCGCGGAGATTTCGAAGAACGCCTGAAAGCCGTGATGAAAGAGCTGGAAGACCACCCCGACGCGGTTTTATTCATCGACGAAATTCACACGGTGATCGGTGCCGGTGCGACCTCGGGTGGGGCAATGGATGCCTCGAACCTGCTGAAGCCTGCGCTTCAGGGCGGCAAGCTGCGCTGCATGGGATCGACCACCTACAAAGAATTCCGCCAGCATTTCGAAAAAGACCGCGCCCTGTCGCGTCGTTTCCAGAAAATCGACGTGAACGAACCGACGGTCGATGATGCGGTGAAGATCCTTCAAGGCTTGAAACCGTATTTCGAGGAGCATCACGGCGTGAAATACACGGCTGATGCGATCAAGTCGGCCGTCGAGCTGTCGGATCGCTATGTCAACGACCGCAAGCTGCCGGATAAGGCCATCGACGTAATCGACGAAGCCGGTGCCGCACAGCATCTGCTGATCGCTTCGAAACGGCGCAAGACCATCGGCACGAAGGAAATCGAAGCCGTTGTGGCCAAGATCGCCCGCATCCCGCCGAAAAGCGTATCGAAAGATGACGCGGAAACCCTGCGCGATCTTGAGAAGTCACTGAAGCGCGTTGTGTTCGGTCAGGATACCGCGATCGAGGCGCTATCTTCGGCGATCAAACTGTCACGCGCCGGTCTGCGCGAACCCGAAAAGCCCATCGGCAACTATCTGTTCGCTGGCCCGACCGGTGTGGGTAAAACCGAAGTTGCCAAGCAACTGGCCGACAATCTGGGAGTGGAACTTCTGCGCTTTGACATGTCCGAATATATGGAGAAACACGCGGTCAGCCGTCTGATCGGTGCACCTCCGGGCTATGTCGGTTTCGATCAGGGCGGTCTTCTGACCGATGGCGTTGATCAGCATCCGCATTGCGTATTGCTGCTGGACGAGATCGAGAAGGCACACCCGGATGTCTACAACATCCTGCTGCAAGTGATGGATAACGGCGAACTGACGGACCATAACGGCCGCACCGTCAGTTTCCGTAACGTGGTCTTGATCATGACCTCGAACGCGGGCGCGTCCGAGCAAGCCAAGGCCGCAATCGGCTTTGGCCGCGACCGTCGCGAGGGCGAAGATACCGCCGCCATCGAACGCACGTTTACGCCGGAATTCCGTAACCGTCTGGACGCGGTGATCAGCTTCGCGCCGCTTGGCAAAGAAGTGATCCTGCAAGTGGTCGAGAAGTTCGTACTGCAACTTGAGGCCCAGCTGATGGATCGTGGTGTGCACATCGAACTGACCCGCGCTGCTGCCGAATGGATTGCAGACAAAGGCTATGACGATCGCATGGGCGCACGCCCCTTAGGCCGCGTGATCCAAGAGCACATCAAGAAACCGCTGGCCGAAGAGCTTTTGTTCGGCAAGCTGGCAAAAGGTGGTTTGGTGCAGGTGGGCATCAAAGGTGGCAAGCTGGATCTTCGTTTTGAAGAACCCAAAACACCGCGCATTGGCCGCCGCAAGAAGCCCCCGCTTCTGCCCGCAGACTGATGCGTGCCCTTGGGGCTGCACTATTGATGATCAGCGCCGCAACTCCGGTTGCGGCGCGTGATCCGGTTCTGAGCTTCCCTGTAGACTGCGCGCTAGGGAAAGACTGTTTCATCCAAAACTATGTGGATGCTGATCCCAGCAAAGGGGCCGCTGATTTCACCTGTGGCGCGCTCTCAAACGACGGCCATACCGGTACGGACATCGCGCTGATCTCGGACGTAGCTGCACAGGCAGGCGTTGACGTTAGGCCAGTCGCGCCCGGCGTGGTGCGTAGGGTTCGTGTTGGCACCAAAGACCAATTTCTTTCGGCCTCTTTCGAACATCTCCACGGGCAGGACTGTGGCAACGGAGTCGTGGTTGATCACGGCGGCGGTTGGGAAAGCCAATACTGCCATCTACGCAATAGCAGTGTCACTGTCGAAATTGGACAGCGCGTAGGATTGCAAACCACACTTGGCCAAATCGGCATGTCCGGACGAACCGAATTTCCGCACTTGCATCTTTCCGTTCGCAAAGACGGCCAGGTCGTCGACCCCTTCAACGCGGATCCATTGACCTATTGCGGCGGGGATGATGCACGTTCCCTCTGGGCTGACAAGATCGACTATCTCCCCAGCGGTTTTGTGAATGCAGGGTTCGGTTTCCAACTGCCTGATTTTGACAAAGTAAAATGGGGACAGGCGCACCATCGCCAGATCAACATCGGGGATGGCGCACTGGTGTTCTGGGCACAATTGTTTGGCGCACAGACGGGCGACCTGATGCGCCTTGTCATTCATGGTCCAATGGGAACCTTCCATGATCACGAAGAGGTATTGGATGCCACGCAGGCCCGAGCCATGCGCGCGGCCGGGCGGCTTCTTCACAACGGAAACACGCAGCCCGGTCATTACCAAGGCATTGCGTCTCTGATGCGCGGCGGCCACGAAATCGACCGCATCACAATCACAACAACCCTGACAGCGCCCTAACGCTCGGTCAGTTTCAACTCGATCCTGCGGTTCTGGGTGCGGGCTTCAGGGGTGTTCTCAGGGTTCACCGGGCGGTATTCGCCAAAGCCGGTCGCGGCCAGCCGTTCCGGCGGGAAGCCCAACTCATCGATCATGTACTCGACCACCGACAAGGCGCGCGCCTGACTGAGGGCCCAATTGTTGCGAAACTCGCCCGTGCCGGACAACGGCACGTTGTCCGTATGTCCGTCAACGCGGATCACCCAATCCACCTCGTCCGGGATCTCGCCGGCCACGTCTGACAGCAACAAGGCGACACGCGCAACCTGTGCTTGACCTTCGGGCTGAAGTTCTGCACGAGCACTGGCGAACAGCACTTCGGATGAGAACACAAAGCGGTCGCCCACGATCTGAACACCCTCGCGGTTGCCCAAAACCTCGCGCAGCTTGCCAAAGAACTCGGACCGATAAGCAGACAGCTCTTTGGCCTCTTCCTCCAGCCGTTTTCGCTCGGCCTCTTCTAACTCGGCGCGTCTGCGCTCTTCAGATGCAACTCGCGCAAGGGCCGCATTCAGCTCGGACCCCAGCTTTTGGATTTGAACCTGTGCAGCCTGATCGCGTGTTGATCCTTCATCCAGAATGGCCTGCAAACTACCCAGCTGCGTCCGTAATGCGGCGACTTGTTCGTTTAGCAGCGCAATCTTGCGCTGGCTTTCAGCACTTTGAGCCTCTTCCTCTGCCAGCGCCAAGTTTGCAGCCGCCAGCAGGCGCGCACGTTGCTCGGACTCGGTAAGCGCTTCACTCGCAAATTGTTCGGCGTCCAGACGCGCTGCCAGTTCCGCGTCAAGCCGGTCGCGCAGTTCTGCTGTGTCCTGCCCATCAGCTGCCTGTTCCTCGAGCTGCAACAAGGCCGCCGCCAACCGCTTGTCCAGATCCACGCCCGCGGTCTTGGCCGCTGCCAGAAGGGTCAGCGTGTCCTCCGCCCGTTTGCGCTCTTCTTCAAGGGCCAGAGTCATCGCGGTCAATTCGGTGTCTGCATTCTGCAGCCGTTCACGCAGGGCTTCAGCAGCTGCGGCTTCGGCCAAACGCCCGGCCTCTTCTTCGTCCAGCGCCGTCTGTCCATCGGTGACCTTCACTTCTAGATCAGCAACCAATGCCTCCAACGCCTCGCGTTTGGCTGCAGCGAGACGCGCATCCTCGGCGCTGGCGTCAACTTCGTCACGCGCTTTGGCCAAGGCCAGTTGCAACGCCTCTTGTTCGTTCAACAGTTGGGTGCGGGCGACTTCAAGCTCTTCAACACTCGCGCTAAGTGCCTCACCCTCGGCCAAGGCACGATCCCGTTCGGATAAAAGCGTAGCCACCTGGGCCTCGAAACTGGTGATCTTCGCAGCCTGAGCGGTAAGCTCAGCAGCTTGGCTTTCAGTCTGCGTCGTCAGCTGGGCAATCATCGCAGCCTGCGCCTCAGATATCGAACGCGCCTCGCTGAGCGTCGCATTCAGTGTGCCGACTTCGCCCTGAAGTGCCTCGGTTCGGTTGCGCTCCAACCCCAGTGCATCCGCTAGCTCGGACACCTGTGCCGACAGCTCATCCAACTCGTTTTCTTGCCCTGAGATCGTCTCGCGCAGGATAAACTGCACAATCATGAAGATCGTCAGAACGAACATCAGAACCAGCAAAAGCGCGGTCATTGCATCCACGAATCCGGGCCAGATTGACCCGCTCATGCGCTGGGTTGATCGGCGGGTCAGCGCCATGGCTTAGCCTTGCTCCTGACCCGAGGCGACACGGATCGCGTGGGTCAGAGTTGCCAGATCACCGCGCAGATCGGCCAAGCTTTCCTGCCGTCCCGCCTGCATTTCTTCCAGAATACGCAAAAGCTGCACGTCAATCGAACGCAGGCGCATCCGGCTTTCTGCATCCACATGCGTTTCCTCATCAGAAGCGTTGGTCTCAAGGATCTGGCGCACGGCCTCTTGGCTTTCGGCGATCTGCATCAATGCTTGCGTCTGCCCGTCATCCTGCGCCAATTGCGTTGTCAGCGCTTCGACATTGGTTGCCAACGACCGCAACCGCTCATCCATCATCGTGCGTTGTGCATCCGTTTGAACAAACATGGTCTGCATGGTTTCGATCTGCTCGGCCAGAATGCCCAGATAGGCGCCGGCTTCAGACGCGTCTTCACCATCACCCGAGGCATAGCTGAGCTTGGTAATGGTCGACAGCCATTCTTCCAGTTCACGATAGAACCGGTTCTGACCGTGACCTGCGAAAAGCTCCATCAATCCGACGACCAGCGATCCGGCAAGCCCCAAAAGCGAGGACGAAAACGCTGTACCCATGCCGCCAAGCTGCTCTTCCAACCCGGTCATCAGGCGGTTGAACACCTCGACCCCACCTTCGCCTTCGCCCGGTGCAAGCGAGCGAATGGTTTCAACCACTGCGGGGACGGTTGTCGCAAGGCCAAAGAACGTGCCCAGAAGGCCAAGGAAGATCAACAAGTTGACGATGTAGCGCGTGATGTCGCGCGCTTCGTCGATCCGGGTGGCGATACTGTCCAGGATCGAACGCGATGACGCCGCGCCGATCTGAAGTTGCGTCCCACGATTTGAACGCATCAGGGCCGCCAGCGACGCCAAAAGGCGCGGGGCGCTGTCGGGATCGTGCGCGTCGCGCTGCTGTACAAAGCCCTCGATCCAACCGACCGAGGCGAAGACTTGCCAAACCTGCCAGAAACAGGCCAGCAGACCGATGACAAAGACGAACAGGATAAACCCGTTCAAATACAGGTTCGCCATGAACACTGGCAGCACATGCGGCAACGCCACGAATGTGCCGAAGCCAACAAGGCCCAAGGCAATCAGCATCAGAACGATCTGACGCACGGGATGGGTAAAAGACGGCTCGATGCCTTTTCTTTTGGGCGCGGTCAGCGTCCCGCGATCCGGGTGATCCATGCGGGGTAAGTCCTTGTCGCCATTGTTATTGGCGTCAGGATAGGCAGGTTTTTATTTTCTGCCAAGCTTTCTGTCCGCGGGCTTCAAGCCCCCGTCAATACACGGACCTGCCGTGACAACCACGACAGATCTTCGTCTTCAATGCCAAGTTCGGTCAGGTGACTTGCTGTATTGTAAAGATATTCGGTATTCGGCCCCCTACCCCCAACAGCGGTCGAGATTATCTGCGCCTGTTCAGTCAGTTCAATCTGGCAGTACTGCACATGATCGGGGTCAATCACATAGGTCACGGCTTCGACCCGGCGGCCATCGCGCAGATCGATCATCAGACGCTTCTCCAGATAGGCCGAGGACACAAGCTCGCGCTCGCGCAGATCGGCCATGGTCTGGTTATAGGTGCCGGGGCGCGCACGGAAGGCCAGCCCCTGACAATGCGCGCCGGACAATTCATCCAAAGCCAATACCAGCCCCGGGTGGTCGTCGGTGCCGCGATGGTGGATCGAGCGCATACAGAAACTGCGGTGATAGTCGGGTAGAGTGGCCACCTGCGCCTCGTCATGTTCGAAGCCGGGGTTCCACATCAACGAGCCATAGCCGAACACCCACAAATCGCCGTTGCTCATTTCACTCGCCCTTCCGTCATTCGCGCAGTAAACACGCCTATAAGCATGTGTCGCGCAAAAGGGAATTGAAGATGCGTAAGCTGGTAGTGATTGCAGTGGTTCTGGCCGGGCTTTGGGCTGGGTATTGGTTCATCGGCGCGAAGGGTGTCGAAAGCGCATTCAAGGGCTGGATTGAAGATCGCCGCAGTGATGGATGGGTATCGCAGGCAGCCGATGTCTCGACGAGAGGCTTCCCCAACCGGTTCGACACGATCTTCACCGGATTGGAGTTGGCGGATCCCGAGACTGGTCTTGCGTGGAGCGCGGGCGAATTCCAAGTCTTGGCCTTGTCGTATCAACCCAATCACGTGATCGCGGTCTGGCCGGGGCAGCAAGTGCTATCTTCACCCGAACAGAACATCACCTTTCAAGCGGACACGTTCAAAGGGTCGCTGGTCTTTGATCCAAGCCCAGACTTGCCGCTGGATCGCAGCTCGATCGTGATCGAGAACCTGACCATGCAATCCAACGCTGGCTGGACCGCGGGACTTGAATCTGGGCAGATTGCGACGCGCAAGTCATCGGCTGCTCCGAACCGCCACGACATTCATTTCGAGGCAACGGGGCTTCTGCCGGCTTCGTCCTTTGTGCAAAGCTTTGCTGGTGGAGATCTGCTTCCTCCGGTGTTCGAACGTGCATTTCTTGATGCCAGCATAGATTTCACCGGCCCATGGGATCGGCACGCGGTCGAAGACGCCCGCCCTCAGATCACTCGGATTGAGCTGAGCGAGCTGGATGCACAATGGGGAGAGCTAGGTCTGAAAGCGGTCGGTACGGTCGACGTTGATGATCGAGGCATTCCCAACGGTGAAATCGCGATCAAGGCCAAGAACTGGCGTAAGATGATCGAGATTGCAGAAGCATCTGGTGCCATTGCGCCCGAGCTGGTCAACACTGTCACTGGCGCGCTTCAGTTTGTGGCAGGGCTGTCCGGCAACTCGGAAACCTTGGATGTGACCCTGCGCCTGTCCGGCGGGGCGGTGTTCCTTGGGCCAATTCCTGTCGGCTCGGCCCCGATCATCAAGATCCGCTAAGACGTCAGCGACAGTAAGATCCGCTGCGATAGCGGGCGGTGTCAAAATGGAAATGGTCCTGATGATACTTGTCTGCGTTGGGGCCAAGTACGGTGCCAAACGGCCCACAAGCGGCTTTGTGCATTTTCTTCAATGCCTTGCCCTGTACCGGATCTCGCCAGCCACGCAGCACGGACAGCTCGGTCCCGTTTTTCAAACGGATCCCTGCAATATCCACTGCGCGGCCCTTTCCATGTTCGCTGATCTTCGCACCGCGCTTGTTGTTGCGGGTGCGGCAAGCGTAATGCGCGACAACGCGCAGAGATGACGGACCACCACCTAGTCGGCCGACAGCAGGAAAGACACCTTCACGCACCCAACTGTTCAACGCCTTGGCCGTGGTGCAATCCATCACTGCCGCTTGGCTCAATTTCACACCCGATACCTCGGTCACACGAACGGGGGAGGAAATACCACACCCGCTAATCTTGCCCGGAATGGCCGAAATTGCTTGTCCCTTGATCTCGTTCACACCGCAAATCCGGCCACGACGACCCGAGGTTGCAGGCTTGGGCGTCGAGGAAGCAATTTTTCGGGCAAAGCCCTTGGGGCGGCTGATAGGGCGCAGTGACGTAGCAACGGCAAGCTTTGTCGGCTCGGCAGGCTGTTCTGGCGCAACCAAAACAGACGCGGAAGCAGGGCGTGCCACCGGACGCAGGTGGATAGATTGCGCAGGCGGCTCTTCGACACTCGGACGAGGTTCCGGGCGAGACGCCTCGGCGAACGCCGCGCCACCCATTACCGCCATCACGGCAACTGCCCCAGCGTTCCGTACAAACCAACCACAAACCACACTCGTCATCACACCCTCGTATCCGGCTTAATCGTGCTTTACCGAACGCCCGAAATCAGGCGCTTCCGTGTCTTGCCCGGCTTCGATAATACCACGGCGGATCGCGCGGGTTCGAGTGAAATAGTCAAACAGGTGGTCACCATCGCCGGTCCGGATCGCGCGTTGCAGGGCAAACAGCTCTTCCGTGAAGCGGCCAAGGATCTCTAAGGTCGCTTCTTTGTTGGACAAAAACACGTCGCGCCACATGGTCGGATCAGACGCTGCGATGCGCGTAAAGTCGCGGAAACCCGCCGCCGAATAGTTGATCACCTCGGTGTCGGTCACCCGGCCCAGGTCATCGGCGACACCTACCATAGTGTACGCGATCAGGTGCGGGGCGTGGCTGGTAACGGCCAAAACCAGATCATGGTGATCAGCGTCCATCATCTCAACATTCGCACCCATGCGGTGCCACAGATCACTCAGTCGCTGGGTCGCAGCCTCATCAGACCCGTTCGGAACAAGAATGCACCAACGATTGTCGTATAGCTCGGCAAAGCCAGAACGTGGGCCGCTGTGTTCGGTCCCGGCAAGCGGGTGGCCGGGGATGAAATGCACGCCCGCGGGCAAATGTGGCGACACGGCTTCGATCACCGCGCGCTTGACCGAACCAACATCCGTAACCGTCGCGCCGTCTTTCAGCACGGGCCCGATTTCCTGCGCAACGGCACCCATCGCACCAACCGGCACTGCCAAAACCACAAGATCAGCGCCGTCTGCGGCTTCGGCCGCCGTGTCCACGACGAGATCACAGAACCCAAGTTCTTTTGCCGTCTCGCGCGTTTCAGCGGAGCGGGCGGTGCCAACAATCTCGCCCGCCAAACCTGCGCGCCGCATCGCATGCGCCATCGAGGACGCTATAAGTCCCAAGCCGATCAAGGCGACCCGTTGGTAGATCACGCTCATGAAATACCCCCTTCTGATTTGCCGTCATCCGCCGCCGGCGTCACACCTTTGAACCGCCCGATCATATGCGCGACACGACGACAGGATGCTTCATCCCCGATCGTGATGCGCAGACAGTTAGGCAGAGCGTAACCCGCCACGCGGCGCACGATGATGCCCTCGCTTTGCAGGAAATCGTCACAGGCATTCGCCTCATTAGCGTCAGCAAAACGCGCAAGAATAAAGTTCGCGCAGGACGTGTCAGATGGCACACCCAGCTCGGCCAGCGCCTCAGCCAGCCACGCCCGCAAACGCGTGTTTTCACGCAGGCAGCGCTCTACATGTTCATGGTCGCCCAGCGCGGCTTCGGCGGCGTCAAGCTGCGGCATCGACAGGTTGAACGGCCCGCGCACGCGGTTCAGTACGCCGATCACCTCGGTCGATGCATAGCCCCAACCGATGCGCAGCCCGCCAAGTCCGTACATTTTCGAAAACGTGCGTGTCATGACCACGTTCGGGAATTTCTCGACCAGAGAGGCACCGCCATCAAAGCCCTCGACGTATTCGGCATAAGCCCCGTCAATGACCAAAAGGATGTCATCAGGCAGCGCGCTTGCCAACCGTGACAGATCTGCCCGGCTGACCATCGTGCCCGTTGGATTGCCCGGATTGGTCACAAAAACCAGCGATGTTCTGGGGGTCACTGCCCTCAGGATTTCATCCACGTCCACCATTCGCTCACGCTCGGGCACCATCACCGGCGTCGCCCCCGCAGCAAGAGCCGAGATCTTGTACATCGAGAACCCATGCTCGGTATAGATTACTTCGGTTTCAGGGCCGCTATAGCATTGACACAGAAAGGTAATCACCTCGTCCGAGCCGACACCACAGATGATCCGTTCCGGATCCAACCCGTGCAGCTTGCCGATGGCCGCCCGCAGGCTGGCATGGTCGGTGTTCGGATAGCGATGAAGTGCATGACCTGCTTTCTTGAATGCCTCAACAGAAAGCGGACTTGGCCCGAACGGGTTTTCGTTCGAGCTGAGCTTGATCACATTCGTCATCCCGTCGATGCCCGAGGCACCGCCTACATAGGGCTTGATCTGCATAATCCCCGGCTGGGGGACAGGTTTGGTCATGACTTGGCCTTTCCTTCGTAAGCGCGGTTTTAGACCCAGTCCAAATTCAAGACCAGCGATGTTTGGAACAAGGGGACATTTTCAAACAGGATTGCAAAATGGTCGCATGTTGGCTGCCACTAGATAGCCACCCAACAACGAAAAAGGGCCGCGACTGGCGCGGCCCTTCTGAATTCTTCCGGTTCGGCGAAGATTAGTTCTTCGCGTAGAATTCGACCACGAGGTTCGGTTCCATCAGCACCGGATACGGCACGTCCGACAGGCCGGGGGTACGGGTGAAGGTAGCGGTCATTTTCGAATGATCGGCTTCAATGTAATCAGGTACATCGCGCTCGGCCAGACCAACAGCTTCCAGAACCAGAGCCATCTGCTTGGACTTGTCACGCACTTCGATGACGTCGCCTTCTTTGACGCGGTACGAAGGAATGTTAACCTTCTGGCCGTTCACTTTCACGTGGCCGTGGTTCACGAACTGACGTGCTGCGAAAACGGTCGGCACGAACTTGGCGCGGTAAACTACAGCATCCAGACGACGCTCCAGCAGGCCGATCAGGTTTTCACCGGTGTCGCCTTTAACACGCTCGGCTTCGCCATAGATGCGGCGGAACTGTTTCTCGGTCAGGTCGCCATAGTAGCCTTTCAGCTTCTGCTTGGCGCGCAGCTGCAGACCGAAGTCCGACAGTTTACCCTTGCGACGCTGGCCGTGCTGGCCGGGGCCGTATTCACGACGATTTACTGGCGACTTCGGACGTCCCCAGATGTTTTCGCCCATACGGCGGTCAATTTTGTACTTGGCAGCAGTTCTTTTGGTCATCTGCTGATCTCCTTCTTTAAGTTTCGAAGGGCGTTGTCCTCTGGCTTGCGCCTGACAGGGATCCCCTTGCGGAGGCCACCAACACCAATGAAAACCGGCCCCTTGCGGGACCGGATTTGGGGCTTATAGCGCCACGCTCAGCAGAGTCAATGACTAGGCGACACCGATATGTGCTGAATTGGCGTAATTCACCTGAGATGCCGCCACCGCGCGCGTTGCCATGTCATCCAACTGTGGGAACAAGCTTTGCAGGCGCGCGCGATGTTCGGTCTTGGTGGTGTCCAGATCCGAAAAGGCGGGGTGCTGGCTTTCAACAGGGACACCATTGGCCCAGATCACTTCGTGTCTTCCAAGCAGCACTTGGTAGAACGAAACCTCAGAGGCATTGCGATCTGAAGAAATCAGGCTTCCGTCCACAAGGTCGACTGCACTGGCCAGAACTTCATCCTGCCCAACCAACTGCTGCGCCCGCCTACCAGAGACAAGGATCTGTTGATGCGGAGAAACCAACAGGTCCGCATCCGGTTGCCCGGACCGGATGGCCCCAGCTCGCAGGCGGATCGGTTTAGCGCCGGGATCTATCATCATGCGCGCCGCAGAGACTTGACGCTGCCCGACCCAAAGAACCGGTTGCCCACCATGTTCACGTGTCAAAACCACACTGCCTTCGCGCAGGCTCTCAACTTCGCATTCGCCCGAGGGCGTCCGTACTCGGGTGCCTTCAGACAAATTAACGACGCCAGATGGCTGTTCGGTTAGCGGATCATCATGTGTCGCGACCATATTGGCGCGCACCACGCGCAACGACGTATCGGCGCGCGGAACTGATCCGGCAAACACCAAAAGCGGGCTGCCACCGTTTGGAGACACCACCAGCGACACGCGATAGCTTTCATACCCGTCCGTGACTTCAAAGCCGACATTCAGTCTGCTGTCGTTCTCATCCAGCATCACAAGACCGGCGGCGCCAATCGTTGCAGCCCCCGCTAGCTGATGAACGAAAATCGCAGCACGACGTCGCTTGTCAGTCTGGTCGCCCACGTTTTGCAGCAATTCCAACTCGCGCGAGCTGTCAACGCGCAACGCTTCGCCACTCCATTGCCAGTTTGATCCTGCGGTTAGTGCTCCCAAAGGCGCATTCTCGGTCAAATTGACCTTAGTTTGCGCCCATGAAATTACGAAAGTTCCTTCGTAGCCCATATTCATGGTTATACCTGCCATTATATTTTTTTTTGAAGAGTACCACGGGCGAATCACGCTGATAAGAGTCTTTGTCATCGTCACGAGCGACTTGTCGCAGAAGGGTAACAGATCGGTTATCAGTCGCGCTGGAACCACCGCGAAACGAGCGCTTGCACGGCCTGCCCACTATTGGTAATATTTTCTTACCAATTTTTAGGAGCGTGACATGCCCGTCATCACCGAGATCGAAGACCTGCGACGTATCTATAAGCGTCGCGTGCCGAAAATGTTCTATGATTATGCTGAAAGCGGCAGCTGGACCGAGCAAACTTTCCGCGAGAACACCTCGGATTTCGACAAGATCTATTTCCGTCAGCGTGTCGCAGTCGATATGGACAACCGCTCGACCCGCAGCACGATGCTTGGACAGGATGTATCGATGCCCGTGGCTCTGGCTCCTGTTGGCCTAACCGGCATGCAATGCGCCGATGGTGAAATAAAGGCAGCCAAGGCCGCGGAAGAGTTTGGTGTGCCGTTTACTCTGTCCACGATGTCGATCTGCTCGATCGAGGATGTGGCCGAAAACACCAACGCCCCCTTTTGGTTTCAGGTTTACACCCTGAAAGACGACGACTTCATGCGCCGTTTGTTTGACCGCGCGCGCGCCGCGCAATGTCCGGCCATTGTTGTGACGGTGGACTTGCAAGTGCTTGGACAGCGCCACAAGGATCTGAAAAACGGCCTGTCCGCGCCGCCCAAGCTGACCGTGAAATCAGTGGCGGACATGATGACGAAGGTGCAATGGGGTTTGGGAATGCTGGGCACCAAGCGCCGCTTCTTCGGCAACATTGTTGGGCACGCAAAAGGGGTCGAAGATCCGTCATCTTTGCACACTTGGACCGCGCAAGCCTTTGACCCATCGCTGAACTGGGAGCGCATCAAGCAGTTCAAGAAGATGTGGGACGGCCCGATGATCGTCAAAGGGATCATGGAACCCGAAGATGCCATCGCCGCTGTGAATGCCGGGGCAGATGCCATTATCGTTTCGAACCATGGCGGACGCCAGCTGGATGGCGCACTCAGCTCGATCCGGGCTTTGCCCGCCATTCTGGACGCGGTCGGTGACAAGGTCGAGGTGCATCTCGACAGTGGCATCCGGACAGGTCAGGACGTTTTGAAAGCAATCGCGATGGGCGCCACGGGAACCTATATCGGTCGGGCCTTCACCTATGGTCTGGGCGCGATGGGACAAGAAGGCGTGACGCGCGCGCTTGAGGTTCTGCACAAAGAAATGGACATCTCAATGGCCTTTTGCGGTCACACAGACATCAACGCTGTTGATCGAAACATCCTGCGCATTCCCAAAGGGTTCTCGGGCGACTGGGAAGACTAATCTTTACCAAATGAAATCTGAGGGCTGGCTGACATCAGATTGGCGAGCCCTCAGAAATAACTTCGAACCAAAGCACCGGAAATCAGGGTCCACCCGTCGGCAACCACGAAGAAGGCCAGCTTGAATGGCAGCGAGACGATGGCAGGTGGTACCATCATCATACCCATCGACATCAGAATGGCTGCGACTACCAGATCAATGATCAAGAATGGCAAGAAGATCAAAAAGCCGATCTGAAACGCCCTTTCGACCTCGGACAACAAGAATGACGGCACCAGAAGCGACAGAGGAGAGCTGTCACCTAGGTCCACATTCGCCGTTTCTTCACGCAAAGTCGCCAGATGAGAGAACGTGTCCGGATCAATCCGGTTGGCCATAAAAACGCGGAAAGGTTCGATTGCGGCCGTGAATGCGGGCTCTAACTCGAGCACTCCCTCCGAAAAGGGCTGCGCGCCTTTTTCCCAAGCCTCCATAAACACTGGTTCCATAATGAAATAGGTCAGGAACAGCGCAAGACTGATGATCAGCATATTTGGGGGCGATTGCTGTAGGCCGATCGCTTGCCTCAAGATTGACAGTACCGTGACAATGAATGGAAAGCAGGTGATCATGATCGCCAGCCCAGGTACGAGGCTGAGCACCGTGACCAACACGAAGATCTGAATCGTACGCGTTGCCAGAGATCCATCATCACCAAGCGAGATCGATATATCCTGTGCCAACCCAGCCGATCCAGACGCCCCCCAGATCATTGCTGCCAAAAACCAACACGACACCGTCATCCACATGCGCATTGGCCTTACAGCCCCGACTTCAGATCAACCAACTTGGTCAGGCGCACAGCGATCTGCCCGTTTGGATCACCTTCGACCTCCTCAAGCTCTCCCTGCGCGATCAGCCTGTCGCCCACATAAAGCTCCACCGGATCGTCAATACGCTTATCCAGAGCCAGCACATCATCCTGTTTTAGGTGCAACAGCTCTTTGATCGTAGGACGTGCAATCCCGACCGAGATCGTTACCTCGATCGGAACGCGCGCGAAGGGGCTGGCGTCGGTTTCCAATTCGGGTTGAGGGGTTGGATCAGCCATGATCAAATACCTTTTCATTCACATGATACAAAGCGTGCACCGCTCGGGTGATACGGTCGATGGCATCTGTCAGATCCACACTGCATTCGCTGTCGCGCGAGCGCAGATAGACCTGCCCATCTGGCAGGGTATCTTTTTCAACGATTTCGAAGGGGACAGCCCCTACATCTGCCAAGAACGCTTCAAGCGCAGGACGGCTGCCAGGCGACACCAGAACATCGATGGGGGTATCTGCCATTTCCGCGGCCAATGGCATCATGGCCTCGGACACGATTGGGCCGATTGCCTCATCAACCGCCTTGGGCAACACGACCTTAAGCATCTGGTTTAGAAGCGGTTCCAAAGCCGAAAGGACGTGACTGCGCGCTTCTTGATAGGTGAACCCGAGATCTTCCAAATTGCGCGCAAATTCGGATTTCACACGCGCGTTGTCCTCGTCCATGGACTTCGCGGCATCATCCCAACCGGATTGGTACCCTGCTTCGTACCCTTCCAGTTTGCGCGCCTCTAGTTGCGCTTCAAGGTCCGTGCGGGACAGCGTGATCTGGACGTTTGACTGCGATGGCTCCACCGAGGTCATTGCGTCGCCGAAGTCTTCAAGAGTGAACCGAATGCTCATCCTGTGACCTCTTCATCTTCTTCCATCCAGCCACGCAGGATCTCGACCGTTTCGGCTTGGCGTTCAGAGATCAAATCCCGCAATCGTTGGACCGGGTCATTTTCGTGTTCGGCCAGTGTCAGCGCGTCTGACAGCTCTGCTGCTGGTGCTTCCTCGCCAATCAAAGCAGCCGGAGTGTGCTGCGGCTGCACCAATGTGCCGGCCGAGCGCTCCGGAGCATCCCCCAGGCCCACGCTAGCATCCGGTGATCCGATTACTGGCAAGCTGCCAGGCGCCTCGATCCCCTGTGTCGCGGCTTGTGCCATCAGCAGGGGACGTAGTACGAACAGCCCGATGCCAAGGGTGACAATCGCCAAGATCACCAACTTGATCACAGACATGACATCAATATTCAGGCTCCCAAGCAAACCCGATGAAGGAGCGCTCCCTGTAGCTGCCATCGGCTCGAATTCCATGGTCTTCAGCGTGATGACGTCCCCACGCGCCTCGTTAAACCCGACCGCACCGGCAACCAATTCTCGCAAGCTTTCCAGTTCTTCGTCGGGACGAGGAGCCCAATTGGTGCTTCCATCTTCCGACGTGGTGCGAATGCCGTCGACCAGCACAGCAACTGTCAGCCGTTTCACCGCCCCGGGAGATTTCAGTATTTCGCGCGTGGTCTCGGACACCTCATAGTTAACGCGCTCGCGGGTTTCCGAGTTGTTTGATGACGATGATCCGCCACCGGCTGCGCCGTCTCCATCAGGGAGGTTCGACGCGACGCTCACCCCCCCTGCAGCGCTGTCCTTAGCCGCGTTCGTGCTTTCAGAAGTGTCGGTCGACACCGCCACACGGCCATCGGGATCAAATCTGCGCTCTCGGATCTGTTCCTGTTCGGTCGCCGTTTCAAGGTTCAACTCAACCACAGCATTGCCAAAGCCGACCCGTGCCTCCAACAGGCGCTCAACATTCTGCTTAAGACGCTCCGCCCGATCTTGTGCCGCGACGGCCCCTCCATTCGAAAGGTCTTCTCCCCCCATAAGTCCCGCGCGACTGTCGATAACCGAGACCTTATCAGGCGAAAGACCCGGCACAGCCGAGGCGACAAGAAACTTGAACGCCTTAATTTGCTGTGTCGGCAGCGTCCCGTCGGCCGTCGTAAGCGTGACCGAGGCCGTAGGTTCGTTCCGCTGTCGGAACTGTTGTGACGACGCGTTCGCGATATGAACACGCGCGTTGCGCACCATGGGGCTGGCCACAATTGTGCGCGCAAGTTCGCCTTCTTTGGCACGCCAATAGGCTGCGTCGAACATCTGTGACGTCGTACCAAACCCACTAAGCCCATCCAAAAGCTCGTATCCTTTGCCCGAGTTTGCCGGCAGGCCTTCACTGGCTAGGGTCATGCGCAGGGCATCACGACGCGTGGCATCAACGAAGATTGATTCCCCTCGAATCTCGTATGCGACATTGCGGCCATCCAGGGCCTGCACGACCTCGCCCGCAGCACTGCTTTCGAGCGCTGCATAGAGCAACGACATCTGAGTGCTGGTGGCCATGCGAGAAAGACCAATGACAGCCAAAAACATGGCCAAGGTCGCGGCGATTACAATGGCCCTTTTCCTTAGGTCCATCGCCCCCCAAACCGAGATCAACTGCTGCAAGACGTAACTCCTTATCCGAGCGGGCTTCTACCCCCGTCATGTCAACCTGTTTTCCCTGATCGGCCTTAATAATTGGTTAGTGCCCATACGTTTATATCGATGCAGTGAAATTGGATTCGAGGATCACATGTCGGACGCTGACATCGCTGCAGAAGTCGAGGAAGTGGAGACTTCAGGTAAAAAATCCAAGAAGGGCCTAGCAATCGGTTTGGTGGGTGCTCTGCTGTTGGGAGGGGGGGGCTTCTATGCCGCCTATGTAGGGATGCTCGGTGGGCAATCCGCACCGCAAGAGGAGGAAGTCGCCGCCGCAGACGTGCATGAATTGCCCGCTGTGAGTTTTGTCGAGCTTGACCCGCTCGTTATCTCTCTTGGGCCGAATGCACGTAATCGCCACCTGCGCTTTCGTGCCTCGCTCGAGGTCGAACCGGCCTACGAAGAGGATGTCGTGAAGCTAAAGCCACGCGTCGTGGATGTACTGAACGCTTATTTGCGCGCGGTGGAAACGGCGATGCTCGAAGACCCTCATTCGCTGGTAAAGCTGCGTGCTCAGATGTTGCGTCGGATCCAACTTGTCTCGGGCGAGGGGCGGGTGCGCAATCTTCTGATCCTCGAATTCGTACTTAATTAAGGAGTAAGGGTATGGACTTGATCGCGGATATCGTCCTCGGCTTGGGCGCTTTCGGTACGGCCCTCTATTGTTTGATCCTGTCGCGCCGCTTAAAGCGCTTCAACAATCTTCAGGACGGCATGGGTGGAGCCGTCGCGGTGCTCAGCGCGCAGGTCGATGACATGACAAAAACGCTCGATCATGCGCAATCCGCAGCGGGGCAAAGCGCGGCGGTCCTGACCGAGCTGACTGAACGGGCAGAGCTTTCTGCGCGCAAGTTGGAGCTGATGATGGCTAGCCTACACGACTTGCCCGAGCCAACGGTCCAGCACTCTTCTAAACCACCACAGGACAGCCAAGAACAAGACGGGTTTTCAAGGACGCGCTTGGCTGAACCCGCTGCCGCCACAGACCTCCCGGTGTTCTTGCGGCACGGATTTTTGGAGGCCGCCGAATGAGCACTGCACAAATCAAAAAAACCAAACCTCGTCTTCGGTTACGTACACGAGGAATTCTCGTCCTGTTTGCTGCGGCCTTTGCAACATCTGGCGCATTGCGACTTGGTCCTGTATCTGCCGCGTTTGCAGAAGATTTGACCAAGCTACTCTCTGGAACCTCTGCCGATCAGAGCGCGGATATCTCGGCACCCAAATTTCAGGATGTCGCCGTTGTGCTTGCCGCATTGCAGGAGCGAGAGGCCACTTTGGAGGCGCGCGAAAAGAAACTCGCCCAACGCCTTGAAGCTCTGAACCTCGCCGAGGATCGCGTTTCTTCGAAATTGGAGGAGTTAACCAAGGCCGAGGAAACGCTTGCCGCGACAATGGCAATGGCCAAGACGGCGGCGGTAGATGATTTGTCGCGGCTGACGACGCTTTACGAAAACATGAAGCCAAAGCAGGCGATCCCACTTTTTGAGGCTATGGACCCTGACTTCGCAGCGGGCTTCATCGCACAGATGAAACCGGCAACAGCTGCCCAGATCATGGCTGGCCTAGACCCTCAGAAGTCCTATGCCATCAGCGTTGTCCTAGCCGGGCGGAATGCAGCAGCGCCAACCCAGTGAGCCAATAATCAGAAATTAACCTGTCCATGCGATGACGTTAGAGACCTGACTTGAACTATTAAAGGTACGTCATGATTGGCTTTGTTGGCATCGCTCTGATCTTCGTAATGGTATTTGGTGGCTATCTTGCTGCTGGTGGCAAGATGGGGATCATTATGAAATCTCTTCCGTTCGAATTTACGATGATTGGCGGGGCCGCAGCAGGCGCGTTTGTGATCTCAAACGATATGGCAGGCATCAAGCACACGCTTAAGGATGTGAAAAAGGTCTTCAAGGGACCGAAGTGGAAACAGGAAGATTACCGCGACCTGCTTTGCTTGCTCTTCGAATTGATCCGTCAAGCCCGGCAGAATGCAGTTGCTCTGGAAGAACATATTGAGACACCGGAAGACAGCCCAATCTTTCAACGCTACCCAAACATTCTTGCCGACAAAGAGGCGATCGAACTGATCTGCGACACGCTACGATCCGCATCCATGAATTATGACGACCCACACCAGGTGGAAGAAGTCCTTGAAAAACGGATGGAGGCCAATCTCCACCACGCGCTGCACTCCAGTCACGCACTACAATCAATGGCGGATGGCCTGCCTGCTTTGGGCATCGTCGCCGCCGTTCTGGGCGTTATTAAGACCATGGGCTCGATTGACCAACCTCCGGAAATTTTGGGAAAAATGATTGGGGGGGCTTTGGTTGGAACGTTTCTTGGGGTGTTTCTGGCCTATGGGCTGGTCGGGCCATTTTCGGCCAAGGTAAAATCCGTGACCGAGGAAGAAGCGCATTTCTATCAGCTAATCCGCGAAGTGCTGGTCGCCAACCTCTACAATCACTCTGTCAACATCTGCATTGAGGTCGGACGCCAGAATACACCGGGCTCACATCGTCCTAGCTTTACCGATCTTGAAGAGGCCTTGAAAGAAATCAAGAAAGCGGCGGCATGAGGAGCTGGGTTCAACATCTGGCGGCGATTTTCCTTTTGGCCCTGCCTGCGCAAGCGCGTGACATCTCTGTCCGCTCAGGCGAGCATGCAGGTTTCACGCGCCTAGTTTTCTATACCAAGGCCACTGACACAATTGAGGTCTCGAACACCGACGAGGGGTATCTACTGTCCCTCTCTCCAAACGTCACCAGCTTTAATCTGTCGCGCGCGTTCGATTTGATCAACCGCTCTCGTGTCCACGCACTTATTCCCAAAGAAGCTGGGAAGATTGCCATCCAACAAGGCTGTGACTGCCATCTTACAGATTTTCGTTTACCGACCGGTGAACTGGTGATTGACATAGTTGATGGTCCCGATCCGAAGGCCGGGACTAGCGTAGAGACCATTTCATCGTCCCTGCCCCGAGCTATCAATGTAGAACAACAGCGGGCAAGTTTGCCCCTTCTCAGTGCGACCGCTAATCAAAGTGAACTGGCTGACAACCAAGATAAGCCTTCCGACGATTCAATTCAGGAAATGCTAAATTCGACCGTTGAGGCGCCAAAGCTCAACAAGCAAGAACTACTCAGGCAGCTTTCACGCGCCGCGTCTCAAGGTCTGGTTGACGCGAATATAACTCCGTCAGGGCACTCGCAGATTGCGCTCCCAGCTGCCACCGAAGAACCAACACCTATACGGCCGTCACCATCCCACACGCCCGATCAACACGTTCGGATGCAAACGGCGATCGAGCTTGCACAAGCATCTCAATCGAGCGCCAGCGTTACCACTGATGCAAACCACGCCTGCCTGCCCGACGAACAGTTCGACATCGCGCGATGGGGTGCCTACATGCCGGAATTCAACGCTCCACTCTTTGAATCTTCAAACTACCTAGGAGAGTTTGACCGCCCAGATAAGGCGCTTCTAGTCTCGCATATTCGACAAAAGATCTACATGACATTCGGACTTGAAGCATTGCAGCTGATGGGAAACTACGTCGACAATCTGGGGGATGGTTCAGTCCTTCGCATGATGGCCGAAGTTGTTGAGTACGGAGAAGCCAAATCTCACGCTCACTGGGATTCCCAGTTAATCTGCAACACCCGCGGCGCCCTATGGGCATCGCTTGCTCAACCCACCCTGCAGGGTCGCATCAACACAAACGCCGTTCTTCGAAGCTTTTCAGAACTCCCCCTCCATCTTCGTGCACATCTGGCACCCGGACTTGCTAGAAAACTACTAGATGCCGGTCGTGTTGAGGCCGCCGTACAGATCCGCAATATGGCTACTCGATCCGGTCGCATACCGTCGGGCGAGGAGGCCATCCTACAAGCTGAAATCGACCTCACAAAAGGCGAGACGGACAAGGCCGAGCAAGAGCTCGCCGACACTATTCAGACCGTCCTCACCCAAACTCAGCCCGCGATCTCAACGCTTATCGAAAGCAAGCTTCAAAATGGCAAAGGCATCTCGGACAATGAGTTGTCTTTGCTTGCGTCAGTTGCATTTGAACACAAGGGAAGCACGGAAGGAGACAGGATGCAGCGGCTTCAAATCCGTGCGCTGTTTCACATGGGTCGGTTTACCCCAGCCTTCGATCTTCTGGACAGGTCGACGCCGGTTGTTAATCATGACGAACTGCTAAATGACGCTGGTAGCTATTTGGTGTCGCTTGGATCTGATGCAGAATTCTTAACCTACAGTCTGACACGACGTGATTGGGGAACTATTTCAGCGAACGTTAAGCTTGAAATGGCAGAGCGTTTGAGTGAGTTGGGTTTTCACGAACACGCTCGAAGACATGTTCTATCGGGAAACGCCCCCCCCAGCAGAACCGCACGTGAGTTTCTGGCCAAGGTGGCTGTCGTTCAAAACAAACCAAAAGTGGCGCTTGGTTACCTTGCGGGTCTGGATAGCGACAACGCAAATTTCTTACGCAAAGCGGCTGTGAACCAGAGCGGCAATCCAGATAGTCAGAGCGCAAGCGCCATGCAGGCCACAAGCTATGCCTCAGATGTGCGGAGCAATCTGGACACACCAGAACACTCCTTACCGGCAACGGTTCAGAAGCTCCTTGCATCAGAAACACCTACTTCGACCGTTAGCATTCAATCCGACCTGAAAACCTATCAAAGCATTCTGGATCACAGCAGCGAGACACGCACCGCCTTGAGTGATTTACTAGGCATTATTCCGACCATTGACGGTACTAGGTAACCGATCGTTAAGCGTGTCCCCATAAGCTGATACAGAACTCAGCAGCAAGAATTGCGCGACGATGGAAATACTTGGCAGCTCTAAAACCCCATGCAAACCAGATTTGCAGATTGGCGCTTCAAAAAAGCACCTAGATCGTTCGTTACAACGCGAACTCATCGGGGATGGTAGGTTTTTCAGCCAGGTACGTGGTCGGAAATGAAGAACATTCAAGGAGTATTTCGCCCAACAATATTGCTCGCGTTGGCTTTGATGGCCATTATCGTGATGATGATCCTGCCCATGCCCGCTTGGGTGTTGGATCTGGGCCTTGCCGCGTCCTTTGCTCTGGCTATTTTGATGTTCACGGTCACACTTTTTATCGAGCGCCCGTTAGATTTCTCGGCCTTTCCGACTGTATTGCTCGCCTCATTGATGCTCAGGCTTTCGCTGAACGTGTCATCCACCAAACTGATTATTGGAAATGGGCACACTGGCACCTCGGCGGCGGGAAGCGTGATCGAAGGATTTGCCAGTTTTGTCATGGGCGGCAGCATCCTGTTGGGATTGGTCGTCTTTTGTGTACTTCTGATCGTCAACTTCATCGTCATTACCAAAGGCGCCACTCGCATGGCCGAGGTCGGCGCCCGCTTTGCGTTGGACGGAATGCCTGGCAAACAGCTTGCCATCGACAGCGACATGTCTGCCGGTGCGATCGACCATGCCGAAGCGAAAGCGCGACGCGAGCGGGAACAGGCAGAGACAACGTTTTTCGGGTCTCTTGATGGTGCGTCGAAATTCGTTAAGGGGGATGCCGTTGCAGGGCTTCTGATCACCTTCCTGAATCTTGTCATGGGACTGATCATTGGGGTCGTGATACATGGGATGGACCTGTCTGCAGCCTTCCAAACCTACGCCATCCTGACAGTAGGGGACGGGCTGGTTACACAAATTCCGGCTGTGATCATCTCGATCGCATCGGCATTATTGTTGGCGCGCGGGGGGACCTCGGGATCGACCGATTTGGCCTTGTTCTCGCAATTTGGAAAACACCCGTCTGCCCTTGCAACTGTGGCATTCTTGATGGGTCTTTTCGGGTTGGTTCCCGGCCTGCCCTTTGTGCCGTTCATCTTGGGCGCGATTGCGTTAGGAACCGCATCTTGGTGGGCTGCGAAACAACAAGAAGCTGCTGCCGCGTCAGGCGCACAAGAACTGCAAGATGGCACCCCAGAACCGCCCAAGGAAAGCATTGGTGATATACTTGATCTGGACGATATTCATGTGGAATTCGCAGCCGATCTGGTTGCGATGGTCTTGGATCCGGCCACTGGCCTGGACGCCCGCATTTCTAGCATTCGCAATCATACCGCCAGTGCGTTTGGCTTGATCCTGCCCGAAATCCGGCTGACTGATAACGGGTCACTTCCCGCCGGAACCTATACGATTAAGATTCAGGGGGTAGAGCAAGCACGCAATCGCCTGATCCCGGACAGAGCGCTTATCATCCTCAGTGGGGATGACGCCCTTTTGCCTGAGGGTGAAGATGTCTTAGAGCCCGTCTATCAGGCACCGGCGCGCTGGATCGCGGACGGTGACCAGGAACAGGCCGCATTGGCCGGCTGCGCCGTGGTCTCGCCCACCGAAGTCCTGGCCACGCATCTATTGGAGGTGATGAAACAGAATTTCCCGCGCCTGCTTGGCCTTAAGGCGTTGCGACGGTTACTGGACGAGTTTGTCAATCTCTCTGATCCCACCCGGGCCGAGGCCAATCGCAGGCTGCTGGACGAGCTGGTGCCAGATAAAGTGCCCCTTGATCTGCTGCATTCGGTTTTGCGTCTACTGCTTGAAGAGCGTGTGTCCATCCGCAACCTTCCTGTCATTCTGGAAAGCGTTGCCGAAGCGCGGCCCGTACTGGGCACGCCCGAGGCGATCTGCGACCATGTCCGGCAACGATTGAACTTCCAGCTTCTGGGCGAGTTGAAGCGCGACGATGGGACCATCCCGCTTGTCCAACTGGCCCCAGAGTGGGAGGCCTGTTTCCAGTCCCATCAACTCGACCCGGACCGGGGCGAAGTCGCCCTCCCCCCGGAAGAGTTCAACCGCCTGGCCAACGCCGTGGCAGATAAAATCGCACGAGCAGGGGAAACCGGCATCTATCCGGCCGTCGTCACCTCGTCTCGCCGTCGCCGTTTCTTGCGTACCGTTTTGTCAGCTAAAGGAATCGCCAATCCCGTTCTTTCATTCGAAGAAATCGGGACCGAGGCCCGACCGTCGCTGGTCGGGTTGGTGCCTGCATGAACGAGCAACTCGCCCAGATCATGGCGCAGTCTCAGGCGTTTTTCATGCTGGGGTTTGTCGTGTTCTTAAGGGTCGGCGCGGCAATGGCACTTCTGCCAGCTTTTGGGGAAACCATGGTGCCCGCACGGGTGCGCTTGTTTCTAGGGCTTGCCTTTACCGTTATCGTCGCCCCCGCCGTAGCAAGCCATATCAACTCCGCAATAACAGAGGTGACAGCTCCACCATTTCTGCTGAGCGAACCGATCATCGGGCTTGGATACGGAATTGTCCTGCGACTGGCGATCATGACACTGCAGATCGCAGGCAGTATTGCGGCGCAGTCGACTTCGCTTGCGCAATTGATGGGCGGAAACAACTCGGACCCGCAACCTGCCATCGGGCATGTCCTGACAATCTCGGGGCTGGCCTTGGCCGTTATGCTTGGACTGCACGTGCGGATTGTCGAAGGGTTCATTCTGTCATATCAAGTCTTTCCAGTCGGCGAGCTGCCTAACCCACTGGGCTTTTCAGACTGGGGCATCAAGCATATTTCTCGCAGCTTCGGCTTTGCTTTTACGCTGGCGGCCCCCTTCGTCATCGTTTCCCTGCTTTACAATGTCGCACTTGGCGTCATCAACCGCGCCATGCCACAGCTGATGGTCGCCTTTGTCGGCGCACCCGCCATTACGGCAGGCGGCCTGATCCTGCTGGCCCTAACTACGCCAGTGCTTCTGCCGATCTGGCAACGCGCGTTTGAAGCGTTGTTGATTGACCCGTTCGGAGGTTGGTGATGGCCGGCGAAGACGACGACAGTAAGCAACATGAACCAACCCAGAAGAAACTGGACGACGCCCGAAAACGAGGCGAGGTCGCCCGTTCCTCTGACCTGAACACTGCGATGTCCTACCTGGTCCTGTTGCTTCTTGCATCAGCAGTGGGCGCGTCCACTATGACGGGGCTTGGGGGCGTGTTTTCCACTTTGCTCGAACGGCCTGATCAGATTGCAGAAAATGTCTTTCAGGGCCGAGGGGCCCCTGTTTTTGCTCATGCGATTATCTCGATCGCATGGCACCTGGCCCCCTGGCTTCTAGTACCCATGGTGGCGGTTCTGGGGTTGACCGTGGTGACGCGCAGTTTTGTGATCTCGCCCGAAAAGCTGATGCCAAAACTGAACCGGATTTCCCCCTTATCAAATGCAAAAAACAAATTCGGACGTTCAGGCCTTTTCGAGTTTTTCAAAAGCTTCGTGAAACTGTCGATCTACAGCATCATTCTGGGGTTTTTCATCTGGATCAACCTGCCCGACATGCTGGCGGCCCTTGCCCTGAACCCCGGCATGGTTTCGGTTCTGCTGTTGGAACTGTCGGTCGAATTCTTTGCCATTGTCCTTCTTGTGGCCATGGTCATCGGCGGCGTCGACTTCCTTTGGCAGCACCAAGAACACCTGCGCAAAAACCGCATGTCTCACAAGGAACTTATGGACGAGATCAAGCAAAACGAAGGTGATCCGCACATGAAGGGTCAACGGCGTCAGAAAGCCTATGATATCGCGACCAATCAGATGCTGCAGGATGTACCGGATGCTGATGTAATCGTCGTGAACCCGACCCACTATGCGGTTGCCTTGAAATGGTCGCGTCTGCCTGGCGAAGCGCCCATCTGCGTCGCCAAGGGGGTCGATGAGATCGCCAGCCGCATCCGCGAGATCGCGGCTGAGCATGGAGTACCGATCCACCGCGACCCACCCACCGCGCGCGCACTGCACGCAACAGTCGAGATCGGCAGTGAAGTGCCGCCCGATCAATACCAGGCTGTCGCCGCAGCGATCCGGTTTGCCGAAAACATGCGCCAACGCGCCAAGAATTCACTGAGGCGCTGATATGGCAGACCCGCTATCTCAACTTGCCGACGTGACAGCCTTACAACTGGACCGCGCTATGGCAGAGCTTTCGGATACAGCCGCAAAGGTCGCAACGCTCGAACATCAGATCGCAGTCCTGAGAACACGCCTAAATCAGCTGCCCGGACTCGACGCCGAGACAGGCCAGAATCCCGCCCTGTCCAGCGGGCATTTCGACCAATGGCAAACGCAGGCGCGGACCCGTTTAGGGCAGCTAAATACCCTGCTAGCCCAAGCCCGCGCACAGCATGAAGAGAGGATGGTGGACACCCGACTTGCCTTTGGGCGCAACACCGCCCTAAATGCCATTCGCGCGAAAAAAGCCGCAGATGAACGAGACATGCAGCGCAGACGCATGGAACACCAATAAAACCACGCCAGAACCGCACAATTCCCTTTTCAACTGGCACGATCCGGTCTATAGGCACGGCTTCACTGCGGGGCTTACACCCTTGGAGGATTCCCGCACCTATTTGATTATGGAGAAAACCAATGGCACGTGAGATTCCGAATCTTGAAGCCACGGTACGTACGGGGACAGGCAAGGGGGCCGCTCGTCAAGCTCGCCGCGAAGGCCAGGTACCGGGTATCGTATATGGTGGTGGCGCTGACCCGCTGGCCATCAACATCCCCTTCAACGAACTGTTCAAAAAGCTGAAGGCCGGTCGTTTCCTTTCGACCCTGTGGAACCTGAAGGTCGACGGTGAAGAGGATGTTCGCGTGATCTGCCGCAACGTACAGCGTGACGTTGTCAAAGATCTGCCGACCCACCTGGACCTGATGCGCCTGCGCCGCACCAGCCGGATCAGCCTGTTCATTCACGTTGAGTTCGAGAACGAAGAAGAAGCACCCGGCCTGAAGCGCGGTGGCGTTCTGACCATCGTACGTCCGGAAGTCGAACTGAACGTTCTGGCTGGCGAAATCCCTGAAAAGATCGTTGTTGATCTGACCGGTAAAGACGTCGGTGACGTGATCCACATCTCAGACGTAACTCTGCCGGAAGGCGCCAAGACTACTGTTGACCGTGACTTCGTCATCGCCAACATCTCGGCCCCCAGCTCGTTGCGTTCGTCGGATGACGGTGACGACGCCGGTGAAGAAGCTGCAGCAGAAGATGAAGTCGCTGCAGAAGAATAAGCTTTGCCTGAAAAGGTGTTGCGAAACGGGATCCTTCGGGATCCCGTTTTTTTGTGTCAGCTCGGTGGGGGGTCCAAACGCTTGAACACCATGACACTGCCACGCGTCCCCCAAGGCATAAGGCCGAACCCATTTGCGAACATGTCGCTGATCAGTTGACGCAAGCCATGAAGCCCATAGCTTTGCGGATGGATCTCCATGATGACGATGCGAACACTGGGGTACCAATGCGCCTTCGCCAGATCAGCCTCAGCCCCTTCAATATCCATGGTAACGACCGTGGGTTGCGCGATCTCTTGCAGGTCTGAGAACTTCATCGCAGGCACAGAGACCAGTTTGGACGCCTTTTTCTTCTTCTCTCCATCGACAGCGACCGATGACGCCCAGAAGCCCGGCAGGACTTCGAAGTTGACCGTATCCTCGGGATGACTGTCAGGCACAACGGCCCCGTGCAGGGCACGAAGTTCATCCAGACCGTTCTTCTCGGCGCTTTCTCCGATCGCTTTGAACATGGCCGGGCTGGCTTCCACTGTTGTTACGTTCGCGGCCCCGGTGATCCGAGCAGCCTGGAACGCGACATAGCCAGCACCCCCTCCTAGATCCAACACCCGATCCGTGGCCTCGACGTGGCGCTTGGTCGCTAGGGTTTCATTTCCTTCGTAGCTCCCTCGCGTGATCGCATCCCGGATATTGTCGTTCATACAAGCTTGTGGGATTTTTAACTTCAGGCCATCCAGTTTGAATTGCGGCATGCTGTTCTCCTTGGATGGCCGATCGCGTAGCAGCAATTGCCACGCCGGATCAGGCCAAGTAGATTACCGGAAATGATAATTTCGGGTTCCGATCCCGATGTCCAGAAGGAAAAGTGGCATATGAAACTGTTCGTCGGGCTTGGAAATCCGGGTGCTAAATACGCAGGCAATCGGCACAATATCGGCTTCATGGCCGTCGAACGCATTGCCGAAGACCATGGCTTTGCCCCTTGGCGCAGCAAGTTTCAGGGCAGTGTCAGTGAGGGAAAACTAGGATCGGAAAAAGTGATCCTTCTGCGCCCCGAAACCTTCATGAACCTGTCTGGCCAATCCGTGGGTGAGGCTATGCGTTTTTACAAACTGACGCCGGACGATATTGTGGTGTTTCACGATGAACTGGATCTTGCGCCGGGCAAATGCCGGGTGAAGACCGGAGGCGGGCATGCTGGACACAACGGGTTGCGTTCAATCCATGCACATATCGGGGCCGAGTATCACCGCGTCCGCATGGGCATCGGGCACCCGGGCAACAAAGCAGCAGTGGCTGGATTTGTACTACGTGATTTTGCCAAGGCGGATCAGGATTGGCTGGATGATGTGTTGCGTGGCTGCGCAGACGGGGCAGCGGATCTTGCGGCGGGCGACAGCGGCAAGTTCATGAACGCGATTGGACGACGTGTAAACCCGCCCCGGTCCTCGGGCGGAACCGCATCCGCAGCTCCACAGAAGGCCCAGAAAAAAGAACCGCCTCAGCCCCGACCGAAACCCGCGCAGGAGGCAGTGCAAGAAGACGCGCGCAGCCCCCTTCAGAAACTGATGGACAAGTTCTCGTGACATTGCGCGAAGCTTTCGAGGTTCAGGCAGACAACAACGCGCGGCTCGACAGCCCGTTCACCGCGCGCGTGTTGCGCATCGCAGGCGCGACGCTGAAACCGGGCACGCCCCTGACCGATCGCATGTTCGATTGGGAGGGCAATGTCGGCGCGTTCGGACAGTCCCTACCCTTACGCTTTCTTGCAGGGCTTCACGCGCTGGTTCTGACCGGTGACTGCGCCGAACTTAAGGCGATCTATCCGCCCAACCCTGCCCCCAGCGATGACCGGATCGAAGCCGCATTGCATGTGGCGCTGTCGGACCACGCCACCACACTTGACCGATGGCTTGACCTTCCGCCTCAAACCAATGAAGTCCGGCGTGCCGCAATCATGGTTGCCGCAGGTCATTGGCTGGCCGCACGCTATAACCTGCCCATGCATGTCCTCGAATTAGGGGCCAGCGCAGGACTGAACCTGATGTGGGATCAGTTTGCACTTCAGGCGGGGGAAACAAGGCTGGGCCCAACGGATGCACAGGTGCTTCTAAGCCCGGATTGGCGCGGAGATCTGCCCACGGGCACCCTGCCAACGGTGCAGTCACGGCGCGGGGTCGATCTGATGCCGATGGACATCACGGATCCTGACGACCTGTTGCGCATGTCATCTTATCTGTGGGCTGACCAACCTGAACGGCTCGCGCGCAGCCGGGCCGCGGCCTCGATCTTCTCAGCGAACGTGGATCAGGGCGACGCTGCCGATTGGCTGGACGCGCAATTAGAAGCCGTCGCGCCGGATCATCTGACCATGATCTATCACACGATCGCGTGGCAATACTTCCCCGCCGAGACCCAGAACCGCTGCTTGGCGGCCATCGAGACCGCCTCACAGCTCGGGCCCATCGCCCACCTGTCAATGGAGGCGGATGATCGAAAAGGTGAAGGCGCGGCCATCACGCTGACGCTCTGGCCCGAAGGCAAGAAGTTGACGCTTGGTCGTGTAGATTTTCATGGACGTTGGGTGGATTGGTCGGCACCTTAATCTCCGAAAACTCGGAGATCTCATGCGTACCGTTTTGAAATATCTTACCCGCACCGCGCTTGTCCTTATTGTGCTTCTGGTCCTTGTAGGCCTCTGGAAACGCGAGCAAATCACGCGGCTTTTGGCCGTGAACTCGTTATTCTCGGAAGAGAAGATCGTGGGGAACTTTTCGAACATGGAAAGCGCTTTTCTGACGCGCAGCATGACGCGGGGGAGTGCTCCGGTGACCCCGTTGCCTGAAGGGACACACTGGGTACTCGACGAGGCGGTAAACACATGGATCAAGGATCGCGCGGTAACCGGGTTGGTGGTTCTGAAAGACGGACTTCTGCGCCACGAAAGCTATTACCTTGGCACAGCGCCGGAAGATCGTCGGATCAGTTGGTCGATGGCGAAAAGCTATCTCTCGGCTTTGGTCGGAATCGTGCTGGAGCAGGGTGCCATCGCATCACTGGATGACCCAGTCGTTCAATATGCGCCCGAACTGAAAGGCAGTGCCTATGACGGGGCCAGCATTCGCAACGTTCTGAACATGGCCTCGGGTGTCGTCTTTAATGAGGACTATCTGGACTTCAACTCGGACATCAATCGCATGGGCCGTGTGTTGGCGTTGGGGCAGTCGATGGATCAGTTTGCGGCGGGGCTTCAGGACAGTTTCGCGCCTGCGGGTGAAACTTGGCAATATGTCTCGATCGACACGCATGTGATCGGAATGATCGTGCGCGGTGCCACCGGGCGTAGCATCCCCGACCTGCTTCAGGAACACGTCATCGCCCCGATGGGGCTTGAGGCTGATCCCTACTACCTGACCGACGGTTACGGTGTGGCCTTTGTCTTGGGCGGGCTGAACCTGACCACCCGCGACTATGCCCGCTTTGGCGAGATGTTCCGACAGGACGGCATGTGGAATGGCCAGCAGATTGTCCCGGCGGACTGGGTTACGGCATCGACCCGCCCGTCTGCCCCAACGACAGCGGGCAACGAGCAGTATGGGTATCAGTGGTGGATGGCCCCCGACGCGACTGAGGGCGAATATTACGCGCGCGGTATTTATGGTCAGTACATCTATATCGACAAAGCGCGCGGCGTGGTGATCACGCTAAACAGCGCGGATCGCGGGTTTCGGAGCGATGGCGTCAACGAGGGGAACATCGACATGTTCCGGCATATCGCAGCAAGCTTGTAAGGCAAACGGAAACGGGCCGCCCAAACTGGACGGCCCGGTATTCGCTTGAAAGGGACGTGGATCAGTCCGCGTCGCGCCCTTCTGTATCCGACATATCAAAGCCCAGATACTTGGCGACGGTGAAGATGTCTTTGTCGCCACGTCCGCACATGTTCATGCAAATGATGTGATCCTTGGGCAGCTTCGGCGCGATCTTCGCGACATGTGCCAGCGCGTGGCAGGGCTCTAGCGCGGGGATAATCCCCTCGGTCGAGCAACACAGTTGGAACGCGTCCAGCGCTTCCTTGTCGGTGATCGCAACATACTCTGCTCGGCCAATCTCGTGCAGCCAGCTATGCTCCGGCCCGATGCCGGGATAGTCCAAACCCGCCGAGATCGAATAGCCGTCCAAGATTTGCCCGTCATCATCCTGTAGCAGGAAGGTACGGTTACCATGCAGCACACCGGGGCGACCGCCGGTCAGCGAAGCACAATGCTCCATGTCTTCATTCACGCCCTTGCCGCCCGCTTCGACGCCAATGATGTTCACGCTGTCGTCGTCAAGGAACGGATAGAACAGGCCGATCGCGTTCGAACCGCCACCGATGGCTGCGATGATCGTGTCGGGCAGACGGCCCTCGGCCTTCTGCATCTGCTCTTTGGCTTCCTTGCCGATGATCGACTGAAAGTCACGGACCATCGCCGGATAGGGATGCGGGCCTGCCGCAGTGCCGATGCAATAGAACGTGTCGGCCACGTTCGTCACCCAGTCACGCAGCGCGTCGTTCATCGCATCTTTCAAGGTGCCACGGCCGCTTTCGACGGCCACAACCTCGGCCCCCAGCAGACGCATACGGAAAACGTTGGGGGCCTGACGCTGTACGTCATGGGCGCCCATATAGACGATGCATTTCAGACCGAACTTGGCGCAAACGGTGGCCGTGGCCACGCCGTGCTGGCCGGCACCAGTTTCTGCGATGATGCGGGTCTTGCCCATACGGCGCGCCAGAAGGATCTGACCCAGGACATTATTAATCTTGTGCGCGCCAGTGTGGTTCAGCTCGTCACGCTTCATATAGACCTTGGCACCACCCAGATGTTTGGTCAGCCCTTCAGCGAAATAAAGCGGGCTGGGACGACCGACATAGTGGGTCCAAAGATCGTTCATCTCGGCCCAGAAACTGTCGTCGGTCTTGGCCTTCTCGTACTCGGCCTCGAGATCAAGGATCAGTGGCATCAGTGTCTCGGACACAAAGCGCCCACCGAAGTCGCCAAACCGACCCTTGTCATCAGGACCGTTCATAAAGCTGTTAAAAAGATCGTTGGCCATGGTGCCCCCCGCTCTGCGCATTTCACACCTGCATAGATTGGGGGGGCGTGGTTTTCCAGCGGTTTTTAAGCCGGCTAGGCTTCCATTACGCCAAGCGCACAGGGCTAGACCTTGGCGGCCAGCGCATTGGACACGAAGGCGCGCATCAAGGCGGGATCTTTCACACCAGGAGCACTTTCTACGCCCGAGGACACATCGACTTGCTTGGCCCCGGTCAAGCGGATCGCCTCGGCCACGTTGTCAGGGGTCAGACCACCGGCTAGCATCCACGGGCAGGGCCAGTATTTGCGCTGCACCAGACGCCAATCAAAGGGGACGCCATTGCCACCGGGTAGATCCGCACCCTTAGGAGCCTTGGCGTCGATCAGAAGCTGATCTGCAGCTCCGGCATACCGCTCAATCTGGGCGACATCCTCGGGACCGGAAATGCCGATGGCCTTGATGACTGGCAAACCAAAGCGTGCCTTGACCTCGGCCACGCGCTCTGGACTTTCCGAACCATGCAGCTGGATCATGTCGGTGGTTGTGCCGTTTACGATTTCTTCGATCCCGGCATTGTCCATGTTCACCACCAGCGCGACCTTAGCCACGCCCATGGGAACGTCGAGCATCAGCGCGGCCGCCTGCGCGACTGTGACCGAGCGTGGGCTTTTCGGGAAGAAATTGAACCCTATATAGCGCGCGCCAGCCTCGACCGCAGCCGCAAGCTGGGCGGGGTCTTTCAGCCCGCAAATCTTAACTGAAATGCTCATCTTCTTTAGCTGGTCTTGTCCAGCAAGGCCAAGACATCGTCACCAGTACGGGCCTTGGGTTCACGCAGGGTTTTCACCTCACGCGCAAGTTGGTCACGTTCGCGACGGTTGCGCGCACCTTCTGCGCGCAGCTTATGTTCACGCAGCCATTCCCAAACAAAGCCGATCAGGATCCCCGCCACGACGCTGCCAAAGATAATCACGAATAGCGGAAGTGAGATGGACCAGCTCCACCCCAAGAAACCCGACAGTTCGCCGGGCAAGATATTCAACGTCACACTGCCGCGATTGGCCAGTGCCACCGTGATCAACACAACACCAAGTGCCGCCAGAAAGGCGTAACGGATATACCGCATTTGGACCTCTTATTTGCCGTTCAGTCGATCCCGCAAAAGCTTGCCGGTCTTGAAAAACGGAACGTGCTTTTCTTCGACCTCGACCGACTCACCCGTGCGCGGGTTACGTCCGATACGAGCATCTCTTTTCTTCACCGAAAATGCGCCAAAGCCGCGCAGTTCGACCCGATCACCACGGGACATGGCTTCAATGATCTCTTCGAAAATGGTGTTCACAATGCGCTCAACGTCACGCTGATAGAGGTGCGGGTTTTCATCCGCGATCTTCTGGATCAGTTCAGACCGGATCATTCTGGTCCCCCCAAATTGGTCTATCTAATGGATTTTGCATCCTTATTCTGTCGAAGTATAGGAGCAAACCAAGCCCGTGCATACAAGTCTTAGGTTATAACTTGGGGGAAATTAAACGGATTTAAGCCGTTTTCCGTGCGAAAATTCCCATGCTGCAAATGCACATCGTTTCCGGTTCTGGAAGCACTGACCAAGCAAAAGCCTGATTCGCCCTGCTTCAAAACAAAACGGCCCCACGCATCGCGCAGGGCCGTTCCTGAATTTTCAAGCGTTAGGACTTAGTCCTGCTTCAGAGCGGCGCCCAGGATATCACCCAGCGATGCACCCGAATCCGACGAACCATACTGTTCTACGGCTTCTTTCTCTTCTGCGATTTCGCGGGCTTTGATCGACAGGCCCAGACGACGCGACTTCGAGTCGACGTTGGTCACGCGAACGTCCAGCTTGTCACTAACCTGGAAACGCTCAGGGCGCTGTTCAGAGCGGTCACGCGACAGGTCCGAACGACGGATGAAGGATTTCATGCCTTCAAACTCGACTTCGATACCGCCATCTTCGATTGCAGTCACTTCAACAGTGATGATCGAGCCACGCTTCACGCCGCCAACGGCTTCTGCGAAGGGGTCACCGTCCAGGGCTTTGATCGACAGCGAGATACGCTCTTTGTCGGTGTCAACTTCCGAAACAACGGCTTTGACAACGTCGCCCTTCTTGAAGTTCTGGATGGCTTCTTCGCCACGCTCGTCCCACGAGATGTCCGACAGGTGAACCATGCCGTCGATTTCGCCGTCGAGACCAATGAACAGACCGAATTCGGTGATGTTCTTGACTTCGCCTTCGACCTCGGTGCCCTCGGGGTGCGTTTCTGCAAACACTTCCCACGGGTTGCGCATGGTCTGCTTCAGACCCAGAGAAACGCGACGCTTGGCGCCGTCGATTTCCAGAACCATGACTTCGACTTCTTGCGAGGTCGAAACGATCTTGCCGGGGTGTACGTTCTTCTTGGTCCACGACATTTCCGAAACGTGTACCAGACCTTCGACACCTGGCTCCAGCTCGACGAATGCACCGTAGTCGGTGATGTTGGTCACGCGGCCAGTGTGCACCGATTCCAGCGGGTACTTGGCAGCAACCAGATCCCACGGATCGTCTTGCAGCTGCTTCATGCCCAGGCTGATGCGGTGGGTTTCTTTGTTGATCTTGATGACCTGAACCTTGATGGTTTCGCCGATCGTCAGGATCTCAGAAGGATGGTTTACACGGCGCCATGCCATGTCGGTGACGTGCAGCAGGCCGTCAACACCGCCGAGGTCAACGAACGCACCGTATTCGGTGATGTTCTTGACAACGCCGTCAACTGCTTGGCCTTCCGACAGGTTGCCGATGACTTCGGCACGCTGCTCGGCACGCGATTCTTCCAGGATAGCGCGACGCGAAACAACGATGTTGCCACGGCGACGGTCCATTTTCAGGATCTGGAACGGCTGCTTCAGACCCATCAGCGGGCCAGCGTCACGTACGGGGCGCACGTCAACTTGCGAACCGGGCAGGAATGCTACGGCGCCGCCAAGGTCGACAGTGAAGCCGCCTTTGACGCGACCGAAGATCGCGCCTTCGACGCGTGCATCGTCTGCGTATGCTTTTTCCAGGCGGTCCCATGCTTCTTCACGGCGGGCCATCTCACGCGAGATAACAGCTTCGCCGCGGGCGTTTTCAGCCGCGCGCAGGTAGACTTCCACTTCGTCGCCAACGGCGATTTCAGGGGCTTCACCCGGGTTTGCGAATTCTTTCAGATCAACGCGGCCTTCCATTTTATAGCCGACGTCGATGATGGCTTGGCCAGCTTCAACAGCGATGACTTTACCTTTGACAACAGAACCCTCATCGGGCGTGTCCATTTCGAAGCTTTCATTAAGGAGGGCTTCGAATTCCTCCATGGTTGCGTTAGCCATGTGGCGTTTCATTCCTTTACAGTCATTTTTACGGGCCGAGCGGTTGTCTCCGCCGGTCTTGGATTTCCCAATTTGGTCAACAGGTTAGACGCAAAACAAAGAGGGCCGAAGCCTCGGCCCTGCTCGTTTTTCCCTGTGTCGCGGCAATTGCACCTTGTCGACAGGGCGGGATTTACGGGGATTCTGCCTGTAAATCAAGGGCATTCCGCGTGACTACAGCGGGATGCCTTTCTTCTGAAGCTGCTCGATCAGCTCTTTCTGCAGCGTGTTACTGTCGCCTCCGCCAAACTGAACACTGCCGCCCGTGAAGGCAGAGCCAAAGCTCTGAGCAGCCACAACGGTCTGGGTCAGGCCCGACACGAACTGCCGCGTTTCAAGGGGAGACAGCGGGTGAATAAAGACCGACCAGATCTGCCCGCCCGCCACCGCGTATCGCGCATCCAACACCGCGTCGAAATTGGCCTGCAACATCCGCTGCATTAGCGCTTCATCCATTGCGCCCGCGGGTCCGATCCGCACCATCGCGCGCATCCGATCCGCCGCCGGGTCGGTGATCACCACCAAAGGAACGCCCGCGATGACCAACTGAAACCCATTCCCCTGCGGCTCCAACTCGGGATCAATCGCGGCCAAAATCCGCCCGATCCGCTCGTATGTCATGGGAGGCTCGCCCTGCTCTTGCGCAAGCGCGGGCAAATGGCTCGCAATGGCCAGCATCATGGCAAGGATCAGGGTTTTTACACTGCGCATCAAGGCACCTCCGTCTGCGTCCAGCATAGCCCGGCGCCGCGTCACATACGATGCACAGTGTGGTGAGGCGTCCGGCACCCACCACGCAAGAAGAACATGGTTAGTTTGAGCACCACGTAAATCGGTCAGAAACCGAAAATGAGACGCGATAGGGGGCATCCAGCACGGTCATAGTCGTTCCCAATGGGCAGGCGTCATTCACAAGGTCACGCGTTTGTATGCCATACAGGATATCTCCTTGAGACAAAGGAACGAGATCAAAAGGCTTTTGAGGCGCGCGCCCAAATCGCGCCGCCCGTGTTTCCATGAATGTAAGAACCACCGCTGCGACATCCGCTCGCGTCAGCAAATCCTCACTCCATACGTGCTGAATATCACAACTATGTTGAGGCCCATCGAGCCACTTCACACTCTCGACCTTCACTGCAATCCATTTAGTTTGCGAGGGTGCGACGTACGTGGCCGAGCGATTATCGCTAGACAGGGGGCGGACTGTCTTCCAGTCACTGACATCTGGCAGTTGCCCGCGCATGATTGCCGTCTCACACAATGCAAGCGCCTCAAGCGCCTCGGCGGCAAACTGCTTGCCGCGCGTGTCGGAGACTTGGTTCAAGGACAGAAAGCCCCAAGTCAGAAACAAAAACCCAAAAATGAGCACGAACGGGATGTAGCGTTTCATTTGCGTGTGTTCATGATCTCATTGCATGCCCGCGCCACGGCGTCCTCGATCGACAGGTCAGACGTGTCGATAATCACCGCGTCCTCGGCTGGCTTCAATGGCGCTTCTTCCCGTTCACTGTCGCGTTTGTCGCGCGCGATCACATCGGCCAGCACTTGTTCGCGGGTCACGTCGTGGTCCTTGGCGGAAAGCTCTAGAAAGCGGCGTTCGGCGCGGACCTCAGCACTGGCGGTGACGAAGAGTTTCACGTCAGCATCCGGGCAAATCACCGTACCAATGTCGCGCCCGTCCAGCACTGCCCCGACTTCATGGGTGGCGAAGTTGCGCTGGAAGTCGACAAGCGCTGCGCGCACTTCGGCAATCACAGCGACTTTCGACGCTGCCTGTGCCACCTCAGGCGTGCGCAAATCTCCCTGCATGTCAGCGGGCGTCAGCGTCTTGGCCGCGTCAATCGGATCAGCACCCGTCAGGGTCTTCGCCCCCACCGCACGATAAAGCAGGCCAGTATCCAGATGGGCAAATCCGAAATGCGCCGCGACCGCTTTTGAAATGGTGCCCTTACCAGCGGCGGCGGGACCGTCAATTGCTACGATGAATGTCATGCTGCTTGTCCTTTCCAACGACGCCACATCATGCCGGCAACTCCGACAAGAAGTATGCTCAACGCGACGGTTACAAAGCCCGACTTCAACATGGTGAACAGCGCTGCAACCGAGACAACTTCTTCATCAATACCTTCAGCGCCCAGGCGCAATAGATCCGCCACGGCACCGTTTTCATTCCAGTCAAAAACAGCGGCCAGAACAGCTAGCACCGAAAACCCCGCCGCCCACTTCGTCGGAAACAACAGAAAATAGCCCAACATCAAAGAGAGGGCCATCAAACCGGGATAAAGAGTATCCAGCTTATGCTGAACACCCAAGTAATGGGCCCGGCCAGTATCGCTAAGGGCCAACAGGAAAGCGCGTGCTTCTTCGGTGGAATATCCGCTTGGACGCAAATCAAACGGCATCAGCCCGTTTGCGTCACTCATGATGATCGGCAAAGACCAAAGCACCATGGCGCAGTAAACAAGCACCATCGCGGCAAACACCACCCAGAAGGCCCGTTTCAAGCTCATCCGTTGCTGCGTACGATTTGCGCGCCAAGGCCAGACATCAGAGGCTCAAACACTGGGAAACTGGTGGCGATGGGGCCGCCATCGTCCAGATTGACCGGTTTTTGCGAGGCAAAGCCCAGGCAGGCAAAGCTCATCGCGATACGGTGGTCCAGAACGGTGGCGACGGTGCAGCCGCCGGGGACCCCGTCGGGACCAAGGCCTTCGACGCCCCACCAATCCTCGCCCTCGTCCACGGTGACGCCAGCGGCACGCAGGCCCTTGGCCATCGCATCGATCCGGTCACTTTCCTTCACGCGCAGCTCGTGTACGCCGGGCATTTCAGTCTTGCCGGTGGCAAACGAGGCCACAACTGACAGGATCGGGTATTCATCGATCATCGAAGCCGCGCGTTCGGGCGGAACCACGATGCCCTTCATGTTGGGCGAATACTTTGCGCGTAGATCCGCGACGGGTTCGCCGCCCTCAAGGCGTTCGTTCTCGAACGTCAGATCCGCGCCCATGTCTTGCAGTGTATAGAACAGACCAGCGCGGGTTGGGTTTAGGCCGATGTTCGGCACCAGCACGTCCGATCCGGGTACGATCAGCGCCGCGCAGACGGGGAACGCGGCCGAGCTTGGGTCGCGCGGAACGGTGATCGTCTGCGGTTTCAGTTCAGGCTGACCGGTCAGGGTGATCTTGTGGCCCTCGTCGGTGTCTTCGACCGTGATCTCGGCACCGAAGCCTGCCAGCATCCGTTCGGTGTGGTCGCGAGTGGCTTCTTTCTCGATCACCACGGTTTTTCCGGGCACGTTCAGGCCCGCCAATAGCACAGCCGATTTCACCTGCGCCGAGGCCATCGGGGTGGTGTAGGTCACGTTCACAGGTTCACGCGCGCCGACGATGGTCATCGGGATACGGCCACCGTCACGGCCATAGCTTTGCGCACCAAAAAGCGCGATGGGATCGGTCACGCGGCCCATCGGGCGCGAGCGCAGCGAGGCATCGCCAGTAAACGTCGCGGTGATCGGAGAGGTCGCCATCGCCCCCATAATCAGACGCACACCAGTGCCCGCATTACCGCAATCAATCACGTCTTCGGGTTCGGCAAAACCGCCGACACCGACGCCATTCACGCGCCATTCGCCGTCGCCCAGACGTTCCACATCAGCACCAAACGCACGCATGGCATCGGCGGTGCCCAGAACGTCTTCACCTTCCAGTAGGCCCGTAATGTTGGTCTCGCCAACTGCCATCGCACCTAGGATCAGAGACCGGTGGCTGATCGACTTGTCCCCCGGCACATTGGCCGTGCCCTTCAGCGGGCCGGATTTGCGGGCGGTCATGGGGATGGCGGGGCCGTGGCCGGACATGGGCGTTCTCCTGTATTCTTAGAACGCTGATAGCGCAGACATTCCAGCGAAGCCAGAGCAATTGGGCTTGAAAGCAAGCCCAGTGAGATCAGATCCGGCGGAAGGTCAGGTAGTGCGGCGTTCGGCCTTCGCGCAGCGCCTTCTGCTCGTAACGGGTCGAGATCCAGTCGCTCCACGGTGTACGCCAATCGTCGGCGCGTTCACCCAGCCACTCAAAGCCCGCGCGCGGGACTTCTTCCAGCGTTTGGCGGACATAGTCGGGGATGTCGGTGGCTACGCGGAATTCGGCGCCGGGTTTCAACACCTTGTGGAAGGGCTCCAGATATTCGGGCGTCACAAAGCGGCGGCGATGGTGGCGCTTCTTGGGCCACGGATCGGGATAAAGCAGGAATGCCTTGTCGATGCTTTCTGGTGGCAGCACGTCAAACAGATCGCGTACATCGCCCGGATGCACCGCTACGTTATCGCAGCCCGCATCGCGGATTTTGCCAAGAAGCATGGCGACGCCGTTGATATAGGGCTCGCAGCCGATGATGCCGATATCCGGGTAGGTCGCGGCCTGATGGACCATATGCTCCCCGCCGCCAAAGCCGGTTTCCAGCCAGACGGGTTTGTCGTCGAACAACGCCTTCAGGTCCAAGGGCGTGCGGTCGGGGTTTTCTTCCCAACCGACAGCGCCGGGGCTGAGCGCGGCCAAATCCTCGTCCAAATAGGTTTGCTGGCTGTCGCGCAGCCCTTTGCCTTTCAAACGGCCGTAGAAATTGCGCCATGGCGCGCCCGAGCGGTGTTTGTTTTGCGATGCATCATCTTGGGTCATGGCCGGGCCTATGCAATGCAAAGGGCGGGCACGTCAAGTGACGGCCCGCCCTTTCGGTGGATTAGATCAAAGATTAGACGGCTTTCTTCAGCGCGTCGACCAGATCAACTTTTTCCCAGCTAAAGCCGCCATCCGCTTCCGGAGCGCGACCAAAGTGACCGTAAGCGGCGGTGCGCTGGAAGATCGGCTTGTTCAGGCCCAGATGTTCGCGGATGCCACGCGGGGTCAGGTCCATGACCTGTGCCACGGCACGCTCAATACCTGTTTCGTCTACCTGACCAGTGCCGTGAGTATCGACGTAGATCGACAGCGGCTTGGCAACGCCGATGGCATAGGACAGCTGCAGGGTGCAGCGTTCCGCCATACCAGCGGCAACAATGTTCTTCGCCAGATAGCGCGCGGCATAAGCTGCCGAGCGGTCTACTTTCGTCGGGTCTTTGCCCGAGAATGCACCGCCACCGTGCGGGGCCGCACCGCCATAGGTGTCCACAATGATCTTGCGCCCCGTCAGACCTGCGTCTCCATCCGGTCCGCCGATAACGAACTTGCCGGTTGGGTTCACGTGCCACTCTGTGCCGCCGTTGATCCATTCGGCAGGAACGACTTCGCGAATGTAGGGCTCGACCACGGCGCGCACGTCGTCGCTGGACATGGATTCGTCGAGGTGTTGGGTGGACAGCACAATCGAGGTGACCTCGACCGGTTTGCCATCTTCATACCGCAACGAAAGCTGCGATTTCGCATCCGGACCAAGCGTCGGCTCGGTGCCGTTTTTACGCACTTCCGCGAGACGCTTCAGGATCGCATGCGAATACTGGATCGGGGCCGGCATCAACTCGGGCGTTTCGTTCACCGCATAGCCGAACATGATCCCCTGATCGCCTGCGCCATCGCGGTCCACACCTTGTGCGATATGGGCCGATTGTTCGTGCAGGAAATTCATTACGTGGCAGGTATTCCAGTGGAATTGCTCCTGCTCATACCCGATATCGCGGATACAATCGCGGGCGATCTGACTGATCGAGCCCATCATTACCTTTAGGCGCTCTGGATCGGACAATCCGACCTCACCGCCAATGACGACCATGCCGCTGGTGGCAAAGGTCTCACAGGCGACACGCGCCTGCGGCTCTTCCGCAAGGAACGCGTCTAGAACCGCATCGGAAATCCGGTCGCAAACTTTGTCGGGGTGGCCTTCGGACACACTCTCCGAAGTGAAGGTATAATTCTGTCGTGACATGAAACATGCTCCATTTTTTCTGCCCGCCACGCCAGGAAGCCGTTGTGACGGTGATCTCGTTTGGTATCTGGGCTAATTATGCAAAGGTCAATGTGAAAAGCGTACGCGTCGCAAAATGGTCACGAATACGACGCAAATCAACAGCAGGCCCAAGGGATAGTCCCCCATACGCGCATAAACTGTCGCCGACGCGGCCCCGGGGAGGCGCGTATCAAGATACCCTGCCTGCCCCAGCCCCAACGAGGAACGTACCGTTCCATTCACATCAATCGCGGCACTAATCCCGGTATTTGCCACCCGAATGACCGGGAGGCCAAACTCAATCGCGCGAAAACGCGCTTGGATCAGATGCTGCTGTGGACCCGAAAAACCGCCAAACCAAGCGTCGTTTGTCGCCTGCAAGATCCAGTCCGGACGCTTGGGCGCATTGCGGATGTCGCGCGGGAAGACGGCCTCGTAGCAGATAAGGGGCAACACATCGCCCAGCGTGCCCATGTCCAGCACCCGAGGTCCCGGCCCTGATGAATACCCCTGTCCATACTGCGACGCAAAGGCACGGATGCCGAAGCGGGCCATGGCATCGCCAAGGGGGACATATTCACCAAACGGCACCAAGTGGTGCTTGTCATAGACCGGATGCGCGATACCGTCGGGGGTCACCCGCACCAGACTGTTGAAGTATCTCTGCCCTTCGCCTCTCTGAATGCCCATCAAGACCGGCGGCCCGGCGGCGGCTTCGGCCACCAACGGGAACAGCAGTTGGGCATGCTGCAACAGATAAGGCACTGACGTCTCAGGCCAGATGATCAGGTTCGGACGTGCGCCGTCGGATGGAGTTGCGGTTAGATCCAACTGACGACGGACGAAGCCCTCGGCATAGTCGGGATCCCATTTCTGGTGCTGAGGCGCATTAGGTTGGATCAGGCGCAACGTGTGGCGGGTGTCGTTCGGCATGGAGGTGGGTGACAGCACTGTGGCCAACCCCAAACCGAGGGTCAGTCCAACCACACCGGCAACGTTTCTCCGATTTCTGCCGATTAGCGCCACCGCCAACACAGCGACCCAAAGCGCGGTCAGGAAGGTCAGCCCAGACACGCCAATCAAGCGTGCCAGCAGCGCCATGGGCGTTTCGACCCACGCCAGTCCCGGCCCGCCCCACGGAAAGCCCGTGAACAAACTGCCACGCAAAAGCTCAGCCGCGCTAATGCCAGTTGGCCAAACGACCCAGCTTAGACGGTTGTCAGCTCCGGAAAGCCACCGCGCAGCCCCCCAGCCCAGCGCCCACAAAAGCGCAAGTCCCCCAGCCATGCCCAACAGGGCAAAGGGGGCCATCCAACCATGACGGTCTGGCTCAACAAAAAACGGATTGACCAGCCAGCTCATTGTGACGGTGAAATAGCCAAGACCGAAGAGCCAGCCCTGAAGCGCGGCAGCACGCGGGGACGGGCTGTGTCGCCACATCAGAAACGCGGCCAGCAACCCCAACAAGGTCGCCGCCCAGATCAGAAATGGAGCTTGTCCCAGTGCAGCAAACGCGCCTGCCAAAAGCAGTGCGATGACCCGCGCCCGAGGGCGCGCAGCCAAACGCGCCACGCGGGCGTCAATGTCAGGCATTCTTTGCAGACGCGTCATCTGCGCTGGCCTCGGCAACCTTGTGAGGTGCGGGCATTGGGCCCGGCACACGCAAGCGCAGACGCTTGATACGCCGGGGGTCCGCGTCGACGACTTCGATCTCGGCCCCACCGGGATGTGCAATCACCTCGCCGCGCGCGGGCACCTGCCCACATAGGACAAACACCAACCCGCCCAGGGTCTCGATCTCGTCATCATCGGCTTCGTCATGCTGCAGACGCACGCCAGTTGCCGCTTCAAATTCGTCCAAAGGCGTCTTGGCTTCGACCAGATAGCAGCCTGGCTTTTCTTCGACCCACAGCGCACCTTCTTCAAGGTCGTGCTCGTCCTCAATCTCGCCGATGACCTGTTCGATCAAATCTTCGATGGTTACAACGCCATCCACGCCGCCATACTCATCAATGACCAAAGCCATGTGAATGCGTTCGGTCTGCATTTTCTGCAGCAACACGCCAATCGGCATCGAGGGCGGCACGAATAGAAGCGGGCGGATCAGCTTGCGCAGGACAAAGCGATCGGATTTCTTGCCGGGCCTACCGTTGAACCCGTGGTTCAAAGCCAAGTCCTTCAAGTGCACCATCCCAATGGGGCTATCCAACGTCCCGTCGAACACGGGCAGACGCGACAAGCCGCTTTCGCGGAACATGTCCACCAGTTCGTCTTTCAGGATATCCACCGGGGCGGACACGATCTCGGATTTCGGGATCATGACGTCTTCCACGCGCATCCGACGCAGGTTGACCATGCCAGGGGCTGCGATGGGAGCCGTCCCGTTTCCTACGGGCGCAGCACCAGAGGGTACGACCTGATCCGGTTTGCCCGGACTGCGCGCACCGAAAATGCGGCTGAAAAATCCCGGCCTGTGATGTTGTATTTCATCCTGCAGCGCGCTTTGCGCTGCATTAGAAGATCCGTCTGCGGTGTCGCCCATTGGTCCTTTTCCAGTTTCGCGCATATGCGCCGTCATTCTTCATATGGGTTGGAAATGTTCATCTTGCCAAGGATTTCAACCTCCAAACCCTCCATAAGTGCTGCATCTTTGTCGTCAATGTGATCATAACCCAACAGATGCAGCACCCCATGCACCAAAAGATGGCTGACATGGGTGGAGAATTCCTTACCTTGCTCGTCCGCCTCGCGGGAACAGGTTTCATAAGCAATGGCGATATCACCCAGTTCGGGATCTTCCGGAAGGAACGGATCGCCACCTGCATCCTCTGCTGCGCGCTCCTCGGAGGGCCATGACAACACATTGGTCGGCGTGGGCTTATCACGAAAGTCGCCGTTCAGGACTGCAATGCGGGCGTCATCACAAGCCAACAGGCTGATTTCGAACCCGTCACCAAATGGTGGCATTAGCTTCAGATGCGCGATCACCGCACGTGCCGAAGCGTCTGCCAAATCCGACAGGCCCGCAGCTTCCCAGCGGGGATCCTCGAAAACAATGTCCATCAGCATATTACTTGTCACGCGCCTGCTTAACAGCGCGCGCCATCGCCTTTTGCGAGGCTTCGTCATAGGCTTCGATGATCTTGGCCACCAGCGGGTGACGCACCACATCTTTCGAAGTGAAATAGTTGAAGCTGATCTGGTCGATCCCCTTCAATAGCCCCTCGGCATCCCGCAAACCGCTGTCCACGCCGCGTGGTAGGTCAACCTGAGACCGGTCGCCGGTGATCACCATACGTGAACCTTCACCCAGACGGGTCAGGAACATCTTCATCTGCATAGTTGTGGCGTTCTGCGCCTCGTCCAACACGACAAACGCATTCGCCAGTGTGCGCCCGCGCATGAAGGCCAATGGTGCGATCTCGATTTTCTTCTCTTCGATCAGCTTGGTGACCTGCTTCGAGGGCAAAAAGTCATTCAGCGCGTCATAAAGCGGCTGCATATACGGATCGACCTTGTCCTTCATGTCACCGGGAAGATAGCCCAGCTTTTCGCCGGCTTCGACCGCAGGGCGCGACAGGATCATGCGGTCCACATGCCCGCCAAGGAACATGTTCACGCCAACAGCCACCGCCAGATAGGTCTTACCCGTACCCGCCGGGCCAATCCCGAAGGCCAATTCGTTGTTAAACAGGCTTTGGACATAGGCCTTTTGTGCTTCGGTACGTGGTTCAATGGTCTTTTTGCGAGTCTTGATCTCGACATCGCTGCCTTTGAACATCTCCATCTGGTCGCCGTCGCGGGTGCCGGTGCCGTCCTGCGTCCCGCCCATGCGGATCTCGGCATCAATGTCACCGGGTTCGACCGCCTTGCCGCTTTCCAGCCGCGTATACAGCGCACTCAGCACCTCGCCCGCCTTTTCGCGTGCGTCCATCTCGCCCATCACGACAAGCTGATTGCCGCGCCGGATGATCTGCACGCCCAGATGGCTTTCGATGTGAGTCAGGTTGCGATCAAACTCGCCGCACAGATCAATAAGCAGGCGGTTGTCTGGAAATTCCAGCAGCACTTCGGGGGTTACTTTGGCCTCGGGTGCTGCGGTCAGGTCTGCTATTCCCAAATGGGGTCTCCTGTCAGGTCTATACCCTGATCGTGCCAAGAGCGGACGAGACAAGCAAGCCCCATCCGCAAAACTTCATGCGATTGTCATGTGATCGCCGGGTTGCCGGATCACTCCACTAGCTCTCCAGCCAAGGAATTCGAGCTGCTATCGGTGATCCGGACACGGCGCAGATCGCCCATTGCCGCATCACATTGAACGTGGACCGCGTGCAGGTGATCGGACTTACCGACCATTTGGCCTTCTAGGCGCCCTTTCTTTTCAAACAGAACGCCCACTTCTTTGCCGACCATGCTGTTTTGAATGGCGCGTTGCTGTTCGGTGATCAGCGCTTGCAGACGATAGAGACGCTCGGATGCAACCGCATCATCCACCAGCGCACGCTCAGCAGCCGGAGTGCCCGGGCGGGTCGAGTATTTGAAACTAAAGGCCTGACCATAGTTCACTTCGCGGATCAGGCTCATGGTGTCTTCGAAATCCTGATCGTCTTCCTCCGGGAAGCCCACGATGAAGTCACCGGAGATCAGAATGTCAGGACGCGCTTCGCGAATCCGTTCGATCAGACGCAGATAGCTTTCGGCCGTGTGGCTGCGGTTCATCCGCTTCAGGATCTTGTCCGAGCCCGACTGAACCGGCAGGTGCAGATACGGCATAAGCTTAGCGCAGGTGCCGTGGGCTTCGATCAGGTCATCGGTCATGTCATTGGGGTGCGAGGTGGTGAACCGGATACGCTCCAACCCGTCGATTTCGTCCAGCGCCCAAATCAACTTGGCCAGCGACCAGTCGCCGTCCGGCCCAGCGCCGTGATAGGCGTTGACGTTCTGACCCAGCAGAGTGATTTCGCGCACGCCGCGTTCGACCAGATCGCGCGCTTCGCGCAGGATGCGCTCGGCTGGGCGGCTGACTTCGGCGCCGCGGGTGTAAGGCACCACGCAGAAAGCACAAAACTTGTCGCAACCTTCTTGGACCGTCAGAAATGCGGTCGGGTTGCGCTTGGCCTTGGTGCCGCGCAACTTGGGCAGGTGTTCAAACTTGTCTTCCTCGGGGAAATCGGTGTCCAGCGCCTTTTCGCCCTTCGCGACCTGCTCCATCATAGTGGGTAGGCGGTGATAGGTTTGCGGACCAACAACCAGATCGACCATCGGCTGACGGCGCATAATTTCCTCGCCTTCCGCCTGCGCGACACAGCCGGCGACACCGATCTTCAAGTCAGGCTTTTCAGCTTTCAGCCCCTTGAAGCGACCAAGTTCGGAATAGACCTTCTCGGCGGCCTTTTCACGGATGTGGCATGTGTTCAGCAGGATCATGTCCGCATCATCGGGCGTCTCGGTCTGCTCATACCCGTCCGCGCCCAGCGCTTCGGCCATGCGTTCACTGTCATAGACATTCATCTGGCAGCCATAGGTGCGGATGAAGAGTTTTTTCTTGTCGGACATTGCGCGTTTCCCAAGGTTTTTGCAGCACGAGGTCAAGTTCCCGCCTGTTATAGCAAAGGGATCAGGCCCGCAACGCTTGCAAAACAGGTTGATTTCATGAAATTTCTGTCAGCAATCGGCAAGAACCTACAATCCACTCGGATAATCACTGGGACATATCATGCGCCACAGCGACCTTAATAAGTTCCTACAGTCCTCGGGGCAGGTGTTGGCCAAGGGCCCCGTTGCGATGATTTTCGTTGAAGATCTGGTCGAGGTTGAAAGCACAATCCGCCATCATCAGAACGCCGGATTTCGGGCACTTCTGGTCTTTGCGCCCGAAGAACTGATCCTGCCGGAAGATCTGGAAGATACCCTTCACCGCATCACGTTCAACACCTCACCAGCCGGGGCGGTCGTGGACGCGATCAATCAAGTGATCGACGCTGCCCCTGGCACGTGGCTTTATTACTGCTTCAACGCCGAATACCTGTTCCACCCCTTCTGCGAATCCCGCACCGTGGGCGAGCTTGTGGCCTTTCAGACCGAAGAACGCCGCGACGCGGTTCTCAGCTATGTGGTCGATTTGTATGCGGACGATTTGGGACAATTCCCAAATGCAGTGTCGCTCGAGAACGCCTGCCTCGACAAGTCAGGGTACTATGCACATGGGCGCAAAGGCCCGGATGGCGATCCGCTGGACCGTCAGCTGGACTTCTTCGGCGGCCTGCGCTGGCGATTCGAGGAACACGTCCCCCTGAATGGTCACAAGATTGACCGCGTGTCTCTGTTCAAGGCCAAGCCGGGCCTAAAACTGCGCGCAAACCACACCTTCAATGACGAGGAATACAACACTTTTTCTTGTCCGTGGCACCACAACATCACCGTCACCGTAGCCAGTTTTCGCACCGCCAAGGCGCTGAAAACAAATGCCGGGTCAAAGCACGACGTCCACAGCTTCAACTGGCACAACACCACGAAATTCCAGTGGAATTCTCAGCAACTACTGGATCTGGGCCTGATGGAACCCGGTCAGTGGTTCTAGGCGACGTTTCCATCCAGCCCAACTTTCGTTAAACACACATATCCCACAAACGAGCACCCGCCGCGTCATCGCCTCGGCCTCGTCCATTCAATTCCTGACATCACGAGGATCCCATGACCGAAGTCACCCAAGGCGCGAAGGTGCGCATTCACTATACAGGCACTCTGGAAGACGGCAGCGTTTTCGACAGCTCGGAAGGTCGCGATCCGCTTGAGTTCGAAGTTGGCTCGGGCATGATTATTCCCGGTCTCGACAAAGCTCTGCCCGGCATGAAAGAGGGCGATAAGAAAAAAGTCTCGATCGCCCCGGAAGAGGCTTACGGCCCGCGTCATGACGAAGCCATTCTGGAAGTCCCGCGCGGTGATATCCCTGCCGAAATTCCGCTGGAAGTTGGCATTCAGCTTCAGATGTCCGGCCCGCAGGGTCAGCCTGTGCCAGTCACTGTCACCAACCTGACCGACGACACCGTCACGCTGGACGCCAACCACGCGCTGGCTGGCAAGACTCTGATTTTTGATTTCGAAGTTGTTGGCATCGGCTAACGCCTATGCAAGTTCCGAGGGCCGCGCTATAGCGCGCGGCCTTTAGGGGCTTTGCCCCTCGCGCCGAGGGCGCTCACCCCAGGATACTTTTGGTAAGAAAATAAGGAGGTGCCGATCAGCTGCGGCGCAGGCGGATCACCACGTCGACTTTGGAAATCTCGGCCCCTGCGGGCGCTTCCGGAAGTTGAGCGATCTTCAGATCTTTATCCGGCGCATCCATCAGCTCTTCCGTGTCTTCCCAGAAGAAATGCGGGTGGTTGGTGACGTTTGTGTCGAAATAGCTGCGCGCGCCGTTCACCGTAATCTCGCGCAAAAGACCTGCATCCGAGAACACACGTAGGGTATTATAGACAGTCGCAAGCGACACCTTATCCGCGCCATCGCGCGTCGCCTCATAGAGGCTTTCGGCGGTGACATGGCGGTGTTGCCCATCCCCGATCAAGAGATGCGCCAAGGCCAGACGTTGTCGCGTCGGGCGCAGCCCAGCGCTGGACAACCAATCGGCTTCGGTCTGTCGTTTTTCCTGCATCATGATCCGGCTCTTCTGAACTCAAACGGAAGTTTCCAAGAGAATATAGGGTGTCCGGGCGGTAAGTGCCAATAAAAACTGGTCTTTGCGGCTTAGATTGCCCATGCGACACGTCACCTACCCTTGCGTCGGGCTTTATGCGGGTGCTAGAGGGTGTTGGACTGAAAACACACAAGATATGGGGCGATAATGGCGGACTATCCCACTAGCTTTAGCAAGGAAGACCTTTTGAAATGCGCGGCAGGCGATCTGTTTGGCCCTGGCAATGCGCAGCTTCCTGCTCCGCCCATGTTGATGATGGACCGGATCACCGAGATTTCAGGCGATGGCGGTGCCCACGGCAAAGGTCACGTACTGGCCGAGTTCGACATCACCCCGGACCTGTGGTTCTTCGACTGCCACTTCCCTGGAAACCCGATCATGCCCGGCTGTCTTGGCCTTGATGGTCTGTGGCAGCTGACCGGTTTTAACCTTGGCTGGCGCGGCTGGCTGGGTCGCGGCTATGCGCTGGGTGTAGGTGAGGTGAAACTCACCGGCATGGTCCGCCCCGACCGCAAAATGCTGACCTATAAGATCGACTTCACCAAAGCGATCCAAACTCGCCGCCTGACCATGGGTGTGGCCGATGGGATCGTCGAAGCCGACGGCGAAGTGATTTATCAGGTCAAGGACATGAAGGTTGCATTGAGCGAGAGCTGACCCCACTTAGGATGTCCACAGAACAGACGACACCGCCTGAGTGAGCATCGAGGGATCAGCACATGACCGCAGTAACCTTGTTTGTCGGACTACTATCCGCATTTTTCCTTTTTGCCAGCTCGATCAAGATATTTGGCTGGCAAAAGAAGATCTTCGAGATCCAGCTTGGCATGTTCCAAAGCTATGGGCTGAACCGGCAGATCATGGCCCTTGTAGGTTGTGTCGAGCTGTTCGGCGCAATCGCAATCTGGTTCCAATCCTCGTTGCTAGGCCCGCTTGGTGCCTTGGCCCTTCTGGGCACATCGCTTGGTGCCATTGCCTGCCATCTGATTTTTGACAGCTGGAAAGACGGCGTACCTGCGATGATCACAGCAACGCTTTCCGCCTTTATCTTGTGGTCTGGCCTCGACAAACTTTTGGGTTTGATTGGCTAACAATCCAAGCCGGGCGGTCAAGTGTGCTTGCACCTGCCCGCTTCACTGGCGTAGACAGTGAATGACCAAAGAAGGGGGACTGCATGCGTCGTGTCGTCGTTACGGGTCTGGGCATTGTCTCGGCCATCGGGAACAACAAGGACGAGGTTCTGGCCTCGCTCAAAGCTGGCAAGTCCGGCATCACCGCCAATGCTGACATGGTCGAGCATGGCTTCCGCAGCCAGATCGCTGGCATGCCGAACATCGACATAAAAGAACATGTGGACAAACGCGCGTTGCGGTTCATGGGGCCGGGTGCGGCCTATGCGCATATCGCGATGGGTCAGGCAATCGAAGACGCCGGTCTTGGCGAAGATGACGTGGTGAACCCGCGCACCGGTCTTGTGGCTGGCTCCGGTGGCCCGTCGACCAGTGCAATGTTTGCAGCCCACCAGACCGCGCTGAAATCCGGCGCGACCAAGCGCATTGGGCCGTTCGCGGTTCCGAAATGTATGGGCTCGACGATCTCCGCCAACCTCGCGACCGCCTATAAGATCAAGGGCATCAACTATTCGATCACCTCGGCTTGCTCGACGTCTCTGCACTGCATCGGCAACGCGGCCGAGCAGATCATGATGGGCAAGCAGGACGTGATGTTCGCTGGCGGCGGCGAGGAACTGGACTGGACTCTGTCCTGTCTCTTTGACGCGATGGGCGCGATGTCCTCCAAGTACAACGACACGCCCGAGAAAGCCTCGCGCGCGTTTGACGCCGACCGCGACGGGTTCGTGATCGGTGGCGGCGGCGCAATTCTGGTTCTGGAGGATTTGGAGCACGCGAAGGCCCGCGGTGCAAAAATTTACGCCGAAGTCACCGGCTATGGCGCAACCTCGGATGGTCACGACATGGTGGCCCCGTCCGGCGAAGGCGGTGAGCGCGCCATGCGTCTGGCGATGGACATGCTGCCCGAGGGCCGCAAGGTTGGCTACATTAACGCCCACGGCACCTCGACCCCGGTTGGCGATGTCGGCGAAGTGGAAGCTGTGCGCCGCGTCTTTGGCGAAGGCTCGACGCCTCCGATCAGCTCGACCAAATCAATGACAGGCCACAGCCAAGGTGCCACCGGCGCGCAAGAGGCTGTCTATTGCCTGCTGATGCTGGATAACGACTTCATCGCGCCGTCGATCAATGTGGAAAATCTGGACCCTGGCATCAATGACGGCGAGATCGCGACCTCGCTGGTCGAAAACGCCGGGCTGGACAGCGTGATGACCAACAGCTTCGGCTTTGGTGGCACCAATGGCTCGATGATCCTGAGCAAGTACAACGACTGATAAGCACCAACAAAACGAGGGACTGACATGGCAGGGCTAATGCAAGGCAAACGCGGCCTCATCATGGGGGTGGCAAATCAGCGTTCCATCGCATGGGGCATCGCGCAGGCGATGGCAAACGAAGGCGCGGAACTGGCGTTTTCCTATCAGGGTGATGCGTTCGGTGGGCGAGTCGCCCCGCTGGCGGAATCGGTAGGTTCAGACATTCTGGTCGACATGGATGTCACGGACGATGATGCGCTGGACAAAGGCTTCGACGACCTGTGGTCCAAGTGGGACTCGATCGACTTTTTGGTCCACGCGATTGCCTATTCCGACAAGAACGAGCTGACTGGCCGCTTCGTCGACACCAGCCGCGCGAACTTCAAACATTCGATGGACATCAGCTGCTATTCGCTGATCGAAGTCGCCCGTCGCGTGGCCCCAAAAATGACCAATGGCGGCACGATCCTGACGCTGACCTATGGCGGTTCGAACCGCGTGACGCCGTTCTATAATGTCATGGGTGTTGCCAAGGCAGCTCTGGAATCTTCCGTGCGCTATCTGGCCAACGACCTTGGCCCGGACGGCATTCGCGTGAATGCCATCTCGCCCGGCCCAATGAAAACGCTGGCCGGCGCGGCCATCGGTGGCGCGCGCAAGACCTTCCGCCATACCGAGCAGAACGCACCGCTTCGTCAGAATGCCACACTGGAAGCAGTGGGCGGCACCGCCGTCTATCTGGCCTCGGACTATGGCAACTGCACAACCGGCGAGATCATCACGGTCGACAGCGGCTTCCATGTCTTGGGCATGCCGCAGCCAGACAATCTGTGATCTAAAATCAAAGAGTATTGAAAGGGCCCCAGCGACGGGGCCTTTTTTATGTGAGGTCCCTCTGGACCCCATTCCGGTTCTCAGGCTTACTGCGTCTAAACACCTAGTAGGGATCGGAATATGCAGACATTCACCGCCAATGATGGTCTTGAAATCGCCTATCGGGACGAAGGCGAAGGCCTTCCTGTTCTGGCCCTGTCGGGTCTGACGCGCAACTCGGACGACTTCAACTTCGTCGCACCGCACCTGAAGGGTGTCCGCCTGATCCGCATGGATTATCGCGGACGCGGGCAGTCGGATTGGGGGGATCACAAGACCTATTCGGTGCCGCAGGAAGGGCTGGATGCACTGTTCCTGATGAACCATCTGGGGATCGAGAAAGCCGCCATCCTTGGCACCTCGCGCGGTGGGTTGATTGCCATGGGCCTTGCCGCCTCGGTAAAGGACAAGCTTCTGGGTGTCTGCATGAACGATATCGGCCCCGAGCTTGCACCACACGGGCTGGACAACATCATGGGGTATCTCGGGCGCAAACCAAGCGCTAAGACCATCGAAGAAGCCGCCGAGGCGCGTGCGAAGCTCATGGCCGGGTTTGGCTTCAAGGGTGTGCCGATGGCGCGCTGGGTTGAGGAATGCCACAACCTGTTCGAACAGGACAACAAAGGCCTGACCAATCGTTATGACCCTGCCCTGCGCGATGCGGTTGAAGCCGCTGGCGCCCAGCCTGCCCCGGATCTCTGGCCCTTCTTTGATGCGATGGATGGGTTGCCGCTGGCGCTGATCCACGGTGCGAACTCGGACCTTCTGACCGATGACACGGTCGCCGAGATGCAAAAACGTCGCCCCGATATGGGCTATGCGAAAGTTCCAGACCGTGGCCATGTGCCGTTTTTGGATGAACCCGAAAGCCTTGCCACCATCAATGAATGGCTGGAGAAAATGCGTTGAACATCAACGAAATTCGCAATGCCGCCCGCCGCAACGCGGGCCATGTGCGGCGCACGCCGCTGCTGGCCTCGCCTTTCCTGGACGAGATCGCCGGGCGGCGCGTTTTCGTAAAACCTGAATGCCTTCAACACACGGGCAGCTTTAAATATCGCGGCGCGCATAACGCGATTGCGTCCCTAACTCCGCTTCAGCGCGAGATGGGTGTGATCGCCTTTTCCTCGGGCAATCACGCCCAAGGCATCGCTCTGGCCGCGCGCCAAAACGAAACGCCATCGACGATCATTATGCCCGCCGATGCGCCCAAGCTTAAAATTGCCAACACCCGCGCGCTCGGGGCCAAAGTTGTCCTTTATGACCGCGCGACCGAAGATCGCGACGAGATTGGCGCGCGTCTGGCCAAAGAGCAGGACCTGACCCTGATCAAACCCTTCGACAATGAGGCAGTGATTGCTGGCCAAGGCACCATCGGGCTTGAACTCGCCAATCAGGCACGCGAAGAGGGGATAAGCAGCGCGCAGGTTCTAGTGCCCTGTGGTGGAGGCGGACTGACCTCCGGCGTCGCTTTGGCGTTAGAGCACGAGGCGCCCGATATAACCGTTCGCCCAGTCGAGCCTGAAGGGTTCGATGACGTCACTCGGTCGCTTGCAAGCGGACGGATCGAGAAGAACACCCAACTGTCCGGGTCCATCTGCGATGCGATCCTCACCCCCTCGCCCGGTCAAATGACCTTTCCGATCATAAGCCGCCTTTGCGGCGCCGGGATCGTGGTTCCGGACAAGGACTGCTTGCGGGCCATGGCGCAGGCCTTCACCCGTCTCAAACTGGTGATCGAACCCGGCGGAGCTATTGCCTTGGCGGCCGCTCTGTTCCACCCTCAAATGATTGACGGCGATGCGGTGATCGTGGTGGCATCCGGCGGGAATGTCGACGCACCGCTTTTCGCCGACGCGCTTACCCACTTCGCTTAACCGGAGACCCCGATGACTGATTTCACGATTGCCTCGTTCAACGTCAAAAACCTGATTGGTGCGGACCAGGAGTATTACCAGTTCCAAAGCTATACGCCCGAAGAATACGCGTGGAAGCGTGATTGGATGGCGGATCAAATGATGTCGCTGGACGCTGATATCATCGGCTTTCAGGAGATCTTCGAAGAAGATGCCCTGTTGGATGTGATTGGTGAAGCCAACACCCGCGCCCATGATCTGAATGCCGCGACCATTCCGGACGAAAGCAAACGCTATCACCGCAAGGCGATCTTTCGGAAGCTGGCCACTCACCCATGGCCCAAAGACGGCCTTGCATTCGCGCCGAACTCGGCCGATGGCGGTCCCGGCGAACGTCGACCGGGTGTAGCAGTCCTGTCGCGATTTGGGTTTGTTGGAGACCCCGAGATTATTCAGGATCTGCCGGACCCGCTGACCATCCCCTTCCCAGCCTTGCGCGGTGACGAAGGTGACGCCGGATATTATACACTGACCCGCTTGTCGCGCCCAATCTTGAAGGTTCGCATACCTGTCGGAGATCAGGTCATCACCATCTTCAACTGCCACCTGAAATCAAAACTGGGCGAGTTCATCCGGCCCGAAGGTGCGCCCTTTCCACCCGAAGCAGACTTAACAAACTATGACGCCATTGGCCGTGCTCTTGGCTCTGCCCGGTCGGCCATGCGCCGGATGGCAGAGGCGTGGGTGCTGCGCAAACTGGTGGTCGCCGAGATCAAGGCGGGGCACCCCGTCGCCGTGCTGGGGGATTTCAACGATGGCGAACACGCCGTCAGCTCGGAAATCATCGCAGGCGAGGTTCCGTTCAAGAACTACTCTTGGATGTTGCGCCATGATGCGAAGACCGATCGCGACCGGTATAGCCGTGAAGAGAACAAGCAAATCACGGCAAATGTCGAAGCTGTGCGCTTGCATTCCGCCGAGAAGCTCTTCGTGCGCAAATCGCTGCGCGACATGGTCTATACCTCGGCCTTTGGGGGCGTGTTTGAAAGCATCGACCAGATTTTCCTCAGCCGTCATTTCCATCCGGACAACCAGAAACGCATCGCCGACATGACCTATTTCAGCGTGCTGAATGACCACATCACCGACGGCTCTCACCCCGAAGCACCCTACAACAAGCTCGCCTCGGATCACGGACAGATCATGGCGCATCTGACCATGCTGGGTGACGAGGAGTGATCACTATCCCCAACAATCAGGGCGTGGCGCTTCACTTTGTTGAAGGCGGTCCACAAGATGGGCCCGCTGTTGTGTTCGCCCACGCGCTTGGCACTGACTCAACCATGTGGGACGCGCTGGTGGCGGAACTGCCCGATCATCTGCGCCTGATCCGATTGGACATGCGCGGGCACGGACAAAGCCCCTGCCCGGACGGCCCCTACCCGATGGGAGACCTAGTAGCCGACGCAGGGCGCGCTTTGGACCATTTGGGCATCAATGAGTGCGTTTTCGTTGGCCTGTCCATCGGCGGCATCATCGCACAGGGGTTGGCGGCGGAAAGGCTGGATCTGGTGCGCGGCATGGTGATCTCGAACACAGCCGTAAAGAGCGGCACCTCGGCCATTTGGGCAGAGCGGATCGACGCCGTGCGCAAGAACGGGATCGATGCAATCATCGAGGCCAACATCGAACGCTGGTTTTCCCGCGCCACCCGTCGCGACCACCCAGAATTATGCGACCAAGCCCGCGCCAGTATGCGCGCCACGCCTCTTCAGGGCTATTTGGGCTGCATGGAGGCCATCGCCGACACTGACCTTTACGAAAGCACCGCGCGGTTGCGGCTTCCGACGCTCGCGATTGCGGGCAGTGAGGACGGCTCGGTTCCTGCCGACATGGTGCGCGAGACCGCAGCACTGATCCCCGGATCGCGCTTTGAGTTGATCCGCGGCACAGGACACATGTCGCCAGTCGAGAAGCCAGCCGAGTACGCGGCGTGTCTCACGGACTTCTTGCGCGCCATCGGACATTTCTGACGGACGCCACGTCGTTTTCCGACCTTCCTGTCGTAACTTTGTTGGCAAGTCATCGTTTTCCGCGCAAGCTTCCGGAAAACAAGACACCAACAGGAGCCGCCATGGACCGGATCAAAGCCGCCGTCTGTCACGAGTTCGGGAAACCGCTGGTCATCGAAGAGATCGCCATCCGCCCGCCAGAAGGCAGCGAGGTCGAAGTGACGCTGGACGCCGTCGCCATCTGCCACAGTGACATTTCCTATGCGGATGGAGCGTGGGGCGGGTCCCTGCCTGCCGTCTATGGCCACGAAGCCGCCGGGCGGATCACCAATGTTGGGGACCACGTAAAGGGTCTGTCGGTCGGGGATCCAGTCGTCGTGACCCTGATCCGCGCCTGCCAAACTTGCCCCAGCTGCGCGTCTGGCACACCGACGGCATGCGGAACGCCCTATGATGGGGATCACGGGCCGATCACGGATGTCGACGGCGGCAAGATGCATCAGGCCATGGCCACCGGAGCTTTCGCCGAACGTGTCGTAGTCGAGCAAAGCCAAGTGGTGAAACTGCCCGAGGATATGGCGATGGACATCGCATCCCTGCTGGCATGTGGCGTCATTACAGGTGTCGGCGCTGCGGTGAACGCAGGGAATGTCCGGGCAGGTGATGTGGTTGTTGTGATCGGCGCGGGCGGCGTCGGCCTGAACGCCATTCAGGGCGCACGCATTGCAGGTGCCTCGCGCATCATCGCGGTGGATATGTCCGAAGAAAAACTGGCCGTTGCGATGGAGTTCGGCGCGACCGATGGTGTGCTCGCGACGTCCGACAATCCCTGGAAGGCTGCAATTCAAGCCGCTGGACGCGGGGCAGATGCTGTGTTGGTCACCGTGGGCGCGATCCCGGCCTATGACACTGCGCCGCGCTATCTGGCCCCCGGCGGCAAGGTCGTCATGGTCGGCATGCCACATTCAGGTGACATGTCCAGCTATGAACCCGTGGTGCTGGCGGCTCTAGGTCAAGGCATGGTCGGATCGAAAATGGGCGACGTGGTCATTCAGCGCGACATTCCATGGATGATCGACCTCTATCAACAAGGGCGGTTGAAGCTGGACGAATTGATCTCGGGCCGCTGGTCCTTTGACCAGATCAACGAAGCAATTGCCGACACCAAGACCGGGGCCGCGCGGCGCAACGTTATCCTGTTCGACAAGGTCTGATCCCATGCGCCTTCAGGATCTCGACATCATCGTAACTGCGCCCCCTGCCCCAGGCTGGGGTGGGCGATATTGGATCTTTGTAAAAGTCACGACCGATGATGGGATCACCGGCTGGGGCGAGGTCTATGCCAGCGCCGTCGGCCCCGATGCCATGCGCGCGGTGATCGAGGATGTGTTCGCGCGCCATATGCAGGGTGAAAACCCCGAGAACATCGAGCTGATGTTCCGCCGCGCCTATTCCTCGGGTTTCACACAGCGCCCTGATCCGACGGTGATGGGCGCATTTTCCGGGCTTGAAATTGCGTGCTGGGACATTCTGGGCAAAGCGCGCGACCGGCCTGTTTGGGCGCTTCTTGGCGGCAAGATGAACGAGCGCTTGCGCTCATACACGTACCTCTATCCCAATCCCGGTCAAGCCCTGCCCGAATTCTGGACGTCGCCCGAAATGGCGGCCGAGGCCGCAGCGACACGCGTGGAACAGGGTTTCACCGCACTGAAATTCGACCCTGCTGGGCCGTACACCATTCGGTCGGGCCACATGCCGTCGATGAAGGACATCTCGCGCTCCGTAGCTTTCTGCAAAGCGATCCGTGAAGCCGTCGGTGATCGTGCCGATCTTCTTTTCGGCACCCACGGCCAGTTCACCACAGGCGGCGCGATCCGAATGGCCGAAGCCATTGCTCCCTATCAACCGCTGTGGTTCGAAGAACCGATCCCGCCCGACAACATCGCCGAGATGGCCAAAGTCGCGCGCGCCAGTTCTGTCCCCGTTACGACCGGAGAGCGCCTGTCCACCAAGGCCGAGTTTGCAGAAGTCCTTCGCCAAGGTGCAGCGTCGATCCTGCAGCCGGCGCTGGGACGTTCTGGCGGGATCTGGGAGACCAAAAAAATCGCGGCCATCGCGGAGGCGCACAATGCCCTTGTGGCTCCACACCTGTATGCTGGCCCGGTCGAGTGGGCGGCGAACGTGCAGCTGGGGGCGTCCATTCCAAACCTTCTGATGGTTGAAACCATTGAACAGGGCGGCGATTTTCACCTCGCCCTCATCGGCCACACGATCCAATGGGAAGATGGCTTTGTGATCCCGCCCGACGCGCCGGGGCTGGGCATCAATCCTGACGAAGCCTTGATGCGCGCGCATCCCTATACCGGCGATGGGCTGCATCTTGAAATGCAGCAAGACCCATGCAGCTATACCGAAGAAAACTGCTTTGAAGGTGGTGCGCCTGCCCCGACCGATCAGGACGCATAATCAGACATGCGACAGGACCGGCTTTCTGTTTTTCAGATGCCGCGCGACCAACTTCTTTTGGCGTTTTCCATCCGGCGTGAAAGTGGCCATCTCAGGGGTATAGTCCCGGTTCGCAAGCTCAGGGAAAAGCGCTAGAACCTCGTCGCGCGCTTCGTCGCTGATCGCCTTCAATGCCTCGGGGCCAGTATAGAGGCTCTCACTTGGTGCGCCTTCAGCAAACACGATCTGATGATCGTCAAACAGCATATGATAATAGGTCACGTCGCAGACCGACTGATCCACATAGATCCCGGGAAGTTCTGTCAGCTTGATCGCGTGGACCAGCACATCAGTTGTGCCGAACATCCGTTGTGCAATGGGGGATTGGACCAGCATCCGATGTTGTCGAGACACCAGCAAATCACGTTTCGGCAACCCAGCCCCCAAGGCCCCGGCGACGATGCGGATTGGAAACAGTTTGGGATTGTTCAAAAGCTCGGGCGTCGAGACAGGGCTTCTTCCGATCCATCGCACGGTCTTCATGCCGTCGGGCGTAAAAACCCGGTCGTCGACGCGAATGTCCTCGATCGCCCGTGGGCCGCTTTCGGTCTCGATCAGTGTTCCAGCAGCAAAGCAGGTGACATCCGTCCACGCGAAACCAGATTGATACTCAATCCATCCACCGGGAATAGTGACTATGGACCCGTCGTCGAACGCCGACCCCGGCGCAGGGACAAAGATATTCGTGGTTCCCGTGGCCCATGAATAGAATGCTTCGGTGTGGGTGACCCCATTTGAATCAATGAATGTCAGTTGATAAGTGCCACCGCGCGGATTTGTATATGTTGTACCGTCAATGGTGATTTGTTCGCTGGGATCATCGGTGAAGTAGGGCGACATAAAGGGGTCGTCATCTTCGATGGTCACCGGCAGCAAAGTGATTGGGGTTCCAGTGCCAGACCAAACCCACCCTTGGGTACTATAGGTGGCCATGTTTCACCCCGCCCGCGCGCTCCAGGTCGAAACCATTTTGCGCGCGATCCGAATGAGATGGCGAAGAAGCGTCCATCCTCCACCCAACGCGTGTTGAGTTTCTAGATCTGCTCTTGATGTCCCCTTTTGTGGCCTTGTGCATGTTCAAATTCACACAACGTCGCAGTTATGGACGCATCCCAGTAACTATCCTTTAAATTGCCTACCACAGCTAAATACACCTTTAAATAGTTTTTTAACTTTGCGATCCAGCGAGAGAATCCTCTGGCAGTGCAAAAATCACTAGTTTTTGGATACAGTATCCCATACTCTACCCTAGTGCCTAGCAAGGCCCGCAAACGACAAAGGAAACCCCATGTCCAAAACCGTGTTCGCTGGCACAATGCCTGCCCTGATGACCCCCTGCAAAGATGACCGCACACCGGACTACGATGCGCTGGTCCGCAAAGGACAACAGATGATCGCGGCAGGCATGTCCGCCGTGGTCTATTGTGGCTCGATGGGCGACTGGCCGCTTCTGACGGATGAAGAGCGGATGACAGGCGTTGAGCGCCTTGTGCAAGCTGGCGTTCCCGTGGTCGTAGGGACCGGCGCGATTAATTCAAAATCCGCAGTGGCACACGCAGCTCATGCCCAGAAAGTTGGCGCGGTGGGCCTGATGGTGATCCCACGTGTGTTGTCGCGCGGGTCGTCGATGGCTGCGCAGAAGAACCACTTCAAAGCCATCCTGTCCGCAGCACCCGACGTGCCCGCCATCATTTATAACAGCCCCGTATACGGCTTCGCGACCAAAGCGGACCTTTTCTTTGCTCTGCGTGCAGAGCACCCCAACCTGATCGGGTTCAAGGAATTTGGCGGCAAAGATGACCTGCGCTATGCGGCCGAGCACATCACCAGCCAAGACGACAGCGTGACCCTGATGGTCGGCGTCGACACCGAGGTCTATCATGGCTTCGTCAACTGCGGCGCGACCGGATCCATCACAGGAATTGGCACCGCCCTTCCGAAAGAAGCTTTGCTGCTGGCGGCTCTGTCCCAGAAGGCCGCTGAAGGTAACGCCGAAGCCCGCACGCGCGCTCTGGAACTGGAAGCTGCCTTTGGGGTTCTTGCCAGCTTTGATGAGGGCACGGATCTGGTGCTCTACTACAAGCATCTGCTGGTTCTGAACGGCGAAGACGAATACCGCCTGCATTTCAACGAAACCGACGCTCTGTCGGACGCCCAGCGCAACTATTGCGAACAGCAATACGCGCTGTTTACGGCGTGGTTCGCGGATTGGTCGAAACAGGGTGGTGTCATCGCCGAGTGCATGTAAGCTTCTAGCCAGAACACGAGGAACCAGATGCGCAGCAGCAAGATCATCCATGTGGTGTCCGCCCATGCCGAAGGCGAAGTGGGCGACGTCATCGTCGGCGGCGTGGCCCCGCCCCCCGGCGACACGGTTTGGGAGCAGCGCAATTTCATTGCCGAAGACCAGACCCTGCGCAACTTCGTTCTGAATGAACCACGTGGCGGTGTGTTTCGCCACGTGAACCTTCTGGTCCCACCCAAACATCCTGACGCCGACGCGGCGTGGATCATCATGGAGCCAGAAGACACGCCGCCTATGTCCGGCTCAAACTCGATTTGCGTGTCCACGGTTCTGTTGGACAGTGGCATCTTGCCCATGACCGAACCCGAGACTCACCTGACGCTGGAAGCGCCCGGCGGATTGGTCCGCGTACGCGCCGAATGCCGAAACGGCAAGGCAGAGCGGGTTTTCGTCCAGAATGTCGCCAGCTTTGCCGACAAGCTGGACGCAATGATCGAGGTTGAGGGGATCGGCACCCTGCGCGTCGACACCGCCTTTGGCGGCGACAGCTTCGTGATTGTGGACGCTGCTGATCTTGGGTTTTCACTGACCCCGGACGAAGCCCGCGACCTCGCCCGAACTGGCGCAAAGATCACCGATGCTGCCAACACGCAGCTGAGCTTCAACCACCCACAGACCGACTGGAACCACATCTCGTTCTGTCAAATTGCGGGTCCGCTGACCCGCGATGGGGATGTGCTGACGGGCAAGAACACCGTGGCCATCAAACCCGGCAAGCTGGACCGCTCGCCCTGCGGCACAGGCGCATCCGCCCGCATGGCAGTTCTTCTGGCGAAAGGACAGATGCGAGCGACGGATCACTATCACGCCCGGTCCGTCATCGACAGCGAGTTCCGCTGCCGCATCATCAGCACGTTTGACCTGAATGGACGCCCCGCGATCACCCCCGAGATCTCGGGGCGAGCTTGGATAACCGGGACACACCAGCACATGCTTGATCCTGAGGATCCCTGGCCCGGCGGCTATCGCCTGAGCGATACGTGGGGAGCGTAGAGGGCACTAAACCAACGCTTGCACATCCTGCACCCCCGCCCCAAAATGCCCGATAACGATAAACCGGGATGACCTTATGACCGCCAAACGCAAGATCGCACGCCAAAGCCTTCCGGATGTCATCGCCAATGACCTTCGTGAACGCATTCTCAGCGGCGAGCTGTCCGAAGGCGAGGTGATCCGGCAAGAAGCATTGGCTGACGAATATGACGTCTCGCGCATGCCTATTCGCGAGGCGTTGAAGCGCCTAGATTCTGAAGGCCTGGTTCATCTGACCAACAATCGCGGTGCATCCGTGGTCAAACACTCGATCGCCGAGATTGCCGAGATTTTCGACCTGCGCATCCTGGTCGAAGTCGATCTATTCAAACGCGCGATCCCCAACATGACGCAAGCCGACTTCGACCTCTGCGAGGATATTTTGGACAAGATGGAAACCTCGTATGACGAAGATGACGTGACCCAGTGGGGTGCGCTGAACTTTGACTATCACACCGCGCTGTATGCCGCGGCGGGGCGCGGCCTGACGAACGAGCTTCTGCACCGGGTAAACCTGCAATCTGATCGCTATGTGCGCATGCACCTAAGCGTCGCTGGTCAGCTTGAGTCTGCCAAGGACGAACACCGACGCTTGCTGGCTTTTGCCAAAACACGCGACGTCGTCGCTGCAGCTGCGCTGCTGACCCATCACATCAGCAACACCAAGGACGAGCTGGTCACAATGATCGCCGAACTGCGAGAAGCCGAGACTCGCTGAGCGTCCCAGCGCCTCCGGCAACAGTGCAATCTGTGCGCCTTAGAACAGCACCAGATCGTCGCTCAGATCGTTCAGGTTGGTGACACCCTCGAAGACGATGAGCTCACCGCCAAAGTCCAACGCAGCATGTCCATTGACCGTGGTCCCATAGGTGTTGATCACATCAGTGGCCGACAGGTTCGGGTTCAGTCCAAACTCGCTGGCGTTGATCCGTACCGTATCCACGTCATCCTCGAAGTCTTTCACGGTTCTGGTCGCACTAGCCCCCGCATTTCCTTTGAAGACGAACACGTCACTACCAGGGCCACCTGTCAACTCATCATTGTGGCCAAAAGCCGAGATCAGCCTGTCATTGCCAGAGCCACCGAACATCTGAACATCCACACCAGTGCCGATCAGCTTGTCGTTGCCACCACGTCCGCGCAGTACGTCCCCTGGCTGGATACCAATCAGGAAATCCGTGATTACCTGCGCACCACCCGCCACCAGAACATTGTTACCCCCGTCTCCCAACAACGTGTCAGCGGCATAGAGCGATCCGACCAGATTTTCGACATTATTGACCGTACCCTGAGCCCCCATGATCGAAAATGTCCCAGCCCGTAGATCTGCGACCATGGCCTCGGGTCCGGAAATCAAGGTATCGACCCCGCCCTTCCCGTTGATAGTGTCCGCGCCACCGTTCGAGGCGAAAATATTCGCCCGATTGTCTCCGACCAACACGTCGGAATTCGCGGTTCCGTACAGGTTTTCGACGCCTTTGATGGTCTCGGTGTTGCCAGATCCGTCATCGACGACCTTTTGCTGCATCAGATTGACTTTGATGCCATTCGCCTGACTGGCCGCGACATTTGCCCAGTCATTGCCGTGACCGCCCAGATAGACATCTCTCCCAGCACCACCCTTCAACACATCGTCGCCACCCAAGCCAACCAGTTTGTCCCCCTTGTTGCCCCCCGTCAGTACGTTGGTGCCAGACTTTCCAATGAGTTCATTCGGACGGTCGGTTGCGCCCCTGACATGTTCAACACCAAGGATTTTTTCGACCTTTCCGAAACTGTCATTCAGTATCTTGTTCTGAGACAGATTAATGCGAAATCTCTGCGACCCGGCGTTGGCTTCGACTACAAACGTATCCTGACCATCGCCTCCGATATATCTGTCTGTCCCGGCCCCGTTCACCATAAAATCATCGCCCAATTGACCTCTGACAAGGTCATTCCCGTCGCCCCCAGTCAACCAATCCGATCCTTGACCACCTATTAGCATGTCGTCGCCCAACCCACCGTTCAACTGGTCCGGCAGCTGAACCAAACCAGGTGCGGCGAAATAGGTTCGATCCACAGCGTGGTACCCGAGCATCCAACTGAAATCGTAGGTGTAGTAGCCAAAATAGTTGTATGTACTGCCACCAATTAGCGTGTCATCTCCAGCCAGCCCATTCAGGATGTAATCAGGGGCTGTTGCGGTCAGCGTGTCATTTCCGGCGGTTCCACTTAGCGGCATAATAGCTCCAAACATCTGAAATAATTGTGATAAATTCCCACGATGGGACCGCACAGCGCATGTCGGGTCAAGTCAGGAAAACCAAACCTTTTGGATATATTTCAGAAACCCGAATGATGTCTGAGCGAGCGACGTTCGCTAATCTCCACATTTCAGCCGCCAAACCGTCATCCTTCGGCGAAAGCGGCTAAATGTGAGCAGTGTGAACACCATCGATGTGAGATAGGCCCTAAGCACTTAGGCCGTCAAAGGAAGGGCCAATCCGGCAGGACTAGCCGCGCGATACCCTCCGCTGACTGTACGTAGCCAACTGACTTCTAAAGCATAATGCGCCTGTTCTCTAAATTGGGCAAGAACACAAGGACAGTAACTAGCTGGCATTTTTCTAGATACAGCAGATTTTTCGCACGGCCTTCGCAGCACAATTTGTAGTCAGTGTGTTGGCTTCGCTCTCAATTGCAGAGGGTGGTAACGACCCAATCTTCGGCATCGATAGCACCCTCAAGAAAGACCCGTCCTCCAAGCCAATCGAACCCCAGTCTCTGTCTCTTAATCTGGAATGGCGATCCCTGAAGGACTCGAACCCTCAACCTGCTGATTAGAAGTCAGCTGCTCTATCCAGTTGAGCTAAGGGACCGCACGCCAGAGCATTACCCCTGCCTGCGGTCCTGTTTCAACCTGAAAACGTGGCTTAGCCGTTGATCTGCTTGGCCACGACCCATGATACGGGCAGAGCGACAACAAATCCTGCCATCGCGGACCACAGGATCGGTTGCAACGTATCCTGCCCGATGGTCAGGGCTGCGACCATGAAAATCCCGGCCAGAGTGGCGCCGAGAAGGATATAGATGACGGCGGCAAGGCGTAACATGTTAATCTCCTAGCATAATATTCGCAGAGAGATTTGTGCGCACCCAAAGGCACCGCGGCTTTGATCCGGATCAATCGCCTGCCATCGCACGCGCGACATAGTAACTCACCGGCAGGCCGATCACGAAGCCAACGGCCGCCGCGCCCAGAAGCGGCCACAGACCCGATACGCCGTTCACAAGCGCGATCACCACCAGAACCGACGCGACGGTCGAACCGATGATGCCGTAAAACGTGGCGACGATTTTCCAAAGCGGTGCGCGCATGGGGGGCTCCTTTTGCGGGCGACATAGCCCACAGGGCCCGCGCTGCCTACTTCTTCTTCACGAACTGCGTCAGAATGACAATGCGCTGCCCTTCCACGCGACCCTCGATATGCTCGGGGTTGTCGGCCACAAGGCTGATCCCCCGCACTGCCGTGCCACGCTTCGCCGTGAAGCCAGCACCCTTCACAGGCAGATCCTTGATCAACACCACGTTGTCCCCCGCATTCAGCGTCACCCCGTTGCTGTCCTTGTGTTGCGAGGCCGCGGCCACATTGTCGACCCACGCCTGCGTGTCTTCGTCCAAATAAACCTGATCCAACAAATCCCGCGCCCACGCGGCATCGAGCCGCTTGAGCATCCGCACCGACAATACCTGAACCGCAGCCTCCTCGGACCACATCGAGGACGCAAGTCCCCGCCAATGGTTCTCCTCCGGCGTGTCGTCGATCTGAGCGGCACAGGTGGCACAGATCTCAGCCGAGGCGTCAGCGGGTCCGCCGGGAACGGGGAAAGAGGATAGAGGCGCGTCTGCGGCGCAGAGGGGGCAAGGCATGGGGGCTCCGAGGTTGGGTGAGGGAGCTATAGGGGGGATTGGGAAGGGAGGGAAGTTAAACTCCTCAAGATCGAAATAGGTGAATAAAATTAATCCGCTTTGGGAGACCGCTCTGCATACATTTTCATCGCGAATGCCAACTCCGAACCAGATAGACCCATCGTTACGGGGCCTTTGATGTATTTCATACCGAAATTCGCCACCATTCCGGTTTCTGAACATCGCCAGAATTTTCTTTCCAATTCCCGAATATAGCGCTGTTCACCAATGCCGAAGTTCGACTTGCTAGTGTTAACACTTTGATGAAGCGAGAATGCCACAAGATCAGCAATAGATAGAAGATCTTCATCAGACTTCCCCTGCGCGGTTATTGACATCGGATCAATATGGGCAAGATACGCAGCTCTCCGGTCAATGGGGCTTGAGCGGACACGTCGTATATAGGACCGAAGCCGCTGGTAGTTATGTCGCTTCTCCTCGAAAACCACCGAAACACAATCTGACCCGACATCATTTTCGGACATCCAGTGCCCAACTCTTTCGAGTAAATAATGAGTGCATTTATTGTAATAGTCTTCGGCCTGCGTTTCTCCCTCGATTTTCTCTCTGTAATCCCCAAGCGTGCTTTTCTTCGAGATCACGCCGAATAGAAGAACCTTGAGTTGTGCTACTTCCCTAGCAAACGCAGCGACTTCGAAATGACCTAAATCTGAGCAATGCAGTGACTTACCACCAATCTTAGTTGTGAAATCCCTGAGCGCCCTACGATGACTTTCAGCGTGTGTGTTGGGGATCAATGCCGCACCAAAACTCATGAACGGCGAGGCGCCAAAGTCGTTGATACCTGATCTTATTTTTTTAAGTCCTTGGTCCCCGCTCTCATCAATGTAGAGTGTATACTTCACCAAATCTCACCACGCTAAAATCAACTTTAATCGCCCTATGATAGTTTGCTGTCGGGATATTGCCACCCCAATTCTAGGGACACGGAAGCTGGTATGCTGAGAACCAAAAGGACATCGCCCGGCCCTGGGTGGGCGGAACGCCCTCCCGTGGGGAGGGTCGGGCGCTGTCCGGCTTGTCAGCCGGACGGAAGGGTGTTGGGATGGGTCGACGGGTTAGCGCTCCGAGTGGAAGGCTAGGGCATTAAGAATGGCGGCGGTATCGAAGGAGTTGCAACGGGGTGCGCACGCGATTTGCTTCGCAATTCGCTGCTGCGCACTGTCTTTCATTAGTGCTAAATAGACGACTTTTAGTCGTCCATTTTTAACGCACTAATGAAAGCTTCCTGCGGGATATCCACTCTTCCGAACTGACGCATTTTCTTCTTACCCTTCTTCTGCTTCTCCAGCAGTTTCTTCTTCCGGGTCGCGTCGCCGCCATAGCATTTCGCGGTCACGTCTTTGCGTAGAGCGGACAGAGTCTCGCGTGCAATAACTTTGCCGCCAATCGCCGCTTGGATTGGGATTTTGAACATGTGGCGCGGGATCAGGTCTTTCAGCTTTTCGCACATCGCCCGGCCCCGCAGTTCAGCGCGGTCGCGGTGAACCATGGTGGACAGCGCGTCGACGGGTTCGTCATTCACAAGGACAGACATCTTCACAAGGTTATCCTCGCGATAACCCTCCATCTGATAGTCAAACGACGCGTAACCCTTTGTTACCGATTTCAGGCGATCATAGAAGTCGAACACAACTTCATTCAGCGGCAGGTCATAGACAGCCATCGCGCGCGACCCTGCATAGGTCAGGTCCAGCTGGATACCCCGGCGGTCTTGACACAGTTTCAGCACGTCGCCCAGATACTCGTCCGGCACAAGGATCGTCGCCTTGATGCGCGGCTCTTCCAGGTGATCGACGGTCGACGGGTCGGGCATATCGGCGGGGTTGTGCAGCTCGATCATCGAGCCGTCTTTCATATAGACGTGATAGATCACCGACGGCGCGGTCGTGATCAGTTCGATGTTGTATTCACGCTCGATCCGGTCGCGGATGACTTCAAGGTGCAGAAGACCCAGGAAGCCACAGCGGAAACCAAAGCCCAGCGCGGCCGAAGTCTCCATCTCGTAACTGAACGAGGCGTCGTTCAGAGCGAGCTTTTCGATCGAGTCGCGCAGGTCTTCGAACTCGGAGCTGTCCACCGGGAACAGGCCACAGAACACCACCGGCTGCGCGGGCTTGAAGCCATCCAGCGCATCAGTCGTGCCCTTCTTTTCATGTGTGATCGTGTCGCCGACGCGGGTGTCGCGCACCTGTTTGATCGACGCGGTCAGGAAGCCGATCTCGCCGGGACCCAGCACGTCGATGGGCTGCATCTCGGGCGTGAAGACGCCCACGCGGTCAACGGGATAAACAGCATTGGTCGAGAGCATACGGATCCGCTCGCCCTTCTTCAGCTTGCCGTCGATCACGCGGATCAGAACGATCACGCCCAGATAAGCATCGTACCAGCTATCCACCAGCATGGCCTTCAGCGGCGCATCCGGGTCGCCGGACGGGGCGGGCAATTCGTTTACGATGGCTTCCAGCGTCTCGCGGATGCCCTGCCCGGTTTTGGCGGACACCTGAATGGCGCCAGAGGCATCGATGCCGATCACATCCTCGATCTGCTCAGCCACGCGATCACAGTCGCTGGCGGGAAGGTCGATCTTGTTCAGAACCGGTACGATGTCATGGTCCGCGTCGATGGCCTGATAGACATTGGCCAGCGTCTGCGCTTCCACACCTTGGGTCGAGTCCACGACCAAGAGCGACCCTTCGACCGCACGCATCGAGCGGCTGACTTCATAGGCGAAATCCACGTGGCCGGGAGTGTCGATCAGGTTGAGGACGTAATCCTCGCCATTCTCGGCGGTGTATTCGATCCGCACGGTGTTGGCCTTGATGGTAATCCCGCGCTCGCGCTCGATATCCATACTGTCGAGCATCTGCTCTTTCATGTCCCGGTCGGCAACGGTGTTCGTCTCTTGGATGAGACGATCAGCCAACGTGGATTTGCCGTGGTCAATATGCGCCACGATCGAGAAATTGCGGATGTGTTTCAGGTCGGTCATGGGCCGGATATGATGTGGTTTTAAAGGGCCGTCAAGGACTTCGATGCATCCCTTACTCCACCGGCAGAACATTCCGCTTCACCATAGTCCGCAAAGTGAAGCTCGAGCGCATTCTTGCGATGCCGTCCACGCGCATCAGTTTCTCTTCCATGAAGTGGTCAAACGCAGTCAGGTCGGCGACGGCGACGCGCAGAAGGATATCTCGGTTTCCGCTCATCAGGTGGCATTCCATCACCTCGTCCATACGCGATACCGCGCGCTCGAATTTGGTGACGGCCTCGCCCATCTGGCTTTCCAATTCGACCGAGATGAAGACGGTCACAGGCAGGCCAAGTTTGGCTTGATCGACGCGGGCGCCATAGCCGGTGATGACGCCGGCCTCTTCCAGTGCGGTGATGCGGCGGGCGCAGGGGGTCGGGGACAGGCCGACAGCACTGGCGAGGTCGCCGAGCTTCTGGCGTCCGTTCTCTTGCAGGGCGGCGATGATACGGCGGTCGATGGCGTCCATTGGGTTTCTCTCGTCTTGGCGTCTTTGACATTAGATAATCTCTAACATTTCACGAGTCGACGCCTGATTTTAGTGAAATTCCCCTAAGTCACGTTGTTAGCCTGTTAAGAACAGGGAGGACACCATGAACATCACACAAGTGGCATCACACACGCATGAAGGCGTTTACCGCGTCGAAGCGGCCGAGTTTGGCTTGGTCGGGTTTATCGCCATCCACTCGACCGTGCTTGGCCCGGCGGCGGGCGGATTGCGGATGAAGCCCTATGGGTCTGAAGACGAGGCTCTGACGGACGCGCTGCGTTTGTCAGAGGGCATGACCTATAAGAACGCGGCGGCGGGGCTGCCTTTGGGCGGCGGAAAATCGGTCATCATGGGCGACCCTACAACGCTGAAGACACCCGAACTGCTGCGCGCATTCGGCAAGGCGGTTGAGGCTTGCGAGGGCCGATACTGGACGGCCGAAGACATGGGCATGACGCCCGCAGACATGGCCGAAGTGGCGAAGGAATCTCACTATGTCGCGGGCCTGGCAGACGGCAAGTTCGCATCGGGCGACCCCTCGCCGATCACCGCTCGTGGTATCTTTAACGCGATCCGTCAGGTGTCAGGGCATGCGCTTGGCGATACGTCATTGAAGGGGCGTGTGATTTCGGTTCAGGGATTGGGTCACGTGGGGTGGAACCTCTGTCATCGCCTGAAAGCGGCCGGTGCCGAGCTGATCGTCACCGATATTGATCCCGCCCGCGTGAAGGCTGCCGCGACATTGCTGGGAGCGAAACCCGTTTCGCTGGATGAAATCTACTCTGTCGAAGCCGACATTTTCACGCCCTGTGCAATTGGCGGCATTCTGAATGCCAACACGATCCCGATGCTGAAGGTGAAGGCCGTGGCAGGAGGTGCCAACAACCAGTTGGCCACGCCCCAAGATGCCGAGCTTCTGCATGGTCGAGACATCCTTTATGCGCCCGACTATGTTGCGAACGGAGGCGGCATTATCAATGCGGCGACCGAGATTCTTGGGGTCGAGAATCAGGTTGACTGGGTGGACGACAAGTTGCGTGCACTGGACAAAACCATGGGCGACATCCTGACAAGCGCGAAAGATGCCGATGTCAGCCCAGCTGTTGTTGCACAGGATGTGGTCACCCGTTCAATGACGTCGCGCGCGGCGTAACACGAAGGGGGCGTTGTCGCGGGCGTGTTCTCGGCCTAGTCTTTGGTTGAGACAGGCCAGAGACACATGACCGACCAACAATCTGACATTTTGACCATCACCCTGAACCCCGCCTTGGACATGTCGACCAGTGTCGATGCTGTCCGGCGGGAAGAAAAGCTGCGCTGCGAAGCGCCCGTGCTGGACCCGGGTGGAGGAGGTATCAACGTGGCCCGGGCCATTCGCCAGATCGGCGGGCGGGCCGAAGCATTCGTGGCACTGGCTGGATTTCGTGGACAGCAGCTTTCGGCCTTACTGTATCAAGAGCAGGTGCCCCATCGTATTTTCCAGATGGAAGGCGAAATCCGGCTGTCTTTTGTGGTAAAAGATCGCAGCGACGACAGCCAACTTAGGTTTGTCATGCCCGGCCCGGTGTGGACCCCTGCTTGCATTTCCGAGCTGTGCCAACAGCTAGAGGGCACGGCAATGCCCGGAATGCATCTGGTTCTGTCCGGCTCGCAGCCCCCTGGATTCCCTGCATCCTTTCCATCGGATCTGGCGGATTTGGCGCGCAGGAAAGGCGCATTAGTCACTCTGGACACCTCGGGCCCGGCCCTGTTTTCGCTGCTGGAAGATAAGACAACGGCACCGGACGTTCTGCGCCTTGACGCCCAAGAAAGCGAGGCGTTGGCGGGGCAGCCATTACCCTCGATCCGCGATGCAGCGCAGTTCGCGAAGGCTCTGGTGGCGCAAGGCACGGCAAAATGCGTGGTACTGGCACGAGGCGCGGATGGATCCGTAATGGCGGCCGATGACAAAGTTCTGCACGCGAAAACCCCATTGGTTCCGGTGCAAAGCAAAATCGGCGCGGGGGACAGCTTTGTCGGCGCTTTCACGCTTTCGCGGGCACGGGGCGAGGACTGGAAAGACGCTCTGATCTGGGGCGTTGCGGCGGCAAGCGCGGCGGTCATGACCCCTGCAACCGACCTTTGCCATCTTGAAGATACCCTGCAGCTGCGCCCAGACGTCGCAATCACCGAGATTTGAAGTCGGGGGGAAATTGCATCCCGTGCATTCTGTCGATATTCTGAGAGCAAATCGGGCGACAGACCCGAACAGGCAGATTTAGTAAGGTGATGGAATGAAACGAGTGGTTCTTGCGGCAACCCTGACGGCAGCCATGATGCCCGGTCAGTCGGCATTGGCAGGCGGCACAATTGAGCGTGCCTGCTTGAAGGCGGATCGCCCGAATGCAACGCGCAGTCTGTGCGGCTGCATTCAAAAAGTGGCCAACGCATCTTTGACAGGCGGCGAACGCACGAAGGTTGCCAAGTTCTTTAGCGACCCGCACAAAAGCCAGTCGACACGTCAGTCCGACCGCAGCTCGGACGAGAAGTTCTGGCAGAAGTACAAAAGGTTCGGCGCGCTGGTGTCAAAGCACTGCGGTTAAGCTAGGTGCCTGATCAGCCCCTTTAAGGCGATCTGCACCAGATTGAGAATCTGGTCGCAATCGTCGAAACCCGGGGCTGTGAGCATGCGCGCGCAACGGTCAGACCGGTCGAACCCGCACGATTTGGAAGCGGCTTGTACGGGCGCATAAGGCGGGTTTCCCCGCTCACAAATCTTCACTTATCTTCAAGAAATTACGCAGCCAGAATTCGCGAATACCCTTCAACAACCACGGCAGAACATTCGATGTTCGACCGTTGTTGCAGATGCTGACATTCCGGAACAGCAACGCACTCTTGAAAGATACTGACAAGGGATCAGTGCTGAAGAGGACGGAACGTAGAACCCCATCCCTCTCGGGCTCGGTTGCTCATTCTAGGATATGATGCGCGAGCGGGTCAGGAAGTGAGTCGTTCGGCCATTGTCGAGGCTAAAGCCCGCGCCGGTTCCAGGCCCTGCATCAAGGATCATCTGCGAGTTCTTCCAGAGATCCGCGATGGATGGGGTTGCCCAGATACCGGCATTGTCCGCATCGCCCAGCTTGATGTCATTCGAACCAATCATGACGTCAGCTTCGCGGAAACACATGGGCCCGGTGCCATCACAGCACCCGGCTGAGATCTTGAACACAACATTCCCGTGCTCGGCGCGAATTTCGTCTAGCAGCGCCAACGCGGCTTCGGTTACGACAACTTTTTCTACTTCGTCCACCATCGCATGGCTCCTTGTTTGTGGAGACAGCGTAGTTGGAAACTTAGATTGGCAGTATGCGACTAAAGTCTAAACGCAATGGCGCTAAAAGGTTATTCAGAAATCGCCGCGTTGTCCTGAGTGGTGATGCTCGACAGATAGGCAATGATAAAATCTTGTACCGTGCGGTCTTCGATGCCGACATGGCGCATCTTCGTACCGGGCATGAAGCCGTCATTGTCTTCCATCCAAGCGCGCAACGCGGCGGGTGTCCAAACGATGCCCGAGGCTTCTAGACTGGTCGAATAGTCATAATCCTGAACCATACCAGCGCCACGTCCAACGATATTCTCAAGCGGCGGGCCATAGCTGGGACCCGAAGCATCTGCGGCATGACACTTGCGACATTCCGAATTGAACAGCTTTTCGCCAGCTTCAATCTTGATCTTTTCGAAAGTGGTTTCAGCCAAGGCGGGGGATGCGCAAACTGCAAGGCATACAAAGCTGAAAGTGCGGGCGAGATGTTTCATTGGAACCTCCGATTTGATGCCCGACCATAGAATGCAGCGCCTGCGGCCCGTTTGACGCATGTCAACAAAACAAAGCTATCTCTCTACGACTTTAGTCGTAGAGGCGCTGTAGTCTGAGGGTGGATCTAGGCTATTAGCGGCTTGCCTTTAGGGCCGCCAATTCAGCTTTCAACGCGTCGTTTTCTGCCTGAAGTTCGGCTGCATAGCTCTCGGTTGCGGCATTCGCAACATCGACAGGCACAAAGGTCGGGATGTATTTTGGACAGTTCCAATCCATTGCGGCAATATCGATGACCAACAACCGTTCAGCCGGCGTTCCTTCGGTTGGAAACTGCTTCAGAACCGCCGGATCAGCATCTGCGAGCCGTACCAGCGTTGCGTTCCCTTGCAGCTTCATGCGCCCACGACGCATGTAGTCCATCAAAAACAACGAGACACGCGGATCTTCTGCAACATGTCCCATGGTAATGAACTGTCGGTTGCCAACATAATCAAGACAGGCAATCCGGGTCGGGCCGAGCACTTTCAGGAATCCGGCCGGGCCACCACGATGCTGGATATAGGGCCATCCATCGGGGTTCACGCTGGCGATATAGAAGCTTTGACGCGTTTGGATGAAGGCCATGTCGTCATCGCTAAGCGCTGCCTGAGTGCGCCGCTGATAATTGGCCTTGTGAATGCCGTGACACCCTTCGGCCTTCTGAATCTCGGCAACTTGCCCGCGAAACATCAGGTCTGCATAGTTTTCCATTCTGGCGATCCTGTATTGATGTCCGCTGAACTTGGCTAGAAAGCAAGCGGGTTGTATTTCCAGCTGTCCGCATCTGGCGTGACGCTTTCCAGATCATAGTCATTGTCGATCAGGTGTTGCGCGCGTGGCTGGCCCATCGCTGCGGCGGATTCGATCATGCGGCGCCCCTCTTCCTCGTTGCGAGCGACACCACGTCCACGCAGTAGGTTCAGGCCGTGATTAAACATGCCGACCTCGCTACCGGCTTCGGCAGCCCTGCGATCCCATTCGGCGGCAGCCTCTGGGTCTTCGGGCCCCGCCAGACCATTGTCGGCCATCCACGACAGCCATGTCATACCCTGCGGGCTTGCGTATTCATCCACGGCCCCTTCGAACAGTTTCTTTGCTTCGTCATGCAGTCCGGCTTTTGCTGCGAAGTACCCCATGGCGTATTCCATCGGGTGGGCTTCGCCGTGTTCGAGTCGTGCCAACGCACCGTGAAGCGTTAGTTCTTCGGGGTTATGCGTGCCGAACTCATCTGACGTCATCTCGCGGTCGTCGCCATGGGCAGCCCCAATGGAAAACAACAACACAATGCTGGTCTGTACAAACTTCTTCAGGGTCATTGGTATCTCCTGACTATCTGCGCCCACATGACATAGTTACTTGAAGCTGCTGGCCGCGGGCCACCGGCGGCGTTTCAAAAGTCAGAAACAGAGTAACCCGCAAGCGTTTTTCAATCCACTTCCTGGATGTCCGACCAAAGTCGGGGGTGTCGAAACCCCTTACTGGGTCCATGATTTCGCCATCTGAACTTCATTCACCAATCTTGGGAGGAGACGTTATGAATGAGATGACTCAAGAGGCAGGCGCTTTCGCCTCGCCCTTCAAGACCCGCTACGACAACTATATTGGCGGCAAATTTGTTCCGCCGGTTGAAGGCAAGTATTTCGACAATATCACGCCGATCTCAGGAGAGGTCGTTTGTGAAGTTGCCCGTTCAAGCGCTGCAGATGTCGAGCTGGCATTGGACGCTGCACATGCCGCGAAAGAAGCTTGGGGGAAAACCTCGGCGACTGAGCGGTCGAATCTTATCTTGAAGATCGCTGACCGGATCGAAGAGAACCTCGATATCATCGCGACGGCAGAAACATGGGACAACGGCAAGCCGATCCGCGAGACGACCGCGGCGGACATCCCGCTGGCAGTTGACCACTTCCGTTACTTCGCTGGTGTTCTGCGTAGCCAAGAAGGCACCATGTCGGAAATCGATGCCGATACCGTTGCCTATCACTATCACGAGCCGCTGGGCGTTGTGGGTCAGATCATTCCGTGGAACTTCTCGATCCTGATGGCAGCGTGGAAACTGGCACCTGCACTGGCTGCTGGTAACTGCATCGTACTGAAGCCGGCCGAACAAACCCCCGCTGCAATCATGGTTCTGATGGAGATCATCGCCGATCTGCTGCCGGATGGTGTGTTGAACATCGTAAACGGATACGGTGCCGAAGTTGGCGCCCCGCTGGCGCGTTCTAACCGCATCGCCAAGATCGCCTTTACTGGTTCGACTGAAACTGGCCGTGTGATCATGCAAGCCGCGACAGAAAACCTGATCCCCGTAACGTTGGAGCTGGGCGGTAAATCCCCCAACATCTTCTTCTCGGACGTGATGGCCAAAGATGACGCATTCTTGGACAAAGCCATCGAAGGTTTCGTTCTGTTTGCCTTCAACCAAGGTGAAGTCTGCACCTGCCCAAGCCGTGCGCTTGTCCAGGAAGACATCTATGAAGAGTTTATGGCCCGCTGCATCGAGCGCGTAAAAGCGATCAAGCAAGGTGACCCGCGTCTGGCCGACACCATGGTCGGTGCACAAGCCAGCAAGGAACAGCAAGACAAGATCATGTCCTACCTGTCCATCGGTCGCGAAGAAGGCGCCGAAGTTCTGGTCGGTGGCGATGCAGCCCGTTTCAACGGGGACATTTCTGGTGGCTACTATGTGCAGCCAACAATCCTGAAGGGCCACAACAAGATGCGTGTCTTCCAGGAAGAAATCTTTGGCCCGGTTGTGTCGGTGACGACCTTCAAGGACGAAGAAGAAGCGCTGCAGATCGCCAATGATACGATGTACGGTCTTGGTGCCGGTGTCTGGTCGCGTGATGCCAACACCTGCTACCGCTTTGGCCGCGCCATCGAGGCGGGTCGCGTATGGGTGAACAACTATCATGCTTACCCTGCACATGCGGCCTTTGGTGGCTACAAGCAGTCCGGTATCGGGCGTGAAAACCACAAGATGATGCTGGGTCACTATCAGCAGACCAAAAACATCTTGATGAGCTACAACCCCAACAAGCTGGGCTTCTTCTAGGACTACTCCCGCCGTGGCAGTTCCCTGGCTGTCACGAGAACTCGAAACCCGCCTCCTACGAGGCGGGTTTTTTTTCTTTCATCCTGTTGGAGGTTGATCCTCAGGTCTGAGCATGCGGACGGCTTGCCAACAAGCCGCCAATAAGATCTTGCAAGTCTTCGACATCAAGCGGTTTATAGCGCAGAAAAACACCCTGCTGCAGCGCATCGCGCGCCAGTTCGGGCGATCTGTTCGCCGTCAGCAACACACACAACAGCGGACCGTGATTGCCCCGAAGATTTCCAATCAGATCAAGCCCGTTCTTGTTGTCGTCCAGATGGTAATCCACCAGGAAGACATCGGGCAGAATGCCCAGCTCTTCAATCTGTGCTTCGGCCTCTTCTTGCGAGGCTGCAATCAAGGGCGCTGCGCCCCAATCCTCAAGCACCCGCTCCATCGCGTCCTGCACCGTCGGGTCATTTTCAATCACCATGATCAGCGCGTTCTTTAATGACGCGGGGATATCCCGGCTGGGCTGCACTGTTTCGATGGCCAGCTCTTGCTGTTCTGCAATCGGCAGCGAAACGCGAATGGACGTGCCCACACCAACAGCCGAGGTTAGCTCCAGATCATGCTGCAACATCACACAGGCGCGTTCCACAATCGCAAGCCCCAGCCCCATCGCAGATTCACTTGCTTGGCTCGGGTCGGATCTGTGGAATTCCTTGAAGACCAGCTCTTGCTCTTCAGCAGGTATCCCGATGCCAGTGTCGATGACATACACATCGATACCTTCGTTGCGATGGCGCGCACCAACCAATACGCGGCCAGTCTGTGTGTAACGGATCGCGTTTGAGACGAGGTTTTGCAGAATGCGGCGAAGATATACGGGATCAGATTTCACATGGACCGATGTGGGTACGACGGACAGTTCAAGTCCCTTCGCGGCAGCCGCACCTGAAAACTCTTCCAGCAGGCGCTCGAAGATCTGCGCCAACGAAAACTCTGAGATGTTTAGCGTTGCCTGCCCGGAATCGAGCTTCGAGATGTCCAGAAGAGCGCCCAGTATCGTTTCGACCGAGTGAAAGCTTTGCGAGATCCGCCCGACAATAGACCCCTGTTTGGGATCAAGATCTGTGTGTTCCAAGGACGAGATGAACAGCTTGGCGGCATTCACCGGCTGCAACAAGTCATGGCTGGCCGCTGCAACAAATCGCGATTTCGACGCGTTGGCGCGTTCTGCAGAATCCCGGGCCGCTCGAAGCTCATCCGTTCTTTCGACAACACGCTGTTCGAGGGTTTCATTGACCTGATGCAGATCCTTGTAGGTCTGTCGCAGCTTCGTGACGTCGTTGAAGGACACAAGGAACGATCCATCGGCCATTTCCTGCCCGACAACATCATACTGGAACCCATTCATGGCCTCCAATTCGCAACGCAGGATTTCACGGTTTTTGTGGATCGACGCCCACTCGAACACCACTTGCGGCTGGCTTTCCGGGGTAAACACCACGCCGGGCTCAAAAAGCCGTTCAAACCGAGCCAAGCGCATTCCAGCCCGCGCTAGTCTGCGATGAATTTTCAAGATTTCGATGGCAGCATCGTTCCACTCGATCAGTTTTCGATCCGCGTCAAAAATCAAAACGCCCTGCTCGATATGCTCAAGCGTTGCTTTGACGATCTTGGCTTGCCGATCCAAAATTTTGGCGCGTTCTTCTCGTTCCAGTCGCGTGTGATCGGTGATGTCGGTTTGCAGGACAATTGTGCCGCCATCTGGTGTGTTCTGCTCGCTGATCTGCAGCCAAAGGTCGTCCTTCAGCTCGAGCGTGAAGTTCACCGAATTGCTTTCGTGAACCTCGAGGCGCCGGTTCACCCAATCTTCAATAGACATCCCGCCGGGGCGCACGATATGTGCGCTGCCAGCTGTCAGGCGCAGGTAGTTCTCAAAACTGATGCCGCGCTTGATCTCGCCAACAACGTCAGAAAACATGGTCGAAAATCGCGAGTTTTTCATCACCAGAGTCTCGCTGGCGTCAAAAATTGCAAAGCCTTCCTGAATTGTTTCAACCGCTGACGACAGATCTTGCCGGGCTTTCTCGGCCTCGCGCTGAGCGGTGGCAAGCTGTGCGTTGGTGGCGTGAAGCACGTCCAGCGCTTCTTCCAGCTTGCTGGTGCGTTGTTGGACTTCGCCTTCCAACGCGATCGCGCGCTCGAAATGCATATACCCTTTTGCACTGTCGACGGTCGCCCGTTCCACGCGTGACATCAGCTTGTCGACAATGACCTTGAGCTTCTCGTTCTCACGCTCAAGGCTGTCGGTTGCCTTCAATAGGCCATCTGTCGAATGCGGGTCACTCATGGTCAGGTGGATAGATCGCTATTCCTGTAAGGGTTTGGTTTACATGCAGCATATTGTGCTGTTCGCCATAGGTTGAAAACCCTATGACACGGTGCTTTTTCAGCTCAGCAGACATGCTGGTAACTTCTTGTTTTTGCTCTGCTTCTAACCGTCTAAGAATGCAGTCGCAGGCAAAAATCAGGTCTGGTTCTCGCTCATTTGAAAGCCTTTCAAGCACCTCTTTCAAATGTTCCGAGATGTTCCGGGCTTTTGCAACCGTCAGCACCATCCCTTCGTCAATTGACGCAAAAAACCTGAGATGCCCGTTCTCTTCGACTCGTTGGATCGCGCGCACATGGTGTTGGTCGCCCACAGAAACTACGATCGGATGCGAGGCAAAGATGAAGGGCGACAGTTGGTTCGGGTCAATGCCAACAATGCGCGCATATTCTGGGGCTGCGGGCTCGGCGTTGATCTCGGTTACAAGGCGCTTCTCGGGGATTGCGCCGGTCACGACCAAGCGTTTCTCAGAGGATTCAAAATGGTCTTCGCGGAACACCTCGAACCGACAATTACTGCGGACGACCAGTACGATTGCGGCTTTGTTGCGGACCTGTCCGTTGTAGAAAACTGGCGCGCTTTCAAACCGCAATCCGTCGCCTGATGACCCTCCGAACAATTGGGTCGATCCAAGCGCCGTCGAGATGTTCAGGACGAATGCGTCCTCGCGGCGTGACAGGCCATCCACCAGAAGAAACGCGAACTCATTCTTGAAATCATGTCGTTGCGCCTGAGCACTATGGCGCAGCGCAAGAACCTCGCGACCAATTGCGACTTCATCGGCGTCGTCCAGCGCTTCGAACATGCGGGCACTGGCGGTAAAGTGGGACTGCGGGAAGCCAAGCGCGACAATCCGGTGCTCGCTATAGCCTTCATCGCATATCTCACCTGCCGTGCGTGCGCCCAAGATATGCGGGGCGTTCAGATGGGTCTGCAGTTCTGCGGTGAAGTCTTCCAGCTCAACGTCAGGCGAGGCCAAAACGATAATGCAGGCATAAGGGTCGTCCCCCAATGCCTCGACCAGCTTTCCAGCCGGGTCCGTTTCAGCCAACAAGTCGACCGATACGGTCACGACGATACGCGCGTCAGACTCGCTCAATCAGTTCCCCTCCCTGGAAATCTAGCCTTCGCCAGTTTCCCCCGTAAGCGAAGCATAGCTGACTTTTTTTGCGAGTAATACAGCTTGTGTCCGGTTTTGAACGCCAAGCTTGCGCATGATCGCGGTTAGGTGCGCTTTCACCGTCGTTTCGGCGATGGAAAGGTCGTAGGCGATCTGCTTGTTAAGCTTGCCTTCGCAGATCAAATTTAGAATGACCGACTGCTGAGGTGTTAGGCTCGAGAGCTTCTCGACCACGTCCTGGTTTTCCTGCGACAGGAAATCCCCCTGCGGTGCAACGAAGTCTTCGGGTGTATAGATTTCCCCATCCGCGACGATCTGGAATGCGCGGACAAGCTCGTCTCGGGGGCTGCCCTTGGGGACGAACCCAACTGCCCCGGAATCAAGAACGCTTGAGGTCACACGGTTGTCCGACATCGACGAAACCACAACGATTTTTGCATCAGGCACAGCCGAGCGCAGCCTGATCAGTCCATCAACGCCGTCTACGTCCGGAAGGTTCAAATCAAGCACGATTAGGTCAGGTGGAGTGTCAGAGACACGCTTCAATGCTTCTTTAAGCGTTGCCGCGGTCTGGATCAGTGGCGCGTCGAAAATCTCACCTACCGTCATAGCCATCGCATCGCAAAACAACGGGTGATCGTCGATCAACAACAATCTCAGTTCACTTGTTTCACCGAAACTCGGCATAACGACCTCAGCCATTTTCATTTTCGCCTTTAATCTAATAACGAAAGTGCAGAGCCCACAAGGCGCGGGCTCTGCAAAGTTTGACTTGGGTCAGTTAATGGTCGGGACTTTAAAGACCCAGACCGAGCCACCTTGGTTCAGGAAGTTGACCTTTTTGGCCACCTCACCGCCCCAAAGCGGAACCGCGCCACCCCAGCCAGAGGCAACAGCAACATACTGTTCGCCGTCCTGATCCCAGGTGATGGGCTGGCCAACGATGCCCGAGCCGGTTTGGAACTTCCAAAGTTCCTCGCCCGTGTCGGCGTCGAAGGCTTTCAGATAGCCCTCAGGAGTGCCGGTGAAGACAAGGCCACCCGCGGTGGTCATTACTCCCGCCCAAAGAGGCGCATCGTTCTTGTATTCCCATTTGATGTCGCCGGTATTCGGGTCGATCGCCTTAAGGGAACCAATGTAGTCCTCAAAGATTGGCTTGATGGTAAAGCCGGAACCAAGATAGGCCGCGCCTTCCTTATAGCTGACAGGCTCGTTCCAGATGTCCATGCCCCATTCGTTCGACGGAACATAGAACAGGCCAGTGTCCGGGCTGTGTGCCATGGGCATCCAGTTCTTACCACCCAGGAAGGACGGAACCGAGAACACAACATCGCCTTTGCCGCCATCAGCCGCATCGGCAGGATTGCCGGGGCGGTTTTCTTCGTTGAAGATCGGACGGCCGTTTTCGTCGATCCCTTCAGCCCAGCTGATGTCTTTCACGAAGGGTGATGCCGAAACAAACCCGCCGTCTTCACGGTTCAGAACATAGAAGAACCCGTTCCGGTCAGCCGTTGCATAGCGCTTGTTGCCTTCTGCATCGACAAACGGAACCACTTCGTTCACGCCGTCAAAATCCCAGCCTTCGCGCGGGGTGGTCTGATAGTGCCACTTGATCTCACCGTTGGCCGGGTCGATCCCGATCCGCGACGCGGCATACAGGTTGTCGGCAGTTCCGTCCTTGGTGTCGCCAGCACCACGCAGCCACGAGTTCCAAGGAGCAGGGTTGCCCGCGCCGAAGACCAGCGTGTCCGTGTCCGCGTCATAGCTGCCACCCAACCAGGTCGCGCCACCACCGGTTTTCCAAAGGTCACCAGGCCAAGTCGCGTTCAGCTCGCCGGTCATGGTGCTTTCTTCACCGTTCAGTGTTCCCATGTGACCTTCGATCACCGGGCGGGTCCAGACCACTTCGCCAGTTTCGGCGTCGCGCGCCTGCACTTCACCGATGATACCGAATTCGCCACCCGAGTTGCCGGTGACAACCAGTCCATTCACGATAAGCGGCGCAGCGGTATAGGAATAGCCAGCCTTGTAGTCTGCGATCTTGTCTTTCCAGACAACGTCACCTGTCTTCAGGTCCAGCGCGACGATCCGTGCGTCCAGCGTACCGAAATAAATCTTGTCGCCATAAATTGCGCCACCGCGGTTGATCACGTCACAGCAGGGCAGAATACCTTCGGGCAGACGTGCGTCGTACTGCCAGATCTCTTCACCGGATTTAATGTCGATGGCATACATGCGCGAATACGAACCGGTCACATACATGACACCGTCATAAATCAGCGGCTGGGATTCTTGCCCGCGCTGTTTCTCGCCCCCCATCGAAAAGGCCCAGGCCGGAACCAGGTTCTTCACATTGTCTTTGTTGATTTGATCCAATGGGCTGTAGCGCTGTTGATGACGCCCCATCCCGTTGCTTACGATCTGTGTGGTGATGGTTTGATCGTTGGCGATGTCCTCTTCGGTCACCCCAGCGATCGACGCCGTTGCAGCGATCAGTGTCGCTGTCGTCGCCAAAAGTAATTTCTTCATTGTGTCCTCCCATTCCGAGACGACAGAAACTCCAGATTCCTGTCGCCCAAAAAACTCGCGGAAAGTGAGCCTGAAAGGTATTGCCAATTGGTCGTATAGAAGATGCGACCCCTGTTTGCCTACGCTGCTTACAAACAGGGAGGACTGTTATGTTTAGATTCAAGAAGGCCGCGTTCAGCGCGGTATTTGCCTGTGTCGCACAGGTGGCTTTGGCGGCAGACCTGCCTGTCATCAAACTTGGTGCCTTGTCGTTTGGCACGGTGAACTGGGAACTCGACACGATCAAGCATAACGGTCTAGACGAGGCAAATGGCTTCACGCTCGAAGTCGTCCCGATGGGCGGCGGGAACGCGTCTGACATTGCTTTCCTTGGCGGCGAGATCGACGTGATGGTGTCGGATGTTGTGTGGGCTGCGCGACAGCGCGCCGAAGGGCGCGATCTGAAATTCATTCCTTACTCCACCGCCGTCGGCGGCATCATGGTGAAGCCAGAAAGCGGCATCACTGATCTGGCAGGCCTACAAGGCAAAAAGGTTGGTATCGCTGGCGGTCCGCTGGACAAAAGTTGGCTCATCCTGAAGGCCTATGCCGAAAAGACGGGCGGCTTGGATCTTGAGGGCATGACCAGCCAGGAATTTGGCGCACCGCCGCTAATGTTCAAATCCGCACTCACGGGCGAAGTCGATGCGGTGATCAACTTCTGGCACTTCCAGGCGAAAGCCAAGGCCGCAGGTCTGGTCGAGATCATCTCGGTCCAAGAAGCTGCCGAAACGCTTGGTCTAAGCACGACGACACCCCTTCTGGGTTACATCGTAAACGGCGAAATGGACCCCAAACTGTCCGAGGCGCTTTATAACGCCTCGCGCGCAGCCAAGGACATTCTGCGCAACGACGCCGCGGCCTGGGACGTTGTCCGCCCGCGTATGAAGCCCAAGAACGAAGCTCAGTTCGAGGCGCTTAAGGCCGGGTTCATTGCCGGCATCCCCGCCGGAACCGAGATCGACACCGATGCGGTTCAGGATATGCTGAAGCTTATGGGCGAACTTGGTGGTGAAGATCTTGTCGGCAAAGCCACATCTCTTCCAGCTGGGTTGTTCATCGGCAGCTGACGCAGACAATGCGCCGAAACACAAGCATACGCATTTTTTCCTTGGGGCTGTTCCTTTTGTTTTGGAACGGCCTCTCGGTCTTGTTGGGTGATCCGCAGGTTTTGCCGTCCCCATTGCAAGTCTTTCACGAAATGAGCGTGCTGTGGCAGCAGGGCAAACTACAGGAAAATCTGGTTGCCACGGCTTGGCGCGTGGCTGCGGCGTTCGGGCTGGCGATGCTAATCGGCGGCGCTTTTGGTTACGCCATGGGCCGATCAGATAGCTTGGACGCGTGGCTTGATCCGTGGCTGATCATCTTTCTGAACATTCCCGCGCTTGTCCTGATCGTCCTGTGTTACCTCTGGGTCGGTCTAAACGAATTTGCAGCGGTCTTGGCCGTCACGCTCAGCAAAGTGCCCATGACCACCACGATCATTCGCGAGGGCGCGCGCAACTCGTCTTCGGCTCTGCGTGATCTGGCCAACGTCTATCGGCTGTCCCCGCTGACCAAGCTGCGCCACATCATTTTCCCCGAGCTGTTCCCGCATATCGTGTCGGCGGCAAGAACCGGCTTCTCGGTCATCTGGAAGATCGTACTGGTGGTCGAGTTTTTGGGCCGTCCAAACGGGATTGGCCGGCAAATTCACACTCAGTTTTCGCTGTTCGATGTGACGGGCGTGCTGGCCTATGCCCTCAGCTTCGTCATCTGCATCCTGTTCATTGAGTTTGCGATCATGCAGCCCAGTGAAAAGCGGGTAGGAAGGTGGCGCGTCGATGCTGAAGCTTGACCTTCACCGCAAGTCCTTCGCGGGTCACACTGTTTTGGAAGACGTCCATCTGGACCTGAAACAGGGTGAGCGGGTCGCGATTTTTGGCCCCTCTGGCGTGGGTAAAACCACGTTGCTTCGGATTATTGCTGGGCTGGACAAGCGTTTTGTGGGCACGCGCGAAGCTCCCGATGAAATTGCTTTGATGTTTCAAAACCCGACCCTACTGGATTGGCGCACGACCAGAGAAAATCTTCAGATTTTCCATCCGAATTCGAACGAAAACGGCATACAAGAGGCCCTTTCCCAAGTCGGCTTGCAAGACAAAGCAGATCACTATCCGCGTCAGCTCTCCGTCGGGCAACAGCGGCGTTTGGCCCTGGCGCGGTGCTTTTTAACTCCAACGCCGCTGGTGCTGCTTGACGAACCATTTACCTCGCTCGATCAGAGCCTCAGGCAAGAGATGCTGAAGCTTACACGCGCGTTTTTGGATAAAACCGGAAGCGCGTTGGTACTTGTAACCCATGCTCAGGACGAGGCCGAGGCGCTTGGGGCAAAATGCTACGAACTGCGTAATGTGCCCCAGAACGGCGTGGAGTTCGCCGCGCTGTGACCAAGTTCAGCATCATCCACGGCCTGTTTCGCGCCACTCTAACAGTGTTGTTTCTTGCAATGGGGGTTCAATGGGCGGCTGCCGACCTGGTCGACGAAGCCGAGCTTCGGGATGCCGTGATCGCACCCTATAGCCTTGGCGAACCGACAGATATCGACGGGGTCTGGGAACTGCTGAACGGCAGCGGGGCACGCGGGGGATACGTCATTCAATCCGAAGCCATATCACCACTTCCCGGGTTTTCAGGGGCTGCGATCAACATCATGGTGGTGCTCGATATGGATGGCGGGTTCATCGACGTGAAGCTGCTTAATCAAAGCGAACCCATTTTCGTGTCTGGTCTGGGCGAAGCGCCTTTCCGACAATTCCTTGAACAATACCGCGGTCTCTCGATCAACACCCCCATCACCATCGGCACCAATTATGGGACATCCGGCGGCGGATCACTGGTCTATCTGGACGGTGTGACCAAGGCGACGGCCTCGGTCAGGATCGCGCATGAAAGCATTATGGCCGCCGCGCGCGAAGTCGCCCGCGAGAAGCTGAAGGGCATCGCCCGCCCACAGGAAAAAGTGGTTCTGAAGCCTGATCAGGACCTCGACTTCACGTGGCAAGAGCTGGTTGAACAAGGGCTGGTGCGGCATGTGGTGGCTACGCACGGCGAAGTGCGGGCCGAGTTTGCAGGCACAACATGGCAAAACGACGATCCCCACCCTGACGCAGCCGACAGCGACCCGTTCATAGACCTTTGGATCGTGGACGTGACGGCACCTTCGGTCGCGCGCGCGGTTATGGGCAACCGAATGCTGCGCGATTGGGAGCGGCTGGCAAGAATCTCGCCCGATGACCAAACATTGCTGCTGATCGAGGCCGGGGACCACGGCTTGGTATCAGAGGATTTCGTCAGAAACACTGCGCCCGCTTGGATCGAGGCGACCCAAGACGAGTTTCCGGTATCCGCCATGGATGCTGACCTTCTGATCGACCTAAACGATGATGTACCTGATGGGATTGCGATGGTGCTGCGGCTGGATCGTCGTCTGGGATTCAATCCTGTGCGCGACTGGCAACTTACCCTTCTAGCTGTTCGTCAACACGGGATGCTTCAGCCAGAGATGGGACAGGCACGCTTCAGTTGGACAGTCCGCGCAGATGAACGTTTCTTTGATGTGCTGACACCGCCCAAGCCTTTGTCTCCGTTCGAAAGTGCAGTGGTGAACCGCCGCGGAGACTTGTTGATACTGGGAGCGTTCTTGGCGCTGATCTTTGCGATCATGGCATTCAACCGACGTTTCGTGAAACGTCCTGAATACCGACTGGTGCGCTATGGTGCACTTGCCGTGACATTGGGGTTCGTCGGCTGGTGGGGCCAAGGCCAGCTTTCGATCCTGACACCGATTGCCACCCTGTCCGCCGCGCTGGCCGGAAAGTCCCTAAGCTTTCTGCTCTACGATCCGTTTTCACTTTTGATCTGGATTGCCGCGATCGTCGGGTTCTTCATCTGGGGACGCGCGCTGTTTTGCGGCTGGCTTTGCCCCTTCGGTGCGATGCAGGAATTCATCGGGGCCGTCGCCAAACGTTTGGGCGTCCGGCAACTGACGATCTCGGGCACATGGGACCGACGTTTGAAGCTCCTGAAATACGTTGTACTGGCTGGTCTGGTCACGATTTTGTTCTATCGCCCGGAACACGTTGAAACCGCCGCCGAGGTCGAACCTTTCAAAACAGCCATCTCGGTCTTCTTCCAACGCGAATGGTATTACGTGTTCTACGCTGTGATCTGCCTATTTGCGTCGGCGGTCGTGTTCAAAGCGTATTGCCGTTACCTCTGCCCTCTTGGTGCGCTTATGGCAATCGGCGGGTGGTTGCGCTTGACCCCTTGGATCGCGCGCCGGGCGGACTGCGGATCACCCTGCCAGCTGTGCAAAGTCAAATGCGAATACAAGGCTATCAAACCATCGGGTAAGATCGACTACTCCGAGTGCTTTGGATGCCTGGATTGCGTCGATATCTACGAAGACCGCAACAAGTGCGTGCCCCTGATTGTGACCGACAAGAAAAGGGCGCGGGCGTCATGATGCAACGTAGAAATGTTATCAAGCTTGGAGCCGCAGCACTGGGGGCGTTTGCCCTGACGCGGTACACGCCAAGCCGACGCGAGTGGCGTGGGCGTGGCTTTGGGGCCGATCTGTCGGTGGTGTTTCACGACAGCGGCGCAGACCACGAACGAAGCTTTGCCGCGATTGAAGCCGAGGTTGAACGGCTGGAACAAGTGTTCAGCCTCTTCCGTCCAAGCTCGGCCATCTCACGGTTAAACCGGGATGGCGAACTGCGCAATCCGCCGAAAGATCTGGTCACCCTGTTGGAGAAGTCCAAATGCGTTTGGGCCGCGACCGACGGGGTCTTTGATCCGACTGTTCAATCAGTCTGGCAAGCCAAGCACACCCACCCAATCTCTCCTGCTGGTTTTGATACCGTCGATGTAAGGCACGATCTGATCCGGTTCAAACAACCGGGCACTGCCCTGACATTGAATGGTATTGCCCAAGGGTATGCGAGCGATCAGCTGTCTCGTCTTTTACAGCACCGGGGACATGCTGCACATCTGGTCAATCTCGGAGAGTTCGCAGCCGGTGATGGCGACTGGCGGTTGGGTATCGAGAACGGCGATGCCCAACGTTTGACACACACAGATCTCAGCAATCTGGGGCTTGCAACCAGCGCGCCGGGCGCGATGCGACGCGCCAATGGGAAAGCCCATATCGTGCATCCATTCGGAAAAGCTCCGGTTTGGAAAACCGTCACGGTTCAGGCGCAGACCTCAGCGCTCGCGGACGCGTATTCAACCGCGCTTTCGCTTATTCAACGCGCGAAGATCGAGGCGATGGATCTGAATGCAATGGGCATTACCAAGGTTTGGCTGGAAAGCCAAAACGGCGCGGTGATCCGGTTGGGCTAGTGCCTAGTAATCCGGGGGGGCGTGGCTGACCCCGTATTTCTCGAAGATCGCGGTGATCCGTCCGTCCGCAAGCGCATCTGCAATCGCGTAATCGGCGGCGTAAGACAGCTCTCGGAAATTATGACGCACAGCAACTCCAAGCGTCCATGTGTTGAGCGCGAAGTTTACAAGCGGCGGTGTGGCCACTGCTATGTCATCACTTTGATCCAGATGCTCCAAGATGCTTTTCACACCCATGACGGCATCAACCTCACCAGCTCCCATCGCTGTGAAGGCATCTTCGTGTTCAGGATAGTGGCGAATGTTCGAAAGCAACATGCCGCCATTGAAATTCGACAGATAGAAATCCGATATGGTGTGGTTCTCGACGCCCACTTTGTGGAAACGATAATAGGGCGTGGTTGGCGGATCATCGGGGAACACATCGATGCGATAGGCGGTCGCCAGTGTCTCGTTGAAATACTGACCGTTCAGGACCACCAGCTCGTTGCGACACTGCAAATCCTTGCTGTAGGGAACATGCATCATGATGTTTGACACCTGCCCGCCAATCAGTGGTCCCTTCCAAATCTGATTGCGCAGATCCGCGTCTACATTTTCGTCCGCCGCGACGAAATTGAAACGGGCCTCGACACCGATATCCTCGGCGATGATACGCGCGATCTCGATATCAATGCCTTTGGGTTTGCCGCCGTCCTCCCACGAGAACGGCGCAAAATCTTCGTAGACAGCAAAGGTTAGAAAACCACGCTCAAGGATCGTATCGAAGTCCTGCCCGACATCGATCCGTGTGTCCGAGCGCTTCGGGATCACATCACCATAGCCCTTGGCCAGATCCTCACATCTTGCCAGCGCATGTCCGATGGTGCCGGCCAGAAGGCCGAGCACCAATGCGATATGGATACCGAGACGCAAAGCGATCAGTTCGCCGCCGAAAGGCCGATGGTCAGAAGCTCGGCCGCCTTGGCGAAGCTGCCGGCGCTGCCATCCAGCGCAAGTGCTGCGCGGGATACTGCAGATTCAGCCACTGGAGCGTCGGAACCAGTTTCCGCAGAGGCGTTGATGTCGGCCAGTTCGGTCCGAAGTGCGGCCACTTCATCGCTCAGGGACGACGCGTCAGCACCACCTTCGACTTCGGTTGCGCGGTCTTTCAGCGCATCGCGGATTGCAGACAGGCGGGTCTGATGGTCGTCAAAGGCACCGTCATCTGGGCGGGTTTCAACATAGGTGCGGATGGCCCAAGCGGCTTCCTGTCCCAGAAGATCTCCGAAGGCGGGCATCTTTGTGATCCCATTCTGTGTCATCCCGTGGCGGAACCGCTCAAGATACCATTCATCGCCGTCCCAATCCGCGCTTAAGTAACGCAGGTCCGGGGCAAGCCCGCCAGATACGACTTCCAACCCATGACAGCGTGCGCAGTTCTGGTTGTAGCCAGACGCTCCAATATCGATGGCAGTCTGCCAGCTCTCGCCAGCTGGATCCCGCCATGGGTTTTCCTCTAGCCATTCTTCTCCCAGGCTGGGAAGTGCAGACGTATCGACGGCCTGAGGGGCAACGTCGCCATGGGCAAAGGCAGCAGCAGCGGCCAGAATGAACGGTGGCACAAGCATCCGTGTCGAGAGTTTCATTGTGTCTCCTCCAAGCTTTTGAAACTTTTTAATTGGCTTGCTGCGAGCGCACTATTCGACCTTTGTCCAACTACTCGAAGGTTTACCAATCAGAGACACTGCTTTTGCAGGGAGGATCAGATGGCGCGATTGTTGGAATCACTTGTCATCGTGTTGCTTGTCGGGTTGCTTGCCAGTGCGGCAAGCGCCGCGGACAATCAGCGCGACATAAATGTGCTTTATCTCAGGATTGCCACTCCTGATCGCCCTGTCTTGTCAAATCTTGATCCGATCCCTAAAGACCTAGGCCTTGCTGGCGCCAATCTGGCTGTTGCAGATAACAACACCACCGGCGGCTTCATGGGATATCAGTTCGTCATGGAAACGGTCGATCTGGACGAAGGCGATCTGGAGGCAGCGCGTGAGGCTTTGCAGGGAAGCACCGCGCCCTATGTGCTGCTGGATATGAGCGCCTCGGAAATGACCAGCCTTGTTGACGGAACCGAAGCGCGGCTCTTTTTCAACGTGCGGTCTTATGACGACGATTTGCGAGGTGAGAACTGCCAGCCCACGCTTTTCCACACATTGCCAAGCTATGCGATGCGAACAGACGCGTTGATGCAGTTCGTGCTGAAAAAACGCTGGGACGCGTTGGCGCTTGTCACCGGGGCCGCTTCTGAAGATGCCATGTTCGCTGATGCGTTGCGCAAGTCATCGCGCAAATTTGGCCTGAGCATCGCGGCAGAAGAACCTTGGGTGCTGGACGGTGACTTGCGCAGGCAAGCTGGTGCCGAGGTGCCCCTGCTGACGCAAAAGCTCGGCGACTATGACGTTCTGTTTGTCGCCGACGAACACAATGATTTCGCCCGATACCTTGCCTATAACACATGGGCCCCGCGCCCCATTCTGGGCGGTGACGGATTGCGTGCCACAGGCTGGAACCGGGTGAATGAACAATGGGGTGCCGCCCAACTGCAAAGTCGTTTTCACGATTTGGCTGGGCGCACCATGCAAGACGTCGACTATGCTGCCTGGGCCGCACTGCGGGCCGTGGACGAGGCCCATCTAAGAACGAACTTTGCGCCAATCGACGGGATCCGCGCGTTCCTTTTGGACGGAATCGAACTGGCTGGTTTCAAGGGTCGTCCCTTATCCTTCCGCAATTGGAACGGCCAGATGCGTCAACCTATTGGCCTGACCCATGCCTCAGCTTTGGTCGCGATGGCCCCGCTTGAGGGGTTCCTGCACGCGAAAAACGAATTGGACAGCCTTGGCGCTGACGAACCTGAAAGCCAATGCACAGCATTCGGAGAATAGAGCTATGAGATTGAACACCTGTCTGGCGGCTTTGATCGCCCTGATGCCTGCCACGGCCTTCAGTGACGAGATCTGGGTCTCGAACGAAAAAAGCGATACGGTTTCCGTGATCGACGTTGATACGTTGGAAGTCGTCAAAGAATACGAGGTCGGCGAACGGCCGCGTGGCATCCTGTTCTCGAACGACTTCAAGTATCTTTACATCTGCGCTTCGGATTCCGACTCGGTTCAGGTGCTTGATGTCGAGGCCGGTAAAATCATTCACGATCTGCCATCCGGCGAAGATCCCGAGCAATTCGCGCTGCATCCCAATGGCAAGCTGCTTTACATCGCCAATGAAGATGACGCCGTGACCACCGTCGTCGACACCGAAACCCATCACGTGATCGCGCAGATCAACGTAGGCGTCGAGCCCGAGGGGATGGCGGTCAGCCCGGATGGCAAGACAACGATCACAACGTCTGAAACCACCAATATGGCGCACTGGATCGACACGGAAACCAACAGCATCTACGCCAACACACTTGTCGATGCCCGCCCGCGCCATGCCGAGTTCACCGATGACGGATCCAAGCTTTGGGTCAGTTCAGAAATCGGCGGTACGGTCGCTGTGTTCAACACGTCCGATCAAAGCCAGATCGCCAAGATCGCGTTCGAGATCACCGGCGTTCACCCCGACAAGGTTCAGCCCGTTGGGGTCGAGTTGAACGCAGACAACAGCCTCGCCTATGTGGCACTCGGTCCATCCAATCACGTCGCCGTGGTCGATACCGCAACCTACGAGGTGCTTGATTACGTTCTGGTGGGTCGCCGTGTCTGGCACATGGCATTTTCGCCAGACGGCACAAAGCTGTTCACGACCAATGGTGTGTCGGGTGACGTCAGCGTCATCGACCTTGCCACCAATAAAGCCATCAAATCGATCAAAGTGGGCCGCTTCCCTTGGGGCGCGGTTGCTCGCCCGACCAATTAAGGAGTTCCCAATGAAAAAAGCCATTATCCTTGCCAGTCTTCTGGCCGCAGGAACCGCATTCGCGGATGACGATGATGACGGTCTGGGTATGGCCGGACTGTTGTCGGGCTCGAACAAGGTTGACCTGCCCGAGGTTATCCTGTCCGTCGGCGAACCCCTTGCTGATGCTCCGTGGAAACTGAAATCCGGCAAATATTACGAGGTCGAGTTCACCGCAGATGGGTCGGGCGAAATTGGTCTGGCCGGGAATGATTTCTTTCGCGCGATCTGGGTGGATGAAGTTGTCATCGAAGGGTTGGAAATCCGCCCCTACGCGCTACACTCGATCGAGTTTGACGACGCGGGTACCATGGAAATTGGCTTCGTCGCGATCAAACCCGGCAAATACGAGCTGCGCATTCCGAGCAGCACCGGCGAAAGCCAGGCGATACAGATCGAGATTAAATGACCAATGCAGTAACCCTTGAAACCGTGGATCTGAGCTATGGGCCGCGCAAGGTTCTATCTCAGTTTTCACTTCAGTTGGATCAAGGGTCATTTACAGCTCTTCTCGGCCCTAATGGGGCCGGGAAATCGTCGATCTTCAACCTGATCGCGGGCCTTTTGCTGCCTGATCGCGGTGACGTCCGGGTGATGGGGCAATCCATGTCACAAACACGCGCGGGGTTGCGTGACGTCGGCATGGTTTTTCAACAATCCGCCTTGGATTTGGAACTCTCAGTTGCTCAGAACCTGCGCTACTTCGCTGGGTTGCACGGGATGAAGAACCCAGCTGACCGGATCGAAAAGCTTCTTGCGCAGTTCGGTCTTGAAGGGCGCGAGAAAAGCTCGGTGCGTGACTTGAATGGCGGGCATCGTCGCCGGCTTGAGATCGCACGCGCATTGTTGCCCAACCCCAAGATCCTGCTGCTGGACGAGCCCACAACCGGGCTTGATCCCGCGTCCAAGCAAGCCATCGTTGACGCGGTGCATGGCATGAGCGCTCAGGGCGTGACGGTCCTGTGGATTACCCACCTTTTGGATGAGCTTTGGCCCGAGGATGACGTGATCGTTTTGCAATCAGGTCAGATCGCTAGTCGTGGGAAGTTTTCTGAACTTGGAGGCGCAGAAGAGCTTTCGAGACACTATGCAAGCCACGAAAGACCTCAGCTATGATGATCTGTCTGAAAGCCATCATCATCCGCGAGCTCTTACGCTTTTTGCACCAGCGCGAACGCTTCCTTGCCGCGCTCGTCCGACCACTGGTCTGGCTGTTTATTTTCGGCGCAGGGTTCCGTGCTGCTCTCGGTCTGTCGATCATCCCCCCATACGAAACCTATATCCGCTACGAGACGTATATCGTCCCCGGTCTTTGCGCGATGATCGTGCTTTTCAACGCGATGCAGTCCTCGCTTTCGATGGTCTATGACCGAGAAATGGGGTCAATGAGGCTTTTGCTGACCGCGCCGGTTCCCCGCTGGTGGATCCTATTGGCAAAGCTTCTGGCGAGTGCCTTTGTATCCGTCCTGCAATGCGTCGTTTTTCTGGCCATCGCTTGGGTGTTCGATATCCGAATGCAATGGAGCGGCTATCTTGCGGTGCTGCCTGCCCTGTTCGTTGTCGGGTTGATGCTGGGCGCTATGGGGCTTTTCCTGTCCGCCATGATCCGCAGACTTCAGAACTTCGCCGGCGTCATGAACTTCGTCATCTTCCCGATGTTCTTCCTGTCCACCGCGCTTTATCCGCTTTGGCAGATGCAGGAAAACGCGCCTTACATCGCGGCTGTGGTGGTCTGGAACCCGTTCACATACGCGGTCGAGCTGATACGCTTTGCGCTCTACCTCAAACTGGAACCAGTCGCGCTTCTGTGGGTGTCTATTTGCACGGCAGGCTTCTTCCTGCTCAGCTTGTGGGGCTACGACCCCAGAAAGTCGTTCTTGCGAGCCAAGGTCGGCTAACACCGACCGCTAATTCATTCGTCCAGAGATCCATGAACTGCGAACTGGTCCAGTTCTGCCTGTTGCGGCTGGATCGCGCGATAGCTTTCGCGAACACCAGCATCGGTCAGTTCGCGCGCGACGGTTAGAAGCGTACCGTCTTCATGTTCGTCGCACAGGTCGGCCATATGAGCGATCTCTTCAGCCGCTACAGGACGAGCCGCATCGATGTCCGGCGCGCCATAATATGTCACGAAATGCTGCGCCAATTGATCGGTCAGCCGCTCGATCTCAACAGGCTCAACGGCGGTGACAGCGACGAAGGTGACGCGCCCACCGGTGTCCAGTCCAATCCAGCCGTTTGAGAACGCCTGACGTGCTTTGCCAACGAGATCACCTTGGGACCAGTTCGAAAACTCGAACCCGCCCGAGATGCACCATTCCCCAGTGCGCGCATGATTGGCGAAGACCCGCGTGTCGCTTTCATCAAGATGGGTCGCAATAGCAAGTTTCATCAGTGGGTCTCCAGAAGGCCGCTCAGCGGAATAAGATGGGTGGTGCCTTCGTCATCGCGCAAAAGCATTCCGAAGTTCTCATCAACACCCATGAAGGTGCCAGTCATACCGTTCAGGCTGACTTCTTCACCCATCGCATGCGCCAAGCCGCGCCATTCTTCATGCAACATGCGAGGTCCGTCCTGTTCCCAGCGATTGATCCAGTTCAATGTGTGGCGTGCCCAAGCTTCCAGCAGGCGGGGCGCCTCTACATCGGCACAGCCTTCGGCATAAAGCGCTGTGGCGTCGGGCGTGTCGCCGGGGCGGTCACTTTCGGGCCAAAGCGGCAGGGTGAACCCCACGACCAACCAGTCCGGCACTTCGTCGACATTCGGGTCCGACGCCGCTACGCGAAACGTGCCACACCGCGCACCGTTCACGCGGATGCCACCGCCCCATTCCAAATGCACTGCAACCTCGGGCGGGGCAAGCGCGCCAAGAGCGTTTTGAAATCCAACCGCGCATGTGGGCAGCATGGACATGGCCCGCGACAGGGGCACCTCGGGCGCAAAGACCAAAGCCGCAGACAGGCTGTTGGCCCCCAGATTATAGACGATCAACCCAGCGTCACAGCCCATCGCCGCCTTGGCCTGTGCTGTGTCGAACGCATCGCTGACACCACTGACCGCGTGGCCTGACATCATAGGAGGAAAGACCAGCGCGTCGGTCATGCATGGCCCCCGTCGATCAGGGCACGCGCAACTTTGCGGAAGGCTTCGGCCTGCGGGCTGTCGGGCTGGCTGGTCACGATCGGCGCGCCTCCGTCGGCGGCCAAACGGATCTGCAAGTCCAGCGGGATTTCAGCCAGAAGCGGCACACCCAGCTTCTCGGCTTCAGCAGCGACACCACCATGGCCAAACGTGTGTTCCTCGTGCCCGCAGTTCGAGCAGATATGGGTCGACATGTTTTCGATCATACCATGGATCGGCACGTTCATCTGGTTGAACATGTCGATACCTTTGCGGGCGTCCAGAAGAGCGACATCCTGCGGGGTCGAGACGATCACGGCCCCGTCTACAGGGGCTTTTTGCGCCAGTGTCATCTGCACGTCACCGGTGCCCGGCGGTAGGTCCACGATCAACACGTCCAACGCGCCCCATTGCACCTGTGTCATCATCTGTTGCAACGCGCCCATCAGCATCGGTCCGCGCCAGACCACGGCCTGATCGTCGTTGGTCATAAGGCCAATCGACATCATTGTTACGCCGTGATTGCGCAAAGGCAGAATGGTCTTTCCATCCGGGCTGGAGGGCCGCCCCGAAACGCCAAGCATACGCGGCTGTGACGGGCCATAAACATCCGCATCCAATAGTCCTACGCGACGCCCTTCAGCGGCCAAGGCACAGGCCAGATTGGCAGACACAGTAGATTTCCCGACCCCACCCTTGCCCGAGGCGATGGCCAGAATGCGATCCACGCCGGGGATCTTTTCTGGCCCCTTGGGGGCGGCAGCAGATTGCGGCTTCAAATCGGGCGGCGCGGCAGGAGCGCTGTGCGCGGTCATGACGATATTCGCGGTGGCCCCGATGGCAGCCAAAGCCGCCTCGGCCTGCGCCTTCACAGCCTCATAGGCCTCGGCCCGTGCCGGATCGATTTCCAACACGAAACGCACTGCGTCGCCATCCACATTCAGCGCGCGCATCGTGCCCGAAGACACGATGTCGCCACCAGCGGGATCGTTCACGCCCTTAAGCGCGTCCAGAACCTGTTCTCGGGTCACGGGTTACTCCTGTGCCTTGATGTCGCCTTCGACCTCGTGGGTCATGCCCAGCTCGTCGATGGTGATGACCGCGCGGGCCTTGAAGGTTTTGCCTTCGGTCTCGGGGGCGTTGCGCAGGGCTTCTTCAATGGCCTGTTGCGAGGTTACGCCGACCTGTTTCAGGAACTTGCGCATCGACATGTTGAAATCGTCGCTCATGGGGACTCCTATTCAGTGATCGCGCCGCTTGGACAGGTAGTCTGCCGTGGTACGCGGGCGGGGACGTTCACCCCCTTCAAACGGATTGTTCTTGGCGTGATACTGCGCATTTACACGACAGTCATCACACATCTGGATCATGCGCACAGCTTCCGGATTGGAAAACATTGCATGGTTGCCCGCAAGCTTCTCGGTGATCTTCTCAATGGTTGATTTCACGCCGAACAGCGCGCCGCACTCAACACAAGCAAAGGGCTCTTCCTCGTGAAGCACCCGTTGATCCAAGGCCGCCGGGGTCAGGTTCATTTGCGGCGCAAGTGTGATGGCCTTTTCCGGACAGGTCGAGGCGCAGATACCACATTGCAGACACGCGTCTTCCTGAAAGCGCAGCTGCGGCAGATCGGGATTGTCGCCCAACGCGCCCGAGGGGCAAAGCGACACGCAAGACAGACAAAGCGTGCATGCATCGGTGTCTATCACCGTCGCACCATAAGGTGCGCCGTCTGGCAAAGGCAGCACCTCGGCTTCCGGGTTCAAGGCAACTGCCGCCTGTCGTGCAATCTGGCGACGGCTGCCCACTGGGCGCACCGGGGTCGCGATAGGCGCGGGGCTAACAGCATCGTAAAGCGCGTCCGACATGGCGTCGGGATCGCTGGCATCCAGAAGCGTCACCTTTGCGCCCATGGCGCGGGCAAGATCGACCTCGTAGGCGATGACATCAGCGTCCACGCCGGGCGCCATCAGAAGGGTGACATCGGCGAAACCGGCGGCAGATGCGGCCAGCATCTCGGCATGACCAAAGGCGGCGAGTGCGGGGATCTCCAAGGGGATCACGTCAGCAGGCAGGCCGCGACCAAAGCGCGCCGACAAGCGGATCATCTCGGACCCGTGATCGTTTACCACCAACAGGCGCGGTGCCTCGCCGCCCGCTTCCAGATAGGCGCGCGCCAATGTCTGGGTGCGCCGCATAGTCAGGTCAACAGGAGGCGCATCATAGCTGATTGCGCCCGACGGACACAGCGACGAACACGCCCCGCAGCCGGCGCAGATCATCGGGTCGATCACCACGTGATCTCCGTTCGGTTGGATGGCCCCGGTTGGGCAAGCATCCAGACAACGCGAACAGCCTGTTTGGCTGGCGCGGGAATGGGCGCAGAGCAGGGGTTCCGCTTTGATATACAGGGGCTTTTCAAAGGTTCCGACAAGGTGAGACGCCTTCATCACGGCCTCGGAAACCGAGGGCGCATGGGCGGGATCGGCGCGCAGATATCCCTCGCGTTTTTCCGGCGCGGGGAACAAGGGGGTGCCACCGGTCAGGTCCAGAATGATGTCGCACTCGGACCGTCCGCCATCACGCGGTGCGGTCAGCTGAGGAACACCGCGACCTCCGGGTTCCAACTGCTCCAACGCGTCGATCTGGACGCTGAATTGCCCCAACGCGCCTTGGGCAGTTTTCAGCTGTCCTCGGATCACGTCATAGGCGCGCGTGACCGGCAAATCAGAGCCATCAGTCAGCAGAACCGTGACCCCAAGATGCTCCTTCAGTGCCTCGGCAGCGGGGATCGCCACGGGCTCGGCCCCGATGATCAGACACAACCCTTCGGACCGCACATCCATCACCTTTTCCGATGGGGCAGGCAGGGCAGCCTCGGCCACCAGCGCGGCCATTTTGGGTAGTTTCGAGGCCGGATCACTGGACCATCCGGCCCGATCGCGCAGGTCCAGAACGGGGAGTGCGGGGGCTTCGATTTCGTCGGCCAAGGCCTCGAACAGGCGCTGTTCTTGAGTGCAACAAATAATTGCGTCTCCACCCGAAATGGCAGCCGCGGCATGTTCGATTTGCGTTGTGCAAAGGGCGGAATGCAGCTTTGAGACCGGGGCACCGGTCGCGTCCGACAGCGCCGAGGAATCGATGACCTGGCTTCCCGAACAGTCGCATAAAATCAGTGTCTTACCCAAGTTTCCCCCCATAGGATTGTTCTGCGTTTCAGCCCCGTTTTGAAGCGCTGAACGGCAATCAACTAGCCATGATTTCGGGCGGGCGTAAACTGGTTTTCTTCGGTGCCCCTTGGGCAGGTCCGCCCGAAAAACGGTCGTTGATTCGTCGTTTGGTGCGCGCGCCAATAATCCGATTGATTTTGTCGGGATGGACAATTCGACCCACGCCGCCACCCCGCCCGTTGGAGCGTCGACAAATTGTCCCGAATACCACCGAAGCCACAATTAGCCGTTTTCGTGTGCCCAAGCATGCAGCAGGATGACGAAAGGGAGGACATCCAAACCGTGATCCATGATCCGAACAGGTTTGACACGATGCCAGTTGGCGTCGTTCTGCGTCGCACGCTAGGTGTGACCCGTTGGGCTGCCTGGGTCTGGAAAGCCGTGGATGTATTGCCGGGTGCCGGACAAGCGGACTGGCGGGTTCTGCGCCAAGATGGCGAGGTGACTTTCTATCACGCTGCCACACCAACGCTCGAACTGCATGGCGCCGACACCGAGGCCTATCTGCACGGGCTGAATGCACAGATACCCTCGCTTTATGCCGTACTGCGTGAAACCGATGATGCGGCCCGCCCGTTGGATGTGGTGCTGCTGACGGCTTCGCCCTATGAGGCGCAGGATTACGCGGATAATGGCGAAGACATCGTTGAAAAGATCGCTATGCCGCCCGCCGTGCATGCTTGGGTCAGCGATTTCGTTGACGCTCATCACCGCGAAGAGGTGTTCAAGAAACGCAAGCGGGACAAGAAGGACATTGGCCTTGTTGAAGATGGGATCGGGGATGCCCGGATCTCGCAATTGGCCGATGTGTATCGCTCGCCTGTTCAGGCCAAGAAGGAGCGGTTGCAATGAGCGACTTTTGGGCCCGTCGAAAAGCTGCTGTTCAGGCTGAAGAGCAAGAGGCCGCACGCCTTGTCGAGGTAGAAGAACAAGCCGAGCGAGAAGCCGAACTGGCGGAGCGTACGGACGAAGACATTCTGGCCGAACTTGAACTGCCCGACCCCGACACTTTGAAGGAAGGCGATGACTTCAAAGTCTTCCTGACCGACGCCGTTCCCGCCCGCATCCGCACCCGTGCCTTGCGCCGGTTGTGGCGTCTGAACCCAGTGTTGGCCAATGTCGATGGGCTGGTGGATTACGGCGAAGATTTTAACGACGCAAGTTTCATCGTCGAGAACATGCAAACTGCATATCAAGTCGGCAAGGGCATGACCGAACATGTGATGGAACTGGCCCGTCGCGCGGAAGAAGCTGCCAAGGCCGATGAAATCGACGCTGTCGAGGAAGAAGACCCGGCCCCCGAGATTCAAGAGCCCGAGGATGAAGCGCCAGTACTTGTGGCCGAGACCGCAACCGACGCCCATGCCCTGCCCCCGACTTTTGACGACCCAGAAGACCCAGACGCATTCGTGCCTTCGCGCCGGATGCGATTTGTATTTGAGACACACGCCGACGCGCCCGAAGACGCGGCGCGCGCATGAGCATGAGTAAGGACACCGATATGAGTGCAGCTGAAGACATTCGCGTCTCTGATGAAGACCGCTTGCGCGCGGACCTTTACAACTTCCTTGGCCTTCTGCTGTCTGCGCCTGCAAACGCTGATACCTTGTTGATGACGGCTGGACTGACCGGCGATGACACGCCCTTGGGTGTGGCGATCAACGCGTTGGCCAAGATCGCCAAACTGTCCAAACCTGCAGCTGTTGAAAGCGAGTTCAACAAGCTGTTCATCGGCTTGGGTCGCGGCGAGCTGTTGCCCTATGCCAGCTATTATCTGACCGGCTTCCTGAACGAAAAGCCCTTGGCGAAGCTGCGTCAGGACATGGCCGCACGCGGGCTGACCCGCGCCGAGAATGTCTATGAGCCAGAAGACAACATCGCATCACTGATGGAGATGATGGGCGCGATGATCGTGGGCCGCTTCGGGCAGGCGCGCGACGTGGCCGATCAGAAGGCGTTCTTTAACACTCATATCGGCCCGTGGGCCGGTCACTTTTTCACAGATTTGGAAGCCGCGAAGAACTCGGTTCTCTATGCCGCCGTCGGTCAGGTTGGCCGCGTGTTCATGGAGATCGAGGCCGAAGGCTTTCGGATGAGCGCGGAGTGATCCGCAAGACCCGGCGGGCAACCGCCACCAACAGAGAGGAGGAACTCTCATGACCCAGAAGGACAAGGAAGCGACAAGCCGCCGCGACTTTCTGAAACTGGCCGGAACGGCAGCCCCCGCGGCTGCAGTGACCGTCATGGCCAGCGGGCAAGAGGCTGAAGCAGCCGCCGAGCCCGATCTGCAATCGACCAAATTGCAGGACACGGCGCAGACCCGCGCCTATTTCGCATCGGCCCGTTTCTGACAGGCCGAACGACCCGCACCTGCGGCGACTGGTTGCGATAGGCCCGACTGCCAAAGGTATTCATCAACCCAGCCAGCCCCAGTGGGGTAGCAAGGGAGGTTAACATGCTGAGGAAAAAGACCAACGGGGTTGCGAGACGCCCCCAGCGGACAAGTATCCTTTCCGATGTCGCAGAGAAATCTGTCGACCGCCGCGCGTTTTTGCGTGGCAGCGGCCTGGCCATTGGTGGTCTTGCCGCAATCAGCGCCACCGGAGGTACGGTGACGCAAGCTACGGCTGCTACGGCTGCCGATGGCGCAGTAGAGACTCTGAAGTCGATCTGTACGCACTGCTCGGTCGGTTGCACGGTCGTTGCAGAAGTTCAAAATGGTGTCTGGACCGGTCAGGAACCCGGTTATGACAGCCCATTCAACCTTGGATCTCATTGTGCGAAAGGCGCATCCGTGCGCGAACACGCACATGGCGAACGTCGCCTGAAGTACCCAATGAAGAAAGAGGGCGGCGAGTGGAAACGCATCAGCTGGGAGCAAGCGATCGACGAGATCGGCGACGGCATGATGAACATTCGGGAAGAAAGTGGCCCGGATAGCGTTTACTGGCTGGGATCGGCCAAACACTCGAACGAACAGGCGTATCTGTTCCGCAAGTTCGCGGCCTATTGGGGCACGAACAACGTGGATCACCAGGCACGTATCTGTCACTCGACAACTGTGGCTGGCGTAGCAAACACATGGGGCTACGGCGCCATGACCAACAGCTACAACGACATCCACAACAGCCGCGCGATTTTCATCATTGGTGGCAACCCGGCCGAAGCACACCCCGTGTCGCTTCTGCACGTGTTGAAGGCCAAGGAAGAAAACAACGCACCGCTGATCGTCTGCGACCCGCGCTTCACGCGCACGGCCGCCCATGCTGACGAATATGTCCGCTTCCGTCCCGGTACGGACGTGGCCCTTGTTTGGGGTCTTCTGTGGCACATCTTCGAGAACGGTTGGGAGGACAAAGAGTTCATCCGCACCCGTGTCTGGGGCATGGATCAGATCCGTGACGAGGTGAAGAAGTGGACGCCGGAAGAGGTCGAACGCGTCACCGGCACCCCCGGTGAACAGCTTCGCCGTGTGGCGCACACGCTGGCCAACAACCGCCCCGGCACCGTGATTTGGTGTATGGGTGGTACGCAGCACACCAACGGCAACAACAACACCCGCGCATATTGCGTCCTTCAGCTTGCGCTGGGGAACATGGGTGCTGAAGGTGGCGGAACCAACATCTTCCGTGGCCACGACAACGTGCAAGGCGCAACCGACCTTGGCGTTCTCAGCCACACCCTACCCGGCTACTACGGTCTGTCGGGTGGCGCATGGGCCCACTGGGCACGTGTGTGGGGCGAAGATGGCGATTGGCTGGCTGGTCAGTTTGCCAAGGTGACCGGCGCAGACGGTAAGGAAAAGAGCCTTCAGAACCTGAAGGGTATTCCTGTCAGCCGCTGGATCGATGGCGTCTTGGAAGATCCCGAGAATATGGACAACCCCGACAAGGTGCGTGCCATGGTTCTTTGGGGCCACGCGCCGAACTCGCAAACTCGTCAGTCGGAAATGAAAACGGCGATGGAGAAGTTGGACATGCTGGTCGTGATCGACCCGTATCCCACCGTCTCGGCCGTTCTGCATGATCGCACCGATGGCGTTTATCTGCTTCCGGCAGCGACACAGTTCGAAACTCGTGGCTCGGTCACGGCGTCGAACCGTTCGCTTCAGTGGCGCGAAAAGATCGTCGACCCCCTGTTCGAATGCAAGCCAGACCATGTGATCATGGGCCTGTTTGCCAAGAAGTTCGGTTGGTCGGATCGCTTCTTCCGCAACATTGAAATGGAAGACGATGTCACCCCCAATGTTGAAAGCATTACGCGTGAATTCAACAAGGGTCTGTGGACGATCGGCTATACGGGTCAAAGCCCCGAGCGGATCAAGCTGCACATGGAAAACCAGCACACGTTCGACCGCACCACGCTGAAAGCAGTGGGTGGTCCAGCGGATGGCGACTATTACGGTCTGCCGTGGCCGTGCTGGGGAACGGCGGAAATGGGTCACCCCGGAACGCCGAACCTTTACGACATGTCGAAAGCTGTGTCCGAAGGCGGCCTGACCTTCCGCGCCCGTTTCGGTGTGGAACGTGACGGTGACAACCTGCTGGCCGAAGGCGTCTATTCGAAAAACTCGGAAATCCAGGACGGATATCCCGAGTTTACGATGCAGATGCTGATGGACCTTGGGTGGGACGGTGATCTGACGGATGAGGAACGCGCCGCGATTGATGCGGTTGCTGGTCCGAAGACCAACTGGAAAACCGACCTTTCGGGCGGCATCCAGCGGGTTGCGATCAAGCACGAATGTGCGCCGTTTGGTAACGCAAAGGCGCGTGCTGTCGTATGGACCTTCCCGGATCCGATCCCGCTGCACCGCGAGCCGCTGTATACGCCGCGTCGCGATCTTGTGGCGGATTATCCGACCTATGAAGACCGTCACGACTATCGTCTGCCGACGCTGTATGCCTCGATCCAGAAGAACGATTTCTCGCAAGAGTATCCGATCGTTCTGACCTCGGGGCGCTTGGTTGAATACGAGGGCGGCGGGGATGAAACCCGGTCGAACCCGTGGCTGGCCGAGCTTCAGCAGGACATGTTTGTCGAAGTGAACCCACGTGACGCCAACAACCTTGGTGTGCGTGATGGCGAACAGGTCTGGGTCGAAGGTCCAGAAGGCGGCAAGGTCAAAGTGATGGCAATGGTCACCGAACGGGTCGGCGAAGGCGTTGCCTTCATGCCGTTCCACTTCGGCGGTCACTTCCAAGGCGAAGACTTGCGGCACAAATATCCCGACGGGGCTGATCCGTATGTGTTGGGCGAAAGCACCAACACCGCGCAGACCTATGGCTATGACTCAGTGACCCAGATGCAAGAGACGAAGACGACTCTCTGCAAAATCTGGGCAGCGTAAGGAGGAAAGAGAATGGCAAGAGCAAAGTTTCTCTGTGACGCCGAGCGCTGCATTGAGTGCAACGCCTGTGTAACCGCGTGTAAGAACGAGCATGAGGTGCCTTGGGGTATCAACCGCCGCCGTGTTGTAACCATCGAAGATGGTAAGCCCGGCGAACGGTCGATCTCGGTGGCCTGTATGCATTGTTCGGATGCGCCCTGTATGGCCGTTTGCCCGGTCGACTGCTTCTACCAGACCGATGACGGTGTGGTGCTGCACTCGAAAGACCTGTGCATCGGTTGTGGTTATTGCTTCTACGCGTGCCCCTTCGGCGCGCCGCAGTACCCGCAGGCTGGCAACTTCGGAAGCCGTGGCAAGATGGACAAATGTACCTTCTGCGCCGGTGGCCCTGAAGAAAACCACTCGACCGCCGAGTTCGCCAAATACGGACGCAACCGTCTGGCCGAGGGCAAGCTGCCCATCTGTGCCGAGATGTGTTCGACCAAGGCGCTTCTGGCGGGGGATGGCGACGAAGTGTCGAACATCTATCGCGAGCGTGTGGTGGCCCGTGGCTTCGGCTCAGGCGCTTGGGGCTGGGGTACAGCCTATCAGCGTAAGGGCGGCTGATCGGTCTTGATCACTTCATGGGGCGGCCCTGCAACGGGGCCGCCCCGCTTCAAACACTTTTTCAAGGAGGAGCGACCATGCTGCGCATGGCACTCGCACTTGTCCTGATGCTTACACTGGCCCCGGCCGGGTTCGCGCAGGAAGACACTCCGGCAGTCGACCGTTCCGCCACAGGCGGCGCGCAAACGCTGGAAGACATTCTGGCCCGTCAGGCCGGACAACAGATTGACGACAGCTTTCGGTCTGATGCCGTGGGCGACCCGGACGGTGCGGCAAACATTGCTGCACAACTTGGCACACTGGGCGGCGTGTCGGACGCCGAAACATGGCGCGCCCTGCGCTATGGATCAGCGAACGTAAAGGTCTCGGCCGGTGGCGATGTCGCAACTGTTCTGGTTCAGGACGGCGGCATGCGCTGGCTCGAATTCCGCGACACCACGCTTCGAACCTATGGCGGATGGCTGTTGGTCGGAACTTTGGTCGCGCTTCTGGCCTTCTATGTTCTTCATGGTCGGATCAAGATCGACGATGGCCGCGCTGGAACCACCGTAACCCGCTTCAAAGCGATCGAGCGCTTCGGTCACTGGCTTCTGGCTGGATCTTTCATCCTGCTCGGAGTTACCGGACTGCTGGTCCTGTTTGGCCGCGTGTTCCTTGTTCCGGTCTTTGGAAAGGGCGCCAACGCCTTCCTGCTGGAGTGGTCAAAATGGGTGCATAACAACGTGTCCTGGGCTTTCGTCATTGGTCTTGTGATGATCTTTGTGATGTGGGTTGTTCACAACATCCCCAATCGCACTGACCTTCACTGGCTGAAGAAGGGCGGCGGCATTCTGTTTGGCCACGATCACCCTCCTGCGAAGAAGTTCAACGCGGGTCAGAAGATGATCTTCTGGTCAGTTGTACTGTTCGGAGGTTCGATTTCGCTGACCGGCGTATCGCTATTGTTCCCATTCGACCTGCCGCTGTTCGCCAAGACATTTGATCTTCTGAACGCCACTGGCCTACCGCATTTGGTCGGGTTCGGAGAGCTGCCCGTGCAGCTTGCCCCGCAAGAGGAAATGCAACTGGCGCAAGCCTGGCATGCGATCCTTGCCTTTGTCCTGATGGCCATCGTTCTGGCGCATATCTATATCGGCTCGGTCGGTATGGAAGGCGCTTACGACGCGATGAGCTCGGGCGAGGTGGACGAAGCCTGGGCCGAGCAACACCACTCGATCTGGCTGGAAGAATACAAAGCGGCCGAACGGGATACGGACGGCAACAAAGCCCCAACCCCTGCTGAGTAATCAGTCCGCCGCCGCGCCACGACCTTGGACGCGGCGGCGGACATCAGAAATTTTCGGCGACCCACATTTGGGCGCCAAGACGGAGAAACAAAGATGAAAGCGATGCTTTTGGGCTTTGTGGCGATCATCGTGATTGCCATTGGTGCCAGCAATATTCTTGGAACGCTGGGCTATTCCTCGTCCGACCGCTATTCTGGTGCTGCAGTCAGAAACTAAGGTCCGATCATGCGTGACGAATACGGAGAAAGCCTTGCCGGCGCGTCGATCCTTGTGATCGACGACGAACCCGGTATGCGAAACTTCCTGACCAAGATCCTGACCCCGCGCTGCAAGCGGGTGGAGCAAGCGGGTTCGGCCATGGAAGCCTCGGATGCGTTGGACCGGAACCATTTTGATCTTGTGATCCTAGACAACATCATGCCCGGAAAAACCGGGCTGGACTGGTTACGGGAACAGGGCAAAGTCGGTCTGTTCTCAGATGCCATTTTGATCACGGCTTATGCCGATCTGGAAACCGCGATTGAAGCCTTACGCGTGGGCGTAGCAGATTTCGTGCTGAAACCATTCCGCGCCAATCAGATCCTGAATGCGGTGGCCCGCGCCTTGGATCGCAAAATCCTGCGCCGAGACAATTCGCTTCTGAAGCACGAACTTTCGGTCGAAGGCGGGACGGCGCGCGGGCGCTTGTTGGGGAACTCTATCCCGATCAACAACGTGCGTGAAATGCTGACCCGGTTGGCCCCAATGCCAACCCCGGTCCTGTTCACCGGTGCATCCGGTACAGGGAAAGAGGTCGCAGCACGCACATTGCACGCCATGTCAGACCGTGCCGACAAGCCCTTTGTCGCGGTGAACTGTGGCGCAATCTCGCAATCCAAATGCGCTGAAGACCTGTTCGGGGTTATCAACGAAGACAGGCAAGGGCGGGACGGGTTGTTTCTGTTGGCCGACGGCGGTGTGCTGTTTCTGGATGAAATTGCACAAATGCCCGAAAAGATGCAGGCCGCATTGCTGCGCGTTTTAGAGGATCAGCGTATCCGCCCAGTTGGTGCTGAACGTGACATCCCTCTGAACCTGCGGTTCTTCTTTGCGACCAACGCCGATCTGCCAGCGGCCGTGGCCAAAGGCACGTTCCGGGCAGATCTGTATCACCGGATCAATGTGGTCAATATCGATATGCCGCCCCTGAAAGATCGGTCGGAAGATATCGTCGAATTGGCAGCGCTGTTCATGGGGCAATTCTCGAAAACACTGGCGTTGCCAGATCTGGATTTGGATGATGACACGCTTCTGAAAATCAGCCGCTATGACTGGCCCGGCAATGTGCGCGAGCTGCGCAATATGATCGAACGCTCAGTGATCCTTGGCGCCTTCCCGGAAGAGTTCGCAGGCGGCGGGCAAGTCACGGGAAGCCGAGCCATCGAGACGCTTGATCTTGTCACCAAGCGCCACATCCTGAACGTGCTGGATGCCTGTGACGGGAATCGTGCCGAAGCCTCGCGACGTCTTGGCGTGTCACGCAAGACTGTTGACCGAAAATGCGCCTCGTGGGGGATGTGATGGACTTGGTTAGTCCAAGTTGTCGCGCTTAGCCTCGGGAAGCCAGACGGTAAAGATAGCACCGCCCTCGGGGTGGTTCGCCACCGATATTGTCCCGCCGGCCTGTTGGATCAGAGTCTGGCTAATTGACAGTCCAAGCCCAGTGCCTTCACCCAGCTTCGTCGTGTGAAATGGGTCGAACACACGGTTCAGATTGTCCGCATCGACCCCTGGCCCGCTGTCGGCCACGGTCAGTTCAACACCATCCTGAGTGTCACGCCGGGCAGGCCGAATGGTCAGCACCATCTCTCCGACACCATTCATTGCTTGCACGGCGTTTACCATCAGGTTCACCACCACCTGCTGCATCTCGCCCGCACTGATCGCCACGTTCGGAGCAGCCGCGAAATCGGTTGTGACGCGCACGTCTTCTTGTGGCTGCACATGAGAGATCAGGCCACGACAATCTTCGACCAGTTGAGATAGTTCCACACCTTCGCCCGTCGCTGAATAGTCGGTTGGACGCGCAAATTGCAGCAATTTTCCCACAATGCCATCGATGCGCTGTACTTGACGATCAATCAGGTCCAGTTCGGTTTTCAGATCCTCAGCATCTGCACCCAATGTCTGACGCATCACGTCCACATTGCCTTGGATCACAGCCACGGGATTGTTGATTTCATGGGCCACGCCCGCCGTAATCTCACCGATCGAGGCCAACTTCTCGGATGTGACCAATTGCTGGAAGGTCTCTTCCAACTTGTCCTTGGCGGTGCGCAATTCGGCAGTGCGCCTGTCGACCCGGTCGTTAAGCTCGTCTGCCCAGCTGCGCAGTGCTCGGTCTCGTTCCTGCACCTGATCCAGAAGCGTGTCTAGGTGGGTTGCAACCTGCCCAATTTCGTCTTCTCTTCCGACATCACCAATCCGCGCGGTAAGATCACCATGCTCCACCCGTTTCATGGTGCTTGTCATCGTCTCAAGCGGAGAAAAAATGCCGCGCGCCATCCTTAAGAACAACGGCGCGGTCAGGATCAGAACCGCCGCCATAGAGGCCAGCATAGCCAAATAAGCCGCGCGCTTAGCTTGTGAAAACGGTGCTTCCAGAAACCCAACGTATAGCATTCCGACCCGTTCGCCGTAGCTATCGATCAACGGAAGATAGCCGGAAATATACCAGTCGTTCACGACAAAGGCGCGGTCGAGCCATGTCTGCCCCTCGGTCAGAACCTCAGCCCGAACTTCGGCCGAAACACGGGTCCCCAACGCACGCACATCCTCGAACAGCCTTACATTTGTCGATACGCGGACATCTTCAAGAAACAGCGTTGCCGTCCCCTGTCGATCCCCATTGGTGGCGGCATTCAGATAGACCAGCGCGTTGATCGTATCGATGAAATCAAGGTTACGGTTCAACAAGATCCCACCAACCAGAACACCCCGATCATCCGGTAGATTAACCGGGGCGGCAGTGTGAATAACCATGCCGCGATCTTCGACAGTGCGATCTGTTGGAACGGCCGCCTGTGTATCGATCAAATCGATGCGGGCACGGTTTGCCAGCTCGGGAAAGGCTGCCAAATCATCGGCCGAGAAGATGTCGATTTGCGAAGATCTCTGGCCATTCAGCGCGGCCTGAATGACCGGCCACCGGCGCGCGTGTACAGCGTCGCCTTCAGGCAGGTAATACAGAAAATCAAGCGCTTGGTCAGTGCGTGCCTTTTCCATAAAGGCGGCGCGACTGTCATCGCCTTTGGCCAGTACCTCCTCGAACGCACGCGAATCCGCAATCGCTTCAACTCCTGCCCCGGTACCGGCCAGAATGCGCCCCAGATATTGCTCGGCAATACGAAGATCGCTGTCGACTTTCGAGATCAGAAGCTCGTCATAATCCGCGGTCCAGCGCGCCATTGCCAGCAACATCAGCAGCGGCAAAAGCACCCCCAAGGGCGCCAAAGCCAGCACCAAGAGCTTCAGTCTGACAGAGTTCAAATCGCGTCCTTCCAGGCATGAGTTTTACAGCTGTTGCAAGCTTAGCAGACTCCACCCCGCACGCCAGTATCAGGGCAGCAATGTAGTTTGATGATTGGTCGAATTGGCAAGCATTGGCACGGGAGGCGGCGGCGAGACGGTCAAAATGTCCAAGTTGCTGGTTTCCTGACAGAAATCTATTTTGGATTTGCCCGGGATATGTTTGATCGGTCAACAGCGGGTCGGACATTCTGACCATGCACCTGCGAAACGCGTTAGGGGATGACATCTTGGAAATATGGTTCGGGATAACCGAAGCATTTTGGCTGCTTGTCACGCTTGACGCGGACTTGGTCGAAATCACGCTAAGGTCTTTGTATGTCACATTGACGGCGCTTATCGTTTCTTCGGGCATCGCCTTACCACTTGGTGCGCTTTTGGCCGTACGCCGGTTTCGCGCGCGCCGGATCACTATTGCCGTTCTAAACGCGCTTATGGGACTTCCTCCGGTTGTCGTCGGCCTGATTGTCTATGTGATGCTCAGCCGATCGGGTCCTTTTGGGGTCTTGGGCCTATTATTCACGCCGACCGCGATGATAATTGCACAAGTCATCATCATTGTGCCGCTGATCGCTTCCATTGCCCATCAGGCCCTGCGCGAGCTTTGGTCCGACTATCACGATCTTCTGATCTCGATGAACACAACTCAAACGCAGCGGGTGCAAGCTCTTCTCTGGGACGGACGCCGCGCGCTTTTGACGGCAGCACTGGCAGGGTTTGGCCGCGCCATTGGTGAAGTTGGAGCGATCATGGTGGTGGGCGGCAATATCGACCACCACACAAGGGTTTTGACCACAGCCATCGCGCTTGAAACTGGCAAGGGCGAGTTCGCACTGGCCCTTGGTCTGGGCTTTGTGCTGATCGCTATGGCAATCGCCGTGAACCTTGCCATCCACATGATCGGGCAGACTGAACGGGGGGGCCGCTGGTGAGCAACCTTTTCCCCGTCACGCTGGAAGGTGCCATGCTGCGCCGCGCTGGCAAGACCCTTGTCGGCCCCGTAGACCTTGAACTGCAAGCCAAGGGCGTAACCATTGTTATCGGTCCAAATGGGGCAGGTAAAACATCGCTTCTGCGCATGATGCATGGCATTGCACGACTAGGAGGCGGCAGCATTCACTGGGCCTGCCCCCCTGAAGAGGCTCGGGCCCATCAGGCATTTGTGTTTCAGCACCCAATAATGATGCGCCGGTCTGTACTGGGCAACTTGGCCTATCCTCTGCGATTGGCAGGTCACAAACGGTCCGAGGCCAACGAACAGGCTGCGCAGGCGGCTGAACAAGTTGGGTTGGGCGATATGCTGGACCGCCCTGCCCCGCACCTGTCCGGCGGCGAACGGCAAAAGCTGGCGCTTGCCCGCGCGCTTATCACCCGACCCGAACTTCTGTTCCTTGATGAGCCTTGCGCCTCGCTTGATGGCCGCGCCACCCGCGAGATCGAAGAGATCCTGACCCGGGCGGCAGCTGCAGGAACCCGACTGATCATGTCGACACACGACATGGGTCAGGCCAGACGGCTGGCAACCGAGGTCTTGTTCCTTCTGAACGGCAACATCCACGAACACCGTGCTGCCGATGTGTTTTTCGGCGGCGCCCCCAGCGCACAAGCACAAGCATTCCTCAAAGGAGATATCGTCGAATGAAACGGACCATTGTCGCCGCCCTCACTTCAGCCCTTCTGTCCAGCAGCGCTTTCGCGGACGAGATGAAGCTTGCGGTCACCACGTCGTTCCATAACTCGGGTCTGTCCGACATTCTGTTACCCCAGATCAAGGAAGATACCGGGATCGAGGTTCAGCTTCTGGTCGTCGGCACTGGTCAAGCGATCAAACTGGGCGAGGCAGGCGACGTGGACGCAATTCTTGTGCATTCTCGCAAGGCCGAAGACACGTTTCTGGCGGGTGGCTATGGCATGCACCGCCGCGAGATCATGTACAACGATTTCGTTTTCATCGGCCCGTCCACGGATGCCGCGATGATCGCGGACGCCGAAAGCGCCGCTGACGCGCTAGGGCGGATCATGGCCGCACAAGCCCCCTTTATCAGCCGTGGGGATGACAGCGGCACCCACAAGAAAGAGCTCAGCCTGTGGGCGGCGGCCAAGATCGTGCCAGAGGGTGCGTGGTACAATGCCGTTGGGGCCGGCATGGGCGCGGCCCTGAACACAGCCGCAGGTTTGGAAGCCTATATCATGGCGGACCGGGCAAGCTGGCTGAATTTTGGCAACAAAGGCAATCTGGCGCTGCTTTATGCGGGCGATGCAATCCTGTTCAACCAATACGCCTATCTGCCCGTGAACCCAGACAAACACGAGCACGTAAGGACCGAACTTGCGGCAGAACTGGAAGCGTGGCTTGTGTCGGACACAGCGAAGGCGCTGATCAACGATTACAAAATCAACGGTGAAACCTTATTTGTGTTCAACGCCGAGTGATTCATCAGACACGTGAGAAGGCGGGGCGCTTTTTGGGCGACGCGGTGCTGGCTCAGCGCCGCTCGCCGACTAAGATCGCCCAGGCGGCAAAACCCATTCGCATGGCAGCTATCGCGTGTGGACATTGGGTGGTTGTAAGGCGCAGCTGCAGGCTGTCACCCGCTAGCCCTTGCGCCAGACCATTTTCATATAGAGATGCCCACCTGCCAGTTCGTCACACATCTGGTCGATGCGTTTCTGTCGTGTCTCAGAACGTTTCGCCAGAGCAATCCAGCCGAGATAATCGTTGCGTTGATAGGGGGGGCGAGCATCATAAGCGCCTCGTAGCCCCTCGGCCCTCAACCGTTGGTCAATATCTTCTGGCATTGGATGAATCGGGCGTTTCAGCGTCATACAACTAGGATGCTCTGCGCATAACGAACAGGTCAACGGGCGCTGTTTCGCTTAAGGTGCATATCGTCCCTTGCAGCCCCTTCTGCACTGGGTCAAAAGCAGCGCATGTCGCGTGCAAAGCCTTACTCTCTAAACTGTCCAATTTCCCTCTCCCTCGACCTTCTGGGTAATCGCTGGGCGCTGCATGTGCTGCGCGAGCTGCACGCAGGTCCATCGGGATTTGGAAAGCTGCGCGACGGGTTGCCGGGGATCGCGACCAATATGCTGTCTGCCCGCCTGGCCGAGTTGGTTGAGGCTGGGTTGGTCTCGAAATCCGGTCGCGTCTATGCGCTGACGGATCGTGGGCAAGCGACGCGTGGGATCTTGTTTGAACTGGCACGGTTTGGCCGGGACATCTCGGTGCCCGAGGATGCCGCTCCAACTGATGCACCGTCGTCGCGGACTGCGGTGCTGGCCGGCGCGATCGAGCGCGCCGCAGGACCTCTGGACGAACTGCGCGCCGAGATCTGGCTGAACGATGCGCCCTTTTCGTTGACTGTGTCACAGGGGCGGGCCGCGATGGTGGCAGGACCGATGCCTCTGGCCCCGGTGCGGCTGGGCTTTTCGTGGCAAGATCTTGAGGCCGTGGCGCAGGGCGAACAGCGCGTGGCCAATTTTGCCGCCCAAGGCGAGATCGCCGCGCAGGATCCCTTGCAAGTGGCTGCGTTGCTTGATCTGTTGCAAAAGGCAATGGACATCTATGGCGGCTTCAAATGACACATATCCTGATCCTGACCGGCGCGGGCATTTCGGCTGAAAGCGGGTTGGGGACGTTTCGCGACGTAGACGGGCTTTGGACAAAGTACGATTTGGAAGACGTGGCTACCCCCGAAGGGTTTGCCCGCAATCCAGAACTGGTGCACGCGTTCTATAACGCCCGGCGCGCCAATTGTTTGGACGCAGCGCCGAACGCAGCGCACGGAGCCTTGGGCCGTCTGCAAACCGAGTACAAAGGCCTCGTAACGCTGGTCACACAGAATGTGGATGACCTGCATGAACGCGGCGGCGCGCGTGATGTGATCCACATGCATGGCGAACTGGCCGGTACATTATGTGCCGCGTGCGACCATCGCTGGCCTGCCCCGCCCGAGATGTCTTCGACCGCGCCCTGCCCCAGTTGCAGCGCCCCGCGCACCCGACCCGATATCGTTTGGTTCGGCGAGATGCCATATCAGATGGACGAGATCTATTTGGCTCTGGAAACGGCGGATCTGTTCGTAGCCATCGGCACTTCGGGCACCGTTTACCCTGCAGCTGGGTTTGTCGGCGAAGCGCGTGCCCTGGGCATTCCGACGCTGGAATTGAATCTGGAGCCATCCGACACGGCAGGCATCTTTGATGATGCACGTTTCGGACCCGCGACCCAGATTGTGCCGACTTGGGTGGACGAGGTTTTGGGCTAACCAGCCAGTCCCAAAACAGGAAAGGCCGCAGCTATACGCTACGGCCGTCCGGGGTTGACGAAACCCCTTTAGGGGTACGGGGCTTGGGGACGCATTGACGCCCCGCACCCCCAATTCTGAAAGGCGGTGCTTAGTTCGACTTGCCGTCGCCCATGTTCATCGCGCCGTGACCTTCGCCCATTTTCCCGTCTTCGGGCTTGCCGTGCTGCATGCCGCCACCCATCGGATTGCGTTTCAGATCGACAGGGATCTCGACGGTCATCTCGCCGGCTTTTTCAAATACCAGCGTCACAGTCACGGCTTCACCATCAACAAAGGGTGCGGTCAGGCCCATGAACATCACATGGTCTCCGCCGCGTTGCAGGGCGTGCATGCCACCAGCGGGGATCGGGAAGCCTTCTTCAACTTCCATCATCTTCATCACGCCGTCACCCAGATCTTTGTGGGTGTGCAGCTCGACCCGTTTGGACGCACCCGATTTTGCGGCGATCAGGCGGTCATCTTCAGCACCGTGATTCATGATATGGAAGAAGGCAGCGCCAGCCTTCGCGTTCATGCCCGAGGCACGCGCATAGGCGTCATTGATCATGATGTCACCTGCGAAAGCAGGCATAGCGATAAGGGCAGCTGCACCGGCAGCCAGAACGGTTTTCATACGGAACATAGTCTTTTCCTTAGGTCTTGGATTTGGTCTTGATTGAAGGGATCAGACCAGCGCCGGGGGACCTCGGGCAGACGGGGACAGTTCATCGCGCCCAACAAGCGGCGTGACCTGCGAAGGGACAGTTTGGGCCACAAGCCGCGTAATGGGCGCATCCATGGCAGGAAGCGTGAACGAGGCCGCAAAGATCGACGTGCCATCGGGGCACAGATGCACCGATTCGATGGGTTCGCCATCCGGACCAAGCGTGATGGTGGTCATGCCGGTGCCGGTACACAGCACCATTTCAAACGCACCACCTATATCCGGGTTTTCACCACGGGCATCCGCCAGCGCAAAGCTGGTGATAGTCAGCGCAAAGGCCAGAACATATGCGAAAGCCACTCGGATCATGGCTTGTAGCTATGCCTCTTTTTCAGGGGGAACAAGTGACAAAATGTAACAGGTGCAGAACATGCGAAAACCGCCCGCAGCCAAAAGCCGGGGCGGTTCAAAATCTGGTCGATCCAGAAAAGCGCGGGGCTTAGGCGGCTGCCTGAGCTTTCGCAACTTCTTTCTTGATCTTCAGGGCGTTGGCCGACAGTTCGTCGTTCTTGGCTTTTGCCAGGAACGCGTCCAGACCACCACGGTGATCTACCGAACGCAGGGCAGCAGCCGAGATGCGCAGTTTGAAGGCGCGACCCAGTGCTTCCGACTGAAGCGTCACGTCGTTCAGGTTCGGCAGAAACCGGCGACGGGTTCTGTTTTTGGCGTGGCTGACATTGTTGCCAGTCATCGGGCCTTTTCCGGTCAGTTCGCAAACACGCGACATGGCTCTTATCCTTGCTCTCTCGGGCCAGATTGGTGAGATTTCAGCGCGCCCTCGCGCCGCTCACGTCCAGCCGGTCAATACAAACGGGCACTGCCACGGCAGCGCCCCGAATTCCGTCCGCGGTCAATAGACGCCTAATCGGGGGACGTCAAGTGAGTCGCGGGGCAGCGGGGCAGGAAAATTCTGCCCCGCTGCAATTGTTTACTCGTCGGCCAGAAAACCGCCCGACTGGCGATCCCAAAGCCCCGCATAGGTGCCCTTGGCGGCCAGAAGTTCATCATGGCTGCCGTCTTCGATCACCCGTCCCTGATCCAGCACGACAATGCGGTCCATCTGGGCGATGGTGGATAGGCGGTGGGCGATGGCGATCACGGTTTTGCCTTCCATCATGCCATAGAGCGTTTTCTGGATCGCGGCCTCGACCTCGCTATCCAGCGCCGATGTCGCCTCGTCCAGCACCAGAATAGGCGCGTTCTTCAGCATAACGCGGGCAATGGCGACCCTTTGGCGCTGGCCTCCGGACAGTTTCACGCCGCGCTCGCCCACATGGGCGTCATAGCCCTTGCGCCCTTTCGGGTCCTCCAGCAACTGGATGAAGTCATGCGCCTCGGCGCGCACAGCGGCGGCGATCATCTCGGCCTCGGTGGCCGAAGGGCGACCGTACAGCAGGTTCGCGCGCACCGAGCGGTGCAGAAGCGAGCTGTCTTGCGTGACCATACCGATTTGCGCGCGCAGGCTATCCTGCGTGACACCTGCCACATCCTGACCGTCGATCAGGATGCGTCCGCCTTCGGGATCGCGGAAACGCAGCAGCAGGTTCACAAGGCTCGACTTGCCCGCGCCCGAGCGCCCGACCAACCCGACCTTTTCGCCGGGATGCACCGCCAAGGTCACGTTGTCCAACCCACCCGACCCTTTGCCATAGTGATGGGTCAGCCCGTCAAATTGGATCTCGCCCTTGGTCAGCACCAGCGCAGGAGCGTTGGGGGCATCAACCACCTCGTGCTCGACCGAGATCGAACGCAGCCCTTCGCGGATCACGCCCGCATGCTCAAACAGCCGCACGGTGACCCACATGATCCAGCCGGACATGCCGTTCAGGCGGATGGTCAGGGCGGATGCCGCCGCGACCTCGCCCACGGTCACAACTCCACGGGTCCAGAACCAGATCGAGGTGCCGAGAACGCCGGTGATCAGCAGCCCGTTCAGCACGTTCAGACCGAAGCTAAGTTCCGTCATCAGGCGCAGGAAACGCTGGAACCGCAGGCGGTGGCGTTTGAGGGCCGAGAGGACATAGCGTTCCTCGCTTTCGCCCTGGCTGAACAGTTTAACGCTTTCGATATTGGCATAGGCATCGACGATCCGCCCCGACAGAAGCGACCGCGCGTCAGACCATTTCTCGGACGCAGATGCCACACGTAACGCGACCCAGCGCGTGTAGATCACATAAAGCACCAGCCAGATCAGAAGCGGCGCGGCCAAGCGCGGGTCGATCTGGCTGAGGATAAGGGCCGCAGCGATCACATAGGTCAGCGCGTACCAGATGCCTTCGAACGCCATATAGGTGCCGTCCTCGACCGCGCCGCCCAGCTGCATCACGCGGTTGGACAGCCGCCCGGCAAAGTCGTTCTGGAAAAAGCCCATGCTTTGACCAAGCAGATGCTTATGTGCCCGCCAGCGCACCTGATCATGCAGGTTGCCCACAAGGGTTTGCTCAAGCAGCAGGTGGTTCAGGCCGATGGTGGCGGGGCGCAGGAACAGAATGAACAAGGCCGCGAGCAGCAGCTCGAGCCCATGGGTTTGGAAAAAACCCTGCGCGTCGGTCCCATCCATAAGGTCGATCACACGGCCCGAATAGAAGATCAGGCTGGTTTCAATCAATGCGACGATGACACCTGACACGGCCATAAACGCCATGAGTTTTCCGAAACCGTCATACTGCGTTTTCAGATAGGCCCACAGCGTAGCAGGCGGGGTTTCATCCGGCGAGGGACGGAATGGGTCGATAAGATTTTCGAAAAACCGAAACATGATGCGCTCCATGCGCTAAAAGGAAATACAAAGGATAATCGGGGCTGACGACAGCCCAACAGGACCAGCGTCTAGTGTCGCGGTGGGGTCCTGAACTGATTCATCCTGCATTCTCCTGCATGTTTCGGGGTTACGCTAACCCAGCCGTTAGCGCCAATCAACCCCTGATGGCAGGTGGCAGATTTCAGCTGTCAGATGCCAATTTCAGAAAGGCCAGCATCTCGTCCGCTGCGCGTGAAGCTGACAGTTCACCCGCAGACACCCGCCCGCCCAGCGCATCGATCTGCGCGCGAGCGTCACCGGTTTCCAGCGCAGACAAAAGGCCGATGCGCAGGTCTTCTTCGAACCAATGGCGGGCTTGCGCGGCGCGGCGCTTTTCCCAGTGGCCATGCTCGCGCCGCCATGCGACCAGCTCTTCCATCGTCTCCCACGCCTCAGGCAAGCCGTTATGGGTGACGGCAGACACCATCAGCGCCTTGGGGAAACCTTCAGGATCATAGACGCGCTTGCGCAACAAGCGCAGCGCGCCCGCATAATCCGCACAGGTGCGCATCGCAGTTTCTTTCAGCGGGCCATCGGCCTTGTTCACCAAGATCAGGTCGGCGATCTCCATGATGCCGCGTTTGACACCTTGCAGCTCGTCGCCACCGGCAGGGGCGAGGAGTAGAAGGAACAGATCGGACATCTCGGCGACCATGGTTTCGGACTGGCCGACACCCACGGTTTCGATCAGAACAATATCAAAGCCTGCGGCTTCACAGAGCGCGACAGCCTCGCGGGTGCGGCGCGCCACGCCGCCCATCTGCGCCTGCGAGGGCGAAGGACGGATGAAGGCATTCTTCTCGCGGCTCAGGCTTTCCATGCGAGTTTTGTCGCCCAGAATAGACCCGCCAGATCGGGCCGAGCTTGGATCCACAGCCAGCACCGCAACCTTCAGGCCCTTTTCGATCAGGAACATGCCAAACGCTTCAATAAAGGTCGATTTACCAACGCCAGGCGTTCCGGACAGACCGATGCGAAGGGCCTGACGACCTTCAGGAGCTGTGGCTTCCAGAAGCTCAACCGCCTGCGCACGGTGATCTGCACGGCCACTTTCGACCAAAGTAATGGCGCGCGCCAAGGCACGGCGTTCGCCTGCAATCACTCGTTTGGCCAGATCCTGAATGTCCATGTCGCCTCCGCTTCTTGCCCCCGTTCATGCCGCGCCGCCGCGCCCCTGTCCAGAGGCCGGGATGATGTTAGCGCCCGCGCGCGCGGTGATCCGGGCTGGACCCGGCGCGCGGGGCGTCGGATAAGGGCAGGATGACGGACCTGCTGCCCATCCATGACGCGATCCCAGATCTGCTGGCCGCCCTGCACGATCAGGGGCGCGCGGTGCTGATGGCCCCCCCGGGCGCAGGCAAGACGACGGTTGTTCCGTTGGAGATGCTCAAAGCGGGATCCTTTAGCGGCCGGCTAATCATGCTAGAGCCACGTCGCCTAGCCGCCCGTGGGGCCGCCGAGCGTATGGCGCAAACGCTGGGCGAGCGTGCGGGCGAGACCGTCGGCTACCGCATTCGCGGCGAGGCGAAGGTATCCAAATCCACCCAGATCGAGGTCGTGACCGAAGGCATCCTGACACGGATGCTGCAATCTGACCCCTCACTTGAGGGCGTCGGCGCAGTTATCTTTGACGAATTCCACGAGCGATCCCTGAATGCGGACCTTGGGCTGGCGCTGACATGGGAAGCGATGGGTGCACTGCGCGATGATCTGAAGCTGGTTGTGATGTCTGCCACACTGGACGCCGACCCAGTGGCACGGCTGTTGGACGACGCGCCGATTGTGCGGTCCGAAGGGCGTGCCTATCCCGTCGAGACGCGACACTTGGAGCGGCCCCTGGCAAAAGGCACCCGGCTAGCCGAGGCGACTGCGGATCTGGTGCTGAGCGCGTTGGCCGAAACAAAAGGCGGTGTGCTGGTCTTCCTGCCCGGCGAAGGTGAAATCCGACGCTGCGAGGCTGCTTTAAAGGGACGTTTACCCGGCGAATGCCGCCTGCACACACTATTCGGCGCGATGGACTTCGCCGCCCAGCGCGCCGCCATTCAGCCCGCGAAAGAAGGCCGCAAGATCGTGCTGGCAACCGCAATCGCCGAAACATCGCTGACCATTCAGGACATTCGCGTGGTGGTGGATGCCGGACAGGCGCGGCGCGCTCGGTTCGATCCCGGTTCAGGCATGTCCCGACTGGTGACCGAGCGCGTGTCCAAAGCCGAAGCCGAACAACGACGCGGTCGTGCAGGACGTGTCGCGCCCGGCACCTGCTATCGGCTGTGGACTAAGGGCGAGGACGGCGGGATGCCCCCCTTCGCGCCCGCCGAGATCGAAACCGCAGACCTTGCCCCCTTGGCGTTGGAACTGGCCGGGTGGGGCAGTCCAGACGGCACGGGGCTGGCGTTTCTGACGCCGCCCAATGAAGGCGTGTTGGCCGAAGCGCAGGCGCTGCTGCGTGGGCTTGGGGCGCTGGATGACACCGGACGGATCACCGATCACGGTACGAAACTTGCGCGTCTGCCGCTGCATCCACGCCTTGGGCATATGCTGCTAACCGCTGGTTCGGACGCTGCCGATCTGGCCGCGCTTTGGGGCGACCGCGATCCCCTGCCCCGTGGGGCCTCGATGGACCTGACCCTGCGGTGTGAGGCGATCCGCGACCCGAAGGGCTTTGCAGCAAAGCGGGGCATTCAGGCCAATCGCGGTGGCGTTGAGCGCATTCGGACCGAGGCAAAGCGCCTGCGCCGGATGGCAGGGGATGCCCGCCCAGACCTAAGTGCAGCACAAATGGCCGCCTTGGCCTATCCCGACAGGGTGGCACTGCGCCGCCCCGGTGACATCCCGCGTTTCGTCATGTCTGGTGGCAAAGGGGCCATCATGGACGAAGGTGATGCTCTGGCCGGGTCGCGCTTGCTAGTAATCACCGACACGGACGGCAATCCGCGCGAGGCGCGCGTGCGACAAGCGGTCCAGATCAGCGAAGGCGAAGTGCGTGAGCTGTTTGAGGACCAGATCGCGTGGGTCGATAATTGCGCATGGTCCAAACGCGAAGGTCGCGTGATCGCGCGACGGCAGGAATGTCTGGGCGCGATGGTACTGGATGACCGCATCTGGAAGGACGCGCCGCGGGATGCTGTGGCCTCCGCGATGCTCGACGGTGTGCGCGACATGGGGCTGCGACCCTCGGCTGCCGCGAAACGGTTCATCGCGCGGGTCGAGCTTGTGCGGACCGGCGAAGACAGGCTACCCGAAATGACTGAACCCGCCCTGATGGCGACGCTTGAAGATTGGCTACTGCCGCACTTGTCCGGCGTGAAGACGACGGCTGACTGGAAGAAGTTTGAGCTCCTCGATGCCCTGCGTGCAATGTTGGATTGGAACCAGATGTCGCGGCTGGACGCCGAGGCACCGGCCCACTTCATCACGCCTTTGGGTCACAAAACGCCTATCGACTATTCCAGCGACACGCCCGAAATCAGCCTGCGCTTGCAAGAGATGTTCGGAGTCACCCGCCACCCCACTGTCGGCAAGACCCCACTGCGCGTGACACTTCTGTCACCAGCCCGCCGACCGGTGCAGACCACGACGGACATCCCGAACTTTTGGGCCACAAGCTATGCCGATGTGCGCAAGGACATGCGCGGGCGCTATCCAAAGCATCCGTGGCCCGAAGATCCCACCGTGGCGGACCCAACGCTTCGTGCCAAACCAAGGGGAAAATAGCCACAAGAACCGGCCTTGGATGCTCAATCACGGTCCATTTACTTGTAATTTCGGCAAAAACAGCTATTTAACAGCGCAACAAGTAAAAGAATGAGCAAGAAATCCACAGGCCCCTTATGTCGTCGCTTTTGAAACAAGCTTGGGACGAAGTCCTATCGCCAATGCTGAAACGCCCCAGCCGCTCTCAGGTTGCGGCGCTGTGCTATCGTGGCCATGGCGATGATAAGGAAGTTTTGCTTGTGACCTCTCGCGGGACCGGACGCTGGATCCTTCCAAAAGGCTGGCCGATGGAAGGCAAGAATGACGCCGATGCCGCTGCCCAGGAAGCTTGGGAAGAGGCCGGGGTAAAGAAAGGTCAGCTGGATCGCGCACCCATTGGCGAATACAGCTATGCCAAAGAGCTGGATGACGGCGAGCTAGCCCACTGTTCAGCAACCGTGTTCCCTTTGAAAGTCGAGAAGCTGAAAAGTGACTTCCCCGAGGCCGACGAGCGCACACGCACATGGGTGTCACCGGACGAGGCTGCCGAAATGGTGCAGGAAAAAGGTTTGCGCAAACTGTTGCGTGATTTCTGATCCGCCCAAGCCACATGGCATTTCCATCACAGAATCTGTTGCAATCGCGGACCTGACAAGCTAGCGCAGGCGCTGAATTGTAACGGCTGCACAACAGCCGTGTGACAAGCAGCTTGCGAGGATGGGACATGAGCGGCGAGAACAGCGGCAACCAGTGGAAAACACTGGACAAGGACCTGAACAAAATCACCCAAGTGGAATATGCAACGCAACTGGTGGCCCGTCCGCTGGTTGGGATGGGTGTGGCTTTGGCCTTTATCGTAGTCGCGGCCCTTGGTGCGGCTGTGTTCTTTGGGCAGACACCAACCTCTCTTGTTGTCGTGATCGCCGCCGCGTTTGGGGCCTATATGGCGCTGAACATCGGCGCGAACGATGTGGCCAACAACATGGGCCCGGCCGTTGGTGCAAACGCGCTGACCATGGGGGGCGCTATCGTTATTGCCGCATTATTCGAAAGTGCCGGTGCACTTTTAGCTGGAGGAGACGTTGTGTCGACTATTTCGAAAGGGATCATTGACCCCTCGAGCTTCGAACACTCGCGCACCTTTGTCTGGGCAATGATGGCTGCGCTGATCTCGTCTGCGCTGTGGGTGAACCTTGCCACGTGGGTCGGTGCTCCGGTCTCGACCACACATTCGGTTGTGGGCGGCGTTATGGGGGCTGGTATCGCGGCTGCAGGCTTTGCAGCAGTAAGCTGGCCAACCATGGGAAAGATCGCAGCGAGCTGGGTGATTTCACCGGTTCTGGGCGGCGTCGTTGCTGCCATGTTCCTGGCCCTGATCAAGCACAAGATTGTCTATCAGGAGGATAAGATTGCTGCTGCAAAGCGTTGGGTGCCAATTCTGATCGGGATTATGGCAGCCGCATTTGGTGCGTATCTGTCGATCAAAGGCCTGAAGCGGATCATCAAGATTGACCTTGGCACAGCGCTTCTGATTGGCGCAGCCGTCGGAGCAGTCGCTTACGTTGTCACCGCACCTCTTATTGCCCGTCAGGCTGAAGGGCTTGAGAACCGCACCAAGTCGCTGAAGACGCTCTTTGCCCTACCGCTGATCTTCTCGGCCGCGCTGTTGTCATTCGCGCACGGCGCCAACGACGTGGCGAACGCTGTTGGTCCGCTCGCCGCCATCGTGCACGTAGAAAGCGTGGGCGACTTTGCCGCGAAAGTATCGATCCCGACATGGGTCATGGTGATCGGCGCGTTTGGCATCAGCTTTGGCCTGATGCTGTTCGGCCCAAAACTGATCCGCATGGTTGGCAGCCAAATCACCAAGCTGAACCCGATGCGCGCCTATTGCGTAGCGCTGTCGGCAGCGATCACTGTGATCGTCGCAAGCTGGCTGGGCCTGCCCGTTAGCTCGACCCATATTGCTGTGGGTGGCGTTTTTGGCGTTGGCTTCTATCGCGAGTTCCACATGGAGCGCCGGTTGCGCAACTCACGCGCCGCACGTCCCGATGCCAAGCGGATCGCACCAGAAGAGCGCCGCCGCCGCAAACTGGTGCGCCGCTCGCACTTCATGACCATCGTGGCAGCATGGGTGATCACCGTGCCAGCAGCTGCGATCATGTCAGCAGTGATCTTCCACATCCTGAACGCCATCGTGGCGTAAGCAAACGGATCTACGAACAAAAAGGGCGCCTTAGCGGGCGCCCTTTTCTATTGGAGCTGAGTGCCGCTTACTTCCCCAAACACCAGCGCATCACGGCCTTCTGGGCGTGAAGGCGGTTTTCGGCCTCATCAAAGATCACCGATTGCGGGCCATCCATGACCGAGTTCGTCACTTCCTCTTCCCGGTGCGCGGGCAGGCAGTGCATGAACAGAGCGTCCGGCTTGGCGTGACGCATCAATTCGTCATTGATCTGATAGGGGCGCAGCAGGTTGTGGCGACGTTCGCGGGCCGAGGGCGCATCGTGCATCGAGACCCAAGTGTCGGCCACCAGAAGGTCGGCGCCTTCCACGGCTTTCACGGGATCGCGCACGATCTCGACATTCACGCCTTTGGCGCGGGCTTCTTCCACGAAGGCCATTTCCGGATCCAGAGGCTCGGGCCCGGTAAAGGTCAGGTCGAAGCCGAACTTGCCCGCAGCATGCAGGAAAGAGGCGCAGACATTGTTGCCGTCGCCTGCCCAAACCACTTTCTTGCCTTCGATGGATCCGCGATGTTCCTCATACGTCAGGATATCGGCCATGATCTGGCAGGGATGCGAGCGGTTGGTCAGCCCGTTGATCACCGGCACGTCGGCGTGCTCGGCCATCTCAAGCAGGGTCGCCTCTTCGAAGGTCCGGATCATGATCATGTCCACATAGCGGCTAAGCACCTTGGCGGTGTCCGCAACGGTTTCACCATGGCCCAGCTGCATTTCCGAGCCTGACAGAACCATCGTCTGCCCGCCCATCTGGCGCACGCCTACATCAAAGCTGACGCGCGTCCGGGTCGAGGGCTTTTCGAAGATCAGCGCGACCATATGGCCGTCCAACGGATTTTCGTCATCCAATGCCCCCTTGGGGCGGCCAGCGCGCGCGGCCTTGATCCGGTGCGCTTCGGACATGATGCTTTTCAAGTCGCTGGTATCTGTGGCGTTGATGTCAAGGAAATGTGTCATGCGCTCTGGCCCTCCACAGCCTTGGCAGCGGTTTCAAGGCGGACAATCGCCTCAGAGATATCTTCGTCTTCAATGGTCAGTGCGGGCAGGATGCGCAGCACGTTGTCGCCCGCAGGAACGCAGAGCAGGTTCGCATCATAGCAATTCGCCAGCACGTCCATGTTGGTCGCTTTGCATTTCAGGCCCAGCATCAGGCCAGACCCGCGCACACCTTCAAAGACGTCGGGATGGGCGGCGACAAGCCCTTCCAGTTTCTGACGGAATAGGCCTGCCTTGCGGCTGACCTCGGCCAGAAATTCGGGATCGGCGACAATCTCGGTCACTTTCGAGCCCACGGCACAGGCCAGCGGGTTGCCGCCATAGGTCGACCCGTGGGTGCCTGCAACCATGCCGCTTGCCGCGTTTTCGGTCGCCAGAACAGCGCCCAACGGGAAACCGCCGCCAATTCCTTTGGCGACCATCATGATATCCGGCGTCACGCCCGAGAACTCATGTGCAAACAGCTTGCCGGTCCGGCCCATGCCGCACTGTACTTCGTCAAAGATCAGCAGAGCGCCAGCATCATCACAGGCGGCGCGGATGGCTTTCAATTCGTCATCTGGCACGGGGCGGATACCGCCCTCGCCCTGAACGGGTTCGATGATCACGGCGGCCACGTCACCTTCGGCCAGTTCATTGGTCAGACCATCAAGGTCTCCGAACGGCAGATGGGTGAAACCGGGCAGAAGCGGACCGAAGCCTGCGGTCAGCTTTTCGCCACCCGCAGCCGCGATCCCCGCGGACGAGCGGCCATGGAACGAGCCATCAAAACCGATGATCCGCGCACGGTCTTCACCTTTATCGCTCCAGTACTTCCGGGCCATCTTCACAGCCAGCTCGCACGCTTCGGTGCCCGAGTTGGTGAAGAACACGGTGTCGGCGAAGGTCAGATCAACCAGTTGATCCGCCAGCGTCTGCTGCTGCGGGATCTTATAGAGGTTCGACACATGCCACAGCTTCGCACCCTGTTCGGCCAGAACCTCGACCAATGCAGGATGGGCGTGGCCCAGCGCGTTCACCGCGATGCCCGCGCCCAGATCCAGGTATCGCTCGCCCCCATCCGTGACAAGCCAGCTGCCCTGGCCCCGCTCGAAGGCAAGGTCTACACGGTTATAGGTCGGCAGAAGCGACGGGATCATAGTGGTATCCTCTTCAAAAAGAAGCCTTTGGGTGCCGGATGGCAGGCCTCAAGTCAACATTTTCCAGATGGTTTTGGGTGGGTTTGCGCAAACGGTGCGCAGGATCAAACGGGGACGGACGTCAGGCGCGGGTGCGTCGGCGTCGGGTCTCAGCGATATGTGTGCGTTTGATCATGTGGGCGAGATAGGGGATCACACCCGCGCTGTCCAGCCTTTTCAATCTGCGTACGCGCGCGTAGGAGGAACAGATGGAAACGCGCAACTCTCCCTTAGCCGCCGTCGGCTTCATGCTGGTGGCGACCGTGTTTATCGCGGGCACAACCCTGATGGCTAAGTTGGCGGGCAAAGACCTGTTGGGCGATCCACTGCACCCATTCCAGATTACCCATGGACGCTTCACCTTTGCGTTTCTGGCCATCGGAACATTTGCCTTGATCCGACGACTGAAGATCACGCGGCCCAATATCAAGCTACACGTGGCACGATCTGCCGCTGGGTTTACTGGCGTGACCCTGATGTTCGCCGCCGCGACACTGATCCCGCTGGCCGATGCCACAGCGATCTCTTTCCTGAACCCGGTCTTCGCCATGTTGCTGGCGATCCCTCTGCTGGGCGAACGGGTCGGCCCGTGGCGGTGGCTTTCCGTTGCGATGGCGTTGATCGGCGCGCTGATCCTGATCCGCCCCGGCGCATCCAGCTTTGACCCAGCCGCATTACTGGCGTTGGGGGCAGCCGCGTTGCTGGGACTTGAAACCATCTTCATCAAACGACTAGCCGGGCGCGAGGCCCCTTTGCAGATCCTTGTCATCAACAACGCAATCGGTCTGACCATCGCATCCTGCGCGGTGCTGTTTGTCTGGCAGTCGCCCACCCCAGCGCAATGGGGTGTGCTGGCAGCGCTTGGATTCATGATGGCCTCGGCGCAGGCATGCTATGTGCAAGCGATCCGGCGCGCGGATGCCAGCTTTGTTGTGCCGTTTTCCTATGCCACGCTGATCTTCGCGGCACTCTACGATTTTGGCCTGTTCGGCGTGGTGCCGGGCTGGCTCAGCGCGCTTGGGGCGGGCATTATCGTCGCTGGCGGTGCCATTCTGGCGTGGCGTGAAGGGCGGCAGGCCAAGTAAAGCGGCTTCTTGGCTTGTATCCGCCGCGCGGGTGACTAGAATAGGGGCTTGTGAATTCAAAGGGGCCTGACCGGATCCGGCCACCCCCAAGCAGACGGGAAAAAAGCATGTCCTGGACCGACGAGCGCGTTGAAATCCTGAAAAAGATGTGGGGCGAGGGTCAATCGGCCTCGGTCATCGCGAAAGAACTTGGCGGTGTGACCCGCAATGCGGTCATCGGCAAGGTGCACCGTCTGGGCCTGTCCAACCGCTCGAGCGGCGGAAGCAAAGCCCCCGCAGGCGATAAAGCCACGGCCAAGACAGCCGCCAAGCCCAAGGCAGCGGCCAAGCCCAAGGCAGCCCCAAAGAAAGCAGCCGAGCCTGCGCCGAAACCAGCAGCAGCGCCGGCGGCGGAAGCAAAGCCCGTTTCACCCGCACGCAAAGCGATCATTCCGGCAGGCCAACCCCTGCCCCCGCAGCCTTCAGCCAACGAGATTAGCCCCGAGGCTTTGGCCAAGGTCAGCGAAATCGAAAAAGACGCCAAGCGTCTGAACCTTATGGAACTGACCGAGAAGACCTGCAAATGGCCCGTGGGCGATCCGGCCACCGACGACTTCTGGTTCTGCGGCCTGGCCGTTCAGCAGGGCAAACCGTACTGCGAAGCCCATGTGGGCGTGGCATTCCAACCCATGTCCTCGCGTCGCGATCGCAAGCGGTAAGCACCATCGACACAGATTTTCGAAAGCGCGTCCCACCGGGCGCGCTTTTGCATTCCGGCCCCGCGCCCTTCCCATAGTCCACAGCTTTAGCTATACGGCCCGCCATGACAGATCCTGTAAATCCGCCCAACCTGCGTCCCGACCTTGCCCCCAAGGCCCGCTTTTCCGAGCCCGCCCGCGATGGCCAACCCACCGTGGGCATGGTCAGCCTTGGCTGCCCGAAGGCTCTGGTCGACAGCGAGCGCATCCTGACGCGCCTGCGTGCCGAAGGCTATGCAATCAGCCCGGACTATTCTGGCGCGGATGCAGTGATCGTGAACACCTGCGGGTTTCTGGACAGCGCCAAGGCCGAAAGCCTTGAAGCGATCGGCGAAGCTCTGAACGAAAACGGCAAAGTAATTGTCACCGGCTGTCTGGGCGCGGAAGAGGATTATATCCGCGGCACCCATCCCAGCGTTTTGGCCGTCACCGGCCCGCATCAATACGAACAGGTGCTGGACGCGGTGCATGGTGCTGTGCCACCCAGCCCCGACCCGTTCATCGACCTTCTGCCCGCCACGGGCGTCAGCCTGACCCCACGCCATTACAGCTATCTGAAGATATCAGAAGGCTGTAACCACAAATGCAAGTTCTGCATCATCCCTGACATGCGCGGGAAACTGGCCAGCCGTCCGGCCCATGCGGTTGTCCGCGAAGCAGGCAAGCTGGTGGATGCTGGTGTGAAAGAGCTTCTGGTGATCTCGCAGGATACCTCGGCCTATGGCGTCGACATCAAACACGCGGACGAACGTGGGCATCGCGCCCATATCACAGATCTGGCGCGTGATCTTGGGGCTTTGGGCGCGGGCAAGGACCTTTGGGTGCGCTTGCACTATGTCTATCCCTATCCGCATGTGCGCAATCTGATCCCGCTGATGGCGGACGGGCTGATCCTGCCCTATCTGGACATCCCCTTTCAGCACGCCCACCCGGATACGCTAAAGCGCATGGCCCGCCCAGCGGCAGCATCCAAAACGCTGGACGAGATTGCAGCGTGGCGTGCAGATTGCCCGGACATCACCCTGCGCTCGACCTTCATCGTCGGCTATCCCGGCGAGACCGAAGAAGAATTCCAGACCCTGCTGGACTGGATGGACGAGGCGCAACTGGATCGCGTCGGCTGCTTCCAATATGAAAACGTCGAGGGCGCACGCTCGAACGACCTGCCCGACCACGTCCCTGCCGAGGTCAAACAAGACCGCTGGGAACGCTTCATGGAGAAAGCGCAGGCGATTTCCGAAGCTAAGCTGGCGGCGAAAGTCGGTCAGGTCATGGACGTGATCGTCGACGACATCGACGAAGACGGAATTGCCACCTGCCGCACCAAAGCCGACGCCCCCGAGATCGACGGCAACCTGTTCATCGACGAGGGCACCGCAGGCCTGAATGTTGGAGATATCGTGTCTGTCGAGGTCGACGAGGCCGGTGAGTATGACCTGTGGGGGCAGCTCGCGTCTTAATCCTGGCGCAAGGGTTGCTCTGGCGGGGCGCTCGGCTAGATTGGTGCCGAACCACTCGGAGCATTTCCAAATGAAGCGACTTATTGGATTGGCGTGTGCCCTTACTGTGGCGGCAAGCGCGGGGTGCAAATCCACCAACGATCTGCAAAGCCAGTTTGTTCTAAGGACGTCGGCAGCCGCCGGATGCGGTCCCGTAGCAGCGGCCAGAGTCGAGGTGGAACTGGCCGCGGTCGAGACATTACGTCGTGGCCATGACCGATTTGTAATACTGGGGGCATCTTCGTCCGACAGCACCCGCGCCACCGTCCTGAATCGCACCGATGCAGACGCGTATGACAGCGCCAATGTATACGGAAACACTGCCAATGGAGCCACGGTGGCCTATTTTGGAAATCAGAAGGTTCTTTTAACCGGCGCGCACGAGGCCAACCTGTACGTCCGCATGTTGAAGCCGCGTGATCCGGGCTATGAGACCGCAATCCGGGCTAAAGACGTGCTGGGTGAAAACTGGAAAGAGATCGCCGCACGCGGCATCCAATCCTGCAACTGACACAGCGTGCACTGACAGCTGGTTTTGGAGTATTCCAAACCAGCATTTTCACCGTATCAACTGCATAAGAGAGAAGCCTGTGCTTGAGCTATTTTCTGCTCTTTTGCGTGGACGGATTTGAATTCTCGCTAAAGGAGAGTTCCCTACATATTTCATTATTCGCTTGATATGTTGACCCGATAGTCTATCCGAATGGCCTGACACCACAAAAGCAGGCCCATGACAGAGCTTTCACAGATACCGCTGCCAGAACAAGATGAGACCACAGCACGCGACTGGGTCCGAACACTTGCCAAGTATCGCGAACCAAGCACGCTTCGCAGCACCTTCGAGCTGGCAGTCAGTGCGGTTCCCTTCCTGCTTCTCTGGGCACTTGCATGGTACTGCCTGTCGATCAGCCCGTGGCTAAGCCTTGGCATTGCACTGTTCAACGCCGCTTTCCTTCTGCGCCTGTTTGCCATCCAGCATGATTGCGGGCATGGCTCGGTCTTCAAAAATCGGACAGTCAGCGATTGGGTTGGTCGGGTGATCGGGGTCGTCACCTTGACGCCTTACGACGTTTGGAAACGCACCCACTCCATCCACCACAACTCGGCCGGCAACCTTGGAAAACGCGGAATCGGGGACATCATGACCCTGACCGTCGAAGAGTACAAAGCTCTGTCGCCAATGCGTCAGTTCCAGTACCGGCTGTATCGCAACCCGATCACTCTGTTCGGCTTTGCACCCGGATACTTGTTTCTGCTGCAAAACCGCCTTCCGTTCGGATTGATGAGCGCCGCGCGGTATTGGATCAGCGCTATGGGGACAAACCTTGTCATCGTCGCAGCGCTTGTCGTGATCTGGTATTTCGGAGGGCTGATGCCCGTCCTGTTGATCTTCTTGCCCACCACATTGCTAGCGGCCACCGCTGGCATGTGGCTGTTCTATATCCAGCACCAGTTCGAAGAGACGCACTGGAAGGCTGAAGAAGAATGGCAGCTACACGATGCGGCACTGCATGGCAGCTCGCACTATGTGATGCCCGCCATCCTTCAGTGGTTCAGCGCGAATATTGGCATTCACCATGTGCATCACCTGCACAGCCGTATCCCGTTCTATCGCCTGACAGAAGTCCTGAAAGAAAACGAATACCTGGCGACGATCAATCGCATGACGATCCGCGAAAGTCTGGCCAGTGCACGACTGCACCTGTGGGACGAGAAAAGCAAAAAGCTGATGTCATTCTCACAAGCGCAGCAGCTATACGGTTAATTCCCGCTCGGGACGCTGAACAATACCCAGCCATCAATACGAGCGACCTCGATGCCGCCCGTGTCCGCTTGGAACACACCTAGACCTTCATAGTCTTCCGGACAGCCCACCAGATCGGCGGTATGGTCCAGGTAATTGACCGTCAGTTCGTTCTCGCCCAGCTTTTCGCATTCATCTGCAGGGGTACGATATCCGCCCATCAGCGGTAAGTCGGTGACGTTTGTCGTGGGGGTGGTGGTCGGATTGAACGCCTCGCACCCTGCCAAAAGGCCAACACATGCGACAGGTACGATCATCGGGGCAAAGGGTTTCATCACTGCTCTCCTTCTCTTTTCCGGAAGCATAACACAGGTCAAACAGATGCGGTGAGGTTTTCACCCCGAGCACGAAAAAGGGCGCGGAAGTGCCGCGCCCTTGGAAGTTCAGTTCGTTTGGGGTTCCCTTACGCCTCTTGCAGCGCTTTCACAGTGATCTCGCGTTCACCGCGAGTCTTCATAGCAAGGGCTGCGGCATGGCTGCCGGCCAGAGTGGTGTAGTAAGGTATCTTGTCCATTAGAGCGACGTTGCGCATTTGGCGGCTGTCATTGACCGACTGAGCACCCTCGGTGGTGTTCATAACCAGATGCACTTCGCCATCCTTCATGATGTCGATGATCGAGCGACCCGGCTCGTAGGCCTTGGCAACAACGTCGGCCTCGACCGCATTTTCGGCAAGGAACTTGGCAGTGCCCGAGGTCGCGATGATGCGGAAGCCCTGTTCGGTCAACAGCTGGGCTGTTTCAACCAGCTGCGGGGTCTTGTCGCCATCCTTGATCGACAGGAACACAGTGCCTTCGGTCGGCAGCATAGTGCCCGCGCCCAGCTGGGCTTTCAGGAATGCCATGGCGAAGTCCTTGTCCGCGCCCATAACCTCGCCGGTCGAGCGCATTTCCGGGCCAAGGATCGTGTCCACGCCGGGGAAACGTGCGAAGGGCAGAACTGCCTCTTTCACCGCGTAGGTGTCGATTTCCGGGTTCACCAGTTCGAAAGCGTCCAGCTTTTCGCCTGCCATGACGCGTGCAGCAATCGAGGCGATGGGCGACAGAACCGCCTTGGCCACGAACGGCACGGTGCGCGAGGCACGCGGGTTCACTTCGATCAGATAAATCTCGCCATCTTTAACTGCGAACTGGACGTTCATCAGGCCAACCACGTTCAGGGCCAGTGCAAGCTCGCGCGACTGGCGACGCAGCTCGGCGATGATGTCGGCACTCAGGCTGTAGGGCGGCAGCGAACAGCCGCTGTCACCCGAGTGAACGCCGGCTTCTTCGATGTGCTGCATGATACCCGCAACGTGTACATCTTCACCGTCGCTAAGCGCGTCGACATCAACCTCGATCGCGCCAGACAGATAGCTGTCCAACAGAACGGGGCTGTCACCGGACACAACAACAGCTTCGGCGATGTAGCGCTTCAGTTGGCTCATGTCGCGCACGATTTCCATCGCGCGACCACCCAGTACGTAAGACGGGCGGATCACAAGCGGGAAACCGATCTCTTCAGCAATCGCAAGCGCTTGTTCGTCAGTCGAGGCGATGCCGTTCTTCGGTTGTTTCAGGCCCAGCTTGTTGACCAGGTCTTGGAAACGTTCACGGTCTTCGGCCAGGTCGATGGCGTCCGGCGTGGTGCCAAGGATCGGAATGCCTTCGGCTTCCAGCGCGTTGGCCAGTTTCAGCGGGGTCTGACCGCCGAACTGAACGATAACACCGTGCAGCGTACCGTTGTCCTGCTCAACACGCAGGATCTCCATCACATGTTCGAAGGTCAGGGGCTCGAAATACAGGCGGTCCGAGGTATCGTAATCGGTCGACACGGTTTCAGGGTTACAGTTGACCATGATGGTCTCGTAACCCGCGTCCGTCAGCGCGAAACAGGCGTGGCAGCAGCAGTAATCGAATTCGATCCCCTGCCCGATCCGGTTAGGACCGCCACCCAGAATGACAACCTTTTTGCGGTCGGAGGGGCGGGCCTCGCATTCCACTTCGCCCATCATCGGCGCTTCATAGGTCGAGTACATGTAAGGCGTCTGCGCTTCAAACTCTGCCGCGCATGTGTCGATGCGTTTGAACACGGCGTTCACACCCGCGTTCCGGCGTACATCGCGCACGTCTTTTTCGGAGCGGCTCGACAGCTTGGCCAGACGGGCGTCGGTGAAGCCCAACATCTTCAGCTTGCGCAAACCTTCGGCTTCTGTCGGCAGGCCGTTTTCGCGGACGACAGCTTCGGCATCCACAATCTCGCGGATACGATCAAGGAACCACGGGTCGAAGGACGTCACGCGCTGGATATCCGAGTTCGACATGCCATGACGCATCGCTTGAGCAATTTTCAGGATGCGGTCAGGGCGCTGTTCCGAGATGGCCTTTACGATGGCGGCCTCTTCCGGGGCGCCTTCGATCTCGACCTCGTCGAATCCGGTCAGGCCGGTTTCCATCGACGCCAGAGCTTTCTGCATCGATTCGTGGATCGTGCGGCCAATCGACATTACCTCGCCCACGGATTTCATCGCGGTGGTCAATTCGGGCTTGGCGCCGGGGAATTTCTCGAAGGCAAAGCGCGGGATCTTGGTGACGACATAATCAATGGTCGGCTCAAACGAAGCCGGCGTGACTTTGGTGATGTCATTGTCCAGCTCGTCCAGCGTATAGCCGACAGCCAGTTTCGCAGCGATTTTCGCAATCGGGAAACCGGTGGCTTTCGATGCCAGCGCCGACGAACGCGACACACGCGGGTTCATTTCAATGACGACCATCCGGCCATCAGCGGGGTTCACAGCCCACTGCACGTTCGAGCCGCCAGTTTCCACGCCAATCTCGCGCAGCACGTTGATCGAGTGGGTGCGCATCAGCTGGAATTCTTTGTCAGTCAGCGTCAGAGCGGGTGCCACGGTGATCGAGTCACCCGTGTGCACGCCCATCGGATCAATGTTTTCGATGGAACAGACAATGATCGCATTGTCGGCAGTGTCGCGCACCACCTCCATCTCGAACTCTTTCCAGCCCAAAAGACTTTCGTCGATCAGGATCTGGTTGACCGGTGAGGCATCAAGGCCAGTGCCGCAATAATGTTCGTATTCCTCGCGGTTATACGCCACACCGCCGCCGGTGCCGCCCATGGTGAAGGCGGGACGGATGATGGCGGGCAGGCCGATATCTTCCAGCGCGTCCATGCACTCTTCCATCGTCGTTGCAATGGTCGCCCGCGGGTTTTCGATGCCCAGACGGTCCATCGCTTCACGAAACAGTTTGCGGTCTTCTGCCATTTCGATCGCGTCGCGCTTTGCGCCGATCAGTTCGACGTTGAACTTGTCCAACACACCCAGATCATCCAGTTCCAGCGCGGTGTTCAGACCGGTTTGGCCGCCCATGGTTGGCAGCAGCGCGTCGGGGCGCTCTTTCTCGATAATCTTGGCAACGACGTCGGCGGTGATCGGCTCGATATACGTTGCATCGGCCATATTCGGATCGGTCATGATCGTCGCTGGGTTTGAGTTCACCAGAATGACCCGGTAGCCTTCCTCGCGCAGCGCCTTACAGGCTTGTGCGCCCGAGTAGTCAAACTCGCAGGCCTGCCCAATGATAATGGGCCCCGCGCCGATGATCATGATCGAGTTGATATCGGTTCTTTTCGGCATGGTAACCCCCATCGGCAGACTGAACGCACGCGGGAATCCCAACCGCGCGCAAATTGTCGTGGGTTATAGACACCAGCGGGGTTTCTGCAAGCCCTGTTTGCGTTGAACCCATCATTGTTACGGGTTCAGGCGGGATTCTTCTTTATTGCGTAACGAAGGCCAAGAAAATTGCACCTAGTTGGAGCTCTTTTTCGCCATTGCTGCCTCTGCGGCTTGACTTTGTCTTCCAAGGCAGGTGTATCGGCTCGAGATTATAGAACCGCTCGTGGGAGCCTGACATGCACGCCTATCGCAGCCACACCTGTGCTGAACTGAACAAATCTAACGTCGGTGAGACCGTCCGCCTATCGGGCTGGGTCCATCGTGTCCGCGACCATGGTGGCATCCTGTTCATCGACCTGCGCGACCATTATGGCGTGACACAGGTTCTGTGTGACCCTGACAGCCCTGTCTTCGCTGAAATGGAGAAGGTGCGGTCCGAATGGTGTATCCGCATCGACGGCAACGTCAAAGCGCGTGATGCCGATCTGGTGAACGACAAGATCCCGACCGGTGAAGTCGAAGTATTCGTCCGTGACCTTGAGGTTCTGGGCGACGCGGGCGAGCTGCCGCTGATCGTCTTTGGCGATCAGGAATACCCGGAAGAAACCCGCCTGAAATACCGCTATCTGGACCTGCGTCGCGAGGTGATGCAGGAAAACATGAAGCTGCGCTCGGACGTTGTGGCCTCGATGCGCAAACGCATGTGGGGTGCTGACTTCCGCGAATATCAGACACCAATCATCACCGCGTCGTCGCCTGAAGGTGCGCGTGACTTCCTGGTGCCGTCGCGTCTACACCCGGGCAAGTTCTATGCGCTTCCGCAGGCCCCTCAGCAGTTCAAACAGCTGATGATGGTTGCCGGCTTCGATAAATACTTCCAGATCGCGCCGTGCTTCCGCGATGAAGACCCGCGCGCCGACCGTTCGCCCACCGACTTCTATCAGCTGGACATGGAGATGTCCTTCGTTGAGCAGCAAGACGTGTTCGACACGATCGAGCCGGTTCTGAAAGGCGTGTTCGAAGAGTTCGGTGGTGGTCGCAAAGTCGATCAGGACTGGCCGCAAATTTCCTATAAGGACGCCGCGTTGTGGTATGGCACCGACAAGCCGGACCTGCGCAATCCGATCAAAATGCAAATCGTCTCGGATCACTTCCGCGGCTCGGGCTTCGCGATCTTCGCGAAGCTTCTGGAAAACGAAGGCACCGAGGTGCGCGCAATCCCGGCCCCTAAAGGTGGCTCGCGCAAGTTCTGTGACCGCATGAACAAGTTCGCTCAGCAAGAAGGTCTGCCCGGCATGGGCTATATCTTCTGGCGCGAGAAAACCGCAGATGGCGTGGCACAAGAGCTGGGCATCACGGTGAAAGAAGCACAAGCCAAGCTGAAATCCGGTGAAGTCGAAGGTGGCATGGAAGCCGCTGGTCCGCTGGCTAAGAACATTGGCCCGGAACGCACCGAGGCCATTCGCCAGCAGCTGGGTCTGAACGTGGGCGACGCAGCCTTCTTCTTGGGCGGCAAGCCGAAAGCCTTTGAAGGCGTCGCAGGCCGCGCCCGCGCCGTCATCGGGGACGAGCTGGGCCTGACCGACAAGGACCGCTTCGCCTTTGCATGGATCGTGGATTTCCCAATCTACGAAGCCGACGAAGAAACCGGCAAGATCGACTTTGAACACAACCCGTTCTCGATGCCGCAAGGCGGAATGGACGCGCTGAATGGCGATCCGCTCGAGGTTCTGGGCTATCAATACGACTTGGCCTGTAACGGCTATGAACTGGTGTCGGGTGCGATCCGGAACCACAAGCCCGAGATCATGTTCAAAGCCTTTGAACTGGCCGGGTACGGCAAAGACGAGGTCGAAAAGCGTTTCGGTGCTCTGGTCAACGCATTCCAGTACGGCGCCCCGCCCCACGGTGGATGTGCTGCCGGTGTCGACCGGATCGTGATGCTGCTGGCCGATCAGGACAACATCCGCGAAGTGATGATGTTCCCGATGAACCAGCGCGCCGAAGACCTGATGATGAACGCACCCAGCGAGCCGATGAACGAACAGCTGCGCGAACTGCATCTACGAGTCATTCCGCAAGAGTGATCTGATCACTGTCATCGCATATCAATAATTCCCCTGGCATAATCAGGCTTGCTCGCACACCCTGTGCGCGCCAGTCTGGCGCCAGGAGAATTTGATGCCTTTTGATCCAGTTATTGCACAAAACCGCTTTGGCTATGGGCCGAGACCGGGGGTGAAACCTCCGGCCTCAACGCGGCAGATGTTGGATATGCTGGCCGGGCCGGACACTCAGGCTGCGCGCTTTCCAATCCCGGGTTTTGTCGATATTTACGACGACATTCAGGAAGTCCAAAACCTGACCAACGCCTTTCGTAATGCACGCCGAAAAGGCGGGCCGGGACTTGAGATCGCAAAGGCCGCCCGCAAGGAAAAATACCAAGAACTGAATCGCAAGCGGGCCGCATGGTTTCTGGCGTCTATGAACCGCTGCACAACGGCGAATGATGCATTTCGCGAGCGGCTGGTGCGCTTCTGGGCTGACCACTTCACGGTGATTGGCAAGGGGCCTCGGTTCAAACGGGCAGCGGCAACATTTCCCGAAGATGTCGTGCGCCCGCATGTCAACGGACGCTTTGCCGATATGCTGCGCGCCAGTTCCACCCATCCGGTGATGCTGCACTATCTGGATCAGTTTGCCTCGGCCGGGGAAGGCAGCAAGCTGGCGATGCAAGGCAAGCGCAGCCTGAACGAAAACCTAGCCCGCGAGATTCTAGAGCTTCACACCCTAGGGGTGGACGGGGAATATACCCAAGACGACGTGCGCGCGTTCGCAAACCTTCTTGCTGGGCTCGCTTTGGGTAAAGACGGCCGTTATCGTTTTCGTCCAAAGAACGGAAATCCAGGGCCCGAGATCGTGCTGGGCAAGTCCTATGGCCGTCAACAACCTCGGATCAAGGATATTTTCGAGGCGCTGGACGACATCGCCCGCCACCCGGACACGGCACGCCATATCGCGCGCAAGCTGGCCACTCATTTCGTGTCAGACGATCCCGACTCGGAGTTGGTCGACGCCCTGACCGTCCGCTTCACCGAAAGCGATGGCGACCTTATGGCCCTTTATGAAACCCTGCTAGATCATCCCGCCGCATGGGCACCGGAGCAAATGAAGATCAAGCAGCCCTTTGATTTCGTGGCCTCAGCTGTACGTGCTTTGGATGTTCCTGCTGACATGTTGACGTCGCTTAATCGCAGAGACCGCAAACTGGTGTTCTTTGCCCCCCTTGCACTGATGGGACAACCCTGGGAAAGCCCCGGCGGACCTGATGGCTGGCCCGAGGACGCCGCACATTGGATCACCCCGCAGGGTCTTGCTGCGCGCATTCAATGGGCGGTCTCAGCCCCATCATCTTTGGATGTCACACTGCCAGACCCGCGCGACTTTGTTGAGATCGCGCTGGCAGGTCAGGCAACCGAGATGACTCAATTCGCAGCTCGCGCAGCTGAGACACGCTGGGAAGGGATCGGGATCATCCTGTCCTCGCCCGAGTTTCAGCGCCGCTAGGAAGGAGACTGACCATGACGAAACATTCCTCCATTTCCCGACGCGCGTTCCTGAAAAATGCGGGCGTACTGGGCTGCTCTCTGGCGGCGAGCCCCCTTGTTACGCCGGTTAGCCTGGCTGCCACCCCCGGCGATCACCGGTTGGTGGTGATCGTGTTGCGCGGTGGTATGGACGGGCTGGATCTTGTACGGCCAGTGGGCGATCCGCTGTTTGCCGGCCTTAGGCCGGGCTTGTCGTCGGATGACCCGGCCCTGCCTTTGAATGATTTCTACGCGCTGCACCCTGCAGCCGATAGATTACACGGCCTTTGGCGCACTGGTGAACTGGCGTTTGGCCAGGCTGTGTCCACACCCTATCGCGACAAACGCAGTCATTTCGACGGGCAGGATATTCTTGAGGCCGGTGTCGGCCAGAACGGCGCAATTCGCGATGGATGGCTGAATCGATTGGTGCAAACGATGCCCGAATCGCAACTACGCACCGCTTTGGCCGTGGGCCGCGAGGATCTTCTGATCCTCAGCGGGGACGCGGCAACGTCGAGTTGGTCTCCGGATGTGACGCTGACCTTGTCCGAAGCCACGCGCGTTCTGATGGAAAAGGTGCATGCAAGTGACCCACTGTTCTCGGCGGCGCTGGGGGAAGCGGTTGAGTTGACTGATGTACTGCACCCCGAACTTCTGCTGAATGCGGATGAAATTCCGGACGATCCCGCCAAGATTATGTCTGACGCGATGATGATGGCCAAGGAACACGCTGGCACAAAGGGCATCGCGTCGTTCACCGCTGACATGCTGAAGCAAGATACGCGCATCGCGTCATTCTCGATCGGCGGTTGGGACACACACGTGGGACAAGCGCGAAACTTCAAGCGGGCACTGCTCAATCTGCAGGATGCCATCATGACGCTGAAAGCCGAGCTTGGCCCGATCTGGGACACGACCACAGTGATGGCCATGACCGAGTTCGGCCGCACGGTCCGTCAAAACGGCAGCAAGGGCACCGATCACGGAACAGGTGGTACGATTGTCATGGCAGGCGGCGCGATACGCGGGGGGACCATCTATGGAGATTGGCCAGGTCTGGCGGAAGAAGATCTGTACAACCGCCGCGACTTGATGCCCACGGCGGACATTCGGCTTTATGCGGCGGCGGCAATGCAGGGTCTGTTCAGCGCCACTCCGTCCGAGATCGAAAGCACCGTTTTCCCGGGTTTGGATCTGTCACCCGGATTGCCTAGCATTATCGCCTGAACCGATCTTGAAAAAGAATAAGGCGCGCTTCGAAAAGCGCGCCCGATACTCATAACAACAGAACGTTTAAATAAGGACGGGTCAACCTGCCAAGGGCTGCGTTTGGATAGTGTCACCAACTGCTTCGCTTACCGGAGCATTCGGTTCGACCACCGCAAGAACCACCGCAGTCACCATCATAACTGCGCCCGCAATTAGTACGGTCCAGTCAATAACGGCATTGCCCAGCTCTTCATCAGCAAACTTCTTGATCAGATCTTTCACGACTTCAACCTCGCAAATTGAATGTTACACCCTTCCTCATTTTCCAATCTGCACCCGAAAAAGGGCGGAAATGAGGAAGGCGAAAGTCCATTTCGTGCCGGTTAACTTTGAAATTCACCTTAAAGATGTCGTCGTTCTTTTAGTCGGTCGTCGATCAGATGAGTCACATGGGCCATCTCAGCCCCGGTAGATCTTCCCGCAAGTCGTGACGCTGCAAGGCGCTTAGCTGCGGCAGCAAGGGGTTGATCATGGGCGGACAGCGCCAAGCCACCAAGAAACTGTGCGATATAGTCCTGCGTTACACTTTCATCGCCTTCACGCATGATCTGCGCCAAATGGGACAGGTCATCCTGCAACGCCAATGCGTCAGGGGCGACCACCTCGTTCGGAAGGGAACGCGGGATAACCGGCCCCTCTTGTTGCGGCAAGACTTGTAGGATCGCCTGCTGGAACTCTGCCAAGCTTTCGACTGGCTTTTCCAAAAATCCATCCGCCCCTGCCTCAAGTGCCGCATCGCAGGTCCCGGCGTCGCCACTCATCCCAAGGATGACGGGCACACGGATTGCGTCGCCTGAGAGCTCTTCAATCAGATCGGCGCCAAATCCATCCGGCAGCCCCATATCAATAATGACGACCGTCGGACGATAGACGCGAAGGTGTCGATGAGCAGCGGCCAGATTGTCCGCCCTGCGGATGCGCGCACCTGACCGCAAACACAACAAGCGTATCGCCTCGGACGCAAATCGGCTGTCTTCGACCACCAAAACAGTCATCCCGTTCAGGGGGCGATCAGCCGTCGGAGGTTGGGTCATCATGAAGTTTTCCAGATCATCGCTCATCTTCATGCTCCTTTCAGGGATCACCTTGACGCAAAACTACCTAACAACCGGTTAACCTGCGAAACGCAGCGGCAATCCGGGCCTGTGGCACAGTGCCGCTTGCCCTAATCGGGCCGCTTGGGCATAAGCAGCTCAGAATTTGAATTGGGAGAGACAAGATGATCGGACGCCTGAACCACGTAGCCATCGCCGTGCCGGACCTTGAAGCCGCTAGCGCACAATATCGCGACACACTTGGCGCAAAGGTCAACGCACCGCAGGACGAACCCGATCACGGCGTCACCGTTGTGTTCATCGAACTTCCCAACACCAAGATCGAGCTGCTGTACCCGCTGGGTGACAACTCGCCCATCGCAGGCTTCCTTGAAAAGAACCCGTCGGGAGGCATCCACCACATCTGCTATGAGGTCGACGATATCCTTGCAGCACGTGACCAACTGCAAGCTTCGGGCGCACGCGTTTTGGGGACGGGCGAACCGAAGATCGGCGCGCATGGCAAGCCGGTTCTGTTCCTGCACCCTAAAGACTTCACCGGTACTCTGGTGGAACTGGAACAAGTCTGATGTCCATTACCGCCGCCATCGTTCTTTACGTCGTGATCTGGTTCCTGACCATGTTTGTGGTCCTGCCGATCCGTTTGCGCACACAAGGCGACGAGGGCGAGATCGTGCCCGGCACCCATGCCGGAGCCCCGGCCAATTTCAAGCTGGGGCGCACGCTTCTGATCGTGACAGTAGCTTGCACGATTGTATGGGCGATCATCGCGGGGATCATCGTCTCGGGCTGGATCGGGATCGAGGATATCGACTGGTTCGACCGGTATGACGACGTTAGCGGATAAGAAAAGGGCGCCCATTGGGCGCCCTATTTCGTTCTAGCGTCCTGCCAGCCGGTGGAACATATGCGTGAAGCTTGCCGCCCCCAGAATGGGGATCAAAAGGTTCACCAGCGGCACCGACAGCGGCACCGCCATTAGACACCCAGCCAACCAAATCTGGGCATTATGACGACGACGCAATGCATGGGCGTCTACGCGGGGCATTCTGCGCATCGCGGCCATGGTGAAATACTCACGGCCCAGAAGATAGCCGTTGACGGCGTAGAACAGGATCGGCGCCAGCGGGCCAACGAAGAAAAACAGGATCAGGGCGATCAAGTTTACCCCGACGATCACGCCGAAAAAGCCAAGGCTTTCGCGAATGTCGTTCAGGATCGATGTCTCGGGGTTGGGCGGCAGGTGCGGATAGTGTTTAGCCTCGACCGCGTCGGCGACCTCGTCCAGAAACAGCCCCGTGAAGGCGCCCGCGACGGGCACCATCAAGACGACGGACAGCACCATCATCAGCAGCACAGATGCCCAAAGTGCCAACCCGTCTATCCACGAGACCTCGCCCACGAAAGGCAGCGACAACGTGTCGGGGACCAAAAAGCCCACAAGCCATGTCATCGCGACGGTGATCGCGACCAGCAGACCTATTGTCAGGCCAAGCCCCTTCAGCAGTACATTGCGAAAGCGCGGGTCGCCAAGCTGGCCAAGTGCGCGGAAGAAATCGTCAAACATTAGGTCTTTATCCAAGTTGTGATGGTATCCAAGTCTGGGCGCGGCCGTTCCGGCGGGGCCACAGTTTCAGTGCCGATATGTATGATGCCAGCGACGCTTTCGTGACTATCCAAGCCAAAGGCCGCACGCGTAAACTTCGTGTCGAAGCTTGCCCAGCCAGATAGCCAATTCGCCCCCCAGCCCGAGGCGAGCGCAGCATTCAGAAGCGCCAGACAAACGGCGCCGGCAGAGTAGGTCTGCTCGATCGCTGGTACCTTCTCGCTGTCAACGGGGCTTTCAACCACCACAACAGCCAAAGGGCTGCGGTCATAGGCGATCTGTTCTTTCTCAATCTTGGCGGGTTCAAGACCTAGCGCGGCACCGCGTTCGGCCACCAGCGCGTGGGCGCGCATCAAGACAGGCTTTTCCAGCACCACAAAGCGCCACGGCTCCAGCTTGCCATGGTCAGGCGTGCGGGCGGCGGCGGTTAGGATGGTTTTGACCGTTTCGCGATCCGGCCCTGGACCGGTCAGCGTCTTGGCCGGACGAGACCGGCGGGTCAGAAGGAAATCGAGCGCCGCTTGGTTGCGTTCAGGCATGGTGTTGTCCTTGGTCAGAGCAATATCTTGCTTGGCCGCGGGAGGCGGCTGGCTTGGGGGGTATGTCGGGGCTGTATGGCCCAACGTCAAGATGTTAAGTCACTTTACATTGAAGAAATCTGACAAGTCTGACAATTGTCCGGAAAAGAATGCCTCGGCCGTTTTGTTTGGCTGACGGATGTTGAAGGCCTCGGCCAATGGATCAGGGGCGTGAATGTCCGACCCTGACATCTCTTCCAGCACGGCATGGCCACAGAAGGGGACGTAGACCTCGGAGTACCCGCCCTCGTGCGCCATCATCACCCGCCCGTCGCAGATGTCATCGGCCAACTGCATGACCATGCGGGTCATCTGGCGGAATGTATCGGCGGTCGCCAACATGCAGGACAGCGGATCAATCACCGCCGCGTCATAGCCATTGGCGACTACGATCACTTCGGGTTCATGGGCGCGGATGGCAGGCAGGATAATCCGCTCCATCGCTTCGATATAGGTCGCATGCCCTGCACCCGGCGGCAGCGGCAGGTTCACATTGGCGCCCTCCCCCTTGCCTTCCCCGCGCACGTCTGCGTCGCCCGTGTCCAGCGGATAGTTCCGTTCCTGATGGATCGAGATGGTCAGCACATCGGGATCGTCGATGAAAATCGCCTCGGTCCCATTGCCATGATGCACGTCCCAATCCAGCACGACAAAACGCTTGGCCAATCCCTTGGCCTGCGCGTTGCGGATCGCGATGCCAAGGTTGGCCAGCAAGCAAAAGCCATTCGGGAAGTCCGGCAGACAGTGATGCCCCGGCGGGCGCGAAAGGGCATAGGCGTTGTCAACCTCGCCCCGCAGAACGGTTTCAAGCGCCGCGACAGACAGGCCCGCTGACAGCGCTGCGATCTCGTATCCACCCTGACCGAAAGGCGTGCGCAGGCCCAGCTCTCCTCCACCCGTATCCGATGCGGCTTTGAAGTCCGACAAGAAAGACGCCGGATGTACGCGCGCAAGCGTCTCGATATCGGACTGGGCAGCGGTGCGCACGTCCAGCGCACCCGACAGCCCGGTCACATCCATCAGATTTTTCAAACGTCGCTTGGTTTCAGGGCTTTCCGGTAAGCCACCTGCCGCCAAAGGCTGCACCAGTCCGCCCACAGGCAAGTTGCCAGCATAGTTGCCACCCGAATGCCAAAAGCACTTCTCGTCCCAGAAAAACCCTGTCTTGCGCATCTTGCCCTCCATGTTGTCAGCACAGTGACCCAGCGGCCTTGCGTCGTCCAGCCCCGCACGGCACTCTGCGCTCATGAAGAAAGCCGAGTTGTCATATCTGGTGGAAGACCGAGCGCGGATCGCAGTGCGGGTGACGCCCAAGGCATCCCGCAACGAGGTCATGTTGCGCGAAGGGCAGATTCGGATCCAGACCACAACCGCGCCCGAAAACGGCAAGGCCAACAAGGCGGTCTTAAAGCTGCTGGCGGACGCGCTCGGCATAGCAAAATCGCGCCTTGAACTGATCCAAGGCGCGACGTCGAAAGATAAAGTGTTTCAGATCAACGGATGATCAGTCACCGACAGTCGGGATCGAAGACGGCGCATAGTCGTTGTCATCGTGATCAATCGGATCGTTGCCAAACGGGTCGTTGCCGAACTGGTTCGGGCCCTGCGTGCCGGGCTGGCACATCCAATAGATCAGAACGATCCAGCCGATAATAGGCAGAAGGATCAGTAGCATCCACCACGCGGATTTGTCGATATCGTGCAAACGGCGCGAAGTAACAGCCAAGCTTGGCAGAATCGTCGCCAGCGAGAACAGATCACCCAACGGAGAAAACAGCGTCTCCCAGCCGAACAGCACACTGTCCACAAGACCCAAAACAATCGAAGCGAGGATAAGGAACAGAGAGAACCACCAGTATTCACTTCGTATCGCGCGGCCTGAAAAGGTTACGTATTTCTGAAAGCATGTTCTAACAGAAGTCTGAAAATCCATTAGGATTACTCCTTGTTACTCTTGGCTTCACTTGCGCCCAATGCGTGGCTCGTCACCCGATTTAATACGTGCGATGTTCGCGCGGTGGCGATGGAAAATCAAGGCGCCCAATGCAACCGAAATAAGAACAAGGCTGTTCCAGCCGAACACCAGTGCGGCGATGGGCGACAGCGCCGCTGCGACCAAGGCGGCGAGCGAGGAGATGCGGAAGACCAGCGCGGTGACAAGCCATGTGGCACAGGCGGCCAGCCCCAGCGGGAAGGCTAGCGCCAGCATTGTGCCCAGCCACGTGGCGACACCCTTGCCGCCTTTGAAGCCCAGAAACACCGGGAAACAGTGACCGAGGAAGGCCATGAACCCTGCCAGTTGGGCGGCGTCTTCGGCAAACAGGGCGCGAGCCAGCAGAACGGCGGCTCCACCTTTGCCGGCGTCTCCGATCAGGGTCAGGAAGGCGGCGGGCTTGTTACCGGTGCGCAGCACGTTGGTGGCGCCGATGTTGCCCGACCCGATCTGGCGCAGATCGCCCAGACCGAACAGCCGTGCCATGACGATGCCAAAAGGGATCGAGCCCAGAAGATAGCCCGCGACAGCAACAAGGATCAGCAGCGGGAACGAGGTGATCAGCTCAGGCATCGTCGCCCCCAAATACGCGCTCACCGGCGACCCATGTGCCCAGCACTTTGCCCTCCATCCGTGCGCCATCAAAGGGCGTGTTCTTGGATTTCGAGTTCAGCTTAAAGCGGTCCAGAACGAAAGGCGCATCCGGGTCAAACAGAACCAGATCGGCGGGGGCGCCCACGGTCAGCTCTCCTCCCGGCAGGTTAAAGCGTCGGGCCGGGTTCAGGGACAGCGCACGCCAGAGCGTAGGCAGGTCGATCAGACCCGCATGCACCAGACGCATCGCTGCGGGCAGTAGGGTTTCCAACGCGACTGCACCAGAGGCCGCTTCTTCGAAAGGAAGGCGTTTGCTTTCCTCATCCTGCGGCGTGTGCATCGAAGAAATGATGTCGATCAGGCCGGAAGCCACAGCATCCACCATTGCAAGGCGGTCGTCTTCGCTGCGCAGAGGCGGTTTGACTTTGAAGAACGTGCGGTAGTCGCCGACGTCCAGCTCGTTCAGGGTCAGATGGTGAATGTTCACCCCGGCTGACACGTCCACGCCTGCCGCTTTCGCTCGCTCCAGCGCAGGCAGTGATTTCGCGGTGGACAGACTGTCAGCGTGATAGGCAACGCCCGTCATCTCGGCTAGCACCAGATCACGTTCCAGCCCCATCCGCTCAGCCTGAGGGCTAACGGCGGGCAGACCGCGCAAGGATGCAAACTTGCCCGAGGTCACCGCCGCCCCTTTGGACAGTTGGGGATCCTGTGGGTGGCCGATGATCAGCGCACGCAAAGACCGCGCATAGGTCATGGCGCGGGAATAGACCTTGTTGTCGGTCACAACGTGGTCGCAATCGGTAAAGGCAATCGCGCCCGCATCCAGCATAAAGCCCATCTCGACCATCTCGCGGCCTTCGCGGCCTTTGGTCAAAGCGCCCATGGAATGCACGTTCACAGGGCTCACCTGCCCTGCGCGGCGGGTCACGAAGGACAACGTCTCGGGCGTGTCCACGGCGGGGGTGGTGTCGGGGCGAATGACCATTGTGGTCACACCGCCTGCCGCGGCCGCCAGCCCGGCGGTGCGGAAGCTTTCCTTGTGCCGCTCTCCCGGCTCGCCGATCTTCACACCGATATCCACAATGCCGGGGGCCAGACATTTTCCGCCGCAATCAACGACGTCGCCTTCCTCGCCCTCGTTGATGCCGGTGATCAGCCCGCCTTCGATGGTCAGGCTGCCGATTTCGTCGGTGCCGGTTTCCGGGTTGATCAGGCGAGCATTGGTGAAGGTGGTGGTCATTGTACCGCCCCTTTCATTTGAATGTCTTGAATAAGTCGATACACCTTCTGGCCATCGGCCAGGCGTCTAAAGCCGACTTTGACCAGTTCACGTTCTCTTCCATAATCGCGCCATTCTTCCGCGAAGAAAATCGACGCCGGCGCTCGGGGTTGGAATTCCACAACCATTTCCGGGGTGATCCGGTAGCTTGTGATACTTTTCCCAACCATAGGATAATCCGTAGCTACAAAGGCCCGACGACTTGTGAGCGTGTACCACGTCGAGCGTCTGCGATAAGTGTCCGTCAGCAAGCAAACCAAGACAACAAAAGCCAGAAAGACGAGCGTCGAAAGAACGGTCGCGTTTAGAATGCCTTGGGAAATGGACACAGCAAGAACACACAGAAAGAATGCGCCCGCTAGGGACCAGACAACTGGAAAATCCAACGCCAGCGCTACGCTTTGATCGGGCCGTCCCTGCCAGAGGATCTCTTCCCCTTCGTCCAGATAGTCACCCCAACCAAGTTCCCGCAGTTGATCCGTCATGCGGCCCCTCTCGCACGATCAATCGCGGCTTGGGTGGCCTTGGCGTCGGCCTGATATTTCAGCATGTATTTGTCGCCCGACAGTGTGACGATCTGGGCGGCGGTGAAAATCACGTTCACCTTGTCGATCGAGGTCATAAGCACGGTGCGTCCGCCCGGGCCGATCAGGCGGCGGTTGGTCAGGTGCCATGTGAAGCCAAGCTGTTCCTTCGCGACATACAGCCCGCGCACGGCAATTGCTGCGACAGATCCAATCACGCCGGTCCAGGGATGAGGATTGCCCATTGCCATCAGCCCGCCCGAGATCACAACCGCGCCCAAAGCGGCCAGCATCACGTGCTCTTTCACATAGGTCGACGTGTTGCCCGAAAAGCTTTCGATCAGCTTTTCACCCGGCTCAAGCTCGGGGGCGGTCTGGCTTTCCAGACGGGGTTCCAGTTCGAACTCTTGCTCAGACATAGACACCCTCGGTTCGGCTCTCGCGTTCGGCTTTCAGGTTGCGTGCCAGCAAATCCATCGCGGCCATGCGCACGGCGACGCCCATTTCGACCTGCTCTTGAATAACGGATCGGTTAATGTCGTCGGCGATGGTTCCATCGATCTCGACCCCGCGGTTCATTGGACCGGGGTGCATGACGATGGCGTCATCCTTGGCATGGGCCAGCTTTTCGGCGTCCAAACCATAGCGGTGGTAATACTCGCGTTCCGACGGGATGAAGCCACCATCCATGCGCTCGCGCTGAAGGCGGAGCATCATGACGACGTCGGCGTCTTTCAGACCCTCTTCCATGTCGTGATAGACCTCGACCCCGAACTGGTCGATCTGGCTGGGCATCAGGGTCGGCGGACCGACCAGACGCACACGGTTTTCCATCTTGCCCAGAAGAATCAGGTTCGAGCGCGCCACGCGCGAGTGCGCAATGTCACCACAGATCGCAATTGTCAGACGATGCAGCCGGCCCTTTTCGCGCCGGATGGTTAGCGCGTCCAACAGCGCCTGTGTGGGATGCTCGTGCTTGCCGTCGCCTGCATTCAACACCGCGCAGTTCACCTTTTCGGCCAGCAGGTTCACCGCGCCCGAGTGCGGGTGGCGTACGACCAGCAGGTCGGGATGCATCGCGTTCAGCGTCAGCGCCGTATCAATCAGCGTCTCGCCCTTTTTGATGGACGACGCCTGCATCGCCATGTTCATCACATCCGCGCCCAGACGCTTGCCGGCGATCTCGAAAGACGCCTGTGTGCGGGTGGAGTTCTCGAAAAACATGTTGATCTGGGTCAGCCCGGCCAAAGCATCGGAATGCTTGACGGATGAACGGTTCATCTCGGCATAGCTGTCGGCAAGATCGAGAACGGTTTTGATCTCTTCGGGGTGAAGCTGTTCGATCCCCAGAAGATGTCGTTGGCGGAATGTCATACGGGCCTCCGTCCTGTGTTCCACGCGCTTATAGTTTCGGGGCGCGGGTTCGTCTATCCCTTGTGTGCGTACAAGGTGCGATCGTGGGGCGTTTACCTTCCCTGCGGCTGCACTTAGGCTGCATCCCATGGAATCGGCACAAGACTGGCACAGCGCAAAAGCGCTTTTGGAATGGCAGATCGAGCTGGGCGCGGTGGATGCAATTTCCGACGCCCCGGTGGATCGCTATGCTTTGGCCCCGTCCGAGCCGAAACCCGCGCCCGAAGCCCGCAAATCCATGCCGGTCGAGCTGCCGAAACGTGCGGCCCCAACTCCGCCGCCTGCTGAGCCTAAAATCGACTATGTCGCGCTGGCCAAACAGGCCGCAGCGGGTGCGCAGGATCTGGATGGACTGAAAGCTGCGATGAAAGCCTTCGACGGCTGCGAGCTGAAGAAAGGCGCGCGCAACACGGTCATTTCCGACGGCAACCCCGCCGCGCGCGTGATGATCATCGGCGAGGCGCCGGGCCGGGACGAGGATATCGAGGGCCGCCCCTTTGTCGGTCGCGCAGGCCAGCTTCTGGACAAGATGTTCGCAGCCATCGATATGGGACGCGACGTGCCCCTGTCGAAGGACGCCGTTTACATCACCAATGTGATGCCCTGGCGCCCCCCGCAAAACCGTGATCCCAGCCCCGAGGAAATGGCCATGATGGTCCCTTTCCTTGAACGCCACGTGCAACTGGTCGCACCAGAGCTGATTGTCTTGATGGGAAACTCGCCCTGTCAGGCCGTTCTGGGCAAGCGCGGCATCACCCGCCTGCGCGGCACTTGGGACACCCAATGGAGCAAGCCGATCATGCCGATGTTCCACCCCGCCTATCTGCTGCGCAACCCCGCCGCCAAGCGCGAGGCATGGGCGGATCTGCTGGAAATTCAAGCGAAACTGAACGAGGGCGCATAGCCCGCTAAAGACACAGGCCACATCATGTCCAAGATCCCCGCCGACAACCAACGCGAGTTCATTCCGGTCCGCATCGCTGTTCTGACCGTGTCCGACAGCCGCTCGATGGACGAGGACCGCTCGGGCGATACCTTGGTCAAACGGCTGGAAGATGCCGGGCATCTTCTGGCTGATCGCAAGATTATCCGCGATGAGCGGGGCGAGATCGCGGATCAGCTGCGCGCGTGGTCCTTGGACCCCGAAATCGACGTGGTGATTTCGACAGGCGGCACGGGACTGACTGGCCGGGATGTCTCGGTCGAGGCACATCGCGATGTCTATGAAAAGGAAATCGAGGCATTCGGGACCGTGTTCACCATCGTCTCGATGAAAAAAATCGGCACTTCGGCCGTGCAAAGCCGCGCCACGGGTGGCGTCGCCAACGGCACGTACTTCTTCGCTCTGCCCGGCAGCCCCGGCGCCTGCAAGGACGCGTGGGACGAAATTCTGGTGCATCAACTGGATTATCGCCATCCCCCTTGCAATTTCGTCGAAATTTTTCCGCGTTTGGACGAACATAAACGACGGAAATAAACCGCTCGTCCGTTTGATCCGTAAGGATCACACGGGGCTGGCCCCATCGAAACTGTGACCACACGCCGCTTGCCCCCGCCTGTGGTGCAGGTCAGGATGGCATCGGATGAGACGGAGAGATTTATGCGATTTCTGGGACGCAGCCTGATTGGGCTTTTCCTGCTGGCTGCAACGATCGGCCTTCTGGCGATGGCCGCACTGATGGTGCAATCAGCCTTCAAGGCACGCGCGGATCGTGACAACGCAGCCCCTTCGGGCCGTGAACGGGTATTTTCGGCCAACGTGGTTTTGCTGGAACCCGCAACCATTACCCCCATCCTGTCATCCTTCGGAGAGCTGGCCACGCGCCGTGGCTTGGACATCCGCGCCCGCGCCTCGGGTACGGTGGTTGAAATGTCCGACGTCTTTGTGAATGGCGGGCAGGTCGAAGAAGGCGCGTTTTTGCTGCGCATAGATCCCACAGATTACAAAGCTGCACTTTCTTTGGCGGAAACCGATTTGATCCAGTCCGAGGCCGAACTGCGCGACGCCAAATCCGCCTTAGATCTAGCACGAGATGATTTAGAGAACGCCCGAGGTCAGGCCGATTTGCGTGACGCCGCGCTCGCCCGGCAGAACGATCTTGTTGGCCGGGGTGTGGGCACCGAAGCCGCCGTCGAAAACGCGGCTCTTGCGGCGTCATCCGCCGCGCAAGCTGTGCTGGGGAAACGGCAGGCGGTCATCACCGCCGAAGCCCGAGTGGCCACAGCCGAAGCCAGCCTGTCCCGTCGTGGAATTGCCCGCGACGAAGCCCAGCGCCGACTAAATGAAACCGAGATTCGAGCCGCGTTTTCAGGCACTCTGACCGATGTAACCGTCTTGCTTGGCGGGCTTATCACCCCGAACGAAAAGCTTGGGCGGCTGGTAGATCCCAATAAGCTTGAGGTCGGATTCCGCGTCTCAACCGCGCAATATGCGCGGCTGCTGGCAGACAACGGCGCACTTGCAGATCTGCCGGTGAATATCCGGCTCGAAGCCACGGGCGTTGATCTGACGGCCACAGGCCGGGTGGACCGCGAAAGTGCGGATGTAGGTGAAGGGCAAACGGGCCGAATGCTCTTTGCCAATCTGGACGCGACGCCGGGCTTGCGTCCGGGCGATTTCGTAACGGTCGAACTATCGGAACCGCCGCTGGACCAAGTGGTGCGCCTGCCAGCGACCGCTCTGGATGCCTCGGGCAATATCTTGCTTCTGGGCGACGAGGACCGGCTGGAAAGCGCGCAAGTGATGCTGCTCCGCCGTCAGGGCGATGACGTTCTGGTCCGCACCAAAGGTCTGAGCGGACGCGAGGCAATCACCAAGCGCAGCCCCGTTTTGGGCGAAGGCATTCGCGTGCGCCCTGTGCGCGACGGCAAGCTGGCCCCGGAAGCCAAACCCGAAATGGTCGCGCTGGACCCTGCCCGAATTGCCCTTCTGAAAAGCTTTGTGGAAAGCAACACACGGATGCCTGAACCCGCCCGTGATCGCATTCTGCGCCAGTTGGAAGAGGGCGAGTTGCCTGCCGACACTCTGGCGCGGCTTGAAAAGCGGATGGGGAACTGATCCATGACCCCTGCCACCGGCATCCTGTCCTATTTCACGCGCCACGCCACGGTCGCCAACCTTCTGTTGGTGATCCTGATGGCGCTTGGCATCGCCAGCTATCCGCAGATGCGTGCGCAGTTCTTCCCCGATGTGATCGTTGAAAGCGTCACCGTCACAACCAGTTGGCAGGGTGCGGGGGCTGAAGATGTAGACACCGCCATCGTGCAGGTGATGGAACCTGCGCTTCTGGCCGTGGACGGCGTATCCAGCGTCAGCTCGCGCGCCTTCGAGGGCCGCGCCCGGATCGAAATGGAGTTCGAACCCGGCTGGGACGTCAATCAGGCAGCCGATGATATTCAGGTCGCGGTGGACGAAATCACCGATCTGCCCGAAGACGCAGACACCCCCACGGTCCGACGCGGCGCATGGCGCGACAGCGTTACGGATGTGGTGATCTCGGGTCCCGTAGCCATCGAACAGTTGGGTCGATTTGCCGACGAAATGGTGATCCGCCTGTTTGAACGCGGCGTGACTCGCACCTCGATCCGGGGCTTTGCCGCCCCGAAAACTGTGGTCGAAGTCACGTCACTGTCGCTGATCGAACATGATGTAACGATGGCCCAGATCGCCGAAGTGATCGCGGGCGAGGTCAGCGCGAACCCGGCGGGCAACGTGTCATCCGGTGCGGCGCGGGTTCGCACAGGTGACCCAAAACGGACCCCTGATGACATTGCTGCATTGGTCCTGCGCGCAAATCCAGACGGGTCAAATCTGACCATCGGAGATGTGGCGATGGTCCGCGTCGAAGGCGTGAACCGCAACCGATCTTATTTCGTGGGCGACGATCCGGCGATGGCGCTGAATGTCTCGCGCTCTGCCCAAGGGGATGCGATTGAACTGCAAGAGATTGTGGAAGAAATCCGCGCCGAAATGCTGGAAACTCTGCCCGAAGGGGTCGAGATCGAGCTGATGCGCACACGCTCTGCCCTGATTTCTGCCCGTCTAAAGATGCTGACCGAAAACGGCCTTCAGGGGCTTGGGCTGGTGCTGCTGCTGCTCTTCCTCTTCCTGAACGCCCGCACCGCGTTCTGGGTGGCTGCGGGGATCCCCGTAGCCATGACCACCGCCGTTTTCTTGATGTATATGTCTGGGATCACGATCAACATGATCTCACTTTTCGCGCTGATCATCACGCTGGGGATCGTGGTGGATGACGCCATTGTGGTGGGCGAGCACGCGGACTTCCGGGCACGACGACTGGGCGAAGAACCGTTCACGGCTGCCGAAAACGCGGCAAGGCGGATGTTCCCGCCGGTTTTTTCCGCCACGCTGACCACAATCATTGCGTTCTTCGGCTTAACCTCGATCGGAGGCCGGTTCGGAGATCTGATTACGGACATCCCCTTCACCGTCATCGTGGTTCTGACCGCGTCTCTGATCGAATGCTTCCTGATCCTGCCGCACCACATGGCGCATGCTCTGACCCACACGGCGAAAGAACACTGGTATGATTGGCCATCCCGGCAGGTGAACAAAGGCTTCCGCTGGGTGCGCGACAAGGGCTTCCGCCCCTTGATGGCGCTGGTGATCAAGGCGCGTTATCCGGTGATTGCGGCAACCATCCTGATCTTAGTCAGCCAAGCCTCGGTCTTCATCCGGGGCGACCTGACCTTCCGCTTTTTCAGCGCGCCTGAACGCTCGTCGATCACGGCGAATTTCGCGATGGCCGAGGGCGCAACCCGCGCCGACACCCGCGCCATGTTGGACAATGTGCAGCGCGCTGTGGAACAGACGACTGCCGAATTCGAAGAAACCTACGGCGCAAGTCCCGTGGCGCATGCGTTGGCACAGATCGGCGGGAACGCAGGACGCGGCTTGTCGGGCGTGGACAACAAAGACGCCGATCTTCTTGGGTCCATCGTGATCGAGCTGATCGACGCCGACCTGCGCCCCTATTCCACCTTCGAACTCGTCTCGGCCCTGCAAGAAGAGATCGTGAACCATCCGCTGTTGGAGGTTCTATCCTTCCGCGGTGGACGCTTTGGACCGGGCGGCGACAGTCTTGACGTCGATCTGTTTGGGGCCACGTCCGAAACACTGAAGGCCGCAGCCGAAGACCTGAAAACGCAGCTGATCCAATACCCCGAAGTATCGGCGCTGGAAGACAGCCTGAGCTATGACAAGGAAGAGCTGGTTCTCGATCTGACCGCGCAGGGCAAGGCACTTGGGTTCACCATTGATGACCTCAGCCGTGTGTTGCGCAATCGCCTGAACGGGGTCGAGGCCGCGACCTATCCCGATGGCACACGTTCGGCCGAAATCCGGGTCGAAATCCCCGACGGCGAACGTTCGGCTGATTTTCTAGAGCGGATGCAACTACGCACGCAGGCTGGCGCCTATGTCAGTCTGGCGGATCTGGTATCCGTGCAGACACGCCAAGGGTTTGCCACCGTCCAACGCGAAAACGGCATTCGGATGGTCAATGTCTCTGGCGATATCAGCGAAGACAACGCCGCCCGCGCAGAAGAGATCCAGCGCACGATCGAGACCGAGATCCTGCCCGCACTGGCCGAGACTCATTCGATTGAATACCGGATCGGCGGGTTGGCCGAACAGCAAAAAGACTTTCTGTCGGATGCCCGTACGGGTCTGGTCTTAGTGTTGCTGGGAATATTCCTGACGCTCGCGTGGATCTTCTCAAGCTGGACGCGGCCGTTGGTGGTCATGTCGATCATTCCCTTCGGGTTGGTCGGTGCGATTTACGGGCATGTGCAATGGGATGTGCCGTTGTCCATGTTCTCGGTCGTGGGGTTGATCGGGATGACTGGGATTATCATCAACGATTCCATCGTGCTGGTAACAACCATCGACGAATACGCGCGAGAGCGTGGAATCATTCCGGCAATCATCGAAGGTGCTGCCGACCGCCTGCGTGCGGTGATGTTGACCACATTGACGACGGTGCTGGGCCTAATGCCCTTGCTGTACGAAACATCGCGGCAGGCACAGTTCCTGAAGCCCACAGTGATCACGCTGGTTTATGGGCTTGGATTCGGGATGTTCCTGGTGCTGTTGATCGTTCCGTCTCTGATCGCAATTCAGACCGACATCGGGAAAATGCTGGCGACGCTTCGGCGGCTTTGGCAGGGTCGTACACGCGCTGCCGCCAAACCTGCGGTCCGCGTGACCGGGTTGGCTGCGGGCGCAATGCTGCTGGCCTTCGCTGGCTCTGTCGCGATTTGGGGTGCCACTAACGGGGCGGTTCTGCGGGCGGTTTTAATGTGTGGAGTGATTGCGGCAATCAGCATGGCCGCCGCCTATGCCAGTCAGAAGCGTGCAGGCTAACGCGACCTCAGTCGAAGGTTCCAGTCACACGACCCAACAGCATGAAAGCCCGCGCAGTTCGGGTGTCAGCCATCGCCGCCAGATCCGCGTCTGACGCGTTCTTTTCGAACTGCGCAAAAGTCTGGTCGAAGCGCCGCAGGAAATGGTGCGCGGCATCGCGGAAGATTGGGTCCTTGCGCATCCGCCCAGCGGTCAGGGCCAAAGACGAGCGATCCCGAACGCCACCAAGTGCGGCAATGCCCTTGCCCCGTTCACCGGCTGCAAACTTGCGCCAAACCTCGGGCCGGGCGCGATCAGGACGCAAATCATCCATATAGATGCCGTCCTGCGACATTAGAGTCAGAATATCCTGAGCGGCTTGGATCAGCCCAGCAACCTGCCGGTCCTCAAGTGCACGGCGCAAGGCGCGGAAGCCCTCGGCATCCTCGGCATGTTCCGGGAAGTGCATCGCGCGGATGAAATCCTCGATCGACAGAGGTGGGATCATGTCCTCGGCCGGCGTACCAAGCTCCAGACTGGTCTGGTCTTCGGGGTCTTTCGGCATCTCCTCTGCGCCCAAAGCAGGTGCGATGGGCATCGGATGTGGATTGGTCAAGCTGGGCATGCCAGGGCGGATGGACACAAAGGTCGCCAGAGCCGTTTCAGTCCGGCGTGAAACCTTGGCGATCTCTTCCAGTTTCTGCTCGACCTTAGAGGCCTGCGCGCCATTGCCGCCCACACCTTGTTGCTGCTGCAAATATGCCGTGCGCATTCCGTCGATGGCGGCCTTCAGCCGTGTGCTTTCTTCGCGCATGATCCGGGCCGAGCGCATCGCCGCCACGGCCACCCAAATCATCGCAACAGGCATCGCGATCGCGACAACGACCATCACAAAACGCAACGGGTCAAACGCGTCGTCAGACGAGCCTGTGCCCAGCACGATGAAAAACATCGCACAGGCCGCCAGCCAGACAAAGGACAGGGCAAGGCCGATTACCTCGGCCATGCTGAGCGGAGGAACCTCGGACAACAGGTCCAATGGCGCGGCACCTTTAGGTTTCGCTTGCTTGACGTCCTTCATCTGAGGCTTGTCTGCCACGGTCAGATCCAGTCGATACTCAGAATTTCATAGGCTTTCTCGCCACCCGGCGTGCGGACTTCGACGCTGTCGCCTTCTTCCTTGCCGATCAGGGCACGCGCGAGCGGTGACTTGATGTTCAGCTTGCCACTTTCGATATCGGCTTCGGGTTCGCCTACGATCTGATAGGTTTTCTCTTCGTCGGTATCTTCGTCTACAATAGTGACGGTCGCCGAAAACTTAACAGTCCCCGACATATTGGCGGGGTCGATCACTTCGGCCAGCGACAGAATGCCTTCCAGCTCTTTGATGCGGCCTTCGATAAAGCCCTGCTTTTCGCGCGCCGAATGGTATTCGGCGTTCTCTTTCAGGTCGCCAAGTTCACGCGCGGTGGCAATCGCCTCGATGATCGCGGGGCGTTCTACTGACTTCAGCTGTTTCAACTCGTCATTCAGCGCGGTGTGACCCGCGCGGGTCAAAGGTATCTTATCCATCAAACCTGTTCATATTTGGTCGCCCGGCACCATTGCGCCCGACAGCGTGTTCTCATTGCGGCTCGGTCGGGACGAAAATCTAGCAATCCGACACGATTTGCAACGCCCTTGTTTGCAGGTGCGATTGGATCCGAAATCAGGTGCCCCGCGCCCGATCCACCCGTGTCAGCGCAAACAAAGCCAAGGTTTGGCAAATTTGTCGGAAACTCACCCTTGTAACGTCGTGTCCTGATTGACCCGCCCTGTGCGTCAAGCTAACGATCTTGCGAAACGGATCGACCGGGGAAAAGATTATGAGCGACATCGAACGCGAAAGCATGGAATACGACGTGGTCATCGTGGGCGCAGGCCCCGCAGGCCTGTCCGCCGCCATTCGTCTGAAACAGCAAGACCCAGACCTTGAGGTCGTGGTGCTTGAGAAGGGCTCGGAAGTTGGGGCGCACATCCTGTCGGGTGCCGTTCTAGACACCTGCGGCTTGGACAAGCTGATCCCGGACTGGAAAGAAAAAGGCGCACCGATCAAGACGGAAGTGAAGAAAGACAACTTCCTTGTACTTGGACCGGCAGGTCATATCCGCGTGCCGAACTGGCCAATGCCCCCGTTGATGAACAACCACGGCAACTACATCGTGTCGATGGCCAACGTCTGCCGCTGGATGGCAGAACAAGCTGAAGAACTTGGCGTGGAGATCTTCCCCGGCATGGCAGCATCCGAGCTGGTCTACGGCGAAAACGACGAAGTGAAGGGCGTCGTTGCAGGTGTCTTCGGTCTGGAAGCTGACGGATCCTATGGCGAGAACACCGAGCCGGGCATGGAACTGCACGGCAAATACGTCTTCATCTCGGAAGGTGTCCGTGGTTCGCTGGCGAAAGAAATCATCGGCAAATACGACCTTCAGGCTGGCCGCGACGTTCAGAAGTTCGGCGTAGGCATGAAAGAAATCTGGGAGATCGATCCCGCCAAGCACCGCGAAGGCACCGTGACCCACACGATGGGTTGGCCACTGGGTTCGAACGCCGGCGGTGGCTCGTTCATCTATCACTTGGAAAACAACCAAGTTTACGTCGGTTTCGTGGTTCACCTGAACTATAAGAACCCGCACCTCTATCCCTACATGGAGTTCCAGCGCTTCAAGCATCACCCCGAGATCGCAAAGCTGCTGGAAGGCGGCAAACGCGTCGCTTACGGCGCGCGTGCGATCACCGAGGGCGGCTATCAGTCGATGCCGAAAGCCTCGTTCCCTGGTGGCGCCCTGCTGGGCTGCTCGGTCGGTCTGGTGAACGTCCCGCGCATCAAGGGCAACCACAACGCCATGCTGTCGGGTATCGCTGCCGCTGATGCTGCCGTGAAAGCCATCAAGGCAGGCCGCACCGGTGACGAGCTGAACGACTATGAAGAAGAACTGCGCACCGGCGAAGTTGCGAAAGACCTGAAGAAGGTCCGCAACGTTAAGCCGCTCTGGTCGAAATATGGCCTCACCGCATCGCTGATGCTGGGCGGACTGGACATGTGGGTACAGTCGATCACCGGCTGGTCGCCCTTCGGCACCGTGAAACACGGTAAGAACGATGCAGAAGCAACCGGCAAGGCTGCGGATTACCCGGAAATCGACTATCCTAAGCCCGATGGCACGCTGTCCTTTGACCGCCTGACCAACGTGTCCTTCGCGGCCACCAACCACGAAGAAAGCCAGCCCTGCCACTTGAAACTGGCCAACCCGGACCTGCCGATCTCGGTCAACCTGCCCGAGTTCGCAGAGCCTGCGCAGCGTTACTGCCCGGCTGGCGTTTACGAAGTGGTTGAAGAAGACGGCAAAGACCCGCGCTTTGTGGTGAACTTCCAGAACTGCGTCCACTGCAAGACCTGTGACATCAAGGACCCCAGCCAGAACATCACCTGGACGGTTCCGCAGGGTGGCGACGGGCCGAACTATCCAAACATGTGATCGCAAGTGATCAAAAAAACGACAAAGAGGGGTGGCCATGTGCTGCCCCTCATTGTTTTCAACTTGCAGGCACATTAGGTTCCATCGAAGAAAACCTGCTGCGACTTAAGGAATATATGCCCTTGTTCCGCCTGACATCTTCGGCCATGCGCCGCCTTGCCCTTCCTGCCCTCCTGGCCGCGTACTGCGCGGCAGGATCAGCCGCATATGCGGACAGCGCAGCCGGGGCATATCTTGCCGCGCGCCACGCCGATCTGTCGCGCAACTTCCCCGAGATGGTCGAATTTGGCACCCGTGCCATTGCCAAAGATCCCGAAAATCTGGACGTGTTAGAAGGGCTGATTGTCGCCCAGATTGCGCTGGGAAAACTGGATGATGCGCTGCCCTATGCGCGCAGGCTGGCGTCGGTCAGTGAAGGCAACCAGATCGCAGCCTTGGTCTTGTTGGGCGAAGCGCTGAAATCAGACGACTGGGACACGGCGACCGGACTTGTGGGCAGCAAGGTATCGATCGCACCGGTCATTGATCAAATGATTCAGGCATGGATCCGCATTGGGCAGGGCAAAATGTCGGATGCGCTGACCATTTTTGACACGCTGGGCGAAGACAGCGCCAGCCTTGGCTTCACGCTGTATCAAAAAGCCTTGGCACTGGCCTATGTCGGCGACTTCGAAGGCGCGGCAAGCATTCTGGGGGGCGAGGACGGGGCGTTGCAGCTGAACCGCTCGGGCCTGTTTGCCCATGCCCAGGCGCTTAGCCAAAGCGATCGCCAAGAGGAAGCTCTTGAGCTGATGAAAGCGGCGCAGTCCGGCATGACCGATCCGGAAGTCGAGCAAATGATTGCAGATCTTGAATCCGGAAAGACGCTTGAGTTCAACGTCATTCGGTCGCCACAAGACGGTATCGCTGAGCTTCTATTCGCCGTTGCCGAAACGGTTGGGACCGAAGGCGATCAAACCGGCATCCTGCTTTACAACCGCTTGGCCGAGCATCTGGTGCCCACCCACGCAGGAGTTCTGGTTCTTTCAGCCCAGATCCTTGAGGGAATGGGGCATCATGACTTGGCGATCGAGACCTTTGGCCGTGTCCCCCAAGACAGCTTCGCCTATCAGCACGCCGCTCTTGGCCGCACCGATGTGCTGCGCCGAGCCGACCGGCTGGACGAAGCCACAGGAGAGCTGCGCACCCTTGCCGAAGCCTTCCCCGACACGGTCCGCTTCCGCGTGGCGCTTGGGGACACGTTAATGCAGCAAGACCGCTTTGCCGAAGCCCGCGACGCTTATGATCTGGCCATTTCACGGTTCGAAGCCGACCTGCCTGCCCAATGGCCCACCTATTTCCAACGCGCAATTGCCGCTCATAAACTAGACGATTGGACCGCCGCCGAGGCCGATTTCCGCAAAGCTCTGGAACTCAGCCCTGAACAACCCACAGTCTTGAACTATCTGGGCTACTCGCTGGTCGAACGCCGCGAAAAACTGGACGAGGCTCTGGGCATGATCGAACGCGCTGTCGCGGCCCGACCGGATCGCGGCTATATCGTCGACAGTCTGGGTTGGGTTTTCTATCGCTTGGGCCGCTATGACGACGCCGTCGAGCAAATGGAGCGCGCGGTCGAGCTGGAGCCGGTGGAACCCATCCTAAATGACCATCTGGGCGACACCTATTGGGCCGTTGGCCGCAAGCGCGAGGCCGAGTTCCAATGGAGCCGCGCCCTGAGCTTCATCACCGATGACACAGACCTGACCGAGCTGGATCCTGACCGCATCCGTCGCAAGCTTGAGGTCGGTCTGGACTTAGTGCTGGAAGAAGAAGGGGCCGATCCCCTGCGCGCCACCGAATGAGCATCACCAAGGTTTTCGCCCCCGCTAAGGTGAACCTGACCCTGCACGTCACGGGACAGCGACGCGATGGCTATCACTTGCTGGACAGCCTTGTGGTCTTTGCCGATGTGGGCGACCGGATCACCGTGATGCCAGCTGAGGCGAACCGACTTGAAGTGATCGGTCCACGCGCCGAGGGCGTCCCGACCGATGGCACCAATCTTGTCGCCCGCGCAGCGGACCTGTTTGGCGTCCCTGTGCATATCGTTCTGTCCAAGCATCTTCCCGCAGCGGCAGGGATCGGGGGCGGAAGCTCGGACGCGGCAGCGACCATATTGGCGCTGTCGGACTTGCTGGGAGATACGCGCCTACCCGAAGGCGTGGCAGAACTGGGTGCAGATGTGCGTGTCTGCCTGATGCGACAAGCGGCGCGCATGCGCGGCATTGGCGAAGACGTCGCCCCCTGCCCCGGTCTACCACCCCTGTTTGCGATTCTGGCAAATCCCGGCGTTGATGTGCCCACCCCGGAAGTCTTCAAGGCTTTGGAGAGCAAACAGAACCCGCCCATGCCCAAACGAATCCCACAAGGAATGAAGACCGGCGCGTTCATCGACTGGCTCGCCACCCAGCGCAATGATCTGGAAGCCCCAGCCATTGCTCGGTCTCCGGTCATTCAGGATGTATTGGACTCGCTATCGGATCTGCCCGGCGCACGACTGGCGCGGATGTCTGGATCCGGGGCCACGTGTTTTGCCTTGTTCGAAACAGAGGACGCCGCGAAGGCGGGCGCAAAGGCACTGGCGCAGACGAAGCCGAAATGGTGGGTAGAAGCTGCAAAGCTATCCTAGGGCTTCGGTGGCTCACTTCGTGAGCCTGAGGGGGCTCTGCCCCCGCGCTGCGCGCTCCCCCGGGATATTTCTGGTAAGAAAATGAGAGTTTAATTCAGACGTGCGACCACGTAGTCCGCGATGTCGTGGAGCATGTGCCGGATCGGCGCGTCGGGTAGTACGGTCAGGGCAGCTTTGGCTTTGTCGGCCCAAGCAATGGCCTCGGCCCGTGTGTCTTGCAGCGCGCCATGTTTGTTCAAAAGCACCAGAGCGTGCTCCAAGTCACCCTCTTCCTGACGACCTTTTTCGATCGTTCGGATCCAGAAGGCGCGCTCATTTGCGTCAGCTTTGGCCACAGCTTTGATCAGCGGCAGGGTCAGTTTGCGTTCGCGAAAATCGTCGCCGATGTTCTTGCCGGTGGCGTCGCCGCCCCAGTAATCCAGAAGGTCATCTACGATCTGGAAGGAAATGCCCAGCGCGTCACCATAGTCAAACAGCGCTTGCACTTGTTCTTTGGGAGCATCCGCGATGACGCCGCCCACCTCGGTCGCGGCCGAGAAAAGCGCCGCCGTCTTGCCGCGCACGACCTGGCGATAGATGTCTTCATCTGTCGACAAATCCTGTGCAGCGGTCAGCTGCAGCACTTCGCCTTCGGCAATCGTGGCCGAGGCATTGGATAGGATGCGCAGCACATCCAGCGACCCGGTGTCGGTCATCAGCTGGAACGAGCGCGAGAACAGGTAATCACCGACCAGAACGCTGGATTTGTTGTCCCACAGAAGGTTTGCGGTGGGACGGCCACGGCGTTGAGCACTTTCATCCACCACGTCATCGTGCAGCAGGGTCGCGGTGTGAATGAATTCAACCGTTGCAGCCAGATGGATGTGATAGGGGCCTTCATAGCCGCACAGACGCGCTGCCGCCAAAGTCAGCATGGGGCGCAGACGTTTGCCGCCTGCATCAACCAGATGTGCAGTCACTTCGGGAATACGTGGCGCATGTTTCGAGGCCATACGTTCGCGAATCAGGGTATTCACGGCCTCCAAATCCTCGGCCAGATGCTGACCCAGACGCTCATGCGGTTTATGTGCAGCTTCGATCAGCATCTTCACCTTCCCGTCAACCGGCTCGACAAATGGGCAGGGATGCCCTTATCTCCGAATGCATGAAAGAGCTTCTGAGAACCACGGATCCAACCATGATCCCCTTCGTCACCGCCCTTCTTACAGGCGAGGATATAGCTTGCTTTGCGATGGACGTCCATATGAGCGCGCTGGAAGGGTCCATTGGCATTTTGCCGCGCCGCCTAATGGTGCGTGACGAAGATCTGTTCATCGCTCGCGCGATCCTGCGCGACCACGACATCGCCTTCGAAAGCTGAAAGGCCATGATGACCTTGGACGACCTGACACAGGATGACTTTCTGGGCGGACAGTTGGTGCTGTCTCAACCCAGAACGGGCTATCGTGCGGGCGTCGACCCTGTCTTTCTGGCCAGCGCAGTCCCCGCACAGTCCGGCCAGTCAGTGCTGGAGCTGGGGTGCGGTGTCGGAGCTGCGTCCTTGTGTCTTGGGCGACGCATTCCGGGATTGGGGCTTCATGGAATTGAACGCCAGGCGGATCATGCGGAATTGGCGCGCAAGAATGCGAAAGACAACGGAATTTCTCTGACCGTGCATGACGGAGATCTGGCCCAGATGCCGGAGGTTTTGCGCGCTCAGAACTTCGATCATGTAATCATGAACCCGCCCTATTTTGACCGTGCACGGGGCAGCATGTCGCCGCACGATGCACGTGAACAGGCAATGGGCGAAGAAACCCCGCTGGCCATTTGGATGGATCAGGCCACGCGACGTCTGAAACCGCGTGGGATGCTGACAATGATCAATGCGGCCGAGCGGCTGCCGGACATTCTTTCGGCACTCGATGACCGATTGGGATCGGTTGTGGTGCAGCCCCTGTCACCGCGCACCGGCCGTGCGGCGAAACTGTTGCTAGTGCAGGCCCGCAAGGGCGGACGCGCGGCGTTTCGACTGGCGGCACCGATTGTTCTGCATGAAGGCGCCGAACATACTTCGGATCGCGAGCATTATACGCCTGCGATACAAGCCATCCTGCGCGATGGTGCTGCCTTGAACTGGGGATAAGCCCGAACGGTTAAACGCCAGGCAACCACGTCAGCAGATACCCGCAAAGATTTGCAACGTTTTCGTGACAAGCGGAAGAAAGTGTGGTGCACTCGGTACGTTCTATAAACCAACAGGAGGATCCCCATGAGCATGAGTTCGCATCTTGAAGAGCTGCGCAGGAAACACGAGGTCCTCTCGGAAAAAGTCGAAGAGATCCAGCGCGCGCCCGGCAGTACAGACGCCGAGATATCCGAACTAAAAAAGCAAAAGCTCCAGCTCAAGGAAGAAATTGAACGACTGACGACGGCTACGGCCTGACGACTTTAGGCTCGGGTCAGGTCTGTTTTGACGAACCGGCACTGGCCCGTGCCGCCATTAAAGCCCCAGCAGTGATCAACACCCCCGCGATCAGCAAGGATGGGTGAGGCTGGGCAACACCAGCCAAGATCAACACAAGCGTGGACAGCAACGGCGCGCCATAGCTCGCGACGCCCAGAAGCTGAATATCACCGCGTTTGACACCCACATCCCAGACATAGAAGGCCAACCCGACCGGCCCCAATCCCAGCCCCAAGACGGATGCCCAGCCCAGCGTGCCGTTGGGCCAGACCGTGTCCTCCCACATGAAATGTGCGCCAGTAGACAGAATGGCTGTGGCAAGACAGAACACCACGACCGAAGCCGTGGGGGTATTTCCCAGCCGCCGTGACAGAACCGAATATCCCGACCATGTAAGCGCACAGAGGAACGCCAGAACAAAGCCCGGCAGCGCAGTTGTATCAAATCCCGAAGCCCCTCCAAGCACGATCAGCGCAGCACCCGCAAACGAGATCAACGCACCGATCACATGCATTGGGCGAAGGCTTTCACCTGGCAACAGCCCGGAAAACAAAACGATAAAGAGTGGCCAGAGATAAGCGATCAATCCAGCTTCGGCTGCGGGTGCCATGCGCAATGCCGAAAAATATAGCGCGTGATAGCCAAACAGGCCCAACGTCCCGAATGCGTAGACTCGCCAGCTAACGGTGCGCAGAATGCCCAGACCTTCAGTCGCACCAATCCAGATCACGCCCAGCGTTCCACCCACCAGAAAGGTCATCGCGGCCAGTTGGAAAGGCGGCACAGGGTCGGTCCCTACGGTGAACAGCGCAAGAAGCGACCACAGCAATACGGCGATGAACCCGATGAAGGTGGCAGTTTTGCGTGTCACGACTGATCCTCGACCGAAACGATTTTCAAACTTTCAGTCACATGCGTGTTTTTTGCGATCTCTGCAATCACCCAATCGCGGAAGGCCGCAATCGCAGGGCGGTTTTCTTGTCCCTGACGGCACAGGAAACGAAAACGCGCCTTAGTCGACAAGGCCAAGCCATAGGGCGCAACCAGCCGTCCTTCGGCCAGATACTTCACAACAAACGCGCGCCGCCCCAGTACAACGCCCACCCCCGCCATCGCCGCATCCAACGCATGGTCTGGCTGCGAGAATACCGATGCGATGCGAGGGGTGCCTTCTACCCCAGCAGCGCGCAGCCACGCCGGCCAGTCGCATGGCGGGTTCAGAAAGTCATCTGATGTGTTGTGAATCAGCGGGGCAGACAGCAGGTCTTTTGGCTCGGGATATTTCTCAGCCAAGGCAGGCAACATCACCGGTGTTAGCCACTCGCTTGCCAGCGGATGAGAGTACAACCCGTCATCCGGACCATAGCCAAAGCGGATGGCAACATCGATCTCGTCCCGGTTCAGATCCACCATCTTCAGACCCGCCGCAAAGCGAAGCTCGATCTCAGGATGATCGTGGGCGAAGGCATACAGCCGAGGCGCAAGCCACTTCGACGTAAACGCTGGCCCGGCGGTAACGGTCAGAGTGTTGCTGTCCAAACTGCGCCGCGCATTGCGCCAGGCGCTGGTCAGCATCTCGAACCCATCTGCCGCACCGGGGGCAAGCAGGCGTCCAGCCTCGGTCAGTTCAACTGCGCGATTCAGTCGATGAAATAGCGGAGCACCAAAATGTTCTTCCAGCGATTTGATCTGAAAGGACAGGGCTGCTGGCGTCACATTCAGTTCAGCCGCAGCTTTTTGGAAGGACATATGGCGGGCAGCGGCATCAAATGCGCGCAGGGCGGTTAACGGGGGTGGACGATCGCTCATTTCAGTTAAGTATCATTTACCCGAAAGGATGGAAAGTCTCGTTTGTCGCTAGATTTTCAAAGCCCCATATTGGGGCCAGGCAAAGATGACTTAAGAAAGATAACGCCATGCTAGAAACTGCCACATCACAGACCGATCTTCGTATTACCTACGAACGTGCTCACGCCGAACGTTCCAAGATGTTTCGTCTGGTGGGCCGTTGGATCGTAGCAGCCTTCGCGCTGCCCCTTGCCGCACTGAAAACAAAAAGGGCCGGCCATAACAGCCAGCCCCTGAATTGTGATTGTCCTGCGTAATTAAACGAAGAACTGTGCACCGTTGGCCGAGATGGTCGAACCGTTGATGAAGCCCGCATCATCGGACGCCAGGAAGGCTACGCAGCGCGCGATCTCTTCCGGTTCACCCAGACGGCCTGCCGGGATGCCTGCAACGATCGAATCGCGCACTTTTTCCGGGATCGCCATAACCATTTCGGTCGCGATATAGCCGGGGCAGATGGCGTTGGCGGTGATGCCCGCACGTGCGCCTTCTTGTGCCAGCGACTTGACGATACCCAGATCGCCAGCTTTGGTCGCAGCATAGTTCACCTGAGCAAACTGGCCTTTCTGACCGTTGATCGAGCTGATCACGATGATGCGGCCGAACTTGCGTTCACGCATGCCGGGCCAGATCGGGTGTACGGTGTTGAACACGCCGGTCAGGTTGGTGTCGATGACTTCCTGCCACTGTTCGGGGGTCATCTTGTGGAAAGGTGCGTCGCGGGTGATGCCTGCGTTGGCAACAACTACGTCGACAGGACCAAGATCAGCTTCAACCTGTGCGATGCCAGCTTTGCTTTCCTCATAGCTGCCAACATTCCACTTGTAGGTCTTGATGCCGGTCTCGGCGGTGAAGGCTGCGGCTTTCTCTTCGTTGCCGGCGAAGGTCGCGGCGACCTCGTAGCCTTCCGCTTTCAGCGCTTTTGAAATTGATGCGCCAATACCGCGCGAACCTCCGGTGACGAGTGCAACTCGGGCCATGATATTCCTCCACTTCGAATCTGAGTCTGAAACTCTGTTACATTTTCAATTTAACTTGCGCAATATTATTGCGCAAACATTTTGCCGCAATGCAGAGTTTTATTTTGCGGTTGCGACAAGAGCACGACAAAACAGTTAATAAAAAAGGCGCCCGAAGGCGCCTTTTCGATCGTATCTTTCGACCTTACGGACGTTCGAGGCACATAGCCACGCCCATGCCGCCGCCGATACACAGGGTCGCCAGACCCTTCTTGGCTTCGCGGCGCTTCATTTCGAACAACAGCGTGTTCAGGATACGGCAGCCCGAGGCGCCGATCGGGTGACCGATGGCGATGGCGCCGCCGTTCACGTTGACCACGTCCGGGTTCCAATCCATGTCTTTGTTCACGGCACAGGCCTGTGCAGCGAAGGCCTCGTTGGCCTCGACCAGATCCAGATCCTGAGCTTTCCAGCCGGCCTTATCCAGCGCCTTACCCGACGCGTGAATTGGGCCAACGCCCATAATCGACGGGTCCAGACCAGCGGTCGCGTAGGACGCGATGCGTGCCAGCGGCTCCAGCCCACGCTTCTCGGCTTCATCTGCCGACATCAGCAGAACGGCGGCGGCGCCGTCGTTGATGCCCGAAGCGTTTGCAGCGGTCACCGAACCGTCCTTGATAAAGGCCGGGCGCAGTTTCTGCATGGCTTCCATGGTGGCGCCGTGACGGATGTATTCATCCTGATCTACGATGATGTCGCCCTTGCGGGTTTTCACTGTGAAGGGCACGATTTCGTCGGCGAATTTTCCAGCTTTCTGAGCGGCTTCAGCCTTGTTCTGCGAGGCAACGGCGAATTCGTCCTGCATATCGCGGGTGATCTGCCATTTCTCTGCGACGTTCTCGGCGGTTTGACCCATGTGGTAACCGTTGAACGCATCCCACAGACCATCCTTGATCATGCAGTCGATGAATTTCATGTCGCCCATTTTGTGGCCCGCACGCAGGTGTGCGACGTGGGGGCTGAGGGTCATGTTCTCTTGGCCACCGGCAGCGACGATTGCTGCATCACCCAGCTGAACATGCTGTGCGCCCAGCGCCACGGTGCGCAGGCCCGAGCCACAAACCTGGTTGATACCCCAAGCTGATGCCTCTTTCGCGTAACCCGCATTGATATGCGCCTGACGTGCAGGGTTTTGGCCTTGGCCGGCTTGAAGCACCTGACCAAGAATGGTCTCGCTGACCTCTGACGGGTCAATCCCAGCACGGGCGACGATCTCGGCCAGAACGGCGGCGCCGAGGTCATGAGCGGGTGTGTTCGAGAACGACCCCGAGAAACTGCCCACGGCGGTACGCGCGGCCGATACGATTACAACATTGGTCATGATGCTTCCTTTTCCTCCAGACTGACGATCAGCAATCTGTCGCGTGTTTCATAAATTTCCAAAACACACGCCATCCCGCACGATCATTGCTGGGCGCATCCTGTGCTGCATTGCAGAGAAAATCAAGCGGCGTGAGCGTGGTTGCGTTATCACACGTGCCTAAGCCGCTTTGCGCCAATAGGGATCCAAGGTCGGCACACCGAAATAATATCCTTGCATGCAGTCCACTCCGATTTGGGTCAGAAATGCTGCGTCCTCGGCTGATTCAACACTTTCAGCTACGGTGAACATATCAAAATGCCGCGCGACCGAGATCATTGCCTGTGTGAGGATCTGATTGTCCGGATCACTGTGAATTCCTCGGATAAATTCGCCGTCAATCTTGATGATATCGAAATAGAAATCTTTAAGGTATTTGAACGAGGTATAGCCTGCCCCAAAGTCATCTAACGCAAAGCTGATACCATGCCCCTGCATCTCGGCCATGAAGACCCGCACTAGCTCTGGCATGGTGATCGCGGTGCGTTCCGTGATCTCAAGGATCAGACGTTCGCCCAAATGCGGATCATCTTCGAGCCCGCGCTCTAGCACCTTCTTCCAACCCGGATATCCGATCGATCTGGCAGACATATTGATGGCCAGTCGCAAACCAGGTTCAGCCTGCAAAGCCTCCAATCCTTTTTCCAGCGCCAGCGCGTCCAATTTGCGACCCATCTCCTTGTCTTCAACCGAGTCGATAAAGTCCTTGGCGGGAATCACCCGCCCATTAGAATCCAAAACCCGTATCAGCCCTTCGAAGAACGCACGGCGATCTGGGTTCGTCGTTTGAATGACAGGCTGAAAGGCCAGCCGAACACGTTTCTTTCGCAACGCATCGCGCACTAAGCTGATCGCGTCCTTATCGCGAATCCCGATGGCCGAACTCAGCGGATCCCCGATTGGGCCGTCCACGGGATCTTGCATCTGCGCGTTTGGGGATGTCTTACTTCCAAAGTTGAACATTGTGTCGCCTCTGCTGCCGTACGACCATGAGTGGCAATTCTATGCTAATGAGACGTAAATCAGACAAGTTACCTAAAACTTTCACGGACCTGACAATATGACCCATTCCCCGTCGCAAAGCCCTGACACCCCCCGCTGCCCGTGGTGTGGGAGCGAGCCTATTTATCAGGAATATCATGACCTTGAGTGGGGTGTGCCTGAATGGGATGGACGCGCCCTGTGGGAGAAGTTGATCCTTGACGGATTTCAGGCCGGACTAAGTTGGATCACAATCCTTAAAAAGCGAGATAATTTTCGTGCGGCTTTCGAAGGGTTTGATCCCGAACAGATCGCAACATGGGGCGAGCCCGAGATTGACCGCCTGCTGCAAGACAAGGGCATTATCCGGCATCGCGGCAAGATCGCCGCCACGATCACCAATGCGCAGGCCTATCTGGACTTGGGCGGCGCAGAGGCCTTTCGGGACATGATGTGGGGCTATGTCGACGGCGCGCCGTTGAACGGGCGCTACAAGACATTGGATGAGGTGCCGACATCTTCTTCGCTATCCACTCAGATATCGAAAGATCTAAAGAAAGCCGGATTCAAGTTTTGTGGCCCGACCATTGTCTATGCGTGGATGGAAGCTTGCGGACTGTTCAACAACCATCTGGTCAGTTGCCATCGGCACGATCAAGTTTAGCTCAGTCTCGCCAAAAGCTGAACGCTTGGCACTCCGGTCACCGGCATCCCCTGCGATGCCTCAAACGCGCGGATAGCGGCGCGCCCCTTTTCACCGATGACGCCGTCGGGACGGCCTGCCTGAAAACCCAGATCGTTCAGGCGTTTCTGAAGCGCCTGTCGTTCTTTGGACGACATTCCCCAGGGTTTCTTCGGGTAACTGGCCTGAATCGCGCGACCTCCGGCAAGGCGGTCTGACAGATGCCCTACGCCGATCACATAGCTGTCTGCATAGTTATAGGTCTTCAGCACGTGGAAATTCTGGAAGATCATGAAGATCGGGCCCGTCGGTCCAGCAGGCAGAATCAGCGCGCCACTATCAGCACCCGTCAACGCCCGTCCCTTCACATCAGTAACTCCAATCTTCCCCCAATCGCGCAACCGGCGCGAATAAACCCGCCCAGTCAGAGCAAGATCGAACCCTTTGGGCAGACGCACCTCGGCCGCCCAAGGCTGGCCTTTGGTCCACCCCTTTGCGCGCAGATAGGCTGCGGTCGACGCCAGCGCATCCGTCGGATCATCCGACCAGATGTCGCGCGCACCGTCGCGGTTGAAATCCTCGGCATGGGCTAAATACGAGCTAGGCATGAATTGCGTGTGTCCCATCGCCCCGGCGTAAGACCCCTTCATGCGCGAAGGCGATACATCGCCCGAGCTGAGGATCTGCAAGGCGGCCATCAACTCGGCCTCGAACAAGTCACGCCGGCGACCTTCATAGGCAAGCGTGGCAAGTGTCGACAGGACCGAAGCAGACCCGCGAACCGCACCAAAACTGCTTTCCATTCCCCAAATCGCGACGATGACTTCTTTGGGAACGCCGTATTTCTTCTCGATCTTCTTCAGAAGCGTGGGATAGCGGGACAACGCCCGCTGCCCGCCCTTGATCCGCTGAGGCGAGGCCGCCGATGCAATATAGTCCTGCAAGCTACGCGCCGTTTCCGCCGGGCGGCGGTCCGACTTAATGACCGAGGGCAGGTATTCCGCCCGCCTTAACGCTTTTAAGGCCGTGTCACCAACCCCTGCCGAGCGCGCTTTGGTCGAAAACCCCGACAGCCAGCCTGAAAATCCACTATCGGCCAGCACGCGACCCGGTATCATGGCGGCAGCAGACAGCGTGGCCATCGCCATGCGGCGGCTGAAGAGGGTGGAGTGTTGTGGCATCTGGGGTCCTGTCGACAGCGATTTGTCTAACCACTGTAGGGACTGCACGTTGCGACACAAAGGCAATCCGGTCACGTCGGCAAATCCACGCCACATGGAACCGTGGCCAGAGCAATTGCACCCACCCGCCTTGCCGCGTATAGCATTGCCCAGAAGAAATATGTCCTGAAAGGCAGATCATGAGCGACGACACGAAATCCGCGAATGAAATGTGGGGCGGCCGGTTCTCGGCGGGTCCCGACGCGATCATGGAGGCGATCAACGCCTCGATCGGCTATGACCAGCGCATGGCGCGACAGGACATTGAAGGCTCGCGCGCCCATGCCGCGATGCTAGCCGCAACCGGTGTGATCACCGAAGGTGACGCCAAGGTCATCCGCGAAGGTCTGTTGACCGTGCTGGCCGAGATCGAAGCGGGCAACTTCGCCTTCTCGACCGCGCTGGAAGACATCCACATGAACGTGGAAGCGCGTTTGAAAGAGATCGTCGGCGAACCTGCTGGTCGTCTGCACACCGCCCGGTCGCGCAACGACCAAGTAGCCACCGATTTCAAACTCTGGGTCCGTGACCAGATGGACGCTGCAATTGAAGGGCTCGAGGCCTTGATCCGCGCGCTGCTGGGTCAGGCGGAAGCGGGTGCCGATTGGGTCATGCCCGGCTTCACCCACCTGCAAACTGCACAGCCCGTGACATGGGGCCACCACATGATGGCCTATGTCGAGATGTTCGGCCGCGACATGTCACGCTTCCGCGACGCACGTGCCCGTATGAACGAAAGCCCGCTGGGATCAGCTGCGTTGGCCGGAACGTCCTTCCCCATCGACCGCCACATGACGGCCGAGGCCTTGGGTTTTGACCGCCCCACCGCAAACTCTCTGGACGCGGTGGCTGATCGCGACTTCGCGCTGGAGTTCCTGTCCTCGGCCACCATCTGCGCCATGCACCTATCGCGCTTCGCGGAAGAGCTGGTTATCTGGTCCTCGGCCCAGTTCCGTTTCGTGCGCATGTCGGACAAATGGTCGACGGGTTCATCGATCATGCCGCAAAAACGCAACCCTGACGCCGCCGAGCTGATCCGCGCAAAGATTGGCCGGATCATGGGCGCCAACATCGGGTTGATGACCGTTATGAAGGGTCTGCCGCTGGCCTACTCCAAAGACATGCAGGAAGACAAAGAGCAAGTCTTTGACGCCGCCGACAACCTGATGCTGGCACTGGCTGCGATGACCGGGATGGTTGCGGACATGACCGCCAATACCGAAAGCCTTGAAGCTGCGGCCTCGTCCGGTTTCTCGACTGCCACTGATTTGGCTGACTGGTGCGTACGCGCATTGAACATGCCGTTCCGTGACGCCCACCACGTCACCGGGTCTCTGGTGGCGATGGCCGAGGAACGTGGTTGCGACCTGCCCGACCTGTCGCTGGAAGACATGCAGTCGGTCAACGCGCAGATCACCGACGAAGTCTTCGGCGTTCTGGGTGTCCACAACTCGGTTGCGTCGCGCACATCGTATGGCGGTACCGCACCCAGCGAAGTGCGCAAGCAGATCGCCCGCTGGACCGAGTCGCTGGCATGATCCGCGCGCTTCTGATCACCGCCCTTCTGGGGCTGGCGGCCTGCGGCGCAGACGGCGAGCCTATTCGCCCGGGGTCTGCCGAGGATGTCGCGGCCCAGTAAATCTTACCGCATCTACCTAGAAAACGCCGGTCACCACGACCGGCGTTTTTTCATTGCGATCAAGGCCGAGGGTTGAGCGAGACGCCCAGTTCCGCTAGGGCATCGTGAAAGCGCAGACAGACGAGGCCCAAGATGGACCATTTCCTTTACCGCGATGGCGTATTGCACGCCGAAGACGTATCGATTGAAGAGATCGCTGCCGAAGTTGGCACGCCCTTCTATGTCTATTCTTCTGCAACGCTGAAACGTCATATCGGGCTGTTCAATGAAGCTCTGGATTGGGCTGACCATCTTGTCTGTTTCGCGGTCAAGTCGAACTCGAACCTCGCCGTTCTGAAACTGCTGGGCGAAATGGGTGCGGGCATGGACGTGGTCTCGGGTGGTGAATACCGCCGCGCGATTGCTGCAGGTGTTCCCGGCGAACGGATCGTCTTTTCGGGCGTTGGCAAAACCCGCGACGAAATGCGTCTGGCGCTGACCAACGGCATCCGCCAGTTCAATCTGGAAAGCGAACCGGAAATGCGCGTCTTGTCCGAGGTCGCCAGCGAGTTGGGTGTTATTGCCCCCGTTACCGTACGCGTGAACCCGGATGTAGACGCGAAAACCCACGCCAAAATTTCGACCGGGAAATCTGAAAACAAGTTCGGCATTCCGATTGCACGCGCACGCGAAGTCTATGCTGAAATCGCTTCCCTGCCCGGCCTTAAAGCCGTCGGCATCGACGTGCATATCGGCTCGCAGCTGACCGAGCTTCAGCCGTTCCGTGAGGCCTATGAAAAGGTCGCCGAATTAACCGAAGCGCTGCGCGAAGATGGTCATGATATTACGCGCCTTGATCTGGGCGGCGGGCTTGGCATTCCTTACGAACGCTCGAACGACGCGCCGCCACTGCCCATCGAATACGGGCAGATGGTGAAGGAAACCGTGGGCCATTTGGGTTGCGAGATCGAGATCGAGCCGGGTCGTCTGGTGTCCGGCAATGCTGGGATCATGGTCACCTCGGTCATCTATGTGAAAGAGGGCGAGGGGCAGGACTTCCTGATCGTTGACGCCGCGATGAACGACCTTGTGCGCCCCGCCATGTACGAAGCGCATCACGACATCATCCCCGTGGTCGAAGCCGCCCCCGGCGAAGAAAAATCGCGCTATGACATTGTCGGCCCGATTTGCGAGACCGGCGACACCTTCGCTAAAGGCCGCGATTTGGACGGCCTGAATCCTGACGATCTGATCGCTTTCCGTTCGGCCGGGGCCTATGGCGCGGTGATGGCGTCCGAGTACAACTCGCGCCCCCTGATCCCTGAAGTGCTGGTGATGGGCGATCAATATGCCGTCATCCGCGCACGTCCCACCTATGAAGAGATGCTGGGACGCGATACCATTCCAGAATGGCTGTGATGTTTCCACGGGTCCGGTGACCCGGCCCGACCTGTCCCAGAAGGTGCAAAAGCGCCTTCGTTGGCCCTTGGCGTTGACAAGGGGCGGGATGGTATTGGAACGGCTTTGGCAAGCTGGCTGGCCGTTGGCCACCGTGGGTTTGGTGGCAATTGCGCTAGCGGGCTTCGGCGGTCTTCGCGGCTGGGCGGTGTCCGCGCCTTTGGGGTTGGTCGCCCTTACTTGCCTTATTTTTGCTGCCCGCCGATTCATTTGGCCAACATCAGGGCACGCCCTTCGACGGTTGGATGACAGCCTGACCGGCCACCCGATTGCCACGCTTCAAGATGACCAAGCCACGGGTGTAGACGACGTGGCTTCGGCCGGGTTGTGGCAGGCACATCAGGATCGGATGCTCGCGCGTCTGGACGACGTGCAGCCGGTTGCACCCGATCTGCGGGTGGCACGGAAAGACCCGTTTGCATTGCGTCTGATCGCTGCGACCGGGGCCGTGGTGGCGATTGGATTTGGGCCATGGCAATCCGGCACAACGACCGGCACAACCGGCGCAGCAGCCCCAGTCGCTGCCAGTTGGGAAGGCTGGATTGAACCGCCCTCATATACAGGCAAACCCAGCTTGTATCTGGACGATCAACCGGATGGCGCCCTGACCATCCCCAAGGATAGTCGCCTGACCCTGCGCAAGTACGGCGACCTAAACGCCTTGGGCTTTGCAGGTTCCATTCTGGACAATGACGCCAACGCCGGCCCCAGCTTAACCCATCGGATCACGCGCAGCGGTACCTTGTCTATTAACGGACCCGAGACGCGCGACTGGATGATCACGGCGCTCGAAGATACCCCACCTAGTGTTCGCCCGAACGGGCCGCTTACCCGGCAGCTCAACGGTGATTTCACGCTCGGGTTCGTCGCAAGCGACGACTATGGCGTCACCAGCGGAGAGGTCATCATCACCCTTTTGCTCGACGATATAACACGGGATCACGGACTGACCATTGCCCCAGAACCACGGCCAGAGGTGACGGTGGACCTACCCTTGCCCTATCGCGGCGCGCGCACCTTGATCGAAGGCGTACTACAGGAGAACCTGACCGAACATCCCTATGCCGGTTTGCCCGTCACCTTAACCTTTCAAACGCAAGATGGCGCGAAACAGGTCGGAGACAGCGAACCCTATCCCATGACCCTGCCCGCCCGCCGTTTCCTGGATCCGTTCGCGAAAACACTGATCGAACAACGCCGCGATCTTCTGTGGAACCGCGCCAACGCGCGGCGTGTGTCACAAGTTCTGCGTGCCACACTGGTCCACCCAGAAGAGTTGTCCCTACCCGAGGGAATATATCTGCAGCTGCGTGGTGTGATCCGGCGGCTCGAGGCGGGTCTCGACTTCACCGAAGTTGCCAGCGGTGTCCCCGGGGAACTGCGGGACGAAATCGCTCAGGTTTTGTGGGATGTCGCGGTCGAATTGGAAGATGGCCAACTGGACGACGCGCGCGCCCGTATGGAAGAGGCACATCGCCGCCTAGAACAAGCAATGCGTGACGGGGCCACACCCGAAGAACTGGCCGAGTTGATGGACGAATACCGCGATGCGATGCGCGATTATATGGAGCAACTGGCGCAGCAAGAACCTCAGGGCGACCCGAACGCGCCGCAACCGGACAACTTAATCGAACTTAGCCAATCCGATCTGGACGCAATGATGGACCAGATCGAGGAATTGATGCGCAAAGGCCGAACCGACGAAGCGATGCAGATGCTAGAGCAGATGCGCCGGATGATGGAGAACATGCAAGCCTCGCGGGGTGGTGAAGGCCAGCGCCCCGGCGAGGGCGCACGCGAAGAACTGCGCGAGACCATGCGCCAGCAACAGGGGCTGTCAGACCAGGCCTTCCGTGATCTTCAGGAACAGGGTCAAGGACAGGGCTCTCAAGCTGGCGAAAGCGAAGGCAACGAAGGGCGTGACGGGGGCCAAGGTCGCGGGCAAAGCCACGATGGTGCGGGGGGCGAACAAGGTCAGACCGGCGAAGGCGGCGGACAAGAGGGACCCGAGAGCCTAGGCGGCGGGGGCGACGATCCCGGCAGCAGCCTTGCTGATCGCCAGCGCGCCCTACAAGACCAGCTGAACGCCCAACGCCGAAACTTGCCCGGCGCGGGCGATCCTGCAGGCCAAGCTGCACGCGAAGCGCTGGATGAAGCGGGCCGTGCGATGGGTCAAGCCGCCGAAGCGCTGGATGAAGGTGACATCCCCGAAGCCCTGAACCAGCAAGCCGACGCGATGGAGGCCATGCGCGAAGGGTTGCGCCAGTTCGACGAAGCAATGGCCAATCAACAGGCGCAGCAGGAAGGTCAGCAGGGTGGAAACCCCGGCGACAGCGAAAGTGCATCGACCCAAGACCCGCTAGGCCGCAGCCAAACCGGGCGCGGTGGGGCCAATCAAACGGATAATCCACTGGGTGACACGGATGAAACCTATCGCCGGGCCGAAGAATTGATGCAGGAATTGCGCAAGCGCTCGGGCGAGACGGATCGCCCCGAACTGGAACGCGATTACTTGAAGAGGCTTTTGGATCAGTTCTGATCCGTGACTTACATCCGCTTTCGTGCGGACAGGGCTGCCGAGATCGTGCCTTCGTCCAGATAATCCAGCTCGCCGCCGATGGGGACACCTTGCGCAAGCGAGGATACCAGACACCGGCCTTCAAGTTCGTCCGCGATGTAATGCGCGGTGGTCTGTCCGTCGACGGTGGCATTCAAGGCGAGAATAACCTCGCTGATGCTGTCATCCACCACCCGCTGAACCAGACGTGGAATGCCCAGATCCTCGGGACCGACGGCGTCCAGCGCAGACAAGGTTCCGCCCAGCACGTGATAGCGGCCTTTGAACAGACCCGCGCGCTCCATCGCCCACAAGTCGGCCACGTCTTCGACCACGCAGATCTCGCCGGTTGCACGTTTTTCTGAAACACAGATGTCACACCGATCCGAGGTCGAAACATTGCCGCAGGTCACGCATTCACGTGCAGTTTCCGCCACCGCCTGCATCGCATCCGCCAAGGGCGTCAGCACCAGCGCGCGCTTGCGGATCAGATATAGCACCGCCCGACGGGCCGAGCGCGGACCGAGCCCTGGCAACTTCGCCATCAGCTCGATCAGGTTCTCGATATTACGCGGTGCTTCTGACATTTATTCGGGTCGTTAGAACGGCAGGTTCATGTCTTTGGGCAGGCCCAGCTCTTCCGTCAGACGCGACATTTCGCTTTCCGAACGCTGCGCAGCTTTGGCCTGCGCATCTTTGATCGCGGCCAAGATCAGATCCTCGACCACTTCTTTTTCATCCGGGTTAAAGATGGTGGGGTCGATGTCCAGACTGGTCAGAACGCCTTTGGCCGTGGCGGTCGCCTTGACCAGACCGGCGCCGCTTTCGCCAACCACGGTCATCGTCTCGAGGTTTTCCTGAAGCTCGGCCATCTTGGCCTGCATTTCCTGCGCCTTTTTCATCATCCCGGCCATATCGCCGAGGCCGCCCAGTCCTTTGAACATGTGATGCTCCTGTCAATTCACTTAGCGTTTAGATACGGGGCGCAGGCACCGGTTACAAGGCAGAGCCTAGTCTTCCTCGAACGGATCCCATTCGTCTTCAACCTCGGCCAGACCTTCTTCGGCAGCTTCCTGCACCATATCCTCGGCAGATCGGATTTCGGTGATGCGGGCCTTCGGGAACGACGCGATCACGGCTTGCACCAACGGATGGGCCTTGGCCTCCTCCTCCAGCGCCAGCTTCTCGCCGTCGCGGGTTTCTGTGATGGTCGTGGCCTCGCAGCCATTTACCAACGTCACGCCCCAACGCACGCCGGTCCAGCCATGCAGCCGCTGCGCCAGACGGGCAGCCAGATCCTGCGGAGCACTGTCCGAGGGCGTGAACTCGATCCGTCCCGGTTGGTATGCGGCCAAACGCACTCCGCCTTCGACCTCAACCAATAGCTTCACGTCGCGGTTGGTGCGGATCAGTTCGACCACATCCTCGAACCGCGCATATCGCGCAAGCGAGGTTTCGGCATCCGCGGCAACAGCCAAGGCAGTCGCCCCTCCCCCCGGCCCCGAGGGCATAGATTGCGTAGACATGGCGGGCGCACCCATTGGCGCTCCGCCCCCGGCTGGCATTCCGCCGCCTCCACCCGGACCCGAGGGGCCTGCGGGTGGTACAGGCGAATCTTTCAGCTTGCGCACCAACTCTTCGGGCGATGGCAGGTCGGCCACATGGGTCAGTCGAATGACCGCCATTTCAGCCGCCATCATCGCGTTGGGCGCACGGCCCACTTCCTCGATCGAGGTCAGAAGCATCTGCCACATCCGGGCAAGGACGCGCATCGGCAATGCCTGCGCCATCTGCTGCCCGCGTGTGCGTTCGTCGGGCGACACCGTCGGGTCCTCGACCGCTTCCGGCGTGATCTTAATGACGCTGACCCAGTGCGAAACTTCGGCCAAATCGCGCAGCACTGCCATCGGGTCGGCCCCGTCGGCATATTGCGCACCAAGTTCAGTCAACGCACCCGCCGCGTCGCCCTTAAGGATCATGTCAAACAGATCCAGAACGCGCCCACGGTCCGCCAGGCCCAGCATCGCGCGCACCTGATCGGCGGTGGTTTCACCGGCCCCATGGGAGATCGCCTGATCCAACAGCGACTGCGCATCACGGGCAGACCCTTCTGCCGCCCGCGTAATCAAGGCCAGCGCGTCATCCGCAATCTCGGCCTTCTCGGCATCGGCAATCCGGCGCAGCATGGCCAGCATATCTTCGGGCTCAATCCGGCGCAGATCAAAGCGCTGACAACGGGACAAAACGGTGACCGGAACCTTGCGAATCTCAGTCGTCGCGAAAATAAACTTCACATGCGCAGGCGGTTCTTCCAGCGTCTTGAGCAGCGCGTTGAACGCACTGGTCGACAGCATGTGAACCTCATCGATGATGTAGATCTTGTAGCGCGCCGAGGCCGCTCGGTAGTGCACGCTTTCAATGATCTCGCGAATATCGCCCACACCTGTGCGTGATGCCGCGTCCATCTCCATCACATCCACGTGCCGCCCTTCGGCAATCGCAACACAATGCTCGCATTCGCCACACGGTTCGACCGTCGGTCCGCCCTGCCCGTCCGGGCCAATACAGTTCATGCCCTTGGCAATGATCCGTGCCGTGGTGGTCTTGCCGACCCCGCGAATGCCGGTCATCACGAAAGCTTGCGCAATCCGGTCGGCCTCGAACGCATTTTTCAGCGTGCGTACCATGGCCTCTTGCCCAACCAGATCGGCGAAGGTTTCAGGGCGATATTTACGCGCCAGAACCTGATAGGCTGGGGCGTCGGATTGCGTGTCGGTCATGAAATGCCTTCGGGCCGGATTCGTATCCGGGCCAGACTATGCGGCCAAAGCCGCGCCGTCCACCGAAAGCCCGTTGGCGGATGTCTTTACACATGCTACGCCAATCCCATGGAGCCGCTCTTTCCCATCGCAAGCCTGTCTTCTGGCAACGGTACACTTGGCATCAGCCCGATGCCCGGCCGCAGCGGAGATTACCGTGAAGACCTGGAGACATTGATCCAATGGTCTCCAGACATGGTGCTGACCATGACCACCGGGCGCGAGATGGACAGTTTTGGCGCTACCCACCTAGGCCGCGACCTGACGCAGGCGAATATCATCTGGCATCACTTGCCCATTCAAGATTTCGGTGCGCCATCGGCCAAGATCATCGCCGAATGGAGTGATCTCTCGGGCACCGCTCATCAAATCCTCGCGCGTGGAGGCAAGGTCCTGGCCCATTGCAAGGGCGGTTGTGGAAGATCCGGCATGATGCTTCTGCGCATCCTGTGCGAAACCAAAGAAGACCCGACCACGGCACTGGAACGCCTGCGCGCCGCGCGCCCCTGTGCCGTTGAAACAGACGCGCAATATGCCTGGGCAAGCCAGCTCTAGTCTCTATTTTCTTACCGTAAATATCCTGGGGACGAGGGAAAGCGTCCGCTTTCCCTCTGGGGCGAAGCCCCTTCAGGCTCGCGAAGCGAGCTACCGACCTTTGCGATGCTTCGCACCCTTGGTCACGCCCTTCACCATCTTCGAGAACTTCTTTTCTCGCGATCGCGACTGCGCCACGGTTTCCGAGTTCTTCTTCTCGCCCTTGCGCAGCTTCAGCCAGCGGTCCAAACGCTCCAAATCCAGATCCCCCGCCGCAATTGCGGCCTGAACGGCACAGCCCGGCTCGGTCTCATGCGCGCAGTCTGTAAAGCGGCACTGGGCTTCCAACTCGGCCAAGTCATCGAACACGTTGTCGATGCCCTCGCGCGTATCGATCAGACGCAAGGCGCGCATACCAGGCATGTCGATGATCCACCCGCCCTGCAACATGGGTCGCATGGAGCGCGCCGTGGTCACGTGGCGCCCTCTGGCATCATCTTCGCGGATGGCTCCGGTGGCGGCATCCCCACCTGTCAGCGCGTTGGTCAGCGTGGTCTTCCCCACGCCGGACGATCCAATAAAGGCAGCGGTTTGTGGCGCTTTGCACCACGCCGCCACTTCGGCCGCACTTTCAGGATCGCATGCGTTTACCGTCAGAATGGTCAGCATTGGATCCAACACCTGTGCCTCGCGCTCGTATTCGCGGGGATCATCGCACAAATCCGCTTTGGTCAGCACCAGAACCGGATAGCACCCGGCCTCGTGCGCCAAAGCCAAAAACCGTTCCAGCCGTGCAATGTTGAAATCATCGTTGCACGAGGTGACGATGAACAGAGTGTCTACATTCGCCGCGATCAACTGCACATGGGCATCGGTGCCCGCGCCACGGCGCTGAAGCAGCGACCGACGGTCAAGGATGTGTTGGATGCGAAACTCGGGGTCGGCCAGAACCCAGTCGCCAACGGCCAGTTCGCCCGCCGAAAACTTCGGCGTGGTCAGGGTAACAACGCCGTCTTCGCCCAGCGCAATCATCTGCGCACGGTGGATTTCGGTCAGTCGATAAGGGGTCAGCGTGTCCGGATGTTCGGCGCGCGCCTGTTCGAAGGAAGCGGACCATCCAAGGTCCATAAGTGTCAATGTCATTGATCTGCCTGATTTAGCACAAAGGATCACCCATCGCGCAGGCGCGGCGTAGGGTGCACGGTTTCAGGCAGGGCCGGATCACTCCGACGGGCGACAACCTGCCTGAAAGGCGGTGACGACACTCATAAAATTCCTCCGTTCAAATGCGGGGCGAATATGGGGGATCGCCGCGCGGGCTTGGGTCCGACTTGTGAAACAGCGTTTCGTGTCGGAGAAGTTTTACCCCTCTCGACGAAACAAGTTTCGCCTGCCGGGGGTTTCAAATCTGTAGGATTTGAAACGTGGTGAGAGGCTGAACACGACCCAGACGGGGCTCGTTGTGGCTGCTTCCTTCCGGACCTGACCAGATTGGCGAGGCGCCTACCCGCGCCAACCTCTCGCCCCTCATATATGAGGCTGCGTGCAGGGATGCAAGCCTCACAGCGCAAGCTCGTAACAGGTAAATCCGCGCGTATCACATGGGTCCAGCACATCAAGCCGAAGCCACGGATACTCCGACGCGGCCTCTTGCCCTTTGGGTGATGATCGAAACCAGACCGAGGCCTCCGGCACAGGCTGAAACTGCCAAATCGGAGCGGCGTCGATGGCAATCAGACCGTGATTGGCCACGTAGTCCGTCAGCAGATCGCGGATATCCATAGGTGCAACCGGCAGAATGTCAGAAGGGTCGGGGATCGGGTAATTCCCGCCACCCAGAACGCGATAGTCGGTCGTGGCCAGCAAAAACTGGTCGTCTTCCTTCACAGGTCGCCCGTTATATTGCAGCGACCTGATCCGGCCAGCTTCGGCAAAGCGCAGCGCCCCTGAGGGCGTGAACCGAGACGATTGGGTCAGATCAATCTCATAGGTCAGCCCCAAAACGCTTTCATAGATATAGCCCGGCACCCCATCATCTTTCAGCTGTACCGCCTTTTGCCCCGGCAATACCTGGTTAAAGATGCTGCAGGACCGCTCGAGCCAGTTACGCAAAAATGCCCCCGTTGCCTTCACCAACGCAAAGCTGTTGGGAAACATATAAAGATCCGCGAGCGATCGCTGGGTCAGCGCCCCCGAAGGCAGAGCCGTGTAGTAATCCGGCCCCCCAAACCCGCCTGACTTGAAGGCCGCGCTAGCTGCGAGAATCGGAAGGTCCGGCAGCCCCAACGCCTCTTGGCACAACTGGGCATGGTCCAGCATGGCCCGCTGCACCAGACGCGTGGCGCTGTCCCCCCCCACAAGTGTAAGATAGTTATTCAGGGGACCTTCCGCTTCCCCGACGCGTGCCTGCATCGCTTCTCGCGTTCTATTGTGAAGATCTGAAAACAGCGCTTCAAAGCTGCTTTTCGCCAGAACATCATCCGGCGTTTCGTCCGATACCGGCCGTAAACCGGCTGAACCTTGGCGCACGTCCCATCGCCCGTTGCAACGCTCGATGGCCAGGTCGATAATTCCGAGATGTGACCCCCAAAAACCGGGCATCACCGTCGGAACTCCGTTCAGAGAGCTATCCGCATCCTCACCGACCGCTGGGAACACCTGATGCGTATGCCCCCCGATCAGCGCATCGATTCCTTCCACCTCAGACAAGGGGAACAACACGTTCTCCATGTCGGGAATGTGCGCTTCCGCGCCCAAACCACTATGAGCTAGCGCAATGACCACATCCGCACCCTGCGCCCTCATCTGAGGGACATATCTGCGTGCAGCTTCAAGAATATCGGTGGTGGCAATCCGAGCTTGGTGTAACGAATTTGGTGGCAAAAAGCCGATCACGCCGATGGTCAGATCGTGTATATCGCCTAGAGCATCCTTCACTTTCCTTTGCAGCAATGTAAACGGCGCAATCCGAGCCTGATGTGCCTCTTCCGGCAGAACTGCATTCGCCGTCAAGACCGGGAACCCCGCTCCTTGAATGGCTTGTATCAGCGCGCTCCGCCCTTGGTCGAAATCATGATTTCCAAGGTTCATTGCATCATAATTTAGGTGGTTCAGGGCGCGGATCATGGGGTGTAGCTGGTGGTCAGCGACAGCCGAATGCACTTCGCCCAAGGCCGAGCCAAAAAGGCAATCCCCGTTGTCCAACAGGATCACATTTGCTGCCTCGTCCCGAGCCGCCTCAATAAGCTGTGCCGTGCGCGAAAGCCCCCACCCACCGACCGTCCGGTCGGCGTGATAATCATAGGGCAGAATATTCATATGCAGATCCGTGGTTGCTAGAATCCGCAGTTTTACGCGCGCCCCTTGATCCGCAGCCAAATCTTGAACGAAGTGCCTCATCCCCTTGCCATTTTCCTAATTCACGCCGCCTTTCGCGAACGCCCCCATGAGATGTTTTATCTAAATTCATTTCTCGCTATTGTTGCAAAATGTCAATTTGATGGCCCGATCACGGCAAGATTCCAAACTGGACAGACTTGTCGGAACTGCTAGCGTGCGCCGCACTACATCAACACAGGACTGCACCCCAATGAAAATCGCCGAACAGGTCACCTTTGCCGCCGGCAAATTGAATCGGGATGCCGAAAGCCGCGCGGATCCGGAAAGATTGGAGACGCTCACCCAGAGCGCACAGCTCTTGCCCGTGTGGCGTGGAAAAATTTTGATGAGACCCGAGGCCGAGGGATGGGATCTTGGGTATTTGACCCATGACACACTTCCTGCGGATTTCGCAGACGCACCACGTGTATATCTTGGCCTTCAAGACGGCGTGCCGCTCTTTGCGTTAGACGTCTCTCGGTGGGAGCCAGAAGATGATCTGCCAGATCCAACGCAATTCGTGGATCGCAGCATTCAAAGTCATCCCGATTTACCCAGTGATATCGGATTCTCCGAGCTGCGCGCGACCATGGCAGGCCTGACCCCGGACGAGGCCGAGGTCGCCGCGACAGCGCGGTCGATCCTAGAATGGCACCGCATTCACGGGTTCTGTGCCAACTGTGGAAAGAAAACACATGTCGCGATGGCCGGTTGGCAGCGCAATTGCGATGCCTGCGGCCGCTCGCATTTCCCACGCACGGATCCGGTGGTGATCATGTTGATCACCCATGGCAATTCGGTTCTGGTTGGGCGCGGCGTGGGCTGGCCAGACGATATGTATTCGCTGCTGGCGGGTTTCCTCGAGCCCGGCGAGACGATTGAAGCGGCCACAAGACGCGAAGTTTTTGAAGAAGCTGGTGTAAGAGTTGGGCCAGTCGGCTATTTGGCGTCTCAACCCTGGCCTTATCCGTCATCCCTTATGGTGGGCACCTGGGGACAGGCGACATCGACAGAAATCAAGATTGACCCGGCCGAACTGGCCGATGCGACCTGGATCACGCGCGAGGACATGTTGGATATTTTTGCAGGGCGCAATCCGGCGATCAAACCCGCCAGAAAAGGCGCCATTGCACATTTTCTGATGCAGAACTGGCTTGCAGATCGACTGGACTAGCCTCATTTTGCGGGCAGCGTGAGTGGTAGGAGTGGTTGATGAAGATCAAAACACACGAAGATATCGAAGCAACCATCGATCAGGTGTTTAGTGCCGTGACCGATTTCGAAAGCTTCGAACTTGCTGCTTTGCGCCGCGGAGCGGAAGTACGTCGCACCGACTCGATGGCACTACCCGGTCAGGGGATGAGCTGGCAGGCCAAGTTCACACATCGCGGACGCCAAAGGGTCGCGGACATAAATCTAGAACAATTTGATCGCCCCAACCAAATGCGTATCTTGTCAAAGATCGCGGGTTTGACTGCGGATGTGGACGTAGAGCTGATGGCCCTGTCTCGCACCCGGACACGCATGACACTTAGCGTTGACATGCGCCCTAAGACCATTCCGGCAAGGCTTCTGATTCAGTCTTTGAAACTGGCACGAACAACAATGCTGCGGCGATTTCGCAAGCGCGTGTCGGAATATGCGGCGACGATCGAAGCACGGTATCGGGCCTAAACGGGCCCGACACCTTTGCCTCAGTCGCGCGCAGGATCGCGGGGATAGACACCCAAAATGTCCAGCGTTGAGGTGAAATAGGCCAGCTCTTCGAGCGCCAGCTGAACACCCCGATCTTCTGGATGGCCATCAATATCGGCATAGAACCGCGTCGCGTTGAACGATCCGTCCACCATATAGCTTTCCAGCTTGGTCATGTTCACGCCGTTGGTCGCAAACCCTCCCATCGCCTTGTAAAGCGCGGCAGGGATGTTGCGCACTTCGAAGACGAAGGTCGTGATCATGCCATGTTCTCCGCGCCGCGCCAGATTGGGTTCGCGGCCCATGATGACAAAGCGGGTGGTGTTGTGGCCGTGATCCTCGACGTCCTCGGCCAACAGATCCAAACCATAGATCTCGGCTGCAAGGGCGGAGGCAAGTACGCCTTCGCCCGGCGTTTTTGTCTTTGCCAGATGCGCAGCCGCCCCGGCACTGTCCGCAGCACCAACACCGCGCATACCGTGCAGCTTCAAGAAATTTGCGGACTGTGGCAGCAAAACGGGATGGGCGCGCACCAGCCGGATATCTTCGATCTTTGTCCCCGGAAGCCCCATCAAGCTGATCCGAACCCGCACGAAGGCTTCATCAAGAATATTCAGCCCACTTTCCGGCAAAAGCCGGTGAATATCCGCAACCCGGCCATAGGTGGTATTCTCGATCGGCAACATCGCCTGATCCGCTTTACCCGACCGCACGGCCGCAATGACCTCGTCAAAGGATTCGCAGGGCATGGCCTCCATATAGGGTCTGGCGGCCTGACATGCCTCGTGGGAATAGGCGCCTGGCTCTCCTTGAAAGGCGATTCGGCTGGTCATTTTACGGACCCTCCCTGCGGTTTAGCGTTAAAGGACTATAAGTTGGGCGTCATATCGCTTGAAAACATACAAGGGAAGCGGCTAGAAGGCTTCTGACTTTGGATGAGACGGATCGCGACATGTTCGACACAATGACAGTTACAAAAGCGAGCGGCGCCGTGATTGGCACGCTCTTGGTATTCCTGCTGGGCAATTGGGCCGGTAGTGCCCTGTTCAACACCAGCGGCGGTGGTCACGGCGAAGGCCATGGCGACGAAGCACACGCAGCAGCCACCGGCTATGTCATCGCGACTGAAAGCGAAGACCACGGTGCAGCGGAAGAAGAAGAAGCCGTTCCCTTTGCTGAACTGGTTGCAGCAGCTGACCCCGCCAAAGGCGAAAAGGTCTGGGGCAAGTGTAAAGCCTGCCACAAGCTGGAAGACGGCGCCAACGGCACCGGCCCGCACCTGTACGGCCTGGTTGACCGCCCGATCGCTGGCGTTGCCGGCTTCGGATACTCGGATGTTCTGGCTGGCATGAGCGCCGACGCCTGGACCGTCGAGGCGCTGGACGCTTGGCTGGCCAACCCGAAAGCGTTTGCTCCGGGCAACAAGATGACCTTCTCGGGTCTGAAGAAAGACAAAGATCGCGCTAACCTGGTTGCGTATCTCGCCACCATCGGCGGCTAAACGCCCCTTAGGTGAAGAATTCAAAGGCCGTCCGATACCGGGCGGCCTTTTTCGTTGCACTGTTTCAGGCGGCGCACGGCCGATTAACACCCAGTTCACCAATTCGCGCCTTGAATGTTACCGGGCAGCCCTTTTTACTCGGTTCAACGAAATCCGCTGATCAACGGAGGTAACGCCATGCGCGACGCACAAACAAAGACCCTTGCCCGACCCGACAATCGCGCCCTGACGCTGGGGCTTGGGCTGGCAACCGGGGTTGTGCTTGCGTTGGCACCCTTGGCGGCAAAGGCGGACACCACCGTCAGCCACGGTTATTCCAATTTTGGCGAACTGAAGTATGGGCCGGACTTCACCCATTTGGATTACGTGAATCCGGACGCGCCCAAGGGCGGTGAAATCTCGATCTGGGCGCAGGGCACGTTTGACAGCTTCAACCGCTTCACGCGCAAGGGCACGACGGCCTCGATGGCGGATATCGGGTATGAACGCATTCTGGTGAACACCGCCGACGATCCCTATGGTGTCTACTGCTTCCTGTGTACCACGTTGGAGTATCCAGACGATCTGTCATGGGTCATCTTCAATCTGCGCGACGATGTGACATTCTGGGACGGAAGCAAGATGTCGGCCGAGGACATCGCCTTCAGCCATAACCTGTTCGTCGAACAAGGCATCGCCGAATATCGCGCGATCATCACAGAAATTGTGGCCGGAGTGGAAGTCACCGGCCCGCTGCAGGTCAAATACACCTTCACCGAGGACGCCCCCAAGCGCGACCGTATTGGATTTGCGGGCAGCAGCATGGCCCTGTCAAAAGCGTGGTTCGAAGAAACCGGCGCACGTGTGGACGACCGCTCGGACGCGCCGTTTATGGCCACTGGGGCCTATAAGCTGGGCAGCTTCGACTATGGCCGCCACGTGACCTACGAGCGCGATCCGAACTATTGGGGCGAGAACCACCCGCTGTCGGTCGGGCAGAATAACTTCGACAAAATCACGGCGATCTATTTCGCCGATGGTACCGCCGCGATGGAGGGCTTCAAAGCGGGCACCTACACATTCCGCACCGAGAACTCCTCGCAGATCTGGGCCGAGGATTATGATTTCCCGAACCTGCGCAACGGCCATGCGATCAAGGCCGAGTTTGCCGATGGATCGGTCGGCACCGCGCAGAGCTTCATCTTCAATCTGGACACCCCTACATGGCAGGACCCCAAGGTGCGCGCGGCCCTGCGTCTGATGTTCAACTTCGAATGGTCGAACGAGGCCCTGTTCCGCGGGCTTTACAGCCGCGTGGACAGCTTCTGGCCGGGCATTGATCTGGGCGCCAGAGGCGCGCCCAGCGCGGCCGAAGTTGAAATCCTTCAGCCGTTGGTCGATCAGGGGCTGCTGCCGGAAAGCATCCTGACGGAGGACGCCGTGATGCCTCCTGTGCACGATGCCGATGAAAACCAGCCCTCGCGAAAATTCTACCGGCAGGCCAACAAACTGCTGGACGAGGCCGGCTGGGAAATCGGATCGAGCGGTTTCCTTGAAAAAGATGGTCAACGGATGACCGCCACGTTCCTGGCCTACAGCCCGTCATTTGATCGCGTGATCAATCCTCTGGTCGAGAACCTGAAACAGCTGGGCGTGGATGCAAAGCTCGACCGCGTGGACATCCCGCAATATATCGAACGCACCCGTTCGGGTGATTTCGACCTTGTAACCCACTCGATCGGAATGGGGTTCGAACCCGGCACGGGGCTGGAACAGTGGTTCCACTCGAAAACCGCCGATGACAGCTCGCGCAACCTGATGCGTCTGCGCAATCCTGCAGTGGATGCGCTTTTGCCCATTGTGGCGCAGTCTGAAACACTGGACGAACTGCGCACAACCACCAACGCGCTGGACAGGGTTCTGCGTTATATCGGCTTCACCATTCCACAATGGTACAAGAACAAGCACACCGTGGCCTTCTATGACATCTTCGGCCACCCGGAAAATCTTCCGCCGCTGGCTCTGGGCGAATTGTCCTTCTGGTGGTACGACGCAGACAAAGCCGCCAAGTTGGAAGCGGCAGGCGTGTTGAAATAACCCACGCCGCATAACCGAGCACAAAACCAAGGACCGCATATGGGCGCCTATATCCTGCGAAGACTGCTTTTGATCATTCCGACCCTGTTCGGTATCATGGTGATCAATTTCACGCTGACGCAATTCGTGCCCGGAGGCCCGATCGAACAGATCATCGCCCAGATGGAAGGCGGTGGGGATGTGTTTGAAAGCATCTCGGGTGGTGGAGACGCCGGGGTCGAGGCGGCCACAAGCGGCGACGAAAGCTATCTTGGTGCGCGCGGCCTACCTGCGGAGTTCATTGCCGAGCTGGAAAAGGAATTCGGCTTCGACAAGCCCCCGCTCGAGCGGTTCTTCACGATGATCTGGAACTATATGCGGCTGGATTTTGGCGAGAGCTATTTCCGTTCCATCGGCGTTTTCGAGCTGGTGGCCGAGAAAATGCCCGTGTCGATCACGCTGGGGCTGTGGTCAACCGTGATTGCCTATATGATTTCGATCCCACTGGGCATTCAGAAAGCGGTGCGGGACGGGTCGAAGTTCGACACCTGGACCTCGGGCATGATCATCGTGGCCTACGCCATTCCGGGCTTCCTGTTCGCGATCTTGCTGCTGGTGTTGTTTGCTGGCGGGTCTTACCTGCAATGGTTCCCGCTGCGCGGTCTGACATCCGACAACTGGGAAGAGCTGTCACTGTGGGGCAAGGTCGTGGATTACTTCTGGCACATCACCCTGCCGGTTCTGGCCTCGACCATTGCCAGCTTTGCGACTCTGACCCTGCTGACCAAGAACAGCTTTCTGGACGAGATCAAGAAGCAGTATGTCGTGACTGCTCGCGCCAAGGGCTTGGCCGAAAACAAGGTGCTTTACGGCCACGTCTTCCGCAACGCGATGCTGATCGTGATCGCAGGCTTCCCCTCGGTCTTTCTGGGCGTGTTCTTTGGCGGCTCGGTGATCATCGAAACGCTCTTCTCGCTCGATGGGTTGGGCCGTCTGGGCTACGAAGCCGCGCTGGCCCGCGACTACCCGGTGATCTTCGGCACCCTCTTCGTCTTCGGCCTGCTTGGCCTTCTAGTCGGCATCTTGTCGGATCTCATGTATGTCTTCGTCGATCCCCGCATCGACTTTGAAGGGCGCGAGGTCTGATCATGGCGCTGTCCCCCCTGAACCAACGCCGCTGGCGCAACTTCCGCCGCAATGGGCGCGCCTTTTGGTCGCTAATCCTATTCGCAATCCTGTTCGGCCTGTCGCTGTTCGCCGAACTTCTGGCGAACGACAAACCGATCTTGGTGAAATACGACGGCGGCTTCTACACGCCCGTCTTCAAATTCTACCCCGAAACCGCGTTCGGGGGCGACTTCCGAACGGAAGCCGTCTATGGCGATGTCGAGGTTCAATGCTTGATCATCGCCCAAGGAGCCGAGGCTTGCTGGGACGATCCGGAAGGCGTGATCGCCGAGGCCAAATCCGGCACCGTCGAGGGCGAGCCGATCAACACAGGTTGGCTGCTCTGGCCGCCGATCCCATACAGCTACACGACCATCAACGACATTGACGGCGCCGCCCCCAGCGCGCCCGATGCTAAACACGTTCTGGGCACAGACGACACGGCCCGCGACGTGCTGGCCCGCGTGATCTATGGCTTCCGCCTTTCGGTTTTCTTTACAATCGTGGTCACGGTCCTGACCTCGATCATCGGGATCACGGCCGGCGCTATTCAGGGTTATTTCGGCGGCTGGATCGACCTGATCTTCCAACGGATTCTGGAGATCTGGTCCTCGACCCCGTCGCTTTACGTGATCATCATCCTCTTTGCGATCCTCGGGCGAAGTTTCTGGCTTCTGGTCTTTGTGACGGTCCTATTCGGCTGGCCCGCGCTGGTCGGAGTGGTCCGTGCCGAGTTCCTGCGCGCCCGCAATTTTGAATATGTCCGCGCCGCCCGCGCGCTGGGTGTCTCGAACCGCGTGATCATGTTCCGCCACGTGCTGCCCAACGCGATGGTTGCCACGCTGACCATGCTGCCCTTCATCATCACCGGCACGATCTCGACCCTTGCAACACTGGACTTCCTTGGCTTCGGCCTTCCGTCCTCGGCCCCATCGCTCGGCGAACTCACACGACAGGCAAAGCAGAACCTGCAAGCCCCGTGGCTGGCCTTTACCGCCTTCATGACTTTCTCAATCCTTCTGTCGCTGCTTGTCTTCATTTTCGAAGGTGTGCGGGACGCGTTTGACCCAAGAAAGACCTTCCAATGAGCCTTCTGACCGTCAACAACCTAAGCGTCTCGTTCCGACAGGATGGGCAAAGCCACCCCGCTGTACGTGGAATCAGCTTCAACGTTGAGAAAGGCGAAACCGTTGCCTTGGTGGGCGAAAGCGGGTCGGGGAAATCCGTCTCGGCCCTGTCGACCGTGTCGCTTCTGCCCGACAGCGCCGAGGTCACCGGGTCGATCACCTATGAAGGGCGCGAGATGATCGGCGCGTCAAAGTCCGAACTGCGTGACGTGCGCGGCAACGACATCAGCTTCATTTTCCAAGAGCCGATGACATCGCTAAACCCACTGCACACGATCGAAAAGCAGATGGCAGAGTCGATCCAGCTGCATCAGGGGCTGACCGGAGACGCGGTGCGCACCCGTATTCTAGAGCTGCTGGACAAAGTTGGCATACGAGACGCGGAAACGCGGTTGGTGAACTATCCGCACCAGCTGTCCGGCGGGCAACGTCAGCGTGTCATGATTGCCATGGCGCTGGCCAATGGCCCCGAGCTGTTGATCGCAGATGAACCCACCACGGCGCTGGATGTGACCATTCAGGCGCAGATCCTCGACCTGCTGGCGGATCTAAAAGACAGCGAGGGGATGAGCCTTCTGTTCATCACCCACGACCTTGGCATCGTGCGCAAGATCGCGGATCGAGTCTGCGTCATGAAAGATGGCGAGATTGTCGAAACTGGCCCGACCGTCGAGGTATTCGAGAACCCGCAGCACGAATACACGAAAATGCTTTTGGGGGCCGAGACGCATGGCCGCCCCGATCCGGTCCCCGCAGACGCACCTGAAATCGCAAGCGCCGAAGACCTGCGCATCTGGTTCCCCATCCAGCGCGGACTGATGCGCCGCACGGTCGGTCATATCAAAGCTGTGAACGCAGCGACCTTCAACGTGCGCGCAGGTGAAACCATCGGCATTGTTGGCGAAAGTGGATCGGGCAAGACCACGCTAGCGCTTGCCGTGATGCGTCTGATCAGCTCGGATGGACCGATTGTCTTTATGGGCGATGGTATTCAAGGGCTGAAGTCACGCCAATTGCAGCCGTTGCGTCGCGACATGCAGATCGTGTTCCAAGACCCCTACGGATCGCTTTCCCCGCGCATGACCGCCGAGGAAATCATTGCCGAAGGCCTGTCGGTGCATGGCCTTGAACCCGGCAGAAACCGGCGTGAAATGGTGGCTGAAATTATGGAAGAGGTCGGACTGGACCCCTCCACCATGCATCGCTACCCGCACGAGTTCTCAGGCGGGCAGCGCCAGCGCATCGCCATTGCACGCGCCATGATCCTACGCCCCAAGCTCGTTGTGCTGGACGAACCGACCTCGGCGCTTGATATGACTGTACAAGTTCAGATCGTCGAGCTGTTGCGCAGTCTGCAAAGGAAACATGGGCTGGCTTACCTGTTTATCAGCCACGACCTGCGTGTCGTGCGCGCATTAAGCCACAAAGTGCTGGTCATGCGTGCCGGTGACATCGTGGAAAGCGGTGATGCGGATCAAGTGTTTGACGCACCAGAAACCGAGTATACGCGCGCGCTGATGGCCGCTGCCTTCGACATGAAAGCCAGCGACGCGGTATCTCAGTAAACGGTTAAATCAGGACGGTCCCATCACCTTGCAGCGCGTATTGCGTGCGTTCAGGCGACGACACGCCAGATCGGCCTGTTCTTGTGTCATGCTGACAAAGTTCGCATGCCACCCGTCCGAACGTTTCACGACTTTGCGCAGGGCTTCGTCCAACGTGTCAATCTCGCGCAGGGCGGTTTTCAGCAAACGACGCTCTGCCTGATAGCGTGACCCCAGAACACCTACATTGATCGCATAGTGCCGGCCGCCAGACGTTGACATACGGGTCACAATCTCAGGCGTTGCATCCGCTGGCTTCGTGGCTGGTTCCAGCGATGTCAGGATAATCGCAGCAGGTCGCGGCGGCGGAGAGGCCATAGCCGCTTGTGCAACCGCAGGCTCATTCCCGAAGGGTTGTACGGGCGTGGTTTCAATCGCGGGAACTAAGGCAACGGCCTCGGCCTCAGGGACGGCAGGTGTTACATCTGTAGCCGCAGCGACGGCATCCTTGATGCTGTCCGTCAAACTGGCCAATTGCGTATCAACGACCGGCTCTTGAGCCGCGACAGGTCGGGGCGCTGGGCGCGGGCTGCGTTTGACAGCGGTGATCAGACGAATGGTCTTTCCTGCTGCACCTGGCTCAACCCGTTCGGTCGGAGCGGCTGGGCTGGCACCGCCCACATTCCCTGCATACAAAGGCGGAGCAGGCTTACGTACCGCAGCCCGGCTGGGTGCGCGGCGAAACCCAAGGTTCATCAGCTCGGCCACTTTTGCGTTGCGCGATGCGGTTGAACGTCCGCCAAATACGGTTGTAATGATCCGCTCTTGCCCGCGTTCAGCCGATGCAACAAGGTTGAACCCCGCAGCATTGGTGAACCCGGTCTTGATACCATCCGCACCTTTATAGCTGTTCAGGAAACGGCGGTTGGTGTTGTTCACAGACTTCATCCCCGCATGGGTCGAGCGGCGCGAAAACAGATTGTAATAACCGGGATGATCATAAAACAGGTGGCGACCAAGTGTGGTCATATCACGCGCGGTCGACAGGTGTCCGCTTTCAGTAAGACCATGGGCGTTTTTGAAATGCGTCCGCGTCATGCCCAGCGCTTTGGCGGTGCGGTTCATACGGCGTGCAAAGGCGGCTTCGGACCCCGAGATCGCAATACCGATTGCGGTGGCCGCGTCGTTGGCAGATTTCACTGCGGCAGCGCGGATCAGATAGCGCAGTTTGATTTTCTGTCCCTTGCGAAGGCCCAGCTTAGACGGGGGCTCTGCCGCAGCCTTGCCCGTGATGGTCACAACCGTATCGGCTGAAATCTCGCCGTGCTTAATGGCTTCAAACGCGACATACAGCGTCATCATTTTGGTCAGAGAGGCCGGATGCAACCGGGTATCGGCATTGCGCGCGTGCAGCACTTTGCCAGTACGCGCATCAATAACCATCGCCGCATAGGGCGCAGCTTGCGCGCGCGCGGACATGGAGAAAACCATACAGCCAATAACTGCAAGAAATAGCCCGAAACGGGCCAACTGCTTTAAACGCGTCATCACGACGGTTACCTTTTCTGCCTCAATCGCCAGATCTTTTTGTCCAGCTGATTTGTTTTTTTCAGGCTAGCACGCAGGAAACGTTTGGGAAACCGCTTATTTTCAAAGCTCTACAGCGTGGCTTGCAGGCCACGTCCGGCCTGAAAACGCCAGATATTGGTGCGCGCCTTCACTCAGCCCACAACATCTGCCCACAGTTCAGCCCCACCCAAACGATAGATCGGGCAAAAATCCGCGCTTGATTTGCCACATCCCGCCGATGCACAGAAACCAATTGTTGAGGCTTGCGTCCCTATTTTGTATGAGCCAAGCCGAATACCTTACCCCTTCCCCTTTTCAGGGCGCAGGCAGAACATATATTGTGTGACCCGGATGCCTTTGACTGCAACCCAAGGAGCGATGTCTTTATGACAACATCCCCATTCATCCTGTCCTCGGGTCACCCCGATGATGACGGCGAAGCTGGCCTTGCGGTTGCAACCAAGCCCAAGACCAAGCGCCCGCCGATGTACAAGGTGCTGCTGTTGAATGACGATTTCACGCCAATGGAGTTTGTCGTCATGGTGCTGGAACGCTTCTTTGGTCTGAACCACTCGCAGGCGTTCGAGCTGATGCTGACCGTGCACAAGAAGGGGCTGGCCGTGGCGGGTGTCTTCTCGTACGAGATTGCGGAAACCAAGGTCACTCAGGTGATGCAGCTGGCGCGCGAACACCAGCACCCGCTGCAATGCACCATGGAAAAGGAATGACCGCCGCGCGCGGGGTCTGAAATGCTTCAAACACGTTTGCCCATTGCCCTTGATGAAGGGCTGATTGCGCTGCCTGACGATGGCGGCATTCTGGTGATCGGCCCGTCGCCGGATCACGATTTATCAGCGCTGCCCAAGGATCGCTTGACGATTTACAGCCACTTCCACCCCGATGTGCAGTTCTGGACCGCGCGGGGATACGAAGTTGTCAGTGACTTGCCGGACGCAGGCTTTACCGCTGCGCTGGTCTGTGCGCCCCGTTCGAAAGCGCTGGCGCAGGCTTGGCTTCACGCCGCGGATCGTGCCACTGATGGCGGTCTGGTCATTCTGGACGGTCAGAAAACCGACGGGATGGACAGCCATCTGAAAGCCCTGAAAAATCGATCTAACCTGCTAGACAACCTGTCCAAAGCACATGGCAAGATTGTCTGGTTTCAAGGTCTGGACGCCCCGGAATGGGCGGCCCAAGACATCGCTCTTCCCGACGGTTACACCACGCGCCCCGGCGTCTTCTCGGCCGAGAAGATCGACAAAGGGTCCGAGGTTTTGGCCGCAGCTATGCCCGACGCCATCAACGGTCGCGTCGCGGATCTGGGCGCGGGCTGGGGTTATCTGTCGCGCCACATCCTAGCACGCGAAGGCGTCGAAGCTCTGGACCTGATCGAAGCCGACAAGGTCGCGCTGGATTGCGCCCGTCGCAACATCGACGACCCGCGCGTGCGGTTCCTCTGGGACGACGCGACAACCTTCACAACGGATCAACCCTATGACGTGGTGATCTCGAACCCGCCGTTTCACACCAGCCGCGCAGGCCGCCCCGAGTTGGGGCAGGCCTTCATTCAATCGGCGGCACGGATCCTGAAGCCATCGGGCCGCTTCGTCATGGTTGCAAATCGCCACCTGCCCTACGAAGAAACGCTGGCCAAGTATTTCCGCGTGGTCGAGGATCTGGGCGGCACGCCGGGCTTCAAGCTGCTAGCAGGGCTGAAACCTCATCGCGTGACGCGGTAACATCCGCTAGTCTGGCGCGGGGAATCGCCCAGAGACAGGAGACATCATGTCCTTTTCCATCGCAGGCAAAACCGCCATCATCACCGGCGCCGCCAACGGCATCGGCCTGTCCATCGCCCGCCATTTCGCCGATCACGGCGCCAATGTGGTGTGCGCCGACATGGACGAAGCGGGGCTTTTGGATCAATGGGGCCCGAACCCCGATGAAGACAGTGACGAGGCCGGAAACACCCGCATTTTCGCAGGCGACCTGCGCGAAAAACTGACCATTGCAAACCTGCTGTCGGCGACAATCGATGCGTTTGAACGCGTAGACATTCTGGTCAATGCATCGCGTCAGGTGGCGTTGGCCGATCCTCTGGACGTGGATGACAAATCGGTCACGTCCTTGCTTGATCAAAACCTGATGACCAGCCTGCGGCTCAGCCAACTGGTCGCCAAACGGATGATCCTTCAGGGCGAGGATCTGGACGACGAAGACGATGAGACCCCACTGGGCGCAATCGTGAACTTGTCCTCAATCGCGTCGACCCGCACTCAACCCGGTCTCATGGCCTATTCGATTGCCTCGGCGGCGGTGGACCAGATGACCCGGTCGCTGGCGGTGGCGCTTGCCCCCAATCGTATCCGCGTGAACGCCGTGTCCTTCGCGTCGCTGATGAGCGCAAGCCTGCGCAACACCATCCGCGAAGCCCCCGAAACCCGCGATGACATTATCGAAGGCACGCCCCTGGGGCGGATTGCACCCGCCGCGGACATCACCGAAGCGGTGCAGTTTTTGGCCTCGGAAGGGTCCAGCTTCATGACCGGCCACATCATGCAGGTCGACGGCGGGCGCAGCCTGTTAGACGCAGTGGGTAATCCAGCACACTAAGCGCGCATCCCTCGCGACATCCTGCCTTTTGCCAAACCTGCGCAGCTTTGATAGCTGATCGGGTAGCAGTTTAATTTGACACCCGGAGCCACCGATGACCGACCAGATGACCGATCAAAAAGCACGCGCCAGCCAGTGGTTCCACGACTTGCGCGACCAGATCGTTACCGCATTCGAGGCGCTTGAAGACAGCCAGACGGACGGCCCCCTGTCGGATCAACCCGCCGGACGGTTCGAAGTGACAAAAACCACGCGCCAGTCAGACGACGGATCGGACGCGGGCGGCGGACTGATGAGCGTCATGCGCGGTGGGCGTGTGTTTGAAAAAGTAGGCGTTAATATCTCGACCGTTTACGGCACGCTGGGCAAACCCGCACAGCAAGCAATGGCGGCCCGAGGCGTTCCGGGGATCGAGGATGATCCCCGCTTCTGGGCCTCGGGTATTTCGCTGGTGGCGCATATGCAGAACCCGCATTGCCCTGCGGTGCATATGAACACCCGCATGTTCTGGACCCCCGGCGCGTGGTGGTTCGGTGGAGGTTCGGACCTGAACCCCTGTATCGAGTATGACGAGGACACCGCGCATTTCCACAATGTTCAGAAAGAGCATCTGGATCCCCATGACCCCGGGCTTTACGGCAAGCTGAAGGAATGGGCGGACGAGTATTTCTATGTCCCGCACCGCGGCCGCGCCCGTGGTGTTGGCGGGATCTTCATGGATGACCGCAACACTGGCGATTGGGAAACGGACTTTGCCCTGACCCAAGACATTGGCCGCGCATTCCTACCCGCCTTCGTGCCAGTGACCGAAAAGCGCCGCAACACGCCGTGGGACGAGGCCAACAAGGACACACAGCTGGTGCATCGCGGCCTCTATGCAGAATACAACCTCGTCTATGATCGTGGCACCAAGTTTGGCTTGGCGACAGGGCACGACGCGAATGCGGTCCTGATGAGCCTGCCTCCCATGGCCAAGTGGGTGTAAGATTTGGCGATTGGGGATGAAATCCAAGTCGATGACCGGATGCAATCTGGGTACACCTACACGCTAAATGCACCAGAAGGCGCGGACTTCGACCCAGGCTTTACCCCGCACCATACCCCGGCTGAAATGTTGGCGATGGGGGTCTTTGAAGGCAAATACCTGAACGATTGCCGGGGCGAATTCCCCGCCAGTTGGTTTGAAGGTGCCAAACTGTCGGATCGCCCTGACCCATCGGTCAACTATTTCGGCGTGAAAAGCCGGCAACCACTGTCGGTATGGCGCGAGAAGGGATGGATCATCGGCCCCGATCCGCGCGGGTGGTTCCAGTGGTACTGCCGCTATTCCTTAGGTCGCCGCCTTCCCGACACCGATGCCGCCCAAATCAAACGCTGGCGTGCTTTCGCGCGTCATGCCGGGCAGATCCGCGCGAACTGCTATCCGGGGGACATCTTCTGTCGCCCGCGCCAAAGGCAGGCCCTTTTGCAATGGGCCTATGACCCGTTAATTTGATCCGCTTGCCATGCGGGCACACACAGGGCAGATTGTTGGGAAAGAAACGAAAGGCTCTGGCGTGACGACCTTTAAACTTGACGATTTCCTACCGTATCAACTCGCCGTTCTGTCCAGCCGTGTCAGTGCGGAGTTTTCAAAACACTACCGCGAAGCCTATGGGATTTCCGTCTCTGAATGGCGGGTCGTGGCGCATCTCAGTCAAGCCGACAGCGTCAGCGTGCGCGAGATCCACAAACGTGTGGACATGGACAAACCCAAAGTCAGCCGGGCGGCGTCTCGGCTCGAGGCGGCGGGCTATATCACCAAGACCATCAACCCCAACGATCGCCGTCTGGTCGAGCTAAGCCTGACCGGCAAGGGACGTGCGATGATCGACGCCTTGGCCCCGATTGCTGACGACTATGAGGCGCAACTGACGACGCTTCTGGGCAAAGAGGATGCCTGCTTTCGCGAGGCTCTGACCGGACTTCTGAACAAGCTGGACCCTGTTCACACTGCCGAGAACTGATCCAGCGTTCCTCTGACGGAGCGTTACACAAGACAGGTCTTCTGCTTTGCGGCACAGTGCTGCCAACGCAATACAGGAGATCCTGAAATGTCCGATATCGTTATTCTTGAAGGTGTGCGCACCGCCATTGGTGGTTTTGGTGGCAGCCTTGCCCAAACCCCGCCCAGCGCGCTTGGTGCAACCGTCACCCGCGAAGCAATGGCCCGCGCGGGCGTATCCCCAGAACAGATCGGGCATGTTGTGTTCGGTCACGTGATCAACACCGAACCGCGCGACATGTACCTGTCGCGTGTTGCCATGATCGAAGCCGGCATTCCCGACACCACCCCGGCGATGAACGTGAACCGTCTGTGCGGATCGGGGCTTCAGGCCATCGTGTCTGCCACCCAGAACCTGATGCTGGGCGACGCCGATTTCGCCGTGGCGGGTGGGGCCGAGAACATGAGCCGCTCGCCCTATATTCTGCCACAGGCGCGGTGGGGTCAGAAGATGGGTGACACCGGCGCACAAGATATGATGCTCGGCGCGCTGAACTGCCCGTTTGGCACCGGTCACATGGGCATCACCGCGGAAAACGTCGCGTCCGAGAACAACGTGACCCGCGAGGATCAGGACGCGTTTGCGGTTGAAAGCCAGCGCCGCGCCGCTGCTGCGATCGAAGCCGGGTATTTCGACAGCCAGATTGTGCCCATCGAAGTCAAGAAGCGCCGCGAGATGGTGGCCTTTGCCCGCGACGAACACCCCAAGCCAACGACGGCCGAGACGCTGGCCGGACTTCGCCCAGCGTTCCAGAAGGATGGCAGCGTCACCGCAGGCAACGCATCCGGTATCAATGACGGTGCAGCAGCGTTGGTGCTGGCGCGCGCGGACGCAGCTGAAGCGGCTGGCCTGAAACCCAAAGCGCGCATCATTGGCTATGGCCACGCAGGCGTGCGGCCCGAGGTCATGGGCATCGGCCCCGTCCCGGCGGTCGAGAACCTTTTGGCTAAAACCGGTCTGTCGGTTGCTGATTTCGACGTGATCGAATCGAACGAGGCCTTCGCCTCTCAAGCAATTGCGGTGAACAAAGGGCTGGGTCTGGACACGGCTAAAGTGAACCCGAACGGCGGCGCGATTGCGCTGGGTCACCCGGTCGGCGCCACGGGCGCAATCATCACTGTGAAAGCGCTGTACGAGCTGGAACGCATCGGTGGGTCGAAAGCGCTGATCACCATGTGCATCGGCGGCGGTCAGGGGATCGCGCTAGCCATCGAGCGCCTGTAAGCAACCCGAAAAGAAGAAAGGTCCGGTCGCGATGCCGGGCCCTTTTTTATAACACCTAATATTACGCTGAGAATTAATGGCCGAACCTATCAGATCCTTAACTATCGACGCTTCTAAATCTCTGACCTTGCTCAGTAAAATTAGATGTGTGGAGAATTTCCACTTCTCAGAAGAGCACAGGAAGAAGAACCTGTTTTCTTGGCCGAACTCAAAATATCTTGATGAAAAAAGCAAAGTGGTTCTTCGAGAAAGAGGAATCCGCTTCGATGATCACCGGGTCAGCTCTTTTTCGGTGCCCTATTCGACTTATGGCCAAATGAGAAAAGTCGCCCTACCTGAAATTGACAACATTCGGCTAACCAGAGTTTTGTTAGATGTGTTTCGGGTTGCAACGGAAAGCCCATATATTACTGGTATCACAGCGGCTTGGGACACCCGAGAGAACTCAGACGTGATAGCTCCAACTTCAATGTCTGACACACAGGGCCTTAAGCGCTTCGCGACAAAAAAAGATGCCTATCTTGTTCTTCATCGAGAGGGCGAAAAATACGACATTAAACTACGAGCGCCAGCTTATCGCGCAGCACTGTATGCAAAGCCAGAGCTAAAGAGCCTTTCTGTTGAGTCGAGTGATCTTAGAACGTTCTCCGGAAATAGTGTAGACAACATGGGCCGCAAGAACAGGCACATTGTTTTCAAAGCACAGAGCAAGTACCTAGTTCAGGTACTTCAGCAGACAGTCAACTCGGTGGAAAGGCTCATTGATCGACAAGATCTGGTGGATATAATTCAACAAAGCTTTCGCGAGCAATGACAGCAGCCTTTTGGCATGCATTCTAACAAGTTTGACCGGCGGTCAGGGGATCGCGCTGGCCATCGAGCGCCTGTAAGCACGTATTGAAAAGAAGAAATGCCCGGCTGCGATGCCGGGCCTTTTTTTATTTCCAGTCGAAAAAGTCGTCGCCCACTTGGGACAACAGCTTTTCAGCCAGTGTTCGTCCCAGTTCTGGTCCGTCAGAAATCGGGCCCGAAATCTGATCGGCGACGCTTTCCGATCCGTCTGTCCGCAGAATCTCGCCCTTCAGGGTCAGGGTGTCACCGTCCAACGTCGCCAGCCCCGCGATCGGGGTTTCACACGATCCGTCCAGTGCCCCAAGGAAGGCACGTTCGGCGGCCAGACGTTGGCCGGTTTCAAGGTTGTGGATCGCATCCAGCATATCCTTGGCGCGGGCATCGTCGACACGACGCTCAATGCCGATGGCCCCTTGGGCAACGGCGTTCAGCATATCTGCCGTCTCGATCGCCGTGGCGGGGACGTCCTCCATGCCCAAACGGTTCAGGCCGGCCATCGCAAGGAAGGTCGCTTCAGCCACGTTGTCACCCAGCTTTTTCAGGCGGGTCTGCACGTTGCCACGGAACTCGACCACGTTCAGGTCGGGGCGGCGGTTCAGAAGCTGCGATTTGCGGCGCAGGGACGAGGTGCCGACGACGGCACCCTCGGGCAGTTCCGCGATCGACTTGTATTTGATTGACACGAACGCATCGCGCGTGTCTTCACGCGGCAGGTAGCAGTCCAGCACCAGCCCGTCAGGCTGTTCGACCGGCATATCCTTCATCGAATGAACCGCAATATCGATGCGGCCATCCAGCATCGCCTCTTCGATTTCCTTGGTGAACAGACCCTTGTTGCCGATCTCTTTCAGCGGGCGGTCCGCGTCAATCATCGAGCGGTTGTCACCGGTGGTGTGGATCACCACAACCTCAAACGCCGCTTCCGGCAGGTCAAAAGCAGCCATCAGGCGGCGGCGCGTTTCATTGGCCTGCGCCAGCGCCAAGGGGCTGCCACGTGTGCCAATGTTCAAGGGGGCGTCGGGGGTCGGAAGCGTGTAAGTCATGGCGGTTGGTTTACGCGCGAAGCCCCCCTCTGTCCATGCCTGCGACACACCCGGCGCTTGACATCTTGCCGCTGCTTTGGGACGAGGCTTGGACCCGAACAGGAAAGGCCACCTTATGACCCAGCAAAAGACCATTCTGCGCGCACTTGCAGGCGAGACCCTTCCGACCCCTCCGATCTGGATGATGCGTCAGGCCGGGCGGTATCTGCCCGAGTATCGCGCGACCCGCGCCGAGGCCGGAGATTTCCTGAAACTCTGCTACAATCCCGAGCTGGCCGCCGAGGTCACGCTGCAGCCCATCCGCCGCTACGGCTTTGATGCGGCGATCCTGTTCGCCGACATCCTGCTGCTGCCGCAGGCGCTTGGCGCGGATCTGTGGTTTGTCACCGGGGAAGGCCCGCGTCTGTCGACGATCACAAGCCAAGCCGATTTCGACAAGCTGTCGGGCAAGGAAGACATTCACGAGACGCTGAACCCGATTTACGAGACCGTCCGCATTCTGCGTCGCGAACTGCCGGAAGAGACCACTCTGATCGGATTCGCCGGGATGCCGTGGACGGTTGCAACCTATATGATCGCAGGCCAAGGCACCAAAGACCAAGGTCCGGCGCACGCGTTGAAGGCCGAGAATCGTCCGCTGTTCGAGGCGGTGATGGACCGTTTGACGGAAGGCACCATTGAGTATCTGTCCAAGCAGATCGAGGCAGGCGCCGAAGTCGTGAAGCTGTTTGACAGCTGGGCTGGGTCGCTAAAGGGCGATGACTTCCAGAAGTACGCCGTTGAGCCTGCTCGTGTGATCACGTCCGAGCTCAAGAAACGCCACCCCGGCATTCCCGTCATCGGCTTCCCACGCGAAGCGGGCGAGGGCTATGTCGGCTTTGCCAAGGCAACCGGCGTGGACTGCGTCGCGCTGGACAATTCGGTCAGCCCGGAATGGGCCGCGGCCAATGTTCAGGTCGACGGCTGTGTTCAGGGCAACTTGAAGTCCAGCCACATGGTTACCGGCGGTCAGGCACTGGTCGATGAAACCCGCGCCATCGTAGACGCGTTCAAAAACGGTCCGCATATCTTCAACCTTGGCCACGGGATCACCCCGGACGCTGATCCCGAGAATGTGCAGCTGATGATCGACACCGTGCGCAACGGCTGATCAGGTAGAACTACCAGCCCGCTTGCCAAATCACCCCGGCCCGTGTCTTCTGCGCGGGTTGCATTCAGGAGGTCCGCATGCGGGTTGGCATCATCACCTTGATCGTGGCTTACGTGCTAAGCCAGTTCTATCGCGCCTTTTTGGCCGTAATGACGCCTGCGTTGAAGACAGATCTGGGCGCCACGCCCGAGGATTTGGCACAAGCGTCAGGCGCATGGTTCCTTGTCTTTGCACTGATGCAAATCCCTGTTGGCTGGGCATTGGACAATATCGGACCGCGTAAGGTGGCCGCAGGCCTTCTGGCGCTTGGTGGGGCCGGGGGTGCCGCGTTGTTCGCCATGGCTTCCAGCCCGGATCACATCCTCTATGCGATGATCTTGATCGGGATCGGGTGCTCACCTGTACTGATGGCCAGCTATTTCATCTTCGCGCGGCTTTATTCGCCTGCCGTCTTTGGCACTCTGGCCGGGATGGTGATCGGCTTTGGAGCTCTGGGCAACATCGCAGGCGCTTTGCCGCTGGCGCTGGCGGTTGAACAGTTTGGCTGGCGTACTTGCCTGTGGGCTTTGGCGACTGTGACATTGGTGGTCGCTGCGTTGATCATGGTGACGGTGGACAACCCACCGAAGGTCGAGGTTGAAGAAGGACAGGCCAAAGGGTCGGTTCTGGACCTGCTGAAAATGCCCGCACTTTGGGCTTTGTTCCCGCTTATGTTCGTCAACTATGCGGCGGCGGCAGGGCTGCGCGGCAGCTGGGCGGGTCCGTTCCTACGCGATGTCTATGGATTGGACACGACAGGCATCGGCTGGGTCACAATGGCGATTGCTCTGGCTATGGTGATCGGCAGCTTCAGCTATGGACCGATGGACCGCATCTTTGGCACCCGCAAATGGGTGATCTTTACTGGCAACATCGTCGCGGTCTCTATGGTGTTTCTGCTATGGCTCGCGCCCGAGGCCGGGATCTGGCGCGTAGCGCTGACCATGGCCGCCATCGGTTTGTTTGCCTCCAGCTTCCCGCTTTTAATGGCGCATGGACGCAGCTTCTATCCGCCCCACCTTGTTGGGCGGGGCGTGACGCTGATGAATATGTTCGGGATCGGTGGCGTGGGCGTGTTTCAATATGCCTCGGCCAGTGTCTATCGTTCGGCCCAGGGTCCGGACGTGTCGGTCACGGCCCCCTATCAGGCCGTGTTCCTATTCTTTGCCATTCCAGGCCTGATCGGTTGCCTGCTGTATCTGTTCAGTCAGGACCGCACAGATTAAGCGGACTTGCGGGGCCTGCGACGACGGCCCTTGCCAGCGCCGCCGTTCGGGTTGCCCGAAGGTTTCGGCCCCTGCCCCTGTGCGCCACGCGGCCTGCGACCGCCGCCAGCTCCGCCGCCTCCGCCACCGCGACGACCGCCGCCGCCACCGCCGCCACCTTGGCCACGCTGCGGGCGTTTTTCCTCGGCGGGGCGTTTACCGCCCAGCACGGGGATCTCGATCTTCATGACTTTTTCGATGTCACGTAGTAGGCCCAGCTCGACACCAGATACGAAGGAAATCGCATCTCCGTCGGCACCAGCACGTGCTGTACGGCCAATGCGGTGGACATAGTTGTCGGCGACCTCGGGCAGGTCGAAGTTGTAGACATGGCTGACGCCGGGAATATCGATCCCACGTGCGGCCACATCGGTGGCCACCAGAATACGTGCTTCGCCTGCGCGGAACGCAGCAAGCGCACGATCACGCTGGCCTTGGCTTTTGTTGCCGTGAATCGAGACCGCTTTGAAACCCTTGGTGACCAAGTGCTTCATCAGCTTCTCGGCCCCGTGCTTGGTGCGCGAGAAGACCAACGACAGAGCCTCTTCATCATGGCTTAGAAGATCGATCAACCTGTTGATCTTCGCATTTCGATCGGGGCAGTAGTACAGCCCCTGCGTCACCTTATCTGCGGCTTTGCCCGGAGGCGAAACCTGAACCCGGGCGGGGTTGGTCAGGTAAGCCTTCGACAGCTCTGCCATCAGCTTGGGCATGGTCGCAGAGAACAGCATGGTCTGGCGAGGTTCGCCCAGTTCGGGCGCGATTTTGCGCAGCGCGTGGATGAAACCCATATCGAGCATCTGGTCCGCTTCGTCCAGCACAAGGAACGTCGCCGTATCCAAGCGGATCGAGCCGCGATCCATCAGGTCGATCAATCGGCCCGGTGTCGCAACCAGAATGTCGATCCCGTTCGCCAGCATGCTGATCTGTTTGTTGATCGACACGCCGCCCACAACGGTGCGCACTTTCAGGTGGGTGCCCTGCACATAAAGGCGCAGGTTGTCGGCGATTTGGTTCACCAATTCGCGAGTCGGAGCCAGCACAAGCGCTTTCACCGACTTGGGCTGACGTTTGTCATGGTTGCTTAGAAGCTGGTGGATCAGCGGCAGGCCAAAGGCTGCGGTCTTGCCGGTTCCGGTTTGGGCAAGGCCCATCACGTCACGGCCTTCCAGCACCAAGGGAATGGCCTGAATCTGAATGGGGGTGGGGGTTTCGTAACCAGCTTCGGTCACGGCGGATACCAGCTTCGGGTCCAACCCGAGCTCTGCAAATTTTGTCATCATCGTCTTTCTGGCACACGCAAGGGTGCACCGCTGTCACGCGGGTGGGGCTATGTGCCCGTCGCTTAGGTTTGCGGTGGATGCTCGCACGAAAGCCGAATGCCCAAGCGCCGATCTGACCGCTAGAACCCCGCGTGATTTGGGAACTTGTAGGAAGGACTGTCTGCCTCACATCTGGGGCGGGTCGCTCACGCGTCGACCGGACAGTTGAGCCGCGTATCACAGCGAATTCCACACAAGTCAACGCAAATCATGTCGAAACGACGCGAAAAGCCTTTTCTGCAAGGCGGAATTGATCTAAGGAACCCCCCGTCTTTGGGTGGTTCAAAGACAAGTTGAAAATAGGAGGCCGTAATGGGCTATAAAGTCGCCGTCGTAGGCGCCACGGGCAACGTGGGCCGCGAAATGCTGAACATCCTGGCGGAACGCCAGTTTCCTGTAGACGAGATCGCCGCGCTTGCATCGCGCCGTTCGCTCGGTACTGAAGTCAGCTTTGGTGACAAGACCCTGACCACCCAGGATCTGGACACTTTTGACTTCACCGGCTGGGACATGGCGCTGTTTGCCGTGGGTTCGGAAGCAACCAAAGAATACGCGCCCAAAGCGGCTGCAGCTGGTTGTGTGGTGATCGATAACTCGTCGCTGTATCGTTACGACCCCGACATCCCGCTGATCGTGCCGGAAGTGAACCCGGATGCGATCCACGGCTACAAAAACAAGAACATCATCGCGAACCCCAACTGCTCGACTGCGCAGATGGTTGTGGCGCTGAAGCCCCTGCATGATCGCGCCAAGATCAAGCGCGTTGTCGTGTCGACCTATCAGTCGGTGTCCGGTTCGGGCAAAGACGCGATTGACGAGCTGTGGAACCAGACCAAGGGCATGTATGTTCCAGGTCAGGAAGTGGAACCCAAGGTCTATCCCAAGCAGATCGCCTTCAACGTGATCCCGCATATCGACGTCTTCATGGACTCGGGCGACACGAAAGAAGAATGGAAGATGATCGCCGAGACGAAGAAAATCGTCGACAAAGACATCAAAGTCACCGCCACCTGTGTGCGCGTGCCAGTCTTCGTTGGCCACTCGGAATCGATCAACATCGAAACGGAAGAGTTCCTGGACGAAGACGAAGCTCGCGATATCCTACGTACTGCCCCCGGCATTCTGGTCGTGGATAAGCGCGAGAACGGTGGCTATGTCACCCCGGTCGAATGCGTTGGCGATTTCGCAACCTTCATCAGCCGCATCCGTCAGGACGTCACAGTCGAGAACGGCCTGAACATGTGGTGCGTTTCGGACAACCTGCGTAAAGGGGCAGCCCTGAACGCCGTCCAGATCGCCGAGCTTCTGGGCCGAGAGGTTCTGAAGAAGGGCTAAGCCTTCTGACAGTCGAATAGGAAAAGCCCCGCCGAATGGCGGGGCTTTTTCGTTTGGAGCATTGGCAATGGCAAAGGGGTTTGCAACACTTGGCCCAGCAGCGACTACGCTGCGTTACCTGACTGACCCAAAAGGCATTTTCATGCGCTATACCTTGCCCCTTCTGCTGCTCACCGCAGGCCCCGCATTCGCCGACACCTTCCACACCGCCCCGCGCGCCGTGTCTGCCACGCTCTATCCTGACGTGGCCGAGGTCACACATCACATCACCCTGTCCCTGCCCGCCGGCACGCACGAGGTGCTATTCCCGTTCTCCGCGACATCTCAGAACAGCGCCCCCCGATTTCGCAGCCTTTCTGACGGCGTAAAGATCACTCAGATCAAATTCCTTAGGGAGCAATTGCTGGATGAAGGCGCGTATCTGAATAACGATCAGCAAGCCGCGCTAGACGCGGTAGACACGGCTCAAGACGCGGTCTTTACACATAACCAATCCATGAAGGAACTTGGTGGGCGCATGCGAGCACTTGAAGCGCAGCTGGCGTTCTTGGCCTCTCTTTCGGCGGGTGGTCTGACGCTAGAGGCGAAAGACATCGTCGGGATTTCGGCATCCGTTCTTTCCGAAACCGAAACCGCCCATGCCGAGATTGCCAAACAGACGGTGTTGATCAACGAGGCAAAGGAAAGAAAGGTTGAGCTGGCCGACGCCTTGGCAGCTGCTCAAGCCAAACTGGCGCGTCTTTTACCCCCAGAAGTTGGTGAAGATCTTTGGTCCGTTCGGGTTGAAGTCGCTGCCCCAACAGAAGCCAGTCTAGAGCTGCTCGGATACGAGCACGGGTCTTTCTGGCAGCCCGTATATGAGATCCATCATAAATCCGACCAACCGGAAAAGATTTCCGTGCATCGCAAAGCCGTTGTCGTCGCCTCGGACGAGGTAAGTTGGCGCGGCATTGACCTTACCTTGTCAACGACCCAACCCTCGGGACAAACAGCGCCCCGTCCAGTGTGGGGTCTCCATGCCAGCGTTCATGAACGCGAAGTACCTGAAGCCATCACAATGAAGCGCTCCGCTGCGCCGTCATTTGCAGACAGCGCAATCATGGAAGAAGAAGTCGTCGTCGTCGAGGAAGCGGCAGGTTTCGGCGCAAATGACAGCGGCTTTGCCGTTACCTATTCCTATTCCGAGCAGCTGGACATTGGTCCGTCGGATGTGTTGATGCTGGAGTTCGGACAGTTCGATCTGCCCGCCGACACATATATCCACGCCTCCCCACGCAACGACGACACCGCGTATCTGGTGGCCAAGCTTACCAACGATAGCGGCGCGCCCTTGCTGGGCGGTGAAGCAAGTTTCTACCGAGACGGCATTCTGGTCGCTGAAGGTGGTGTTCCAGCAATTGCCGCAGGCGGTGAAACGGATCTGCCCCTTGGCCCTGTCGAGCATATCCGCCTGACCTATGCCGAGAAAGACGACCAGGTTGGTGAACGTGGATTTATCAAATCCGCCACATCTCGCACTCATGAAGCTTTGGTGCGGGTCGAAAACCTGAGCAGCGAAGCCGAGGATGTGCGGGTGTTCTTCCCGACGACGTATTCTGAACAGGAAGAGTTGACGGTGACGGTAAATGCGTCACCCGCGCCAAGCGAGACGGACTACGAAGATCAACGCGGGGTTTCCGTTTGGGATCTGAGCGTACCTGCGGGCGGACAATCCGAGATCAGCATCGAAACCACGTTGCGCTGGCCCGAGGGCAAGACCCTTTCGTGGCACCCGTAAACCCTATTGGTCGTGGCGCGCTTTCAGTGCCGCGACCATTCCCCGTCCGCGGCGAAGGGCGGTGCCGCCTGCGCCAAGGGTGATGATCCACAGGGCGAGTGTCAGTGTGGGCACGCCAGCGACCACGGGCATGAAAATCGCCAGCACGGCGGCGACAGTTGCCAAAGCCATCCGGTGCTGTTTCGCCAACGGGCCGCCAAAGTCCGGTTCCAACCCTTGTGCAGCCCCGGCTTCGCGCGTGTAGGCCGTCAGGACGGCCATGGTGGCAGCAGCCCAGCCCAGCGCAGGACTGCCCGCACCCAAGCCCATGCCCACAAGGATCAGGATGTCGGCATAGCGGTCGGGCGCCTCGTTCCAGAAAGGTCCGTCGGCCTCGGCCTTGCCACCTTCGACAGCAACCATCCCGTCAAATAGGTTACACAAAAGCCGCCCCTGCACGCCCAGCGCCGCCAGGATCAGCCATACAGCGTTGGTGCCCGCTGACAGCCAGAACGCCCCCCCCGCGACCAAGGCAAACAGGACCGACGCCTTGCTAATCTGGTTTGGTGTCACATTCTTCGTGACCAGCCAGCTTGCGGCACGTTTGGCCCAGTTGCGATCACGGCTGGCGATGGGGCGACGCTGCATGGGAACCTCTTACGTAACAGACCAGAAATAGCGGGTCAGGTGGAAGAAAATCGGAGCCGAGAAGACGACGCTGTCCAGCCTGTCGATGAACCCACCGTGCCCCGCGATTAGGTGGCCCCAGTCCTTCACCCCTTTGTCGCGCTTGATGGCGGACATGACGAGGCCTCCGAAAAAACCCATCAGGGTGATGACCAGCGCCATGCCGGCAGCTTCAAGCGGCGTGAACGGCGTTAGCCACCACAGCCCTGCCCCCACCAGACAGGCCGAGGCAACACCGCCCACAAAGCCCTCCCACGTCTTTGATGGCGACAGGCGCGGTGCGATCTTGCGCTTTCCGGCCAGCTTGCCCCAGACATATTGCAGAACATCAGACAGCTGCACCACGACCACAAGGAAGGCGACCAGAAGGACGTTTTTGCCCTCGTATCCGGGAATCTCAAGCGACAAGAGCGCAGGCACGTGGCTTGCTGCAAAGACGCAGATCATCAGCCCCCATTGGGTTTCCGCGACGCGGGACAAATAGCCATCCGTGTCGCCACGCAAGGCGGCCACGATGGGCAAAAGAAGGAAGGCGTAGACGGGGATAAAGATCGAATACATCCCGTACCAGTCATCCCAGATCAGCAGATATTGCACCGGAAGGATGACAAAAAAGCTGATCACCAGCGCCCAGTGATCGGCACGGCGTTTGGCGGTCAAGGTCAGAAACTCGCGCAACCCCGCGAAACTGAGAAGCGCAAACAGGATCACAACGCCCGCCTTGCCGCCCAGCATTGCCAGCGCCAACAGTGCGACCATGCCCCACCACGCGTTGATCCGCGCAATCAGGTTCTCGATCACGTCATTGTCAGCGCCCATTTTGCGCTTCAACATCTGCGCGATGACGGTGGCCACAACTAGAACAGCGAGAACACCCAGCATCAGGGTCGAAAACTCGGTCGGTGCGTTCATGCCGCGGCCTCCTCTGCCAGTTCTGCCAACGCGGATTGCGCGCGGGTCAGAAAGGCGGCTTTATCTTCGCCGTCGTTGATGGTCAGCGGCGAGCCAAACGTGACCGAACAAAGAAGCGGCACCGGAATAACTTCGCCTTTGGGCATGACCGAGGTCAGGTTGTCGATCCACGTCGGCACAAGCTCGACCTCTGGACGCGCTTTGGCCAGATGGAATAATCCCGGCTTGAATGGCAACAAGGTGTCATCCGTCATGTTGCGCGTGCCTTCGGGAAATAGGATCAGACTGGCCCCGCCGTCTAATGCTTCAACCATCTGCGCAATGGGGTCTTCTGTGCGCGTGTCACGGTTGCGGTCAATCAAGACCGCGTTGAATACGTCACGCCCGATGAAAGATTTCAACTTCGAGGTCAGCCAGTAATCCGATCCCGCCACCGGCCGCGTCTTAGCGCGCAGCACCGGAGGCAGTACGGTCCAGATCAGCACGAAATCTCCGTTCGATCCATGATTGGCGAAATAGACGCGCTGACGGTTCACAGGCTCGGCCCCTGACCAGATCCCGCGAACGGCGGTGACCAGACGCGCGAACAGCACAATGGCCGCCCCCGTCGTCTGCGCCAATAATTCCTTCAGCGCGCCCTTCAAGCTTAGATCGCTTCGAACGCGCCCGTGGCCGGGTTCAACCCTTCCAACGAGCCGTCGCTGATGTCCATCCACAACCCGTGCAGAGACAACGTCCCGCCTTCAACTCCGTCGCGCACAAAGCTGTAGGTCATCAGGTTGTCCAGCGATTGCATGACACCTGCCTTCTCTAGATCACGGTCCTCGCGACCGGCTTCCACCCCGCCAATCCGCTCTAATGCGGGGGCAAGATGGCGGATCCAACGGCCGACGAAGCTGGCTTCATCCTCAAGCCCCGGAGCTTCGCCTTTGCACATGTCGTGATAGCCTTTGACGCCGCCGCACTTGCTGTGTCCCATGACAACGATATGCTTCACCTTCAGCGCTGTAATCGCGTATTCCAGCGCCGCAGCAGTACCAGTATTTTCACCTGTCGCATCAGCGGCAGGAACGAAATTGGCGATATTGCGGTGCATGAAGAACTCGCCTTGCTCAACCCCGAACAATGCGGTGGCATGCACGCGGCTGTCGCAGCAGGAAATAACCATCGCGGGCGGCTCTTGACCTTCGTCCGCCAGATGCTGAAGACGGGCTTTCGTCTCAGACGACATGGCGTCCTTCTGGGTGTGATAGCGCTCTACCAGAAATTCGGGCAGCGGGCTTGCGTTGGTCATTGTTGCGTCTCCTCACTTTTGCTTCAGACGTTTTAGGCCGAATTCCCAGATAATTCGAGGTAATTTCGACGTATCCATATACGAAATCTTGAGGCCCTCCGTTCATTCTGCACCCGAGGGACAGATACAACTGGGGTGCTGCCATGGCCGAAATCACAAACTTGACTTATGTCGAAGAAATACAGCTGGATCGCGATCAGCTTCACGCGCTTTATGTGCGATTTGGTCCGATACAAGCGGACCGAAACTTGAACCAGTCGCTTGAAGATCTCGCGCTGTGGCTGGCACGCGTGCAACGTGCGCTGAAATCCGGATGCCATGCAGACATTCACCAAGGTGCCGAAGATCTGAAGCGCATTGCACAACGACTTGGCATGACCTCGCTGGCGCGTGTGGCCCGCGATGTCGCCGAACAATGCGCAACCAAGGATCCAGCGGCCCTGCCCGCGACTTTGGCCCGCCTGACTCGGGTGGGGGAACGCAGTTTGATCGCGGTGTGGGATCTGCAGGACATGTCGCTTTAGACGAGTGCAGATCAGGGATTGCCCCCGCGTATGGGCGCGTTACTCTGCAGGGCAGAACCGGCACAGATACTGACCGAGGCCTCAATGACCCTGACTTTCTCCACGCAAACTGATTTTGCCACACCTCTTTATCTGATTGAGAACGAGAGCGACGCCTTAGCAGCCTTGCCGCAAGCCGCACAGGATTGGGCGGCGGCAAATGGATTTACGGGTGGGTTGGGGCAAAGCCTCGCGGTCCCGTCGACCTCTGGTAAGATCGACATGGCTCTGGTTGGTCTTGGCACAGCCGCCGCACGCAAACGCAAGCGATTTGGCGCAGTCGCGGCACGAGGAAAACTGCCAGAGGGCGTGTACCAACTGGCCAGCACCCATGAAGACGCGATCACGCAAGAGTTTGCCCTTGGCTGGCTTCTGGAAGGGTATCGTTTCGACCGCTATGCCAAGCAATCGACCCCGAAGGCGCAGCTTATTGCCCCCAACGGCGTTGACGCTGCACGGCTAGAGGCCATTGCAGCGGGGGAATTGACCACTCGCGATCTGATCAACACCCCGGCCGAAGATATGGGACCGGACGAGCTGGAATTGGCTGTGCGTAAACTGGCCGAGGCTCATGGGGCCGAGATCTCGACCATCTTGGGGAAGGCGTTGCTCGACCAGAATTTCCCTATGGTTCACGCGGTCGGGCGCGCCGCCACCCGCGCTCCGCGCTTGATCGACATGCGATGGGGTGACGAGGGTCCGACCCTGACGCTGGTGGGCAAGGGCGTATGTTTTGACACGGGCGGTCTGAACCTGAAGCCGGGCGCGTCGATGGGCTTGATGAAGAAAGACATGGGCGGCGCAGCTACGGTGCTTGGGCTGGCCCAGATGATCATGGCACTTGGCCTAAAGCTGCGTTTGCGGGTCTTGATCCCAGCAGTCGAGAACGCCGTCGCGGGCAATGCATTCCGACCCGGCGACATCCTGACCTCGCGCAAAGGGCTGACGGTTGAAATCAACAACACCGATGCCGAGGGTCGCCTTGTTCTGGCCGATGCGCTGGCGCTGGCGGATGCAGAAAAGCCAGACCTCATCGTGTCGATGGCGACGCTAACGGGCGCCGCACGTGTCGCGGTCGGCCCCGACCTGTCGCCCTTCTATGCAACCAAAACAGCAGACGCCGACGCCTTGCGCAAAGGCGCGCAGTCCAGCGCTGATCCGGTCTGGGAAATGCCCTTCTGGGATCCGTACGAGGCGATGATAGAACCCGGCATTGCCGATCTGGACAACGCGCCGAAGGGCGGGTTCGCAGGCTCGATCACCGCCGCGCTATTCCTGAAACGCTTCGTGACCGATTCGCCGCGCTATATGCATTTCGACATCTACGGCTGGAACCCTACCGCCGCACCGGGTCGCCCGAAAGGCGGCGTTGGCATGGGTGCGCGCGCTCTGTTGGATGCATTGCCAGAAATGCTGGAGCTGTGACCATGGACCGCCGCCTGACCCCCGCAAACGACCAAGTTGCGCATGAAAGCCTGCGTGGCAAAATCGACGCGCCCCGCTTCACCGAAGGCACGCTGAAACAGGTCGTCGGCGACAGCTTTTTGCTGGACGCCCCCAGTGGCAACCGGGATCGACAGGTTCTGTCCGGAGATCAGTTCAACATTCTGGACGGTGACGACCACATGGTCTTTGGCCAATCGCTGAAAGATGGCTATGTCGGATACCTTGAAGCATGGAGCCTTGGCGACCCGCAGACTCTGACACATCGTGTGACGCACCGCACGACGCATATGTATCCCGAGCCGAACTTCAAAACGCCGCATAGTCGCGTGTTTCATATGAACAGTCTGGTGCAGGTGGCCGCCACAAACGAAAAATGGGCCGAGGTGAAACTGCCCAAAACCCCGATGTCGGCTCCAAAACATGGCTATATCCCGGCATCCCATCTACGTCCGATCAACGAGTTCTCCTCGGATCCCGTTGCAGTTGCCGAACAGTTTTTAGACACGCCCTATGTCTGGGCGGGAAATTCGGGCTTCGGAATTGATTGCTCGGGCCTTGTGCAGGCCGCGCTGTTAGCCTGCGACATTCCATGCCCGGCAGATAGCGATCTGCAAGAAAGTTCTTTGGGCCATGACATCGCAGACAACGCACCGCTTCAGCGTGGCGATCTTCTGTTCTGGAAGGGCCATGTGGCAATGGTGGTGGACGACACACGGATCATTCACGCGAATGCACATCACATGTCGGTGGTCTATGAAAATACCAGTGACGCCATCGCGCGGATCGAGGCGCAGGGCGACGGCCCCGTCACTTCGCGCAAGCGGTTGTAGGCTTTACTCGACCGCGCGGATCAGTTTGCGCTCCAGCACCCGCAGCACATTCCGCAGATCGCTGCCGCGTTTCAGGATGCGTCCATCCATACCGATCACCGAATACTGCCCCTGCTTGCCACGCAGCTTGGGCCGCTTCTCGATCCGGTAGATCGGATGCTCTGCCGTGCGTCGAAAAATCGAAAAGATCGCAACGTCACTTAGAAAGCTCATCCCATAGTCGCGCCATTCACCTGCGGCGACCATCTGTCCGTAAAGCCCCATAATGGCGCCAAGCTCGTGACGATTGAAGGCGATCTGCTCGGCCGGTTTGCCTGCCCCTTGAAAGGGCGTCGTTGTCTGCCAGTTCATAAATTCAGAGTGGACCGACATGGTAAACAAATCAATACCTGCCCAAATTTTGCCCCGAAATGACCGGCAAGTTACCTTTCAGCGACCGTTTTGCCGCCCCCTTCCCAGCAAATAGTTAACGTGTAGCGAGCGAGAGCTCTTCCGGCGCCGTTTGAACAGCCCCCACCCAGTAGGCGGCGCCGGAACTACATTTCCCACCTGCTATTCAATCGATATTCGCGCCTGATGGCGCTGTTGCTGTGTCATGGGTTTTCGGAAAATCAAAACGCATTATTGACCGCACGGTCGGTTTTGTGCATCCTATCAAGCAGTCATCTTGGGGGAGGCCACATGACGCCGCAGGAAATCGCAGAAAAAAGTGCCGACATCATGTGGGCAGACGATCCGGCCAGTCAGGAACTGGGGATGCGGATCGACGCCATTGCGCCGGGCCAGGCCGTCCTGTCGATGGATGTCCGCAAAGACATGGTGAACGGGCACGGCACTTGCCATGGCGGGTTTTCCTTTACGCTGGCCGACAGCGCCTTTGCCTTCGCCTGCAACAGTTACAACAACCGCGTGGTCGGGCAGCACTGCTCGATCACCTATCTCAGCCCAGGCAAACTGGGCGAGCGCCTAATCGCCACCGCGACCGAGACCAGCCTAAGCGGACGCTCGGGCATCTATGACGTGACCGTCACCGGGGAGGACGGACGAACCGTAGTTCTGTTCCGCGGCCATTCGCGGCAGGTCAGCGGCACACATTTTGACGAACAAGACGGATAGAAGCACCGGAGCACGCGCTCTGGTCGGAGGAGAGACATGAAAGACCTGACACCTCGCAAGGAAGACCTTGATCCAATCGAAATCGCATCGCGCGACGAGATTGCCGCCACGCAGCTAGAGCGCATGAAATGGTCGTTGAAACACGCCTATGAAAACGTGCCCTTCTATCGCAAAAGCTTCGACGACGCCGGTGTTCATCCCGACGATCTGAAATCGTTGTCGGATCTGGCCAAGTTCCCCTTCACCGTCAAACAGGATCTGCGCGACAACTATCCGTTCGGCCTGTTTGCCGTCCCGCGCGAGCAGATTTCGCGTATCCACGCAAGCTCGGGCACCACGGGTCAGCCGACTGTTGTGGGCTATACCAAGAATGACCTGAAAATGTGGTCGGGCGTCGTTGCGCGCTGTATGCGCGCCTCGGGTCTGCGCCCGGGCGATGTGCTGCACAATGCCTATGGTTATGGCCTGTTCACGGGCGGTCTGGGTGTGCATGGCGGCGCTGAAGCCGCTGGCCTAACGGTTGTGCCGGTCTCGGGCGGTATGACCCAGCGACAGGTGCGCCTGATCGAAGATTTCCGCGCCGACGGCATCACCGTGACTCCCTCCTATGCGCTGTCAATTCTGGACGAATACGCCAAGCAGGGTCTGGACCCACGCAAAAGCCCACTGAAGGTCGGAATCTTCGGGGCCGAGCCGTGGACCAACAACATGCGCCGCGAAATCGAAGAAGCCTTCGACATGCACGCCGTTGACATCTACGGCCTGTCGGAAGTTGTAGGACCGGGTGTGGCCAATGAATGTGTGGAAACCAAGGACGGCCTGCACATTTGGGAAGACCACTTCTATCCCGAGATCATCAACCCCGAGACCGGCGAGGTCTGCGAGGATGGTGAACTGGGCGAACTGGTGTTCACTTCGCTGACCAAAGAAGGTTTCCCGATCATCCGTTACCGTACCCGCGACCTGACACGTCTGCTGCCGGGCACCGCACGTTCGATGCGCCGGATGGAAAAGATCACCGGCCGTTCGGACGACATGATCATCCTGCGCGGAGTGAATGTCTTCCCGACTCAGATCGAAGAGCAGCTGATGGATGTTCCGGCCCTAAGCCCGCACTTCCAGATCGAACTGGTACGTCCGGGCCGCATGGACGAGATGCACATTCACGTGGAAATGGCCGAAGGTCAGTCGCAAGAAGGTGCCGAAGCCGCCGTCCGCGCCCTGTCCGGTAAGATCAAATCCAACGTTGGTGTCAGCGCCAAAGTGCACGTTGCAGAAGGCGGTAAGGTTGCACGAAGCGAAGGTAAGGCTGTAAGGGTCGTCGACAACCGCCCGAAGGAGTAATCCATGCCACGTGGGATCGCCCGTGATCACGAAGAAAAACGCGCTGCCATCCGCAAGGGGGCAGCGGCCTATTTCGCCGAACACGGGTTTGATCGTGCTTCGATGACGGCGGCGGCCAAGCACTGCCAGGTGTCGAAGGCGCTGATCTATCATTACTATGACAGTAAAGAGGCCCTGCTTTACGACATTCTGGACCATCACCTGTCCGGGCTGGTGGCCGAGGTTGAAGCTGCCCCCGAAACCGACGGGCTGCGTGGTTTGGTGCGGGCCATTCTAGTCGCTTATAAAGGCGCGGATGCGGAACACAAACTTCAGCTGGACAGCCTGACCGTGCTGGAACCCGACCAGCAGGCACCTTTGGTGGAACTGCAGCGTCGCCTGATCGACATGATGGGTGCGGCGCTGAAGGCCGAAGCCCCTGAACGGTTCGAGAACGGTGCGAACCTGCGCGCCGTGACCATGTCGGTCTTCGGTATACTGAACTGGTACTACATGTGGAACCGCCCCGGTAAAGGGCTGAGCCGCGAGGACTATGCGGATCTGGTGACCAACATGATCTTGGGCGGCATTCACGCCCTTTAACCACAACCCTGCCCGTCACACGCTTCGCGCGTCCAGCATGTTTGCTGATCCGTGCCTTCCTTGCGACGGTTTCGGCGGGCTTCCCCCTAAATTTGGCCGATCACGCTTCTGTGATTTCGAAAATAGATGCATGTGCATACAATTATACGAACGAGTCACCATCGCCTGAAAGGACTAGGTATGAAAACTGCCCGCATTCTCGCCCTCGCATCCCTTATAAGCATCACCATGGCAGGTAGCCTTGCTGCCCATGCAGACGCCACCAATCCCGTCGTGATTAAGCGGATGGAAGCCATGAAAGCCATCGGCGGGTCTATGAAAACCCTGTCTGGAATGGCCAAGGGCGAGATGGCGTTTGATGCCGCCAAGGCCAACGCAGCCGTCGCCATCATCGCCGAGAAAGGCTTGCCGGTTCCCGCCCTGTTCGAAGCAAATGAAACTGACCCCGCCACCGAGGCGCTTCCCGCGATTTGGGAAAATTGGGATGATTTCGTCAAGAAATCAGAAGATATGGTCATGGCCGCGAAAGGCGTTGCCGAGATTACCGAACAAGGTGCACTCGGCGCGGTTTTGGGTCAAATCGGCGGCACATGCAAAGCCTGCCACGACGATTATCGCAAGAAGTAATTCTTGGACCGATCAAGGGCGCACCCGGCAGGGCGCGCCCTTTGTTTTTGATCAGGTACACCACAGGCGTTCGATCACATTGTCCTGATCGATACCGATGTTCAGCCGATCGGGCTGAAAATCTGCAGTAACGGCCATGCCCGGACGCACGATGCGCCGGTTCTCGGGTAATTCAAGACCGGATAAGTCTCCTGCGTCTTGCCCCACCAGATACTTCAGTTGTTCTGCCCCGCAAAGATCATCGGTGGCGCCCCTTCCATCGGCAACGCAACCGCTTAATGCAGCAAGTGTAATTATCGTTAACAGCTGTTTCATACGCTTATTTTCCCGCCAATGTCGCCACAAGACAAGCCGAGGTCGCTGCGCTGTTGAAAATCGCGCGGGTTTCCCCCACCCTACGGGCGACACACCAACAGGAGGACCCCCATGCGCACACGTGCCGCCGTAGCCCTTGAAGCTGGCAAACCGCTTGAGATTATGGAAGTGAACCTTGAAGGCCCGCGCGCCGGCGAAGTTCTGGTCGAGATCAAGGCCACCGGCCTGTGCCATACCGACGAATTCACCCGCTCCGGCGATGACCCCGAGGGCATCTTCCCGGCCATTCTGGGCCACGAAGGCGCAGGCGTGGTGATCGAGGTGGGCGAAGGCGTGACCTCGCTTGAGGTTGGCGATCACGTGATCCCGCTTTACACGCCCGAATGTCGCGAGTGTGACTACTGCCTGAACCCGAAAACCAACCTCTGCCAGTCGATCCGCTCGACCCAGGGCGCAGGTCTGTTGCCCGATGGCTCGACCCGTTTCTCGATGCTGGATGGCACGCCGATCCACCACTACATGGGCTGCTCGACATTCGCCAACCACACGGTTGTGCCCGAGATCGCGCTGGCAAAGGTCCGCAAGGACGCGCCGTTTGACAAGATCTGCTACATTGGTTGCGGTGTCACCACCGGCATTGGTGCGGTGATCAACACGGCCAAGGTCGAAATCGGATCGACCGCCGTCGTGTTCGGTCTGGGCGGCATCGGTCTGAACGTAATCCAAGGCCTTCGCATGGCCGGTGCGGATCAGATCGTCGGTGTGGACCTTAACGACAGCAAAGAAGAAATGGGCCGCCACTTTGGCATGACCGATTTCGTGAACCCCTCGAAGGTGGATGGCGACATCGTTGCCCATTTAGTCGAGCTGACCGGTGGCGGTGCGGATTACTCGTTTGACGCCACCGGCAATGTGAATGTGATGCGCCAAGCGCTGGAATGCGCCCACAAGGGCTGGGGGGAATCGATCATCATCGGCGTCGCCCCAGCTGGTGCCGAGATTTCGACCCGCCCCTTCCAGCTGGTCACCGGCCGCGTCTGGCGCGGCACCGCCTTTGGCGGCGCGTCGGGCCGCACGGACGTCCCCAAAATCGTCGACTGGTACATGGACGGCAAGATCGAGATCGACCCGATGATCACCCACAAGCTGACGCTGGATCAGATCAACGAAGGGTTCGATCTGATGCACAAAGGTGAAAGCATCCGTGCCGTGGTGGAATACTGATCCACTTGCCACATCAGGCTGATCAAGGGGGCTTCGGCCCCCTTTTTTGCTTTCTGGTTTCTTTCTGAGCGCGACAGAATGTGTACTTGCCTTCCCGTTTCAATTCCATAAGTTAGAACCATTCTAATTCAGGAGCTTTCCATGCTGTCCGCCACCCTGTATCGCCGCCGTTTTTCAGACCTGTCCGAACAGGAAATTCTGGCGCTGGCCATCTCGAATGAAGAAGACGATGCGCGGATCTATCGTCAGTATGCCGAGCATCTGCGGGACGAGTTCCCCTCGTCCGCGAAGGTGTTCGACGGCATGGCCGAGGAAGAGGACGAGCATCGCCGCCTGCTAATCGAAGCCCACAAAGCCCGGTTTGGCGACGTCATCCCCCTGATCCGGCGTGAACATGTTGCCGGGTTCTATGCCCGCCGCCCCATTTGGCTGGTCGAAAATCTGGGCCTTGAAACCATCCGCGCTGAAGCGCGCGAGATGGAGCGGCAGGCCGAGCAGTTTTACCGCAAGGCAGCCGACCGGACGTCAGATGCAAATACCCGCAAACTTCTGGGCGATCTGGCCGCGGCCGAGGCTGACCACGCCCACACGGCCAGCGACCTGGAAGCCAAGCACCTGGACGACACCGCGCGCGAAACCGAAGACGAGGCCGCGCATCGCCAGTTTATCCTGACATGGGTGCAACCGGGATTGGCAGGGTTGATGGACGGCTCTGTCTCAACCCTCGCGCCGATCTTCGCCACCGCATTCGCGACGCAAGATACGCACACCACCTTCCTTGTGGGACTTGCGGCCAGCGTCGGCGCGGGGATCTCGATGGGGTTCACCGAAGCGGCCTCGGATGACGGCGAATTGTCGGGACGCGGCAGTCCTGTGAAGCGCGGCTTTGCCTCGGGCATTATGACCACGCTGGGCGGGCTCGGTCACGCGCTGCCCTATCTGATCACGGATTTCTGGACCGCCACGACCATCGCGATCCTTGTCGTCTTTGTCGAACTTTGGGCCATCGTCTGGATCCAGAACCGCTTCATGCAAACCCCGTTCATGCGCGCGACGCTGCAAGTCGTGGTCGGCGGCGCATTGGTGTTTGCGGCAGGAGCGATCATCGGCGGAGGCTAGTCTGGTCCGACGTTTCATCACGACTGGCGATAGCTGAAACAACCGATCACCCGCAGGATCGTCTCCAAGAAGGAGGCGATCATGTGCAACGCGAATGGAACCGCCGTTGGAACGGTTCTACTTGAAAACAACCGGATGCGCGTCACCGAGTGGCGCTTTGCCAAGAATGGTGACAACACCGGCCGGCACACGCATGCCTATGACTATCTTGTCATCCCCATGTTCGACGGGGTCCTGCAAATTGATCTTCCAGACGGAACCCAAGTCGAGGCAACGCTTCGAAACGGAATTCCGTACGATCGCAAGGCGGGTGTCGAGCACGACGTCATCAACGGCAACGACTTCGAATGCGCCTTTATCGAGGTCGAGTTGCTTGAGGATGCAAAACCGACCTAAGCGCCGCATAGCCAAGCGAAATCCGGCGTGCTAGGGCTTGGCGTATGATCGACGTGCTTTTGCAAACCCTTCCCTTTTTCGCCTTGATCGGGCTGGGCTTTGGCGCCGCCGCACGTGGCTTTTTCCCACCCGAGGCCACGGCCTATTTGACCCGCTTCGTGTTCTACTTCGCGCTGTCGGCCATGCTGTTTCGGTTCTCGGCCAACCTAACCCTATCCGAGGTGATCAGCTGGCCCTTCATCTGGGCCTATGCACTGGGCGGATTAGGGGTCTACATCCTTGCCACCGTGGTCGCCCTTGTCCGCAAACGCGGCGCGCAAGAGGCCGCAGTCGAAGCGCAATGTGCAGTGATCGGCAACACAGGCTTTCTGGGCGTTCCCATGTTGGCGCTTTTGTTGGGTGAGGCTGCAATTCCCGCCGTCATGCTGGTGCTTGCCGTCGATCTGTTCCTGTTCAGCAGTCTGATCGTGATTATCATCACCGGCACACGTGACGGGCGAGTCAGCCCCGCCGTGCTGGGGACTGTCGGCAAGGGGCTGCTGTCGAACCCAATGATCGTCTCGATGGCGCTTGGCTTCGCGTGGTCGTCGACCGGGTGGGCGTTGGCTGAACCGGTCCAACGCTTTTTGGACCTTCTGGCCGGGGCCTCGACGCCCGGTGCACTCTTTGCCATTGGGGCATCGCTGGCCTCGAAATCAGCCGAGCGTCTGTCCGTCGCGGGATGGCTAAGCTTTGCCAAGCTGATCTTGCACCCGCTGGCCGTGGGCGTCCTTGCCTTCATGGTCTTCGACGTCGAGCCCTTTATGGCTGGCGTCATGGTGGCCGCCGCAGGCCTGCCGGTGGCGGGGAACGTCTATATTCTGGCGCAGCACTATGGAGTGGCCCCTCAGAGAGTCTCTTCAGCCATCTTGTTGTCGACACTCGTGTCCGTTCTAACCGTATCGGCCATCATCGCCTGGGTAACATCATGACCTTTCTGACCGGCGCCTATCGCCCATTTTTCCCAGCAGCCGCCCTGTTCGCGGGTCTGTCGATCCCCCTTTGGCTTGTTGCCCGCATGGGGGCGGAAACCCTGGCCGGCGATCCCTATCTGTGGCACCAGCACGAGATGTTGTGGGGGTATCTGCCCGCTGCTTTAGCCGGGTTTCTCTTCACAGCCATTCCCAATTGGACAGGCCGCCCCGCGTTGTCCCCTTTGGCACTGCTTGCACTGATTACGTTGTGGTTGGCGGGGCGTGGTGCGATGCTCGTCGCCTCGGACGCAATGGCATCTCAGCTTTTGACAGCTAGTTTCCTACCCGTCGCGGCAGCATTGGCCCTGCGCGAAATCTTAGCGGCAGGGAACAAACGCAACATTGTCGTGGTCGCAATGGTCGGGGCGTTCTGGGCGGCACAACTCTTGTTTCTGTGGTTTGATGCCCAAACTGGTATCACCGCGGGCTTTGCAGTCGCGCTTCTGCTGATGACCCTGATCGGAGGGCGCGTCACCCCCGCCTTCAGCCGCAACTGGCTTAAGAAACACGGCGCGACGCGTCTACCCGCCGAATTTGGCGTGATCGACAAAGCAACGCTCGTTCTGACGGTAGTGACCGCACTTCTCTGGATCGTCACCGACACCAGCATGCTGACAGGCCTCACCGCAGCCCTCGCCGCGCTGGCCCAAGCCCTGCGCCTTTCGCGTTGGCGCGGGTTGGCAGTCTGGAAAGAACCGCTGCTGTTTGCCCAGCACGCCGCCTATGCGTGGCTTGCGATTGGCCTCGCGTTGCTGGCAGCGTCCAGCCTTGGCGACTGGGCCAGCATCGGACAGGTACATCACGCGCTTGGAGCCGGGGCCATCGGCACCATGACCGCCATTGTCATGCTGCGCGCTCTTCTGGGCCACTCGGGCCGCCCGATCGAGGCAACACGGGCCGATTCAGTTCTGTTGATCGCACTGCATCTGGGCGCAGCTTTGCGCGTGTGTGCAGATTGGATGCCCGATCCAACGCTGCTCTATCACGCAGGCGGCACACTGTGGGCCGCTGCCATGATCGCGCTGGCCATGCGCGCATTCCCCATTGCCATTGCACCGCGCCTCTAGTTAGGTCGTGGCAACATCTTTCGAAAAGGAACGCGCCATGGAAACGATTTCGGAGAACGCCTGTTTCGGCGGCACGCAAGGGGTCTATAAACACGCCTCGGACGCCACCGGCACGGACATGACCTTTGGCCTGTTCCAACCGGCCGAGGCGAATGACGGCCCAGTACCAGTATTGTGGTACCTGTCGGGCCTGACTTGCACCCATGAAAACGCCATGACCAAAGCAGGCGCGCAGGCGTGGGCCGCCGAGCAAGGCATCGCGCTGATTTTCCCCGACACCAGCCCCCGCGGTGACGGTGTGGCCGATGATGACGCCTACGATCTTGGGCAAGGTGCCGGGTTCTATGTGAACGCCACGCAAGACCCATGGGCGCCGCATTTCCAGATGTGGGACTATATCACTGAAGACCTGCCCGAACTGGTATTCAACAAGTTCGCGCTGGACGCCGAACGTCAGGGCATCACCGGCCATTCGATGGGCGGCCACGGCGCGCTGACCATCGCGATGTCCCTGCCGGATCGCTTCCGCTCTGTCTCGGCCTTTTCGCCGATTTGCAACCCGACCGCGTCGGATTGGGGCAAGAAGCAGCTGGGTGCCTATCTAGGGGACGACACGACCAAGTGGGTCGCGCATGATGCCAGCCTTCTGATGAAGAATGTGGGCTTCGACGGCCCGATGCTGATCGACACCGGAACGCAGGACCAGTTCATCGACCTTCTGAAACCCGAAACGCTGGCCAGCGCCATCGCAACCCGCCGGCAAGAGGCCACCTTCCGCATGCAGCCGGGCTATGACCACAGTTACTTCTTCGTCTCGACCTTCATGGAAGACCATGTGAGTTTCCACGCCGAGGCTTTGTGGGCGTAACCTGATGGTCCTGTACATCGACGCAGATGCCTGCCCGGTCAAAGCTGAGGCCGAGGCCGTCGCGACCCGCTATAAGACGCAGATGTTTCTGGTGTCGAATGGTGGGCTGCGACCGTCACCGAACCCTCTGGTTGAAATGATCTACGTCCCCGACGGACCTGATATCGCGGATATGTGGATCGCTGATCGCGCCGGACCCGGCGACGTGGTGGTGACAGGGGACATCCCGCTTGCCGCCAAATGCGTAGAGGCCGGGGCCGAAGTGCTCCGCCATAACGGCGAACGCTTCACCCAAGCCAATGTGCGCGAACAACTGGCCATGCGTGACCTAATGGCAGACCTGCGCGCGGCGGACCCCTTTCGCCAAGGCGGAGGCAAAGCCTTCTCCAAAGCCGACCGTGCCCGGTTTCGCCAGGCCTTAGACACGGCGCTTCGCCGTGCCCATTCTGGTTAACCTAGACGTAAGCGTCTGTTGTCCGCGTAGTTTCCCCTTAAATGCGCCAAGCGCACATGGTTACGTCTGCGCAAGACGTAACAGGGGCCTCGCCCCATACAGAACAAAGGGGCGCAAAGTGGAATCTCTTCTAATCAATCTTGTTTCGGGTGCGATTGGCGGCAACGTCGCTGGCGGCCTTCTGAAAAACCTGAACCAAGGCACCTTGATCAACTCGATTGCTGGGATTGCTGGGGGCGGCCTTGGCGGTTCGCTTCTGTCGATGCTTGGCGCAGGCGGCGTTGCTGACGCGGCGGGCGCTGGTGGTTTGGACATTGCATCCATCCTTGGCCAAGTAGCCTCGGGTGGTATTGGCGGAGGCGTGTTGCTTGCTGTGGTAGGCGTTGTGCGCAACATGCTGGCGAAATAAGCACCAAAGACATTTTTAACGAGTATGGGGAGGGCGCAAGCCTTCCCCTTTTTCTTTGGCAAAGCGTCGCAATTACTTGCCTATCGGACCGTCCGGGACTACGCAGTAGATAACACTGACCGGAGGGCAAGCCATGCCGCATAGCGACCCGAAAACGCTGGTCTCGACCGACTGGCTGGCAAAACATTTGAAAGACCCCGATCTGCGCATCATCGATGCCAGCTGGTACATGCCGGATATGGAGCGCGACGCGAAAGCGGAGTACGATGCGGCCCATATCCCCGGCGCGCGCTATTTCGACATCGATGAAATCGCCGATCTACGATCAGATCTGCCGCACATGATGCCCCCCGTTGAGAAATTCATGTCTCGCGTGCGCGCCATGGGTGTCGGCGATGGTCACCAGATTGTGGTCTATGACGGCATGGGATTGTTTTCCGCCGCCCGCGTTTGGTGGATGTTCCGTCTGATGGGCCACAAGGACATTGCCGTTCTGGATGGCGGTCTGCCCAAATGGCAAACCGAAGGCCACCCGGTCGAAGACATGCCCCCCGTCATCCGCGACCGTCATATGACCGTTACTCGTCAGGCCCACATGATCAAGGACGTGACGCAGGTGGCTGCAGCTTCGAAACTTGGCGATTACGAGATTATCGACGCACGCGGGGCCGAGCGCTTCCGCGGCGAAGTGCCTGAACCCCGCGAAGGTCTGCGCTCGGGCCACATCCCGAACTCGAAAAACGTGCCCTTTGCCACGCTTCTGAATTCAGACGGCACGATGAAATCCCCCGACGACATGCGCGCCATATTTGGGGCTGCGAATGTCAACATGGACAAACCCGCCATTCTCAGCTGTGGCTCTGGCGTGACGGCCGCGATCCTTGCCTTGGCGCTGGAACGCATGGGCCATGACCGCCATGCGGTCTATGATGGCAGCTGGTCCGAATGGGGCATGTATTCCGACCTGAAAGTCGAAACCGGAGAGTAGACGATGTTCACCAATCTGAAAGCCCAGCCTAAAGACAAGATCATGGCGCTGATGCAGCAGTATCGCGAAGACCCGCGCGAAGGTAAAATTGACCTCGGCGTTGGCGTGTACAAAAACGCGCAGGGCGTCACCCCCGTGATGCGTGCCATCAAAGCGGCAGAGAAAGTGCTTTGGGAAATTGAAGGCACCAAAGCCTATACCGGACTGGCTGGCGATCCGGCTTACGGCAATGCTCTGACCAAGCTGGTTCTGGGTGACGTGATCCCGTCTGAGCGCCTATCGATGGCCGCCCAACCCGGCGGCACCGGCGCGATCCACCAAGCGGTCGAGCTGATCAAGATGGCCTCGCCCGATGCAACGATCTGGCTGTCGGCACCCACCTGGCCCAACCACCCCTCGATCATCAAGCACCTTGGCATGAACATGGCCGAGTACCGCTATTTCGACAACGAAAGCCGCGCGGTTGATTTCGACGGGATGATGGAAGACCTGAAGGGCATCAAGGCGGGCGACGCAGTGCTGCTGCACGGCTGCTGCCACAACCCGACCGGCGCGAACCTGACCCTACCCCAGTGGAAAGAGGTTGCGGAGCTGATCGTTGAAAAGGGTGCGACACCCCTGATCGACATCGCCTATCAGGGCTTTGGCGACGGTCTGGAAGAAGACGCCGCTGGCGTGCGCCTGATCGCGCAAGCCGTGCCGGAAGCGATGATCGCGGCCAGCTGCTCGAAAAACTTCGGCATCTACCGCGAACGTACCGGACTTCTGACCTGCATCTCGGACAATGCCGAGCAGGCCGGGATCACTCAGCAGAACCTGACCCACCTGAATCGCCAAAACTTCAGCTTCCCGCCCGATCACGGCGCCCGTTTGGTGACCATGATCCTTGAGGATGAAGGGCTGAAGGCGGACTGGATGGCCGAGCTGGAAGAGGTTCGCACCGGGATGCTGGGTCTGCGTGAGCAACTGGCAGGCGAGCTGCGTGCCCGTACCGGATCAGACCGCTTCGGCTTCATCGCCGACCACCGCGGCATGTTCTCGCGCCTCGGCGCCACGCCCGAACAGGTCGAGGCCCTGCGCGTGGATCACGGCATCTATATGGTTGGAGACTCGCGCATGAACATCGCGGGCCTGAATGAAGAGACCGTGCCGATTTTGGCAGAAGCTATTGTGAAGGTTGGGGTGTAAGCTCCAACCTACTCACTCCGTTTTGTTCTAGGTCTGCTTTGTGGGGCTCAGCTGTCGCTGTGACCCACGCCAACATAGTCTGTTCAATGCCTAATCTAACTGCGCCAGTATGGGCTTCGTCTTTTATTGCGGCCGTATGATGTCCACGAAAAACAGCAGTCCAAACATGAGAGCAAAACTCCCAAGATTGGCAAGAAGAACACCCAATGCAACTCTTTTGCGCTGGGAATTCTCTATGTCCTTTGAATATGCAAGAATAGGAGTTTCGACTGCCCAGTTCACTCCAGTCGTCGAGATCGCAAGGACGGCAAAGAACAGCACTTCAACCTGCCAAGAAACTGATTCTGCCCAGATATATTTGAAACCTACAGCTCTATCGAACCAAGATCCTAGCGTATCAGCAAACACCCCGGAGAGGACTAATCCGACTACTGAAGATGCAAGATTGGCCATCAGGACCAGCTTAAAGGCTGAACTCCAGTAGAGTCGTAAAAACCACTTAAGTAAAAACCACTCAAATATAAGTGGAAGGACAAACATCCACCAGATAGCAACGAGGCCCATTAGCGCGATACTATAGCCCCACATATTTGCAGAAGCGGCAGTAGGAAAAAGCGCGATCAACGCAAACAATGATAACCGTAGCAGTTTCATTAGTTAAGATTACTATGGGTGAGAGGGGCCACCATGATCTGTGTCAATCAAAGGAACGTCGGGACCTCGAACACTTTCGCACACATCAATCATCGGTGCCGAGAATGTCCGCTTGATGTCAATACTACGAATTCATTCACTCTGTAGTACCGATCAGTATGAGCCTAAAGCGAACATCGAAACTCAATGGTAATACGAACGAGAAAAGGGGACCTTCCAGTCCCCTTTTCCACCCTGTTGGCCTTGGTCTAGTGCCGGCCTGACAAAACCGCGCCGAGTTGCCTCGGCGCGGTTGTTTCTTTTTACCCGTTGGTGAATTCCGGGTAGGCTTCCATGCCCAGTTCGGCCATGTCCAGCCCGTTGACTTCTTCCTCTTCGCTAACACGCAGACCGATGGTGGCCTTGATCAGTGCAAAGAAGATGTAGCTTACGACGAAGACGAAGATGCCGATGGCCAGGAAGCCCATGATCTGGGTGCCAAAGCTGGCGTCAGTATTGGTCCATGCGACGATGAACGTACCCCAGAAGCCTGCAACCAGGTGAACCGGGATGGCACCAACCACGTCGTCGATCTTCAGGCGGTCCAGCAGCGGAACTACGAAGACCACGATCGCACCACCTACGCCACCGATGATCAGCGACTGGAACAGTGTCGGGGCCAGAGGCTCGGCAGTGATCGAGACCAGACCAGCCAGTGCGCCGTTCAAGGTCATCGTAAGGTCGACCTTTTTGAACATCACCTGCGTCATGATCATCGCAACAACAGCACCTGCAGCTGCAGCCATGTTGGTGTTGGCGAAGATACGTGCCACGTCCGAAACGTCCGAGATCGTGCCCATAGCCAGCTGCGAGCCGCCATTGAAGCCGAACCAACCCAGCCACAGAATAAACGTACCCAGAGTTGCCAGCGGCAGGTTCGAGCCCGGCATCGGGATCGTGCGGCCGTCTTTATACTTGCCGATACGCGGGCCCAGGATCAGGACACCTGCCAGAGCGGCGAAGCCACCTGCTGCGTGCACCAGTGTCGAGCCAGCGAAGTCCGAGAAGCCAGCTTCCGACAACCAGCCGCCGCCCCACTGCCAGCTTGCTTCAATCGGATAGATGAAGCCTGTCAGTACGACTACGAAAGCCAGGAAGGGCCACAGTTTGATACGCTCGGCCAGCGTGCCCGATACGATCGAAGCTGTGGTGGCACAGAACATCAGCTGGAAGAAGAAGTCCGAAGCGCCCGAGGCATAGCCTACGTCCACCGCGTCAGCAGCAACACCAACCGGATCAAGCGAAGTTACGGCGAAGAACGGCCCCAGCCAGCCTTCGATCAGCCAGTCGCCCGGATACATAATGCCGTAACCAGCCAGCCAGTACATAATGGCTGCGATCGAGAAGAGCGCGATGTTTTTGGTCAGCTGCATGGTCACGTTCTTGGAACGCACCAGACCAGCTTCCAGCATGGCAAAGCCAGCGGCCATCCAGAAAACCAGAATACCGCCCAGAAGGAACAGGACCGAGGTCAGGATGAAACCGGTGTGCGCTGCAGCTTCGCCCTCTGCGAAAGCCAGCCCCGGCAATGCGGCCAACAGGGCCGTCGAAATCAGAAGTTTGCGTGTCATCGTCTTTCCTTTCACGCTTATACGGCGTCTGCGCCGGTTTCGCCGGTGCGCACGCGCATGGCGTCCGACACGTCGAGAGTGAAGATCTTGCCGTCACCGATCTTGCCAGTGTGCGCGGCCTTCGAGATGGTCTCGACAACCTCGGCGGCCAGATCATCATTCACGACGATCTCAAGCTTGATTTTCGGCAGAAAGTTCACGGCGTATTCGGCGCCGCGATAGATTTCGGTGTGTCCCGACTGGGCACCAAACCCTTTGATCTCTGATACCATCATGCCGGTGACACCCACCGAGGTCAGAGCCTCGCGTACGTCTTCCAGCTTGAACGGTTTGATCGCTGCAATGATCAGTTTCACGTTCTTTCCTTTCCCTTTTCGGCATGGCGCGTTCACCATGCGCTTGCAGCAAGACAGACGCCGCAACGCAGCAAAATGCACGGGAACGGGCAGAAATTGGGCAGGAAAGCTGACCTGAAAACCGCACACGCCCGAAATTTGAAGCAGTTGCCTAGGGCGATGATGAAAATTGCAGCAGCGCGAAAAGTCGCGCGGTGAGGGGCTTCGGGCTACACTTGCCCGAAACGAATCGCTAAAGCGTTTGAGAAGAAGATTTAGACAGGTGTTGTTCCAACTCGCCCGCAGTGCTGATGTGTTTCAGGCGTTTCGGCTTTACCCTGTCCCAGAAATAAAACCGAAACGCTGTATGTCACAACGACAAGCACCGAGCAGACCCGGACGAGTATCATGAGCCAATCTGGCCAAAAGCGCCCCGCACTGGTGGCAGACAAGCGTTACCCTGCGAAAAAGGCAGCGCCCAAGAAGCCTGCGCGCAGCACGACCACTAAGCGCAAAGCCGCACCCAAGCGTCGTCGCTCGGGCGGGGGCGGAGGCGGAGGACCGCGCAAACCGCGCTCGATCCTCATGTGGCCCTTCGTTTTGATTGGTTGGGTGCTGCGGATGCTGTGGCGCCTGATGTGGAAGGGTGCGGTGGTGACGGCGCTGATCATCGGGGTTGCGGTGTTTTACTTCGCATCCACGATGCCCGAGCTGAACGCGATGCTGGATGGACGCGCTAAAGGGTCTGTGACCATCCTTGACCGCTATGGCGAGGTCTACGCCTGGCGCGGGGACCAACGTGGACGCACGATCACCACGGAAACCGTCAGCCCGCATTTGAAGAACGCAGTGGTCGCGACGGAAGACAAGCGGTTCTATGGTCACTTCGGCCTCAGCCCCCGAGGTATTGCCAGTGCGGTCCGGATCAACATGAGCGAAGGGCGCGGGCCTCTGTCGGGTCACGGAGGCTCGACCCTGACACAACAGGTGGCCAAGCTTCTGTGCCTTGGCGTGCCGTATGATCCTGATGTCTGGAAGACCGAAGCCGCGTACGAGGCCGACTGCCGCCAAGGATCCCTGTGGCGGAAGATGAAAGAAGCCGTCTATGCGATGGCGCTGGAAACCAAGTTCACCAAGGACGAGATCCTGACCATCTATATGAACCGTGCCTATCTGGGCGCGGGATCGTTTGGTTTCGACGCGGCCTCGCAACGCTACTTTGCAATCCCTGCGTCCGAACTGAACCCAGCGCAGGCCGCGATGCTGTCAGGCATGCTGACCGCGCCATCGCGCTTTGCACCGACCAACAACCTGAAACGCTCGCAGGATCGCGCGGCCACGGTTCTGCGCCTGATGAACGAACAAGGGTATCTGTCAGACACGGAAACCGCCCAGTATCAGCAGAACCCTGCCGTTCTGTCGAAAGCTGCGAAGGCGCAGGCAGGTGGGTATTTTGCGGACTGGATCATGGGCGATCTGCCGGCGTTCCTCACCCGTAAGACAACAGAAGATGTGATCATCAAGACCACGCTGGACCCGCGCATTCAAAAGTCGGCCGAAAACGCCATGGCCAAGATCTTTGACGAAAAGGTCTCGGCCGGGTCAAAAGCACAAGCCTCGATTGTGGTGATGAGCGCAGATGGCGCTGTACGTGGTCTGGTCGGAGGGCGCGAAACCCGAGTTACCGGTGCGTTCAACCGTGCGACACAAGCCAAGCGCCAAACAGGTTCGGCCTTTAAGCCCTTCGTTTACGCCGCCGCTTTGGACATGGGATACCAATGGGACGACTTCGTTGTCGACGAACCCTATTGCCTGAACATCGCGGGATCGGGCGAGTGGTGCCCTAAGAACTATACCAAGAATTACTATGGCCCGGTCAGCTTTACCGAAGCTCTGGCCAAGTCGTTGAACATCCCCGCCGTGAAAGTGTCCGAAGAAGTCGGGCGCGAGGCGGTGCGTTCGGTCGCGTCGATGTTCGGAATCGAAAGCGATCTGGCCGCTGGTCCGGCGCTGGCGCTTGGGGCATCCGATGGCACGCTTTTGGAAACCACCGGCGCCTATGCCGGCATCCTGAACGGTGGATCGTCCGTGACGCCCTATGGCCTGACCGAGTTGCGGCTGGTGGGTGACCGCGATCCGTTGATGACCCAAACAGGCGGGATTGGCGAGCGTGTGATCTCGCGCGAGGCAGCGGCGCAGCTGACCTATATGATGAGCCGTGTGGTCGAAGAAGGCACCGGTACGCGTGCGCGCATCGACGGGCTTGAGATCGCGGGCAAGACAGGCACCAGCCAATCGGCGCGTGACGCGTGGTTCATTGCCTTCACGGCGGATTACGTCATGGGCATCTGGATGGGCTATGACGACAACACGCCGTTGAAAGGCGTGACCGGCGGTGGCCTGCCTGCAGAAATGTGGCGCGAAGCGATGGTGAATATTCAGTCTCAGCTGGTACCCACCCCCCTGCCAATGATCCGCCCGCGCGGGACGCCTCGGTTTGACGGGCGCACGATGTCTTCGGGTGACAGTCAATCGATTGGCATCCCGCAAAACAACAGCCGCGGTGGTGGTCAGTCAGTCGGGGAAGCCGTCGAAGACGCATTGATCGGGGTGCTTCGGTCAATCTTCGGCCAAGGTAACTAATCTGATATCCAGACAAAGAAAAACCCCGGCGCGATGGCCGGGGCTTTTCCTTGTCTATCAAACAAGATTTAGCTTTATCGCAGATCCGCAATAAGCTGGTTCAAGTCGCCTTTGCGACGATCCAGCATAGCGCCGATTTCCTTGCGCTCGGACTTTACAATCGAGATGCCTTCAACCTGCATGTCGATGAACTTGCCGTTCTGGGCGGCCACGATGAATACAACATCAAAGGGCGAATGGCCTTTCAATGTGGTCTTGGTCAGAACTTCGAAACGGCTTTTCACCTGCTTCGTGCTGATGACATCAATGCGGCCACCTTCAAACTCGCGAAAGCGGCTGCCATAGCGGCGCGCGATGTAAGCACGGAAGGCTTTGATGAACGCGCTTTTCTGCGATGCGCTGGCAGACCGACCATCCGGGCCCAGCGCCGACAGCGCGATAAAATTTACATCCGCGTATTTCGCGAACACGCCTTCGAATTTCTTGATCATCGACGCTTCAGAGGCGCCCGAGTTGATGATCGAATTGATGTCGCCAACAACTTTGTTGATCAGGCTTTCAGCTTGCGACGCGGTAACTGCGGCCATAGCGCGCCCCGGCATAGCTGCCATGACGCCAAGCGCAGCAAGCCCGCCGACGAAGGCGCGGCGTGTCATCGAGGTCTCGTTACCCATCATACGCATCATAAATATCCTCAAGCTCATCATCTTCTACTTCAACACCCAGTTCGTAACGGCGCGAGTCCAGATAGTAGAGCTGCATCAGGTCATAGCCTTCTTCGCTCTGATAGAACTCGTCAATCGTGTCGCTGAACTGATAGCGATCACCAAACTTAGACAGCACCCACGCGGCTTTTGGAAGATGTTTCACTTCAGTCGGCAAAGCCAAGCTTAGTGGGTTAAGCACGAAGTCCACCAAGATCCCGATCCCATCACGCTCGGTCGACGGGCCAAAGAAAGGAAGAACCACGTAATCCCCTTCCGGCGCACCCCAAACATGCAGAGTTTCTCCGAAATCGCTGTCACGCTCTTCGAGACCAATATCGGTGGCGATATCGAAAATGCCAAGCAGACCTAACGTAGAGTTGAACGCAAATCGTACCGTGTTGTGGACGGCGTCCTCGATATTACCTTGCAGCAGATTGTTCGCCACGACCCCGGGCAAGGACGCGTTGTCCGAGAAGGACGACACAGAATTGCGCACAGGTTGCGGAAGAATGGTGCCGTAGGTGTTCGATGCAGGCGATACCAGAGCACGGTCCAACTTGATGTTGGCACCGTGGGTTCGGCGGTTCTGAACTTCATGCGGGTCGGCATAACCAGACGGCGCAGGCGCTGTCGCACATGCACTCATCCCCATTAGCGCCAGACCGGCCAGCGCGACCTTAGTTTTTGAATATTTTTTCTTCACGTGAACTATCGCTGAATTTGATGATTTCCGCCTATTCCGGCCACACATAATAGATGCAGATGCATTGCACAGATGTTAAGGCTATCGCAGCTATTGAATGTGACTATTTAGAGACAGTTGCAAGCAGAATCCTGCCGAGCGTTTGATGCGCCCGGTGCTGCGAGCCAACGTCAATAGAGAACGAGCCGACCAACATGAGACAGAACCAACTGATTCAAGGGCTAGAGGAGCTCCGCACCCAGCGTCGTAATTTGCGCGGTTTGATGTGGAGCGTTGCTTTGTTCTCGGTGTTTGTGAACCTTCTGATGCTGACGGCTCCGATCTATATGCTGCAGTTGTATGATCGCGTATTGGGAAGCCGTTCCGAGGCGACCTTGATGGCGCTGACGCTGTTGATGGCGTTCCTATTCCTGATGATGGGCATACTCGACTATGCACGCGCGCGCATTTTGGCGCGGGCTGGGGCTCAGTTTCAGGCTTCGCTTGATCAGCGTGTTTTTTCTGCCGTGATGCGCCAACCAGGCGGAGAGGCCGGCGCATCCGCTGGGCTGAAAGACTTGGAAGCCATACAAAAGCTTCTGTCCAGCCCGGTCATCACCGCAGCTTTCGACATTCCCTGGACTCCCGTTTTCCTGTTCGCCATCAGCATTTTTCACCCATGGTTGGGAATTCTGGCCGTTGTGGGCGGGGCTTTATTGATTGCAATCACAGTGCTGAACCAGATGTTCACGAAAGGGCCGCTGACCAAAGCCACAATGGCCACCCACCGTGCGGACCAAATGGCCGAGCAGCTGCGTGTGGAATCCGAGATGGTGCGCGCGCTTGGCATGTCCAGCGGCGCCTACAAGCGTTGGCATCAGTCCCGCGAGGTGTCTTTGTTCGAGAACCTGCGCGCCTCGGATCGGCTGGGCCAGTTCTCGGCCATGTCGAAGACGTTCCGGCAGTTTCTACAATCCGCGATGCTCGGTCTTGGGGCTTATCTGGCATTACAGGGCGAGATCTCGCCGGGTGCCATGATTGCAGGGTCGATCCTTCTGGGCCGCGCGCTTGCTCCGGTCGATGCAGCAGTGAACCAGTGGCAAACCGTGCAGCGCGCGCGGTCCGGCTGGCAAGCACTGGCCGAGCTTTTGGCCGAAACGCCGCCCGAAAAGGAACGTACGACGCTGCCGCGTCCTGACGCCAAACTACATATCGAAAATCTGACCGTTATTCCGCGCGGCGCAAACCGCGCCGTTCTGCGACAGGTCAGTTTCGACATGAAACCCGGCGAGGCTTTGGGGATTATCGGACCGTCTGGCGCTGGCAAATCGACGCTTGCTCGCGTTTTGACGGGCGTCGTCACGCCAGATGGCGGAACCGTGCGATTGGGCGGAGCGTCACTGGACAACTATTCGCCCGAAGCATTGGGGCGCTATATCGGCTATCTGCCGCAGCGCGTGCAGATGTTTGAAGGCACCATCGCCGAAAACATCTCGGGGCTTGACCTGAAACCGGATGCCGCTGCTGTCGTCGCTGCGGCTCAGATGGCGGGGGCGCATGACCTGATCCTGTCATTGCCCGATGGCTATGACACTCGGCTTGCCCCCGGGGGCGCAACATTGTCGGGCGGTCAGATGCAGCGTGTCGGATTGGCCCGTGCGATCTATGGCGACCCTGTCATCCTTGTGCTGGATGAACCGAATTCGAACCTCGACAATGAAGGAACGCAGGCCTTGAACACCGCCATACGGGCCGTGAAGGCACGTGGCGGAGCCGTGATGATCATGGCGCACCGTCCCGCTGCCATCAAAGAATGCGAGATGCTGTTAATCATTGATGACGGTGTCGCCCGCGGCTTCGGCCCGCGAGACGATGTGTTGAAAGCGCATGTTCAGAACGCTCAACAAATTCAGTCTTCGCAAACAAACGGGGGAGCACAGTGATGCAGAATGCTCCAATGCAAAGCATGCCAAACTTCTCGGCCCGCCGCCCGCTCATCCTTGGCTTCATCGCCTTGCTGATCCTGGTTGGTGGCTTTGGCACTTGGTCCGTTGCCAGCAAGCTTTCAGGCGCCGTGATCGCTGAAGGTCAGGTTCAGATCGAACAGAACCGCAAGGTAGTTCAACATCTGGACGGGGGGGTCGTTACTGAGATCCTGATTGACGAAGGCGACACGGTCGAGGCTGGCGATGTTCTGATCCGTCTGGATGAGGGGCAATTGGCCTCGCAACTTACGATCATCGAAGGGCAGTATTTCGAGCTTCTAGCCCGTCAGGCGCGCTTCGAAGCAGAGCGCGACGGTACTGACGCCTTAGTGTTTGATCCCGAATTGACGCAAGCCGCCGCTGACAACCCTGAAGTCGACGGCCTGATGCAGGGCCAATTGCGATTGTTCAGTTCGCGCATGGATGGGATGTCGACCCAGCTTGAACAGCTTGAAAAACGCAAAACCCAGATCTCGCGCCAGCTGGACGGGTTGGCGGCACAAACCTCTGCACTGCAAGAGCAGCTTCTTCTGATCCGCGAAGAGCTGGCAAACCAACAGTCACTTTTGGACAAAGGCTTGTCACAAGCCTCGCGCGTGTTGGCACTGAAGCGCGAAGAGGCGGCCATTCTGGGCCGCCTTGGCGAGCTTTCCGCCAGCGCTGCCGAAGCTGAACTTCGCATCACCGAGACCGAGCTGCAAAGAATCTCGCTTAAGACGGATCTGCGCGAGCAAGCCATTACTGAGCTTCGCGATTCTCGCGCGACCACCCGCGATCTGGCCGAGCAGCGAAGAAACACTCGCGAACAACTGGAGCGGCTGGAAATCCGCGCGCCTGTTTCGGGTGTGATCTATGGATTGCAGGTTTTCGCCGAACGCGCAGTGATCCAGCCAGCACAGCCTGTTCTGTATGTCGTCCCACAAGATCGCAATTTGGTGATTATGACGCGGGTTGATCCCATCCATATTGATCAGATTTTCACTGGGCAGACCGTGTATCTGCAATTCCCCGCCTTCAACAGTCGCGAAACCCCCGACCTGCTGGGGCGCGTGACACAATTGTCGGCGGACTCTTTCTCGGACGAGCTGACGGGACAGTCCTTTTATCTGGCCGAAGTGCAACTGGATGACGAACAGATCGCGCGCCTACCCGAGGGGGCTGTGCTGATCCCGGGGATGCCGGTCTCAGCCTTTATCCGCACGACAGATCGCAGCCCGATCCTGTATCTGGTCGAGCCCCTCTTGGATTATTTCAAGAAAGCCTTCCGCGAGTCCTGACCCCGTGCGGCGGGGAAAAGCTCGGAGGCGTCGGTTTCCCCCTTCCCCTGATCCCGGACGCGGGCTAGCGTCCAGAAAAGGCTTGATCTTCAGGCCTGCCAATTGAAAGGATCGCCCGATGAGCGCTTTTGAAACCCGCCTTGCTGAACTGGGCGTCACCCTGCCCGATGCCCCTGCCCCTGCCGCCAACTATGTGCCTTTCGTTCAGGTCGGAGACCTCGTGCATGTCTCGGGCCAGATCTCGATGAAGGACGGCGCATTCCTGACTGGCAAGCTGGGCGAAAACATGAGTGCCGAAGAAGGCGCCGCGGCTGCACGCAGCTGTGCCATTGCCCTTCTGGCGCAGGTCAAAGCCGCTTGTGGAGGCGATCTGGACCGTCTTCAGCGCGTGGTGAAACTGGTGGGCTTCGTGAACTCGACCGCCGACTTTGGCGACCAACCGAAAGTGATCAACGGCGCGTCGGACTTTATGGTCGAAGCCTTGGGCGATGCTGGCCGTCACGCACGTTCCGCCGTGTCCGCCGTCAGCCTGCCCTTTGGCGTGGCTGTAGAAATCGAAGGCATTTTCCAGATCAAATGACGCGCAAACCCGTCCCCCTGCCGCAAAGCTTTTTTGATCGCCCAATCGCCCACCGCGCCCTGCACGATAAATCGGCGAGCCGCCCCGAGAACTCGCGCGCGGCCATTCGCGCCGCCGTCGAGGCCGGATACGGGATCGAGATTGATCTACAGATGTCGAAAGATGGGCAGGCCATGGTTTTTCACGACTATGACCTGTCGCGCCTGACCGGCGACGCTGGCCCTGTGCGCCAGCGCAGTGCGGTCGAGTTGGGCGAGATCGGTCTGACCGGTGGGGACGAGGGCATTCCAAGCTTCGCCGAGGTATTGGACATCGTGGCGGGCCGCGTGCCCCTTTTGGTCGAACTAAAAGACCAACACGGTGCCATGGGTCCACATGACGGTGTGATGGAAAAGGCGACGGCGGAAGCACTGGATGGCTATGTCGGCGACGTGGCCGTCATGTCCTTCAACCCCCATTCGGTTGAAGAGTTCGGCAAGCATAATACCACCCTGCCCCTTGGCCTAACGACCGAAGCGTACAAACAGGAAGACAACTCACTTCTGCCCGCCGCCACGCGCGAATACCTGCGCGACATCCCGGATTTCGACCGGGTTGGTGCCAGCTTCATCAGCCATGACGTGCGAGATCTGGGCAATCCAGCGGTCACGCAGCTGAAAGAGCGTGGTGTGCCTGTATTCTGCTGGACCGTGCGCTCGCCCGAGGTCGAAGCCGAAGCTCGCAAGGTCGCCGACAACGTGACGTTCGAAGGCTATCTGGCTTGACCCACCCGCCCCTCTGCCCCCCAATAGGATCGTGAGCGAAACCCAAGTCGACATCCGCACCCACCAATCCCTCGACGCTATCCGCGCCGAGGATTGGGATACCTGCGCCTGCCCCGAACGGGCGGATGGCAGGCGGGCTTTGGACCCATTCACAACACACGCGTTTCTGTCTGCGCTGGAACGCTCGGGCTCGGTCGGGGAAGGCACGGGCTGGCACCCTCAGCACCTGACGGTGCACGCGGGTGAACAGATCATCGCCGTGATGCCACTTTTCATAAAGACCCACAGTCAGGGCGAGTATGTGTTCGATCACGGTTGGGCAGACGCCTATGAGCGCGCCGGAGGGCGGTATTATCCGAAACTGCAATCTGCCGTTCCGTTCTCGCCCGTCACGGGACGCAGGTTCCTGACTCGGCCCGGACATACGCAGATCGGGCAGGCCGCGCTGGTGCAGGGCATGGTTCAGATTGCGGCAGACAATCAGCTCAGCTCGGCCCATGTGACCTTCTGCACGGGGGACGAGGCCGAGGCCGGAAAGGCCATGGGGCTGCTGACTCGCGAAGGGCTGCAATACCATTGGCGGAACGACCGCTACGCGGATTTTGACACCTTCCTGAACGCGCTGAGTTCGCGCAAGCGCAAGCAGATCCGCAAGGAACGCCGGATAGCCCAAGGACTCGGCGGCGAGATCCTTGCCCTGACCGGCGACCAGATCCTACCGCAGCACTGGGACGCCTTCTGGCACTTCTACCAAGACACCGGCGCGCGCAAATGGGGCCGCCCCTATCTAACCCGTGCGTTCTTTGACCAGCTCCATGACACAATGGCCGATGATCTGCTTCTGGTCTTGGCCGAACGCGACGGACAGCCAGTGGCCGGGGCGCTGAACGTAGTCGGGCGCGACACGCTGTTCGGGCGCTACTGGGGCTGCGTCGAGGATCACCCCTATTTGCATTTCGAGCTATGCTATTACCAAGCCATCGACTTTGCCATCCGGCACGGGCTGAACCGGGTCGAGGCTGGCGCGCAGGGTGAACACAAACTGGCGCGCGGCTATCTGCCGGTCACCACCCATTCGCTGCACTGGATCAACGACCCCGGCTTTCGCGAGGCCGTCGATCAGTTTCTTCAGTCAGAACGCCGGGCCGTGGCACAGGATATCGACATCCTGACTTCTTACGGTCCGTTCAAGTCCATTGACGTGTCCGAGCACGACTGACGAGCTCAGCCTTGAATGGCCTCAAGTATCGCTTCCCCGGCTGAGGTGTCGCATATTCCGGGGTTTTCTTCGATATGAAGGATCTTCACCTCGCCATCCACCACATATGCTCCGTACCGCTTCGAGCGGTTAATCAGCCCAACGGGCGGCGCGGTGAAATCCATGCCAACCGCTTTGGTAAACTCGGATTGCGCATCTGATAACATCAAAAGCCCAGCATCTGCAGCACCGGTTGATTCTGCCCAAGCACTCATGACGAAGGGGTCGTTGACGGCAATGCAAATCACATCGTCCACACCTGCCTGATCCAGCGCGGGCTTGCTGCGGATATAGCTGGGCACATGTGCCGTCGTGCATGTGCCCGAGAATGCGGCGGGCACAGCGAAGATCACAACATTACGCCCGGCCAACAGGGACGACAGGCTGACAGACTCCGGGCCTTCCGCCCCCATCCGCAACAGATTTGCATCAGGTAACTTATCACCAACATTCAGGGTCATTCGCGCATTCCTTACTTTTGATTCACCAAAATGAGTTTTGACCGCTTTCGGCCCCATGTCATCCAATATTCTTGTGTAGTGACAGAACGCCAATCGTTGCCAAAGCAACCAATTCCGGCCTATCGTCCTTTGACAAAAATGCGGAGAAAACCATGAGCCATATCGTCGTGATCGGAGCCGGGCAGGCCGGAGCGTCCTTGGTCGCAAAGCTGCGCAATTCGGGCTTTGACGGAGAGGTCACTTTGATCGGCGCCGAAAGCGCACCGCCCTATCAGCGCCCGCCTCTGTCCAAGGCGTATCTTCTGGGCGATATGGAGCTTGAGCGGCTCTATCTGCGGCCCGAAAATTTCTATGCCGATCAGAATATCACCCTGCGGCTGGACACCCGCGTGGACGCGATTGACGCGGCTACGAACGAGATCGTGATCGGGGACGAACGCATCGCCTATGATCAACTGGCCATCACCACCGGCTCCACACCGCGTTACCTGCCCGCCGCGATCGGCGGCACCTTGGATGGCGTACATGTGGTACGCACTCTGGCCGACGTGGACGGCATGGCGCCCGAGTTCGCCGAGGGCCGCAGCGTGTTGATCATTGGCGGCGGCTATATCGGGTTAGAGGCCGCAGCGGTGGCCGCCAAGAAGGGCTTGAAGGTCACGCTGGTCGAAATGGCGGACCGCATCCTGCAACGGGTCGCGGCGCCCGAGACGTCGGACTATTTCCGCGCGCTGCATGCCTCGCACGGCGTCGACATCCGCGAGGGCGTCGGGCTGGACCGTCTGACAGGTGAGGGGCGCGTGACGGGTGCCACTCTCTCAGACGGCACCATGTTGAACATCGACTTCGCCATCGTCGGCGTGGGCATTGCCCCCGACAGCGCGCTCGCGGAAAGCGCGGGCCTCGTGCTGGACAACGGCATCAAGACCGACGCGCAGGGCCGCACCTCGGACCCGTCGATCTGGGCGGCAGGCGATTGCGCGTCCTTCCCTTATCGTGGCGAGCGTATACGTCTGGAAAGCGTTCCCAACGCCATTGATCAGGCCGAGGTCGTTGCCCGCAACATGCTGGGCGAGGGCGTCGACTATGTCGCGAAACCGTGGTTCTGGTCAGATCAGTATGACGTGAAACTGCAGATCGCGGGTCTGAACACTGGCTATGACAACATCGTCACCCGCCCCGGAGATAAAGAGGGAAGTGTCAGCTTCTGGTACTATCAGGGCGACACACTTTTGGCTGTCGACGCGATGAACGATCCGCGCGCCTATATGGTCGGCAAGCGGTTGGTGGAGGGCGGAAAGTCCCCCGACAAAGCTGCTATGGCTGATCCCGAAACCGAATTGAAAGCCCTTCTGGCATGAGGATTATTGCAGGCCGTTTTCGCGGGCTAGCGCTTGCGAGCGTCGGCAAAGGAGATGCGGGCGCGCATCTACGCCCCACAACTGACCGCGTGCGTGAAAGTCTGTTTTCCATGCTGACGGGCGGTCGCTTTGGCGACCCCATCGAAGATGCCCGCGTGCTGGACCTGTTTGCCGGCACCGGTGCGTTGGGGCTGGAAGCGCTGTCGCGCGGTGCATCCCATGTCACCTTGGTTGATGATGGCCGAAAGGCGCTGTCTCTGATCCGTGAGAACATCCAGAAATGCCGCTGCGCGGATGAGGCAACGATCCTGAAACGCGACGCCACTCGTCTGCCCGAAGGCACGCCCCACGATCTGATCTTTCTGGACCCGCCCTATGGCAAGGGGCTGGGGGAAAAGGCGTTGGCTGCGGCGATCAAATCCGGTTGGGTCGCTAACGGTGCGCTGATCGTGTGGGAGGACAACGTGCCAGTGATCCCGCCTGCAGGCGTCACCCAGTTGGACAGCCGTCGCTATGGCGACACGGTGATTACAATCTGCGAGTACTCGGAAACGTAAAAGGCGCCGGGCATGATGCCCAGCGCCTTCGTTTGCTTATCAGTGCGATTTACTGCGCGCGTGTAACCGACACGGCCGCGCGGGCGTCACGGACCATCGCCTCGCCATCAAGGCCCTTGGCGGTCATGTCTGCGATCCACTCGGCAATCACCTCATCGCCCAGCGCACGGATCTTCGCGGTTTCTTCTTCCGAGAGTTCGGCCAGCGCGTTGCCGCTTACAGCCATCTTCTCGCGCCCTACCACATCGCCCGTGTCATGCGCATGACCGGCCCAACCCGAGGCATGGAAACCCGAGTTCGCGTCAATGACAGCCTTCAGATCATCGGGCAGACCATCATAGACGTCCTTGTTCATCGCCCAGATGAAATAGAGGTTATAGAGCGACTTCTCACCCGCAATATCGGTATGGCTGTCCGTCAGCTCGTCCAGTTTCAGGGACGGCGACATTTCCCACGTGATCACGCCGCCATCGACGACGCCTTTTGACAGCGCTTCGGGGAAGGCCGGGACGGGCATGCCGATGGGCGTCGCGCCCAGTTTGTCCAAAAGACGGGTTGCGGTGCGCGACGGGCCGCGCAGTTTCAGGCCCTTGAAATCAGCAACCGAGGCTATCGGCGCGCCTTTCTTGTGGACGATCCCGCGCCCATGCATGTGGGCCGCGATGACTTTGACGTCGGCGAAGTCGTCCATCAAGTACTTCTGGGTATAGACCCAAGCGGCCTTCGACGCCTCCTCGCCCGATTTCGTCACCATGAAGGGCAGCTCCATGGCTTCGGCTTCCGGAAAGCGGCCCGGCTGATAGCCAGGGATCACCCAGCCGCCATCGATCGCACCATCGCGGATCAGGTCATATTGGCTGGTCGCCTTGCCACCCAGCTGCATCGCCGGATATAGCTCGACCTTGATGCGCCCGCCTGAATCTTTCTCGATCTTCTCGGCCCACGGGGCCATGAAGTAGGTCGGGTTCGCAGACAAGGGCGACACGAAGTGCTGAAAACGCAGGGTGACTTCCTGTGCAGCAGCGGCGCTGGCGGCAACAGCAAGTGCGGCGGCAGCGGTCAGGGTTGAGAAGGTGGATTTCAGGGTGAAAGTGCGGAAGCTGGTCATTGGCCCCTCCGTATTTCTTATAGACAGCCGCGCATGTTTGTCGCGGAAGCCCAAGCACCTTTTGTGTCTGGACGGTTAGAACGTAGGAACTGAATGCTGCGGGTGCAAACGGAAAAAGGCACCTTTTCTGACCTAAAGAATATCAGGCCGATTGCGCTGCGGATTCAAAAGGAAATTTTGGTGACTAGGGGGAAACTTAAAAAAGTTTCCCCTAAGTAAGCTTTGCAATCAATCCCAGGTCGGATGGAACTTCCCAGCAGGCGACAGGGTGAAGATCTCGCACCCGTCAGCAGTCACCCCAACCGAGTGTTCGAACTGCGCTGACAGCGATTTGTCGCGGGTGATTGCGGTCCAGTCATCGGACAGGATCTTGGTTTCCGGGCGGCCCAGATTGATCATCGGCTCGATGGTAAAGAACATACCTTCTTCCAACACAGCACCCGTACCCGGACGGCCATAGTGCAGCACGTTGGGAGGCGAGTGGAATACGCGACCCAGACCGTGACCGCAGAAGTCGCGAACAACAGACATGCGCTGAGCTTCGGCGTATTTCTGGATGGCGTGGCCGATGTCTCCGAACGTGTTGCCCGGTTTGACGGCGGCGATGCCCTCCATCAGCGCATCATGGGTCACTTGGATCAGACGATCCGCGAAGGATTTGATCTTGCCGACCTTGTACATGCGACTGGTGTCGCCATACCATCCGTCCACGATCACAGTGACGTCGATGTTCAGGATGTCGCCTTCAACCAGCTCGTCATGTTTGCGGCCGGTCTTGTCGTTCTTCATCTTGGGTGTTTTCGAGCCGGGAATGCCGTGACACACCACGTGGTTCAACGAGATACACGACGCGTGCTTATAGCCTTTATAGCCAATCGTGGCCGACACAGCGCCTGCTTCGTCCACCATCGCCTCGATCGCGGCGTCCAGTTCGGCTGTGGTCACCCCGGGGGCAATCATCGGGGCCACACGGTCCAGAATTTCGGCCGCCAGCTTACCCGCTGCATGCATACCAGCGAAATCCGCCGGGTCATAAAGGCGAATGCCTTCCTTGGTTACGCGCATCTTGTCGTCCATGGTGGTTTCCTTCTTCTGCCCCCTAAATAGGGCCTTCAGACCAAAGACGCCAGAGGGGCCGCGACGTCCACCCCCGCAGGCGAAATTGTGGTGCCCAAAACGATCACCTCGACCCCTGCCGCACGGGCCGCGTCGAAGGCCTGCCCATAGGTGGGATCAATATCGCGCGACAGATCGAACCGGTCGCAATCCGTGCGCTGCACCAGATAAAGCATCACGGCGCGGTGCCCTTCGCCGACCATGTTCGCCAGCTCTCCCAGATGCTTGGTGCCACGGGCGGTCACACTGTCGGGGAACTCGGCCAGACCGGGTTGGCGCGACAGGGTGACGGACTTCACCTCGACATAGGTCAGGCCACTGCCTTCCAGCAGGAAATCAATGCGGCTTTTCTCGCCATATTTCACCTCGGCCCGGACGGAGTGATAGTCGCCCAGTCCCGGCACGATCCGTGCTTCAAGCGCGGCCTTCAGCGCGCGATTGGGCACAGAGGTATCAACGCCCGTGAAATGCCCGTCCGCATGCTCGACCAACCGCCAGCCAAATTTCAGCTTTTTCTTGGGGTCATCATTGGGTTCCAGCCAAATTTTCGACCCCGGCTCGGCCAGCCCCATCATGGAACCGGGATTGGCGCAGTGGGCCGTCACTTCGCGACCATCTGTCAGCAAGCAGTCGGCAAGAAAGCGTTTATAACGACGGACAAGCGTGGCGGGCACAAGAGGGCTGGGAAATTCCATATCTCGGGCCTATACCGGATACAGGAAAGGAACAAGCGATGCCCAACCCTTCAGCCGCAATGCTGGTGATCGGAGATGAAATCCTGTCGGGCCGGACGCGGGATGCGAATATGCATCACCTTGCAGGCCGCCTGACCGAACACGGTATTGATCTGAAAGAGGTGCGAGTGGTGTCCGACGATGCGGATGCCATAGTGGCTGCCGTAAAGGCCCTTTCCGGCGCCTATGACCACGTCTTCACCTCGGGTGGGATCGGCCCGACACATGATGACATCACTGCCGATTGCATCGCCCGTGCCTTTGACGATCATATCGACATTCGCGACGACGCCCGTGATCTTCTGGCCGCGCATTACGCCGCCTCAGGGCGCGAGTTCAATGCCGCCCGTCAACGCATGGCGCGCATCCCGGACCGGGCAACGCTGATCGACAACCCTGTCTCGATCGCGCCCGGTTTCACGCTAGAGAACGTGCATGTGATGGCCGGGGTTCCGTCGGTCTTCACCGCAATGGTCGAAAGCGTTCTGCCCGGCCTGACCGGTGGCGCGCCTTTGGTATCGCGCACGGTGCGGATCAACCGCGGTGAAGGCGACATTGCCGGACCTTTGGGGCAACTTGTCGAGCAGTATGCTACACTCAGCTTCGGCTCGTACCCTTTCATCGAAAACGGCGCGTTCGGCGTCAATATCGTTATTCGCGGCGCGGATGTGGCCCTACTCGAGGACGCCACCCGCTCGCTTCAAGACCTGTTCAAGGAGGCCACATGACAACGCCCCATCTTCCCACCGCCGAGCAATTGATCGAGGTCTGCGAAGCCACTTGGCCCCCCGCTGCAACACACCGTGTCGGCGCATGGGTGGTTCGTGATGGCGCGGGCGGCGGCAAGCGCGTGTCCGCCGCGACCGAAAACTGGCCGACCACCGAAGCCGATTTGCCGGTCGCCGAGAAGGCAATGCGCGACGCGGGAATGGACCCACTGTTCCAGATCCGCGCCGGTGACGAGCATCTGGACGAGATGCTGGAAAAGCACGGCTATGACATCATTGATCCCGTGAACATCTGGGTCATCCCCGTAGCCGAACTGACCCGCGAACCATTGCCGCCCGTGTCGGCCTTCGCGATCTGGCCCATTCTGTCCATCATGACTGAGCTTTGGGAAGAAGGCGGCATCAACGAAGACCGCCGCGCTGTGATGGATCGGGCAGATTGTCCCAAGACCGCCCTTCTGGCGCGTACCGATGACACGCCGGCGGGTGTTGGCTTCGTCGGCGTGCATGACGGAATCGCCATGGCACACGCCCTGCATGTTGATACCAAGCTGCGCAGGATGGGCACCGGGCAAAACCTGCTGAAGCAGGCCGCAAAATGGGCACAAGAACAGGGCGCCGAGTTCCTGTCGCTGATCGTGACCCAAGGCAACCACGCCGCCAATCCGCTTTACGCAAATCTTGGCATGCATCTGGTTGGGCACTACCATTATCGCGTGAAGCGCTAAGGAGAAATCATGGCACATAACACGGACAAAGTTACCAAGCTCGATCTGCCGATGGTCGATCCTCTGCCCGAGGACATCCAAAAGTACTTCGACATCTGCGATCAGAAGCTGGGGATGGTCCCGAATGTGCTGAAGGCCTATGCCTTTGACATGGCCAAACTGCGCCCCTTCATGGACATGTATAACGAGGTCATGTTGGACGACAGCGGCCTGTCCAAGCTGGAACGCGAGATGATCGCGGTGGTTGTCAGCTCGATCAATCGCTGCTGGTATTGTCAGGTCGCCCATGGTGCCGCCGTGCGTCAGCTTTCGGGCAATCCGCAACTGGGCGAAGCGATGGTGATGAACTGGCGCGTGGCAGATCTGGACGCTCGTCAGACCGCAATGCTGGAATTCTCTGAAAAGATCACCAAAGCATCGTCCGAAACATCCGAAACTGATCGCCAAGCACTACGTGACGCCGGTTTCTCGGACCGAGACATTTGGGACATTGCCGCGACTGTTGGCTTCTTCTCGATGTCTAACCGCATGGCATCAGCCGTGGGAATGAAACCAAACGACGAATATCACGCCCAGAACCGATGATCCTACCCCGCCGCTTGATTGCTCTTGCCTGTTTGGTCGCCGCGCTCCCCGTAGGAGCACGCGCGTTAGACCTGCCCGCAGGGGCCACACTTCAGGTTGAGATTTCGGAAAATGGACAAGCCGAGATCGCCACAAGCCGCTTTGATGGAGGGGTCGTTCCGGCAATTACTGCGTCGGGCCATGTTAGCCGACAGGCTTGGCGGTCCCCCGGTCAGGCGGAGGCTAGCTATCAGATCCTCACATCCTTGCGCGATCAGTTGCGCGAGGATGGGTTTCAGTTTCTGTATCAGTGTCAGGCGGTGTCCTGCGGCGGCTTTGATTTCCGGTTTCAGATCGGGCATTTTCAAGCCCCGGACATGTTCGTTGATCTGGGAGATTATCACTTCTTAAGTGCCCGCAAAGGCGAGACCTTTGCACAGGTTTTGGTCAGCCAAAGCGCGCAGGATGCGTTTTTTGAACTGACATTTGTCACCCCATCGAAAGAAGACGCGCCGGTGCTTTCGACCACGAAGGCCACACCAACCTCGTTGCCGCAATCGACGGATCCACTAGAAGTTCAGCTCGCCGCCATCGGACGTGTCGTACTTTCAGGCCTGACTTTTGACACCGGGTCGGCAAACCTTGCCGAAGGCGAAGTGCCCGCGCTGGCCGAACTGGCGGCGTTCCTGACCGAAGATCCAGAACGGCGGATTGTTCTGGTTGGTCACACAGACGCCGAAGGCAGTCTTGAAGGAAACGTAGCTCTGTCGCGCAAGCGCGCGGCGTCTGTAATGCAACGGTTGATCAATCGGTATGGTATCGATGCCAGCCAACTATCTGCGGACGGTGTTGGGTATCTTGCCCCGCTGGCCGGAAATATTACGGCCGAGGGTCGGGAATTGAACCGACGTGTCGAAGCCGTGTTGTTGAATACAGACTAATCCATCACGTAAAAAAAGCGGCGGGATAAACCCGCCGCAAGTGCTCTTCGCTTTTTACTGCTCTGCCCTACCAGGCGTCTGGCCCTTTGTTTGCAAAGGCTTGCACCAGAAAATCAATGAATGCCCGCACTTTGGGTTGGGTAAAGCGGCCGGGAGGATAGACCGCGTAGATCCCTTGCAAATCTGCGGGCAGGTCGGGAATAGCGTCCTCGACCAAACCTTGTTCCAACGCATCGGCGTAGAGGAAGCTGGGCAGATACGCGATGCCCAGACCAGAAATCGCTGCATTCAAAAGCGACTGCCCGTCATTCACGCTGAGCCAACCGGCGGAACGCACCTGCCGCAATTCGCCCGATGGAGCCGGGATCTTCCAAACGTTGCCCGAGCTTTGGCTGGAATAATGCAAAAGCTTGTGATCGTTCAGATCATCAATCCGTTTGGGGCGCCCATAGCGCTCGAAATATGCAGGGCTTCCGACCATTCGGCGCGTGGTTTCAGCAATCTTGCGTGCACGAAGCGAACTGTCTTCCAGTTCACCCACCCGGATTGCCATATCAAACCCTTCCGAGATCAGCTCCACATAGCGGTTGGCCAATTCCATGGTCACATTGACCTCGGGAAAATCTTTCAGGAACTCACCCAGCACCGGGCTTAGGTGGTTCACTCCAAAATCAGTCGCCACGGAAATACGCAGCATACCGGCTGGTGCCGACTGCATCGAAGTGACCAGCGCATCCGCTTCGCCCGCGTCATTCAGCACCCGGCGCGCGCGGTCGTAATAGGCTAGGCCAATTTCGGTCGGGCTGACTCGGCGTGTTGTTCGATTCAGAAGGCGCGCACCCAATCGGGCTTCAAGGCTTGATACATGTTTCGATACAGCAGACTTTGAGATCCCCATCTTCTTAGCGGCATCGGTGAACCCCCCTTGGTCCACCACAGTCGCGAAAGCCTCCATTTCGGTCAATCGATCCATCTTCTACTCTCTAAAACGTCTTCGCAGCCTCATTTGTATCGCGGCCAATTGGGGCAAGACTGTGAAGAGCAGCCGACATTAAGGGGGTAATTCGGTTTATGTTCACAAACTGGAAACAAGCAAATTTTGTAGGAATTGTACGCTTCACAATCCCAAGGAGAATGACGCGAATAACCGATGCCAAAGACGAACAAACCCCAAGTGAGTAACCAGTATCGCAGCCTACGCTTTGCCCTACCGCGACGTAAACACAACCTCGGCGATTGTTATCCAAAGCGGCAGCGACACCGCTGACAGCAATGTGGTTTGTGCAATCAATGTGGCAACAAGCTTCCGATCCGCACCAAATGCCGAAGCAAGCACATGCGCCGCTGACGCCGTAGGAAGTGCGGCAAACACCACAAGGACAGACGCAATCCCCGGCGCAAGCCCCAAGGCGACTCCGCAGGCCAGCGCGAAAGCGGGCAGCGCTACAAGCTTAATGGCGGCAATTGCAGCACTGAACCGATCCAGCCGCGCCAAGGCCCTCCAGTCCATCGTTGCGCCAATGGACAACAATGCGATCGGAATGGCGGCTTTTGCCAGTAACTCGAGCGGCGCCATGATCGGCTGTGGAATCTGGATCTTCAGAAGACCCACACACAGGCCCGACAAGCTGGCCAGCAGAAAAGGGTTCAGTGCGATCTTCGTCAGGGTCTGTTTAAGCCCCATTGCACCGCCACGCGATAGGGCGCTGACGGCAAACAGATTGGCGACGGGCACGCCCATGCCGACTGCGACCGCCATCTCACCAAGTCCGCCATTTTGAAGCAGAGCCACCGCAACCAGACCCAACGCCGTATTAAAACGCCATGTAACCTGCCACGCGCCCGCGAAATCCAGAAATCGTTCTGGCCCAATGCGGCGCGTCAGCCAGCCCAGCGCAAGCCCTACACCCAGAATGGCCCAGACCACGGGCGCCATGGTGATGACCTGCGAAAGTTCGATCGGACGGCTGGCAGCGGCGACGAACAGAAGGGCGGGGAACAGAATCTCGAAATTCAGGCGATCCAGCCCCTGCCATGCATTGTCAGACAGGCGCCCACGGACCAGCCCACCCAGCCCAATCAGAAGGAAGCTGGGCAGAAGTCCCAAAAAGATCGACAGGAATAGCATAGGGCCCCCTTCAAGGCCCCAGCCGATTCAGAGCGAGGCCGCCAAGCGCGATCCTTGGTCAATCGCGCGTTTGGCGTCAAGCTCGGCCGCGACATCTGCGCCGCCAATAATATGCGCGGCAATGCCTTTCTCGGCCAACTGCTCAAAAACTGTGCGCTCGGGCACCTGTCCGGCACAAAGGATGATGTTATCGGCTTCGATCAGGCGCGGGTTTTCGCGCGCTTCGCCCGAACTGACCATCAACCCTTTGTCCGAGATGCTTTCGTAGTTCACGCCACCCTGCATCTCGACGCCCTTCATTTTCAGCGTCGCACGGTGGATCCAGCCAGTGGTTTTGCCCAGTCCCTTACCCAACGCCTTAGCCTTGCGCTGCAGAAGCGTGACTGCACGGGCAGGTGCTTCGGGTTGAGGGCCACTCGGCGACAGGCCGCCGCGCACGTCCCCGGGATCAGCCACACCCCATTCGGCCAGCCATTCTTCAAGGTTCTCGGTCGGGCTTTCGCCCGCTTGCGTCAGGAATTCGGCGACATCAAAGCCGATGCCTCCTGCGCCAATAATTGCAACTTTGTCGCCAACAGGTGCGCCGTGACGCAGCACATCGATATAGGACAGCACGTTCGCGCCCTCCTGCCCGTCAATCTGGGGATCACGCGGGACGACGCCGGTGGCGATCACCACTTCATCGAAACCAATCAGGTCGTCGGCCTGAACCTCGCGTCCCAATTGCAGGTCGATGTCCGAGGCCCGCACCATGCGGTCATACCACTCGACCAATCCGATGAATTCCTCTTTGCCGGGGATCTTCTTGGCCATGTTCAGCTGGCCGCCCACCTGATCGGCACGGTCAAACAGGGTCACTTTGTGGCCGCGTTCATCCGCAACCAGCGCGGTCGCCAGCCCGGCGGGCCCAGCGCCCACGATGGCGATGGATTTCGGCGTATCGGTCAGATCATAGCTCAGCTCGGTCTCGTAGCAGGCACGTGGGTTCACCAGACAGGTCGAGATCTTGCCGTTGAATGTATGGTCCAGACAGGCTTGGTTACAGGCAATACAAGGCGCGATCTCGCCGGCACGATCCTCGGCAGCTTTGACCACGAAATCCGGGTCGGCCAAGAACGGACGTGCCATCGACACCATATCGGCAGCGCCTCCGGCCAGAACGTCTTCGCCCACATCCGGCGTGTTGATCCGGTTCGAGGTGATCACAGGGATCGAGACCTGCCCCATCAGTTTCTTGGTGACCCACGTGAACGCGGCACGCGGAACCGAGGTGGCGATGGTGGGGATACGCGCCTCGTGCCAGCCGATGCCGGTGTTGATGATCGTCGCGCCAGCGGCTTCGATTTCCTTGGCCAGCTGGACCACCTCGTCAAAGGTCGAGCCATTCGGGACTAGGTCGATCATCGACAGGCGATAGATAATAATGAACTCGGGACCAACTGCGGCGCGCACGGCCTTTACGACCTCGATCGGCAAACGCATACGGTTTTCATAGGACCCGCCCCAGCGGTCTTCGCGTTTGTTGGTGTGGGTCACAAGGAACTGGTTCAGGAAGTATCCTTCGGACCCCATGACCTCGACCCCATCGTACCCAGCTTCCTTGGCACGGGCGGCGGCAGTGGCGAAATCTGCGATCTGCTTCTGGATGCCATCCTCGTCCAGCTCTTTCGGCGGGAAAGGCGAGATCGGGGATTTCACCGGGCTGGCCGATACGCAGTTCGGCCCGTAGGCATAGCGCCCGGCGTGCAGAATTTGCATGGCGATCTTGCCACCTTCCGCGTGCACGCGATCCGTGACCGTTTTGTGGTTGGCAATGTCTTTGTCGCTGAACAGACCCGCCGCGCCGGGGAATACGCCGCCTTCTTCATTCGGAGACATGCCGCCCGTCACGATCAACGCCGCACCACCGCGGGCACGTGCGGCATAGAACTCGGCCACGCGGTTCCAATCCCCGCGCTCTTCCAATCCGGTGTGCATCGACCCCATCAGCACGCGGTTCTTCAACGTGGTGAAACCAAGATCGAGCGGGGCAAGTAGATGTGGGTAGCGGGTCATAGCGGTCCTCGGGCTGCCTTTTCCCGAAATATTGACGTGCACGTAAAGCACTGTCACCTGAAACGCTGCGTAACCTAGGTGCCCTTGGTGTCGATCAGGGACGCCAGCATGCCGATCTGCTCCGAGGAAAACACTTGCACTCCGGCCTGTGTCAGCGCCGCCGTCACAACCCCCATCCCTGCGCGCCGAACGCCGTCATGATGACCACTATAGATCACGTCGGTGCCGCAAGAGGGGCTGGCTTCGGTCAGCAGGGCGAACTTGCACCCATGTTCTTGCGCCGTGGCCACTGCGATCTTGGTTCCCTGCAGAAAAGCCTCCGTTACGTCGCCACCATACAGATCCAGAATGCGCCCCTGCCCCGACAGAACCGACGCGCCATCATGGCCCGGTTCGATTTCAGCAGGCAGACGCGGTACAGACAATCCGCCCAGAAGCTCCGGGCAGATTGGATGCAGCCATCCCTTCCCAGCCCAGCGACTTAGCCTCTTATCATCAAGCGTTTTCGCGGCGCCGTCATAGCGTACTTTCTGCCCAAGCAGACATGCGCTGACGAGGATCGCGGTCATGCGTCGGTGCCGTCCTGACAATGTCGGCGGAAAGCGCGTTTCAGCATATCCAGTTCGGATCGCAGAAGATCCATCTCCGCACGAATATCCGCTTGGAGCGGTTCGCCAGTAACAATCACGAAACTGTCCAGCGTCTGCTCGGTCGATTTGTCTTGGATGACGAAGGTCTGGATACCATCACCAAGAAGCTCGGCCGGAATCGGAATACGTACACTGAACTGTCCGGATTGGTCCGCCAGCGCAGCCACCTCGACCCCCGGGATCGCTTGTGCTTGATGCATCACCTCAAGCTCGGGCGCGACATCAACCTGCGCAGTCAGAACACCTTCCCAAACACCAGCGTGAATGCGGGCTTTCTCAAGTGACATGTCAGCCATGATAGCTCCTTATCAACGGGTGCCCTTAGATTTCGGCACGGGGATGGCGATACAGCGTCAGATCGCGCAACGTTATCTGGTTCATTTCGGGGTCACCAAACACCAGATCCACCCACATCTTCTGAACTTGCTTTTCGTTCATGTTGGAATAGGCAAGATCAAACTCGAACTCAGCTTCACCATTTCCCAAGGTTTGTCTTTGCGGCAATTGCTCGTGGTTGGGGCCGTACTGGATGTTCAACCGCGCGAACACGTCAATTGGGCGCTCGGCTTCGGACGACACCGATAAGCGCACGATGTGGTTGCGATGCAGCCCTTCTGTCGCGGCTTCGGGAAGCTCGACCGCCAAAGACAGAAACGACCCTTCGAAGCCAAACACCTCGAGCGTTACGCCAAATGGGGCAAGATCGGACTCACGCGTGTTCCGCACTTGCCGGACGGCGACCTCGGACAATGGGCAATCATGAAACAGCTTCACTTCGTCCCCGAACGGAGTCGCGTTTCGGACGGACGCCACACCCGATGGCTCGAGAGGGCCGCGCCAAGCTTGCGGACGATGGGCCCAGTCAGAATGAAGCGGCTTCTGAAACGTGTTTGACCCCAAAAGCGGCAATGCCAATCGGCTGTCGGCAGTGAACAGAACCTGATCAAGCTTTTGTCGCAACTGGCGGGCCCGAACCCGAGCCTGCCGCAAAGTGGGCTTGTCTACGCTGCCCGCATCACGCGCCACACGCGCCCAACGGCGCAAGGCCCGACGGTCGGTCAAGCGATCCGAAAGCGAGGTAAGCCAGCTTTGCATTTCTGTGGTTTGCCCGTTCAAGTGGTGATCAGGTGTCAGGATAGCTGCACTTAATCAGATATTCCTTAATTCCGCAATTTGCGAAAGATCGACCCCAAGCCACCGCCGCCGCCATTGCTTCTGGGATTTGCGTCTTCGATTGCAGCTACGAATTTATCCAGTTGCGTCAGCCCATTGCGTTGATCAATTGGATGTTTCGTGAACCCTGTCACGCTGGCCACGACCAATTTGTCACCAAGGGGCAGAAATGCGCGCCATGTCGTATCTGACAAAGACGTAGGACGATTGCCCGAGCTGTCACGCGTCAGCACTTTCACAACGCCTGACGCTGTTTTCAGGTCCAACACGGTCACGGTGCTGGCATCCCCAGACCGGCTTAGTGCCGCACGTCCAGCTGCACTTTCCAGAAAGCCCCGCGCTTGAGTCATCAAAGCCTCGGGATCGTCGTCCGAAGCGGCAACACCTGCGGGCAAAGCAGATACGCTTGCCACAAGGAAGGCTGGAGTCTTTGGGCTGGGATCGGCCGCGTTTCGGGTCAACGCAGCACAGGCACCGAAGGGTACGAATGCGCCTGATGCCTTATCCCGAAGCGAACTGACATCGATACAATATCCACTGGGGGCAGCAACCGTAACAGCCCCGGACATGACCGTCCGCTGCTGCACCAGATCGCTTGAAGCAGATGGGGCCTGTTTCGAAAACAAAGGGCTGTTTCGGACGTCATCCGACTTGGTTCCGCCAAAGCACCCTGTAAGCACCATAGCCAGAACCGCCGCCGCAGCCCCGCGCGTCGATCGACCGAATACCCCTGCATCTCTTATACTTAACACTTACACACCCAACTCTTGACCTGCCGGCTCGTTGCCCAGCATTATCCCTTCCGTACTATAAATCGGATAGCAAGTCTGCGGGGCAGGACGCAAGCCACGTAAAACCGGATTGTCCTTTCAGTTGATCCGCGACACAGTTGCAGTCGATAGCCAGTTTATGTGTACAGGAGCCGTCACCGTGACATCTGCAACCCAGTCGAACTTTTGGGACCCCGGGCAACCCTATTGCCAGATCTGGCGCTCGGTTCTTGGCTTTACCCTGATCCACGTAGTCTTTTTCGCAGCCACTTTCGCGATCTTCATGGGCGGAGGTTGGCTGATTGGGAAGCACCCGTCCGCCATACTCGACGGTGGAACGGCCACTCATGCTGGCATCTTCTTTCTGACCTTCCTAGGCTATCACTTGGGCCTTTGGCTGGTCGTGCGGTTCTTACACAAACGCAGTTTCTCGTCCTTGTTTGGGGCCCAAAAACGCGTGCTCTGGCGACAGTTCCGCATTGGCATCCTGATCGCCTTGGGGATCAGCTTCGCCGCAACCCTGTTGCAAATGCTCGAACCGTTGTTCGTCGCGCCACAAGATCAAACCCAACTTGAACAAAACCTGCCCACACGCGAATGGCTGCTAATCCTTGGTCCCGCTCTGATCCTGATTTTCATCCAGATCTTTGCCGAAGAGCTGGTCTTTCGCGGCTACATGCTTCAACAACTTCGCGCCCGATTTCAGTCTGTTTGGATCTGGGCCATCCTGCCCTCTGTCGCTTTTGGCTTGTTGCATGCGGATCCCGCCACGTGGGGGATCAACGCGGTGTTCTATGTCCTTCACACAAGCGTCGTGGGCATCGTCCTAAGCTTTGTGACCGTGCGCACTGGCAACATCGGAGCCGCCGCCGGGCTGCACTTTGGCAACAACATGTCGATGGTGCTGGTAGGCAACGCGGGAAGTTTGGATGGCTTTTCCCTTTTCGTGGCCGAGGTCGATCTGATGGGATGGGCCACGTCGGCCTCAATGTTTCTGCAAACCACGTTGGTTCTGGTCGCGTTTGCGATCTGGTGGAACCTCACGCAGCGGAAGCCGCCAATTGCAAATGCTGCCAAGGCAGACTAACTAAGGCCAAACGCAACAAGGAAGTCTGGCGATGAACTGGATCTCGAACTACGTCCGCCCCCGCATCAACTCGCTTTTCTCGCGTCGCGAGGTGCCGGAAAATCTGTGGACCAAATGTGGTGAATGCGGAACCATGCTGTTCCACCGCGAATTTGCCGAGAACCAGAACGTCTGCGCCAGCTGCGATCACCACATGGCGATCACACCGCGCGAACGCTTCACGCACCTGTTTGACGGCGGCATCTTTACCGAGGTGGACGTCCCCGCCCCGATCGACGATCCGCTGCAGTTCAAAGACCAAAAGAAATACCCCGAGCGCATGAAATCCGCCCGCAAGGGCACCGGTGAACGCGAAGCGATGCTGGTGGCCGAAGGCGAGATTGGACGCACGCCTATCGTCGCTGCCGCACAGGATTTTAGCTTCATGGGCGGCTCAATGGGCATGTATGTGGGCAACGCGATCATCGCGGCTGCCGAACGTGCTGTGGCGCTGAAACGCCCGCTGGTGCTGTTTTCAGCCGCGGGTGGCGCACGGATGCAGGAAGGTATCCTGTCGCTGATGCAGATGCCACGCACCACGGTTGCTGTGCAGATGCTGAAAGAAGCAAACCTACCTTATATCGTCGTTCTGACCCACCCGACCACGGGTGGCGTGACCGCGTCCTATGCGATGTTGGGTGACGTGCATATCGCCGAGCCCAACGCCTTGATCTGCTTTGCTGGCCCACGCGTCATCGAACAGACCATCCGCGAAAAACTGCCCGAGGGCTTCCAGCGCGCCGAATACCTGCTGGATCACGGAATGCTGGACCGCGTGACACACCGCAAGGACATGAAGGACGAGCTGGTGACGATCCTTCGGATGCTGACAGGCCAACCGCCCGCGGTGAAGGGCGATCTGCCGAAACCCGAGCCTGAGGCTGAAGCCGAAGCTCCGGCCGAAGCCGCACCGTCAGCGGCGGAAGAAGCCTCGGCTGAGGTTGAAAAGGCTGACAAAGCGTGAGCGCGAAAGGCTCGGACGTCATCCTTGACCGGATGATGTCGCTGCACCCGAAAATCATCGACCTGACGCTTGATCGTGTTTGGCGGCTTCTGAAGGCCGTCGACAATCCGCAGGACAAGCTGCCTGCGGTGATCCATCTGGCGGGTACAAACGGCAAGGGCTCGACCCAAGCGATGATCCGCGCGGGGCTTGAGGGCGCTGGCAAGGCCGTTCACGCCTATACCTCGCCTCATCTGGCACGCTTTCACGAACGCATCCGTCTGGCAGGCGAGCTGATCAGCGAAGACGCCCTGACCGAGGTGCTGGACCGTTGCTACGCTGCCAATGGCGGCGAGAACATCACCTATTTCGAGATCACGACCGTCGCGGGTCTGATGGCCTTTGCCGAGACACCCGCCGATTTCACTTTGCTGGAAACCGGTCTGGGCGGGCGGCTGGACGCCACCAACGTGGTCAACAAGCCCGCGTTGACCGTGCTCACCCCGATCTCGATCGACCACACGCAATTTCTGGGCGAAACCCTGCCCGAGATCGCGGGCGAGAAAGCCGGTATTCTGAAACGCGGCGTGCCCTGCGTGGTCGGCCCGCAGAAAGACGAAGCGCTGGATGTGATCGAGGCACGTGCCGCCAAGTTGGGCTGCCCCCTGTTCGTGCATGGTCAGCACTGGCATTTCTGGGAAGAACGCGGACGCCTGATCTTCCAAGACGAAAACGGGCTGCTGGATCTGCCCCTGCCCGCCCTGATCGGCCCACACCAGATCGAGAACGCAGGTGCTGCTATCGCCGCGCTGCGCGTGTTGGGCTTTGATGAAGCCGCCAGTGAAGCGGCCATGCGCGACGTCACGTGGCCCGCGCGGATGCAACGTCTGCGCACTGGTCCCCTGATTGATGCAGCAGGTACAGCCGAGCTTTGGCTGGATGGTGGTCACAACCCAGCGGCGGGCGAAATGCTGGCCACTGTGCTGACCGACTTGCCCAAACGCCCGACCCATCTGATTTGCGGCATGCTGAACACCAAGGACATCGCAGGATACCTGCGCCCCTTGGCAGGTGTGGCCGACAGCCTGACGGCCGTGTCGATCCCAGACGAGCCAAACACCTTGCCCGCGGACACCACGGCGGACGAAGCTGCCAGGGTTGGAATGACCTCAGCGACGGCGACCTCGGTCGAAGCTGCGATCACTGCCATTACTCAAGCCGAACCGCAGGCGCGCATCTTGATTTGCGGGTCATTGTATCTTGCAGGCGCGATCCTGCGTGAAAACGGTTGAGAAACCGCATTCAGAGAACGTGATCACAAATTTAATTTTGCACAGCCGCACCAATCCGCATCAAGAACACGAGTCAAACCCCGGAAAAGAATCACTTTTTTGCCCGATTCGCGAATCGGCAATGATTCAATGTAAAACGTTGACGTATTAATGGGTTAGCGCCTATAAATAGGGTATTCTATAGGCAAAGTCCGCATGAAGTGGACGGCTTATCGAGCAGTACATTTCGCCGGGGCGGCAAAGTGATTCGCGTTGGGCAAGAATTATCCATGCCCTTGTGATCACAAAAATAACATCGTGACTCTTTGCCTAACCCAGCGGCGCTTCGGGGTATTCCGACCCCATCCGAGTTAGGCAGGCAGGTGCAAACCTGAGGGGTCGCAGACGCGCGGCCCCTCGTCATCTCACCTCACTCTGGCTCTTGCCCCCAGTCCTTATCCTGCATCTCGCGCAGGCGGCTGGCGGTCCGCTCAAACTCAAACGACCCCTCCCCCTCGACATACAGCATTTCAGGCAAAGCCGCGGCAGAGGCGATCAAGCGCACCTTTGCCTCGTAGAGCGCGTCGACCAGCGTCACGAACCGCTTGGCTTCATTAAAGTTCTGCCGGCTGAGGCGCGGAATGTCTTCCAGCACCAGAAGTTTCACCGCATTGGCCACAGCCAGATAATCCCCCGGCCCAAGCATCGCACCGCAAAGGTCATGGAAGCGCGCGCGCGCGGCACCATTGCGATAGGCGGGCAAAACGACCTCGCGCCCTTTGACGGTCAGAACCAGCGGCTCGCTTTTCCCACCCGTCATGTCTTTCCACAGCGCATCAATCGCCTGCCGTGCCTCGGCATTCGCTGGACTGAAAAACACTTGCTCGCCTGCCAGACGGTCCTGACGATAGTCATTTGGGCTGACAAGTTCATGTACCACCATCTGGTCTTTCAAAAGAGCGATGAAGGGCAGGAACAGCTGCCGGTTCAACCCGTCTTTATACAGCCCATCCGGGTGCCGGTTCGACGTGGTGACCACAACGACGCCAGCCTCGAACAGCTTCTCAAACAAGCGACCCACGATCATCGCGTCGGTGATGTCGGTGATCTGCATCTCGTCGAAGGCAAACAGCTTTACATCTGCAGCAATCTTGGCGGCGACCGGAGCGAGTGGGTCATCCACGCCCGTTTTGCGCGCCGCCGTCATGCCCTCGTGCACCTCTTGCATGAAGGCGTGGAAATGCACGCGACGGGCTGCAGTGTTCTCCAGACTATCAACAAACAGATCCATCAACATGGATTTGCCGCGACCGACTCCCCCCCACAGATACAGGCCTTGCGGCACATCCTCGGGCTTGGAATGAAAGAGCCCGCCAAGAATGCCGCGCTTACGCTTGGGTGCGGTGTCTAAATGCGCACGAATGTCTTCGAGGCCCGGCAGGCAGGCCTCTTGCGCGGGGTCGCGGGTGATCTCGCCGGATTGGGCAAGGGCTTCATAAGTTTGGATCAAGTTCGCCATGACCGACAGATAAAACGCCGCGTCACATAAAGAAAGGTTAAGTGGCACATCAAAAAGCAAGAATTGACGCGCTGCGGCAATTGTCTGACATTGCACGAATGACAGAGACGCGCGCACCCCTTATCACTCCGGTCCTTGTGGCCGGTTGCTTCATTATCCTGATCAGCTTTGCGATCCGGGCCAGCTTTGGTGTTTTCCAGATCCCGATCGCCGCCGAGTTCAACTGGCCGCGTGCCGAGTTTTCGCTGGCAATTGCGATCCAGAACCTTGCTTGGGGCATCGGGCAACCCATTTTCGGCGCGATTGCCGAAAAGATCGGAGACCGCAAAGCGATCATTATGGGCGCACTGGTCTATGCAGTGGGGCTTGTCGCAAGCTCGATGGCGGTCACACCGGAGGCGCATCAGATGCTCGAAGTGCTGGTTGGCTTTGGCATCGCGGGAACAGGGTTTGGCGTCATTCTTGCCGTCGTCGGACGCGCCTCGAGCGACGAGAACCGCTCGATGTCTCTGGCGATTGCGACTGCGGCCGGGTCTGCCGGTCAGGTTTTCGGCGCACCGCTGGCAGAATACTTGCTAAGTTTCATGACATGGCAGAACGTCTTTGTTGTCTTCGCCGCAGCCATTCTAGCCACGCTGGCCCTACTGCCGCTGATGAAAACCGAACCCCTCGCCAGCAAGTCCGAGCTGGAAGAAAGCATGGGGCAGATCCTGATCAAGGCGTTCAAAGATCCCAGCTATACCCTGATCTTCCTGGGCTTCTTTTCCTGCGGCTATCAGCTGGCCTTCATCACAGCCCACTTCCCCGCCTTCGTGACCGAGATGTGCGGAGCGATTGATCCATCTGGCACGCTGGCAGCTGTCGGCGTGTCGACTACATCGGCGCTTGGTGCGATCTCGATCTCGCTGATCGGTCTGGCCAATATCGCCGGAACGCTGCTTGCAGGCTATCTGGGCAAGACCTATTCGAAGAAATACCTGCTGGCGGCGATCTATACCGGGCGCACGATCGTCGCAGCCTTGTTCATCCTGATGCCGATCACGCCGACCTCGGTCATCTTGTTCTCGATCGCGATGGGGTCGCTGTGGCTGGCAACAGTGCCGCTGACCTCTGGCCTTGTCGCGCATATCTATGGGTTGCGCTATATGGGGACGCTGTATGGCATCGTCTTCTTCTCGCACCAGTTGGGCAGCTTCCTTGGCGTTTGGCTGGGTGGGCGGATGTACGACGCCTTTGGCGACTACACGATGGTCTGGTGGATCGGGGTCGGGGTCGGAGCGTTCTCGGCCATTGTGCATCTGCCAGTGAAAGAACAGCCCCTGTCGGCGCGCACGGCCTGAGGGTCGGTAGCTCGCTAACGTGAGCCTGAGGGGCGCTGCCCCTCGCCCCTGCGGGGCTCACCCCGGGATATTTATGGTAAGAAAATGAGTGTGCACGCGCAGAACCGAAAGCATGTCAGACTGGCAGCGCCGTGGTTTTGAACACCGTGCGCAGAGCAAAGCTGGATTGCATCCCCTGCACGCCAGGCAGACGCGCCAAGTACTGGCGGTGGATACGCGCGAAATCTTCGGTGTCTTGCGCGACCACTTTCAACAGGTAATCCGCCGTACCCGCCATCAGGTGACATTCCAGAACATCCGGTACGCGCGCGACCTCGCGCTCGAAGGCTTCCAGCACTTCGTCAGCTTGCCCCGACAGTGTGATCTCGACGAACACAGTCGTCGGGCAGTTCAGCTTGCGTGCATCCAGAAGGGCCACGTAGTTCTTGATGAAGCCTTCGGCCTCAAGCCGTTGCACCCGCCGGTGGCAGGCTGAGGGGGACAGGTTTACTTTCTCGGACAATTCGGCGTTCGAAATGCGTCCGGCACGCTGCAATGCCCGCAAGATGCGGCGATCTACACTATCAAGTTCCAATTTCGATCACAATCCTTGCGCTATTTGCGCCATCTGCGCAGGTTTCTTCGAATATGAATACCCGAAGCGCCATATCTTTTCAAAGCAATTGCGTCAGGACGCCCCCAAGATCAATGGATAACAGCTTAAGTTTCGGCCCAGGGAGAAGGAGGACACCCCCATGCTGATCGGATGCCCAAAAGAGATCAAGCCACAGGAATTTCGCGTTGGACTGACGCCCGCCGCCGCAGGCGAGGCCATTGGACGCGGCCACTCCGTCATCGTTGAAACCAACGCCGGGATGGGTGCTGGATTCTCGGATGATGACTACCGCGCCTCAGGTGCCACCGTTCTGGGCACGGCAGAAGAGATCTTTGCCAAAGCCGACATGATCGTGAAAGTGAAAGAGCCGCAGGCTGTGGAGCGTAAGATGTTGCGTGAAGGTCAGCTGCTGTTCACCTATCTGCACCTTGCGCCGGACCCCGACCAGACCCATGACCTGCTGGCCTCGGGCTGTACGGCAATCGCGTACGAGACCGTGACCGACAACAGTGGTGGCCTGCCGCTGCTAGCCCCGATGTCCGAGGTTGCTGGGCGTCTGGCCCCTCAGGTGGGGTCGTGGACCCTGCAGAAGGCCAATGGCGGCCGTGGTGTCCTGATGGGCGGCGTTCCCGGTGTTGGTCCGGCCAAGGTTGTCGTGATTGGCGGCGGTGTCGTCGGCACCCACGCAGCCAAGATCGCCGCCGGCATGGGCGCGGATGTGACCGTGCTGGACCGTTCGCTGCCGCGTCTTCGTTATCTGGATGACGTCTATGGCGGCACCTTCAAGAATCAGTACTCGACCGCTGCGGCAACCGCAGAGCTGGTTCAGCAAGCCGACATGGTGATCGGCGCCGTTCTGATCCCGGGCGCTGCCGCCCCCAAACTGGTCAGCCGCGCGCAACTGTCGACCATGAAGCCGGGTGCCGTACTGGTAGACGTCGCCATCGACCAAGGTGGGTGCTTCGAAACTTCGAAGGCAACAACCCACGCCGACCCGATCTATGAGGTCGACAACGTGATGCACTATTGCGTGGCCAACATGCCGGGCGCGGTCGCCCGCACCTCGACCATCGCATTGGGCAACGCCACCCTGCCCTTCATGCTGTCGCTGGCAGACAAGGGCTGGAAAGAGGCATGTGCCGCCGATCCGCACCTTCTGAACGGCCTGAACGTACATGCTGGCAAACTGACCTATGCTGCCGTGGGTGAAGCCCTTGGGTTGGACAGCATCACCGGACAAGACGCGCTGAAAATCTGATCCTCCCTTCTCAGATATCACGCATCGAAAGCCCCGCCATTGAGCGGGGCTTTCATTTGACACCTGACCGATCTGAGGATTGTCTGTGAAGATGACCTCAGTCGATGATTTTGCGGATCCGAACGTACAGAAAGCCTTTTTGGCCTTCCCTGATGAGGTGCGTCCGAATCTGCTTCACCTTCGCACTTTGATCTTTGAAACCGCGGCCGGCTTGTCAGAGATCGGCGCATTGCATGAAACGCTAAAATGGGGTCAGCCTGCCTATTTGACGCCAGATACCGGCGCGGCAACCACCATACGGCTGGGCATCCCAAAGTCAGGCGGCTATGCGCTTTACACTCATTGCCAATCCAGCGTGATGTCTGAGATTCAGGCCCTTTTTCCGAATGAACTGACATTCGAGGGCAATCGCGCCATTCTGTTTGCTGTAGGTGAAACGCCTCCAGCTGTTCCATTAACGGCGCTGATTGCGCGCGCACTGACGTACCATCTGAAACGTCCATAAACGAAAGAAGCCCTGCTGGATCAGCAGGGCTTACTTCAGGATTGAGATGGTAGCGTGGGGCGGACTTGAACCGCCGACCCCAGCATTATGAGTGCTGTGCTCTAACCAGCTGAGCTACCACGCCATCTCATATCGGAGGTCCGAATATTCTGGCACGTCACAAGTGTCAAACGAAAAACGCGGAAAATCCGCAAACCGGGCAAGAAAATCCAAACTAAAAGGGCGCTGCAAAATGCAGCGCCCTTTCGCGGTCCACATGGGCCCGGATTACTTTTTCAAAGCGTCCCGAATCTCGGTCAGCAGATCCAGCTCGCTCGGACCAGCCGGTGCTTCTTCAGCGGCTTCTTCTTCCTTGGCGGCAGCCTCTTTGGCTTTGTTGACATAACGCACAAGCATGAACACCACCCAAGCGATGATCAGGAAGTTGATGATCGCCATGATGAACGAACCATAAGCGAAGACCGCAGCGCCACCTTCACGTGCTGCTTCCAGCGAAGCACCAGTTGCAACATCGCCCGAAAGCACGGCGTACATGTTGGTAAAGTCGATGCCACCCATGAACAGTCCGATGATCGGATTGATCAGGTCTGCTACCAACGAGCTGACGATCGCGGTGAAGGCTGCGCCGATGATGATACCAACGGCCATGTCCATGACATTGCCCTTGGCGATGAAATCTTTGAATTCTTGAAGCATGGTGTCCCTATCTGTGTTTTGGTCAAGCAAATCGCACGACCCCGTTCGCATTAAATGCAAACATACACGGAAACCGGGTGTTTTGGCGGGGGAAAAACGAGGCTGTCGTCACCGCAAGTTGACGTGCAAGTCAGCCCGGCAAGTTGCCATTCAAAACATAGCTGAGGATCTCAACGACCTGCGCGGGCTCTCGCGCGACGGCCAGTGCTGCGGCATCGACCTCTTTCAGGGCGTGATCATGTTCGGGCTGCTGCAAAATGATCAGAGACTTGCCTTTAGCGGCGGCATAGCCCGCGTCAAAAGCCGCGTTCCACTGGCGGTACTTCTCGCCGAAGCGGACAACGACCACGTCAGCATCTTCGATCCCCTTTCGGGTGCGGATGGCGTTGATCATCGCGCCCTTGTGGTCGTGCCAATACTTGTTGGGTTCTTCGCCCAGAATGGCAACGCCGCAATCGTCCGAGGCTTCATGGTCGGTCACAGGCGCACTAAAGCTCACATCCAGACCTTTCGCACTGTCGATAATCTGCTCGCGCCAATCGGTGTGGATTTCGCCGGAAAGATAAACGTTCAGGGTCATGATGTGTCCTCCAATGAAAACGCGGCCCCAAGGGGGCCGCGCTTTGATTTATCCGCGCAGGCTGCCGCCCGTCGCCTTTTCGACCTTCTGGACGATCTTTTGGCTTACCGCCTCGATGTCCTTGTCGGTCAGGGTCGCGTCACGCGGTTGCAGACGCACGGTGATCGCGAGCGATTTCTTACCCTCGCCCAGCGAGCCGCCAATGAATTCGTCAAAGACGTTCACGTCGGTGATCAGCGCTTTGTCCGCACCTGCGGCCGCATTCACCAGATTGATGGCTTCTACGTCTGCGTCCACCACGAAGGCGAAGTCACGCTCGACCGGTTGCAGGTCCGATGCGCCCAGTGCCGCGCGGCCCGTGCCTTTGGCTTTCGGGAACGGCACTTTCGCAAGGTGCACGGCGAAGGCCACAACGGGGCCTTTCACGTCCATCTCGGCGATGGTTTTCGGGTGCAGTTCGCCGAACGCGCCAAGGATGTTTTTCGGACCCAGACCCAGCTTGGCCGAACGACCCGGATGCCACCACGCATTCATGTAGCGCACGAAGGTCAGCTTGGCCGGCGCACCGATGGCAGCCAGAACAGCTTCCACATCCGCCTTGGCGTCATAGGTGTCGACGGGGCGTCGAGCACCGAAACGATCGCGCGGGCCAGTGTGGCCAACCAGAATACCGGTGACCATCTGCTCGTATTCATCGGGCTCGCCGCCGCTGAACACAGGGCCAACTTCGAACAGAGCCAGATCCATGAAGCCGCGCGCCTGATTGCGCGCAGCCGCTTGCAACAGGCCGGGCAGAAGCGACGGACGCATGTGGCTCATCTCGGACGAGATCGGGTTGGCCAAGGCAACGTTGTCACCACCGGTGCCGAAGCGTTCGGCACTCGCCTGATCAATGAAGCTGTAGGTCACGCATTCGTTGTAACCCAAGGCCGCCACGGTGCGTCGCGCAATGCCTTCGCGCTTCTGCATCGGGGTCAGGATCGCTTTCGGTACACCCACATGGCTGCGTGGCAGAGGCTTGCCAACCAGCTTGGTCAGGGATGCCACGCGGGCCACTTCTTCGACCAGATCGGCGGATCCCAGCACGTCTGGACGCCACGACGGGACATGGGCCATGTCGCCATCGATGGTAAATCCCAGCGCGGTCAGCGTCTTGCGCTGCTCGTCCGCAGGGATGTCCATACCGACCAGCGACTGCACGCGGTCGGTGTCCAACTTATAGGCACGGCTCACATCAGGTTCAGCACCAGCGGTCACAACGTCCGAGGCTTCACCACCGCAGAGATCAAGGATCATCTGGGTCGCAGCTTCGATCGCAGGTGCGTTATAGGCCGGGTCGATGCCGCGTTCGTTGCGGTAACGCGCGTCCGAGTTGATCTTCAGCGCACGGCCCGTTTTGGCGATCTGGATGGTTTCCCAGAACGCGGCCTCAAGGAACACGTTGGTGGTCTCGTCCGTGCAGCCGGTGGGCAGACCGCCCATCACGCCCGCAATCGACTCAACGCCTTCACTGTCCGAGATCACGACCATGCCGGGCTCGAACGTATATTCCTTCTCGTCCAGACCAACCAAGGTCTCGCCACCCTTCGCACGATGCACGCGCAGGTCGCCCTTGACCTTGTCCGCGTCAAACACGTGCAGCGGGCGGTTCATGTCGTAGGTGAAGAAGTTGGTGATATCGACAAGGGCCGAGATCGGGCGCAAGCCCACGGCCTTCAAACGCGCTTGCAGCCATGCGGGGCTGGGTCCGTTCTTCACACCTTTGATCAGTCGCCCCATGAACAAGGGGTTCGCGTCCAGCGTATCCTCGTCAATGGTCACGTTGATCGGGCTGGGGCCGTTGCCCGCAACCTTGTGTTCCTTCAGAGGCTTCAGCGTGCCCAGACCACGGGCAGCCAAGTCACGCGCAATGCCGCGCACGCCCAGCGCATCGGGGCGGTTCGGCGTGATTGCGATCTCGATCACCGGATCGACTTTCTCGGGGTCATTGGCAGCGAGCCAATCGACGAACTTGTCGCCGACCTCGCCCGAGGGAAGCTCGATGATGCCGTCATGCTCTTCCGACAGCTCCAGCTCGCGCTCGGACGCCATCATGCCGTGGCTTTCAACACCGCGTATTTTGCCAACCGACAGCGTCACGTCGATGCCGGGCACGTAGTCGCCGGGCTTGGCCAGCACCACGGTGATGCCCTCGCGCGCATTCGGCGCACCGCAAACGATCTGCTTTTCGCCCTCGTTCGTCTCGACCGTGCAAACACGCAGACGGTCGGCGTCCGGGTGTTTTTCAGCCGATTTGACCTTCGCGATGGTGAAGGCGCCCAGACGGTCCATGGGGTTGAAGATATCCTCGACCTCGAGCCCCAGATCGGTGCAGGCCTCGGCGATGTCGTCGACGCTTGCGTCGGTGTCGAGGTGGTCTTTCAGCCAGGAGATGGTGAATTTCATTTTGATTTAGTCCCCTGCATTGAGTTTACACAGATAGCGGATCGAGACGGATACCACGACATTAATCGGCACTTGAGTACCTATATTGGATAGTCTTCCGTCAACATCATCTACTATGGCTTGCACCGTTGTGGCTTTTAAGCAGTTGTGCATCTCCTTGATGCACAATTCAGAAGCTCCTATGCCCTGAGCGCTATACCAAGCATCAAGTGACCCTTTGACATAAGTCACTTTTTCTCGATTTGTGAGAGCGGAATACTCTTCATGCTGCATCAGACCCGAATTGGGCTTTACTTCATATCTGGTTGGAGCGCACTCTTCAGCGAACGCTGTCTGGATCGACACCATCAGGGCGATTGCAGCCAATATTAGCTTTGTCACCTACTCAGCCCCCCACGCATGGTCGGGACGTCCAGCGAGCTGAAGCCATAGTGGCGCAGCCAGCGCAAATCTGAATCAAAGAACGCGCGCAGGTCGGGGATGCCGTATTTCAGCATGGCCAGACGGTCGATGCCCAGACCGAAGGCAAAGCCCTGCCAGTCGTCGGGGTTCACGCCCGCCGATTGCAGTACCTTCGGATGCACCATGCCAGAGCCGAGGATTTCCATCCAATCGTCGCCCTCGCCCAGTTTCAGGGTGCCGCCTTCCCACGAGCAGCGAATGTCGACTTCGGCCGACGGTTCGGTGAAGGGGAAGTGCGAGGCGCGGAAGCGAAGCTCGATCTCGTCGATTTCAAAGAACGCGCGGCAGAATTCTTCCAGCGTCCATTTCAGGTTCGCCATCGAGATGTCTTTGTCGATCGCCAGCCCTTCGACCTGATGGAACATCGGGGTGTGGGTCTGGTCGTAGTCTGATCGGTACACGCGGCCCGGTGCGATGACGCGGATCGGTGCACCGGTCTTTTCCATCGCGCGGATTTGCACGGGCGAGGTGTGGGTGCGCAGAACGTGCGGCGGGCGGTTGTCGCCCTCGTCGCGGTGCATATAGAACGTGTCGAATTCCTGCCGCGCGGGGTGGTGCGGCGGGATGTTCAGGGCGTCGAAGTTGTACCAATCGCTTTCAATCTGCGGACCTTCCGCGACCGAGAAACCCATGTCACCGAAGATCGCCGAGATCTCCTCGGTCACTTGGCTGATCGGGTGGATCGAGCCTTGGCGCGCGGGGCGGCCCGGCAGGGTGACGTCCAGCCACTCGGTGCGCAGACGTTCGTCCAGTGCGGCGTCGGCCAGCCCAGATTTCTTGGCAGCGATGGCCGAGTTGATCTCGTCCTTCAGGGCGTTCAGCGCAGGTCCGGCCACCTGGCGTTCCTCGGGCGTCATCTTGCCCAGCTCGCGCATCTTCAGGGCGACTTCGCCCTTTTTGCCGACCGCCTGCACGCGGATATCTTCCAGAGCCGCCTCGTCAGCGGCCCCACCGATTGCGTCCAGATATTTTGTTCTGAGCTCGTCCATCTCGGTCCCTTTGCTTCGCACCGCTTCCAGCTAGCGAATAGAGGGCAAAATGGCAAGCGGGGGAAGGGTCTCAGGGCGCGTTCAATGCGTGAAGGCGGCTTTCAAGGAACGCTGCTTGCTCGGGCGCGTCAGACAGGGCGATGGCGGCGCGATAGCTTTCGGCGGCATCCGTGGTGCGGCCAAGACGGGCCAGAAGGTCGGCGCGACAGGCGTGGAACGGTTGATAGCGGGCGAATTTGCCCTCGGCTGCGACCGAGTTCAGCAGGTTTAGACCCGCCTGCGGGCTGTCAGCGTAAGACAGCGCCACGGCCTGATTGATCCGCAGAACCGGGTTGGGTTTGCGCGCATAGAGCACGTCATAGAGCGCAACGATCTGAGCCCAGTCGGTCGAGGCAAAATCGGCGGCCTGCGCGTGCACCGCGCTTATCGCCGCTTGCAGCGCATAGGAGCCAGCGCGCCCCATCGAAAGGGCAGATTCGACCAACGCCAGCCCTTCTGTGATCTTGGCGCGGTCCCAGCGGGCGCGGTTTTGGCACTCCAGCGGGATAAACGCCCCACCCTGCCCTTGCCGCGCCAGCCTGCGACTTTCGCCCAGCAGCATCAGGGCTAGAAGGCCATGTGCCTCGGCGTGATCGGGAAGCAGACCGGTCAGGATACGTCCCAGACGGATCGCCTCGGCCACCAGATCGCCGCGGGTAAGCTGTCCGTCCGAGGCCTGATAGCCTTCGTTGAAAATCAGATAGATGACGCGCAACACGGTGTCGGTTCGGTCGTGCAGGTCTTCGGGTTCCGGCAGTTTGAAGGGGATGCCCGCGTCGCGCAGCTTCTTCTTGGCGCGGGTCAGGCGGGCGGCCATGGCGTCGGATTTGTCCAGAAACGCCTTGGCAATCTCGGCCGTGGTCAGCCCACCCAGCGCACGCAGGGTCAGGGCCACGCGGGACTTTTCTTCGAGCGCAGGGTGGCAGCAGGTATAGATCAGTTCCAGCCGGTGGTCGATGATCAGCATCGGCGTGTCCTCGGGATCGCTTTGGTGTTGCTCCAGCCAAAGGGTCAGCTCGGCCTCTTTCCGTGTCGCTGTTGCACTGCGACGCAGACGATCCAGCGCCTTGCGCTTTGCGACCGAAATCATCCACGCATCCGGATGACGCGGCGCGCCCTTCTTTGGCCAGACCTCAAGCGCGGAAATGACAGCGTCTTGCAAGGCGTCCTCGGCCAGCGCGTAGTCCCCGATTGAGGACACGAGTGATGACAGGATGCGCCCCCAGTCTTCACGGATCAACCGCGTGATCAGCGCTTGTGCTTCAACCGGGGGCAGCATGTGGGATCAGTCGAAGATCATAACCGGACGAACCTCAACCCGGCCGTATTTCGCGTCGGGGATCTTAGCGGCATATTTCAGCGCCTCGTCCAGATCCTTGCAGTCGAGGATATAGTAACCGCCCAGCTGTTCCTTGGTTTCAGCAAAGGGGCCATCCACAATCTCGGTCTTGCCATCACGCACAGACACGGTGGTGGATGTTGCGACAGGCTGCAGCGCTTCGCCCCCAACCATCACGCCTGCGTCCTGCACTTCCTGTGTGTAGTCCACATAGGCCTGCATATAGGGGCCAAACTCGTCCGAACCGGGCTGAGGGCCATTGTCCTCGGCATTATAAATCAAACAGATAAATTGCATCAGTTTTCCTTTCATCAGTTGGGAAAGGTCTATGCCTTTCTGTGTACCAGACGTTTGGGGATCGGCAAAATCGACAATGCGTCCGAAAATTTTCAGCACTTCCCCGGCAGGCCAGGTCGAACCCCTAAGGACAGACGCGCGTGTAATAGAGGAAACGCAGGGGGTTCGGAGCATCGTCACCAAGCTTGGCAAGTTCTTCAGAGTAATAAACCGGCTCGACCACCCGTTGATAACATCTGGCAAACTCGGGCAGAAGCTCCAGCTCTTTTCCAGAGAGGAACCACGCCTCAGAGACATCCACACCATGAGCGGGCCCGACAATGATCCGATCCGGCGCGCGGGACAGAACATAGGCACCATCCCCTTTCGCATGACCCGGCCAATTCTGGCGCTCTGTCAGCAGTGGGACATTCCTGCGCTTTGCGATAATCGGGTCGTTCAACCCCAACATATCGATAAAGGTACGATTCTGGCCCGCAACAAACGGGGTTGATCCCGCCGTGTTCAGGGCAATCGTAATGCCTTCTGGCCAAGTGCTGTTGATATGATGTCCGATGATCTCGCCGAAATGGGCTGCGCGATCCCGAAGCTTCGGCGGCTCAGCCAGCGCCACAACCAATGCAGCAAGGGCCGAGGCCGCAATAACCGTGTTCCTTGTCCGCAGGGCCATCATCGACACACTTGCCAGAAGCAGCAAAGCGAGCGGAGCGATCAAAGGCACCAGCATCCGCGCCCAAGGCATATGATCCCCACCCGCCCAACAGATATAGAGCAGTTGCAAAATCGTGGCGCTGAGCAGGAACTTCACAGCCATGCTTAATTGCGCGCGTCTCCACATAAAGCCCGCGACAACCAAGGCAATTCCCAGCGTCGGGACCAAGATCATTACGCGTCCCAGATAACCAATTCCGTTCACAAGCTTCTCGGACAAGGGAAGATCAGTCTTCGCATAGAATGTCAGGGGAAACAGCTCTCCGTAGATCTGCCAACGGATTCCCATCTGAATGAAAGAGACCGCAGCAGGGATGCCAACAACGATCACAGCAGCAATGAGACGGGTGCGCCGAGCCTCGGAACTGGCGACCAGCAACCCTAGCCCTGAACCCGCAATGAAGACCGAAGCATCCAGCCGCGTCAGAACAGCCAGAGAATAGGCAAGAGCTGCCAACACCAGCAGACCGAAATGAGGCCATCGCAGATAGGTCAACAAAGCCGCCAGCCCGCTGGCAAGAAATGCCGCGACGACGACTGCTTCGAGTCCTCCAAGCACCCAAAGCGCGATCGGCGTCGAGCTCGCAACGGTCAATACGGTCAACGCCCGCCCAAGCCAGTTCTCCCGACCGGGCAGCACCGCGTGCGCCGAAACCGCTGTCATCACAAGCAGCACAAAGGCCGCAATGGCATTGACCAGTTGCGCCGCAGCAATCGCAGTGAAGCCAAGCCGCATGAACCAGCTTAACACCACCACATGCAGAAAACTTGTATAGCCTTCTGCCCATTCACCGGGGTTCCATTGGATCAACCCGGTTTCAACAAAGGTCCGCGCATATCGCAGAGTGATATAGGCGTCATCGTGAAAATAGACGCTATGCTTGGACACAAAAAATGCCAGCACACCTAGTGCCACAAAGATTGTAAGACCGTCGACCGATATCCGCCTCAACATAGGTTTGCCCCTAAATACACTGACAACTGGCAAACTACTGAGATTGAACACCTTCGCAATGTTAAGTTGACCAGCGCCCCCACTTGGGAAGATATCACAAGTCTCAGCGGCAAATCCGCATCATCAAATGAAAAAGCCGCGAAGGTGTCCCCTCGCGGCTTTTGAATTCTTTGCTGTGATCAGGCTTAGGCAGCCAGAGCAGCCTGTGCTTTTTCAACGATCGCGCCGAATGCTTCGGGCTCGTGAACGGCCAGATCGGCCAGAACCTTACGGTCCACTTCAACACCAGCCAGGTTCAGGCCGTTGATGAAGCGCGAGTATGTCAGGCTTTCGTCGTGCGAACGGACAGCAGCGTTGATACGCTGGATCCACAGCGCACGGAACTGGCGCTTGCGGTTCTTGCGGTCACGGGTTGCATACTGGTTCGCCTTGTCGACGGCCTGACGCGCTACCTTGAAGGTATTCTTGCGACGGCCGTAGAAGCCTTTAGCGGCCTTGACGACTTTTTTGTGACGGGCGTGAGTTGTGGTTCCACCTTTAACGCGGGACATATCAGTATCTCCTCTTAGCGGTCGTAGGGCATGTAGCCCTTGACGATCTTAGCGTCGGGGGCGGACAGAGCGGTCGTACCGCGTGCGTTGCGGATGAATTTCTTCGTCCGTTTGATCATTCCGTGCTGTTTACCAGCCTGGGCTCCGATGACCTTGCCGGTCGCGGAAACCTTAAAGCGCTTCTTGGCGCTCGATTTGGTCTTCATCTTGGGCATTTTCGTCTCCAATCAAAGGTTACGTTAATGCACGGCGGGCATGCCACATTAGCCCACGCGCACATGAAGTTGGCCGTATAGGGGCAGATTGCCCGACTCGCAAGCGTTTTCTTCTTAGGGAATACCGTTCAATTCAGGCCTTAAAATAGGCCATGAAATGATTGAGAACGGAATCGATTACATATGGAATTGTGCTGATCGAATAGGCATTCGGCTTTGCCCCGATTGCCACAACGATCAAGCCACCACCGATCAGCAGCATGATAGAAGCAGCGCGTGGTGCGTGCCCCCGGCGCAAAGCCCCTACGATTGCAGGCAGAGACAACACCAGAATGAAAAGCCCAACGACAAAATACGTGTCATATGTCACGCGGAACCTCCATCAAATCCAGCCAACTTTGTACGTAACATACTTAGTATAGCCCAATTTAGTTAGGTTGCGTAGATTAGACTTTCATCACAGGGCGCTACACGCAGAATATTTGTCGTACCGGGCACATTGAAGGGCACACCCGCAGTCACAACAATCTGGTCGTTCTCTTCCGCAAAGCCCGAGCTTCTGGCCGCACGCGCAGCCGAGACGACGGCCGCCTTGAAACGTTCGACCGCGCCCGCGGTGACAAAACAATTGGTTCCCCACGACAGGCAAAGACGGCGGGCGGTGCCGCGCAAAGGTGTCAGCGCCACGATCGGCACACGCGGGCGTTCGCGGGCAGTCAAAAGGGCGGTGGTGCCCGATTGCGTGAAACAGCAGATGGCTTTGATGTCCGTCGTTTCTGCGATCTCGCGCGCTGCGGCCACGATCGCATCATTCACACCGCTGCGGCTGGCGACGCGCGATGCCTCGACCTGTTCGCGATAGATGTCATCGTTCTCGACCTCGATGGCGACGGCATTCATGGTGGACACGGCCTCGACCGGATACTGTCCAGCAGCGCTTTCGGCGGACAACATGACAGCATCGGTACCGTCATAGATGGCGTTCGCTACGTCCGAGACCTCGGCCCGTGTCGGCATCGGGCTTTCAATCATGCTTTCCAGCATCTGAGTGGCTACGATGACCGGCTTACCCGCGCGGCGGCAAGAATGGATCAGGCGCTTCTGGATGGGCGGAACAGCATGAACGGGCAGCTCAACGCCAAGATCACCCCGGGCAACCATGATCCCATCCGAGGCCTCAAGGATTGCACCAAATGCATCCACGGCAGCGGGTTTTTCGATCTTCGACAGGACCGCTGCACGGCCATGTGCCAATTCGCGCGCTTCGTGCACGTCTTCGGGACGCTGCACAAAGCTGAGCGCCAGCCAGTCCACGCCCAGCTGACAGGCAAATTCCAAATCCGCGCGGTCCTTATCGGACAGGGCTGCCAAGGGCAGCACCACGTCAGGCACGTTCACGCCCTTGCGATCGGAGATCGTTCCACCGACCTCGACCTCGCAATCGGCAAAATCCGGGCCGCATTCTTTGACCTTCAACCGCAGCTTTCCGTCATTCACCAACAGGGTCGATCCGGGTTCCAACGCTGCGAAAATCTCGGGATGCGGCAGACAGACGCGATGGCCTTCCCCCGGGGCCTCGTCCAGATCAAAGCGGAACTCTTGCCCCTCTTCGATGTCAGCGGCGCCGGCCGCAAATACGCCACACCGCAATTTCGGCCCCTGAAGGTCGGCCAAGATTGCAATCGGACGATCCAGGTCCTTCTCAACCTGCCGTACCAGTGTATGGCGCGCGCGCTGTTCTTCATGGGTGCCGTGGGACATATTCATGCGAAACACATCGGCTCCGGCTTCGAAAAGCGCCCGAATGGTATCGTAGTCACTTGAAGACGGGCCAAGGGTTGCGACGATCTTGACATTACGATGGCGTCTCACGGCGCACCTCTCTTTCGTTTTTTACGCGGGGTCAGGTGACCTATGCCGCAAAATGTTAGCGCTGACAACTGGCGCTTGGCTTTGACCTCGCTTAAAGGGGATATGAAACAGAAAAACAACGCCAAGATGACATACACTCCATTCCATGTTCACGGGCCAGACAGGCCATCGCGCTGGCTGATCACATGTGACCATGCCGCGAATACCGTACCCACCTGCGTTGGCGGCGGTGATTTAGGCATCGCGCCCGAAGATATGAACCGCCACATCGCCTATGACATTGGTGCCGCCGGGGTTAGCATCCATTTGGCAGAGCTTCTGGATGCACCCGCAATCCTGTCCAACTTCTCGCGCCTTGTGATCGACCCCAACCGGGGCGAGGATGATCCAACGCTGCTGATGAAACTGTATGATGGCACGGTAATCCCTGCAAACCGCAACGCGGACGCGGCAGAAAAAGCCCGCCGTCTGGATGCGTTCCACCGCCCGTATCACAACGCTCTGGCAGATTTGGCCGCCCGTCACGACCACACGGTGATCGTAGCGATGCATTCATATACCCCGCAACTGAATGGCCGCGATCCGCGCCCGTGGCACGTTGCCGTGCTGCATGAGAAAGACAGTCGCATCGCGACGCCTCTGATTAAGAAGTTGGAGCAGGACCCCGATCTTTGCGTTGGTGAAAATGAACCTTACGGCGGCCACTTGGATGGCGATTCCATCGATCGCCACGCCGTTGTGCAAAAACGCCCGAATGTGCTGATCGAGATCCGAAACGACCTGATCGAGACCGAAGCGCAACAGCGCGCCTGGGCTGAACGGCTGGCACCAGTCCTTATGGAAACCTTGGCAGAAACGGGGCTCTGACATGCCACATATCCGAATAGAATATACGGGCGAAGCTGATCTGGGCATGCAATCGCTGTGCGAGGCGCTGCTAGATACGCTTTCGGCCCATGACGCCATTCCCAATCCCGCCTCGATCAAAATCCGTGCATTGCAAACTGCCTATGCGGTCATGGGTAGCGAGGCGCAGAGCTTTGCCCACGCGCAATTCGCACTGCTTCCCGGCCGGTCCGAGGCGGTGAAAACCGAGCTAGCAGGTCTGATCCTGACCACCATGCGCACCCATCTACCGCAGATCGCCAACCTGTCAGTTGACGTCGAAGACCTCAGCCCTTCCTATGCCAAAGACGTTCTCTAAGGAGTGACCCACATGGACGACCAGACCCGTATCGAGATCGAAGCCGCAGCCTTTCGCCGCCTCCAAAAGCACCTGATGGAAGACCGCACCGACGCGCAGAACATCGACATGATGAATCTGGCCGGCTTCTGCCGCAACTGCCTTGCCCGCTGGTATCAGGAAGCCGCCAACGAACGCGGCATCGAGATGTCGAAGGACGAAGGGCGTGAGGCGTTCTATGGCATGACCATGGCCGAGTGGAAGGCAAACTATCAAACCGACGCCAGCCCGGAAAAGCAGGCCGAGTTCGCGGTGGCGTTCAAAGAAAACGTGACGGACAAGTCGTAAGCGTCCTGTGCAAATACGCAGACCGGGTGTTCGCACGCTCCGGTTACCCAAAAAGGACGCGGGTCTTATCTAAGCTCCAACGAAAGGACCTGATATGACCCGCATGCCCACATACTTCATTTCACATGGTGGTGGCCCGTGGCCGTGGCTGCCCGAGATGCGTCGCAGCTTTGCCCAGTTGGAACGCTCGCTCGCCGCCATGCCGTCAGAACTTCCGGAAAAACCCAAAGCGGTCTTGATGATCTCTGGTCACTGGGAAACGACGGATTTCGCCGTGATGTCCTCGAACACGCCGCCGATGGTCTATGACTATACCGGCTTTCCGCCCCACACATATGAAATCACCTACCCCGCCCCCGGCGCGCCCGAACTGGCCCAACGCACGGCTGATCTGATCGAGACAGCAGGTCTGCCCACGCATTTGGATGACCGACAGGGGTTTGATCACGGGGTGTTTGCGCCCATGGCGGTGATCTATCCCGAAGCGGACGTGCCGACCTATCAAGTATCGCTTCAGCATGGATACGACCCAGCCGCCCACTTCGCCCTAGGACGCGCCCTTGCGCCCCTGCGGGACGAAGGCGTGCTGATCGTCGGGTCCGGCCTAAGCTATCACAATCTGCGCAATTTCGGCCCCGGCGCGCGCGTACCGTCGACCGAGTTTGATACTTGGCTGAATGACGTGATGCTGCGCGACACTGAAAAGCGCACACAAGCGCTGCTTAACTGGGAAACGGCTCCCTCCGCCCGGATCGCCCACAAGGAAGAGGATCACCTTGCCCCGATCTTCGTGGCACTGGGTGCGGCTGAGAATGACGTCTCGACCGTGACCTATCACGAAGAAGGCATTTTTGGCGGCGTCACCGCGACAAGCTTCCGGCTGGGATAACGGAAAAGCGCGACATTATAGTCCTATCGCCATTCTCCCCTCCAAGTGGTATGCTGCACCGCAGAAAAAGCATTTGGAGGCTTGACGCATGAGTAGTCGGATCATCTGCGTGGCGCAGCAAAAAGGTGGCGCGGGCAAGACAACGCTCGTATCCAACCTAGCCATCGCGTTCCTGTCCGAGGGAAAAAGCGTGGCCCTTTTGGACACGGACCCCCAAGGCAGTCTTGGTAAGTGGTTGGATATTCGTGAAGAAACGCTGGGCGAGGATGAAAACCTTCAGTTCGCGACCGCGACCGCCTATGGGATTTCGCGCGCCATTCGTGGGGTCAAGGAACAGGCCGATGTCGTTCTGATCGACACCCCCCCGAAAGCCGACAGCGACGTCCGCTGGGTCCTGGCTGAGTCGGATCTGGTGCTGGTCCCCGTCTCGGCCAGTAAGGCCGATGTTTGGGCGACCAATGACGTTCTGGACTTGGCGGACCGGGCTGGGAAACCAACGAACGTTGTCATGAACCGCACACGCAACGGAACGCGGGTTGGCGAACAAGTCGCCGAATCGGTGGCCGAGCTTGGAGCAAAACCGTTGCAGTCGTCCCTGTCCAGCAGGGTGATCTATGCTGAAGCGCTGGGCCGTGGTCTGGGTGCGATTGAAGCAAAACGGACTGGGCCTGCCACAGACGAAGTACGTGCCCTCGCTGCCGAAGTCGCTGCGGCTTTGAAGCTGTAAAACAGCACGCAACCGTTCAACAAAAAAGGGGCCGCGTCTGCAGCCCCTTCGGAATTCGATACCTTTTGGCTTAGACGGCCTTCTTAAGGCTCTCATCCAGATAGATCTCGCGCAGACGCAAGGCCACGTTGCCCGGCGCACCGTCGCCCAGCGCTTTGCCGTCGATTTCCACAACCGGCATTACGAAGGCCGAGGCCGAGGTGAAGAAGGCTTCATCCGCATTCTGCGCTTCTTCAATAGTGAAGTTACGCTCTTCAATCTCCATCTGGGCTTCTTCGGCGAAACGCAGAACGGCGGCACGGGTGATGCCGTGCAAGATGTCGTTGGACAGGCCGCGCGTGATGATCTTGCCGTCTTTCACGATGTAGACGTTGTTCGACGTGCCCTCGGTCACGAAACCATCTTCGATCAGCCACGCATCGTCTGCGCCAGCCGCTTTTGCCATCATCTTGCCCATAGACGGGTACAGCAGCTGCACCGTTTTGATGTCGCGACGGCCCCAGCGAATGTCCTCGATCGAGATCACCTTCATCGGCTTCACAGTTGCGGCCAGACCCGGCTTGTTCTGGGTGAATAGAACCACGGTCGGCTTCACCTTCTCGGGGTCCGGGAATACGAAATCACGGTCACTGTCGGCGCCACGCGAGATCTGCAGATAGACTAGACCTTCGTCGATCTCGTTCACTCGCACCAGCTCGCGGTGGACTTCCAGCAGATCCTCTTTCGAGATCGGGTTCTCCATCCCCAGCTCATTCAGCGAACGCGCCAGACGCACGGCGTGACCTTCGAAATCGATCAGCTTGCCATTCAGAACGCTGGTCACCTCGTACACCGCGTCCGCAAACAGGAAACCACGGTCAAAGATCGAGACGCTGGCTTCGGTCTCGGGCAGGTACTCTCCGTTTACGTAAACGGTGCGGGTCATGTCAGGTCTCCTTCATGTGACGCTGCGGGCCATTTGACCCGCGCGGCATTTCCTGTTTGGGGTGTTGATACAAATACCGACGCCAGAGTCAAAGGAAACCCCATGCCCAGCGCCACGCAATCCGCCGCCATCATGTTGACCGCCGGGATTGGCATTCCGGTTCTTGCAGCACTGAATGCCGCTTTGGGGCAGCGCATGGGGTCGCCCATTGCGGCGGGATTGATCCTGTTCGTGGTGGCGTTTCTGACCACCGGCGTGGTGTTCCTGATGTCGGGCGCGTCGCTGAAAGGCGCGGTAGGATCGCCGCCGCACCTGTTCTTTGCGGGCTGCCTTGTGGCCTTCTACGTGCTGACCATCACATGGGTTGCGCCCACCTTCGGCGTCGGCAACGCGGTGTTCTTTATTCTGATCGGCCAATTGATCTCTGCCGCCGCCATCGACCATTTCGGGCTGTTCGGTGCACAGACTGTACCGCTTACCTTCTGGCGCGTGGCTGGGATATCCGTGATGGGGCTGGGCGTCTTCCTGACCCAGATTGCAGGGCGCGGCTGACATTAGCCCCAGAGCGCAGCGCTAGGCGGGTGCACGCCCGCGTCGTCAAACAGAAGCGGCGTGTCGCGATCCTCGGCCAGCAGCAGCGGCCCATCCAGATCGGTAACCATTGCGCCCTGAGCGACCAGCGTCGCGGGTGCCATGGCAAGGCTTGAGCCAACCATGCAGCCAACCATCACCTGATAGCCCTCGGCCAATGCGGCCTCACGCAGGGCCAGTGCCTCGGTCAATCCGCCAGTCTTGTCCAGCTTGATGTTAACCACATCATACTTGCCCTTTAGCTTGGGCAGGCTGGTGCGGTCATGGCAGCTTTCATCAGCGCAAACCGGCACCGGGCGATCCATTCCGATCAGCGCATCGTCTTCGCCCGCAGGCAAAGGTTGCTCGACCAGATCCACGCCCAAGCGCACCAGATGCGGGGCCAAATCGGCATATACTTCGGCAGACCAGCCTTCGTTGGCGTCCACGATGATACGCGAGGTCGGCGCTCCAGCGCGCACAGCTTCCAGACGCGGCATGTCATCCGGTGTGCCCAACTTGATCTTCAAGAGCGGGCGGAATGCGTTCTTGGCGGCCTGCGCCTGCATCTCGGCAGGTTCAGCTAGCGACAGGGTATAGGCGGTGATCTCAGGGCCCGGCGCGGACAATCCGGCCAGCTCCCACGCGCGTTTACCTGCACGCTTCGCTTCCAAATCCCACAACGCGCAGTCTACAGCATTGCGGGCAGCACCAGCAGGCAGCAACTCATACAGCGCCGCGCGGGTCACATCCGCAGGCAGGCCCATGATTTCGTCCGTCACGCTGTCCAGCGTCTCGTCATAGCGCGCATAGGGCACACATTCACCCCAGCCCACATGATCGCCATCCTGCACCCGAACAGTCAGAACCTTCGCCTCGGTCCGTGATCCGCGCGAAATGGTGAACACCTGCGCCAGTTTGAACACGTCCGGAGTGACTGAGATTTCCACGCGCCTGCCCTCATTTTCTTACTAAAAATATCCCGGGGGTCCGGGGGCTGGCCCCCGGTCCGCCTTCAAAGCTTAGATGGCTTCCAGCGCATCCACCAGCTTGCCCGCGCCATAGCGGAACGGATCGGTTGCCGGCAGGCCCATATCGGCTTCGACCTTCGCCAGATAGGCTTTGGCGTCGTCATCCGACATGTGCTGCGTATTGACCGAGATACCAATCACTTGGCAATCCGGGTTCGCCACCTTGGCCAGACCCAGTGCCATATCGCGCAGCGCTTCCAGCGACGGCTGGGTATATTCCGGCAGACCGCGCATGTGCTCACGCGTCGGCTCGTGCGCCAAGACCAAAGCGTCCGGCTGGCCGCCGTGGATCAGCGCCATGGTCACGCCCGAATAGGACACGTGAAACAGCGAACCCTGACCCTCAATGTGATCCCAGTGATCTTCATCATTGTCCGGCGTCAGATACTCGACCGAGCCTGCCATGAAATCCGCGATCACAGCGTCCAAAGGCACACCGTCACCGGTGATCAGGATGCCTGTCTGGCCTGTTGCGCGGAAGGTCGACTTCAAGCCGCGCTTGCGCATTTCAGCATCCATGCACAGGGCCGTATACATCTTGCCGACCGAGCAATCGGTGCCCACAGCCAGGCAGCGTTTACCGGTGCGTTTCTTGCCGTTTGCGATCGGGTACTCGACCTCGGGGATGCGCACGTCGTGCAGTTCTTGGCCGGTGGCTTCGGCAACGGCGACCAGATCAGGTTCGTCGCGCAACAAGTTGTGCAGGCCCGAGGCCAGATCGAACCCTTCTTCCAGCGCCGTCACCAGCACCTTTTTCCACTCTTTAGAAATCACACCGCCACGGTTGGCCACGCCAACGACCAGCGTTTTGGCACCGGCTGCCTTGGCTTCCTCCAACGTCATGTCGGTCAGCCCCAGATCTGCACCGCAGCCTTCCATCCGGAATTGGCCCACGGCATTGTCAGGGCGCCAGTCACGGATGCCGATGGCCACTTTAGCTGCCAGTTGATCGGGCGCGTCGCCCAGGAACAAAAGATACGGAGTCTTGATCATGGCCGTGGCCCTTTCGATGAGTGGTTGGAATATCCTTCGCGTCATTTTGATGATTAATCGGCGGATTTTCTTGCGAACTCCCCTCGTGACACGGCAAATGCACAAATTCTTTCGACGTTTTGCCAAATTTGCGCAATTTTCTTCGACACAATGACGACTTACCTCAGAATCCACCCGCCCATGCTGCGCGCGCAGAATAACCTTGCGGGCAGCGCAGCAATTTAATAACGATTGCACCCAAGAAATCGCAACATCATTACCGAAAGGCCCGCTATGTCCTTCCGACTGCAACCTGCCGCCCCGTCCCGCCCGAACCGCTGCCAACTGTTTGGCCCGGGCTCGAACACCAAGCTGTTCCCGAAAATGGCGGCCTCAGCCGCTGACGTGATCAACCTCGATCTGGAAGACTCGGTGGCGCCGTCCGACAAAGACGTCGCCCGCGCCAACATCATCGAAGCGCTGAACACCATTGATTGGGGCAACAAATACATGTCGGTGCGCATCAACAGCCTCGACACCCCTTATTGGTATCGCGATGTTGTGGACCTGCTAGAACAAGCTGGCGACCGCATCGACCAGATCATGATCCCGAAAGTCGGCTGCGCCGAAGATGTCTATGCCGTGGACGCACTGGTCACCGCCATCGAACAAGCCAAAGGCCGCACCAAGCCCGTCAGCTTCGAAGTGATCATCGAATCGGCTGCCGGTATCGCGCACGTTGAAGCCATCGCCGCCTCCAGCCCTCGCCTGCAGGCCATGTCGCTGGGTGCAGCTGACTTTGCTGCCTCGATGGGTATGCAGACCACCGGCATCGGCGGCACGCAAGAAAACTATTACATGATGCGCGAAGGTGAAAAGCACTGGTCGGACCCGTGGCACTGGGCGCAAGCCGCCATCGTCGCCGCCTGCCGTACACACGGCATCCTGCCGGTCGACGGACCGTTCGGCGACTTCTCGGACGACGAGGGTTACATCGCGCAGGCCAAACGCTCGGCGACGCTGGGCATGGTTGGCAAATGGGCCATCCACCCGAAACAGATCGCGCTGGCCAACGAGGTCTTCACCCCGTCGGAAGAAGCCGTCGCAGAAGCCCGCGAGATCCTTGCAGCCATGGAACAGGCAAAAGCCAATGGCGAAGGCGCAACTGTCTATAAAGGTCGTCTGGTCGACATCGCGTCGATCAAGCAAGCCGAGGTGATCGTGGCGCAAGCCGAGCTGATCGCCGGCAGCTAAATCAATTCACGAACAGACCCCGACTGGCCCCGCGTTCTCGCGGGGCTTTTTTGTGTTCAGGTTAAATCATGGCAGGTCAACTGGTCGCATGGCCAATGACGCTGTGAAGACTAAGTTGGGCGCGGGTCATGACGAGGCCTGTTTGGGGACGCATCCCAATCTGAAAGGTTCCTTGATGAAACCGCTGCTTATTGCCACCGCCCTCACCCTTGGTTTGTCGGGGGCTGCCTTGGCGCAAATGCAACCGTCCAACCCGGCGCAAACCGGGCTGTCGCGCCCAGTCATTCAGTTGACTGGCTTCCTTGCCAAAAACATGGACCTGCTAGAGCTGAACAACGAACAGCGCGCGGATGTAAAAAACTGGGTCGCCTCCATGCCTGCCAATCGCAAGGCGCTTGAGGCCGAAACGGTTGAGCTGCGTGCAGCGCTGCGCCAAGCCATCGTCGACGGCAAACCCACCGAAGAGCGTCAGGCCATCGCTGACAAGATCGGCGTAAACGAGGTCAAGCTGGTGATGATGCGGTCAAATTGCGCCGACCATTGGCGCGACGTTCTGACCGAAGAACAGTTTACCAAACTGCTAGAGATCGCAGGCGTTTCTTAAACTCGCAGGGCGGCGGCACAGCCTGTCGCCGCCCTCGCATCTACCAGGATCATCACAGACCGATCAGCGCTTCCGACGTAGCAACCACTGCAAAACTGAGCGTCATTAACAAAACCAGGTAGCTGGCCGTGAATGCCCTGAAGGCGCTTCGCCGTGAGAATATGGCTTGTGTCATTCGTCTGCTCCCTTCGCATTCAGTGCGCGGCTTAATCAAATCGGCCGAAGCGGCCATCTAATTAACAAACGCGCGAGCAGATGAATCCCGTCGCTGGAATCTACATTTTGGGCAATCTGGATTTTCGCGCCCCGTTGCAAAGCCGCTTCCCAAGCGTCATATAGTCATGAACATTGTGTAATCAGGCAGGCCCATGACCAACTATCTCGAGTTTGAAAAACCGCTGGCTGAAATCGAAGGCAAGGCAGAAGAACTGCGCGCGCTTGCCCGCAACAACGAAGAGATGGACGTCGAAGGCGAGGCGCAAGCGCTGGACGCCAAAGCCGACAAGCTTCTGAAAGAATTGTACGAGGGGCTGACCCCGTGGCGTAAATGCCAAGTGGCCCGTCACCCCGAGCGCCCGCATTGCCGCGATTACATCAACGCGCTGTTCACTGAATACACGCCGCTGGCTGGCGACCGGAACTTTGCCGATGACCACGCGGTCATGGGTGGTCTGGGCCGCATCGGCGACATCCCGGTCGTCGTCATGGGTCAGGAAAAAGGCCACGACACCAAGACCCGCATCGAACGCAATTTCGGCATGGCCCGCCCCGAAGGCTATCGCAAAGCGATCCGCCTGATGGATCTGGCTGACCGCTTTGGCCTGCCCATCGTGGCGCTTGTCGACACCCCCGGCGCCTATCCCGGCAAAGGCGCGGAAGAGCGCGGCCAGTCCGAGGCCATCGCCCGCTCAACCGAACGCTGCCTGAACGTGAAATCTCCTGTTGTTTCCGTCATCATTGGTGAAGGCGGTTCTGGCGGCGCGGTTGCGCTGGCGACCGCGAACTCGGTCATGATGCTGGAACACTCGGTTTACTCGGTGATCTCGCCCGAGGGCTGTGCCTCGATCCTGTGGAAAGACTCCGAGAAGATGCGCGAAGCCGCAGAAGCCTTGCGCCTGACCGCGCAGGACCTGAAGCAGCTGGGCGTCATTGATAATATTATCTCCGAACCCATGGGCGGTGCCCAGCGCGGTCGCGATGAAACCATCGCCGCGGTCGGCAGCGCCATCGAAGCCGAGCTGAAAGAACTTCTGAAACGCCAAGACGGCGACGCGCTTTTGAAAGAACGCCGCGAGAAGTTCCTGAAGATGGGTTCGAAAGGTCTGGCGGCCTAACACCCGGATCACGCTTTCGTGCGGCGGGTTGGAAGCCCGCCCCACATCCACAATATTCACGGGAACCACACATCAGGAGGGTACCCCGTGGATTGGAAAGCATTTCTTGCAGAAACCGAAGGCAATATTGGACATCTAGCCAAGGACGTTCCGGCCACAATGAAGGGCTTTGGTCAGATGGGAACAGCCGCCAAGACTGACGGCGCGCTGAGCGAGAAAACCAAAGAACTGATCGCCCTTGGTATTGCCATCTCGACCCGCTGCGACAGCTGCATTGGCTTTCACGTTCGGTCACTGGTTCGTCTGGGCACCACGCTTGATGAACTGAACGAGGCCTTGGCCATGGCGACCTATATGGGCGGCGGCCCGTCGCTGGCCTACAGCGCCAAGGCGCGTGAAGCTTATGAGCAGTTCAGCGCCTGACGGCTACCACAGCGTCGTTTTCGCGCGCTCTGGCCATTCCTTGTCATAGCTGGCCCCGTCGAATTCGCCGGACGTCATCTCTTTCAACATGTCGCCCACACTGGGCAAGCCTGCGCTTTCATCGCCGGCGCTCCAGATCTTCGAGCGCATGATGGCACGGGCACATTGGGAATAGACCTCGTGAATCCGGATCACGGCCACAGTCCGAGGCTGTTTTCCGGCTTTCTCGAACCGGACGCGCAGGTTTGGATCCGCAGTCAGCTTTGCCTCGCCATTCACGCGAACGACATTGTTTGAACCGGGCACCATGAACATCAAAGACACGCGCGGGTCGCGCACGATGTTGCGCAAGCTGTCTATGCGTTCGTTGCCGCGCCAGTCGGGCAGCGCTAGATGTCGCTCATCCAGCTCAAGCACGACCGGGCCATCATCGCCGCGCGGGCTGCCATCGGTCCCCTCGGGCGCGACGGTCGTTAGAATGCAAAAGCGGGATGCCATGATCCAGGCACGATAGGTAGGCGTTAGATGATCGGCAACTTTGACCAGAGACGCCTCTCCGGGCGTTCCGTAAAGTGCTTCCAAGTCTTCGGTTGTCTCGATAAAGTCCATCATCCCTCCAGCTTAAATCCAGCCTCTTCCATCAACGCGTCCGAGCCGCTTTCCACCACATCCTCGATCCGTTCCATAAACGCGCCCAGCTCAAGCCCCGGCTCGATCGGGTCGTGGAATTCGAGCACGGCAAGACCCGGATAGCGCATGATCCCGTGGCGCTTCCAGAACACGCCCACATTGGTTGACGCGGGAACAACGGGTTGCCCTGTTTCCTTGTACAGAACGCCTGTGCCAACCTTGTAGGGCTTCTTGGCCCCCGCCGCGACGCGTGTCCCCTGCGAGAAGATCACAAGTTGACCGGGTGTCGATTGCCCGTCTTTCACGGTGGCAACCATCTGCTTGATCGCAGCGCCCTTCTTGCCCCGGTTCACTGGCACCGAATTGGTATAGACCGCATAGATGTTAATGATGGGCGCCCATTTCAGCTGGCTTTTATAGATGAATTTCAAACGCGGCAGGACAGAGGCCAGCAGCAGAATATCAAAGAACGACTGGTGTTTCGCCGCGACCAGCACCTCGCCGGTTGGCACCTCGCCCCGAATCTCGCTTTTCAGCCCGATCATCCAAGACGCGGTCCAGCGGACCCAGTTGCAATAGAAGTGAATCACTTTGAAGGCGTTGTCGCGTTTAATCCAAACCAGTGGCACACCCAGAAAGCCCACAATCGGCAACATGATGTACATCTGAGTGATAAACAGAAGCGAGCGCAGCCATTGAATTGCGTTCCGCATCAACGTTTCTCCTGCAAGGTTGTCAGGGCGGCCTGACGGGTCGCAAGGAAAGCCACCAAAGCCGCGAAAGGTGGAATCAGAACGGGCCACAGCCATTGCCAGCCCTGCAGACCAAGCCCGGTCAGGAAGCCGCCCTCAGCCCCTGCTGAGGGCAACAGGAACAGCGCAAGTGCGCCCAGAATGGTGCCAACAGCCGCACCGCCAAACGCACGCAACGTGAAACGGCGCACAAAGGCGTGGGCGATATAGCTGTCACGCGCGCCGATCAGGCGCAGCACGCGGATAACTTGTTCGTTGGCGGACAATGCCGCCGAGGCCGCCAGCGTGATCACCACACCAGCCAACGTCGTGATCAGAACAATCGAGATCCATCCCAACGAACGCAGACGCTTGGCAGCTTTCACCAATGGTTCGCGCCAACGCGCATGGTCATCCAGAATGGCACCGGGGGCCTCGCCCGCCAACCGGGCACGCAACCCGGCGGCGTCAAAGCCTTCGTCATCCTCGATCACTTCAACCAGACGCGGGATCGGCAGTCGATCCAGCGGCAAATCTGGACCGAACCAAGGCTCGAGCAGAGCGCGTTGCTCATCTTCGCCCAGAGGGCGGGCCTCTTTCACGCCGGGGGTGGTCGCCAAAATCTCGGTCACGGCCAGAAGCTGGGCGTCCATCTGATCAGCCGGGGCTGAAATGCGGATCGTGGCACTTTTAGCCAGCGCATCGCCCCAACGATCGGCCAAACGCCCGGTCGCCAGAGACAGCGCCAAGGCAAACACAGCCAGAAACGCCATCGCGGCCGAGGCAAACACCGTCAGGCGTGCTGTGAACCCGGTTGGCGGGACCACGCGATCAGCCTGCGCATCCCCAGAAAGAAATCGAAGCAGATTAGGCAGAAAGTTCTTCACAGATTTGCCCCCGCTGCCGTGACCTGATGGTTCGAAATCCGCAAAACCCGCGCCTGCACCTGCGATTTGGCCGAGCGGATCAGGTTCATGTCATGGGTGGCAATCATCACGGTTTTACCCATGCGGTTCAGCTCGACCAGCAACTGCAAAAGGCGCAGCGACATTTCCCAGTCCACGTTCCCCGTGGGCTCGTCCGCCAAGATCACATCCGGTGACATGATCACAGCACGCGCCAGCGCTGCCCTCTGGCGCTCACCGCCGGACAGCTCAGGTGGCTTGGCATGGGCCTGCTGCTCCAGTCCAACCCAAGCCAGAAGCTCTTGCAGCTCGGATGGGTCATGCAAGGATCGGCCCGACACCGTCAGCGGCAGCATGATATTCTCTGCCAGACTGAGGTGATCCAGAAACTGGCAATCCTGATGCACCACGCCGATACGGCGGCGCATCTCGGCCACGTCATCGCGCTGCATCGTCCGTACGTTCTGGCCAAACAACGCGACAGTGCCCTGCTCGGCGACCAGCTCGCCATAGCACAGCTTCATCAATGTGGTTTTACCGGCCCCAGAGGGTCCTGTCAGAAAGTGAAACGATCCTTGCGCCAGTGACATAGTGACACCCGACAATAACGTCCCGGTGCCATAGCCATAGGCGACCTGTTCCAGCTCGATCAATTTGATGCCCTCGTGCTTACTTGTCGCCAGTTGTGCCTCAGCTAGACGATTGTTTCAACGTGCGACACAGGAGTGTTTGATTTCCACAACATTTTTGCTCATATTACTCCTGATTAAGGCGAGTGATATCCAGCTAGTCTCAGGGGAATAGATAAAAAATGCGTTTGGTTTGCCCCAATTGCGGCGCGCAATACGAAGTCGATGATCGCGTGATGCCCGAATTGGGCCGTGACGTTCAGTGTTCGAATTGTGGTCACGCATGGTTTCACACACCTCCTCAGCTCTCAGAAACTGAGACAGAAGATGCGTCCGAGCCGAAGATCGAGATCCCGGCACCCGCCCCGTCGTCCTCTCGCACGGACCAAGAACCCGACGCTGCGCCCGAAGCGGACGCCGACCCCGAGCTGGACACCGACCCATACGACCAGGAACTTGACGAGACGCTCGAAGAAGACATCGAAGTTTCATCCGAGGCCGAGAACCAGGACCTGACCGACGACGCGCCAATCGAAGATGATAGCGACGAAGACGATGATGACGGTGAGGCGGGCGATATTCCGATGCCCATCGCAGCTGCGCCCCGCAAAGAGGTCAGCGAAGAAGTCAAACAGATCCTTCAGGAAGAAGCCGAACAAGAACTTCGCGCCCGCGAGGCCGATCAGCACGGGCTGGAAACACAGCCGGATCTTGGTCTGGATGCCGCCCAAGACGATGGCACCGAAGAGCTTTCCGAGCGCATTCAGCGCATGAAGGACGAAGAGGACTTCGTCGAAGAAGAGATCCAGGAAAAGGATCTGAAAAGCCGCGACATGCTGCCGGACATCGAAGAGATCAACTCGACTCTCGATGCCCCAGACGACGCTGGAGCAACAAAGATCGACCTTGAGCCCGCCGTCGCGCAAGCCGCAACAGGTGGCAATGGGTTCCGCCGTGGGTTTAGCCTGACGATTCTGTTGGCGGTGCTGCTGGTCTGTCTTTATGTGCTTGCGCCCCAGATCGCAGATCGCGTTCCGCAGACACAGGGCGTGCTTGAGCAATACACCGCCATGGGCGACAGCGCCCGGATGTGGCTGGAGGGCGCAATGCAATCCGCCATCGAGAAGATGCGCGGCCTGATGGATACCTCGCCCGAAGGTTGACCCAGCCCCCTCTTCTTCAGAAATGACTTCTGTTTGACGCTCAGTTTCGAACTTCGGCGGTCAGTCGTGGCTGAAGCACGGATCGTTTCGGGGGGGGATCGGCAATAAACGGATCACTACCCCGTGACCGCCACAACCATCAGCCCGCCAAGGAATAAAAAGGCCACCCAAGGGCGGCCTTTTAGAATCTGATTTGCATCAGAGCACTTTGCGAAGCTTATGGATCCCTCAGCTTTTGCCGCTTCCTTTCTGCTTCCCCTGACCATTTCTCTTCCGGTCTCTTTGGCCTTTCCCTTTTTGAGAGGACGTGCCCTTCGTGGTCCTGCCGGCCTGTTTGCCCGCACCACTTCCAGAGCGCGCGGATACGTTTCGACAATCACCATCACTGCATCTCTCGAAAGTAGGAAGATGCTTGGTTTCAGAGGCTGTTTTCAGCGCGGTCAAGACACGCGTGATGTCATTGTAGTCTGCGACCGCGGGCAAGAGGTTTTCTTCATACAAAGCAATGTTGTCGATTTCGGCCTGAACGCCCATTTCATATGCTTCATCAAGCGTCGGCGGGATCGGAGCCACCGCCAAGCTTCCATCAAGATAGCCATTTTCCGGCACTTCGACGTCGTACTTGTTCAGAAGCTTGATCACCTTTTCGGCATGCCGTGCTTCCGCCTCCATGATATTCTTGAAGGGTGTATTCGGTCCGTATTCTTCGACCAGCGCAGCATAAAATGCCTGCGCGTGATATTCGTCATTCAGCGCCTCAAGAAGTGCTGCCTCGGCCTCGTCGGACAAAGTCTGTGTTGCCGCCTGAAGTGGCATCGCCAAACAAATGACTACTGCTGCAGAACTCAGGATACCTGTTTTCTTCATTTTCATTTCCTCAATTGTGCGCGTCTCTCTCATCTTCAATCAACAGATTTCAACCACAGGCCGATTGAATTGTCTCCGTGACATTCGGCCGCTATCCCATTTAAAACAATAACTATTTTACACAAATCCACTTCATCAAGAGGCCGAGAAAAAGCAAAGCGGCCCCAAAAGGGGCCGCTTAATCACAATTGGCAGTTGCGCCGTTTAGAACGTGGCGTTGAGGCCAACATGGAGCTTATGGCTTTCATAACCACTTCCAAACGAACCATAGTAGCCGCCGCTCAATGTGGTGCGTGTTGTGCCTTGTTCGGCAAGAACAGTCTCAAAACCGACTTGGAGATCAACCCAGTTGCCATCAACTGCAGCGACAGGGTGAACAGCACCCGGCAATCCGACGAAGCCACTTTCGACCATCATGTCGCCACTGTCAGCCATCGTGTAGGCAAGGCTACCGGTCAGCAAGGTGTTTCCCGAACCATTGGGCATCACATAGTCACCGCGAACACCAAACGAACCCAGCAACATGCTGCCCGACTGTTCGCCAACGCCAAGGTTCCAGATCCCGGCACCCTTTTCTTTGAAGGCATCAATAGAGGTATTGTAGTACTCGAACGATGCTGTCGGGCCGATGTTAAGATTGCCCTTCTGGGTCATGTATTCGCCCTTAATTGCCGCGAACACTTGCGAACCGTCGGTGCTGCCTCTGGCAGTTTGCCCCATCACACGACGGGTCGAGTCAAAGGACAGATCCTGATAGCCAATGACACCTTGGATCATACCTTGCTCGCCAATCTTGGCGCGGCCAAAAGCGGCCACAGACAAGCTGTCAGAATCGATGCTACCCCGAGCATTGTAGGCATCGGCCGTGCCGCTTGCGCTGCCAATCAGGAAACCGAACGAACGCCCGTTATCCAACTGCTTTTCAGCACCCACCGAGAACGAGGTGAACTCGGTGTCATAGCCAATGTTGTTCGGGGTGGTTTCAAAGGACGACCGGCCTCCGCCGACATTCAAAAGCCAGTTGGTATCTTCCCCAAGGCCCCAGCTGCTGGCGGCGCCAGCGCTCGAAACGACAACCTCGGAATCTCCGGACTGCGGCAAGGCACCAGTGACGGTATTGATCTGGCTACGCGAAAAATCGAAGGCGAGGCTCGAGAACGCAGGCAGGAAGCTGAAGCCAGTCCGCTCCAACGCCTCGGCGCGGTCCTTGTCATTCATGGCCAGAAGATCACTGATCGCAGTTCCATAAGCAGCGGCATTTCCGAGATCCATGTACGGAACGTTGGCTGCGGCATCCAGATGTCCGGCGACCTTGAACTGATAAGGTGTCGTCGTTTGTTCAACAATCGGTGCAAAGCTTGGCGTGAACAACAAAGTAAACTCACGACCGTCCAAGCTGCCAACCGTAATTGTGAAGTTCAGGTTCGCGTTCCGAATATCTTCGATCTCGGCTTCTTCGAACAAACCATTGGCTTCTGCTGCAGCAACGATTTCGTCCGGAACAAGACCACCTGCGACATAGCCCAGATCAGCTACTTTCACACCCAAGGCATCTGCAAGCTCTTGCAACCGTGCGCTTTCATTTGCAGGCAAAGCCAAGGTGCCGTAGGTCCAACCGCCACCGGCCAGATTGTTCCAGGCAACCAGTGCGGATTCATTGCTCGGATCCCCATCGTCATCCCAGAACAACCCGTCGGGCGTCATGGTGTTGTCCAGCAGCGCGTTGCCGAAATGCGTTGTGAAATCCGGATTGGAAATCGCGCCGAAAATCAAGCTATCGACAAGCGTGGTGCTGGCAAGGCCAGCCTTGGTGTCCGAGAAGAATCCAACCTCGCCTTCGTGACCACCTTCACCAAACAGTCCCTCGGGCATCTTAGCGCCCAGACCAATATCCGTGGCATCAAGGTTGAACAGAACCGCCTTTTCCGGGGTCAGCGCGCCCATTGGGTTGCCATCCTCATCCATCAGCTCGACCGAAAATCCGACAATTCGAGCGCCCGTGAAGTTCGAGGTCTTGGCAAACGTGAAATAGTCAACCGAAGGGTAATCCGAGCTAGCCGTTGTCCGCATGGTAATGCCGAAGGGGTTCGGGCCGGTCAGCTGGGTTTTGATCCGCTTGCCTGAGCCGCTTGCGGAATCGCAGTAGACGCCGGGATTGCTGGCCATCAGACAGTTGGTAACCTCGCCGCGCGATGTCAGACCCGAGAAATCTGTAATAATCATTTCGTATGGATCTACAAACGAGCCATCATCCAAGCGCGTACGCGTGAAGGTAATGACTTTCATTCCCGGCTCCTGCACGCCTTCCTCTGCGTCGACGTAAATCAGTCCGTCACCAAACGTTCTGACGAAGAAATCGCCGCTTAAAGTATCCGCCAGCAGTGGCCCGCACGTCAGCAATAAAGCTGTTGGTGCAACCGTACTAAGATAGGTTTTTCCAAATTTCATTGTCTTCCCTTCGCTCCTTCAATCGATCTAAATCGCAACCCCTTACGTGCACACAGTTTTACGGTATCGCGCTTCGCGTGTTTAAAGTTTGACATATATCAATGTTGGAATATTTCATTCATTCCTGACGCTAGGTCACCCCACAACCGCAGCCCAAACGTGTCTTTTGAGATACGGATTGGTAATCCAGAGTGGTGTGTAATTTGGCCATCACCTGCGACGGTGCTTTAGGGAATGTAGAATGGCGAATCGATCCCGCTTTGACGGAAGCGGGCTGCGTTCTAACTTTTGCCGATCCCCAACCGCATCTCGTCCAAACCGATCTTGTTAGAGGGGGCACTCAATACAGTTGCGAGAACCTCAAGACGCCTATCCGTGATGAACAGGCGTTGAGCTCAGACAGCAGAAGTCTGTGGATAGCAGAAGGCACGACCACTTACCGCCCTGCTGATCCAATCGATCCCATGCTGCCTCTGTGAACGCACCTATGCCCCGCACGTCAGCTACGCTTAAAACGTTCAAAACTACGACGTGTTCAAGGTCGTAAGGGCGTCGATTACCCAGCTCAATTTCTTGGAAAGCGGCGCCCAACTACGGGCGCAAACAGAACCACAATTACGATCCTAAGGATGTGGTGCGTGACGACATAGGCCAGATCTGATCCCGCAATGATGGCAATAACGACCATCTCGGCCTGACCACCGGGCAGGAATGCCAACAAGGCATCAAGTGAGGGGGCCAGCTCTAAGCGGGTGATGACGATGAAGAACCCGAACGAGATTACCCCTAGCAGCACGGAATAGAGGATCCCGGCCACGACATTCACGCGGATTTCTCGGCTGGTAATGCCGACATATTTCACCCCCACGGCAATGCCGATGAAGAACTGCGCGGCTTGGATGATTTCGGCCGGGGGGCGGGTTTCAATCACGCCTGCTAAGGACAGGGCAGTGGTCACGATCATTGGCCCAAGGATCGAGGCGCCAAACAGCCCGATCCGCTCGAAAAACTTCCAGCCAAATAGGCCCGCCACCACCATTATGCCAATCTGCGCGGGCGAGACTGACGACATGGGCTGCCCCGGTGGGGCGCTCAGGTCCAGCCCCCAGACAAACTGCATCAAGACAGGCGCGCAGCTGACCAGAACGACGACACGGGTGGCGTGGATCAGGGAAAGCGCGCGTGGATCGCCGCCTGCTTCCTCGCCGAAGATTAGCATATCTTGAAGTCCGCCGGGCATGGCGCTGTACCAAGATGTGACTGGGTCCAAGCCGAAGCCATGGCGGAGCAGCGGGTATCCCAGCGCGGCAATTGTGCCGATGAACAGCGGGACAATGGCCAGAGAGCTTGCGATTTCGGGCATCCGGCCCAACAACTCGGGCGTGATCGAACTGCCAACCGCAACCCCAAGGAACGTCCGCATGAACATGCCGAACTGTCCCGCCCCTTCAAGGCGCACGCCGCCAAGCGCAGCAATCAGGCAGGCCAGCATCGGCCCCAGAAGAAACGGCAAAGGCAGCCCGAGGATGAAAAACCCCAGACTGCCTGCACCTGCGATCAGAAAGGTCAGCACTAGCGACATGCTGCTAGCCTTCCGTCCTAGACAACATTCGCATCAATCACCCTCGGCCACACCTTCTTGGCGTGCCTTGGCACGACGCGCACGATAGCTTGGGATAACCACTAGAAGAACCGCGATGACCAACAGACCAAGGGTCATTGGGCGGTCAAAGATAAACCCGATCCCATCAGCCAGCTGCATCGAGCGCGAGAAGTTGTCTTCCAGCATACCGCCCAGAATGAAACCGATCAGAAGCGGTGCGAGCGGGTAGTCCGCGAACTTCAAAATCGTCGCACAAATGCCCATGCCGACTAGGATCAACAGCTCGGTCGCGTTGTTCTGCCCGATATAGCTGCCCATCAACGTGAAGAACAGGATGAACGGGATCAGGTAGGTCCGCGGGATGGTCAGAACCTTGGCGATATAAGGGATCAGCGGCAGGTTCAGGATCAACAGCACAAGGTTGCCGATATACATCGAGATGATGACCGCCCAGAAGATCTGCGGCTCGTCGATCATCAGGCGCGGGCCCGGCGTAACGTTCAGCGCGATCAGTGCGCCCAGCAGGATCGCCGTGGTGCCCGAGCCGGGAATGCCCAGCGTCAGAAGCGGTACGAACGACCCGGTACAGGCGGCGTTATTGGCCGTCTCGGGTGCGGCGAGCCCCTTGATAGACCCTTTGCCGAACTCTTCCTGTTCTTCTTTCGTCGCGATGTTGCGCTCGACTGCATAGCCAAGGAACGACGCGATGGTCGCGCCTGCCCCCGGCAGAACGCCGATGAAGAAGCCTTGGATCGATTGGCGACCAATGACCGGGGCGATCTTGCGCCCCTCTTCGCGGGTGATGCGCAAGTTCTCGATCTTGCCGCTGCTGCCTTGGGCCGACCGTTTCGGGTTCAAGACCAGAAACAGTGCCTCGGGCAAGGCGAACATAGCCATCGCCAGCGTAATGAAGCTGAAGCCCGATTGTAGGTCCATTAGACCCATGGTGAAGCGTGGCATGTTGAACAAGGCGCCTTCGCCCACCGTTGCCATGACAAGTCCAAGCAACGTCATCAGGATTGCCTTGCCCACGTTTCCGGTGCCCGCGAAGGCCGCGATGGCTGACAGGCCGACAACCATAAGCGCGAAATACTCGGCCGAGTGGAACAAGAGCGCGACGGTGGACAACATGGGGGCGAAGATCATCAGAAGCAGAGCACCAATGCTGCCCCCCGCGAACGAGGCGATGGCCGCAATAGTCAGCGCCTTACCGGCCTGCCCTTTTCGGGCCATTGGATAGCCATCGAAACTTGACGCAACAGTCCCCGCAACGCCCGGTGCGTTCAGCAGGATGGACGAGGTCGAACCGCCGAAAATCGCACCGTAATACACGCCTGCCAACAGGATGATGGCAGCAGACGGATCACCGATGGTTATGGCGACAGGGATCATGATAGCGATGATCGACATCGGGCCCAGACCGGGCAGCATGCCGATAAAGGTACCGATCAGACAGCCGGCGATTACCATCAGAAGGTTTTGGATTGAGAATGCGGCGCTGAGGCCGATCAGAAGTCCTTCGATCATGTCTCAGCTCCTTAGAAAAAGAATGGCCAGGGGCGCAGGAAGATGCCCAACACCTCGTCCACCAGATACCAGACGACGAAGCTGGCGATGGCGGCGACGGGCAGAAGGATATGAAACTTGCGTTCACCTAACACGAACGACCCGCAGCTTAGGAAAGCGAAGGTGGCAAACAAGAAACCCGCAGGACGCAGAAGCAGCGCATAGGCCACCATCAGTCCCAATAGCGTCAGCGCTTGGCCCAGATGATAGTCCCCAAGACGCCGGTAATCGATGTCTGGCTCTTGATCGCTTTCAGGTGACTTTTCAAAACCCAGCAGAATGAACAGGGATGTCAGGATCGTCAGCACAGCCAGAACCTTGGGAAAGGTGCTTGGCCAAATCGGATTACGTTGCATGAACGGCGGCAGAGACGCATCCATGGTGAAAAATGCGGCATAGCCATAGGCCAGTGCGGCGCTCAGAATGACGAATGCTACCCAGCGGTCCAGTGCCATTGTCCCCTCCCTTGGAAAATGGGCAACCGGCCCAGAACAGGCCGGTTGCGTAAGAGTGTGAGCGGCTTAGAGGAAGCCCAGCTTCTTCATCAGTTCACCGATGACCTGCTCTTGACCTTCAAGGAAGGCTTTGAAGTCGTCACCCGAGTTGTGGATGTTGACCCAGCCGTTGCGTGCGCGCACGGCTTCCCATTCAGGGGTGTCATACATCTTGGTGATAGCCTCTTGGTACATGGCCACCTTGTCGGCCGGCAGGCCAGGGGCACCAAAGAAACCGCGCCAGTTGACGAAGGTTGTGTCGATCCCTTGTTCTTTCATGGTCGGGGCATCATAGGCCGCGACGCGGTCATCCGCCGTCACACCCAGGATTTTGACCTCGCCAGCTTCGGCCAAGGCTACCGCTTCCGAGAACCCGGTCGACAGAGCTGCGATTTCGCCGGACAGCAGAGCCGCCATTGCTTTCCCGCCTGCATCGTACGGAATGTACTTCACGGCCAGCGCGTCTTTGCCGGCGGCCTCCATCACCATCGCGGCGACCAGATGGTCCATGCCGCCCGGAACCGAACCACCACCGATGGCCGTGCCGGATGCATCAGCATCGAACGCGGCCAGCAGATCACCCATCGAGTTCAACGGGCTGTCCTTGCCCACAACGATTGCGGCATAGTCGCCGATCGTGCCCGAGACCAGCGTCAGGTCACGGAAGTTATGCGGGAACACACCAGTCAGCGAACGGATCACGATCGGGGTCGAGTTGACCATCAGCGTGCCGTGCTGGCTGTCTGCGTTTTCGATCAAATAGCCGATGGCCTTACCACCGCCGCCACCCGACATGTTTTCGTAGGATGCGGTGCCAACCAGACCAGCGCCGGTCAGCGCTTCGCCGGTTCCACGTGCGGTGCCGTCCCAGCCGCCGCCTGCACCACCGGGGATCAGGAAGTGAATGCTATCAACGACCTTGTGGCCGTCAGCAAAAACCGGGGCAGCAAGGCTTAGCGATGCAGCAGCTGCGATAAAGGCGCGACGGCCCAACTTGAATTTCATGTTTATGTCCTCCCATTTGACATTGGCGACACTTGCCGCTCATGTCGGAAGAAGCTGACAATCTAAGCTGACACAAAGCTGACATGGCTAAAAAAGTAGCGGAAAAAGAAAACCTCTCATGCGGTTCTTGCTGATCGAAGACAACGAACAATTGGCCGAAGCTGTCGTAGACAGGTTGATGCTGGACGGCCACGTGGTCGACCACGCGCCCGACATTCAGACGGGGCGAGATTTCACAGCCACAACCGCTTATGATTTGATTTTACTTGATATTATGCTGCCTGACGGTGATGGCCGGACCTTCTTGACGCAGCATCGCAAGCAGGAAGAAAGCACACCGGTTATCGTGCTGACCGCGCGCTCGGAAGTTGCGGATCGCGTAGGAATTCTCGACCTCGGCGCTGATGATTACATGATCAAACCAATCGACTTTTCCGAGCTGGAAGCGCGCTGTAGGGCAGTGTTGCGCCGCCGTGGTGGTGCCGCGCAGAACTTGCTGACCCTTGGTAATCTTCGCTTCGATTCGCTGTCGGGCACGCTCAAGCTTCTTGATCGAGACATCCAACTTCGTACCCGCGAGCTGCGACTTTTCGAGGTTTTGGCAAACGCGCCCGGACAGGTTTTTCCGAAATCAACGCTGGTGGACCGGCTGTTCTCTTATGACGAAGACGTCACTGAAAATGCGATCGAAGTATATATCGGACGACTGCGTCGGCACCTCGAGACCTCGACAGTGAAAATCACGACCATTCGCGGGCTTGGTTACAAGTTAGAAATCGAATGAGCACGCCTGTTGCACAGGGCTCCATTCGCCGCAGGCTTTTGCTGTCGCTTCTGGCAAGTGCAGCTGTACTGGCGGTCGTCGTTTACTTTGTCGTTCAATCCGTCGCCCGGCAGGTAGCTCAAGAAAGCCAAGACAATGTGCTTACGGCCTCTGCCCTGTCTATTCTTGATAGTGCCCGATTAAGCGGAGGAGAGATCAGCATCGACCTTCCGTATTCCGCCTTGTCCATGCTGGACAGCATCTCGGACGAGCGCGTGTTCTATGCCATCCGCCTTGAGGACGAGTTTCTAAGCGGCTACGCCGATCTGCCCGAAGCGAAAGAGAACGGCACCGCAACGCCAGCCTATCTATCTGCCATGTTCCTTGGTGATGAAGTCCGCGTCGCCACGGTCAGACGGCGGATGTCGACGGATACCGGTCGAAGCTTTCTAAAGGTTTCGGTTGCGCAGACTCTGTCGGGGCAGAAACAGGCCCTTGCACGGATTTCGCGGACGTCAATGGGGATCGGGGCCGGGTTCTTCCTTGTGTCGGTGTTGCTGGCGGCGCTCATCTCGCGCAGTACGATCCGCCCGTTGGATCGACTGACTGAATCTGTTTCACGCAGGGGCCCAAAAGACTTGCGCCCCGTCGCAGCACCCGTTCCGTCAGAAATGGTGCCGCTGGTCGCGTCGCTGAATTCCTTTATGAGACGCTTGCAGCAATCCCTTATGCGATCCGAGGATTTTATTGCCGAAGCCGCGCACAGAGTACGCACGCCTTTGGCCGTCGTCCGAACCAAGGCTGAAGTCGTGCAACGTAAATCCGACGACCCCGAGACCCGCAAAGCACTGAAGGAAATGATCCACGCTATTGACGACAGCTCGCGCACAGCAGGACAGCTTTTGGATCATGCGATGGTGACGTTCCGGCTGGATCATTTGGCCCGAGAAAAGATCAACCTTCATCGTCTTGTGCAGGACACGGTCGAAAGAATGCGACCAACATCCGAGTTGAAAGATATCATCCTCGAAACGATCGGGATGGAAAATGCGGTCATCAAAGGTGATCCAATCCTCGTGCAGAATGCCCTTCACAACCTTTTGGACAATGCCGTGAAATACTCTCCTTCCGGTGCTGAGATCCACGTGGCTCTAAAAGTCGACCGGAACGGCGCCGAGGTGAGCGTCAAAGACACCGGCCCCGGATTCCTAACGGATGAACTTGGCAAACTTCCGAAACGATTTGCACGCGGTGCAAATACGCACGAGATTGTCGGGTCCGGGCTGGGGCTAACCATCGCAAAAGAGGTGATCGAGGCCCATGGCGGCACCTTGCAGATAAGCAACAACACAGGAGGCGGCGCATGCGTCAGTTTGCTCTTTCCCTTGCACTGATCCTCACCTCCGGGTGGGCCAGCGCCTTCGAAGCGGAAGACGTCGCACGGTTCGGCCCACCTGACAGCGACCGGGAACTGCGGATCATATCAACTGCCGATATCGCGTTTTTCAAGCCAATGATATCGTCATTCCTCGCCTCAGAATCTGGCACGGCCATCGAGTACACAGTTGTCAGTTCGTCCGAGCTTCAAAAGGCCATCGTCGACGAAGACGAGGCCTTTGACGTGGTGATTTCCAGTGCAATGGACCTGCAAACCAAGCTGGCCAATGATGGTTGGGCCCAGAGTTTCACATCCGAAGCTACCGGGGGCCTTCCGGATTGGGCGGTGTGGAATGACATGCTGTTCGCTTTCACACAGGAACCAGCTGCCATCGTGGTGTCTAAGTCGGGCTTTGGCGACATTCCCCTTCCCGAAAGCAGAAACGATCTGATCAATCTGTTGCGGCAACACCCCGAAGTCTTCCGCGGCCGTGTCGGCACCTATGATGTGCGCCAGTCCGGCCTTGGCTATTTGTTCGCAACCCAAGACACCCGCGCGTCCGAGATCTATTGGCGTCTGACCGAGGTCATGGGCGGGCTGGATGCGCAGCTTTATTGCTGTTCATCCGATATGATCGACGCGGTGAAATCCGGCGACTTGTTGATCGCCTACAACGTCCTTGGAAGCTATGCGATCAACCGCGAAGATCGGGACGAGTTTGCCATCATCCTGCCGTCAGATTTCACCACAGTCATGTTGCGCACAGCGCTGATCCCAAGCAATGCGCCGTCATCCGAGCTTGCCGCCTTGTTCATGGATCACCTGATGACATTGTCACATGGCACGGATGCGCAGCCATTGACTCACCCAGCGCTGGATCTAAGCCAGAACGAAGCTTCGCTGAATCGAATTCGAATTGGACCCGGTCTTCTTGTGTTCTTGGACCAACTAAAGAAACGCGCATTTCTGTCAGAATGGGAAAGTGCAATTTTGCAGAAGTGAGACGGCTTTGTTGGTGAGTTTTCAACTGGGCGATCGAGTACGTCGCACACTCCTCCGTTCTTGAAATTAATACTGAACGCGGCGAAAGGCCGACTTCCGCCCCACTCTGCACCGCGTTCGCGTCACGCTCCGCCTCATCAAGGGTGGCATCCCGACAGAGGCAACGGTGCGGGTGCCAGGACTTGCCGACCACCTGCTATGAAGTGTTTTAATTCAATCGGTTGATGGCGGATCACTCGTCGTGATTTCAGGCGCATACCAAAACACGTAATAGGGATCTTCTTCAAACCAACCGACCCTTGTCTTTGGGGAGAACCCGTAGACGTTCAGAATATAACACTCTTCGCAATACTTACCGGTCACGCGAAGGACGGTGTCGTCGAAAGCTTGGTTAAGTGCATCTGTCACCTTTGAAGGCACCGGTGGGGCGCGTTCGGCTTCGGCTTCAAGATAGGCGTGCAATGCGGCGTCACCTTTCACATGCACGGCGTAGGTGTACAAGTCGATCCGGTCAAAATAGACGGGGATCCCAGTCTCTTCATCAACCATTCTAGGCGCGTCGCCTTGCGCCTGAAACGACGCTGTCCTTGTTTGTCGTTCCATTTCTATTGTCCCAAGGGAATAGGCACCGTTGTGGCGCGACAGCGCGTCTTCAATCCAAACCTTGTATCCTTCGATCCGATCTAAAGCCTCTTGAGACGGCTCGTCCCCTTCGTCGCGAACGACATCCGCGTAACTCGGGAAGTTGATGCGAAAATGGCCGGGAAACGGGTGAGGTTTCGAATTGTCAGGCCGCTCATGAATGTAGACAAGCGCGGGGTCCGCGTCGATCTGGTCCAGCTTGGCGTTGAATGCCTCAAAATCCATCGTACGGAAGCTGTGATCAGTTGCCATTACCGCGCCCGCCAGCAAGTCTTTCACGTCCCTGTCAAAGTCGGGGTTAGCGGCCTTGCAGTACAGCTTGAAACACGTGTGCCTCTGAAGCAGATCCCCATTCTGATAGACCGAAACAAAGGCATCCGACGTTCCAGTACCCGAGGGGCTAAGAAAAATGATCGACAGCAATGTGAGGCGAGTCTGCGCGCCCGGATCATCTGTGAAATAGGCAACATCTTGGTTGCGGCGGATCAGTTGATGATCGGTAAGGATCGCTTCTCCTTTTCCCGTCGCCGCTTCATGAAACACCAGCGTCACAGGGCCGGCATCAAAATCCAATTCCTGCAAAAAATATTGCTTTGCCGTTTTGTCAGCACTTTCTGTCGAAGCGGGAGATTTTGGAACACTGAACAGGCCGTCCAGCGGACGGAATATGAAAAACCAAAAGCTCAACGCAAAAACGGCCGGAACTGCGCAGGCCGCGAATATAATCATTTTAATCCAACGCATAGTCAGACACTTAGCAGAAGATATTCTCGCTCCCAAGGGCAGATGACCTGAAGAAACTCATCTTACTCGGCCTGCTCCAAAATGGAGTAAACGTGGGAAAATTCTGGCCCCAAGTGCGGGATTCTATTCGTTTTCCTTGGTTCGCGCTCTCAGTATTACGCGTTTCCTGTCGCGGCGGTCATTCCTAAAGAACCTGGTTTGCTGGCACTCAGTAACCGCAATCAGTCCGAATTGCCCCGGATGGATATAGCTCAACCATTGATCTAGCCGGAAAGCTTTCCGGTCTACTTTCGTCAAGGAAGCCCCAAAACAAGACAGGCCGGACACTTGGTCCGGCCTGTTCTAGTACTTTGGTTGCGGGAGTAGGATTTGAACCTACGACCTTCAGGTTATGAGCCTGACGAGCTACCGGGCTGCTCCATCCCGCGCCAGTAGTGTGGTGTATATAGTCCCGGCTTTCGGGAACCACAAGCGCATTCGGCGAAAAAACTGTTACAAAATGCATCTGGAAAACTGGATGGGTGACTCTGCCATCACAGTTCGCTAAGTCTTTGGGAACAAATGAGGGTTTTATGGACGGCACTTTGGCCATCTTATTTCTGCTGACTGGATTGATTGACATGTGGGTTAATCATTGCGACCGCGGCTGCGTCAAACCCGCGATTGAAATCGCACGCCACACGATGTCTGCAGGCAACGTCATTTTCGAAGCAGATTCGATCGGGGGAGAGGTTTACTATCGTCATGACCTTCCCGTCAGCTTCGGCCCCTTCCGCCCCGTCGTTGGCTTGTCGATCGACAGCCTTGGTGATGTCTGGATCGGTGCGGGGGCTGTGAACGAGTTTCGTATGCCCAGTGGCCCCGGCTTTGCCGAACTTAGCTTCATTCCCGGTTGGTGGATGCGATCCGAGGACGGGCCGCGTCTGGGATATCCGGTCGAGTTTCGGTCGGGCATCGAGGCGGGCGCATACCGTGCCTCTGGCGAGCGTATCGGGGTTTCTTTGGACCACCGCTCGAACGGAGGGCTCGGGCACCCTATACCAAATCCGGGACTGGAAACCCTACTATTGCGCTATTCGCAATAGGATCAGCCCACGTCGGTAAGATCACTGTCGGCTTCAATACGTGGTGATCCGGCTCGTGATACCTTATGCGCCAGATCAAGCGAGATCATCGCATCCAGCGCCAGTCGAAAACGAACATCCCGCGCTGCACGTTGCCTCAGCTTCGCAACGTCCCAGCACAGCAGTTCGCCCTCGTCAGCCATCAACGTGGTAGCCGAGGCATCCTCCTCGGTCAGGAACGCAACCTCTCCTACGAAATTGCCATTGTGCATATGAAACACACTTCCCTGCTTCCGAATTTCGACCCGTCCTGAAATGACGTAAAACAGGGATGTAACTGCAGACCCGGCAGTTGTTAGAACCTCGCTTTGGGCACGTCTTTCCCGACTGGCCATCAACATCAACTGACGAAAGTCTCCCGGAGGCAACGCGCTGAACGACGGATACAGATCCTTGTCGCGCTTGGGGATGATCCATTTGGATTTTCTCAGAAGAAGACTGGTCAACCCAATGACGTTTGCTGTGCCCGTCGCCGCGCTGGCCCAAATTGCAGCCCACAGCGGATCGTCGGCAACGACGGCATAATACCAGACATACAGCCCTGTCCCGATCAGCAGCATCACCCGCAAGGCGATCTGATTGATGATCAGATAGCCCAGAACGAAGGTGGCAGCTGCGGCCAGAACAAGGATGTCTGAGTGCACGGGTTGGCTCGTCTCGTTGATTGGATCGTGGCGTTACACATCGTCTGAAGATCAAAGCACTGGTAAACACCCAGCCAGATTACCCAGAAGAGTCGGTTTTCGCCAGATTTGTCTGGGTTCTGAAGGCAAGGGAGAATCCCAGAAGACTTGTGGCAAGCGCCCCGGCCGAGATCCAATCCGGCGTGGCACGCTTGGGAGCAACCTTCTGCCCCAGCCCCATCAACACCCACAACATCACCGCGCCCGAGAGCACTCGGATTACGGCAAACCCAGCGGGACCAATGGCACCTTCGGCCAAGCCCGCCCGGTTGAGCAAGGAGTTTGCGGCGAAGGCTGTCATCGTGAGGAGGGTGAGAAGGAAGAGTCGCATGGTTGGTCTGTTACTGATTGAACCTCTGCTAACGAGTTTTACTTCTAAACGCATATCACGTCTCGTTCAGTAGGCTTTCGACTGCCCTTCAATGTGTCATTTGCCTACTGCACTATGTCAAACAACGATATCTAATAGACTGCTTGACCTGGAACGTACGACAAAGGCTTGCAACAAAGTCCGCGATAAGTTGGGCGCCGGTTTCATATCCAGATTTACTTTGAGTAGACTATTGAAGGTACCTTACCCTAAATAGTCAGAACTACGATGAGAAAGCTTGCAGCCATTGCGCAAGATGTTTGTTTTAGCCAATGCTTGGCCAGCTTCATTTCAGGCGCACGCAGGGGATCACTTTTCTTACGAAAGAGTGCATCTATAAAAAGAAAGCCACCTGTTTTGTGCCTCAACCCCGCATCCCGCAAGATGTCATATTCCGGCCGCTTGGCATGTGCCAATGATCGCCATATCGTGAAGGCGAAAATCGCAAGAACCAACATAATCGCAGTGGAATCACTGATCATATCCCCTCCATTCAAGTTATTTACCCAGAAGCTTTAAGTGTAGTTTTCTTCAACAAATTCCGATTTCTCTAGCTGTTCCTGCAAGAAATCTCGCAAGTCACCTGCGGGCGATTGTACAGGCTTCATACCCTGCTTTCGTAAGAAAACTCTCAGCAAACTTGCGTTCGCTCCAGCCGAGCTCTTCATGCTGGTCATCGGTCCACGTTGAAGTGAGTTCTCTGTCCCAGCCGTTTTTTACGAGTTCATACCATTGAGGATTATTTACGATCTCTTCCGCATAGGTCAGAAGCAATTCTAGTGGCAAAGCTGAGAGCCGTCGTTCCTCGGCATTTCTCGGAATGCCGACATAATTAGAGTTTATCATGTTGGTGTTACCTGTGTAAAAAAGAGGCTGTTAGCTAGACGAGGACAAAAGCCCGCCTTCAATGTAACTTAATGGTTTCTAACCCAATTGATCCGCGCCTACTATCTATAGGTGTATCTTGCTTTTTCAACGTTTGAACGCAAAACGCCGCCGGCATTTCTGCTCGGCGGCGTTTTGTTTGTTTTTATCATCGTTTTGAGAGGATACTGATTGCTCTTTATTAGGTTTGGCGGTGACCTACTCTCCCACACCTTAAGATGCAGTACCATTGGCGCAACCGTGCTTAACGGCCGAGTTCGGGAAGGGATCGGGTGTTTCACTGGTGCTGTGACCACCAAACCGAATAAAGAGCAATTCCAAGTCAAGTTATACTGTGATGTATGCTTTTGATTTTTCAGTAGAACTGTCTTCTACTGGATCAAATCAAGCCTATCGGACCATTAGTACCAGTCAGCTGAACGTGTTACCACGCTTACACCTCTGGCCTATCGACGAGGTAGTCTTCCTCGGTCCTCAGGGATACCTTGTTTTGAGGGGGGCTTCCCGCTTAGATGCCTTCAGCGGTTATCCTGTCCGTTCATAGCTACCCAGCACTACCGTTGGCACGATAACTGGTCCACCAGTGGAACGTTCACCCCGGTCCTCTCGTACTAGGGGCAACTCCTCTCAAGTATCCTACACCCACGGCAGATAGGGACCGAACTGTCTCACGACGTTCTAAACCCAGCTCACGTACCTCTTTAAACGGCGAACAGCCGTACCCTTGGGACCTGCTCCAGCCCCAGGATGAGATGAGCCGACATCGAGGTGCCAAACACTGCCGTCGATATGGACTCTTGGGCAGTATCAGCCTGTTATCCCCGGCGTACCTTTTATCCGTTGAGCGATGGCCCTTCCACTCGGGACCACCGGATCACTATGGCCGTCTTTCGACTCTGCTCGACTTGTCAGTCTCGCAGTCAGGCTGGCTTCTGCCATTGCACTCAACGAGCGATTTCCGACCGCTCTGAGCCAACCTTCGCGCGCCTCCGTTACTCTTTAGGAGGCGACCGCCCCAGTCAAACTACCCGCCACACAGGGTCCCGGATCCGGATAACGGACCGCGGTTAGACATCAAACAGAACAAGGGTGGTATCTCAAAGGAGGCTCCCTCAGAACTGGCGTCCTGAGTTCAAAGCCTACCACCTATTCTGCACATGTTGTGTCTGATGCCAGTGTGAAGCTGTAGTAAAGGTGCACGGGGTCTTTCCGTCTAACCGCGGGAAGCCTGCATCTTGACAGGCAATTCAATTTCGCTGAGTCGATGTTGGAGACAGCGGGGAAGTCGTTACGCCATTCGTGCAGGTCGGAACTTACCCGACAAGGAATTTCGCTACCTTAGGACCGTTATAGTTACGGCCGCCGTTTACCTGGGCTTCAATTCGGAGCTTGCACTCCTCCTTTTAACCTTCAGGCACCGGGCAGGCGTCAGACCCTATACGTCGTCTTGCGACTTCGCAGAGCCCTGTGTTTTTAGTAAACAGTCGCCACCCCCTAGTTTGTGCCCCCAGTCAATACTTGCGTAGAAACTGGGCCTCCTTCTCGCGAACTTACGGAGGTATTTTGCCGAGTTCCTTCAACATCGTTCTCTCAAGCGCCTTGGTATACTCTACCTATCCACCTGTGTCGGTTTAGGGTACGGTCTTATAGGAGGGCTATTTCCAGGAACCTCTAAGCAGCCCATTCAATCCGATAAGGATGAACTACCTTCGAGATCCGTCACCACTCCACGGCCCAGGAATATTAACCTGGTTCCCATCGCCTACGCCTTTCGGCCTCGGCTTAGGGGCCGGCTTACCCTGCTCAGATTAGCTTTAAGCAGGAACCCTTGGATTTTCGGCGAGGGGGTCTCTCACCCCCTTTGTCGCTACTCATGTCATCATTCTCACTAGTGATCTCTCCACGGGATCGCTCACACGCCCGCTTCATCGAAAGCTCCGATCCTCAAATGCATCCGAAGATGCTAATGAGGAATGGAACTATGTCACACTACGCTCTGCTACCGCGTGCATAAATGCACACCCTAAGCTTCGGCTCATGGCTTGAGCCCCGGTACATCTTCGCCGCAAGACAACTTATTTAGACCAGTGAGCTGTTACGCTATCTTTAAAGGATGGCTGCTTCTAAGCCAACCTCCTGGTTGTTTTGGTCGTCTCACCTGCTTTCCCACTTAGCCATGAATTAGGGGCCTTAGCTGTAGGTCAGGGTTGTTTCCCTCTCCACAACGGACGTTAGCATCCGCTGTGTGTCTGCCATATAGTACTTCCCGGTATTCGGAGTTTGATTAGGATCAGTAAGGCTGTGGGCCCCCATTACCCATTCAGTGCTCTACCCCCGGGAGTATTCGTATGACGCTCTACCTAAATAGATTTCGCAGAGAACCAGCTATCTCCGAGTTTGATTGGCCTTTCACCCCTAGGCACAGCTCATCCCGATCTTTTTCAACAGATGTGGGTTCGGTCCTCCAGTGCGTGTTACCGCACCTTCAACCTGGCCATGCCTAGATCACTCGGTTTCGGGTCTGATCCACCTAACTCATTCGCCCTATTAAGACTCGCTTTCGCTGCGCCTACACCTAACGGCTTAAGCTTGCTAGATAGACCAAGTCGATGACCCATTATACAAAAGGTACGCCGTCAGCCCTCAAGGGGCCTCCGACTGATTGTAGGCGTTCGGTTTCAGGTACTGTTTCACTCCCCTCGTCGGGGTGCTTTTCACCTTTCCCTCACGGTACTGGTTCGCTATCGGTCAGTAAGGAGTACTTAGCCTTCGAAGGTGGTCCTCCGATCTTCAGACAGAATTTCACGTGTTCCGCCCTACTTAATACGTCCAATCGTGCTTCATATACGGGACTGTCACCCACTATGGTTGCGCTTCCCAACGCATTCTATCCACACTCATGGCTCGGCTGGTCCCCGTTCGCTCGCCGCTACTAGGGGAGTATCAATTGATTTCCTTTCCTCCGGGTACTTAGATGTTTCAGTTCCCCGGGTTTGCTTTTATAAACCTATGTATTCAGTCTATAAATACCTGTTTCAGAACACTATAAATAACCGAAGTTATTATAATGAACTGTCAGGTGGGTTCCCCCATTCGGAAATCTCTGGGTATAACGGCTATTCTCACCTTCCCAAAGCTTATCGCAGAGTATCACGTCCTTCATCGCCTCTTACTGCCAAGGCATTCACCAAACGCCCTTCTCGCGCTTGATTTGATCCAGGAGAAGACAGACCTTTTGTTCATCTGCCATCTCACCCCGAAGGGCAAACTGGACCAAAAGCATACTTTCCCGCGCTTCTTAATTGTTCCGAAGAACTGGATCGCAGATGTCGGTCTTTGATCCATTAAGAAGCACAATAAGATCTGATCTCTCAGATCTTGGTTAGTGTACTTGACTTGGACAACACCGTC